>NZ_BOVL01000073.1 GCF_019972155.1 Bradyrhizobium sp. RD5-C2 | reverse complement strand
TTTGGCTTGGCGATGAAAGAGGTCTCGAGGAGCGATCACGCAACCCTTCGACACCTTCTGCGCGGAACCGCTTGACCCATTTGGCAACGGTCTTCGGTGTGGTGTTGAACTGGTGGGCCGCGTCGGCCTGGCTCAGCCCGCCCTCGACGACGCTACGCACCATCGCCTCTCGACCTTTGGGCGTCAAAGGCGCATTCTTGTGGACGTTCATCTGGTCTTTCCTTGGAACACTGAAGCTTCGCAACCTCAGCTTCCTCGGTTCAGACCAGATGGACAACCTCCTGAAAGAGCAAA
>NZ_BOVL01000072.1 GCF_019972155.1 Bradyrhizobium sp. RD5-C2 | reverse complement strand
CTGCTGCCCGTCCCCGGTGACATGCTCGCTGAATAGGACCGGAGGTTCGAGCTGGTAGGTATCGAACAGGCCCTGCAGCATGGCCTTGCGCTCAAGCTGCGGCGTTTTCCTTAAGTCTTGCCCATCGAGCCATAGGAGGTCGAAGGCGTAATAAAGCAAGCGGTCCTGTTCGCCTCTGGCGAGTTCTGCCTGCAGCTCGGAGAAGTTGGTACGGCCTTCATGGACGACGACGACCTCCCCATCGATGATCGCCTGCCCGGAGATGTCGAAGGCGCCAGCAATGACGGAGAACCGCTTTATCCAGTTCAGGCCATTACGGGTAAAGGCCTTGGCTTTACCGCGGTCGAGATGGAGCTGTACGCGGTAGCCGTCGTATTTGACTTCGTGAATCCACTGCAGCCCCGAGGGAGCTTTGCTCCGTAGGGTCGCTAGCTGGGGTTTAATGAATCCCGGCATCTCGATACGCTTCATACGCAACTCACAAAGCGCCCGCCGCTGGAGGGGGCCAATGACGAGCAGTTTAGCCAGTGTACTTTCGGAGTCGACAACGACCGCGGACCTGCCCCAGTCCTACGGGACATCGTCCGTCCTGATCGACTCGAACTCAGGAACCAGCGCCCGATTGACCAA
>NZ_BOVL01000071.1 GCF_019972155.1 Bradyrhizobium sp. RD5-C2 | reverse complement strand
CGGCACCTTGAACTCGGTGTCCTCGTTGCGCCTGGAGATCTCGAGCAGCTGGTTGCGGGTCAGCACCAGCTCGGAGACCATGGTCATGAGGTGTTCGAGGGTATCGACATTGACCCGGATCGACTGGTTGGCGATCTTGTCGCCTTCCTGGACAACATCCTCGGCGGCGGCCTTGCGGGCCGGCTTCTT
>NZ_BOVL01000070.1 GCF_019972155.1 Bradyrhizobium sp. RD5-C2 | reverse complement strand
AAGACGGTTCAGCGCGAGAAATTCCCGATCGTCGGCTTCGTCAAGGACCCCACTGGCGTGGCAGCCCTTTACCTTGGCAAGCAGCAGGGGAAGGAGCTTGTCTACATGGGTAAGGTCGGCACCGGCTGGAATCGGACTACCTCGGCGCAGATCCGTAAAGCCCTGGATACCGTCGTCAGCCCGAAGGCCAAGCTCACAAAGCCGATGCGGAAACCGAAGGCAACCTGGGTCGAACCCAAGTTCTTTGCCGACGTCGAGTACCGCGACATCACGTCCGAAGGTCTACTTCGAGCCAGCTCGTTCAAGGGGCTGTCC
>NZ_BOVL01000069.1 GCF_019972155.1 Bradyrhizobium sp. RD5-C2 | reverse complement strand
CGCATGCTGGCGATGTACAAGAAGAAAGCCAAGTGAGCGGCGTGCACCTCGGGGTGACGAAGACAAAGGGGGACCTGAGATGAACGCCAATCTGGCTGCTGTTCTGTACCTCGTGGCGGGGGTGCTGTTCATCCTGTCGCTGCGCGGCCTGTCGAGCCCGGCATCGTCGCGCCAGGGCAA
>NZ_BOVL01000068.1 GCF_019972155.1 Bradyrhizobium sp. RD5-C2 | reverse complement strand
GATCGAGGCCGACATCAGCGCATTGATTAAAGCCGAAGCGGAGATCGCGGACGATGCGAAGTTAATGCGTTCGCTGCCCGGCGTGGGTCCCGTGGCCTGCATGCAGCTCATCGCGCAGATGCCGGAACTCGGGCGGGTCGGACCGAAACAACTCGCCGCGCTCGCTGGCCTTGCTCCCTTCAACGTCGACAGCGGCGCCTTCCGCGGCAAGCGCAAGATTGCGGGCGGCCGAAAGCGCGTTCGTGACGCCCTTTATATGGCGGCCCTCAACGCAGTCCGCAGAGCTGATCCGTTCAAGGCCTTCTATGCACGACTGCGACAGGCCGGAAAACCAGCCAAACTCGCCCTAATCGCCGTCGCCAGGAAGCTGCTGACGGTCCTCAATGCCATCATGCGAGACCGAAAGCCGTACCTGCAAACCAAACCAACATAACAGTTGCCGG
>NZ_BOVL01000067.1:19333-142302 GCF_019972155.1 Bradyrhizobium sp. RD5-C2 | reverse complement strand
GCCATTGTCGGCGATGCAGATGATGATGTGGCCGCCTTCGTGATAGGCGGACAGGCGAATGGTGCCCTGCTCGGGCTTGCCGCTGGCGACCCGCTCGGCGGTGGTCTCCAGGCCATGATCGGCCGAGTTGCGCACCATGTGCGTCAACGGATCCTTGATCAGGTCGAGCACCTGGCGGTCGAGCTCGGTGTCGGCGCCGTGCATCTCCAGCTCGATCTGCTTGCCGAGTTCGCCGGAGAGATCGCGGACGATGCGCGGCAGCTTCTGCCAGGCATTGCCGATCGGCTGCATGCGCGTCTTCATGACGCCTTCCTGCAGCTCGGCGGTGACGTTGGAGAGCCGCTGCAACGGCACCTTGAACTCGGTGTCCTCGTTGCGCCTGGAGATCTCGAGCAGCTGGTTGCGGGTCAGCACCAGCTCGGAGACCATGGTCATGAGGTGTTCGAGGGTATCGACATTGACCCGGATCGACTGGTTGGCGATCTTGTCGCCTTCCTGGACAACATCCTCGGCGGCGGCCTTGCGGGCCGGCTTCTTCGCAGCCTCGGCCGGCTCGGCTGCGGGGGCAGCAGCGACGGGTTTGGCGACCGGCGCGGATGCAGCCACTTCAATCTCGGTCTCGCGGAAGGCGCGCTCGAGCTCGTCGAGCGAGACCTCGCCCGGACGCAGCGGACGCTCCAGCGTCTGCACCACCAGCGTGCCTTCGGTCATTGCCGCCTGCACGGATGGAGATTCAACGACTGGCATATCTTCAGCAGCAGTCTCGCCGGCAGCCATCGCGGCCATGCCGCGCTCGACCATCGCCTCGAGCTGATCGATCAGATCGCGGTCGTTACCCTCCGGCTCGGCCTCGGTCGCCTCGAGCCCACCGAGGATCTCCTTGATGCGGTCGATCGAGGACAGGATCAGCGTCACGGCTTCCGCTTTCACCGGCATGCCGTCGCGGAATTTGCCCATCAGGGTCTCGCCGGCATGCGCCAGCGCTTCCAGCCGCGGCAGCCCGAGGAAGCCGCAGGTGCCCTTGATCGTGTGCACAAGGCGGAAAATGTTGTCCAGGATCTTCGCGTTGTTCGGATCCTGCTCGAACTGCACCAGCTGGTTGTCGACCGTATCCAGGCTCTCGCTGCTCTCCGTCAGGAACTCGCGCAACAGATCGTCCATGAATCGGTCCCCTCAAGGTGCTACGGAACGCTCGCCTCGCATCGATAACTTGGCCGGCTTCACGGCGACGTTAATTTCGTCGTCCGTGCAAATACGGACGATGAAGCCTTTCAAGGACGACGCATCACGACATCACAGCCGGTTTCACAGCAACAGGCCCATACCACCCGAACGGGAAAGAGCCCGTTCCACCTGTCGTCGCAATTTGAACGAAATGAGATCGAGGGGCCGTCAAATCCGGCGAAACGCTGGCGGTCATGACATCCGCCTGCATCAGGACGCGATCGCCCGTGGGTTGAACATGAGTTGAAACCGACGGGATGGTTAAGCGAACCCAAAAGCAAAGGCGGCGGAGTTTCCTCCGCCGCCTCGATAGTCGTTGTCTGTCGCGGCTACGCTTAGCGGAGCAGCTGCAGAACGCTCTGCTGCGACTGGTTGGCCAGCGCCAGCGCGGACACCGCGATCGATTGGCGGGTCGACAGCGCCTGGCTGTTGGCCGCTTCCTCGTTGGTGTCGGCCAGCGTCAGGTTGGACGAGCCGGTCTGCAGCACGTTGATCAGGTTCTTCGAGAAGTCCTGGCGGATCTGCACGATCGACAGGTTCGAACCGAGGGTCGAAGCCTGGGTGCGCAGCAGGCCGCTCGCACTGTTGAGCGTCTTCAGCGTGGCGTTGGCCGAAGCGTTGTCGATGAAGTCCGTGCCGGCGGTCAGCTTGGTGAGGTTGAGGCCGGAGGCATCGAAGGTAACGCCCTGGATCTTCAGCGTCGAGGAACCCGTCTCGTTGAAGGTCAGCTTGAGCTGATCGCCATTGAGCAGGTTGATGCCGTTGTACGAGGCGTCCTGGGCGGTCGTGGTGATCTGGTCCAGGATGTTGTTGTACTGGTTGACCAGGTTGGCGCGGTTCGACAACCCATTCGGATCCTGCACCGGGGCGCTGCCCGCGAGGCCGTTGAACAGCTTGCCGGAAGCAGCTGCCGTGCCACCGATCGTGCCGATGGTCGAAGACGCAGCATCGTTCGTGGTGCTGATGGTGAGCGCACCGCTTGCGCTGAGCGACGCCTGCAGGTTGTTGGCCGACAGAGCGTTGTTCAGGTCGTTGAGGGACTTCACCTGGCCCGCGCCGCTACCGAACGTAATGTTGGTGGCCTTGCCGTTGCCGGTCGCGCCGATCGTCAGCGTCAAGCCATCCAGCGGCGAAGGCGTTGCCACGGTGCGTGCCTTGGTTCCGGCGGTAAGGCCGAAAGCGGCGAGGCCCGAGCCGGAGATGTTGAGGTCCTGGTTCACGCCCGTGCTGATCTGGAGCGCACCAGCCGTAATGGTGGAAGCGGTGGTCGTGCCGGTGATGCCGTCGATCGCCGTGAGCAGGTCGCCGACGGTCAGGTTGCTGCCAGCTCCCGTGCCGAGGGTGACGTTGCCGGACGAATCGGTCGTCGAAGTGGTCTGCGAGGTCGAGAACGTGATCGACTTGCCGTTGACGTTGATCGTGCCGGTCGGAGTAGCCGCCAGGGTATCGGAGTTGGTCGCAGTGACGAGCTTGGTTGCGGTGGTGATTGCCGCGGGCGTCGTGAGATTGTTATTGACGGCCGTGCCAGCGAGGATGGCATTGCTGTAGGTGGCGGTGCCACGGATATCGTCGGTGGTGGCGCCGGTGACCACGGCGGTTGTCACCTGCGACTTCTGGGAATAGCCGACCGCTGCCTGCAGGGCCTGGTTGGCGACCGACTTGGCGCTGTCGACCAGCTTCTGCAGCGAAGTGATGCCGGTGTTGGCGGCCTGCAGCACCTGCACGCCGTTGCCGATGCCATCCAGCAGATTGTTGATGTCGCTGGCGCGGTTGTCGAGCGACTGCGCCGTGAAGAAGTTGGTCGGATTGTCGAGCGCGGTGTTGACCTTCTTGCCGGTGGACAAGCGGTTCTGCGTGGTGGCGAGCAGGTCGGCCGTCGACTGCAGCGAAAGCAGGTTCTGACGGACCGATGACGAAAGGACGATGCCGGACATACTGGTACCCTTCTGGATGAACACGAATGACGCGACGCCGTAAATTTCGCACGGCGACCGGTGCCACACTGGTCGGTCCGCGCTACCCGTTCGTTAAAGGGCCGCTCCGTACAAATACCCAGGATAGCTTTGCCGGTAATTCTTGGACCGCGGCGCAGAGGCCCGGCTGAGCGGCGCGTGTTCGTCGCCGGATCAATCTCGTGACAGCGAATTAGTCCTCGCATTTGCGGGACTTGGCGCATGCTCGCGCTGCCCATCGCGGGCTTCAATATCCGCGATGGCAATTGCGACGGCGCACGCTTGAGCAGGCATTAGAGTTAATGGAAATCAATAAATGCGAGACAATGTCGCAACCGTATCGTCCGGGATGTGCGGCATCCGAATCGCCTCGAACGCCGCGCAAGTCGATGCGATTGCCGACCGTCTGCCCCCTAGAGGGTATAAGGTTCGCACCACAACCCTTGTGCTATTGGACAGGCAAGCTATGTTCGCACTCCACACGCCAAGAGTAGGTGATGCGAGACCATAGTGCTCCCGCCCTCGGCAGGAGCTCCAATGTCCGCGGTATCGCGTCCGCCCAATCGCCTGTTGCAAGCACTTCCCTCCACGGAATACGCGCAACTTCATCCCCTTCTGGAATCCGTCGACCTGACCAAGGAAACGGTGCTCGCCGATGCCGGCGCGCCGGTGCAGCGGGTCTATTTCCCGCACGGCGGCGTGGTCTCGATGATGGTCAATCTGTCTGACGGGCAGTCAGTCGAGATTGCAACCATCGGTCGTGACGGCATCGTCGGCGCATCCGCCGCCCTGCATGAGCGGCCGCTGCTCGCCGACGCGATTGTGGTGGCGCCGGGCACGGCATCGATGGTGCGGGCGGAAGATTTCCGCGAGGCCGCCAATCGCAGCGCGCAGTTCCGGACCCTGGTTGCTCTCTATGAGCAGGCGCTGATGGCGCAGACCCAGCAATCCGTCGCCTGCAATGTGTCGCATCCGGTGGAGGCGCGACTGTCGCGCTGGCTGCTGCGCGCGCGCGACCTCTGCGGCAGCGAAGCCTTGCCGCTGACTCAGGAGATGCTGGCGCAGATGATCGGTGTGCGGCGCAATGCGGTTTCGATCGTCGCGCACGGGTTTCAGCAGGCCGGTATCCTGCGCTACAGCCGCGGCCATATCGAAATCACCGATATCGACGGCCTGCGGAAGGCGGCGTGTGAATGTTATGCGACCGTCAAGGCGCACGCCGAACAATTGATCGGGCCGGAAGATTGATCGAGGCCGCGCGCACGCTCAACTGATTTGCCGAGCAACACAAACGCGATCCTGTGGCGATAGCTGTTCCTAATGGAACCAAGATATGTTTCCATTGGAACCAAGACGTGCCAGAATAAGTTGTAGAACGACCCAACTGCACGCATTAGCCCTGATGACCAGAGACAAGCTTTGCCGGGAGGCAGGAGGTTGCTTTGGATACGGTTCCGCGACCGCCCAACGGATTTCTGGCTTCGCTCTCGGAGAGCGATTTTGGGCTGATCCGGCCCTATTTGCGGACGATTGACCTCGCCGCCGATTCAGTCCTGATCGAGACCGACGAGGTGCTCAAGCGGACATACATGCCGCACAAGGGGGTGATCTCGCTGGTGGTCAGGCTGGCAAGGGGCGTCTGCGTGCAGATCGCGATGGTCGGCCGCGGCAGCATCTACGGTGCGTTCGCGGGGCTTGGTGAAGCCCCCACGCTGAACAGCGCCGTCGTGCTGGTGCCGGGCGTCGCTTCGACGATCGAGGTCGAAGCCTTGCGGGCGGCCGCCGGCGAGAGTCCGTCTCTGCGAGCGATGCTGATTCGGCACGGTCTCGCCGTCTATGCCCAGATCCAGCAGACCGCCGGCTGCAATGCCGCGCACACCGTGGAGTCGCGGCTGGCGCGATGCCTGCTGCACACGCGCGACCTTTCCGGCAGCAACAAGATCGCCCTGACGCAGGAGGCAATGGCCCAGATGATCGGCGCGCGCCGCAACAGCGTGTCGCTGGTCGCGCATACCCTGCAACAGGCCAATTTCATCCACTACAGCCGCGGCCACATCGAGATCACCAATGCGGATGGACTGATCAGAACCGCGTGCGAGTGCTACGCCACGGTCAAGGCGCAATATGCGAGGCTGCTGAGTTGCCAGGAAGCCGGCGGCTAGACCTTGCTATTCTTGACGCGTTTTCTTCACGCGAAACGGCGTCCACTTCGCTCGAAAACGCTCTGACGGGCCCGCAAGCCGTACTTCTACGGCGTACGATTTTCACCGTCGGATAACGCTGCATCCGCAAAGTTGCGTCGACGCACGGGGGAGCCGATGTTCACGTACGAGACGACCGACCGGAAGGAAGCCCGGCGCTTCCGCATGGCCCAGTTCAACGGCCGGCCCGCCACCGTCAGGTCCGCGGGCGCGACAGTGACGGGACGTGTGCGCGCGATCGTCGAGAGCAAGTCCGGCGCGACGGCGGCATGGGTGGTCACGATCGTTCCGGACGAGCCGAAGACAGCCGCCTCCGCCGCGCGGCCCGCGCCGCGCCTGTGCTTCGCCGCGGAAGACGATTTCTGAGAACCGCGAACCGCTTCATCGCTCAGACCCCGCTCCGACGGAATCGGAACGGGCTCTGAACTTTGGTTTCGACGCATTTTCCTTGCGCTAACCGGTACCCACCCCGCATCAAGTGCGGGGCAGGCCTCGCTGAAACCGCTCTATGCGGAATGCAACAAGGCCTTGCGGACCAGATCTGCGGTGTTGCGCGCGCCGAGTTTGCGCATGGCCTCGGCGCGATGGCTCTCGAACGTGCGCGGACTGATATTCATCCGCAACGCGCCCTGCTTGTTGGAATAGCCGTCGCTGATCAGGCTGAGCACCTCACGCTCGCGCTTGGTCAGCGGCTTGCGGCCCGCCTCCGGCGTGAACATGACGTCGGGCGATCGGGCACCAGCCGGCTTGTCGTCGAGCGGCGGTCTGAGATCGGTGGCCGGAAGCGCATTCGGATAGAGATCGGAGATCTGCTTCAGCATCGCGGACACCCGCTCGGTCTGCTCGAGCGCGTTCTCGATCACCTGCCGCAGATAGACGCCGTTGCCGGGCGCATGCGCGAACTGCTGACTGTGCTGTTTGAGCTCGTTCATATAGAGGAGCAGCGCCGTCACCGGCCCGTTGAACTGCCGGACGATCGCCGCACCGGCGTCCGCGGTCACCTGCGCTCGCGGCGCAGCGGCTCCCTGAAGCTCGGGCGGCTGTGCCTCCAGCGTCGCGGTTCCGCCCATCCATGTGGGAAGGCGGGCCTCGGCTCGATTGTCATGTTGCGTCATAAGTATGGTTTACCGAAGGTGAACTTGTGGCCGCGTTAACACGAGGCTCCGTAAAACTACGGGTGACGCAACTGTGACCTCGGACCCCGACCTGCCAAGCAGGCGCAGATTACCGCTGATTTGGCAACGAATCTCCCTTGTTTGATCGGAAGGACGGTATTCTTACGGGACACCGAGGCGCCTCATTCCGATGATCGCGCAGGTGGGGCTTTACCTTCCAGGGCGCTCCCGGGCGCATCCGCACCCACATCCGCCCGCTGGGCTCAGGTCGAAATGGGCAGGATTCGCGCCGCCCCTCGGACATCAAGGTCGCCGGAGCCGAAGGAACTTCTCCAGGAAGCGTCCCGAAAGGACGAACCTGAGCCACCAATACGCCATTCGCCGGGTCGTCATCGACCAGCCCTCCGGGCATCGGGATCGCACCGGCTTACCGCATGCCGGGCGACGCGCGTATGAGACGGATCACATCGGCCTAGAGCGTTTTCGAGCGAAGTGGACGCCGGTTCGGGTGAAGAAAACGCGGCAAAACAACAAACTGGAGCTTCGGTTCTGATTCTATCAGAACCGAAAATGCTCCAGGCCCCGCGGGTCAGGCGAATGTCAATTTACAGCCCCGGCATGCGCCGCGATGATCGCCGCCTCTCGATCAACAACAAAAGGGCGCGACAATGAAGCGAGGGCGGAACGGGCGGAAAGAATCCTGGATGGCGATTGCGGCGCTGGCCGCAGCACTGCTGTCCGGCACCGGCGCGCGGGCCCAGACCACGCCGACCGGCAATGCAGCGCCAACGTCAGACAACGCGATCATGGTCACCATCTTCTTCAAGCATGATCAGTCGCGCCCGCTCAGCGAGTTGAATGCGCAACTCGAGCGGCAGGGCTTCTACAGGGCGTTTCCGCCCGAAGGTGTCGAGGTCGTGAGCTGGTATGTGATGATGGGGGTCGGCCAGGTGGTGACCCTGCGGCTGCCGGCCTCGCGATTGCGCGAGGTCAATCGCGTCGTCGAGAACAGTGCCTGGGGCGCCTATCACACCGAGTTCTATCCGACCTACGACTACAAGGCGGTCGGGATCGGCAATCACGAGAAGGCGAAGCAGTAACCAATCAGGTCCAAGTGCGCTTGCCGGACTTTTCACGCTTCGGTAGAGAAGGCCATCGCGGCGACGGAAGTCCAGTCATGACAACAACCGAGCACGGCCTAAGCGCACCCCACAGGTGCCGACTGCGCGGCCGACTGGCCTTTGCGCTTGCCTTGCTGGCATCGATTGCCATCCATCCGGGCAGAGTACATGCCGCTGCGGACGACACAGAGCAATCCGCCGCCTGGGCCGTGCTGTTCGAGGAGGATACGAGCGATCCGTATGGCCGGAAGCTTCTCGGTTCGGTCGTCTGGCACACCGATACGATCAAATCGGCTGGTGCACCCGATGAAACGATCGTGCTCGCCGACGTCGATATCCCGAAGCGCTTCAAGATGACGCTGACGCTCAAACGCAACACTGACAAGGCTCTTCCGGCCAGCCATCTGATTGAACTGACATTCGTGCCGGTCCCTGGATTCATCGGGCAGCGCATCAACAACGTCGCGGGGATTCTGACGAAATCGACCGAGCAGGGACGCGGTACTGCGCTCGCCGGCATTTCCGCCAGGGTCACCGACAACATGTTCATGATCGGCCTATCGAATGGCCAGGCGGACCGGCAGCGCAACCTCCAGGCGCTCAAGGAGCGACCTTGGTTCGATATCGCGATCGTTGACGGCAATCAGCATCGCTCGATCCTCGCAGTCGAAAAAGGATCGGCAGGAGATTCCGCTTTCGCCACGGCATTAGCTGCCTGGGGGCAGAACTAGACCGCGCTTCGGACCTGCCGGTTCTGGCTCAGTCAGAACCGGCTCATCATTCGACCTGATCCACTGCCTAGGCGTGGGCCCGCGAGCGCTGGCTCAGCCGCTTGGCCAGTATCCGCAAATCCTCGGCGCGCCCGCTGCAAAGCAGGCGGCTGAATTCGTCGGGATCGATGCCGGCAGGCGGAAATTCTGCTGAGTTGCGTGGAACGCGGCGTAGCCAGGTCAATCGGAAGAGACGCTTGAGCATCTTCATGGTTGTTAGCCCCGATGAGCGTCGTTGTTAAATCGCGGCAATGAAGTTTGGTTCCGTTCCTTGTGGTCGCCCGGCGCAAAATTTGGTTCAATGCGATCAGGCGAGCAGTGCCTTGCGCTTTTGCACCCGCGCAATGGATCGGCTCACCTTGGCCTGATCCAGCGATCCGTCCTGCAGCGCACCCGCGACCGCGGCGGCGATGCCGGCCATCGCCTGCTCCTCATCGAACAGATTGTTGCCGATGCAGATCATGTCCATGCCGGCGGCGATCGCCTGCAAGCTGGCCGCGCTCGTGCCGAGCGCCTTTTGCAGACCCTGCATCTGCATGTCGTCGGTGATCAGCAGCGTCTCGGGCAGCCGGCGGCGAAGCCGGCCGATCCCCGCCGCCGACAGGGTCATCGGATGCTGCGCGTCCCACTGGCGGACAATGGCGTGACTGACCAGCACCGCATCGCCGAAGATATCCGGGGCCAACGAGTAGAACAGATCTTCCTGCTCCGGCCGCAGCGCATCGGAAATGTCCATGAACTCCAGGTGTGAATCGACATGCGCCCCGCCGATGCCCGGAAAATGCTTCAGGCAAAGACCGACGCCTGCCTGCCGCGCCGCAGCGTCGACCAGGCGGGCGTTGGCCTCGACCTCGCCGATCTCGGACGAATAGGACCGCTTGATCCTGCCGATGTTGGGATTGTCGGAATTGTAATCCACGTCGATGACGGGCGCGAAATTGTAGCTGATGCCAAGCCGGCGCAGCTCGCCATAGCTTGCGGCCAGGATCGCCTGCTTGTCCGCATGTGCGAGCCGATTGAAATCCTTCGCGCTCGGCAGCGGCTGAAAACCCAGCCCGTCCTTGAGCCGGCGCACCAGACCGCCCTCCTGATCAATGAAGACCAGCGGCTGCGACGGCAGCGCTGCGATCTCGGCGCAGAGCGACCGCAGCTGCGCGGGCGAGGCGACGTTGTTGTCGTATTGCCGGGTCTGGCACGAGTAATCGAACAGGATCACCCCGCCGAGCCCGAACCGCGCAGCAAATTCCCTCAGCCAGGACGGGATGACCTTGCCGTGGAAGCCGAGGATGAAAAGTTCGCCGACGGACATGGCCGCTCGCTATCGGATAGGCATGGAATCAGCCCCGCACCCAACGCAATAGCACGCTACGGCGGCGGTAAGAATATGACGCAAGCCGCGACCGCGACTGCGTTCCCCGTGCTCGCATCACTATGTTAAGACACGAAGGCTTGCCTCGATCGCGCATGCCACAACACAAGAGATTCCGGAAACGCCCATGACCGCACCTTACGTCCCGCAAATGGCCCTGTACCGCGACTGGCTGAAGGAGACGCGCGGCCTTGCGTTTGCGGATTTCGAGGCGATGCGGCGCTGGTCGGTCACCGATATCGACGCCTTCTGGCAGAGCGTCTGGGACTATTTCGACCTGCGCTCGCCGACGCCGCATGCGGCAGTGCTGGCCGAGCGCAAGATGCCGGGCGCGGTGTGGTTTCCCGGCGCTTCGGTGAATTATGCGCGTCAGGTCTTTCGCCATGTCGCGCCGGCGCATGCCGCCGGCCTGCCGGCCCTGATCTCGAGCGGCGAGGATGGCAAGTTGTCGGAGATGAGCTGGCCGGAGCTGCAGCGCAAATCGGCGGCGCTGGCGCTGCACCTAAAGGCCAAGGGCGTCCGCGCCGGCGATCGCGTTGCGGCCTATCTGCCGAACATCCCCGAGACGATCATCGCGTTTCTGGCGACCGCGAGCCTGGGTGCGATCTGGAGCGTCTGCGCGCCCGACATGGCGGCGCCTGCGGTGATCGACCGCTTCAAGCAGATCGAGCCGACGGTGCTGATCGCCTGCGACGCCGTGACCTATGCGGGCCGGCGTCATGACCGGCAAGGTGTGATCGAGGAATTGCGGCGCGCACTGCCGACGGTCGAGCATGTCATCCTGCACAGCGACGCCGCGCCGTCAGAGACCCGATTGTCGTCCATCCTTGCGGGCCAGAGCGTGGAGATCGACGCCTTCGAGCCGGAATGGCTGCCGTTCCATCATCCGCTCTGGATCGTCTATTCCTCGGGCACCACGGGATTGCCGAAGCCGATCCTGCACAGCCATGGCGGCGTGATCGTCGTGGCGCTGCCGCTCTCGACCCTGCACAACGACATCGGCTGCAGCTATCAGCAAAACTCGTTCGGCGAACGCTTCCACTGGTACTCGTCGACCGGCTGGATCATGTGGAATTGCCAGGCCAACGGCCTGCTCAACGGCACGACCTGCTGCATCTTCGACGGCAGCCCTGGCGGCACCAAGGACAAGCCGGACTGGACCACGCTGTGGCGCTTCGTCGCCGACGCCAAGGCGACCTTCTTCGGCGCCGGCGCGGCGTTCTTCGCCAATTGCACCAAGGCCGAGATCGATCTCGCAGGTGTCGGCGACCTCTCGGGCCTGCGCACACTCGGCTCGACCGGCTCGCCGCTCAGTGCCGACACGCAGGCCTGGTTCAACGAACGCTTCGCCGCGCTTTCGAAGCGCAACGGCAACGCCGCGCAGGCCGACATCTGGTGGGCCAACATCTCCGGCGGCACCGACTTCGCGGGCGCCTTCATTGGCGGCAACCGCGAGCTGCCGCAGACGCCGGGCATCATGCAGTGCCGGCTGCTCGGCTGTGCGGTGGAAGCCTTCGACGAGCAGGGCCGCGCCGTGATCGACGAGGTCGGCGAGCTCGTCTGCACCGAGCCGCTGCCCTCGATGCCGCTGCGCTTCTGGAACGATCCCGGCAATGCGCGTTATCTGTCGAGCTATTTCGAGACCTATCCCGACAATTTCGACGGAAGTGGCCGCGGCCCGGTGTGGCGGCATGGCGACTGGCTCAAGATCAACCCCGACGGCTCCTGCGTGATCTACGGCCGCAGCGACGCCACCATCAACCGCCATGGCTTGCGGATGGGCACCAGCGAGCTCTATTCGGCGATCGAGGCGCTGCCGGAGGTGCTGGATTCGATGGTCGTCGATCTCGAATACCTCGGCCGTGACAGCTACATGCCGCTGTTCGTGGTGCTGCGCGAGGGCGTTGCCCTCGATGCTGCGATGAAGGCGAAGATCAACAAGGCGGTTGAGGCCGGGCTGTCGCGCCGCTTCCTGCCCAGCGACATCTTCGTGGTGGCGGAAATTCCGCGCACGCTGTCCGGCAAGAAGCAGGAGCTGCCGGTCAAGAAGCTGTTGCTCGGCCACCCCGTCGAGAAAGTCATCAACCGCGACGCGATGGCCAATCCCGGCTGCCTCGACTGGTATCTCGATTTTGCAAGGAGCTATCTGAGCAGGCAGGCCGGCGCGGCATAAGCGATCGCGCCGTCCGTCAGCGCGGCCTGCTGCGCCAGGGCGGCGGCGTAAGGGCGGCGCGCAGATGCTCGACAAAAGCCTGCGTGCGCCTAGCCCGCCCGCCGCGGCCCGGATTGAGCAGCGCAACGATGTCGGCCGGCGGCAGGCGGAAGTTCGGCAGCACACGCACCAGCCGGCCACCGGCGAGGTCCTCGGCGACATCCCACTCCGACCTCACGATCAGGCCGTGATCCATGAGCGCCCAGGCCTTCACCACCTCGCCGTCATTGCTCGACAGCATCGGCTCGATCCTGACGACGTCAGGCTCCGACGCCGCGCGCCTTCGCGAGAAGCGCCAGAGCGTGACGTCCTCCTCGTTCTCGCGCAACGCGATGCATTGATGCCCGCGCAGATCCTGCGGGCTCGCCGGCATTCCCTTGCGCTTCAGATAGGCCGGTGCGGCGCAAAGAAAGCGTTCATTGGGCGCAAGGCGCAGCAAGCGAAGCGTGGAATCCTTCAGCGCCCCGATATGGATCATGACATCCCACGCGCTCGCGGCGGCACGCGCCGGCCGATCGGACAGTTCGAGCTCGACCGACACATCGGGATGCCGGGACCGGAAGGCAGCAACGACCGGGGCGACGTAGCGGCGTCCGAAGCCGAGCGGCGCAAGAATTTTCAGGTGGCCGGCGATGGTTCCGCGCCGCGCCTGCAGCGCTTCCGTCAACTCCGTCGCCTCGTCGAGCAGCGTGCCGCCGCGCAGCACCAGCAGCTCGCCCTCATCGGTCAATGTCAGCCGCCGGGCCGAACGGCTGACCAGTTGAACGCCCAGGCGCTGCTCGAGGCTCTGCAGCCGCTGCGAGACGGCTGAAGGCGTCACGTCGAGCGCTCGGGCCGCGGCCGCGAGCGACCGGGCCGCAGCGATGGCCAGGAAGAAGCGGATGTCGTCGGTGGAGAGCATTAAGTCCAGACTTAATCCAAGAATGACATTCGGTAAATTGTACTTAGCATGGAAACGGCTAGTCTCGCCGGATGTCAGCAGCCCCTGTTTTGAACGCCCCGCATCCGCTTGCCGATATCGAGACACCCTGCCTCGTCCTCGACGAAGACCGGATGCTGCACAATATCGCCCGCCTGAAGACGCGGCTGTCGCGGCTTGGCGTGCCGCTGCGCCCGCATCTGAAGACCGCGAAATCCATTCCGGCGGCGCGCGCCGTCATGGACGGCCCAGGCGGCCCGGCGGCGGTCTCGACCCTCCAGGAAGCCGAGGTGTTTGCTGCGGCAGGCGTGAAAGACATCCTCTATGCCGTCGGCATCGCGCCGCAAAAGCTTGATCGCGTCGCCGCGCTGCGGCGGCAGGGCGTGGACCTCTCTGTGGTGCTCGACAGCCCTGAGCAGGCGGCGGCCGTCACCACGATGGCGCGCATGACGAACGATCGCATTCCCGTGCTGATCGAGATCGATTGCGACGGCCATCGCGCCGGTGTCGGCGCGCACGAGCCGCAGCTGGTCGAGATCGGCCGCGCGCTGCATCAAGGCGGCGCTGAACTGCGCGGCGTGATGGCGCATGCCGGCGAATCCTATTCCTGCCGCAGCGTAGCGGCGCTCGAGCAGGCGGCCGAACAGGAGCGTGCCGCCGCGGTCGCCTGCGCCGAGGCATTGCGCGCGGCCGGACTGCCCTGCCCCGCGGTCAGCGTCGGCTCGACGCCGACCGCGCATTTCGCGTGCCGGCTCGATGGCGTCACCGAGGTGCGCGCCGGCGTGTTCGTGATGTTCGACCTTGTCATGGCCGGGATCGGGGTCTGTACGGTCGAGGACATTGCGCTGTCGGTGCTGACGACGGTGATCGGCCATCGCGCCGATCGCGGCTGGACCTTCATCGATGCGGGCTGGATGGCGCTGTCGCGCGATCGCGGCACCGCGAAGCAGCCGATCGACCAGGGCTACGGCATCGTCTGCGATATCGATGGACGGCCCTATCCCGATTTGATCGTGACCGAAACCAATCAGGAGCACGGCATCATCGCGCTCCGTCCCGGCAGCACCGCGCCGCAGGTGACGCTGCCGATCGGCACGAAGGTGCGGATCCTGCCGAACCATGCCTGCGCGACCGGAGCCCAGCACGACCGCTACCATGTCGTCGCCGCCGGCTCCGGCTCGGTCCGGCAATGGGAGCGGTTTCGCGGATGGTAGGAAACGGAGCACAGCCCATGACCCGAGCCTATGACGCCGTTCTGTTCGATCTGCTGACCGCGCTGCTCGACAGCTGGACACTCTGGAACAAGGTGGCGGGCTCCGACGAAGCCGGGCTGCGCTGGCGTGCCGAGTATCTCAGGAACACCTATGCCACCGGACGCTATCGTCCCTATGAGGATCTGGTGGGCGAGGCTGCGCGCAATGTCGGGCTGCCGTTCGAATTGGCCGAGGAGCTCGGCGCAAGCTATGCTAAGCTCGATCCCTGGCCCGAGGTTTTCGATGTCCTGCAAACGCTGCACGAGGCCGGCGTCGCGCTCGGCGTCGTGACCAACTGCTCGGAGCGACTCGGCCGCATCGCCGCCGATCGCCTCGGCGTTCCCCTCACCGTGTTCGTGACGGCCGAACGCGCCGGCTATTACAAGCCGCAGCCGCAACCCTATCAGCTCGCCCTCGACGAATTGCCGGTCCCGGCCAATCGATGCCTGTTCGTCGCGGGATCGGGCTATGATCTGTTCGGTACGGCACGTGTGCAGTTGCCGACTTGGTGGCATAATCGGGCCGAAATGAACCTGCCGGAAGGGGCGCCCGCCCCGATCATGGTTCGTGACAGCCTTGCGACCTTGCCGGCTTTCGTGCTCGGTCGCGAAATGTCCGACCGGACCGTGCCTTGAGGACTGAATAGAGATGCCTTCACCTGGTTATATCGACCCGCTCAACGGAAAGCTCTATCCGCTGGATGTTCCGCGCTGGTGCTCCGACGAGGGCAAGCCGCTGCTCGTCACACCGCTGCCCGGCATCTCCCGCGACGAGGTCGACCGCGGGACGCGCTCGCTGTGGCGCTACCGCGCGGCGCTGCCGGTCGAGATCAGGCAGCCGATCACGATGGGCGAAGGCTGCACGCCCGCGGTCGAGAAGCCGTGGGGCGATCTGCGGCCGCATTTCAAGCTCGAATGGTTCAACCCGACCGCAAGCTTCAAGGATCGCGGCACCACCGTGATGCTGTCTTTCCTGCGCCAGCTCGGCGTCGACGCGGTGCTGGAGGACTCTTCCGGCAATGGCGGCGCGTCGGTCTCGGCCTATGGCGCGGCGGGCGGCATGCGGGTCAGGATCCTTGCGCCGGCGACGACATCGCCGATGAAGGTGGCGCAGATGCACGCCTTCGGCGCCGAGGTGCAACTGGTCGAGGGCCCGCGCGAGGAATCCGAGGCGGAAGCGATCCGCCAGTCGAAGCAGACCTTCTACTCCAGCCACAACTGGCAGCCATTCTTCCTGCAGGGCACCAAGTCGCTGGCCTACGAGATCTGGGAGGACTTCGGCTTCACCGCGCCGGACAATGTCATCATGCCGGTCGGCGCCGGCAGCAGCCTGCTCGGCTGCCATATCGGCTTCAAGGAGCTGCTTGCGGCCGGTCAGATCAAGAAGCTGCCGCGGCTGTTTGCCGCGCAACCACTCAATTGCTCGCCGGTCGATGCCAGCTTCGCCGCCGGCCTCGACACGCCGGTCGATCGCGCGGTCCGCAAGACCATCGCCGAGGGTACCGCGATCAAGCATCCGCTGCGCCTCAAGCAGATGATCGCGGCGCTGAAGGAGAGCGGCGGCGGCACGGTCGCGATTCCCGAAGACGGCATCGTCGCCGCATTGAAGCGGATGGCGCATACGGGCCTGTTCGTCGAGCCGACCTCGGCCTCGGCCGCCGCCGCACTCGACGTCCTGAAGGAGCGCGGCGCGATCCGGCCGGCAGAGCGCACCGTCGTCATCATCAGCGGGACCGGGATCAAGGCAGCCGGGCTGATCACCGAATTGCTGGGTAACCAGTAGGCCCGGAAACCGGCCTCATCCTCCCGCTACGGCGGCGCGCGCCGGTGAGGCGTGCGCCCGCCCGATATTGTCGAGGAACTGACGCACGCTTTCCTGCCAGGTGAAGGTCAGGGCGTGGGCGCGGCATTTCTCGCGCGGCACCTGCAGCGCGCCGAGCGCCGCGCGGCGCAGATCATGATCGAGACAACCGCAGCCTGACTTGCCGATCACGTCGAGCGGCCCCATCACCGGAAAGGCCGCAACCGGCAGGCCGCTGGCCAGCGCCTCGAGGATCACCATCCCGAACGTATCGGTCAGACTTGGAAACACCATGACGTCGGCGGATGCATAGACATCGGCGAGCGCGCGGCCGGTCCGCGTGCCGAGAAAATGGACCTGCGGAAACCGGGCCTGCAATGTGCTGCGCTGCGGCCCGTCCCCGACCACGACTTTCGAGCCCGGCAGGTCGAGACCGAGAAAGGCATCGAGGTTCTTCTCGACCGCAACGCGGCCGACATAGAGGAACACCGGCGCCGGGAAGGCGAGCGGCCGCTCGGCACGCGGACAAAACAGCTCGGCATCGACGCCGCGCGACCATGGCATCAATTTGCGGAAGCCATGGGCCTTCAGCGCCTGCTCGAGCGACGCCGAGCCGACCATGATGCCGTCTCCGCTATTATGGAAACGGCGCAACGCCGCGTAGCTCCACCGCAGCGGGACCGGCAGCCGCGCGGCGAGATATTCGGGAAAGCGCGTGTGATAGCTGGTCGTGAACGGATAGCCGCGGGTCTGGCAGACGTGTCGGCTGATCCAGCCGATCGGACCTTCGGTCGCGATGTGCACCGAGTCCGGGCGCGCAGCCGCGATGGCACGCGCGATCTGTCCGATCGTCGGCAGCGCGAGCCGGATTTCGGGATAGCCGGGCAGCGGCACGGTACGGAAATCGGCCGGCGTCAAGAAGCTGATCTGGGCGCCGAGCGACGGCGCTTCACTGGCGAGATATTCGAGCGAGCGGACCACACCGTTGATCTGCGGCCGCCAGGCGTCGGTTGCCACCAGCACGCGCATCAGGCCGCCGCCTGCGCGAGCGGCACAAGCTCCGCCGCATCCAGCGTCGTTCGCGCCTCCGTCCATCGGACGATTTCAAACTGCCCGTCATAGCGCTCGACCACGCCCGTGCACGACTCCACCCAATCCCCGGTGTTGATGTAGCGGACGCCGAAATCGTCGTGCAGCGCCGCGTGATGGATGTGGCCGCAGATCACGCCCTGAACGTTGCTGCGCGCGGCCTCCGACGCCAGCACCTCCTCGGACCGGCCGATGTGGTTGACCGCATTCTTGACCCGCAATTTCACCCAGGAGGAGAACGACCAGTAGCCGAACCCAAATCGGCGCCTGATCCAGTTGAGCCAGATATTGCAGGCGAGCGCAGCCCGATAGCCGGCATCGCCGATCAGCGCGAGCCAGCGCGCATGCCGCACCACGAGATCGAAATGATCGCCGTGAACGACGAGATAGTCGCGTCCGTCGAGGCCACGATGGATCGCCCGATCGACAATCTCGACGCCGCCGAACGCCGCACCGGCATAGTCACGCAGGAACTCGTCGTGATTTCCGGGAATGTAGACCAGGCGACAGCCTCGTTGCGCGAGCTCGATCAGCTCCCGCGCAACCGCATTATGCGCCGTGGGCCAGTACCAGCTCGAGCGCAGACACCAGCCGTCGACGATGTCGCCGACCAGGAATACGGTTTCGGCATCATGGTGACGAAGGAAGTCGATCAACCGCTCGGCCTGGCATCCCCTAGTTCCGAGATGGACTTCGGAGACGAACAGGCTCCTGACCTTGACGACATCCCGAGGCGTGTGATTGCCAGCCCCATGCATCGCAAGTTGGGAGTCGACCTTGCCGTCCGGCCGAAACGCCGCCGCCATGGCTTCGACCAATCCCGCAAGAACCTTCGTAACATCGCGGCTGGCGCATCGCCGGAAGATCGATCGGTGCCAATAGATGCCTGCGATAAGCACCAGCAGCGCGAACTCGGCGGCACGATAT
Source organism: Bradyrhizobium sp. RD5-C2 (assembly GCF_019972155.1). GTDB lineage: Bacteria > Pseudomonadota > Alphaproteobacteria > Rhizobiales > Xanthobacteraceae > Bradyrhizobium. The sequence goes on along the minus strand of NZ_BOVL01000067.1, from coordinate 124,350 downwards.
CGCCCGCCGGAAGCCGCGTGACCGAACTGATAGCTTGCGGCCAGGACCAGCAGCGTCGCGGCGGCGCGCTCGAGCGTATCCGAGCCCGGCCGCAGGCGGGACAACAGGGTTCTCATACGCCTTCCTCCACCGGCAAGCGTGAGGGTAGCGCGAGCGGTTTTGCCAAAGGCCGCGGCGCGAGCGAGCGCTTGTAGAAGCGAAATCCCAGGAACAGCGCGACCTCCACGGCGATCAGGATGACCACCACCCAGAAGCCGAGGCTGATCGGATCTTGGCCGCTGCCGCGCAGGACATAGCCAAGTGTGAGGAACGGCATGTTCCAGATCAGGGTCCCGATCGCCGTCGCCATCACGAAGGCGCGCGGCTCCAGGTGCAACACACCGGCTGGGAGAGCGAGGTAAATCCGCACGGTAGGCAAGTTCTGACCGATCAGCGTCACCCAGAAATGATTGCCGCGATAGGCGTCGGTGAGCTGTCGATAGAGCGAAGGCCGCAGCAACACGAACTTGCCATAGCGCGCCACCAGCCCCTCGATGCGCCGCGAGCCGAGCGCGCGCCCGAGCCCGTACCAACCGATGGCACCGACGACGGACCCGACGCTGGTCGCGAGGATGGTCATTGCGAGCATCGAGCCGTCGGAGATCGTCAAGCCGAGCAGCATCAGCAGCACGTAGGACGGCAGCAGCGGAATGAATTTCTCGGCGACGGCGAGGCAGCCAACGCCCACCAGGCCGAAGTGCAGAAACATCGCGATCGTGCTCGACGTGTCCATGGCGCCTCGATCAAGCGTGGGTGTGGCGGCGGCTGATCCGGTACACGGAAGCCGGCGGCAGGTTGAGGAACGTCTGCCCGATGCAGCTCGCCTGCAGATCGAGACGATCCAGGATCGCGTCTGCGACAGGACACCGCGGGCCATAGGTGATCTGGTAGAACGCGCCGCCAGCGCGGAGATAGCCGAAGGCGCCGTGCAGGATGGTGATGACCTTCTCCGGCGGCATCATGAGAAGCCCGAGGCCGCTTACGACCGCACCGACCGGCGCCCCGTCGAACAGGCTCTCCCTGCGCAGCCAGGCCGCGTCCATCCAGAACACCCGCGCGCCCGGGAAGCGCCGCTGCAGCAGCGGGATGAACTCGGAGCCGTACTCCACGAGCGTGAGATCCTGCTGCCTCACGCCACGCTTCAGCAACGCGCGGGTGAAGACGCCCGTGCCGGGGCCGAGCTCGAGCACGGGGCCGGTGTCCGCGGTGATTTCCTGCGCCATGAGCGACGAGACCGCGGGCCCCGACGGCGCGACCGCGGCGACACGCAACGGATTACGCACCCAGGCGCGGACGAACGGCAGGATGTCAGCGGCGGACATGCTGGAGCTGCCGCACGGTGAGCGCGCAATCGGTCTGGCGCCGCGGATTCGATAACAAGAGCATTCGCGTGTCTTTCGCATTGCGGGGGCCCACCATCATGTGTGGTAGGCTCCCGTCGGTTGAGCAGTGCCGGTCGGTGTCGAGACGATTCGATCGTCCCGATGCACGCTTCTGTCTCATGCGAAGCTTGCGCGAGCCTGTCGCGAATCCACGCGCGTGCGAAATTTTGGCGTACGACGCAATCACGCGGAGCAAACCGCAAGGTTGCCGCAATGAATGAGACATAAAGTCGGCAGATCGATGCGGAGGTAGAGACAACGAAATGCGGGTGCTGTTGGTGGAGGACCAGCCGGACATGGTCGCGGCGTTGCGTGCGGCACTCGCTCGCCACGACATGCTGGTCGATCACGCGCCGGATCTTCTGGAAGCCGAGGCGATTGCCGCAGCGGGAATTTACGACGCGATCGTGCTCGACCGCCAATTGCCTGACGGCGACGGGCTGTCGCTGATCCCGAAATTGCGCGCGAGCGGCAACACCGTGCCGGTGCTGGTGCTGACCGCGCGCGGCGAGCTGGCGGACCGAATCTCGGGCCTCGACAGCGGTGCGGACGATTATCTCGGCAAGCCGTTTGCGTTCGAGGAGCTGCTGGCTCGGCTGCGCGCGCTGCTGCGCCGGCCCGCCAACGTGCAGCAGCATGCCGCGCGGATCGGCCGCCTGTCGTTCGACTTCACCCATCGCGAGGCCAGCGTCGACGGACGCCCGCTGGAGATGCCGCGTCGCGAGCGGCTGGTGCTTGAAACACTGATGCATCGGATGGGACGCATGGTGCAGCGCTCCGCGCTGATGGAGGCGGTCTACGGCCTCGACGACGACGTGCAGCCCAATGCGCTGGACAGTCATGTGTCGCGCTTGCGCCGCAGGCTCACAGAGGCCGACGCCGGCGTCACCATCAACGGCGTTCGTGGCCTAGGCTATATGCTGCGAGAGACACCGTGAGCCTGCTGCGACCGCGATCCCTCACCTGGCGCCTGGTCGGACGCCTCGCGGGTCTGCAGGCCGTTGCGTTGACTCTCCTGATTCTGCTGATCGGGGCCGCCGCGATCGGGCTGCTGTGGGCAGGGCTCTTGATCGGCGAGTACCAAGGCAGCACCCTCGATACGCTGAGGGACGCCATCACACGCGATGAAGCGGGCGGACTGACGCTGCGCAAGACACCGGAATTGGCCGCCTTGCGCGCCGAGCACGCCGATCTCTGGTTCATCATCCGCGACGCTGACGGTCACCAGATCTCCGAGGGCACCGTGCCCTCGCAATTCGCACCGATCGCATCGGCCCTCGAGCATGTCAGCGAGGCGGTGCTCAAGTGGAACGACGCCGTGGCCGCGCGTCCCGCTGGGCTCGTCAAATCGGTCGACACGTCGGCTGGATCAGTCCAGATCCTGACCGGAACATACGGCGAGCTCTCGATGTGGCGAGCCCTGCAGATCACACCGCAGCTGTTCCTCAACATGATCCTGCCGATCGTCGTGCTGATGACGCTGGCGACGTTGGTCGCGACCCCTTTCGTGGTGCGCCGGGCAATGAAAGGCCTCGCACTGGTCGCGGCGCAGGCCGAACGCATCGACATCGACCAGCGCGGCGCGCAATTGCCGCTCGACGAGGTGCCGGTCGAGATCACCCCGCTGGTCAAGGCCATCAATGCCGCGCTCGACCGCCTCGACAAGGGTTACGAACGCCATCGCCGCTTCCTTGCTGATGCCGCGCACGAGCTGCGCACGCCGATCGCTATCCTCTCGACACGGGTCGCTTCGCTGGAGGCCGGACCGGAGAAGACCCATCTGCTCGAAGACGCGACCCGCCTCAGCGTCATGGCCGGCCAGCTGCTGGACCTGCAGCGGCTCGATCAGCGCGCCGACACGTTCGGCCCCGTCAATCTCGTCGGCATCGCGCGGCAGGTCGTGCTCGACCTCGCGCCGCTGGCTTTCGCGGCCGGGTATGAAATGTCGTTTGAGCACGATGGCGAGACGGTCATGGTGACCGGCGACCAGACCTCGCTCGAACGGGCCCTCACCAATCTCGTGCAGAACGCTGTCGACCACGGGCAGCGTCGCGGCACGATCCTGGTTCGGGTGACGTCAGCCGGCCAGATCGAGGTCAGCGACGACGGCGACGGCATTCCGCCGGACGAACGCGAGCAGATCTTCGAACCGTTCCGCCGGCTACATCCGGGCGGGCGCGGCGCCGGCCTCGGCCTCGATCTCGTGCAGAGCATCATGCGTCTGCACGGCGGCCGGATCGACGTCGATCAGGCGCCGTCCGGCGGCGCCTGCATGCGCATGGCGTTCCCGCAGGTTTAACCCGCCTTGCGCAGTTTCAGGGCCTCGTAGAATGAGGTCTCGAAATTGATGTAACCGACGAAGGATGTCGGATCACCAAACGGCAGGATCTGCGTCGCCCAGAATCCGCCGAAGCCGTTCTGGCGATCGATCCAGTAGAACAGGTTGGCGAGGCCGGCCCAGCCGAGCGCGCCGGCGGGACGGCCGGTCGGAGCCTGCTCGTCATTGATCATGAAGCTGAGCGCCCATGATTTCGACTGGCCGGGGAAGAACTCGGCGTCGTTGGCGAGCGAGGTGATCACGCCGGTAATGGCGGTGACCTTGTTGTTGCCGAGATGGTTCTTCTCCGCCATCCGCACGGTTTCGGCTTTCAGGACCCGGCCATGCTCGCCGGCGCCGTCGTTCAGCCACATCCGGATGAAGCGCATGTAGTCGCCGATGGTGCCGTAGAGCCCGTGGCCACCCATATGGATCTCCGGATTGGCCGGCAATTCGAAATCCATCGGCGTGAGCGATCCGTCGGCGTTGCGGGCGTGAATGCCGGCGAGCTGGCGGCGCATCGCGTCGGTGAGCTCGAATGCCGTGTCCTGGATTCCGAGCGGCTCGAAGATCCGCGTCTTGAAGACCTCGCCGAGCCGGCGGCCGGCGATCGACTCGACGATCTGGCCGCACCAATCCAGGTTGGTGCCGTATTCCCATCGCTCGCCGGGATCGAACAGCAGCGGCGTCATCAACGACGCCTTGGACGCCGTGATCACGCTGGGCTGCCCCTTCTCCTGCGCGAGGCGATTATAGGTGTGATTGATGAAGTCGTAGCCCAGGCCTGCGCTGTGGACCATCAGCATGCGCGTGGTGATGTCGCGCTTCGGTGCACGCAGCCGCGGCTCGCCCTTGTCGTCAAAACCCTCGATAACCCTGAGCTTGCCGAGGTCGGGCGCGTAGGTCTTGGCCGGCGCGTCGAGATCGAGCTTGCCCTCCTCGACGAGTTGCAGGACCGCTGTCCCGGTAATCGCCTTGGTGGTCGAGAAGATGGCGAACACGCTGTCGGTCGTCATGTCCGCGGCCTGGTCGAGACGGCGCTTGCCGGCGGCGCCTTCGTAGATGTTGCGATGGCGGTCGGTCACCATGGCAACGACGCCGGGAACGCGCGGGTTGGATGTCACGACGCCGTCGAGAATCGCATCTGCTGCCGCACCAAAATTCATGCTCATTGTCGTCCTCCCATATTCTATCTTGTGATATGATCGATCGTGGGCGGCGGCACGGTCAGCGAAGACCGCAGCGCCGTATCGCGATCAGGCGCTACTGAATGGCAAAGCCCTGATAGCCGCTCGCGGCGACCTCATCGCATTTCTGGCGATAGGTACCGACGCCGCCGCAATAGGACAGCACCCGGCGCGGCTTGCCCTCGACATTCGAGCCGAGGTACCAGGAGTTGGTCTTGGCGATCAGCGTTGCGTTGGCGGTCTCGTCGTGATGCGCCACCCACTGATCCTCGGTATCCCTGGTCGGCTCGATGACGTTGAGGTTCTTGCCGCGCAGATATTTGATGCAATCGGCGATCCACTCGACCTGCTGCTGCAGGCAGGTCGTCATGTTGCAAAGCGCCGCCGACGGCGCGAGCGGCACCGCGGTCGTGAACAGGTTCGGATAGCCATGGACCTGCAAGCCCATCGTGGTGCGGATGTCCCTGCCCCAATCGTCCTTCAGCGATCGCCCCTCGCGACCCCGGATGTCGATGCGCGTCAATGCCCCCGTTCCGGCGTCGAAGCCGGTGGCGAGGATGATGACGTCGAACGCGTGGACCGTGCCGTCGGCGGTCTGGATGCCTTCGGATGTGATGCGGGCGATCGGATTGTTCTTGACGCTGACGATCTCGACATTGGGCCGGTGGAAGGCCTCGAGGAAGTTGCTCTCCAGCGGCACCCGGTGCGTGCCGAAACCGTAGTCGGACGGAATCAGCTGTTCGCAGAGCTTGGGATCCTTGATCCGCTCGCGCATCTTTTCGCGCACGAATTCGGTGATCTCGGCGTTGATGGCTTCGTCGAAGAACAATTCGGCGAACGACGAAACCCACAATTTGAGCGATCCGTCATTCCAGCAATCCTCGATCACCTGGCGTCGCTGCGGCGGCGTCAGGTCGGCCCAGACGTGCTCGAAGTCGAACTCGAATCCGGTGAACGTCTTCGGCAGCCGTTCGGTGAGGAACTTGAACTTCGACTTGTAGGCCGCGGCATCCGCCGCATCCCATTTCGGGTTCTTCATCGGGATGATGTATTGCGGGGTGCGGATGAACACCTTGAGATGACCGACCTCGCCGGCGATCGACTGGATCACCTGGATTCCGGTCGCGCCGTTGCCGACCACGCCGACGCGCTTTCCCGCGAGCTCGATCGGTCCCTTCGGCCAGCGCGCGGTGTGGAACAGCTCGCCCTTGAAGGTCTCCTGTCCCGGGAAGGACACGTGCGGCGCCGAGAGCATGCCACAGCAGGTGACCAGGAACTGGGTGTCGATCACCTCGCCCTTGTCCGTCGTCACCAGCCAGCGCTGCGTCCCCTCGTTGAAGTGCGCGCTCTTGACCGTGGTGCCGAACTGGATGTCCTTCCTGAGATCGAGGCGGTCGGCGACGTAGTTCAGCCAGCGCTCGATTTCGGGCTGGCCCGGGAACCGCTCGCTCCAGCTCCAGCCTTTGTAGAGTTCCTCGGAGAACAAATACTGATAGGTGTGGCCTTCGGAATCGAAGCGCGCGCCGGGATAACGGTTCCAGTACCAGGTGCCGCCGACGCTTGACCCGGCATCGATCGCCTTCACGCTCAGTCCCTGTTCGCGCAGGCGGAACAGTTGGTAGAGACCGGCGACGCCGGCCCCGACGACCACAGCGTCGAGCTTGGTCGTTGCACGCGCACCATTGCTTCCATTCGACCTTGTGACGGTCTCGGTCATCGTTTCCTCCCGTTGTCTTGCTTCGCACGCGCTCATACCCGCCGTGTCGCCGGGCGATGGTGCGTTGCGTCAATTGGGTCTCGGCCGCTGGCGCTGTCGCCGAGACGCAGAGCAGGCTACGGGTCGTGCGACCGAGCGGCTTGGATGAAACCGACAATCTCTGGAACGCCGCCGTTCAATCGAGCCATCGGCCGTTGGTCGCCTTGGCAAACCGCGAAAGCGGCCTATCCTGCGCTCAGACGTCCAGCCAAGAAGAAGCGGTCAACCGCGCCACGGATTCCACGGAGGAGGCTCGCGCGATGGGCCAATTGATCACGGTCGAGGAGCTGCCGCGCTATGCGCCCGGTGAGCTGAAGCTGGACAGCGCCTCAGTCGGGAGGAGCGACTTCCGGCTGCGGATCTTCCGCTATGAGCCATCGGATATCTGGGTTCCGCCGTCGGAAAACTTCCTGCTCGTGCTCTATCGCGACGGCGTGACGTCGATGAACCGTCGCGTCACCGGTGCGTGGAAGCAGGATCACGTCGGTCGCGGCGTCACGTCGCTGCTGACCCGCGCCGAGCCATCAAGCTGGCACTGGAAGAACGACATCGAGGTCACCCATTTCTATATCGCTCCAGCGCTCATGATGAAGACCGCGAGCGATGCCTTCGACCGCGACGCCGAAGCGATCGAGCTTCACGACCTGCTCAAGGCCGAAGATCCGATGCTGACCTGGATCAACGACCAGATGGTCCAGGAGGTTGCCGCAGGCGGTCCGGGTGGACGCCTCTGCTATGACGCGCTGGCGCTGCAGGCGAGCGTGCACATCCTGCGGAAATATGCCGCGATCGAATTCAAGATGCCGTGCGCGCAAGGGCGCTTCCGCCCGGCGCACGCCCGGCTGATCGAGGACTATATCGAGCAGAACATCTTCCGGAACATCACGCTGGAGGAGCTGGCGAACATCTGCAATTGCACGCCGATCCAGTTCGCCCGCAAATTCCGCGTGCATTACGGCACGCGGCCGCATGCCTATGTCCTTCGGCGCAAGGTGGAACACGCGTGCCAGCATCTGCGCAAGGACCGCGTGGCGCTGAAGGAGATCGCGCTGCTGAGCGGCTTTGCCGATCAGAGCCACCTCAATCGTGTGTTCCGGCAGCACATGAACGTCACGCCGGCGGAATACCGCCGGCAAGTCTGCGAGCATCCCGCGCAGGCGTGAGACCGTGACGCTGGTAGGCCGGCGGCCGGCTCACACCGGCGGCGGGTTCAGCCGCGCAAAACCGTCCTGGATTCGGTAAGGGTAGTACGGATAGGCCGGCATCACCGCGCTTGCCTTGTCGAGACGCGCGATCTGGTCTGCCGAGAGCGACCACCCGACTGCGCCGAGATTGTCGCGAAGCTGCGCTTCATCGCGTGCGCCGATGATGACTGACGACACGCTGGGCCGCGTGACCAGCCAGGCAATCGCAACTTGCGGCACGCTGCGGCCGGTCTCTGTGGCGACGACGTCCAGCGCGTCGACGATCGCGTAAAACTTCTCGTCGTCGACCGGCGGCCCGAACTGCGCGGTCTCATGCAGCCGGCTGTTCGCCGGCAATGGTTGCCCGCGCCTGATCTTGCCGGTGAGCCGGCCCCAGCCGAGCGGGCTCCAGACCAGCGCGCCGACGCCCTGGTCGAGCGCGAGCGGCATCAGCTCGGATTCATAGTCGCGGCCGACCAGCGAGTAGTAGACCTGGTGGGCCACGTAACGCGGCCAGCCGTGCCGCTCGGCGATTCCGAGCGATTTCATCAGGTGCCAGCCGGAGAAATTCGAAGCGCCGACATAGCGCAGCTTGCCGCCGCGCACCAGCGCATCGAGCGTCGACAGCACCTCGTCGATCGGCGTGAAGGCGTCGAAGGCATGGAGCTGCAGAAGGTCGATGTAGTCGGTGTTGAGCCGCTTCAGCGCCGCATCGACCGAAGCGACGAGGCGGTAGCGCGACGTGCCGGCATCGAGCGGACCCTCGCCCATCGGCAGGCCGGTCTTGGTCGAGATCAAGACCTTGTCGCGGCGGCCCTTGATCGCGGCGCCGAGGATCTCCTCCGAGGCGCCGTTCGAATAGACATCGGCGGTGTCGAACAAATTGACGCCGGCATCGAGACAGATGTCGATCAGCCGTCGCGCCTCACTGGCGTCGCTGCGGCCCCAGGCCGAGAACAGTGGTCCCTGACCGCCGAAGGTGCCGGTGCCGAAGCTGAGCACCGGGACCTTCAGGCCGGACGCACCGAGATTGCGATATTCCATTGTCATACTCCCTTGATCCGGTTCATTCGGCCGGGCACTGCGTGGCGAGGACGACCGGCCGGTCGAGGCGCAGACTCCACAGCGCAAGCAATAGCCCGACCGCGGTGATGACGGCGGCAACCAGCGGCAGCGCGCCGAGACCGAAGCCACGATCGATGGTGACGCCGCCGGCCCAGGCGCCGAGCGCGTTGCCGAGATTGAAGGCCGCGATATTCAGGCTGGACGCCAGCGTCCGCCCTTCGACACCGGCGGCTTCGAGCACGCGAAGCTGCAGCGGCGCGACGGTCGCGAACGCCGCGATCCCGAGCACGAACAACAGCGTGACCGCCAATGCCTTGATCGAGATCACCGCCGCCAGCGCGACGAGGACGGCGGCAAGGCCACCGAGCGACACCAGCAGCGCACGCGCGAGCCCCTTGTCGGCGAGCCGGCCGCCCGCGACGTTGCCGAACGCTAGCCCAGCGCCGAACACCAGCAGGATCGGCGACACCGCGGCGTCGGAAAATCCGGTGAGCCGGGTCAGGATCGGCTGCACATAGGTGAAGACCGCGAACAGCCCGCCGAAGCCGAACACCGTCATGGCAAGCCCGAGCAGGACCTGCGGGCGGCCGAGCACGGCGAGCTCCTCGCGCAGCGGCGCGGGCTTGTCATTGGCGCCGACATGACCGGGGACCAGCACCGCCAGCACGATGAAGGCGAGCACGCCGATCATTGCCACGGCCCAGAACGCCGCGCGCCAGCCGAGCATCAGGCCGAACCAGGCGCCGAAGGGAACGCCGAGCAGGGTCGCGACCGTCAGGCCAATGAACATCGTGGCGATCGCCGACGCGCGCTTGTCTTCGGGCACGAGGCTGGTCGCGACCACCGAGCCGACGCCGAAGAAGGTGCCGTGCGCCAACGAGGTCAAAATGCGCGCCGCCATCAGCAGCTCGTAATTCGGCGCCAGCGCGCAGGCCGCGTTGCCGAGCGTGAAGATCGCCATCAGCGCCAGCAGCACCGCCTTGCGCGGCATCCGCCGCGTCGCCAGCGTCAGGATCGGCGCACCGACGAACACGCCGAGCGCGTAGCCGGAAATCAACAAGCCCGCCGCGGATAAGGATACCTGCATGTCGGCGGCGACCTGCAGCAACAACCCCATGATGAGGAATTCGGTGGTGCCGATGCCGAAGGCACCGGCGGTCAAGGCAAGGACTGCGAGAGGCATGTGTCGCTCCGGAGGGAAAGGATTCCGCAATGCGACATAGCGGTCCGGACCGAGAAGGATTAGAATGGCCAGAATCCAATCATTTGTGACGTGAATTCAAGATGTCCCGAACAGACACCAACCGCTCCGGCGAGATGGACGTGTTCGTCCGCGTCGTCGATCTCGGCGGCTTCACGGCGGCCGCAAACAGCCTGCGCCAGACGCCGTCCGGCGTCAGCAAGCTGGTCTCCCGGCTCGAGACGCGGCTCGGCACGCGGCTGGTCAACCGCACCACACGCAAGCTGCAACTGACCGAGGAAGGCCAGGCCTTCTATCAGCGCGCCCAGCGCATCCTCGCCGACATCGACGAGGCCGAACGCGAGGCCGCTTCATGCGTGCCGCGCGGCCATCTCACCGTGAACAGCAACATCCCGTTCGGCATGCTGCAAGTGATGCCGCTGCTGCCGCGCTTCATGCGCGAGCATCCCGACATCACGCTCGACATCGTGCTGACCGACACGCTGGTCGATCTGATGCAGGCGCGCGCCGACGTCGCGATCCGCGTCGGCCCGCTCGGCGCCTCGCGGCTGATCGCGCGCAAGCTCGGCACCAGCCGCATGGTGGTGGTCGCCGCCCCGTCCTATCTCGCGCGCTTCGGCACCCCGAAGACCCCGGCCGATCTTGCTACCCATCGCGGCATCGGCTGGACGTTTCCGCGCAGCATCCGCGGCTGGCCGTTCCGCCGCGCTGAAAAGATCGAGGAGGCGCTGCCGCCGCCGGTCGCCCGCGTCAGCGACGGCGAAGCCGCGCGCCAGCTCACGCTCGGCGGCATCGGCCTCGGACGGCTGGCGCTGTTTCATATCGGCGAGGATATCGAGGCCGGCCGCCTGGTGCCGGTGCTACAAAATCTCAATCCCGGCGATCGCGAGGACATCCACGCGGTCTATGTCGGCCACGCCGGTCCGCTGCCGGCACGGGTCCGCGCCTTCATCGACTTTCTCGCGCAGCACATCCGCACCGGCGATCCGGCGCTGCGGCGTGGCGGGGACGGGAAATGGAAAGTCGTAAGTGACAAGTGAGCATTTGATGACGAACGAAACCTCGGCTTTGCAGACTGTCACCGAGTCGATCCGCATTGCCGCGGAGCCAACGCATGTCTGGGACGCGATCATCGACCCCAAGGCCGGCGAGACATGGCGCAACGCGCATTTCAACACCGATTGGCAGGTCGGCGCACCGATCGAGATCGAGGCGGAGATCGGCGCGAAGCGTTATCGCGACAAGGGCCGCGTCATCCATGTCGAACCGCCGTCACGGCTCGCATATTCCTATTGGTCGCAGGTCTCCGGCCTACCGGATATTCCGCAATCCTATGCAACAATCACGATGACGCTCGCGGCCGACGGCGGCGAGACGTTGCTGACCGTCACCCAGCAAGTGCCGCCATCGCCGATCCGCCGCGGACAGGGGTGGGAAATCGGCGCCGACTCCGGCGCGAAGCATGTCGCGTTCTACTGGCGCATGGCGCTGCCGCGCCTGAAGCAGGCAGTCGAGCAAGGACACGCCGCGCAATAGCGAGGTCTCGAAAAATGCTCTATGCCCGCTTCAGCAAGAAGAGCTGCGTGACATAAGGAAACACCACCTCGTCGGCATCACCGAGGCCGGCCTCACGCAGGATGGCGTCGGTCCTGTCGCGAATACCCGCCTTTTCCGCATCGGGAAGATTGGCGACATAGCTGGTCGACACCACACGCTCATAGACACCCTGGCGCGCCATCCGGTGCGGATGGTCCTGCACGATTTCCTTCTCGAGCACGAAGCGGGGATCGTGCAAGATCCAGCGCCAGTGCCCGGAGCGTTGCCGGGGTGTGTCTCCCGCATATTTCTCAATCATGACCGACAACGCGTCGACCCACGGCGCGCGGTCATCCCTGTTGTTCCAGACCAGCGCCAGCGTCCCGCCGGTACGCAGCAGGCGCGCGATCTCCGCGACCGACGGCTCGTTGTCGAACCAGTGGAACGCCTGCGCGCAGGTCACGAGATCGACGCTGCCGGTTTCGAGGGCGATCGCATCGGCGCGGGTGTTGATGACCTCGATCCCTGCTTCGTTCGCGAGTTTCGCCGACATCTCGGCGACCGGCTCGATCGCGACCAGCCGCGCCGTCCCGGACAAATGCGGACGCAGCAGGCGGGTGAACTTGCCGGTTCCGGCTCCGAGATCGACGACACAGCGCGTGTCCTGCAGCGGCAGCGCGGCGACGATCTCCGCCGGATAGCTGGGCCGGCCCGCCTCATAGGCAGCGACCGCGACACGATAATTCCTGGCCGTCGGGTTCAATGTCATTCGTGCTTCTCCTGCGAGCCGGGCATCTGCGATGAAACGCGCGGAACGGTATAAAGCAGCGCTGGCGCAGAACTGGAAGAGCACGTCGAGTCAAGATTCGCTGAGCACCCGTCACCTCTGCGTCAGTGCCACGCACCTGGCGTTGCTCCTTGTTGAACAAAGTGCACGCGGTTTGAATGATCTTGCTGCGCCAGGAATCGATGGCGCAACTTGGCACGCTTGTGTTGCATCATCGCCGCAGTTCCCGGTTGCAAGTTACTGTTGATTGAACCACAGTTCTTGAAAGCGGACGCGGTCTGTTGCGCTTGCGCAGGACAAGCCCGGTGCCTCTTCCGCACTGGTGCAGCCATGCCGCGATCCAGGGCCGTCTTTGTCACGGGTGTCGTCTACGCCTTGATCGGCTTGGTCCTCGCGGGCGGTGGCATCTGGCTCGCCGCGCTCGGCGGATCGATCTCTTACATTGTCATCGGCGTCGGCATTCTCGCGACCGCTGCGCTCTTGCTGGCACGGCGCCGTTCTGCGCTTTGGCTGTTTGCGATCGTGCTGGTCGGCACGCTGGCCTGGGCCCTCTACGAGGTGCAATTCGACTGGTGGCCGCTCGCGGCGCGCGGCGACATCATCTTCCCGATGGCGCTCTGGCTGCTGACACCGGTGATGGTTCGCGGGCTCGTCCGAAACGAGCCGGTGTCATACGCACGCGCCACGGCGCCGCTCTGGGTCGGCGTCGTGGCGGCTGCGGCTGTTCTCGTGGTCGGGTTGCTGTCGAGCTATCACGACATCAATGGCACGATTGCCGAAGCCGGGCCTGCCGTGCAACAGAGCGAAGCCGACCCGCAACCCGATGGCGACTGGCGCGCCTATGGACGCACGCAATTCGGGCAGCGCTATTCGCCGCTGAAGCAGATCACATCAGACAATGTCGGCAAGCTCAAGGTTGCCTGGACCTTCCGCACCGGCGACGTGAAGACACCGGAGGATTCCGGCGAGACCACCTTCGAGGTCACCCCGATCAAGGTGCGCGACACGCTCTATCTCTGCTCGCAGCATCAGGTGCTGTTCGCGCTCGACGCCAGGACCGGCACCGAGCGCTGGCGATACGACCCCAAGCTCGTGCACAACAAGACGTTCCAGCACATGACCTGCCGCGGGGTCTCCTATCACGAGACCGCGGCAGGTGCCGTCGACAGCAGCAGCAATCCGGCGCCCGCCGATTGCCCACGCCGGATCTTCCTGCCGGTCAATGACGGCCGCATGATCGCGCTCGATGCCGACAGCGGCAAGCTCTGCGATGGCTTTGCCGATCACGGCGTCCTCGACCTGCAGCAAGGGATGGGGATCAAGACCGCAGGCTTCTTCGAGCCGACCTCGCCGCCGGTCGTCGGCGACAGGATCCTGGTCGTCGCTGCCGCGGTGATCGACAACTACGCCGTCGAAGTGCCGTCGGGCGTGATCCGCGGCTTCGATGTCTACACCGGCAAACTGGTCTGGGCCTGGGACTCCGCTGCAGCCGACGAGAACGCACTGCCGTCACCGACGCGGCATTACACCAACGGGTCACCGAATTCCTGGATCACGGCCTCGTTCGATCCGAAATTGAATCTGGTCTACATCCCAACCGGCAACAACGGACCCGACATCTGGGGCGGCAATCGCGATGCGCTGGTCGAGCGCTATTCCAGCTCCATCGTCGCGCTTGATGTCGACACCGGCAAGCGTATCTGGTCGTACCAGACCGTGCATCACGATCTCTGGGACATGGACATTCCGTCGCAACCGAGCCTGGTCGATGTGACGACGGCCAAGGGCATCGTTCCCGCGATCATCCAGCCGACCAAGGTGGGCAACATCTTCGTGCTCGACCGCAGGACCGGCGAATTGATCGTGCCGGCGCCGGAACGTGCGGTGCCGCAGGGCCCTGCGCCCGGCGACCGCTCCGCACCGACCCAGCCGTTTTCCGAGCTGACGTTCCGGCCGGAGGCCAAGCTGACCGGCGCCGACATGTGGGGCGGCACGATCTTCGACCAGCTGCTGTGCCGGATCATGTTCCACCGACTGCGCTACGAGGGCACGTTCACGCCGCCGTCGTTGCAGGGCACGCTGGTCTTCCCAGGCAATCTCGGCATGTTCGAATGGGGCGGCATCGCGATCGATCCTGTGCGGCAGATCGCGATCGCCAATCCGATGTCGTTGCCGTTCGCGTCACGGCTGATTCCGCGCGGTCCGCAAAATCCTCCGGCGCCCACCGCCGAGAAGCCGGTCGGCAGCGAGATCGGGACGCAGCCGATGTACGGCACGCCGTTCGGCGTGGATATCTCGAGCTTCCTCTCGCCACTCTCCGTGCCGTGCTACCGGCCGCCATGGGGCTCGATGGCCGCCATCGATCTCAGGACGATGAAGATCGTCTGGCAGCATCCGAACGGCACGATCCGGGACACCACGCCGCTGCCGCTTCCGTTCAAGATGGGCGTGCCGATGCTCGGCGGGCCGATCACAACCGCCGGCGGCGTCGCGTTCTACACCGGCACCTATGAGTACACGATCCGCGCCTATGACGTGCGCGACGGCAAGGTGCTGTGGGAAGATCGCCTGCCCGCCGGCGCGCAATCGACGCCGATGAGCTACGAGGCCGGCGGCAAGCAGTACGTCGTCACCGCGGCCGGCGGCCACGGCTCGTTCGGCACCAAGCGCGGCGACTACGTCATCGCCTACGCGTTGAAGGATTGAACCCGGAGAGCGTCGTCATGCTTGCGTCCGGCGACCGAGCGAAGCATCCGACGGCGTTCTGTCTCTGGCTGGGTCTCACAGCGCTGGCGGTCTGCGCAGGCGGTGAGCTCGCACATGCCGCCGATCTGACGGCTCAAGGCGCGGCGGCCAACCCGGCGCCGGCACCGGTCCCCTGGCTGCTCGGCGATTGGGACGGCGCGCGAACCCGGCTGTTGAATGCCGGCATCGATTTTCAGTTCGGCTACACCAGCGAGCTTGCCGGCAATGCGACGGGTGGCCAGCGGCAGCAGGTCGCCTACACCGATCAATGGACCTTCGGCACGACGTTCGATCTTGCAAAGCTGGGCGTCGTGCCCGGCGGCACGATCCAGGTCACATGGACCGACCGCAACGGCAGCAATCTGAGCGATGACGCGCGCCTCGGCACGCTACAGCAGGTGCAGGAGCTGTTCGGACGCGGCCAGACGCTGCGGCTCACGCAGTTCTGGTACGACCAGAAATTCATCGGCGGCCTGGTCGACTGGAAGATCGGACGCATCACCTTCGGCGAAGACTTCGCATCCTTCGCGTGCGACTTCCAGAACCTGACCTTCTGCGGCGCGCAGCCCGGCAACCTCGTCGGCAATTACATCTACAACTGGCCGGTCAGCCAGTGGGCCACCAGGCTGAAATTCAATTTGCCGGGTTTCGGCTATTTTCAGTTCGGCGTCTATGACGCCAATCCCAATTATCTGAAGGTGTCGCAGTCGGCGCTTCCGGTGTTCTACTCGGGATCCACCGGCCTTCTCATCCCGGCCGAGATCGCCTGGCTGCCGAAATTCGGCAATCTGCAGGGCAGCTACAAGTTCGGCGGCTGGTACGATACGTCGAATGCCCCTGATGCGGTCACCGACATCAACGGCAACCCGGCCGTGCTCAGCGGGCAACCGCTGCTGCAGAGCCGCGGACGTTACGGGGCCTATGTCAGCTTTGTTCAGCAGGTGCTCCGCCCGTCGCAAGCGAGCTCCGCGGGCATGCTCAGCCTGTTCTTCAATGCGACCATGGCCGACCGCCGGACCGCCACCACCGATTATCAAATCGCCGGCGGCCTGACCTATACCGGCCCATTCCAGTTGCGACCCGAGGACGATATCGGATTTGCGGTCGGCACCACCCATGTCAACGGCCGCATCGCCTGCTCGGAAGAGCTGCAGAATCTGGCCGGCCTTGGTCCCGTCGCCGTCCAGGGCAATGAATACGTCATGGAACTCTACTACACCTATCGGCCGCTCGCCGGCCTGCAAGTGCGACCGAACGTCCAGTACGTGATCGACCCCGGCGGCACCAGCAGGAACGCCAACGCATTGGTGTTCGGCCTGAAGACGGTCGCGAATTTCTGACACGCGCATGACGCCCGTGTCACTCCGCGGATCGTGAACTTTGCGACGTCCGAAAGGGTTGGCAAACGTGGTCAAAGCCGCTAAAGGTCCGGCCCCTTTCACAGACAATCCGAGCATGACATGTCGAGCGCCCCGCGCGCCGTCTCGATTGGCGTCGATTTTGGCACCAGCAACACCGTTGTCGCGCTGTCCGATAGCGACGGCCGCGTCGAAGCGATCCGCTTCGACCATGGCGGCCGCACGCATAGCGTCTATGTCTCCGCGCTGTGCTTCTGGGAGGACCGGCCGGGCGCCGGCCTGCATCCGCGCGCCGAGGGCGGGCCGTGGGCGATCGAGCAGTTCCTCGAGGGACGCACGATCCATCGCTTCATCCAGTCGTTCAAGACTTTCGCGGCGAGCTCGGCGTTCAACACCACCCAGATCTTCCGGCAACGCTACAAGTTCGAGGACCTGCTCGCAGCGTTCCTGCGCACGCTGACGCGCCATGCCGGCGAAGGCTTCGATCTCGGCGCACCGACCATCATGGTCGGCCGCCCGGTGACGTTTGCCGGCGGCAATCCCAATGACGAGCTCGCCATGCAGCGCTACCGGGCCGCGTTCGAGCGGCTCGGCGCCGGCCACGCGCGCTATGTCTACGAGCCGGTCGGAGCGGCGTTCTCCTTTGCGCGCAGCCTCGATCACGATGCGACCGTGCTGGTCGCCGATTTCGGCGGCGGCACCAGCGACTTCTCCGTGATGCGCTTCTCGCGCAAGGGCGGCGTGCTGAGCGCCGAGCCGCTCGGACATTCCGGCATCGGCATCGCCGGCGACACCTTCGACCACCGCATCGTCGACCACATCGTCTCGCCGCGGCTCGGCAAGGGCACCAACTACCGCTCGTTCGACAAGGTGCTGCCGATCCCCAATCACTATTATTCGAGCCTCGCGCGCTGGCATCAGCTCGCGATGATGCGGGGCAATGGCGATCTGCGCGAGTTGCAGCAGCTCGCGCGCACCGCGATCGATCCGGCGCCGCTGCACGATTTCATCACCATCGTCGACCACGATCTCGGCTTCGCGCTGTATCGCGCCGTGTCGGATACCAAGGTCGCGCTGTCGAGCCGCGACCGGGTCGAGTTCCGCTTTGCCCGGCAAGGCATCGATATCGGCACGACCGTGACCCGCGACGATTTCGAATCCTGGATCGCCGACGACATCGAGCGGCTCGGTGCGACGGTGGACGAGGCGCTGGCGAAATCCGGCATCACCGCGCGCGACGTCGAGAAGGTGTTTTTGACCGGCGGCACCTCGTTCGTGCCGGCCGTGCAGCGCCTGTTCGCCGAGCGCTTCGGCGAAGCGCGGCTGACCTCGGCGGATCAATTTGAATCGATCGCCTATGGCCTCGCCTTGATCGGCCACACGCCGGATCCGGACCGCTGGACCTTCGCCGAAGCCGCGTGACGGTTCGCGTCGCGCCTTGATACCGGCCCAATGCGCGGCTACATCAGTTCAACATCAATTCGAGAGGATGCCGACAGCCATGGATTTCATCCGGACCGCAACGCCCATCAGCCTTGCCCACCGGGATATCCATCGCCATGCCTGCATCGATCACGCTCGCCCATCTGACCCTGTCCGCGCCTGACGGCCGGGTTCTCCTTTCCAATATCGATCTCAATTTCGGCCCCGAACGGACCGGCCTTGTCGGCAGGAACGGCGTCGGCAAGACGACGCTGCTCGGCCTGATCGCGGGCGCACACGCGCCGCAATCAGGCACGGTCTCGGTTCAGGGACGCGTCGCGATGCTGCATCAGGCGGTTCAGCTGAAGCCCGACGAATGCGTCGTCGATCTGTTCGGCGCGCGCGGTGCGCTCGCCGCATTGCGCCGCGCCGAACGGGGCCTTGCGAGCACTGAAGAGCTTGCGGATATCGACTGGACGCTCGACGCGCGCATCGCGTCGGCACTCGAGCGCGTCGGACTGAACGACGTGCTCGAAGCCCCGCTGGCGACGCTGTCCGGCGGACAGGCCACGAGGGCGCGCCTTGCCGCACTGACCTTCGCGCAACCCGACTTTCTGCTGCTGGATGAGCCCACCAACAATCTCGATCGCGCGGGACGCCAGGCGGTGATCGACCTGCTCGCCGACTGGCGGCATGGCGCCATCATCGTCAGCCACGACCGCGAACTGCTGGAGACCATGGATGCGATCGTCGAGCTGACCTCGCTGGAAGCCCGACGCTACGGCGGCAATTGGAGTCAGTACCGTGCGCGCAAGGCCGTCGAGCTGTCGGCAGCACGACACGATCTGGCCGATGCCGAGAAGCGCGTCGCCGAGATCGACCGCAAGGCACGGGAAACATCCGAACGGCAGGCGCGCAAGGACGGCGCCGGCGCGAGGAAGCGCGCCAAGGGCGATCTGCCACGGATCGCCGCCGGGCTGCGCAAGGATCGCAGCGAGGACACCGGCGGCGAGAACGCCCGCCTCGCCGAGCGGCGGCGGACGCAAGCGCTCGAACTGGCCACCGCGGCGCGCCAGCGCATCGAGGTGCTGCAACCGTTCTCGGTGCAGCTGCCGTCGACCAATCTGCCGGCGAGCCGGATGGTGCTGCGGATCGAAGCCGCCGATGCCGGCTACACCGCGGAGGCGCCGATCCTGCGCGATCTTACCTTCTCCATGTCAGGACCGGAGCGTGTCGCGATCACAGGCCCCAACGGCGCCGGCAAGACAACGCTGCTCAAGCTCGTCAGCGGCGAGCTAACCGCAGCGCGCGGCACCGTCGAGGTGATGACCCGCTTTGCGATGTTCGATCAGGCGGTCAGCCTGCTCGATGCGACTGCTTCGATCCTGGATAATTTCCGGCGCATCAATCCGCATGCGAGTGAGAACGCCTGCCGCGCCGCGCTGGCGCGTTTCATGTTTCGCGCCGATGCGGCCCTGCAGACCGTCGCGAGCCTGAGCGGCGGCCAGTTGCTCCGCGCCGGCCTCGCCTGCGTTCTGGGTGGCGTGAGCCCGCCGCCGCTCCTGATCCTGGACGAACCGACCAACCATCTCGACATCGAATCAATGGAAGCGGTCGAGGCCGGACTGCGCGCCTATGACGGCGCGCTGCTAGTGGTGAGCCACGATGAGACCTTTCTCGAAGCCATCGCCATCACCCGCAGGTTGGATCTCGCTGAGTGGAGGTGATGGGTCAGGAAGTGAACAGCCGAGCACGCGTCGCCTTGGGGTAGGTCGTAAGGCGCGGTGCTCGGCTGTCAGGCCGCGCGGCGGTGCGGCCATTCCGCCAACCTCACTCGTCCCCACGAGCGAGGCCGTCGGAGCTGAATCTCGCCGGTTGCTAAATCCGCGCCGTCGAATGGAGTGCGTTTCTCCAAAGGGCAAATGCGACGAAGCCTGCCAGCAGCAAAAAGCCACCACCGGCCGCGATCAAAAAGTGCGCGAACGTCATCTTGGAAATCCCAAATTGAGAAGCATCCTGCGGCGCGACACGCACCGCAGCCTGGCAATCAATGCACTTCACAAATTGATTTGCCCCGCCGGCCGCCGCCGGACAGCCCGAAAGGTGGCTGGCACTGTGCTCTGCCCACCCTTCGATTCCAGAGAGGTCGTCAAGCCACTCGGTTGTTGCCTCTCATCGTGCGGTTCGTCACGCCGCTCAAGTGTCACGAGGATAATCGATAAAACTTTAACGACAATCGAAACAGAAAATTAAGGTTACCGACGCGGGGTCGGACGCGGCTCCGTCAAAATATCGAAAACAACCCCATGCAAAGTAGCCGGCAGCGCTCCGGCCTGAGCGGCGGTCAATCGGAACAACGTCCTGCGGACGAAGGTGCGGGCGGCATGGCCGGGAACCCACGGTCCGAGCTACTAGACCAGGTGCGCATTCATAAATTTCGCAATATCTGCGGCGATCCGGATCGCGACTTCTCCGCGCGCTCCCGTCCATCTCGAACGAAGTTGGCTGGTACCCCCTCGCCAGAGGCAGCGGGTGCTATTCAAGCCCGCCAGAAGGGTTTCGCGACTTCCAGAGCGATGTCGCTCCAGGAAAGCCCGACATCATGCAAGTCGCGGTCGGTCCATTGCGCCAACTCGCGACGCCGCCGAACCCGGTCGCGCCAAGTGTGCAGGGTGTCGCTGACTTGCTTCACAAGACCCCAACCATGATGATTTGTCATCGACGCCCTGGTCTTCGGTCTCCGGGCACCACACGGGCTCGACCTGCACCTCCCCTTCATCGCCCCTGCTCTGCCCGGCCCTGCACGATCGCGATCGCACCGGCGAGCAGCACAGCGGCCGATATCACGAGCGAGGCATGCGCGCCTGCCATGAACGCGTTGTTGCCTCCGACCAGCGAACCGAACAGGGCAACGCCAACCACGCTGCCGGTCTGCCGCGCCGCGTTCAATACACCGGCGGCGATGCCGGATCGCGATTTCTCGACACTGCCGAGCAGCGTCGAGGTCAAGGACGGCACGACCAGCCCGAGCCCCCCGCCGAGGATGACGAGCTGAGCGCCGATCGCCCAGTAGCTGGTACCTGAGGCCATAGGCAGCAGCGCAACGCAGCCCGCGGCGGTGATCATACAAGCCAGCGCGATGGCTTGCGGCGCGCCAAGACGCTCGCTGACCGATGCGGCGATCAGGTTGGCGGGGAGCACCATCGCCATCATGGGTACGAAGGCGAGGCCCGTTGCGAACGGCGACCAGCCATTGACGTTCTGGAAGTAGAGACTGAGCACGAAGATCAGGCCGTAGAAGGCGATGTTGAAGAGAAGCCCGACCAGAGCGGTCAGCGCGAACATGCGATGGCGGAACAGCGACAGCGGCAGCATTGGTTGCAGCGCGCGTGCCTCGCGCCATACGAACAGGAGTCCGATTACGGCCGCCCCGGCGAAGCCCGCGATGACGAGCGGATGGCTCCAGCCGAGCACGCCGCCCTCTATCAGGGCGCCGGCCAGCGTGCCGAGGGTTGCAATCGCCGCGATCTGTCCCGGCAGATCAATCTCGCGCTGCGCGAGCCGCGGCGTCTCCTCGGCGTAACGCCAGGCGAGCCAAAGGCCGGCGGCGCCGATCGGCAAGTTGACAAGAAAGATCGCGCGCCAGCCGACCAGCGCGATCAGCGCGCCGCCAACCAGCGGCCCCGCAGTCAGTGCGACGCTCGCACCTGCGGCCCAGAAGCCGACCGCGCGGCCGCGCGCCTTCGGATCGGTATAGGCGTGATTGAGCAGCGTCAGCGAGTTCGGCACCAGGATTGCCGCCGCGAGGCCCTGCACGGAACGAGCAACGATCAGGAACATCGCCGACGGAGCCAATGCGCAGGCGAGCGAAGCCAACGTGAAGATTGCAAAGCCCCCTATGAATATCCGTTTGGCGCCAACGCGATCACCGAGCGCACCAGCGGTCAGAATGAAGGCGGCGAATGCGATGGTATAGGCGGTCACTACCCATTGCAGCTCGGCCACGCTGCCGCCGAGCGAGGTGCTGATGCTGCTCAGCGCGGTATTAACGATGGTGATGTCCAGCTGCACGATGCCGAGGCCGAGGCTCGTGGCGGCAAGCGCCAGCGCCGCGGCGAGAGGCGAACGGGATGACGCGCTGTCAGAGCCGACTTGCTCCGGCTGCCTTGTGTTGAGCGAAGTTGCTTGCATTGATCACACTCGGTTGTCTGTGAGATTTTGATGGCTCAGACCAGCGCGCTTTGCGATTATCATTCGAAGCCAATCGAGTACTTGGAGCCGCGAGACGATCTTTCGTCCCGTCGCGGCGATGCCTTTCGCTGCGGCTTGGTGTTGTCAGACAACCTATGTCCCGCGATTGAACCGGTCTTGCAGAAACACTACGGTCTTGGCCGAAGTATCCGTGCTTGGCACTGCGTCCTCGTCGGCGTAAAACAAGACATGGACACAGGACCCAAGATCGCCCAAGTCGCGGCACTCATCGGCGATCCGGCGCGCGCCAACATGCTCAGCGCGCTGATGGATGGTCGAACGTTGACCGCCTCGGAGCTGGCCTATGTGTCTGGCGTGGCGCCGCAGACTGCGAGTGGCCATCTTGCGAAACTCAGCGACGCTGGATTGCTTGCGCTCGCAAAGCGGGGCCGGCGACGATATTTCCGCCTGGCCTCTCCGCACGTCGCGCGCGTGCTGGAAGGTCTCATGGTCGTGGCGCAGGAAGGCCCCGCCCGGCGCGATCTCTGGCGCGGCGGAGAGACACTCCGACACGCGCGCACGTGCTATGACCACATGGCCGGCCGCATCGCCGTCGCGATCGCCGACCGGCTTGTCCAGCAGTCGTTTGTTCTGCTCGACGAGGATGGCGGACAACTGACCGATGCCGGTCGGTCATTCTTCGATGAGTTCGGCGTTGATCTTCACCTCGCCTCCAGGCGCAGGGTGTTCTGTCGCCCCTGTCTCGACTGGAGCGAGCGCCGGCCGCATCTGGCCGGGGCACTCGGCGCGGCCATCCTTCATCACGCTCTCGAGCACGATTGGGTTGAGCATGTCCGGGATAGCCGCGCGCTCGTCGTGACGCCTGCTGGTGTTAGAGGACTTGCCACAACGTTCGGCATCGAGGGCGCCCCCTCGAGGGACGGCCGCGAAGGGCAGGTTGCATCACTCTCCAGAGGCCGGGTAGCGGCCTTCTCGGGTTGAGTCAGATCCAACGCGTCCGATACCCGGAGCAAGTTCAGATCGCGCTTCACGCATCTCCACGCGGCGGCCGATAGCGGTAGACGAGATCATGCGGATCGTCCCTCGGCGCTGACGGATCGAGCTCGCCGCCCAATCGCTTCGCCACCGCGGCGGACATCGCGTTGTCAGGCGACATGTAGCTGACCAGCGAAGACAGCTTCAGCGTCGCAAAGGACCAGTCGCGCAAGGCGAGCGCCGCTTCGGTGGCGTAGCCGTGTCCCTCGTGTCCGTCATAGAGCAACCAACCGAGTTCCTTCTCCGGAAACAGCGGCCAATGGTTGATGCCGACCTGGCCGACGCACTGCCTCGAGGCTGTGAGCTCGATCGTCAGCGCGCCATGGCCGAACAACCGCCAGCACGCCAGGTCGTGGCAAAACATCCCCCACGCCGCACGCACATCGAACGGACCGCCCATGCCGGCGGAGCGCGGCGAAGCCAGGAACGCGAGGTAAGCGGGGAAGTCCTCGACCACCTGCGGTCGAAGCGTCAGGCGAGCGGTCGAGATCGTTGGAATGTCAGGGGGACATGGCTAATCGTCACGCGGCGCGGACCGGATCACGGCCAGCCGCGTCGTCCTCGTCCGGCATAGCAGGATACGAACGTATGCCTCGTTGCTGTTTGATACGTAAATCAAAAACTGGCTGCTGCGCCGCGGCGCGCGCTAGTCTGACTTTCCAAGAAAGCGCTTCTTTGCAAACGCCTTACCGGAGCCGGATTTGAAATAGCGCTCGAGTTCGCGCGCCGTTCGTTCATGCGATACCGCGACGTAGGAACACAGGACGATCGGCAGGAAGTTGCGCGTGGAGACGACATGCCCTTGCTGGTGGGACGCGATCCTGCGGCGAAGATCATTGGTCGAGCCGACATAGATGTCGCCGTTATTTAGCTCGAGAAAGTAGACGTACCACAAGCGATGCCCCCCTGCGCTTCTCACGGACCTTCGGGAGACGTTCTTCACGCGTCAAGTAGCAGCCGACTATGCCGAGACAGTCTCCCTGCGCTTCGCCGAAGCTTCGGGAGACACCCTTCGCCCTGGTCAGAAAGGGTGGCCTGCCACCCGAAGCCCGGCAGGGCGAAGGGTGGCGGAGAGGGGGGGATTCGAACCCCCGATAGGCTTGCACCTATGCCGCATTTCGAGTGCGGTACAATCAACCACTCTGCCACCTCTCCAGCGGCCCAGGTGATTTGCACCACCCGCGGTCGGGCGTGTTCTAGGCGAGGATGGCGGGACAGACAAGGCGCTGCAATAATATTTCCGCCACCGGCGCCTCGCGCCAACGAAGCGCCGGGTGGCGCAAGAAAGCGCGCGGAAACAATGCGCTAGCGGGACGGTTCGGGTCCGGTCGGCGCACGGGCGAAGCAAAAGCAGCAGGAGCGGCCCATGGAGCATGTGACGATTCGAGCCAACGGGGCGGCGTTCCACGTCGCGCGGACCGGCAACGGGCCGCCGCTGCTGCTGTTGCACGGCTGGCCGGAATTCTGGCTGACCTGGAAGCCGGTCATGGCGCGGCTCGCCGACCGTTACACCCTGATCGCGCCCGACCTGCGCGGCTTCGGCGACAGCGACAAGCCGCAAGGCTCGTTTGGCCCCGATCAACATACCGACGACATGCTGGCGCTGCTGGACGCACTTGGTATCGACAAGGCGGGCGTGGTCGGCCACGACGTCGGCGGCGCGGTGATGCAGCCGCTCGCCCGCAAGGCGCCCGGGCGCATCGCCGGGCTGTTCTTCTTCGATTTCGTCTACCCCGGCATCGGGCCGCGGATGGCCGCGCCGGACCGGCTGAACCACATCTGGTACCAGTCGTTCCATCAGATGGAGATGGCGCCCGCGCTGGTCGGGGCGAACAGAGAGACCTGCCGCACGTATATCGGCCATTTCCTGCACAACTGGACGCATCGCAAGGCCGCGTTCGACGACGTGATCGAGGACTTCGCCGACAACTTCTACAAGCCGGGCAACCTCGCCGGCGGCTTTGCTCATTATCGCGCGTCGCATGCGGGCCGCGTGAAGATGATGCAAGGCGAAGCGCCCGTGCTGCCGCCGATCACGCTGCCGACCTGCATCCGCTGGGCCGAGCACGACCCGCTGTTTCCCTATGCCTGGACCGACCGGCTGGGCGAGACCTTCTCGAATCTGGACCTGAAGATGTTTCCCGATGTCGGGCACTTCCCGCATCGCGAGGACCCCGACCGCGCCGCCGCCGAGATCGCCGGCTTCTTCGGGCGGATCAATTGGAAGTAGAAATTGGTGGGACCGCCAGGACGCGACAAAAACTGGCGGTCCCGTGCCGCTTCTCAATATTGCCGGCCGGGAAGTGCGGCTTCGCCGGTCGGCGGGAGCGACGCCTTCACGGTAGCGGCCGGGGCCCAAACGGCAACGCGAACCCGATCTTAACCTAACCGATCAACCTTACCGGGCGATCGGCTGCGCCCAAGCGTCTCAGGCAGCGTCTCAGGCGTCAGCCTTCTTGGCTTTCTTGGCCTTTTTCTCGCTCTTTTCGCCCTCGTCGTCCTTGGCCCTTTTCTCGGCCTTCTTGTCGTCCTTGCCGTTGTCTTTCTTGCGATTGGTGTAGCGGGCATTGCCGAGCCCGGTTCCGATCGTCAGCACGCCCCAACGCGTGACATCCTGCATGAACGGGACTTCGGCCAGTCCCTGCGCCACGCCGTCATTGTGCATCACGATCGCGGTGTCATGATCGCCGATCTGCGGGATCGCCTCGACCAGGCTCGCCGGCAGGTTGAATTTGCTGCTCTCCCAATTACCCGGCAGATTCTGTGCGCCCTTCTCGATCGAACCGTCCTCGTTGATGACGCCGGGACAGGAGATGCCGATGAACGGCGCGAGCTTGAGGTTCTCCTTCTCGGCGGCGGTGATCAGATCCTTCAGCATCTTCACCAGCCGTTTCACCGCGCCTTCGCGCGTCGGCTCGTCGTCGGCATGGCGCCACAGCTCCGATTTCCAGACCGTGGCCTTGGAGAGATCGGGCGCCTTCTTCCAGCGCGTCTCGACGACGCCGCAGCGGATATTGGTGCCGCCGATATCGACGGCGAGCATGCCGTCATGGGCCTCGAAAATCCACGACGGCGCCAGATGCAGCGTGCCGATCAGCCCGGCATCATCGGGATGAAAGCGGATCGGCACCATGTCGACCTTGAAATCCTCCGACTTCAGGATGATGTCGGTGCGCGCGATGGCAAGCTCGCCGAGCCTGGAGTCGCGAAAGCCGCCGCCGACCACGATGCGCTCGGTCTTGGCCCAGGCCTTGGTGCCGAGGAAGCGCCGCGTCACATAGGCGAGCTCCTGCGCAAACTCCTCGATCGCGCTGTGCACGACCGCGGAGGCCTCGGTGTCGTCGCCGACCAGCAATTCGTCGAGCTTCTTCTTGCTGATCTGGTCCGACGGCTCGTCGCCGAACGGATCCTCGTCCGATTTGCGCAGCGGCTTGCGCCAGCGGTCGAGGATCTTGCGGAAAGCGCCCTTGGAGGCGCGATCGCCGAGAAAGCCCTCGTCGTCCTTCAGCTCGATGTTGAAGCTGTCGATGTCGACGGATGGCAGCCGCGCGGCACCGTGGTGCGCGATTCCCGTGGTCAGTCCGGTGTCTTCAGCCATTCGCCCTGCCCGCTTGAGGTTCCCAGCACTAACGACTGGGAACTCAAATGGTTGCGTCCCGCACTGCGGCGCTCGGCCGGCGCGCGGGACGCAATGATCGCAGGGGGCGTCAGGCGGCCTTCACCCCGTAGCGGGCCGCGGGCGTGCTGCGCGACAGGTTCGGCATCAGCTTCTGGCGGGCCGCCTCATAGGCCTGCCAATCCGCAGCCTCCGGCAGCGACGGCACGGTGAAGACCTCGCCCTGGTCGAGGCCGGCCAGCGCAGCGTTCACCATGTCCTCGGCCTTCATCACGATCTCGCCGGGCAGATGCGCGACCGGCGTGCCGGCGACGTCCCAGAACTCGGTGGCGGTGGCACCCGGCAGCACGGCCTGGACGCGAATGTTCTTGTCCTTCAGCTCGTGCTGCAGCGAGTGGGTCAGCGCCAACACGAACGCCTTGCTGCCGCCGTAGACGCCGTTGAGCAGTTCCGGCTGGACGCCGACGACCGAGGCGATGTTGATGATGGTGCCGCCGCCGCGCGCGACGAATCCCGGCACCGCCGCATAGGTGAGGCGCATCAACGCGTCGACGTTGAGCGCGATCATGTCGCTCATCTTGTCGACATCGGATGCGAGCAGCGGCGCGGTGGCACCGACGCCGGCGTTGTTCACCAGCACGCTGATGCCTTCGTTGCTGCGCAGAATGGATTCGATCCGCGACACATCGGCACGCTTGCTGAGGTCGGCGGCGACGATCTCGATCGATCGGCCTGTCTCCGTCGCGAGACGCTTGGCGAGCCCATCGAGGCGCTCACGGTTACGTGCAACGAGGATCAGATCGTAGCCACGCCGTGCGAGCCGGTCCGCGTAGATGGCACCGATTCCGGACGACGCACCGGTAACGAGCGCCGTGCCCTTGGCTGACTTGGTCATGTTGGTCTCCTGTTTGACCTGAACGGCCGGACTTGGCCGTTGCTCAGGTTCTACAGGCCCCCTTGCATGTCTCAAATGTCACATATACACCTTTTTAGGACACAGGCTGCGGTTGGAGAGTTCCATGCAGGAGATCGGCTTTGTCGTCTTTCCGGAGTTCCAAGTGATGGGCTTTACCGCCATCACCGCCTTCGAGGTCGCCAATTTGATCGCAGGCGCGCCCTTCTATGAGGTCACGCTGCTGTCGGAGAACGGTGGACCGGTGCGGTCATCCGCCGGCTTCAATGTCGAAACCGAAGCCTTTGGCGATCGCAGCTTCGACACGGTCTTCATCGGCGCCGGCCACGAGCTTCATCCGGCATCGGCGAAGTTGATCGACTACATGCGGCGCGCCATGACGACATCGCAGCGCATCGCCGCGCCCTGCATCGGCGCCTTCTCACTGGCTGAAGCCGGCCTGCTCGACGGCCGGCGCGTCTCCACGCACTGGCAATTCGCCCCGGAATTGCAGGCCCGATTTCCCGGGCTCAAGGTCGAGCAGGACCGCATCTACATCGTCGACGGGCCGATCTGGACCTCGGCCGGCATGACCGCGACGATCGATCTGGCGCTGGCGATGATCGAGCATGATTTGGGCGTCGAGGTCGCCCGTTCGGTGGCCCGCAAGCTCGTCGTCTATCACCGCCGCACCGGCGGACAGTCGCAGTTCTCGGCGCTGCTCGAGCTCGACCCGAAATCCGACCGCATCCAGAACGCCCTGCACTACGCCAAGGCGCATCTGCGCAACGAGCTCTCGGTCGAGGAATTGGCCGAGGTGGCTCGGCTCAGTCCGCGCCAGTTCAGCCGCGCCTTCCGCGCCGAGACCGGCCAGTCGCCGGCCAAGGCGATCGAGCAGCTCCGGGTCGAGGCGGCGCGCGAACTGATCGGCGATGGCCGCCATTCGATGGACGAAATTGCCGTCGAGACCGGCTTTGCCGACCGCGAACGGATGCGGCGGGCGTTCCTGCGGGTGCTGGGCCAGCCGCCCCAGACCATCCGCCGGCACGCGCGAGCCGCGGCAAAGACCGCGGCCTGAGGGGCAATCCGGGCCAAAATCGTGCCAAACCCTTCATTTTTGGCCGGTTTTTGCCCTGCTTTACCTTGACTCCGCGTCGTCAGCAGCTATAAGTCCGCCCATCCGGCGCGGAGTTTTCTCGCGCCGATTGTTTTTGTGCGATCCAGTTTGGGAATTCATTCCCTTCGCGCGAAACACATAACCCATAGCGACTGAACAAAAAGCCGACCCGGGCTAACCGTCCGAGGCCGGAACCGAACACGAAGGAATCAAACGATGTTCGCAGTCATCAAAACCGGCGGCCGGCAGTACCGTGTCGTTCCGAATGATGTACTCGAGATTGGCAAGATCGCCGGCGATGTCGGCACGATCGTGCAGCTAGGCGAAGTTCTGGTGCTCGGCGGTGACACGCCGGTGCTGGGAACGCCCACCGTGGCAGGCGCCACCGTTGCGGCCGAAGTGCTGCAGCACAAGCGCGGCGCCAAGGTGATCGCGTTCAAGAAGCGTCGCCGCAAGAATTCACGCCGCAAGCGCGGCTATCGCGACGAACTCACGGTGCTTCGCATCACCGAGATCCTCGCCGATAACGCCAAGCCGACCGTCGGCCCGCGGCCGAAGAAGGAAAAGGTCGCAGCGCCCGCCGATGATGGCGAGGACGCAGCACCGAAGGCGGCCAAGAAGAAGGCGCCCGCAAAGGCGCCGGCCGCGAAAAAGGCTCCGGCCAAGAAGGCCGCGGCGAAGAGCGAGAAGAAGTGATCGTCGCGCTTTCAGATTTGAAGCGTGACAAAACGTGAAATGATTCCGTCAAGGAATTGATCTAGAGATCAAAGCGAAGTCGGAGACGAGCTATGGCTCATAAAAAAGCAGGCGGTTCATCGCGCAACGGACGTGATTCCAAGGGCAAGCGCCTTGGCATCAAGGCGTTCGGTGGCGAGCGTGTGATCCCCGGAAACATCATCGCGCGTCAGCGCGGCACCACCTGGCATCCTGGCCTTAATGTCGGCATGGGCACCGATCATACTCTCTTCGCCAAGGTCGAGGGTCATGTCGAGTTCCGTGCCAAAGCCAATGGCCGCACTTTCATCTCGGTTATTCCGATGGCAGAGGCGGCCGAGTAGACGGTGGACGCACATGAGTCCGCCGGGTCCTGTTGAACCGGCGGAGTCGTAAAGGGCTCTAAGGGGAGGCGGGATGACCGGCCTCCCCTTTTCGTTGCGCGCGATCCGGTTCGACCGCGCGTGACGTTCCAAGCGTTGCGTACCGATTGTCGCATCACAGGAGCTCGACATGTTGCAGGACATCCCGACGCCGACCTTGCGCGAGGCAAGAGCTTGCGTCCTCGAGACCGAACGGCTGACCTTGCGCAAGCCGACGCTCGCGGACGTAAAAGCGATCGCACGCCTCGCCAATGACCGCCGCATCGCGGAGAACACCCGCCGCCTGCCGCATCCCTATACCCAGGACGACGCCATCGACTTCGTGCGCGCGCTCGGCGCCGGCGGACGCGAAACCGTTTTCCTGATCGAGAACAATCACACCCCGATCGGCATGGTCGGCATCGACTGGCGCGAGGAGACCGCGGCCGAGCTCGGCTACTGGCTCGGCGTCGACCATTGGGGCCAGGGTTTTGGCACCGAGGCCGCGCGCGCCGTGATCGATTATTTCTTCGAGGAATTCGACCGCGACCAGCTGATCGCGGGCGCCCGCGTCGTCAACCCGTCGTCGCGCAATATCCTCGAGAAGTGCGGCTTCCAGTGGAGCGGCGTCGAGCTGCACCGCTTCGAAGCGCTGGGCTCATCGAGCCCGGTCGATGCCTTCCGGCTGTCGCGCGGCGTCTGGGCTTCGCTGAAGAGCTGGAACAACTCGACCCGGCGACGGAGCTGAGGCCTCTCCGACCTTCACCCTCCCCTGGAGGGGGAGGGTCGCTGGGCATGCAGCGGAGCGGAATGCGCAGCGGGGCGGGGTGACGGTCTCTCCGCTCGGACGCTGCCCGAGTTGAGAGATCACCCCACCCCGTCTCACATTTCGCTGCGCTCAATGTGATCCGACCCTCCCCCTCCAGGGGAGGGTAAGAATCACGCCGGCGGATTGATCGCGGAGTCGGTGCGCCCCAGCTGCTGCTCGCGCACGAAGATGTAGAGGCCGGCCGCGATGATGATTGCGGCGCCGATGATCGTGGCCCAGGACGGCACGTCGCCGAACACCACGAAGCCGAAGATCACTGCCCAGACGATCATCGAATACTGGTACGGCACCACCACGCTCGCCGGCGCGAGTTTCAGCGACCGATTCACGCACAGCAGCGCCGCGACCGAGATGATGCCGGCGGTAAAGAACAGCACGAGGCTGCCGGCCGATGGCGTCACCCAGCCGATCGGCGAGAGCACGAGGCCGAGGATGAAGGTGCCGCCGAATTGCGTGGTCGCGAGCACGATGTCGGGCGTTGCGCGCAGCGAGCGCGTGATCAGCATCAGCACCGCAAACGACAGGCTGCCGCCGAGCGCGATCATCGCCGGCCAGCTGATGGTCTGCGCCGATGGCCTGAGCGCAATCAGCACCCCGCAAAAACCGACCAGGATCGCGGTCCAGCGCCGCCAGCCGATATGCTCGCCGAGCACCAGGCCCGACATCGCGGTGACGAAGATCGGTCCGGCCAAATAGTAGGTGATGACGTCGGCGAGCGGCAGATAGACGGTCGCGAGGAAGAACGCCGCGACCTCCAGCGTCGACAGCGTGACCCGCAGCAATTGCAGCCACGGCCGCTCCAGATGCAGGAAATCCGCGCGCCGCTTCCACACGATCGGCAGCAGCACGAGCAGCGCCGCGCAGGCGCGCAGCCACAGCAATTGCCCGACCGAATAGGTGGCGACGAGGAATTTGCCCATCGCGTCGCCGAACGAGAACATGAAGATCGACAGCAGCATCAGGCCAATGCCGGCAAGCCGCGCCGATCGATCGTCGTAGGAGGACAGTTTTGCGAACAGGCTCATTGTTCTCTTGTTGTCGCCGCCTCTGAGTCGGGCGGTCCTGTCGCCGGTTTTACCGACGTCGTTGCGCAGGACAACCCCGGCGGCGGTAGATCGAACCAATTGTCGCAGTCGGGCGCCTGCGCTACCGGTAGAGCGTATTCGAGCGAAGTGGGTACCGGTTCGCGTGAAGAAAACGCGTCAAAACAAGAATCTAGAGCCCCGTTCCGATTCAGTCGGAACAGGATAGGCTCCAGGACAGCCATTCAAGAAGCAGAGCAGGAAACGCCGCATGAGCGAATTCGACCCCACCCAGCATCGCATGGTCTCCGCACAGCGGTGGTTCGAGGATTTCGTGCTCGGCGAGCGCTTCGTGATTCCGAGCCGGACCCAGACCTCGGCGGTATTCGCGGCGTTCCAGACCGCCAGCGGCGACACCCATCCGATCCATTACGACGTCGAATATTGCCGCACGCGCGGCATGCCGGACCTGCTCGCGCACGGCTTCCAGACCCTGGTGCACACCGCGCCCGGCGCCGGGCTGTTTCCCTATGTCGTGGAGGAGTCGCTGATCGGTTTCCTGGAACAGTCGAGCAAGTTCCTGAAACCGGTCTATGCCGGCGATACCATCTACCCGGCGCTGGAGGTGATCGAGCTCGTCCCGGGTAAGACCACCGGCGTCGTAACGCTGCGCTCGACCGTGCACAACCAGCGCCGCGAGCTGGTGCTGGAGGGGATGCAGAAATTCCTGGTCCGGCGGCGCCCTGTTTAGCGCCAAGGGCCGCAAAAAGGCCCGAAAATTAAGGCTTTTCGCCGAAGTCGGCGCGCTTGCGGGTTGCCGCAGGGACCGGCCTGCCCTAACTAGTACGGATCATGAAATTCCTCGATGAAGCCAAGGTCTATATTCGCTCCGGCGACGGCGGCAACGGCTGCGTCGCGTTCCGGCGCGAGAAGTTCATCGAGTTCGGCGGCCCCTCCGGCGGCAATGGCGGCCGCGGCGGCGACGTCATCATCGAGGCCGTCGACGGGCTGAACACGCTGATCGACTACCGCTACCAGCAGCACTTCAAGGCGCCAAAAGGCACCAACGGCATGGGCAAGGACCGCCACGGCGCCAACGGCAAGTCGATCGTGCTGAAAGTGCCTGTCGGCACCCAGGTGTTCGACGAGGACCGCGAGACGCTGCTGCACGATTTCACCGAACTTGGCGAGAAATTCGTGCTGGCTGAAGGCGGCAATGGCGGCTTCGGCAATGCGCATTTCAAGTCTTCCACCAACCGCACGCCGCGCAACGCCAATCCCGGCGCGCCGGGTGAGGAGCGCTGGATCTGGCTGCGGCTGAAGCTGATCGCCGATGCCGGCCTGGTCGGCCTGCCCAATGCTGGCAAATCGACCTTCCTCTCGGTGGTCAGCGCGGCGCGGCCGAAGATCGCCGACTATCCCTTCACCACGCTGCATCCGCAGCTCGGCGTCGTGAACTACGGCGGCCGCGAATTCGTGCTCGCCGATATCCCCGGCCTGATCGAAGGCGCGCATGAGGGCGCGGGCCTCGGCGATCGTTTCCTCGGCCATGTCGAGCGCTGCCGGGTGCTGCTGCATCTGGTCGATGCGACCTGCGAGCATGCCGGCAAGGCCTACAAGACGGTGCGCACCGAGCTTGAAGCCTACGAAGGCCATCTCGCCGACAAGATCGAGATCGTCGCGCTCAACAAGATCGACGCGGTCGAGCCGGACGAGTTGAAGAAGCAGAAGGACCGCCTCAAGCGGGCAGCGAAGAAGACGCCGCTGCTGATCTCGGGCGTGACCGGCGCAGGCGTGCAGGACGCGCTGCGCGCGCTGGTCGAGGTGATCGGCGAGGCGCCGGTGTCGAACAAGGCCAAGGCTCAGTCGGAACCGTGGGCGACGCCGCTGCCGCAGGGTTGAACGGCAAGTCCGAACAACGCCTGCGCCTCACAAGCACTTCCAAGCCACCTCGTGGCGCATACTGCCTCCACCTTCCTGCCAGACCGAACCCATGAAACGCCCCGCGCTCAAGAACTTTCGCCGTATCGTCGTCAAGGTCGGCTCGTCGCTATTGGTCGACTCGCAGGCCGGCGAAGTCCGCGCATCCTGGCTCGCCGCGCTGGTCGACGACATCGCAAAGCTCCACAAGCGAGGCTGCGAGGTCATGGTGGTGTCGTCGGGCTCGATCGCGCTCGGCCGCAGCCGCCTGAAGTTGCCGCGCGGCCCGCTGAAGCTCGAAGAGAGCCAGGCTGCCGCCGCGGTCGGCCAGATCGCGCTGGCGCGGACCTGGTCGGAGGTGCTCGGCCATCACGGCATCGGCGCCGGACAGATCCTCGTGACGTTGCAGGATACCGAGGAGCGCCGCCGCTATCTCAATGCGCGCTCGACCATCGCCAAACTGCTGGAATGGGGCGCGGTGCCCGTGATCAACGAGAACGACACGGTCGCAACCACCGAGATCCGCTACGGCGACAATGATCGCCTCGCCGCCCGCGTCGCCACCATGGCGAGCGCGGATCTGTTGATCCTGCTGTCCGATATCGACGGCCTCTACACCGCGCCGCCCGCGGTCGATCCCGATGCGAAATTGATCCCGGTGGTCGAGAGCATCACCTCGGAGATCGAGGGGATGGCCGGCTCAGCCGGCTCCGAACTGTCGCGCGGCGGCATGACCACCAAGATCGAGGCTGCGAAGATCGCGACCACCGCCGGCACCCACATGCTGATCGCCTCCGGCAAGATCGAGCATCCCTTGCAGGCGATCGCCGACGGCGGCCGCTGCACCTGGTTCCTGACCCCGGCCAATCCCGTCACGGCGCGCAAGCGCTGGATCGCGGGCTCGCTCGAGCCGAAGGGCACGCTGACCATCGATGCCGGCGCGGTGGCGGCGCTGCGCGCCGGCAAGAGCCTGCTGCCGGCCGGCGTGATCCGGGTCGACGGCCAGTTCGCCCGCGGCGATGCCGTGGTCGTGCGCGGCCCCGATACCCATGAGATCGGCCGCGGCCTGGTCGCCTACGACGCCGAGAACGCCGAGAAGATCAAGGGCCGCTCCTCGCCCGACGTGATGGCCATTCTGGGCATCAGCGGCCGCTCCGAGATGATCCACCGCGACGACCTCGTGATCGGCCCAGCCGGCGCGATCCCGGCCAAGTAGGCCGTCGGGTAGGCCATTGGCCGAGCGGGGCAGCCTGCCGCCCACCTGCCATGCCGGTTCCGCGCCTCGCCACCCCTCAATTGCCATGCTAGAACATGGCCTTAATCGAAAGCCGGGACTTCCATGAGCGCCCCCCTGAAGGCGATCGACGGCAACGCCGATCTCGCCGCCCTGATGACCGACCTTGCCGCCAAGGCGCGCGCCGCCGCGCGCGTGCTGGCGCTGGCGCCGCCGGAGCAGAAGAACCGGGCGCTCGCCGCAATCGAGCGCGCGATCCGCGCCAACGCACCGGCCATTCTCGCCGCCAATGCCGAGGACGTCGCCGAGGCGCGCGCGGGTGGCATGACCTCCGCTTTCGTCGACCGCCTGACGCTGACGCCGGCGCGCGTCGACGGCATGGCCGATGGCGTTGCAACCGTGCGCGAGATTGTCGATCCGGTCGGCGTCGTCACCGAAAGCTGGCAGCGGCCGAACGGCATGACCATCGAACGCGTCCGCGTGCCGCTCGGCGTGATCGGCGTGATCTTCGAAAGCCGCCCCAACGTCGCCGCCGACGCCGGC
Source organism: Bradyrhizobium sp. RD5-C2 (assembly GCF_019972155.1). Taxonomy (GTDB): domain Bacteria; phylum Pseudomonadota; class Alphaproteobacteria; order Rhizobiales; family Xanthobacteraceae; genus Bradyrhizobium. The sequence goes on along the minus strand of NZ_BOVL01000067.1, from coordinate 88,875 downwards.
GTGCTGTGCCTGAAATCCGGCAACGCCGTGATCCTGCGCGGCGGCTCCGACAGCTTCCGATCCTGCCGCGCGATCCATGATTGCCTGGTACAGGGGCTGCGTGAAGCCGGCCTGCCCGAGGCCGCGATCACCCTGGTGCCGACCCGTGACCGCACAGCCGTCGGCCTGATGCTGACGGGATTGAACGGCGGCATCGACGTGATCGTGCCGCGCGGCGGCAAGAGCCTGGTCGCACGCGTCGAGGCGGAGGCACGCGTTCCGGTGTTCGCGCATCTGGAAGGCGTCAACCACATCTATGTCGATGCCAGCGCCAGGCTCGATATGGCCAAGGCGGTCGTGCTGAACGCCAAGATGCGCCGTCCCGGCGTCTGCGGCGCCGTCGAGACCCTGCTGATCGATCGCAACGCTGCCGCGACGAAGCTGAAACCGCTGGTCGAGCTGTTGATCGATGCCGGTTGCGAGGTGCGCGGCGACGACATCGTGCAAGGCGCCGATGCCAGGGTGAAGCCCGCATCCGACGAGGACTGGAACACCGAATATGAGGACGCGATCATCTCGGCGAAGATCGTCAGCAGTCTCGATGAAGCGATCGCGCATATTCAAAATCACGGCTCGCATCACACCGATGCGATCGTGACGGAAGATGCCGCCGCCGCGCAGAGATTCCTCAATGAAGTCGACTCCGCGATCGTGCTGCACAACGCCTCGACCCAGTTCGCCGACGGCGGCGAGTTCGGCTTCGGCGCCGAGATCGGAATTGCCACCGGCAAATTCCACGCCCGCGGGCCGGTCGGCGCCGAGCAACTGACGAGCTTCAAGTACCGCGTCCACGGCACCGGGCAGACACGGCCGTGATCATTGTCGCACGCGCACGGTAGACCATTGCAACAAGCTTCCACCGTGCCGTCATCCCCAGCCCAGGCGCTTCCGTTCTATACCAACGGCATGCGCATCGGGCTGCTCGGCGGCTCGTTCAATCCGCCGCACGCCGCGCATCGCGCCATCAGCCAGTTCGCGCTCAAGCGTTTGCAACTCGACCGCGTGTGGTGGTTGCTGACGCCGGGCAATCCGCTGAAGAACCATGACGGCCTGCATGCGCTCAACGAGCGCGCCGCGGCTGCACGACGAGTTGCCGACGATCCGCGCATCGACATCAGTTGTCTCGAAGCTGTCATCGGTGTTCGCTACACTGTCGACACGATCATCCACTTGCGCCGCCGTGTCTCCGGCGTGCACTTCGTCTGGATCATGGGCGCTGACAATCTCGCGCAATTTCATCGCTGGAAAGATTGGCGGCGCATCGCGTCCGATGTGCCGATTGCCGTGATCGACCGTCCGCCCCAGAGTTTCCGCGCCCTTGCCGCACCGGCGGCGCAGGCGCTCATGCGCTATCGCTTGCCCGAAAATCAGGCGACACGGCTGGCCGATCAGCAGGCGCCGGCCTGGGTGTTCCTGACAGGAATGAAATCCAATCTGTCTTCGACCGGACTGCGGAACCCGGACGGGAGCTGGAGAACGGCGTGAGGCGTAAAAGGGTTACTGGAATATTGAAACCATTAACCCCACATGCGTAGAATGGTGCGTGGGGCCGGATTCGGCACCCGCGATACAGTGAAAGGAATGGTCCCTGGCCACATCTGTATTGTCAAAGTCTGTTTTACCCAAGGTTCCAAAGACTGCGCGTAAAACATCGACGAAAACCGCGGCCTTGCAGGCGCAACCGGACGCCGACAAACCGGATGCCAACAAGACGCTGAGCCTGATCCTCTCCCGCCTCGACGACATGAAAGCGGAAGAGACGGTCACCATCGACCTTCGCGGCAAATCCGCATATTCCGACTACATGATCGTCACCACCGGCCGGGTTAACCGGCACGTTGGCGCGATCGCGGAAAATGTGACGAAGAGCCTCAAGGAAAACGGGGTCAAGAACATCCACGTCGAGGGCATGCCCAATTGCGACTGGGTGCTGATCGATTCCGGCGAGGTGATCGTGCACGTGTTCAGGCCTGAGGTGCGCGAGTTCTACAACCTCGAGCGGTTGTGGACTCAGAACCCGGCGGTCGCGGCGGTCTAAGGCGTATCGAAGCCGATGCGAATCGGCTGCAGCGCAGCTAGTCTGCGTTGATGCGTCTTGTCGTGATCTGCATCGGCCGCCTGAAACAGGGCCCTGAACGGGAGCTCGCCGAGCGCTACCGCGAGCGCTTCGAAGATATCGGCCGCAAGCTCGGCTTTCGCGGCCTTGAGATCCATGAGATTGCGGAGAGCCGCGCGCGCGACACGCCAGCGCGCATCGCCGAGGAGGCCGCGGCGATCGCGGCGCTGCTGCCGGAAAAGCACATGCTGGTCGCGCTCGACGAACGCGGCAAGAGCATCGACAGCGCGAGCTTTGCGCAGCAGCTCGGCCGCTGGCGCGACGAGGGGACAGCGCATACTGTCTTCGTGATCGGCGGCGCGGACGGACTTTCGCCTGAATTGCAGCGCAAGGCTTCGTTGCGTATTGCATTCGGCTCCGCGACCTGGCCGCACCAAATGGTCCGCGTCATGCTTCTGGAACAGATTTATCGGGCCGCGACCATTTTGGCCGGCCATCCCTATCATCGCGCCTGAGGCGCGGTGACGGACAGTCGAAAGCGCTGAACGCACGCGAATGCAGCACAAGCGGGACACAGCTTCGGATTCGCATCTCGGCAGCGCGCGCCGCCGCTGGCTGCCGGCATCCCTGCCTCTGTCGATCGCCATGCTCGCTGCGTATCCGCTGAGCGCGGCGCATGCGCAAACGACACCAGCCGCACAACAGTCTGCACCGCCGGCACAGCAGGCCGCGACAGCGGAGACATCGCCCGACGCCATCAAGCAGCGCGAGCAGGAGCTCGAGGCCGCGCGCGAACAGCAGCACAAGGCCACCGAGCTGCAGGAGAAGCTGAAGGCCGACATCGCCGCGATCGGCCAGGACCGCAGCAAGCTCAATCAGCAGCTGATCGACATTGCCGGCCAGGTGCGCAGCGTCGAGACGCGGATCGCCGACGCCGAGGCCCGCTTGCAGCCGCTCGACGGCCGCGAGCGCGACATCCGCGGCTCGCTCGATTCACGGCGCTCCGAGGTGATCGAGGTGCTGGCCGCGTTGCAGCGCGCCGGACGGCGCACACCGCCGGCGCTGCTGGTGCGGCCCGAGGACGCGCTGCAATCGCTGCGCACCGCGATGCTGCTCGGCGCGGTGGTGCCGGAGCTGCGCGTCCGCGCCGAGAAGCTTGCGGCCGATCTCGGCGAACTGGTGGCGCTGCGCAAGACCATCTCGACCGAGCGCGATGCGCTGGCGGCGGATCGCGACAAGCTGAAGGAAGACCAGACCCGCCTGGCGGCGCTGGTCGACGAACGGCAGCGGCAGCAGAGCACGGCCGAAAAGGACATGGAAGCCGAAGGCGCCCGCGCCATCGCGCTGTCGAAGCAGGCCGCCGATCTGCAGGGCCTGATCGCCAAGATGGAGCAGGACCTCAAGAGCGCGGCCAAGGCGGCCGCCACGGCCAGCCTCCAGGGGGCGCCGGCGACCGTGAACGGCAAGCCGAATCTGGGGGCGCTCAAGGACCCGGCCCGCATGAGCCCGGCGGTCGCCTTCGCCTCGGCCAAAGGCCTGTTCTCCTATCCCGTGAATGGCACCAAGATTCGCGAATTTGGCGGTTCCGATGGCGCGGGGGGCGTACAAAAGGGCATTTCTTTGGCCGCCAAACCGGGCGCCCAGGTCACAACCCCGTGTGACGGCTGGGTTGTTTACGCTGGTCCTTTCCGCAGCTATGGACAACTCTTGATCCTCAATGCCGGGGGCGGGTATCATGTCCTGATCGCCGGGATGGAGCGTATTTCGGTAAACATCGGCCAGTTTGTGCTAACGGGGGAGCCGGTTGCGACCATGGGGTCGACGTCCCAGGTTGCATCGATTCTCGCGACCAATGCGAGCCAGCCAGTGCTCTATGTCGAGTTCCGGAAAGACGGCACTCCAATTGATCCAGGTCCATGGTGGGCCGCAAATGAAGGCGAAAAGGTTCGCGGATGATGCGCAAGACTTCGGTAATTCTCCTTAGCGCCGCCACCGGCGCGGCCCTGACGCTTTTCGTCACGCAGCCCCGCGCTGTGCTGATGGGATCGAGCGCGCGCGCCGCGACGTCGGACACCTACCGCCAGCTCAATCTGTTCGGCGACGTGTTCGAACGGGTGCGCAGCGACTATGTCGAGAAGCCGGATGACAGCAAGCTCGTTGAGTCCGCGATCTCGGGCATGCTGTCCGGCCTCGACCCGCACTCGAGCTACATGGACGCCAAGAGCTTCCGCGACATGCAGGTGCAGACCCGCGGCGAGTTCGGCGGCCTCGGCATCGAGGTCACGATGGAAGACGGCCTGATCAAGGTGGTCTCGCCGATCGACGACACCCCGGCCTCGAAGGCCGGCATCATGGCCAACGACATCATCACCAACCTCGACGACGAGGCCGTGCAGGGCCTGACCTTGAACCAGGCCGTCGAGAAGATGCGCGGTCCGGTCAACACCAAGATCAAGCTCAAGATCATCCGCAAGGGCCAGGACAATCCGATCGACGTCACGCTGGTGCGCGACAACATCCGCGTCCGCTCGGTACGCGCACGCGTCGAGGCCGACGACATCGCCTATATCCGGATCACCACCTTCAACGAGCAGACCACCGAAGGCCTGAAGAAGGAGGTCGCCAACCTGCAGAGCCAGATCGGCGACAAGCTGAAGGGCTACGTCATCGATCTCAGAAACAATCCCGGCGGCCTGCTCGAAGAGGCCGTCACCGTATCCGACTCCTTCCTGGAGCGCGGCGAGATCGTATCGACCCGTGGACGCAATGCCGAGGAAACCCAGCGCCGCGCCGCTCACCCAGGCGACCTGACCAAGGGCAAGCCGGTCATCGTGCTGATCAACGGCGGCTCGGCCTCGGCCTCCGAAATCGTCGCCGGCGCACTGCAGGACCACAAGCGTGCGACGCTGGTCGGCACCCGCTCGTTCGGCAAGGGCTCGGTGCAGACCATCATCCCGCTCGGCTCGGGCAACGGCGCGCTGCGCCTGACCACTGCGCGCTACTACACGCCGTCGGGCAAGTCGATCCAGGCCAAGGGCATCGTGCCCGACATCGAGGTGCTGCAGGACGTGCCGGAAGAGCTGAAGGCGCGCACCGACACCAAGGGCGAGGCTTCGCTGCGCGGCCATCTGAAGAACGATGGCGACGAGAAGACCGGCTCGCAGTCCTACGTCCCGCCGGACGCCAAGGACGACAAGGCACTGAAGATGGCCGACGACCTGCTGCACGGCATCAAGTCGACCTCGAACGCTACGCCGGCACCGGCCGCTCCGTCCGGTGACAAGGCAACCGGCGACAAGGCCGCCGCCGACAAGCCGGCCAACAAGTCCGCGAACTGATCCCATCCAATTGATTCGACGAACAGGGCGGCCCTCGGGCCGCCCTTTCTGTTTTCGCCGTCCACCGCCGGCCGTGCTTTGACGGGGAGGCCGGCGCGCGGGAATGCACCGCATCGTGCTATCGTTCGCGCTGTTGATTCGGGGAGGGTCATGGCAGAAGCGGCCGACGAACTGAGCACGCCGCTTGGGCAGAACACCGCGGGCAGGACGCGCCGTGTCCGCCTGCCGTTCACGGCGATGCAGGCGCTCGCCGTCCTGCTGGGCCTCGTGCTGGTCGGTTTCGCCGGCGTCGCCCTGTTCAACGACAATCCGCTCGGCGGCGAACCGATTGCCCGCATCGCCCTCCGTAATCCCGCGCCCGCAGCCACCGACGATAAGCACGCCCCGGCCGAACCGGCGGTCAAATCCGCCGCCAAGGCGCCGGCCGCAGCCGGCGACGCAAAGAACGACGCCAAGACCGTCACCATCATCGACGGCTCCAGCGGCAAGCGCCAGGACGTCGTGATCGGCGCCGGCGATCCAGCGGAAAAGACGACGGATGGCGATGCGCCGCCGCTCGCGATGACCGGGATCGACCCGCGCCTGCTGGAAAAGTCGCGCTACGGCATGATCCCTGTCGTCGCCGACGGCCTGAAGCCGTTCACGGTCTATGCGGGCGAAGCCGACCGCGCCAAGGCGGCCCGGATGCCCGTGGTCGCCATCGTCGTCGCCGGCCTCGGGGTCGGCGCCGCCAAGACCACTGACGCCATCATGAAGCTGCCGCCGGCCGTGACGCTGGCCTTCACACCCTACGGCGCCGACCCCGGCAAGCTCGCGGAACGCGCCCGGACCCAGCGCCACGAGATACTGCTGCAGATTCCGATGGAGCCGTTCGACTATCCCGACAACGATCCGGGCCCGCAGACCCTGCTGACCACATTGAGCAGCGAGCAGAACCTCGACCGTCTCTATTGGCACCTCAGCCGCCTGCAGGGCTATGCCGGGATCGCCAATTTCATGGGAGCCCGGTTCGTCGCGACCGATCCGGTGATGCAGCCCATCGTGCGCGAGGCGGCCAAGCGCGGTTTGAGCTTCTTCGACGACGGTTCCACCCCGCGCAGCCTCGCGCAGAGCCTCTCGGCCGGCCAATCGTTGCCGTTCGCCAAGGCCGATTTCGCCATCGACGTGGTGCCGACATCGGCGGAAATCGACCGCGCGCTGGTCAAGCTGGAAACAATCGCCAAGGAACGCGGCACGGCCGTGGGCGTCGCATCGGCGCTGCCGGTCTCGATCGAGCGGCTCGGCGTCTGGCTCAAGACACTGGACTCCAAGGGCATCATGCTTGTGCCATTGACAACGGCGATGCTGAAATCAAAATCGGGCTAGAGATCAATCTGTTGGTGCAACCTAAGACCTTGCCGGGGGGCCGGGTCGGGCGACACCAGGAACTGTGCGAGGTAGCGGCAGCATGGCACGTTATGAGGACCTGCCCTATCGAACCTGCGTCGGCATCATGCTGCTCAATACGGCCGGGCTGGTCTTCATCGGACGCCGCGCCGGCGGCATCGAGCATGTCGACGACGCCCATGTCTGGCAGATGCCGCAAGGCGGCGTCGATCCCGGTGAGGATACGTTTCAGGCCGCGCGACGCGAGCTCTATGAAGAGACCAGCGTCAAATCCGTGGAGAAGCTCGGCGAGGTCTCGGACTGGCTGATCTATGATATCCCGCGCACCGTCGCAGGCCGCGCCTGGAAGGGCCGCTATCGCGGCCAGCGGCAGAAGTGGTTCGCATTGCGCTTCACCGGCAACGAGAACGAGATCAACGTCGCCCACCCCGGCGGCGGCCACAAGGCCGAGTTCGTCACCTGGCGCTGGGAGCCGATGAAGAATCTGCCGGAGCTGATTGTGCCGTTCAAGCGTCCGGTCTATGAGCGCGTCGTGAAGGAATTCGCCGGTCTGGCGGCCAAGTAATTGGCCAGGTGATCGGCCAGATCAACGCGCGACGCACCGGTCGAGAATGTCATCAGATAAACCCTATCGCCCCAATGTGGGCATCGCGCTGTTCAACGGCGACGGACGCGTGCTGATCGGCCACCGGATCAAGGACGACGGTCCGGAGATCGTGCTGCCCGGCCTCGAATGGCAGATGCCGCAAGGCGGCATCGACGCCGGCGAGGATCCGCGCCAGGCGGTGATGCGCGAATTGTGGGAAGAAACCGGAGCGGTTAACGCCGACTATCTCGGCGAGACCGACTGGATGACCTACGAATTCCCGGCCTATGACGGGCCGGCATCGCATCGGCTGGCCAAATTCCGCGGCCAGCGGCAGAAATGGTTCGCGCTGCGCTTCACCGGACGCGACGACGAGATCGATCCGTTGACGCCGCGCAACGGCCAGCCTGCGGAGTTCGATCAATGGCGCTGGGAGCGTCTCGATCGCGTCGCCGATCTCGTGGTGCCGTTCCGCCGCGAGGTCTATCGCGCGGTCGCGATCCGGTTCGCGGAATTCGCTAAAGCGCGATGAGATTAGGTTGAATCGTCATCGCGCTTTAGATTCTTGTTCGAGCATGATCTTTTCGGAAAACCGCTTCACACTTTTCCGGATCATGCTCTAGCTGATCCTGCGGCGGAAGACGCCGTGCATCGCCCGGCGTCATGTCGTAGGTCGCGCGGAACACGCGATAGAAGGTCGCGATGCTGTCGAAGCCGCATGAGAACGCGATCTCGTCGATGCCGCGTTCCTGCATCGATGAGAGAAGCCGCATCGCCTCCTTCAACCTCGTCGCCGTCAGCGTTCGCGCAAACGAGAGACCGGTCGGCTCGAACAGCGCATGCAATTGCCGCAGTGAAATGCCGAGCTCGGTGGCGACCGCGGCCGGCGTGAGCGCGGCGCGATGCAGATCGCGCAGCAGGATTTCGCGCGCGGCATGGAGGTAGCCGGCATGCAGCGCGGCACGGATCTCATCCTGGCGTGGCCGCACGCGTCCGCGCGCCAGCAGCGCCAGCCGCACCATATGCGTGACCTCGCCGGCGAACCGCCCGGCCTGCGCCGGATCGCGCGTCATGGAGCGGAACATGGCGCCGACCAGCCGAGTCAGTCTCGCATCACGCGCCAGCGCGACCAGCGGCACGTCCTCGATTCGCGCACCGAGCACGAGTTCGTCCGTGACGGGAATCTTGAGGCTGAAGAAGCGAAAGCCGTCGGTCCGATCGGGCGTCGAGGCAAACGGAAGATTGGAATGGCCGAACACCATATCTCCGTTGCCGACCCATTGGATGCGATCGCGGCCGATATTCATGTGGCCGGGGCCGCGCACCTGCCAGCCGAGATGCAGGCTGTTGCTCGGAATGCGTCCGATGTCGGATGAGGTCCGGCTGACGCGGTAGGATGACGCCGACATTTCCGCCAGCACGGCATCGCCGACCTGCGTCGCGGAAAAGCGACCGCGGAAATCGGGCCGTTTCTCACGCTCGAGCTCGATGGTGACCCCGAACAGGTTTTTGCCGCGCACGTCGCACCAGTGCTCGAAGCGGTCCTGCGGGCGGAGAGCATCGGTGGAAAAAGTCAGCACAGCATCTTGTCCGTTACGTCAGAAGTAGCATCACGATGCGATCGGGCCAATTCGTCATCCCGCCGCAGCTTGTCATCGGTGGCCAATGCCTGCTGTTAGCTGGTTCACATTTCTCGGATCGCGCTCTACTGCGCGATGAGGTGAGGTTAACTCCTCATCGCGCATTAGCTCCTTGTTTGAGCATGATCTTCTCGGAAAACCGCTTCGCACTTTTCCGGATCATGCTTTAGTTCGGGCCGACCGTGAACGGACCGATCGCGATGACATAGCAATCGCTGTCGCGCTTGGCGCAGTCACCGAGCGCGGCGCTGACCGCGCCCTGCTCGTTCTCCTCCTTCAACCCCAGTCCCGGCCGTCCCTGCGTCCCGACCGCAACCGCATTCCAGCCTGCCGTCGCTTCGGCAAGCTTCCGCGCGACGTCGCTCCGCTCGCCCGGCACGATGACCGAGCTGTCCGCGGCCTTGAAGAAGCCGGTCACGCGCAATGTGGACGGAACCGGAACCACGAAGACATCGTCGACCACGACGATCGTGCAGGGCACGCCCGCGACCGCGCCGCAGCCCTGCAAATTGCGCCGCGCCGATTCCTCGAGCGAATCGATGCCCGAACTGAAAAAGAAGTGACCACCCGGACCGAGCGCGATGGTTCGCGTCTTGCGCCCCGGCACAAACAGACTGTCGAGCCGGGCCTTGGCCGCCTCGCGCAGCAGCGGAACATCCTTGGTGGCGTACGGCTTCTCGACCAGCGCATCACGCTTGACCCACGGCAACGGCGGGACCGGCGGTAGGCCATGGGCATACACGATCGTATTGCCGACCGCATACAGCTCGCACTTGCGCGGCGAGCCCACATTGTCGGCGCGCTTCTGGCATTGCTCCAGCGCCGAGGTCTTCGCCGCGTCCGCGTTCGGCTGCGCCGCGCTCCAACCGGAGAAACCGTTGATGTTGATGGCAAGCGCCTTGGAATCGCCCGCGGGCACATATTCGGTCGCGAGCGCAACGCGGGTGCGGTCGCTGACGAACGGAATGATGTCGGTGGCGAGCTTGTCGCCTGATGTGATCGATGGCGACGGCGAGGATGCCGATGCAGCCGGCGTCTGCGGCGACGCAGGCTTGGCAGCCGGCGCGGTCGACGCTGATGGCGACGTTGCGACCAACGGTGCCGGTGAAGCCGATACCAGCGGCGCGGGTGCCGGCGTGGAGCTTGCCACGACGGCAGGCTTCGTCGCCGATGTCTCGAGCTTGGTGTAATAGAGGAAACCGCCGACACCGATCGCGGCCAACAGCACCACGGTGATGGCAGCGGGCCACATCCAGGCCGGTGCGCCCGCAGCAGCGGCCTTGATCGGCTTCTTGACCTGCGGCATCGCGTAGGTGCCGTCCTCACGCCGCATCGCCACCATGTAGGCGTGCACGGGGGTCGGGATGTTCTTCACTTCCTGCGCGCCGATGTCGGCGAATTGCACCGACAGCTTGTTGGCGACCTGCTCGTGCACGGCGCGCGACACGCAGATGCCGCCGACCTCGGCGAGGCCCTCGAGCCGCGCGGCGATGTTGACGCCATCACCAAGCAGATCGCCGTCGCGCTCGACCACGTCGCCGATGGTGATGCCGATCCGGAACGACATCTGCCGGCTCGGCGGATAGGCCATGTTGCGCGTGCGCAGGCTTTCCTGGATGTCGATCGCGCAACGCACGGCCTCGACCGCGCTGGGAAATTCCGCGAGCACCGCATCGCCCGCGGTGTTGAAAATGCGGCCGCCGCACTTTGCAATGAAATCGTCGGTGACCTGACGATAGGAGGCGAGCCGCCGCAGCGTCTCTTCCTCATCCTCGGCAACCAATCGACTATAGCCTGCAATATCGGCCGCGAAGATCGCTGCGATCTTGCGCTTCATGAGGACCAGCCCCGCAACCCAAATATGCCGGGCAGAATGCCGCCAGACGCTTCCGGGCGCAACAAGCATTCAACGCCCGCCGGGGTACGGCGAGCGTTGAATGCTTCAAGTCTTCGTAGACGATGACTGGAAAAGTGTGAGCGATTTCACAAGGAGAGCCGGCTCACTCGGTGCTGTGGCGCGATCGCTGGTCGGCAACCGCGCCTTAGTGCATAGCCGTGGTGTTGAGCTCGTGCTGGATGCTCTTGAAGTGGTCGAGCCGCTCGATCGCGTGATCGAGCTCGGAGCCTTCCTGCTCGGCGAGCTTCTCTTCCATCTCCTTGATGGTCTCCGCGAACTTCGCACGATCAAGTTCGGCAAGCGTGGTCGCGACGTCGGCGAGCACGGTGAGGCCCTTGTCCGACACTTCAGCGAGGCCGCCGAGCACGATCACTTTCTCGCGCTTGCCGGCGGTCGTGATGGTCAGGATACCCGGACGAATCGTGGCGATGACGGGAGCATGACCGGCGAGCACACCGAAATCACCCTCCACGCCGGGGACGTCAACCTGATCGACCTCGCCGGAGAAGGCGAGCTTTTCGGGAGAGACGAGATCGAAGTGGAAGGTGGCCATGGTCTTTCCGTTCTTTGCGCTGTCACCCGCGGGCTTGACCCGCGGGTCCATCAGTCAAAACAGTTCTCGTTCGATGGATCGCCGGATCAAGTCCGGCGATGACGACATCATGAAGCTTAGGCCGCTTCGGCGGCGAGCTTCTTGCCCTTCTCGACGGCTTCTTCGATCGTGCCGACCATGTAGAACGCCGCTTCCGGCAGATGGTCGTACTTGCCCTGGCAGAGATCGCGGAAGCCCTTGATGGTGTCGGCGAGATCGACGAACTTGCCCGGCGAACCGGTGAAGATTTCGGCGACGTGGAACGGCTGCGACAGGAAGCGCTCGACCTTGCGGGCGCGGGCAACCGTCAGCTTGTCCTCTTCCGACAGTTCGTCCATGCCGAGAATGGCGATGATGTCCTGCAGCGACTTGTAGCGCTGGAGGATCTGCTGGACGAGACGCGCGGTGTTGTAGTGCTCTTCACCGACGACCAGCGCCGACAGCATGCGCGAGGTCGAGTCGAGCGGGTCCACCGCCGGATAGATGCCCTTTTCCGAGATCGCGCGCGACAGCACCGTGGTGGCGTCCAAGTGCGCGAACGAGGTGGCGGGCGCCGGGTCGGTCAAGTCGTCGGCCGGCACGTAGATCGCCTGCACCGAGGTGATCGAACCCTTCTGGGTGGTGGTGATGCGCTCCTGCAGCGCGCCCATGTCGGTCGCGAGCGTCGGCTGATAACCCACGGCGCTCGGAATACGGCCGAGCAGCGCCGACACTTCCGAACCCGCCTGGGTGAAGCGGAAGATGTTGTCGACGAAGAACAGCACGTCCTGGCCCTGGTCGCGGAAGTGCTCGGCGACGGTCAGGCCGGTCAGACCGACGCGGGCGCGGGCGCCCGGCGGTTCATTCATCTGGCCGAACACCAGCGCGCACTTCGACTTCACGCTCGGATCCGGATTGTGCGGATCGGCGTTGACCTTCGATTCGATGAACTCGTGATAGAGGTCGTTGCCTTCGCGGGTCCGCTCGCCGACGCCGGCGAACACGGAGTAACCGCCGTGGGCCTTCGCGACGTTGTTGATCAGTTCCTGAATCAGCACGGTCTTGCCGACGCCGGCGCCGCCGAACAGGCCGATCTTGCCGCCCTTCGCGTACGGAGCGAGAAGGTCGACGACCTTAATGCCGGTGACGAGGATTTCCGCTTCGGTCGACTGATCGGTGTAGGACGGCGCTTCCTGGTGGATGGCGCGCAGGCCTTCGGACTTGATCGGACCGGCTTCGTCGATCGGCTCGCCGATGACGTTGATGATGCGGCCGAGCGTGCCTTCGCCGACCGGCACCCGGATCGGTTCGCCGGTGTCGGTCACTTCCTGACCGCGCACCAGACCTTCGGTGATGTCCATCGCGATGGTGCGGACGGTCGATTCACCGAGATGCTGTGCGACTTCGAGCACCAGGCGGTTGCCGCCGTTCTTGGTCTCGAGCGCATTCAGAATCGCCGGAAGGTGGCCTTCGAACTGCACGTCGACCACGGCGCCCGTGACCTGGGTAACGCGACCGATCTGATTGGCTGCTGTAGCCATGGACTGTTCTCCTTCGAAATCTGCCTTAGACCGCCTCAGCGCCGGAGATGATTTCAATCAGCTCCTTCGTGATCTGGGCCTGACGGGTCCGGTTGTAAATCAGGGTTTGCTTGCGGATCATTTCGCCTGCGTTGCGCGTCGCGCTGTCCATGGCGCTCATCTGTGCGCCGTAGAACGAGGCGTTGTTCTCCAGCAGCGCACGGAAGACCTGCACCGCGAGGTTGCGCGGCAGCAGGCTGCCGAGAATCTGGTCCTCTTCAGGCTCATATTCGTACGAGGTCGCGGGAGCCGCACTGGCCGCGGGCGCAGCCACCTCGAGCGGGATGATCTGCTGCGCGGTCGGGACCTGCGCGATCACCGACTGGAAGCGCGAATAGAACAGCGTACAGACATCGAACTCGCCGGCCTCGAACCGCGCCAGCACCTTGTTGGCGATATCCTCGGCGTTGACGAAACCGATCTGACGCACCGAACGCAGGTCGAGGTGCTCGACAATCCGCTTCTCGAACGTCCGGCGCAGCTGCTCGTAGCCCTTGCGGCCGACGCAGAAGAATTTGACTTCCTTGCCCTGCGCGAGCAGCGCGTTCGCCCGCTCGCGCGCCAGGCGTACGATCGCGGAGTTGAAAGCGCCGGACAGGCCGCGCTCGCCGGTGCAGACCAGAAGCAGGTGCACCTGGTCGTTGCCGGTACCCGCGAGCAGCGCCGGCGCGCCGGGCGTGCCGTTGGCCGCGGCAGCGATGTTGGAAATCACCGCGTCCATCTTGGTGGCATAGGGCCGCGCCGCCTCGGCGGCGTTCTGCGCACGGCGCAGCTTCGAGGCTGCGACCATCTGCATGGCCTTGGTGATCTTCTGCGTCGCCTTGGTCGAGGCGATGCGGACCCGCATGTCTTTAAGTGACGCCATTCTTCGTCCACCCCGGCAATCCGACCACTGGGGTCAGATCGCAAGCCTCTCTGTTCCTATCGCCCGGCCAACGGCCAGGCGATGCCCTTATGCAAAGGTCTTCTTACGCAAACGTCTCGTTACGCAAACGTCTTGGCGAAGCCCTCGACCACCGTCTTGAGCTTGGCGGCGACGTCGTCGGACAGATCACGGCTGGTGCGGATCGCGTCGAGGATCTCGACGTTCTTGCCGCGCAGCAGCGAGAGCAGGCCGTCCTCGAACGCCTTCACCTTGTTGAGCGGCAGCGGATCGAGGTAGCCGTTGGTGCCGGCCCAGATCACGCAGACCTGCTCTTCCATCTTCAGCGGCGAGAACTGCGGCTGCTTCAGGAGCTCGGTCAGGCGCGAGCCGCGGTTGAGCAGGCGCTGGGTCGAAGCGTCGAGGTCCGAGCCGAACTGCGCGAACGCCGCCATTTCGCGGTACTGCGCGAGCTCGCCCTTGATCTTGCCGGCGACCTTCTTGGTTGCCTTGGTCTGCGCCGACGAACCGACGCGCGACACCGACAGACCGACGTTCACGGCAGGGCGGATGCCCTGGAAGAACAGGTCGGTTTCCAGGAAGATCTGGCCGTCGGTGATCGAAATCACGTTGGTCGGAATGTAGGCCGACACGTCGTTGGCCTGGGTTTCGATGACCGGCAGCGCCGTCAGCGAGCCCAAACCATGCTCCTTGTTGAGCTTGGCGGCGCGCTCGAGCAGGCGGGAATGCAGATAGAACACGTCGCCCGGATAGGCCTCGCGGCCCGGCGGGCGGCGCAGCAGCAGCGACATCTGGCGATAGGCGACGGCCTGCTTGGACAGATCGTCATAGATGATCACGGCGTGCATGCCGTTATCGCGGAAGTATTCGCCCATGGTGCAGGCGGTGAACGGCGCGATGTACTGCATCGGCGCCGGATCGGAGGCGGTGGCCGCGACGATGATCGAGTATTCCAGCGCGCCCTGCTCTTCGAGCACCTTGACGAACTGCGCGACGGTGGAGCGCTTCTGGCCGATCGCGACGTAGACGCAATACAGCTTGAGGTTCTCGTCCGGCTGGGCGTTCAGCGGCTTCTGGTTCAGGATGGTGTCGAGCGCGATCGCGGTCTTGCCGGTCTGACGGTCGCCGATGATCAGCTCACGCTGGCCGCGGCCGATCGGAATCAGCGCATCGATCGCCTTCAGGCCGGTGGCCATCGGCTCGTTCACCGACTTGCGCGGAATGATGCCGGGCGCCTTGACGTCGACGCGCTTGCGTTCGGTGGCCTGGATCGGGCCCTTGCCGTCGATCGGATTGCCGAGCGCGTCGACGACGCGGCCGAGCAGGCCCTTGCCGACGGGCGCGTCCACGATCGCGCGGGTGCGCTTGACGGTCTGGCCTTCCTTGATCTCACGGTCGGCGCCGAAAATCACGATACCGACGTTGTCGGTTTCGAGGTTGAGCGCCATGCCGCGCGTGCCGTTCTCGAACTCGACCATTTCACCGGCCTGAACGTTGTCGAGACCGTAGACGCGGGCAATACCGTCACCGACCGACAGCACCTGGCCAACTTCGGTGACTTCGGCTTCCTGGCCGAAATTCTTGATCTGGTCCTTGAGGATCGCAGAAATTTCTGCGGCGCGGATGTCCATCAGCCTGCCTCTTTCATCGCGTTCTTGATCGAATTGAGTTTGGTGCGAAGCGAACTATCCACCATGCGGCTGCCGAGCTTGACCACCAGGCCACCAATAATGGAGGGATCGACCTTCACGTTGAGCGCGACGTCCTTGCCCGTCACTGATTTCAGTGCGGCCTTCAGCCCGTCGAGATTCTTGTCACTGAGCTGCTCGGCGACGGTGACTTCCGCAGTCGCCTCGCCCTTGAACTTCGCCACCAGCGCGCGGTAGGCGCGGACCACATCGGCCACGGCAAACAGCCGGCGATTGGCGGTGAGCACCTTGAGGAATTTTGCCGACGTCCCGGAGATGCCGGCCTTGTCGAGCACCGCGGTCAGCGCCTTGAGCTGGGCGTCCGCGGAAAACACCGGGCTGCGGACGAGGCGCTTGAGATCGGCGCTCTCGTTGAGCATGGCCTCGAATTTGTCGAGGTCGGCCCGGACCTGATCGACGGATTGCTCGTCGCGCGCCAACTCGAACAGGGCCGTTGCGTAACGACCGGACACTCCCGAAACGGACGGATCTTCAGCAGCCACGAGCTCGCTCTTTTTTGCTGTCAAATTCGCAAGGGAAAAACCGTCGCCACCAAAGCAGCGCCTAGCGATCCAAGCCCTTGGAATTCAAGCGGGACTTCGATTTTCGACCGGCACAGGACGTGCCGGGATCGTTAAAATCGCGGCTTTGCTAACATAGCAATCGCGCAGGTGCAACATGACGGCATCGTGCGAGCCGCCTTGTCGCATGCGGTTTTTCGCGACCGCAGCCGGCGCTCGAATCGGAAAAATTCGGCGCGCGGAAATTCAGCACGTGGCCCCCGATTCGCGCCACCGCGGTTTTGTTCCATCGAAATTTGCATGGGCCTATGGCCGAGCGCGCAAGGAACCCGGAACGGGCCGCCGCTTCATTTGGCGATTACTTACTGAAAACTTACTTCTGGCCTACTAATCAGTATTCGTATGTATATTAGTAGTTAAAAATTAGTTAAACGCCAAGATTACGGAACCTCGATTGAATACCCCAAAGCGGTAACAAGATATTTCAACCCGAGACAATCGGGATTTACTGCCCAATTCGTGCCTCATTGCGAAACCAAACGGCTTTGGTCAACGAAGGGACGGGGGTCCACTTGCCGCGTTTGTGGCAATACTGTCTGAGGGTCTTATCAATGCTGAATATCAAGAAGGCGGCGGGCAATGTAACCCGCTCGCGTACGGCGCTTGCATTTGTAGCCGCAACTATCCTGGTCGGGGGCAGCGTGACGGAGGCGTCCGCGAAGTCCAGGCACCATCATCAGCGCCACCACCATCATCACCACGCCCGCGCCGAAGGCTCGTCCTGGCGCGACGCCAATGCATCGATCCAGCCGTCCGGCGGCCACACGTTCTCGGGGATGGCCTCGTTCTACGGCAATGAGTCGGGCAGCCGCACCGCTTCCGGCCAGCGCTTCAACCAGAACGCCATGACCGCAGCCCATCGCTCGCTGCCGTTCGGCACCAAGCTCCGCGTCACCCATGGCGGCCGCAGCGTCGTCGTCACCATCAATGATCGTGGCCCGTTCATCCGCGGCCGCGTGCTCGACCTCTCGACCGGCGCAGCCCGCGCCATCGGCCTGACTGGTGCCGGCGTCGGCCGCGTCACCGCCGAGGTCGTCTCGTAAGGCGTTCAGTACGCGTTGCGTTGTGTAGCGGCCGCGAGGCCTGCTTCGTACCAAAAGGCCTGCCGTCGCAAATGACGGCAGGCTTTTTCTTTGCCGGCTCGCCTACAAAAAACTTTGCGGATCGACGTCGACCTCGAGCTTCAGATTGCCCTTGGTCTTCGGACTGGCCTCCAGCCATTCGCGCAGATATTGCGACAGGTCGACATTGCGCAGCGACTTCACCAGCAGGCGGAAGCGGTAGCGGCCCTTGATGACGGCAAGCGGCGCCTCGGCGGGGCCGAGCACCTGGATCCGCTCGTCGAGCGGCGCGACCGCAGCGAGCTTGCGGGCAAACCCCTCCGCTGTCGGCCGGTCGCCGGCGGAAATGATCAGGCTCGCCAGCCGGCCGAACGGCGGATAGCCGGTGCGCTCGCGGATATCGATCTCGCTGGCGTAGAACGCCTCGCGGTCACTCGCGATCAAGGCCTTGATGACCGGATGTTCCGGCTGATGGGTCTGCAGATAGCCGACGCCACGGCCCTGCTCGCGGCCGGCCCGGCCGACCACCTGGTTCAGCAACTGGAACGTCCGCTCGGCGGCGCGCGGATCGCCGTTGCTCAGGCCGAGATCGGCGTCGATGACCCCGACCAGATTGAGCCGCGGGAAATTGTGTCCCTTGGCCACCAGCTGGGTGCCGATGATGATGTCGACCCGGCCCTCGGCGATCTCGTTCAGTTCGCTGCGCATGGTCTCGATCGAGGTGATGAGATCGCTCGACAGCACCATGGTGCGAGCCTCGGGAAAGATACTCGCAGCCTCCTCCTGCAGGCGCTCGACGCCGGGGCCGACCGCAACCAGCGATTCCTCGGCCGCGCAATGCGGGCAGATGTTCGGGCGCGGCATCGAGAAGCCGCAGTGATGACAGACCAGCCGCTGCCGGAACCGATGATCGACCAGCCACGCGTCGCAGATCGTGCAGGCAAAGCGGTGGCCACAGGCGCGGCAGAGCGTCAGCGGCGCATAGCCGCGGCGATTGAGGAACAGCAGCGCCTGCTCGCGGCGCTCGATCGCATGGCGAATCTGCTCGGCCAGAACCGGCGAAATGAAGCGCCCGCGCGGCGGCGGTGCGCGGCGCATGTCGATCGCCTCGATATGCGGCATGTGCTGGCCGCCGAACCGCGACGGCAGCGCCACGCGCTGGTAGCGCCCCTTGCGCGCATTGACCTCGCTCTCGACCGAGGGCGTCGCCGACGCCAGCACGATCGGGATTTTTGCGATATGGGCGCGGACCACCGCCATGTCGCGCGCGTGATAATGCGCACCCTCGTCCTGCTTGTAGGCCTGGTCGTGCTCCTCGTCGACGATGATCAGTCCGAGATCGGCATAGGGCAGGAACAGCGCCGAGCGGGCGCCGACCACGACCGGCGCCTTGCCCTCGGAGATCGCGGCCCAGTTTCGCGCCCGCGTGCGCGGCGTGAGCTCCGAATGCCATTCCAGCGGCCGGACGCCGAAGCGCTGCGCGAAACGGTCGAGGAACTGGCCGGTCAGCGCGATTTCCGGCATCAGGATCAATGTCTGCTTGCCGCGGCGGATATTCTCGGCGATCGCCTCGAAATAGACCTCGGTCTTGCCGGACCCGGTGACACCGTCGAGCAGTGCGACATGAAAGCTGCCGCTCGCCGCCAGCGTCCGCATCGCATCGACTGCACTGCGCTGCTCGCGCGAGAAATCCGGCTGCGCAAAGGCGGGATCAGGAATCGGTGGCGGTGCGGGCGGCGGCATCGCCTCGACCGTCAGCGTGCCCTCGTCGACCAGGCCGTCGACCACGCCCGAGCTGACGCCGGCCTCCCGCGCCGCCTCGGACTTGCCGTGCAGCAAGCCATCCGACAGCACCTCGATCAACCGCCGGCGCGCCGGCGTCAGACGCCGTGGCGGCTCGCCGACCAGGCGGACCCCGAGCCGCGTCCGCTCCGGCCCGAGATTCTCGCCCATCCGCAGCGTCATCCGCAGCACCATGCCGCGCGCCGACAGAGTGTAGGTGGAGACCCAGTCGACGAGCTGGCGCAGCTCCGCCCTGAGCGGCGGGACATCGAGCTTCTCGCTGACGTCCTTGAGCCGGTTGTGCAGCCGCGGATCCGGCCTGGCATTCTCGGCCCACACCACCGCTACGACCTCGCGCGGCCCGAGCGGAACACAGATCACGTCGCCGGGCGCAAGCTCCATGCCGCGCGGCACGCGGTAGGAATAGGTCTGGTTCAGCGCGACAGGCACCAGCACGTCGACGATTCGTGTCGTCGATGCGGGAGCTGGGCTGGGGCGGGTGCTATGGTCCATTGAATCAGAAACCTTGAACCCGGTCGGGCTAGCACCGCTTCGCTCTCTTAGCGAACGGTAAACGAAGGCAGTGCGATATAATCAGGAGAATCGCAGCGCCAATAGCCCTCAAGACATGGCCGCTCAAGACATGGCCCGGACCGATCAGCCCATGCAACCGCTCGAGCTCGACTGCGCCGACGTCTCGGTCACGCAGGAGATGACGCGCTGGCTGTCGCATCTGCGCGCGGAGCGGCGGCTGTCGCCGAAGACGCTCGAGGCTTACACCCGCGATGTGCGGCAATGCCTGGCCTTCCTTGCCGGGCACTGGGGCGCGCGCGTGACGCTTGCGGCATTTTCCGCGCTCGAAGCCAGCGATGCCCGCGCCTTCATGGCGATGCGCCGCGCCGACGAGATCGGTGGACGATCGCTGATGCGGGCGCTGGCCGGCCTGCGCTCGTTCGGACGTTTCCTGGAGCGCGAAGGCAAGGGCAAGGTCGGTGCGCTGTCGGCGATCCGCGCCCCCAAGGTGGCGAAGAGCCTGCCGAAGCCGATCCATATGGAAGCGGCGAAACGCTTTGCCGATGCAGACGAGCGCGCCGGCGAAAGCCGCGAGACCTGGATCCTGATGCGTGACGCCGCCGTGATGGCGCTGCTCTATGGCTCGGGTCTGCGCATCTCCGAGGCGCTGGGGCTGAAGCGCCGCGACGTGCCGAAGCCGGGCGAAGGCGACGTGCTGGTTGTCACCGGCAAGGGCAACAAGACCCGCATGGTGCCGGTGCTGCAGAACGTGCTGCAGTTGATCGCGGATTATGCGGCGGTCTGTCCGCATCAGCTCGGCCCGACCGGACCAATGTTCGTCGGTGCGCGCGGTGGCCCCTTAAGCCCGCGCATCATCCAGCTCACCATGGAGCGGCTGCGCGGCGCGCTCGGCCTGCCCGACAGCGCAACGCCGCATGCGTTGCGGCACTCCTTCGCCACGCATCTGCTCAGCCGCGGCGGCGATTTGCGCGCGATCCAGGAATTGCTCGGCCACGCATCGCTGTCGACCACGCAGATCTACACCGGCATCGACAGCGAGCGCCTGCTCGAGGTCTATCGCTCCGCGCACCCGCGCGGCTGAACGCGCGCGGACCTGGGTTCAAAATATGGTGCGGGGCCGGCACCGACGCGCCGTTCATCTTGCGCCGTTCATATTCATACGGCCGCCACAAATCGCTCGGCACTTGCCTTGTGCGCCGCATTCAGCAATCGTGGCGCGGTCTCATCCGGAGGGGGAATCATGAGCGCACAGGAAAGTATGGAGCACGCGGAGCATGCCGAGCATGCGTCGGGCGAGAACAAGAAGATCGCCCTCCTGATCGCGGTGATCGCGCTCTGCCTGGCGCTGTCGGAAACGCTCGGCAAGGGCGCCCAGACCGAATCGATCAGCAAGAACGTCGAAGCCTCCAACCTCTGGGCCTTCTTCCAGGCCAAGAGCATCCGCCGCACCTCGGTGCAGACCGCGGCCGAACAGGGCAAGCTCAACCTCGCGACCACCACCGATGAGGCGGCCAAGGCCGCGCTTCAGAAGCAGATCGACGACTGGCAGAAGACCGCGGCGCGCTACCGCTCGGAGCCGGAGACCGGCGAGGGTTCAGAGCAGCTCGCCGAACGCGCCAAGCACGCCGAGCATGAGCGCGACGAGGCCACCGCGAAATATCATCACTTCGAGCTTGCCTCCGCCGCCTTCCAGATCGCCATCGTGCTGGCGTCCGCGACCATCATCACCGGCATCGCCGCGCTGGCCTGGATATCCGGCCTGGTGACGCTCGCCGGCGTCGTGATGACCTTGCTCGGCCTGTTGCAGCCGCATCTGCTACATCTGCATTGAGGTCGCGGAGCGGCTTCGCTCTCTGACCGTCATCCTGAGGTGCGAGCGACGCGAGCCTCGAGGGGTGCACGGCCACCAGCCGGGCCGCTCATCCTTCGAGACGCGCGTTCCGCGCTCCTCCAGCGACAGAGGCGAAGGCTTTGCGCGGGGATGACGTACCGATCAGCGTTGCTTAGAGAACCTTGCTGGTCTGGTGGACGCTTTTGCGGAAGCGCGCGATCAGGCGCAGCGTGCGCGCGGTCCAGCCGTCGCCGTCACCACTGATCATCTCGAGGATACGCCGCTTGACCGGCTCGACCAGCGCGGTGGCCTTGGCCCGCAACCCCATCACGAAATTATAGAGCGCCTCGAACCAGGGCATCTCGAGCAGTTTCGACCGCGTCACGTCGAACAGGAAGGCGGTGACGCCGACGCCGACGATCTTGGCGAACAGGATCAGCGAGACCGCGCTGAACCAGTATTGGTTCGCCAGCAGCCACAGCCCGACCAGCTTGAGCGGAAACAGCGGGATCAGCGGCACGACGAAGACGATCAGCGTCATCGCCGGCGACAGCGAATCGACCCGCTCGGCAAGCCATTGCTTGAGCGCGCGCAGCGGGATCCACGCCACCACCCGGGCCACGATCGGCTCGACGTGATCCCATAGCCAAGCCTCGATCAGGAAAATGATCGCAAGCAGGACCCAGAACGGCTGAAGCAGACGGCGCAACATCACTATGATCTCTACCCCGCTCGCGCGGGACGTTCGATCACATATGGATGGCGCGCTTGCCCACCGCAAGCGCGGCTTCCTTGATCGCCTCGGAGCGGGTCGGATGGGCGTGGCAGGTGCGCGCCAGATCTTCGGCCGAACCGCCGAATTCCATCAGGACGCAGGCTTCGTGGATCATTTCGCCGGCTTCCCGGCCGACAATGTGCACGCCGAGCACCCGATCGGTCTTCGCATCTGCGAGAACCTTCACGAATCCGTCGGTGGTCTGATTGACCTTGGAGCGGCCGTTGGCGGTGAACGGGAATTTGCCGACGGTATAAGCGATGCCGGCCTGCTTGAGATCTTCCTCGGTCTTGCCGACCGACGACACTTCCGGCGTGGTATACACAACACCTGGAATGACGTCGTAGTTCACATGGCCGGCCTGGCCCGCGATGATCTCCGCGCAGGCAACGCCCTCGTCTTCCGCCTTGTGCGCCAGCATCGGCCCGGCGACGACGTCGCCGATCGCGTAGATGCCCTTCACGTTGGTCGAGAAGTGCGCGTCGATCTCGACGCGGCCGCGATTGTCGAGCGCGACGCCGGCTTCCTTCAGCCCGAGGCCCTCGGTGTAGGGCACGCGGCCGATGCACACCAGCACGACGTCGGCCTCGATGGTCTCCGCAGCGCCGCCCGCGGCCGGCTCGATCTTGGCCTGAAGCGTCTTGCCCGAGGTGTCGACCGCGGTGACCTTGGCGCCGAGCTTGAAGGTGAAGCCTTGCTTTTCCAGGATGCGCTGGAATTGCTTCGCCACCTCGCCGTCCATGCCGGGCAGGATGCGGTCGAGGAATTCCACCACGGTGACCTTGGCGCCGAGGCGATGCCAGACCGAACCGAGCTCGAGCCCGATCACGCCAGCGCCGACGATCAAGAGGCTCGACGGCACCTTCTCCAGCGACAGCGCGCCGGTCGACGACACGATGCGCTTCTCGTCGATGTCGATGCCCTTCAGCCGCGCGATGTCGGAGCCGGTGGCGATCACGATGTTCTTGGTCTCGACGGTCTCGGACTTGCCGTCGCCGGAGACCTCGACCTTGCCGGCACCGAGGATCTTGCCGGTGCCCTTGAGGACGTCGATCTTGTTCTTCTTCATCAGGAACTCGACGCCCTTGACGTTGCCGTCGATGCCCTGCTGCTTGAAGTCCATCATCGCGGGCAGATCGAGCTTCGGCGCCGAGACGCTGACGCCCATCTTGGCGAACGAGTGCCCGGCTTCCTCGAACATCTCGGAGGCGTGCAGCAGCGCCTTTGACGGCATGCAGCCGACATTGAGGCAGGTGCCGCCCAGCGTCGCGTTCTTCTCGACGACGGCAACCTTCATGCCGAGCTGCGCTGCGCGGATCGCGCAGACGTAACCGCCGGGGCCAGTGCCGATGACGACGAGATCGTAAGAAGCCATGATTGAGGTCCTGTAGCTAAACTCAGTGACAGTTGGGCGGGCGCATCCCGATCGGAAGACCGCTTCCCGCTTGATCGTGTTCTAGCGACCGCCCGACACGTCGAGGATCGCGCTGGTGACGTAGGAGGCTTCGTCCGAGATCAGCCAGACGATGGCGTTGGCGATCTCGTCCGCGGTGCCGACGCGCTTCATCGGCACCATGTGGGCCAGCCGATGGGCGCGATCGGGCTCGCCGCCCGCGGCGTGGATGTCGGTGTCGATCAGGCCCGGCCGGATGCCGGCGACCCGGATTCCTTCAGCCGCGACTTCGTGGCCGAGGCCGACCGTGAAGGAATCGATCGCCCCCTTGGAGGCGGCATAGTCGACATAGGTGTTGGGCGCGCCGAGCTTCGCCGCGACCGAGGAGAGGTTGACGATGACGCCGCCCTGGCCGCCGTGCTTGGTCGACATGCGCTTCACCGCCTCGCGCGCGCACAGGATGCTGCCGGTGACGTTGACCGCCATCATCTGCTGGATGCGTTCGGCCGACATCTCGTCGACACGCACGCCACTTTTGCCGACGATTCCGGCGTTGTTGACGAGCGCGCCCAGCGTGCCGAACCCGTCGGCGGCCTTGAACAGCGCCAGGATATCCTGCTCGCTGCCGACGTCACACTTCACCGCGATCGCCTTGCCGTTCTTGGCCTCGATCGCGGCGACGACCTCGTTGGCAGCGGCCTGGTTTGTGGCGTAGCCGACCACGACGCGATAACCGCGCGCGGCAGCCGCAAGTGCGGCAGCGCGGCCGATGCCGCGGCTGCCGCCGGTGATGACAACGACCTTGTCCGTCACATTGATCCCCAAACGTGAGCACCCAACCAATCGCGACGCCCGAACCGATCGGACGCCGCGCGCGACATGACCTTAGAGATCCAGCACCAGGCGGGCCGGATCTTCCAGGCTCTCCTTGACCCGCACCAGGAAGGTGACCGCTTCCTTGCCGTCGATGACGCGGTGATCGTAGGACAGCGCCAGATACATCATCGGCCGCACCTCGATCTTGCCGCCGACCACCATCGGCCGCTCCTGGATCTTGTGCATGCCGAGGATGCCGGACTGCGGCGCGTTGAGGATCGGCGTCGACATCAGCGAGCCGTAGATGCCGCCATTGGTGATGGTGAAGGTGCCGCCCTGCATCTCGTCGATCTTGAGTTGACCGTCGCGGGCGCGGCGGCCGTAGTCGGCGATCGACTTCTCGATCTCGGCGATCGACTTGTGGTCACAGTCGCGCACCACCGGCACCACCAGGCCGCGGTCGGTGCCGACCGCAACGCCGATATGATAGTAGTTCTTGTAGATCAGGTCGGAACCGTCGATCTCGGCGTTGACGGCCGGAATGTCCTTCAGCCCCTGCACCACCGCCTTGGTGAAGAAGCCCATGAAGCCGAGCTTCGATCCGTGCTTCTTCTCGAACGTATCCTTGTAGAGGGCGCGCAGCTTCATCACCTCGGTCATGTCGACCTCGTTGAAGGTCGTCAGCATCGCGGCGGTGTTCTGCACGTCCTTGAGGCGGCGCGCGATGGTCTGGCGCAGCCGGGTCATCTTCACGCGCTCCTCGCGCGCGGCATCGTCCGCCGGCGACGGCGCGCGAACCTGCACGGCGGCGGCGGGCTGGTTGACCGGGGTCGGCGCCGAGGCGGCCTTCTCGATCGCGGCCAGCATGTCGCCCTTGGTGACGCGGCCATCCTTGCCCGAGCCCGGAACGGTGGAGGCGTCGACGCCGCTTTCGGCGGACAGCTTGCGCACCGAAGGCGCGAGCGGCGCATCCGCCGGCGGCACCTTGGGCGCGGCAGGGGCCGGCGCGGGAGCGGCGGCAGGGGCCGCAGCGGCAGCCTTGGCCGGAGCGGCAGCAGCAGCCGACTTGGCCGGCGCCGCGCCGTCATTGATCTGGCCGAGCAGCGCGCCGACGGCGACGGTCTCGCCATCCTTGGCGATGATCTCGCCGAGCGTGCCGGCGACCGGCGCGGGCACCTCGATGGTGACCTTGTCGGTCTCCAGCTCCACCAACGGCTCGTCCACCGCGACGGCCTCACCGGCCTTCTTGAACCAGCGGCCGATCGTGGCCTCAGTCACGGATTCACCGAGCGTTGGAACGCGAATTTCAGTCATGATCTTTTCCTCGATAACCTTGCGGTCGAAAATTTGGTCCAGCCACCCTTCGCCAAAGCGAACGATCCGGTACTCCGTGACGACAGCGGTGAGGCTGGATGACGCGGGATACCGGATGCCCCGCTCCAGTGCGCAATTGCGCACAGAGCGGGGCATGGCTTCAGTGAAGGCCGTTAGTTCAGTGCGTCGTCGAGCAGCGCCTTGAGCTGCGCCAGATGTTTCGACATCAAACCGGTGGCGGTCGCCGCCGATGCCGGACGGCCGGAATAGCGCGGACGCTTGTTGGCGGCGTTGGTCTGGTTCAGCACCCATTCCAGATAGGGCTCGATGAAGTGCCATGAGCCCATGTTGCGGGGCTCTTCCTGGCACCAGACCACCTCGGCCGCCTTGAAGCGGCCGAGCTCCTGCACCAGCGCCTTCAGCGGCACCGGATACAGCTGCTCGATGCGCATCAGATAGATGTCGTCGACGCCGCGCTTCTCGCGCTCCTCGTACAGGTCGTAATAGACCTTGCCCGAGCACAGCACGACGCGACGGATCTTGTCGTCCGGCACCAGCTTGATCTTCTCGTCCGGCAGCATCTGCGCGTCATCGTACAGGATGCGGTGGAAGGTGGCGTTCTTGCCGAGCTCGTCGAGCCGCGACACGGCG
Organism: Bradyrhizobium sp. RD5-C2; assembly: GCF_019972155.1. GTDB lineage: Bacteria > Pseudomonadota > Alphaproteobacteria > Rhizobiales > Xanthobacteraceae > Bradyrhizobium. Next base: position 62,473 of record NZ_BOVL01000067.1, on the reverse strand, counting down.
CGCTTGTGGCGCAGCAGCGACTTCGGCGTCATCAGGATCAGCGGCTTGCGGATTTCGCGATGCAGCTGGCGCCGCAGCACGTGGAAGTAGTTTGCCGGCGTGGTCGGATTGACCACCTGCATGTTGTCCTCGGCGCACATCTGCAAATAACGCTCGAGGCGCGCGGAGGAGTGCTCCGGTCCCTGCCCCTCGTAGCCATGCGGCAGCAGGCAGACGAGGCCCGACATGCGCAGCCATTTGCGTTCGCCCGAGGAGATGAACTGGTCGAACACCACCTGCGCACCATTGGCGAAGTCGCCGAACTGGGCTTCCCAGAGCGTCAGCGCATTCGGCTCGGCCAGCGAGTAGCCATACTCGAAGCCGAGTACCGCCTCTTCCGACAACAGCGAGTTGATGACCTCGTAGTGGCCGGTGTCCTCGCCGCCGAGATGGTTGAACGGCGTGTAGCGGCTCTCGTCCTCCTGGTCGATCAGGACCGAATGGCGCTGCGAGAAGGTGCCGCGCTCGGAATCCTGGCCGGACAGGCGCACATGATGGCCCTCCTGCAGCAGCGTGCAGAACGCCAGCGCCTCGCCGGTCGCCCAGTCGATGCCGACGCCGGTGTCGATCGCCTTGGCGCGATTGTCGAGGAAGCGCTGAATGGTGCGGTGGGCGCGGAAGCCGTCCGGCACCTTGGTGATCTTGCGGCCGATCTCCTTGAGCACGGCGACATCGACACCGGTGACGCCGCGGCGGGCGTCTTCTTCCTGATCGGCCGACTTGAAGCCGGCCCATTTGCCGTCGAGCCAGTCGGCCTTGTTCGGCTTGTAGCCTGAGCCGGCTTCGAGCTCGGCATCGAGCCGTGCGCGCCAATCGGCCTTGGCCTTCTCGACCTCGCCCTCGGTCAAGACGCCGTCGGCGACCAGCCGCTTGGCGTAGATCTCCAGCGTCGACGGGTGCGAGGCGATCTTCTTGTACATCACCGGCTGGGTGAACGCCGGCTCATCGCCCTCGTTGTGACCATGACGCCGGTAGCAGAACATGTCGATGACGACCGGCTTGTGGAATTTCTGCCGGAACTCGATCGCGACCTTGGCCGCGAACACCACGGCCTCCGGATCGTCGCCATTCACATGGAAGATCGGCGCATCGATCATCTTCGCGACGTCGGACGGATAGGGCGACGAGCGCGAGTAGCGCGGATAGGTGGTGAAGCCGATCTGGTTGTTGACGATGAAGTGCAGCGAGCCGCCGGTGCGGTAGCCCTTCAGGTCGGACAGGCTGAAGCATTCCGCAACCACGCCCTGGCCTGCGAACGCCGCGTCGCCGTGCATCAGGAGCGGCAGCACCGAGATGCGCATATCAGGCGGATCGCCGTGCTGATCCTGCTTGGCGCGCACCTTGCCCATCACGACCGGATCGACGATCTCGAGATGCGACGGATTTGCGGTCAGCGACAGATGGATGTTGTTGCCGTCGAACTCGCGGTCCGAGGATGCGCCGAGGTGATACTTGACGTCGCCGGAGCCTTCGACCGAGTCGGGGTTGGCCGAACCACCCTTGAATTCATGGAACAGCGCGCGGTGCGGCTTGCCCATCACCTGGGTCAGCACGTTGAGGCGGCCGCGATGCGGCATGCCGACCACGATCTCCTTCACGCCGAGATTGCCGCCGCGCTTGATGATCTGTTCGAGCGCCGGGATCAGCGATTCGCCGCCGTCGAGGCCGAAGCGCTTGGTGCCGGTGAACTTGGTGTCGCAGAACTTCTCGAAGCCGTCGGCCTCGATCAGCTTGTTGAGGATCGCGCGGCGGCCCTCGGGCGTGAAGCTGATCTCCTTGTCCGGACCTTCGATGCGCTCCTGGATCCACGCCTTCTGCGCGGCATTGGAGATGTGCATGAACTCGACGCCGAGCGTCTGGCAGTAGGTGCGCTCGCAGATCTGGACGATCTCGCGCAGCGTGCCGTATTCGAGGCCGAGCACGTGGTCGAGGAAGATCTTGCGATCGAAGTCGGCCTCGCTGAAGCCGTAGGAGCGCGGATCGAGCTCCTCGCGATCGCGCGGCGCCTCAATGCCGAGCGGATCGAGCTTGGCGTGGAAATGGCCGCGCATGCGGTAGGCGCGGATCAGCATCAGCGCGCGAACGGAATCGCGGGTGGCCTGATGCACGTCGGCGTCGGACAGCTCGGCGCCCTTGACCTGCGCCTTGGCGGCGAGCTTGGTGCCAACCGCCTTCTCGACCTGGGCCCAATTGCCGTCGAGTGCCGAGGTCAGATCGTCACGCGGCGTCACCGGCCAGTTGGCGCGGCCCCACGAGGCACCCTCGGCGTTCTTCTGGACGTCGGCCGGGGCGTCCTTCAGGCTTTTGAAGAAATCCTGCCATTCGGCGTCGACCGACGATGGGTCCTGCTCGTAGCGGGCATAGAGATCGTCGATGTAGGCGGCGTTGGTGCCCTGCAGGAATGATGAGAGAGCAAAAGCAGCATTCGCGTCTTGGCGAGACATGGGGCAGTCCTGGTGATTTTTTTCGGTTCGCGCGTAGGAGACGGCGCTGATGCCGGTCTGGAAGTGCGCCGGCTGGATAGATACCCTTTACCCCATCTAGGCGCGATATTCCTGCCTAAAAGAACCAAGAAATGAACTTATTTTCATATTTTATTGATCAGCATTCTGGCGGCAAAACGCAATAAAAAGGCGGGTTCCCCAATGAGAACCCGCCCAAAATCACGCCAAAACGCGAAGGGAACTTCGCCTGACGGAGGTTACTTCAGCATCTCCGCGAGCGTGTGCCCGAGCCGTGCCGGCGACGGCGACACCCTGATGCCGGCGGCTTCCATCGCCGCGGTCTTGGAACCGGCGTCGCCCTTGCCGCCGGAGATGATCGCGCCGGCATGACCCATGCGGCGGCCGGGAGGTGCGGTAACACCGGCGATGAAACCGACCATCGGCTTCTTGCGGCCGCGCTTGGCCTCGTCCTTGAGGAACTGGGCGGCGTCTTCCTCGGCGGAGCCGCCGATTTCGCCGATCATGACGATCGACTTGGTCTTCTCGTCGGCCAGGAACATCTCCAGCACGTCGATGAACTCGGTGCCCTTGACCGGATCGCCGCCGATGCCGACCGCGGTGGTCTGGCCGAGGCCCTCCTGGGTGGTCTGGAACACCGCTTCATAGGTCAGGGTGCCGGAGCGGGAGACGATGCCGACCGAGCCGGGCTTGAAGATGTTGGCCGGCATGATGCCGATCTTGCACTCGCCGGCGGTCATCACGCCCGGGCAGTTCGGCCCGATCAGCCGCGACTTCGAACCCGACAGCGAGCGCTTGACGCGTACCATGTCGAGCACCGGAATGCCCTCGGTGATGCAGACGATCAGCGGGATCTCGGCATCGATCGCCTCGCAGATCGCGTCGGCGGCGCCCGGCGGCGGGACATAGACCACGCTGGCGTCGGCGCCGGTCTTGGCACGCGCGTCCGCGACGGTGTCGAACACCGGCAGATTGAGATGCGTCTGACCGCCTTTGCCCGGCGCCACGCCGCCGACCATCTTGGTGCCGTAAGCGATCGCCGCTTCCGAATGGAACGTGCCGTTCTTGCCGGTGAAGCCCTGGCAGATGACCTTGGTGTTCTTGTCGATCAGAATGGACATGGTTCGAGATGCTTTCGCGAGACGATCGGTGAAGGGTTCAGTGGATACGCCGGTACACGCCGGTGAGCACGTCGGCCCACCCTTCCGCGTCAGGCGAGAATTGGATCTTCATGTTGTAGGTGTTGTCGTCGACGACCTCGTAGACGTGACGGGCATTGCCGCGCAGCGAGCCGCGCACCAGGATCAGCGACTTGCCCGCCCAGCCGCCGGACGCCGGCGACGGCGGGTAGTATCCGAGTGAATCGTGCCAGAACAATCGGTAGGCGCGATCCTCGCGGTCGTAGGTGAAGACGCCGTGGGTGGCGAAGCTCTCCTTGCCGTCACGGGTCTGCACGCAGTCCTGGATCAGGTAGAAACCGTTGAGCGCGATGCGCGCAACGACATGGGAAGTGGCCGGACCGCCTGCGGTCCAGCGCGACGGATAGACCATCTCGTCGCCGTTCCACTCGCCCGCGAAAACCGCGAGCTTGCGGTGTTCGTCCAGCGGGGTCGGAGCGTCGAGATGATCGGCCATCGTTAGCCTCCCTTGACGGCTTTCACGATCTTCTGTGCGGCGTCATCGAGATTGTCGGCGGGCACCACGTTGAGACCGCTGTCGCGGATGATCTTCTTGCCCTGCTCGACATTGGTGCCTTCGAGGCGCACCACGAGCGGCACCTTGAGGCCGACCTGCTTGACCGCGGCGACCACGCCCTCGGCGATCACGTCGCACTTCATGATGCCGCCGAAGATGTTGACCAGGATGCCCCTCACGTTCGGATCGGCGGTGATGATCTTGAACGCAGCCGCAACCTTCTCCGCGCTGGCGCCGCCGCCGACATCGAGGAAGTTCGCCGGCTCCATGCCGTAGAGCTTGATGATGTCCATCGTCGCCATGGCGAGGCCGGCGCCATTGACCATGCAGCCGATCGTGCCGTCGAGCGCGACATAGTTGAGGTCGTATTTCGACGCCTCGATCTCCTTGGCGTCCTCCTCGGACTCGTCGCGCAGCGCGACCACGTCCGGGTGCCGGTAGAGCGCGTTGCTGTCGAACGACACCTTGGCGTCGAGCACGCGGAGCTGGCCCTGCTTGGTGACGACGAGCGGATTGATCTCGAGCATCGCCATGTCCTTGGCGGCGAACGCGGCATAGAGCTGACCGGTCAGCTTCTCGGCCTGCTTTGCGAGATCGCCCTTCAGCTTCAGCGCCTCGGCAACCGTGCGGCCGTGGTGAGCCATGATGCCGGTGGCGGGATCGACCGAGAACGAGACGATCTTTTCCGGGGTCGAATGCGCGACGTCCTCGATGTTGACGCCGCCTTCGGTCGACACCACGAAGGAGATCTCGGAGGTCTCGCGATTGACCAGGATCGAGAGATAGAACTCCTTGTCGATGTCGGAGCCTTCCTCGATGTAGAGGCGATTGACCTGCTTGCCGTGCGGGCCGGTCTGCACCGTGACCAGCGTCGCGCCGAGCATCTGCTTGGTGAACTCGTCGACCTCGGCAACCGACTTGGCGATGCGGACACCGCCCTTGTCGCCGGCCGAAGCCTCCTTGAACTTGCCCTTGCCGCGACCGCCGGCATGGATCTGGCTCTTCACCACCCAGATCGGGCCGGGGAGCTGCTTGGCCGCCGCATCGGCATCCTCCGGCTTCAGCACCGGCACGCCGCGCGAGATCGGCACGCCGAATTCGTGCAGCAACGCCTTGGCCTGGTATTCGTGGATATTCATGGAAAGACGCTCCCAAACCCTCGTGCGGCGACCCTTTAGGTCAGCCTTGAGACTGGCATACCATATACCAAGACTCGCGCAACTACAAAATTCGCCGGAATTTCATCATCTTGCGCCCGACAGGCGATAGAAGTCGCCTATCGGGCCATTGCCGATTGAGATTACTTGCCGAGCAGATCGGGCGCGATCTTCTTGCAGGCGTCGACCAGGCCCTGCACCGAGGCAACCGACTTGTCGAAGGCTTCACGGTCCTTGCCGGCGAGTTCGATCTCGACGATGCGCTCGATACCCTTGGAGCCGATCACGGTGGGCACGCCGACATACATGTCCTTCACGCCGTACTCGCCGTTGAGATAGGCGGCGCAGGGCAGCACGCGCTTCTTGTCCTTCAGATAGCTCTCGGCCATCTGGATCGCGGACGCCGCCGGCGCGTAGAAGGCCGAGCCGGTCTTGAGCAGGTTGACGATCTCGGCGCCGCCGTTGCGGGTGCGGTCGACGATCTCGTCGATGCGCGCCTGCGAGGTCCAGCCCATCTTGACGAGATCGGGCAGCGGAATGCCGGCGACGGTCGAGTAGCGGGTCAGCGGCACCATGGTGTCGCCGTGGCCGCCGAGCACGAAGGCGGTGACGTCCTCGACCGAGACGTTGAATTCGTCGGCCAGGAAATAGCGGAAGCGCGCGGAGTCGAGCACGCCGGCCATGCCGACCACCTTCTTGTGCGGCAGGCCTGAGGCCTTCTGCAGCGCCCAGACCATCGCGTCCAGCGGATTGGTGATGCAGATGACGAAGGCGTCGGGCGCGTACTTCTTGATGCCGGCGCCGACCTGCTCCATGACCTTGAGGTTGATCGACAGCAGATCGTCGCGGCTCATGCCAGGCTTGCGCGGCACGCCCGCGGTGACGATGCAGACCTTGGCGCCGTCGAGTGCTTCATAGGAGTTGGCGCCGACCAGATTGGAGTCGAAGCCGTCGACCGGCGACGACTGCGCGATGTCGAGCGCTTTGCCCTGCGGCACGCCCTCGGCGATATCGAACAGCACGACGTCTCCGAGTTCCTTGAGGCCAACCAGGTGCGCCAGCGTTCCGCCGATCTGTCCGGAGCCAATCAGAGCAATCTTGTCGCGTGCCATGGGAAATCAGTCCTTTGAACTGGTGCAGGAGGGAGGGAAGTCGGTTGCAAGGGTGGTTATCCCTTTCGAATGATCCATTCAAGTCGCGGCCTGCCCGATTGCGGGTCGTGCCTGCAATTCGGTCAGGCATGCCAGCAACATCCGCCCGGAGACACGAAAAGTTGCTCCGATCCGGACCGCGCGCAAGACCAATTTCAAGACCGAATTTCGAGACTGGATTTCAAGGCTGAATTTCAGGTTTCGACCAGGCCGGTCGACGCGCCGCTGGCCGAGGAGTCCTTGCGGCCGTGCGGCAGCGCCAAATAGGATTCCGAGCTCATCTCGATCAGGCGCGAGGACGTGCGCTTGAACTCCATCGCCTCGATGCCGTCTTCCGCAAGGTACAACGACACCGGATCGGCCTCGGCCGAGGCCATCAGCTTCACGGCATTGTCATAGAGCGTGTCGATCAGCGAGATGAAGCGCTTGGCAGCGTTGCGCTCGGCGTAGTCCATCACGGGAATATGGTCGATCAGGATCGTGTGGTAGTCGTGCGCGAGCCTGAGGTAATCGGACGCGGCAAGCGGCTTCTCGCAGAGATCGGCGAAGCTGAAGCGCGCGACGCCATGCGACGAGCACGGCACAGTCAGCAAACGCTTTTTGATCTCGATAAGGCGCGCCTTGCACGGCGCGTTGCCGGTCATCTTGCGCCACGCCGCATTGAGCACATCGCGAGCCGCGTCATCGGCGGGCACCAGCCACATCTTCACGCCGACGAGCTTCTCGAGCCGGAAGTCGGTACGCGCATCGAGCCGCAGCACATCCATGTGGTCGGTGATCTGTGCGATGAACGGCAGGAACAGCGCGCGATTGAGGCCGCCCTTGTAGAGATCGTCAGGCGCGACGTTCGAGGTCGCGACCACGACGGTGCCGAGATCGAACAGCTTTGCGAACAGCCGTCCGAGGATCATCGCATCCGCGATGTCGGTGACGTGGAATTCGTCGAAGCAGAGCAGCCACGCTTCGTCGAAGATCGCTTGCGCGGTGAGCGCGATCACGTCGCCGTCTGCGATCTCGCCGCGCGCGATCTGCTGGCGGTAGCCATAGATGCGCTCATGCGCCTCGGCCATGAATTCGTGGAAATGCGCACGGCGCTTGTGCTCGACCGGGCTCTGCTGGAAGAACAGGTCCATCAGCATGGTCTTGCCGCGGCCGACCTCGCCATGGACGTAGAGGCCGCGCGGCGGCTTGTCGTCCTTGTCGCCGCCGAACAGCCGTCCGAGCAGGCTTTGCTTGCGCTGCGGCTTGTAGCTCACGAGCCGCTCGTCCAGCGCACCGAATGCTTCGGCGGCGCGGGCCTGCGCGGGATCGGCCTCAATCGCGCCGGAGGCGACCAGGGCGTTGTAGTGTTCGAGAAAGGAACTCGGCGAGGTGGACAGCATGGGCCCACCTTACGGCCCTAGTGCGCGGAAAATTGCAAGCCGTGAATTGGGCCAGTGGGTATGCAAGGCAGGTGGGTATGCAAGCGCAAGCCCTTGCATACCACGGCCGACCGCACCAGCCGCTGCCCAACACCTCAAGCCGCGATCCTAAGAAACCTTACGCGCAGAGCGCGTAGGCATCCTCGACCACGTAGGGGCCGCCGCCCGTCGACGCGCGCGACGAGAACAGCACGAAGCGGTCTGCCATGAAGCTGCGGCTCGGAAAGTAGCCGCGCACCGACAGATAATCCGCAACGTCCTGGCTCGATGCGTCATGCAGACGCGCGAGCGTGACATGGGGCGTGAATTTCCTGCCCTCGGGATTGAGCCCCATCCGCTGCATCATCCGCTCGAGCTCGGCCTGCAGTTCGATCAGCGGCCGGCTGGGCTCGACGGCGGCAACCACCGCGCGCGGCTTGCGTCCGCCGAAGCTCGACAGGCCCTGCAATTTGACCTCGAACGGCTTTCGGTTCACCCGAAACAGCATCGTCGCGATCTCGTTGGCCCAGAGGCCATCGATATCGCCGATGAAGCGCAGAGTGACGTGATAATTTTCGGGATCAATCCAGCGTGCGCCGGGAAGGCCGCCACGCAAATTGGAAAGTGTCTGGCCGATCTCGGCCGGAATTTCCAGTCCAGTGAACAGACGCGGCATCGCATTAATCCTCGATGCTTGGCGCGGGTTTTGGGAGCCCGGCCCTGTAACAGCCCGGTGACGAATCACCGATGCCTATTTGTACCCGAGATATGTGACTCTGCGAAGCACGACCCGTTAACAGCTCGTAAACCTACGGGCACAACACGGCCCGCTGCCTGCGTTTCAACTGCGTTGCCCTGATATTGCGCCGAGAAATGCCTCCACCGTGGGCAGGATATTCTTCACGACGATGTCCACACCTTCCGCCGTCGGATGCATGCCGTCCGCCTGATTGAGCTTGGCATCGGCAGCCACGCCATCGAGGAAGAACGGATAGAGCGGCACGCCAAGCGATTTCGACAGATCCGGATAGATCGCGTTGAACTTCGCCGCATACTCGCTGCCATAGTTCGGCGGCGCGAGCATGCCGCACAAGAGCACGGCGATCTTGCGCGCCTGCAACTTTGTGATGATGTCGGTGAGCGCGGCACGCGTCACCGAGGGATCGATGCCGCGCAGCGCATCGTTGGCGCCGAGCTCGACGATCACGGCGGCAGTTCCGTCGGCCACCGACCAGTCGAGCCGCTCGCGGCCCCCTGAGGCGGTGTCGCCGGACACTCCGGCATTCGTCATCTCGACCTTTATCCCCTTGGCTTCCAAGGCTTTTTGCAGCCGGACCGGAAATGCCGCCGCGGCCGGAAGGCCGTAACCGGCGCTCAGGGAATCGCCCAGAACCACCATTTTGATCGGTTTCGCCGAACCTTGCGCCGGGGCATTGTCCGGTGCTGGCGTCTGCGCACTTGCCGCCGTCATCAAGCCCATAAGCAACACGAGTATGTGCACGAAGATCCTCAACCGGCCCTCGACCGCAGCAGCGGAAGTGCCATATGACCGAACCATGGACAGTCTCATCGAATCCTCTTCACTGACCGACGTCGAGCCGGACACCATTGCCGTCAGGAACGTCAATCTCTCGCTCGGCACCGGCGCGGCTCGGGTCCATATCCTCAAAGATATCAGCCTTCGTGTGGCAGCGGGTGAGGCCATCGGCCTGATCGGCCCGTCGGGTTCGGGCAAGTCGACCTTGCTGATGGTGATGGCGGGGCTTGAACGTCCTGACAGCGGAGAAGTGGTCGTCGACGGCACCTCGTTCAATGCCCTCGATGAAGATGCGCTGGCGCGCTTCCGCGGCCGCCAGGTCGGCATCGTGTTCCAGTCGTTCCATCTGATCCCGACCATGACGGCGCTGGAGAACGTCGCCGTGCCGCTCGAGCTCGCCGGCAATCCCGATGCCGCCGCGCGCGCCGCGCAGGAGCTGCAATCGGTCGGGCTCGGCGAACGGCTGCATCATTATCCGACGCAGCTTTCCGGCGGCGAGCAGCAGCGCGTCGCGATCGCGCGTGCGCTCGCACCCGATCCGACCATCCTGGTTGCCGACGAACCGACCGGAAATCTCGACGAGACGACGGGAAAGCAGATCATCGATCTGCTCTTCACCAAGCACGCCGAGCGCGGCATGACGCTGGTGCTGGTGACGCACGACCTCTCGCTGGCGCAGCGCTGCGATCGTGTCGTGCGGCTGCGCTCCGGTCGCATCGACGGACAATCAACGACATGAGCATTGCGTCCGAAGTCGCGGTGCAGGGCCGCGCGTCGTCGCTTGCCTTCCGTTACGCGCTGCGCGAACTGCGCGGCGGCCTGCGCGGCTTCTATGTGTTCATCGCCTGCATCGCGCTCGGCGTGATGGCGATTGCCGGCGTCGGCTCGGTCGCCGCGAGCCTTGGCGACGGCCTGTCGCGCGAGGGTCGCACGCTGCTCGGCGGCGACGTCGCATTCTCGCTGATCTCGCGCGAAGCCAAGCCCGAGGAGGTCGCGTATCTGCGCACCCGCGGCGAGGTGTCGGTGGCGGCCACGCTGCGCGCGATGGCCCGCAGCGGTGACGGCAAGCTGGCGCTGGTCGAGCTCAAGGCGGTCGACGGCAGATATCCGATGCTCGGCGAGCTGACGCTCGAGCCGAACATGCCGACAGCCGACCTGCTGGCCGAAAGCGACGGCGCCTATGGCGCGGCCGCCGATTCAACGCTGTTGGCGCGGCTCGACCTGAAGCTCGGCGACCGCGTCACCATCGGCAGCGCGACCTACCAGATCCGCAGCGTGGTGGCGGCCGAGCCCGACAAGCTCGCCGGCGGCGTCGGCCTCGGCCCGCGCTTCCTGATCAGCGAAGCGAGCTTGCGCGCCACCGACCTGTTGCAGCCGGGCAGCCTGGTACGCTGGATCTACCGGGTGAAGCTGCCCGACGGCGCCAACGACGATCGCGCCACCACCGCGTTGATCGACGGCGCACGGGCTGCTGCGCCGGAGGCCGGCTGGGAGGTCCGCAGCCGCAACAACGCCTCGCCGCAGCTTGAGCGCACCATCAACCGTTTCACCCAGTTCCTGACCCTGGTCGGCCTCGCCGCACTCTTGGTCGGCGGCGTCGGCGTCGCCAACGCGGTGAAGAGCCATATCGACCGGCGCCGCGACGTCATCGCCTCGTTCAAGGCGCTCGGCGCAACCGGCCGCGACGTCTTCACGATCTACTGCACGCAGGTGGTGGTGCTGGCCGGGATCGGTTCGGTGATCGGGCTGGTGCTCGGCGCCGCGCTGCCTTTCGTCATCGTCGACCTGTTCGGCAAGGTGCTGCCGCTGCCGGTGGTGCCGGCGCTGCATCCCGACGAGCTCGCGCTCTCGTTCCTCTACGGCCAGCTCACCGCGCTGGCGTTCGGGCTGTGGCCGCTCGGCCGGGTCCACGACGTACCGGTCGCCGCGCTGTTCCGCGAGACCGTCGCCAGCGAGTGGCATCGCCCGCGCTGGAGCTATCTGGCGCTGATGGCCGTGGTGGTCGCGCTCCTGATCGGGGTTGCGATCGGGCTCGCCTATGACAAGCGGGTCGCCACCGTGTTCGTTGCCTCGTCGATCGCGGTGTTCCTGCTGCTGCGCGGGATCGCCGAAATCCTGATGGCGGTGGCGCGGCGGCTGCCGCGCAGCCGCATCACCATGCTGCGGCTCGCAATCGCCAACATCCACCGGCCGGGCGCGCTGACGCCGTCGGTGGTGCTGTCGCTGGGCCTCGGGCTCGCGGTGCTCGTCACCATCACCCAGATCGACGGCAATCTGCGCCGGCAATTCCTGGCCGCATTGCCGGAACGGGCGCCGTCGTTCTTCTTCATCGACATCCCCTCCACCGAAGCCGACCGCTTTGGTGCTTTCCTCAAGCAGATCGCTCCGGACTCGACCATCGAGGACGTGGCGATGCTGCGCGGGCGCATCGTCGCGGCGCGCGGCGTCAAGGCCGACCAGCTCAAGCCGTCGGTCGATTCGGAATGGGTGCTGCAAAGCGACCGCGGCCTGACCTACACGGGCGAAGTTCCCAAGGGCTCGAAGATCGTCGAGGGCGAATGGTGGGGACCGGACTACAGCGGACCTCCGCTGGTCTCGATGGAGAAGAAGATCGCCGACGGCCTGTCCTTGAAGATCGGCGACGAGATCGTGGTCAATGTGCTCGGCCGCGATGTTCCGGCCAAGATCGCCAATCTGCGCAACATCGACTGGCAGGGCCTCGGCATCAACTTCGTGCTGGTGTTCTCGCCGAATGCCTTCAAGGGCGCCCCGCATAGCCACGTCGCGACCCTGACGGAACCCCATGCCGGCGCCACCGATGATGCGCGTATCATCAAGCAGGTCGCCGACGCGTTCCCGATGGTGACCAGCGTCCGGGTCCGCGAGGCGCTGGAAACGGTCGGCGCCGTGGTCAGCAATCTGGTGCTGGCGATCCGCGGCGCCAGCGCCGTGACGCTGATCTCGGCGATCCTGGTGCTGGGCGGCGCGCTCGCCGCCGGCCACCGCCACCGCGTCTATGACGCCGTGATCCTCAAGACGCTCGGCGCAACCCGGGTGCGATTGCTCGGCGCCTACGCGCTGGAGTATCTGATGATCGGCTTTGCAACCGCAATCTTCGGGGTGATCGCCGGTTCGGTCGCGGCCTGGCTGATCGTGACGCGGCTGATGACGCTGAGTTTCATCTGGCAGGCCGGCAGCGCAGCGCTGGTCGTGGTCGCCGCGCTGGTCGTCACCGTCGGATTGGGGCTGGCGGGAACGCTGCTCGCGCTGAACCAGAAGCCGGCCTCGGTGCTGCGGAATTTGTGACAATTTGTAGCGGCGGCAGCGCCGTTTTGCCTACAAATGCTAGGCTAGAGCGACATTCGGCCGCGCGTGGAAGCTTGCGTCGGATGTGTTAATTTCCCACATACCACTCGGGTCGGATAGTCGGTTTGAATGACACGCAATTAATGTTCCGCAAACCGAGCCATCTGAGATAGATTTAGAACCGGCGCCGCAAATCCCTTGCGCTCCACCGGGACCAACCACGGGAATTCGACCATGTCGGACCTAGACCGTAACTACGCTTCTCCTTTCGGCCGGGCCGCCGGGCGCATTGACGCTGCGGCCGTCGACGCCGGTCTGCGCGCCTACATGCTGCGCATCTACAACTACATGAGCATCGGCCTCGCCATCACCGGCTTGGCCGCGCTCGGTGTCTACATGGGTGCGGTGACCACTGATCAGTCCGCCGCCGTCGCCAAGTTCGGCAACGCCTATCTGACGCAGTTCGGCTACGCGATGTTCGTGAGCCCGCTGAAGTGGCTGTTCATCCTCGCCCCTCTGGCGATGGTGTTCGTCATCTCGGCCGGCATCAACCGCCTGCAGCCGGCGACCGCCCAGCTGCTGTTCTGGGTGTTCTCGGCGCTGATGGGCCTGTCGCTGTCGTCGATCTTCCTGGTGTACACGCACACCTCGATCGTGCGCGTGTTCTTCATCACCGCGGCGACGTTCGGTGCGCTGAGCCTCTACGGCTACACCACCAAGCGTGACATGAGCGGCATGGGCTCGTTCCTGTTCATGGGTCTGATCGGCATCATCATCGCGAGCCTGGTCAACCTGTTCCTGGCGAGCTCGGCGCTGCAGTTCATCGTCTCGGTGGTCGGCGTGCTGGTGTTCGCGGGCCTCACCGCCTGGGACACCCAGCGGCTGAAGAACGACTACATCTACGGCTACGCCTCGCAGGGTGGCGTGGCGGCAGAGCGTGCGGCAATCACTGGTGCGCTGTCGCTCTACCTGAACTTCATCAACCTGTTCACGCTGCTGCTGCAGCTGCTCGGTCAGCGCGACTAAGCGCCTCGAGCGAACCGATCGACCAGAGCCCCGGCCTTGCGGCCGGGGCTTTTCTTTTGCGCAGGGCAAAAATACGCTTGCGGCATGTCCACACCAGCTCTGCCCGATCCGGAAATCAGGCCGACCGCCGAGGCGGACCTGCCCTCCATCACCGCGATCTATGAGCACGCGGTGCGCTTCGGCACCGCGACCTTCGAGCTGATCCCGCCCGACCTTGCCGAGATGACCCGCCGCTACCGGGCGCTGATCGATGGCGACTTCCCCTATTTCGTCGCCGTGCTGGACGGCCGCGTCGCCGGCTACGCCTATGCCGGCCCCTACCGGCCGCGGCCGGCCTATCGCTTCACGGTCGAGAACTCGGTCTATCTGGATCCCGCGGTCCATCGCCGCGGCATCGGCCTCAAGCTGATGGAGCGCCTGATCGCCGAATGCGACGGACGCGGCTTCCGCCAGATGATCGCGGTGATCGGGGACCAGGCCAATGCCGGCTCGATCGGCCTGCACCGCCGCTGCGGCTTTCAGATGATCGGGACGCTCCCGAATGTCGGCCTGAAATTCGGCCGCTGGCTCGACACCGTGCTGATGCAGCGCGCGCTCGGCGAAGGCGCGGCGACGGTGCCGGCGGATTAGACGGGTTGGATATACCCCGATCTGTAGCCCGGATGAGCGAAGCGCCGAGTTGCCGCGCCTACACCAGCGACAGCTTGCGATCGATCACGAACAGCACCCGTTCGAGTTCGTGGCCGCGACGCAGGATCAGGCCGGTCGCCGAAATCACGCTGTACATGCCCTGCTTGCGCGCCAGCCGGGGATCCTTCTCGATCCGGTAGATCGGCACTTCGGATGCGCGCCGGAACACTGAGAACACGGCGCGGTCCTTGAGGAAGTCGATCGCATAATCGCGCCACTCGCCATCGGCAACCATGCGGCCGTAGAGATTGAGAATGCGGTTGAGCTCAAGTCGATTGAATGTCACGCGGTTGGGCTGAGGGGTCGCGGCGGCGGGACGCGCCGCGGCACGATTCCCACTCGGATCAGTGTCCTCCGAGTTCAGACTCATCGAGCGCCTCCTGTTATCCCGGTGACGATCGGGTTCCGAAGGCCGGTGCCCCCACTTCGGGATCGTCACGTGAGTGACATGATTGCGCTAAGCGCAGAACGCCGCAAGGGGCCATTCGCAACGCAACCAGCCCTTAACCACGGTCAGGCGCGACGGATTGTCCGGAAAACCGAAGAGTCACGGGAACGTTAGAGGAATCATATTGCTGCCCCACTTCCGCCCATCGCCCGCCCCGCTGCCCTGCGAAAAGAAAATCCTGCGTTGGCCCGGTCCTTTCGGTTCCGGATTCCTCAGCCCCCAGCCCCCCGGGGCCGTCGGGATCGGGCCTGTTCGCAGGGGAATCAAATCCCAACACTGGGCCAACGAAAGTTGGTCCTTTTTGTTTTGGGGACCCTGCTCGATCAGCGCGACCGAGACGCATGCGAAGCCTCGGCGCTTTGCTTTCAGCAAATCAGTGGATGCGCGCTTGCCGACGCGCGGAGCTCCACGACCGCGAGCGCTGCGGAGTGCTAGTGAAGCGAGGTGAATGCGGCGCCCAGCATCGGGCCCGGCTTGTCGCGGTTGCCGTCCTGGACGTAGACGGCCGCGGCATCGACGCCATCGCGCGTGATGTTCTCCAGCGGCACGGTCCAGCTCCCGGACGAGCCGTTCCAGTCACCGACCTTCAGGAGATTGCGCACCACGTTGTGGTACGTGATCTCGTGGCCGCGATTCTCGCCGCGCGAGATCGAGATCGGCACCGACTTCGAGATCGAGCAGATCCAGACTTCACCGCGCGACACTGCGGGCGATTTCGACGCGGCGACCGACACGTTGATCTGCTTGCCGCTCAGCGTCATCGTCACCGGCACCGACATCACGTTGCCGCTCTTCTCGGTGTCCTTGATGGCGCTCTCGATGCTGGCACGGTCGCTGCCGATCACATGCATGGAGCCGTTGATCACGGCCTGCGGCGTGTAGACGTCGCGATCGCCGCGCATGTGCGAATAGGCCTTCTGGCGCGCGCTGAAACGGGAATCAGCCAGCGTGTCCTTCCAGCCGAGATAGTCCCAATAGTCGATCGGCATGCTCAGCGCGATGACGTTGGGGTCCTTCGCGAGCTCCCCGATGATCTTGTCCGCGGGCGGACAGGAGGAGCATCCCTGCGAGGTGAAGAGCTCGACGACAGCACGCGGGTCGGCGTGAGCGGGGCGGATGATAGCGACGATCGCGCAGAAACCGAGGGCGCTGGACCATCGCGAGATAGAATTATAGGCCATCATCGCTGTCATACTGCGAACCAGTCGTGATGATTTCTATCCGTAATTGTACGGAGCATGAAGTCTGTCCCTGAACTTGCGTGCCCCAAAACGCGAGAAAGCGGCCCTGTCATAGGCCGCCTTCTTTTTAGCCGCTACTCACTAAGCAGTGAGGCACCGATCACAAATCCGCGCAAGAGCATGGTCCGGAAAAGTGTGAAGCGGTTTTCCGGGCAGACCATGCTCAAACAAAAGGCCTAGGCCGCGAGTTTGCGCAGCACGTAATGCAGGATGCCGCCGTTGCGGTAGTAATCGAGCTCGTCCAGCGTATCGATGCGGCAGAGCAGCGGCACATCCCGCTTGCCGCCGTCGGCGGAGACGATCTCGGCCGTCAGCGTCTGCCGCGGCTTCAAATCGCCCTGCAGCCCGCGGATCGTGACCTTCTCGTCGCCCTTGAGGCCGAGCGAGGACCACGAGGTGCCGTCCTGGAAGGTGAGCGGAAGCACGCCCATGCCGACCAGGTTGGAGCGGTGGATGCGCTCGAAGCTCTGGCAGATCACCGCGCGCACGCCGAGCAGGCGAGTGCCCTTCGCAGCCCAATCGCGCGACGAGCCGTTGCCGTATTCGGCGCCGGCGAACACCACCAGCGGCACGTTCTCCTGCTGGTACTTCATCGCCGCGTCGTAGATCGACATCTGTGCGCCGTCGGGCCAGTGCTTGGTGAGACCGCCTTCCGGAATATTGCCGTCGGCGCCCTTCAGCATGAAGTTCTTGATGCGGATGTTGGCGAAGGTGCCGCGCATCATCACTTCATGGTTGCCGCGCCGCGTGCCGTACTGGTTGAAGTCGGCGGGGCGCACCTGGTGCTCGCTGAGGAACTTGCCGGCGGGCGAGGTCAGCTTGATCGAACCGGCCGGCGAGATGTGGTCGGTGGTGATCTTGTCGCCGAACATCGCGAGGATCCGCGCGTCGACCACGTCGACGACCGGGTCCGGCTGCTTCTTCATGCCTTCGAAGTAAGGCGGGTTCTGCACATAGGTCGAGCTCATGTTCCAGCGATAGGTCTCGCTTTCCGTGGTCTTGATCTTGCGCCAGTTGGTGTCGCCCTTGAACACGTCGGCATACTTCTTCTTGAAGATCGTCGCGGTGACGTACTTCTTCATGAAGGCGTTGATCTCCTTGGTGGTCGGCCAGATGTCCTTCAGGAACACCGGCTTGCCGTCCTTGCCGATGCCGATCGGCTCGACTGCGAGATCCTTGGTCACGGTGCCGGCGAGCGCATGCGCAACCACCAGCGGCGGCGAGGCGAGGTAGTTCGCCTGCACGTCCGGCGAGACGCGGCCTTCGAAGTTGCGGTTGCCTGACAGCACGGCGGCGGCAACGATGCCGTTGTCGTTGATCGACTTCGAGATGTCTTCCGGCAGCGGACCGGAATTGCCGATGCAGGTGGTGCAGCCGAAGCCGACCAGGTTGAAGCCGACCTTGTCGAGATCGGCCTGCAGGCCGGAATTGGCGAGATATTCCGCCACCACCTGGCTGCCCGGCGCGAGCGAGGTCTTCACCCACGGCTTGGCCTTCAGACCCTTGGCGGCCGCCTTGCGCGCCAGCAGCCCGGCGCCGATCAGCACGCTCGGGTTCGAGGTGTTGGTGCAGGAGGTGATCGCGGCGATCACGACGTCGCCATGGCCGAGATCGAAATTGCGGCCCTCGACCGCAAAGCGCTTCGTCTCACCCTCGGGCTTCTTGTATTCGCCGACCAGCGCGGTCGCGAAGCCGGTCGACACCGCCGGCAGCGCGATGCGGCCCTCGGGGCGCTTCGGTCCGGCCATCGACGGCACGACGTCGGCGAGATCGAGCGTCAGCGTGGTGGTGAACACCGGATCGGCCGACTTGGCGGTACGGAACAGGCCCTGCGCCTTGGCATAGGCCTGCACCAGCTTGACGCGATCGGCCTTGCGGCCCGAGGTCTTCAGGTAATCGATGGTCGCGGCATCGACCGGGAAGAAGCCGCAGGTCGCGCCGTATTCGGGCGCCATGTTGCCGATCGTCGCCTTGTCCGCGACCGACAGGAAATCGAGGCCCGGGCCGAAGAACTCGACGAACTTGCCGACCACGCCGAGCTTGCGCAGCATCTGGGTGACTGTCAGCACGAGGTCGGTCGCGGTGACGCCTTCCTTAAGCTGGCCCTTGAGCTTGAAGCCGACCACTTCCGGCAGCAGCATCGACAGCGGCTGGCCGAGCATGCAGGCTTCCGCCTCGATGCCGCCGACGCCCCAGCCGAGCACGGCGAGGCCGTTGACCATGGTGGTGTGCGAGTCGGTGCCGACCAGCGAGTCCGGATAGGCGACCTCGAAGGTGCCGGTCTTCTTGCCGACCGTCATCTTCTCCTTCTTGGTCCACACCGTCTGGGCGAGATATTCGAGATTGACCTGGTGGCAGATGCCGGTGCCGGGCGGCACCACCGAGAAGTTCGAGAACGCCTTCTGGCCCCACTTCAGGAACTCGTAGCGCTCCTGGTTCTGCTTGTATTCCTCGGTGACGTTCTTCGCGAACGCCTTGTTGTCACCGAAGAAGTTGACGATCACCGAGTGGTCGATGACGAGATCGACCGGCACCAGCGGGTTGATCTTCTCGGCATCGCCGCCGAGGTTCTGCATAGCGTTGCGCATCGCCGCGAGATCGACCACGGCCGGAACGCCGGTGAAATCCTGCATCAGAACGCGCGCCGGGCGGAACGCGATTTCGTGCTCGAGCTGGCGCTTCTTTAGCCACTTCGACACCGCAACGATGTCTTCCTTCTTGACGGTGCGGCCGTCCTCGTTGCGCAGCAGGTTCTCAAGCAGAACCTTCATCGAATACGGCAGCTTCGAAATACCCTTCAGTCCGTTCTTCTCTGCCTGGGGCAGGCTGTAATAGACGTAGGACTTGCCGCCGACCTTCATGGTCTTGCGGCATTTGAAGCTGTCGAGTGAGGTCATGCGGAGGATCCCAATTCTCAGTTATACCCGGCAAGGGTAACTAAACACCGGCGACCGACATGGGCCGAGGGGATGGCCTGGATGGCTTGCGGCCGCCGATTGTGTGTGCTGCATCAAGTTCCGGGCTTATAGAACCTTTCTAGAAGCACCGCCACACCGACAAGCGTGCGACAGCGTTGCGCGACCCAAAAATTCTCACGCGGTAGCGAAAGATTTCAGAGGGCTGTGACACAACGAACCATGCGGCTCTCGGGACGAAATCTGAAATGCGTGCGCGGCGGACGCGAGGTGTTTGCTGGCCTCGATCTGTCGGCCACGGCCGGCGAGGCGCTTGCCGTCACCGGGCCCAACGGCGCGGGCAAGACCTCGCTGCTGCGCGTCCTCGCCGGGCTCCTGGTTCCCGCCGAGGGCATGGTCGCGCTCGACGGCGGCGACGCCGAACTCAGCCTGCCCGAACAGGCCCACTATCTCGGCCACCGCGACGCGCTGAAGCCGGCGCTGAGCGTCGCGGAAAATCTTTCCTTCTGGCGGGAATTCCTCGGCGGCGAGACGGAGGATGCCGGCCGCTGCCTTGCTGCCGTGGCTCTCGACCATGCCGCGCACCTGCCGGCGGCCTACCTCTCGGCCGGCCAGCGCCGCCGCCTGTCGATCGCGCGCCTGCTCTCGGTGCGGCGGCCGGTCTGGCTGCTGGACGAGCCGACATCGGCGCTCGATGCGGCCGGACAGGCGCTGTTCGTGGGGCTGATGCGCGACCACCTCGCAAGCGGCGGCCTGATCGTCGCTGCCACCCATCTGCCGCTCGGCATCGATGCGCGCGATTTGCGGATGGGAGGCGCGGCATGAGCGCGCTGGCCGCATTGATCCGCCGCGACATCCGCATCGCGCTGCGCGTCGGCGGCGGGGCGCTGATCGGGGTGCTGTTCTTCCTCACCGTCACGGTGCTGATGCCGTTCGCGGTCGGGCCCGATCTGGCGCTGCTGTCGCGGCTCGGCCCCGCGATCCTCTGGCTCGGCGCGCTGCTGGCGAGCCTGCTCACCCTCGACCGGCTGTTCGCGGCCGATCACGAGGACGGCTCGCTCGATCTGATCGTGATGAGCCGGACGCCGCTGGAACTCGCCTGCGCGGCCAAGGCGCTGGCGCATTGGATCGCCGCCGGGCTGCCGCTGATCATCGCAACCCCGGTGCTCGGCCTGCTGCTCAATCTCGACGGCACGGCGACCCTTGCGGTCGCAGCGACTTTGCTGGCGGGAACTCCGGCGCTGACCTTCACCGGCATGATCGGCGCGGCATTGGCGGTGACGCTGCATCGCGGCGGGCTGCTGCTCGCCGTGCTGGTGCTGCCGCTATCGATCCCGGTGCTGATCTTCGGCGTCGCCGCCTCACAGGCGGCGATCTCGGGTCCCCTACTTTTTGGAACACCGTTCTCGATCCTTTGCGCGCTGTCGCTTGCCAGCCTCGTGATCGGCCCGTTTGCCGCCGCCGCGAGCCTGCGGCACGGGCTGGACTGAAATGGCCTCGATCAAATCTCGCCGAGAGCGGTTCGGCCAATTGCTTGCGACACATTGGGCGACTATCAGGGTGCCATGAAGCTGACTGAGACGCTGAACGACCTCGCCAATCCGACCAGGTTTCTGGCGCTGACCGCGCGGACCCTGCCGTGGCTCGCTGGCGTGACCGCGATCCTGCTCGCGATCGGGCTCTACCAGTCGGCGATGGCGCCCGACGACTACCAGCAGGGCGCCACGGTCAAGATCATGTTCATCCACGTGCCGAATGCGTGGCTGTCGATGTTCGTCTGGGGCGTCATGAGCGTGGCCGCGCTCGGCACGCTGGTGTGGCGGCATCCGCTTGCCGACGTCGCCGCGAAGGCTGCCGCCCCGATCGGCGCCGCCTTCACCTTCCTTGCGCTGGTCACCGGCTCGCTGTGGGGCCGGCCGATGTGGGGCACCTATTGGGAGTGGGACGCGCGCCTGACCTCAGTCTTGATCCTGTTCCTGATGTATCTCGGCCTGATGGCGCTGTGGCGTGCGGTGGAGGACCCTTCGCGCGCGGCGCGGGCGGCGGCGGTCCTGACCCTGGTCGGCGCGATCAACATCCCGATCATCAAGTTCTCGGTCGACTGGTGGAACACGCTGCATCAGCCGTCCTCGGTGCTTCGGATGGGCGGATCGACGCTCGACAAGGCGTTCCTGTGGCCGCTGCTGGTGATGGCGATCGCGTTTTCGCTGCTCTTCATCACCTTGCATCTGGCGGCGATGCGCAACGAGATCCTGCGCCGGCGCGTGCGCAGCCTGCAGATGATGCAAGCCAGCCGCGTCGCGTTCACTAGCGAAGCGGCCGCCGGTCCAAAAGAAATTGGAGCGGCGTGACGCGATGTCGCTTGGTCCCTACGCCTCTTTCATCGTGACGTCCTATGCGCTGGTCGCCGCGGTCGTGCTGCTCCTGATCGTCTGGATCACCGCCGACTATCGCCGCCAACAGGCGCGCCTGAAGGAGATCGAGGCCAGCGGCATCACGCGCCGCTCCGGCCGCAGCGCGGCGGATATTCGATGAGCGATCAGGCGACCAACAGTCCGCCGCAAGCCCGCCGGCTGCTGGTGGTGCTGCCGCTGGTACTTTTCCTCGGGCTCGCCGGACTTTTCCTGCTGCGGCTCTATGGCGGCGATCCCTCCAAAATTCCGTCGGCGCTGATCGGTCGGCCGGCACCGCAGACCGTCCTGCCCGCGCTCGACGGCCTCGTGAAGGACGGTGCGCCTGTCCCCGGTCTCGATCCCGCCGCATTCAAGGGCAAGGTCTCAATCGTCAACGTCTGGGCGTCCTGGTGTGTGCCCTGCCATGACGAGGCGCCGCTGCTGACCGAGCTCGGCCGCGACAAGCGCTTCCAGATCATCGGCATCAACTACAAGGACTCGCCCGAGAACGCGCGCCGCTTCCTCGGCCGCTACGGCAATCCGTTCGGCATCGTCGGCGTCGACGGCAACGGCCGCGCCTCCATCGAGTGGGGCGTCTATGGCGTGCCCGAAACCTTCCTGGTCGGACGCGAGGGCACGATCGTCTACAAGCTGGTCGGCCCGGTGACGCCTGATAACGTCAACACCGTGCTCAAGACCGAGATCGAGAAAGCGCTGCGCGCGGACAAGTAATCGCATCGGCACGCCGCGGCTCGCGAACATGAATCGAGCATGAACGACGCGAGAAAACACCTGCGGCATAATACTTCGACGGGTTTATCTGCGGTTCATTTCCCGGCCACGGCGACGCCACGAACTCAACCCTAACTCCATGGCGTGACTTCACTCATTCCTCGGAGAGGGACATGTGCGCAAGACCACGCTCGCTTCACTTCTTGCTACCGCGCTCACGCTCGGCCTGATGACGGCCACGCCGTCGATGGCCCAGTCGCCGCAGCCGGTCGCGCCCGCCGCCAAATCCGAGAGCCACATCGCGCCAGCGCCGAAAGCGGCGGCCCCTGATCTGAAGACGACGGGAATGGCGAAGGACGACCTGCTCGACATCAACAGCGCCGGCGCGGACCAGCTCGACGCGCTGCCTGGTGTCGGCAAGGCCTACTCGGCTGCGATCATCAAGGGCCGCCCCTACAAGGGCAAGGATGAACTGGTGCAGAAGAACATCCTGCCGCAGGCGACCTACGACAAGATCAAGGACAAGATCGTCGCCAAGCAGAAGAGCTGAGGCGGTTCACTTCACCTCTCCCCGTTCTTTACGGGGAGAGGTCGAAATTCGCGCGAAGCGGGAATTTCGGGTGAGGGGCTTTGGAAGGTATTCGCAACAATCTCCGACCTATCCGTGGAGATAGCCCCTCACCCCAGCCCTCTCTCCGCATCCGCCTTCGCCCGAAGGCGGGCTTCGGCGGACAAGAGAGCGGGGCGAGGGAGCAGACTGCCGCTACCCCTTCCGCACATCGCCGGCGTCCGCCTCGCTGGTCTCCAGCGAGACCGGCTCCAGATGATAGCGCTTGGTCAGCGGCATCTGCGCGATGGCGAAGATCATGGTCAGCGGCGTCACGCCGAACACCTTGAAGTTCACCCAGAAATCCGTGGTCTGCGTCCGCCAGACGATCTCGTTGAGGATGGCCATGCCGGCGAAGAACAGCGCCCAGCGCATGGTGAGGATGCGCCAGCCCTGCGGCGTCAGATTGAACATCTGGTCGAACATCACGGCGATGAAGGAACGGCCGAACAAGAGCCCGCCGCCGAGCACGGCCGCGAACAGGCCGTAGATGATGGTCGGCTTGAGCTTGATGAAGGTCTCGTCGTGCAGCACCAAGGTCAGGGTGCCGAACACCAGCACGATCGCGCCGGTCACCAGCGCCATGATTGGCACGTGTTTGGTCACGACATAGGACGCAATCATCGCCGCCACGATCGCCACCATGAACGCAGCCGTAGCGACGAACAGATGGTACTTGGCGTTCGCGATGAAAAACACGAGCAGCGGGCCGAGCTCGGTTGCGAGCTTGAACAGCGGATGTGGCTGGGTCTTGTCCATCAATTCAGTCCATTGAACTCGTGTCTTGGCCATCCTTCGAGACGGCGCTCCGCGCCTCCTCTGGATGACGACCTTTCGTATCCCACCGTCATCCCTGCACAACGGCTTTGCCGTTGTTGCTGGAGGAGCGCGCACCAGCGCGCGTCCCGAAGGATGAATTATTCGATCCCGGCAATTGCCTTGGCAAAATCCTTCGCCGTGAAGGGCGCGAGGTCCTCGACGCCTTCGCCGACGCCGATGAAATGTACCGGCAGCTTGTGCTTCTCCGACAGCGCAACAAGGATGCCGCCGCGCGCCGTGCCGTCAAGCTTGGTCATCACGAGGCCGGTGACGCCTGCCGTACGATGAAACGCCTCGACCTGCGACAGCGCATTTTGTCCCACCGTGGCGTCGAGCACGAGCAGCACCGCATGCGGCGCCGACGCATCGACCTTCTTGATGACGCGAACGACCTTTTCGAGCTCGTTCATCAGCTCGGACTTGTTCTGAAGGCGGCCGGCGGTGTCGATCAGCAGCACGTCGCGCGCCTGCTCCTTGGCCGCGGTCAGCGCGCTGAAGGCGAGGCTTGCCGAATCCGACCCTTGCGCGCCCGCAATGACCGGCGACTTGGTGCGCTCGCCCCAGACCTTGAGCTGCTCGATCGCCGCGGCGCGGAAGGTATCGCCGGCGGCCAGCATGACCTTGTGGCCCTCGGCGGAGAATTTCGCCGCAAGCTTGCCGATCGTCGTGGTCTTGCCGGAGCCGTTGACGCCGACGACCAGGATCACGAACGGCTTCAGCGTCGCATCGATCTCGAGCGGCTTCGCCACCGGCGCCAGCACCTTCTCGACCTCGGTCGCAACGACGTCCTTGACCTCATCGGCCGAGATCGCCTTGTCGTAGCGGCCCTTGCCGACCGCCTGCGCAATGCGGACCGCGACATCGGTACCAAGGTCGGCGCGCAGCAGCACATCCTCGATGTCATCGAGCATGGCAGAATCGAGCTTACGCTTGGTGACGAGGTCGGCGACCGCGGTCCCGATCGAACTCGAGGTTCGCTTCAGGCCGCCTTTCAGCCGCTGCCACCAGCTCTGTTTTGTTCCCGTGGTATCGTTCATGGCGG
This sequence comes from Bradyrhizobium sp. RD5-C2, assembly GCF_019972155.1. Lineage (GTDB taxonomy): Bacteria > Pseudomonadota > Alphaproteobacteria > Rhizobiales > Xanthobacteraceae > Bradyrhizobium. Next base: position 37,813 of record NZ_BOVL01000067.1, on the reverse strand, counting down.
GGGTGTGTTAGCCGTTTCGCCTCACAAACGAAAGTCTCGACGAATTGATCGATGTTCCCCAATTGACCGCGGAAGAGATCCTGGCGCGGGTGCTCCACCGCGATGGATTGATGCTGGTTATCGACAAACCGGCCGGCCTGCCGGTGCACCGCGGTCCCAAGGGTGGCCCCAATCTGGAGGCCTCGTTCGACGCGTTGCGGTTCGGCCTGCCGCGGCCGCCGGTGCTGGCGCATCGGCTGGACAAGGACACCTCCGGCTGCCTCGTCCTGGGACGCCACCGCAAGGCGACCGCCTCGCTCGGGCTGTTGTTCAAGCACAGCAAGATTGCGAAGACCTATTGGACCGTGGTCGAGGGCGGCCCCACCGAGGACGAAGGCACCATCGACATGCCGCTCGGCCGGCTCAATGCCGAGCGCGGCTGGTGGCAGAAGCCGGACCCGGATGGCCAGAAGGCCGTCACCAACTGGAAGGTGCTGGGACGCGGCGAGGGCATCGCCTGGCTCGCGATGGAGCCGGTCACCGGCCGCACCCACCAGCTCCGGGTGCATTCATCGGCGATGGGCTGGCCGATCGTCGGCGACAATATCTATGGCAACGGTCCGCGCTTCGGCGAGCCGACCCTGCATCTGCATTCCCGCGAAATCGGCATCCCGATCTCCCGCAACAAGGACCCGGTGCATGTCGTAGCACCTGCGCCGGCGCACATGCAGGAGCGGCTCAAGGCCTGCGGCTGGAACGGCGAGTAATCCTCCGGGATTCTACTGACCATTATCCTTACGAAACGTTCAGGTCCGCCCGATAGAGCTGCGAGCTGGCTTAGAACAAGCGCATCGGGACGGGCTCAGGACGAGCAATGCTGACTGCCGGGCAGGCAATTATCGACGAGGTCGAGGCTGCGATCCGCGCCGGCTCCGCCGAAAAATGCATTGCCACGGCGAAGCGCGTCACTGATCTGTTCCTCCTCTCCGCCGGCAGCTTCAACAGCGAGCAGGTCGAACTGTTCGACAATGTGCTCGAACGGCTGGTCAAGACCATCGAGCTACGCGCGCTCGCCGAGATCAGCGCCCGGATGGCGCTTGCCGAGATCAGCGAGCAGCTCGCCCCGGTCGCGCAGGCACCGCCCGCGATCGTTCGCCGCCTCGCCAGCAACGACGAGATCCGGGTCGCGCGGCCGATGCTGCAGGAATCCTCACGCCTCAGTGCCGAGGACCTGGTCGAGATCGCGCAGACCAAGAGCGAACAGCACCTGCTCGCCGTCGCCGGCCGCTGGTGGCTGAAGGAAGTCGTCACCGATGCACTGCTGGCCCGTCGCTTTGCAAGCGTGAGCCACCGCCTGGTCACCAATCCCGGCGCCAAAGTATCGCCGGACGGATTTGCCGTCGTCCTCGCACAAGCCGAGCACGATCCGACCCTCGCAGTCGAGACCGGCATCCGCGCGGACCTGCCGGCGGAGCTCCGTCTTCAGCTCCTGCGCCGGGCAACGGAAGAGGTGCGCGGCCGTTTGCTGGAGCGTGCCCCGCCGTATCTCTACGAGGAAATCCGGCACGCGATCGCCGCAGTCGCCGCCGGCGTCGAGCGCGACATGTCGCAGGTCCGCGATTTCACCGCAGCCAAGCGCCACGTCGCGAGGCTAAAGGACAGCGACAAGCTCAACGAGGCCGCCCTGCTCGGCTTCGCCAGGCAGCGGAAATATGAGGAGACCGTTGTCGTGCTCGCGGATCTTGCGCGGTCGAACGTCGAGGTGATCCGCTCCCTGATGCAAAGCCTGCGCAGTGAAGGCCTGCTGGTGCCGTGCCGGGCGGCAGGCCTGAGCTGGGAGACCACCGCCGCGGTGATGGAATGCCGCTATACGACCGGCTCCATGGGCTCCGTTGAGCTCACTCATGCAAAGGGCCAGTTCACCAAGATGACACGCGGAGACGCCGATCGCCTGCTGCGGTTCTGGCAGGTTCGCGCGTCGCAACCGCCAAAGCCCAACGGACGCGCGCACTGACAACGTCGCGCGAGATGGCGCGGATGATTCCGATTTCAACCTGTCAAACCAGCTGGTTCGGCATCATCACGACCAACAACAACCATCGTAGTTGTGGGTCCCTGCTCCCGTGCGCAATTGCCCACTAGCCGGGGACGACGTCGAGATTGTTGGCGCACCGGGGAATGACGCGGGAGAAAAATGCGTACCCCGAAAGGATGCGCACGGCTTTCGACCCAGACAAGATCTGCGATTTGTTGACGTTGGCTGGGGCACCCGCACTGTAGTTAGATGACGCTGCGACGGATGATCGGGCAGCGTGTTCGCATGAAGCGACGAACCTTCATCGCAAGCTCAGTCGTCCTGCTGGCCGCACCGGGCATCGTGCGGGCGCAGGCCTATCCGGCACGACCGGTGCGCATGATCGTTCCGTTCGGGCCAGGCGGGAACGCCGATGTTTTCGGCCGGATCATCGCGCAGAAATTATCCGAGCGGCTCGGAGAGCAGTTCTACGTCGAGAACGTGAGCGGCGCCGGCGGCAACATTGGCGTTGGCCGCGCGGCCATGGCGGCGCCCGACGGATACACCGTTCTCGTCACGCCGCCCAGCTTCACGATCAATCCCGCGTTGCACGACAAAGTCCCCTATGATGCTCGCACGTCGTTCGATGCGGTCACGCTCGCCGTCAGCACAAGTGTCGTGCTCGCGGCAAATCCGTCTGTGCCGGCGCAGACGCTCAAGGAGCTGGCTGCCCTGATCAAAAGCAATCCCGGCAAATTCAACTACGCGACCGCCGGGGTGGGGTCGCCCGGACATATCGTCGGCGAGATGCTGCGCCAGTCGCTCGGCGTCGACCTTTTACACATCCCTTACAACAGCGCGGCTTTGGCAATCGGCGCGACGGTGGCGGGCCATACGACAATGTGCCTTGCCGCACCGGCACCAATTGTGCCGCAGGTCGGGGACGGCCAGCTGCGCGCACTGGCGATGGCATACCGGAGACGGTTGCATGCGCTCGCCGACGTACCAACGACGGCAGAAGCAGGCTATCCGGACATCGAGTTCGACAATTGGTTCGGTGTCTTTGTTCCAGCCGTCACCCATCCGGATATCATTGCGCTCCTCAACCGCGAGATCGTCAGGAGCATGTCAGATCCGGGCATGAGGGCACACCTGCTGACACTTGGTCTCGAGCCAATCGGGAGCACGCCGGCAGAGTTCAGCAGACAAGTCGCAATCGAACTCGAAAAATGGGCCAAGGTCGTCCGGGCCGCGAACATCAGGACTGAGTGAGGGCGCAGTCCGCGTTCATCGCATTCCGCACCGCGTTCGTGGCGATCGCGAAGCGCCCCTCAATCGCGTGAGACCGGCATATTGAACATCTGAAGTGGTGAAGCGCGACGCGGAATTTTGCCCGTCGGGTTGATGTGTCGCAGGGCCGCATTCTCTCCCCGTCATTCCGGGGCTCGCGAAGCGAGAGCCCGGAATCCATCGGGCCACATAGCAAATGGACGAATGGATTGCGGGCTCATGCTTCGCATGCCCCGGAATGACGAGAGGGGAGCGGGCGGAGAGCGTCGTCTCAATGAACGTCGCCGGTCGATGCCGTGAGACGCACACCATCGTGGCCGGTCACAACGAGGCGCCGCACCATGCCCCGCTCATCACCGTCGATCGCAACCGGCAGGAAATGCTCAGTACGGCCCTGCCTGTCGCTCTCGATCAGCACCTCGCGCGTCGCGCCGGCTTCCGCAGCAAGCCGCCGCAGCAGCGCGGCTTCGCCGGCCGCGCGCAGCCGCCTGGCGCGCTCCCTGATCGTCCCGCCCTCGACCTGCGGCATCTGCGCCGCCGGCGTGCCCGGACGTCGCGAATAGGGAAACACATGCAGGAAGGTGAGATCGCATTCCGCGATCAGATCGAGCGAGCGCACAAACATCTCCTCGGTTTCGGTCGGGAAGCCCGCGATGATGTCGGCGCCGAGCGCGATGTCCGGCCGCAGCCGGCGCACCTGCGTACAGAAATCGATCGCGTCCTGGCGTGAATGCCGGCGCTTCATCCGCTTCAGGATCATGTCGTCGCCGGATTGCAGCGACAGATGCAGATGCGGCATCAGCCGTGGATCGTCGGCGATGACATCGAGCAGGTCGCGGTCGGCCTCGATCGAATCGATCGAGGAGATGCGCAACCGCTTCAGCTCGGGCACATGGCGCAGGATCTGCCGGGTCAGCTGGCCGAGCTTCGGCGCGCCCGGCAAGTCGGCGCCATAGCTCGTGAGATCGACGCCGGTCAGCACGATCTCGGCATGACCGCGCTCGACCAATGTGCGGACCTGATCGACCACCGCGCCCATCGGCACCGAGCGCGAATTGCCGCGGCCGTAGGGAATGATGCAGAAGGTGCAGCGATGATCGCAGCCGTTCTGCACCTGTACGAACACCCGTGGCAGGCCGCGCTCGAAGCCGTCGAGGAGATGCGGCGCCATCTCGGTCACCGCCATGATGTCGGCAACCGCGACTTTCTCGCTCGCATCGATGCCAAGCGGCGCATCGAAAGCGGCGCGCGTCGCCTGCCAGGCGCCGCTGCGCATCTTCTCGTCATTGCCGACGACGCGATCGACCTCGGCCATCCCGGCAAACATGTCGGCTTGCGTCTGCGCCGCACAGCCGGTGACGACGATGCGCGCCGCCGGGCGTTCGCGTTTCAGTTTGCGGATCGACTGCCGGGCCTGCGCCACCGCCTCATTGGTAACGGCGCAGCTGTTGATGACGATGGTGTCGGTGAGCCCGGCCTGCTCCGCCTCGTGCCTGATCACCTCGGATTCGAATGCGTTGAGGCGGCAGCCAAAGGTGACGACGTCGACGCTCATGATGGTCAGGCGACGTTGGCGAACAGCGCCGGATCGAAGCGGCCCTCATATTCGAAATCGGCGGTGCCGGTCATCAGCGCGTGGTCGTCGCGCTCGCGCCACTCGATGCCGAGCTTGCCGCCGGGCAGCGTGACCTCGACAATCCGGTTGGCCCGCTTCAGCCGCGCCGCGGCGACCGCGGTCGCGCAGGCCGCCGAGCCGCAAGCCCTGGTGAGGCCGGCGCCGCGCTCCCAGGTACGGATCGTGATGTGGTCGCGATCGACGATATGGGCGAGCGTGATGTTGGCCCGCTCCGGGAAGATCGGATGATTTTCCAGCAGCGGCCCGAAACGTTCGAGGTCGTGGGCATTGACGTCGTCGACCCAGAACACCGCGTGCGGGTTGCCCATCGAGACCACCGAGGGCGAATGCAGCACCGGATTGTCGATCGGCCCGACCTGCAGCTCGATGTAGCGGGTGTCGCGAAATTCCTCAGCCAGCGGAATGTCCTGCCAGCCGAACTTCGGCACGCCCATGTCGACGGTGTAGAGATCGGGCGCCGGCCCCTGCCAGCAATTGAGCAGCCCGGCGCGGGTCTGGAACGTCGCCGATGTCTGGCCGGTCTTCTCGAAGATCCGCCGCACCACGCAGCGCATGCCGTTGCCGCAGGCCCCGGCCTCCGAGCCGTCATTGTTGTAGATCGAGATGAACGCTTCGGTGCCGTCGAGCCGCGGCGGCTGCAGCACCATCAGCTGGTCATAGGGCACGCCGCCGGCCGGCGACGCCACCGCGCGCGCCTCATCAGCCGAAACCTGCGCTTTGGAATCGCGCAGGTCGACGACGACGATCTCGTTGCCGATGCCGTTCATCTTGGCGAATGCGTGATTGGCGAGCGCGCTCATCGATTTTCCTAAATTCTGCCCGGTTATATGGCGAGTGGTGGCCCATTGGCCAGTCAGAATGGCCCTATGACACATCTGTCATGGGACGAATGCAGAACTCGCGTGTTAGGAATATCGCACCTCAGGGACCGCGCGCGCCGGGACAGATCGAGCGGCCGTTTGAGGGAAGGGGATGGAGAATACCGAATGAACCGTATCAACACACTCCGCGCGGCCCTGGTCGCGCTGCTCCCTTTGGCCGCGATCGCCCTGGCAAGCCCGGCGCCTGCACAGTCGCCATCAGCCTCGCCCGCTCCGGCGGCAAGCCCGAGCCCCGTTCCCGCGCCAGCGCCATCGGCAACGCCGGTGCCCCCGCCGGCCGAGACCAAGTCGCCCGCTGACAGCCCGGCCGCATCGCAGTCCCCTGCGCCGCCGCCGGCCGCCCCGGCGCAGACCGCCGACCCGTTCGGCGAGCCGTTCACGCTGGAACCGAAGAAGGTCGTGATGCTGAAGGGCACGGCCAACTGGGATTCGGCCTTCGACGCGCTGATCGAGGCGTTCAAGCAGCTCACCGCGCTGCTCGACAAGGACGGCGTCAAGGCCGCGGGCAATCCGATGATCGTCTACACCTCGACCGACGACACCGGCTTCACCTTCATCGCCGAAATTCCGGTCGACCAGGACGTCAAGAACCTCGGCAAGAACATGAGCATGGGCAATTCGCCGGACGGCAAGGCGCTGAAATTCGTTCATCGCGGGTCCTACGACAACATGGACAACACCTATGAGGCGATCACCAATCACCTCGACGACAAGAAGCTCGAAGCCAAGGACACCTTTATCGAGGAATACATCACCGATCCGCTGAAGACCGCCGAAGACAAGCTTGTGATCAACGTCTACGTACCCCTGAAGTGAGCCAGATGACCTATCGCCTTCCCCTCGGCCTCCCCATCGCCGCCACCCTCATCGCGACCACGCTGCTGGCTGCGCCCGCATTCGCCGACAGCGACTTTCCGCCGGCGATCTCGGTCACTGGCGAGGCGACCGTATCGGCGGCGCCCGACGAGGCGCAGCTCGACGCCGGCGTCACAACCGACGGCAAGACCGCACGCGAGGCCACCGACGCCAACAATGTGACGATGGGCAAGGTGCTGGCCGCGCTGAAGGGCGCCGGCATCGCGGAGAAGGACTATCAGACCTCGCGGCTGTCGCTGCAGCCGCAATTCGCCAACCGCCCGCCGTCGTCGCCGAACGCGCCGCCCAGCATCGTCGGTTACCACGCGAGCAATCGCGTCACGATCAAGCTGCATGATGTGAGCAAGGTCGCGGGTGTCATCGACGTGCTGGTGGGTGCCGGCGCCAATGATATCGGCGGGCTCAATTTCTCGGTGTCGCAGGCCTCGAAGCTGCTCGACGAGGCACGCGAGCGGGCGATCGCCGACGCCCGGCGCAAGGCGGAGATCTACGCCAAGGCCGCCGGCGTCACGCTCGGCGCGCCCTTGAACATCTCGGAAGTCGGCTCGGCGCCGGTGCCGATGTTCCGCGCCAAGATGGCCACGGCAGGCTTCGCCGCACCGACGCCGGTCGCGCAAGGCGAGGAAACGCTGACGGTGAATGTCAGCGTCTCCTGGGCGATCAAGGAGAAGTAATTCAAGCCGGCCAATTAACGTCGTCCCGGCGAAGGCCGGGACGACGGTCAAACCTCGAACACCTGTCCCGGCTTCAGCGTCAGAAACCTCTCGCGCGACACCTTGGCCGCGTCGAGCGCTTCACCGAGTGCGATCGCCGGCGCGTCGATTGCCTCGTCGGTCAATTGGAACGTGCCGTGGTGATGCGCCAGCGCTTGCGTCGCCCCGCAATCGGCCAGCGCCTTCACGGCGTCCTCGGGGTTCATGTGCTGGTCTTGCATGAACCAGCGCGGCTCATAGGCGCCGATCGGCAGGATCGCGAGCCGCAGCGGGCCATGCGCCTCGGCAACCCGGCGAAAATGCCGGCCGTCGCCATAGCCGGAATCGCAGACGATGTAGAGCTTGCCGGCCGGCGTCTCCAGCACGAAGCTCGCCCACAGCGCCTTGTTGCGATCGAACAGGCCGCGCGCCGACCAGTGCCGCGTCGGCACCAGCGTCACGGCAACGCCGCCGCCGAGTTCGACGCGCTGATGCCAGTCGAACGCCTCGGCTTTGATCGCGGCATCGGAGGCGCGCATCGTGACGTCGTTGCCGAGCGGCGTGATCACGCGCGGCGTAAACGCCGCAGTCAGCTTCGACAGCGTCCCGACATCGAGATGATCGTAATGGCCGTGCGACACCAGCACGACGTCGATCCTGGGCAACTTCTCGAAGGCCACGCCCGGATCATTGTGCCGCTTCGGACCTGCGAAGCTGAACGGCGAGGCCCGCATCGACCAGACCGGATCGACCAGAATGTTGAGGCCGCCGGTCTGGATCAGCCAGCTGGCGTGACCGATAAAGCAGAACCGCACCTTGTCGCCATCGACGCGCGGCGGCGGCGTATCGGCATAGGGGCTCGGCGCCCATTCCGGCCAGACCGCGCGCTGCCGCCTGCCCCCGAACTGCCAGCGCAGCACCTCGCCGAGCGATTTCGGCGGCGCGCCATCCGGATCGAAGAAGTGCAGGCCGTCGAAGTGATCGGAGACGGGGCCGTCATAGGTTTTCATCAGGGACATCCAGATCGAGGGCACGCCGATCGCGGCAGTGGCTCTGGTCAAGGTTGCAAGAAGGCGGCGGCGGGTGACGATGGGCACGCGGGTTCCCAACAGGAGGCAGGCTCCGTTTATATGGGTGACGATGCCGAATTCGGAACCAGCGTGGCAAATTGATGCGATTTCAATGCCTTATGGCTCAGGCTACGCCAATTGCGGCGAAACTTTCCTTGACTTTGCCGCCCCGGCAGCGTTTAACGCCGCGACTTTCTCGGAAAGATCCGTCTTTTCGACCCGCCGACTGGCCCTGGAGGCCAGAGGCCAACGCCCGACAGCGCGATGCGCCCTCGGGCGCAAAAGTGTTTGGACCATCGTCTTGGCACGGTGCCGAGGCGGACTATGTGGTCATCACCCGCGAGAGCGGGTCATGACCGGAAGCGAGTGAAGCGCGCTCACGGGCGCAACGAAGGACAACGGCATTGTTCGACAATCTGTCGGAACGGCTTGGTGGCATTCTCGATCGTCTGACGGGGCGCGGCGCGCTGACCGAAAAGGACGTCGATGCCGCGATGCGCGAGGTGCGCCGCGCACTGCTCGAGGCCGACGTCGCGCTCGAGGTCGTCCGCAGCTTCATCGACCGGGTCCGCGAGCAGGCGATCGGCGCCACCGTCGTCAAGTCGGTGACGCCGGGCCAGATGGTCGTGAAGATCGTCCATGACGAGCTGGTCGCCACGCTCGGCTCCGACGGCCAGACCATCGACATCAATTCCGTGCCGCCGGTTCCGATCATGATGGTCGGCCTGCAAGGCTCCGGCAAGACCACCACCACCGCAAAGCTCGCGCGCCGCATGGTCCAGCGCGACAAGCGCAAGGTGCTGATGGCCTCGCTCGACGTCTACCGCCCGGCGGCGATGGAGCAGCTCGCGGTGCTCGGCCGCGATCTCGACATTCCGACACTGCCGATCGTCGCCGGCCAGATGCCGCCGCAGATCGCGAGGCGCGCGTTGGAGGCCGGCAAGCTCGGCGGCTACGACGTGGTGCTGCTCGACACCGCCGGCCGCACCACGCTCGACGAAGACATGATGAAGGAGGCGGCCGAGATCAAAGCCGCCGCCAACCCGCATGAAGTGCTGCTGGTCGCGGATAGCCTCACCGGCCAGGACGCGGTCAACCTCGCACGCGCGTTCGACGAGCGCGTCGGCCTCACCGGCATCGTGCTGACACGCGTCGACGGCGACGGCCGCGGCGGCGCCGCGCTGTCGATGCGCGCGGTCACCGGCAAGCCGATCAAGCTGCTCGGCACCGGCGAAAAGACCGACGCGCTGGAAGACTTCCATCCGAACCGCATCGCCGGCCGCATCCTCGGCATGGGCGACGTCGTCTCGCTGGTCGAGAAGGCTGCGGCGAACATCGACGCCGAGAAGGCCGCGCGCACCGCCGAGCGCATGCGCAAGGGTCAGTTCGACCTCAACGACATGCGCGAACAGCTGCAGCAGATGGCGAATATGGGCGGCATCGGCGGCCTGATGGGCATGATGCCCGGCATCGCCAAGATGAAGAACCAGATCGCAGCGGCCGGCATCGACGACAAGATCATCAAGCGTCAGGTCGCGGTGATCGATTCGATGACGCGGCAGGAGCGCAAGAATCCGGACATCCTGAAGGCGAGCCGCAAGAAGCGGATCGCGGCAGGCGCCGGCCAGAGCGTCGAGCAGGTCAACAAGCTGCTGAAGATGCATCGGAACATGGCTGACATGATGAAGGCCATGGGAAGCGGCAAGCGCGGCCCGCTCGCCGGGATCGCGCAGGCGATGGGCTTTGGCGGCGGCATGAAGCCGCCCTCGGCCGATGAGATGAAGGCGCTCGCCGAGAAGATGCAGGGCGGCGCCGGCGGCGGTCTGCCCAATTTGCCGAAGGATTTGCCGGCCGGGCTGCGCGGCGGTCTGCCGAACGTGCCGGGCCTGACCGGCCTTTCCGGCAAGCCGATGCTGCCGGGCCTCGGCGGTTTCCCGGGCAAGAAGAAATGAGGAATTCGTCGTGATGGCTCACATGCAGCCGGCGCGACGCGGAATGCCAATCAATCGAACACATCGACCTTTGAAGGAGAACTAAATGTCCGTTGTTATCCGCCTCGCTCGCGCAGGCACCAAGAAGCGTCCGGTCTATCACGTCGTCGTCGCCGACTCGCGTTTCCCGCGCGATGGCCGCTTCATCGAGCGTCTCGGCCACTTCAACCCGCTGCTGCCGAAGGACAACGAAGCCCGCCTGAAGCTCGACATGGACAAGGTGAAGGCTTGGCTCGCCAAGGGCGCGCAGCCGTCGGATCGCGTGACCCGCTTCCTCGACGCCGCCGGCGTCGTCAAGCGCGCCGCGCGCAACAACCCGGAAAAGGCCGTGCCGCGCAAGGAGCGCAAGGCGCAGGCCGAAGCCGCCGCCAAGGCATAGACTGAACGGCGACCACGGTGACTGCACCGGTCTGTGTCGCCCGTATCGGCGCTGCGCATGGCGTGCGCGGCGCCGTCCGGCTGTGGACCTTCACCGAAGATCCGCTGGCCGTGAAGGACTACGGCCCGCTGATGACCAAGGACGGCACGCGCCAGTTCGAGCTCACGCATGCGCGCGAGGCCAAGGACCATCTGGTGGTGACGTTGAAGGGCGTCGCCAGCCGCGATGACGCTGAACGGCTTAATGGTCTCGAGCTCTACGTTCCGCGCGATCGGCTGCCGGAAACCGACGACGGCGAATATTACCACACCGACCTGATCGGCCTCGCCGCCGTGACGACATCAGAGCAGACGCTCGGCAAGGTGATCGCGATCCATAATTTCGGCGCCGGCGACATCATCGAGATCGCCCCGCCGCAGGGCGCGACGATGCTGCTGCCCTTCACCAATGCTGTGGTGCCGACAGTCGATCTTGCCGGTGGCCGCGTCGTGATCGACCTGCCGCAGGAAGTCGACGGCGACGATCCGTCGGCAGCCTGAACCGAAAATATCAGCCCGTCATCCGGCCCTGCTGCTCGAGCCAGTCGCAGAACACCGCGCTGTGCGGATCGTTGCTGCGGCCTGCAGGGAAATAAGCGAAGTAGCTCCGCGCCGGCAGGCTGATCGCGGGGAACGGCGTCACCAGACGCCCGACCGCGAGATCGTCCGAAATCAGCGCGGTCGGACCCATCGCAACGCCGAGGCCATCGAGCGCAGCCTGGATGGTCAGATAGAAATGATCGAAGGTAAGCGAACCCGCCGGCTCCAGCGCGGAGTGCCCGGCCTCGGTCAGCCAGTCGCGCCATAGCCGCGGCATCGACGTGACATGCAGCAGCGTATGCCGGGAGAGATCCGCGACCTCATCGAGCGGCAATTGCGCAAGCAGCGACGGACTGCACACCGGCAATCGCCGCTCCGAAACCAGGAAGCGCGACGAGAAGCCATGAAACGTATCCGGACCGCCGCGGATCACGACGTCGAATGATTCCGGCAGCGCATCCACCGGATCGTTCGACGTGCTCAAGCGCACCTCGATGTCGGGATGCTCGTCGCGAAACCGGCTCATCCGCGGCAACAGCCAGCGCAGGCTGAAGGTCGCGAGCGCGTTGACGCGCAACACCGCCACCGCGGCGTCGCCGCGTCGCGCGCGATGCTGCTGCACGGCGGCCGAGATCCGGTCGAGCGCCGGCGCGAACTCCGCCAACAGCGCCGCGCCCGCCGGTGTCAGCACCACGCGCCGCACCGATCGCCGGAACAGCGCCGGCGCGCCCAGCCACTCCTCGAGCAGCCGGATCTGCTGACTGACGGCGCCATGGGTCACGCTGAGCTCGGCGGCGGCCTCCTTGAAGCTGCCGAGCCGCGCGGCGGCCTCGAAGGCGCGAACCGCATTGAGCGGCGGCAGGCTGCGGCGTGGGACGAACATGACCTCTCAATACCAGATTTTCTAACGCATGATCCGATTATTAATGATTTGTGACAGCGCCGGTTCGGGCGCATATTGCGCAACAAACTACTCATATATCTCTTCTTTTCGAAAGACCTCTCCGATGCGCAGCCGCTCTATATTTAGTTTTTCTTGCTTTGGAGGGCGGCGATGAGCGTATCCACGGAAGCGGGCGCATCCCGGCCCGGCCAAACCCAGGCGACGCGCGCACTCACGGTGACCGGGCTCAACCACGCCCTTCATGACGGCTACACCGACCTGATCTATGTGCTGCTGCCGGTCTGGCAGGCGGAGTTCGCGCTGAGCTACGGGCTGCTGGCGCTGCTGCGCGGGCTCTATGCCGGCGCCATGGCCGGCTTGCAGATTCCGGTCGGACGCCTCGCGGAGCGGATCGACGGCAAGATCATCCTGATCGCCGGCACGGCGCTGTCGGCGCTCGGCTATGTGTTCGCCGGATTCTCCGGCGGCGTCATCGGGCTTGGCCTGGCGCTCGCACTCTCCGGCGCGGGTTCGAGCACGCAGCATCCGATCGCATCATCAGCGGTGTCGCGCGCCTATGGCGCGGCTGCGCGCGGCCCGCTCGGCATCTACAATTTCTCCGGCGATCTCGGCAAGGCGGCGATCCCCGCGCTGACCTCGATCCTGCTCGTGATCATGTCGTGGCGGCACACGCTGCTCGTGCTCGCGTTTGCAGGCCTGCTGGTCGCGATCTGCATCGCGCTCTGGATGCCTTCGGTCGGCAAGGGTGCCGAGCACACGATGGCCGCCGCGTCGCGCCGCGAAGCCGCCGGCGGCGGCTTTCACTGGCTGCTCGCGATCGGAATTCTCGACACCGCGGTCAGGATGGGTTTTCTCACCTTCCTGCCGTTCCTGTTGCGCGACAAGGGCGCCTCGCTGCCAACCAACGGCCTCGCGCTGGCGCTGGTCTTCATCGGCGGCGCTGCGGGGAAATTCACCTGCGGCTGGCTCGGCGAGCGCGTCGGCACGTTGCGCACCGTGCTGATCACCGAAAGCGGCACGGCGGCGCTGATCCTTGCGGTGCTGGTGTTGCCGCTGACGCCGGCCATCGTGCTGCTGCCGCTGCTCGGCGTGATGCTCAACGGCACCTCCTCGGTGCTCTATGGCACGGTGCCCGAGCTCACGCCGCCACATCAGACCGAGCGTGCCTTCGCGCTGTTCTATACGGGCACGATCGGATCGGGCGCGATCGCACCCGTGCTCTACGGCCTGCTTGGCGACGCGCTCGGCCCGACGCTTGCGACGGTAGCGACCGCGATCACAGCGCTGGCAATCTGTCCGCTTGCCATGGCGCTCGCGCGGCATCTTGCCGACGATCCAACGGCCGCGTGACACTTGATCAGCCTGGGTCTGTAGCCCGGATGACGCGCAGCGAAATCTGGGATCGCTCCTCATTGCCGGCGCGATTCCCGGATTGCGCTTCGCTCCATCCGGGCTACTTAAGCAATGGTCTCACGGAGCATCGCAATGACAAGCACGCACAAGGCCTGGCGACTGCACGCCCACAATGATCTTCGCTTCGAGGATGTCGCAACGCCGAAGCCTGCGCCCGATGGCGTCGTGGTCCGGATCGAGGCCGGCATGGTGCTGTCCTACACCAACAAGCTCTTGTCGGGCGCGCTGCCCTACAGCCTGCCGCCGATGCCGTTCGTGCCCGGCACCAACGCGATCGCGCGAATCGTCGCCACCGGCGACAACGTCACCCATGTGCGGAGCGGCGACCGCGTGTTCCTCAGCCCGCATCTGCGCGGCGACGTGCCGGATCGCGATCCGCCGCAAATCCTGATCGGCCTCACCGCCACGGTGACAACGCCGGAGGCGCTGGCGTTGCAGGCGCGCTGGCGCGACGGCGTGTTTGCCGAGATCGCGCACTGGCCTGCCGCCTGCGTCACGCCGCTTGCCAATCTCGACGACAAGCCGGCGACCGAGCTGATCGGGCTGGCGAAACTGATCGTGCCGTTCGGCGGATTGCAGCGCACCGGCCTGCGCGGCGGACAGACCATCATCGTCAACGGCGCGACCGGCTATTTCGGTTCGGGCGGCGTGATGCTCGCGGTCGCGATGGGCGCGGGCCGCGTCGTCGCCGTCGGACGCAAGCAGGCCGCGCTCGAGCAATTGCGCGATGCATTCGGCCCGCGCGTCATTCCCGCCGTCGTCACCGGCGATGCCGCCGCCGACCTTTCGATCATCCGCCGCGCCGCCGGCGGCAGCGCCGATGTCGCGCTCGACCTGCTCGGCGCCGCCAAGAGCACCTCGACCACACTGTCCGCCCTGCGCGCGCTCAAGCGTGGCGGCCGGATGGTGCTGATGGGCAGCGCCGAGGCGCCGCTCGAACTCTCGTTCCGCGAGATGCTGGCCAACGACTGGGAAGTGGTCGGGCAGTTCATGTACAACCGCACGGCACCGGGCCAGCTGGCCGGCCTCGCCGCCGAAGGCCTGCTCGATTTGCGCAAGATCAACATCGCGACCTTCAAGCTCGCCGACTTCCGCCGCGCGGTGGACGCGGCCGCCATAATGCAGAGCCTCGACCTCACGGCCGTGGTGCCGTAACCAGAGGCCATGACATCGCAAGCGCCCCCATCCCAAGCGACGCCATGGCGCGCCACCGTGCTGACCTTGTTCCCGGACATGTTTCCGGGACCGCTCGGCGTGAGCCTGGCCGGCAAGGCGCTGGCCACGGGTCTCTGGGCGCTGGAGGCGCGCGACATCAGGGCATCGGCGACCGACAAGCACCGCAGCGTCGACGACACGCCGGCCGGCGGCGGCCCGGGCATGGTGCTGCGGGCCGACGTGCTGGCGGCAGCGATCGACGCCGCTGATATTGCGCCGGACCGCCCGCGCCTCCTGATGAGCCCGCGGGGTCGGCCGTTGACCCAGACCCACGTCGCCGAGCTGGCGGCCGGACCTGGCCCCCTGATCGTCTGCGGCCGCTTCGAGGGCATCGACCAGCGGGTGATCGAGGCTAGGAACCTCGAGGAGGTTTCGATTGGCGATTACGTGCTGTCCGGCGGCGAAATCGCGGCGATGGCGCTGATCGACGCCTGCGTCCGCCTGCTGCCGGGGGTGATGGGGAAGCTGGCCTCGGGAACCGAGGAGAGCTTTTCTGAAGGACTACTGGAATACCCCCAATACACCCGTCCGCAGGAGTTCGAGGGCCGCCAAATCCCGGAAATCCTCATTTCCGGCGATCACGCCAAGGTCGCGGCCTGGCGGCTGGCCCAGTCCGAGGCCCTGACGGCGGCCCGGCGGCCCGATCTCTGGGCCCGGAAGGCCAGCCAAAAAGCGGCCCGGCGAGGGACAAAAAACACGACAGACGGGTGACAAACCCTGCGCTTTGCCTTATAGGCACGGCCTAATCCGCACACGCGCAGGATAGATGGACGTTTGCGCAGCCCGCACAGGCTGGGCGCGCCGCCGATGGAGATTTCGATGAACCTGATTCAGCAGCTCGAAAAAGAGCAGTTCGACAAGCTCGCCGCCACCAAGACCATTCCGGAATTCGGACCCGGCGATACCGTCATCGTCAACGTGAAGGTGGTCGAAGGCGAACGCACCCGCGTGCAGGCCTATGAAGGCGTCTGCATCGGCCGTTCCGGCCACGGCCTCAACGAGAGCTTCACTGTGCGCAAGATTTCGTACGGCGAGGGCGTCGAGCGCGTTTTCCCGGTGATGTCGCCGATGATCGACTCGATCAAGGTCGTGCGTCGCGGCAAGGTGCGTCGCGCCAAGCTCTATTACCTGCGCAGCCTGCGCGGCAAGTCGGCCCGCATCGTCGAGAAGCAGGACCGCCAGACCGCCGTCGGCGAGTGATTCACCCCGAAAGGGATGTGACCAAAAGCGCGGGGCCTGCCCCGCGCTTTTTTGTTGCGGCATACCTATGTGGAAGGTCAGCCTCGACTGTCATGCGCGGATCAGGCCCGCGCATCCATCGAAATGAGCACTCTCGTTCAAGAGGATGGATTGCCGGGTCGAGCCCGGCAATGACGACAGGGGCACCCGCGCAATCGATCGATTGTCGCGGCCACGAGCCCTGTGTTAGAAATTTAGAATGGTTCCGGATCAAGCAAGCCAGCGCTGCCAGCGCGTCGTGATCGACGATCGCTCGCGGCTGCCCGGCCGCTTCTTCGGACGCTTTGCGACGTCGGCAACGTCAGAGCTTACGCGCGCAGCGTAACGCTGCCTGGACGCTGTCGCCGGCTCGCGCGCCGAGACGCGCTTGACGCCATTCACCACTGAATTTCTTCTGGAGCTGAAGCTCATGTCCAAACCGACCACGCTGTACGACAAGATCTGGAACGACCATCTGGTCCACGAGGCCGAGGACGGCACCTGCCTGCTCTATATCGACCGCCATCTGGTGCACGAGGTGACCTCGCCGCAGGCGTTCGAAGGCCTGCGCGCTTCGGGTCGCAAGGTGCACGCGCCCGAGAAGACGCTCGCCGTCGTCGACCACAACATCCCGACCACCGATCGCTCGAAGCCGAACCCCGACCCGGAAAGCATCGAGCAGATGCGGGTGATGGCGGAGAACGCCAAGGAATTCGGCATCGAGTATTACAACGAGTTCGACAAGCGCCAGGGCATCGTCCACGTCATCGGCCCGGAGCAGGGCTTTACGCTGCCCGGCACCACCATCGTCTGCGGTGACAGCCACACCTCGACGCATGGCGCGTTCGGCGCGCTCGCGCACGGCATCGGCACCTCCGAGGTCGAGCACGTGCTGGCGACGCAGACGCTGATCCAGAAGAAGGCCAAGAACATGCGCGCGATCGTCGACGGCAAATTGCCCGACGGCGTGACCGGCAAGGACATCATCCTGGCGATCATCGGCGAGATCGGCACCGCCGGCGGCACCGGCTATGTGCTGGAATATGCCGGCGAGGCGATCCGTGCGCTTTCGATGGAAGGCCGCATGACGGTCTGCAACATGTCGATCGAAGGCGGCGCGCGCGCCGGCCTGGTTGCGCCCGACCAGAAGGCGTTCGACTTCCTGCGCGACCGCCCGAAGGCGCCGAAGGGCGCGGCCTGGGATGCCGCGATGCGCTACTGGGAGACACTGCGCTCCGACGAAGGCGCGCATTTCGACCACGAGCTGCGGCTGGACGCTGCAAAACTGCCGCCGATCGTCACCTGGGGCACGAGCCCTGAGGACGTCATCTCGGTGACCGGCTTCGTGCCCGATCCCGACAAGATCGCGGACGAAGCGAAGCGGCTCTCCAAGCACCGCGCGCTGAAATATATGGGCCTGACCGCCGGCACCAAGATCACCGACATCAAGCTCGACCGCGTCTTCATCGGCTCCTGCACCAACGGCCGCATCGAGGACCTGCGCGCCGCCGCCAAGGTCGCCGAGGGCAAGACCGTCAACGCCAACGTCAACGCGATGATCGTGCCGGGCTCGGGCATCGTGAAGGAGCAGGCGGAAGCCGAAGGGCTCGACAAGATCTTCCTTGCGGCCGGCTTCGAATGGCGTGAGCCGGGTTGCTCGATGTGCCTCGCCATGAACCCGGACAAGCTGAAGCCGGAAGAGCGATGCGCCTCGACCTCGAACCGCAACTTCGAGGGCCGCCAGGGCTTCAAGGGCCGCACCCATCTGGTGTCGCCTGCGATGGCTGCGGCCGCCGCGATCGCCGGCCACTTCGTCGATATCCGCGACTGGCGGTAAGGTAAGCGCGGTTTTCGTCTCAAGCTCGAGCCGTTGTGGAAACGGCTCGTTAACGTGACGTACGCACACTGGGTCCTCGCGAACACAAGTTTCGTGGGGAGCCGGACGTGGCCGACAAGAACGAATTCGTCGACATGATCAGTGAGGCGACGCGGCAGAAGCGCCGTCGCGCCGCACCACGCATCATCGATCCGCTTCCCGAGGTGAAGGAAACCTCGCGCCTCAGCCACTGGCCGCCGGAGCGCTGGACGCAATGGCGGATGGAAAACCTGACGCCGTGGAAGATAAAGCCCTGGAAGCTGAAGAACTGGGATTAGCCTGACAAAACGGGCGCCGTGAGGCGCCCGCTGTCATTTCAGGCCTTACCACGCTGCACAACAACAGCCGGTATCACTGCGTCAGCCGGTGCTGACAGCGAAGCACTTTGCGATGTCGTCAGCCGGTTACCGCGTGAACCCTTTGCTAAGGGTTGGCATCTAGGGTTAACCGACAATCAATCAGAAAATT
>NZ_BOVL01000067.1:0-19235 GCF_019972155.1 Bradyrhizobium sp. RD5-C2 | reverse complement strand
CCAGCGGCCAAAGCCGTGGCATCGCGTCCTCACGCATGGCTCGTCGGCCGGGTGGGCCGATGGATCTCAGCGCCATTTTCGTGGGACCAGAAATGACCCTCAAGTTTCAGAATTTGCCCATCATTGCCAAGATCGCGGTACCCGCGGCCATCGTCGCCCTGGTCGCGATCGGCATCGTCGTGGAGGCCTCGCTGGCTCTCAGCCAGTTGGCGGTGACCGCCTCCGGCCTCGTGGATGGCAATGCCCGCCGCGTGCAGTACAGCCTCGAAGCGGAGAGCAATTTCAACAGCGCAGCGGTCAGCGAGAAGAATGTCATCCTCTCGGCCTCGGACACCAAGGCGATCGCCGCCAACATCGAAGCCTACAACAAGGCACCGGATGCGACGCTTGCCGCCGTCGATCGTTTGGCGTCCGTCACATCGGACGCCGGACAACACCAGCTGATCGACACGCTGCGCGGCGCCGTCAAGGACCGCCGCGAGGCAAGCGCCAGGGTGTTCGAGCTGGTGACCGCGGGCAAGCTCGAGGATGCCTTCGCTTACTCGCGCAATGTCGCGGCCAAGCATCGCCAGACCGCGATGGAGGCCGTCGCCAGCCTGATCGCCGCCAATGTGAAGGACATGCAGGCCTCGCGTGACCGGGGCATCGCCACGGCCGACCAGACCCGCCTCCTGCTGCTGTTCGGCGCCGCAGCCGGGCTGCTCTGCGCTTTCGCTATCCTGGCCTGGATCGCGTTCAGCCAGATCGCTCAGCCGCTGTCGCGCATGACGGAGAAGATGACGAAGCTCGCCGAAGGCGATCTCGACATCGCGATCGTCGGCGATAACAGGAGCGACGAGGTCGGCGGCCTCGCCAAATCGCTGCGCGTGTTCAAGGACAACGCGACCACGGCGCGCCGCCTCGAAGCCGAGCAGCGTGAAGAGCAGTTGCGCAAGGAGACCCGGCAGCGCGCGGTCGAAGGCCACATCGCGACCTTCGACAATCAGATCTCGGAGGCACTGAATGCCCTGACCGCAGCCTCGACCGAGATGCACGCCACAGCCGGCAGCATGTCGGCGACCGCGGAGGAAACCAGCCGGCAGGCGACCTTCGTCGCGACCGCTTCCAACGAGGCATCGGCGAATGTCCAGACCGTCGCGGTCGCGACCGAGGAACTGCACGCCTCGATCAGCGAGATCACGCGCCAGGTGACGCAGGCGGCGCAGACGGCAAGAGCCGCGGTCGACGAGACCGATCGCACCAACGCAACCATCGAGAGCCTTGCCGCAGCTGCGCAGCGGATCGGAGAAGTGGTGTCACTGATCCAGAACATCGCGTCGCAGACCAATCTGCTGGCCCTGAACGCAACGATCGAAGCTGCCCGCGCCGGCGAATCCGGCAAGGGCTTCGCGATCGTCGCCAATGAAGTGAAGGCGCTTGCCACCCAGACCGCCAAGGCTACGGAAGACATCTCCTCTCAGATCGCGGCGATCCAGCAGGAAACCGGCCAGGCCGTCGATGCGATCAGGACGACCGGTGGCACGATCGCGCGCATGAGCGAGATTGCGGCGGCAATCTCCGCCGCCGTCGAGCAGCAGAGCGCAGCAACCCGCGACATCGCGAAGAATATCCAGGAGGTTTCGCGCGGCACCAGCGAGGTGTCGGCGAATGTCGGCAGCGTCAACGAGGCCGCCACCGAAACCGGATCAGCCGCGACGCAGGTGCTGACGGCCGCCGACGATCTCAGCCATCAGTCGGCCACGCTGCGCAGCAACGTCACCACATTCCTGGACAAGATCCGCGCAGCTTGACCGAACAGGCAGCGTCTGCCGCGCACAGCGCGGCTGCGCAGCTCACCAGAACGGGCCGAACCCGAAGCCAAAGGTGAACGGCGCCGGCACGGCATATGGATAGGGCCGATAGTAATAGGGCCGCCCATAATAATAGGAGCCGTACGGCCGGTAATAGGAATAGGGCTGGTAGTACGGCCGGTAATAGGGCCGGTAGCCGCGGTGATAATGGTGACGATAGTAATGGCGATGATGGCGCTGCGCGCTGAAGTCGGTCGGCTTGCCCGCCTGCCGCCGTTGTGCCGCGGCCTGCGGCGCGACTGATGCCGCGGCGGTTGCCGATGCCGCCGCCGTCAATGCGAATGCACAAGCGACCGCGGCAACTCCGATCCATCTCATCATGATCAACTCCTGCAGATTGCGATTGATATCATCTCGCGCGCGCGAATCTGCCGGTTTGGTGGCTGAGAACGACAACAGGCCCGCTGCTCACGGGCCTGTGTCTCAACTGCGCTGATACGCCGCGCGATCAGTGGCGCCAGTGGCGACGATGACCCCAGCCCCAGCCACGGTGATGTCCGCGACCCCAGCCACGATGATGTCCATGGCCCCAGCGTACCTGGGTGGTCGTCTGGTTCGCGTTGTCCTGAACCGTTGCGGCAGTGCCCGGCGTAGCGAGCGACATCGCGCTCGCGCGCTCGGCCGGCGCCGCCAAAACCAGCACGGCACCGACGGCCGCAAGTCCCAGAACCTTCGTCACCTTCATGAGTCTTCTCCTTGATCCCTTGATGTCACGCCTAGCAACGACGACTCGAGCTTCTTGCCTTGACGCATTTTCTTCATGCGAACCGGTATCCGCTTCGCTCGAAAACGCGCCGGCATTCGAATCGACCCCCGTTGCCGCGACGCAGATCGCAAGCAGAATGCGGACGACGTGAATGGGATGTGAATGACTGCGCCACGATGGTGAATGCCGCTGGCGCGCGCAGGTTCCGGCACAGCCGCTGGAATTTTCATGTCTGTGCGTAAAACCGGCGTAGACGATGGTCGTATGTTGTGAGGAGCCTCGCGCAGGAGATCGCCGATGACACAACATGGTTCGCGCAAATGGTTCACGCTCGGCGCGGCAACGCTGGCTGGTTCCATGATTTCAGTTGATGTCGCGCTCGCCTCGCAAGGACCGGGCGGCGGCATGGGAACGGCAAGCCATCTCACGCAAATGCTGATGGCGATCGCGGTCTATGGAACGGTGGGAGTGATCGTCGCCGCCGGACTGATCGGCGCAGTGCGCCGACGTTTGCTCTAGAGCATTTTCGGTTCTGATTGAATCAGAACCGAAGTTCTGGATTCTTGTCTTGACGCGTTTTCTTCACGCGAACCGGTGTCCACTTCGCTCGAAAACGCTCTAGCTTCCGCTTCGCGCGAAGACGCTCTAGCCCGGGCGCCAGAAGCAGTTCATGCGCGGCGTGATCACGGTGCCGCTCGGCCGGTGCTCCTGCACATAGGTCGCGGTGCAATCGCGCACGGCGTTCGGACCGGGATTGTAGCGCGGGATCACATCCGGTTCCCAATGATCGGGCCGCGACCGGTAGATCGGCACCCGCCTGAGCCGGCGGTGCTCGACAACCCGCTCGCGCACGACCGGTGCCGTCTCACCGATGCGCGCTTCGGCCGCCGCGCTCTGTGCCCACGCCTCTCCCACTGGGAGCGAGAGCCCGGTTGCTACCGCCAACAGCGTTGCCGCCACGATCCGTTTCATCACGCCACCCAAGCCCCATTCTTGAGCCTCAATCTTGGGCCGCACGGTCTCCCATTGCACCGCCAAGGTCAACTGCGCTGGCGCCGCCTGAGGCACTCGCGCTAAAGGAGTGTCATGTGGACCACAGAAAAAGCCCCCTCGCTCGCCGAGATGGAGGCCGTCGCGCACGAGATCTTCGAGCGCCTGCCGCCGACGTTCCGGGCCCTCTGCGAGGGCCTGATCATCCGTGTCGACGACTTCCCGACCGACGAGGTGCTCGACGAGATGCAGGCCGAGAGCGAGTTCGACCTGCTCGGCCTGTTTCACGGCATCGGCCTGCCGCAGCAGAGCCATGGCGACGTGGCCCGGCTGCCCAATTTGGTCTGGCTCTACCGGCGGCCGATCCTGGATTACTGGGCGGAGCACGACGAAACCCTCGGCCACATCGTCCGCCACGTCCTGATCCATGAGATTGGGCACCATTTCGGCCTCTCCGACGCCGATATGGAGGCGATTGAGGCAGAAGCGGGCTAGCTCTGCGGAAATGGCCCTTTTACCGCTGTCGCATCCGCGATAAACATCCGGCCGTATCCCCCATTTTTCGACCGGGAAGAGCAACGATGGACAAGTTCACCACGCTGGAAGGCGTCGCGGCGCCGCTGAAGATCATCAATGTCGACACCGACATGATCATTCCGAAGCAGTACCTCAAGACCATCAAGCGCACCGGCCTCGGCAAGGGGCTCTTCTCCGAGCAGCGCTACAAGGATGACGGCAGCGAGAACCCCGATTTCGTCCTCAACCAGTCCGCCTATCGCAATGCGAAGGTGCTGGTCGCCGGCGACAATTTCGGCTGCGGCTCGAGCCGCGAGCACGCGCCCTGGGCGCTGCTCGACTTCGGCATCCGCTGCGTGATCTCGACCTCGTTCGGCGACATCTTCTACAACAACTGCTTCAAGAACGGCATTCTGCCGATCCGCGTGTCGCAGGAGGACCTCGACAAGCTGTTCGACGATGCCGAGCGCGGCGCCAATGCGACGCTGACCATCGATCTCCCCAACCAGGAGATCCGCGGTCCCGACGGCGGCACGGTGAAGTTCGAGATCGATCCGTTCCGCAAGCACTGCCTGATCAACGGCCTCGACGACATCGGCCTGACGATGGAGAAGAAGTCGTCGATCGACACCTACGAGGCCAAGCTCAAGGAGCGCGCCTGGGCTTGAGGCGCAGCCTGTCATCGCGCCCCGGTGCCTTCAGGCGCCGGGGCTTTTCTTTGCAAAGTTGTCTTCTCGCGAACCTGCTGACGGCTGACGCGCATGCTGCCTGACATCGTCACCTTCTGGCACGGCTCGATGGACGCGCTGCGCCGCACCTGTCTGCGTTCGCAGCTGGCGGCCGGGCACAAGGTCACCGTCTACAGCTTCGATCCGATTCCCGGCCTGCCCGACGGCATCGGCAATGCCGAGGCCGAGGCGGTGCTGCCGCATTCGTTCTCCGAGAAGCTGCGTCCGGCCGAACGCGACGGGTCGTGGCGCGACTGGACCATCCTGCAGTTCAGCGACTTCTTCCGCATGCGGCTGATGACACAGCGCGCCGGGCTCTGGCTCGACGCCGATGTGCTGCTCTTGAAGCCGGTCGAGATCGATCCGGCAAAGCCCTATTTTGCCTGGGAGCGGCCGCGTCAGCTCGGCAACTCCGTGCTGTATCTGCCGCACAATGATCCGATCTTGCGCGCATTCGAAGCGCTGATGCAGCAGGACGAGCTGACGCCGGACTGGCTGGCGCTGCGCCACCGCCTGACCTTTGCGATGCGCAAGCTGCGCGGCAAATCCAATCGCCTGTCCGACATCCGCATCGCGATCTACGGTCCCGCCGCGCTGACCGCGCTCGCGCGCCGCGAGGGCGAGTTGCAGCACGCGCTGCCGAAGCGCTCGTTCTACGCGGTGCACGCCGAGCCACGACTGTTCTTCGAGCCGTCGGATTTTTCGCGCTATCTGAACGATCCCGAAATCATCGGCCTGCACATCTCGCCGAAGGGACGCGGCAAGGCGGCGCCGATCCCGGGCAGCCTCTACGCCTGGGCTTCGGAGAAGTTTGGGAGTTAGTCACCCTCCCCTGGAGGGGCGCACCACCAAAATATCGAAAACAACCCCATGCAAAGTAGCCGGCGGCTGCCGGCGCTCGGCATGGCAGCTTGACTCGTCGGGCAAATCAGCGGCATTCTTCTATTATTCCGAAATCATGCGGACGCCCCGCGGCCATGGCATATCATGGGCGTCGCTTGGGGCGCGTAGTCACCCTCCCCTGGAGGGCGAGGGTCGGATCGCGTTGAGCGCAGCGAAATGCGAGCCGGGGGTGGGGTGATCTCTCAACACGGGCAGAGTATCCGTGGAGAGACCGTCACCCCACCCCGCCGCTCATTTCATTCTCGTCGACCCTCCCCCTCCAGGGGAGGGTAAGATCAATGCCCCATCGCAGCGATCGCGTCGGCGATCGCGATCGTGCGCTTCGCCATCTCGGCGTGCAGGCGCTCGACCATGCGGCCGTCGAGCTGAATCGCACCGCGCGCGGCGTTCTCCGGCTGTTCGAAGGCGGCGATGATCTTGCGCGCTTCAGCGACCTCGGCCTCCGGCGGCGTGAAGATCGCGTTGCAGGCATCGATGTGGCTCGGATGGATCAGCGTCTTGCCATCGAAGCCGAGATCGCGGCCCTGCGCGCATTCCTCCGCGAAGCCGTCGATATTGCTGATGTCGCCATAGGGGCCGTCGAGGATCTCGAGCCCGTGCGCGCGGGTCGCCAAGATGCAATGCGTGATCATCGGGATCATCGCCGCGCGGCCCGGCTTCATCCGGATCCGGGTTTCGCGCGCAATGTCGTTCGGCCCGAACACGAAGCCGGCGAGCCGAACCTCGGAGTCCTGCGATGCCGCGGCAAGCTTGTCGGCGTCGAGCACGGCGCGTGCGGTCTCGATCATCGCCCAGACCCGGATCGAGGCCGGAGCATTGATGTCGCTGAGCCGATCGGCGACGGCGTTGAGATCGTCGACGGTGGAAATCTTGGGAACCAGGATCCCGTCCGGCTGCGCCTTGCCGGCCATGCCGATGTCGTCGACCCACCACGGGCTGTCGAGCGCGTTGATGCGGATCAGGACCTCGCGCTTGCCAAAGCCCTTTGCGGCGACCGCCTTGGCGATCTGCTCGCGGGCCACGGCCTTGGCGTCGGGGGCAACGGAATCCTCGAGATCGAGGATGATACCGTCTGCCGCCAGCGTGCGGGCCTTCTCCAGCGCCCGTGCATTCGATCCCGGCATGAACAACAGGCTGCGGCGCGGACGGATCATCGGTATTCTCCTGGGGGCTCGGGCTCCGCCACTGTCCATTGTTTGGGCATTGGACGGCACCATCCTTCAACGCTGCCGTATCATCTCAGGCTGCACGCCGAAAGTCTTGTTCCCGTCACCAGCATGTGATTAGGCAGAGGCCATGAAATTCTTTCCGAAGCAGTTGATCGACGGCTACCGGACTTTCGCGACCCAGCGGTTGCCGACTGAACAGTCGCGATACCGGGACCTGTCCGAACGCGGCCAGTTCCCCGAGACCATGGTGATCGGCTGTTGCGATTCCCGCGTCTCGCCGGAAGTGATCTTCGATGCCGGCCCGGGCGAATTGTTCGTGGTCCGCAACATCGCCAATTTGGTTCCGGTCTATCAGCCCGACAGCAACGCCCATGGCGTCTCGGCCGCGCTGGAATATGCCGTGACCGTGCTGAAGGTGAAGAACATCGTGGTGCTGGGCCATGCCCAGTGCGGCGGCATCCGCGCCTTCGTCGACAAGATCAAGCCGCTCACGCCCGGCGACTTCATCGGCAAATGGATGCAGATGTTCATCAAGCCCGGCGAGATCGTCGAGCAGCGCGACCATGAGAGCATGCAGGACTTCGTCACCCGCATCGAGAAGGCCGCGGTGTTCCGCTCGCTGGAGAATTTGATGACCTTCCCGTTTGTGCGCGAGCGGGTCGAGAGCGGCGAGATGCAGCTGCACGGCGCCTATTTCGGCGTCGCCGAGGGCTCGCTGTTCGTGCTCGACCGGGTCGCGAAGGAATTCATCAGCGTCGCCGATGCCGTCAAGGCCGGCGAGTAGCCGCGCGCTATCGCGCCAGCATCAGCTACTCATCACCGTGATAGCCGCCCCAGCGATCCGAGAGCGCGAGCAACAGCGCTGAGATCACGAACACCAGGTGCACGGCGACGAGCCAGGTCATCCGCGTCGCGTCGAACGCGGCATCGATGTTCAGGAACGCTTCCAGCACGTGGATCGCGGAGATCGCGACGATCGACGCCAGCAGCTTCTGCTTCAGCCCAGCAAAATCGATCTTGGTGATCCAGATCGGCCAGTTCGGATTGCCCGACGTGTCGATGCGGGAAACGAAGTTCTCGTAGCCCGAAAAGACCACGATCAGAATGAGATTGGCGACCAGCGTGACGTCGATCAGCGCCAGCGCATCGAGGATGACTTCCGTCGATTTGTAGCCGGCCGCATGCAGGACGAACTCCCAGAGCATGCGCACGAATTTCAGCAGCAGCACGGCAAGCGCCACCACCAGGCCGACATAGAACGGCGCCATCAGCCAGCGGCTGTTGAACAGCACATATTCGAAGCCGCGCATGATGCGCGGCGTCGGGGGACTCGACGGGACGGGAGCTGACTGTTCCGACATGGTTGCGCGCCCCCCGTTGGTCCCCGCCTTTAGGCCGCTTTCTTCTTCGCGGTGATCAGCTTGCGGTTGATCAGGACTTCCGCGATCTGGATCGCGTTCAGCGCGGCACCCTTGCGCAGATTGTCCGACACGCACCAGAACGACAAGCCGTTCTCCACGGTCGCATCCTCGCGGATGCGGCTGATATAGGTCGCGTCCTCGCCAGCCGCCTCATACGGCGTGACGTAGCCGCCGGGCTCGTGCTTGTCGATCACGAGGCAGCCCGGCGCATTGCGCAGGATGTTGCGGGCCTCGTCCGCCGTGATCGGGTTGGCGAACTCGACGTTCACGGCCTCGGAGTGACTGACGAAGACCGGCACGCGCACGCAGGTCGCGGTCAGCTTGATCTTGGGATCAAGGATCTTCTTGGTCTCCGCCATCATCTTCCACTCTTCCTTGGTGTAGCCGTCTTCCATGAAGACGTCGATCTGCGGAATGATGTTGAAGGCGATGCGCTTCGGAAACTTCTTATTGATCAGCTCGTCATTGGTGTAGACGGCCTTGGTCTGCGAGAACAGCTCGTCCATCGCATCCTTGCCGGCGCCCGACACTGATTGATAGGTCGCGACCACGACGCGCGTGATCGTCGCCTTGTCGTGCAGCGGCTTCAGCGCCACGACGAGCTGCGCGGTCGAGCAGTTCGGGTTGGCGATGATGTTCTTCTTGGTAAAACCGGCGGCCGCATCCGCGTTCACCTCCGGCACGATCAGCGGCACGTCGGGATCCATGCGCCAGGCCGAGGAATTGTCGATCACGACCGCGCCGGCGGCGCCGATCCTGGGCGACCATTCCTTGGAGACCGAACCGCCGGCCGACATCAGGCAGATGTCGACATCGGAGAAATCATAGTGCTCGAGCGCCTTCACCTTCAGGGTGCGGTCGCCATAGGAGACCTCGACGCCGACGCTGCGGCGCGAGGCCAGCACGACGACCTCATCGGCGGGGAATTTGCGCTCGTCGAGAATGTTGAGCATTTCGCGCCCGACATTGCCGGTCGCTCCGACCACCGCGACTTTGTAACCCATCGTTCACTCTCCGACGAAAAATGCCCGTTCCCCCGTAACTCAAGGAAAGGGAAGAGGCAGCGCTTCTATGCGAGAAACCCCGTCAAGACAACGTTGCGTAGCTTTTGAGCGTTTTGATGCGTTTATTTCGGGCCGACCCGGCCGCTCCCCATCATACGAGGAATCCGTCTGACCTGACGAGCTTCGTCGACGAAGTCTACGCCACGCTCTCCCGGCTGTTCGCCTATGCCGCCGTGCTCGCGCTGTTCGCCGCCCTCGGCACCTATCTATGGAAGCAACTGCCCGACGCAACGGCGATGTCGGCACCCACTGCCGCAGGCTGGAACGTAGCCGGCCGTTTACCGCCGGCCTTCGCCATCAGCAAGATCGATCCGCGAGATAAAACAGAGACTTACGAAATCTTCAGGCATCCCGAGGGCGGTCGCAAGGACGTCTTCCATTGGACCGATGCCAATGGCGCGACGGCCGCCGAGCTGGAAATCTACCGCCCCGGCGGCGAGGTCATGGGACCCGCGGTCACCGAGATTGCCGGACGGCTCGACCCGGGCGGCCTGCGCGAGCTCGAGGCCGCCGGCATCGTCGACAGCAAGTTCGGCAGCGTCACCCTGCTGCGCCCCGCACGTCAGGACGGCAGCCGCGCCTGCCTCGGCTTCGTCAAGCAGGCCGACGCGCCCGATCTGCGCATCTCCGGCTGGACCTGCCAGGGCGCCAGCCTGCCGGCCCAGCGCGCCGCGATCGTCTGCGTGCTGAACCGGCTGACCCTGCTGGCCGCGGGCAACGACCTGCGGCTCGCCGCGCTGTTCGCGCATGCCGAGCTGCGGCGCACCGACTGCGTTACCTCCGGCCCGCCCGCTCTGTCGGCCGACTGGGTGATGGGCAGCGAGAACCCGCTTCTGCGCGGCGCGCTTTAGTGGCGAGACCGTGGCAAGGCACTGGTTTTCATGAAACTTTTGCGCTTGGACACGCATTATCTCTGATGGTGTGGCGCAATTGACCTAGTGACGCCCCACCCGGCATGGCTACAATGTGTTCCGAGTGATTTTGGCTGATACGCCAGCCCCCGAGGGGGCCGTAATGACGAGGATGCGATGACCTTGAAATTCCCTGCCGCGAACAAGCTCGTGGTGTTGCTTGCCGCGGCTGCCGTCACCGCAACCGCGTTTGGCGTGACCACGGCCAGCGCGCAGCAGACCCCGAGCAAGCGCAAGCAGCAAGAGCAGTATGACCGTGACGGCCGCCGCTATTACGGCGCGCAGGGTCCGAACCGGGTCTATCAGCAGGGTCCGCGAACCCGCGTTTACGTCACCACGCGCTCATGGCTCGACGCCGGCACCGAGGTGCTTCCGGGCGACCGCAAGTTCAACGACTACGCCTATCCGCCGGATGTCGGCTACCCGTCGTTCGCACGCGAGAACAACAATCGCCCGATCGACCGCCAGCCGCTCAGCCCGCCGGCCGACCTCGGCGGCTATCCGCGGAATTTCCCGCTGTACTGAGAATTTCGGCTGATAGCCGATACGAAAATGCCCGGCTCCGGCCGGGCATTTTTGTTTTGGCTCAGAGCGTAAGGCGGGCACGCATTCGCTTTGCCCATCCTAATGACATCCAACATCCTGTGTCGTCCCGGCGAAGGCCGGGACCCATAACCACCGCCGTTGGTTATGACGCTCGTCCGCCAGTCGCTTCAGATTGAGAAGCCGCGGCGTATGGGTCCCGGCCTTCGCCGGGACGACGTTGTTGTTGTCGCGACTTTTACGCGTGCAGCTTCTGCAATTCGCTCAAGATCGCCTCGCCCATCTGCGCCGTGCTGACGGACGTGGTGCCTGCCGACTTGATGTCGGCGGTGCGCAATCCGCTGGCGAGCACCGCCGCGATCGCGGCATCGACCTTGTCGGCGAGATCGCCCATGCCGAAGGAATAGCGCAGCGCCATGCCGAACGAGGCGATCATCGCGATCGGATTGGCGAGGCCCCGGCCGGCGATATCCGGCGCCGAGCCGTGCACCGGCTCATACAATGCCTTGCGCTCCTTGGTCTTGGCGTCCTCCTTGCCGAGCGACGCCGACGGCAGCAGGCCGAGCGACCCGGTGAGCATCGCCGCGATGTCGGACAGCATGTCGCCGAACAGATTGTCGGTCACGATGACGTCGAACTGCTTCGGCGTCTTGACGAGGTTCATGCCGCCGGAATCGGCGAGCTGATGCTCCAGCGTGACGTCCTTGTATTCGCGGGCATGGACCTGGGTCATGACCTCGTTCCAGAGCACGCCCGACTTCATCACGTTGCGCTTTTCCATCGACGTCACCTTGTTCTTGCGCTTGCGCGCCAGCTCGAAGGCGACGCGGCCGATGCGCTCAATCTCGAAGGTGTCGTAGACCTGGGTGTCGACAGCGCGCTTCTGGCCGTTGCCGATATCGGTGATGGTCTTCGGCTCGCCGAAATAGACGCCGCCGGTGAGCTCGCGCACGATCATGATGTCGAGGCCCTCGACCACCTCGCGCTTGAGGCTCGAGGCATCCGCCAGCGCCGGATAGCACACCGCCGGACGCAGGTTGGCGAACAGCTCGAGATCCTTGCGCAGCCGCAGCAGGCCGGCCTCCGGACGCACCTCGTAGGGAACCGAGTCCCACTTGGGACCGCCGACCGCACCAAAGATCACGGCGTCGGCCGCGGTGGCCTTGGCCATGTCGCCTTCGGAGATCGACACCTTGTGCGCGTCATAGGCCGAGCCGCCGACCAGGCCCTGCTCGGTCTCGAATTTCGCGATGCCCTGCGCATTCAGCCAGTCGATCAGGCGCTGTACCTCGGCCATCACTTCGGGGCCGATGCCGTCGCCGGGGAGAAGCAGCAGTTTATGGGTCGCCATGGTTCGTTCCTCACTCAATCGGGCATGCCCGTCATCGTCAGGCGCGAGTGCTAAAACGCCCCGGGCGGATTGGCAAGGCACCCCGGACAGGGCCAAAATGACCCGCAAAGAGCTAACCGCGCCCCAAAAGAAGCCAACAAGACGGACCTCATGACCGCAGCCATTATCTACGCCTTCGCCTCGGCCATTTTCCTCGGCGCCGGCGTCGTGCTGGCACAGCTTGGCCTGCGCACCGTCGAGCCGCTGTCGGGCGCCGCGATCAGCGTGCCGTCCTTCACCCTGCTGTTCCTGGTGCTGTCGCCGCTGATCCTGCATGGCGAGCCCGTGGTCTGGCGCGGCCTGCCGATCTTCATGGCGATCGGCCTGTTCTTCCCGGCCTCGCTAACGCTGCTGACCTTCGCCTCGAACCGGGCGCTCGGACCGGTCATCACCTCGACATTGGGCAATCTGGCGCCGCTGCTTGCGGTCGCCGCCGCCGTGGTGCTGCTGCACGAGCCGCTCGCGCCGCAACAGCTGATCGGCCTCGTGGTCGCGGTGGCCGGTGCCGCAATCATTACCGTGACCCGGCCCCGCGACCTCGGTCATTGGCGGAGCTGGGCCCTGCTACTGCCGCTTGCCAGCGCGCTGGTGCGCGGCATCGTGCCGCCGATTGCCAAGCTCGGGCTGGCGATCTGG
The DNA here is from genome assembly GCF_019972155.1 of Bradyrhizobium sp. RD5-C2. GTDB lineage: Bacteria > Pseudomonadota > Alphaproteobacteria > Rhizobiales > Xanthobacteraceae > Bradyrhizobium. The sequence continues at coordinate 6,408 of NZ_BOVL01000067.1, read as the reverse complement.
CCGAGCCCGCTATGGGCCTGCCTGATCGGTTACATCATGTCGTCAATCGTGGTGCTGACGGTGCAGCGCGTCCGCAAGGGCAGCTTCTTGGTGCACGCGCCGCGTGACGGCCGGTTCTGGTTTGCATTGACCGGGATCAGCAACGGGCTCAGCGCGCTCAGCCTGTTCGCCGCGGTCCGCAACGGCCCGATCACGCTGGTGGCGCCGCTTGCCGCGATCTACCCGCTGGTGACCGTGACGATGAGCGCTGTCATGCTCAAGCATGTCGAGATCACCGCGCGGATCGTCGCCGGAACCCTGCTGACCGTGATCGGCGTTGCGCTGGTCCTGATCGCCTGATTGCCCGATACGCAAGACAGTGTTGCTGCCCGTGGCGCTGGGCAGGACCGGCGCGGCCTGCCACAATGGCGCCGTTGCCGGAGTGAATTGTGAGAGCCCCCTCCCCGTCCTACCCGCATCCCGCGCGGCTGATCCTTATTTTGTCGCTCGCACCGACGGTCGGTCTCGGCATCGGCCGTTTCGCCTATTCGCTGGTGCTGCCCGACATGCGCGACTCGCTGGCCTGGTCCTATTCGGCCGCCGGCTTCATGAACACGATCAATGCTGCCGGCTACCTGGTCGGGGCGCTGTTCGCCTCGCGCCTGATCCAGCGCTTCGGGCTCGCCGCATCGGTGCGCTGGTCGACGGTGGCTTGCGCGCTGTCGCTGGCGCTGTGCGCCCTCTCCGGCAATTTCGCCGTGCTGAGCTTCGCCCGCCTGCTGGTCGGCTTCGCCGCCGCGATCGGCTTCGTCGGCGGCGGCGCGCTCGCAGCAACGATCGCGCAATCACGGCCGGAACGCGCCAACTTCCTGCTCAGCCTGTTCTATGCCGGACCGGGCGTCGGCATCCTGGCATCCGGCCTGATCGCGCCGTTCGTGCTGCAGGGTTTTGGCGCCGGCTCATGGTGGATCGTGTGGTGGGCGATGACCCTGCTCTCCGCGATCACGACGGTGCCGTTGCTGCTGGCGCCCTTGCACGCCAATACTGCCGCCGGCGGTATTGTGCGGACCAAATTCGCTGTGAGGCCGGTCCTGATCTACCTCGCCGCCTATTTCCTGTTCGGCGCCGGCTACATCGCTTACATGACCTTCATGATCGCCTATGTCCGTGACGGCGGCGGCGGCGCGGGTGCACAGAGCGCGTTCTGGAGCCTGATCGGCGTCAGTGCATTCGTGACACCATGGGTCTGGCGACGGGTTTTGGCGCTCGACCGCGGCGGGCTCGCCACCACCATCATCCTCGGCGTCAATGCACTTGGCGCGGCTCTCCCGATCTTCGGGCATTCGCCGCTGCTGCTCGCGATCTCGGCGCTGGTGTTCGGCGTCGCATTCTTCGCCGTGGTCGGCTCGACCACCGCCTTCGTGCGTCTCAACTACCCGCCGGAAGCCTGGCCGACCGCGATTGCAGCGATGACCATCGCCTTCGGCATCGGCCAGACGCTCGGGCCGATCGTCGTCGGCGCGATCACCGACGCGGTCGGCAGCCTGTCATTTGCGCTAAACGTTTCGGCCGCGATGCTGGCGCTGGGCGCGGTGCTGTCGGCGTTTCAGAGGAAGGTGACTCCCTGAGTCATTCCGGGGCGATGCATTAGCATCGAACCCGGAATCTCGAGATTCCCCGATCCGCAATTGCGCATCTGAGGTCTGGTCCTACGGACCATCCCGGAATGACGCTTCGCGTCAACTCCCGCTGAACGAGTTGTAGCCCTGGTCTTCCCAATAGCCGCCCTTGTAGTCGTTGGTGACTTCCATCGAGAGCACGTATTTCGGGTTCTTGAAGCCGAGCTTGGTCGGGACCCGGATCTTCATCGGGAAGCCGTAGGCGCGCGGCAGGATCGCGTCGCCGAATTTGAAGGTCATCTGGGTCTGCGGATGCAGCGCGGTGCGCATGTCCAAGGGTGAATTGTACCCGTCCTTGTCGGCGCACTGGAACCAGACATATTTGGCACGCGTGTCGGCGCCGACGAGCTTGAGGAAATCGCGCAAGGGCGTGCCGGTCCAGCTGCCGATCGCGCTCCAGCCTTCGACGCAGATGTGGCGCGTCACCTGCTTGACCTGCGGCAGCTTGTACAATTCGTCGAGCGTCCACGACTTCTTGTTCTCGACCAGCCCGCGTACCTCGAGCTTCCAGTCCGCGCCTGCGATCTCCGGCGCATCGTCGAGATCGTAATAGGCATTGAACGGAAACGGCTTGGTGATCATGCTCTCCGGGAAGGTCGGCGCCAGCGCATCCGGATTGAACATCCAGGCCTGCACCGCGTCGTTGAACTTCGAGACCTTCTTCAGCAATTCCTCCGCCGACGACGAATCGACCACGTCGCAGCCGGTCAGCAGCGTCAGCGCACCGAGGCTGGTGCCGGCCGTGATGAAACGGCGGCGCGTCAGCTCCGGCATCGTCTTCACCGCATCGCGCACCAGCAACTTCTTGTCGACACCGGGGATCAGGAGTTTTCTGAGACGACCCATCACACCCTCTCAATCTCATTTTTGGGCATGATCAACTCCGAAAACCGGTTTCCACTTTTCGGGATCATGCCCTAGCGCCCGATGATCATGGCGCGCAGGCTTTTCGGCACCAACAGCGCGAGCGCGACATGGATCACCAGGAAGGCGACGATCAGCGCCATGCAGGTGAAGTGGACATAACGGGCGATGTCGTAGCCGCCGAACAGCGAGACCAGCCAATGCAACTGCACCGGCTTCCACATCGACAGGCCGGACAGCACGATGACCACGCCGACGGTGATGATGCCGGTGTAGAGCAGCTTCTGCACCGAATTGTACTTGCTGAGATCGTCATGCGACAGCTTGAAGGTCAGCGCCGCCTTGGTGTCGGCAATCACGCCGCCAGGGGTGATAGGCAGCAGCTTCTTGCGGAAGCGGCCGGTGGCGAAGCCGAGCGCCAGATAAACCAGGCCGTTGACCATCAACAGCCACATCGCGGCGAAGTGCCAGAGCAGCGCACCGCCGAGCCAGCCACCCAGCGTGATGCTGCGCGAAAAGGTGAATCCGAACAGCGGCGAGGCGTTGTAGATCTGCCAGCCGGACATGATCATCAGGAGCATCGCGAATGCGTTGATCCAGTGCACCATCCGCACCCAGACCGGCTGGATCACCTTCGCGGGCGTCGCGGTCTCTGCCTGGTGGTCACTGACGGCAAGGCTCGTCATGGAATGTCTCTGCTCGTGGTCGTTACCGGCTTATACGCCGGGAACCGGCGTTCCGTTACGCCGGCGCGCATCATCAGTTCAATATACGCCACTTCATCTGGTCACAAAAATGCGAGCCGGGGCGAGGCTCCGGCTCGCTATTTCGTAAGGCGTTCAGGGACTAAATCGGGTCGCCGGGTGTTACGTCGCCGGCATCAGCACGGTGTCGACCACATGGATGACGCCGTTCGACTGGTTGACGTTGGAGATCGTCACCATCGAGGTGCCGCCCTTGGCATCGACGATCCAGACCTTGCCGTCCTGCTTCTTGACGGTCAGTTCCTCGCCCTCGGCGGTCTTCAGCTTCTTGCCGTCGGTGAGATCGGAGGCTTCGAGCTTGCCGGGCACCACATGGTAGGTGAGGATCTTGGTCAGCGTCGCCTTGTTCTCGGGCTTGACCAGATTGTCGACGGTTCCGGCCGGCAGCTTGCCGAACGCGGCGTTGGTCGGCGCGAACACCGTGAACGGACCCTTGCCTTCCAGCGTGTCGACCAGGCCGGCGGCCTTCACTGCGGCGACCAGGGTGGTGTGATCCTTCGAATTGACGGCGTTCTGGATAATGTTCTTCGACGGGAACATCGCGGCGCCGCCGACCATCACGGTCTTTTCCTCGGCGCGGACCGGCGCCACGACGGTGGCGGTGATCGCGAGCGCGCTGAAGGCAGCGGCGGCAAGATAGGCAATACGCTTCGACATGGTTCGTCTCCCGATGGGTAATTCGGCCGGCTCGGTCTCTGCCGGCGATGAAGGGGCAACAACGGCGCGTGTTGATTGTGTGCGTCGTCGTTGGCCTGAGCTACGGGAGGTTTCCTGGCCGGTTTCCGGAAATAACTCTTTGTGATTCCTGAAACCGGTTGGTGCGCGCTCCGTACATGTCGCGCTTCGCATTCCATTCAACGGAATGGACGGGTGCGCTGCCGCGAGCAATTCGCTTGCTGCCATGGTGCGATTGGTTCAGCCTGAGATTGCGGTGCAGCTTCGCCGCGGGCAGTCGTGGGGATGCCAATCATGAGCAGCATTACGGCGGATGGGCGCGCCGCGCCTGCGGTCACCGATACCGGCAGCGATGTCGGCCCGCTCGAGCAGAAGCACCTGCAATACGCCAACTACCGCGCCGTCGCCGGCAGCACTGAGCTGACGAAAACCCATTGGCACATCGCCACCGCCAATGCGCTCGGCTGGGGCTTTGACGGCATGGACGGCGTGATCTTCGCGCTGATCTCGCCGATGGTGATCAAGGAATTCCAGCTGAGCTTGCCGGAATACCGCTCCGGCATGCAGATCGCGCTGTTCGTCGGCATCGCCGGCCTCTATTTCTGGCCGTGGCTTGCCGACCGCTACGGCCGCCGCACCTTGCTCGCGGTCAACATCGCGCTGTTCTCGCTCCTGATGCCGGTCGCGGCGCTGTCGCCGACCTTTACGGTGTTCGTGATCGCGCGCTCGCTGTTGTTCTTCGCGCTGAACGGCGAATGGTCGCTCGGCTCGATGCTGGTGGCGGAGACCTGGCCGGCCCGGCTGCGCGGCCGCGTCATCAGCATCACCCGCTCGGCCTGGTGCATCGGCGCCACGCTCGCCGGCGCGATCACCGGGCTCGTGGCTGCCAATTTCGGCTGGCGCATCGCCGTTATGGTGCCCGGCGTGATCGCGCTCCTCGCAATCTATATCCGCTCCACTTGCCCGGAATCGCCCTATTGGGTGCGGTCGCAGGATCGCAAGCGGCGCATCTCCGAGACGCTGGCGCGCGGCGGCACCGTCAACAACGAGGACAGTGCCTGGTTCGGCAAGGCCAAGTCGGTCGGCATCCGCCAGGTGTTCATGCCCGACGTGCTGCCTTCGACATTGGTCGCGCTGTTCGTGGCCTGCGCCAGCACCTGCATCTACGGCACGGTCGGCGCCTGGATGCCGCTCTATCTCTCGACCGAGAAGCATTGGTCGACCGCCGAATACAGCCTGTTCTACGTGTTCTACGGCCTGTGCGGCTTCGTTGGCCTGTGCCTGGTCGGCTGGCTGATCGACAAGATCGGCCGCCGCCGCACCTTCATTATCACCTTGATCGAGGGCGCGATCTTCATGACGCTCTGGGTCTATTCCGAGGACCGCGCGTTGCTGTGGACCTTCGGGCTGCTCTGGTGTCTCGGCTTCCTCGGCTTCTGGGGCCCGAGCACGACGCTGACGGCGGAAATCTTCCCGACCCGGATCCGCGGCGCCGCCAACGGCGTGGTCTGGGCGATCGCCTATTTCGTCGGCTTCGTGCTGTTCCCCTTCGTCTCGATCGCGCTCCAGCAGCACACCGGCTCGTTCGCGCTGTCGTTCCTCTGCATCCCCGTGCTGATGATCGCGATGGCAATCGGCGTGTACCTGTTCGTGCCGGAGCATTCCGGCAAGGAGCTGAACGAGATCAGCGAGTGATATTCGTAGGGTGGGTTAGGCGAAGGCGTAACCCACCACTTCTCCCGTCGTTGCGCGAACGGTGGGTTACGCTTCGCTAACTGTGGAATCTCAGGAGGTCGTCCATCGGAAGGCCGAGGCGGCTGATGGGTGGTTTGGCTTGCAGACTACCGTGCGGGCGATGCCAGTTGTAGTGATGAAGCCAGATTGGCAGGTCTTTGGCGCGCTGGTCTGAGGTGTCGTAGGCGCGAGCGTAGGCCCACTCGCGCAGCACTGTTTGGATGAAGCGTTCGGCCTTGCCGTTTGTTTGCGGCCTGTAGGGCCTGGTGAAGATGTGCTTGAGGCCGAGCTTGCTGCACGCTCTGGCGAAGGCCTTGGCGCGGTAGCAGGAGCCGTTGTCGGTCATGATGCCGGTGACCTTCATGCCGAGGCTGCGGTAGTAGGTGAGGGCCTCCTTGAGGAAGGCGACGGCGCTCTCCTTTTCTGATCCCGCCGGATCTGGGAGAAGGCCAGGCGCGATGTATCGTCGATCGCCACGTGGACGAACTCGTGGCCGGCGCCACGGCTTTCTCCCATCTGGCGGTCATGCGTGATGCGGTGGCCTGGTCTGACGAACCTGCCGAGCTTCTTGATGTCGATATGGATGAGTTCGCCGGGCTGTTCGCGCTCATAGCGCCGTACCGGCTCGGCCGGCTCCAGATCGCGTATCCGGCTTAATCCCAAGCGGCGAAGGATGCGGCTGACAGTGGCCGGCGACACCCTGACCTCGGCTG
>NZ_BOVL01000066.1 GCF_019972155.1 Bradyrhizobium sp. RD5-C2 | reverse complement strand
ACAGCAGGTGGCGCGTTGGCAATGCGATGCGCTGGTCGTCTTCGAGGCGACGGGTATCTATGACCTCGCGCTTCGCGAGGCGCTGCGTCAGGCCGGGATCCAGTTCGCACGGATCAACCCGGCCCGTGCCCGCGACTTTGCACGGGCTAGCGGCCTGCTCGCCAAGACCGATCCGATCGAT
>NZ_BOVL01000065.1 GCF_019972155.1 Bradyrhizobium sp. RD5-C2 | reverse complement strand
GCCGTCATTGGCCCTCACCCAGAGCGTATCGGGCGTCGAACCGCCGGGGCCGAACACGTAGCTCACCTGCGACAGGTTCGCCGCCGAAACATCGATCTCGGCGTTGGTGGCCTGGACGACGCCGTTGATGGCCCAATGTCCGTTACCTTGCGTGTCCCAGAGCGCGTAT
>NZ_BOVL01000064.1 GCF_019972155.1 Bradyrhizobium sp. RD5-C2 | reverse complement strand
GCCTGCTCGCCAAGACCGATCCGATCGATGCGCGGATGCTGGCAGCCTTTGCGCGGGCCATGCAGCCCGCCCCCGAGCAGGTCGTCGATCCTGCACGCAACGCCTTGGCGAGGCTTGCAAAACGGCGGGATCAGCTGGTCCTCATGCGCGCCCAGGAGAAGAACCGGCG
>NZ_BOVL01000063.1 GCF_019972155.1 Bradyrhizobium sp. RD5-C2 | reverse complement strand
ACGCCGGGCAGCGAACGCATCAACTTCGCATCGTCCGCGATCTCCGCTTCGGCTTTAATCAATGCGCTGATGTCGGCCTCGATCCCGGCGATCTCGCTGTCGAGGACCTCGATGAGGCGGCCAATGCGTTCGGCCATGGCGCGATCGTCGGCCTCGCTGCGCCGGTTCT
>NZ_BOVL01000062.1 GCF_019972155.1 Bradyrhizobium sp. RD5-C2 | reverse complement strand
GCCTGCTCGCCAAGACCGATCCGATCGATGCGCGGATGCTGGCAGCCTTTGCGCGGGCCATGCAGCCCGCCCCCGAGCAGGTCGCCGATCCTGCACGCAACGCCTTGGCGAGGTTTGCAAAACGGCGGGATCAGCTGGTCCTCATGCGCGCCCAGGAGAAGAACCGGCG
>NZ_BOVL01000061.1 GCF_019972155.1 Bradyrhizobium sp. RD5-C2 | reverse complement strand
CTGCTTGCCAAGGTAAAGGGCTGCCACGCCAGTGGGGTCCTTGACGAAGCCGACGATCGGGAATTTCTCGCGCTGAACCGTCTTCACCTTCAGCCAGGCCTCGCCCCGCTCCGACCGGTATGGAGCATCGGCCCGCTTGGAGATGATGCCCTCGTAGTTGAGCTTGGCAGCGTGCTCGAACAACTGCTGCCCGTCCCCGGTGACATGCTCGCTGAATAGGACCGGAGGTTCGAGCTGGTAGGTATCGAACAGGCCCTGCAGCATGGC
>NZ_BOVL01000060.1 GCF_019972155.1 Bradyrhizobium sp. RD5-C2 | reverse complement strand
GTGACCGGCGCGATCCGACGCAGCGCCGTGATGATGCCGGCCTGACCAATGTCACCGCCATGGATGATGTGGTCGACGCCAGCCAGCGCACGCGCCGCTTCCGGCCGCAACAGGCCGTGCGTATCCGAGATGATGCCGACCCTGAACGCTCTGGTGGTCGCCGGGATCGCGGTTTTCGCAGCGGGGGAGTCGATGTTGTTCAAAGGGATCGCCTAGATGGTAATGGTTGTGAAATCCGTCGCAA
>NZ_BOVL01000059.1:156623-292213 GCF_019972155.1 Bradyrhizobium sp. RD5-C2 | reverse complement strand
GCCATTGTCGGCGATGCAGATGATGATGTGGCCGCCTTCGTGATAGGCGGACAGGCGAATGGTGCCCTGCTCGGGCTTGCCGCTAGCGACCCGCTCGGCGGTGGTCTCCAGGCCATGATCGGCGGAGTTGCGCACCATGTGCGTCAACGGATCCTTGATCAGGTCGAGCACCTGGCGGTCGAGCTCGGTGTCGGCGCCGTGCATCTCCAGCTCGATCTGCTTGCCGAGTTCGCCGGAGAGATCGCGGACGATGCGCGGCAGCTTCTGCCAGGCATTGCCGATCGGCTGCATCCGCGTCTTCATGACGCCTTCCTGCAGCTCGGCGGTGACGTTGGAGAGCCGCTGCAGCGGCACCTTGAACTCGGTGTCCTCGTTGCGCCTGGAGATCTCGAGCAGCTGGTTGCGGGTCAGCACCAGCTCGGAGACCATGGTCATGAGGTGTTCGAGGGTATCGACATTGACCCGGATCGACTGGTTGGCGATCTTGTCGCCTTCCTGGACAACATCCTCGGCGGCGGCCTTGCGGGCCGGCTTCTTTGCAGCCTCCGTCGGCTCGGCAGCAGGCGCTGCGGCGACAGGCTTCGCGACCGGCGCAGGTGCCGGTGCAGCCAGTTCGGTCTCGGTCTCGCGGAAGGCGCGCTCGAGCTCGTCGAGCGAGACCTCGCCCGGACGCAGCGGACGCTCCAGCGTCTGCACCACCAGCGTGCCTTCGGTCATTGCCGCCTGCACGGATGGAGATTCAACGACTGGCATATCTTCAGCAGCAGTCTCGCCGGCAGCCATCGCGGCCATGCCGTGCTCGACCATCGCCTCGAGCTGATCGATCAGATCGCGGTCGTTACCCTCGGGCTCGGCCTCGGTCGCCTCGAGTCCGCCGAGGATCTCCTTGATGCGGTCGATCGAGGACAGGATCAGCGTCACGGCCTCCGCTTTCACCGGCATGCCGTCGCGGAACTTGCCCATCAGGGTCTCGCCGGCATGCGCCAGCGCTTCCAGCCGCGGCAGCCCGAGGAAGCCGCAGGTCCCCTTGATGGTGTGCACAAGGCGGAAAATGTTGTCCAGGATCTTCGCGTTGTTCGGATCCTGCTCGAACTGCACCAGCTGGTTGTCGACCGTATCCAGGCTCTCGCTGCTCTCCGTCAGGAACTCGCGCAACAGATCGTCCATGAAACCAACCTTCGAAAAACGCCGAAACGCTGCGGCGCGCGACATCGACGCGCCGGCCGGAACTTAGGTCAGCTTCTCCGCAAAGCGTTTAAGTTTGGTTGAGTAATTGGAAAAGAACGGGATCAACAAAGAGATAAGACCGCACGATCGAATCGCGCGGCCGGTCGTAACCTTTGCTTAATGATGTTCCCGCGGCCGCGTTCAGGACGCCAGGATAATGACCTTGTCGCCGTCGAGCGCGAGCGTCACTTTCAACCCGCAGGCATCAGCCAACAGCCGCGTGTAATGCGGCTGCACGGCATGTGCATCGACCGTGTTCGACGAGCTTGCATTGAGCAGGTCGACGATGTTCTGCGGCACCCGCGCATGGAGGCCCGCGGCCAGGATGCGGAAGCTCATCGTCTCACCCTCGCCAACCGGATCGATGGTGAGCGTGCCGCCGCGCGGGATGGTCTGCTGCGCGATGACCAGCATGTTCAACAGCAGCTTGACCCGGTTCTTGGGCAGCAGCAGCCGCGGCAAATTCCAGGTCAGCGTCACCTTGCCGTCCTCGATATGCCCCTTCGCCATGTTCTGGGCATCGCCGAGGTCGATCTGCGCGCCGGAGGAACCCGCGGCACCGAACGCCAGCCGGCAGAACTGCAGCCGCGCCGAAGCGGTCTTGGCGCTCTTGCGGATCAGATCGAGCGCGAACTCGCGGTCTTCGGGCTTGGGATTGTCGTCAAGGACCTCAAGTCCATTGACGATCGCGCCGACCGGGCTGATGAGATCGTGACAGACCCGCGAGCACAACAGCGCCGCGAGTTCGAGTGCATCGGGAGCGGGACCGGGAGACGAAGTGCCAGACATCAATTGTTTCCTGGAAAGCCGCACGCCGCGGGAGGAGTGCGAATCACGCATGCCTGTGGGCTTGATACACCGCTCAGACGGATGCTGCCAGCTTGCGGCGGGACTGATAAAGCATGATCCGGAACAGCGGAAACCGGTTTTCCGAAAAGATCATGCTCAAACAAGGGGATGAGATCGCGATGCGATGCCTTGCATCGCATCGTGATCTCAGGGAATACAAACAGGATATGAGACCCGCCCATGAATAAGGCACAGCCGTCCCTGATCGGCTGCGAAGCTGCCGCCACGCTGCTCGAATCGCTGACCGAACTGGTGATCCAGGCCGGCGAGGCTATCCTTGCAGTCAACCGGTCCGCCATGAACGTCACCGGCAAGAGTGACGGATCGCCGGTCACCGAGGCCGATCTCGCCGCCGACCACATCATCGTCGAAGGGCTGACGCGGCTGACGCCGCATGTGTCGCTGCTGTCGGAGGAGCGCGTTCATCTGGCGACACCGCCCTACAAGGACAGTTTCTTCCTGATCGATCCGCTCGACGGCACCAAGGAGTTCGTCGCCGGCCGCAACGAATTCACCGTCAATGTGGCGCTGGTCACGCAGGGCATGCCACTGCTCGGCATCGTCGGTGCGCCCGCGCTGGGGCTGATCTGGCGCGGCATCGTCGGCAAGGGCGCGGAGCGATTGACGCTGCAGAATGGCGCGGTTTCGCAGGCGGTGCCGATCAAGAGCCGTCCCTGCCCGCCACGCGGCGCGCCCTGGACCGTTGCGGTCAGCCGCTCACACGGCGATGCACGCACCGAAGCCTTCATCGACGAACGCGGCGGCGCGGTCCGTGCCGTGCTGGGCTCGGCTGTCAAGTTCGGCCGTGTCGCCGAGGGCGAGGTCGATATCTATCCCCGCCTCTCGCCGACGTCGGAATGGGATGTGGCGGCCGGTCACGCGGTCGTCGTTGCGGCCGGCGGCAAGGTGACCGATTCGAACGGGCGCCCATTGCATTTTGGGTTGGGCCGCGAAGACTTTCTGGTGCCGGAATTCATCGCGTGGGGCGACCCAGCCGCGGCGGCATGATTACTGCGCGAGACTTTCTTCCAGCTCCGGCCACCGCGCCGCGGCTTCCTTCAGGAAGCGCGCGGGATCGGCGGCGAAGGCATCGCGGCTATGTTCCCGGTTGAACAGATAAAGCCTGTTGCCGACGACGGCCCAGAATCGCGGATTGCCGGCGCAGGTCACACCCCGCACCAGATCGGTCGGATCGTAGCCGCCGAACTGCGGGCCATAGATTTCAGGATGCGCGACGAACGAAGCGCGGTTGCCTTCGTTGCGGAAGCGCCAGACCGCGCCGCTGTCAGCGGCCTCGTATTCCGGCCGCCCCTGTGTGGCCGCAGCATCGGTGAAATAGGCGACGGGATCGAATCCCTCGATCGCAAGGCCCGAGTAGCGGTTCGTCACCACGCGCTCGGTCGTCGTGGCCTGAACAGGCAAAGAGGGCCCGATGGCCGTCAAAATGCCCGCCAACAGGCCGAAAAAGGCCATGCCCCGGCACGATCCATATCTTTCCTGCCGTTGTGCCGTCATAGTTGATACCGATAACATCCGAGTCGAGGGGACACTGGGCGCAACCTAGAGCCGTGCCTGTTGGCATCAGGTTAAAGGGCAACGCCCGGATTTCGATAGCAGGGGTTCTTTATGACTTTCGCATCACGCCTTGCCGCGGTCGCGTTCGCCGCGCTGATGTGCTGGAGCGCAGGGGCGTCCGCGCAGCAGGGCCCACCACCGCAATATCCGCCGCCGCAGCGTGAGCCGACACCGTATACTTACGGGCCCGACGAACTGGTCGGCGCCGGACACAAGTTCTTCGGCAACGTCTCGCGCGGGCTCGCCTCGGTGATCGAGCGCGCGGTCAGCCAATGGGGCCTGCCCAACGGCTACGTGCTCGGCGAGGAAGGCTCCGGTGCTTTCGTGGCCGGGCTGCGCTATGGCGAAGGCACGCTCTACACCAAGAACGCCGGCGACCTCCGGGTCTATTGGCAGGGTCCTTCGGTCGGCTTCGACTGGGGCGGCGACGGCGCCCGCACCATGACGCTGGTCTACAACCTGCCCTCGACGCAGGCGATCTATCAGCGCTTCGTCGGCATCGACGGCTCGGCCTACATCGTCGGCGGCTTCGGCATGACGGCGCTGACCGCCAACAACATCGTGCTGGTCCCGATTCGCTCGGGCATCGGCTTGCGGCTCGGCGCCAGCGTCGGCTATCTCAAATTCACCCCGCGCGCGACCTGGAACCCGTTCTAGGTCGCTGCGCCGATCGGGTGATTGCGCCGGGCGCTCCGGGACGGTTAGCGATTCAGGTTAACGCGGCGAACGGGCTGGCCTTTGGCCGGCCCGCCGTGGCATTGTGATTAACAAATCCTTCTTTCCTTCTGCTTTCTTTGGAGTGACCCTTCATGATCGAGCCGATCATGTACGCGGCGATCGGTTTCCTGATCTCGATGCTGTGTGGCCTGATGATCGTTCCGCTGGTGCATAACCGGGCGGTGCGGCTGACCACGCGCCGCATGGAGGCGGCGACCCCGCTGTCGATGGCCGAGATCCAGGCCGACAAGGACCAGCTCCGCGCCGAGTTCGCGATGTCGGCCCGCCGGCTCGAGATGAGCGTCGACCAGCTCAAGAGCAAGACCACGAGCCAGCTCGCCGAGCTCGGCAAGAAGACCGATGCGATCAACCGCATGAAGATCGAGCTCGGCGAGAAGAACGCCGCGATCTTCGCGCTGGAAGCCCGCGAGAAGGCGATGAAGGAGCAGCTTCGCGCCACCGAGGAAGAGTTTTCCGCCAAGACCGAGCTGTTGCGCAACGCCGAGCAGGCGCTCACCGACAAGCAAAGCGAGCTTGGCAAGATCAATGCCGAGCTCAGCGATCGCGCGATGACGGCGGACAGCCGCCAGGTCGAACTGGTCGCGGTGCGGACCCAGGTCGAGGAGTTGAAGAACCGCGTCGGCGATGCCGCCAGGGAGTTCGCGGCAACCGAAGCCCGCCTCACCCAGGAGCGCAGCCAGTCGGAAACCGCAACGCGCGATCTCACCGACGCGCGCGGCCGGGTCGAGAATCTGAGCCAGCGGGTCACCGATCTCGACCGCCAGCTGATCGCCCAGGTCAAGGAAGCCGAGATGCTCGGCAACCGCGTCACCGACCTCGAGACGAGGCTTGCGACCCAGGGCAAACTGCTCGCCGAGCGCGAGTTCGAGAACGGCCAGCTCAAGCAAGCCAACGCCGCCGCCGAGCGGACGCTGCAGGAGCTGCGCGAGGAGGTCACTGCGACAAGCGGCGGCAAATCGTCCGTGCTCGAGAAGCTGCGCCAGGAGAAGGCTGCCGTCGAGGAGCAGCTGCGCATCGCCCGCGACGATCGCGGCAAACTGCAGCGCGACATCAACGCGATCCAGCAGCAGGCCGAGAGCTCCTGGGCGACCGAGCGGATGGAGAACGCGTTGCTGCGCGAGCGCATCAACGACATCGCCGCCGAGGTGGCCAAGCTCGCGATCCAGCTCGAGGGCCCCAATTCGGCGATCGAGGCGATGCTGGCGGCGGAGCCGACCGTGCCGGCCAAGGCGGCCGCCAAGCCCGCCAACGGCGTCGCAAATGGCGTCCCGCCGGGCAGCGGGATGCCCGAAGGCGGCGGCACGCTCGCCGAACGCATTCGGGCATTGCAGTCACACGCCTCCCGCGCCCGCCAGCAAGGCGCCTGATTCCCGCAGGGTTTGGCTTGACACCCCTACCCGGCACTTCGTAAATCGCACGCTCTGACGAAGCGCCCATTTTCGATCGGCCGGCAACGGCCCTTGGTACGTCAGATCCCGGACGCATAGCTCAGCGGGAGAGCGTTCCCTTCACACGGGAGAGGTCCAAGGTTCGATCCCTTGTGCGTCCACCATTCCCCTTCCTGAACCGCCGGGTGCGGACGATTGTCGACATTCCGGCGCCCTTCGGGACCGCCTCATCAAAAATGTCGAAAACAACCCCATGCAAAGTAGCCGACACGATAGCGGCGGCTTCACTGCCGCCGGCGGTGCGGGGCGGATGACGGCTTGGTGTTGCGCCGGCCGAGTTCGCCGAGCAGGTCGCGAACCGCGCCGTCGAGTTCGTCGGGCGGCGGGGTCGCTTGATCGGCGGATTGCGTGACGGTCGGCCGATACCAGCCGCGGGCGGAGATGTCGTCATTCGCGGCGCGGACCGTCGGCGCTTGAACCCGCGGCGGAGACCGCCGTCTGCGGCGAGAGATCAGCTCGCGCACGCCGTACCCCGATACGAAGCCGATCCCGGTGACCAGCACGACAATCAGCAATTCCAGCATTGTGTCGTCCCACCATCGCCCTGCCGCAATGCAATAAGCGCGACAATGCGGCGGCGGCTTGACCGGGCCGGTTCCTTTTCACTGTGCCGAGCACAACGCTGACCCTCGGAGTCGTACGGGGTTTTGTTTGCAGGCCTCCTCGGCTACCTTCCCGGAACTCGCGGAGGCCGGGACGTCCCGATGCGCAAGGGCAACGACTACATTCTGAAGCTGCGGCCTTGGTCATTGTCGACGTTCGTCGTCGCCCTGCTGGCCGTGGTGTTCGCCACCGCGACGCAGGAGATGTTCGCAAGCTTCGGCATGCAGTTCTATTTCGCGGCCTTCGTGCCGGCGATCCTGATCGCCGGACTGATGGGCGGCGCGCCGGCCGGCGCCTTTGCCACCATCATCACGGTGCCGATCGTGTGGTGGGTGTTCATGCCCCCCTATTTCGAGTTCGCCTGGCCGACGGCCGACGATTATGACAGCATCGCGACGTTCCTGCTGTCGAGTGCGCTCCTGCTCGGCTTCTCGCAGCTCTACCGGGAAGCGCTGGCCATTTTGCGGAAATAGCTGACCGGCGCAGGCCGCGACCGCCCGCCGGCGCCGGCAAGCCGGTTGCCTGCACGGATCGCTTGCCCTCAGATCCCGAACATCCAGACCGCAACGATGGTAGCCAGTGTCGCCAGCCCGCTGATGGTCCAGCCCACCGTGTAGAAGGTATCCTCGGGGGCGGTGTCGAGCACCGTATTGGTGGTTTCCGTCATTGACCGCCAGCGCATGGCGTCTCTCCTCGGAACTCCTGCCCAGCGACATAACGCGGCTCGAGGTTCCCGGTTCCGGCCCTTTCGCGCCGATTGCGCCGTTCACGCACAGCTCACGGACTGCTGATCGCCGCCGCGGAACCTGCGACATTCTGTCCCGTTGAGGGGCGCCGGAAACCAACTTGGGAGAACCATCCGATGCGAACACTGATCCTCGCCGCCACGGCGCTTGCCTTCGTCTCGTCCACCGCGCTCGCGCAGGACAAGGCCGCCAGCCCGGCCCCCGCAGCGCAAAGCGGCGACACGGCGACCAAGAGCGAGGCGACCAAAATGGCGCCGAAGAAGAAAGCGAAGACCGCCAAGAAATCGAGCGCCAAGGGTGGCACCAAGGCTGGCGCCGCCACGACCGGCGACGACGCGGCCAAGCAATAAACAGAAACAATCGTGGTCACCGATCACGAATCTGGCGATCACGGAAAAGGCCGCCCGAAGGCGGCCTTTTTGTTGCTGTCTCGGTGCGGATGCCGCCTCGCCCATCGCGTCGCGATCAAATGCGCCGGCCGCTTGGGGCAGTGAGTGTTGGGGCCGTGAGAACTGAATTCAAGTGCGGGAGAGGGAGCGAAAGAGGCGCAGAGCCGATAATCCGCACCGCCATTGGATCGTTCTGAAAATTGACCACCAGCTCCAGAAATTGCTCCACCTCCCGCACCTTCTGTTGTGACGCGCGTGCAGCGGCAACGCATGATCCAAACGGGCTATCACTGCGGTGCGTCGGAAGATTCATCGACAGGCCTAATGCTGAGCGCCGCCGTCGCGCCTGCCTGCGAGCCCGCTCTCGCGTATCCGCGCCGCAAACCAGCGCGACGTGGCGCTGTCGACGGCGCCGCCGGCATAGATTTCGGAAAAGCTCACGCCGTGCTGTCCGACGATCACCAGAATGCCCATCGCATAGGCAAACCACACATTCGGATCGGTCAGCGCCTGCAGCTTGCGTTGATCGTGCTCGAGCGGCTGGTGGTTGCTGTCCTTGCGCAGCTCAATGGCCAGCAGATTGTTCGGGATGTCGCGCTGATGCACGACGATATCGGGATAGATCGACTTGCCGAGATGGTCATCGGTCGAGCTCCCCGAGCCACGCGGCAGCCGCAGCGTGCGCTCGCCGAGCCGATCATAGTTGCAGTCGATCTGCCAGCCGGGAAACTGCCGCTCGACATAGACCGCCAGCCGGTGAGTGAGCGTTCGCTCGCCGAGATCGCGCTCCAGCAGGAATGTCTCCTGCGCGTAGAATTCCTCGATCGCGGCGATCACCTTGTTCAGCTCGGTCTGCATTGGCGCCTCCGACTGGACTAAAGCGCGATGAGGTCTGGTTGATCCATCATCGCGCTTTGGCTCTTTTGTTTGAGCATGATCTCCGCGCAAACGCATCGCGCTTGTCGCAGGGAAAACCGCTTCGCACTTTGCGCTAACGCGGCCGTTCCGGTCCGGATCCTTCTCGGCCGCGGCCCCGCAACAGCGCTGCTACACCTGCACTTCGATCAGCCGCGGGCCCGGCTCGGCGATGGCTTCCGCCAAGGCCTTGTTGAACTCGTCCGCGGTGGTCACCGCCCGGCCCGGCACGCCCATGCTCTTGCCGAGCGCGACGAAATCCAGCGTCGGGCTGTCGATCCTCAGCATGTCCTGCGCCCGCTTGCCCGGTTCGCCGGCGCCGACGCCATCGAACTCGCCGCGCAGGATCTGGTACATGCGATTGGCGAACACGATGGTGACGATGTTGAGCCCTTCGCGCGCCTGCGTCCACAGCGACTGGATCGTGTACATCGCGCTGCCGTCGCCGACCATGCAGATCACCTTGCGGTCCGGACAGGCGATCGCGGCGCCGGTCGCGACCGGCGTCGAATAGCCGATCGAGCCGCCCAGGTTCTGAATCCAGTCGTGCGGAGCGGCGCTCGCCGTCAGCGGAAAGAAACCGCGCCCGGTCGTGATGGATTCGTCGACCAGGATGGCATTGTCAGGAACCGCAGCCGCGATCGCCTGGGCGATCGACGCGTGGTTCAAGGCACCCGTCGGCTTCACCAGTTCGACGGTAGCCTGCGGCTTCACATCGGCCGGCTTGGCGCCAACCGCCGAGGCCAGCGCCTGCAGCGCCGCCACCGAATTCTCCCCGCTCGAGGTCATGCGATGCACCTCGCATCCCTCCGGCTTCAGCAGGCTCGGCTTGTTCGGATAGGCGAAGAACGCGACGGGTTCGTTGGCTTCGACAAGAACGATGTGCCGAAAGCCCTTCAGCGCCGCGAGCGCCAGCTCGACCACGTAAGGCACCCGCTCGATCGAAAACCGCCCGCGCCCGCGCGCCATCCGCGGGCTCGCCAGCTGACCCATGACCTTGCAGCCGGTCTTGCCGGCGATCTGCGCCGCCAGCGCCAGCCCCGGCTCTGTCACCGCGCTGCCGGTCATCAGCAGCAATGTCGGTTCACCGCTGCGCAGCACCTTGGCGGCGCTCTCGACGGCCTGTGGCGAATAGTTCCGGCGCTGCGATTCCACAGGCACCTGGGCCACCCCGTCGGCCTCGTTCCACGCGGTGTCGGCAGGCAGGATCAAGGTCGCAACCTGCGGCGGTGCGCCGCTGGCCGCGGCGATTGCGGCGGCGCCATCACGGGCGACCGACTTGGCGTCCGGCGAGGTGCGCACCCAGGCCGACATCGGCCGTGCCAGGCCTTCGATGTCTGATGTCAGCGGTGCGTTGTATTCGATGTGATAGGTGGCGTGCTGGCCGACGATGTTGACGATGCCGGAATGCGCCTTCTTGGCGTTGTGCAGATTGGCGAGGCCGTTGGCAAGGCCGGGCCCGAGATGCAGCAGCGTCGAGGCCGGCGTTCCCTTCATGCGGAAATAGCCGTCGGCCGCACCGGTCACCACACCTTCGAACAGGCCGAGCACGCAGCGCATGCCGGGCACCTTGTCCAGTGCTGCGACGAAATGCATCTCCGAGGTGCCCGGATTGGTAAAGCAGACGTCCACGCCGCCCGCGACCAACGTCCGCACCAGACTTTCCGCACCGTTCATGCTCACGCTCCCGTTTCGAGATGTTCTTGAGATCGTTTCAGAGCATGATCCGATTGAAGCGGACCATGCTGGTATCCCTTGTTTGGTCGCGTTTCTTGACGCGAACCGGTTTCCACTTCGCTGGAAAACGCTCCAGATCAACCATTCTTCGTCCGCTTCGTCAAAGGTTTGGCGGGACAATGCAGGTATCGCTTCCGGTCTGTTGCCTTTTTAAACCGTCTTGCTCGAAAGTGCTTAAAGTCACGGCTTCGTCGCTTGCGAAAGGCCGGCGATTGTGGCCTTTTTGGCTGCATATTTGATTGTTCGCGAGGACGATGACGATGCGCCCGATTGCCTTGATGTTTGCCGCGCTCACGATCCTGGCAGGTGCCGGCCAGGCCCAGGCCCAGCTCTTCGACTCCCGGGGCTACCAGTCCGAAGCCCCGAGCTTCTTCGGTGGTGGCGGCGCCAGCCCGATCCCGCGCACCACTGTCAACTACGAGACCAACTATGCCCCCGGTACCATCGTGGTGAACACCGCCGAGCGCCGGCTTTATCTGGTGCTGGCCAACGGCCAGGCGCTGCGCTACGGCATCGGCGTCGGCCGCGATGGCTTCCGCTGGGGCGGTGTCCATCGCATCAGTGCGAAGAAGGAATGGCCGTCCTGGACGCCGCCGTCGGACATGCTGCGTCGCCGCCCCGATCTGCCGCGCCACATGGCCGGCGGCATCGAGAACCCGCTCGGCGCGCGCGCGATGTATCTCGGCTCGACGCTGTATCGCATCCACGGCTCGAACGAGCCCGAGACGATCGGCCAGGCGGTCTCGTCGGGCTGCTTCCGCATGACCAATGAGGACGTCAAGGACCTCTATGATCGCGTCTCGGTCGGCGCCACCGTGGTGGTGAAGAACTGATCGCGTCGATTTCGACGGAACCAGGCGCTGCCATCCGGCAAGATCGCTGATCTTGCCTTGCGCTGCCGGGCGCATTGCGGCAGCGTGGTTCGAATGCGCCAACCTTGCTCGCCGATCCTGCTGCTGCTCGCCGCGGCGCTCACGCCCTCGCTCACCGACGCCATCGTACCGGCGACGGGTGCAGAGATTCCGGCCATCACCTCGCGCCAGCGCAACGAGAAGAAGGTCTTTACCGACGCCGAGATCCTCGAGGGCTTTCTGAAAACCGCGTTCGGCGCCGAATATCATCTCGCCGGCCGAGTCGACCGCATCCGCAAATACGACAGACCGGTGCGCGTGTTCGCCGACGGCAACCGCGCCGACCGCAAGGTCCAGCTCGCCAAGGTCATCGCCGACATCCGAGCCAAGGTACAGCATCTCGACATCGCGATGACCGAGGACAACGACGCGGCCAATGTCGTGGTCAAGCTGGTGCGCGACCGCGAGCTCTATCGCACCATCGCGACCTTCTACGGCCAGGAGCGCGCCAAGGAGATCCGCACCTCGCTCGACCCGCAATGCCTGTCCGGCTTCCGCAAGAACGAGAACTACGAGATCGAGCATTCCGACGTCATCCTGACCGTCGACAATGGCGATTTCGTCTTCCTCGACTGCGCCTATGAGGAGCTGCTGCAGTCGCTCGGCCCGATCAACGACACTGCGACCGTGCCGTGGACCATGTTCAACGACAGCGTCTCGATGGGCTTTTTCGACGTCTACGACCAATACCTGCTCAACCTGCTCTACGACCCCCGCATCAAGCCCGGCATGAACGTGCAGGAGGTCAAGGCCGCTCTGCCCGAAGTGCTCACCGACGTCCGCGCCTGGGTGGCGAAGGTGAACCATCTGGAGTGAGGGTGGCTACGATCGGTGCATTGTGCTCGTCAGAAGCACCGCTGTCGTCCTGGCGAAGGCCAGGACGACGATGAGGATAGGTCTCGACTCCACCGGTCAAACAGCTTGTTCGGTGTCATCACCCGCGCATGCGGGTGATCCAGTATTCCAGAGAGAGCAGTGCTTGAGCCGAGAAGCCGCGGCGTACTGGATCGCCCGGTCGAGCCGGGCGATGACAGTTGTGAATGAGGACGCAGCTTCGCATTCTCGCGCAACACGCGCGTAAGAGACGCACCAGCGGCAGGGTTCCCTCCCCCTTGACCTTGCCCCTGCGGCCGCCTCCATAGAGGTGCGGTCAGACCATGCGAGGTGATTCGATGAATGCTCCTGCTGCCCGTTTCCTCAGCCCGTCCGAAGCTGCAAGGCAGCTCGGGATATCGGCGAAAGCGCTGCGCCTCTACGAGGAGCGCGGCCTGATCGCGCCCGGCCGCACGCCGGCTGGATGGCGTGCCTATGGTGTGGCCGAGATGGCGCGCGGCGCCGAGATCGTCGCGCTCCGCGCGCTCGGCCTCAGCATCAATGAAGTGGCGCGAATCCTGAGCGGCGACGCCGTCATCCTCGATCGCGTGCTGGCGGCGCACGAGGCCTCGCTCGAAGCGAGCATTCGCCAGTCCGGTGACAGCATCGCCAGGGTGCGCCAGCTGCGCGCCGACCTCGGCCGCGGCAAGGTGCCCGAGACGAGCGATCTCATCGGAGCGGTCAGGGCGCGGCCGGCGATCGGCATCGCGTTCGATCTGCCGTGGCCGTGGGGCGGCGAGCGCTTCGAGTTGCGCGACATCAAGCTGCTGAACTACATCGTCGGCCCGCTCGGCAGCGGCAAGACGCGCCTCGCGCAGCGGCTCGCCGAAGTGCTGCCCGACGCCAGCTTCATGGGGCTGGAGCGCACCGCCGACGGCGGCGCGGCGGTTCGCGCGCGGCTCGCTGCCGACCCGGCGCACAAGGCGAGGGTCGAGGCCAGTCTTGCCGGCCTCCTCGCCGACGGCGCGGTGGACTCGGCGGCGCTGACCACCCTGCTCGCCGCACTCGAGGCCGACGGCGGCACCATCCTGGTGATCGACATGCTCGAGCACGGGCTCGATGCGGCCAGCCAGGAAGCCGTGATCGCGTATCTGCGCCGCCGCGGGCCCGAGGCGCGGCCGCTGTTCTTCCTGACACGCTCCAGCGCGATCCTGGACCTCGACGCGGTCGGCGACGATGAAGCGATCATCCTGTGCCCCGCCAATCACAGCCGGCCGATCTGCGTCACGCCCGTGCCCGGTGCTCCCGGCTTTGAAGCGGTCGCGACCTGCCTTGCCTCTCCGGAGGTGCGGGCGCGCACCGCAGGCATGGTTGCGTGGCGGCCATCCTGATTTCTCGCATTGGTTGTATTATAATCACGCGACAAGGTCGGATGCGCGGCAGGAAATGTGTGCTATAAGCTCACACAATGACCGAGCTTCCCCGTACCCAGGCCTTGCGTTGCTTCATCACGGTTGCCCGTGAGGGCACTGTATCGCGCGCTGCAGCGATGCTGAAACTGACCCAGCCGGCGGTCAGCCTGCAACTGAAGGCGCTGGAGGAAAGCACCGGCTTGCTGCTGTTCAACCGCACACCCAGCGGCTTCACGCTGACCGAGGCGGGCGCGGCGCTGCTGCCGCTGGCGCACCGGGCGGTGGCCGCGGCATCCGACTTCAAGGCGATGGCGGACTCGCTGAACGAGGCGCAGCGCGGCACGCTGCGCGTCGGCACCATCCTCGACCCCGAATTCACCCGGCTCGGGCCGTTCGTGCGCAGCCTTGCGATGTCCTCGCAGCGCACCGAAGTGTTTCTGCGCCATGGCGTCAGCGACGACGTGCTGGCGCAGGTCGGCCGCGGCGAGCTCGACGTCGGCTACTATGTCGACGCCACGCCGCCGGAGCAGCTCCATCAGAGCTTCACCGAACGGACCATCGCCGACGGCCGCTACCAGCTGGCGCCGCTGCTCAGCTACCACTACCGCGTGATCGCGCCGATCGGCTGGCGGGACCGGGTGATCGGCAAGGGCTGGGCCGAGCTCGCCGAACTGCCCTGGCTCGCGACACCGCCGCATTCCGGCCACCGCCGGCTGCTCGACGACATCTTCCGTCCGCTCGGCGCCTTGCCGAAGCGGGTCGGCTACACCGATCAGGAAGAGGCGATGATCGACTTCGTCGAATCCGGCCTCTGCCTCGCCCTCGCGCGCGACAGCGTGCTGGCGCCGCGGATGGCGCGCCCGCATCAGTTCGTGGTCTCCGACAAAGTGAAACTCAGCTGCGATCTCTCTTTCGCCTGCCTCGCCGCCCGCCGCCAGGAGCCGGTGATCGCCCACGCCTTCGCAGCCGTGCGCGCGGTGTGGAATATCAAGCCGGCGATCGCCGGCGCCGGCGCGACCCGAACGCGCAAGGTCGCGAAGAACGTGTGACGCGAACGCTCGAAGAACCGCGCTCCCCGGTTTGAGCTTACTTAGAAGCGGTAGTCGAGAATTGCCGGAAACAAATCATCCAGGCATCGTCGGCCTTATAACCTTGGATTTTGAGCCGGCAAGTCGTGCTATTCACGTACCTCTGATCAACGCGGCCGCCTTGGAAAGGGCTACGGCATGACGTCGTTAGTAGAGAAAATCACACTCGCAATTGCCGCATTGCTGATATCGATCCCGATTGCTGCGCGAGCTCAGTCGACTGATCCAGCCACTGAGAGGAACGCAATCGACAAGCTGATGCATGAATATTTTGAGACGTACAGCCGCGGCGACATGGCTGCAGTGGCACAAGACATCAGCATTCCCTTCGTCATAGCAGGATCGCAGGGCTTCACCGCCTTTTCGACGAGGGATGAAGCGATGGATTGGTACAAGAAGTATCGCGAAGCGGCGGTCAAGCAGGGATATGCAAAGACGGAGTGGATTGATTTCGGAGTGAAGCTCCTTGGCCCTACGCATGCCATCACAGGTGGTACATACGTGCGTTACAAGTCGGACGGTAGCGAGCTTAACAGATCAGGCGGGACCTATTTGTTGAGCAAGATAGATGGCGCCTGGAAGATTGGTGTGAATTTGGGTTATCCCGCGAAAGATGCCTTTCGATTCGAGTAGCTGTGATCGCCCGCAGGATACAGTCAGCAAGATAGCTTGAGCAGGACCGGTCGGAGATATTGGCCGTTACGGCCCGTCACACTATGGTGTGACGCTGGGGGTTGTTGCCCGGCGTGGACGGCAGCGGAGCGAGAGACGGTTTCGTGAGAAGATATCGAAGCTCGCGCATCACCGCGTTCTGCGCCGCGCTTGCGATGCTGGCGCTGGATCAGCTGACCAAGCATTGGGCCCTTCGATCGCTGGAAACCGGCGCCACCGTCAAGCTGCGCGGCCCCGTTGATCTCACCCTCATGTTCAATCGCAGCAACGCTTTCGGTCTCGTTCCCGACTACGGTGCGTTGTCGCGGTGGGTGCTTGCGTCCGTCGGCCTTGCCGCAGCGGCGGCCCTGCTTGGATTGATCCTGTGGCGATCGACCACGACCATCAACGCCTTCGGATTCGCCTTGATCGGCGCCGGCGCCGCCGGAAATGCGATCGACCGTCTTCGATTGGGTGCCGTCGTCGATCTGTTCGATGCCTCGAAACTTCGATTTGTCTGGATCTTCAACGTCGCCGACGTTTCAATCGATTTGGGAATCGCGCTCATTTTGCTTGCTATGCTGCTGCCGCCGCCGGAAGCGCCCAAGGCAGAGGCAGCAGGCCTCGGCGACAGCTAGGCTGAAATCCTAGGCTGCGGCGACCAGCGGCCGAATCATCTCCGCCATTGCCGGCACCAGCGACGGCGCCTCGCAATCCTGCAGAGCGAGCTCGTTGACGAGTTGGCGCAGCTTTGGCGGCAAATCGGCGTAATCGCCGCGCAGCACGTAGCGCAGCCGCTCGCCGATCTCTTCGCAGATGGCGCGCGCGTGCTCCGCCGCGATTTGATGATGCTCAATCATGGACGTGCACCGCTTGCGACGAGCGCGCGCCGTCCAACTGCACGCCTGCAACCACGGATCCCGCATGCCGAGATGCGATCAAGACGAGGATCCGAACAATGCTGAACATGGTTCGTACTCCCTTTTCCCGCTCTTCATTAACAGGAGGACGTTGCCGCCCGATTAGGGAAACTGGTTCCCGCGACCTTTACGGGATTGGTAAACGCGAGGTTCAGAAGTGCGCCGCAGCCGCTGGTGGCGCGGCCATCCGGGCCTGGCGGCACGCGCCCTTCCAAGGCGCCGCCCGGATGTCCCCAATCAGGGGGACAGACGCAGCAGGCGGAATCAATATGATGCGAAACCGGACGCCGGTCGGCTATCATCGGCCGCACTGACACAAAAAGAACCTGCTGGGAGGAATTGCAATGAAGCTGGCCATGGCCGGACTCTGGGTACTCGCGGGCGCGCTGCTGGTTGCGCCGGACGCGCGTGCCGACATCAAGGTCGGCGTCGTGGTGTCCGGATCCGGGCCGGGCTCGGCGCTCGGCCAGCCGCAGATGCGCACCATCGCTGCGCTGCCGAAGGAGATCGGCGGCGAGAAGGTGGTCTATATCGCGCTCGACGACGAATCCGATCCGACCAAGGGCACGCAGAATGCCCGCCGCCTCGTGATCCAGGACGGCGTCGACATCCTGATCGGCTCCTCGCTGACACCCGTGACCATGCCGATGCTCGACGTCGCCTTCGAATCCAAGACGCCGATCATCTCGCTCGCGGCCGCGACCGCGATCGTGCGGCCGATGGACGAGCGCCGCCGCTGGGCGTTCAAGGTGGTCCCCAATGACGACCTGATGGCGGCGGCGATCCTGAAATACATCGCCAAATCCGGCATCAAGACCCTCGGCTATATCGGCGTGTCTGACGGCTATGGCGAAGGCTACTACAATGAGGTGTCGCGGCTGGCCCCCACGCTCGGCCTCACCGTCACGACGCATGAGGTCTATGCGCGCGCCGACACCAGTGCGATGGGCCAGGCGCTGAAGGTGATCGCGACCAACCCGGAGGCCGTGTTTATCGCGTCCGCCGGCACGCCTGCCGTGCTGCCGCAGGAGGCGCTGCGCAGCCGCGGCTACGCCGGCAAGATCTTCCAGACCCACGGCGTTGCGTCGGAGGAGTTCATCAAGCTCGGCGGCGCCAATGTCGAGGGCGCAATCTTCACCGGCGAGGCTTTCACGATCGCCGACGATCTGCCGGCGGGCGATCCGTTCCGCCAGGCGCGCGACGAGTTCGTGTCGTCCTACGAGAAGGTCAACGGGCAAAAGCCGAACATCTTCGGTGCCCATCTGTGGGACGCCGTCACGCTGTTCAAGCGCGCCGCGGCAAGCGCGCTGAAGACAGCCAAGCCCGGCACGGCGGAATTCCGCGCCGCGCTGCGCGACGAGCTCGAGCGCGGCAAGGACGTCTACCTGAACAACGGCCTCTCGACGATGAGCCCGACCGACCACAATGGCTATGACGAGCGGTCGGCGTTCCTGATCAAGGTCGAGGGCGGCAAGTTCAGGCTGGTGAAGTAGCGGTTGGAAAATGGGTCAGTCGCCGCCCCAGCGCCAGCGCGGCGGCTCGCCTTTCCACCAGCACACCGCGAAGAGCAACATGCTGAGCACAGCCACATAGGTGATGAAGCGCGCCGGAGACTGCGGCAGGTTCACAGCGCCGCCGACCGCGACCAGCGCCACGAATCCTGCCAGAACCGACCAGCCCTGCCAGTTGTTCGGAGGTCCCCAGCCCCAGCCGTAGCGCTTGGCGGGAAACCAGTATCCGTCGTTACGCGGCATGGGAATTGCTCCAGTCTCGAAATCCCAATTCCGAAAATCGTTGGCTTCACACCTTGCCCTTGCCCGATCCGCAGATGCTCTTCAGCGCCTGCCATTCGGCTGATGACAGCAGCGGCTGGCCGTTGGCCGGGCCGGCGGCATCGGCCTTGTCCATGCGTGCGAGGCGGTCCTCGGTCAGCGGATGGCTGGAGACCAGCGAGAGCCCCTTGCCGCCCTCCTTGCCGGTGACGCGGAACATCAGTTCACCCGTCGGCTTCGCCGGACGGCCGAGCTTGTGCATGGTTTCGATCGCAAAGGTGTCGGCATTGGTCTCGGCGTCGCGCGAATAGGACGACGTCACCAGCGAGCGCGAGGCGAACACCAGCGCGCCGGACCCGGTGATGTCGCCGAACAAGAGCCCGATCAGGAACGAGGTGCCGCCATTGTGGATCAGTTCGCGCATGCTGTCGCGATGGCGGAGATGGCCGAGCTCGTGCGCCAGCACGCCGGCGATCTCGTCGGGGTTCTCGGCCTTCTCCAATAGCCCCTCGAACAGATAGACCTTGCCGCCCGGCAGCGCGAAGGCGTTCGGCACCGAGGTCGCCAGCACGCCCGACTGCACCGAATTGTCGAGGCCCGCGGTCTCCCGCAGCTTGCCGACCAGCTTCTCGAATGCCGCTTGTCCTGCCACGTTGCTGCACGGCTTGCCGTCGAACACCACCTTGACCTGCGCCTCCGCGACGTCGCCGAGACGGCGTTCGAAGGAATCAGGCACCAGCGGCGTCAGCCGCTCGGCAGCGAGCGGCACGCCGAACAGCACCACCAGCACGATCGAGACTGCGGCCGCGAGCGACCAGCCGACGATGCCGGCGACGCCCTTGCGGTTCGGCAGATCCTGCTCGAGCCTGTCGCAGCGCGCGACCAGCGCCGCCATCAGCTGCGCGTCGCGGATTTCGAGCCGCGCCAGACTGGGTGCAGTCAGGCAGCTCAGCCGCAACAGACCGGACGGGCTGTCGGAGCGGCGGATGTCGGCAAACACCCAGCGCGCGAGCAGCTTGCCGTCTTCCCTGATGTCCAGCGCATCGGAGAGTTTGAGCGCGACGAAACGCCGGCGGCTCGATGCACCGTCGAAGAACACCGCGCCCGGGACCGGCGGCGCCGCCGAATTGGCCTGGCTGACATCGGTTTCCATGGCGCTAGAATCCCGCGACGTCGAGGCCGTCGGCAAAGCCTTCGCCGAGCGCATTGGCGAGCTCGCCGCGCGCGGTGACGTTGGCCGCCGCCTCGATGTTGTGCACGATGGTCGACGACAGCACCCGGACCCAGAGATCGCGCATCAGATAGACCCGCATCACCACATTCATCGCGAGCGCAAGGGCAAGATAGCCGATGCCGGGCAGGACCATCAGGGGAATGCTCCTGGCAAACGCCTCGGTCCTAAAGAAGTCCGCGATCGAGGAGCCGTTGATGCTGGCGGCCAGGAAGATGCAGAGCGCGAGATAGGCCGAGAACAGCGTGCCGAGCAGCATGGCCCAGCCGATCACCTTCCAGTACAGCCCGATCAGCGCGCTGCGGCGCATGGTGGATTCCAGCCTGACCTCGCCGAAGCGAATGCCCGACAGCCACCAGCGCCACTCGATCGCCTTGAACGCGGCATAGGCGAACGGACCGAACACGGTGACGAGTGCGAACGGCATCAGGGGCCAGAGCCACCAGCCGCGCTTGAAGAAATCCCAGCCGCGGCCCTCGAACGAGCCTTGAAGATCGCCGTAATAGGAATGCCGCATCTTGTAGCGCTCGAGCGCCGCCTCGCGCCATGGCAACGCGAGGCCGAGCGTGATCACGACCAGCAGGCCCCATAGCGAGGCCTTCAGCGCGTAGATCCAGCCCGAGCCGCTCATCCAGAAGCGGACGCCCCGCCACACCGTGCGGGTCAGCCGATAGCGCCGCGCGCGATAGATCGCGAACTGGCCGAACAGATAGAAGAAGGCAACCAGCGGCAACGAGGCGAACGCCTTGAGATGCTCGGCCTCGATGCCGATCAGGAAGTATCCGAGATAGATCGGCATCAGGATCGCCAGCGCGACCAGAAAGCCGATCATGAGCTCCTTGCCGCGGCCGGTATATTCCGGCCCATCGCCGTCGATCAGGGTGTTCGACCAGAGGTGACGGCGGATGTCGGTGGTGAGCCAGAACCGGTAGAAGCCGAGCGTGACGAGTTCGAGCCCTGCGCCGCGCGCGACCAAGCGGAAGAACTCGTTCCGGCTCCCTGAAAACGCCACCGGCATCGGCGGCGGAACCGGTTGCGGGGGCAGCTGCGGCGGCCCCGGCGGGGTCCAGCTCATGTCGTTCACGGGGTAGCTCCAGGACGGGACAATCTCTGCGCATCAAAAGCACAGGTTTGTCGCTGCGAGTGTGATCCAGGTTTCACAGGAGGTCGAGTGCGCGGGCGCCGGATTTGGCCGGTTGCGGTTGGCGTTGCCTTAACGGGACTGCTGGAGATCGGCCGCCAGCCGAACTGCCGCCCCTTTCCCGCCCCCGGGTCACGAGCTTCGAACCCAAAGCGGCAATTTGCCGACTTAACCGACAGGCCGAACGGCAGAAAGGCCGCCGCAGGAGCAAGGAAATCCCAGCGATGATCAAATGGATATTGTCGGCGTGCTCTTTGGCGCTGACCGCAGCTCCCGCCGCTGCCGTCGATGTGCGGCTGGATTCCTATCGCAATCCGAAGAATGAGAACTTTCGCATCTTTAATCATATGTACCTGGACGGCGTGAGGGGCGGCCTGATGGCTTCCAATGCCTGGCTGACACGGCATGGCGGCCGATTGCTGTTCTGCATGCCGGGCGACCTCGCGCTGACCAGCGAACAAACCGAAGAGATCATGCTCAAGTCGGCCGACAAGCGGACCGCGAAAGGCGAGGTGGCGGTCGCGCTCCTGCTGCTCTGGGGCATGCAGGACACCTACCCCTGCGAAAAGCCCGCCAGCCAACAGACGGCGCCCGCACCGGCCGATTAAATCAAACGCCGTTTCAAACGGCGTTGGCCGCCGCCCCGCCCGTCCATCGCGGGAAAAGCCCGGATTCGGCCGCTTTGGCCTGACATCAATGCGGCCAAATGCGCGTTGAGAGCCCTTGCGCAAACTGCGGAATGAGAATGTAATTCGGTAAAACATGCCGCGCCGGCAATGCCCCGGTCGCGAAACGGTTGAGGAGCCGCTCATGCACGGGACCATCGATCTGGTCGACGACACCAATCTGGATGCCGCACGCGAACGCGCCAACACGCTTCCGCTCGCGGACTACGATCCCGGCCATCCCGAGCTGTTCAAGACCGATACCTTCTGGCCGTATTTCGACCGGCTGCGCCGCGAGGATCCGGTGCATTACTGCAAGGATTCGATGTTCGGTCCGTACTGGTCGATCACCCGCTACAACGACATCATGGACATCGAGACCAACCATTCGGTGTTCTCCTCGGCCGCCTCGCTCGGCGGCATCACTATCCGCGACGTGCCGCCGGACCTGCGCCGCGAAAGCTTCATCGCGATGGACCAGCCGCGCCATTCGGCGCAGCGCAAGACCGTGGCGCCGATGTTCACGCCGACGCACCTTGACGAGCTCGCGACCAATATCCGCAACCGCTCGACCGAGTGCCTCGACAACCTGCCGCGCGGCGAGGTGTTCGACTGGGTCGACAAGGTCTCGATCGAGCTGACCACGCAGATGCTCGCGGTGCTGTTCGACTTCCCGTGGGAAGACCGCCGCAAGCTGACCCGCTGGTCCGATGTTGCGACCACCCTGCCCGGCGCCGGCGGCCTCGTCGCTACCGAGGACGAGCGACAGGCCGAACTGATGGAATGCGCGACCTATTTCGCAAGGCTGTGGAAGGAGCGCGCCGACCAGCCGCCGAAGAGCGACCTGCTCTCGATGATGGCGCACAGCGACGCCACGCGGAACATGGATCCGAAGAATTTCCTCGGCAATTTGATCCTGTTGATCGTCGGCGGCAACGACACCACCCGCAACACGCTATCCGGCAGCATCTACGCGCTCAGCAAGCATCCGGAGCAGTACCGCAAGCTTAAGGAGAATCCGGCGCTGATCGACAGTTTCGTGCCCGAGGTGATCCGCTGGCAGACGCCGCTGGCCCATATGCGGCGCACCGCGCTCGCCGACTTCGAGTTCCGCGGCCGCCAGATCAAGAAGGGCGACAAGGTCGTGATGTGGTACGTCTCGGGCAACCGCGACGAAGAGGCGATCGAGAAGCCCTACGAGTTCCTGATCGACCGCGCCCGGCCGCGCACCCACATCTCGTTCGGCTTCGGCATCCACCGCTGCGTCGGCCTGCGTCTCGCCGAGCTGCAGCTCAAGATCATCTGGGAGGAGATCCTCAAGCGCTTCGACACGATCGAGGTGGTGGAGGAGCCGCAGCGGGTGTATTCCAGCTTCATCAAGGGCTACGAGACGCTGCCAGTGCGCATCGCCGCCTGAGGCCTCGCCAGCCAACCGGGATCAAGAATCATGAACGTCCAAACCGCCATCCGTGCCGACAAGGCCGAGTTGCAGCGCCTCGCCCGCGAGGAAGCCTATGCGACGCCGCTCAAGGATTTTCATCCCGGCGCGCCGCGGCTGTTCCAGAACGACACGTTGTGGCCGTGGTTCGAGCGGCTGCGCAAGGAAGAGCCGGTGCATTACTGCACCAATTCGCCGATCGAGCCCTATTGGTCTGTCGTGAAGTACAACGACATCATGCATGTGGACACCAGCCACGGCATCTTCTCCTCGGACTCCACGCTCGGCGGCATCTCGATCCGCGACGTGCCGCCCGGCTACGACTATCCGAGCTTCATCGCGATGGACCAGCCGAAGCACGCCCATCAGCGCAAGACCGTGTCGCCGATGTTCACGCCGACCCATCTCGACGAGCTGGCGAAGATGATCCGTCAGCGTTCGGCCAGCGTGCTCGACAATCTGCCGCGCAACGAGACCTTCAATTTCGTCGAACGTGTCTCGATCGAATTGACCACCCAGATGCTTGCGACGCTTTTCGACTTCCCCTGGGAAGAGCGGCGCAAGCTGACGCGCTGGTCCGACGTTTCCACCGCGCTGCCGAAGAGCGGCATCGTCAATTCGCCGGAAGAGCGGCGGCAGGAAATGGACGAATGCTACTCCTATTTCTCGAAGCTCTGGAACGAGCGCGTCAACGGGCCGCCGAGGAACGACCTGCTGTCGATGATGGCTCATAGCGACGCCACCCGGCACATGGACCCGGACAATCTGATGGGCAACATCATCCTGCTGATCGTCGGCGGCAACGACACCACGCGCAACACCATGAGCGGCTCGGTGCTGGCGCTGCACGAGCATCCCGACCAGTTCCAGAAGCTGAAAGAGAACCCCGCGCTGATCGACACCATGGTGCCGGAGGTGATCCGCTGGCAGACGCCGCTCGCACATATGCGGCGCACCGCGCTGCAAGACACTGAGGTCGGCGGCAAGACGATCAGGAAGGGCGACCGCGTCGTGATGTGGTACGTCTCCGGCAACCGCGACGACGAGGTGATCGACCGTCCCGACGAGTTCATCATCGATCGCGCCCGGCCGCGCATCCATCTGTCGTTCGGCTTCGGCATTCACCGCTGCGTCGGCATGCGGCTCGCCGAACTGCAGCTCAAGATCGTCTGGCAAGAGATGCTGAAGCGCTTCGACCGCATCGAGGTGGTCGGCGAGCCGAAGCGGGTCTATTCCAGCTTCGTCCGCGGCATCGAGAACCTGCCGGTGCGGATTCCGGGCTGAGCTTCGCCCTATTCGCGCTAGTCTTGTCACCTACTAGCGCGCGTGCTGACCCTTGTTGGTCGGCAACGGGCAATTGGTGCAGACCCGGTCGTCGCACATCCGGCAGATCGTGAAGCGATCCATCTCGGATGTATCCTGCCTTGCCAGCAGCTCGCGGATCAACGTTGCGAGCTGTTTTCGTTCAGCCGACGACAGCACGTCGAGCAGCGACGTGACGGCTGATATCCGCGACGCCAGCAGCTCGTTCCGGGATGCAGCGCCGGTCGCCGTCAGATGCAAGGCGACCTCGCGGCCGTCCTTGCCCGGACGGCGTTCGACCAGCCGGTCCGAAACCAGACGATCGACCAGCCGGACCGTTCCGGAATGCGACAGGCCGAGGATCCGCCTCAGCTTGTCGTTGGTCATGCCCTGGCCATAGCCGATGACGATGAGGGCCGCGGGCGTCTCGCCGCCGCGGCCGACCACCTCGCGTGCGCCCAGCTCGATCCGATCCATGACGGCGAGCGACAGCGCGCCCAGCAGATTGGCGATTCCGTTTTCCATGCGGGGAATAATATGTGCGCTACGCACAAAAAACAACTTGACCAGATATGTGCGCTACGCACATATTTATCCGGGAGAGCAAAAACGACGAAGAATGGAGAGAACGATGACGATCCGATGCGCCGCATTGGCCACGCCTGACGCCGCCGGCAGCGAGCCCACCCTGAAATACGTCCACGCCAACGGTGTGCGGTTTGCCTATCTCGAACAGGGCAGCGGACCGCTCGTGATGTTCCTGCACGGCTTTCCCGACAATGCCTGGTCGTATCGCAAGCAGCTGCAGGTGTTCGCGGATGCCGGGTATCGCGCGGTCGCGCCGTTCCTGCGCGGCTATGCGCCGACCGAGATTCCGGCCGACGGCATCTTCGATCCGATTGCGCTGGGCCAGGATCTCGAAGCGCTGATCGCGGCGCTGAGTGACGACGGACAAGCGCGTGTCGTCGGCATGGATTGGGGCGGCACGTCGACATTCCAGGTGCTGGCCACGGCGCCGTCGGCGATCAAGGCTGCGGTTGTCATGAACACCGCGCACCCGATCACAATCGCGAGCCTCAGGAGCGATCCCGATGCCGTTCGATCGGTCTTCCATGTCTATTTCTTTACGGTGCCTGGCGCTCACTCGGCGGTCAACATCGAGGGACTTCCGTTTGTCGACTACCTTTGGAAGTTGTGGTCGCCGGCCTTCGAGAACGACGCGCATCTCCGCTCGGTCAAGGAGACGCTCAGCTCGCCCGGCACCATGAAGGCGGCGCTGAAATACTACAACGGCCTGGTCGATGCGGGAGTTGCGGGCCGGCTGCCGATCAACGACATGCATACGCCGACGCTGACGATCTATGGCGGCAACGATCCGACAGTGCGGTATTCGATGAAGGAAGAGCCGCTGTTCAAGGGGCCCCATCAGCGCGTTGTTCTGCCCGATGTCGGACACTTCCCGCACCTCGAGCGTGAGGCCGAGGTCACCGGCCTGATCATGGACTGGTTCAAGACCCACGCCGCCGGCTGAACAGCCGTGCTTCAACCAGCGACCACGTCACGAAGTCTTTCGAATTCTCTCTGAACAGGAGTGCGCGCAATGGACGCCACGACACAGCAGCAATACGCCGAAACGTTTCACGGTCTTCACAGGACAGGCGATCCACTGGTCCTGTTCAACGCCTGGGATGTCGCGACCGCCAAGGCGATCGCCAAGACCTCGCCGGCCATTGCGACCAGCAGCGGCGCGGTGGCGTCCGCGCTCGGCTTTGCCGACGGCGAAAATGCCCCGCTCGACATCGTGGAAGGCCTGGTGTCGCGGATGACCGCTTCGGTCTCTGTTCCAGTATCGATCGATTTGGAGGCGGGATACGGCGACACTCCAGATGCCGCCGCGAATTCGGCTGCGAGGATCCTGAAGGCCGGCGCGATCGGCATCAATATCGAGGACGGGCTTGCCGGCGGAAAGCGGCATCTCGTCGATCCCGAGCAGCATGCCGCGAAGATCAGGGCGGTGCGGGACACCGCGCAACAGCTCGGCATTCGTCTCTTCATCAATGCGCGAACCGATCCGTTTCTGCTGAAGTTCGGCTCGCCGGAGCAATGCCTGGATGAAGCGGTGCGGCGCGCGAAGCTCTATGCCGATGCCGGCGCCGACGGCATTTTTGTGCCGGGCCTCACCGACCTCGCGCTGATCGAGCGGCTCGTTCAACTGACGCCGCTGCCGGTCAACATCATGGTGACGCGGGGCGTTCCCGAAATCGGCGAGCTCGCCCGCGCCGGCGTTCGCCGGGTCAGCCTTGGGCCGTGGCCGATGATGGCGGCGATGCGCGTCATCGGAGAGGCCGCCGCCGCGGTCGTCGCGAGCAAGCAATACGGCACGTTCCTGCAGCCGAACGCGTGACACCGGACGTTGCCAGGCCGAACAGGGGCTGACCGTCCGGCCGTCCTGTTCGGCCATGGTGGCTTACTCGATCACCTCGTCTGCGCCGCTGACGACTGAAGCAGAGAATTCGCGGCCAAGCAGCTTGGCGGTCTTCAGGTTGATGACGAACTCGACCTTGGTCACCAGTTGCACTGGAAGATCGGCCGGCTTTTCGCCCTTCAGCACCCGGCCGGCGTAGATGCCCGTCCGCCGATGCGACTGCATGAAATCTCCTCCGTAGCTCATCAACCCTCCGGCCATCGGGAAGTCTCGGGTTTGCGTAATTGCTGGAACGCCATATTCCATCGCGAGGTCGGCCAATCGCTTACTGCGAAACGCGAAATACGGATCGGAGGTGAAAACGAGTGCGTTCGCCGACTCCTTCGCCACGGAAGCGAATACAGCTTCAAATTCATCTTCCTTGCTTGCACTCATGATCTGCAGATGGACTCCCAGGGTTTCCGCAGCGGAGCGAAGCCTCTGCAATTGTGAAGGCGCGGTCGGACTTGTCGGGTTGGTAACGACTCCCAATGTGGTCGCCGCCGGCAGGAGTTCGTGCATCAACTCGAGCCGCTTCGGCGACACATCGACGCTCAGGCTCGAGACTCCCGTGATATTGCCTCCCGACCGCGACAGGCTGTCCACCACACCGAGTTGAACAGGATCGCCGCCCATCTCAAAGACGATTGTCTTGGTGGCACCGGCGGCTTTCGCGGCGAGCGCAACAGGAGCGCCGCCGGGCGCAACCACCAGATCGACATTGCGCTCGATCAATTCGCGTGCCAATGCCGGAAGCCTTGCATATTGCCCGTTGGCCCATCGGTACTCGATCGCAACATTTTGGCCTTCGAAGAAGCCAGCTTCGCGAAGTCCCTGGTGAAAGGCCCTCAGCCGGCTGCCAAACAGATCCGGCGATTCCGGGCAGAGATAGCCGATGACCGGCAAAGACGGCTTCTGCGCGTGCGAGGATGTGGTCCACGCGGCCGCACCCGCCATCATCAGAAGGAAATCACGCCGCCTGGAGCGTCCGTGCGACGTTGCTGCACTGGAATGAGCGTAACTCACGCGCTGCCAACCCGCTGCCGTTCCGCATCTGGCACAGCATATCGCACGATGCTAGGCCAGTCGCCGGTGGATTGCGCCGAGCACCGCCGCTCGGTTCGGCTAGAGCGCATCGCAGGAAATTCCAAATACCGGAATTGCCTCGTCGAAGCCCTTGATTTGTCGGCTCCCGATATCCTCCAGGGCACGCTTGTCTCTCACGCTGGCGGCGGTGCCGGCATCCATCAGGATTTCCGCATCTGCGGCAGATGCGCACAGGCGCGCCGCGAGATTTACGACGCTGCCAATGGCTGTGTAATCGAGCCGATCATCATAGCCGATCCGGCCGACGGTCGCCGGTCCGCTGGCGAGCCCAACTCCGAAGCCAACATTGTAGCCTCGCGACCGCCAACCGCCGATCAGCCCTTGCACGCGCTTCTGCATTTCGATCGCAAGGTCGACGGCTCTCAACGCAGGCTCCTCGACCGGAACGGGCGCGTTCACCAGCACCATCAGCCCGTCTCCGGAGAAGCTGATGAGCGTCGCTTCAAACTGCGCAATGACCCTGCCCAGAACCTCATAGTATTCGGACAGCACGCTCATGACTTCCTCAGGTGCGACGCCCGCGGAAAACGCGGTGAACCCTCGCAAATCGCAGAACACCACGACGACATCGGTACGGCGGCCATCCAGCACGCTGTCGTCACCGGTCCGATCGACGAGATCGGCGACCTGAGGCGCGAGAAACCGCTTGAGCTTCGCGATACGCTCCTGGTGTTGCTGTGCAAGCGCAAGCTCACCGGCCATCCTGTTGAAGCTGTTTGCGAGCCGCTGAAACTCGTCTCCGGTCTGAATCGAAATGCGGTGCTCGAAGGACCCGGCGCCGATCCGTTCCGTCCCTTCCTCAAGCAGCTTGATCGGCTCCATCATCCGGTGCGCAAACGCATAGGCGAGAAGTCCTGCGAATATGGTGCTGCCTGCGAGAAGCACTGTGGTCCGCCGCAACGCGGCGTAGATCGGGGCGTAAGCCTCGGAGAGCGGCTGTGCCACCACAACGGTCCAATCGGGCCCCGCCACAGGAGCCTCACTGGCAGCAACTTGACGCCCCTGTGCGTCACGGCTCGTTGCAAAACCGGCTCTGGGGCCGATCGCGTCGCGTATGGCGCGAAATGGCTGCGAAGTCGTCTCCTCCACGCCGCGGAGGACGAGGCTGATGTCAGGATGGGCGATGAGACGGCCCGGCCGGTCCAGGACAAAGGCAAGGCCGGTCTCTCCGACCTTGATCGCCGAGACGACATCCCAGATCAGCTTGAGATTGACTTCGGCGATGACTGCGCCGACCGCGGACCGGTTACCCACCAGCGCAATCGTCAAATAGGGTTCTGAGCCTCGGTTATAGCTGACATCGCTGAACCAGACCTGGCGCGCGTGAGCACCGACCAGCGCAGGTTCAGCCGAGCGGTCGGTACGGCTTTCAATGCGATTGAGGCCGACCCGCGAGACGTGGAGGCGCTCCAATCCATTGTTGTCGATGAGTGTCACGCTGACGATGGCAGGCGCTTGGCGAAACAGACGTAAGGCATCGGTCCGCCGCTCCTCGTCCACCTCGTCGGACCATGGCTGTTGGACCAGCCAGCCAAGCTGGCTTGCTATGTCGGAGATGAAGTTATGTATTTCAGCGGCAGCGGACGTCGCCTGAACGCCGAGCAGTTGGTCGAGCCTCGCGCGCTGATCGCGGTAACCGAACCAGGCTTCAATCGTCCCATTGATCACAAGCGGAAACGCGACGGCCAGAAAGAGCGCGAGAAAATATTTGGGAAAGAGGCCACGAAATCGATCTCGGACAATCATGCTCCGATACCTGAAAATGCGACTGAAATATCAATAAGCCCCAAAATGAAGGCTTGAAATGAAGCCTTGCCTTGCGGCCCGGCACTGCCACTATCTGCGCCCTGACACATAGGAAGCCGGGTTTAGGCTGCAATGCGGCCGTTGCCGATCCGGCCAAAAGACGCAGTTGCTCCAGCCGCCATTCGTTCACTTTGGCGTGTGCTATAGAATTCCGGCATAGCTGCGCAAGACAGATGCGAAGAGAGCCAGGTCCGTTCGCACGCTAATGCTCTTGGTGAGGACGCGCCAATGCGCGTCCCTTGTTTGACGCGTTTTCTTCACGCGAACCGATACCCCCTTCGCTTGAAAGCGCTCTAGCCGAGGCCATGATGGACCAGATTGCCACCCACCAGGACAGCGCGACCAGCCAGGACTGGCCGGTTGCGATCTACCGCACGCTGAAGGATTTTAGCGTGGCGCAGGTGTCCTACGTTCCCGACGCCGGACATTCCAAGCTGATCAAGCTGTCGCACGCCGATGCCGACATCAAGACCACGGTACTGACCACCGAGGAAGAGGGCGTCGCGTTGTCCGCCGGCGCCTGGCTCGGCGGCGATCGCGCGGTGCTGTTGATGCAATCGAGCGGCGTCGGCAATTGCGTCAACATGCTGTCGCTGATGGCGAGCTGCCGCTTCCCGCTGCTGACGCTGGTGACGATGCGCGGCGAATGGGCCGAGTTCAATCCCTGGCAGATCCCGATGGGCCGCGCGACGCCGCAGGCCTTCGAGATCATGGGCGCCACCGTGCTGCGGCTCGAGAACCCCGACGACACCGAGGAGGTGATCTCGGCCGCTGCCTCGCTCGCCTATGACGGCGACCAGCAAGTCGCGGTGCTGATCTCGCAACGGATGATCGGCCGCAAGAAGTGGACGAAGGAGACGCATTGATGTCAGCGCCAACAGGCACTCTCGATCGCCGCACCGCCGTGAAGGCGCTGCTCGCCGACCG
Source organism: Bradyrhizobium sp. RD5-C2 (assembly GCF_019972155.1). Lineage (GTDB taxonomy): Bacteria > Pseudomonadota > Alphaproteobacteria > Rhizobiales > Xanthobacteraceae > Bradyrhizobium. Next base: position 262,338 of record NZ_BOVL01000059.1, on the reverse strand, counting down.
CGGCGATTTGCTCGTGATCTCCGGGCTCGGCTCCTCGTCCTACGATCTGTTCGACGCCGGCGAGCACCCCGGCAATTTCTATCTCTGGGGCGCGATGGGCGGCGCCGCGATGGTCGGGCTCGGCCTCGCGCTGGCGCAGCCGAAGCGCCCGGTGCTTGTTGTCACCGGCGACGGCGAGCAGCTGATGGGCATCGGCAGCCTCTTGACCATCGCCACCAAGCAGCCCGGCAATCTCTCGATCGCGGTGCTCGACAACGGCCATTTCGGCGAGACCGGGATGCAGCTCAGCCATTCCGGCTTGGGGGCGAAGCTCGAGGTGATCGCTAGCGGCGCGGGCATCCGCAATGTCTCCGACATCGCCGACATGGCCGGCATCGAACGCTTCCGGAATAGCTTGCGCGATCTCGCTGGCGGCCCGCGGCTGGCGCGGATCCGCATCGCAGCCGGCGAGGTCGAGCGCGCGCTGCCGCCGCGCGACGGCACCTATCTCAAGAACCGCTTCCGCGGTCATCTCGGTTTCCAGGTGAGATGATGCGAAGCCGCGCTCAGGCGAGCTGGATATCCCAGAGCCCCTCGGCGCGGCACGCGGTGACCTCGTCGCGCAGCAATTTGGCGATCAGTGTGATCGCATTCGAGCCGGGATGCTCGACCGGCGAGGCTAGGGTCAGCTCGCGCCGCGGCGCTGGCCGCGCGATCGGCGCGGTCTCCAGTCGGCCGTCGGCGACCTCGCCGCGCACCGAGGACGGCGGCAGCATGGTGTATCCGAGCCCCTCCTCCACCAGGCTCGTCAGCACCCGGAACGAATCCGCCTCGAGCTTGACGTCGAGCGTGACCTTCTTCTTCGCCGCCGCATGCTCGATCATGGCGCGGAGCCCGTGCGAATGACTTGGCAGCACCAGGCGCTGGCGCAGCAGCCAGCCGATATCGACCTGCTTCTTCTGCTTCAGCCCGCTGCCGCGCGGGCCGACCGCGACGATGCTATCGCGGCCGAGGCTCTGCACCGCCAAATGCAGATCGACCGACGGGCCGTAGATCACCGCAAGGTCCATCTCGCCGCGGTGCAGCCACTCGATCAGATGGCCGCTGTAGCTTTCGACGATGCAGAGCGAAATGCCGGGATAGCGTTCCACCGTACGCCGCGCCAGCCGCGCCGAGATCACGCAGCTCACCGTCGGCACCAGCCCGAGCACGACCCGCCCGGACGGCGCGCCGCCCGCGGACTGGATGTCGTCGCGGATCTGGTCGATCTGGCGCACGATACCGCCGGTGCGCGCCAGCAGCAGCCGTCCGGCATCGGTCAGCACCATGCCGCGGCCGTTGCGCGTGAACAATTCGGTGCGCAGCTCGTGCTCCAGCAGCTTGATCTGCCGGCTCAGCGCCGGCTGCGCGACCCTCAAGGTATCGGATGCCTTGCTCAGACTCCCGAGTTCCGCGACGCACGCAAAGGTCCTAAGCTGGCGGAAATCCATACTTGCCAATCCTGGAAGGCAGGTTCATACGCTATAACAAAACAGCATAGGGAGTTTACCGGGACCCCACAACAGCGGGCGTTTTCCTCACGCGAACCGGCTTCCGCTTCGCCCGAAAACGCTCTGGCGCAACCTCTCGGCAAAACGAAATCATGACCGCACACGAACAGCACACCGACGACCACACCGACATCCGCGACGCCGTCGCAAAGCTCTGCGCGCAGTTTCCCGGCGAATACTGGCGCAAGCTCGACCGCCAGATGGCCTATCCGAAGGAGTTCGTCGACGCGCTGACTGAGGCCGGCTATCTCTCGGTGCTGATCCCCGAGGAGTATGGCGGCGCGGGCCTGAAGCTGTCGGCTGCGGCGGCGATCCTGGAAGAGATCCAGCGCGCCGGCTGCAACGGCGGCGGCTGCCACGCCCAGATGTACACGATGGGCACCGTGCTGCGGCACGGCAACGACGCGCAGAAGGCGAAATATCTGCCGAAGGTCGCGACCGGCGAATTGCGACTGCAGGCGTTCGGCGTCACCGAGCCGACCAGCGGCACCGATACCTCGTCGCTGAAGACCTTCGCCCGCCGCGAGGGCGACCACTACGTCGTCAACGGCCAGAAGATCTGGACCAGCCGCGCCGAATATTCCGACCTGATGGTGCTGCTGGCGCGAACCACGCCGAAGGAGCAGTCGAAGAAGCGCACCGACGGGCTCTCGGTGTTCATCGTCGACATGCGCGAGGTGAAGGGCAAGGGTCTGGAGATCCGCCCGATCCGCACCATGATGAACCACGCCACCACCGAAGTGTTCTTCACCGACATGAAGGTGCCGGCGGAGAATCTGATCGGCGAGGAAGGCAAGGGCTTTCGCTACATCCTGTCCGGCATGAATGCCGAGCGCATCCTGATCGCGGCCGAGTGCGTCGGCGATGCCAAGTGGTTCATCCAGAAGGCGACCAACTACGCCAAGGAGCGCAGCGTGTTCGGCCGGCCGATCGGCCAGAACCAAGGCATCCAGTTTCCGATCGCGAAGGCCTACGCCTCGATGCGCGCGGCCGAATTGATGGTGAAGGAAGCGACCCGTAAATATGAGGCCGGGCTCGATTGCGGCGCCGAGGCCAACATGGCCAAGATGCTGGCTGCGGATGCGTCCTGGGAAGCGGCCAATGCCTGCGTGCAGACCCATGGCGGCTTCGGCTTCGCCGAGGAGTACGACGTCGAACGCAAGTTCCGCGAGACGCGGCTCTATCAGGTGGCGCCGATCTCGACCAACCTGATCCTCTCCTTCGTCGCCGAGCACGTGCTCGGCATGCCCCGCTCCTACTGAGTTCTCAGATCATGCTGCCGCTTGAGGGATTGACCGTCATCGCCGTCGAACAGGCCGTTGCTGCGCCGTTCTGCTCGTCGCGCCTGGCCGATGCCGGCGCCCATGTCATCAAGATCGAGCGGCCCGAGGGCGATTTCGCCCGCGGCTACGACGCCGCGGCGAAGGGCCAGAGCAGCTATTTCGTCTGGCTCAACCGCGGCAAGGATTCCGCGGTGGTCGATCTCGCCACCAAGGAAGGCCGCGCGCAGCTCGAAGAGCTGATCGCGGGCGCCGACGTGCTGCTGCAGAATTTGAAGCCGGGCTCGATGGACAAGCTCGGCTTCTCGCGCGAGCGGCTGCGCAAGGCCTACCCGAAGCTGATCATGTGCACGATCACCGGCTATGGCGACACCGGCCCGTACGCCGACCGCAAGGCCTATGACCTGCTGATCCAGGCCGAGAGCGGCCTCGCCTCGATCACCGGCGGTCCCGAGGGCGCCTCGCGCGTCGGCATGTCGATCGTCGATGTCGCGACCGGCGCCACCGCGCATGCGTCCATTCTCGAAGCATTGATCGGTCGCGGCCATACCGGCCAGGGCGCCGATATCCGGATCTCGATGTTCGACGTGATGGCCGACTGGCTCACCGTGCCGCTGCTCAATGCCGAGGACGGCAAGTCGCCCAAACGCATCGGCCTCGCCCATCCCTCGATCGCGCCTTACGGCGTGTTCCGCTCGAAGGACGGCAAGGAAATCCTGATCTCGATCCAGAGCGAGCGCGAGTGGAAGACGCTGTGCGCCAAGGTGCTGGGCCAGCCCGGCCTGCCCGACGATCCGCGCTTTGCCAACATGGTCGGGCGCGTGCGCAACCGCGCGGTGACCGACCAGATCGTCAGCGACAGCTTCGGCAGGCTCACGCGCGAGGACTTGCTGGCGAAGCTCGCCGAGGCCGACATCGCCTTTGCCGAGGTCAACAGCATGGACGACCTCGCCAGGCACCCGCATCTGCGCCGCATCGAGGTCGACACACCGAACGGCAAGGTCAGCTATCCGGCGCCGGCCGCGATCGTGGTCGGCGAGGACAGGCACTACGGCAAGGTGCCCGCGATCGGCGAGCGCATCAAACGATCCTGAGATCCCTCCTGCCCGGGCAACACCATCATGACCGATAAACTCGACCTCGATCATCTCCGCCAGTGGATCGGCAAGACCACGGAGGCCTCCGACGTCGTCACCAAATATCTCGTGATGGGGCTGCGCGCGACGCTGTTCCAGGAGATCGGCGAGCCGAAGGCCGGCGACGCCGCGCCGTGGACCACGCATTGGTGCCTGGCGCAGCCGGTGTTTCCGATGTCGCAGCTTGGCCCCGACGGCCACCCGACCCGCGGCGGCTTCCTGCCGCCCGTGCCTCTGCCGCGCCGGATGTGGGCCGGCGGCGAGCTCGAATTCTTCGATAGCTTGCGTATTGGTGATGAAGCCAAGCGCAGCTCGAAGATTGCCGACGTCACGGTGAAATCGGGCTCGACCGGCACGCTGTGCTTCGTCTCGGTCAATCACGAGGTGACGACCTCGCGCGGGCTTGCGGTCCGCGAGCGGCAGGACATCGTCTATCGCGAGATGACGACCACGCAGAGTTCGGCGCCGGCCAAGGCACCGCCGCCTCCCCCGGTCGCGCAGCATCGCGAGAGCCACGTCTCCGATCCGGTGCTGCTGTTTCGCTATTCGGCGCTGACCTTCAACGGCCATCGCATCCACTACGACCGCGACTACGTCACCAAGGTCGAGGGCTATCCGGGCCTGATCTTCCACGGCCCGCTGCAGGCCTCCTTCATCGTCGAGCTCGCGGCGAAACTCCGTGGCAGCAAGCCGCCGAAGAAGCTCAGCTATCGCGGCGTGCAGCCACTGTTCGAGGGCAGCGAGTTCTCGATCAACGCCAACGACAAGGATGGCGGCCTGGAGCTGTGGACCGCGAATGCCGAGGGCCAGCCCACCATGAAGGGCACGGCGACCTGGTAGGTCGCGCGCGCGAACCACATCAGAATGCGACTGGACAACGAGGCGCTTTCATCAGCGCCTCGTTTTCCGTATTGTGACCGCATTCATCCCTGGACCTGAGATCATGAGTCGCTTCTGGAGTTCGGTCGTCCACAATCTGTCGCCCTACGTGCCCGGCGAACAGCCGAAGATCGACGGCCTGATCAAGCTTAATACCAACGAGAATCCCTACCCGCCGTCGCCGCGCGCGGTAGCGGCGATCACGGCGACCACCGATCGGCTGCGGCTCTATCCGGACCCGCGCGCGACCGCGCTGCGCGAGGCGATCGCGGCGCGCTATGGCGTCACGGCAGACGAGGTGTTCGTCGGCAACGGTTCGGATGAGGTGCTGGCGCACGCCTTTCCGGCGCTGCTGAAGCACGACAGGCCGCTGCTGTTCCCCGACATCACCTACAGCTTCTACCCGGTCTATTGTCGCCTCTATGGTGTCGGCTACGAGACGATCCCGCTCGATGCCGCGATGCGGATCAACCTCGCCGACTATCGGCGACCCGGCAGCGCCATCCTGCTGTGCAATCCCAACGCGCCGACCGGCATCGCGCTGCCGCGTGCAGCGATCGAGGCGCTGGTCACCGAACATCCCGACCGTCTCGTGGTGGTCGACGAGGCCTATGTCGATTTCGGCGCCGAGAGCGCCGTGCCGCTCGTCGCGCGCCACGACAATCTCCTGGTGATCCAGACGCTCTCGAAGTCGCGCGCGCTGGCGGGCCTGCGCGTCGGCTTCGCCATCGGCCAGCGCCCGCTGATCGAGGCGCTGGAGCGCGTCAAGGACAGCTTCAACTCCTATCCGCTGGATTGCTTCGCGATCGCAGGCGCAGTCGCCGCGATCGAGGACGACGCGTGGTTTGACGAGACCCGGCACCGCATCATCGCCAGTCGCGAGGCGCTGGTCCGCGGCCTCTCCGAGCTCGGCTTCGACGTGCTGCCGTCGCACGCGAATTTCGTGTTCGCCCGCCATGGCGCCCATCGCGGCGCGGATCTCGCCGCAAAACTGCGCGAGCGCGGCGTCCTGGTTCGGCATTTCCAGAAGCCGCGGATCGAGGATTTCCTGCGCATCACGGTCGGCACGGATGACGAGTGCGGCCGCCTGATCAGCCTGCTGAGCGGCATGGTCTGACCGCGGTCGGCAAACCACGCAACTTGCGATCGATGCTCCCAACCTGCATAGTGACCGCGCGGCAAGATGCACGGTTCTCCGGGAAGGACTGGTCATGCGATTTGCGATCGGCGACGCCACGGTCGACGTCATCGTCGACGACGATGATTTCGGGCTTCCGCTGTCTGAATTCCTGCCCGGATACGATCGCGGCCTGATCGAGGCACATCGGAACACACTGGAGCCGGTGTTCATCGATCTCGCCCGGGACATCGCGAAGCACGCGATCCAGAGTTTTGTGGTGCGAACCGGCGGGCGAACGCTGCTGATCGACGCCTGCATCGGAGAGCACAAGGACATCCCGGAGATCCCGGCCTGGCATCGGCGGCGCGGCAGCGACTTCCTCGATCGGCTGCGCGCGAGCGGTGTCGATCCGGCCGACATCGATCTGGTGTTCTGCACCCATCTGCATGTCGATCACGTCGGCTGGAATACGCGCCAGGACGATAGCCGCTGGCAACCGACCTTTCCCAACGCGCGCTATTTGTTCGGCCGCCGCGAGCTTGCCGACTGGATGGCGCAGCACGATGCCGGCCGCGCGCCGCCGATCCACGCCCGCGCGCTGGAGCAGAGTGTCATTCCGATCGTCGAAGCCGGCCGGGTCGATCTGGTCGACGACGGCCATGAGCTGGGACCGGGCCTGCGGCTCGTGCCGTTGCCGGGCCACACCAGCGGCCAGATGGGATTGATGGTGGACTATGCGCAGCATCGCGCGATCTTTTGCGGCGATGCCGTGCACAATCCGGTGCAGATCTTCCAGCCCAGCCTGTCGACGTCATCCTGTACCGACCCGCAGCTGGCCCGCGAGACGCGCACGAATATCCTGGCAGAGGCCGCCGACAGCGGCCGCCTCGTCATCCCCGCCCACTTCCGCGGCTCGCGCTGCGCCCATATCCGGGCGGACGGCCACAGCTACGCGCCAGTGTTCGACGCCGGACCTCGGTGAGGCTGCGATGCGCGGCCATGTGACTTGCCGCAATGATGAGGATACTCCTGTTTGACTGTTCACTCCGGCAGCGGCTTGCCGGCCTGCTCGCGGACGATGTAGTCGGCGTACCAGTCCGGCCAGTTCGCATCGTGGCCACCGGTCCGCTTCTCGTGCTCGCCATGCGCGGCCGCCGCGCGGCGGAGTGCGGCGGCGAGATCGGCTGGTGAAGAAAAATTCGTGCCGTTACCGTCGACCCGCCCGGGCAGGCGCTGCGTGACCTGCTGGAGCAGCCAGACATTGCCGTCGGGATCGCTGAAGGTCGCGAGCGAGCCGTAGCTCGGCCGTTCCGGATCGGGTCCCTTGATGCGGCCTTCCGCGCCACGGTGAAACACCTCGCTGACATCGACGCCGCGCGCGATCAGCTCTGCGCGCGCCGCCTCGATGTCGTTCACGATCAAGAAGCGCGGCAGCGGCGAGCCCTTGTCGAGATGAACCGAGGTCGGTGAGCCCGGCGGCGTCAATTGCAGCGCCCGGGATCCGTCCGCCCTGACGAAGTCGGCGTCGAGCCGCCAGCCCAGGTTTTCGTAGAAGCGCTTCGACCGATCGATGTCGGACACCGGAATCACGACGACCTCGAGCTTCATGTCGACACCCGGCTTCGAACCCTTCCTTTCGCCACTCATGGCTCGCTCCTTGAAATGTGAGGGACCGGGCCGAAGAGGCCCGTTGCGCCCGAACTAACAATAGCGCATATTACTATGAAAATCATAGTAACAATGCCGATGAAGAAAACGTGATGGTAAAGTCAAAGGGCAACCCTGCTGACCAGACGCTCTGTCCGGTGGCCCGCGCGGAAACCGTCGTGGGCGACCGCTGGACCGTGCTGGTGCTGCGCGAGCTGTTCGCACGCAACCACCGCTTCGAGGAAATTCAGGCCTATACCGGCGCAACTCCGCAGATGATCGCGGCACGGCTGAAGAAGCTGGAAACGGACGGACTGGTGACGCGGCGCGTCTACAACAAGCATCCGCTGCGCCACGAATATCATCTCACGGAAAAGGGCGAGGCGTTCTTCCCGGTGATGTTCGCGCTGCGCGCCTGGGGCGAGACCTGGTGCAAGTCGCCCCGAGACGGTCTTTCCATGAACTACACGCACCTCACCTGCGGCAAGCCGGCCGGGCTCGGTCCGGTCTGCCAGGGCTGCGGCGAGCCGCTGCAATGGACGGACATGGTCGCGGAGCGAACGCCCAAATATCAAAGAGAGCGCGATGCGCGATGGGAGGCCTTCAAGGCGACCCGCTGAATTCCCGACGCCGCCGGCGCAAGCGGACGAGGCGAAAGCATTCGCACGGTCGCAGCGTCTCGATCCCACGGGGCCGATCCGGCTGAGCCCCGCACAAAAACGGAGACCACCATGCCATTCGTTCGTATCGACCTGAAGCGCGGCAAGTCCGCCGAATATCGCAAGACCCTGGGCGAGATCGTCTACAAGGCGATGCGCGAGCTGATCAACGTGCCCGAGAATGACAAGTTTCAGGTCATCACCGAGCACGATCGCGGCGACCTGAATTATGCCGACAACTATCTCGGCAACAATTACAGCGACGATCTCATCTTGATCCAGATCACGCTGAATGCCGGGCGCACGGTCGAGATGAAGAAGGCGTTCTACAAGCGGATCGTTGATGATTTCCAGAGCCAGCTGCAGGGACGTCCGGACGATATCTTCATCAACCTGGTCGAGGTCGCCAAGGAAAACTGGTCGTTCGGCAACGGCATCGCACAATACGCGAGCTGAACGCGGAACAGGCATGCGCCGGACAGGCAGTGGCATGTCCGGCGGCTAGCCGTCCGTGGCTTGCGATCGGCGTTGCCGACACGCATAGTGCGCTCCCGCAAACAACAACAAGTAGGGAGGCAACCATGAGGACGATCGCAGCCGTGCTGTGCGCACTCGCGCTGATCACAACCGGGGCGCAAGCACAGACGCTCAAGGATTTCATGGCTGTTGTCATGAAGAAATGGACTGCGCCGTTCGAACCGTACGAGCTGATCGACAATATCTATTACGTCGGCACTGACGGGATCGCGGTCTACATCATCAAGACGTCGCAAGGGCTGATCCTGATGGATACGGCGATGCAGCAGTCGACCGGCATGATCAAGGACAACATCGCCAAGCTCGGCTTCAAGGAAGGCGACATCAAGATCATCCTCAACACCCACGCCCATCTCGATCACACCGGCGGCTTTGCCGAGATCAAGCAAGAGACCGGCGCGCAGCTGATCGCGGGCGAACGCGACAAGCCGCTGCTCGAGGGCGGTTACTATCCGGGCGACGAGAACAACGCCGATCTTGCCTTTGCGCCGGTCAAGGTCGACCGCACCGTCAAGGAAGGCGACAAGGTGACGCTCGGCGACGTGACGCTGACGGCGCACACCACGCCCGGCCATTCGCCCGGCTGCACCAGCTGGGAGATGACGGTGAAAGACGGCAGCCAGCAGCGCAATGTGCTGTTCTTCTGCAGCGGAACAGTGGCGCTGAACCGGCTGGTCGGCCGCCCGACCTATTCTGGCATCGTCGACGACTACCGCTCGACCTTCGCCAAGGTCAAGGCGATGAAGGTCGACGTGCTGCTCGGACCGCATCCGGAGGTCTACGACATGCAGGCCAAGCGCGCGGAGATGAAGGACGGCGCGCCGAACCCGTTCGTCAAGCCGGGCGAAAACGCCACCTATGTGGCGGGGCTGGAGCAGGATTTCGACAAGCAGCTCGCCAAGCAGACCGCTGCACTGCAGAAGGCCAATTAGAGAGCACAGCGAGAGGTCATACCGTCATCCTGAGGAGCCGCGAAGCGGCGTCTCGAAGGATCGACGGCCACCAGCGGGGCCACGCATCCTTCGAGGCTCGCTCCGCTTGCACCTCAGGATGACGTGGAATCGCCGCACACGCAAATTTCAGCCGTTGCCGTGGCAACTATGAGCCCGCGGCGGCTTGACATCGCAAGGCAATCCATCGAGAGGTGGATCGCCTTTCCGCTTTTCCGCCCGCAATGACGGAACGTAACAAGACAGCAATGGGAGCCGCCCGATGTCCTCGCGCAAACCCGCCGCCGGCAAAAGCAAGACCGTCACCGTCAAGGACGCCACCTTCGGCCTCCTGCGCGCGTGGGGCATCAAAAAGGTGTTCGGCAATCCCGGTTCGACCGAGCTGCCGTTCCTGAGCGACTGGCCCGACGACATCGACTACGTGCTCGGCCTGCAGGAGGCTTCCGTCGTCGGCATGGCCGACGGCTATGCGCTGGCGACGCGCAATGCCGGTTTCGTCAATCTGCATTCGGCGGCCGGCGTCGGCAACGCGCTCGGCAACATCTACAACGCCTACCGCAACCAGACCCCGCTGGTGATCACCGCCGGCCAGCAGGCGCGCTCGATCATGCCGCTGCAGGCCTTCCTCTATGCCGAACGCGCCTCCGAATTCCCGCGGCCTTACGTGAAATTCGCGGTCGAGCCGGCGCGCGCCGAAGACGTGCCCGCCGCGATCGCGCGCGCCTATTACGTCGCGATGCAGCCGCCCTGTGGGCCGACCTTCGTCTCGGTGCCGATCGACGACTGGGCGCATGCGACGCAGCCGCTCGATGCGCGCCAGGTCAGCCGCGAGATCGGCCCCGATCTGTCGGCGATGCAGGCACTGGCGGCCGCGCTCGGTGAAGCCAAGCGCCCTGCCCTCGTCGTCGGCCCCGCCGTCGATCGCGCCGAGGCTGTCGACCTCATCGTGAAGCTCGCCGAGAAGACCAAGGCCGCGGTCTGGGTCAGCCCGTTCTCGGCGCGCTGCTCGTTCCCCGAGCGGCATCCGCAATTCGCCGGCTTCCTGCATGCCGCACCGGGCCAGCTCTCCGATGCGCTGCGCGATCACGATCTCGTCGTCGTGGTCGGCGCGCCGGTCTTCACTTTCCATGTCGAGGGCCACGCCGCGATCTTCGACGGCGCGACCACGATCTTCCAGATCACCGACGATCCCGATGCCGCCGCGATGACGCCGAGCGGCCACAGCATCATTGCCACCATGAAGCCGGCGCTGACGGCGCTGCTCGAGATGCTGCCCGAAACCAGGCGCACCGCCCCGGCGGGCCGCGTCCTGCCGCCGGCGCCCGCGGCCGGCGATCCGATCCCCGCCGAATACGCGCTGCACGCACTCGCAGCCGCAATGGGGCCGCACGATGCGCTGGTCGAGGAGGTGCCGTCGCATCGCCCACTGATGCAGAAGGCGATGCCGATGCGCGGCCAGGACAGCTTTTACACCATGGCAAGCGGCGGCCTCGGCTACAGCCTGCCGGCCGCGGTCGGCATGGCGCTCGGCCGCAGCACAGGGCGCACGGTCTGCCTGATCGGCGACGGCTCGGCGATGTATTCGATCCAGGCGCTGTGGACCGCCGCGCAGCGCAAGCTGCCACTGACGGTCGTCGTGATGAACAATTCCGGCTATGGCGCGATGCGTTCGTTCAGCCAGGTGATGCAGGTGCGCAACGTGCCGGGCCTCGACCTGCCCGGCATCGATTTCGTCAAGCTCGCCGAAGGCATGGGCTGCGATGCAATGCGGGTGACGAAATCGGCCGAGCTTCCGGGCGCCTTCAAGCGCGCGCTGTCGCATCACGGCGCCAGCCTGATCGAGGTGATGGTGGATTCCGCGGTGCCGCTGCTCTACGCGCAGAAGGGGTGAAGTCGGGTCTCGCCACGTCATTGCGAGCGAAGCGAAGCAATCCATCGTCCAGCAAGCGGAAATATGGATTGCTTCGTCGCTGTCGCTCCTCGCAATGACGGCTGGATTGGCCTCACGCCCGTTACTGCGAGGGCACTGGCTCCAGTTCCAGCGCCGCCGCTGACGGCGTCGGCACCTCGCAGCCGGTGGCGCAGCAGCGGCCGGGCTGCTTCGAGGCTCGCTGTCCTTCATCAACAAGACCGCGGCCGAGCAAATTCTCGACCAGCTCAGCCTTCTCCATCACCGGATAGTTGCGCCAGATCTCGCGTTTCATCGCCTCCGGCGAACCGCCACCGTGCAGCGAGATCACCGAGTACCAGCCGGCTTCGTGCGACACCGTGAGGTCCTCGATCAGCCGCGCCACCTCGGCGCGCTGCTCGGCCGGAATGTCGGGCCGCCCGCCCATCACGGCGGCGAGCGAGGCGCGCGTCTCCGGATTGTGGTCCTCGTCAGGCCCCGGCAGCGCGACGATCAACCCGCCCGAGACGTAATGCGCGACGCGGTGCATGTCGTAGATCTTGGTCGCGAGCAGCAGCTTGCCGATGTTGGAGAACACCGCATCCGGCATCACCGAGCCGGCCAGGTCCTTCGTGCAATAGACCGAGGACGCGACGCCGCAGGCATAGAAACTCTCGGTGATGGTGATCAGCTCGACCATCGCCTCGCGGATATGCGCGTGCTTCTCGGCATCGAGCCCGTTGGCCTCGATCATCAGCGCGCCGGCGCCGATCAGGAGATCGCCGAAGCCGGCGCGCGCACCGATGCAGGAATGCCGGTGATGCGTGGCGTAGGACGTGGTGAGGAAGCCGCCCTCCTCGGTCTCGCCGGCGAGGAAGACCCGGTCATGCGGCACGAACACGTCGTCGAACATCACGACACCGACCGACTGGCCATACTTCGCCGAGAATTTCGCCGATGCGTCGCCGGGTCGGCCGGCCGGGCGCGCGACGATGGTGACGCCGGGTGCATCGACCGGCACCGCACAGCAGACCGCAAAATCCTTGTCGGCAGGAACGTGAGTGCGGCAGGGCATGACCAGGAATTCGTGCATGTAGGGCGCGCCTGTGACGATCGCCTTGGTGCCGCGGATCACGATGCCGTCGGGGCGGCGCTCCTTGATATGGACATAGACGTCCGGATTGGCTTGCAGGCCGGGTCGCTTGGAGCGATCGCCCTTGGCATCGGTCATCGCGATGCCGAGCGTCAGGTCCTGGTCCTGCACCTCGTGCAGATAATTGAGGAAGCGCTGGCTGTAGTCGGTGCCGTGGCGATCGTCGGTCAGCCTGGTCGCCTGATAGAGGCCGTTGAGCGCATCATGGGTGAGATAGCGCTGCGCACAGCCGGACGTTCGGCACACCAACCGCACCGCCTCCAACTTGTAGAGCAGGTCCTGCGAGCTCTCATTGATGTGGAGCATGCGGTTGACGGTCTTGCCCGAAGTGCCCTGCCGCGCCGTCATGATCGGCACATGCTCGGGCCGGTGCGCGAAATCGTAGGTCACGCCGACACCCGCCACGCCCGGCGCCAGCAGCGGCTCGTCCGCGACACACGCCACGGCCGTGCCGTTGACGAACACCCGCGGCTTGTAGCGGCGCAGGGATTCCCGGTAGTCCGCAGCCGTCATCAGCATGGCGCTTCTCCCTTGCTCATTTATTCTAACACTGTTAAATTATCTAACGCTGTTGAAATTGAGTCAAGAACGGATTCGCCGATGCAGATGCGCGAGAGCAGGAAGGAAGCGGTCAGCCGCCACAAGCGGGAGCTGATCCTCGATGCGGCGCGCAGCGTGTTCGCCGAGGAAGGCCTCGAGGGCACGAGCCTGCGGGCCATCGCGACGCGGGCCGGCTACACCCCGGCGGCGCTGTATTTCCACTTCGATTCCAAGGAAGCGATCTATGCCGAGGTGCTGCGGCAATCGCTGGCCTCGCTCGGCGAAGCCGTCAGCGCTTCGGTCGCGACGACCCGCGGCGCCAAACAGAGGCTACATGCCGCGGGCATGGGCTTCTTCCGCTACTACGCGGACCATCCGCGCGATCTCGATCTCGGCTTTTACCTGTTCCGCGGCGGCATGAAGCCGGCCGGGCTCGGCCACGACCGCGACCACGAGCTGAACGCCGCGCTGGAGGCGGCGCTGCATCCGATCGCCGAAGCCGCCGAAGCGCTCGGCGCGTCGAGGCAGAAGGCGAACACGGTGATGGTGGATTGCTTTGCGCACGCCACCGGCCTGTTGCTGTTGCTGCACACCGGCCGCATCAGGATGTTCGGCGCCTCTGCGCCCGATTTGATGGACGCCTATCTGCGCGACAGGATCGCGCAACTCGGCAAAGGGTGAGCTTGCGCACGCAAAGTGAGGAGGGCACCGGCGAGAGGGTTCCCTCCCCCCTTGTGGGAGAGGGTGGGGAGAGGGGTGCCACACGGGTGCGCTCTCGATCGTGTCTTAACGACACGCGAGCGAAGTTGCGATAGCGACGCTTCGATCAGCGATTTCGCCCGGGGCCACCCCTCACCCCACCCTCTCCCACAAGGGGAGAGGGAGCCCGACTAGCGTACTCGCCTCACATGAGCGACGCGCATTCCCTAGCCGTCACTTCCCTTGCGCTTCCCGCATCTTGGCCTGGATCTTGGCCATGCCGCCGATCCAGCGGTCGTAATTCTCGGTCTTCTTGCGCATGTAGCCGAGCACCTGCGGGTGCGGCAGGATCAGGAAGGTCTCCTGCTCGATGCCCTTGAGCGCATCCTGCGCGACCTGATCCGCGGAGAGGTCGCCGTCGCCGGATTGCGGGCCCCTCGGGATCGAGCGCAGCATATTGGTGTCGACGCCCTGCGGGCAGAGGATCGAGACCTTGATGTTGTCGGCGCGGTGCGAGATCGCGAGGTTTTCGGCAAAGCCGACCGCGGCATGCTTGGTGGTCGAGTAGGCCGGGCTGCCGACCTGCGACAACAGGCCCGCGGCCGAGATCGTGTTGAGGAAGTAGCCGCCGCCGCGCGCCTTCATCCGCGGCACCAGATGCCGCGCGGCATAGACATGCGCCATCACATGGATCGCCCAGCTTCGCGACCACGGCTCGTCCGAGGTGCCGCCGGCATTTTTCGACAGCGGATCGAAGCCGCCGCCGATGCCGGCATTGGAGCAGAACAGCGCGATCGGGCCGAACATGCGTTCGCTCTCCTCGATCACGTGCAGGATGTTCTTCTCCTGTCCGACGTCGCATTTGAAGGCGGCGCCGCCGACCGAGGCCGCGACGTGCTCGGCCGCCGCATGATCGAGATCGACCACCACGACCTTGGATGCGCCCGCGGCGTGGAACGCCTCGCACAGCGCCCTGCCGATGCCATTGCCACCGCCGGTGACCACCACGACTTTACTTGCCACCTGCATGGCTATCCTCCCGATATCTTGATCCTGTAAGGACCATGATATCGCATCTTTGGCCGATGCATGATCTTTTCGAGAGGCCGGTCCGGCCGCGAGCGCTGCGCGACCGGCTCAGCTCGCCAGCACGACGTCAAACACCGCTGTATAGTGGCAGGCGGCCCCGAGCAGCACGAAGCCGTGCCAGATCGCGTTCTGGAAACGCAGCCGCCGCCAGGAGTGGAAGATCACCCCGAAGCTGTAGAGGATGCCGCCGGCCAGCACGAAGCCGAGCGCCTTCGCCGGCAGCGCCTTGACCACGGCGTCGTAGAGCATGATGCCGCTCCAGCCCATCGCAAGATACAGCCCGACCGCGAGCCGGTCGAACCGGCCGGGATAGGCGAGCTTCAGCCAGATACCGACGATCGCGACGCACCACACGCCGATCAGCAACGCGATGGCAAAATAGCTGTCCTTCAGTTCGACGATGAACGGCGTGTAGGTCGCGGCGATCAGCAGGTAGATCGCGGAGTGATCGAAGCGCCGCAGCACCCATTTGGCGCGCGATACCGGCCAGAGATTATAGGTTGCCGACAGCGTCAGCATCGCGAGCAGGCCCGCGACATAGACCGAGACCACGGCAATATCGAACGGGCCGGCATAGACCGCGGTCAGCACGATCAGCGCGGTGGCCGCAACCAGCCCGAAAGCGACACCGACGAGATGGACCACGCCGTCGGCGATCAGCTCGGCGCGGTCGTAGTTCCACAGCGCGGCGCCGGCCGCGTGGATCGAGGACGAGGCAAGTTGCTTCAGGCGAAAGACCGTCATGCAGGGCTTTCCTGTGGGCCGATGAACTATGGGTAACGCGGGTGGCGTGGCGCGTTCAATCCCCTTGGTATTCCCCTCGCCTGCAAAGGCGCCGGAAATGTGAAACTTGATTTTGGCCCGATAATCGCCACCTTGCGGGTGATCGCCCGCCTCTTTTGGCTCCTCCTGCCGGACCTTTTCGTTAACCCTCCATGCCCCCCCGCTTCTCTGATATCGTCGAGGAAGCGCGTCTCTCGGCGCGGGCGCTGCTCGACTATAGCGAGGGCCTTTTCAAGCCGACGGTGCGGCTCGGGGTCACCGGCCTGTCGCGCGCCGGCAAGACCGTGTTCATCACCGCGCTGGTGCATGGCCTGACCCGCGGCGGCCGCTTCCCGGTGTTCGAGGCCTATAGCTCGGGACGGATCGCGCGCGCCTATCTCGCCCCGCAGCCCGACGATGCGGTGCCGCGCTTCGCCTACGAGAACCATGTCCGCACCCTGATCGAGGAGCGGAGCTGGCCGAGCTCGACCACCGACATCTCCGAGCTCCGCCTCGTGATCGAGTATCAGCGGCAAAATGGCGCGGACCGTAAGCTGACACTCGACATCGTCGATTATCCCGGCGAGTGGCTGCTCGACCTGCCGTTGCTCAACAAGAGCTACGAGCAATGGTCGGCGGAGAGCCTTGCGCTGTCGCGCGAGCCGCTGCGCGCAAAGCTCGCGGCGCCCTGGCACGCCCATCTCGCAACGCTGAAGCCCGAGGCCAAGGAGGACGAGCAGGCCGCTCGCACCGAGGCAAGACTGTTCACGGATTATCTGCGCGCCTGCCGCGACGAGCGCTTCGCGATGAGCCTCTTGCCGCCCGGCCGTTTCCTGATGCCGGGCAACCTCGCCGATACGCCGGCGCTGACCTTTGCGCCGCTCGACGTGCCGGCGGACGGCAGCGCGCCCGACGGCTCGCTGTGGGCGATGATGCGGCGGCGTTACGAGGCCTACAAGGACGTCGTGGTGCGGCCGTTCTTCCGCGACCACTTCGCGCGGCTCGACCGCCAGATCGTGCTGGCCGACGCGCTCGCCGCTTTCAACGCCGGCCCCGAGGCGCTGCATGATCTCGAGGCGGCGCTGGCCGGCATCCTCGACTGCTTCCGGATCGGCCGCGGCACGATCCTGAGTTCGCTGTTCCGGCCGCGCATCGACCGCATCCTGTTCGCGGCAACCAAGGCCGACCATCTGCATCACCAGAGCCACGACCGGCTGGAAGCCGTGCTGCGGCGGATCGTGGCCCGGGCCGCCGAGCGCGCCGAATATGCCGGCGCCGCCATCGACGTCGTGGCGCTCGCCGCTGTGCGCGCCACGCGCGAAGCGCAGGTCGCTCGCGGCCGCGACAAGCTGCCATCGATCCTCGGCACGCCGGCGCCGGGCGAGGTCGCCAATGGCGAGACGCTGGATGGCAAGACTGAAGTCGCGACCTTTCCGGGTGACCTGCCCGACAATCCGGAGGAGCTGTTCAACGGCGGATTCCGCGGCCTCTCGAGCTCAGGCGCCGAGGCCGCCGACTATCGTTTCCTGCGCTTCCGCCCGCCGAAGCTGGAACGAAACGGTGATACGGAGCCGGCGCTGCCTCACATCCGCCTTGACCGCGCCCTTCAGTTCTTGATCGGAGACAAGCTGCA
The DNA here is from genome assembly GCF_019972155.1 of Bradyrhizobium sp. RD5-C2. Lineage (GTDB taxonomy): Bacteria > Pseudomonadota > Alphaproteobacteria > Rhizobiales > Xanthobacteraceae > Bradyrhizobium. Next base: position 244,837 of record NZ_BOVL01000059.1, on the reverse strand, counting down.
ATGAACGAGAAGACGCCCCCGCGGCGGCCGGCGACGTTCAAGCTCGACGATCCCGGCGTGGTCGTGATGGATCCGGACGACAGCGGCCGCCTCACCCGCGGCACGATCCAGATCGTGCCCGAGGCCGAACCCGCGCAGCTGCCGGTCCCGGTCGATACGCCGCTGCTGCCGGCGCGCCGCGGCTTCCGCTGGGGCACGCTGTTCTGGAGCGCGGTCGCGGGCCTCGTGGTGCTTGGCACCGGGCTTGGCATCCTCAATCTGGTCGAGGATCTGTTCGCACGCAACGAAGGTCTCGGTGTCCTCGGACTGGGGCTCGCCGTCATCGCGACGGTGGCGCTGGCGGTGGTCACCACGCGCGAGCTGGTCGGCCTGGCACGGCTGGCGACCATCGAGAAGCTGCATCTGCGCGCCGCCGAAGTGCTGATCAGCGACGACCGCGCCGCGAGCCGGGCCATCGTAGCCGACCTGCTCAAGCTCGCGCACCGGACCCCGCAACTCGCCCGCGCCCGCAGCGCGCTGCAGAGCCACACCGACGACATCATCGACGGCGCCGACATGATCCGCCTCGCCGAGCGCGAACTGATGACGCCGCTCGACGAGGAGGCGCGGCGGCTGGTGTCGACGGCCGCGCAGCGCGTCTCGGTCGTCACCGCGGTCAGCCCGCGCGCCATGATCGACGTGCTGTTCGTGTTCGTGGCGAGCCTGCGGATGATCCGGCAGCTGGCGCGGCTCTATGGCGGTCGGCCCGGCGCGCTCGGCATGATCCGCCTGCTGCGCCACGTCATCGCGCATCTGGCGATCACCGGCGGCATGGCCGCAAGCGACAGCCTGATCCAGCAGATGCTCGGCCACGGCATCGCGGCAAAACTCTCGCAGCGCCTCGGCGAAGGTATGCTCAACGGCCTGTTGACCGCCCGCCTCGGCCTCGCCGCGATCGACGTCACCCGCCCGCTCCCCTTCAACGCTTTGCCGCGCCCCGCGCTGACCGATCTGGCGAAAGACCTGATCCGCAAGCGCGAGGAAGAGGAATAGCTTTGCTTTCCATGTGGGTCACGAGCACTTCGACGCGGGAAGCGCCCAACGGTCATTGTTGGTTCGGACGGATACATCATCCTCGCGACCATACATAGTCGCAGATCGACCTGATCTACTGCTGAGAAAGGTCAAGGCTCTGGAAAGAGCCTCGACAAAGGTCGATGTCGGATAGCCCGCCATCTTCGCCGAGCGCGGTCAGGCGCTTGCGAGCTCGGCCGACCGCATATATCGGCCGTTCTCGTACAGAAGGGGAGCGATCTTCTCCGAGACCAAAACTCGATCGACTGCGCCAATAATCACCGAGTGAGTTCCAAAAGGAAGGACCTTCTGCGCGGACGCCACTATGTTGGCTTGAGCGTCCGTCAGAATGGGAATTCCGTCGAACGAGAGGCTCCAGTCCCCAACACCGAAGCGGTCCCGCCCCTTCAGCTTTCCGCCAAAAGTCGCGGATATCTCCTGTTGGTCGATCCGGAGTACGTTGACGCAAAAGCGTCCACTCTCAACCAGGGGATTGTGGATGGCCGCCGCTCCGTTCACGCAGACCAGGACAGTCGGAGGATCCGCGCAGACGGAAGTGATTGCAGTCGCAGTCATGCCGAACCACTCGCCGTCTCGTGTGCAGCTCACGACAGACACGGTTGCGGTCAGTCGCCGCATGGCTGATTTGAAATCGACCAGAGGTGCGTTCATGTCGTCCTCCCGATCGAACCGCCAACAAAATCCGGTTCGAGTGGAAACGTGATGATCGTTACGCCGGCGGTCGCATAGTTGGGCACATCGGCCGCCGCCGCCTCTCCTTCCGGAGAGGCGAGCGCCGCCCGCAGCGAGGCCTCGTCGTCGAATTCGCACTCAACGACCGCATAATATGGCGACGGCTGGGATCCGGCTTCGACGCCGAATCCGTACCGAAGCGATCGAAGTTTGGGGAACTTGGCGACCAGCGGAAGATGAACTTTCACGAGGTGACTTCGAAAATCCTCTTCCGACTTTGGCGGATGATAAAGCGCGATGAGCCTATGCATTGAATCCCCCTGCTAGTACGGCTGAATCAGTTCTTCGATGCCGAACAGCGCACGGCCATAGATAAGGCTCGCCATTTCCGGGTGGACGAACGCGTGCCTGCTGGCGATCTCGCTGTCCCGCCAGATCCGCTGTAGCGGGTTCGCAAGGGCAAAGCTTCCTGCACCGTTCACGCTGAGGAGTTTATTGATGGACTCGCGGCACAGCTTGGCGGCGTGACCCGTGTCCATACGGACCCGTGCGCGTGTCATCAGGTCGAGCTTCTCGCGCCGGAGCGCGGCGCCGTCAATGTCGGCGCAGGCTCGTGCGACGAGCAGATAGGCGGAGTCGATGTCGCACATTGCTTCCGCCAATTTGATCTGGTGCGCGGGAGATTGGCGGGCTTCGCTGAACACCGTGTACGCGACGGGCTTCCCGGCCCCCTTCTGGAGGGTCAGATCTACCGCATGTCGCGCCAGCCCGATTTGGACAGCCACGAGAACGATCTCGGCGACCGGCACGAACGAAGCATGGTAATTCGGCTCGTCGGCCCACTCGCGCGCATAGTTCTCGGCTGCCATGTCAGCGAAAGCTTGTACCCGGTGGTCGGGGACAAATACGTTATCCGCAACCAGCGTATTGCTGCCTGACGCCCGCATTCCGGCCACATGCCAGGTGTCGCGAATTGTGAGGTCGCTTAGCGGTATGAGGGCGAGCGCAGTGATCGGCGAACCATCGGCGTTCTCTCCGATCTTGATGCCCAAGGTACCCCATTGTGCATGCAGAGAACCTGAGCCGTACCACCATTCGCCACTCACGCGATATCCGCCATCAACGCGCTCCGACTGCACCGGCATCGTAAACACACCGCAAACCCTGGCGCCAGGCGTCTTGCCAAACACCTCTGCTTGGGCGCGTTCAGAGAACAACGTCGCGAACCACGTACAGACATTCAGAAGCGCGACAGCCCAACCGGTGCCGCCGTCCGCCCGACCGATCTCCGAAACGGCATCGATGAAGGTTCGGAAGTTCGCGCCGGCGCCTCCGAGACGCTCCGGCACCGCGATGTGGAACAGCCCTTCGCGTTGCAACGCAGCAATGGTCTCATCACCTACGCGGCGCGCGTCCTCGGCGGCTTGCGAGTTCGCCTTGACCAAGGACTGCAATCGCGTGGCGCGCTCGACGATTGACTTTTGAGGTCCCAGCGGATCGATATACGAGGCAGTTGGCTCGGAAACATTCGACTGTTGAGCGACTGAGTGCACAGGCATCTCCTCCTGATGTTGCTTTGATAGTGGCGCGACCCGTCGGCGTGACGATGCGCACAACTCTCGTAAGCAGAAGGTGTGCCAACACTGAAAACTGTTCGTACTCGTTTGAGTTTACTAAGCGATTCGAAATGTGGTCCCCTTGGACTGTCGACGGATGGTGGTTGAAAATAGCCAATCTCAACGGCTCGATCGGCTGAAGTCAGCCATGTTGGAGATCGATCATGGCGAGATACCTGGCGGCTAGTGCGTAAATGTCGGGAGAAGGGAGAACGTAGTGTCGCGGTTCACAAGCTTCGCGTTGAAAGAGAACATCGCTGATCGGACTGGCACCGGTTCATCCGCGCGAAGCAGCGTCTTGCCCGACATCTCCGATCTGAGTGCGTGCGTCCACTTCTCGCCTCACGACGGGCAGATCTGGTTGGCTGACCAAAGAGCCGTGCTTCTGAATCTGGACGCCATGGTGGCGCTGCGCCGCGAACTGATCGAGGCGAACGGCCCCCTGAAAGCCAGGCAAATTCTGTTTCGCATGGGGCATGCTGCGGGAACGCGGGAAGCGCAGGTCGCGATGAAGGTTCGCGTAGATCGCCCGCAGATTGACGCGTTTCTTGTAGGGCCGCAACTTCACGCGTTGCGTGGCGAAGTCTTCGTTGAGCCAGTCAACATAGAAGCAAACGTCGAAACCGGAGAATACTTCAGCGAACTTACATGGCGCAATTCTGCCGAGGCTGAAGCTCATGCTGCCTCGTTTGGTGGAAGCTCTGAACCGGTTTGCTGGATGCAGATTGGCTACGCGTCCGGCTATACGAGCGCCATCATGGAACGGGCGATCTTGTTCAGAGAGGTGGAGTGTATCGCCTGTGGGTCCCCACAATGCCGGATCGTTGGAAAGCCTGTCGAGGAGTGGCCGGAAGATTATGCGGCGCAATTCATGCCTCGCCGATCATTTACGGGAAAGCGGGTTGGCCCCTCGATCGACGCGAGGGCGGCAGAAAAACCGGTCAGCTCCAACGTCGTAGGTACTTCGCCCGGATTCCTCGGCGCGTGGCATCTCCTACGGTGCGTCGCGCCTCTGGACACAACCGTGCTTCTTCTTGGCGAAACGGGGGTCGGAAAGGAGATCTTCGCGCGCGCCCTGCACAGCGCGAGCTCGAGGTCAAAAAAACCACTCTACAGCATCAATTGTGCGGCTTTTCCTGAAACGCTGATCGATGCGGAGCTCTTCGGCGTGGAGAGAGGTGCGTACACCGGCGCGCACCAGGCGCGAGAAGGGTGGTTCGAAGCCGCCGATGGAAGCACGCTTTTTCTGGACGAGATCGGGACGCTAAGCTCAACTACCCAAGCGAAGCTCCTGAGAGTGCTGCAGGAGGGACAACTGAGCCGTATCGGGGGCACCAAGACCAAGCAGGTCAACGTGCGTGTGGTCTGCGCGACAAATCTGGACCTTGATGCCGAAGTGGCAAAGGGCACGTTTAGGGCGGATCTGCTGCACCGATTGAATGTCTTTCCGATAAAGCTCCCGCCTCTCAGGGACAGGCGGGACGACATCCCCCTGCTTGTCAGTCATTTCCTCCATAGGTTCAACAAGAAGACCGGGAGGCACGTGACCGGCTTTACGGCCGAAGCGATTGAGGCACTTCTGGTCTACGAATTTCCTGGCAACATCCGCGAGCTCGAGAACATGGTGGAGCGTGCTGCGATCTTAACTCATGACGAGGAGCCCATAAGTCTATTTCATCTCTTCAGTCACTCGCAGATATCCAATCGAACGGTCTTCAAGCCCCAAACTACGGGGAAGCTTGGCGCTCTTTCGTACGCAGACGAGCAGATCGCAACCGGCGATCCAACCGAGTTCGTGATCCCTCGCAAACTGTCTCTTGGAGAAATCGAAAAGTTAGCAATCCAGAAAGCGCTGGCCTCATGTAAGGGAAATATCTCAGAAGCGTCCCGAACCTTGGGAATCTCTCGGTCGAAGCTGCGCTACTACATTCAAAAGCAGCAAAGCCGGTCTCAGTGATTCCGGGTGAGCGGGAGCTCCGCGTCACCGTCTCTCGCCGTCCGCGCGGAAGCTCCCTCTTATCCCAACCTTCTTCCCGCACGCGGGGACAAGGAGAAGGCCAACACGCGCCAGCGGAAGAACGTCGTATCGGGCGGCGGCGACAGATCGGGGGTCCAGCCGCTGATCTTCTCCAGCGCATAGGTATCCATCACCATGCCGCGCCAGCTCCGCGTCACGCGCTCCAGTGGCTGGCGCACCGCTGATGTCTCGCTCCATAGCGGCAGGTTGTTCTCGGGCTCGCGCCCGACATAGATGCCGACGTGATCGCGGATCTTGCTCAAGCCTGGATCGGCAAAGCCCTGGAAGCGGCCGCGCTCATTGACCTCGATCACCGGCACCCGCCCGCGCAGCATCCAGCGCAGCATCGCATAGGTACGATAATCCGTGGTCGCGACCCAGGTCGCGCCGGTCGCCTGCACCTGCAACAGGGTGTGCGCGGCCACCACATCATAGCCCGCCTCGGTGCCGATCGGATCGGTGCGGCCGATCAGATTCCACGGCGCGAACATGTAATAGAGGAAGACGCAGACGACGAAGACGATGCCCGACGTGATCGCGCTCCGCGCCCACGAGACGGTCGATTTGATGAGCCCGAGCGACCAGCCCTCGAACGGCATCCGGGTGACGTTGATGGCAACCGCCGCGAAGCCCGCCGGCCACAGGAACATCGGCCAGGTGTCGCCGACCCGCAAGGTCAGCGACTTCCAGAGGAAATAGGCGAACGGCACCAGCACCGCGGTTGCCAGCAGGATCGCGACCGGCTCGCGCCTGAGATAGCCGCGCCACGCCGTCAGCACTGTCCCGAACAGCGTCACCGGCAGCAGCACGAAGCCGACCAGGCCGAATTGCATGCCGATGAACTCGCCGAGCGTGCGGAAGGTGAGGTCTCGCTCGGCGGTGGCGCGCACCGCCTGGAAGCGGAACGAGGCCCAGTCGTGCTCGGCGTTCCAGATCAGCACCGGCGAGAACACGACGATCGCGATCAGCGCGGCGAGGTAGGGATACGGGCTGCGCAGCCAGCGCCAGCGCCAGTCCGGCACCAGCGCAAAGGCGAGCACCGCCGGCGCGAACATGATCGCAGTGAATTTCGACAGCAGCGACAGCCCGGCAAACAGCCCCGCGGCCAGCCACCAGCGCCCCTCATTGCTCTGCGCGAGCCGCACCAGCGACCACAGCATCGCCACCGAAAACGGGATCAGCGCGGTGTCCGGCGCGACCTTGGCCATTAACAATCCGTAATACAGCGCCGCCTCCGGCAGCAGCAGCGCGAGCATCACGGCGCGGACATTGTTCGATGTCACGCGGCGGACGATATCGGCGAGCAGGAGCTGGGTCGCCAGCATAGCCACGATGCCACCGAGGCGGACGCCGAGATTGGTGTCGCCGAGAACAGCTGTGCCAAAACGGATGAACCAGGCGACCATCGGGGGATGGTCGAGGAAGGACAGCACGTTTTCCTTCGACCAGGTCCAGTAATAGGCCTCGTCGGTGCGCAGATCGAGCGCATGGGCATAGACCAGCCGCATCGCGGTCATGGCGACGATCACGGCGATGACGCCACGCCAATCCGGCGCGCGCGAACGGGCCGGCTTGACGCTGATGTTATCGGCTCCGGATTGGGCTGGGGCTATCGTCACGGCGCTTTTTGTTCGACTCTTAACGGAGTGTCAACGTGCCGCACGGCCAGCTACCACGGCCCACCCGGACCCGCGGTGGTGTTCAGCGCGGGAATTAAGCACTAGAATTGCTGATATGAATCACATGGCCTCCCCCTCGCGCGAACATTTGCAGGACATGGCCCGCGGCATCGGCCAGCGGCAGGTTCGCCTGGTCACGGGGGCGATCATGTTCGCCTACCTGATCAGCCATTTCCTCAACCACGCACTCGGCAATATCTCGACCGAGGCGATGGCGATCGGGGTGCATTACCACACCGAGTTCTGGCAGTTCCTGCCGGTCGCGATCGTGTTCTACTCGGCCTGCCTGGTACATACCGGCCTCGGCATCTGGGCGCTGTATCAGCGCCGCGAGTTCCACTGGAAGGCGATCGAGCCGCTGCAGCTCACGCTCGGCCTCAGCATCCCGATGCTGATCGTCGCGCACGTCGTCGGCGTGCGGCTCGGCCAGACCCTGTACGGACACGAGAAGCTCTATCCGCAGGAGCTGTACACCTTCTTCATCGCCTCGCCGAACCGGCTCTGGACGATGCTGGCGGTGCTGGTAATCGCCTGGGTGCATGGCTGCATCGGCCTGTATTTCTGGCTGCGGCTGCGGGCATTCTTTACGCGCGCCGCACCGTTCCTGCTCGCGACGGCCGTGCTGATCCCGACGCTGGCGATGCTCGGCATCTATCAGGCCGGCCGCGCCACCATCGCCGACTATCAGGATCCGGACTGGAGGCGCGAGGAGCTCTCGGTCCAGAAGCTCGGCACGGCTGCCCAGGGGAGCACGCTCGAGAGGATCACCGATGACCTGACGATCGGCTATCTCGGCCTGCTCTGCCTCGTGCTGCTCGCGCGCGGCGCGCGTGCGCTGCTGGAACGCCGCGGCGGCATGATCGCGCTGTCCTACGGCAACGGCCGCACGCTGCGGGTACCCAAGGGACTGAGCGTGCTGGAAGCGAGCCTGCGCTACAACGTGCCGCATGCCAGCGTCTGCGGCGGCCGCGCGCGCTGCTCGACCTGCCGCATCCGCATCATCGGCGATCACGCCCAACTGCCCGAGCCGTCGCCGCGCGAAGCCTTCGTGCTGCACCGGGTCGGCACCGACGATCCGTCGATCCGGCTGGCCTGCCAGCTGCGGCCGACCGGCGACCTGACCTTCTTCCAGCTGTTCCTGCCGCACACGATGTCGGCGAACGCGCACGCCGCCAATCCGACGCGGGTCGGCCAGGAGCGCTATCTGGTCAGCATGTTCGTCGACATGCGCGGCTCGACGCAGCTTGCCGAGAAACGGCTGCCGTTCGACACCGTGTTCATCGTCAACCGCTTCCTCGGTGCGGTGTCGCAGGCGGTGCTGGAAGCCGGCGGACGGCCCAACCAGTTCATCGGCGACGGCATGCTGGCGCTGTTCGGGCTCAGCACCGACCGGCAGGTGGCCTGCCGCCAAGCGCTGCGCGCGGCGGCGCTGATCGCAACCAATATCGACGAGCTGAACCAGTTCCTCAGCCACGATCTGCGCGAGCCGATCCGATTCGGCATCGGCATCCATGGCGGCGAGGTGATCGTTGGCGACATCGGCTATCGCGACCACATGGTGTTCACCGCGCTCGGCGACGCCGTCAACGTCGCGGCACGGCTGCAGGATATGACGAAGGCGCTGGCCTGCGAGGCGGTGATCTCCGACGAGGTACGTGCCACCGCAGGGCTCGCCGACGATGCCCTGCCGGCGCAAGAGGTCGTGATCCGCGGCCGCAACGAGCCGATGACCGTGCGTACCGTCGAGGCGACGCGCGTCCTATCCGCGCTGGTCGACGACCGGCGTGCCGTCGCCGCCTGACCGGGTTCACCTTCCCTTTCGCTCAATGTGACCTGCCGCACATCCGAAGCTGCGCTCAGCAGAGATGCTCGAACGTGCCCGGTGCCGGATGCGACTGACTGGCGATGGGTAACACTGCAACCGCGCCGCGACAGAGTTCAACGCGCATCTGAAGGAGACGACCATGCATCGCAAAGTCACGCTTGCTCTCGCGACTGCTGCAACGCTTGCTGCCGCCGCGCTGGCGCCGACCTCGGCTTCGGCCAAGCCGTTCTTCTGGCATCCGTACCACCATCACTTCTGGGGCGGCCCCGGCATCTCCGTCGGCTTCGTCGACTCCGGCTGCTACGTCACCCGCCTGGTGATGACGCCCTACGGCTATCGCTATCGCACCGTAAACGTCTGCTACTGATCGCACCTTCGATCCGGATGGAAATGCCCCCGGTCGCCTGACGCGGCCGGGGCTTTTCGTTGTTGCGTCGCAACGCTGGTGGACGCTGCGAAAGCTCAATTGACTTGCAGTTGCCCGATGCGACATTTGTCGCCGCGCGCATTCCATGATGCGAAGGCGCGCAAGCCAAGGTGAGCCTGGTGATGACCAGCTCACGACAGAACAGCTTCGGAGGAAGCGGAATGCTCGATCGACGAGACTTGATGAAGCGTGCCGGGTTGGCCGCTTTGGTGACGGGGCTGGGATCAAAGGGCGCATTCGCCCTCGACACCGTGACGCTGCCCTTCGGAAATGGCGAACGGCCGCTGGTGCGCTACCCGCAGAAGCGCCCGATGATCGGCCTGACCGCCCGGCCGCCGCAGCTGGAAACGCCGTTTGCGGTCTTCAACGACGGTCCGCTCACGCCGAACAACGCGTTCTTCGTCCGCTATCACCTCGCCGGTGTCCCCTACGATCTCGATCCGGACAAATTCACGCTGGAGATCAAGGGCAAGGTCGACAAGCCGCTGAAGTTGTCGCTGAAGGAGATCCGGAAGCTCAAAGCCACCGAGCTTGTCGCCGTCAACCAGTGCTCAGGCAACAGCCGCGGCTTCTTCAATCCGCGCGTCGCCGGCGGTCAGCTCGGCAACGGCGCGATGGGCTGTGCACGCTGGCACGGCGTGCCGCTGAAGACCGTGCTCGACATGGCCGGCGTGCAGGCCGGCGCCAAGCTGGTCACCTTCAATGGCATGGACGGTCCGGTGATGGACACCACGCCTGACTTCGTGAAGGCGCTCGACATCGACCATGCGCGCGACGGCGAGGTGATGCTGGCCTGGGGCATGAACGGCGAGGATTTGCCGTTCCTCAACGGCTTCCCGCTCCGCCTCGTGGTGCCCGGCTATTACGGCACCTATTGGGTGAAGCACCTCAACGAGATCACCGTGATCGACAACGTCTTCGAGGGCTTCTGGATGAAGTCGGCCTACCGGATTCCGGATACGCCGAACAATGCGGTCGAGCCCGGCACCGCACCAAAGGCGACGATCCCGATCAACCGCTTCACGGTGCGCTCGTTCATCACCAGCGTTGCCGACGGCGCCAAGCTGAAGGCCGGCCGCACCACGCTGCGCGGCTTCGCCTTCGACGGCGGCAAGGGCATCAAGGAGGTCGTGGTCTCGACCGACGGCGGCAAGAGCTGGACACCGGCCAAGCTCGGCAAGGACCTCGGCAAATACGCCTTCCGCGAATGGAAGCTGAAGGTTGCGCTGCCGGCCGGCGCCTCGGAGCTGAAGGTGCGCGCCACCAACAATGCCGGCGACACCCAACCGATGGACCCGTTGTGGAATCCGGCCGGCTATCTGCGCAATGTCGTCGAAACCGTGCGCGTCACCGCGGCGTGAGGAGAAGCACCATGACCAGCAAGCTGCTTGCCTCCCTCGCCGCGATCGCCGTGCTCTCGATCGGAGCTACGATGGCCGCGCCCGTCAACTATACGCTTCCCGAGGAGACCGCGGCCTTCAAGCCGGGTCCCAACCTCGACGTGGTGCAGAACAACTGCACCGCCTGCCACTCGGCCGACTACATCAAGACCCAGCCGCAGGGCGAGAAGTTCAAGAAAGACTTCTGGCAGGCCGAGGTGACCAAGATGATCAAGGTCTACGGCGCGCCGATTGACCAGGTCGACGTCGGCAAGATCGTCGAGTATCTTTCCACGACCTATTGAGACGCGGCCAATCGATCCCCCGCGCGCTGGCAGAAGGCCCGCGCGCGGGCGCCCTTGATCCAATTCGGTTCACTGGAACCGATCTTTTTTGCAGCGCATCAATTGACCACGAAACAGGCAATCCGGCAGCAAAACCCCGCAAAGCAGGTTGTTTCCTGGCAAAAGCACACCGCGGTTTGATCTACCCAGCTTTTTTCAAACTGCTATCCTGTGCGGTACGGACAAGCCGGTTTGTGCGGGGACCGACTGGTCTGTTTTCGATTGATTCCGCGGAGACGACTGGAATGCCCAAAGGTACAGTGAAGTGGTTCAACCCGACCAAGGGTTACGGATTCATCCAGCCCGCATCGGGCGGCAAAGACATTTTCGTGCATATTTCAGCAGTTCAGAAGGCCGGTCTTCAGAGCCTCAACGAAGGCCAGTCTGTTGAGTACGAAGAAATTGCCAATCGCGGCAAGACATCAGCCGAGAACCTCAAGGTCTAGCGCACCGCGCCAGGTCCAGCGGCGCACTCTCGGACACGATCCGGGAGTGAGGGCCGATCCAACATCACACGACGTGACGTTCGGCGGGGCGGGCACGGCGCCCGCGCGCCACGGCGTTGAACTTTTTTCGATCGCCTTGGAACGCGCGCGGCACGAACGCTCAGCCGTTCAGTCTTCCGTGACCCATTTGGCGACGGTCATGACGTCAGGCGGTTGCAGATAGCCGCGGGGCCAGAGATCGACGGCCCATTCCACCTTGGTGGCGCGTTCGAGCAGAACGGCGGTGTTGTGCGGCGTTTGCCCCAACGAAAATCCACGATAGTGGGGATCGCCGACGTCGTGGAACTTGAACAGGTTCCACGACTGCATCACCAGCATCAGGCTGGTCGTGTTCCGCGTGGTGTCCCAGCAATCGAAATTGTGCTTGTCGTCGTTGGCGCGGAAGTCCGCTTTCGCCACGCGCTTGTCGGTGCCGAGGATCGGCCCCATCCGGCGATCGAACCAGATCACGGCCTTTTGCACGGCCGCACGTTCGGCGGCGGCGTTGGCACGGCCCGTGGCCATGATCCTGGTCAAAGCCGCCCTGTCCGCTGCGCCGAAGTCGAGCATCTCGCGGCGCCGGCAGACGAAGCCGTAGCATACCGTCATCGCCGAGGCCGACGGCGGATAGATCGAGACCGACGTATAGAGCTGCATGATGCCGGAGCTGTACTCGGCCGCGCGGGACGGCGTCATCGCGAACAGCGACAAGACGGCTGCGCATATCGCGCCGGCAGCCCCGGTTCGCTTCGCAGGTATCGGCGGATTGGCATCGTCCATGTCGCGGCCCCCAACTGACGGGACAATTATCGCGGGTGCGTTGCGATGCCAAGACATCCTGCGCATGGCTGTGGATCAGATCCGGCGCATATCATCCGACCGGAAGCGGCGCGTCGCGCTTGACTTCCTCCATCACCGCGTAGGTTCGCGTCTCGCGCACGCCCGGCAGTGCCAGTAGGGTCTCGCCGAGAAATCTGCGATAGGCGGTCATATTGGCGACGCGGGCCTTGACCAGATAGTCGAAGCCGCCGGCCACCATGTGGCACTCCAGCACTTCCGGCGCGGTCTGGACCGCCTTGGCGAAGCGCTCGAACACATCGGGCGTGGTCTTGTCGAGCAGCACCTCGACGAACACCAGGAGGCCGAGGCCGAGCCGATGCGGGTTGAGCCGCGCGCCATAGCCCTCGACGAAGCCGTCGCGCTGCAGCCGCTTCAGCCGTTCGCCGACCGAGGTCGGCGACAGGCCGATCCTCTCGGCCAGTTCAACATTGGCAATCCGGCCATCCCCTTGCAGGATCGAGAGGATTTTGCGGTCTATCTTGTCTATCTCTGTCATATCCACGGCAATACATGAAATGATCCGGATTTTCTAAGGCAAATCGGTTAATTTGTCTATCGAACTGCGGTGCGACCAAGCGTAGGTGTTCCCGTGCAATCCCAAGGAACCGCCCGCCAAGGAACCATCATGCCAGACCCGCTCCCGCCGCCGTTCAGCGCGCCCTACGCCCCCGGTGACACCGCGATCGCCGGCCGCCTGCGCCAGGACGCCAGGCTTGGCGACGACCAGGAGGCGAGGGTCGACCGCACCGCGCGACGCCTGATCGAGGCGATCAGGGCCAACGACGATCCGCTCGGCGGGGTCGAGGACATGCTGCGCGAGTTCGCGCTGTCGACCAAGGAGGGCCTGGCGCTGATGGTGCTGGCGGAGGCGCTGCTGCGGGTGCCCGACGCGCGCACCGCCGACCAGTTCATCGAGGACAAGCTCGGCCAGGGCGACTTCGTCAACCACGAGACAAAATCGAGCGCCTTCATGGTCAACGCCTCGGCCTGGGCGCTCGGCATGTCGGTCCGCGTGATCCAGCCCGGTGAAACACCGCAGGGAACGATAGGTCGGCTGACCAAGCGGCTCGGCGCGCCGGCGGTGCGCGCCGCAACCCGGCAGGCGATGCGGCTGATGGGCAGCCATTTCGTGCTCGGCGAGACCATCGAGGCGGCGCTGTCGCGGGCGCAATCGCACACAGCGCGCGGCTCGCGCTATTCCTTCGACATGCTTGGCGAGGGCGCCCGCACCGCCGACGATGCCCGCCGCTATTTCGAATCCTACGCCCGCGCGATCGACGCGATCGGCAAGGCCGCCGGCGATCAGCCCCTGCCCGACCGGCCCGGCATCTCGGTCAAACTCTCCGCGCTGCATCCGCGCTTCGAGGCGGTGAGCCACGCTCGGGTGATGACCGAGCTGGTGCCACAGCTGATCGATCTCGCGCGCCGCGCCAAGGCGTTCGACCTCAACTTCACCGTCGATGCCGAGGAAGCCGACCGGCTGGAGCTGTCGCTCGACGTCATCGCCGCGGCCTTCGCCGATCCATCGCTTGCCGGCTGGAGCGGCTTTGGGCTTGCGGTCCAGGCCTACCAGAAGCGCGCCGTTGACGTGATCGATTATATCGATGCGCTCACGCGCGCGCTCGACCGCAGGATGATGGTGCGCCTGGTCAAGGGCGCCTATTGGGACACCGAAATCAAGCGTGCGCAGGAGCGCGGGCTCGACGGCTATCCGGTGTTCACCCGCAAGGCGATGACCGATCTGAATTACATCGCCTGCGCGCGAAAGCTGCTCGGCTTACGGCCGCGGCTGTTTCCGCAGTTCGCCACCCACAATGCGCTCACGGTCGCAACCATCCTCGAACTCGCTGACGATCCCACGAGCTTCGAATTCCAGCGGCTGCACGGCATGGGCGAAGCGCTCTACGCACAGCTCGGCGACGACAGGCCGGAGATCGCCCATCGCACCTATGCGCCGGTCGGCAGCCACCGCGACCTGCTCGCCTATCTGGTGCGCCGGCTGCTCGAGAACGGCGCCAACTCGTCGTTCGTGGCGCTGGCGGCTGACAATCGCGTCTCCATCGTGGACCTGTTGCGCCGCCCGGCCGAGATCATCGGCGCCGACACCAACGCTGCTCACTCCGGAATTCCGTTGCCGGCCGATCTCTACCGGCCGCAGCGCGAGAATTCGCACGGCATCGAATTCGGCGAGCGAACGGCGCTCGACGCGCTGACGTCTTCGATTGCCGTCGAACCCAAGGCGGCGCCTGGCATGGTCGCGACATCGACGGTCGAACAGGCGAACGCCGCGGTCGCTGCCGCCCGCGGTGGCTTCAAGGCCTGGAACAGCACGCCGGCCGCCCAACGCGCGGCGATCCTCGACAAGGCCGCTGACCTGCTCGAGCAGCGCCGCGCGCACTTCCTCGCCTTGCTGCAAAGCGAAGGCGGCAAGACACTCGACGACGCACTCTCCGAGGTCCGCGAGGCGATCGACTTCTGCCGCTACTATGCAGCGATGGGCCGGAACCTATTCGGACAGGGCGAGGCGATGCCCGGGCCGACCGGCGAAAGCAACATGCTGGAGCTGCGCGGCCGCGGCGCATTCGTCGCGATCTCGCCATGGAATTTCCCGCTCGCGATCTTCCTCGGCCAGGTGACAGCGGCGTTGATGGCGGGCAACGCGGTGATCGCAAAGCCGGCCGAACAGACGCCGCAGATCGCAGCCGAAGCCGTCGCGCTGCTGCATCAAGCGGGCGTGCCAAAATCGGCGCTGCATCTGGTTCAGGGCGACGGCACGGCCGGTGCCGCGCTGGTCAGCCATCCCGCCATTGCCGGCGTGGTCTTCACCGGCTCGACGGAGGTGGCGCGCGCGATCAACCGGACGCTGGCCGCCAAGGATGGACCGATCGTGCCGCTGATCGCCGAGACCGGCGGCATCAACGCGATGATCGTCGATGCCACCGCGCTGCCCGAGCAGGTCGCCGACGATGTCGTCACCTCGGCGTTCCGTTCCGCCGGCCAGCGCTGCTCGGCGCTGCGGCTGCTGTTCGTACAGGACGACGTCGCCGACCGCATGATCGAGATGATCGCGGGCGCCGCGCGCGAACTGAAGATCGGTGATCCCATGCAACCGTCGACGCATATCGGCCCCGTGATCGATGCCGAGGCCAAGCAGCGGCTCGACGCGCACATCGCGCGGATGAAGCAGGAAGCGCGGGTGCATCTCGCCGGCGAGGCGCCGGCCGGCAATTTCGTCGCGCCGCATATCTTCGAGCTGTCCGCCGCGAGCCAGCTGCGTGAGGAGGTGTTCGGCCCGATCCTGCATGTCGTGCGTTACCGTGCCGAGCGGTTCGGCGACGTGCTGGCGGCGATCGAGGCGACTGGATTTGGGCTGACGCTCGGCATCCACTCACGCATCGACGACACGATCGAGCACGTGATCGACCGTCTTCAGGTCGGCAACATCTACGTCAACCGCAACATGATCGGCGCGGTCGTCGGCGTGCAGCCGTTCGGTGGCAGCGGCCTCTCCGGCACCGGCCCGAAGGCCGGCGGCCCGCATTACCTGACGCGTTTCGCCACCGAGCAGACGGTGACGATCAACACCGCCGCCGCGGGCGGCAATGCCGCGCTGATGGCGGGGGTGGAGTAAGCGCTTCACCCTCCCCTGGAGGGGGAGGATCGGCTCACGATGAGCGAAGCGAATGAGAGACGGGGTGCGGTGATCTCTCAACACAGGCACTGTTCACGTGGCGAGACCGTCACCCCACCCCGTATCGCATCTCGCTTCGCGCGATGCGATACGACCCTCTCCCTCCAGGGGAGGGTGAAGCGAGGGTAAGAAAGTGCCGTTGCATCGTGCCCCTGACATGGGTCAAATGGCGGTCCGATCGGGATCATCGCTTGCGATTATTCCAGCTACCGGAAAAACACCAACAAGCGCCACGGGAGCGACGGCACGATGGAAAAAGGCATTTTTGACGGGCTCAAGGTCCTGGACTGCGCGAGTTTCATCGCGGCGCCCGCGGCCGCCACCGTGCTGTCCGACTTCGGCGCCGACGTCATCAAGATCGAGCCGCCCGGCGCCGGCGATCCCTACCGCAATCTGCCCAATTTGCCCGGCTATCCCGCAAGCGAGCACAATTTCGCGTGGATGCTCGAGGCCCGCAACAAGAAGAGCCTCGCGCTCGACCTCACCAAGCCTGACGCGCGCGAGGTGCTCTACAAGCTCGTCGCCGAGGCCGACGTGTTCATCACCAACATGCCGCCGCAGGTGCGGGCGAAGCTCGGTATCACCCACGATCATCTCGCCCATCTCAACGACCGGCTGATCTATGCCTCGTTCACCGGTTACGGCGAGAAGGGCGAAGAGGCCAACAAGCCGGGCTTCGACTCCAACGCCTATTGGGCCCGCTCCGGCCTGATGGACCTGGTGCGCGCCGACGAGGACACCACGCCGGCCCGTTCGGTGGCCGGCATGGGCGATCACCCCTGCGCGATGGCATTCTATGGCGCGATCGTCACCGCGCTGTTCCAGCGCGAGAAGACCGGCAAGGGCTCGCATGTCTCGACCAATTTGATGGCCAACGGCGTCTGGGCTAACGGCGTGCTGGCGCAGGCCAAGCTCGCCGGCGCCAAGTTCAAGAAGCGCAAGCCGCGCGAAGAGGCGCTCAACGCCGTCACCAACCACTACAAGTGCAAGGACGGCCGCTGGCTGATCCTGTCGCTGCTGAACGAGGACCGGCAGTGGCCGACCTTGGCGCGCTGCATGGGCCGCGAGGACCTCGTCGCCGATGCGCGCTTCGCCACCAAGGCGGACCGCCATGCGCGCTCGGTCGAGCTGATCAAGATCTTCGACGAGGTGTTCGCCGGCAAGGACCTCGCCGAATGGCGCAAGATCCTCGACGGCAACGGCCTGGTGTTCGGCGTCGTCGGCATCCTCGACGACATCCCGAACGACAAGCAGATGATCGAGAACGAGGTGCTGGTGCGCTTTGAGAACGACACCATGTTGACCGTCAACAGCCCGATCTTCATCGATGGCGCCAAGAAAGTGCAGCCGCGCAAGCCGCCCGAAGTCGGCGAGCATTCCGACGAGATCCTGCGCCAGGCCGGCTATGACGAGGCCACGATCCAGAAGCTGCGCGCCTCCGGCGCGGTGGCGTAAGGCCGCCCGACGCGACGGCCCGCTAGGCCCTTGCGCCGATCAGGCTCCTGATCAGCGCAAGCAGGCTCGCTGCCATCTCTCGCCGAAATCCGCGACGGGGGTTTGCGAGTTGTTGCAGCAGCATTCCGATCAGCGCGGACACGAACAATTCCGCATGCCGGCGCGGCTCTGCTGAGCCGCCCGCGCGCAAGGCGAGCTCGGCGCTTTGCCGCAAGACACCGAACCACTCTTCGACCACGGTCCGGTAGCGCTCGCTGCGCGCTGCGGCCAGGAAGGCTTCGTAGCAGGCGATGTGGATCTCGGCCCGCGTCTTCAGCTCGTGATCGTACCAGCCCACCAGGGATTCCAGCCACGCCTCGACATCGAACGCCTTGCCTTGCAGGCTGAGCGCCAGCGCTTGCAGGCGGCCGGTCTCGCGGGCCAGGGCGAAACGAAGGGCGCCGTCGATCAGCGCGTCGCGTGTCTTGAAGTGATGGGTGATCGCGCCGAGCGACAGGCCCGCCTCCGCCGCCACCGCCCGGTGGGTCACGCCGTCGAGGCCCTTGCGCCCGATGATCCGAAGCGTCGCTTCCATCACCGGACGCTCGCGGCCTCCGCTCTCCGGTTCGCTGCGCTTCATCGATTGCCGCTCAGTCCTGCCATGCAGAATCAACAGAACAAATGTTCTGTTTTGCGGAATATACGTATCGTCGAGTAAATCGACAAGCATCTGAGGACCTCGACGATGCCCCGTTACCGCCTGCATTACTTCCCGGAATCCGGCAACAGCTACAAGCTCGCGCTGATGCTCACGCTGTGCGGCAAGACGTTCGAGCCGGTGTGGACCGATTTTGGCGGCGGCATGACCCGGACCGCGCAATGGCGCGCCACCGTCAACGAGATGGGCGAGATTCCGGTGCTCGAGGTCGACGGTGAGCGCCGCACCCAGACCGCGCCGATCCTGCTGCAGCTTGCCGAGCAATACGGAAAATTCGGCGGCGAAACGCCGGCGGAGAAGTTCGAGCTGCTGCGCTGGCTGTTCTGGGACAACCAGAAGCTCTCCGGCTACATGGCGACCTATCGCTTCATGCGCACCTTCACGGCGTCAGCCGATCCGAAGGTGCTGAAGCATTTTCGCGCGCGGCTCGACGACTTCCTCGGCATTCTCGACCAGCACGTCGGCAACAACGCCTTCATGATCGGAGAGCGGCCGACGGTGTCGGATTTCTCGATGATGGCCTATCTGCATTATCCCGGCGACGAGACCGACTACGATTTTGCGACCAGCCATCCCAACATCAGCGCCTGGCTCGGCCGCATCGCCGCCCTGCCCGGCTGGAAATCGGCCTATGACCTGCTGCCCGGCCCGCGCCTGAAGCACTATGTGTAGGAAAATCAGCGCTTCAACCAGGACCAGACAACGGCCACAACGATAATGCCGATGATGACCGCGAGCCCGATCGCCCAGCTGCTGACGCGGACGGCGCTCACCGCCTGACGCTCGGCCTCGTTGGCCGCGATCTCGCGGTTGCGCTGCTTGTCCTGCTCGGGAGCACTCATCGGCCGGTCTCCGCTCAAGGGCTGGGCTGTTCGGGTCGTGGTCGCGAACCACAATGTAGCATCAAATAATGACGCGCAGCCGCTTCGGTTCCGGCTGGAATCACCGCCCCTTCACGAAGCACATGCCCATGCGGGAGGTCTTCCCCGCGACCTGGCAGGCGAGGCCCTCGGCGCAGGTCCAGCCGCGAAAGCTGCGGTCGGTCTCGGCCGGCCTTTCGCCCGGCAGATAGCAGTGTGCGCCCCAGCCATCGCTGTATTCGGTACCGGCAAGCTCGGCGCTGGCGCGCAACTGCGGCCGGTTGGAGAAGCCGCGCGAGAAGTCCGGCGCCTTGCCGTCGCGGAAGCTTGTGAGGATGTCGCGGCGGCGAGGTTGATCGGCGAAGAAATGCGGCGAGGCTGGCACCACGGTGGAGTTCGACGGCTTTGCCGCCATCCAGTCGACGCCGGGGAAATGGAAGCCGCCAATGCCGCGGGTCTGGTGGCAGCCGGCGCAGGTGACGTCGTTGAGGCGGCGCTCGAAGCCGGCCAGCGACTTGATGTTTTGCAGATTCGTCCCGTCCGCCGCGGCCTTCTGCAATGCGCCGACCACGTCACCTTCCGAGAACACCGCCGGGCCGGCCGTCCCCTCGCCCTGCACCATCCCGAACTCAGGCTCCAAAGCGCTGACGTCGAAACCGGTCGGCGTCGGTGCGACCGCGCCGGTTGCAAGGAAGCGATCGGGGATCAGCAGGGTGCCGCGATCGAGCTCGGCAAAATGCCTGGGATCCAGCAGCCATGCCTTGAAGTCGCGCTTCAGCGCCTCGTCGGCCAGAATGCGATCGCGATCGATCTGGTTCTCCAGCGGCGCCTCGGCAAAGCGTTTTGTCGTGCCATCATAGTCGAACACTTTCAGGAGATAGTCGGTGCGGAAGTCGCGCACCGCGGATTTCGGCGCGTGAGCGATCTGCAGATTGGTCTCGATGCGGTCGATATTCCGGGCATCGATCAGGTCGAGCGGGCCGTCCTTGCCGAACAGCCTGTCCATCGCCGGCGGTGCGCTTGCGGTCGCGAGCCAGCGCCGCGCGAGGTCGCGGCAGGTCAGCGACACGTCGTTGCCGTCGCCCTTTGCCTTCAGCACCAGGTTCAGCGTCATCGGCAGCCGCTGCGACACCGCGTTCTCGCCGATCAGCGGCACGTCGGTGCGGGTCAGCCGATAGATCAGCCGGATCTCGCCGCAATCTTTCGGCGCCACATAGGCGCGATCCATGCGGTTGACGATGCCTGACAGCACGAAGCGAACGTCAGCGGATTCAAACAGCCCGCGATCGAACAGCTGGAACGCAAAGCCGTCGCCGACGCCGATGCTCTCGTTCGGCAGGCCTGCCTCGTGCTTCGCGACATAGCCATTGAACTCGCGATCGAGCGCCTCGCGCACCGGCACCATCGCAGGCAACCCGAACAGATCGCGGTTCGACAGCGGCGTGTCGGCGGAACGTTCCGGCGAGAGCATCCGGCCGAGGCCAAAGCGGTCATGATCGAGCTCGCGCAGGATCGCGGGATCGATCACCGCCGCGCCGCGCTCGAGCGCGCGATCATCCGCTGCGCGTGCGGGCACGGCGCCACCGAGCAGAACGGACATCACCAGGAGGCATTTCAGCACGCGGCTCATGCCCCACTAACACCGCACGGCAAACCCTATTCAAGAAAAAAGGCGCTTCACATCGCGGTGAAGCGCCTTGGTATCGTCGCGTTTCGCAGATCAGCGGGAGACGATCAAGCCTTTGCTGGTGACCACCACCCAACGGCCGTCCTGCTTGCGGATCGCGTCGACGCGGCCGAGGCCGGGGATGGGATCGCCGGCGTAAACCTCGTAGATGCCGCCGCGGCCTTCGATCAGTGCGCCGCCATTGCCGACGTCGCGCAGCGACCAGCCGTCGACCACCGGCATACGGCCGACCTCCGGCCTGGGGGCGGCCGGTGCTGCCGCGGCAGTCGCCGGCGGGATCGAGCCGGTCACCTCGCGGGCCGGCGTCGTGGCAGCGACGGCCGTCTGCGGGGCGCGGAGCTTATCGACGGTCTCGCTGAGCTTGTTGAGCTTGGCGATCGGCTCGGCCTGGGCCTTCTCGACCTTCTCGATCCGGTCGCTGGCCTTGCTGAACTGGGCCTGGCCGGCCTTGGCGGTCTGCTCCACGCTGGCCTTGAGCGCCGTGATCTCGGATTCGATCCGGGCGAGCGCGGCGTCGGCCGCTTCCTTGGCGGCAGCGTCCTTGGCACCGTCGTTGGCAGCCACATCCCTGACGGAGGCAGCGGCGGGCGCGGCGAGATGGCCGAGCCCGGCGGTCGCGAGCGCGCCGCCGATGGCCCCTGCCACGGTCGCCAGCGCAATCACGGCGGCCATGGCCCCGAACCGGCGCGTGCCGGCCGGTTTGCCTGCTGTCTTGGCGCCCTGCTCGGAGGCGGATGCCTCGTGGTCCCAGGTCCGGTCACCGGGCGCCATGATCATCAGCTTGCCCGGGAAACGCGGCTCTTCCCGCTTGCCGGTCTCGACCTTGGGCACGTCCATGTTGGTCGGCTCGATCTTCGCGTCGATCTTGGCCTCAATCATGGGATCGAGCCGGGAGGGCTCAGCCTTCGGGGATTCAACCTTCGGCGCGTCCATCCTGGGCGCGTCGGCCTTTGGCGAGGTCTCTTCCTGCTCGGGCGCAAGCCTGGGAGCCTCGACACCGGCCGCCGCCACCACGGGCTCGCTCTTCGCCGCCGTCTCGGCGCCGGCTTGACCGCTGACCGGCTCGCTCTGCTGCTCACTCACGTTCAAAGTCTCCAGACTGGGTTGACAATTCGGTAACTTTTATTGCTTGCGAAATGGTTACCCCACGCCGCCATTACCTAAATTTTAGGGAGTTTTCCGGGCCGGATTTGGGCGATGTTGCCATGCGGCAATCTGCGTCAGCTCCGTTTGCGCGCGGCGTTTTCCCGACTAACATACCGCCGTCTTCCAGCCAGAAGGCAGGAGAGCGCCATGACGATCGAGAAGTGCATCAACGAATTTGATGTCGATGACGTCATTTTTGAGGAAGGCTCGACCGGCCGCGAGCTGTTTGTCGTGCTCGACGGCACCGTCGACATCGCCAAGACCGATGGCGGAAACAAGACGGTCATCGTCAGCCTCGGCAAGGGCGAGTTTTTCGGCGAGATGGCCGTGATCGACGGCTCGGCGCGCTCCGCAACCGCGATTGCCTCCGCGCCCGCGACGCGGGTGATGCGGATCAACCACGCCCGCTTCGTCTATCTGGTCAGCCAGCAGCCAGCCTTCGCGCTGATGGTGATGGATGCGCTCTCGAAACGCCTGCGCGCATCCAACGCCGTCACCTACCGAGCGGCGGCCACCCCATGAGCGAGCGCAAGCCGAGCCCGTTCAAGACGCTGTTCGAGGCCGACGTCGCCACGCTGATCCAGGCGGCCGACGACGTCTACCAGATCCGCTTCAAGAACCGCGCGGCGAACGCCTATCTCGTGCGCGGCAGCAAGCGCACCATCATGATCGACGTCGGACTGTCGACCAACTATCCGTCGCTGGTCGCCTGTCTCGACCATCTCGGCATAACGCCGGGGATGATCGACATGGTGGTGCTGAGCCACGAGCATCTCGATCATATCGGCGCGGCCTATCATTTCCATGGCTCAGCCTACATCGCCGCGCACCGGCTCGCCGCCAACAAGATCATGCTGCGCGACGACTTCTCGATGCTGCGCAAGATGTTCAACGAGCCGAACGTGCCGATCGACATCGACATCTGGCTCGAGGAAGGCAATCTGATCGACCTCGGCAATTTCCGTCTCAACGTGATGTACACGCCGGGCCACACCTCGGCCTGCATCTCGCTGTTCGATCAGGACAAGGGGCTGTTGTTCGCCGCCGACACGCTGATGCCCGGCGGCGTGATGGGCGGCGTGTTCGGCTCCGGCTCGATTGCCGACTACATCCAGTCGCTGGAGCGGCTGAAGGGCCTCAATTCGAAGATCCTGCTGTCGGGTCATGGCCGGCTGTCCGACACGCCGCAGGACGACGTGCGGATCGCGCTCCAGCGCTCGCATGCCCTCCTCGAGGACACCGCGCAGTTGTTCGACGCGCTCGATGCGCGGTCGAATTTCGAGCCGATCATGCAGTCGGTGCGCGATCTCAACAAGCTCGACGATTGACGCTCGGCCCCGGCAAGCCGCCCGTTGTGGCCCGCCATCACTTTGCACTAGGATCGGCTCAACGACAAAAATCATGGGCTCGGCGATGCAAGCCGTTGCCGACAGCGGGGAGGCAAAACCAATGCAGGCTGACACGATGGCGCAGATGCGCCGCCGGGTGGTGATCTCCTCCACGATCGGCAACGCGCTCGAATGGTTCGACTTCACCGTTTTTGGCCTGTTCGCCGGCATCCTGAGCAAGCTGTTCTTTCCGGCGGACAATCCGCATTCGTCGCTGCTGCTGACCTTCGCGACATTCGGGATCGCCTTTGCGGCCCGGCCGTTGGGTGGCCTGGTGTTCGGGCTCTATGCCGACAAGCACGGCCGCAAGAAGGCGCTGGTCGTGATGATATCGCTGATGGCTGTCGGCACCGGCCTGCTCGGCTTGCTGCCGACCTACGGCGCGATCGGAATCGCAGCGCCGCTGTTGCTGCTGCTGGCGCGGCTGATCCAGGGCTTTTCCGCCGGCGGCGAGTTCGGCAGCGCCAGCGCGATGCTGATCGAATTCGCGCCGCCCGGCCGGCGCGGCTTCTACGGCTCGTTCCAGATGGTGTCGCAGTCGCTGGCATTCGGCCTTGGTGCCGCGATGGCGATCGGTCTCAATCTCGGCCTGACGCCCGACGCCTTCGCGAGCTGGGGCTGGCGCGTGCCGTTCATCCTCGGCATTCTGATCGGGCCGACGGGATGGTACTTGCGCCAACGGTGCGACGAGTCACCCGAATTCAAGGCGTATCTTGCCGAGAAGGCTGCGACGGCGCAGCCGAGCAAGCAGACCACGCTCGGCCAATTGTTCTCCGAACATCCACGCGAGTTGATTGCCTCGTTCTGCCTGATCGCGGCCGGTACGGCGATCAATTATGTCAACGCGATCTTTCTGCCGACCTATGCGGTCGCCGAGCTGAAGCTGCCGATCCTGAATGCACAGCTCGGCCTGCTCGTCGTCAGCCTCATCAATGCGGCGGTGGCGGTGGCCAGCGGCGCGCTCTCCGACCGGATCGGTCGCCGCGCAGTGCTCGTTCCGGCGCTGATCGTCTACAGCCTGCTGTTCTATGTGATCCTGCAGCGGCTCGTCGCCGCCCCGACCACCGCGAACCTCTGGCAGTTGCAGATCGTCGCAGTCCTGCTCGGCGCCCTGGCCGGGCCGATGCCGGCCTTCATGACCGAGATATTTCCCGTCGGCGTGCGCTCGACCGGAGCATCGCTGATGTACAATCTCGCCGTGATGCTGTTCGGCGGACTGGCGCCGTTCATCAACACCTGGCTGGTCCAGGCGACGGGCGACAAGGCTGCTCCCGTCTACTACATCCTGTTCGCCGCGGCAGTGGGTCTCGTGGGTCTGGCGGTCTATCGCGGGCGGCCGTCCGTGCCGGGGATCGCAACTCAACCGGCGCAATGATCTCCACGTGCGCGACCGCACATACGCCGCTGCATTTGACAAATCCGCGCGTGGCCTGTTCAACAACGGCAACAACAACGCTGAAGAACAGGGAGCGAGGACCATGAAGCTTTACGACTCGATCGGACCCAATCCGCGCATCGTGCGCATGTTCATGGCGGAGAAGGGCATCGAGATACCCAAGGAGGCCGTCGACCTGCGCAAGGGCGAGAACCGCGAGGAAGCGCATCTGAAGCGCAATCCGCACGGCCAGATGCCGGCGCTCGAGCTCGACTGCGGCAACTACCTCTCGGAGATCACGGCGATCTGCGAATATCTCGAGGAGAAGCACCCCTCGCCCGCGATGATCGGCACCACGCCGGAAGAGCGCGCGGAGTGCCGGATGTGGACGCGCCGCGTCGATCTCAACATCGCCGAGCCGCTCGCCAACGGCTATCGCTTCGGCGAGGCGCTGAAATTCTTCGAGAAGCGCATTCCGGTCGCGCCCGAGGCCTCGCCCGGGCTGAAGATGATCGCCGCCAACCGCATCAAATGGCTTGATAACCAGATGGCCGACGGCCGCGACTACATCTGCGGCAAGCGCTTCACGCTCGCCGACATGCTGCTCTATTGCTGGCTCGATTTCGGCAACCAGGTCGGCCAGCCGCTGGACCAGTCGAACGCCAACATCGTGGTCTGGTTCAACCGCGTCGGCGCGCGGCCGTCGGTGAAGGCGTAGGGCTCTTCTTATCCTCCCCTGGAGGGGGAGGATCGGTTCGCATGAAGCGCAGCGCAGTGCGAACCGAGGTGGGGTGATCTCTCCACTCGGGCAGCGTTCACGCGGAGAGACCTTCACCCCACCTCGCCGCTCATTGCATTCGCGTCGATCCTCCCCCTCCAGGGGAGGATGAAGACCACCGGACCAAATCGTTGGTCGCTTAAATCACCACCGGCTTGTCCGGCAGCTCGTTCGGGCCGCCGGCGACGTGCGGGAAATGCTGCGCGAGCTCCCGCGACACCGCCTCGATCCCTTTGATCACGCCCTGCTCGAACCGGCCTGCCCGAAAGTCCGCTTCCATTGCGCGGCAAATCGTTTCCCAACCGACGTGGCCGACCTTCGCATCGATGCCACGATCGGCGACGATCTCGACGTCGCGGTCGGCGAGCAAAAGATAGATCAGAACGCCGTTGTTATGATGGGTGTCCCAGATCCGCAGATGCGCGAATATGTCGAGCGCCCGCTCCCGCGCCGGCTGATTGCGGAACAGCGGCACGCCGTCGAGCGCGCCCTCGACGACGAAGCGGATCTGGCCGGAATGCGTCGCCTCGCCGACCTTGATCGCCTGCTCGATGGCGCTGAGCACGCGCGGCGGAAACTCGCGCCGCACGCGCCAGCGGTGTTCGAGCAGATGCTTGCCGATGCGCTTGATGCTCATATGCCTACCAGCTCCCCGAAGCGCCGCCGCCGCCGAAGCTGCCGCCTCCGCCGCTGAAGCCACCGCTGTCGCTCGAGCTCGAGCCGCTGCTCCAGCCGCCACCGCCGCCCGACCAGCCGCCGGAATAACCGCCGCCACGCCGGTACGGTCCCGAGCCGGCCGCCGGACCGCCGAAATTCAATCCGCCGAAGATCAATGCCGCAACGGCCGCGAATAGCCCGATCACCATGGCGGTGGCGAGCGAACCGGCGACCATCCAGGTGAAGACACCGACGATGCCACCGGTCGCGGCCGAGCCCAACAGCCGCCCCAGCATCGCGCGCAACACGCTGGCGACGATGATGACGACGAAGATCACGACCGGATTGGCAAAGTCGACCAGGTTCGGCCCCTGCCAATGTTCGGGCTCCGGCGCCGGCAGCTGCTCGCCATTGATCAGGCGGATCATGCGGTCGACGCCGGCCGAGATGCCGCCGGCGAAATCGCCGGCCTTGAATTTCGGCGTGACGTCCTCGTCGATGATGCGGTGGGTGACGACGTCGCTCAGCACGCCTTCGAGGCCGTAGCCGACCTCGATGCGCAAATGCCGGTCGTTCTTGGCGACGACGAATAGCGCGCCGTCGTCGATCTTCTTGCGCCCGATCTTCCAGGCCTCGGCAACGCGAATCGAGAACTGCTCGATCGTCTCTTCGCCTGTGGTCGGCACGATCAGGACCGCGATCTGGCTGCCCTTGCGGGTCTCCAGATCCTTCAGCCTGTCGTTCAGCGAGGCCACGTCACTCGCCGACAGCGACCCGGTCTGATCGACGACGCGGCCGGTGAGCTGGGGCACCGCGACCTCGGCCCACGCCGGGCACACGAAGCCCAGCAGCAAGGCAAGCAGGATGATGCGTGCGGCGGTCATCGCGCTGGTGGGCACGCCGCCGCTATTTCGACGGCGCGGGCGCCGGCGCCGGATTGAAATCGACCTTCGGCGCGGTCGAAATCTCCTTCTCGTTCTCGACCGAGAAGTTAGGCTTCTCCTTGTAGCCGAACACCATCGCGGTCAGATTGTTCGGGAAGGTGCGGATGCCGACATTATAGTCCTGCACCGCCTTGATGTAGCGGTTGCGCGCCACCGTTATGCGGTTCTCGGTGCCTTCGAGCTGCGCCATCAGATCGCGGAACAGCGCATCCGATTTCAGCTGCGGATAATTTTCGGTGACGACCAGGAGCCGTGACAGCGCGCTGGTCAGTTCGCCCTGCGCCTGCGTGAACTTCTGGAACGCGGCCGGATCGTTCAGCACCTCGGGCGTCGCCTGGATGCTGCCGACCTTGGCGCGCGCGTTGGTGACGCCGAGCAGCACGTCCTTCTCCTGCTGCGCAAAGCCCTTCACCGAGTTGACCAGGTTCGGCACCAGATCGGCGCGCCGCTGGTATTGGTTCACCACCTCCGACCAGCTCGACTTGACCGTCTCGTCGTTGGTCTGGATCGCGTTGTAGCCGCAGTTTGTCAGACTCAATGTCGCCAGCGCTGCCAGCACGGTCCAAAGCTTGCGCATGAAGATGGTCCTCCCGGTGGATTCTTGATCAGAGTAACAGATTTTCGCCCGACAATCCCGCGTGGCGGGATTCGCGGCCGGTTTTGCCGATGATGGCCCTTGCCTATCCCTCCCTGCGCCGTTCATCATGCCAGGAAAATCGATCCTGGGAGGATCCATTGGCGTCTGAACAATTCGAGACGATTGTCGTCGAACGGCCTGATCCTGCGATTGCGCGGATCGTGATGAACCGGCCCGAGGCGCGCAACGCCCAGAACCTGCAGATGACCTACGACCTCAACACCGCCTTCGACCAGGCGGTGCAGGACGACGCAATCAAGGTCATCATCCTCGCCGGCAACGGCCCGCATTTCTCGGCCGGTCATGATCTCAGGCCTGGGGCCAAGAACCAGGCCGGCGTCGATTTCCCGCCAGTCGGAAATTGGGGCGGCTTCGCCGAACCAAACGCGCATGGGCGCTTCGCGCGCGAGCAGGAGATCTACCTGCAGATCACACGGCGCTGGCGCAATCTCGCCAAGCCCACGATCGCCGAAGTGCATGGCAAGTGCATCGCCGGCGGGCTGATGCTGGCCTGGGCCTGCGACCTGATTGTCGCCAGCAGTGATGCCGAGTTCTGCGATCCCGTGGTGACGATGGGCGTCTGCGGCGTCGAGTGGTTCGTGCATCCCTGGGAGCTCGGCGCGCGAAAGGCCAAGGAGATGCTGTTCACCGCCGACGTCTGGAGCGCCGACGAGGCGCATCGCCTCGGCATGGTCAATCACGTGGTGTCGCGCGGCGATCTCTCCGCCTTCACGCTGGCGCTGGCGCGCAGGATCGCGGCCAAACCCGCCTTCGCGCTGAAGCTGTCCAAGGAGGCGGTAAACCGCTCGATCGACATCATGGGACAACCGGCTGCGATCGATCAGGCCTTCGCGCTGCATCAGCTCTGCCACGCACATAATCTTCAGGAATACGGAATGGTGGTAGACCCCGCGGGTCTGCATCCCTCCGTCAAGAAAAACGCCAACGTGAAGTGACCAGATGGACCTCACCCTCAGCGACGAGCAGCGGCTGCTGCGCGAAAGTGCCGACCGCTTCGTGGCGGAGACCTTCAAGTCAGAGCATCGCAAGAAGACGGCGAACGACCCGCTGGGTTATTCGCCCGCAATCTGGAAACAGTTTGCCGAGCTCGGCTGGCTGGCGCTGCCGATCAGCGAAGCCCATGGCGGGCTTGGCGGCGGCGCGATCGAGATCGGACTGTTGATGGAGGCATTCGGACGCGGACTGGTGTCCGAGCCGTTCCTCTCCACCGTCGTGGTCGGCGCCGCGCTGGTTGCCGAATGCGGCACCGAGGCGCAGCAGCAGGCGATCCTGCCCAAGGTCGCCGAGGGCGCGCTCACGCTCGCCTTCGCACATTCGGAGCGCGCCGCGCGCTTCGACCTCGGCCATGTCGACACGACGGCTACCAAGACCGGCGATGGCTGGCGGCTGAACGGCAGCAAGATCGCGGTGCTCGACGGCGCATCGGCCAGCCAGATCATCGTCTCGGCCCGCGTTGCCAATGCCAATGGCGCATCGGGCAAGCTTGGCCTGTTCCTGATGCCGGCAGGAACACCCGGCCTCACCCTGCGCGACTACGCGCGGCTCGGTGGCGGCCGCGGCTGCAACCTCGATCTCAGGGATGTGCAATTGCCGGCCGACGCGCTGCTCGGCGACGGCAAGGATGCGCTGCCCGCGATCGAGACCGTGGTCGACCGCGCGATGGCCGCGCTCGGCGCCGAGGCGGTCGGCATCATGCAGACGCTGCTCGACACCACGCTCGAATACACCAAGATTCGAAAACAGTTCGGCCGGCCGCTGTCGGCCAACCAGGTGATCCGCCATCGGCTCGCCGACGTGGCGATGCAGGTCGACGAGGCGCGTTCGATGGCACTGCGCGCCGCGCTGATGGCCAATGCCGAGCCGATGGCGCGCAGCCGCGCGGCGTCCGGCGCCAAGGCGAAGATCGGCAAATGCGCGCGCTTCGTCGCCGAGCAGGCGGTGCAGCTGCACGGCGCCATGGGCGTCACCGAAGAGCTCGACATCGGCGCCTATTTCAAGCGGCTGCTCGCCTTCGACACACTGTTCGGCAGCAGCGCCCATCATTATCGCCGCCACGCCGCGCTGAGCGGCCGCGCCCACGCCTAACGGAGAGCGCACCATGGATCTCACCTTCAGTGCCGAGGAACGCGCCTTCGAAAAGGAAGTCCGCGACTACATCGCCGAGAGCCTGACGCCGGAAATGAAGCGCGCCACCGCGCTGACGCCGTCGGTGTTCTCCGATCCCGATATCGGCATGGCCTGGCAGCGCGCGCTGCACGCCAAGGGCTGGGGCGCGCCGGGCTGGCCGGTCGACCATGGCGGGCCGGACTGGACGCCAGCGCAGCGCTGGATCTTCGAGGCCGAATGCGCCCGCGCCGGCGTGCCGAATGTCAACGTGATGGGCGTGAAGATGGTCGGTCCCGTCATCATCGGCTTCGGCTCGCCCGAGCAGAAGAACTTTTACCTGCCGCGGATCCTCTCCGGCGAAGACTACTGGTGCCAAGGTTATTCCGAGCCGGGTTCGGGCTCCGACCTTTCGTCGCTGAAGACCCGCGCGGTGCGCGACGGCGACGACTACATCATCAACGGGACCAAGATCTGGACCACGCATGCGCACCACGCCAACCGCATGTTCGCGCTGGTGCGCACCAATGACGGCGAGCGGCAGCAGGATGGCATCAGCTTCATCCTGATCGACATGAAGACGCCTGGAATCACCACGCGCCCGATCCTGACCATCGGCGGTGACCACGAGGTCAACCAGGTGTTCTTCGACGACGTCCGCGTGCCCGTCGCCAACCGGGTCGGCGAGGAAGGCAAGGGCTGGACCTACGGCAAATATCTGCTCGAGTTCGAGCGCGGCTCCGGCATCGCCTCCGCCAAGCTGCGCGAGGCGCTGAAGACGATCTCCGATCTCGCCGGTTCCGAGATCACCGGCCGCGCCATCGAGGACCCCGACATCGCCATACGAATGTCGGAGGTCGAGGTCGATATCGATGCGCTCGAGATGACCGAATTGCGGGTGCTGTCGGCGCTGCAGACCGGGCAGAATCCCGGCGCGGTGTCGTCGCTGATCAAGCTGCGGGTCAGCGAGATCCGCCAGGCCGTGACGCGGCTCGGCGTCGACGTGATCGGCCAGGACGGTCTTGCCGTCGAACCGGCGCGGCCGTTCTACCGGCTCAACCACGAGCCGGCGATCCCGGAAGAACTGCTGCCGGTGGTGCCGGAATATCTCAACGGGCGGGCATATACGATCTTCGGCGGCTCATCGGAGATCCAGCGCGACATCATCGCGAAGATGGTGTTGGGGCTGTAGGCCGCGTTTGAGCGAATTCGCCGTTCCCCCTACCCTCCCCTGGAGGGGGAGGGTCGAAGCGACTAAAAGGAGCGACGGGGTGGGGTGAAAGTCCCTCCTCGCGAGCACTGCCTCAATTGAGAGATCACCCCACCCCGTCACGCATCTGACGATGCGCGACGACCCTCCCCCTCCAGGGGAGGGTGAAGGCATCAGCGCTTAAGCCCCCGCCTTCGCGTCCTGGATCGCCTGCCAGATCTTCACCGGCGTCAGCGGCGTATTCAGCTGGGTGATGCCGACCTCGCTCAGCGCATCCATCACGCCGTTGGTGATGCAGGGCGGCCCGCCGATGGCGCCCGACTCGCCGCAGCCCTTGGCGCCGAGCGGATTGGTCTTGCACGGCGCGGAGGGATCGAGCGTCACCGTGATGGGCGGAACGTCCGAGGCGCGCGGAATGCAATAGTCCTGATAGCTTGCGGTCAGCAGCTGGCCTTCCTCGCTGTAGGCCACGCCTTCGTACAGGGCCTGGCCGATGCCCTGGACGACGCCGCCATGCACCTGCCCCGTCACCAGCATCGGATTGACCGCGACGCCGACGTCGTCGACCGTGGTGTAGCGCACCACTCGCGTCACGCCGGTCTCGGGATCGATCTCGACCTCGCAGATGTGGGTGCCGTTCGGCCAGCTCGGGCCGTCGACATTGCCCTCGCTCTCGACCGAGAGCTTGGCGCCGCTTTCTTTCTTCGCGATCTCGAACAGGCTGATGCGCCTGTCGGTGCCGACCACGGTGAGGAAGCCGTCGCGATACTCGATGTCGCCGACGGAGGCTTCGAGCAGGTGGGAGGCTTTGTCGCGCGCCTTGTTGATCATGTCGTTGCTGGAGACCGCAACCGCGGTGCCGCCGACGAACAGCGAGCGCGAGCCGACGCTGCCGAAGCCGGTGGCAAGATCCGTGTCGCCCTGGATCACGTCGATCTTGTCCATGGCGATGCCGAGCGTATCCGCGATCATCTGGGTGTAGGTGGTGGCGAGGCCCTGCCCCATCGCCATGGTGCCGGAATGCAGGACGACGCGGCCTTCGGCGGTCGCATGCAGCGAGACGTTTTCGGTGTGGGCGCGGCCGCCCGTCCATTCGATGTAGCTGGTCAGGCCACGGCCATAGAGCAGGCCCTTCTTCTTCGCCGCCTTCTTGCGCGCGGCAAAGCCGTTCCAGTCGGCCAAGTCGGACGCGCGCTCCAGCATGTGGGCGAAGGCGCCGGAGTCGTACACCTGCCCGACCGCGTTGGTGTAGGGCAGCTGCGCCGGCTTGATGTAGTTGACCTTGCGGATGGTGCGCGGGTCCATGCCGATCTGGCGTGCGGCGGCATCGAACAACCGCTCGACGATGAACACCGCTTCCGGCCTGCCGGCGCCGCGATAGGCGCCGACCGGCGCGGTGTTGGTCATGACCGACTTCACCTCGAAATGCACCAGCGGCAGATCGTAGACGCCGGTCTGCACGAACGGGCCGAGCACGAGCGGAATGATGTTGGCGGTGCCCGACGAGTACGCGCCGGTGCCGCCGATCGAACGCACGCGGTAGGCCAGCACGCGGCCCTTGGCGTCGAGCGCGAACTCGCCGGTCGAGGTGAGGTCGCGGCCGTGAGTGCCGCCGACGAACTCGTCGGTGCGGTCGCCGCGCCAGCGGATCTTCTCGTTCAGCTTGGTCGCGGCATAGGCGACGATGCCGTCTTCGGGATACAGGCTGGTCTTCTGGCCGAAGCCGCCGCCGATATCACCGACCAGCACGCGCACGCTGTCCTTTGGCCGCTTCAGGATCGATTCCGCCAGGAGATCACGGGTCGAGCCCGGGGTCTGCGACTGCACGTGGAGAATCAGCCGGCCGGTCTTCTTCTCGATCTCGGCAATGGTCGAGCGCGGCTCCATCGCCGACGGCACCAGGCGCTGGCTGACCAGGTCGAGCGACACCTTGTGCGCGGCGCCGGCGAAGGCTGCCTCAACCTTGGCGGCGTCGCCATAGCTCATCGCAGCCACGATGTTGTCGGGCGCCTCCGGCCAGACCGCCGGCGCGCCCGGCTTGATCGCCTCGACCGGATCGACCACCGAAGGCAGCACCTCGTAATCGACCTCGATCGCCTCGGCGGCGGTCTGCGCCAGCACCCGCGAGGTCGCGACCACTGCCGCGACACCCTCGCCGGCGTAGCGCACAACCTCATGCGCCAGCAGGCGCCGCGGCGGCACGGTCATCGGCGAGCCATCGAGGCGCTTGAAGATCGCGAGCGTCGGCAGCGTGCCGATATCGTCCTTCACGAGGTCGGCGCCGGTATAGACCGCCTTGACGCCGGACATCTCGAGCGCCGCCTTGGCGTCGATCGACTTGATGTTGGCATGCGCATGCGGCGAGCGCAGCACGTGCAGCCAGAGCGCGCCGTCCTGCGGCTTGTCGTCGATGAAATGCCCCTTCCCGGTGAGCAGCCGCTGGTCTTCCAGGCGCTTGACCGGCTGGCCCGCACCAAAACGCATATTACCGGGAAGAAT
Organism: Bradyrhizobium sp. RD5-C2; assembly: GCF_019972155.1. GTDB lineage: Bacteria > Pseudomonadota > Alphaproteobacteria > Rhizobiales > Xanthobacteraceae > Bradyrhizobium. The sequence continues at coordinate 211,331 of NZ_BOVL01000059.1, read as the reverse complement.
GTTCATCGGAGGGTCCTTGATTTCAGAAATTTCGGCGGGTTTTAACGGATTTTCGGAGCTTCACAACTGGCTGTCATTCCCCGATGCGCAATTGCGCATCTGAGGGCGCGCCCTTGGCGCGAGCCCGGAATCCATACTCCCGATGGTGGTTATGGATTCCGGGTTCGATGCTAACGCATCGCCCCGGAACGACGAGATGGTTAGAGCCGATGCAACGCGCAAGCCGGCTTCAACCGAGATCGTGCAACGCGGCCTCGACCACCTTGCGCTGCTCGGCCGTGAGCGGCGCCTGCGGCGGCACGGGGTCGCCGACATCGTAGCCCTGGATCGCGAGCCCGGCCTTGATGCAGGCCGCCAAGTTGAAGCGGGCGAACGCCTCGTTGATGCGCCAGAGCTTGCGCTGCAGGGCCATCGCCTCGTCCCAGCGGGCGCGGCGGCAGAGATTGTAGAGCTCGACACTCTGCCGCGGGATGATGCAGGCAGGTCCCGCCATCCAGCCATGGCCGCCGATCAGCATCACCGCGGCTGGAATATGGGCGGAGGCCGCGAACACTTTCAGGCTGTCGCCGCAGCGGTTCATGATCGACAGCAGCCGGCCGGTGTTGGTCGAGGCGTCCTTGATGTAGCCGATGCGCGGATGCTCGGCGAGGCGCGCGATGACGTCGAGCGTGAGGTCGGAGCGCTGGAAATTCGGGTTGGTGTAGATCACAACCGGGATGTCGACGGCGTCACCGATGGCGCGGAAATAGGATTCCACCTGCGCGTCACCGAGCGGAAAATAGGCCTCCAGGATCGCGAGAATGCCGGCAGCACCGCGCTTCTGATAGGCCTTGGCCTGCGCCACCGCATCCGCCGTCGAGGTCGAGGCGACGCCGGCGACAACAGGAACGCGGCCCTGCGCGGCCTCGATCGTGGTCGCCACCACCTGCATGCGCTGCGCATTGTTGAGATAGGCGAATTCGCCGGTCGAGCCGAGCGGCGTCAGCCCGTGGACACCGGCCTTGATCAGATCGTCGCAGAGCCGGCCCAGCACCTCGGTGCGGACATGGCCGGCGGGATCGACCGGGGACACCAGGTAGGGAAAGACGCCGTGAAAATCAGCCATTTGCGAGCCTCGTTGACGGCGAGACATAATCGGGATCGTGCGCAAAGGGAAGCGGCTCGCCGCTGCGCAGGGCGCCGAGCACCGCTGCAAAGTCGGTTACCGCGCGGAAACCGAGCAGCCGCTCGGCCTTGCTCGCATCGTAGATCCGGCCGATCGATTTCGGCAAATGCCAGCCTTGGCGCTCGAACAGCGCCGAAGCATCGGGGAAATGGCGCGCGATCACGCCGGCCGCGTCCGTCTTCAGGTCGGCCACATCGCTGCGCGCAAACGGCGTCGGCGCGCTGATCACGAACACCTCGAAGCCGCGGATCTTCTCCAGCGCCACGACATGGGCATCGGCGGCATCCTCGACCGTCAGGCGGCGATACAGCAATTCGGTCGCCTTCAGGTTCTCGCCGTGGATGTTGCGGATGGTGTCGTCGTTCTCGGGAAAGAAGCGGCTGGTGCGCAGCACTGCGCAATTCAGCCCATGCTCGCGACTGAAGAGCCGACACAGCCCTTCGGCGGCAAGTTTCGTCACTCCGTAGATGTTGCGCGGCTCGAGCGGTCCTGTCGCCTCGTCGAGCCACACCGCCGCATGGCCTTCCTCGTCGCGGATCGCCTGCGAGATCATCAGCGAGGTCGTCGAGGTGAAGACGAAGCGGTCATGGCCGTTGGCCACTGCCGCCTGCAGTAGATTGAGCGTGCCCGAGACATTGACCTCGACAAAGGCCTGCGGCGCGAACCGCGCGATATCAGGCTTGTGCAGCGCGCCGCCATGGATCACGGCCTCGATGCCGTGATCGCCGAACACCCGATCGACCACCGACCGGTCGGCCACCGAGCCGACCACATGGGTCGCCTCGCCCGCAACGACGTCGAGGCCGATCACGTCATGGCCGGCCTGCCGCAGCCGCGGCGCAAGGAAGCAGCCGAGCCAGCCGGAGGAGCCGGTCAACAATACGCGCATGAATTCCGCCCGGACCTGTGCCCTCAGAACACCTTGGCGATCGCGGCCTGCGCGTCGCCCTGGATCTTTTTCAGATGATCCGGCCCGCGAAAACTCTCGGCGTAGATCTTGTAGACATCCTCGGTGCCGGAGGGACGCGCGGCAAACCAGCCGGCCTCGCTCTCGACCTTGATGCCGCCGAACGGCTGATCGTTGCCCGGCGCCTTGGTCCTGACCGCGCGCACCGGATCGCCGGCGAGCTCGGTCATGTTGAGCTGCCCGGGCCCAAGCGCCTTCAGCGCATTCTTCTGCTTCGGCGTCGCCGCGACATCGATGCGCTCATAATAGGGAACGCCGAGTTCGGCGGTCAGCTCGTTGAACAATTCGCTGGGATCACGGCCGGTCTTGGCGATGATCTCCGCGGCCAGCAGGCCGAGGATGATGCCGTCCTTGTCCGTGGTCCAGGCCGAGCCGTCGCGCTTGAGGAACGATGCGCCGGCGCTCTCCTCGCCGGCGAAGCCGAAGCCGCCGCTGCCGAGCCCTTCGACGAACCATTTGAAGCCGACCGGCGTCTCGACCAGCTTGCGACAGAGCTTCTTCGCCACACGATCGATGATCGAGCTCGACACGATGGTCTTGCCGATAGCGGCATCCTTGCTCCATTGCGGCCGGTGCGCGAACAGGTAGGCGATCGCGGTGGCGAGGAAATGGTTCGGGTTCATCAGCCCGTTCGAGCGGGTCACGATGCCGTGCCGGTCGGCATCGGTGTCGTTGGCAAAAGCGACGTCGAACCGGTCGCGCATCCCGATCAGGCTCGCCATCGCATAAGGCGACGAGCAGTCCATCCGGATCTTGCCGTCCCAATCCGCGGTCATGAAGCGGAAGGTCGGATCGACCGCCTCGTTGACCACTGACGCGTTGATGCCGTAGCGCGCAATGATCGGGTGCCAGTAATGCACCGCGGCGCCGCCGAGCGGATCGATGCCGATCCTGACGCCGGCGGATTTGATCAGCGCGAGATCGACGGTGTTGCCGAGATCGGCGACGTAGGGCGTGATGTAGTCATGCAGATGCGTGGTCGCCGCCTTGCGCGCGCGATCATAGGGCATCCGCGCGACGCCCTTGAGGCCGGCCTCGATGGTGCGGTTGGCATTCTTCTCGACCACGGCGGTGACATCGGTATCGGCCGGGCCGCCATGCGGCGGATTATACTTGTAGCCGCCGTCCTCCGGCGGATTGTGTGACGGGGTGATGACAACGCCGTCGGCAAGGCCGCTGCTGCGGCCCTTGTTGTAGCTCAGGATGGCGTGCGAGATCACCGGCGTCGGGGTGTAGCCGCCCTGCGCGTCGATCATGATCTCGACGCCGTTCGCCGCGAACACTTCCACCGCGCTGGCGAGCGCCGGCTCGGCCAGCGCATGGGTATCGATGCCGATGAACAGCGGACCGGTGAGCCCCTTCTCGCGCCGATAGTCGCAGATCGCCTGCGTGGTGGCGAGGATGTGGTCCTCGTTGAACGAATTCTTCAGCGACGAGCCGCGATGGCCCGAGGTGCCGAAAGCAACCCGCTGGGTGGGATCGCTGGCGTCGGGCTTGCCGGCAAAATACGCCGTGACCAGCCGCGGTACATTGGCAAGGGCGGCGGGATCGATGGGTTTGCCGGCGGCAGGATTTGGTGCAGTCACGTGACCTCTCAGATCTGGTATCGCCGACCATCAGCACAACGAGTGATGCTCATTGCGTAACATCTGGGCGTGCTACCATGGCGGCTTACGTTCAATCAAGCCGACGGCATTTCGTTCCGTGCCGTCTGCGGCAATCCGCTATTCGACGTCGATCTGCTTTACCTTCTCGCGCAGCTCGTCGACCAGCACCCGCTTGTTCTCGGTATAATCGACCGGCACCACGACGAGATGCACGCCGCCGCCGGAGAAGGCGCGCTCCAGGGTCGGGACGATCGCCTCCGTGCTCTCGATCCGCGAACCCTTGGCGCCGTAGCTCTCGGCGTATTTGACGAAATCCGGATTGCCGAAAGTAAGGCCGAAATCCGGGAAGTTGTCGACCGCCTGCTTCCAGCGGATCATGCCGTACGCGGAATCCTCCAGGATCAGGATCACCAGATTGAGCTTGAGGCGGACCGCGGTTTCGAGCTCCTGCGAGTTCATCATGAAGCCGCCATCGCCGCAGACCGCGAGCACGCGGTTCTTCGGATAGAGCATCGCCGCCATCATCGCCGACGGCAGGCCGGCGCCCATGGTGGCGAGCGCGTTGTCGAGCAGCAGCGAGTTTGCGAGCAGCGTACGGTAGTTGCGCGCGAACCAGATCTTGTACATGCCGTTGTCGAGCGCGACGATGCCGTCCTCGGGAATGACCTGGCGCACATCGTGCACGATGCGCTGCGGCGTCGGCGGCCAGCGGCCCTCGGTGGCGCGATCGGTGATCTTCGCCAGGATGCTTTCACGCAGGCTGAGCAGCGCGCTGGCCGACGGCAGCTTTCCCGCGACACGGTCGGCCAGCAGCTCGAGGCTCGGCCCGACATCGCCGATCACCTCGCATTGCGGGAAGTAGACCTGCTCGACATTCGCCGCCGTGTAGCTGACATGGATCACCTGCGGGCCCTTCGGCCCCATGATGAAGGGCGGCTTCTCGATCGTGTCGTGACCGATCGCGATGATTAGGTCGGCGCGGTCGATCGCCTCGTGCACATAGTCGCGCTCGCTCAGCGCGGCCGTCCCCATATACTGGTTGGTGCCGCCGGAGACCGTGCCCTTGCCCATCTGGGTGGTGAAGAACGGGATCTTGGTTCGCCGCACGAAGTCGCCGATGCCGGCGGTCGAGCGCGGGCGCGATGCCGCAGCACCAAGCATGATCAGCGGACGCTGCGCCTTCAGGATCATGTCGGCGGCGCGGTCGAGCGCAGCCGCATGCGCGATCGGAATTTCGATCGGGTGCGGCGGCACGATTTCGACCGGCGCGATCTCCTCGCGCGCGATATCCTCCGGTAGTTCGAGCAGCACCGGCCCCGGCCGTTCCTGCGTTGCGATCCGGAAAGCGTCGCGGACCAACGTCGGAATGGTTGCCCCGCTGACGATCTGCAGCGACAGCTTGGTCAGCGGACGGAACGTGTTGACGATGTCGACGATCTGGAACTTGGCCTGCCGGCTGCTCAAGATGCCCTTCTGGCCCGTGAGCATCACCATCGGCATCGCGCCGAGCAGCGCATAGGCCGCACCCGTGGTCAGGTTGAGCGCGCCGGGGCCGAGCGTCGTCATGCAGACGCCGGGCTTTCCGGTCAGCCGGCCATAGGTCGCCGCCATGAACGCGGCCGCCTGCTCGTGGCGGGTCACGATCAGCTCGATCGAGGATTTGCGCAGGCTCTCGACGACGTCGAGATTCTCCTCGCCGGGAACGCCGAACACCCGTTCCACGCCCTCATTCTCGAGGGCGGCGACCAGCAAATCGGAACCTTTGACCATATCAGCCTCGCATCGTTGATTGCATGCCGCGCGCGGAGCATAGCCGCATCGCGCGCCGCCGGAAACTCCCTCGCGATCTCACGGCTTGTGCGCCCTGATCCAGGCGTCGGCGGCGGGGAGCACACGTGCGGCAAGATCGGCCGAGATCGCGATCGCTTGCAAGGAGCGCGCCACCGTCACCCGCCCGCCGCTGGTCGATTGCGACGGGACAAACGCGGCGAGCTGTGCCGCGTGGTCCTGATCGGTAAAATTGATCATGAAGTTCGGCACGAACTGGTCGCGGAAGTTCGGCCCTTGCCTGGCCAGCAACGTATCGAAATTCGCCTGGACGAAGTCCCAGGCGAGCTGCGGATGCTCGCCTGCGGACGCAACCGAATTGATCATCCCTGTGACGATCGTGTCGGGCAATTCGTTGGTCAGCGTCAACGCCAGCGTCGCGCGCGCCAGCTCAGCATCGCGGGCGCTGGCCGCCGCGAAATAATAGCGCAGCCGTTCATTGGTCGCCGTGCTGTTGCGCGCGAGCGCCAGCAGTTTGTCATACGTCGCCCGATCGGCCGTGATGCCGACGACATGGGTGACCGCATCGCGCAGCGAGGTCGCCAGCGATTTGGGATCTTCGAGGAACGCTGCAAAGCGCCGCTTCGCCTCGGCGATGATGGCCGCGTCACCGAGGTCGCCAAGCGTCGAGATCAGGCTCGCGCGGAGCAGCGCGGTGTCGTCGTCGCCCGAGCCGCCGCCATCCCATCCGATCCGGTCGAACACCGGGCGCAGCTTGGCGCGGGCATAGGCCTGGATCACACCCCGTTCGCTGCGGTCGCGCGACAGGCGGTTGAGCGCAGCAAATGTCGAGATCACCTGATCCCACACCGCGCGATGGTCGCCGGTATCGAGCGCATCGAGCAGCGCGAGATAGGACGGTGCTTCAGCGCGGCCCGCCTGCACCAGCGCCCAGCTGTCGGTGACGACATTGAGCCGGTCAACGACCTGCATTTGCGGGAAGGCGTTCAACAATGCGGCACGGTTCTTGGGGCCGTATTCGACCCTGAAGTAGCCGACATCGCCGAGATTGACCTTGATCGCATCGCCGCATGCGCCGGCCGGAATATCTGTACTACCCTTCAGCAGGATCTCGTCAAACGGCTTGCCCTGCGCAGGTCCAGCCGCAACCGGGATCTGCCAGTCGTGGGTCGGCAGCGGCGGATCGTTGGCCGGGGCGATCACGAAGCGGTCCTGCCGCAACATCAGGCGCTGCGCCGTGCCATCGCAGGCCGTCTCGGCCACGACCAGCGGCACGCCGTCCTGCTCGGTGAAGGAGGCGGCGATGCCGGTGATCGTCTTGCCGCCGGACGTCTCGAGCGCTTGCCAGAGATCGGCGGTGGTGGAATTGCTGTAGGCATGCGCGGCCATGTATTTGCGGATGCCGTCGCGGAACGCCTGCTCGCCGAGATAGGTCTCGAGCATGCGGATCAGCGCTTGGCCCTTGTTGTAGGTGATGGCGTCGAACGCCGTGACCGCTTCGCTGTGATCGGCGATCGGCTGCTGCACCGGATGTGAGGTGCGACGCGCATCGAGCGCCATGGCAAACTGCTTCGCGCTGGTACCGTTCAGCCAGCTCTGCCATTGCGGATAGAACTGCTCCGACGCCTTGGTCGCCATCCAGCTGGCAAAGCCCTCGTTGAGCCAAAGATTGTCCCACCACGCCATGGTGACGAAGTCGCCGAACCACATATGCGCCATCTCATGCGCGATGATGGCGAAGATGCCTCGCCTGGCGGTCTCCGCGTTGGTCGCGGGGTCGAACAGCAGCCGGCTCTCGAAAAAGGTGATGCCGCCCCAGTTCTCCATCGCGCCGCCGAACCCGCCGGGGACGGCGATCAGATCGAGCTTCGGCAGCGGATATTTGACGCCGAAATAGTCGTTGTAATAGCCGAGCAGCTTCACCGCGCTGTCGAGCGCAAACCGGCCCTGCCCGCTTTTGCCCTCCGTCGTCACCACGCCGACGGTGACGCCGCCGGCATCCGCCGTGACGCGTTCGAGCTCGCCGACGGTGAACACGAACAGATAGCTCGACATCTTCGGCGTCGGCACGAACGTGACCTTCTTGCGATCGCCGGCTGCCGGCTCCTCGCTCGCCACAGGCATGTTGCCGACCGCGAGCAGATTGCGCGGGATCACGACGGTCAGCGCAAAGCTCGCCTTGAACGACGGTTCGTCCCAGCACGGAAAGATCCGCCTTGCATCGGCCGGCTCCAGCTTGCTGGAGATCAACCGCTTGATCCCGGTCGGGGTCGGATAGTCGACCACAAACAGCCCGGTGCCGAATTTGTTGATCTGCGCCGTGAACGCGATGCGGAGCTTGTGCCGGCCCACCGCAAGCGGCTTGGCGAAGGTCAGCGTCGCGGTCTGCGCGGTAGCGTCGCTCACGACCTCCGCGCGCTGTGCGCCGTCGTCGATCGTGGCCTCGGTGAACGCAGTATTGATCGCATTCAGCATGAGTTGCGCCGTCGCCGCGCGCACCTCAATGTCGACGGTCTCCACACCCGGCAGCGCCAGGCTGGTGAAATCGGGCGTCAGCTCGATCGCGTAGCTCAACGGCACAACCGTCTTCGGCAACTTCCCGGGTGTGCTGTCGAACGAAAATGTCTGCTCGGCCAGCGCTGCAGTGGCCGTCGCCAGCAGCAAGCCGATTGCCGTGGCAAGACGACGCAGCAACGCGGTTCGGACATGGGTTGCAGGCTTGTTCATCGCGCAGCTCACCGGGATCTCGGGATTTTCTGATGTCGTTGCGGAGGGACTTAGCAGGCAATCTAGTAGAGAACATGTCGCCACAGAACTGACAACTCCGCGACATCTGACATCGCAACGGTCCGCGTCGATTGGTGCGCCGCTTGCTACGGCCTCTCGGCTCTTGTTGCTCAACGGCAGGACGGAAGGTTAACTTATGGCTGGCATTCCAGCCGAAGCGTCCGGCCACGGGAGACAATGATGTTCGGAAAGTTCTCGCGCCGGCAGTTTGCGGGCCTTGCTGGCCTCTCGGCGCTCGGTTTGACCGACCCTGCCGAGGCCGCGAACCACGCTCCGCGGCCGAATGGCACAAACTTTCCGGCCGGCTTCGTCTGGGGCACCGCGACCTCGTCCTACCAGGTCGAGGGCGCGGTCAATGAGGACGGCCGCGGCCCGTCGATCTGGGACACATTCACCCACACATCGGGCAAGATCGAGGACGGCTCGACCGGCGATCGCGCCAACGACCATTATCACCGCTACAAGGAAGATGTCCGGCTCATCAAGGATCTCGGCGCCAGGGCCTACCGTTTCTCGATCGCGTGGTCGCGGGTGTTTCCCGACGGCACCGGTACGCCGAATCCGAAGGGCCTCGACTTCTACAACCGCCTGGTCGACGAGTTGCTCGCAAACGGCATCGAGCCCTATGCCACGCTCTATCACTGGGACCTGCCGCAGGCGTTGCAGGACCGCGTCGGCGGCTGGCGCTCGCGCGACACGTCGAAGGCTTTCGGCGACTACGCCGGCTATGTGGCGCAGCGGTTGACCGACCGGGTGAAGAACATCTTCACCCTCAACGAGGTCGGGCGTTTCCTCCCCTTCGGCTATGCGCTCGGCGTCGACGCGCCGGGGCTGACGCTGCCGCCGGCCGAGGTGAACCAGGCGCGCCACCACGTCGCGCTGGCGCATGGCCTCGCGGTGCAGGCGATCCGCGCCAAGGGCCGCCCCGGTACGCGGGTCGGCCCCGCCGAAAACATCACCGCCTGCGTGCCTGCGGTCAACACGCCGGAGCACATCCGCGCCACCGAGATCGCGACCCGCGAGCTCAATGCGGGCTTCCTCGGCGTCCTCCTCGAAGGCAAGTACACCGAGGCCTTCCTGCAATATGCCGGCGCTGACGCGCCCAAATTCACAGCCGAAGAGCTGAAGATCATTTCGCAGCCGAACGATTTCGTCGGGCTCAACATCTACGCGCCGCACTGCTATGTCCTCGCGACCGACTCAGCCCCCGGCTGGAAGCCGTTGCCGATGCCGGCCTCGTTCCCGCATATGAGTTCGGACTGGCTGCGGATCGCGCCGGAGACGATCTACTGGGCGCCGCGGATTGCCGCCAAGCTGTGGAACATCAAGAGCATCTATATCAGCGAGAACGGCACCTCCGGCGAAGACAAGTTAGAGCCCGATGGGCAGATCTACGACATTGACCGCATCATGTTCCTGCGCAACTACCTCGCCCAATTGCAGCGCGCGACCGCCGACGGCGTCCCGGTCCACGGCTATTTCCTGTGGAGCCTGATGGACAATTTCGAATGGATCTTCGGCTATGCGAAGCGCTTCGGCCTCTATCGCGTCGATTTCGAGACCCAGGCACGGGTACCGAAACTGAGCGCGGCATTCTATCGTGACGTGATCGCGCGCAACGCCATCGGCGTGTGATCATCCGGCCTGCGGCCGCGCGCCCGACCACGCCCGCCGGAGCAGGTCGCTGATCGCGCGCTCCTCGATCGACCGCGGATTCCAGTAAGGATTTTTGGTGGCGAGTGCGGCCGCTTTTGCGATACCGTCTTCGGGCATGCCGATTTCGGCGAGCGAACGCGGCGCGCCGAGCCTTGCCGACAGATCGAACAGGCCATCGGCCGCATCGGCAACCCCGAGCGCCCGCGCGGCGCGGCCGATCGCATCGCGCGCGGCCGGCGTGTTGTAGGCGATGGTGTGCGGCAGCAGTACCGCATGGGTTTCGGCATGCGGCAGGTCGAACAGCGCGCCGACGGTGTGGCAGAGCTTGTGATGCAGCGCCATGCCGACCGTACCGAGACAGACCGCACATAGCCACGCGCCATACAGGGCATCGGACCGCGCATCGAGGTCGTGCGGCCGCGCGATCACGTCCGGCAGCGACGACGCAAGCGTTGCAATCGCCTCTTCCGCCATCAGCGATGGTGATCGGATTGCCATCCCGCGCATACAGCGCCTCGGCCGCATGCGCGATCGCATTGAGGCCTGATATCGCGGAGAATTTTGCCGGCATCGAGATCGTCAGGTTGACGTCGTAGATCACGGCTTCGGGCAATATCTTCGGCGAGGATTGCGTGGTCTTGACGCCGTCGACGGTCTCGCCGAGCACCGGCGTCATCTCGGAGCCGGCGTAGCTGGTGGGGACGATCAGTTGCGGCAGGTCGGTGCGCAGCGCGATCGCCTTGCTGAGGCCGGTCGCGGCACCCGCGCCGATCGCAACCACGCCATCGGGTTTCAACTCGCGGACCATCTGCATCGCACGTTCGGTGACCGCGACCGGGGTGTGCACGACGGCGCCGTCGAACGCGCCGGCCATGCGGCCGCCGGTCAAACCTCCGAGATCGCCGAGCTCGGCCTGCTGCCGCCGGCTCGCCAGCACCAGCGCGCGGCCGATGCCGAGCCGGCCGAGTTCGTCCGCCAGGCGTGCGATCGTGCCGGTCCCGAACACGACCCGCATCGGGCTGACTTGATAGGTGAACGGCTGTGGCATGACGATTTCCAGAACGGTTGGTCAGCCGCGGCGCCAGTCGCGCGGCGTGCAGCCGAAGCGGTGCCGGAAACGCCGGGTGAAATGCGACAGATCGGAGAAGCCCCAGTCGAACGCGATGTCGCCGATCGCACGCCCGGCGATCGCGGTATCCCTGAGGTCGCGCGCCGCGCCGTCGAGGCGGCGGTCCATCACATGGCTGGCGAATGTCGTGCCTGCGCGCTCGAACAGTTTGTGGACATAACGCTCGCTGATGCCGATCCCGGCGGCGACGGCGGCAACGCCGAGCCCGGGCTCGCGCAGCCTGCGGTCCACGGCACGGCGCAGCGCGAGCCAGGTTGCATCTGCAAGACCCGCACTCTCGGCAGCGCCCGCGCGACCGGTCCGCGACAGGCTGAGCGCGACCAGGTCAAGCAGAACACCGAACAGCCGGGCGTTATCCGTGTCAGACGCGCGGAGCGCCGAATTGTTCAGCACCTGCGCCGTCTCCGCGATGAGATGGCCGACGAACGGGTCGTCTGAGACCCGCGCCGGGGCGACCTCCGGCGCCGACGGCAGCCGCTCATCGAGCGCCTCGGCCGGCACCCAGAACGAGGCGACCTGCAGCGCGGGGCCGCGGTCGTGCAGCAGCGAGAAGCGCTGCCCGCTGTCGAAGATTCCGACCTGGCCCGGCGACAGGCTGACCTCGCGCCCAGCCTGCTGGATGCGGCAGCGGCCGGCCAGCTTGAGATTGAGGTAGTAGCAGCGCCGTGTGGACGCGGCGATATCAGCGGTCGAGCGCCGCACGACATGCTCCGGGAAACTGACCCGGTTGACCGCGCCGTCGCCGAGCCCAACGGTCTCGACTCGGGCCAGGAAGCCCGCCGTCGCCGGCGGCTCCGGCGTCAGGTTCATGAAGGCCTGGCAGATCGCCTCGCGATAATAGGCGAACTGCTCGCCCGGCCGTGTGTCCGCGGTATTCCAGCTCAGCCTGCGCGAGCGATCCGCGGCGGCGATTTGCTGCATCAGTTCACTCCGAGCCCAAACCGGTTCGGTTACAGCCAAGCGCGTTCCGTGGCCCCGGGTCAATATCCATCAGGAATTGCTTGAGCTCGGCGCTTATCCCGGGCCTTTCGGGGGCGCGGCGGCCGATCTCACAAACCACACAGGGAGGTACAACATGTCGACCTATGTTCTCGTCCATGGCGCCTGGCATACCGGCGCCGAGTTTGAGCCGGTTGCGGCTGCGATCCGTAAGGCCGGCCATGTCGTCCACACCCCGACCATCAAGGGCAACCGCCCTGGCGATCGCAAGGACTCCGGCCTTGCCGAGGCCATCCAGTCCATCGTGGATTATCTCGCCGAGCACAGTCTGAATGACATCGTGCTGGTCGGCCACAGCTATGGCGGCATGGTCATCACGGGCGTTGCCGATGCCGCCGCCAACCGCATCCGCCGGCTGGTGTACTGGAACGCCTTCGTGCCCAACGATGGCGAATGCCTCAACGACATGGTGCCGCCGCACTATCGCGGCCTGTTCGATGCCATCTATGCCGAGCGCGGCGACGGCTCGGTGGTGCTGCCGTTCCCGATCTGGCGCGAGGCCTTCATCAACGACGCCGACCTCGAGACGGCGCAGCGGGCCTATGACAAACTCAACCCGCATCCGCTGAAGACTTTCCAGGACAAGATCGCGTTGCGCACCAATCCGGCCGAGATGCCGATCGCAAAGTCCTACGTCAACTGCACCGAGGATACCGCGATGCCGCACGGCCTGCCCTGGCATCCGCGGCTGTCGGAGAAGCTCGGGCTATTCCGCCTGGTCCAGGTGCCGGGCAGCCACGAGCTGTGCTTCTCCAATCCGGAGCGCCTGGCGCAGGCCTTCCTCGACGCCGGCCGCGATTAAGCCACGGCCTTATACTCCGGCGCGGTCGCCAGGAAGCGTGCATAGGCGTCCGCGTCCGGCGGCGTGAACTTTTCGACGAGCGGGTTACGGCGCGACGCCTTGGTGCCGATGTCCGCCAGCAGCTCGTCGAAATGCTTGAAGTGGTAGGGCGCGACGCACAGCCCGCCATAGACGCCCGCCGCCGGACGCTCGACGCGCTTGAAGTTCAGCATCATCGCGATGTTGTCGTGCATCTCCGCCGCGCTCGGCTGCCGTGCGAGCTGGCCGTCGGCGTAGCGCACCAGCCAGTTCGCGGCGAGATCCGCACACAGCACGGTGCAGAAGCTCGAGTTGAAGCCGACAAAGCCCATGTCGGGCAGATCGGGATTGGCGATCAGCCGGTAGAGCCGGTACTGCCCGTCGGGCTCGACCAGCTTGGTCTGATACTCCTGCGGCAGGAACGGGACCCCGAGCTTGTAGCCGATCGCGAGCACCGCGACGTCGGTCGCGACGCGCTGGCCGCCGCTCATCACGATGGTGTTGCCGTCATAATGATCGAAGGTGCCCTGCACCGCCTTGATCCGGCCATCGGCAACCATCGGATAGAAGCCGGGAGTCGCAATCGGCACCGAGCAGTTGACGCCGTCCTCGATCCGCTCCTTCGGCACCATGCCGCACTGCTTCAGCTTGAGCTGCATCTTCAGCATGCTCTCGAGCCCGCGCCAGTTCGCCCAGACGAACGGTTTCGCCACGACATGGGCGAGGCGCGCCATCGGACCGATGCCCCAGCTTGCGAACATCTGCTCCTGGGCGCGGATGTAGAGGATGCGCTTGAAGTTGACGAGGCCGCCGACGAAATAGGGAATTCGCCAGACCGGCTCGCGAAACACGATGGTGACTTCGCTGGCGCCCGAATTGACTGCATTCACAGCGATGTCGGTCGCCGATTTGGATCCGCCGAGCACCACTACCTTGCGGCCCTTGGCGAGATCAGGATCGCTGTACTGCGACGAGTGCAGGATGTGGCCGCCCTGCGCCTTGAACCCGTCCTCGCCGGAAAGCGGTAGCGACTGCGGCTCGTTGAATTGCCCGGTGCAGACCGCGACGAAATCGAAATCCTCGTGCCCCGCGGCACCGTCGGTCGAGCGTAGTTCGAGCGTCCAGCCGGGTTTGCCGTCGGCGCGACGCTTCATGTCTTCGACCCTGGTGTCGAACCGCATTGCGCCGTCGAGCCCATGGCTGCGCGCATAGTCGCGCAGATAAGCATGGACCTGTGGGCCCTTCGGCCATTCCGGATAGGACTCCGGCATTGCCTTGTCGGTGTAGCGATAGAGCTCCTTCGGGCTCTGAGTCTGCACGTCGGGATAGGAGCGCGCCGGCTCCCAGACCCCGCCGAGATCGCCGCTGCGCTCGATGATGGTCACCTTGTGACCGCGACCGGCGAAGGCCTTGCCGGCGGCGAGCCCGGAAATGCCGGCGCCGATGACGCACACATGCTTCTGCTTGACCATGAAACGTCTCCGCGATGAATGAACAAGCCCATTTCCCTGCGCGCACGTGTCTCCGTCATCGCCGGAGCCAACTCCGGCGATTGCCGCCTCGCGCGCGTATCGTCGGTGCTCGCCGGCCTAGTCGTTGGCCTCCGGCGGCAGGAAGTCCACTTCGTGCTCGGCGGAAATGCGCACCACTTCGACCGGGTCCTGCAGATTGTGCAGCTTCTCGAACAGCGCCTCGAGCTTCTGCATCGGCGACACCCAGAACAGCGCCCGCGCCGGCTTGTCCGACTTGTTGAAATAGCCGTGCGGGATGCCGCGCGGCATGCGCACGAGGTCGCCGGCCTTGGCCTGCACCCAGACGCCGTCGAGCTTGAGGTCGAGCACGCCCTCCTGCACCAGGATGAACTCGTCCTGGGTCGGGTGAACGTGCACCGGCACGAACTGGCCGGGATCGCTGTTGGTCTCGAACGCGAAGGTCGAGTCGGTGATCGCCTTCGGATAGTAGACCTGACCCAGGATATTCCAGGTCTTGCCGCCGTAGCCCGTGCCGGTTCGGGTAATGCCTTTTTCGAGCGTGCCCATGTCAGCCTCTCCAGTTTTGGATGCGTATTGCCGACACGGAGCCTGTCGCCAGCCGGTGAGACTGTCTAGCCGATAAACGAATCCGCAGCCGGCGGCGGCCATGCTGCAATGCGGGAGCGCCGGGGCTGGCGACATCTGCCCAATGCCGCCGCATCTTCCTGACCGTCGATCGGGCAGATTGCGTGACGAAACGCCGTTCCCCTTTGCCGACGGATGCACTAGGCTGCCTGATGTTTTAGACCTCAAACAACTCCGGGCGGCCGGCGTGACAGCTGTTGGCAACGAGGTTTCGGCAAGGACAAGCTCGACAAGGGCAAGGCTCAAGGATTTCGCGCGCGTCGCGACTGATCGCGTCGACGACGCGGCTGAAGCGATCGGCCGCATCTTCTGTCCGCACGATCTGGCGCCGGTCGATCGTTCGGAGAGCGATTTTTCCGCGCACCACAATTGCGCCGGGTTCGACGGCTTCTCGATCAACTATGTCGCCTATGGCGGATCGGTCGCGATCAACCCGGGTTGCCTCGACCGCTTCTTCCTGTTGCAGATGCCGTTGTCCGGCTCGGCCGCGGTGCGGACCGCCGCGCGCGAGCTTACCACCGGGCCGCAACACTGTGCCTCACTGCTGTCGCCGACGATTCCGACCGAGATGACTTGGCGCGACGACTGCGCCCAGCTCATCCTGCTGCTCGATCGCAAGCTGGTCGAGCATCGCGCGGCAGCGCTTGGCGGCGTCGCGGTCCAGCCGGTCGAGTTCGATCCGGCCGTCGCGCTGAGCGGGCAGCTCGGCGAGACGCTCTCCGCCAGGATCGAGGCGCTCGTGACGACAGCCGAGCAGCTCGGGCCACGCAAATCCTTATCCGCGGTCGCGGCCGCCGATTGGCGCGAGTCGTTCCTCAATGTTTTGCTCAACGAGCAGCGGCACAGCCTGAGTTCGGCAATCGATGTCTTCAACGGTCGCGCTGAGGCCCAGCCGGCGGCGCTGAAGCGCGTGCGGGCTTACCTCGAGACCCGCGCGACCGAGCCGCTGGATCTCACCGAGCTTGCGGAAATCGCGGGCACCGGCGTCCGCGCACTGCAACTCGGCTTCCGCCGTCACTTCGGCACCACCGTCTCAGAGATGCTGCTCGACATCCGCCTCGCCCATCTCAACGCCCGTCTCAAGACCGCACGGCCGGGCGAACGCATCGTCGATATTGCGTTCGATCTCGGCTTTACCCATCTGAGCCGGATGGCAAGCGCCTACCGCGCCAAGTTCGGCGAAAGCCCGAGGGCGACCCTGCAGCGGCTGAGCTAAGACAGGCCGTGTGGCGGTCCGCCGCTAGCGGTGAAATGGCGCCGTCTTCGCCTGGGCTGAAAAATCGGTGATCGGCGGTTCGATCCGCCTGGTCTGCCTGACAAGATGCACGTTCGTCAGCTGCTGCGAACGCTGTGCGTATTTTGTTGGTGCGCTGGCGGACGCGCCGCCTTGGGCGGCCGGTGCCATCAACGCGGCAATCGCAAGGGCACCGATCAGAGTGGCAAGGGACTTCAGCATCGCACCCTCCAGGAGGCTGAGACACATCCGAACAGCGATGGGCGTTTCCGATCGACGCCTCTGCTCGGCGTCTTGTTGACGATGCGGAATGCTGGTCCCAATTTCCGTCAATCGCAACAATAATCATCAGATGCCGATTTTTTGGACAAGCCGCCGCGTCCATCAGGAAAGCAGCACCCGATGACGAGCAGCCGATTGCGGTGCAACGGAAGTTGCGGTCGGCGGCGGCCCTGGCGTTGGTGTCACCTGCTCCGCCCTGCCGTCCTTTCCGGCGCTATGCCGCGACGGCCGTCTTCTGCCGCCATCCGCCGCAGTACATCCTGCACCGACGGTCGCATCTGGTTACGGGATTGCCGAGACATCTTCCGTCGGCAGCCGGCAGAGCCGCTGTGCGATCCGCTCCGCTTCGACGGCCGTCCGTCCCGGCGGAACGATCATGTCGATCAAGCCCGCATCAAAGGCTCGCTCCGCGCGCATCAACCGTCCGGGGACAAGCATCGCAAGGGCGCGATGATGAGCAAGCCGCCTTGGTATCAGCAAACTCATCGCACCGTCCGGGACCAGATCATGGGATTCGAGCGGCGAGGTAAACGTCGCGGATGTGGCAGCGATGATCTGGTCGCAATAAAACACAATGGCCGTACCGATACCTGCCGTCGCTCCCTCGACGGCGGCGATGATCGGTTTTGCATTGTTTGCGAGCACGTGGAGGAGCCTGGTCACGCTCCGCTGCGGAAACCCTTCCGGCACCGCGCCACCGACAGCACGATGTTCTGCGGTCTCGCGGCCTGCCGCGAAGCGATCGAACCCGCCGGCAACGACGATGCAGCGAATGGCAGAATTGTGCTGCGCCGATTCGATGGCCCTCGCCATGACAAGGTACAAGTCATCCGCGAGCGCGTTGATCCCCTCCGCGGGCAGCACTGCAATAGTTCGTACCACCCCCTGCTCGCCGACCTCGACGCGTCCGGCCACCGGGTCAATTCTCCGCCGGTGCACGCCACATCGGAGATTTCGGGCCGCCGTAGTAGCGCATTTGAGAGCCGCCGGACGTGTCCGGCGCTCCGATGTCGCTGGCACAGCCGGCAGCCGTGGCGCAGACGACGGCGAGCACAACGATGCGCAGCAGCAGCTGTCTTGATGTCGAGATCGTCACAGCATCCTCCTCACCCTCTCGCGCTGCCTCAGTACTTCGCGACAACGGGACCGCCGAACTTGTAGTCGAGACCGACCGTCACGACCGAAAACGTGTTGTCGACCGTGTAGGGAATCTGGCCGTTCAGCGGCGCCGCGCGCTCGTACCGGCCGAAGTCGTAGTAGCGATACTCGAACTTGCCGATCAGGTTGTCGGTGAGCGCATAGGCGATGCCGCCGCCCGCGGTCAGGCCACTCCTGTTGGCGTTGAACTGATCGACGCCGAATACCGGATCGGTGTTGGTGTGCTGGAGCTCGCCATAGGCCCAACCGCCGGTGAAGAACAGCAGCAGCCGGTCGACCGCGATGCCGCCGCGCACACGAACCGTGAAGCCGTCGCGCAGACTGGTCGCATCGACCGAGCCGATCGGCAGGGTCCCGGCATTGAACTGGTCGACATCGCTGCCCTTGATGCCGGACCAGAAGCCGTCGGCTTCGACGCCGACCACGATGTTGCCGCTCTGCGCGTTGTAGCCGAGCTCGCCGCCCGCGATGCCGCCGCTCGATGAATAGTTGATGGTGTAGTTGGCGAAGCCGGCCGGCCCGAGCGCGTTGTTGAGATTGTGGTTACCGAAACCACCGCCGCCGAACACGCCGACATAGAAGCCGGACCAGTCGTATGCCGGCGCCGCGATCACAGGCGCCTTGGTGTAGAGCGGCAGGTCCGCACTGCTTGCCGGAGTGGCGAGCAACAGCGCTCCGAGCGCTGCGGTGGCGAAGAGAACGTGCTTCATTGTGAATCCCCTAATTTCTGATGGAAGCGCCGGACGGCTTGACCGGCGCCTTGCTGCTCACGATCAGAAGTGAATGATGATGTCCGCCGAACCGATCAGAGCGTCCTTCTTGGTGGGCACAATGCCGAGGTTCGAGTTGCCGTTGAATGCTGCCGCGTCGAGCGCCCTGTAATAGGAAACCTCGGGCCTGATCTCGATCTGCGGCGAGAACCAGTGCTGCCAGCCGATGCCGGTCTCAACATAGCGGGTCTTGACGCCGGTCCGTTGTCCTTGCTGGTCATCGAACCATTCGAGGCGGTACGAGATGTTGTCGAGCGGCGTCGGTTTGTAGCTGATGTAGGTCAGGAAGGTCTGCACCGACGCCGTGCAGGAGAACACCGCGGCACTGCTACACTGAGCGAGGAACGGCGAATTGAAGGGCATCTGCTGCGGCGAGAATGGAGTGCCTCCCGCGAGGAAGGACGCCAATGCCGCCGGGTTGTTCGCATTCAGCACATTATTCTGGTGCTCGTTGTAGGTCTCGAACGAGATGTGCCACTGCTCGTTGAACTTGTGATAGTAGGTCAGGCCGTACCACTGCAGGTTATTGTAACCCCAGGTACCGTTGTTGATGCCGTTGGCGACGACATAGACGCCGTCATTGCCGCTGTCGGTCGTATAGCGAACACCCACGCTGACGCTGGGCTGCGCGCCGGGATCCTTCAGCATCGTGCTGTACGGAAACAGCGGGTTCGGGGCCGGGTTGTCGATCTTCGCACCGACATGCCACGGCATCGCCTCGGTACCGACGGTGAGGCCGAGCTGCAGCATCCAGTTCTTGGTCACCGCGAGCGTCGTGTTGAGGCCGGTGTTCGTATAATTGTCGAACGTATACGTCATCGAATGCGTATACATGTAGTTGTTGGGCGCGAGCTGTGCTTCGATGTCCGGGATCGAGATGTAGCGGCCGAACCGGAACATCAGGCCTTCCAGCACCTGCGGGACGAATACTTCGCCGTAGGCCATCGGCAGGTCGTAGCCGTTATTCTTGTTCTGGTTCAGAAGCTGATTGCTCCACAGCCCATAGGCGGTCGTGTAGCGATAGTTCTCGCCGTAGATCGGCGCGAGACGGAAGCCCCAGTCGACATGATCCTTCTGGACGGTATCCGGCAGGCGCTCGACATAGACCACCGCCTGGTCGAGCTGCACCGTGTTCGGGTTGTAGTCGTAGGCGGCCGGCGAGTTGCCACCGCGCACAGTGTTGTTGCTGAGATTGCCGCCGGCGTTGATCCAGCCATAGACTTGGATGTGCGCGTCGTTCATCCACTGTCCGGCCGGCGTGTTGCCGAGCGCCGCCATCAGCGGGCTGTCGACGGAGCCTGGCCGGGTGTCGCCGATGTTGGTCGAGCCACCGTACGGCCAGTCGGCAAACGGCATCGGCGGCGCGCTCTGCGGCGTCGCGGGCCAATAGTCGCGGCGGGACGGCGGCGCCTTCGGATCCGACGGCGCGGCCTCGTGGCCCCACTCGAGCCGGTAGTAGTTGACGAAACGCGAGAAGAAGTCGCTGCCGAGATAGCTGTCGAGGCAGGAGTAATTCTTGTAGGGATCGCATGTTGAGGACGGCGCCTTCAACAACGGCGGATTGGCGTCGGCTGCGTGAGCCGCGTTAAACAGGCTCACCGCCGTCAACGATACGCCCGCCAAAAAGAGTCTCTTCATGATTTTGCCCCAGGATATTGCTATCGACGCTTCGAGCGCTGTCGCGTGTTACGTCTGCGTAATCATTCGTGGGGCGTTGAGAAAAAGGCGATACGGGTCTCCGCGCGCTTTCATTAAGATAAAATATCCGAAACAAACCCCGCCGCGTTGTTTGCTCGCAGAAGCGTCAGTTGCACGCACGCCTGCTCAAGAACCCGGCGGAAATCTTGACGTTTTGCGACATACGTTGGTTGCGTTGCGATAGATTTCCAAAACTCTGTGTCATTTCCGCCATAGCTCGGCCGGCATCTGATCCGCGCGCTATTTTATTGCTATACAGATCGCCTTGAAACGAGATCGAAGATATACGCGCCTCGTGGCTAAGCTCTCGGCATCGAGCGAATCTTTCGCGTCGAGTGCAATGGAGCGCTGCGCATCGTGGCGAACGTTACGAATTGTGCGAACGACGTCGCTCTCGCCGGCGAGATCAACGACGTCGATCTCGGCTTTCTGCCGGCCGATCTCACGGCACAGTGCCGCAACCTGATCGAGAGCTATCACGACATCCATGGCTACGCCTGCCTGCCCGACATGTTGTGGCGGGCGCGGCTCGGCCCGTTCATCGAGCGGCATCACGAATTCAGGCAGCGGCTGCGCAAGGCTTCGACGACCCGAAGCGCCAAGAAGTCCAACCAGGGTTTTGTCGAGATCGCGACGGCGATCCTGTCGCTGGAGATTCTGGCCAGCAGCTTTGCGGGCTGGGCCGCACTCTATCCGGAGGCCGGCGTGAGCGCGCTTGCGATCCTGAAGCGGCAATCCGGCGGCTCGCAGACCCCGCTGATGGATTTTTATCTCTACCCGCCGAAATACGTCAGTTCGGACGCGATCGCCAAGCTGACCCCGCCGCGGACCAACCAGACCGGCGAATTCCGCCTTTACCGCACGTCGAAGCCGGAGCTTGCCGGCGAACGGCTGGCGCTCGGCTATGTCAGCGAGATGTTGCAGAAATCGGATGATGCCGCCCTGCTCGAGCGCCACTGAAGGCGCGTGGCGCCGCTGTCTTGTATTGCGATTCGATCCATGCGGCGACGTCGGCAATCGCGGATCTCGCGCTTCGACTATTTCTTTTATATTTCTCGCCCGCCCCAGCAGCA
This sequence comes from Bradyrhizobium sp. RD5-C2, assembly GCF_019972155.1. Lineage (GTDB taxonomy): Bacteria > Pseudomonadota > Alphaproteobacteria > Rhizobiales > Xanthobacteraceae > Bradyrhizobium. The sequence goes on along the minus strand of NZ_BOVL01000059.1, from coordinate 190,081 downwards.
TGGATTTTCTATCCGTTCCTGGGGAATGCTCGGATCGCTGGTAGTTGGTGACATCGGAGCAGCAGCCGACGATCGAACGTTGAACCATTCGCGAGGCGACACGCCGTTCTAACGGCAATGGACCCGCGTCTTCAGCGCTCACATCGGATGTTGCGGGGGCGGATTTCGTGCAGGCCGAAACGGCCGTGACGAGGATCTTCCGGTGTCTTGCTCTGCGAAGGCGAAATCCTTGATCTATTCCCTGCCCCTGTTTCAACGGCTCGCGGATATCCGCGCGCGCCGTGCCGAAGCGGAGCATGTGTTCGCGCCTGGGTTCGACGCGAAGCCGCAATTGGTCATGTGGACCGACGTCCTGCCTCTGCTGTGGTCGGTTGGATCGATCGGCGTCGTCACGGCGCTGCTGTTTGTGCTCAATGAGCCGATCGCCGCGAACCTGGTGCCGATCGCGTATCTGATCCCCATCATCTATGCGGCCACCCGATGGGGCATCTGGGCGGGTACGCTGGCATCGTTGACCGCAATCACCGCGGCCGACTTCTTCTTTTTCACCCCGCTCTACAGCCTTCGGGTCGACAGTCCGCAGGAGGCGATCGACCTCCTCGTCTTCCTCGTCGTTGCGCTGGTGAGCAGCAATCTGGCGTCGCGCCTGCAACAGGAGACGGAAAGGTTGCGGCGCCGCGAGCGGGAGATCCAGCACCTCTACGAATTCTCCAAACGCCTCACCGCCTGCTTCACCATCTCCGACCTGATCGATGCCGTCAGTCATTATCTGGCCCATACGCTCGGCCAGCGGGCGGCATTGTTCGTCGCGTCCGCGGGAGGTCATTTCGAATCCTCGCCGGAGTTGGGCGCTGCGCCGCCGGCTGTGCAGGAGAGCGTTGCAGCGATGACCGCGGCGGTCGGCGCGACCGATCGCAGCATCATCGATGAATCGACCCAGGACGTATGGCTGCTCCGTGCCGTCGGATCGAACACCGTGGTGCACGGCGTCATCGCCATCAATGCCGGGCGCGGCACACGCGAGGCGATCGCGTTGCGCACACGCCGGATCGAGGCGGTGCTGGAGGAGGTTTCGCTGACGCTGCGGCGGCTCGACATCGGCAAGGCGATGGACGATGCCAGGATGCATCTGCAGGCCGAACTGTTGCGGGACGCCTTCCATGGCACGCTCTCGCACGAACTCTGCTCGCCGCTCGCCGCAATCCAGGGATCTGTGAGCGTCATGCACGCGATGCCGGCCATCAGCGCCGACGAACGGCTGCGTTCGCTGATCGAGGCGGTCTCGGATGAGGTCGTGCGGCTCGATGGCCACATCCGCAATCTCCTGAATGCGACGCGCGTCACGGCCGGCGGGCTGACACCACGTCTCGAATGGTCCGATCCGCGAGACATCGTCAACGCCGCCGTCAAGGCGCGTGCGCCGCGGCTGGCGGCGCACCGTGTCGAGATCGGATTTGACGACGATCTCCCACTGCTCAACGTCGATTCAGGCCTGGTCGCGGAGGCCTGTGGCCAGCTGCTCGAAAACGCCGCCAAATACTCCCCGTCCGGGTCGACGATCTCGGTGCGGACCCGGCACGTCGGCGGGCGCGTCGTGATGTCGATCGTCGACCAGGGGGTTGGCGTCACGCCGGACGAGCAGCGCCATCTCGGCCGAAAGTCGTTCCGCAGCCCGCGGCACCAGGCAAACGTTCCCGGCTCCGGACTCGGCTTCTGGATCGCATCGACCTTCGTCAAGGCGCATGACGGCACCGTCGAGGTCGTGAGCCGCGGCCACGGCCTTGGGACAACGGCATCGATCTTGCTACCGGCACCGCAGACCACGGATTCAGAATTGGTGACCTGCGACGATGAGTAAGCCGCGTAACCTCGTCCTGCTGATCGATGACGAACCGAAGATCCGCCGCTTCCTGCGCGCCGGGTTCGAAATTCACGGCTTCTCCGTGGTCGAGGCCGAGAACGCCGCAGACGGCTTGAAGATCGCGACCTTCAATGCGCCCGATCTCGTGATCCTCGATCTCGGCCTGCCGGACCTGCACGGCAGTGAGACGCTGGAGCGGCTGCGCTCCTGGTCCAACGTTCCGGTGATCGTGCTCTCCGTCGAATCCATCGAGGACGAGAAGGTTCGGCTGCTGCAGGCCGGTGCCGATGATTATGTCGTCAAGCCGTTCGGCATGGCCGAGTTGCTGGCGCGCTGCGACGCCGCGTTGCGCCGCTATTTCAAGAGCGCCACCGAGAACCCGGTGGTCGTCGCCGGGCCGCTGTCGGTCGATCTCGTCAGCCGGACCGTCTCGCTCAACCAGGCCAGGATCAAGCTGACGCGGAAGGAGTACCGCCTGCTGCACGTCCTTGCCGTACATATCGGCCTGGTGGTGACGCACGATCAGCTGCTGAAGGAGATCTGGACCGGCAACCAGCGCGACAATATCCAGTATCTACGCATCCTGGTGCGCAAGCTGCGCCAGAAGATCGAGGCCGACCCCAACCAGCCTCGCCTGCTGGTAACAGAGTCCGGCGTCGGCTATCGGCTGGAAAACCGTCTGGAGACCAGCGTGGCGGACTAACGCTTCCAACGCCCGCCGGCCGGCATATATACAAAAATAATATATTTCCGACGGAGAAAGCCTTAGCGTGCCCGGAAAAGGGGCACGTGGTGCAGTTCCTGATTCAACCGTTTCACTTCCTCGGCTTCGAGGGTCAGAACTGGATGCTGATCGTGGTCGCGCTCGTCGCCGGCTTCGCCCTATTCGGCTGGAGAACCCGGGACCGGAGCTGAGCGATTCGGGCTCCGCCGATGTTTCGCGTCCCGGCCCTGCCCATCCGGCCAGTTTCATCGCGGGCCGCAACATCCCAGATTGGGGGAAGCCAACGGAGTTTCCCATGACCGAACCGACCACACTCGCCTCGCTGTCATCAGCCCTTTCCGAGACCATTGCGCGCGCGGCGCCTGCAATCGTCTCCGTACATTCGCATCGCGCGCGCGCCTCCGGCTTCGTCTGGAAGACCGGCCTGATCGTCACTGCGGACGAAGCGCTCGCCGACGAGGGCGAGGTCGAAATCCAGTTTGCCGACGGTAGCCGCAGGCAAGCCGTTGTCGCCGGACGCGACCACACCACCGACATCGCGCTGCTGCGCGTCGATGGCGACGTCGCGCCGATCAAGCTGTCGACCGAAATCCCAGCGCTCGGATCGCTCGCGGTGATCGTCGCAGCCGACCGCGGCGCGCCGATTGCGCGGCTCGGCATGGTCTCCCGGTCCGGCGCCGCCTGGCGCAGCCTGCGCGGCGGCGAGATCGACGCGCGGATCGAGCTCGACGTCCGGCTGCGACACAGCCAGCAGGGCGGGCTGGCGCTGAACGCCACAGGTGCGCCGTTCGGCATGGCGGTGCTCGGCCCGCGCCGCGTGCTGACGATCCCTGCCGCGACCATCGAGCGGGTCGCGGCCCAGCTCGAGAAGAGCGGCCGCATCGCGCGCGGATATCTCGGCGTCGGGCTGCAGCCGGTCCGTCTCGACGACGGCCTCGGCGCAATGGTGATGAATGTCGACAAGGCCGGCCCCGCGGCCGCCGCCGGCATCCGCCAGGGCGACGTGATTATTGCCGTCAACGGCGAGAAACTGTCGGGCGTGCGGGCGTTGTCGCGCGGTCTCGGACCGCAGAGCGTCGGCAGCGTCGTTGAGCTCACCGTGCATCGCGGCGGCGAGCCGTTGAACTTCAAGGTGACGGTCGGCGAAAGGCCCGAGACGTGAGCAGCGAGCCTGCCGCCGACATCGTCATCGCACTCGAGATCGACGATCCCGCCCTCGCCGACCAGCTGGCGACACTGCTCGGCAGCGTCGCCGGCCTGCGGCTTGCCGCGCCGGGTGAACAGGCAACGGCTGCGATCGTCGCACGCAACCGGGACACCGCGGGCGGCGGCGACTTCGAGCTGACGCCGCGCGAGCTCGACGTGCTGGCGTTGCTGGCCGAAGGCGCATCCAACAAGATGATCGCACAGCGGCTCGGGATTTCGGTCCACACCGCCAAGTTTCATGTCGGCTCCCTGCTCGACAAGCTCGACGCCACCGGCCGCACCGATGCGGTGGCGCATGCGGCGCGGCGCGGGGTGATCAATTTGTGAGTTCTCACGTTCTGCTGTCATTGCGAGCGAAGCGAAGCAATCCATTCCCCCGCGGGCGTTGAGCGATGGATTGCTTCGCTTCGCTCGCAATGACGATTGGATCTCAAGCCACTCACCTCCGGTGTCATCACCCGCGCACGCGGGTGATCCACTATTCCAGAGACGCCAGTCATTGAGCCGAGAGGCCGCGGCGTACTGGATCGCCCGGTCGAGCCGGGCGATGACAGATGAGAATGGGAAACAGTTCCGCGTTCTCGCGACAAGATTTGCCCGAGCTTGCGTAACCACTGGACAAGGCCCCAACTCAGTGAGTGCGAAAAATTCCGTCGCGCGGACACTTAGACCAATTGTGTAAGTAGTCGTCCGGATACAGACGCCTTCTTGATCTCGCTATGCAATCTTCAGCCAACAAGAAGAAACGGCATGAAGAAGCTGATCGATCGTCATCGGGACATTCAATACACGCTCACCAACATCGAACCTGACCTCTGGAGCTGGTCATTCGAAATCAACGGCAAGATCAAGCACGGCAGCACGCGCGCGCGGCTCGGCTTGCTCGCGCAGCGGCGGGTCTGCACGCTGATCGATCGCGAATCGAAGAACGCAGAACGCGACAAGCCGAACAAGCCTGACTAGGCCACCTGCCTCCTTGCTCGGCGTCTCAGCCGGGCGGTCGCCGCCGACTTTGGCTCAAGGCCATGGCTCAAGACAAAGCGATCACGGCCGCAGCGACGTCGAGCCGTGGTCCGGCATATCGCCTGTCGTCCGGTCCACGCTCGCTGCACCCGACGCTCCAGAGCGCGGGCCATGAGAACCGCTCGAGCCCCGTTGCAGATATCGCCGCGAACGACGTCCAGCTGATGTCGCCGCGGCGTCGCCATAGCACGCCGCCCGGTCCCATATCCGGATAGAATGCGATGTCGAGGTCGAAATCCCGCTCGTCACCGAGATCAGGACCGACCCAGTAGTGCGGGCTACGCCCGGGTTCACGCCCGAGGATCAGGGTGAGCGTCTGGTTCGGCCCACGCAGGCCGAGCCAGAGCGGTGCGATGGTGTCAGGCACCGGCGTACACAGCAGCGTCTGCGGCGCGGCGCTTGCCGCGGCGGTGCGGCCCGACAATTTCAGGGCGACCACCGTCGCGGGCGCCGCCATCCCGGACAATGGCGCGGGGCTGGTCCCGTGCGGCAATCGCGACCACGCGACGTGGTCGAGCGATTGCAGCGGCCATGCGAGTTGCTCGCGCACGACGCCCTCGGTGTCGAGCACCTGATAGCGAAGACCGTCCTGATCGAGCGCCGCCTGCACGCAATGCAGATACTCGACGCCCTCGGGCATCCGGTGCGCGGTGCCCGCGCCCGCGGTGCAGATCTGCAGCACGCCGCGATGGACCTGAACATCGAATGCGAGGATGTGGCTGCACAGATAGGCGGTCACGCCGGCGCGGACCAAGAGATCCCAGAAGCGCGCGCTGTATTCGTGGCCGATCTCGCGCTGATAGCTGCCGCTGAAGCCGTTGATCGGGTACACGGGATGATGACCTAGCACCAGTTTGTGCCTGGCATCCCTGTGCTGTGCGAGGACTGCTTGCAGCCAATCGGTCTCGACATGGCCCTCGCCGCCCAGCCCGCTCCACAGCGTGTGCACGAACACCATCAGGAGATCGTCGCGGCGGACCCAGTAGGACAGACCCTCCTGCCCCGGCGGACCATTGCGCGGCAGCTTGAGCACCTCGCGAAACACCGCCTCGCTCATCTCGTCGTAAGTCGTGTGGTTGCCGGTCGTGTGCCACAGCGGCACCGCACGCCGGTCGAGCCAGGCCATCTCAACCTCAAGCCAATGCCGCCATTGCGCACGCAATGCGTCGGCATCGGCGGTGAGGCCGATGATCTCGTCGCCGGGGAAAAGAATGAATTCGGGCGCAGGATGCAGCCGGCAGACCACATTGTTCACCGACGCGAAGGTGCGCTCATGCGGCGCGCCGGGAATGCCCGAGCAGGCGTCGGCATAGATCACGAACTGGTGGCCCGGACTTCTCGGCAACAGAGACGGAATTGCATCATGCATGGTCGGACCACGTGCTCGCGAGCCATATCATAGAGGAAGGCAGGCTGATCGCTCAAGGTAGGCGCCCGGTGCCCTTTGCGACTGTTTCTCTGCACACCAAGACGTGACGCTGCGGAAAAGCTGCTCTGCCGGCGCACGCTAGGCGGCGGCGTGCCAAGCTGCTAGCCTTTCGTGCTTCAGATTGCCTTTTAAGGATCGGAGCAAATGGACAACCGTAATGATGTTTGGCGCGGCGTCGACACGATCAAGCCGCGTTTCATCGAATTGAGCGACCGGGTCTGGGCGATGCCCGAGGTCTGCTACACCGAGGCGCGCTCATCCGCCGAACATCTGGCCGAACTGCGCCACCAGGGTTTCCGCATCACCGAAAACCTCGCCGACATTCCGACCGCCGTGATGGGCGAATGGGGTGAGGGCGGACCTGTGATCGCCTTCCTCGGCGAATATGACGCCCTGCCCGGCCTCAGCCAGGAAGCCGGCATTGCCGAACCTCGTCCGGTCGAGAGCGGCGGTCACGGCCATGGCTGCGGCCACAATCTGCTCGGCTCTTCCGCGCTGCTCGCGGCGACCGCGGTGAAGGACTGGCTCGCCGCCAACAAGGTGCCGGGCCGGGTGCGCTATTACGGCTGTCCGGCCGAGGAAGGCGGCGCGGCAAAGGCCTTCATGGTGCGCTGTGGCGCGTTCGAGGACGCCGACATCGCCATCACCTGGCATCCGCACAGCTTCTGGGAAGTGGCGGTGACGCCGTCGCTCGCCAACACCCGTGCCGATTTCATCTTCACCGGGCGGACCTCGCATGCGGCGGCCTCGCCGCATCTCGGCCGCAGCGCGCTCGATGCGGTGGAATTGATGAATGTCGGCGTCAACTATATGCGCGAGCATATGCCCAGCGATGCCCGCGTGCATTACGCGCTGCTCGACACCGGCGGCATTGCGCCCAATGTGGTGCAGGCCCATGCCCGCGTGCGCTATTCGATCCGCGCCCGCGACCTGCCCGGCATGAACGAACTGGTCGAGCGCGTGAACAAGATCGCGCAAGGCGCAGCCCTTATGACCGAGACCAAGATGGAGATGAAGATCATCTCCGCGGTCTCCAACATCCTGCCCAACACCCCGCTGGAGCAGACGCTGCACCGGATCATGGAAGATCTCGGCCCGCCGCATTTCGACGATGCCGACAAGGATTTCGCCGGCAAGATCCGCGCGACCCTGACCGACAAGGACATCGCCTCGGTCTACTACGCGATCGGCATGGATCCGACCGAGCGGCCGCTGGCCGATTTCCTGGTGCCGATCGACGCCAAGCGCAATCCGCTGGTCGGCTCGACCGATGTCGGCGACGTCAGCTGGGTGGTGCCGACGGTGCAGGTCCATGCACCGACGGTTGCAATCGGCACGCCGTTCCACACCTGGCAGGTTGTGGCGCAGGGCAAGACGCCGGCCGCGCACAAGGCGATGGTGCAGGCCGCCAAGGCGATGGCCGGCCTCGGCGTCAAGGCGTTGATGGAGCCTGAGCTGATCGCGGCCGCCAAGGCCGACCTCAAGAAGCGGACCACCCGAACGCCCTATGTCAGTCCGCTGCCGGCGAATGTTGCACCGCCGTTGGACATGTCGGTCGCCTGAGCGCCGCATCTAACAGGCCGAGCCCGCGCTTCGATGCGCGGCCCGGCGAGCGCCTTTCCCGCTCCGATTTTGATCGGGGCGGGGCTCGGGATTCTTGTCTTGGCGCGGTTTCTTGACGCGAACCGGCATTCACTTCGCGCGAAAGCGCGTCCGTGTGGCAAGAAAGCATCTCGGAACAAAGGATAACGAACAAATTTTCCGCACTGCGAGGCGCGCGCAGCCGCGCTTTGGCGCCGAAATGCCGAACCGATGTGCGGCCCGGCGCGGTTCTGCACAAGCGATAGCCAAAAGACCTAGACCCTGTGGCGTTGGAGACGTTGACCTTCGCGGTCATTCGGTGTGGCATCTGCCGCCAGCACGGCGGCCGGTTCCAAGGCCCGCCGCAATCACACGTGAGCCGGACCGAGGGGACAATGTTCGATAACAATCTGCGCGGGATGATCGACGACGTAAGGAACGGACGGATGGACCGCCGCGCCTTCGTCAAGCGAATGATTGCCGTCGGCCTCACCGCGCCGTTGGCGAACCAGATTCTGGCGATCGGCGGCGTCGCGATGGCGCAGAGCCCCAACCCCTACAAGCCGACCAAGCGCGGCGGCGGCGGTCCGCTGAAGCTGTTGTGGTGGCAGGGCCCGACCCTGCTCAATCCGCATTTCGCTACCGGCACCAAGGACCAGGACGGTTCGCGGATCTTCTACGAGCCGCTGGCCAGCTGGGACGTCGACGGCCATCTCAACCCGATCCTCGCCGCCGAGATCCCCTCGCTCCAGAATGGCGGCCTCGCCGCTGACGCCAAATCGGTGGTCTGGAAACTCAAGCCCGGCGTCAAATGGCATGACGGAAAACCGTTCAGCGCCGACGACGTCGTCTTCACCTGGGAATATGCCAGCGACCCCGCGACGGCCGCGGTCTCGAGCGCGACTTACGCCGGCATGACCGTGGAGAAGGTCGACGACCTCACGATCCGCATCAAGTTCAAGGATCCGACGCCGTTCTGGGCCAACGCGTTCGTCGGCGCCTATGGCTGCATCATTCCGAAACACCTGTTCGCGGAATTCAAGGGCGGCAAGTCGCGCGAGGCGTCGACCAATCTGAAGCCGGTCGGCACCGGACCCTACAAGTTCATCGAATTCAAGCCGGGCGACCTGATCCGCGGCGAAATCAATGCGGACTACCACATGGCGAACCGGCCCTATTTCGACACGATCGAGATGAAGGGCGGCGGTGACGCGGTGTCGGCGGCGCGCGCGGTGATCCAGACCGGCGAATATGATTTCGCCTGGAATATCCAGGTCGAGGACGAGGTGCTGCTGCGGCTGGAGAAGGGCGGCAAGGGCAAGACGCTCTATGCCGTCGGCGGCGACATCGAGTTTATCGCCATCAACTTCACCGACCCCAACACCGAGGTCGACGGCGAACGCTCGTCGATGAAGACCAAGCATCCGATCCTGTCCGACCCGCGCGTGCGCCAGGCACTCGCATTGCTGGTCGACCGCGAGTCCATCAAGAAGGTGATCTACGGCCGCGCCGGCCGCGCCACCGCCAACTATCTCAATGGCCCCGAGGAGTTCGTCTCCAAGAACACCAAATGGGAGTTCTCGGTCGAGAAGGCGAGCGCGCTGCTCGAGCAGGCCGGCTGGAAGGCGGGCTCCGACGGCATCCGCGAGAAGGACGGCAAGAAGCTGAAGCTGCTGTACCAGACCTCGATCAACGGACCGCGGCAGAAGACCCAGGCGATCGTCAAGCAGGCCTGCCAGAAGGCCGGCATCGACGTCGAGCTGAAATCGGTGGTGGCCTCGGTGTTCTTCTCCTCCGACGTCGCCAACCCCGACACCTACGCGCATTTCTATGCCGATATCGAGATGTTCCAGATCCCGATGACGCAGCCCGATCCGGCCCTGCACATGCGCCGCTATCATTCGCGCAACGTCTCTACCAAGGAGAACAAGTGGCAGGGACCGAACTTCCCGCGCTGGGTCAACAAGGATTTCGACGCCGCCGTCGATGCCGCCGATACCGAGACCGATCCGATCAAGCGCGCGGATCTCTACATCAAGTGCAACGATCTGATGTGGCAGGACACGGTGATGATCCCCGTGATGCATCGGCTTGCGGTGGAAGCCTGCTCCAACACGCTGCGGCCCGCGCTGTCCGGCTGGGCCAACCAGACCGACAATCTGCAAGACTGGTATCGTGAAACCTGAGACACGGGGACAGGTTCGGAGTTGAGTGGGTGCATGTTCTTCCTCTGCCCGTTCTTACGGGGAGAGGGGCTCCAACCGAAAATACCGTGCGAGATGAGTTCTTGGAGAGTCCCCCTCACCCGGAATTCAGGCTGTGCTTGGATTCCGACCTCTCCCCGCACGCAGGGCGCGAGGTGAAGCTCGCCTTTCGACTGGAAACAAGATCAACGTGCTCAAGGTGCGAGCGTTAGTTAGATGATCTCTCGATGAGTCAGTATATCCTGCGCCGTCTGATGATCGCGATCCCGAGCCTGCTCGGGATTTCGGTCGTGCTGTTCGTCGTGCTGGCGCTCGCGCCGGGCGATCCGTTCAGCGAGCTCGCGACCAATCCGAACGTGCCGCCCGAGGTGCAGGCCGCGCTGCGCACCAAGTTCGGTCTCGATGATCCGATCTATCTCCGCTACCTGCATTGGCTTGCGGCGATGGTGCAGGGCGACTGGGGCTTCTCCTTTGTCAGCCGGATCAACGTCGACACGCTGATCCTGCAGCGGCTGCCGACCACGCTCTACGTGATCGGCTCGGCGCAGCTCTTGGCGCTGCTGATCGCGATCCCGGTCGGCGTCTATGCCGCCACCCGGCCCTATTCGCTGTTCGACCAGCTCGCCAATACCTTTGCTTTCATCGGCTTCTCGCTGCCGACCTTCTTCACCGGCATCCTGTTCATCCTGGTGTTCTCGGTGAAGCTCGACTGGCTGCCCTTCGTCTACACCGACGTCCCCGGCAGCGGCATCCCCTGGCTATTGGAGATGATCCGGCAGGCCATCATGCCGGTGATGGTGCTCGGCCTGTTCCAGGCGGCGTCGATGACCCGCTTCGTGCGCTCGGCGATGCTCGACGTGATCCGGCTCGACTATGTCACCACCGCGCGCGCCAAGGGGCTCGGGCAGACCAAGGTGATCGTCAAGCATGTGATGCGCAATGCGATGATCCCGGTGGTCACGCTGATCGCGCTCCAGATGCCTGCGGTGTTCGGCGGCGCCATCGTCACCGAGCAGATCTTCCGGATTCCCGGCATCGGCTCGCTGCTGATTTCCTCCATCCTCGCCAACGATACGCCGGTCGTGATGGCCGTGACCTTCGTTTTCGCGTGTCTCGTGGTGCTCTTCAACCTGATTGCAGATGTCCTCTATGGCTGGCTTGACCCTCGCATCTCCTTCCGCTGAGCGGCGCGGCTACTCGCCCTGGCGCGAAACCTGGCGGCGCTACCGCCGGCACCGGCCGGCCGTGGTCAGCGCCGTGCTGCTGCTGTTGCTGATCGCGGCCGTGGTGATCGGCCCGTTCATCTGGCGCGTCTCGATGAGCGACATCGACGTGGTGGCAGGCATGCAGGGCCCCTCGCTGGCGCATCCGTTCGGTACCGACGATCTCGGCCAGGACCTGCTCGCCCGCATGATCTATGGCGGGCGCATCTCGCTCGCGGTCGGCCTCGCCGCGATGCTGGTCTCGGTGTTCGTCGGCACGCTGATCGGCGCACTCGCCGGCATGTCACGCGGTCCGCTCGGCTACGCGCTGATGTGGCTGACCGACCTGTTCCTGTCGCTGCCGCAACTGCCACTGCTCTTGATGCTGATCTACCTGTTCCGCGACGGGCTGAAGGCCATGTTCGGCCCGGAGGGCGGCATCTTCATCCTGATCGTGCTTGTGATCGGCGGCCTGCGCTGGATGCCGGTCGCCCGCCTGGTGCGCGCCCAGTTCCTGTCGCTGCGCGAGAAGGAATTCGTCGAGGCGGCGCGCGCGCTCGGCGCGAGCCCGGTGCGGCAGGTGGTACGCCACATCCTGCCCAATGCGCTGGGACCCGTGATCATCGCCGGTACGATCGACGTCGCCGCCGCGATCATCGCGGAATCGACGCTGTCGTTCCTCGGCCTCGGCTTCCCGCCGGATACGCCGACCTGGGGCCGCATCCTCTATGACGCCAAGGACTTTCTCGACATCGGCCCGCACTGGGCGCTATTCCCGGGCGGCGCGATCTTCATCGCGGTCGTCGCCATCAACTTCATCGGCGACGGGCTGCGCGACGCGCTCGACGCCCGCAAGGTGATCTGATGGCGCTGCTCGACATCAAGGGCCTGAAGACCCATTTCACCACCGACGACGGCATCGTCCAGGCGGTCGACGGCGTCGACATCAGCATCAACCGCGGCGAGACGCTCTGCGTGGTCGGCGAGTCCGGCTGCGGCAAGACCGTCACCGCGATGTCGATCCTGAAGCTGATCGCGATGCCGCCGGGCAAGATCGTCGCAGGCGAGATCATGTTCGAAGGCCGCGATCTAGCGCCGCTGACCAGCCATCAGCTCGACGACATCAGAGCCAAGGAGATCGGCTTCATCTTCCAGGAGCCGATGACCTCGCTCAACCCGGTGCTGACGATCGGCGAGCAGATCGCCGAGAGCCTGCGCCGCCACGAGGCGGTGACCAGGAAGCAGGCGCTCGAGCGCACCATCGAGATGCTGACGCTGGTGCAGATCCCCAATGCCGCGGGCCGCGTGCATCACTATCCGCATCAGTTCTCCGGCGGCATGCGGCAGCGCGTGATGATCGCGATGGCGTTGGCCTGCCGGCCCAAGCTCGTGATCGCCGACGAGCCGACCACCGCGCTCGACGTCACCATCCAGGCGCAGATCCTCGACCTGCTGCAGGACATGAAGGAGCGCCTCGGCATGGCGGTGATGCTGATCACCCACGCGATGGGCGTGGTCGCGGAGACCGCGCAGCGCGTCGTCGTGATGTATGCCGGCAAGGTGGTGGAAGAGGCGGCGGTCGACGAATTGTTCGGTAATCCGAGCCATCCCTACACCCAGGGCCTGATCCGCTCGATCCCGCGCATCGATCTCGACGCCGAGCACAAGACCCGGCTGGAAGCGATCGGCGGCTCGGTGCCGATCCTGATCAACCCGCCGCCCGGCTGCCGGTTTGCTTCCCGCTGCAAGCACGCCATGAGCATCTGCACCGAGCAGGAGCCGCGGCTGCGCCAGATCGCGCCCGGCCATCGCATGGCCTGCCACCTCGGAGACGCGTCATGAGCGAGCCGCTGCTGCGCGTCAGCAATCTGAAGAAGCACTTTCCGGTGCTCGGCGGTCTCCTGTCGCGCGAGGTCGGGCAGGTCTATGCGGTCGACGGCGTGTCGTTTGCGGTCAACCGTGGCGAGACGCTGGGGCTGGTCGGCGAATCCGGTTGCGGCAAGTCGACCACCGGCCGCTGCGTGCTGCGGCTGATCGAGCCGACCTCGGGCGAGGTCGTGTTCGACGGCCAGAACGTGATCGGGCTCGGCGGCGGCGATCTGCGCGCCATGCGGCGCAACATGCAGCTCGTCTTCCAGGACCCGTTCGCCTCGCTCAATCCGCGCATGACGGTCGGCGCGATCCTCGCCGAGCCCTTCATCATCCATAATCTCGTGACATCAGCCAGCGAGCGCGAGGACCGCGTCGCGCGCCTTCTGGTCAAGGTCGGGCTGAAGGCCGAGCACATGCGGCGCTATCCGCATGAATTCTCCGGCGGCCAGCGCCAGCGCATCGCGATCGCCCGCGCGCTGACCCTGGAGCCGAAGCTGATCGTGTGCGACGAGCCGGTCTCGGCGCTCGACGTCTCGATCCAGGCCCAGGTCATCAACCTGCTCGAGGATCTGCAGGCCGAGCTGAACCTCACCTATCTGTTCGTGGCCCACGATCTCTCTGTCGTCGAGCACATCTCCGACCGCGTCGCCGTGATGTATCTCGGCCGCATCGTCGAACTTGCCAAGGCCAGCGATCTCTACCGCAACCCGCAGCATCCCTACACCAAGGCACTGCTCTCGGCGGTGCCGGTGGCCGATCCCAAGGCGAAAAAGCTGCGCATCCGGCTCAAGGGCGACGTGCCGAGCCCGATGAATCCACCCAAAGGCTGCCACTTCCACACCCGCTGCCCGATCGCCGAAGAGCGCTGCCGGCAGAGCGCGCCGGAGCTGCGTGAAGGCAGTAACGGGCATTCCGTGGCGTGCCATCTGGCGTAGGGCCGATTGCCCCGCGGCGCAACCTGCTCCCGGACCGTCAGCCTGAGGAGCGCGAAGCGCGTCTCGAAGGGTCGACGGCCACCAGCCGGGCCGTACATCCTTCGAGACGCCGCTTCGCAGCTCCTCAGGATGACGGGGCTAGATGAACTTCGACTAGCGTTGCCGCTTCTTCGCAGTCTTCGTCTTGGCCTTTGCTTTGGCTTTCCGCTTGGGTCGCGCGGCAGGCACGTGCGGCACATCCTTCACCTCTTCGCTCTCACTCACCTCCGCCCGCAACACCTCCAGCAGCCAATCCCGAAACGCGCGCATGCCGGGCGTGACCTCACGCGACTTCAGCCAGGTCAGCCAATAGGACCCCGCCGGCACTTCGGCCGCGAACGGCCGCACCAGCCGGCCTGAGGTCAACTCGTTGTTGAACATCGCAATCGGCACCAGCCCGACGCCGACGCCGCGCGCAGCCGCCTCGGCCATCGCCACTGAACTGTCGAAGATCGGTCCCTGGATTTTCGGGCATGGCGCGCCGGCCACCGCAAACCACAGCGGCCATTCCTCGGCGCGGTAGGAGCGCAGCAAGAATTCCTGCGCCAGATCGGACGGCTTGCGCAGCCGGCCCGCCACATCAGCACAGCACACCGGCGAGAGCGGCGCGGACAGCAGATGGATCGCCTCGGTGCCGTGCCAGGAGCCGTCGCCGAAGCGCAGCGCAAGATCGAGCCCGTCGCCCGCAATGTCGACGCGGTTGTTGTTGGTGAGCAGGCGCAGGTCGATATAGGGATGCGCGCGCTTGAAGCGATCGACCCGCTGCAACAGCCATCCGGTCGCGAACGTCGTGACGCAGCCGACGGTGACGACCTCGCGCGTGCCCTTGGCCTCGATGCGGTCGATCGCGGCCCCGATCCGGTCGAGCGCGTCTGACAGCACCGGCAGCAGCGCGAGCCCCTCGTCGGTGAGCACCAGCCCGCGCGGTAGGCGGCGGAACAGGCTGGCGCCGAGCGTATCCTCGAGCTGCTTGACCTGGTGGCTGATCGCGGTCTGCGTCACGCGCAGCTCCAGGCCCGCGCGGGTGAAGCTCAACAGCCGCGCGGAGGCCTCGAAGGCGCGCAACGCGTTCAGCGGGAGATGCCGGCGCACGGCGTCATGACCAAGTTTTCCTCATGCCTCGTTGTATAAATGATTGTTTGTGCTCCGTCACGCCGCCCGGCAGGTTCGCGCCGCCAACGGAGACGAGAAATGCTGACGAGACGGACATTCGGATTGCGCGCGCTGGGCCTTGCGGTTTCCTGCACTTTGCCGCGGCCAAGCGCCGCGGCAGGACAGAGCGCGGCGGCGGGACCAGGCGAGCCAGCAAAGCGGCTGCAGGAAGAATTTGCACGCATTGAGCTCGCGACCAGCGGCCGGCTCGGCGTGGCCGCGCTCGACATGGAGACGGGGTTGCGCGCGAGCCGGCGCGGTGACGAGCGGTTCCCGATGTGCAGCACCTTCAAGGTGCTGGCCTCGGCCGCGGTGCTGCACCGGGTCGACCGCGGCGAATCCAGCCTCGACCAGCGCGTGCAGGTTGAGGCCAAGGATATCTTGGCCTACGCGCCGGTGGCCAAGCAACACGTCGGATCGAGCATGACGCTGTCCGAACTCTGCGAGGCCGCCATCACCCTCAGCGACAATACCGCCGCCAACCTGCTGCTGCGCGAGATCGGCGGGCCTGCCGGCTTCACCAGCTTCTTCCGCACCATCGGCGACAATGTCAGCCGGCTCGATCGCTGGGAGGTGGCGCTGAATGAAGCCGTGCCGGGCGATCTGCGCGACACCACGAGCCCGGTTGCGATGCTGAAAAGCTTGCAGCGCGTGGCGATCGGCGATGTCCTGCAGCCCGCCTCGCGCCAGAGGCTGGTGGACTGGATGGTCGCCAACAAGACCGGCGACACGAGGCTGCGCGCCGGCGTGCCGCGAGATTGGCGGGTTGGCGACAAGACCGGCACCGGCGATCGCGGCACCTATAACGACATCGGCGTGTTCTGGCCGCCCGGCCGCAAGCCGATCGTGGTGACGGTCTACCTGACAGGGGCAAGTGCTCCGATGGAGAAGTGCAACGAGGTGATCGCCAATGTCGCGCGCGCCGTTGCGAATGCGAGCACCGGGCAGACCGGCTAGAGCTCGATAACGCCGCGCGGCTTCAAAATCGCTGCGCGGCTTGGCAGCATCCAAGGATCATGCGACGCTCAATCCGAATGGCTGACCTGTCAGCAGGCCATACGGAGGACACGTCTTGTATCGCCGCATCGCCCTCGCCGCGCTGTTTGTTGCAGGCCACGCTCACAGCAGCTCTGCTGCGGCCGACCCGGCACGCTGCCGCGAGCTGATCCGCAAATACGAAACCGACAAGGCCCAGCTCAGCGCGGTCGAGATCTCGCTGACGCTATTCTCGGCCGCCAATGCCGATTGCATCAATCTCGCCACCGCGCTGCTCGATGGCGGCGCCTCGGTCGATGCGCGGGACCGGCTCGGTGCAAGACCGCTCAGCCATGCCGCCCGCTCCGGCCATCTCGACATGGTCGACCTGTTGCTCGCCCGCGGCGCGCCGGTCGATGCCCGCAACCTCGCGGGATCGACCGCGCTGTATCTTGCGGCCGAGCGTGGCCATGTCGCGATCGTGCAGCGGCTGATCGACCGCGGCGCCGACGTCAATCTCACCGGACGCAGCGGCGCCTCGGCGGTCGCGGCCGCCGCCTATGCCGGCCGAGACATGGTGGTGCGCATGCTGCTGGCGCACGGCGCCGACGGCCGCAAGGTTGATGACACCGGCAAGCCACCGGTCGTGTATGCGGCAGCCGGCGGCCAGCTCGGAATCGTCAAGCAGTTGCTCGCGCTCGATATCGACATCAACGCCCGCTACGCCAACGATCTGACGCTCCTGATGTGGGCGGCCGGACCGGATGAGACCGTGCCCGAGGCGCAGGCGCTCGAGGTCGTCGCGTATCTGCTGGACGCAGGCGCCAGGGTCGACGATCGCGACGCGCGCGGACGCACGGCGCTGATGATCGCCGCCGAAGGCAACCACCCGGCGATCGCGAAGGCGCTGCTCGCCCACGGCGCCGATGCGGCGCTGGCCGACAAGGCCGGCAAGCACGCCGCCGATCTCACCATCCTGTCCGCGCTGCGCGAGGAGCTGACACCGCGCTGAAGCTTGACGCGATGGACTCATTGGTTGCGGAAGGTCCGCAGGTCGGCTAAATTCTCCTCTACGAAGAGTCTCCGTGCTCATTCGTCCTATCGCGCGACTGGCGAGCTAACGTGGAATAAACCACGGGGAAGCGCGAAGGGTTCCGACGCCGATCGCCTGGGCAACCAATCTGCTGGAAAAACAGCGTGTTGAGGAGCCCGATCATGCCGTCGTTTCGCAACGAACTGTCCATCAACGATCAAGAGATCGCCGCTGCCCTTGTGGGGGAAGAGCGCCGTCAACAGGACGGCGTCGAACTGATTCCGTCCGAGAATTACACCTACCCGGAGGTGCTTGAACTGCTCGGATCGGTCTTCACCAATAAATATTCCGAGGGATATCCGGGACGCAGATACTACGGCGGCCAGCAGTATACGGACGACGTCGAGAACCTCGCACGCCAGCGGGCCTGCTCGCTTTTTCGTGCCGAGCACGCCAACGTTCAGCCGCTTTCCGGATCACCGATGAATCAGGCCGTCTATCTCGGCCTGTTGCAGCCCGGCGACACGATCCTCGCCATGGACCTGTCCCACGGCGGTCATCTCACCCACGGCGCGCCGGTGTCCCACATGGGGCGTTTGTTCAACTTCGTTCGCTACAAGACGGCACCGTCAAACGGCGCGATAGATTTCGATGAGCTGCGCGCGATTGCGCGTGAAGCGCGTCCGAAGATGGTGTTGTGCGGCTACAGCTCCTATCCGCGCGACCTGGACTATGCGGCGTTCAAGAATATCGCAGACGAAGTTGGCGCGCTCACGATGGCCGACGTGAGCCACTATGGCGGATTGGTTGCCGCGAACGTCATGCGCAATCCGCTTGATGCCGGCTTCGACGTCATGACGACGACATCCCACAAGACACTGCGCGGCCCCCGCGGCGGGATCATCCTGTGCCGGAAGGAAAATGCCGGTCGGATCGATGCTTCCGTCTTTCCCGGGTTGCAGGGCGGACCTCACATGAACGTCGTGGCCGGGACTGCCGTGACGCTCAAGAAGGCGGCGACCTCGGATTTCCAGCTTTACGCGCGACAGGTTCTGCGCAACGCGAAGGTTCTTGCCGGCGCGCTGATGGAACGCGGGATGAAGCTGGTCACGGACGGGACGGACAATCACATGATGGTCGTCGATACGATAGCTTCTGTCGGACTGGACGGGCGAGCAGCCGAGGACCTGCTCGAAGCCATCGCCATCACCACAAACAAGCAAGTTATTCCAGACGATCCGCGTCCGCCGCTCAGGCCAAGCGGTATTCGAATTGGGACACCGGCAGCGACCACGCGTGGCATGGGAGATTCCGAAATGCACCGTATCGGCGAGTTCATTGCGGGGGCTCTGCAGGCGAGCGGAGACGATGCGATCCTCGCGCGTCTCAGGTCGGAGTGCATCGAGATGTGCCGAGCTTTTCCTGTTCCAGGCGTGGTGTCCGGGTCTCGATCGAACTGACCGGAACTTTGACGCGCAGATATGCAGAACGGGGTCGGGCGCTCGCGCCCGACCCCGACCGCCAGAAACGCATATGCGACAGCCCTGCGCTCGCGTGAGGGTCAACCCGCCCGCCGCTACGACCCCGCCAGGTAGTCCACCAGCGCGGCGAGGTCGTCGGGCGATGTCGCGATCATAAGGTCTGACATGCCGGGATTGTTGCCGCGGGCGCGGGTGCGGAAATCGGCGATCGTCTTGGCGAGATAATCCCGTCCCATCCCGGCAAGCCGCGGCACCGTGCCGTCGCCCTGGAAGCGATCGAGGTGGCAGGCCGGGCAACCGACGGAAGCGCTGGCGCTGAGCGCCTTCGCGGCGACGTCCTTGGGCGCGCTGGGCTGGCCGAGATTCGGCCATGGCTTCTGCGAAAAATATTCCGCGATCGCCAGCATGTCGTCGCGCTCGAACTGGGTCGCGATCGGCTGCATGATGTCGCTCTTGCGATCGCCGCGCTTGAAATCGCGGAGCTGGATATAGAGATAGCCGGCCTGCTGGCCCCAGATCGTCGGAATGGTCTTGTCGACGGGCTTGCCGTTCTCGCCGTGGCAACCGGTGCAGACCTGCACCTTCTCCTCGATCGTTTCCGCGCGCGCATGCGCCGCAATCAGCAGCAGCGCGGCGCCGCACATCATCAATTTACCGAACATTGGCCCATCCGAAGAAAACCGAGGCGGGACCGAACCGGTCCCGCCTCGCCGTCAATGCTTGCACGTGCGATTATGCATCCCGTCTCGGCTCAGTCGAGCGTGAAGGCGATGATGTTGTTGCCGCGCTTGTAGTCGAGCTGGGTGTTTCCGCCGGCACCGACCACGACATATTGCTTGCCGCCGATCATGTAGCTCGACGGCGGCGCGTTGACGCCGGCGCCGGCGCGGAAGCTCCACAGCTCCTTGCCGCTCGACGAATTGTAGGCCGCGAACTTGCCGTTGCCTTCGCCCGTGAACACCAGGCCGCCGGCGGTGGCGAGGATGCCGCCGATCATCGGCTCGGGTGTCTTGACCTGCCACTTGATCTTGCCGGTGTTGTAGTTCACCGCGGTGATGTTGCCCGACTGCTTTTCGCTCGGGATCACCTTGAAGGCGCCGCCCAGCCACAACTTGCCGTTAGGATAAGCGGAGCTTTCGACGTGGTAGGTCATCGGCTGGTGCAGGTTGATGGCGTAGGCCAGCTCCTGTCCCGGATCGGTCGCGATCGGCGACCATTCGACACCGCCATTGGCGCCGGGCAGCATGCGCGCGCCTTCCTTCGTCGGCAGCACCCACATGTTCTCCTGCGGCACCATCGCCTCGGAGAAGCGGATCAGGCTGCAGTCCTTGCGATCGTGCACATAGATGTGCCCGGTCTTGCCGGCATGGATGACGCCGGGAATCGCCTTGCCGTCCTTGTCCTTGACGTTGACCAGCACCGTCGGGCTGACCGCGTCGAGATCCCACACGTCATGGGCAATGTACTGGAAGTGGCAGACATACTTGCCGGTATCGAGATCGAGCGAGACCAGCGAGTTGGTGTAGAGGTTGTCGCCGGGCCGGTTCGAGCCGTCGAGGTCGGGCGACGGATTGCCGACGACGAAGTAGATCCGGTTGGTTGCGAGATCGACCGACGGGTTCTGCCACACGCCGCCGCCGAGCTTGGCATAGGGATCGCCGATCTTGGCGAGCATGTCCTTCTCGGCCTGGATATTGCGATGCATGTCGCGGCCGGTGGCGTCCTTGGTCGCCCAGACGCCGACGGAGTTCTCCGGAATGGTGTTGAAATTCCAGAGCTGCTTGCCGGTCTTGGCGTCGTAGGCGCGCACGAAACCGCGGATGCCGTATTCGCCGCCATTGGTGCCGATCAGCACCTTGTCCTTGACCACGGTCGGCGCCATCGTCTCGCTGTAGCCGAGCTCGGGATCGGCGATGTTGGTGGTCCAGACCACCTCGCCGGTCTTGGCGTTCAGCGCCATCAGCTTGGAATCCAGCGTCGCCAGATAGACCCGGTCGCCGAGCACCTGGACGCCGCGATTGTTGGGGCCGCAGCAATACACCGTGATCGGCCCCATCTTGTGGGCGTAGTGCCAGAGCTGCTGGCCGGTCTTGGCGTCGAGCGCATAGACATGGCTGAACGACGTCGTGACATACATCACGCCGTCGACCACGATCGGCGATGTCTCCAGCGATTCCTTGACGTCGGTCTGGAAGATCCAGGCGACGTGCAGGTTCTTCACATTGTCGCGGCTGATCTGCTTGCCCGGATAAAACCGCGTCTGGGCGTAATTTCCGTTGGTGAGCAGGAAGTCCTTGGCGTTCTTGTCGGCGGCGTTGAGCTGCTCCTGGGTCACCGGAGGCACATTGGCGTTCCCAAGGACCGACTGCTTCTCCTGCTTGACTTCTTGTGCGATGGCGGCACCGGACAACAGGCCAACGCCGACCGCTGCGGCGAATGCCGCAAGCCCTTTCACGTACATAGTCTCCCCCGTTATTTCTTGGTTGCAGTATCAGGGACGATGTTTGCTACTTCCCCCTCGAGGCCTGGCGTAGCCAGCGCGTACCGTGGTGGCCTTGGTTGCGCTGCAATAGGTGATCAAAAAAGACAACGACAGGTATCGATGGACGGGTTCCATGTTAGCGCTGTCGTTCACAAAGACAACCGATACGCTCAATGCGAAGCCGCAACTGCATGCGTTCGCGCGCCCGAAGTGCTGCTACCGCGGGTTTGCATCAATGTAAGCAATATCGGTGGCTTCCGGCGACTTCGCGCATCGCCGGGCACATTCGCCTTCGCAGGCGCAGCACGCAAAATGAGACTAAGCGTCAAGCGGCAGCGACGCGCGAGGTGCGGCGCCGTCCGAGGCCATTGCTCTTCGCCGACGCGACCGCCTGCTCCCGGGTTACTCCCAAGTTACTCACAAGTTACTCGCAAGTTACTCCCAAGCCCAGGTCGAGAAATCATTCTCGAACTGCGGGACGTCCTTCCACACACCCTTCAGCTTCTTGCTGGCGATCGTGATCAATTGCGGCTGGAACAGAAAGCCGGCGACCGCATCGGTTGCCAGCATCCGCTGCGCGTCGCCGAGCAACTTTGCCCGGCCGGCTTCGTCAGGCGTCGCCATGATCTGCTGATAGAGCGCGTTGAACGCCTCGGACTTGTAGCCGAGATAATAATCCGGCTCGGTCATTTTCACGAGGTCGAACGGCTCGACATGCGCGACGATGGTGAGGTCGTAATTGTGCGGGCCGGTGAAGACCTGCGACAGCCACTGCGCCCATTCCACGTTCTCAATCTTGGCAACGATGCCGACTTTTGCGAGCTGGGCCGCGAGCACCTCGCCGCCCTGCCGCGCGTAGGACGGTGGCGGCAGCTTGAGGCTGAGCTCGAGCGGGGTCTTGACGCCGGCCTCGGCCAGCAGCTTCTTGGCGAGTTCCGGATCATAGGGGTTGATGCCGGTGGTATCGACATAGCCGAGCGATCCCGGCGTGTAGAAGCTGCCGATCGGCGTACCGAAGCCGTCGACCGCGCCGTCGATCATCGCCTTGCGGTCAATCGCGGCCAGGATGGCGCGGCGAACACGGACGTCATCGAGCGGCTTCTTGCGCTCGTTGATGCCGACAATGGTTTTCGTTCGCGAGCCGCCGATCAGCACGTTGAAGCGCGGGTCGGCCTTGAACTGCGCCAGGCTGCGCGCCGCTGCAACCCGCGGAAAGGCGTCGACGTCACCCGACAGCAACGCCGCGACCTGCGCGGCGGGATCGCCGATGAAGCGGATCGTCACCTTGGAAAGCTTGATCGCGGCGGCATTGCGATACTCCGGCCATTTCACCAGCGTGATCGACGAACCCTTGGCCCAGCTGCCGAGCGTGTAGGGCCCGGTGCCGACCGGCTGCGTCACATCGGTCGGCGCGCTCTTCGGCTCGACGATCGAGCCCGACGCCTGGCCGAGCAGGAACGGCAGGTTCGGCTCGGAATATTTCAACGCGACGACGACGGTCTCCGGATCGGGCGCCGTCACCGACGCGAAGGCCTGGTACAGGCTCCTGTCCTTGTTGGTCGAGGTCGGCGCCGCCGCGCGGTCGAACGTGAACTTGACCGCCGCGGAATCGAACGGCTCGCCGTTGTGGAATTTGACGCCCTTGCGGAGTTTGAACGTATAGCTCTTGAGATCCGGCGAGGCTTGCCAGCTCTCGGCGAGCAACGGCGATACCGAGCCGTCCTCGTTGATCTTGGTCAGCGTCTCATAGACGTTGTAGAGCGTGACTTCGGCGATCGCTGCGGCCGCCGCGTTGGTGGGATCGAGTCCCGGCGGCTCCAACGTCATGCCCATCACGACGCTGTCCTTCTTGCCCTGCGCGAGGCTCGGCAGCGGCGCTGCGGCGAGTGCGGCAGCGGCCGCGATGACGCACAATTTCCTCAACATTGGTCTGCTCCCCGGACGTGCTCTTTCATCAGCC
Source organism: Bradyrhizobium sp. RD5-C2 (assembly GCF_019972155.1). Taxonomy (GTDB): domain Bacteria; phylum Pseudomonadota; class Alphaproteobacteria; order Rhizobiales; family Xanthobacteraceae; genus Bradyrhizobium. Next base: position 166,922 of record NZ_BOVL01000059.1, on the reverse strand, counting down.
TGGGCTGGTCCCGCACAATAGACTAACCGGCCTCCGCGACCACCGGCGGCAGCGCCATCACGGCTTCGGCGTGATGGCAGGCCGCCATATGGGCGTCTCCGAGGTTGCGTAGCGCAGGCGCGGTCTCGCGACAATGCTGGTCGGCGAGAGGGCAGCGCGGCGCGTAGGGACAGCCGGTCACAGCGGACGCCTGCGAGCCGATCGCCTGCGCGCCGCGGCGGCGCCGGACGCCACCTGCCCGGGCGCGCGGAACCGCATCCAGCAGCGCGCGCGTATAGGGATGGGCGCTGTGGGCGAACAGATCGGCGGGCCGGCCCTGCTCGACGATCCGCCCGAGATACATCACTGCGATCTCGTCGCAAAGCAGATCGACCACGGCGAGATCATGGCTGATCAGGATGTAGCTCAAGCCGAATTCATCCTGCAGATCCTGCATCAGATTGAGCACCTGCGCCTGCACCGACACGTCGAGCGCCGAGACCGGCTCGTCGGCGACGATCAGCTTCGGCTGGGTGATCAGCGCGCGCGCGATCGCGATGCGCTGGCGCTGGCCGCCCGAGAATTCGTGCGGGAACTTGTCCATGTCGGCATCGCGCAGCCCGACCTGCCGCAGCACCGCAGCGACACGCTCGCGCAGACCAGCGCGATCCATGCGCCCGAGCGCAGTCAGCGGCTCGGCCACGATGCGCGCGATGGTCTGGCGCGGATCGAGCGAACCGTAGGGATCCTGGAACACCATCTGGAAATCGCGGCGCGCGCGGCGCAGCTCGTCCGGCGCCATCCGATTGAGGTCGCGGCCCAGCAGAGCCACCGTGCCCGAGGTCGGCCGCTCCAGCGCCATCACCAGCCGCGCAAAGGTCGACTTGCCCGACCCGGATTCGCCGACGACGCCGAGGCTCTTGCCCGGCATGACTTGCGCCGTGACGCCATTGAGCGCGTGCACCTGCGCTGCGGGCTTGAACAGGCTTTCACGCGGCAGGGTGTAACGCTGTGCGAGGTCCTTCACCTCGAGCAACGGCGTTGCGGATGATGGCTGTTCCAGTACCGTCATGCGCCGACGCCCCCGGCGGACATCGAGACGTCGGTCCTGATGCAGCGCACGCCATGCCTTCCGCCGACATCGACCACAGCCGGCAGCGCCGCGCGGCAACGCGCCTCGACGATCCCGCAGCGGTCGGCGAAGGTGCAGCCCGCGGGCAGGTCGGCCAGCTCCGGCACGGTGCCGGCGATGGTGGTGAGCCGCGTCCCCTTGCGCGCGCCGAGCCGCGGCCGGGCGCGGAACAGGCCCTGCGTATAAGGATGGCCCATCCGCGTGAACACGGCATTAGTTTCGCCGCTTTCGACGACGGTGCCGCCATACATCACCATCATGCGCTCGACATTCTCGGCAATCACGCCGAGATCGTGCGAGATCAGGATCATCGACATGCCGCGCTCCGCGACGAGATCGGCGATCAGATCGAGGATCTGGCCCTGGATCGTGACGTCGAGTGCCGTGGTCGGCTCGTCGGCGATCAGCACATCCGGCTGGCAGGCCAGCGCCATCGCGATCGTGATGCGCTGGCGCTGGCCGCCGGAAAACTGGTGCGGATAGGCATCGACCCGCTTTGCCGCATCCGGCAGGCCGACGCGATCGAGCAAGGCGATGGCTTCGCCGCGCGCCTCCGTTGCCGAGATGCCGGTGTGACGCCGCAGCGGCTCGGCGACTTGGTGCCCGATCGTGTGCATCGGGTTGAGCGCGGTCATCGGCTCCTGGAAAATCATGCTGATGCGGTTGCCGCGCAGCTTGCAATAGGCCGCATCCGGCAGTCCGACCAGCTCCGCACCATCGAGCCGGATGCTGCCGCTGATCACGGCGCTGTCGGGCAGCAGCCCCATCAGGGCCAGCGCCGTGACCGACTTGCCGCAACCGGACTCGCCGACCAGCCCGAGCGTCTCGCCGCGGCGAAGCGCGAAGCTGATGCCGCGGACCGCCTGTGCCGGGCCGCGGCTGGTGTTGAGCCGGACGCCCAGGTCCTTCACCTCGATCAGCGGCGCGTCACTCATGCTCAACGCTCCCGCGCCAGACGGGGATCGAGCAGATCGCGCAAGCCGTCACCGAGCAAATTGAGCCCGAGCACCGCGATCGCGATCGCAACGCCGGGATAGACCGCGAGCATCGGCGACTGGAACAGCAGGGTCTGCGCGTCGTTGAGCATGCGGCCCCAGGACGGCTGCGGCGGCTGGGTGCCGAGCCCGAGATAGGACAGCGCGGCCTCGGCGAGGATCGCCAGCGCGAACTGGATCGTCGCCTGCACGATCAGGATCGACAGGATGTTCGGCAGCACGTGCTCGATCGTGATACGGAACGAGCCCTTTCCCGCGGCGCGCGCGGCCAGCACGAATTCGCGGGCCCAGATCGCATTGGCCGAGCCGCGGGTGACGCGGACGAAGGTCGGGATCTGGAAGATGCCGATCGCGGTGATCGACGTCACCATGCCGGGGCCCGCGACCGCGGCCAGCATGATGGCCGACAGCACGGCCGGGAAAGCGAAGGTGAAGTCGCTCATCCGCATGATGAGCTCCTCGGTCCAGCCCTTGCGGGCCGCCGCGATCAGGCCGAGGCCGACGCCGAAGGTCAGGCCGATGCCCACCGCGATGACGCCGACCATGATGGTAGAGCGCGCGCCGACCAAAAGCAGCGAGACGATGTCGCGGCCGAGCACGTCGGTACCGAGCCAATGCGCCGCCGACGGCGGATGCAGCTTCGATGCGACGTCGATGTCGTAGGCCGACCACGGCGTCCAGACCAGCGACAGCAGCGCCGCGACGAGCACAACGAGGCTGAGCACCGCGCCGAGGACGAAGCTGCGATGACGCAGCGCGCGGCGCCAGAAGCCGGTCGCAGGCCTCACCCCCGGGGCGATCGCCGCCGTGCCGGCTGATGCGGTCAGCGGCGCGCTCACAGGTTTGCGACCTTGATGCGCGGATCGATGAAGGCATAGAGCACATCGACCACGAAATTGACTGTCACGACCATTGCGGCCAGCAGCATCACGCAGTTGCGCACCACGACCAGGTCGCGGTTGGCGATCGACTGGAAGATCAGCCGGCCGAGGCCCGGCAGATAGAACACGTTCTCGATCACGATGGTGCCGGCCAGGAGATTGGCGAATTGCAGGCCCATGACCGTCATGACCGGGATCATGGCGTTGCGCAGCACATGGCGCCACAGCACCTCGCGCTTGCCAAGCCCCTTGGCGCGCGCTGTGCGGACGAAATCCTCGCGCAGCACCTCCAGTACGGCGGAGCGGGTCACGCGGGCGAGGATCGCGGCCTGCACCACGGCGAGCGAGATCGCGGGCAGCAGCAGCGACTTGATTCCAGCCCAGACGCCGTCATCCCAGCCGGCAAATCCGCCGGCGGACAGCAATTGCAGCTTCACCGAGAACAGCAGGATAAGGAGGATCGCGAACCAGAAATTCGGCAGCGCGATGCCGATCTGAGTCAGCGACATCACGCCGACATCGCCGATCTTGTTGTGATTGGCCGCGGTGTAGATGCCGGCGGCGAGCGCCAGCACCACCGTGATCAGCATCGACATGATCGCGAGCGGGATCGTCAGCACCAGCCGCTCCGCGATCAGGCCGGCCACCGGCGTGCCGTAGACATAGCTGTTGCCGAGATCGCCGACCGCCATGCCCTTGATCCAGAGCAGATAGCGAACGGTGAGCGGCTGGTCGAGGCCGAGCTTGACGGTGAGCGCGCGCACCGCATCGGGCGAGGCGTCGGCGCCCATCAGCATCTGCGCCGCATTGCCCGGCAGCGCGTCGAGCACCAGGAAAATGATCACCGAGGCCGCGAACAGCGTCGCCACCAGGGTCAGGATCCGCCGCAGGAAGAATACGCTCATGCCCGCCCGAAGGATTGGGAACAGGCCGCAGGTTTCAACATGTTCGCGGACGAATGCAAGCCCTTCGCCGCGCCATTCATCATGTCAGCGCCGGCCAACGGCCGAGCAGATCGCTCGCTTGCTCGAACAGCGCCGCGACGCGCAGCAGTTCCGCATCGGCCCGGAAGCGACCGACCAGATGCAGGCCGATCGGCAGGCCGTCGCGGCCGAAGCCGGAGGGGATGCTGACTGCGGGATGTCCAGTCATGTTGAACAGCATGGTCCAGGGAAACCAGTGCGGCCGCACGCTGTCGAAGCTCTGGCCGTCGATGTCGATGCTGCCGAACAGATCCTGGTCGATCGGCAGCGCCGTGCGGGTCACTGTCGGCATCGCCAATAGATCGCCGCGCGCGAACAGCGCCTGCACCCGGCGGAACAGCGCGGTGCGGTCGAACATCGCCTGCTGGTACTCGACGCCGCTCACCTTCGCGGCCAGCGCGAGCTGCTTCAGGAAGGTCGGGCTGAGGTCATCGGGATGATCGGCCGCCAGCTTCTCGAAGCGGGTGCGCCAGACGGTGTGATTGATGGCGCGCCAGATCGGCTCGATGTCGAAGCCGTCGCCGGAGAACTCCTCGAGTTCGGCGCCGAGGCCGGCCAGCCGGTCGAGGCTCGCCTTGAAGTTTGCGGCGACATCTGATGTCACCGGGCGGCCAGGGGGCGACAGGCAGTACAGCACTCGCCTGCCCCTGAGATCACCACACGGCGCCGCGCGATCGAGATAATCAGGCACCGGCACGCCGATCGACCACGGATCTGACGGATCCTCGCCGGCCATCGCCTGCATCATCAGCGCGGTGTCGGCGACCGTGCGCGTGGTCGGCGTGACATAGGTTTGGTTGCCGAAGGCGTCCTGCACCTGGCTGTGCGGGATCACGCCGTTGCTCTGCTTGATCCCGACCACGCCGTTGCAGGCGGCGGGAATCCGGGTCGAGCCGCCGCCGTCCGTCGCAACCGCCAGCGGCGCGATCCCGCTCGCGACCGCCACCGCCGCGCCGCCGCTGGAGCCGCCGCTCGTCCGCTCGGCACTCCAGGCATTGCGGGTGCGGCCGAACAGCGGCGAGTCGGTCAGGCACTTGCTGCCGAACTCCGGCGTCGTGGTCTTGCCGAGCAATATTCCGCCCTGCGCACGGAGCCGGGCCACCGCCACGGCATCATGGTTCGGCACATTGTTCCGGTAAGGCACCGCGCCGAAGGTCGTGCGCACGCCTTTGGTGCTGACGATGTCCTTCACGGTGAACGGGATGCCGTGCAGCAGGCCGAGCGGCTCGCCGGCCATGACCTGCCGCTCCGCGGCCTTCGCCTGCGCCATCGCCTCGTCGGCGCACAGCGTGATGAAGCAGTTCAGCTCGCCCTGCAGCCGCTCGGCGCGGGCGAGCACCGCGGCGGTGAGCTCGACGGGAGAGATTTCCCTAGCGGCGATGCGCGCGCGCAATTCGGTCGCCGGCAGAAGACACGGATCTCCACTCATCCCCAAACACGCTCTCCAGAGGGCCGGACGGCACGTTCGACCGCATTGACAGCCAGAATGCCTCCCATGTTAACTCGGCGTCCAATACGAATTTGAAGGCCAACCCATACGTTTTCGGTATGCCTATGGATTTGCGTCGGCTTCGTTACTTCGTTGCCGTGGCTGAAGAGCGCAGCGTCGGCAAGGCTGCCGAGCGGCTCCGGATGGCCCAACCGCCGCTGTCGGTGCAGATCCGCAAGCTCGAGGCCGAGCTCGGCGCGCCGCTGTTCCGGCGCGGCACGCGCGGCATGGATTTGACGGAGGCCGGCCTCGCTCTGCTGTCGCGGGCGAGCGAGGCGCTGGCGCTGGCCGAGGAAGGCATCGAGGCGGCGCGCGCGATCGCCTCCGGACAACGCGGCCGGCTCGCGGTCGGCTACATGTTCGTGCTGGCGAGCGCGGTGCTGCCGCGCCTGGTGCCGGAGCTGCGCCGGTCGCTGCCCGGCGTCGATCTCGATTTCGTGGAGCTTTCCGCTTCCACCCGCGAGACGCTGCTGCTCGACCGCGCCGTCAGCGTTGCCTTGTGCATGCCCGCGATCCATCACCCGGAAATCCAGGTCGCCCAGATCGGCACGCAACCGCTGATGCTGGCGATGCCCGCGCGCTCGCCGCTCGCCCGCCTCTCCGCCGTGCCGGTCAGCAGATTGCAAGGGCGTCCGCTCATCGCTTTGCCACGGCCGGAGGAGCCCACCTCGTCGGCGGTATCGGCGATGCTGCGGCGGCATCAGGTCGTGATGCCGGTCGTCAGCCGGGTCGAGACCGTGCACTCGGCGCTCAGCCTCGTGCTCGCCGGCGAAGGGCTCGCGATCCTGCCGGCTTGCGCCAAGCTCGGCGCGCCGCCCGGCATCGCGTTCCGGCGCTTCGTCGACATCGCCGACACGATCGAGATCGCGGCCTGCTGGCGGCGCGATTCCGCCAGCCCATTGATCCGAAGTTTCCTCAAGGGCGCCGAGAAGGTCGTTGCACATTTGTGACGCGCGGTCGTTGCCGCTGCCGAGCAACTACCAGGTGTCCGCAGGCAACTCCCGGCTCCGCGGCGGATCGGCGCCTGCGCGCGTGCAGGTGAAGGCGGCGCATTGGCAGGCAAACGACAGCGCGCGTGTGAGCTCGGCCGCGCCGATCTCGCGCAGTTGCTGCCGCGCGATCCGGTCCAGCCGATGCAATGCGGCGAGCAGCGCCGCCTGAAAACTGTCGCCAGCGCCGATCGTATCCACGACATTCACGACCGGCGACGCGACCTCGATCGGTCCGGCCTGGCGATGCCAGGCAGAGGCGCCATCATTGCCGCGCGTGATGACGACGAGCGATACGCCGCCGGACAGCAGCGCTTCGGCCCTCGCCGCATAGGCCTCGTCGCCGAACAGATAGGCGAAGTCGACGTCGGACATCTTGACGATATCCGCCTTGCCGCAGAACGCCAGCATGCGCGCACGATAGGCGTTCTTGTCCTTGACGAGGTTCGGCCGGCAATTCGGATCGAGCGAGATTGTCACCTTCGCCCGCGCATCCTCGATGAAGGCCAGCGTCTCGGCCGCGCCCTTGACGTGGACCAGCGTGGTCGAGCCGGTGTGCAGGCATGTGATGCCGTCAAGCGCAATCGCCTCGCGCCGATAGGCCCAGTTCCGCGATGCGGTGTCGGCGTCATAGAAGGCGTATTGCGTCTCGGTGCCGGTGACGCGCGCAAAGGCCAGCGTTGCCTGGCGATCGCTGCGTGTCGCGCGGCTGAGATCGACGACTGACGCCGCCGCATGATCGGCGATCATGCGGCCGAAGGTGTCGGTCGAGATGCCGCCGACAAAGCCGGTGGGAACGTCGAGCCGGGCGCTGCCGATTGCGATGTTGAGACAGGAGCCGCCGACGGCGGGCGTCAGGGCCTCGCGTCCGTCCGCCGTCCGCGACGGCAGGAAATCAATCAGCGCATCTCCGCAACTCAGCAGCATGCAAATACCTCAACCCGGCGCCGCGCCGGGAGCCCGCTTCATCGCCTCGCGGCTGTCACGATCGAGCTGGCGCAGCATCTTGTGCACGCCGCGCTTCTTGCGATGGAAATCGGTGAGCTCGAGCCTGGTCGGCTCGCTCAACCGCCCGAGCGCCGACATGCCGGCCATCGCCGCATTGATCGAGCTATGCGCACCACTGGCGACCGCGCCCAGCATCGCGGCGCCGAGCAAGACGGGTTCTTGCGTCTGCGGCAGCGCCACCGTGTAACCGGTGGTGTCGGCCATGATCTGGCGCACCAGGGGGCTGCGGCTCGCGCCGCCGCCGATCACGATGGTCTTGCCGCTGACGCCGTGGGCCTGCAGCGCCTCGATGACGTCGGCAAGGCCATAGGCCAGCCCGCACAGGCCGGCGATGAACAGCCGCTCCAGCGCCGACACGTCGGTGTCGAGATCGAGCCCCGCGATCACGGCACGCGAGCCGGGATCGGCATAGGGCGACCGGTTGCCGAGGAATTCCGGCAGGACATGAACGTTGCGTGCAAGCAGCGCCGCGGCCCCGGCATTGCCGCTGCGCGCCAGGATGCGTTTTTCGAGATACTCGATGACATCGACGCCGTCGTGCTTCGCAGCCAGCAAAACCTCGGCATGCGCCGGGTGCGATTTGAGCAGATGATCGATCGCGGCACCGGCCGCCGATTGGCCGCCCTCGTTGAGCCAGAAGCCCGGCACCATGCCTTCGAAATACGGGCCCCAGACCCCGGGCACGAAGCAAGGATCGACCGTCGTCGCCATAATACAGGCCGACGTTCCCATGATATAGGCCAGTCGCTGGCAGACATCGACATCGGTGCCTGAGCCGTCGCGGCCGCCGATCGCGCCGACGCCGCCGGCATGGGCATCGATCAAAGAGGCGCCGACCGCGGTTCCCGGCACAAGGCCAAGATCGCGCGCGGCACCTTCCGACAAGCCGCGGCCGAGCGGCGAGCCCGGCGGAACGATCTCGGTGCCGATGCGGGCAAAGCGATCGGCGGCGAGCGCCTCGAGCCCGACCCGGTTCAGGAAGGGCTCGCTCCAGCCGCCCTCACCCGCGACATAGGTCCATTTGCAGGTGACCGTGCAGGTCGAGCGTGCCAGCGAGCCGGTAGCGCGGAACGAGAGATAGTCAGCGAGATCGAAGAAATGCCCGGCGGACTCGAAGGTTGCCGGCAGATGCCGCTTGAGCCAGAGGATCTTCGGGATCTCCATTTCCGGCGAGATCGCGCCGCCGACATAACGCAGCACGCGGTCGCCGGTCGCGTTGACGAATTCGGTCTCATCCATCGCGCGGTGATCCATCCAGACCACCACATTGCGCGCGGGATCGCCGGACGGGCTGACGGTGAGCGGTCGGCCGGCTCGATCGAGCACGACCAGCGAGCAGGTCGCGTCAAACCCGATGCCCTTGACGTAGTCGGCGGCGACCGCCGCCTCCCGCATCGCGTTGCGCACGGACGTCACGCAGGCGGCCCAGATGTCATCGGACGATTGCTCGACGATATCGCCGGGCTCGTGCCAGACCCGGATCGGATGCCGCGCCGAGCCCAATAGCTTGCCGGCCTCGTCGAATACCCCCGCCCGGGCGCTGGTGCTCCCGACGTCCACCCCGATATAGGCTTGCCGCATGGCCGCTCCGCTATTTCCGGCGCGATCCTACCAGCAAGTGTAGCCGCCATCGACCAGAACGATGCTTCCGGTCATCAGGCTCGCCGCCCCGGAGGCCAGGAACAGCACGACGGAGGCGATCTCGTCGACCTGCCCCATGCGCGCCATCGGGGTTCCACCGATCCAGGCGTCGTACATGCGGGGGCTGTTCTTCACGAAGGCGTTCAACGGCGTCTCGATATAGGTCGGCGCCACGGCGTTGACGCGGACCCCACGCGCGCCCCATTCGGCGGCGAGCGATTTGGTCAAGTGATGCACCGCGGCCTTGGACGCGTTGTAGAAGCACTGCTCCTGCGGCTTGTTGACGATGAAGCCGGACATCGAGCCGACATTGACAATGGTGCCGGACTTCGCCTTCAGCATGTGATTGCCGAACGCGCGGCAGCACCAGAAGGTGCCGTTCAGGTTGACGTCGATGACGTTGAGCCAATGCTCGTCGGTCACGGTCTCGGCGGGCGTCTCGCTGCGCGCGATGCCGGCATTGTTGACGAGGATGTCGACCTTGCCGTACTTGCGCACCAGTTCGTCGGCGACTGCCGAGACGCGGCCGGAATCCGTCACGTCCATCAGCGCGATATCGGCGTCGAAGCCCTTGGCCTTCAGCTCCGCCTGCGCGTCATGGGCCGCCTTGGCGTCGCGGTCGCCGATGATGACCTTGGCGCCGGCTTCCGCGAGTGCCTCGGCACACGCCAGTCCGATGCCCTGCCCGGCGCCGGTGATGATGGCGGTCTTGCCGCCGAGTCTGAATTTCTCGAGATACATTTTCTTCTTCCTTACGCGTGGATCGACTTTCCGCTGTCGTCGAAACGATGGATGCGCGCCGGATCCGGGATCAGCGACACCTTGTCGCCGGGATGCAGGTCGAGCTCGCCGACATAGCGCGCGGTCAGCATCCCGAGCGGTCCGGCATCGACGTAGAGAAAGGTGTCGCTGCCGAGATGCTCGGCGACCGCGACCGTGCCGTGCCAGCCGCCCTGCCCGTCGCGCTCGACCTTCAAATGCTCGGGCCGCACGCCAATGGTGGTTGCGCCCTGCTGCTTCGCGAGTTCCCCGGTGACGAAGTTCATCTTCGGCGAGCCGATGAAGCCGGCGACGAACAGGTTGTTGGGCTTCTCATAAAGCTCGAGCGGCGAGCCATATTGCTCGATCTTGCCGCCGTTCAGCACCACGATCTTGTCGGCCATGGTCATGGCCTCGACCTGATCGTGGGTGACGTAGATCGC
>NZ_BOVL01000059.1:111299-156585 GCF_019972155.1 Bradyrhizobium sp. RD5-C2 | reverse complement strand
TGGCCTCGACCTGATCGTGGGTGACGTAGATCGCCGTGGTGCCGAGCTGCTTCTGCACCCGCGTCCCCTCGAGCCGCATCTGCACCCGCAGCGCGGCGTCGAGGTTCGACAGTGGCTCGTCGAACAGGAAGGCCTTCGGCTCGCGCACGATGGCGCGCCCGATCGCGACCCGCTGGCGCTGGCCGCCGGAGAGCTCGCGCGGCTTGCGCTCAAGATAGGGCGTGAGATTGAGCGTCGCCGCGGCGGCCTCGACCTTGCGGTTGATCTCGTCCTTGGCGATCCCGGCCATCTTCAGGCCGAAGGCGATGTTGCCGCGCACGCTCATGTGCGGATAGAGCGCGTAGGACTGGAACACCATCGACAGGCCGCGCTTGGCCGGCGGCACGTCGACCACATTGCGGCCGTCGATCAGGATGGCGCCGCCGGTGACGTCCTCGAGCCCCGCGATCAGCCTCAGCAGCGTGGTCTTGCCGCAGCCCGACGGACCGACGAAGACGACGAAGGAGCCGTCGGTGATCTCGAGGTCGGCGCCCTTGATGATATGGACCGGCCCGAACGATTTTTGCACACCCTGCAGCGTAATCTGACCCATGGGACAAGCCTTTCTGCTACTTGACCGCGCCGAACGTCAGGCCGCGGACGAGCTGCCGCTGACTGAACCAGCCGAGCACGAGAATGGGCGCGATCGCGAGCGTCGACGCCGCCGACAATTTCGCCCAGAACAATCCTTCCGGGCTGGAATAGGATGCGATGAACACGGTGAGCGGCGCGGCTTCGAGCGTCGACAGATTGAGAGTCCAGAACGCCTCGTTCCACGCCAGGATCAGATTGAGCAGCAAGGTCGAGGCGAGCCCCGGCACCGCCATCGGTGTCAGCACATAGATCAGCTCGCGCCCGATCGTGGCGCCGTCCATCCGGGCAGCCTCGAGGATGTCCTTCGGGATCTCCTTGAAATAGGTGAACAGCATCCAGATCACGATCGGCAGGTTGCCGAGGCACAGGATGAAGATCAGGCCGCTTCTTGTGTCGAGCAGGCCGAACGTCCGGTAGATCAGGTAGATCGGCACCAGCACGCCGACCGGCGGCATCATCTTGGTGGAGAGCATCCAGAGCAGCACGTCCTTGGTACGCTTGGTCGGCGAGAACGCCATCGACCATGCGGCCGGGATCGCGATCAGCATCGCAATCAGCGTCGACCCGCCGGCGATGATGATCGAGTTGAGCGCGTGGTGGAGGTAGTCGCTGCGCTCCTGCACCGTGACGTAGTTCTCCGTCGTCCAGTGGAAGAACAGGAACGATGGCGGGATCGCGAAAGCCTCGAGCTCGGTCTTGAAGCTCGCCAGCACCATCCAGAGGATCGGGAAGAAGATCAGGAAGCCGACCAGCCAGGCCGCCGCCGTCGAGATCACCTTGTTCCGGGTCGTGACCATCCGCGCCATGACGTTACGCCTCCAGATTCCGGCCGACGATGCGAACGAGGAAGAACGCAACGATGTTGGCGAGCACCACCGCGACCAGGCCGCCCGCAGAAGCGCTCCCGACGTCGTACTGGATCAGCGCCTGCGAATAGATCAGGAAGGCGATGTTGGTGGTCTGCAGCCCGGGGCCGCCGCCGGTGGTGACGAAGATCTCCGCGAACACCGTGAGCAGGAAGATGGTCTCGATCAGGATCACCACCGTGATCGGGCGCGCGAGATGCGGCAGCGTGATGTAGATGAAGGTCGAGATCGCGCTCGCGCCGTCCATCTCGGCGGCCTCCTTCTGTTCCTCGTCGAGCGATTGCAGCGCGGTGAGCAGGATCAGGGTGGCAAACGGCAACCACTGCCAGGAGATGATCAGGATCACCGAGAACAGCGGCGCGTCGTTGAACCAGTCGATCGCCGGCAGGCCGAACAGTTGTGCGATCCAGGCGAACAGGCCCGACACCGGATGCATCAGGAGATTCTTCCAGACCAGCGCGCTCACCGTCGGCATCACGAAGAATGGTGCGATCACCATCAAGCGGACAATCGAGAGCCCGACCACCTGCTGGTCGAGCAACAGCGCCAACGGCACGCCGAGGATGATCGTGATCGCGAGCACGGAGCCGACCAGCACCAGGGTGTTCTGCAACGAGGCGAGGAAGGCAGGATCGGTGAGGAAGTAGCGAAAGTTCTCCAGCCCGACGAAGGATTCAGAGCCGGGATCGAGCAAATTGTAGTGCAGGGTCGCGAAGTAGATCGTGAGCGCCAGCGGCACGATCATCCAGATGAACAGCAGTGCCACGGCGGGCGTGAGCAGCGTGCGTGCGAGCAGTTGGGTCTGCTGGGTCGCCATCCCCGCCTCCTTCTCTCGAAAGGAGCGACCATCCCGCTGCGGGACAGGATGGTCGCAGTGATCCAGCTCGGGAGGTTTGAGCTGGTCGGGCGGCCAATGCGCGTGCTGCGCCCTGGCTTTGTCTGGGCGTGGTTTATTTGATGTAGCCCGCGCGCTTCATCTCGCGCTCGGTCGCGGACTGCGCAGCCGAGAGCGCCGCATCGACGGTGGTCGAGCCGGACAACGCGGCCGAGAACTGCTGGCCGACCTGGGTGCCGATGCCCTGGAATTCAGGGATCGCCGCATACTGCACGCCCACGTAAGGCACCGGCTTGACGGTCGGATGGCTGGGGTCAGCCGCATCGATCGAGGCCAGCGTCATCTTGGCGAACGGTGCCGCCTTCAGATAGTCGGGATTCTTGTAGAGCGAGGTGCGTGTTCCGGGAGGTGCGGCGGCCCAGCCCTGCTTGTCCGCGACGAGCTTGGTGTAATCCTTGCTGGTCGCCCAGGCGATGAATTTCTCGGCCGCATCGACCTTCTTGGAGCCGGCGGGGATCGCGAGGCTCCATGCCCACAGCCAGTTGGCGTTCTTGCCGAGCCCGGTGTTCGGGGCCAGCGCGAAGCCGACCTTGTCGGCAACCTTGGAATCCTTCGGGTTGGTCACCATGGACGCCGCCACTGTCGCATCGATCCACATCGCGCATTTGCCGGCGCTGAACAGCGCGAGGTTCTCGTTGAAGCCGTTGGACGAGGCGCCGGGGGGTCCGGCCTGCTTCATCAGGTCGACATAGGTCGTGAGCGTCTTCTTCCATTCCGGCGAATTGAACTGCGGCTCCCACTTCTCGTCGAACCAACGCGCGCCGAACGAGTTGGACATCGCGGTCAGGAACGCCATGTTCTCGCCCCAACCGGCCTTGCCGCGCAGGCAGATGCCGTAGACGCCGCCGGCCTTGTCGGTCAGCTTCTTGGCTGCATCGACCACGAAGTCCCAGGTCGGGCTTTCCGGCATCTTCAAGCCGGCCTTGTCGAACAAATCGGTGCGATACATCACCATCGAGCTCTCGCCGTAGAACGGTGCGGCATAGAGCTTGCCGTCGACCGAGACGGCATCCTTGATCTTCGGCAGCAGGTCACCGACGTCGTAGTCGGCGCCGAGCTTGTCGAGCGGCACCAGCCAGCTCTTCTTGGCCCAGATCGGTACCTCGTAGGTGCCGATGGTGAGCACGTCGAACTGGCCGCCCTTGGTGGCGATGTCGGTGGTCACGCGCTGGCGCAGCACGTTCTCCTCGAGCGTCACCCATTTCACGGTGATGTCGGGGTTCTTCGCGGTGAATTCGCTGGTGAGCCCCTGCATGCGGATCATGTCGCTGTTGTTGACGGTCGCCACCGTCAACGTGGTCTGGGCGATCGAGGGGGCAGAGATCAAAAGAGCAGCCGCGCCCGCAACGGCGCAAAGGACGTTTTTCAAGGTGACCTCCCTTATGTCACGTTGAGCATATGCCCACGTGTTGAGCGTATGTTCATCCCGTCGTTAAAATTTGTCAAGCACGCGGGTGCGCCGTCCCGCGCGATCGCGGGTTCCATCACAGCCTGGGAGGGAGGTGTTTGCGGAGGCGACCGGGAAACGGCTGGCAGTGAAATGGATGAGCTGGAGCGGCATCGAAGGTTCACCTCTCCCGCTTGCGGGGGAGGTCGGATTGCATCGAAGATGCAATCCGGCTGGGGGCTCTCTCCACGACACGACTCGAGGATAGACCCCCACCCAACCCTCCCCCGCAGGCGGGAGAGGGAGCGCACCCAATTCGTGACTTCTAGCGATCCAGCACCGCGCGTGCGGTGGCCTCATCCGTAATGAGGCCGTTGATCACCCGGCCCGCCAGCGCGGCCCTGATCGACGGCACCTTGGCGACGCCGACGGCCGCCGCAATCGTGGTCGACACCGCAGGGATCTGCGGCGGAATGCTGGTCAGCCGCTTGTTGGTGCCACCCTTGATCAGTTTGCCCTTGGCGTCATACGCCCAGCCGGTCACCTCGCCGACCGCGCCGAGCCGCATCATCTCCAGCAACTCCTCGCGGGTGACGAAGCCGTCGACATGGACCTGGGCCTTCTGGTCCATCTGGCCGATGCCGATCAGCCGCAGATCGGCCTTGGCGGCGACCGCCCTCACCCGCGCGATCGGATCGATCCGGATCATGCGGTTGCGCTCGTCCTCGCTCGACATCAGGAACGGCAGCGGCATCGGGTAGTGCCGCGCACCGGTGCGGTCGGCGAGCCGTCCGACCGTGTCGTAGAAGCTCGCCGAGCCGTCGGCGGAGATGTTGCCGACCAGCGAGACGATCTGATGATCGGGCCGCTCGATCGGCGAGACCCGCTCGACAGCGGCGCGCACCGCGCGGCCAGTGCCGAGTGCCACGATGACAGGCGTCTCCGAGCGCAGCGTCATCTCGAGCAGATTGGCACTGCGTTCGGCGATCCCGGCATTCGACAGCGGCGCCGCCGGATCGGATGGCACGACGTCGCAATGCACCAGATCGAACCGCGCCTTCAGCCGCGATGCCAGCTCCATGCAGGCCGCAATGGGGTGCTCGAGACGAAACGTGATCAGCCGCTCGGCAAGACAGAGCGACACCAGGCGCTGCGCCGAGGCACGCGACACCTGCAGCATTTTCGCGATTTCATCCTGGGTGTGGCCCGCGATAAAATACAGCCAGCCGGCGCGCGCCGCATCGTCGAGGCGAGACTTTTCGTTATCGGGCGCAGCCATGATTGTGCGTCAGCCTTCGTTCCAGAAATCCGTCATCGCGGCGAAGATTCGATCCGCCCCGGCCTGCTTCAGCAGAGCACTGCCGTCCGCCAGCCGATAGTGGGAGCCACCGACAAATCCCCACACTTTCATCCCGGCGGCCCTCGCCGCCATCACCCCGCTGACGCTGTCCTCGATGACCAGCGTGCGGCGTGGCTCGGCTCCCATTTTGCCGGCGGCAAACAGGAACAGGTCCGGCGCCGGCTTGCCATGCTCGACCATCTGCGCGGTGTAGAGCCGCTGTCCGAAGCTCGCGGCAAGACCGGTCAGCTCCAGCGAATACTTCACCCGCTCGAGATCACTCGATGAGGCGACACAATACGGCAGCTGCAATGCCGCGAGCACGGCGGCGATGCCCGCAATCGGCTTGAGCTGCGAGCGGAAGGTCTCGCGCACCTGCTGCGCCAATTCAGGCAAGAAGGTCGCCGGCAACGGCTTGCCCACGCTCCGGCAATACGCGACCAGAGCCGTGGTGCTGCGCCCGAGGAAGAGTTCGAGCGCCCGCTCGGTGCTCATCGCGATGCCGGCCTTCATCATCGCCTCGGCGAGGCAGCGGCAGCTCAATTCCTCGCTGTCGACGAGCACGCCGTCACAGTCGAAGATGACCAGATCGGTCTGGGGCAGCCGCGGATCCATCCGCACATGAGATCATATGCTCACGCCATGAGCAATAGATCACAGTTCCGCGCGCGGAATGCCGCGCCTCAAATGGTCGCGGTGCACCGCCAACCATGCTGTGCGACAAGGCGAAATGCCGCATGACACACCTCTGATCGCGACCGTCGTCGCGGGCCTTGGACTCGCTTTCGTCTTCGGAACCATCGCGCAGCGCTTCCGGGTTCCGCCACTGGTCGGTTATCTCATCGCGGGCGTTGCCGTGGGTCCGTTCACGCCCGGCTTCGTCGCCGATCAGGCGCTGGCAACCGAGCTCGCCGAGCTCGGTATCATTCTCCTGATGTTCGGCGTCGGCCTGCACTTCTCGCTGAACGACCTGCTGTCGGTGCGCGCGATCGCGGTGCCCGGCGCCATTGCGCAGATTGCGGTCGCCACACTGTTGGGCCTCGGCCTCGCGCTCATGATGGGCTGGACCATCGGTGCCGGGCTGGTGTTCGGGCTCGCGCTGTCAGTCGCAAGTACCGTGGTGCTGCTGCGCGCGTTGCAGGAGCGCCGCCTGATGGACACCGAACGCGGCAAGATTGCGGTCGGCTGGCTGATCGTCGAGGACCTCGCGATGGTGCTCGCGCTGGTGCTGTTCCCGGCGGTGGCGAGCTTCCAGGGCGGCGATGGCGCCGCGCTCGTCTCCGATCCACTCGCCACCCGCTTCGGCCTCGGGCTGACCGGCGTGCTGGTGCTGACGCTGGTCAAGATCGCCGTGTTCATCGCGCTGATGCTGGTGGTCGGACGCCGGCTGATCCCATGGGCCCTGCACTACATCGCACACACCGGCTCGCGCGAGCTGTTCCGGCTGGCCGTGCTGGCGATCGCGCTCTGCATCGCGTTCGGCGCGACCAAGTTGTTCGGGGTGTCGCTGGCGCTCGGCGCTTTCTTCGCCGGGATGATGCTGCGGGAATCGCCGCTCAGCCAGCGCGCTGCCCAGGAGACCCTGCCGCTGCGCGACGCATTCGCGGTGCTGTTCTTCGTCTCAGTCGGCATGCTGTTCGATCCGTTCAGCGTGGTGCGCGAGCCGTGGCCGTTTCTCGCGACACTGTTCGTTATCGTGGTCGGCAAGTCGCTGGCGGCACTTTTGATCGTCGTGCTGTTCCGTCACCCGATGGCGACCGCCCTGATGATCTCGGCGAGCCTTGCCCAGATCGGCGAATTCTCCTTCATCCTGGCCGAACTCGGCGTTGCGCTCAATCTGCTGCCGAAGGCCGGCCGCGACCTGATCCTGGCCGGCGCGATCTTCTCGATCATGCTCAACCCGCTGGTGTTCGCGGTGGTCGACTGGCTGACCTCGCGGCTCGAGAAACCGCAGGCTTCCTCGCCAACCGCTGCAACCGCTGAACCGATCCCGATCACCGACTTGCAGGATCACACCATCCTGATCGGCTACGGCCGGGTCGGCAGTCTCGTGGGTGATGCCCTGCATCAGCGCAAAGCGCCGTTCCTCGCGGTCGAGGCGTCCGACGACACCGTCGCAAAGCTCAGGCGGCGCGGCATCGAGGCCCTGATGGGCAACGCCGCGCGCGCCAGCGTGCTGCGCGCGACCAATCCGGCCGGCGCACGATCGCTGGTCATCGCCATTCCCGAAGCCTTCGAGGCCGGACAGATCGTCGAGCAGGCGCGCGCCGCCAATGCCGATATCCGGATCATCGCACGCGCGCATTCCGACGCCGAGGTCGATCATCTGAAGGGCCTCGGCGCCGACATCGTGATCATGGGCGAGCGCGAGATTGCCCGCGGCATGATCGAGGAACTCGACCGCAGGCACGCTGGCATTGCCGTGCAGACTGCGACGACCGCGAGGGAAGATTCTGCGGCCTGAGATAACAGCATCCACTGCGCGACGAAAGGAGATCAAGACGTGGCATTCAAGAGCCCGCACGTTTCACTGGTGTCGTTCTCGATCGAGATCGGCGCCGATGCCGCGACTAATGTGATGCAGATCGAGACCGACCTGCATCTGAACACCCGCCATCCGAGCTATGACGCCGCGGCAATCGAGCGTCTGGTGCGCGACGCGCAGGCCTATCTTGCCGGCAATGCCGACCAGATCACGCAAATCCGGCTGGTCTCCAACCGCAGCGGTCAGACCTGAAGAAATCAACCGCCGAGGAATGCGGGCGCCAGATCTTCCTGCACGATGATGTTGGCAGCCTCCGTCGTCAGCTCGCTGCCGACGAGATCCAGGTTTTTCGCGGCCTCGAACAGCATCGCGCGGACGTCGTCCGGCGTCAGGACGCCCTTTGCGATCAGCTTGCGCACCAGCGCCTGCAAAATCAGAACGTCAATCTCGCCATGGGCCAGCGGCGTCGGCTTGTCCGTCATGATCGTCTCCCGGGACTGATGATCGCCGCTAGCGAGGCGGCTAGCGCGGCGATGACGCGATATCCTTGTGCAATTCTTCAAACGCACGGCGCAGGCCGTGCAGCTGGTCGACCAGATGCAGGATGACGTCGATCCCCTCGTCGTTGACGCCGAAATCGCCCTTCAGATCCCGGATCAGATGGGCGCGCGCCACGTCGGTGTCGGAAAAGCTGATCTCCTGCGTAGTCTCGTCCGGAACCAGCCATTGCTGCTCGATCCAGAACTCCAGGGTCTGCACCTCGAGACCCGCATCGATGAGGAACTGCTGCCTGTTCATGATGCACCATCATCGCGTGGATTGAATCCCTTACGATCCCAGTCCGACACGAACGCCTCGAGCGCGGGATCGGGTCCCTTGGGCAGGACCAGCTTGAGCTTAACGAACTCATCGCCGTGACCGCCGCCGACCTTGGGCGCGCCCTTGCCGCGCAACCGCATCGTCGTGCCGGTGTTCGATCCCTTGGGAACGGTCATGGTGACCGCACCCGTCGGGGTCGGAACGTTGACCTTGCCGCCGAGCACAGCCTCCGACAGCGAGATCGGCAATTCGAGCGAGATATCGTCGCCCTCGCGGGTGAAGCGCGGATCGGGGCGCACCTCGACCTCGATCAGCGCGTCGCCGGGACCGCCTTTGCCGCTGCCCGGCATGCCCTTGCCGCGCAGACGAATGACCTGGCCGTCGATGAGGCCCGGCGGGATCGTCACCTCGAGCGTGCCGCCATCAGGAAGCGTCAGGCGCTTGCTCGCGCCGGTGATCGATTCCGCGAAATCGATCGCAAGGCTGTAGTGCAGGTCGCGGCCGCGTCGGTTGGCGCGTGCCTGCTCGCTGCGCCGGAGCAATTCGGCGAACGCATCGTCCTGGTCCATGTAGTCGGCATAACCGGAATTGTCGGCATAGGGATGCCCCCCGTCCGCGGTGGCGAAATCCCGGTAGTAGCGATGCTGCGGCCGTTCGGCGCCGCTGGCGTCGATCTCGCCGGCGTCGAAGCGCTTGCGCTTGTCGGCATCCGAGAGCAGATCGTTCGCCGCAGCGACTTCCTTGAACTTTTCTTCGGCCGCCTTGTCGCCCGGATTGAGATCCGGATGCAGCTTCTTCGCCAGCTTTCGATAGGCCTTCTGGATATCGGCCGAAGACGCCGTCGGGGCAACGCCAAGAACCTCGTACGGATTTCTCACAACCTGCTCCGCAACACCGTGAGGGCACCTGCAATCATGAGGGCGCAAAAGCAGCCGATTTGCAAGTGCGCTCGCACGTCGCCCGGCGATGGGCGAGCCAGCATGCGCGCAGATCGCGGCCCGCTACGAGGTATGTCCGGGGTCGAGATAATTCGGAATGTTCTTTTTCTGCTGCGGCGTCATCCTGGCGGGATCCGGCTTGCCCGGCACGCCCCTCGGACCGAGCAGGGCGCGCTGCATATCGTCTTCGCTCAGGCGCGGCTTGCCGTCGTCAAGCTGTCCGCTACCACCGTGACTCTGTGCCATGACCGACCTCCAGTGATGATCGCTTGCGCACGGGCAGAAGAGAGTGCGCGCTCCGCAGGAACGAGCCGGCGGAGCGCGATCTTACCTCAACGTTGCTCCCCCCGCTTCTCCTCTGCAGGGTGACCTGCGGCCGGCGCAGCATGCGGCGGCGCCTGAACGTGCGGCGCGGCCTGAACGTGCGGCTCCGGCCGAGCCGCCTGCTGCGGATGCGCCTCAGGGCGAGCCATCGTCTCCGGCCGTGCTTCCGGCCTAGCCGCAGGCTCCGGTCGTGGTTCGGGCCTTGCTGCCTGCTCCGGCCGCGCGGCAGGCTCCGGCCGCGGTTCCTCCTTGCGCACCTCCTCAGGCCGCCTCTCCGGCGCGGCAGGCCGCGCCGCTTCCGTTGCAGGCCGCGGCTCGACCCTCGGCTCGGCGGCGGGCGCTGCGCGCTTCTCCTCGACCGCAGGCTTGCTCACCTCGGCGGGCGGATGTGCCGCAACGCCCTTCTCGGGGACCGGAAGCGCATGGGATTCGGCGGGCGCCGGTGCGGCGGGACGCGGCTCAACCTTCGTCTCGGGAGCCGGAGCTGCGCGCTTCTCCTCGGCTGCCGGCTTGTTCTGCTGCGCCGCCGGAAGCTCCTTGCCCGGCACCGGAAGCGCGTGGGAGTCGGCCGGTGTAGCTGCGGTTCCTGGCCGCGCCAGCTCCCCGGCCGCCGGCCGTGCAGCGTTGGCAGGCACCACCTCGCCGGCCGGCCGCGCGCGGACCACGCCCGGTCCCTTCAGCTCGCCGGGCCGCGCCGTTGCGGCAACGGCGGGCACGCCATTGTTGGTTCGCTTGAACAGGCTCGGATCCTGGCTTGCGGTCTCGACCTGCTTGCGTTGCAACGGCGTCGCCGCGAAATGCTGCTCCTTGGCGATCGTACGTTCGGCGGGAGTCGGCCGTACCTCGATGCCGCCGCGGCCGCCATTGTAGCTGACGTTGTTGATGGTGGTCTGATTGATCGTGACGTTCTTCTCGTAGACGTTGGTGATGCGAGCGCCTTCCAGATTATTCACGGTGCGATTGTAGAAGAAGTTGCCGTGATCCCAGCGGCCGCCTTCATAGCCTGAACCGCCGTAACCGAAGCCGTAATTGACGCCTCCGTAGAAGCCGACGCGATCTCCCCAATAGCCCTGATGGAAAATGAAGCCGCCGCCGAACGCGCCCCAGTAGCCGGGGGTCCAGAGCAGCCCGACCCGCGGCGGCTGCACCCAGGTGCCCGGCACCCAGTAGTAATCGCCCCGATCCTCGTCCCACGACCAATTGCCCGGTGACCACATGTAACCGGGCCCGGGCACCGGCGGCTGATCGTAGGTCGGCAGCGGCGGCGGCGCGGTGTCGACGGCAGAGACCGGCGCGCATGCCGCATCCTGCGCGATTGCCGGCACAGCCGTCGCAGTGAACAGCGCCGTGGCGATCGCGGCGCACGACGCGGTCGAAAGGAAACGAGTGATCATTGGGAGCCTCTTCGATGAACACGTTCAACGTGAGAACCGGAACAAAAGTTCCGTGTATCGGCAACGCACCGATACACTTCATCGCTAGCGCCTTGACCTTACATCAACCTGAAACAGCCGGAAACGCAGCGCGCAGCTATTCATCGACGGTTCAGAGTGTGCAGTGACTCATCATCGCGCGATTCAGTGGAACAACGCGCGATTCACGTCTGCATCATCGCGTGCACTCCGCGAGGTGCGAGTCGACAGTTACTGAATCGCGAACATGACTTCGGCTCTCGCACGATTGCAACGATCCAGGATCGTCGCGCCGCTCGCTTCGCAAGCACCGCGATCAGCCGAGCCACCACCGCCGTGATGCGGACCCCGATTTGTCGGCGCGTCCGTAGCAGTGCCGCCGGATGAGTGCCAGAAGCGAACACCGGCAGTCGCAACACCTCAAAAGCGGTATGCCGGCGGCCACGCTCCGCGATTGACACACCCCTGAAACGACCACACGATACGACCTGCGACAGCGTCAGGCCCGCGGTTTTCCGCCGGCGCGATTGCAACTCGGCTGCCGCATGATGGATGTCATCGTTCCGCCATCTGTCGCCGGCGGCAATGCGTGGCATGACTTGATCTCGACGAGCCTGTGCTGCCTTGAGGTGCCACCATGAACATTGAAAAATATACCGATCGCCTCCGCGGCTTCATTCAATCGGCCCAATCGTTGGCGATGCGCGAGGGGCATCAGCAGTTCTCGACGCTCCATATCCTGAAGGTGCTACTGGACGACAATGAGGGCCTCGCGGCCGGCCTGATCGACCGGGCCGGCGGCAACTCGCGCGCGATCCTCAAGGCGACCGAAGACGCGCTGGCGAAGGTGCCCAAGGTCAGCGGCGCCGGCTCCGGACAGATCTATATGGCGCCCGAGACCGCGCGCACCTTCGCCGCCGCGGAACAGGCGGCCGACAAGGCCGGCGACAGCTTTGTCTCGGTCGAACGCATGCTGCAGGCGCTGGCAGCCGACAAGGACAGCGAAGCCGGCAAGCTGCTCGCCAAGGGCGGCGTCAATCCGCAGAACCTGAACGCGGCGATCAACGCGCTGCGCAAGGGCCGCACCGCCGACAGCGCGTCGGCCGAGAATGCCTATGACGCGCTGAAGAAATACGCCCGCGACCTCACCCAGGCCGCGCGCGACGGCAAGCTCGACCCGGTGATCGGCCGCGACGAGGAGATACGCCGCACGATTCAAGTTCTGTCACGCCGCACCAAGAACAATCCCGTCCTGATCGGCGAGCCCGGCGTCGGCAAAACCGCGATCGTCGAGGGCCTGGCGCTGCGCATCGTCAATGGCGACGTGCCGGAAAGCCTGCAGGACAAGGCGCTGCTCGCGCTCGACCTCGGCGCGCTGATTGCCGGCGCCAAGTATCGCGGCGAGTTCGAGGAACGGCTCAAGGCGGTGCTGCAGGAGGTGACGTCCGCCGAGGGCGGCATCATCCTGTTCATCGACGAGATGCACACCCTGATCGGCGCCGGCAAGGGCGACGGCGCGATGGATGCATCGAACCTTCTGAAACCCGCGCTGGCCCGCGGCGAACTGCACTGTATCGGCGCCACCACGCTCGACGAATATCGCAAGCATGTCGAGAAGGATGCGGCGCTGGCGCGGCGGTTCCAGCCGGTGTTCGTCTCCGAACCGACCGTCGAGGATACCATCTCGATCCTGCGCGGCCTCAAGGACAAATACGAGCAGCATCACGGCGTGCGCATCGCGGATTCGGCGCTGGTCGCCGCCGCGACGCTGTCGAACCGCTACATCACCGACCGCTTCCTGCCCGACAAAGCCATCGACCTGATGGACGAAGCGGCGGCGCGGCTGAAGATGCAGGTAGATTCCAAGCCTGAAGAGCTTGACTCGCTCGACCGCGAGATCATCCGCCTCAAGATCGAGCAGGAGGCGCTGAAGAAGGAGACCGATCTCGGCTCCAGGAGCCGCCTGCAGACCCTCGAGAAGGATCTCGTGGATCTCGAGAAGAAATCGGCGGACATGACGTCGAGATGGCGGTCGGAGAAGAGCAAGCTCTCCGACGCGCAGAAGATGAAGGGCGAGCTCGAGCAGTTGCGCACCGAGCTTGCCAATGCGCAGCGCAAGGGCGAATTCCAGAAGGCGGGCGAGCTGGCCTATGGCCGCATTCCCGAACTCGAGAAGAAGCTCGCATCGGTCGAGGCGAGCGAGACCTCGTCCGCCAGCGAGACCGTGACCGCCGACAATATCGCGCAGGTGGTGTCGCGCTGGACCGGCGTGCCGGTCGACAAGATGCTGGAAGGCGAGAAGGACAAGCTGCTGCGCATGGAGGAGATGCTCGGCAAACGCGTCGTCGGCCAGGCCGAGGCGGTCCGCGCGGTGTCGACCGCGGTGCGCCGCGCCCGCGCCGGCCTCCAGGATCCGAACCGGCCGATCGGCTCGTTCATGTTCTTAGGTCCGACCGGCGTCGGCAAGACCGAACTCGCAAAAGCGCTCGCCGAATATCTGTTCGACGACGAGACCGCGATGGTCCGGCTCGACATGTCCGAGTTCATGGAGAAGCACTCGGTCTCGCGGCTGATCGGCGCGCCGCCCGGCTATGTCGGCTACGACGAGGGTGGCGCACTGACCGAAGCCGTTCGGCGGCGGCCGTATCAAGTGGTGCTGTTCGACGAGATCGAGAAGGCGCATCCCGACGTCTTCAACGTGCTGCTGCAAGTGCTCGACGACGGCCGTCTCACCGACGGCCAGGGCCGCACCGTCGATTTCCGCAACACGCTGATCATCATGACATCGAACATCGGCGCCGAGTATCTCGTCAACCAACCGGAGGGACAGCCGACCAGCGCGGTGCGCGAGCAGGTGATGAACATGGTGCGGGCGCATTTCCGCCCCGAATTCCTCAACCGCATCGACGAGATCATCCTGTTCCACCGGCTGCAGAAGAGCGACATGGGCCGCATCGTCGAAATTCAATTCTCGCGCCTGCGCAAACTGCTCGAGGATCGCAAGATCGATCTCGAACTCGATCCGAAGGCGCGCGATTGGCTGGCGGAGAAAGGCTGGGATCCAGCCTATGGCGCCCGCCCGCTGAAACGGGTGATCCAGCGCAGCGTGCAGGATCCGCTCGCCGAAATGATTCTCGCCGGCGACGTGCGCGACGGCTCGCAGGTGAAGCTCTCCGCCACCAAGGCCGGCCTCACCTTCAACGGCAAGAAGCCCGAGAACGCTGCGGCGGACGAATTCGAACCGGTGTGAGAGAAGCCCGGATGGCCAACGACGCGCTGTCATCGCCGCGTCGTCCAGGCGCATCATATGCAAGCTGAATGTGCAAGCCGACCTGCAACCAGGGAGAGCGTCATGACGCAGCAGAACATCAAGGACAACATGGAGGTCATCGGCGCCGATGGTGTGCATGTCGGCACCGTCGATCACGTGGAAGGCAACCGCATCAAGCTCAAGAAGAGCGAGAGCGACGGCTTCCACAAAGGCCATCACCACTATATCGAGCTCGGCTTCGTCGCCGGTGTCGAAGGCTCCAAGGTCCGGCTCTCCGCCAACGCCGCCATTGCCGTGACCCTTGAGGAGGAGAAGTCCGGCAAGCCGGTTGGTCCGTCCGCGGAAGCCTAGCGATCCGGGCTCTTGTAAAGGCTCCGATGGCATGCTCCTCTGCTCTGTCTGGACGTCGATCCGGCGTCCAGGCGAGACCTTTTTCGCGTTAAAGTGCCGTTAGTTAAGGAGAGATGCGTGCCATCAGCCGTTCCGCAACCGGTCGCTGCGAAGCTGACGCGCGCGGCCATCTTCCTTGCGGTCACGATCAAGCCCAATCCGGAATATGATACTGTGGTGCGGTCGCTGTGTGCGGACGTGGCTGCGCTGGTGCGCGCGGTCGGCTTCCGCGATCTCGAGGGCCGGCTGTCCTGCGTCATGGGCATCGGCTCGGATGCATGGGACCGGCTGTTCGGTGCGCCGAAGCCGAAAGGTTTGCATCCGTTCCGCGAGATCAACGGCGTCCACCACGCCGTTGCGACACCGGGCGACCTGCTGTTTCACATCCGCGCGGTGCCGATGGACCTGTGCTTCGAGCTCGCGACACAGATCATGTCGCGGCTCGGCGATGCGGTTGCGACCTCGGACGAGGTGCACGGCTTCAAATATTTCGACGAGCGCGACCTGCTCGGCTTCGTCGACGGCACGGAGAATCCGGAGGACCAGGCGGCCACCGACGCCACCATCATCGGCGACGAGGACCCAGCCTTCGCCGGTGGCAGCTATGTGATCGTGCAAAAATACCTGCACGACCTGGAGAAGTGGAACGAGCTGCCGGTCGAGATGCAGGAGAAGATCATCGGCCGCACCAAGCTGTCCGACATCGAGCTCGACGATGCGGTGAAGCCGAGCTACGCGCACAACGCCCTGACGACGATCGTGGAGAACGGCGAGGAGCTCGATATCGTCCGCGACAACATGCCGTTCGGCAACATCAGCAAGGGCGAGTTCGGTACCTACTTCATCGGCTATGCCAAGTCCCCGCACCGGATCGAGCAGATGCTGGAGAACATGTTCGTCGGCAGGCCGCCGGGCAATTACGATCGCCTGCTCGACTTCAGCCGCGCCGTGACCGGCACGCTGTTCTTTATTCCGTCGGCGACCTTCCTGGAAGATGTCACCGGCGAGCCACCCGCGCCGGCTGAGCCGTCGCTGGACGACGCCGGGGCTGGCGAGGCACCTGCACAAAGAATATCGCCGTCCGACGGCTCGCTCGGGATCGGCTCACTGAAAGGAGACGCTGGACATGAATAATCTTCATCGGGGATTGGCCCCCATCTCTGACGCGGCATGGGCCCAGATCGAAGAGGAAGCCTCGCGGACGTTGAAGCGCCATCTGGCCGCGCGCCGTGTCGTCGATGTCGATGGGCCGAAGGGCACGGACTTCTCCGCGGTAGGCACCGGCCATCTGAAGAAAATCGCGACACCCGGCGACGGCGTCGAGGCAACGCAACGCGACGTCCGCGCGCTGGTGGAGCTGCGCGTGCCGTTCGAGCTGTCGCGCCAGGCGATCGACGATGTCGAACGCGGCTCCAATGATTCCGACTGGGATCCGCTCAAGGACGCCGCGCGAAAGATCGCCTTCGCCGAGGATCGCGCGGTGTTCGACGGCTACGCCGCCGCCGGCATTCAGGGCATCCGCCAGGGCACCAGCAACCCGGTGCTGACGCTGCCGTCGAGCATCAAGAATTACCCCGCCGTGGTCGCGCAGGCGGTCAGCCAGTTGCGGCTCGCCGGCGTCAACGGTCCCTATACGCTGCTGCTCGGCACCGAGCCCTACACCGCGATCGGCGGTGCGACCGACGACGGCTATCCCGTGCTGCAGCACATCCAGCGCCTGATCGACGGCAAGATCATCTGGGCACCGGCGATCGAGGGCGGCGTCCTGCTCACCACCCGCGGCGGCGATTTCCAGCTCTCGATCGGTCAAGACCTCTCGATCGGCTATCTCAGCCACTCCGCGACCTCGGTCCAGCTGTATTTCCAGGAGACCATCACCTTCCTGATGCTGACCAGCGAAGCGTCGGTGGTGCTTGCGCCGGAGGCGAAGAAACCCGCCTAGTCTTACCGGCGTTGACTCTTCCAGGACGCCTCCGGCCAATCTGTGCCGGAGCTTCCGTTGAACTGCAACGAAGAGGAGGCGCGCAATGGACTACGATCTCTACATCAACCCGAAGAAGGCATCGGTCGGCCTTTATGTCCGCAAGGGCGCCGGCCTCCCCGATCTCGGCGACGCCAAGGACTGGGTGTTCGACGGCACCTCGGCGCAGGCCAACCTGCCGCCGCAGCTCGTGAAAGAAATCGAGGCCAACGGCCACGCCTTTCGCGACATGGACTGAGCTCAGCGGCTACTTCTCGCCGACCTTCACCGGCGCGGTCTCGGGCATCAGGCTCATGGCCACGATGCCGACCGCCGCCGCGAGCAGCAGATACCAGGACGGCGCCAGCGGATCTCCGGTCACGTGCAGCAGCCACGTGACCACGAGCTGCGCAGTGCCGCCGAAGGTCGCGATCGCCACCGCGTAGATCGTCGCGAACACACCGCCGCGGATATTCTGCGGCAGCGCTTCGGTGAAGGCGGCGTAGAACGCCGTGAACGGCAGCGATCCGATGAATGACAGGATGCCGAAGCCGAACAGCAGCGACCACGCGCCGGGGTCCCGGACGATCCACAGGAAGGCCGGATAGGTCAGCACCAGCACGACGAGCTGCGGCCAGATCATGATCGGCTTGCGTCCGAGCCGGTCGGCAAGCCAGCCGCCCAGCACCGCGCCGATGATTTGAAGTCCGTTGCTCACCAGCGATACGGTGAAGGCGAGCGACGGCAACACGTGCAGCGTATTCTTGGCGTAGGTCGTCATGTATTGCGTCACGTAGGTCGAGATCGTGCCGCTGGCCAGGATCATCACGGCCAGCAGGATCACGCGACTGTGCCGGCGCGCCAGCACGACATGGTTCGCGCGCTCTACGCCCGCCGCGGCGCGCTCGCCGTGCGGCACGGTTTCCGGCAGCGTCCGGCGCATCCAGATGCCGAACGGCAGGCAGACCGCCCCGAGCAGGAATGCGACGCGCCATCCGTAGGCCTGCAGCATGTCGGGCGCCATCGTGCTGCTCAGGATGACGCCGACAAGAGCGCCGACGGTCGCCGCGATCTCCTGGCTGGCCGGCTGCCATGCCACCACAAGGCCGCGATTCCTGGGTGCCGCGATCTCGATGAGATAGGCCGTGGTCGGTCCGACCTCGCCGCCGAGCGCGAATCCCTGCATCATCCGCGCCATGATCACGATCATCGGAGCCACGACGCCGATCGCGGCATAGGATGGTGTCAATGCGATGGTCAGGATCGCGCCACCCATCAGCGCAAAGCTCAGCAGCATCGCCGGCCGCCGGCCGACCCGGTCGGAGAAGATGCCGAGCACGACGCCGCCAATGGGGCGCGTCAGGAAACCGGCGCCGAAGGTCGCAAGCGACAGCATGAGGCTGCCGTATTCGCTATGCGCGGGAAAGAAGGTGCGCCCGATCTCGGTCGCAAAGAAGCTGTAGGTGATGAAGTCGTAGAACTCCAGCATGTTGCCGATGGTCGCGGCGAAGGCTGCGCGCTTGACATCGAACCCTTCCCTGCTCGCAATGTCCGGCAACGCTCTCGTCCTTAGGCTGGCTGTCCGGAGCGAGTATCATTCCTCAGGCCATGCAAGGCAAGCTATGGCGTAGCGCGCGTCCGCATGCAACGCGAGCGATGATATCGCTGTGCTACCCGCATCGAATGGGTTTGCAACCGCGGAGGATCGGCCCGGAACGCAGCTTGCACGCACCAGCAAGTTCAGTCCCTTGTCGACGAGGACCCGGTACCGTTGAACAGCAGATACAGGGCGTGTGGGTTGGTCGTCAGATAGCGCCAGAACAGCCGGCGCGGCTCGAGCCAGACACGCCAGGCCCATTCGAGCCCGACGATCTGCATCCATCTCGGCGCGCGCGGCCGCGATCCGGACAGGAAGTTGAACAATCCGCCCGACGTCTTGATGACACCGACATTGCCGAGCCGCGACATGAACTCGTCGACGAAGGCCTGTTCGTAGGGCACGCCAAGCGCGACCCAGAGAAAGTCCGGCGCCAGGGCGTTGATCTCATCCACCTTGGCCCGAAGCGCATCGCCGCGCAGATAGCCGTGCGAATGGCCGACGATCTTGAGCGCCGGATAGGCCCGGCGGACATTGGTGATGGCCGCCTTGTTCTCGACCTCGTTGGCACCAAACAGATAGAAGGTCAGCCCGAGTTCTTCTGCCTTGCGCGCGACGTCGTGGAACAAGTCCGTGGTCGCAACGCGCTCGGGAAGCGGGTTCGGCGACCGCAGCTTCGACACCATCACCAGCGGCTGCCCGTCGGCATTGATCAGGTCGGCGGCACGGAACAGCCGATCGGTCATCGGCTCGGTGGAGCAGCGCGACAGCACCTCGCCATTGGCTGACGTCAGATACAGCGGCCGATTGATACGCCGGTTCGGATGCACCGCCTCGACCATGAAGTCCGCGGTCTGCTCGCGATCGAGCACGGCGAGCCGCAGCCCGCCGATGGTCGCCCGGAGAACGCCGGCAGTCGCAGCCCTGCCGACAGGATTGATGCGACGCTCCACGCCGCTCGATGATCCGGCTGGCACATCCGAGGACGAAACCGGTTGCCCGGCGCTCGAAGTGTCGCAAATCCGGACAGATGGAGCAGCCACATCCGAATCGAGACGCCGAGGCCGCTCGCGATCGGCCTGTAGGGGCGAAATTGCGTCGGAAACACGGGCTTTTTGGCTGTTAGTCAACATTTCGGCAGGGCTCCAGTCCTTACGAGCCCTAAACTGCAATATCCGGTCCAGACCGCTTGCGATCTCGCGTGGCAGTTTGATGTAAGACGAGCCGCAAGAGATTGTTAACGAAATCTGGCGGCACCGCGACAGCATCACACTGGATCCCGCCAGGCCGGCGACGTTCGAGCAGCAACACTGCGCAAAAGGTCGAGGGACCGCATTAATACAAATCGCATTCTCCCGGTGCCCGAGGTCGTCAGCCTTTGCTATAAGGAGATCACGGCGGCTCGACCGACGCTTTTGAAAACTCGTTTGTTTGGTTTCACATGAATAAGAATGATGACGCGTTCGATGTCTGCATCGACGACGCATTCGACTTCCTGTCTGAAGAATACGCGACATTGTTCGAAGGCTCGGACGCGACCGCCTTTCAGCATCCGCTGTGGCTCGACAGCCTCTATCGCAAGCTCGCTCCCGCCGCGGCGGCGAAGCCGCTGGTCGTCGTCGTCCGTCATCGCGCCAACAAGGCGCTGGCGGCCGTGCTGCCGCTGTTGCGCGTGCGACGCGGGCCGATGCGGACGATCGAATTCGCCGACCTTCGCGTGTCCGACTATTTGTCGCCGGTCTGCGCCACGACGACATTCGCCGACCTGCTGCAGGACCGGCAGGCCTGCGAGAAGCTTCGCAAGCTGGTCCGGCCGTTCGACCTGCTGCGCATTCCCAAGCTGCTTGATGCCAGGATGCCGATCGAGAATTTGCTCGGGGCGCCTCACCGCAGTCTGATGGATACCAATGCCTACGCGACGGTCTTGTCCGCGCCGTTCGAACAATGGCAGATCAACGCGCTGGGCAAGTCCTATGTGAAAGAGCTGGCGAAGAAGTGGCGCCAGATCCACAAGAAGGGCACGCTCACCTTCGCATGTTGCACCGACAGCGCTTCGATCGGCGAAGCCATGGACGTGATGAGGAAGTTTCGCGGTCCGCGGTTCCACGCACACGGCGATGGTGACCTGCTGCAGCGACCGGAGTACTTCGATTTCTACTCGAGCGTGGCGCTTCGCGGCATGGGCTCCTTTACCCGACTCTACACCATGAAGATGGATAGCGAGGTCATCGCCACGGCACTTGGCCTCGCCCACAGCGGCCGCCTGCTCATCGTCATGACGGCTTTCGACATCGAGGGATACAAGAGCCAGTCGATCGGCGCGCTGACGTTCGAAAGTGTCGCCAAGGATTGCATTGAGCGTGGAGACCGGGTGCTGGATTTCACCATCGGTGACGAGCCCTACAAGATGCAGTTCGGCGGGCAGCCCACGCCGATGTCGAGCGTGACGCAGGCCGGCAGCGCGGCCGGTTCGCTTGCATTGTTTGCGCTGAAGCAGGCGCCCTGGATCAAGCAAGCGGCGAAGCGGGTGACCGACCTCAGGCCGATCCGCACTTCGACCGGTACACGCTAGATCGTGATGAGATCAGTTTGAGCTGGACCGCGTCGAAAGTTCACCCCTCCCTTGGGAGAGGTGAACCGAGACCGCACCAAGCCGATTTCAATCAAAACTCATCCGGCTTTAGAGCCGTTTGACACGCGCCCCCTTAGCGGAGTGCGCTGCGGACACGCATGACCCATCCCGGATGAATCCGGTCCACCTGATGCGTGACCATGCGGCGCAGGAAGTGCAGTTTCCGCTGCATGGTCCAGCGCACGTCGGTGTTGGAGGTCAAAGCCTCGCGGAAGCGCGCCAGTTGCAGCGAATGCCGGTCGGCGGCGAGCTTGTCGTGATCGGAATAGAACTGCGCGATCTTCTCCGTGCCCATCCCGTCTGTCTCGAGCCAGCGCGGCACATATTCGGTGCAGAGACGCTCGACATCCACCAGGAGCCGGCTCACGCCGGTACCGGCCGCGGGACAATTGGTCTGGTAGGCATCGCCGATCAACACGACGCCGGGCTGCAGATGGCCCTCGGTCACTGACAGGTCCATGACCCAATTGTGGACCTGGCCGACGATCTGGAAATCGCCGAGGTAGCGCTCCAGTCCCGGCATCAGGCGAAGCAGCGTCCGTCTTGTGTCGCGGCGCAGCTCGCGCATGATCGGATCGGTCGGATCGCGGAACATGAACAGGTTCGCCCGCATGCCACCCGACATCGGAAACAGGCTGAGATAGTCGACGCCGTCAGCCGCCTGCTTGCCGTAGCAGGTCAGCGCGTCGAAGCCGAACGGCGCGTTGTCCGGCTTTGCAATGGTGAACCCGAACGAAATCGAGTGGCGCTCGGCAAGCATCTGCCGGCGCATTCCGAGATTATAGCCAAGCGCGCCCGCCATGCCGGTCGCCAGGACGACCAGGCGCGAGACGACGCGCTTTCCGGAGGCCAGCGTCAATTGCTGGCGGTCCTCGCTGCAGCTGACATTGGTCACCTGGTCGAGCAGGAAGCTGGACGCATCCAGCGTCAGGCCGCGGGCCATATTGACGAGGTTGGCGTAGGAAATCCCGTAGGACCGGCCGACACCGATATCGACCAGTCTGCCGTCCCTGATGTTGAGCACGCGGTCATAGGGCGCGGCGACCGCCTCGACGTCATCAATGAAGCCCAGGCGTCGGAAGATATCGATCTGCCGCCCGGCGATCTTTTCGACCCGAAATTCATCCGGCGG
Organism: Bradyrhizobium sp. RD5-C2; assembly: GCF_019972155.1. Taxonomy (GTDB): domain Bacteria; phylum Pseudomonadota; class Alphaproteobacteria; order Rhizobiales; family Xanthobacteraceae; genus Bradyrhizobium. The sequence goes on along the minus strand of NZ_BOVL01000059.1, from coordinate 134,505 downwards.
GATCGAGCGCTTGTCGATCAGGACGACGCGATAGCCAGCCCGGGAGAGGACGGCCCTCGCGAGCGAGCCCGCCAAACCGGCGCCGACAATGGCGACATCCGCTTCGATCGTTTCAGCCTCGCAGGTTGCGATCGGCTGGGTCATGCTTTCCTCGGCAATCATCTTTGTCCGCTCCGACGGCTAATTGGTCACGGAACTGCAATTTCCTTGCCCGCCCTGCCGCCGCGCCAAACGGACACGACGAGTTCCAGTATTGAGGTTAACAAAACCCCCCGCACCACGATCAGCCCCTTCCCGGCACGTGGCTTGCAGTCATAGAGGTCGTGAAACTGATGTTTTGGACGCTCCACAGCAGGCTGGCAGGACGATCGGCTGGCCGTGGAGCTTCGGCGAATGCCGTTGACGCGCTAACGCGGTTTCAACCAGCAGGGTCCACGCTGTTGAACCGAGCGGCGGGGAACAATCCAATCTGCACCGTTTGGACACAGCAAGGACGGCAGCGTTCCAGAATGGAGCAGCGCGACATATTGGCCAGGTTCACGGCTGCGTGGCGCCTGAAGGCTGAAAGGAACGGAATTTTAGCAAGAGAACATTAACGCTCCTGACCTCACCGATTGCTAGGGTCAGCAGCCTGACAGGATATTGAGACCTCACTTGTGATTGCCTCTGTTCTTCAAATGCTACGGCGCGATGTCACGCGCGGCGTTGCCGGCACCATCCTCCTCAAGGTTGGCAGCGGCGGACTCGCGTTTGCCCTGTTCTCGCTGGCGGCGCGGACGATGACGCCCGACGCGTTCGGAGACTTCGCAACCTTGCTCTCCGTCGCCCAGATCGCGGCGGTCGTGGGCCTGGTCGGTCAGGAGCTGCTGCTGGTTCGCTTCCTCAATGAGTACGAGGTGCGCGGCCAGGCCGAGCTCACCAAGGGCGTGCTGCTGTCGAGCCTGAAGTACTCTGCGATCGGGATGCTGATCTCGATCGCCGCGATCGCCGCGGTGGCAGGCATTCGCGGCGAATGGTGGCTCTTGATCCTCTCGGTCTCGGCGTTCACCGCCGTCAATGCCGGGCTGATGCTTGGCAGCCAGATCGCACGATCACTGGTCAGCATCCTGATGGGCGAAGGCAATCGCGAATTCTTCTGGCGGGTTGCCGTCGTCCTGGTCCTGATCGCGGTGCTGTTCAGCCACCGCCAGCTCACCCCGGCCGAACTGTTCACCGCGATGACGGTCGCGATGGCGTTGGGGCTGGTCGTGCAGATCGTGTCGATCATGCGCGTGCTGCCGAACCTGCGTGCGGTCACAGCGCGCTTCGAGACGTCGCGCTGGAACCGCAGCGCGTTCCGCTTCTGGCTCGCCTCGATTCTCGAAGCAGCGAACCAGTATTTCGACGTCATCCTGGTCTACTGGATGCTGGATCCGGCCACTGCCGGCGTCTATTTCGCCGCCTCGCGCCTGGCGAACATCTTCGCAATGCTTTCCGCTGCGCTCTACACGTTCGGCGCGCGCCGGCTGCCGTCGCTGTATTTCAGCAAGAATCACCGCGAACTCGAACATACGCTGAAGCTGATGGCCGAGGTGACCGCGCTCTGCGTGCTCAGCGGGCTCGTCATCGTCTGGGTCGGCGCTCCCTACCTGCTCGGCCTGTTCGGACCGCACTTCGCCGCGCAGCAGTGGGTGTTGATCGTGCTCGCGATCGGAACGGCCTTCCAGGCGGCAGGCGGGCCGTCGGCCGCGGTCCTGCAGCTGACGGGGCATGAGCGCGATTATGTTCCTGTGGTCGCCGCCAACGTGGCGTTGCGGCTGGTCGGATTTGTCGTGCTGATCCCCTGGCTCGGCGTGCTCGGGGCGGCGATCTCGGCGACGGTTTCCCTGGTGCTCGCCACCATCGCACTCAATGTGCTGTGCCGCCGGCGGACCGGCGTCGACCCGTCAATTCTGGTGCTGTCGCATCTCTCGTCGTCGAAGGCCGGCGCCTACGCGGTCCGTGTTGCGGATGGCAAGGACTAGAGCGTCTTCGAGCGAAAGCCTGTCCCGCACTTGATGCGGGATGGACGCCGGTTCGCGTGAAGAAAACGCGTCAAACTGAAATCGAGAGCTTCAGCTGGCCAATCCCAGGGCTTCGCGCTGGGGATTGCTGACCGCGACATTGCCCGGCACGCGATTGACGACGAGCGCAATCGGGACCGAACCGAACCTGGACAGATCGGCCCGCGCCTTGCCGATCGCAGCCGTGCTGGCAGCGCCCTCGCGAACCACGAGGATCACGAGGTCGGCATGGGCGGCCAGCGCGACGGCGGCCGGCTGCATGGCAAGCGACGATGCGTCGACAATGATCAAGCCGAAATCAGCGCGAATGTCGTCCTGCGGATAGGGCGGCGCCTTGCTGCTGGCGCCGAGCAATTCGACGACCGACGGCAGATCGGCCTTGATGATCCCGGCACCTTGCGGCGGCGCGGCTTCGGCGCGGCTGGTTTCCATCTCGATCAGGACGCTGAGCATCCCGTTCTTGACGGCGGACCGGTTGAGCGACCGTGCGACGGTGCTGCCGCCCGTACCGGTCTCGACTGACAGCAGCAGCGCCACCTTGCCGTGCTCACCCGGAAGCTGCTCGATGTTCTCGATCAGCAACTGAAGATGCGGACTGAGATCGGGCTCGGCCGTCGCCGAAATCGGGGTCTGCCAGACGCTCCTGACGGCATCTGGCGACACCATGTTGGGAATGCGGGCCAGCACCGGCAGGCCCGGCGGCAGCGCAGATTGCGGCGCGGCCGGAGCCGGCACCGGTGCGGGCGCAGGCGCCTCGGCGCGGCGAAGCGGCGGAATGCTTTTGATCGGGAGCTGCTTCAGATCGAGACCGGGAACAGCGACAATCGCCGTCGACGTCAGCAGCGAGACGATCGCGAGCGCGACGAGCAGCAGGGGTAGCGGCGGAAGCGTCGAACGAATCGGCGGCGTCGCCGGAGATGCGATCTTGGTCTGCGAGTTCTGAAGCCCGCGCTGCTCGTCGGTCGTCCTGTAGCGCGACAGGAACTGCTCGTAGATGTTCTTGTTGGCGTCGGCGTCGCGCTGCAATTCCTGCAACTTAACGAACGCCTGGCCGTCGACCAGGATCTGCGACTCGGCCGACTTCAGTTGGTCCTCGAGCGCCTTCTGCTGATCGCGCTGCGCCTCGTATTCCGACTTCGCGGTGTCGATGTTCTTCTTGCGCTCGATCTCGATCTGCCGGTTGAGATCGCTCAACTGGCTGAGCGCCATCACGAGGTCGGGATGACGATCGCCGAGCACGCCGCGCTTCTGCGCGATCTGGTCGTTGAGCGCGGAGCGCTGGGCCCGCAGCGCGCTCAGCAGGTCCTGCTTGACCGGCCCGTCGACATTGGCCTTCAGGTCGCGTTGCAACTGCTCATAGCGCGCCTTGGCTTCTTCAGTGCGAGCGCGCGCCGCAGCGACCTGCTGCGTCAGGTCGGTGACGCGCAGCTGCTGCGTGGTGGATTCCTTGCCGGCGTTGACGATCCGGTGCTCGAGCTTGAACTTGGCAACGGCATCTTCCGACGTCCGCAGCCGGTCGTTCAAGGTCTTGAGCCGGCTCTTCAACCAGTCGGCGGCCTCGTCGGTTGCCACGCTACGCGTCCCGCGCTGGCTGGCGACGAACGCCTCGGCCACCGCATTGGCGTAGTACGCCGCGCGCTGCGGGTTGTCGGATGTGAACTTGATGGCGATAACATAGGTTAGTCCGCGCCTTGAGATATCGAGCCGGTTGCGAAACCGGTCGAGCAGACGCGTCGTGTCGGTCTTGCCTCCGGAGATGTCGTTGTCCTCGGCGACCTTGAGCTGATCGATCAGCGGCCCGAGAAATCCATCGGACTTGGCGATCTCGACGTAGCTTTGCAGTGCTGCGGCATCTTGACCGATGCCGGGCAGGACGTCCTGATCGGCGGTTACGCGCTGCTCGCGCGGGTCGACGACGACGAGCGCCGTCGCGGCGTAACGCGCCGGGATCAGCATCAACAGGATGATACCGACCGCGAAGATGACCGCGGCCAGCATCAGGATCCGTTGACCCTTCTCACGAAAAAAGGCCAGCACGCCAGGAATGCTAAGCACGCCCTTGGTGGTTTCCGCCGAAGATTGGCCGGCCGGCACGCCGGCAGTTTCCCACGACGCTGCGGGTTCCGTGACTTCGGAACGTCTCGGGCCTAAGCGGCTACCGAACTTCATGGGCTCTGACTCGAATTCAACTGACAGTACTGCTCCAACGTAAATATCTATGGTTAATCGCCGGTTACCCCCTCTTCGCGTTGCCGTAACCAATTAGTTAACGAGCCGGCGGTACCCTGTCTGTGAGATAATAGCTCTCGATTGCCGACACATGTCTGATTGCTAAATGAGCAGTAACCTCAACACGCGCTACTCGATGCACGAGCGCGCTTCGCGTGATAGTTACGCGCGCAAAAATGAAGGGGGCGAATCCACTCCTTCAACGGGTGAGGAATCCGTGCTCCAGCAGACGCCAAGCACAGAATTGCGCGAGGCATCGACCGCATCGCGCGATCGACCGAACGAGCGCAAGCGAAAGCTGCGCGTTGTCCTGGTGCAGACCCAGGCCGAGAACGCCGGCGCGCAGGAGATCTCGCGGCTGCTCGGCGCCGGCCTCACCGCGCGCGGCTATGACGTCGCCAACCTGTTCTTCTTCCGCAAATCGGATTCCTTCGACGAGCCGCCCAATACGTTCTACTGCGCGCAGACCCGTCCGGGAAACCCGGTGGCGCTGCTGCGCATGCTGTGGGCGCTCGCCGGTCATCTCAGGACCATCAAACCCGACGTCGTCCTGACCTTCCAGCACTTCGGCAATGTGATCGGCGGCGGCGTGTCGCGCCTCGTCAGCCGCGCCCCCGTGATTGCCAACCAGGTATCCTCGGCGCTGTCGATGAGCATGCCGGTACGCGCCGCCGACATCATCATGGGCTCGACCGGCTTCTTCCACTGCATCACGCTGAACTCGCGCGACATGGAGCGCGAATATGCGCGCTATCCCGCGCCGTATCGATCGCGCATGAAGCACGTCCCGCACGGCTTCGACGACAAGTCGCATAGCCTGCCGAAGGACGTCGCGCGGCAACAGTTCAAGCTGCCGCCGGACCGTACCCTGCTCGGCTGCGCGGCACGCCTGCACCCGCACAAGCGGCTCGATGCGGCCATTCGCCTGCTGGCTGCCGATCCGTCCTGGCACCTTGCGCTCGCCGGCCAGGGCGCGGATGAAGGGCGGCTGAAGGCGCTCGCGGACGAGTTGAAGGTATCCGACCGGCTGCACTTCATCGGCGAGATTCCACCGCGCCTGGTGGCCGATTTTCTGACCTGCCTCGACGTCTTCGTATTCCCGACGCAGGCCGAAACCTTCGGCCTTGCCGCGGTCGAAGCCGCGAGCGCCGGCCTTCCCTGCGTCGTGAACGATCTCCCCGTGCTGCGCGAGGTGCTGTCCTACCAGGGGCAGCCTGCCGCGGTGTTCGTTGACGCGGCGAACGAGGCCGAATTCGCAGCGGCCGTGTCGAAGGTCCTGACAGATCGTGTGTTGAGCGCTCAGCTGCGGCAAAGCGCCGTGGGCCTGAAGTCGCGCTATTCGTTGGATGCCATGATAGAGGAATACGTCCGCATTCTCGGCGACGCTGTGGGGGCGGACGCGCACTAGGAAGTTGGGCTGGCCATGATTATCGAGTTTCGCTGCGATCGCGCGCAGCCGCGGCTCTGGATGAGCCGCGAGTCGCTGCGCGTCAACGATCAAGATATTCCCGTTCAAATCGCCTGGACCACGACGCCGGAGCCTCGACCCGCCGGCCTCGACATGCTGTTCGAGCTCGAGCGCATCGTCCTGCGCAAGGGCAAGACCGGCGAGGCCGACCGACCGAAGACGATCCCGGAGCGTCCGCGCGCCGGCAACCCCGACGTGGTGGTCGACTTCACCACTGCCGCGCGGGATCCGAACTGCTCCGCCAGGCTCTATCTCCGTCCGCGGTTCAACGGGCACGCGGGAGAAAGTGCGGTACTTTCGGCCATTCTCGCCGGCGATCTGCCGGTGATCGAAATCGTCAATGAGCTCGACGGCGCGGTGATGGACCGCGGCCATCCCTCCGCAGAAATCGCGGCCGGCCTGAGCGGCGGGCTCGAAACAGTGATGGCACGCACGCTGTCGATGCTGCCGCCGATATTGTCGGGAGCTCCGCGGCTGGTGCCGCAATTGGCTGCTTCGGCGAATGGCAGGGTACCGCGAAATCCCGCGCCCTTTGTCATGCGCGGCGTGGCGACTTCGATCGCGAAGGAAATCTATCGCCTGTGCTGCTACGCGCCGCATTGGCATGTCGGCTGGCGCTTTGCCGACAACACGGATATCTGGCGCACCGGCGACTTGTCGGGGCCGGTCTGGAACGTGCTCGCCGATCCCGGCAACCACTTCTATGCCGATCCCGTCCCGGTGAGATGGCAGGGCAGGACCTTCGTGTTCTTCGAGGACCTCGACCACCGGACCGGCAAGGGCATCATTTCCACGATCGAATTCGACGGCAGCGGGCCGATCGGCACGGTGATGCCCGTGCTCGAGGAGCCCTGGCATCTGTCCTACCCGTTCCTGATCGAGGATGGCGGCGAGCTCTGGATGATCCCGGAAAGCACTGCGCACCGCGACGTTCCGATCTACAAATGCATCCGCTTTCCGGACAAGTGGGAGCGGCACTCAACGCTGCTGTCCGGCCTCGAATTGGCCGACGTGACGATCACGCAGCACAACGGCCTCCACTACATGTTCGGAGCCTGGCGCGATGGCACCGGCGGATATTCCGACACGCTCGCGATCTATTACGCCGGGCAATTGCTCGGCCCCTGGCAACCGCACGCGGCCAATCCGATCCTGATGGATCGCGCGACCACGCGGCCGGCCGGAAACTTCGTCACCGTCAATGGGAAGCTGTGGCGGCCGGTGCAGGACTGCACCAACGGATACGGCGCCGCGCTCGGCCTTGCGGAAGTGCTCGAACTGTCGCCGACGACCTACAAGCAGGCCGTTCGACATCTGCTCAAGCCCGGGCCGCTATGGAGCGGACGCAAGCTCCACACGCTCAACCGGTGCGGTCAGCTCGAGGTGATCGACGGCTCGCGGGTGCAGCCGAAGACCACGGCGTTGCTGGCGAGCCTGCGGTCGAGCGACCGCTCATCGCAATGGGGCTGGCATAGCCCGCTGGCGAAGCCGATCGCACGACGGCTCCACTAGCGCGCTGCGTTAGTTATCCCGGCGACGGCTCAGTTCGGCTCCGCGCTCAGCACGCCGCCGAACTGCTCCCAGGAGCTCCCCGTCCAGCGCTGCAGCTGAAGCTGCGTATAGGCCATGCTGTTGTCCGGCCCGGTGTTGACTGTGATGCCCGGCATCAGGGTCGGCAGCACAAGTCCCTTGATGTTGCGCGCCTGCTTCACGATGTTCTCGCGCGACAGGTCGTCGCCGCACTGCTTCAGCACCTGCTCCAGGATCTGGCCCTGCTGGGTCCCGAACAGATAGTTGCTGTCGCCGATATCGGCGCCCGGAAGATATTTCTCGAAGTGGGCGCGATACCATTTGATGCCGGGATCGTCGGCCCACTTCTTGTCGTTCGGATCCTTCGCGATGGTCGCGACGACGACGCCGACCGCCTTGTCCGCCCCGGCCGGCACGATGGTCGAGGACACCGAGCTCGACACGTAATTCACGATGGTGAGCGGCGTCCAGCCGATCTCGCTCGCCTTCTTGATCGCCTGCGCGGCGAATTTCGGCGTGCCGGCGATCAGGAATGCCTGGGCGCCCGACGCCTTCAACGTCACCACGCGGGATTCGATGGTGGGCTCGGTGACCTCATAGGGAGATGTCACCACCTTCCTGTCGAACTCGCCCTTCAGGGTTTCCTTGAACGCCGCCACGAAGTCACGGCCGAGATCGTCGTTCTGGTAGAGGATCGCGATCTTGGCATCGGGCGCGGTCTGGGCAATGTATTTGGCGTAGACCTTTCCTTCGGTGTTGTAGCTCGGCAGCCCGGTGGTGGTCAGCGGGAACTCGGCGAAGTTTGCAAACTTGGTCACGCCGCTGACGACGAAGAGGTGCGGCACCTTCTTCGCGGTCACGTATTTGATGGTCGCGCCGATACCGGGCGTGCCCAGCGGGCTGAACAGGAACGCCACCTCGTCGCTCTCGATCAGCTTGCGGGTCTGCTCCACCGCCTTGGGCGGTGAATAGGCATCGTCATAGGTGATGAGGTTGATCTTGCGGCCGTTGATGCCGCCGCGATCGTTGATTGAATGCACGTAGGCGATCAGGCCCTTGCCGGTATTGCTGAGCGGGGACGCCGGGCCGCTGAACGGGAATGTCGCCCCGATCCTGATTTCCGATTCCGAGATGCCGGGCGTTTCGGCGCGGACCGCAGTTGCGGCAACAGCCGCGAGCATCGCGATGGACACTGTAAACGTCTTCACCGACATGAACTCCCCCTGAACTCTTATGAATTGACCGGCTGTTGTGACTGCCGCGCGGCGCCTACCAGGCTTCGCCGAACGGCCTGATCTCGACGTTGAAAGACCACGCGCTGCGGTCCTGATGGGCGACGTGCCAGACCTCGTCGGCGATCGCTTTCGGCTTGATGAAGAAGTCGTCCAGCCGCTCCGGCCAGCGCTTGCGCGTCCATTCCAGATCGATCACGGCGTCGATCACGAGATAGGCGACGTGGACGCCTTGCGGCCCGAGGTCGCGCGCCATCGCCTCGGCCAGAATGCGCTGCGCCGCCTTGGTCGGAGCGAACCCCGCGAAGCCTGCCTTGCCGCGCAAGGCCGAGGTGTTGCCGGTCGCAACGATGGCGCCCTTGCCGGCGCTGATCATCGCCGGGGCAAACCGCCGCGCCAGATACAACAGCCCCATCGTGTTGACCTGGAAGTTACGATTGAGAATCTGCGGATCGATCTCGCGGAAGGTACCGAACGCCCCCCCGACGGCGTTGTGGATCACGACACTGGGATGGCCGAGATCCCCCTCCACCGCCGAGGCCACCGTCTCGACCTGCGCGGGGTCGGAGACATCGCATCGATAGGCCTTCGCCCCCTGCAGTTGCTTCTCGAGCGCTGCGAGACGCTCCTCGTTCCGGGCGAGAAGCGCGACCCGATAGCCGCCTTCAGCGAACCTCCGGGCGAGCGCCGAACCGGTGCCGGGCCCAACGCCGGATATCAGACAGACGGGTGCGGTCATGCAGTCAATCCTCCGCGTTGCAGCCAACAATTTTCAAGATCACGCGGCCGCCTTCGACAGCAGCTTCTCGACGTAAGGCTTGAGCTCCGGCCTGAAATGCGCGTGCTCGACCAGCCGGGCGAAGTGCGCGAACATCAGCGGATACGCATCCCGCACCCCGGGATGCAGGATCTTGTCCAACCCCTGCTTCTGCAGCTGCTCGGTCCGCGCATGCTCGTTCATGAACAGCGCGAGCTCGGCGGCAAGGCAGATGTCGGCAATCGAGACGCCGTTTCCGACCAGCGCCTCTCGCCGTGGCGACAGTGCCTGCTCAATCCCGGAGGCATAGATTGCGAACGCATCCTTGGCGCGCGCATGAATCGCGGCATCGACCGTGCCGCCCGACAGCGCTAGCAGATAGATCTGCGTGTCCCGCGCAAACACCAGGCTGACGTCGAGGAAGCTGTCGATCCTGGACGCCTCATAGGCGTCACGTCCATAGAGCGGAAACGCCGCCTCACCGAGCCGCGCCACCGCGCGCATGATGCTGTTCGATTCGAAGATCCCGACCTTGCCGTCGGCGCCGAACGCGGCCGGCACATTGCCGAACGGCTGCGCCGCCATGAACGCGTCGGTCTTGAAGAGTTGCGCGCCGGTCAGTCCGACCCGGCCGGTCCGCGCCAGCGACGACAGCGAGGCGCGTTCGTGCTCGGTGAGAGGATGGGCATCGTAATCCCACAGCCAGTCGCTCAATTCCTTGCCGGAGGCGCCGCGCACCTCGACGTCGACGCCGCAGAACCGCGCCGCAATGGTTGCCTTCCAGACCCGCGGGTTCGGCAGATAGGAGAAGATGCGCAAGGCGGCCATGATGGCTGCTCCGGGTGCTGTTGCTTCAGGCGGCCAGTTTCAGGATCTTGACGACGTCGCCGGGCTCGCGGATCGGCTGCGGGTTGGTCCGCGTGAAGATCGACAGCATGGCGTTCCGGCCGATCAGCTCGAAGCGGTCTTCGCCGACGCCGACATCGGCAAGCCGCCGCGGCAGGCCGAGCTCCGCGATGAAGCCGGCGAACGCCTCGCTCGCGTCACGGCCGGGCGCACCGAGTGCGGCGGCGATCGATTGCTGGGCGGTTTCCGTCGCGGGACGGTTGTAGCGCAGCACGCTCGGCATCATCACCGCCGTGCAGAAATAATGCGGCACGTCGCAGGTTCCGCCGAGCACATGGCCGATCGCGTGACTTGCGCCCATCGGCACCCGCGACTGCAGTCCGAAGGCCGACAGCCACGAGCCGAGCTGGCAGTTCAGCCGCGCCGCCTCGTCGTCGGGATTGGCCTTGGTGCGCAGCAGGCCATCATGCAGATAGCGCAGTCCCTGCTGGCACACCGCATCGACCAGCACGTTGGGGCGGCTGGAGCAGATCGCCTCGATGCCGTGGTCCATCGCCCGCGTGCCGGAGCCGAGCCAGAGCTTCTCCGGCGTGTATTTGGTAATCGCGGGATCGAGGATGATGCTGCGCGGCATCATCATCGGGTGATTGAAGATCTGCTTCAGCTTGCGGCTGGTGTCGGTGACCAGCGCACCGGAATTGTACTCGCCGCCCGAGAGCGTGCTGGGGATCGCGATCATCCGGACTTTTGGCGTGCGGAACGGTCCGAACCGGCGGTCCGGCGTGGTTTCGAAACCGTCGAGCCCGGCGGGTTCGAAGATCTCGTGCTCCATGCACATCAGCACAATCTTCGCCGCATCGACCACCGAGCCGCCGCCGATCGCGACCACGAGGTCCGCCTTGGCTTCGCTGGCCTGTCGCGCGATCTGGGTCACGATATCCCGCGTCGTGTGCTGCGGCACGCCGTCGAAAGTCGCGGCATGGCGATCGCCGAGCGCTTTGCGGATCTTCTCGATCTCGTCGGTCGTGCTGTTCAACGTTCGGCTGGCGATCAGGTAGACGCGCTTGGCGCCCAGCCGCTCGGCCTCCTCGCGCAGCGCTTCGGCCGCCGGCTTACCGTAGATCACGGATTCCATGGTCGGGTACTGATGGCTGCCGATGACGCGCATGCTTTCGCTCCCTCGCTGTGTCCGTGAGTTCCGCTGCCGATCAGGCCGACAGCTTGGTGAAATCAGGCTGGCGCCGTTCGGCGAAGGCGGCAAAGGCCTCGCGCGCTTCCGGTGTCGTCAGCCGCTGCTTGAACAACACGCCCTCCTCGGCGATCTGCGCCGCGATCCGCTGCTGCTCGCGCATCAGCTGCTTGGTCATGCTGAGCGAACCGGCCGGCCGCTTGGTCAGCGCGACCGCCGCGTCATGCGCCTTCTTGCGCAGATCGGCCTGCGGCACGACGGCATTGGCGAGGCCGGATGCCAGCGCGCCCGCCGCGTCCATCGGCTCGCCGAGCGCGAACATCGCATAGGCACGCGCGTGCCCGATTCTTAAGGGCAGCAGCCAGCTCGACGCCGCCTCCGGTACCAGGGCCAGATTGACGAAGGGCGTGATCAGCCGCGCAGTCTCGGCGAGATAGACCAGGTCGCAGTGCAGCAGCATGGTGGTGCCAACGCCGACCGCATTGCCCTGCACGGCCGCGACCAGCGGCTTTCCGACCTTGCTGATGGTCTCGATGAAGCGATGCGCGGGGCTATCGACCGCACTTTCGCCGCGTGCCTGGCTCGCGAAATCGGCGAGGTCGTTGCCCGCGGTGAAGCTGTCGCCATCGCCCTGGAACAGGATCACGCGGACGGATGGATCTGCCTCGGCCTGCTTCAGCGCGTTCGACATCGCGTCATACATGGCGCCGGTCAGGGCGTTCTTCTTCTCGGGCCGCTGCAAGGTCAGCGTCATGACGCCGGCGGCGACTTCCACTTTGACATGCTCTGTCATGGCACGCTCCCGTCAGGCGACCGCGCGGGCCGCTGTGGTTTCGAACTTGCCGTCGAGGAAGCCGGTCAGCCGTTGCCGGATGATGGCTTCAGCCTCGGACATGATGCGGTCGATCAGCTCCTTGACCGTTGGGATGTCGTGGATCAGGCCGACCACCATGCCGCAGCTCCAGGCACCGGCATCCATCTCGCCGTCGATCATCACCTTCGGATAGACGCCGGCGACCTGCTCGTGGATGTCCTCGATCTTCAGCTTGCCGCCCTTCTCGCGCTCGATCTCGAGCAGCTCGTCGACGCCCTTGTTCTTCAGCACCCGCTCGGTGTTGCGCAGCGCCCGCATCACAAGCCGCGTGTCGAGCTCGTCGGCATCGAGCAGCGCCTGCTTCACATTGGCATGGACCGGCGCTTCCTTGGTCGCGATGAAGCGCGTGCCCATGTTCATGCCGGCAGCGCCCATCGACAGCGCCGCGACGAGGCTGCGCGCATCCGCCATGCCGCCCGAGGCGACGAACGGGATTGTCAGCTCGTCCGCCGCACGCGGCAGCAGGATCATGTTGGGGATGTCGTCCTCGCCGGGATGGCCGCCGCACTCGAAGCCGTCGACACTGACCGCATCGCAGCCGATCTTCTCGGCCTTCAGCGAATGCCGCACCGAGGTGCATTTGTGGATCACCTTGATGCCGGCCGCCTTCAGCGCCGGCATGTACTGCTCCGGGCTGCGGCCCGCGGTCTCCACCGCCTTGACGCCGCCCTCGCGGATAGCAGCGATATATTCGGGATAGGGCGGCGCGGTGAAGCTCGGCAGGAAGGTGAGGTTCACGCCGATCGGCTTGTCGGTCATGTCGCGGCAGCGCGAGATCTCCTTCGCCAGCAGCTCCGGCGTCCGCTGGGTCAGGCCGGTGATGATGCCGAGGCCGCCGGCATTGGACACCGCGGCCGCCATCTCGGCGAAGCCGACATAATGCATACCGCCCTGGATGATCGGATGCTGGATACCAAACAGTTCAGTGATTGCTGTCTTCACAAGTCTCTCCCGCGTTTCCGATCAGTGGACGATTTCGAGCAGGCCCGCTGCGCCCATGCCGCCGCCGATGCACATGGTCACCACGCCGTATTTCGCCCTGCGCCGCCGGCCCTCGATCAGGAGGTGGCCGGTGAGCCGCGCCCCGGTCATGCCATAGGGATGGCCGATCGCGATCGAACCGCCATTGACGTTGAGCTTGTCCGGATCGATGCCGAGCTTGTCGCGGCAATAGATCACCTGCACCGCGTAGGCCTCGTTGAGCTCCCAGAGATCGATGTCGTCGATCTTTAGGTTATGCCGCTTCAGCAGCCGCGGGATCGCCGCGACCGGACCAACGCCCATCTCGTCCGGCTCGACGCCGGCGGCGACAAAGCCACGGAAGATGCCGAGCGGCTTCAGCCCCTTCTGCGCGGCGATCTTGTCGCTCATGATCACGCAGGCCGAAGCGCCGTCCGAAAGCTGGCTGGCATTGCCGGCGCTGATGGTCTTGCCCTCGAACACCGGCTTGATCTTGGCGAGGCCATCCGCCGTGGTATCCGGCCGCGGGCCCTCATCCTTCGTTAGCGTCACCTGCTGGAAGCTGACTTCCTTGGTGTCCTTGTTGACCACGGCCATCTTGGTCGTGAACGGCACGATCTCGTCGTTGAAGCGGCCGCCTTGCAATGCGGCGCCGACGCGGCGCTGGCACTCGAGGCTGTACTCGTCCTGCTTGTCGCGGCCGATCCCGTAGCGCTCGGCGACGACTTCGGCCGTCTCCAGCATCGACATGTACATCTCGGGCTTCATCGCCATCAGCTCATCGTCGACGGCGTGGAACCGGTTCATGTGCTCGTTCTGCACCAGGCTGATCGACTCGATGCCGCCGCCGATCGCGATCTCGACGCCGTCGAGCATGACCGAGCGGGCTGCGACCGCGATCGCCTGCAGGCCGGAGGCGCATTGCCGGTCGATGGTGGTGCCGGCAACCGTGACCGGAAGGCCGGCGCGGATCGCGCCCTTGCGCGCGACATTCATCACCATGGTGCCCTGCTGCATGGCACAGCCCATCACCACGTCCTCGACCTCGTCGGGCGCAATGCCGGCGCGCTTGACGGCTTCGGCCATCACGTGGCCGGCCAGGGTCGGACCGTCGGTATTGTTGAGCGCGCCGCGATAGGCCTTGCCGACGCCGGTGCGCGCGGTGGAAACGATGACTGCATCCTGTGACATGCTTGCCTCTCTGGCTTATGCGACCGCATCGAGCTGCGCGAAGCGCAGCACGTGATAGGCGGGATCGCCGAACTGGATGTTGATGGAGGAAATCCGCTTGAAGTAGTGGCCGACATTGAGCTCGTCGGTCATACCCATGCCGCCGTGCAGCTGCACCGCCTGGTCGGCCACGAACTTGCCGGCATAGCCGATCTTGGACTTGGCGCCCGAAACCAGCCGGGAGATGCCGGCCTCATCGTCGCTGAGGCTGAGGCTGAGATGCTGCATCAGGGACAGCGCCTCCTGATGCGCGATGAACATGTCGACCATCCGGTGCTGCAGCACCTGGAAGCTGCCGATCGTGACGCCGAACTGCTTGCGCGTCTTGGAGTAGTCGAGTGTCGCGTCGTTCAGTTCGCCGATCGCGCCGACCGCCTCGGCACAGAGCGCGCCGATCGCGCGGTTGCGGCAGGCTTCCAGCGCGGCGACGCCCTCGCCTTCCCCACCAAGCAGTTCGCCGCGTACGCCGCGCAGACTGATCTCGGCAGCCCTCCGGCCATCGATCGTCCTGAAGCTTTGCAGGTCGAGATTCGCGGCGCGGCGATCGACCACGAACAGGCTGACGCCGCCGCGATCGTGACGATGGCCCGAGGTGCGGGCGGAGACGATCAGGTGATCCGCCCAGGGCGCCGCCATCACCGCCGTCTTCTCACCGGTAAGGACATAGTCGTTGCCCTCCCGTCGGGCCGCGGTAGTGACCGTGGCAAGATCGAAGCGCGAGCCCCTCTCGGTCCACGCTAATGCCCAAAGCTTGGTCCCCGCGATGATGTCGGCGATATAAGCTTGCTGCTGCGCGTCGGAACCCGCCTGCTCGAGCAGGCCGCCGGCAACGACAACCGTCTCGACGAACGGCTCGACCACGAGACGGCGGCCGAACTCCTGCATGATGATCATGGTCGACAGCGGTCCGCCGCCGAGCCCGCCGGCGGCTTCCGAAAATGGCGCGGCGAGCAGGCCGAGCTCGGCGAACTCGGCCCAATGCTTGCGGCTGAAGCCGTCCTCGCTGGCGACGATCTTGCGGCGCGCATCGAAATCGTACCGGTCGCGCAGCAGCCGCTGCACGCTGGACCGCAACAATTCCTGCTCTTCCGTGAACTGGATATCCATCCGATCCTCTCGTGTCGCTGCTGCTAGAGCGCGATGCGATGCGCTCCAACGCCTTTGAGCATCATGCTCTAGAGACCAAGCACCGCCTTGGCGATGATGTTGCGCTGGATCTCGTTCGATCCGCCGTAGATCGAGAGCTTGCGCGAATTGAGGTATTTCTCCGATGCCGTGCGTCCGTAGTCCGGCCCCGGCATGAAGCGGTTGGCGCTGACCGGATGCTCGCGGATCGCAAGGCCGTCATTGCCCATCGCCCGATGGGTCAGCTCGGTGATATTCTGAAAGATCTCGGTGCCGCGGATCTTGAACAGCGAGGCCGCCGGCCCCGGATCGATGCCGCGCGCCATCTGGGCGACGACCCGAAGCTCGGTCGCCTCCAGCGCCAGCACATCGAGCTCGACGCGGGCGATGTCCCTGATGAATTCAAGATGCGCCGGATCGTCTTCCGGGATCTCGGCCTTCACGATCTTCTTCAGCCGCGCGATGTAGCGCGTCGAGCGGCCGATGCCAGCCATGCTGGTGCGCTCATTGCCGAGCAGGAATTTGGCGTAGGTCCAGCCCTTGTTCTCCTCGCCGATCAGATTTTCGGCGGGAACACGGACGTTCTCCAGGAAGACGTCGTTGACCTCGTGCGAGCCGTCGATGGTGATGATCGGGCGGACCGTCACACCCGGCGACTTCATGTCGATCAACAGGAACGAGATGCCGGATTGCGGCTTGGCGGCCGGATCGGTACGGACCAGGCAAAAGATCCAGTCGGCATGCTGCGCCAGCGTGGTCCAGGTCTTGTGCCCGTTGACGATGTAGTGGTCGCCGTCGCGCACCGCCTTGGTGCGGACGGTGGCGAGATCGGAGCCGGAGCCGGGCTCCGAATAGCCCTGGCACCACCAATCCTCGCCGGACAGGATGCGCGGCAAGAACTTCGCCTTCTGCGCCGCGTTGCCGAAGGTGTAGATGACCGGGCCGACCATGGTGACGCTGAACGCCAGCGGCGGCATGGTGCCGGCGCGCGTCGTCTCCTGCTCGAAGATGAAGCGGCGGGTGATCGACCAGCCCGGTCCGCCATACTCTTTGGGCCAGAGCGGGGCGATCCAGCCCTTCTCGTGCAGGATGCGATGCCACAGCAGCATCTGCTCCTTGGAGAGATCGGTCTCCGGATTGGGGACGCGCATCTCCGCCGGATAATTGTCCTTGATGAAGGCGCGGACTTCGTCGCGAAACGCCGCGTCTTCAGGAGATAGCGCGAGCTCCATCTGCCGTGCTCCCTACCACTTCTCGCCGAAGGGGCGGATTTCCAGCTCGAAGGTCCAGGCGCTTTTCGGCTGCTGGTAGAGCTGCCAGTAGGACGTGGCGACCGAAGCGGGTGGCATCAACAGATCGGGATCGTCGAGCGCGTTCGGGCCGAGCGCCTCGATGCGGCGCTGCCGCACCCATTCGGTGTCGACGCCGGAATCGATGATCAGATGCGCGACGTGAATGTTCTTGGGCCCCAGCTCGCGTGCCATCGCCTGCGCCACGGCGCGCAGGCCGAACTTGGCACTGGCAAACGCAGCATAACCGCTGCCGCCGCGCAACGACGCGGTGGCGCCGGTGAAGAAGATGTTGCCCTCGCCGCGCGCCGTCATCAGCCGCGCCGCCTCGCGTCCGGCCAGGAAGCCGGAGTAGCAGGCCATCTCCCAGACCTTGCGGAACACGCGCTCGGTGGTCTCCAGGATCGGAAAATTGACGTTGGCGCCGATGTTGAAGATGCAGACTTCCAGCGGCGCATGCTTGTCGGCATCGTTGAGGAACGAGATGATCTCCTCTTCCTTGCGCGCATCGAGCGAGCGGGCGTGGATTTCGCCGCCGGCGGCCTCGATCTCCTTGACCAGCGGCGCGAGCTTGTCGCCGTTGCGACGGCCGGCGAAGACGGTGAAGCCCTCGGAAGCGAACTTCTTGGCGATCTCGCCGCCGATAAAATCACCGGCACCAATGACGGCCACCGTCTTGTTTCTCTTCTGCATGGTGTACTCCGGTTGTGTTTGAGTGAACTGGCTTGCGGCGTCGGCTCAGCCTCAGCTGCGCAGCGACTCCGCCAGCTTGTGCTTCAGCAGCTTGCCCGTCGATGTCGCGGGCAGCGCATCCATCAGGATAATCTCCGACGGGCGCTTGTACGAGGTCAGTTGCGGGGCAATATGGGCCATCAGGTCCTGCACGGTGGCGGTCGAACCCTTGATCAACTGCACAAAGGCAATGACCTCCTCATTGCCCTCGACCGGCCGGCCGACCACGGCGCACTGCACCACGGCGTCGTGCGTGCTCAGCACCGCCTCGATCTCGGCCGGATAAACGTTGAACCCGGAGCGGATGATCATCTCCTTGGTGCGCCCGACGATGTAGAGGACGTCATTCTCGAAGCGGGCGAGGTCGCCGGTGTTGAACCAGCCGTCGGGATCGATCGCCTTGGCGGTCAGATCGGGCGCGCGGTAATAGCCGCGCATCACGTTCGGGCCACGCACATGCAGCTCGCCGACTTCGCCCGGTGCAACCGGCTTGAGGTCGCGACCGACCAACTTTGCCTCCAGACCCGGCATCACGGTGCCGACCGCGTGGTCGGCTCGCGGGTTATCGGGCCGGACACCGGAGATGCCGGGCGAGCATTCGGTGATGCCGTAGCCATTGAGCAGCGGCAGCCCGAGCTCCTGCTCGACCCGGGATTTAAGCTCGAGGTCGAGCGGCGCACCGGCCACCGAGATCACGCGCAACCGGCCGCGATCGAGCTTCGGCAGGCCCGCATTGCGCCGGTATTCGAGCAGGCGCTGATAGGTGGCGGGCACGCCGTTCAGGATCGTGATGCCCTCGTCGGCCATCGCCTTGACCAGCGCGGCCGGATCGTATTTGGCGACCAGCCGCACGGTGGCGCCGACCATCAGGGTCATGGTCAGCAGCGAGATGCCGACGATATGCGAGATCGGCAGCACGCAGTATTGCACGTCATCGGCCGCCATCTTGCGGAAGCCCGCGGTGCCGCGGGCGCTGAACAGCAGATTGCGATGGGTCAGCATCACGCCCTTCGGCGTACCCGTGGTGCCGGATGTGTAGATCAGGACCGCAACCTGGTTGGCGCCGTCGGCCTCGACCGGCTCGGCAGTGGTCGCCAGATTCAGGCCGGTGACGGCAACGCCACGGAGCGGGCCGACATCCTGCACGGCAGCCTCATAGCGTGCAGCATGGGCGGCTGCCTCCTGCGAGACGTCAGCGGTCAGCAACACACGGCGGGCGCCGCTGTGATCCCTGATCTGATCCAGCTCACGTGGCGACAGCCGCGGATTGACCACGATTGACCAGACATCGAGCCGGCTCGCCGCCAGCAGCAGGCAGGCCAGCGGAATTGAATTCTCGCTCACGATCATCATGCGGTCGCCGGCGCGGATGCCCAGCGCCTGCAATGCCTCGGCGACACGACCGACCGTTCGATCGAGCTCGCGATAGGTCAGCCGCCCCTTGTCGTCGACCAGCGCCGGATGATCCGGCGTCGCGGCGACGTGGTGATCGATCACCTCGTGGATGCGGTTCGGCAAGCCTTCCACACTTCCTTCGATAATCCGGATCGGCGCCTGCACTGAAACCTCCCTGTCGCTGCCCTTCGGGCTTGTTGTGTTGAGGAATTTTCCGCTCAGGCGGTCTTGCGTTGCCCGGCTGCGAGCTGCGCGACGATCTCTTCCTCGACCTCCCGCACCTTGTCCTTGCCGAAGAAGATCTCGTTGCCGACATAGAACGTTGGTGATCCGAACGAGCCGCGAGCGACCGCGTCGCTGGTGTTGTCGATCAGCTTCTTCTTGACGTCATCCTGCTGGGCGCGGGCGATCAGACGGTCGATGTCGATCCCCGAGGACAGGAATGCCTCGCGGAACACCTGCGGGTCATCCATCTTCTTGGGCTCGACCCACATGTGGTTGTAGGCCGCGCGAAAATAAGCCTCGAACACACCTTCGAACTGTGCGGCCACCGCGCCGCGCATCAAGGCCAGCGTGTTCACCGGGAAGAACGGGTTCATGGTGAACTTCGTGACGTTGTGGCGGCGCAGGAAACGCTCGGTCTCGAGCGCGTTGTATTCGGGCTTGTTCTTGATCCCGCGCAGCGACTCGCCGGGCGACATATTGCCGGTCGCCTTGTAGACGCCGCCGAGCAGCACCGGAATGTAGTCGAACTTGACGCCGGTGCGCTTCTCGATCCCGGGCAGCGCGAGTTCGGCCAGATAGGCGTTGGGGCTTCCGAAATCGAAATGGAATTCGACCTTGAGCGGAGCAGCCATGGAACGCCCTTCCTTTCGATGGGCGGCCATCGCCTGTTGCCGCCGGTTGATTGTGGCCGGGACCATAAGTTCTATTTTAGAACTGTCAATATGATATTTGTCATCCAATGGCTGAGCGGCAGCCGTTGCGTAGGCATCCTATTGAAATGACGTCAGTTCTGTTTTAGAATTTTATGTGCGATGCCGTCGCAGATCGCAGGAGACGCCGATGAAATGGGATACCCTCGAGGAGGAGCCGTGCTCGCTGGCCCGCACGGTCGCTGTGATCGGCGACCGCTGGAGCCTGTTGATCCTGCGCGAATGCTTCCTGCGCATCCGCCGGTTCGATGACTTCCAGGCATCGCTCGGAATCACCCGGCATCTGCTCGCCGACCGGCTGAAGAAGCTGGTGCGGTTCGGCGTGCTGCGCAAGATCCCTTATCAGGAGGCGCCGAAGCGCTACGAATACATCCTGACGCAGAAGGGCCTCGACCTCTATCCGATCATCATGTCGATCGTGCACTGGGGCAACATCCACATGGTCGATGCGCGCGGCCGGCCGTTGCTGCACGAACACAAAACCTGCGGGAAGATGTTCGATCCTGTCATGGTCTGCTCGGAATGCGGCGAGCCGCTGAGCGCGAAGGCGGTCCATGTGCATCCGGGCCCCGGTGCCCGGAAATCGTCGCCGGTGCACGCCAGCGCGCGGGAGCGGGCCAAGCGCGCCGCTGAATCGACCTAGATATCAGCTCGCTTCAGTGCGACGGCGCAGCCATCAGTGCGACATTGCCGCCGAGCAAACAGCCGACAGCGCGGCCGCCGGCAAAGCCGATGCGGACGCGGATCTCCGACAGACGCCCCATCGCCCTGCCCTGCAGGATTCGGATCTCGTCGTCGTTCGGCGCGACCAGACCGCTATCGAGCAACCCGAATGCCAGCGCCGCGGCGGCGATGCCGGTTGCGGCATCCTCGCGATAACCGGACGAGCGCGGGAATTGGCGCGCCTCGAACAGACGCGCCTCCCGGTCGATCACCGCGAAGGGATAAAGCCCGGTCGAACCGATCCGGCCGCAGGCCGCCTCAACGGCATCAGTCGCGGGATCAAGCGCATTCAGCGCCTCCGGCGAGCGCATCGGGATCAGGGTCTTGATCCGCGATGTGACTGCATTGCACGGCGGCGTCGTGCCGATCGCATCCGGCCCGACCGCGAGCGCGCGGAGCACGTCATCGCGTTGCGCATCGGTGAGCGGAACGGTCTTCCCGGCCGGCTGGGTGATCTCGACGTTCGGCTCGCCGTTGCGATCCCGGCTGATGAAGCCGGTGACGGGGCCGCTGCGCGTCGAGATCCGGACCGTATCGCTCGGCAGCTTGCCATGGCGCGCCAGCAGCCAGAGCGCGCCGATGGTGGCGTGGCCGCACATCTCCATTTCGTGGTTCGGAACGAAGAAGCGGAACGTGGCGTCGAAATCGTCGCTCTGCGCCGGCAACACGAAGCCGGACTCGTGACCGTGGCGGCGCGCGACATCCTGCATCTCGGACGCGCTCATGCCGCCTGCATCGACCACGATCGGACAGGGATTGCCGCCCTGCCCATCCACCGTGAACACGCTGACCATCTCGGCTGTCGTCATGATGTCGTCCGCTCGTCTTGCGTTGCTATTTGACCAGCATCGCGCCGGTTTCCGGATGCTGCAACCAGCCGAGCAGCGCCGCGTGGAAGCGCGCCGGCGCCTGGATCTGCGGCGAATGGCCGAGGTCGGGGAATTCGATCAGCTGCGCATGCGGGATCCGGTTGGCGGCCTCCTTACCGAGCACCGGATAATTGCCGAGGGTCTTGCGGATCTCCGGCGGCGCGGTGTCCTTGCCGATCGCGGTGGTGTCCTTGTCACCGACAAACAGCAAGGTCGGCGGCTTGATCTGCTCGAATTCGTAGAACACCGGCTGGGTCGCGATCATGTCGTAGAGCCGCGCCGAGCTCGACGCCACGGCGGCGCGGCCCTCCCCGCGATACATGCCGGCCAGCATCTGCACCCAGGTCTCGTAGGACGGATCCCAGGTGTCGGCATAGTAAGTGGCGCGTTCATAGGCGCGGATGCTGTCGGCGGTGACGCGGGTCTCGCGCTGCATCCAGCCGTCGAGGCTGAGCCACGGCACGCCCTTGGCCTTCCAGTCCTCGAGCCCGATCGGATCGACCAGCACCAGGTGATCGGTGGCCTCCGGATACATCAGCGCGTAGCGCATCGCGAGCATGCCGCCGGTCGAATGGCCGACCATGATCGCGTGTTCGATCCCGAGCGAAGCCAGCAGCGCACGGCTGTTGCCGGCGAGCTGCTGGAAGGTAAACTGATAGCGTTCCGGCTTACTGGATTTGCAGAAACCGATCTGGTCCATCGCGATCACGCGATAGCCAGCACTGCTGAGCGCCTTGATGGTGCCGTCCCAGGTGGCGGCGCAGAAGTTCTTGCCGTGCAGCAGCACCGCGGTCTGCCCGTTCGGTGTCGCCGGCTTGACGTCGAGATAGGCCATGTCGAGCTCCTGCCCCTGCGAGCTGAAGCGATAATGCTCGACCGGATAAGGATAGTCGAAACCCTGCAATTCCGGTCCATAGGCCGGCTCGGCGGCCGATTGCGCCCATGCGCCGGACGAACCGAGCGCGACGGTCGCAGCGACGGCAAGGTGAAACAGGGTTTTCAGGTGCATCTCGGCAAAATCCAGAACTCAGGGACGACGTCGTGATGCCGTAGCCGAACGGTCGGGCGCCATCCAGCGCCCAGCGATGATTTGTTCGTGATCCGGTGGTGAAACTACGCCGGATCGAACGCCCGGATCGGCGGCAGATTGCCGTTGAACCGCTCGACCTCGACGGTCGTGAGCTGGCCGGTGCAGCCCTGCGCGAAGGATGACGTGCCGATGTCACGGGTCAGCACGTTCGGATTGCCGTGCACGCAGAGCGGCGCCTCCTCCTCGGGGTCCATCGGATCGTACCAGGCGCCGGTCGGCAGCTGGACCACGCCGGGCGCGATGCCGTCGGTGACATGCACCGCGGCGAGACAGGCGCCGCGCGCGTTGAAAATGCGGATGATGTCACCCTCAGTGATGCCGCGTGCCTTGGCGTCGCGCGGGTTCATGCGCGCGACCTCGCGGCCGCGATGCTTGGCATCCAGTGAGTGGCCGCCGAAGTCGAGCTGGCTGTGCAGGCGCGTCACCGGCTGGTTGGCGACGAGGAAGCACGGCGTGTCCGGCTTTGGCGTATCGGTCTTCTCGAGCCAGACCGGATGGCCGGGACAATCGGCATCGCCGTGATCGGCGATCTTTTGCGAGAAGATCTCGATGCGGCCGCTTCGTGTCGGCAACGGCCGCGCGATCGGGTCCTCGCGAAAACGGCGCAGCGAGCCGCCGTCGTCGAGATGTTGCGGCACGACCAGGCTGCCGCGCGCCCAGAATTCCTCGAAATCAGGTGCCTCGAGCCCGC
>NZ_BOVL01000059.1:0-111212 GCF_019972155.1 Bradyrhizobium sp. RD5-C2 | reverse complement strand
CGGCTCGAAGAGCCCCCCCAGCCACTCTCGCGACGTGCGCCCCTCGGTGAACGGCTCGCGGGCCCCTAACCGCTCGGCGAGATCGGCGAAGATGTCGTAGTCGTCGCGGGCGAGGCCGAACGGCTCGGCGATCCGGTGCATCGCGACCATCAAGGGATCGTTGGTGGAATAGCCGATGTCCTCGCGCTCCAGCGTCATGGTCGCAGGCAACACGATGTCGGCGTGGCGCGCGGAGGCGGTCCAGGCGAGCTCATGCACGACCAGCGTGTCGAGCCGCGCAAACGCCTTGCGCAGGCGGTTGAGGTCCTGGTGATGGTGGAACGGATTGCCGCCGGCCCAATAGACGAGGCGGATATCCGGATAGGTTCGCGTCTCGCCGTTGTAGCGATAGGTGGTGCCGGGATTGAGCAGCATGTCGGCGATGCGCGCCACCGGAATGAAGTCGGCGACGCCGTTGCGGCCTTGCCCCAGCGTCGGTCCGGGTACCGCGTTGACGCGACGCCCGTAATAGCCGATTGCGCCGAGCGAATAGGCGTAGCCGCCGCCGGGCAGCCCAATCTGGCCGAGCGCCGCCGCCAGAACCATGCCCATCCACACCGGCTGCTCGCCATGCTCGGCGCGCTGCAGCGAGTGCGACACGGTGATCAGCGCGCGCCGTCCGGCAAGCCGCCGCGCGAGCGTCCTGATCGTGCCGGCGTCGATGCCGCAGATCGCGGCGGCCCATTCGGCGCTCTTCGGCACACCGTCGCTCTCGCCGGTCAGATAGCGCAGGAACACCGGCCAGCCCTCGGTGTAGCGATCGAGGAACGCCTGGTCGTGCAGGTCCTCGCTGACGAGCGTGTGGACGATGCCGAGCATCAGCGCGGTGTCGGTGCCGGGCAATGCGGTCAGCCATTCGGCGCCGGCCTCGACCGGCAGATCGTCGCGCAGCGGGCTGACCAGGATGAACTGGCAGCCGCGCCGGTGCGCTGCTTCCATCGCACCGCGCTCGACATGCTTGCTGATCGAGCCGCCCGCCACCATGGAGTTCTTCAGCGCCATGCCGCCGAACGCCAGCACGATGTCGGTCTCGGCCGCGATCTGCTCCCAGGTGACGTTGCGCTTGGTGATGTCCTCGTAGCCGGCGAGGATCTGCGGCAGCAGCACCGAGGACGCGCCGGAGGAATAGGTGTTCACCGAACGCACATAGCCGCCGAGTGCGATGTTGAGAAAGCGATGCACCTGGCTCTGCGCGTGATGGAAGCGGCCCGCGCTCGACCAGCCATAGGAGCCGCCGAACACCGCGCCGGGGCCGACCGTGTCGCGGATCCGTCCGAGTTCGCCGCCGAGCAGGTCGAGCGCCTGCTCCCAGCTGACCGAGACGAACTCATCGCGGCCGCGGCGATCGTCGGGACCGGGCCCGCGCTCGAGCCAGCCGCGGCGGATCGCAGGCTGGGCGATGCGCGCCTGATGGCGCAGCGCGCCGGGGAAGTTGTTGATGATGCCGTTCGGATCGGGATCGCCGCCATAGGGCCGGACTTCGAGACCTTGTTGGCCGAGCCGCGCCGAGAACACGCCCCAATGCGAGGTATGCGGCTTGAAACCATCGGACAGATCGAGGTCGGGATCGGGGAAGCCAATGGTCTCGCTCATCGGGTCTCGCTCATCTGTCAGGCCGCGCCTGGTCGCAACGTTCGGGGCAGTATAATGATCCAGCCGGCGCGCGGTACCCGAAAGCACGGCTATCGCCGTGCCGTGCCGGCATGACTGCGCCTAACGGTGGCGGAACTCCCCGCCGCGGGGGCGCGCAGCCAAAATATCGAAAACAACCCCATGCACAGTAAGCGGCTGGCCGCCGGCGCTCGACGTGGCACCTTGACACGTCGGGCAACTCAGGGGTACATTTCCAATATTCCGAAATCGTGCAAGCGCCCCTCGCCCGCAACAACGGGCGCGACGATTGCGCTTGCGACCAAAACCCCTCCCCACAATCGACATCGCACCGGCGCCCGCAGCGAGCGATCGCCTGCGCGTGCCGCGCGCGTTCTGGAGACCATCGACATGACGACTGCACCCGACATCACCGTGCCGACGATGCCCGCCGCAACCGGCCAGAGCCAAGCCACCGCGACGCCGCGCATAAAGCTCTCGCGGCGCGGATACGCGATCGACCATCCCGACCGGAAGCTCGGCGAAGCGCTGATGGCGAACGCGCTGGGCGCCGCCGATCGCGAGGCGATGGACGGCATCCTGCGGCAATTGGTCAAGGCCAGCGTCAGCGGCGGCAAGCCCTGCGAGCTCAACCTCGCCTTCATGATCTCGATGGTGAAGAGCATTGGCCCGCGGGATTCCATCGAGGCCATGCTGGTGGCGCAGATGGTGTCGGTGCATGTGATGGCGATGCGCTGCGCCCATCACCTCGCGCATGCCGACGACCTCGCCCAGCACGACAGCGCTGCGCGGGCGCTCGGCCGGCTCACCCGCACCTTTCCCGCCCAGATCGACGCGCTGACCCGCTACCGCAGCCAGCGCGAGCCCGCCATCACCGTGCAGAATGTGAAGGTGGAGGACGGCGGCAACGCCATCGTCGGCACCATCACCCAGCATGCGAACGTGATCGTCTCGGACCAGACCCCGACCGCCGCGGCGCGGGCACTGAGGCCCGCGGGCGCCGGGCGACGGCATGATGTCGCCGACGCCGGGCGGGACCCACAGGCATGAGTGGTCACATCAGAAATGGGGATATTGTACCCAGTAGCGCGGTGCTAGCATGAGAGAATCGTGCAACCCGGACGGGCGCAAAATGCTGCGACTTTCACTACCGTATGTTTTTGAGTTGGCAGAACAACTTGAAGGACTCTCTCGCCTCCCTGACGCAGACGCGAAGCTCGAGGACATCTACGTCACCCTAATTATCGGCGCAGGTGCGATCAATGGTCTGGCCGGCAGTGTGTATGCGCAATATTTGCGTTCATCGTATCCGCTTTCGCAAACTCTGCTTTCTAAGATCAATGCAGAGACTGCCAAAGGACTAGCGGACAAGGTCGACCGGTGGTCGCTCTGGAATATCAGGAACACTTACAGCCAGTATAAGACCGTTCTGCTAGCTGAATTCGGATCATTCAACACCTACCTAGTGACGCAGCACGGCGGCTACGACATGTATGCGCTGCTGGCAGCGGGAGAGACCATATTCCCCTCGGAACTGGCAATGAAAGTGCCAGAGGCGGTGATCGATGCGCGAGAAGCTGCGCGGGCTTTGGCATACGAGGTTCCTACTGCCTGCGGCTTCCATGCGTTTCGCGTAACGGAATCCGTTCTGCGCAAGTATTACACTCACGTCACGGGCGGCGCCGCTCCGCCCAAGGTCAGGAACATTGGCGTGTATCTGAATGCCTTGAAGCAGTCGAAGAAGGGCGATGAAAAAATTCTCGCGGCGCTAAAGCAGATGACCGATTTGCACCGTAACCCGCTTATCCATCCTGAGGTCGTATTGACGACCGAAGAGTCGATTGCAACGCTCGGCATTGCGAGAAGCGTCATTACTGCAATGCTCGCAGTATTGCCGGTGCAACTGCCGACAACCACTACGGCTGTTACGGCCTCAGGGACGTTTCCTTAGATGTCACTATTTCTTTTGAAATCACTCTCGAATAGCTCTCCGCTCTCATCAGCACCAGGCCCCGAGCGATTCGTTTAATCCACTCGGATTGCTTTCTGTCAGTCAGCTTAGGGTTTTGCTTTTCTGGCGCGCCTGCTTTTGGGCCAATGGCCGCGCTTGAAGATGCTATAATACCCTCAACGGTGTTAATGGTGATGAGCCGGTCGGCTTCGCGGCGCGACAGGCGCCGAAGATCGCGGGCTCCGGGCGACGGCGCTATTCCGCAGATGCGAGGCGGGACGCACAGGCATGAACGATCACATCAGAAGCACGGGCCCAATGCTGGCAAGCTTGCGCTGTGGCGCCAAGACCCGCCGCGGCGGCGCGTGCCGCGCGCCGGCGGTGCACGGCAAGACGCGCTGCCGCATGCACGGCGGCGCACCGGGATCCGGCGCGCCAAGGGCAAACCAGAACGCGCGCAAGCACGGCTCGTTCACCAGGGATGCGATCGCCGAGCGAAGGCAGATTCAGGTGTTGTTGGGGGAAGCGCGGAGGTTACTCGAAGGGATGAAGTGATTACTACGGTGACGGGGCACCAATTATATGTGCAACTGAGGGATCATCCGAGCATCATCCGCCCCGCGGGCGTTGAACCGAAGCCGCGATTGAGATGGATCGAAGGCACGACAGATATTTGAGTGCCTTGCCACCGTAACTCTGACGAAAGACCACGACCAGTTGTTCGCCGAAGCGACACATCTGTACCGGGTCGGAGAGCCGTGGTGGCCGGTCCGGCAGTTCGAGCAGGCAACGATTAAACCCCCGCAGAATGCACGTTATGAAACCGATGCGTGGCAGGAAACGATCGTCGACTACCTCAAGAGTAACCAAAAAGTCGCGATCGGCAAAGTCGCCATGGAGCTCTCGGCTTCGACAGGGCGCGTATCGGCAGGGCCGAGCAGGACCGGATCATCGCGATCCTTGCACTACTCAGCTGGCAACGGCTGGAAAGAGATTGGAAGGGTCGTCAGTGGTGGGCAAAAAATTGCACCGCAAGCCATCTTTGGTCGGCTGGGTTCACCTTCCAGTATTTGCTCTCGTTGAGTTCAGCTCTCTAATGCTGCCACGAAGCAAGGATTAAAGCCTTACAGGCTCGCCATTGATAAACACGTAATTTCAGGCCACAATCTGTAGTGATATTGGTACCGCCATGCCGTGGAGGGTGCAGGCAATGAGATGGTCCAAATCTTTCATTTCTGCAGCACTTATATCGTTCATTGGCTTTTCGGCCTTCGCGGAGCCTCCAAACGTTGGGCTGCATGGAGATCAAGCAGGCAACGTCAAAGACTGGCAAGAGCTAATCATCGATGATGGATTTACGCGCGCGTTTTGGACAAGATTCAAATCATTCGATGACGACGTGCATAATGCTGCCAAACAGAACAACGGAGTTCTGTTCTTTATTTTGGTCGACCACAACGAAAATACTACGGAGCGCATCGTAAAGATATTCAAGCCGCTCGCCACAGGTCCAGATTTTAGGCGGACACTTATCGTTAGCCTAGCTTCGTCACCCGATGTCTTGTTACCGGGCGCCGATGGCCACAAATCCGTTTACGGATATGCATTTGCACATCGGGGGAAGGATGGAATGATCTATAGAGCCATTGCAACCGATACCTTCTACAAGGTCGCCATGTCGGAAGCGATGAAGGTAAGGGAAATACAAGCAATTCGACAGGAGCGAGTGAAGGAGCAGGGCCGCGTGATAGATGATGAGCGTGCAAAGTGGCAGGCTCATCTCGAACGAGTCAAACAGCAGGAAGACATCGAGTCGCTGCGCCGAATGCTTGAGGGATCATACAAAGCAGGTGTCGGCGAGCCAACTCCCCCAGTCGATACTCGGCACTGGATGTACCTTGGACCGCCTAATTCAGCGCCGGGCTCCCCGTTTGTTCTTAGAGACGTTATTGAGCTGCCTCAACGCCCCTAACTAAGTCCATCGAGTGCCGGGTAGAGAGATATTGGTTCCAGCCATCATTACCGTTTAGGAGGAGCCACAGCCACCATGCGATGCATCAAATTTGTGGGCACAATGATTTCGCTGCTCATCGCTGCACTTTCTCCAACCCGTGCCGCAGAGCCTTATCGATTCACCGTCAACTCTCAATGTCCGTTCAGCAATCCGGCCAACTCTTGGAGGGATTACTTGTATGGCAAATTCAAGACTGAGAACTGGCTCGGTGCCGCTCCTCAAGTAACGAATCCGAAAAAGTACTCCGGGGTTGCAAGCGTTCAATTTCGAACAGCAAATGATATCAATGATCGCATTGCACTACCGGGAATTGATCCGGCGGCCTGCTACGGAATTTCGTATATTAGAAGCAGCCCGGACTTCCCCGACGGTTACCAGAGCATGCAAGCATGGAGCTACGGACATCCCAATATTCAGCCGAGTGATGCCCACATAATGAACGGGTTACCGGGCGATCCACGCAAATATGAGATCAACGTCAATGGCCTAATCCTCCGGTATGACGAAGGTGGTCGGGTATTCAATCTTAGAGGCGAATTCGTTGGGACGCTTCTCTGTTACCGATCAAATGAATGCGAACGATACAGATATACAAAGCCGGCGCCTGCTTCTACGCAGACTAAACCCTGTCCGGGCAAATCATGGACTGACGTTTCGTTTGAAATAGCGAAACGTATTCCCATGGAGACGGGAGCGAACGTTTTGAAGGGGTTGAGTTTACCCTGCTTTGTAAAGAGCCCATCGTTGCCTCCGGCTGAGGACATACAAGCCGCGCTTGAACAGTATCTTAGCTCAAACGGCAGCGACGAGTTGGATACGCTTTATAGTACCTTGGAAGGGGCGATTGGGTACGCCCATACGTCCGTCTCTAACGCGCCTAACTATGCGGTTCTGGGCAGCGTTTGGATAGCAGTCGCAAAGGAGGAGGCGGCTCGTAGAGTGGAGGCTTGGGACAAGCTCGTGTACGCCCTCACAACCGTAGTTGACGGTATAGCGGGGTATGAAGATCAAATCCGAGCCGCGGTGGATTCTAACTACACGGAAGTGGGACCGTCACCCAAAGGCGGTTGGTCTCATAAACGAAAAAGCGATGGAGCATGGCATGACCCATCGAGCACCGAAAACGCAGCTATCGACATACGTGTAACGGATGTGGCCAATACGGCCTCAAAATCTATATCCGGCAATGCCGCCTTGAATAGTCTTAAGGAGATTGGAGCCCAATGGCGTTGTTTAGGAGAGACCAATCCATTGGTCATCCCGGATGCGGAGTCCGAAGAAATCCGGGCGGAGGTCTCGTTTATTCTCAAACAACTGCTAACGAAGGTAGGTCTTACGGAAATTGAAGTTCAATCCGACCCCAAGATAGGCCTAGGAGCAACAGTGTGGCGATCTGGCGAGTTGCACGGAACGATGCTGATAGTTCCGGGCGAATGGGACATTCCCGCGCTTTGGTCGAAAGTTTATTCGTTTTACTGCAAGAAATGTACGGGCGGTGGAACCGACAATCTGAGAAATCCTGGCGAACGCATCGCGCAAGGAGTGCTTGTTGAGGTCTTAGTTGAGAGCGAACGAGTCCCGATCTATTTTGAATTGTTTCCGAGAGGAGAAAGTGCAGCGTATGTTTTTTCAATTACTGGACCACTGAAAGCCGGCAAGGTAGTCGAGGCGGCTGATGCGAAGGTCCACACGGTAATTGAGGCGCTAGAATAAGCTATCATGCCTGTCGGTGGAACCAAGGATGACCGATGCTGACTTCCTAACGAGGGTCTAGAGATTTTTGAGATCCTCTATGGGAAAGTCATCCGGGCCAGCATTGTGATCCATGATCGCATTGACGTAGGAACTGCGTCGCGCCTCTTTCGCACTCATGCCCGACTGCTTTGGCCTGAAAGAAGCTAGTCGAGGATGACGACACGGACGAGGCGGGATGACTACGATGCAAATAGTGAGTGCACTGCCACTGTAGTGACGATGTCGCCGGATTCAGCGTTGCGGGAGACGCAGAAGCCCCCGCGAGCGGCGTGACGCCGCACCTTGACGTCCGACCGGTCAAGATCATAGATGACATTCAACATATAAAACCGACCCGACGCCCGGCCGATCTCGCGTCCCGGCCACCCCGGTTCGCACGAAGGGCGCGACAGGAGCACCATGCGTCGAATTGTTGTGACGGGCCTGGGGACGGTGTCCCCGCTGGGCTGTGGCACCGAACTGGTCTGGTCGAGGCTGCTGGCGGGGCGGTCCGGGCTCACTGCATTGCCGGCTTGGGCGGCGGCGCTGCCGGGGCGGGTCGCGGGACAGGTGCCTGGCAAGGCCGCCGATGCTGAGGGCGGGTTCGATCCTGATCTGGCGGCGCCGCGCAAGGACCAGAAGAAGATGGACCGGTTCATCCTGTTCGCGCTGCTCGCAGCAAGCGAGGCCGTGGCGCAGGCCGGCTGGATGCCGAGCGAGGCGCAGGCGCGCACCGCGACGGTGATCGCATCCGGGATCGGCGGGTTTCCCGCGATCGCGGACGCCGTGCGCACCGCGGAGACGAGCGGGCTGCGCCGGCTGTCGCCGTTCACCGTTCCCTCCTTCCTGGCCAATCTCGCGGCCGGGCACATCACCATCCGCTACGGCTACAAGGGGCCGATCGGCGCGCCGGTGACCGCGTGCGCGGCGAGCGTGCAGGCGATCGGCGACGGCGCGCGGCTGATCAGGGCGGGCGAGGCTGATGTTGCGATCTGCGGCGGCGCGGAGGCCTGTATCGACCCCGTAGCCCTCGGCGGCTTTGCGGCGGCGCGGGCGCTGTCGACCTCGTTCAACGACACGCCGGCGCTGGCGTCGCGGCCGTTCGACCGCGACCGCGACGGCTTTGTGATGGGCGAAGGCGCCGGCGTGCTCGTGATCGAGGAGCTCGACCACGCGCTGCGGCGCGGCGCGAAGCCGATCGCCGAGCTCACCGGCTACGGCACGACCGCGGACGCCTATCACATCACCGCGGGTCCCGAGGACGGCGACGGCGCGCGACGGGCCATGGAAGCGGCACTGCGGCAGGCCGAGTTGCCTCCCGGTGAGATCCAGCATCTCAACGCGCATTCGACCTCGACGCCGGTCGGCGATCTCTCCGAGCTCGAGGCCATCAAGCGCGTGTTCGGGCGCGAGGGAGGCGTTGCCGTCAGCGCGACCAAGTCGGCGACCGGACACCTGCTTGGCGCTGCCGGCGGCGTCGAGGCGATCTTCACCATCCTGGCGCTGCGCGATCAGGTCGCGCCGCCGACGCTCAACCTGGAGAATGCCGATCCGGCCGCGCAGGGCATCGACCTCGTCGCCACCATCGCGCGGCCGATGGCCATCGAACACGCGATCTCGAACGGCTTTGGATTTGGCGGCGTCAACGCCAGCCTGGTGTTTCGACGCTGGTCCTGAACCGTTGGCGCGGCTTGCCGGACGGCGGCTACTGCGAGGCGGTCACGCTTTCCTTCTTCGCACAAGCGGACAGATCGAAGTCGAGCTCGGCCTCGTCCTGGCGGAGCTCGAGCTCGGCGCCGCGCTTCGGCGCGCAAGGACCGGATGCGGTGCTGGCGCTCACCGAAACCAGCGAATCCCGCTTGACCTTGCCGAGGATGTAATAGCCGCCCGCATCGCTCGCCGTGGTGCGCGTCGATCCATCCTCATTGCGCAGCGTGATCTCGACGCCCTGCTGCGGCCCGCCCGATGCTGCTACGACCTGCCCCGCAATCAGCAGGCTGCGATCCGCGGCAACCGCGTTGCCGGTCGGCCGCAGCCCCTGCATGGCGCCGATCTCGAGGATGTCCCCCGGCTCCGCGTCGATCAGCCTGATCTCGACGGAGCGGATTTTTCCAAGCGCCAGCGGCAGAACGCGCCACTTCTCGAAGCCCGGCTTCCAGAGAAAATCGTGCTGCGCGACGGTCACCGCGTGCCATTTGCCGTCGCGCTCGAACGGCTTGATCCATCGCCCGGTGTCGGCATCCTCCGGCGGCCTTGTGCCGGAGCCTTCGGCGACCGAAACCATCGCGCCGGCTTCGGTGCGCCAGACGAGCGCCAGCTTTGCTTTCGCGATCCTGCCGTCGTCCCTGTGGATCCGGTAGGACCAGGACAAATGCGTGATGTTGAAAAGCTTGAGGTCGCCGGGCACCAATGTGAGCGAGGCTTCGCGCGACGCTGCCGTGAGCTTCGCATAGGCGGGCGGCGCCTCGGACGCCTGACCGGCCGAAGCCTGCCATTGGTACGTGCCGCCCGCGACCTTCGTTTCGCCCGATCGTTCCAGCGGCAGCCTGTTGAAGAATGTCGTGGGCGTGTTGTCGTCGACGATCGTGATGCTCTCGCGGCCGGTTGCGTCGGCGGGGTTTCGCGTGAAGGACGTGATCGGCTTGCCGTCGATCGAGACGGTCGCGCGATCGGCGTTCGGGACGTAGATCGTGATGCCGTGCAGATCGCGGGTGCCGGCGTTCGGGTCCGGCAGCTTCTCCTGCAGGACCTTGTCGACGAACGACGAGATGTCGACGGCGGAGGTGTCCGGATTCACCGCGACGTGCTCTGCGATCTGGGAATGCACGATCCGGTAGTTCGACCAGACCGCGCTCGGCGGCACCCACACGCGCTTTGCTTCCGGCAGCTCGCCGGTCGGGTTGTAGTAGTCAAGTGCGAGGTTGCGAAACTCCTGCATGGCCACCGGAGGGAAAGGCGCTTCCGATGTCGCCGTGAACGTCGGGTCGAAACGGACGGTGCCGAAATGGGTATACCAATGGTGCTGAACCGAGGCGCCCTTGGCAATGAGATGCCGGCCAAGCGCGATCTGGCCCCCCGCGGTGGATCCCTGTGACGCTTCGCGACAATAGATGCTCACCGTACAGACATAGGCCTTGAGATCGAAGTCCTCGAGCCGGGGATCAAGCTTCGCGAGCGCGGCTTTCGACGCGTCAATCGTTTCACTGGTCACATCGCCAAAGCTGACGTGGCTCTTCGCAAGCGCGTAGAATCCCGGGAAGACCGAAGCGAGCGGGGCGACGCCCCGGTGGAATGACCACGTCTCGCTTGGGTCACCGTTCCAGATTGACGTGACGCTTCGGAATCCCGTCTGCTTCAGGATGTCGGCATAATAGCCGTGCGTGCCCGCCGCTCCCGCCAGCCCCATCGACTCCTGCCGGACGTCTGCGCCAAGCTTGTAATCCGGCTTGTAGTGCGGCCCTGGTCCCTCGAATGACGGGTGATAGCTCAGACCGCCATGCGAGGTGAACGACGAGGGGCGGATGTTGAGAAGATCGACCAGGTTCTTCTCGGCCAGCACCGACCAGCGGCTGAAATTGTCGCGCTCGATCGCGACCAGGTTGACGGCACAGGAATCGCCGCACGAACCCGACTTGATGCGCAGCCCCGTCAAGGCCGGAAACGGGCCGTCCCGCCCCGGCATGACGCCGACCGGCCAGGGTTCATTCAGGATGATGGTGACCGAGGTGGGCGCTGCCGACGGCGCCTTGCCTGAACTCATCCGAAAGCGTGCCGTGGTCTCGGCGGGAAACACATAGGTCGCGCCGTCGGCGAATTGCGCCTCGACGACCAGGTCAGCCGGCGGATCGCGGTCGAAGATCATCCGCAATTGCTGGTATCCGCGCGCGTCCTTGCCGCCAACCACTTCGAACGCGCGCATCCACTCGCCGGCCCCCTTCAGGTCCAGCGAGATTCCGCCGACCGAGAGCGGCAATGGCTCCGGCAAGACGCGCCGAAACTGCGGGAGCATGTCGTCGGACCATGAATGGATCGTATCGATGTTGCCGCGATGCCATTGCCGAAGCAGCAAGCCGTAAACGGAATGCCGCCCGACACGCGACGGCTGCGTGCTCAGACCGATGTAGGATTTGAACAGCGCGCTGACGTTGTCGCCACCGGTGGAGCTGCTGATCCAGAAGCTGTCGGTGATGGGAAGCCCGAGCTCTTCGTTGAGGTAGCGGTGGATCGCATGTCCCTCCCACGGCGTCTGATAGTCGACGTCGCTCGAGAACGTGATCATATTGCCGAACGGGTAAGGCAGCGGGCGGATATCCGCGGCAAGGAATTGCGCAGCAAAAGACGACGAGCCGGCGGCGATCAAGACAAGGCCTATGGCCAGCGCCCGACGCATCATTTGGTGATTCCGGAACGCGGCCTGGACAGCATCGCGGCGAGCTGGTCCGCGAAATGATACGCCAACCATTGATGTCCGCGAACCGAATAATGGGCATCGTGCTGATACGTCAGGTTCTCTTCCGCCGGCGGTATCGGGGGTTGCACGCAGTCGATCGACGCCTGCTCGCACAGCCTGGCGAAGTTCTCGAGCAGTTGCGCGGTGCCCTTGCGGACGGTGCGACCATCCGGCATCGCGAACGTTCCGTCGCAATTGTTGCTGCGGCGGCAGACAGCCTGATCATGACCGGTCGTCAGGACGAACCGCGTCTTTGGATAATCGGTGCTCAGCTTCCTTGTGATGGCCGCGAACAGATCGAACGATGCCTTGGCCTCAGGCGCAAAATCCGCATAGGGAATACTGAAGCTCTCGAAGATGCCGAGGCCCTTGATCAGCTGCTCGTTGGTCGGGGCGACGGCGTCCAGCGCCCAGCTCGGATCCCATGGCCGGAATGTCAACGCGCCGTTGGCGCCGAGATCAAAGTCGTCGAGCACGTTGTGCTCATAGCTCCATCCGAGCGTGCTCTTCAGAATCCTGGGGTTCATCTGCGTCGCGAGCCCGCTCATCTGCTCGATGAGAACGACGTCCGGGTCGAACTTCATGATGTAGTCGCGGATGACGCGGTAGTTGGCCGCAAGATCGCCATTGTCACGCCCGGCGGAAATGACCTCGACGCAGCGACCCAGACGCCGTCCGAGTTCACCCTCGAGCACCACGTTGAATTTCTCGGTGGCCTTGACCTGCAATGCGACGAACGTGCTGCCGCCGACTGCTGCAATGCGGAGACAGCGGTCGCGGTTATCCAATGCGCGATCGCGGTCGAGGTGTCCGAAATTGTTGGCGAAGGCCCGGCCGGCAAACTCGCGGGGAAATCCCGGACCGCCCGGCCATACTGTGCGGCGGTGCTTCGCGTAGTGGAAGATGGTCAGATTCTTCTGGTCGTCGACGTCGAACTCGGACTTGATGTCCGTTTCCGCGGCGTTCGGTTCCTTGCGGCCGGGGTTGTCGAACTCCGGGCGGACCGGAACGTCCACCACCATGGCGCCGGACAGCGGGCGAAACCAGCGTCCGAGCGACGCATAATAGTCCTCATCCGCAAACCGGTACCGCAACGATGCCGCAAGGCGCGTCGGGACATCCGAAAATGCAAAACTGCCATCGAGCCCAAGCTCGGTCGATCGCGTCTGATTGTCTTCAAGGACGAGTTCGATGCGTTGCCCGGCGGTGGCCAGTCCACCAACGACCTTCCCGGAGATATTCGAGGCCGCGGCGTCGGATGTCGCGGTATCCGATGCGGTCAAGGCGAGGCGTCGAATGGCAAGCTCGCCTGGCCCGGCGCCATCCAGAATGACGACCCATGACCTGACGCTGTGTCCCGAAGCGCCAGCGAGCACCGTTCTCACCGATCTCGGCAAGGGTGCGACGTAGCGGCCGTTGCCGGCCCCCCGCAATTGCCCGGGCGTGCCGGCCTTCTCGACAGGTCCGGCGAGATCTGACGGAACATCTGCCGGCTTGAGGGCGGGATCCGGCGGCATATCCGGACCCAGACGCACCGACCATCCGGTGAAGGTGTAATCATCGAGGATCAGGCCGACGGTGAGGGTTCCGGCCCGGATGGTATCGCTGTCGAGTTCGACCTCGATCTGCTTGGCGTTGATCGCAGGAGTGTTGTCCGGCGACCAGGCCAGCCACGACTTGCGCGCGGTCGTGGTCAGGACCGCGGATTTCACTCCGATCGGCCCGCTACGTTTTTGCGTCAGCGTGCCGCCGTAGACTTCGAGGAGGCCGGCCTTCTGATAGACATCGACGTCGTTCAAAAATGCCCATTCACCGAGCTGATGCGCGCTTCCCTGGATAGCATTCGACGACGCGGAGTCCGCGGTATCCGTCCTCAAGTCTGATAGGTGTTCGCGAAGGTCCGAGATCTCGTCCTTGATCTCCGCGCTCTGCTTTGACTGCGCTGCTTGAATGGCGGCCAGCTCAGAAGCCCGCTTCGCATGCTCGGCCTGGAGGTTGGCGAGCACGGCCGACTGTCTCAACTGCTCCCCCGGCATCGCCTTCAGGATGCTCACGTAGTAGCGCAGTTTCGGGTACACGCGCGGACCGATGACAGCGACGCCCGCGACTGCGGCGACCAGCAGAACGATGACCGTCCGCGCCTTCCACGAGCGCAAACCTCTGGATGGGAGCTCCGCCAATTAACCGGTCCTTTGAGATTGAAATTAGCGGAGGGTCTTCGGGTCGAGGTTGGTCGCTGTGACGCTGATATCGGTCCCTTCCCGCTTGAAGGACACTGTTCCAATCCTGACCATCCCGCCGTAGTTGGGGCGCGCGTATTCGTCCATGCTTGTCACGAGCGCGAAGATGACCTCGACAGTCGAAAAACTCCGATAGCGCTCGTCGTTCAACAGCTCGGAGACGTAGCGCTTTCCCGTTTCGACCAAGGTCGAATTGACATCATCGGCGGGCAAAGCGCGCAGCTTGTCGCGATCCGGCTGCAGGTTCAGCAGCATCAGCAACCGTTCGCCGCGCGGCGCGGCGACGATATTGCTCCGCGCAACGTCGAGCGCTTTCGGCGCCTCAGCGGAGACGCCGGACATTGGAAGAGCGACGAAAAACGTCATCAGGCAGGCGAGTAGCGGCTTCCACATACGCTTGGTCCACACCAGTTTGGCGTGGGGTAACAGACTTAAAATCTCAAGTCTACATATATGGGGTGGGGCTTACCAAACCCGCGCTTTCACTTGGTTAAATGGCGGACGGGACACCACGCCTCACGCCTTCGCCACGCTCGCATCGATCACGAGCTTGGCCACCGCGAGCGCCGACTGCGCCGGCCCCTCCTCCGACTGCTGGCCGGTGACGTAGATGCCTTCGATCAGCAGCAGCAGCGCATCGCCGAGCACCGCGGGGTGACGCGCGCCCATGCCGGCTGCGAGCTCGCGCAGGCGTTTGCGAAACACCTTCTTGTGCGCTTCGGCGACCTGCCGCGCGGGATTGTCCCGCGCCGGATATTCCACCGTCGCGTTGGTGAGGCCGCAGCCGCGATAGCCTTCGGCCACGGCGTTGGCCGACAGCACGCGGATATAGGCCAGCACATGCTCGCGCGGATCGCTGTATGATTTGCCGCCGGGCTTCTCGAACTTCTCCCAGAAGTTCGCCTCGTAGTCGCGCATGTAGGCGGCCGCGAGATCGTCCTTGGAGGCGAAGCTGCGATAGAGGCTCGGCTTGGTGACGCCGGCGCGGTCGACCACCTCGTCGACGCCGACGGCGCGGATGCCCTCGCGATAGAACAGCTCGGCCGCGGAGGCGCGGATCCGGTCGGCGGCGCGGACCGGGCGCTCCGCCGACGGTTCGACTGATTTCTTCATGGCAGCCATCCGGATCCTCCCAGCGCGACACGCTTGACAATGTTACTTACCGGTACGTATACACGGCCCATCGCAATACGTACCGGTAAGTAACATGCCAGACACCCCCATTCAAGCCGCCCCCACCTCGAGACGGCCGTTCGGCCAGAATTACGCGTTCGTCGTCGTCGCCGTGATCTTCCTTGCGCTGCTCGCGTCAGCCGGCCTGCGTTCAACGCCGGGCGTGCTGATGCTGCCCCTGCAAAAAGCCTTCGGCTGGGACGTCGGCGTGATCTCCTCATCCGCCGCGGTCGGCATCTTCCTCTACGGCCTCGCCGGCCCGTTCGCCGCGGCCGTGATGCAGCGCTTCGGCATCCGCCGCACGGTGCTGGGCGCGCTGGTGCTGATGTCGGCCTCGACCGGCATGAGCTATTTCATGACCGCGCCGTGGCAATTGTTCATGAGCTGGGGACTGCTCTCCGGCATCGGCTCGGGTGCCGTCGCCAACGTGCTCGGCGCCACCATCGTCAATCGCTGGTTCACCACCAATCGCGGCCTCGTCATGGGGCTGCTGACGGCAAGCACCGCGACCGGCACGCTCATCTTCATGCCGGGCCTCGCGGCGCTGGTGGAATGGGGCGGCTGGCAGCCGGTGTTGCTGACGGTGGCCGCGTGCTGCGCGGCGCTGATTCCGCTGGTGTATTTTCTGGTGCCCGAGCGGCCCGCCTCGGTCGGCCTGCGCTCGTACGGCAGCCAGCATGCCGATCATGCCGCGCCGCCGGCGCAAGGCAATCCGTTCACCGCCGCATTCAGCAACCTGGCGCGCGCGGCGAAGACGCGGGCGTTCTGGTTCCTGTTCGCCACCTTCTTCATCTGCGGCTTCACCACCAACGGCCTGGTCGGCACCCATCTGATCGCGTTCTGCGGCGACCATGGCATCGTCGAGGTGCAGGCGGCGAGCCTGCTCGCGCTGATGGGGTTCTTCGACCTGTTCGGCACCACACTGTCGGGCTGGCTCACCGACCGTTTCGATCCGCGCAAGTTGCTGTTTCTGTATTACGGACTGCGCGGCCTGTCGCTGATCTACCTGCCCTACTCGGATTTCTCGCTGGTCAGCCTGTCGGTATTCGCGGTGTTCTATGGTCTCGACTGGATCGCGACCGTGCCGCCGACCGTGCGCATCGCCAACGAGGCGTTCGGCGACAAGAACGCGCCGCTGGTGTTCGGCTGGGTGGTCGCAGGCCATCAGCTCGGCGCCGCCTGCGCCGCGTTCTTCGCCGGCTTCGTGCGCTCGGCCCAGG
Organism: Bradyrhizobium sp. RD5-C2; assembly: GCF_019972155.1. Taxonomy (GTDB): domain Bacteria; phylum Pseudomonadota; class Alphaproteobacteria; order Rhizobiales; family Xanthobacteraceae; genus Bradyrhizobium. The sequence goes on along the minus strand of NZ_BOVL01000059.1, from coordinate 94,780 downwards.
GCGATTATCTGCAGGCCTTCATGATCGCAGGCTTGACCGGCATTGTGGCGGCCGTGCTGTCACTGATGATCACGCGACGGCCGGCGCAACCGGTCCTCGTCGCGGCGTGAGCAGGCGCCGATTGAGAAGCAGCCCGGCTGTCCGGCGGACGCGCAGGTCGCCCATTGCGAGTGGGAGTCCCCCGTCCGCCGGTTGGCTTCGAGGCAAAGCAGATATCAAACGGCTTGCAGACGGCAGGCCGGCCAAGGACCACCCGTTTGAGCCCGACTATTGCCCGACTATTCCTGGGACCCGTTGCGCAACCGAGGGCAATCTGCCAATTTTCAGCCTTTCATGGACGGGCGATCCACATCGCGGGGCATCTGACATGTCTGGTCACGTGAGGGCCAAGACCTGAGGCTATTTCACCCGCTTGTTGCAACTGCTTTTGGAACCCCGGATCGGACCTGGAGCGTTTGAAGAAGTCGGATGCCCGATACAGGCGAACCTCAAAAATCCAATTCGAACGCCTTGCAGCTCGCCTTCGCGCAGGCTGTCGCGCTGCATCAGCGGGGGCAGCTGACGGCAGCAGAGAAGATCTACGAAGACATGCTCCGACAGCAACCAGACAACTTCGATGCGCTGCATCTGTTGGGCCTGGTTTCCGCCCAGACCGGCCGCAGCGAGCGCGGCGTTGACCTGATCCGGCGAGCAATCAGGCTCAACGGCAACGTCGCGGACGCGCACAACAACCTCGGCAACACGCTGCGCGATTTGCGTCGCTTCGACGACGCGCTCGCGAGCTTCGACAGGGCGACCGCGCTCAAGCCAAACCTTGCGCCTGCACTCTACAATCGCGGACTTACGCTCGCCGAGCTTGGACGCCACGAGGAGGCGCTCGCAAGCTACGATCGCGTGATCGCGCTCGTGCCCGAGCATGCAGATGCCCATCGAAACAGGGGCGCCGCGCTGAGAAAGCTGGAGCGGCTCGAGGAGGCCCTGGCGAGCCTGGACCGGGCGATCGCGCTGAAGCCCAACGATGGCGGTGCACACAACGATCGTGGCAACGTGCTCAATGACCTCGAAAGGTTCGATGATGCGCTCGCGAGCTACGACCGGGCGCCGGGACTGGCCGGCGCGTGTTACAACCGCGGCAACGTGCTGATCAAACTGGATCGTCTCGAAGAGGCAATTGCAGGTTTCGACAAGGCGATCGCGCTGCGGCCCGACTATGCCGAGGCCTACAACAACCGCGGCACGGCGCTGTTGAAGCTCATGCATCATGAGGCGGCGCTCGCCAGCATCGACAAGGCGATCCAGCACAAGGGCGACGATGCGGCTGCCTACGCCAACCGCGGCAAGGTTCTATCTACTCTGGCGCGCTATGACGAGGCACTCGCTGCCTATGACAGGGCCGTCGCGCTCAAACCGGACCAGGCCGACATCGAAGGCTATCGTCTGCACGCCAAATCCCACATGTGCGACTGGGTCGACTTCGATGCCGAGTGCAGCCAATTGATCGAGTCGATCAGGAAGCGGGACGCGACGACGCCGCCATTCCTGTTTTGTAGCGTTCCTTCATCGGTCACCGACCAACTGCTCTGCGCCACGCGATGGACCGCCAAGAATCATCCTCCGTCTGACAGACAGCGCTGGCGGGGCGAGCGCTACCATCACGATCGAATTCGGATCGGCTATTTCTCGTCGGATTTTTGCAACCACGCGACAGCGGTTTTGATGGCAGGAATGTTCGAGTGCCACGACCGGTCGAAATTCGAGACGGTGGCAATCTCATGGTCGCCCAACGACCCGACGGAGATGCGCCGTCGGCTGGAGGTGTCGTTCGATCGATTTGTCGAGGTCCGGGACATGAACGACGATGAGGTCGCCGACCTGATCAGACGATTGGAAATCGACATCCTGGTTGATTTGAAGGGCTTTACCGCGGGATCCCGCACCAGAGTGCTTGGCCGCCGGCCTGCCCCCATCCAGGTCAATTATCTGGGTTATCCGGGAACGCTTGGTGCCCCGTTCATCGACTACGTCATCGCCGACCGTACCGTGATCCCGGATCATCATCGCGAATTCTACAGCGAAAAGGTGGTCGCCCTGCCCAACAGCTATCAGGCCAACGACGACAACCGGGGCATTGCCGATCGCGTGTTTACGCGCGGCGAGGTCGGGTTGGCACCGACGGGTTTCGTGTTCTGTTGCTTCAACAATAACCACAAGATCACGCCTGACATGTTCGATCGGTGGATGAGGATTCTCGGCCGCGTCGAGGGCAGCATGTTGTGGCTGCTCGAAGGCAACGCCCGCGCCGCCGCAAATCTGCGAAGAGAGGCTGTCACGCGTGGCGTCGCTGCGGAGCGCCTTGTGTTCGCACCGCGCCTGTCGATACCCGACCATCTCGCACGCCATCGCCTCGCCGGCCTGTTCCTCGACAGCACTCCCTACAACGCCCACACGACTGCCAGCGATGCGCTATGGGCCGGCCTGCCGGTGCTGACCATTCTCGGCGACACGTTTGCCAGTCGTGTCGCGGCGAGCTTGCTCCATGCGATCGGCCTGCCCGAGCTCATTGCGGAATCGCCGGAGGACTACGAGCGCATGGCGGTCGATCTCGCGACCGATCCTTCGAGGCTCGCTGCGCTCAAGACCAGGCTGGCGGCCAATCGGCTAACGGCACCGTTGTTCGACACCAGGCGGTTCACCCGGCATATCGAGGCCGCCTACACCGCGATGCATGAGCGCCACCGGGCGGGCATGGCACCAGACCATATCGTCGTCCCGGCGTGATCGTTGCTGCGTCCTGCCCTACTCGGACTTCTCGCTGGTCAGCCTGTCGGTGTTCGCAGTGTTCTATGGGCTCGACTGGATCGCGACCGTGCCGCCGACCGTGCGCATCGACGAGGCGTTCGGCCACAAGAACGCACCGCTGGTGTTCGGCTGGGTGGTGGCAGGCCATCAGTTCGGCGCCGCCTGCGCCACGTTCTTCGCCGACTTCATGCGCTCGGCGCAGGGCGATTATCTGCAGGCCTTCATGATCGCCGGCGTCACGGGCATCGTCGCGGCCGTCCTGTCACTGATGATCACCCGGCGGCCGGCGCGAGCCGTGCTCGCCGCGGCGTGAGGATGTGCTGGAAGGACCAAGCGCAACTGAAACCATCAATCGTGACGGAACTATTGGCCGCAGTCAGCATTGCTCACCATCAAGTTACGGGAAGGCAACGTCATGCATCTCTCCAATCAAGGTCTGCTCGTCATCCTCGTGGTCGGCGTCGTGGCTGGTTGGTTAGCAGGCAGGCTCATGGCGGGCGGCGGCTTTGGCCTGATCGGTGACCTGCTCGTCGGTCTGGTCGGTGCGTTCATCGGTGACTGGCTCATGCCGCAACTCGGTATCCACCTTGGCGTCGGCATCGTTGCACTGATCGTCAACGCCTTCATCGGAGCCGTTGTGCTTCTGCTGATCCTGCGATTGGTCGGGGGCGGTTTTGGCGGCAGGCGCCGCTGGATTTGACAATGCTTGCTGGCGACGGGCTCGCGCGATCCTGAGCTGCCATGCCCCCTCCGTGGACTTGGTGGCTGGGAGAGCGATAGCGAACGCCCCGCTCAAAATCATATCGTGAGACGGGCTATTCTTTGGGAACAATACGAAGCAGCGAACCTTGCCTTTTCAGAAATGATCGCAAGAGTTGACCCAATGAACATTCTTCCTGTTGATCGCGCGCTAAGGATATACGGCGTGCTCGCCGACCGTTGCGAGACGAAGGGATCCCGTGAACAGCTTTCCCGATATCTGATGAAACTGTACATCGCTGGCGAGAGGGACCAGCACCGATTAACAGTGCACGGCATGTCGTACCTTCGCGACCTGGATCGGAGGATCGATTCCAGCAATTGAACGCGGAATTTGCTGGCGGCGACTAGCGCTTCTGTGCAGCACGCTGTGTCCGCAGGGAATTACGCCGCGTGATCCTGGCGATCGCAGCGCGGACGGCGTCTGCCCTGGTTTTTTGTTTCTTCAGTGGTGGCGTCTTCTGTTGTTCGCCGGCCGTTGGCGTCATCGCCAGCTGGTGAGTTGGCGCTGTCGAGCTATGCTCGGTAGGCTGCATGCTCATTGGGCCAGCAGATGGTGATTTAAGCATCGGCATAAGGGATAACTCCTCCCGTGGAGTTAGTTTCAAAGGCCCCCAGGTTAAATGCGGAGGATCGCACTAGCTGAGTTTGGACAACACGCGCGTCTTGAACGCGTGTCGCGGCTATCTTCATCTGTTGCAAGTGACGTATCCCGGCGCCGACAATGGCGCATTTCTCACACACAGCTCACCCGCTCAGATCAGGCAGGAGCATGAAGCGCTCTCAGTCATCCGTTCGATGATGACCCTTCAATGATCCAGCGACCCGACCGTTCCAAGCCCGGGCGATTCTGATCACTTCGGCGGTTGAAGCTCGGAGGATCGTAGCCATTCGGTCAGATGCGATCCGGTTTCAGCCTGTCTGGCCTTCTTCAAAAGGGCTTCCCGGTCACGCCCAGGTGCGAGGACGTCAGCTTGTAGGCGGAGGCGCTGTGCCTCATCGGCCAGGCGGATCTCAAGCGATTGGGTCTGCTTAAATCGGTTTCGTTTCGTAGCCATTGCGCGGTTCCCTGTTTCTGTTGGGCGGGAGCGCAAAGCGGGCGTTCTCATCACCGATATAAGCCACGGGCCGGGCGGTGATGGGACATAAATTGCCAGACAGCCAAGGATGCGTTCTATATCGCACGTTATACTGTGGACCCTTATTCACCCACGTGAGAACCAAGGCAGCTGAAAAAATAATGCGAGACTAAAGTCTCTCTGGAGATAGGTCATAGCAGCTGCGTTGAAGGAGCGACAAAAATAGGCCCGGCTTCCGCCGGGCCTATTTCTATTCGTTACTTCTGCTGCTGGCTCTTGGAGTGCGCCTCATCACTGTGCTGATGGGCGGTCTGCGAATGCTGCTTGGCAGCGGAGGCGTGCTCTTTGCCCTTGGCGTGATCGCCCTTGCCGTGATGGTCAGCGGCGGACCGGTGCGCCTTCGCTGCATTCTCGTGGTGTTCTGCAGCCTTGTTATGCTCGTCTCGTGCCATGGTGGTGTCCTTGTCGTTAGCTCCCAGCTGCCACCAAGTCCCCCATGGCGCCAGGGTTCCTCCGTTTAGGGCATCGCACAGAGTATGTTTCTCTCGCTCCAACAGGAGCAACGGCTATGCTGGAGCGATTGGACCCAAACGACGTATCAATATAGGCAGAATGCCGCCCAATCCAAAAAGTCAATCATAGCACCAAAGGCCCGAAGCAGGCGTTTACGCGTCAACGCCGTCTTCAGCAGAAACCACAAGCCTGAAGAGCACCTTTTCCGACGCGTCGGTTACTTCCAGGCTCCAGTCGTGTCCCGGCTTCAGCTGGCCGTCGAGATCCTTCAGGGTCTCCCCCGCCATCGTCGTGGCTTCCTTCCAGGCGGCGTGGCGATCCGAAAGCTCCTCCCCAACCTCGTCGCGGTTGGGGCCGTCATGATAGACATGAAAGAAATACAGCGGCATTTGGTATCCTCTGGCCACGCCTATTACGAAGGCCAACGTCAGCGTATCTGCCTCGTTCCCAACGATGCGCTCGACCGGGAACGAATTTGTCGGCGTTTGGAGCACGAGCGGGATCCATTCAGCCGGAGGATCGAAGAGGAGCATCGAGTACCAGATCAGTTGCTCGAAGAAATTACCCAGCCGGGCCGCCGCGCTGCCTAAGAATGGACAATGGCGCCACCCGTGCCATCAAGTCAGAGCATTGCTCTACGCCCTGCGGCGAGCGGATCGTTCTTTTCCGCTGCGACAACGCGGCCGATCACGACGACGTCTCCCGGGAAGATCAGATGATCTCGGCGCATCTGTCGCCGCTTGCGTAGTGGGTTCGCTGAGTGACGGATCGATTGGTCGAAGCGGCAGCGCCTTTCGAAGAGTCGCCGCTTCGAGCGCGACAAGGAACTGCCTTCCCTCTTCCGTGATTTCCCAGCCCGCATCATCGCACAGCACGAACTTGGCCGAGAAAATATTCAGGTGCGGCGCGTGTTCGGCCAATCGCTTCATGCGATCGGTCCAGTCCTTGCCGCTATTCATCAAGATTGCAACGGCGTGCCGCAGGTCGGCGACGGAGGCTCGCCCGGCAGATTGGCCGGCCAGCACTTTCAAGACGGTCAGTTGGAAGGACACTTCCACGTCTCCGGTCTGGCTGGCCACGGAGTATGGAAGAAATTGGTTAATCGCCAGCCAAGTGCGCGAAAAGCCTCGCAACGAAAGCTAACGATGACCGCTTGTGCGACAGCCGGTCCGGTCCGCCCGTTAACCGCAATGAGCAAGGTTAAGAACTGAATTGCGTTGCTGCCCCTCGGTCTACGACCAATCATCGTGCCAGCCGCGCGGATTGGCGTCGGTCATGCGTATCGCGCGGTCAGGGGCCGCCGTTCTCCGGGAGAGACTGTGGCCCCGCCCAATCTGGCGCCCCGATGACAGACACCAGTTGCAAGAAAACCAGGATGCCCGGCGCAGAACGGCCTGTCAGGGTCGTGTTCGCTTGTGCGGACTGCAACGCAGTCCACGAAGCCAGCCAAATATCGCGGCCTGCGACTAACTACTTCAGATGCGAGCTATGCAATGGCATCGTTCTTCGGTGGACCGGTAGCTACGATTACGTACAGTGGAAGTCCTTTCCGAGAAGCTGGGGTGGACGTTGACCCTCTCGCGGCGCCTGCATAGACCAACTACGCCGATTTCGAACTTCGTTGCAGATAGTCAGCGTTGAAATCAGCAAGCGCTTCCAGTTCTCCGCGGTTCGGAAGCGTCACCATCTCTCCACGCCATTCTAACAGCCCTCGCCTCCGAAGAGCCTGCAACGTTCTGTTGGTATGAACTGTCGAAAGGCCACAAGCTGATCCAATATCTGCCTGCGTCAGCGGGAAAGCAAAGCTGCCCCTGTTGAGCAGGCCTACAAACTCAAGACGTACGGCAAGTTCGCAGAACAGTTGTGCAACGCGATGAAGGGCATCCAAGGCGCCGAGGTTGCCGACCCAATGCCGGAAGATTGCCGCGTCAATAAGTGTCTCGCGCCAGAACGTATGGACCAACGAGGGCTGCTTGTCGAACATCGTCCGTACCGCCGCGTGCGGCACTGTCCCTACGATGCTTTGCCCGACGCTGATCAGATCGTGATCCATCGTCGGCAAGTACAAAGTCATCAAATCGGGAATGTCGCCCGGAACGTGCAGCGAAAGTATTTGGCTTCGATCACCGACGATTTTGCGGCGACATAGAAAGCCGCTAATGAGCACGACACAGGTAAACGCCCCGTCACCTTCCTTCAGAATGGTTTCTCGATCATCAAGCTTTCTGACGGTGTGAGGAAGTGCGTTCAATACAGCAAGCTCTTCCTGAGCAAGGCCAGAAACTGCCTGCAAGCGCGCGATCAGTCGTTGATGCATTGCGGGATCACGTGGTTGAGATAGTCGCAGTAGCGGTGCCGACGACCTCCGAGCCGTCTCTTATGTCGATCGTCAGACGGAACTCATGTCCGTCCCTTCCCTCGTCGAAGGCTGCATCGCCGAGGGCAGCAAAAGCCATCGCTCGTGCAGCGTCGAGACTTTCGAGTTCGTGCCCCGTTTCGTCGATCGCGGCTTCGCTGTCCGAGGGGCGATAATCGAAGAAATATCGTGTCATAATCCGCAACGTGCTAATTCCGCTTCCGTTCCTGGGTCACCTGCCGCCCCACGTCGAGAAATGTCGATTGCCCATCAAGCGCAACCTCAGGAAGGCCTGAAAAAGCGAGTCGTCTGCACGTGACCTAGCTACAGCGGATTTGAGACTTGCCTTGTTTGCCATAGCTCGACCGTGGCGGGCACCCCCGCCGGCCTTAATTCGTCTTCACACGATTGCTGAGCCATTGCGTGAGATGCAGCGCGCAGCACCGCATAGCGCGCCAAGGCGCAGGGACGGGCGCCATGCGGGATGGACGGCACGCAGGTCGCGGGAGCACGAATCGACGCCTTCCGAAGAAGCCACTCCACGCAGTCATCGATCGGACGGGTATCCTGGAAATGCGTCCGGCGATCCAGCCCGGTGGCGGAATTTCAGCGGTCATCTTCAACCGCTACGCGAAAACGCGCTACGCCAAAGTGGCAGGATTGAACGTCTTAAGGCCGGGTTTTCGCGCGTTCACCGGTCGCCAGCGTGCGTCATCTGTCGCTGATGTATATTCAACGCATATTCGACGTAAGCGGGTGCCGGGCTATTAAGAGATTGATTTTGTTGGCGCTCCCTAGGGGAATCGAACCCCTGTTTCAGCCTTGAGAGGGCCGCGTCCTAACCGCTAGACGAAGGGAGCGTTGAGAGGGAAGGCAATAGCCTCGAAATCGGCCTGCCGCAAGATGGCTTGTGCATTGCGGCGGGGATTTTGTCATCCATGCTTACCATGCCATGCCTGCGGTTTCGGCACGGAACGGGGTCCCAAACCGGCCAGCCCCGGAGCCCCCGGTGCATCGGATCTGCACGGTACGGCAGTGCGGTCGCCGATCGCATGGCCACCTGCGGATGTCATGTCTGCATCGTGCACGGCCCTGCTTTCGCCAAACGGAAATGCAAAACACCTGGCTGTGAAGTCACCCGGCGGCCTGCCTCTGCTAACATCGCAGCTCTTCACCATGCTGCGCCGGGCAAGGCGCTCGAGACGCGAGAGGAGTGCTTGGAACAAAGCGCAGACGCTTTGACGTTAAGGCATTGGCGCACGGCAATTTGGCTCACGAATATCTTGGCAAAAACAAACATCAGCGCGGTCGCAGGCAATGGAAGATGTTCCGCCCTGTCCGCACCGGTCAACAGCTTAGGCAGAGCGAGGACAGACCATGATCAAGCTAAAAATCAACGGCCAGGAACAGAATTGGGACGGCGACCCGGATCTTTCGCTGCTGTGGTATCTGCGTGACGAAGCCGGCCTCACCGGCACCAAGTTCGGCTGCGGCCAGGCCCTGTGTGGCGCCTGCACCGTGATCATCGACAAGGAGGCGGTGCGCGCCTGCATCACCTCGGTCTCCGACGCGGCCGGCCGCGAGGTCACCACCATCGAGGGGCTGCACCCGACCGGCGACCATCCGGTGCAGAAGGCGTGGCGCCAGGTCAACGTTCCGCAGTGCGGCTACTGCCAGGCCGGTCAGATCATGCAGGCCGCGGCGCTGCTGGACCAGAACCCGAAACCCAATCACGACCAGATCCGCGAAGCCATGTCGGGCAATATCTGCCGCTGCGGCTGCTACCAGCGGATCGAGAATGCCGTCCATCTCGCATCGACGGGGGTGTGACATGAACATTCGCACCAATATCCCCACTAATTCTCGCAAGCTTCGCGGCTTCGAGAAGCACGTGAAGGTCGAGAACCTGTCGCGCCGCAGCATCCTCAAGGGTCTCGGCATCGCCGGCTCTTTCGTGCTCGCCGCACCCGTGATGACGCGCCAGGCGTTCGCCTATGAGACCGGCGCCGGCAAGATGCCGCACGGCGTCGTGGTCGATCCGCGCGTGTTCGTCGCGATCGCCCCCGACGGCGTCGTCACCATCCTGGCGCATCGCGCCGAGATGGGCACCGGCGTCCGCACCAGCCTGCCCTTGATCGTCGCCGAGGAAATGGAGGCCGACTGGTCGCGCGTCCATGTCCAGCAGGCGCATGGCGACGAGGTCAAGTTCGGCAACCAGGACACCGATGGGTCGCGCAGCACGCGGCACTATCTGATACCGATGCGCCAGATCGGCGCCTCCGCGCGTTCGATGCTGGAAGCCGCCGCCGCCAAGAAATGGGGCGTGCCGGTGACCGAGGTGAAAGCGCAGAACCACGAGGTGGTTCACAGCGCGAGCGGACGCAAGATCGGCTTCGGCGATCTCGCGGCCGACGCGGCCAAGGAGTCGGTGCCAAGTATCGAAGGCCTCAAGCTGAAGGACCCGAAGGACTTCCGCTATCTCGGCAAGGGCCAGGTCTCGATCGTCGACCTGCACGACATCACCACCGGCAAGGCGCATTACGGCGCCGATACCCGCCTGCCCGGCCTGAAATACGCTGTGATCGCCCGTCCGCCGGTCACCGGCGGCAAGGTCAAGTCGTTCGATGACAGCGCGGCGATGAAGGTGCCCGGCGTCGAGAAGGTGATGGAGGTCAAGGGCTGGCCCTGGCCGTCAAAATTCCAGCCGCTCGGCGGCGTGGCCGTGATCGCGCGCAACACGGGTGCCGCGATCAAGGGCCGCGACGCGCTGAAGATCGTCTGGGATGACGGCGCCAACGCCAAGTACGACTCTGTCACCTATCGTGCCTCGCTCGAGGAAGCCGCGCGCAAGCCCGGGCTCATCGTGCGCAAGGAAGGCGACGTCGATGCGGCCTTGAAGAGCGCCGACAAGGTGATAACAGGCGAATATTATCTGCCGCATCTCGCCCATGTCAGCATGGAGCCGCCGGTCGCGGTTGCCGACGTCAAGGGCGACAAGGCCCAGATCTGGGCGCCGGTGCAGAGCCCCGGCGGCACCCGCGAGGATGTCGCCAAGACGCTCGGCATCCCTGAGGACAATGTCACCGTCAACGTGACGCTGCTCGGCGGCGGCTTCGGCCGCAAGTCGAAATGCGATTTCGCGCTCGAGGCGGCATTGCTGTCGAAGGAACTCGGCGCGCCGGTCAAGGTGCAGTGGACCCGTGAGGACGACGTCCATCACGACTTCCTGCACACCGTCTCGGTGGAACGGATCGAGGCCGGTCTCGACAAGAGCGGCAAGGTGATTGCGTGGCGGCACCGCAGCGTGGCGCCGACCATCGCCTCGACCTTCGCCGCCGGCGCCAACCACGAAGCGCCGTTCGAACTCGGCATGGGCCTGATCGACAACCCGTTCGAGATCGCCAATCTGCAGTGCGAAAATCCGGAAGCGGCCGCGTTCACGCGGATCGGCTGGTTCCGCTCGGTGTCCAACATCCCGCGCGCCTTCGCGGTGCAATCCATGGTCGGGGAAATCGCGCATGCGACGAACCGCGACCAGAAGGACATGCTGCTGGAACTGATCGGAAGCCCACGGATCGTCAACCTGTCTTCGGTGAAGGATCCCTGGAACTACGGCGAGCCCTATGACAGCTACCCGATCGACACCGCGCGGCTGCGCAAGGTGGTCGAACTGGTTGCGGAAAAGGGCGAGTGGGGCCGGACCGTGCCGAAAGGCCACGGTCTCGGCATCGCGGTGCATCGTTCCTTCGTCAGCTACATCGCGACCATCGTCGAGGTGGCTGTCGACGACAAGGGCAAGCTCACGGTGCCACGGGTCGACACCGCGATCGATTGCGGCACATACGTCAATCCGGAACGGATCGCCTCGCAGATCGAAGGCGCCGCGATCATGGGGCTGAGCCTCGCCAAATACGGCGAGATCAGCTTCAAGGACGGCAAGGTGCAGCAGAGCAATTTCGACGATTTCCCGGTGATCCGGATCGACGAGTCGCCTGCGATCACCAACGTCTACATCGTGCCGCCCGGAGCAGACACCCCGCCGAGCGGCGTCGGCGAGCCCGGCGTGCCGCCGTTCGCGCCGGCCCTGAGCAACGCGATCTTTGCCGCCACCGGAAAACGCATCCGCGCGCTTCCGATCGGCAAGCAGCTGGAGACCTGAGACAGGAACGTTAGCTGGAGCGGGCCGTTCTCATCGGTCACATGGAGAGACCGATGAGAACCCTACCTCGAACATTCAGGACGCTCGCGGCAACCTTGTCCGCGGGCGTCTTGCTTTTTACCACACAGGCAGCGTTTGCGCAGACCGCCTCGCCGCCGAGCACGACTGCGACGCGTCCGGCCAAGGTACTGCCGGACCAGACCTCAGTTCCGAGCAATGCGCCGCCCGCGAACACCGGCCAAACCACCGGTGAGGCCAGCCGTGATCCCACGATCAAGAAGATGAACGAGGACGAGAAGCAGAAGGTCGACACCAAAGGCAAGTAACGAGAAGCGGACCGGGAAGCGGCGGATTCCCCCCTCGCCGCTTCCCGATCGCATCGCCCCCTATCGGTGAGAAGCGCTTCCTGAAGCTTCGGTTCTGAATCAACAGAACCGAAGCTTTGGTTGCGCCTTACTTCTTGTCGAGCGCGAACACCCAGATCACGCCGCCTTGCGGGACGTTGTTCTCGAAGCCCGCGACCTTGCCGGCCAGCGCGTCCTGGATGCGTTGCGCGTCGACGCCCCAGCCCGACTGGACCGCGATGTATTGCGTGCCATCGACCTCATAGGACATCGGCATCGCCATGATGCCGGAGTTGGTCTTCTGCTCCCACAACAGCTCGCCGGTCTTGGCATTGAAGATGCGGAAGGCGCGGTCGTTGGTGCCGCCGGCGAGAACGAGATCGCCCGCAGTGGCCGTCACCGCACCGAACAACTGCGACGTCTTGTAGTCGTGCTGCCAGACCTTCTTGCCGGTCGCCGGATCCCACGCCTGCAACTCGCCGAAATGATCGGCATTGGGTGCGGGCGTCAGTCCGATGTCCTCCGGCTTGGTGCCGAGCCAAAGCTGGCCGGGAACCAGCGGCTGCTTCTCGCCGGTAAAGCCGCCGCAGAAGTTTTCGTTGGCGGGAACGTAGACGAGCTTGGTGTTCGGGCTATAGGCCGCCGACGGCCAGTCCTTGCCGCCCCACAGCGACGGGCAGAACTCGACCCGCTTGCCGAGCACGGGCTTGTGGTCGGGATCGAGGATCGGCCGGCCGGTCTCGGCCTCGATGCCCTTCCAGACATTGGTCTTCACGAACGGCCAGCCGGCGACATAGTTGATCTTGTCCGGCTTGCGCTCCAGCACCCAGAAGATCGCATCGCGCCCCGGATGAACCAGGCTCTTGAACGACTTTCCGTCGCGCTGCATGTCGATCAGCATCGGCGCATCGACTTCGTCCCAGTCCCAGGAATCGTTCTGGTGATACTGGAAGTGGGTCTTGATCTTGCCGCTGTCGGGATCGAGCGCGATCACCGAGCTGGTGTAGAGGTTGTCGCCGGCATGCATCGAGCCGGGCCATGGCGCGGCGTTGCCGACGCCCCAATAGACCGTCTTGGTGTCCTTGTCGTAGGTGCCGGTCATCCAGGCCGATCCGCCGCCCGACTTCCAGTCGTCGCCGCTCCAGGTCTCGTGACCGGGCTCGCCTTCGCCGGGGATGGTGAAGGTGCGCCAGAGCTCCTTGCCGCTGTTGGCGTCGTAGGCGACGACATAGCCGCGTACGCCGAACTCGCCGCCGGAGCCGCCGACGATCACCTTGCCGTCGACCACCAGCGGCATCAGCGTCAAATACTGTCCCTTCTTGTAGTCCTGGACCTTGGTGTCCCAGACCACCTTGCCGGTCTTGGCGTCGAGCGCGACGACATGATCGTCGGTGGTGGCGAGATAGAGCTTGTCCTCCCACAGGCCGACGCCGCGGCTGGTCGGATGCAGCTGGAACAGATCGTCGGGAAGCTGCCGCTTGTAGCGCCAGTACTCGTCGCCGGTCTTGGCGTTGAGCGCGATCACCTGCCCCATCGGGGTCGCGACGAACATCACGCCGTTGTTGACGATCGGCGGCGCCTCATGGCCCTCGATCACGCCGGTCGAGAAGGTCCAGGCCGGCTTGAGGTCCTTGACGTTGGATGTGTTGATCTGGTTGAGCGGACTGAAACCCTGTCCGTCATAGGTCCGGCGATAGAGCATCCAGTTGCCGGGTTCGGGATTTTCGAGACGCGCAGAGGTGACGGAACTGTAGTTTTCGATCGGCCCTGCGACGGCGTAGGTCGAAATAAGGCACGTGAATGCGACACAACTCGACAGTAACCACTGCTTGCTTGTCATGAGATGCTACCTCCCTGCTCTGTTTTGTTTTTTCAGTTTTTGTTTTGAGCATGATCTCTTCGGAAAACCGCTTCGCACTTTTCCGGATCATGCTTTAGGTCATGCAGAACTCCCGGTGCGGCCTCATCCTCCCTGCTGAGCACCCACCTTCCCGACGAATGGCGCTGCGACCGTGATCGCGCCGTCGGCGACCGTCAGCGGCAAGGCCGCGAGGCGACGTGGCGCCGGCCCGAACACGACCTGCGCATTCTGCCGCGGATCGTATTCGGAGTTGTGACAGAGGCATTTCAGAACGTTCTTGTCGCCCTGATCTTGCTTCAACCAGGCAGTGATCGGACATCCGGCATGCGTGCAGATGACCGAGTAGCAGACGATGCCGTCAGGTGCGCGGGCGCGCGTGGCATCGTCGAGTTCGCTCGGATCGAGCTTGACGAGCACGACCTCGTTGAGCCGCGAACCCTTGCGGACGACGGAACTCTTCGGATCCTGCGGCCAAGCGCGAATGGGCGGTCCGCCGAGCTTCAGATCATCCGACTTGATGACCTGGCCGGCCTTGTCGCCTTCGGCGCGGACCAGGACGTCGGCCTTTTGTGGTCGCTCACTGGCGCCGGGCTGATCTTCATCGTCGGCGGCCGCGGGCTCGATCGCGGCGAGACAGGCGCAGCCCGCCAGTGCCGTCAGGAGCGCGCGACGCGTCGGGTCCGCGTACGAACCCGATGCATCGGATTCAACTCTCTGTTCGCTGGAAGCGCTGGGGTTGGACTCCGGCATGGCGCAAGCTGAGCGTGCAACTCAGCCGAAAAGATGGCGGCACACCTTCTCGATGCGCGAACGCATGCGCAAAAAACATGCTGCAGCTTTTGGTTGATCGACTGCGCCGCTTCGCGACTGCTGCGATCAGGGCTCGTTGACGAACGTCAACCTGCCGACAGGTTTCAGTGTCTTTGCATCAAATGTGCGGATCTCTGTTGCACCGCCTATATCAAGCGTGAGCACCAGCCGTTCACCGGCGACGCCGGTTGCGACGATGCGGGCGCCCTTCGGCAGCGCAGCAGTGACGTCGGATACGGAAACGGGGCTTCCCTCGCTGCGATAAAGGCGGTAGCCGATGGCAATCAACACCACGGCCACGGCCAACGCCGAGGTCAGGCCCGCGATCAGCATCATGCGCCGCACCCGCGCGATCAGCGCGGCCTGGTCGGGGGTCGGTTCGGTCACAGCGGTGTCGGTCATCACAAGGCTCTATATCTTTGCAACAGGTCGATTTGAATCAGGTTTCTTCGAATGGCGGTCGGAAGCTGGAGGTCATCGTCGCAGGCGACGAGGGCTCGGCCCGGCTTGACCGCGTGCTCGCGCAGCGTACTCCGGAGCTGTCGCGGTCCCGGCTGAAGGCGCTGATCCTCGCCGGTTCCGTGACCGTCAAGGACGCCGTCGTCCGCGACCCCGCTTATCATGTCGCCAACGGCGATACGATCATAATCGACGTGCCGGAGGCGGTGCCCGCCGAGCCTCAGGGCGAGGACATCGCGCTAGATATCGTGTTCGAGGACGACGACATCATCGTCATCAACAAGCCCAGGGGCCTCGTGGTGCATCCCGCGGCCGGCCATGCCTCGGGAACGCTGGTCAACGCGCTGATCGCGCATTGCGGCTCCAGCCTGTCGGGCATCGGCGGGGTCAAGCGGCCGGGCATCGTGCACCGCCTCGACAAGGACACCACGGGACTGATGGTGATTGCCAAGAACGACAAGGCCCATCAGTCGCTGACCGCGCAATTCGCCGACCACGGCCGCACCGGGGCGATGGAGCGCGGCTACATGGCGTTCGCTTGGGGTGTGCCGAACCGGCCCCATGGCACGATCGACGCGCCGATCGACCGCCACCCGCATGCCCGCGAGAAAATGGCCGTGCGCCAGGGCGGCCGCGAGGCGGTCACCCATTTCGACGTGCGCGAGAGCTTTGCCGGCCGCGACGGCAAGCCGGTCGCCTCGCTGTTGGCCTGCCGGCTCGAGACCGGGCGGACCCATCAGATCCGGGTCCACCTCGCCCATCTCGGCCATCCCCTGATGGGCGACAGCGTTTATGGCGCGCACTTCAAGACCAAGGCCGGACAGCTTGGTCCGGAAGGTAAGCACGCACTTACCGCCCTCGACCGCCAGGCCCTGCACGCCTATCTGCTGGCTTTGGAACACCCCCGCACCGGGGAACTTTTACACTGGGAGTCGGCTTTGCCGGAGGATTTGCTTCTCCTGCAGCGGGCGCTGGCAGCGGCGGTATGACGCAGCCCTCCCGGAAAAGCTCCGTTATGACAACAGGTTATACCTGCCACACGGGGACGTGACGTCAGCAATCCTTCCCTATCACGGACAGTTTGGTGTATGTTGCACCTGCGTTGAATATCCAACGCGGAACATCGCAGCATGGCCGGCTTTAACCCAGCGGCCACCTGCCGGGCCCGCCGCTATCGGGGGCCTGAACCACTGGAGGGCGCAAGTAATGGCCCGTACAGCTACGTTGCCGGTCCTCAATGGAGAATCCGGCCTTTCACGTTACCTCGCCGAGATCCGCAAGTTCCCCATGCTGGAGCCCCAGCAGGAGTACATGCTCGCCAAGCGTTGGCGCGAGCATGACGATCGCGACGCGGCGCATAAGCTTGTCACCAGCCATCTCAGGCTCGTGGCCAAGATTGCCATGGGCTATCGCGGCTACGGCTTGCCGATCTCCGAGGTCGTCTCGGAAGGCAATGTCGGCCTGATGCAGGCGGTGAAGCGATTCGAGCCCGAGAAGGGCTTCCGTCTCGCCACCTACGCCATGTGGTGGATCAAGGCGTCAATACAAGAGTACATTCTGCGTTCCTGGTCGCTCGTCAAGATGGGCACCACCGCGAACCAGAAGAAGCTGTTCTTCAACCTGCGCAAGGCGAAGAGCAAGATCTCCGCGCTGGAAGAGGGTGATCTCCACCCCGACCAGGTGAAGCTGATTGCCAAGCGCCTCGGCGTGACCGATCAGGACGTGGTCGACATGAACCGCCGCCTCGGCGGTGACGCGTCGCTCAATGCCCCGATCCGCGACGACGGCGAAGCCGGCGAATGGCAGGACTGGCTGGTCGACAACTCGCCCAACGCCGAAGCCTTGATGGCCGAGAGCGAGGAGTTCGATCATCGCCGCCAGGCCCTGAACGGTGCGATCGGCGTGCTCAACCCGCGCGAACGCCGCATCTTCGAGGCGCGGCGTCTGGCCGATGAGCCGATGACGCTGGAAGACCTCGCCGCCGAGTTCGGCGTGTCGCGCGAGCGCGTGCGGCAGATCGAGGTCCGCGCGTTCGAAAAGGTGCAGTCGGCCGTCAAGGGCACGATCGCCCGGCAGGAAGCCGCACTCGAAGCCGCGCACTGATCGCGCGGCGGCAAGCCAACAGACACGAAAGCCGGCGGCAACGCCGGCTTTTTTGTTTTTGTCTGGTGGATGGATGGCGCGCAGCGATACCCGGCATCCTGCCGCGCTCTTGGCCATGTCGGCTAGGGGCTAGATGCTGACATGCAGGTGGCGCTGGCGCTTCGAAGGCAGCACTGGTCGCGTCTCACGATCGCCCCGCTACCCCTTCTGGGTAAGCAACGTTTGCAGGACAACGCAGTTTTCTATTCGTCAGGATTTTGCACTTTACATCCTGGGGCTAGAGCCAACGCTGCCCGCGTGTATTTTAAGCGGGCGGCGTTGTGCCCTGGTCGTAACCGGTGTGCGGCAAGATGGACCCGGCCGAGACAAGGCTCGACAAGTGAGAAGCGATCAGCATCGCGAAGCTTGTCTCCTATGAGGAGCGCGTGAATGCCGGAAGTATCGCTGAGCCACGAGCCGCCTCGCCGCTAAGCTCCAGCGCACTCCAAGCCCCGGCGGAGCGTCTCGCTGAAGATTCGCCAGAAGCGTCCCGGTCTCCACAGACTGCTCTAAGCGCCTCGCCTTGCCGTAGTCACCATCAGACTTTCAAGCTCTCTGACGGCCGCTTCTTCGGTGACGCCGTCGACAACGGCAACCTCTCCCGACAGGCGCTCGAGCGCAGCCGTATAGAGCTGTCGTTCGCTGTAGCTTTGGCTGGAATTGAACTCCGGCCGATAGAGATCGCGCATCGCTTCTGCGATGGCGAGAATATCTCCCGACTTGATCTTGCTCTCATATTCCTGAGCAAGCCGGGACCAATTACCGCGCGCTCTGCGAGGCGGTTGACTCAGGATACTTCGCGCTTGCTGGATGGCCGCCGGATCGGAAAGCTCACGCATCCCGACGCTTGCCGCCTTTCTTGTAGGAACTCGCAGCGTCATTTTGCTCTTCGCAAAATAGACGACAAAGAACTCAAGCTGAGCTCCTGCCACCGCTTGTTCCTCGATCGCGACAATCTGGCCGACGCCGTGAGCCGGGTAGACGATCAGATCAGTTGCCTTGAATCCAAAGCGCGTCTCGATGCAACGGCTCCCACTCGTTTGATCGACGGAGGGTACCGGTATGGAATGCGCAGGATTTGAACGATTGGATTGCGATTGACCGCTAAAATTCATTTCGTGATTTACCCCGCAGCTCGAGGAATTGGCTCCACCGCCATTTCCCGCTGTGATCAATCAGTACGTCAGAACCAAAATGCTCGACTCAAAATCACTAATTGCAGTCCCTCACTAATAGGCCGCGAGCGAGAGCGCCGCCACGAGAAATGCGATCAGCTGACATTCCCTTCGATAGCTGTGGTTTCCTGGCAACTTGTTCCCTATCGAGGAATCAACGGAGTTCGTTTGGGTCAAAAGGCGATGCCCGGTGGCGGCTTCAGAAATCTGCTGCGGGCGATAGTTCTTGCGCCGCAAGACTTCCAGAAAAATGAAGGGCCAATCAAAACGTCCGCCCGGAGTGTCACTTGTTACTTACAGCCGCGGCAAATCGTAAGCTTGCTCTTTAGCTTGTCATCGTCGCCGGGATCGACCGATTGGTGGTCAGAGACACGATCAGCTTCCTGATCGGGCGCGGGATGCTTCGCCCGGTGCGACTTGACGGGTCGCGTCGGCCGGCTTGACGTGTCGTCCTCGATGCCGACGCTAAAGCCATCGTAATCGGTGACAGGTCTGGCCGACGGCCGCGACCTGTCGATCACTTGAGCCTGCGAAACGCTGTCGGGCTCTAACGGCGTGCGCTCGACGGTAGCAGATCGTGGGGCAGTCGGGCGTGGCGGCAAATCTTTAGCGGCACGGGGCGCCGAATTCTTAGCGGTCGCCGGCGAAGGCCAGACGCTGTTGGTTGCGGCCGTGGATGCCGTTCCCTCATTCGACGGCGGCGGCGCAATCGAAAGCGGAGGAGAAAGCGAGGTCTGACATCGCGCGCCGTCTTGTGACCAAACTCCCGCCGCCAACAAACCAAGGGCAAACAGTGTTGCGTTCTTCATAACCCGTCCTGCAAATCATTTGGAATGAAAACATTGATCACGTGGCTCCGATCGCCACGCTTCGGCAAAAATTCCACATCTGGCATGGCGGTCAAAATTGACGAAAGTGGGGAGCCGTGGGCGGATACAGGCGCGCTTCGGCCCACCCTCGCTGCTCGCCCGAGGCGCTCCCGGTCATGTCGGCCAAAGGCCAGAAGCAGCCGCGCTGCCTATCGGGTTGAGGGCGTCCCCTCGCTCGGTGGACACTCCCGATAGCCGAAGCGCTCGATCAGCACGCGACCTTCCAGCGTATGGAATGCATCGCTATCCATATGATGGCCTTCGAGCAGATAGCGCCGCAATCCTTCGTCATACTGGGAAAGTAGCGCGCGGCTCGCACGCGTATCGGGACCGGTGCGGTTTTCCGCAAGGTCGTGGCCGGCGTGAAACATCAGTTGAGCATCGCGCTGAACACAGACATTCCGGATGCCGAGGAACAGCGTGCAAGCTGATTTGCAAATCCCTTCGATGCGAAATTCATCGCCGCTCGCGTTGTATTGACGAACGATCTTCAAGAAGTCCGGAATGTAACCACCGTCGGCAAACGGCACGGACGACCCCGCCGACCACGCAGGGGAAGCCAAAGCGCACAGTATCGCGGCGCAAATCCAAAACCATCGAAGCATCGAGCGCCCCCAAGTTCGATGACCACCCATAGCCTGATCGAACGCGACAGAGCAACGAATGTCGGCGTCGGGTCAAAGCCGCTCATGGCGACCGAACCGGGGGACTTGCGGTCCAACCCGGAGAGCCGAAGGTTTCATTTTTCGGCCAACATGGGAGCAGCTTGTGCCGGAAGCACGATCACTTTCGCGCCGACCTTCACCCGATCATAGAGGTCCATGACGTCGTCGTTGGTGAGCCGAATACAGCCGGACGACACCCGCTTCCCGATCGTGTCGGGCTTGTTGGTGCCGTGAATTCGATATTCGGTATCGCCCAGATACATCGCCCGGGCGCCGAGCGGATTGCCGGGCCCCCCTGCCATGAACCGCGGCAGATAAGGCTGGCGCGAAATCATCTCTGCCGGCGGACGCCAGTCCGGCCATTCTGTCTTGCGGGCCACGGTCTGTTCACCGGACCACGTGAAACCTTCGCGGCCGACGCCGATGCCGTAGCGCATCGCCTGCCCGTCGTTCAGAACGAGATAAAGGAACGTGTTTCCGGTATCGATGACGACAGTGCCCGGCGTCTGGTGACTGGCGTAATCAACCACCTGCCGAACAAATCTTCCGGGAGCGTCAGCGGCTTTTGGTGTTTCGATCCGGGGCGCGGGCGCTGGGACCGGAATTGGAACCGGAGCTGGCGCTGGAGCCTGCACCGGCGCCGCAACGTGAACAGGAGCCGATGGTGCAGGAGCCGATGGCGCAGGACTGGATGGCGCCGGGACCTGATGCGCGGCTTGCTTCCGTACCGGTTGAACGCTCGCCGGCCGCCACAGCAGACCGTACCCCAATGCGACAGCCGCCACGGCGCCAATTGCAAACCGTCCCGCCACCGGTTGCGCGAGCGCTTCAGTCTTCTTACGTTTGGCCCGCTTTGCCATGTCTTTCTCCCGATCCCTGTGCTTCGAACAGGTACCCAGCAAATTTTAACAAGCTTCGAAGCGATTTCGCTCAGGCCGGAAATCGCCAAGCGTCGTTAACGCGAGCGCTGGTTTGGGAAAGGCTCAGCGAAAGCGGGGAACCCGGCACGCGGCGGCGTCAAGCCGGGCGATGACGACTAAATGCTGGGCCGAGCGTCCTCGTCCAAGCATGACGACGACCCGCCCTACTCGCCCCACTCTCGCGCCATGGTCGCGAGCGCGCAGCCTTCGCAATAGCGGGCGTCCTTGAAGTCGATCCAGTTGTGCGCATAGACGTGGTCGAGCGGAATGCCGTAACGCGCGCGCAGCACCCTTACCAATACCCGCCATGCGGTGATCTGCGCGTCGGTCGGGCTCTTGGTAACGTCGGGATAATTGCCGGCGAACTCGACGCCGATCGAGGTGTCCTTGTTCACCTGGCGATAGGTCTTGCCGTTGTCGACATACTTGTTGTCGTTGCGGTCGGCGCCGTCGGTGTGGGTCGGGACCAGATTGTCGGCGACCGCCCAATAGACCGTGCCGTCGGTCTCGACCCAGACCATCACGCCGCGGCGGGTCGGGTTCTTGTGCTGCTCGGCGGCGCCATTTCGCGCCGAGCCGGCCGGGCCTTCGGTCTGGTGCACGATGATGTTGCGCCAGGGATGCGATTTGGCGACGTCGCCCCAGGGCGACAGCCAGACCATCTTCAGACCGGGGATCTCGGGCGTGCCCTGCGATCGCGCGATGGTCGCGAGATCGGGGCCTTCGGCTGCTACGGCGGAGGACAGGACGAGCGCAAGGAGTGCGGTGAGCAGGCGAGGCATCACGGAAATATCCATCGCCCCTCGTAGCATGCTCAGGCGCGCTGGCGCAGGCTCGCCTTCACCAGATGGACCATCTCGGACGGCAGCTTCGGCTCATAGGTCGCATAGCCGTTCTTGCCGCCCTTCTTGGCATCGTAGAGCGCGTGGTCAGCGGCGGCGACCAGCCGGTCGGGATGCAGGCCGATCTCGCGGGTCCATTGCGCGATGCCGATCGAGACCGCGATCGGAATGTCGTTGCCGGTGCACTGCTCGGCGTCGGCGCGGCAGACCTCCAGCACGCGGCGGGCAATCATCGCGCCCTCGCGCAGCGTCGAGGACGGCAGCACGATGCAGAACTCGTCGCCGCCGGTGCGGGCCAGCATGTCGCCCGGGCGGAGCCTTGTCTGGGCCATCAACGTGAAGTGCTGCAGGCAGGCGTCGCCGGCGGCGTGGCCATGGGTGTCGTTGATGCCCTTGAAGCCGTCGAGGTCGATCACCAGCAGCGCGAAGGCTTCGCCGTTGCGGTCGGAGCGCGCGCATTCCTCGGTCAGCCGCTGCAAGAGATGGCGGCGGTTGCCGACGCCGGTGAGATCGTCGAGCAGCGCGAGGTCGGCGACCTCGTTGCGCAGCCGATCGATCGCCATCAGCAGGAAGCCGAAATTGAGCGCCATCGACAGGAATACCATCAGCAGGATCACCAGCGACTGGCTCGCATTGAAGCGAACGAAGGTGAACTCGCCCGGCTCCAGCACGGCGCCGACGAGGCGCAGCGCGTAAATGCCGATCAGCACCAAGGCCACTATTCCGGCAAGCCGCGCGCCGGGGCTGACGCGGCCGTTCTCGGGCGACAGCAACAGCTTCAGCGTCAGCGCAAGCGGCGTGACCTGGGCGATGGTGTAGACCAGGATGCGCATCGGCATGCTGTTATAGGCAAAGATGAAGACGCCGAGGCCGACGAAAGCGAGTGCGGTGGACAGCGCAGTGCTGCGCCAGCCGACCGGCTTGCCGTAGAAGCGCTCGATGCCCATCGCGGCGAGGCCGGCGGCGAACACCATTAGCGTCCCCGCCGCGAGCAGCGGCAGCAGCGAGTCCGTCATCATCACGCGGAGCATCGCGCAGGCCGCACCGGCGGACGCGACGAAGGCGGACGCGGTCCAGAACCGCGCCGCGCCGAAAGCCGGATAGCTGCGCGCGACATAGGCCCAGATCAGGCCGAGCGCGAGAAAATTGATAACGAATACCGTCCAAAGCGTCGGAACGCTCAACATCGCCCCTGTTCGAGGCCCGTATCGGCCTCGCCTCTTCTGAAATGACCGTCCGCCCCTTGAGGCGTTTTCTCCCAATGGCAATCCCCGTTGCCTTGGGGACAGGATGCGGCCGCGCCGCTTAACGGACTCTCACCCGCCTCGCGCCAATTCGAGCCGTGGTTTTGAATTGATGAAGATTCCCGAACCGGCCGTTTGCGTGTCGTTAAGCATGACGGTTGCGACGCCGCCGCGATGCGTGACACGCGCACACTGGCGAAAAACTGGCGAAAACACGTAACAGCTGTGGATAACACGATGACAGCGCGGTGACAGCACGCGGCAGCAGCCTCCGAATCTGCTGAGTTTGATACTGAGGATGTTGCGAGGCTGGCCCTCCGCCAAGCATGCCTCGGAGTCGCGTTCAATCCATGAAACCCTGAGAGGATACTATGGCTAAGAAAGCGAAGAAGGCGAAGAAGGCGAAGGCGAAAAAGGCCACCAAGAAGAAGGCCGCCAAGAAGTAACCAATTTTCTCGCCCGGGTAGCGGCTCCTGCCCTGCCCGGGCACCCGATCCGGACCACCACCCCAGGCAAAGACGCAAGGCAGCAGGCGCAAGGCCTGCTTTTTTATTGCCTGCCGCAAGCCGCGAGCGAATACGAGCTCAGCGCTCCGCGAAGGCGAGCTTGGCGCCGAGCAGGGCAAAGCCCGCGGCAAAGCTGCGCCGCAGCCAGGCCATCACCTTCGGCCGGGTGATGACGCGGTCACGCACCGAAGCCGCGAACAGTCCGTAGACGGCGAACACCGCAAAGGTCATCGCCATGAACACGCCGCTCAGCTCGACCATCCGCGCCAGCGGATGGGGTTCGTCGACGGCGATGAACTGCGGCAGGAACGCCAGGAAGAAGATCGACAGCTTCGGGTTGAGGATGTTGATCAGGATCGCGGTCATGATCACCCGCCCGCTCGAGCGCGGCTTGATCTCGGTGTCGACGGCGAGCGCGCCGCGCTCGCGCAGCGCCTGCCAGGCCATATAGAGCAGATAGACCACGCCGCCCCATTTCAGCGCCGCGAACGCCATGGCGCTGGTGTGCAGGATGGCGGCAAGGCCGAGCATCGCCGCGATCATCTGCGGCACGATCCCGAGCGTGCAGCCGAACGCCGCCGCCACGCTCGCGCGCGAGCCGCGGGTCAGCGCCACCGCCAGGGTGTAGAGCACGCCGGTGCCGGGCGAGGCGACCACGATCAGGGTGGTCAGCAGGAAGGACCAGGTCATTTCAAATCCTTAAAGCGGGAGCTCGTCATGGGAGGACACGTCATTCCAGATGCTGCTTCAAATAGTCCAGCACGCGCGGAAATGCATCCTTGCGCGCCTCGGGATCGGTGCCGATCACGGGAATGGCGCCGTCCGGCATCGTATAGGCCGGCAGCTTGGTGCGCGGCAGGTCGGGCGCGTCGAAGGCATGCACCGCGCCGGGATAGCTCTTCAGCTTGACCGGATTGCCGCGCGCCTTCGCCGCCGCGATGAAGGCGTCGCAAGGCTTGAACGGCGTCCAGACATCGCCCTCGCCGATCAGCACCAGGAGCGGCACCCAGGTGGTCCAGCTGTTCGGCTCGACGGTGGTTAAGGGCCTCGACTGGTAGGTTTCGGAGCAGGCGCCGGGATAGAGCGACACCGCGACCGCGAAATCCTGCGCCAACGCGGCCGGCCGCCCGATGCTGTTGTCATTGATGGAAAGCAGCGCCACGCCGCCGCACTGCGACCAGCCCATCAGCGCAATCCGATCGGGCTTCACGAAGGGCTGGGCCTGCAAATATTGCAGCGCGCCGTAAGTATCCTTCGGCCGCTCGCGCCACATCCGGGGGCGGTTGGGACCGCTCGAGCAGGTCTGACCGAGCCCGCGCGGCGTCGCGCTGTCGACGATCAGTGTGACATAGCCCTGCACCGCCAACGCCCGCGCCCAGGCACGATAGAGCCCGAAGATGCGGCCCTTGTTGTCGTTGAGACCGGAGCAGCCGTGCATCAGCACCACCGCCGGTCGCGGCGCGTCGCCCTCGCGACGGTCGAGATGACCGATCAGGTCAGTCGTACCGTCGAGCGAGGGGAAATTGACCAAGGTCTCCGCCGCGGCAGGCGTCGCGGCCGCAGCAGCCATTGCGGTCGCGAGCGTGAACCAGAGCAGTCCGATGGCCGACCACGGGCGGGGCATAAGCCGCCAATATCACGTCCCTCCCCCAGGGCGGAAGCAGCCACCGGCCGCCCACCCTTCGGCCGCGCTGACAACTCCGTTACGAGGACCCTTGTTCTGTCAGGATCTGCGCGACCCGCCGCCCGATAGCTCCGACGCCTTCATCTCGGCGACCCGGATGACGTCCAGCGGCGCCCAGGGCTTGGACCAGAACAGGGCGCCGTCGGGCAGGCGCTGGCGCAGCGGCTTGCCCGAGGTCACGATCACATCGAGATCGGGGTTGTATTTCTTGGCGGCAAAGGCGAGCTCGATCCCGGTCATGCTCCCGGCCAACTCGACATCGGTCAGCATCAGCACAACAGTGTCGCCATTGCTCCGCAGCACCAGTTCTGCGGCCTCCGCGCTCTCGCAGGAGATGACCTCGAAGTCGCTCTCCTCCAGCAGCAATTCGATCATCTGGCGCTGCATGGGGTCGTCCTCGACAACCAGGGCCTTCGCACGACAGGGTCTCGATTGTCCCATGGCTGACCTCCCTTGGATTGAATGCCTCGGTTTCAGAGTGTGACGAGGGTCAAACACCTCGGCGCTGGATAGTTCGGTTCCAATCTGAGAAAAGTGGGGAAGCCCGCCGTGTTCCTCACGGCTCCCGCCACCCTTCGTTGAGATGGAGCTGACCCGTATGACCGCGATCTCTGGATCTGCCGCCGCCGTGACCGGAGCCGCCAGCGGCATCGGCCGCGCGCTCGCGCATGAACTGGCGCTGCGCGGCTGCGATCTCGCAATCGCCGACCGCGACGAGGCCGGCCTGCAGGCCACCGCCGCCGACATCGCCAAGGTCAGCCCGCGCAAGGTCACCACGCATCGCCTCGATGTCAGCGAGCCCGGCCAGATCGCGGCATTTGCCGAGGCCGCCGGCGCCACCCATCCCGGGCTCAACATCGTCGTCAACAATGCCGGCGTGGCGCTGCTCGGCGAGTTCGGCGAGATCGAGCAGGCCCAGATGGAGTGGCTGTTCAATATCAATTTCTGGGGCGTGGTGCACGGCACCCGCGCTTTCCTGCCGCTGCTGTCGCGGCAGCGCGAGGCGCATATCGTCAACATCTCCTCGATCTTCGGCATCCTCGCCCCGCCTGGCCAGAGCGCCTATTGCGCAGCCAAGTTCGCGGTGCGCGGCTTCTCGGAAAGCCTGCGTCACGAGCTTGCGGTGGCGAACAGCCCGGTCAGGCTCTCCGTCGTGCATCCCGGCGGCGTCGCCACCAACATCGCGCGCAACTCGCGCTCTGGCACCGGCATCACCGACAATGCCCGCCGCGCCGAATCGATCGAGCGTTTCGACGCGCTAGCCAAGACCACGCCGACCGCAGCCGCACAGCGCATCATCGCTGGCATCGAGAAAAACCAGCCGCGCATCCTGATCGGCAAGGACGCCCGCTTCATGGACCTGCTGCAACGCTTCCGCCCGGGGACGTATTGGAAAGTGTTGCAACGGATGATGGAGAAGACCGCAGCGCGGCGGCTGGCGCGCGAGGTGGCGAGGGCCGGTTGAATGGGTGACGTTGCCAGGTGAGGCGCCGTCCCTGCGAACGTCATCAGACCCGTCATCCTGAGGTGCGAGTGGAGCGAGCCTCGAAGGATGCACGGCCCGACCGGTGGCCGTCGCCCCTTCGAGACGGCCGCTGCGCGGCCTCCCAGGATGACGGGTGAAGCGATTACACGGCCATTACAACTTCGTCATTGCGAGCGAAGCGAAGCAATCCATGCTTCAGTACGGGGCGCGACTGCGCCTGCAGCTAATCCGCCCCACGAAGCGCGCTGCGAAGCAGATCACCCCAGCTGCTTCTTCACCCCGAGCGCCAGCCGAAACAGCGGATCGCTTCGCTCGGACGGATAGAGCGCGCTCTTCGTCACCTGCGGAAAATTGTCGTTCTTCCAGAACGACGCCGGCGCGAACGAAAATTTGGCGACCAGCCGCCGGCCGAAATCCATCTCGTACGGGAAATAGTTTTCCTTCTGCTCAGTGCCGGACATTTCAGGGTATTCGCCGAGCAGATAGCCCTCCTGGATATGCGGCCGCACCGCCGCCGGCGGGCAGACGCTGGAGAGCCGCACGATCTGCAGGCCGGCCTCGGCGCTCGCGGTGATCGCGCCGCTGAGGTTCGGCACGCCGAGCACATAGAGGAAGGCGGTGCCGGTCTCCGCCAGCGATGCGAACGACGCGGCGATCCGGATCGAATGGGTGACGTCGAGCAGCGGCGTGGTGCAGACCTCGTAATGCTGCAGGATCGACCAGCGCAGGATGCGATGCCGCTTCAACCGCTCCAGCCCGAGCAGCTTGGCTTTCGCGTAGTCCGCAATCAGGATCTGCTCGGCGCGGGCCAGCGCCGCGAACCGCGACGCCAGCGTCTCGCGGTCCGGATTGCCGCGGCCGGCGCGGAACAGCGTCGGCTTCAGCGACGAGTTGCGCTTGACGTTCCTGAAGTCGGCGCCCTGGCCGCGAAACAGCAGCACATGGTCGCGGTTGAGGAATTGCAGCTCGGCGATCTTGGTCGCGAGTTCGAGATAGGAGCCGACGCGATGCCCCGACCCCTCCCGCACCGCCGAGTTCTTCGCGACCTGGCATCCGCGGCGGTCGAAGAACGACCAGATTTTTTGGCTGCCGATCGTTTCCATGGGGGCTCCGCACTCTCAACCCGTCATTCTCGATGCGCAATTGCGCATCTGAGGGGCTCGCGTAGCGAGAGCCCGGAATCCATTTCTCAACACGTTGTGCGGCCCGATGGATTCCGGGCTCGCGCCAAGAGGCGCGCCCCGGAATGACAGTGGTGGAGATGGCGGCCGCGCGCCTTGCTGGTCACCGCCCCACAAGCTGATCGGCAAAATACCCGATGGTCTTGCGATAGATCACCGCCCTGTTCCACTCGCGCATCGCCTCGAAATTGGCGCTGCCTTCGCCGTAGGGCGCGCCCATCTTGAAGCCGTTCGAGTGCAACAGATTCGCGGTCGAGGCCAGTACGTCGGGCACCGAGTGGCGCAAATCGACATGACCGTCACCGTCGAAATCGACGCCATACTTGATGTAGGACGACGGCAGGAACTGAGTCTGCCCGATCTCGCCGGCATAGGCGCCGATCATGTCATTCAGACGGAGGTCGCCGCGTTGCAGGATCTTGAGCGCGGCGAGCAGCTCGCCCTGGAATAGGTCGGTGCGGCGGCAGTCATGCGCCAGCGTGGCGAGCACCCGGAACACCGGCAGCTTGCCCATGTCGCCCTTGCCGAAATCCGTCTCCAGTCCCCAGATCGCGACCAGGATCTGGCGCGGCACGCCGTACTGCTGCTCGATCTTCGAGAGCAGCGCGGCGTGACGCTGCAACATGGCGCGGCCGCCATTGATGCGCCCGGAGCCGACGCGGGTTGCGACATACTGCTCAAAGGTCTTGTTGAAGGTGTAGCGCTGCCGCCGGTCGAAGGCGAGCACCCCGCCATCCTGCTGCACGCCGCCGAGCGCCTGCGAGATCACATCCTGCTGGATGCCGGCGCTGGCTGCCTCCTGCGAGAACGACTGGACGAAGGCCGGGAAACTGCCGCCGCAGCGGGCGGCATAGGAGGGGGTGGCAAGCAGCAAGGCGCCGAACACAACCGCCAAACGACACCTGAGCATGCAACAATCCCTTCCGCTTCGAATGGCCGATCATGCCCGCTAAAATCATGCCCGTCAAAACGACCTGCGCGACGCGACAGTCGGATCTCTCACCAGCCCTCAGTCACCAGATAGAAATGGCCGTCGAGTTGTTTGACCGCGACCGAGAACCCCGCGGGAGGGTTCAACAGCGAGCAGAGCGGCGTGCCGGGACACAGCCGGTTCACCCGGTCGCGCCACGCAAGCGAGCGTTGCGCAGGCGTGCGAGCAATTTCGTCGGACTCGTCAAAGACCAGCGTATGGACGAAATTGGCAACGCCGGCCCCGCCGGTCTGTCCCCAGTCGAAGGTCGCCAGTCGAGGTTCGCCAGTCTCCGGGAGCTTTTCGATCTGCGCGATATAGTCGCGCTTTCCGATCTCGAAGCGTATCAGCTCGGGGCTGACGCCGACCGCTCGGACGCCCGCGAAGAAGAGATAGGCGGCAACCGGCGCCACAAGGATCGAGGCCACGCGCCGCCATCGCCTCAGCCAGAGATTTCGGATCAGGGCGGCCGTGCAATAGAGCGTGACGGCAACGGCCGGCAGGAACAACGCCGGCACCAGCATCAGCCAAAGATTGAAGATGCGGTCCAGATCGCTACCGAACGCAAACAAAAGCCCGACCAGCATCACCCATACGAAATAGGTGAAGCTGAACCGATCGGCCGCGGCCTGTTTCTCATGGGAGGCGGCGCTCATCATTCATCCCGCGCAGTCTGCCGGGCTCCAGTCTCGCGCTCTCGCTTCTCTCAGCACCTTCGAGGCGCTATGCGCCCGTTACCGGCGATGAGGCGGAGCCCGCAGGCTGGCGGCGGATCACGGTCGCAGCGCGGCGAAGCTGTGCAGATTTCCCTCAATCCTTGAGCTGCCGTTCCAGATCGACGAAGTCGATCTCCGCCCAGCGCTCGGAGATCTTGCCGTCGTGAATCCGCCAGAACGTCATGCCGCGGAATTCGACGTGGCGGCCGGTCGGGGCAACGCCGCGCCACGGGCTGCGGTGCCGGCCGCGCCAGACGAAGCGGCCGGCGACGATGTCGCGCTCGGCCACCAGGCACTCCGCCACCGCCGACAGATCGGCGAAGGTCTCGTGCATGGCCGTTGCATGCGCGATCACCTCCTCGGCGCTCATCCGCTTGCCGGCGGCATGATCGAAGAAGTCGCACGCCAGCTGCGCGCGGATCGCATCGGGATCGAGCCGATTGGTCACGGCGTCGTAATGCGCGAGCACCAGCGCCTTGTTGGCGTCGAGGGTGGCGTTGGACATCGGCGGGGCGCCTTCGAAGGAAAAGTTGCAGAAAAGGAAGGATGCGCCTCATACGCGAATCGGGCGGGACGGTGCAAGTGACGATGGTCAGAAAAAAACGCCGCTTTCGACCCGCGCGCGCTTCCGTCCCAAAGCGAAAGACGGTCGCCCGGAAAGTGCGCCGACCTGCGCGCGGGCTGCCGCTCCTGAAGCCCGCACGATGCGGAAGACACAACCAGCGGGCATGCGCGCCGGTAACATCATCCGATGGCTTGACCATGCCGGTGGCATGCAAGCAGCGGCGCACGGCATCCGGCGGCGCATGGCGCAGGAGCAATTCGGGGCGCACGCATGAACGCCACAGGCATCGGCGGCGACCAAGAAGCACGAATTCGGCTGACCGGTTCCGCGCCACGCGCGACCGGCCGCCGTGTCTTGTTCATGCAAAGGCGCGCCGCTAAAGCGTCGTCAGCCTGTTGCGACGAAGCCGTCATTTGCGGGGAACGCGTTTCGATGACGGACGACACGATGAGGATGCGCCATCGATGACGATCACCGGGGGTTTCGTACGCGCGCGCAGGATAGCCGCATCGCTCAGTATCATCCTCATGTTC
This sequence comes from Bradyrhizobium sp. RD5-C2, assembly GCF_019972155.1. Lineage (GTDB taxonomy): Bacteria > Pseudomonadota > Alphaproteobacteria > Rhizobiales > Xanthobacteraceae > Bradyrhizobium. The sequence continues at coordinate 64,143 of NZ_BOVL01000059.1, read as the reverse complement.
GGCGCTGTTCAGATCGGACCGATCGATACCGCCGCAGCGCAGAACGCCCCCGCCAAGCGCGCGCCGGCGCAAGGCGCCGCCAACGCACAGGCGATCACCGCGCAGATGAAGAACGCCATCGCGCTGACGCGCGGCGGCAAGTTCGACGCGGGCTATGCACAGCTGCTTGCAGCACTGGATGCGGCAGACAAGCTCGACGACGCGCAATTCGTCATGGAGCAGTATTTCGAGGTGACCGCCGCGCTGCGCGCGGTCAAGCGCGACGACCTGGCCGAAAAACTGTTCGTCCGCGCGTTCAAGGGCAAGGCGGCGGCGCAGTCACCGCCCGGCAATGCCGACGTGCTCCTGATGTACGCGATCCTCTTATCCGACCACGCCGGGATCGCGGAAGCCGTCCCGCTCTACATGAAGGCGATCGCGGCCTTCAACGCCTATTGGGGCGAAGGCTCCGAGGAATCGCTGATCGCCAACGACAAGCTCGCGGTCGCGCTGTCGGCCAACGGCTCGGCGGCGTCGGCGACGAATTTGGGCCGGCACAATTTTGAGCTGTCCGAGAAAGCGCTCGGGCCCGACCATCGTACCACCTGGAAGCTCGCCAACAATTATGCCGACATGCTGCGGGAGATCGGCGCGCCGGCAAAAGCGCTCGAGCTCGATCTGTTCGCGATCGAGAAACGCGCGAAGCATTACGGCGAGAACCATCTCAATACGCTGGTGACGGTCAACAACGCCGGACAGGATTTTCTCAATCTCGGCCGCTTCGACGATGCCCGCCGCTATTTCCGCCGGCATCGCGCGATCGCGACCATGCTCGCGCCGAAGGATCCGAGCTTCGCCGGGCAGGCCGATGCCTGGCTGTTCTACACCGACATGCTCGCCACAGGCGATGCCGCGATGCCGCAAGCCGACCTGCAGCGGCTGGAGGCGATCGTTGCCAATGAGGCGAATTTCGCGGATTTCCTGCGCATCAAGGCAGCAGGGCTGGCGGCCGGCAAGCGCGAGCAGCGCGGCGAGCGAGACGCGGGCATGCGGCTGCGCGAGACCGCGCTTGCGATTTCGACCCGCGCCTTCACCGCGCAGCATCCGCTCAGCTTCGAGACCAAACTCGGCATCGCGACAGCCTTGATCGCAACCGATCCGAACCGCGCCGCGCGCGCGTTCACCGCGCTCGACCGCGAGATGTTCGACTGGATGAAGCGCGAGGTCGGCACATCAGGCGATCGCGCCGTCGCCGAGGCGATCCGCGCCCATGCCGACCATCTGCTGTTCGCGTTCGGCCGCTTCGCCACCGGCGCCGGATCGTCGGTGGCACAGCCAGCCTTTGCCGCCGCGGTGCTGCGCTGGAAGACGCTCGGCGGCGGCGATGCCACCGCGCTGCGCCGGCTCGAGACGCAGATGGCGGGCAAGGACGAGGAGACCGCGGCGCTGCTGCGCGCGGCGTTGCGGCTCAACGGCGAGAAGCAGGAGCTGTTCTCGTCGGGCAATATCGACGACTGGGCGAGATCCGTGTGGCAGCGGCAGGACGCGGCCGAGAAGGCGCTGAACAAGCGGCTCGACGCGATCGGCGCGAAGCTGCCGCAGGATCCGATCCGTCCCGCGCAGCTGCTCGCGCCTGACGAAGCCGTCATCAACTATTTCATCACGCGGCAATGGAAGGCGGATCGCCAGTCCAAGGAACCGCTGTCCGCGACCGTGCTCTACGCCATCGTCGAGACCGCAACGAGCGAACCCCGCGTGGTCGATCTCGGCGATCCCGGCCGCATGGTCGACACCGGCGTGCGGACCGAGATCGCGCGGCTGCGCACGATGCAGGCCGCCGCGCCGGATCCCGACGCCGAAGCACCCGACACCAGGGGGCTCGGCACCAAAGGTCGCTTCCAGAACCTCCGCGCACGGCTGTTCGCGCCGCTGGAGCCTTTGCTGAAGGACAAGGCCACGCTCTATGTGGTGCCGGACGGCTTCCTGTTTGCCGTGCCGTTCGCGCTGCTGCCCGGCGCCGATGGCGGGCTGCTGGAGGACAAGTTCACGATCCGGATGCTGACCAGCCCCGACGGGCTGATCGCGATCCATGCGCGCGAAAAGCTCGACCGGACGGGCGCGATGCTGCTCGCCGGCGGCATCGAATACGGCCAGCCGGGGCCGATGCCCCTGCCCGGCACGAAGACCGAGATCGAGACGATCGCAAGACTCGCCCGCGCGCGCGGCGCGCCGGTCGAGGTGCTGACCGGACGCGGCGTCAGCGAAAGCGCGCTGCGCGAGGCGATCGGCAAGGCCCGCATCGCGCATCTGGCGACCCACGGCTTCTATCACGACAGCACGGCGTCCGGCCTCGATACGCTCTGGCAGAGCGGCATCGTGCTGTCCGGCGCCGGCGACAGCCGATGGCCGCTGCGTGATGAGAAGGACGGCTATCTCTATGCCTTCGAGGTGATGGACTGGGACCTGTCCGGCCTTGATCTGCTGGTGCTCTCGGCCTGCGAGACCGGCCGCGGCGACGAGAGTTTCGTCAGCGGCCTGCGCGGTCTGCCGACCGCGCTCGGCATCGCCGGCGCCCGGCGCGCGCTGCTGACGCTGTGGCCGGTCGCCGACGAGGGCACCGCCAATTTCACCGTGCGCTTTTATGAGCACCTGGCGGAGGGCCTGACCTATTCGGATGCGCTGCGCCAGACCCGGCGCGATGCGCGCGACGGCAAGGTCGTGGGCGCCAAGGACGCGAGCGTGTGGGCGGCGTTCGTGCTGTTCGAGGGCTAAGGCACAGGCCGCATATGAACGGCGCAAGGGCCCTATGCCGCCGAATCGTGCAGGGCAGATCGGCACGCGCGGCAGGTAATTTGCTTTGACAGCGGCGGCCTGATCGGAGACAAGCCGCCCATGCCGAAAAAACCCGGGACCAATCCCAAAGGCGAATTCGCCTTCTTCAACGTCTTCTATGAAGACGGCTCGCAGCGCTCTAACCGCCGCGTGCCATCGGAGCTGCTGGGCGGGCTGGATGGCGACGAGCCGGTGCGCGCCTTCCTGCGCGAGCAGGACCGCGAGATCGCCGAAAAGGGCGGCCGCCCGCCGCTCGAGATCAAAACCATCGAGCGGGTTGGGACGAAGAAGAAGTAGCGGCGCGGGTCTCCGTCAGGCCGACCAACTCTGCAGTGCTGGGTTCCTCTTTCGTCATTCCGGGGCGCGCGAAGCGCGAGCCCGGAATCCATTTCACCACGAAATCTGCGGCCCGATGGATTCCGAGCTCGGCGCTGCGCGCCGCCCCGGAATGACGAGGGTGTTGATGACCGGGCAAACAATAAACGGCGGGCCTTTGCCCGCCGCTTTTGTCTCGATGGATGCCCGGGTCAAGCCCGGGCATGATGACCCGAATTAGTTGTCCAGGAAGCTCCGCAGCTTCCGCGACCGCGATGGGTGCTTCAGCTTGCGCAGCGCCTTGGCTTCGATCTGGCGGATGCGCTCTCTCGTCACCGAGAACTGCTGGCCGACTTCTTCCAGCGTGTGGTCGGTGTTCATGCCGATGCCGAAGCGCATGCGCAGCACGCGCTCCTCGCGCGGGGTGAGCGAGGCCAGCACGCGCGTCGTGGTTTCGCGCAGGTTCGACTGGATCGCCGCGTCGATCGGCAGGATCGCGTTCTTGTCCTCGATGAAATCGCCGAGATGCGAATCCTCTTCGTCACCGACCGGGGTTTCGAGCGACAGCGGCTCCTTGGCGATCTTGAGGACCTTGCGGACCTTCTCCAAGGGCATGCCGAGCTTCTCGGCGAGCTCTTCCGGGGTCGGCTCGCGGCCGATCTCGTTCAGCATCTGGCGCGAAGTGCGGACGATCTTGTTGATCGTCTCGATCATGTGCACGGGGATGCGGATGGTGCGGGCCTGGTCGGCGATCGAGCGGGTGATCGCCTGCCGGATCCACCAGGTGGCGTAGGTCGAGAACTTGTAGCCGCGGCGATATTCGAACTTATCGACCGCCTTCATCAGGCCGATATTGCCTTCCTGGATCAGGTCGAGGAATTGCAGGCCGCGGTTGGTGTACTTCTTGGCGATCGAGATCACGAGACGGAGGTTGGCTTCCACCATCTCCTTCTTGGCCTGACGGGCCTCGCGCTCGCCCTTCTGCACGCCGTGCACAATCTTGCGGAATTCGCCGATCTCGAGCCCGGTGAGCGCCGCCAGCGACTGGATCTCGTGGCGCAGGTCCTTGATGCGGTCCTTCTCGTGATGGACGAAGTTCTTCCAACCCTTGGCCGACAGCTTGGAGACGCGGTTGAGCCAGCGCGGATCGAGCTCCGAGCCCTGGTAGTTGCGCAGGAAGTCCTCGCGCGCGACGCCGTGGCTGTCGCCGAGTCGCAGCAGGCGGCCCTCGAACGAAACCAGCTTCTTGTTGATGTCGTAGAGCTGCTCGACCAGTGAATCGATGCGGGCCTGGTTGAGGCGCAGCGACTTCACCTCGACGATGATCTCGTCCTTCAGCTTCTTGTACTTGCGCTCCTGCGAGGGCGACAGCGACTCGCTCTGCAGCTGGTTGGCGATGTCCTGCTCCTGCAGGCGGCGCAGCTTCTTGTACTCGGATGCGATCTTGTCGAAGGTCTCGACCACCTTCGGCTTCAGCTCGGCCTCGATGGCGGCGAGCGACATCTGGTTCTCGAACTCGTCGTCGTCCATGTCGGACTCGGCAGCGGCTTCGGCCGGATCCTTCTCCTCAACACCGGCTTCGCCACCGGCGGGCGCGGCGCGGAACGGGGTCGGCGACGGCGGTGCTGCTGGCGGCGCGACATGGGCCGGCGCGCCGGCCTGCACATCGCCGCCATTGCCTTCAGCGGCGGCGCCCTCGGCGCCGTTGTTGCCGATCAGGTTCGGATTGATGCCGCCCTTCGACTCGGGGCCGGCATAGGTGGCTTCGAGATCGATGATGTCGCGGAGGAAGATCTTTCCTTCGTTGAGCTCGTCGCGCCAGATGATGATGGCCTGGAAGGTCAGCGGGCTTTCGCAGAGGCCCGCGATCATCGCCTCGCGGCCGGCCTCAATGCGCTTGGCGATTGCGATTTCGCCTTCGCGGGAGAGCAATTCCACCGTGCCCATCTCGCGCAGATACATGCGCACGGGATCGTCGGTGCGCTCGCCGGGCTCCGACTTCTTGACCTCGGTGACAGCCTTCTGCGTGACCTCGACGAGTTCGTTGTCGGTCTCGTCGTCGCCGTCGTCCTTCTCGTCCTCGCCTTCGCTGTCATCCGCCTCGGTGACGTTGATGCCCATGTCCGAGAGCATCGACATGATGTCTTCGATCTGTTCGGGCGAGGTCGTGTCGGAGGGCAGCACTTCGTTGAGCTGATCGAAGGTCACGAAGCCGCGCTTCTTGGCCTGCTTGATCATCTTCTTCACCGCGGCATCCGACAGGTCGAGCAACGGCGACGGCGCGTCAGCGGCATCCTTCTCAGGAGCATCCGCTGCCTTGTCGTCTTTTTCCTTGTCCTTAACCTGCAGCGTCTTTGCCTTGGTGGCCATTCACTAAGCTCCCGAAACGCGGTCATGCAAAATGGCGCCACGCACGCGCATCCGCACGAAATCTAGATTTACTCTCTCGACGCACAAAGGGCGGCGCAAAATCTCGCCACCCCTCTGATCCGTCTCGACGGTTTCCATCTTGAAATAGCCGCGAGGCTATTAAGTTTCGCTTAACCCTGTTTTTGCAGCCAAACCATGGATTTGGCGAGTCTTTTTGCGGGTTCGGCCAGCGCCGTCCGCAGCATTTTTATTATCAGACGTTACGCTGGAACCGGCCCGATAATTCGCCGAACCCTTCAATCAGGGCTTCGGTCCCATCGGCTTCTGCCATCCGGGCCTGGATATCCTGCAACCATGCCAGATTGGCCTCGCTGGAGTCTTCAGCCAAGGCGGCTTCCGCATCTTTTCTTTCCCTAAGTAAGGCGTGGGTTTTCTGATGCAAGGCAACGAGTTGACGCCAGGTCGATAAAACATCCTCGCGCGCCGCGCCGATCTGCGCGCCCCACACCGCCTGGGTCGTGATCACCCGCTCAACCCTTTGAAGTATCTGCGATAATCCGCCCGCTTCGAGGTCGGCGCGCATCTTCTCGGCCTGCTCCTCGACATCAGGAGAATGGTGATGGTCGTGGGCAAAGGCGGCGATAATCGCGGCCCGCAGCTTGTGGGCCTCGGGATGGGCAAGCTCCAGCGCCGCCACCTCCTCGAGATGGTCGTGCAGCAGCCAGGGGTGATTGATCAGCGATTGCAGGATCAGCGCCTCGCGGCTCGATATCGCGCTGCGCTGACCGCGCATGATCGGGCTGTTGGCCAGTTGCTGGCTCGCGGGCTGATAGGGGCCCCGTGAAAACCCGGGGGTGGCGCCGCCCTTGGCGCCGAACCGGCCGCCCTGACCCGGGCCGCGAGGGGCAAACTGGCGGGGTGATTCGCCGCCGCGTCCGCCTCCGAAATTGCCCCGGTTGCCGTAGCCGCCGCGGCCGTAACCGCCGCGTCCGCCCTCCGGGGCAAAATTGCGTTGCAGCCGCTCCTGCAAATCCTGCCGGTAATAACGCCGCACCACCTCGTCGCGGATGCCATTGGTGAGCTCGCCGATCCGCGCCTCGAGTGCTGCGCGGCGCTCGGGGGTGTCGAAATTGCCGCCCTCGATCTCGCGCGACCAGACCATTTCGGCGAGCGGCCGCGCGGCGCCGATCACATCCTCGATCGCGCCGCGGCCGCCGGAGCGCGCGAGGTCGTCGGGGTCCTGCCCTTCCGGCAGCAGCGCGATACGCAAGCTCTTGCCGGGCTTGAGCTGCGGCAAGGCAAGGTCGGCGGCGCGATAGGCGGCCTTCTGGCCGGCGCGGTCGCCGTCGAAGCAGAGGATCGGCTCGTCCACCATCTTCCAGAGCATTGCCAGCTGGTTCTCGGTCAGCGCGGTGCCGAGCGGCGCGACGGCGCCGGGAAAGCCCGAGGTGACCATCGCGATGACGTCGACATAGCCCTCGACGACGATCAGCTGCGCGCCGTCATGCGCGGCCTGGCGCGCGGTGAACAGGTTGTAGAGATTGTCGCCCTTGTGAAACAGCGGGGTTTCCGGCGAGTTCAGGTACTTGGCCGGAACGTCCTTCTCCAGCGCGCGGCCGCCGAACGCGATGACGCGGCCGCGGGCATCCGTGATCGGGAACATGACGCGGTCGCGGAAGCGATCGAACGGCACCGGCTTGTCCTCGCCGGACACCAGAAGCCCCGCCTCCACCATGTCCTCGGTGGAGATGCCTTGCGCGCCGAGATGCTCCTTCAGCGCAAAACGGTCCGGCGGCGCATAGCCCATCCGGAACTGGAACTGGGTCGCCGGTGAGATGCTGCGGTCGGCAAGATAGCCGCGCGCCTTGGCGCCGTTGCGCGAGGCCAGCGTGTCGGCGAAGAACTTTGTCGCCAGTTCCATCACGTCGTGCAGGGTGCGGCGATGCTGCTCGTGGCGCGCCGCATCGGGCGTCACGGCCGGCAGCGCGACACCCGCCATCGCGGCGAGACGTTCCACCGCCTCAGGGAACGTCACGCCCTCGGTCTTCATCAGGAAGTCGAAGATGTTGCCATTCAGCCCGGACGAGAAGTCGAACCAGGCCTGCTTCTGGTCGTTGACGAAGAACGACGGGGTCTTCTCCTGCTGGAACGGCGACAGCCCCTTCCACTCCCGCCCGGCCTTCTTGAGCTTGACGCGCCGGCCCACGACTTCCGAGACCGGAAGCCGAGCGCGCAGCTCATCGAGGAATTCGGGCGTGAAACGCATCAGGTGATTCTGGCCTCGGGCAACGAATCGCGGACAACCGGTTAGCCATATAGCGGCAGGCTAAGACATGCCGAACAATGTGGGGCTTTTCCGGGCTATTCACAGGCCAGCCCGTGCGGCTCCGTCGAGCGGGCTACCCCCGAATCCGCGGTGGAGAGCCTGCACGGCAAGCTTGCCCCCTCCCCGCTTCCGGGATTGGATAGCAACATGTTCACGACATTCAGAGGCGGACAGAGCGGCGGCTGGCAGGTCACATCCATCACGCGGGTGAAGGGCGAGACGCTGCCGAAGGTCCCGGCGCTGTCGATCGTTGCGAGCGACTCGATCGCACTGCCGCTGTTGCCCGCGCAGACCTCCTGGCGGCTCGCCGGCGTCGCCAGCTATTTGCGCTACACCCAGAAGGAGGAGCGCGAGAAGCTTGCCGCCGTGCAGGCCGGGCTCGGCCGCAGCGAGGCAACGCACGCGGCGCTGATCCCGATCAGGAAATCCGCGGCGTGGTGGGAGCTGACGCAGCCGGAGCGCCGCGAGATTTTCGAGGACAAGTCGCACCACATCGCCGGCACCTTGAAATTCCTCCCCGCCATCGCCCGCCAGCTGTTTCACGCTCGCGACCTCGGCATGCCCTTCGACTTCCTGACCTGGTTCGAATTCGCCCCCGAGCACGATGGCCTGTTCGACGAACTGGTCGGCATCCTGCGCGCGACCGAGGAATGGAGCTATGTCGAGCGCGAGGTCGACATTCGCGTCGAGCGGGAAATCTGAGATCTTGTGCCCCGGACGCTGCACAGCACGCAGTGCGTGCGGGACACGAGCGCTAGTGCTCCAGAAACTTCCCTGACGCGATCCGCGGCAGCTCGGTGACAGGCCAGTTGTAGAGATAGGTCCACGCCTCGTTCACGCTGCCATCGGCGCGCGTGACCTTGAGCATCTCACGGACATATTCGGTCGGCGGCGGAAAGCCCTCGCCGCAGGCCTCATACATGTCGAATTCGCGCAGCATGGCTTCGCGCTCGCGGAGGCGAAACAATTCGCCGTGCACGATGTCGGCGGGATCGTCGGACGCCACTAGGCCCGGATAATGCTTCACCAGATAGAGCCGCCCGCAGCACTGCGCCGGCCCGAGGAACTCGGCATTGCCGGTAAGCAGCTTCGCCATCGGATGGTCGAAGCCGCGCATCAGCGTGCCGTAGACGAAGAGAAGGTCGGAAGTCATGGCCCTCTATGTCATTGCGAGCGAAGCGAAGCAATCCATCGTGCCACGAAATGGATTGCTCGTTGGCGATCTCCCGTCATCCTGAGGAGCGCGGAACGCGCGTCTCGAAGGATGCACGGCCCGGCTGGTGGCCGTCGACCCTTCGAGACGCGCTTCGCGCTCCTCAGGGTGACGGCTCTACATCAAGCCGCCACCACCTCATCGGTCACCACGACGAACTTCGTCAACGTCATGCGGCCGAAGCTCGTGGTGAGCGCGACGTCGGCGGCGTCGCGGCCGGTCGCCATCAGGATGCGGCCGATCCGCGGCGTGTTGTGGCGGGCATCGAACGTGTACCACTGGCCTGACAGATAGACCTCGAACCAGCCTGAGAAATCCATCGGCGCGGGATCCGGCGGAACGCCGATGTCGCCGAGATAGCCGGTGCAGTAGCGCGCCGGAATGCCCATGCAGCGGCAGAAGGTGAGCGCCAGATGCGCGAAGTCGCGGCAGACGCCGGCGCGGCCTTCATAGACGTCATGCGCCGACTTCATGTGATGGGCGTGCTCGTAGCCGAACGTCACATGATGGTGCACGAAATCGGTGATCGCCTGCACCCGCGCCCAGCCCTGCGGCGTGTTGCCGAACAGCGACCAGGCGATGTCGGTCAGCTTGTCGGTCTCGCAATAGCGGCTCGGCATCAGATAGAGCAGCATGTCATCGGGCAATTGCTCGATCGCAACCTGCTGCGCCGCCGGATTGACGATGTCCGCCAGCCCGGAATCCCGCACCAGCGCGCTGCCGCGGAAGGTGACACCACCGCCAGGGGCGACCAGTCGGCCACAGACATTGCCGAAGCCGTCGCGATAGAGGCCGATCGGGACATCCGGCTCGGCCGCAATGCTCTCGGTGCCGACGATATCGGCGAAGCGCGACGGATGGATCGACAGCATGATCACCATCGGGGTCGGCTGCGGAGCCGTGTAGGTGATCTCGAAGCCGACCTTGATCTGCATCGTCAGGCTGTCTCCCGCTCCGCCGCATTCTCGCCGACCGAGACGACCTTGATGTCGACGTCCAGGCCCAGGAAGGCATCCGCGGCGCCGAGATAGACGCCATGCAGCGGCACCGCCTGGCGCGGATCGCGCGCCACCGCGACGCGGATCAGGTCGCGCGTGCCGACGATGCCGTTGGTCGGATCGAACTCGATCCAGCCGGCGCTCGGCAGATAGACCTGCACCCAGGCGTGGGTCGAGCCGCCGCCGACATAGCCGTGCGCGCTGCCGGCGGGCATTGCGAGATAGCCGGAGACGAAACGCGCGGCGATGCCGAGCCTGCGCAGCGCCTCGATCATGAACAGCGCATAGTCGCGGCAGGTGCCGGACTTCGTCCGCAGCGTATCGAGCGGATGCTGGGTGCCCTGCTCGTAGCGCTTGCGATAGCTGAACGCCTCGCGAATGCCATGCGTCATGTCGCTCAAAATCTTGAACGTCAGTGTCGGCGCCTCGACATCGAGGAAGCGCCGCGCCCAGCCCGACAGCTCGCCGTTCGGGTCGCCATATTGCGGCGTGATGAACTGCTGCAGATCGGGGAATTCCTCGTCATCGTAAAGGAACGGATAGAAGTAGGCGGCGTCATCCGGTGTCAGCGCGAACGTATCGGCCGGATTGTGCTCGACCGTCGCGGTCGAGACAAAGCACAGCGTGTCGGCGCGCTCGTCGAAGGTGGCGATCGCGACGCTGTTGCCGAACACGTCGTGGATCCAGCGCAGCGACATCGGCTGCGGGTCGATCACAAGTGCGCTGTCGAGCACGCGCAGATCGTGGCCGTCGCGGGGGCGCAGCATGATGCGGTGTTCGCCGAACGCCACCGGGCGCGCATAGCGATAAACGGTCTTGTGATGGATAGTCAGGAGCGGCATCTTCAAACAATCATCGTGATTTCGGACCGCTTAATCTATAGAGAAAGCTGCTCGATTCCAGACCAGCATGCCCCTTGAATAGGCAAAGTTGAGGAAAAGGCCCTTGAATTACGGCGGTGGCCCATCGTTCCTGCTCGCAAGCACCGACGTTTCACCGGTTCTTGAACATAATTCCGATGGCCGCTCGCCGTTCCTGTTCACCTGCGATCATTACGGCAGGCTGATTCCCTCTCCGCTCGGCGATCTCGGCCTGCCCGAAAGCGAGCTCATCCGGCACATCGCCTGGGACATCGGCATCGCCGGCGTGGCAACTCAGCTCTCCGACCTGCTCGGCGCGCACCTGATCGCGCAGCGCTACTCGCGGCTCGTGATCGACTGCAATCGTCCACCGCATGTCGCAAGCTCGGTTCCATTGATCAGCGAAGCTACCACCGTTCCGGGCAATGAAGGCCTGTCGCGCGAAGCCGCTGAGATGCGCCGCGCGCAGATCTTCGATCCCTATCATCAGCGCATCGACGAGATCATCGACGCGCGTGCGAATCGGGGCATGCCGACGGTGCTGGTGTCGCTGCACAGCTTCACGCCGGTTTATGCTGGCATCGCGCGTCCCTGGCACATCGGCACGCTCTATCACCGTGACAAGGCGCTGCCGCCGCTGCTGCTGAAGCATCTGCGCAGCGAGGGCGATCTCGTGGTCGGCGACAACGAGCCCTATGCGGTCAGCGACGAGACCGACTACACGATCCCGGTGCATGGCGAGAAGCGCGGCCTGATGAATTCCGGCATCGAGATCCGCCAGGACTTGATCTCCGATCAGGCCGGCGAGACCGCATGGGCCGAGCGGCTGGCGCGCATCCTCGGCGAGATCGAAACGACGTTGCGTAAGGAAGCGCGGATCTAGGGCGTCGAACGGGGCCTGCGAGAGTGCGGCCTCTAGCCCGGAGGCAACTTGGCGTGCTTTAATCTGCCGGCTTGAACTTCCGAGTTAGGACAGTTCCGTGGCCCCCGAGCGCGTGGAAAGACGACTGGCAGCAGTGCTGGCGGCGGATGTCGCCGGCTACAGTCGCCTCATGGGAACGGACGAGGAAGGCACGCTCGCGCGACTCAAGGCAGCCAGAAAGGATCTCATTGATCCAACAATAGCCGCTCATCGTGGCCGCATCGTCAAGACAACCGGTGACGGCATGCTCGTCGAGTTCGGCAGTGTCGTCGATGCGGTGCGCAGCTCTGTGGAGGTTCAAGACAGGATCGCGGAGCTGAACGCCTCGGCACCGCAACAGCACCGGATAGCGTTTCGCATCGGCATTCACGTCGGCGACATCATGATCGACAACGACGACATCTTCGGCGACGGCGTCAACATCGCCGCGCGGCTGGAGAATATTGCCGACCCCGGCGGCATATGCCTGTCCGACGACGCCTACCGGCAAATCCGTGGCAAGGTCGATGCGGCCTTCGAAGACATCGGTCAGCAGAATCTGAAGAACATTGCTGAACCGGTACGCGTTTGGCGAATGAAAATCGGCGCCAAAGCTTCGACTGCGCATCTTGCAACTTCCACCGAACCACACCATGTCCGCCCGCTCTCGCGAAAGCCCTCCATCGCGGTGCTGCCGTTTCAGAATATGAGCGGCGATATCGAACAGGAGTATTTCGCAGACGGGATCGCCGAAGACGTCCTCACGACCCTGTCGAAGATTCAAGAGCTGATGGTGATAGCTCGCAATTCGAGCTTCGCGTTCAAGGGGCAGAACAGGGACATTCGCGAGATCGGGCAGATTTTGGGCGCTCGCTATCTGCTGGAAGGGAGCGTTCGAAAGCTTGGCAATCGCGTAAGGTTGACGGCGCAATTGATCGATAGTCGAGACGGCAGCCACCTTTGGGCGGATCGCTTTGATGGAGAACTCGATGACGTGTTCGACCTCCAAGACCGAATTACGCGCGAGATCGTCGAAGCGCTCGAGGTGCAGCTGACGGTCGGCGAACGCGCAAGGGTATGGCGAAAGCGCTCAGGCAGTCCGCTGGCATATGAATATGTTCTAAAGGGGCGCGCGCTCTACGTTAATTTTGCGAGACAGACTCATGCACAGGGACGGAAGCTTCTGGAAGAGGCGCTGGAAATCAATCCGGCCTTCATGCCGGCACTCTACCTCCTGGGTCTCACTCTAACCGACCAGGCCCGATTTGGTTGGGCCAAAGACGAGGATGAAGCGTATCAAGCCGCGCTGGATTGCGCCGATCGGGCTCTCGCGGTTGACCCTGGTTTCGGCGAGGCATACTTGGTCATTGGCTATGTCCGCACCTTTCAGCGTCGCCATGATGAGGCGGTGACAGCAGGAGAAGCGGCAATCAGCCTCGTGCCCAGCAGTTCTGACGCCCATCACATGGCGGGCATGTATCATGGTTACGCCGGCAATTTCAGAAAAGCCGTCCTTTACGAGGAACACGCCCAACGGCTCAGTCCCATTGAACGCAACGAATCCATGGTCGACGAAGCGCGCGCAAGATTTCATCTCGGAGACTTCGCGACGGCGCACGACATTGCTTCCCGCGTATTGAAGCAGCGGCCGCTCTGGCTGACCGCGCAGTCGACACTCATCGCGGCACTTTGGAATCTCGGCCGGCAAAATGAAGCGCGTGTTATCTCAACCGACTTGCTGGCGGGCCACCCCAACTTCAGCTTGGCCCGCTGGGCCAGTCTGCTTCCGTATCGCCGGCAAGGCGACCTGGACGCATTGGTCAACCCGTTACGCATGGCAGGGCTCCCGGAGTGAGGACCCGTCCTCTCGCAATGTCGTCGAAATGTTGACCCCCGGTTCCCGTCCATAGCGGAAACGGCGGGACATCACGACGTCGCCGCGGCCATCACGTTCTTGGATCCACGACCTGGTTGTCCACCTAGACCGGCGCCTTGGGATGCCGGGGATGAAGCCGCCGCTTCTTCAGAGGACGCGCGACAGACGCCTTGGCTTTCCCGGGCGGTCCCGGCGCGACCCTGGATTTGCGAACGACCTCGATCGCCGTCGCCGAACCGACGCAGCCGTGGCAGATGATCTGCGGTGCTCGCACCGGCGCAATGCCGCACGCAAGGCACTTGCGCGGCGGCGATCGCTTCTTCGATTTCCTGGTCGACTTCCCGCGCATCTCCGCGGTTGAGACACCGCAGGGATGCGCATATTCCGATCAATTCGGCCGGCGCCGCCAGATGAACAGCAGGTAGAGCAGCACGGGCAGGCCGAGCGCCACCCAGGAGACGGCATCCCACCAGCCGTCGCCGACCAGCGCGCTGATCAATCCCACCGTGCTCACGATCGCGATGACGAGCGGGACGGCGAAGATCTGGGTCAATGAACGATGTGCGACCATGCTGATGTCACGACGTGAGCGCGGGGTTGTCGATGGAGGCGGCGTTGGCGATGGCGCGTTCCACGCTCACACCCGCCTTGCGCCGGCGCATCCACAGATACACGCCGGTGACGAGGATGAAGATGGTGAGAATGTCGAGCAGCGCCCAGACGATCTTGAGCGGCATGCCGCCGTAGTCGCCGAAATGCAGCGGCTGCGAGACGTACAGCGTCGACACATACCAGGGCATGTCGCGACTGTCGGTCAGCGTGCCCGTTTCCGCATCGATCAGCGCGGGCTTCAAGAGCCGCGAGGTCAGCGGCGTATCGCCGTGCAGGAAGACCGCGTAGTGGCTCTTGCTGCTGAACAGGGTTCCCGGGAAGGCGACGAAGCTCGGCGTCATGCCAGGCACCGCGTGCCGGGCCACCTCAACCGCGCCGTTCAGCGAGGTCAGCTTCGTCGGCACCGGCCGGTCCTTATACTGCGCGGTCATTTCGGCAAGCTGGCCGAACTGCCACATCTTGAGCACGAGGTCCGCCCAGGTGTTGATGACGCCGGTGAAGCCGACGACCAGCGTCCAGGCCACCAGCAGGATGCCGGCGAGATTGTGGACGTCGAGCCAGCGCACGACGCGCCTCCGCTGCGCGCGATAAGCGCCAAAGCGCAGCTTCCGCATCGACGGCGCGTAGACCACGATGCCGGAAATGATCGCGACGCAGAACAGGATCCCCATCAATCCAAGAAACAGTTTGCCGGGCAGGCCTGCGAACATGTCGGTGTGCAGCTTCAGCATGATGTAGGTGAAGCGGCCGGTCACGTCAGGGGAATCGAGATAGGCGCCGGTATGCGTATCCATCCGGACCAGGAGGTTGTTGGTCGGATCGGCGTCGATCGTCGGGCCAACGCTGACCCAGACCGCGCCGGGCTCGTCACGATCCCAGATCAGGAAATGGGGCACCCTGCCCGGCGCCCGCGCGAGCGCGTTGGCGAGCAGATGATCGAGATTGGCCGGCGGCGTGCCAGCGGGCGCCTCGGCCGGCTTGACCTGGCTGTGCAGGAGATCGTCGATCTCGTCGTGGAAGATCAGCGGCAGGCCGGTGATGCACAACAGCAGCATGAACAAGGTGCAGATCAGGCTGGTCCATTTGTGGACGGCGCCCCACCGCCGCAGGGATTTGGTCGTCGCAGTCAACTTCGCTACCTAATTTCGGGAGTCTCCATTCTTGCCGTCACTAACACGATGAAGGATGCACGCCGTCGCGCGGCGATTAGAACCCATCCAGTGTTGGACTTATCGTTGCTCGTGTTGCGCTCTCGCAACGAGCGCGTCCAGGACCTGCGACGATGCGTCCCGGCTGTCAGCGCGATTTCCTGGGATCGTTCTAAATTGGATCACGGCGTTCAACCGGCCGATGCGGCGTGGACAGGATGCTTCGCACGCCATCTGGGGCCCGGCCCGCGCATGTAGTGCAGCTCGGGCCGGTACGGATCGCGCATACGCTCGATCAAGTTCTGCCAGCCGGTCGTGATCGCGTTCAGGCCACGGCGCAGAGGTAACAGTGACTTCAGCGACAGCATGGCACCCTCTCAGTGCGGTTTTCCGAGAACGAATGCGAAGGGCAGGATGACGATCTCCTCACCGTCTTCGTCGCTGACATGCACGGCCCAGTCGCGCCAGTCTTCCAGACTGACCGTTGCGACCAGCGAGCGCATCATGCGGGTCGCCGCCTCGCAGGCCTCGGAGAGGCTGGTCACCGCGGTGCCGCGGCGGTCCATCAACACGCCGCGCGTATTCGAGCAATGGAAATAGACCTGCGTCATGTCCGCGTCCTCGCAAGCTCCGGGCGATCTGGCTCGCCTTTGTACGACGAAGCTCTACGTAACTTGGACGCGACCATCCGTGATGCGGTTCACACGGGCGCAGGCAGCGCGGCGGCCTCGCGGAATGGTGATCAGGGGCTCCAACGCCACCTTCACCAAATCGCGATTTGACAGTTCTCCTGTATTTGTCAAAATCGTCAAATGGGACCGAAAACCCGTATTCTCGATGCCACCATGCTGGTGTTCCGCCGGCACGGCTTTCGCCGTTCCTCGATCGAGCAGGTCGCCGAAGCGGCCGGCCTGACGCGGCAGGCGCTCTATCATCATTTCGAATCCAAGGAAGCGCTGTTCCGCGCCGTGATCGAGCGCGTGCATGAATCCGCGATCGCGGCCGAGGAGACTGCCGTTGCCGAGGCGGAGACGGCGGGCGGCGATCTCGGCGACATCCTTGCCGCGGGCATGACCGCGCGGATGTCGACCATGATCTCGTCGCTGGACGGCTCGCCGCATCTCGAGGAATTGTATTCCGAGCATCTCGTGCACGCGCGCGAGCTTTATCAGACCTACGCCGCACGCTATGCGGAGCGCATGGTCGCGACGATCACGAAGATCGTGCGCAAGCAGCAGCTGGCGCTGCCGCAGGACCTGTCGCCGGCCGAATTCGCGCGGCTGGTCGAAATGTCAGTGTACGCATCGAAGTCGCAGTATCCGGCGATGCAGCCGTCCGATGCGTTCCTGAAGGACATGGCGATCATGGTGCGGACGCTCTGCGCGGGCGCTGTGCCCAAATCTTCGCCGAAATCCGCAAAGCCGCCCATCAAGAAGGCGGCGATCAACCAAAAGCCGACACGCAGCAAGACAGGAGGACATCCATGAGCACGACGACCATCAATGGCCGTGTTGAATCGCTGCCCGATGATCCCGATGCGCTCTTGATCGACATCGTGCGCGACCAGCTCAAGCTCACCGGCACCAAGCTCGTGTGCGGCGCCGGCGTCTGCGGCGCCTGCACGGTGCTGGTCGACGGCGCGCCGGTCGCAAGCTGCCTGATGCCGGCGCACGCCGCGGCCGGCAAGGCGGTGACGACGGTGGAGGCCATCGGCGCCACCGGGCTGCATCCGGTGCAGAAGGCATTCATGGCGCATGATGCCCTGCAATGCGGCTTCTGCACGCCGGGCTTCATCGTGGAGGCGACCGCGTTCTGCGACCGCTGGCGCGCGACCAAGGGGACGGCAGTGCCGTCACGCGAGGAGATCGGCGCGGCGCTGTCGGGCCATCTCTGCCGCTGCGGCGCCTATGATGGTATCTTCCGTGCGGTGGCGGATGCCTGCGCCGGCCGCTTCGACGGCGACAACGTCACGGCGCCACGCATCGAGGCACGCGACAAGGTGACGGGCGCCGCAAAGTACACCGTCGACATCAATCATGACGGCCAGCTCGAAGGCCTGATCCTGCGCTCGCGCGAGGCGCATGCCCGCATCACCGCGCTCGATCTGGCTCCGGCACGCGCGCTCGCCGGCGTCACCGCGGTGTCGCTGCTCGGCGACGACCGCATCGTGCGCTATGTCGGCGAGCCGATTGCGGCGGTCGCCGCGAAGGACCGCAGGACGGCGCTGGCCGCGCTGGCTGCGATCAAGCTGACCAGCGAACGGTTGCCCGCGGTGGTCGGGCTCGACGCCGGGCGCAAGGATGGCGCGCCCGTGGTGTTCGACAAGGCGAACCGCAAACGGGCCGGTAATGTCTCGGAGGCGGCCGGCGGGCCGGCGCCATGGAAGCAGAACATCCGCGGGCCGACCGCGGTGTTCTCGACCCGTGCCAAGAAGGCCCGCAACTGGGTGGACGAGGCGCGCCAGGCCAACAACCGCCTGCTCGTCGAAGCCACCTTCCGCACCGCCACGCAACAACATGCATGCCTCGAGCCGCATGCCGCGGTGGCGCGCTTCGACGGCGACCGGCTGACCTTGCACGCCTCGACCCAGCAGGTGTTTCACCTCAAGGAGCAGATCGCAAAGCGCTACAAGCTCGATCACGACAAAGTCCGCGTCATCGCCGATCACGTCGGCGGCGGCTTCGGATCGAAGGCGAGCCTCGGCGTCGAGACCATCGCCGCGATCGAGCTCGCGCGCGAGGCGAAAGCGCCGGTGAGAGTCGCCTACGATCGGCAGGAGGAGCTCTCCGTCGCCGGCTACCGGCCGGCCGCGGAGCTAAAGGTCGCGCTGCTGCCCTCCGACAAGGGCGGCCTGAAAGCGCTCTCCGTCACCGCGCATGCCGATACGGGGGCTGCGACCAACTCGACGATCGCCGGCCTGGCGCGGCTGATCTATCCGGCCGAGGCGAAGGACCTTTCGGATTTCGACGTCATCAGCAATCTGCCGCCCGGCGCGGCCTTCCGCGGCCCCGGCGGTCCGCCGATGGCATTCGCGGTGGAGCAGGCGATCGACGAGGCCGCGCTGCGGCTCAAGGTCGATCCGATTGCCTTGCGCAAGAAGTGGGATCCCGATCCCAACCGCCAGCGGCTCTACGACTGGGCCTCCGGGCTCGAGATCTGGCGCAGCCGCAAGCCGGTGCAGAATGGGCGCTATCGCCGCGGCATCGGCATGGCGACGGGCTACTGGCTCTATCTCTGGCAGCCCAATGTGAAGGTCGAGGTCGCGGTCAAGGGCGGCCGGATCGTCGCCAGCACCGCGACGCAGGACATCGGTACCGGCACCCGCAGCGTGCTTGCCGACACGATCGCGCGCGAGCTCGATCTCGAACCGTCTGACATCGAGGTGCGGATCGGCGATTCATCGCTGCCCGAAGGCCCCGGCTCCGGCGGCAGCCGCGTCACCGCCTCGGTGATGCCGCCGACGCTGCAGGCGGTGCGGAAACTGAAGGCTGCAATCCTCGAACAGGCGACACGAAAGCCTGCGCCCGGCTCGAACGCGCCCTGGCGCGAGCTGATCGCGCGCTCGCCCGACATCGCTGTCGTGGAGACGCGCGGCGAGGACGGCAAGAACACCGCGCCCGGCATCCGCTCGCCGCTGCGCGAAGTCGGCCTGATGGGCATGGTGTTCGGCTGGATGATGCGCCGCTTCTCGAACATCGCGGTCGGCGCCGGCGTGCCGAGCTCGGTGCAGGTGATCGAGGTCGAGGTCGACACCTGGCTCGGCCATGTCCGCGTGCTCAACGTGCATACCGGGATCGCGGTCGGCAAGATCGCAGCACCGGCGCTGGCGCGCAGCCAGGCCTGCGGCGCAGTGATCCAGGGCCTCGGCTACGCGCTCTACGAGGCGCGCGAGCTCGATCCGACCAGCGGTGACGTGCTGACCGCGGGGATGGAGGATTATCGCATCCCGGGTATCGCCGACACACCCGAGATCGATGTCCATTTCGACGAAGCCGGCTTCGACCATGTGCTCGGCAACAGCGTCGGCATCGGCGAGGCATCGACGGTGCCGACCTCGGCCGCGGTCGCGAACGCGATCCACGACGCGATCGGCGTTCGCCTCACCGAGATTCCGATCCGGCCCGACCGCATCGTCGCCGCACTGAAAGGGAGGGATGCCGCATGAGCGTCGCAATCGCAGAGGCGCTGTCCGCGCCCGAATTCCGCGCCGCCGGCACCGATCTGTCGGAGCGCCGTCGCAGCGGCCTGTCGTGCGGATCGATCATCGATCTCACCGCCAGTCCCGATACGATCGGGATCGCATGGAGCGCGGACGGCGCGGCACGCATCGGTGCCCTCACCGCGATCGCGGCGATCGCATCCGACGCGCGGCTCGCGCAAGCCTATCCCGGCATCGCCGCGGCCGCGCAGGGCCTGGCCACGCCGCAGATCCGGCACATGGCAACGCTCGGCGGCAACCTCGCCCAGCGCTCACGCTGCTGGTATTTCCGCAATCCGCAGATCGCCTGTCTCAAGAAGGGCGGCTCCGACTGTCCGGCGCGATCAGGCAATCATCTCTATCACGTCGCGTTCGATCTCGGTCCTTGCGTGGCGCCGCATCCGTCCACCATGGCGATGGCGCTGCTGGCCTATGATGCGAAGATCGTCACCGACCGGCGCAGCGGATTGTCGATCACCGACCTGCTCGGCGACGGCAGCAACGGGGCGGCCGACAATCTGCTCGCACCGGGCGAACGGATCGAGCGGATCGAGCTCCCTGCTCCGCTCGCCGGCGAGCGCGCGCTCTACAAGCGCGCGATCAGCCGGACGCATGCGGAATGGCCGCTGGTCGAGGTCTGCGTGCGGGCCGTGATAGAGGGCGGCGTATTCCGCGAGGTTCACCTTACAGCCGGCGGCATCGCCCCGGTCCCGCTGCGTCTTGCGGCAAGCGCGGCAGCACTGCGGGGAAAGCCGGCCGACGCGTCGACCATCGCGCACGCCGCCGAGCTGGCAACATCGGGCGCCAGGCCGCTGACGATGACCGGATACAAGCTCGACCTGCTGACCGGCCTGGTGCGCGACCTCGTCGAGCGGATCGCCGCGTAACCTGCAGCTCACCGCGCCCGGGTCAGCGCCAGCCAGATGCCGCCGCCGATCATGAAGCCGCCTGAGATGCGCGACATTAGCCGCGTCCGCTCCTTGGAGAAGAATTTGCGGGCGCGGCCGGCGGCCAAGGCGTAGGCGGCGTCGGTCAGCACGGCGGTCGCCATGAAGGTGACGCCGAGCAGCGCGACCTGCGGAATGTGCGGCTTGTCCATATCCATGAACTGCGGAATGAAGGCGCCGAAGAACACCAAGACCTTCGGATTCGAGAGCAGCACCAGAAAGCCTTGCAGGAAGAAACCGCCGCGCGGTGGCGGCGGCCGGTCGTCGGTGCCGACGCCCTCGACCGGCGAGCGGATCAGCTTGATGCCGAGCCAGACCAGATAGGTGGCGCCGGCGAAGCGCACCCAGTCGAACCAGTAGCCCATCGTCGCCATGAGCGAGGTCAGCCCGACCGCGACGATGCCGATCACGATCGCGAGCCCGACCTGCGCGCCCAGCACATTGGTGAGCGCGGCGCGCGTGCCGTAACGCAGCCCGTTGGCGATCACCATCGTGACGATCGGACCGGGCAGCAGCGCCAGCGCAATGCAGGCGGCGACGAAGGCGAAATAGGCTTGCAGGGACATTGGGGGGCTCGTTTGTTCTTTGCCGACATTATGCATGCAAGAGCCGAACATGGAAGCGGTCTGCTCCCTCGCCCCGCTCTTGCGGGGAGAGGGCTGGGGCGAGGGGCTCTCTCCACCAGGCGGTGCGGGTCGTTAGACCTGTACCCCCTCACCCGGATCGCATCTTGCGATGCGATCCGACCTCTCCCCGCAAGCGGGGAGAGGTAAGGAAGACGCACGCTGCGCTCAACGGCCCTCCATGGCCGCAATCATCCATTTCCTGATCTCTTGCGACTCCAGAAACGTCAACGTCGCCCGTTGCACCCGCGCCGCATCTCCCCCACCCTGCGCCGCCACGGCCATGAGATCGCAGCGATGCGACAGCGCGATGCCGATCGCGGTACGCTTCTCCTTGGGCATCCCGACATCATAAGCCCTGATCCGTCCGCGCATCTCAGCGACATCGACGACATCGCCCACCTTCAGCGGCGCAAACCGCGGGCTGATCATGTCGACATCGGACACGCGATCGACCTCGTCGTCATCGGCGACGCCGCTGTCGCAGTTGCAGAATCCGAGCTTCGGCCGCAGATAAACCTCGACCTCAGCGCCGCACTCCGCCACACCGCAATGGAAGGCGCGGCCGGCGGGCCAGCCGTCGCGTGGGAACGGCCAGGCGATTTCACGCCACTGCGCCGCGGGCGGCGACGCCATCTCGTAGCCGGCCACGGCCGAGAGGCCGCCGAGCGTCAGGAACATCGCCGCGATGACCGGCCACGAGCGCGTCATCGCCCGCTCACGGCAGCCCGGCGACGGCACGCGCCGCGCCGGTCAGTTCGAGAATATGCAGGCCGGTATTGGCGCGGTCGACCGCGTAGATGTAGCCACGCTCGTCGGTCTCGACATTGTTGGTCTGGATCGCGACCTTGCAGCGGTCCTTGCCGTCGACGGTGACGCAGCGCCTGTCGGTCGCGGCCGTGATCGAAGGAATGAAGTAGCCGACTTCCCTGGGATGATAGGGATCGCGGATATCGAGCGCGCGGACGCCGGCGTTGAAGAAGGCGATGAAGGCGAGCTTCTTGTAATAGACCGGCGCCATGCTCTCGTTCGACGAATGCGAGCCGAACCGGCCGCCGCGTTCGCAGAACGCGCCGGAGGCCTCAGGCACGGTATAGTTCGAGATCATCATCGGCCGCGCCTCGGTCGTGACGTCGGCGAACCAAACCATCTGCCGCGCCTCGCCGCACTCGTTCTGGATCGCCTCGTCGACGATCATCACGATGTCGCGGCTCTTGCCATCCTTGTCGCGGGCGAATTCCGCAATCGGCATGCCCGGCATCGGAAACACCGTATGCGCGCCGTTCATCGCCGACAGCGGCATCCGCGCAATCTCCGGGAATTTCAGATTGTCCGGCGTCGGCTCCTTCGGCCCGTTCAGAAGCTTGTCGCGATCGACGATCTGCAGGAAGCCGCCCTTGTTGGTGCCGTAGCCGAAATAGACGCGGTTGCCCTGCGGCCCGGTCGAGATCGGCCCGTGCAATTCGGTCGGCACCGCGCCGGTCGCGCCCGGCTCCTGTCCAGGCAGACCGAAGTCCCTGATCTTCTTTGGCTGCGCGGGGTCGGAGAGATCGTAGATCTGCGTCATGCGTCGCGTGCGCCAGTCCGGCGCGCCCGACACCAGGAAGGCGATGCCGGTCTCGCATTCCCAGAAATTCTTGTGCGTGTCCTTCAGCCCGCCGATCCGGGTGACCAGCACGGGATTGGCGGGATCGGCGACGTTCCAGATCTCATGCGCCTCGCTGCCGAAAGTGCGCAGCATGTAGACCGCGTTGCGATCGCCTTTCGGCAGATCCTTGCCGTCGCAGATTCGCACCATCTGCGCGCCGCCGGATTCGTATTTGCCTTCCTGGCCTGGAATGTGCCGCAGATATTTCGGATGCGCGGGATCGGTGACGTCGACGATCGAGGTGCCGTTCGGCTCGGCTTTGCCGGTCATCGGGTTGACGGGATCGGGAATGTCGTCGGTGCCGCCGTGATGGCCGATATAGGCGATCCATCTGTCGCCCTGGTGATGGATGGTCGGCTGATAGGCGCTGCGTGCCTGCAAGTCGCTGGTTCCAACCAGCCGCATGTTGGAGGCTTCGGGCGGGTCGCCGATCTTCTGCTGGGCGCTCGCGCCATTCGCGAGCAGGACAAGAAGAAACGTGCAGCAAGCTGCCGTAACGCGACCACCCATGCGCACCACCCCGAATTCCCAGGCCAATCTGCGTTGGCTGTGCGGAACGCTAGCACGGCGATACCGGCGCCTGAACACACGCTCTTGACATGCAACCATTTGGTTGCCTATTATCCGACCCATGGATGAAGTCTTCAAAGCTCTCGCGGATGCCTCACGGCGGACGCTGCTTGACCGGCTTCACGATCAGAACGGGCAGACGCTCGGTGAGCTCTGCGACGGCCTCGACATGTCGCGTCAGGCCGTCACCAAGCACCTTGGGATTCTCGAGGAGGCCAACCTCGTCACCACGATCAAACATGGCCGCGAGAAGCTGCATTACCTCAACCCGGTTCCGATCCATCAGATCGGCGAGCGGTGGATCAGGAAGTTCGAGCGCGGCAAGCTCGCCGCGCTCAGCGAATTGAAAAGACAATTGGAGAAGCGTGATGAGTAAGCCGGACTATGTCTACGTCACCTATATCGAGACCACCGCCGACAAGCTGTGGCACGCGCTGACGTCGAGCGAGTTCACCGAGCGCTTCTGGTTCGGCTATCGCGTCAGCTCGGACTGGAAGGTCGGCTCGCTTTATCATTTGACCAAGGACGGCCGCCGCGCCGTGCAAGGCGAGGTGCTGATCGCCGATCCACCCAAGAGGCTCGCTTACAGCTGGGACGTGGTGAAGGAAGGCGTCGAGCGCGAGGGAGTCTCGCGCGTGACCTTCGACATCGAACCGCACGGCAGCGTGGTCAAGCTGACCATGACGCACGACAATCTCGGCCCGAAGACGCTGCGCGACATCTCCGGTGGCTGGCCGATGGTGATCGCAAGCCTGAAGAGCTTCCTGGAGACCGGACGCGAGCTGCCGGCAGACCTGCTCACGAGCGGTGCCAGGGAGGCCTACCATGCCTAAGCCCGAATTCGCCTACGTCACCTACATCGAGACCACGCCGGAGAAGCTGTGGGATGCGCTGACATCAAGCACATTCACGCGGCAGTACTGGTTCGACACCGAGCTGAAATCGGACTGGAAGGTCGGCTCGCCGCTCGCACTGGTGACGGGCGGCGAGACCACCGACACCGGCGAGATCCTCGAAGCCGACCGGCCGCGGCGCCTCGCCTACACCTTCAAGCACGTGCGCGACGAGGAGATGCGCAAGGAGCCGGCGACCAAAGTCGTCTTCACGCTCGAGCCCCATGGCAAGATCGTGAAGCTGACCGTGACCCATGAGGGCTTCGGCGCGGGCAGCAAGCTGCTCGACGGCATTTCCAAGGGCTGGCCGGCGATCCTGTCCGGCCTCAAGAGCCTGCTCGAGACCGGCAAGGTGGTCACGATCCCGCCTGCCGCGCTCGGGATCGACGGCTTCGAATGACGATGAAAATCTATCGACGGGTGCGTACAGACATGAACATCGAGAAATTCAAACCGGCGATCGTTTACGCGATCTACATCGCCGCCACGCCCGAGAAAGTCTGGCAGGCACTGACGAATGCCGAACTCAGCCGGCAGTATTTCTCCGGCAACGCGATCGAGGTCGATCTTCGCCTCGGCGGCGCCTACATCGTGCGCACGCCCGACGGCGCGCTGCACATCTCCGGCGAGGTGATCGAGTGCGATCCGTTGAAGCGGCTGACCGTCACCTTCAACGTCAACTGGCCGCAGCTCGTTGAGAAGCTCGGGCCGACGCTCGTCACCTGGGAGATCGAACCGGCCGGCGACGGCGTGAAGCTGACCTTGCTGCAATCGCATGACCGCCCGATCAGCGACGACATCCTGTCCGGCGGCCGCACCGGCTGGCCGGCGATCCTCTCCAGCCTGAAGAGCCTCGTGGAGACCGGCAAGGCCATGGTGATCCCGATGCAGCCGCCGCAGCGCATGCTGGCCGCGCTGAAGGAGTTGGGAATTCCGATGCCGTCGTGACGCGAGCGATGCGCATCGTACTCCACCGTCGTCCCGGCGAAGGCCGGGACCCATAACCACAAATGCTTGTGTTACGCGACGCTGTGGCCCCAGCGAACTCTAACCGCTTGGAGCGGTGGTAATGGGTCCCGGCCTTCGCCGGGACGACGGTGGAGAGAGCTAGCCCAGCGCCCGCAACTCCCGCCGCAGCACCTTGCCTGTCGCCGTCATCGGCAGGCTGTCGGCGAACTGCACGAAGCGCGGATATTCGTGGGCGGCGAGCTGGACCTTGACGAACTCCTGGATCTCGCGCGCCAAGGCATCGCTCGGCGCATAGCCGGGCCGCAGCACGATCCAGGCCTTGATCGATTCGGTGCGGATCGGATCGGGAATGCCGACCACCGCCGACATCGCGACCGCCGGATGCTTCATCAGCGTATGCTCGATCTCGGAGGGGCCGACGCGATAGCCGGCAGTCGTGATGACGTCGTCCTCACGGCTGACGTACCAGAAATAGCCGTCGTCATCCTGCACGCCGAGATCGCCGGTCAGCAGGAACTCGCCAGCGTATTTCTTACGCGTAGCTTCCGGATTGCGCCAGTACTCGATCATGGTGCAGGGGCACGGCTGGCGCACGCCGATGATGCCGCGCTGGCCGCGCGGCAACTCCTCGCCTCTGTCGTTGACGATGCGGACGTCGAAGCCAGGCGTGGCGCGGCCCATCGAGCCCGGCCGGATCGGAAACAGATTGGAATTGCTGCCGATCACGAGATTGCATTCGGTCTGCCCGAACACCTCATGAGCATCGATGCCGAAGGTCTCGCGCACCCAGCCGAGCAATTCGCCGCCGAGCGACTCGCCGCCGGTGAAGATGCTGCGCAGCCTGACGCCGGAGTTCTTCACACCGGCCTGCCGCATCAGCTTCAGCGCGGTCGGCGGCAGGAACACGTTGCGGATGCCGAGCTCGGCCATCATCTGCATCGCCGCCTGCGGCTCGAATTTGCGCGCGCGATGACCGACCATGGGGATGCCGTGGTACCAGAACGCGAACAGGCCGTTGATCAGGCCGCCGATCCAGGCCCAGTCGGCCGGCGTCCACATCAGGTCACCCGGTTTGGGCAGGAAGTTGTGGCACATCTCGACATTGGGCAGATGCCCGAGCACCACGCGATGCGCATGCAGCGCGCCCTTCGGATTGCCCGTGGTGCCCGAGGTGTAGATGATCAATGCGGGATCGTCGGCCGACGTGTCCACGGTGGCAAATTCCGGGGACGCCGATCGGATCGCGCTCCAGAATGACTTCGTACCGGCCGGCGTCTTGTCGCCGACGATGTAGACGCTCTTCAGCTCGGGCAGGCGATCGCGGATCTTCGCGATCTTCTCCCAGCCCGCCTCATCGGTGATGACGGCCTTGGCCGCGGAGTTCGACAGGCGGAATTCGAGCGCATCCTCGCCGAACAGCGCAAACAACGGGATCGAGATCAGCGCCGCGCGGAACGCCGCGAGATGCGCGACCGGCAATTCGAGCGATTGCGACAGGAACACCGCGACGCGGTCGCCGCGCACGAGGCCGTCGGCGGTCAGCACATTGGCGAAGCGGCGCGAGGCGTCCGCGACGTCATCGAACGAGGTGCGCGTGGTGCCGCCCTCCTCATCGACATAGACCAGCGCGAGCCGGCCCGTGCCGTCGGCATAACGGTCGCAGCACGCAGTCGCCATGTTGAAGCGCGGGGGAACGTCCCAGCGGAAGTTGCGGTAGAGTTCGTCGTAGGTCTTGGCTTCCTGAAGCATGGCCGCAGACTAGACCATCGCCGCCAGACCACAAACCCCTCCCTGAGGGGAAGCCGTCAGGCTGCCACCCGCTGCATTGCGATCTCGGCCTCGAGGCTTTCGCGGTCGCGATAGATCGACGCGACTGCGAGCACACGCCCGCCGCGCTTGTAGCGGAGCACGCAATCCCTGCCGGCGATGCTGCCGTCCACCGCGATTTCGTCCCACTGCTCGGCGTGGCCGACATAGTTGATCGGCACGTCGTAATGCTGGCTCCAGAAGAACGGCACCGCATCGAACACCTCGCGCTGCCCGAGCATATTCCGCGCGGCGGCCTGGCCCTGGCGCTCAGCCACCACCCAGTGCTCGACCCGGATCATCTCGCCGCTGTGCGGATCGGGCCAGCGCGCGATGTCGCCGGCCGCATAGATGCCGGGAACGCTGGTCTCGAGATAGGCGTCCACTGTCACGCCGCGATCGATCGCGAGCCCGGCTCCCTCCGCCAGCGCCAGCCGCGGCTTCACGCCGACACCGAGCACGACGAGGTCGGCATCAAGCATGGGCCCGCTCTTCAGCTGCGCGCGCTTGCCCTCGATCGCACTCACCGTGTCGCCGAGGTGGAAGACGACGCCATGCTCCTCGTGCAGCGCGCGAACGAAATCGCCCATCTCAGGCCCGAGCACGCGCTCCAGCGGCCGCTGTTCCAGCCCGACCACGTGAACCTCGATCTCCCTCGCGCGCAACGAGGCCGCAACCTCGAGCCCAATGAAGCTCGCGCCGATCACGACCGCGCGGCGCGCGCCGCTGGCCGAGGCGATGATCGCGCGGCAATCGTCGAGCGTGCGCAGCACGTGAACGTGGGGCTGATCCGCGCCGGGGATCGGCAGCCGCACCGGCTCCGCACCGGTCGCCAGCAGCAGCCGGTCATAGGGAAGTGCGTCGCCGCCTGCCAGCACGACATGGCGGCCGCCGGTGTCGATCGACTTGACCTCGGTCCTAAGCCTTAGATCGATCGCCGCATCGGGATAGAAACTGTCCGGCTTCAGCGGCAGCCAGTCTTCCGGGGCGCTGCCGGCGAGAAAGTCCTTTGACAGGTTCGGCCGATCTACAGGCGGCGCGGTCTCGTCGCTCAGCATGACGATGCTGCCGCGATAGTCCTGCCGTCGCAGCATCTCGGCGGCGGCAAACCCCGCCGCGCCGCCGCCGACAATCACGATCCTGCCGGGCGCATCGACCGGTCCCTTGACACGGGGTTTCGGCTGCTCGCGCTTCTCGCGCACGATGATGCGATCGCCGTCGCGCTCGACCTTCCAGACGGCGAGCGCGTTGAAGGCGGGCGCCGCGACCGCTTCACCGGTGCGAACATCAAAGCAGGCGTGATGCCAGGGGCAATGGACGGTCTCGCCCTCGACCAGGCCTTCGGCGAGCGGGCCATGGTAATGGCTGCAATGCGCGTCGATGGCGAAGATGTCCTGCCCCGAACGCACCAGCAGCACATCCTCGTCGCCGACATGGCCGAGCAACATCGTGCCCGAGAAGTCGGCGAGCGTCACGCCTTGTGTGAGATCCGGACCGGAAGGAGCTTGCTGATCGGCCATGGCCTGTCTCCAGTTTATCCAGGACTTCCACCTCGAGGGCGCCGGCGCCGGCTCTCGGCAAGCCGATCTCAGCTTCCCTGCATGTAGCGGACGGGGTTCTCCTGATCCGCCTTGAAGATATCGGCGGCCTCGGCGAACAGTGCCGCAACGGCAGCCGCCTTCAGATCAACAAACGCTTCGAAACTAAAATTGTTGCCGCCCGCCCGCAATTCGCCGAGTTGGCCGGCGTAGCAGGACACCAGCGGCTTCCCGTTACGGGTCACCGCGACATAGATGCTGATGTAGTTCTTCTGCAGCGCCACGCCGACCACGGGCCAGGCCGCCGTCTTGCCGGACTTGATCGCATAGCGAAACTGACCGTAGCCGATCATGTTCATGCGCATGCCGGCCTCGCCGGCCGGCGTTCCGGCATGAAAGTGCCGCTTGAGCGAAGGCGCGGCCTTGCGCATCAGCGCATGGACTTGTTCGAGATCCGCGGTGCGGCCGGGATCGAAGGCGAGGTAAGCTTCCAGACTGTCCGCCGCGACAAGAAACATCGGAAGCCTCCGCCGCTATCCCGCGAGCGCCGCCTTGACGAGGCCGCTGGCCTTGCCGAAATCCATCTGGCCGGCGTACTTCGCCTTCAGGGCGCCGATCACCTTACCCATGTCCTTGATCCCGGCAGCATTGGTCTCGGCGATGATGGCCGCGATCGCGGCCTTCACGTCGTCGTCGGACATCTGCTTCGGCAGGTAGGCGGAGATCACGGCGATCTCCTCGCGCTCCTGGGCGGCGAGCTCGGCACGGCCGCCCTTGTCATAGAGCTCGACCGATTCCTGGCGCTGCTTGATCATCTTCTGCAAGACGCTCAGAAGGTCGGAATCGGACAACGGCGGCTTGCCCTGCCCGCGCGCGTCGATGTCGGCGTTCTTGATGGTCGAATTGACCATGCGCAGCGTGGAGAGCTTGCGCTCGTCCTTCGCCTTCATCGCTTCCTTGACCGCAGTATTGATATCGTCGCGCAGCATCCTGGTGTCCTTAAACTGGCAATCCCCTCATGTAGGCAGTTTGCAGCGACTGGACAACCTAGTTCCGCAGCCACTGAACCAGCGCATCGGCGCAGGCCTGCGGCTGCTCCAGTTGCGGAAGGTGACCGCAATCGGGGATCACCACGAGCTTGGCCCCGGGAATGCCGTTGGCCATCTCGTCCGACAATAAATTCGGCACGGTGTTGTCGGTATCCGATGTCAGCACCAGGGTCGGGCATTTGATCCAGGCCATGCCCGGTCGTGAATCCGGCCGGCTGAGCACCGCGTTCTGCTGGCGGATGAAGGCCTCGGCGCCGACGTCCTCGCTCATGTCCTCGACGATCTTCCGGAGGCCTGCATCGCCTTGCCGCGACGGATGCACGAAGGCCGGAAACAGCTCGTCGACCACGCTCCGGTACTGACCATTCTTGGCACGCTCCATCATGCCGCGGCGGCGCGCGGTTGCTTCCGGCGTGTCAGCCCTCGCCTGGGTGCTCATCAGCGCCAGCTTCGCGACCCGCTCGGGCGCCTGCCGCATGATCTCGAACGCGATATAGCCGCCCATCGAGTGCCCGGCGAGCGCGAAGCGCGGCGGGGCCTCGGCCAGGATCCGGCGGGCAATCGCCCCCATATTGTCGTCCCGGACGTGGTTGGCGACCGTGACCGGCCCAAACCGCCACAGCGCCGGGATGACAGGGGCAAAGATCCGCGGTGAGCAGATGACGCCCGGGACGAGCAGGATCGGCATCGTGTTATCCATGCGGGAGCTCCGGACCGGGTCATTTTCGGCAAGCAAACGACCGCTTCAGGGAACTTTAGATTAAAAGGCCGGTGCGGCCTGTCAAATCGGCGGACATTGCCGTGTGAATCCGTGCCCTTTCGCTTTGACGCCGCAGGGTGCGGCGACTATTTAAAGGGCTCATGACAACCCCTGAAAACGCTCCCGCCTGGCCGGACCACAAACCGACCGCGCTCCTTGTGCTCGCCGATGGTACCGTGCTGGAAGGCTTCGGTCTCGGCGCGGAAGGCCACGCCGTCGGCGAGGTCTGCTTCAACACCGCAATGACCGGCTACGAGGAGATCCTCACCGATCCGTCCTATGCCGGCCAGATCATCACCTTCACTTTCCCGCATATCGGCAATGTCGGTACCAACGAGGAAGACATCGAGACGGTGAACATGGCCGCGACGCCAGGCGCGCGCGGCGTGATCCTGCGCTCGGCGATCACCGATCCCTCGAACTACCGCGCCACCCGCCACCTCGACCAGTGGTTGAAGGCGCGCGGCATCATCGGCCTGTCCGGCATTGATACAAGGGCGCTGACCGCGCTGATCCGCTCCAAGGGCATGCCCAACGCCGTGATCGCGCACGCCAGGAACGGCGAGTTCGACCTGCACGGCCTGAAGGAAGAGGCGCGCGAATGGCCCGGCCTCGAGGGCATGGACCTGGTGCCGATGGTCACCTCCGGCCAGCGCTTCACCTGGGATGAGACCCCCTGGGAGTGGGGCAAGGGTTTTGGCCGACAGACCACGCCGGAATTCAACGTGGTCGCGATCGACTACGGCATCAAGCGCAACATCCTGCGCCTGCTCGCCGGTGTCGGCTGCAAGGTGACCGTGGTGCCGGCGACGACGGCGGCTGAAGATATCCTGGCGATGAAGCCGGACGGCGTGTTCCTGTCGAACGGCCCCGGCGATCCCGCCGCGACCGGCAAATATGCCGTGCCGGTCATCCAGCAGGTGATCGCTTCGGGGACGCCGACCTTCGGCATCTGCCTCGGCCATCAGATGCTCGGCCTCGCCGTCGGCGCCAAGACCATGAAGATGCATCAGGGCCATCACGGCGCCAACCATCCGGTCAAGGACGAGACCACCGGCAAGGTCGAGATCACCTCGATGAACCACGGCTTTGCGGTGGACCAGGCGACGCTGCCTGCCGGCGCGACCCAGACCCATATCTCGCTGTTCGACGGCTCCAATTGCGGCATCGCGCTCGAGGGCAAGCCGGTGTTCTCGGTGCAGTACCATCCCGAGGCCTCGCCCGGCCCGCGCGACTCGCACTATCTGTTCCAGCGGTTTGCCGATCTGATGCGGAAGAAGAAGCAGGCGGCGTAGGCTTGCGCGTGTCATTGCCGGGCTTGACCCGGCAATCCATCCCTTGAAGAAAGATGGATGCCCGGATCAAGTCCGGGCATGACAGCTGTTGTGTGCGGCTAAACCCGACAGCAACAATGTGCCCTCGTATCACGTCACGGGACATGCCGACATGACCGACAGCGCCACTCGGAAGCCTACCTACGGCGTCTCCTCGCTGGAGCTGATGGCATCGATGCCGGGGCTCGACTTCGTGCGCGGCATCTTCGCCCGCACGCTGCCGGAGCCGCCGATCATGGAGAACGTCGAGCCGTTCGACTGCACCGCCGAGCCGGGCCATGTGGTGATCCACAGCATCCCTGGGCTGCGCCACTACAACCCGATCGGCTCGGTGCACGGCGGCTATGTCGCAATCCTGCTCGATTCCGCCATGGCGCTCGCGGTGCAGACCACGCTGCCGAAAGGTTCGGGCTACACCACGCTGGAGTTCAAGATCTCCTTTGTTCGCGGCATGAGCCAGGACACCGGCAAAATCCGCACCGAAGGCCGGGTGCTCAACGCCGGCCGTCGCGCCGCGACTGCCGAAGGACGCATCACCGATCAGAACGGCAAGCTGATCGCGCACGCCACCACGACCTGCATGGTGTTCGAGCTTCCCAAAAACACCTGAAGGCAATCGCGTCTTCGCGCATTGGAGGCATGACGAAGCGCGCTGGATTGGCGGCCGTGCTCTGTGATTGAGTTTCCCGGTCCGAGATCAGGCAACGTGATCCGGCCTGGAAGGAAGGAAACGCTCGATGACCTCAGCCAATCCAGACATGACCATCCGCGACATCCGCGTGACGATGCTGCGGCTGCCCTGGGCCGACGACCGCTGGCTGAAGGGCGCAGCGCTCGGCGCGACGCGCGACATCCTGATCTGCGACGTCGAGACAGCCGGCGGCATCACCGGCATGGGCTATCTGTTCGTGTTCCGCCCGGCGATGCAGTCGATCGCGGCCTGTCTCGACGAGTGCATCATCCCGCGCGTGATCGGCAAGGATGCCACCGCGATCGAGGCGATCTGGCGCGATCTGTGGACCGCGACGATGACCTATGGCCGCGGCGGCATCGCCGCGATGGCGATGTCGGCGCTCGACATCGCGCTGTGGGACGCGGTGGGAAAACGCGCCGGCCTGCCGCTGCACCGGCTATGGGGGCACTATCGCTCGGAAATTCCGATCTATGGTTCCGGCTGCTTCCGCGGCGCCGGTGGCGACGGCATGATCGAGAAGGCGCTGCATTTTGTGAAGCAGGGCTACAAGGCAATCAAGATGCAGGTCGCGCATGTTCACACGCCCGCGCAGGACCTCGACAACGTGCGCCGCATGCGCGAGGCGCTCGGGCCCGACATCGACATCATGATCGACGTCAACATGGGCTGGAGCGCCGATGTCGCCATCGAGATGGGACGCAAATTCGAGAAATACGATATCTACTGGCTGGAGGAGCCGGTGCCGGCCGATGATTTCGCCGGCTATCAGCGCATCGCGGCGGCGCTCGACATGCGCGTCGTCGGCGGCGAGACGCATTTCACGCGCTACGATCTGCGGCCGTTCTTCCTCAATCCCTGCCTGCCGATCCTGCAACCCGACCCGATGCGCGGCGGCATGACCGACCTGCGCAAGATCGCATCGCTTGCGGACACGTTCGGCATCACCATCGCGCCGCATCTGTTCCCCGAACTCAATGTGCACCTCTTGGCCTCGATCCCGAACGGCATCTGGTGCGAGAACATGGCCCTGATCGACGACCTCTGGGTCGATCCGCCGGAGATCGCCAATGGCATGATCACCGCGCCGGAACGGCCGGGGCATGGGCTCAGATTCAAGGACGAGGTACTGAAGTTCAAAATTTAGCGGGAACGATTTCCCGCCTCTCGCAACGCTGGAGAGCCGCCATGCCGGTGGTGAGTAAGAATGCCGAGCTCCTGACCATCGTCTTTCAGGACGATGGCCTGGTGCCGAACAATCCGATGCCGTTTCTGGTCTACAAGACCGCGGTCGACGTCAGCAGAAATCCCGAGGCCACAATCGAGCAACTGTTCAGCAGCAATGGCTGGGGCGCGATGTGGCGGAACGGCGTCTACGACTTCGCGCATTACCACGCCACCGTGCACGAGGTGCTGGGCGTCGCCCGCGGCAGCGCGCGCGTGCAGTTCGGCGGCGAACGCGGGCGCGCGTTCGAGATCGCAGCCGGCGACGTCGCGATCCTGCCGGCTGGCACCGGACATCAATGCCTGTCGGCGAGCGGCGACTTCGGCGTGGTCGGCGCCTATCCGCCGGGCCCGCCGATGGACCTGCAACGGCCGACGCCGGAGAACCACGCCCGGGCGCTGAAGACGATCCCGCTGGTGGCGATCCCGACCACCGATCCGGTGATGGGCAAGAGCGGGCCGCTGGTACGGCTGTGGAGGCGGTGATGCTCCAACGACCGCTGCTCCCCCTTCCCTTCTCCCCTTGTGGGAGAAGGTGGCGCGGATGAAATCCGCGACGGATGAGGGGTCTGTCTCCGCGGATAGAACCCCTCACCCGGCTTCATCTCGCTCCGCTCGATTGCGCCACCCTCTCCCACAAGGGGAGAGGGTGAAACTCAGGCCGCGTTGCTGCCTTCCTGGCGGCTTGCCTCGAACAGGAACCAGGTACGGCGCTCGGTTTCGTCGATGAAGGTTTCGAGCAGACCGGCGGTGCCGGAATCCTCGTGGTCGTCGGCGAGCTTGTGTGCCTTGCGCATCGCCGCCGCCATGTGCTTGTTGTCCTCCATCAACTCGCGCAGCATTTCGCGCGGCGGCACAAAGGCCTCGTCATTGTCCTTGATGGTCTGGTGCTTGGCGATGTCGCCGATCGACCGCAGCGTAGCGCCGCCGAGCTTGCGGACCCGCTCGGCGAGCTGGTCGGTGGTCGCGAAGATCGCGTCCGATTGTTCGTCCAGCAACAAATGGTAATCATGGAAATGCCGGCCGCTGACATGCCAGTGAAAATTCTTGGTCTTCAGGTAGAGCGCGAAGGCGTCGGCCAGAAGCGTGTTGAGCGAGGCCGAGATCGTGTCCACCGCGGCTTGCGGCAGATCGCTCGGCGTGTCGAGATCGGGCGATATCTTTTCAGTCTTGGCTTTGCTCACGTTGGACCTTCCTGTTAGGAACCCCCGTATTTCGGCGCATTGAACATTGGCCGCCGGACCGCTAACGCATCATCAGCCCACCTGTTCCTGGAAGTCAGGAACCCGTTCTGCCGGATACCGAGCGCGATGGATGAATGGATCGACTATTACGATTCCACGCATACGATTTATGCGAGTCGACTGCACCGCGACCTGCATTTCCAGGTCATCGCCAACGACATCATCGGCTACATCACCTCGCCCGGCGCCGTGGTGCTGGATTATGCCTGCGGTGAGGCGCTGTCGGCGGCGAAGGTCGCCAACGCCTGCGCCCAGCTCTATCTGGCGGAGCCTGCGCCCGGTGTGCGCGGCCGCCTGGTCGCGCGCTTTGCGCCCGACACCAAAATCCGCGTCCGCTCGCTCGACGAGCTGAAGAACATGGAGGCGGATTCGATCGACCTCGTGGTGATGAACTCGGTGGCGCAATACATGACGCCGCAGGAGCTCGACTCCGCATTCGACGTGGTCCACCGCCTGCTGAAGCCCTCGGGCCGTTTCGTGCTCGGCGATATCCTGCGGCCCGAAGTCGGCATGGCCCGAGACGTCATCGCGCTGCTGCGCTTTGCCGCGACCCATGGCTTTCTGCGCGATGCCTTGATCGGGCTCGCCTCGACCGCGCTGTCCGATTACCGGCAGCTGCGCACCAAGATCGGGCTGCAGCGCTACCGCGAGGACGAGATGATCGCGAAGCTCGCCGCCGCGGGCTTCGACGCCACGCGCGCGCCGCGCAACATCGGGCACAATCCGTGGCGGATGACGTTCGTGGCGCACCACTGATCAAAGGTTGTGCAAGATATTAGGGTTAACCAAAAGTAAACGTAGCGGCCGCTGAAATAATCAGCAATGATCCACTCGGCCCGGTGGCGGAAGCGTCGACGCGGCAGTGGTGCAACACTGTTTATCCTGGTTCAAATCCAGGCCGGGCCTCCAGCCTTCGCTGCTCACGCAGCTTCGGCTCGGCAAGCCATCTCGTGGCGAAGGCTACCGCGGCGAGCCCGCAGGGCGAAGCCGGGCGCCGGCAAGACCCTCCCCCACCCCCTGAGCACCCCCAGCCGGGCATAGGTCGAATGAGCCATTTCCCCCAGAATCGCAGTTGATTGCGCGCTTTTGGGGGTTTCGCAGGTGCGGAAACTGGTCTAAAGACCACCCGCGCGCGAGGGATCGCGCCTCCTGCGCTACAAGATGTAGCGCATGGCCCGAGGGACGCGCGACCAGCGCGCCCTTTTTTTGTGCCCAAATTCCAGTCCGCGAGAGCTGATGCCCAAAAGAACCGACATCTCCACCATCCTGATCATCGGCGCCGGTCCCATCGTGATCGGCCAAGCCTGCGAATTCGACTATTCCGGCACGCAGGCGGTGAAGGCTCTGAAGGAAGAGGGTTACCGCGTCGTCCTCGTCAATTCCAATCCGGCCACCATCATGACCGACCCGGAACTGGCGGACGCCACCTATATCGAACCGATCACCCCCGAAATCGTCGGCAAGATCATCGAGAAGGAGCGCAACGTCGTCCCGGGTGGCTTTGCGCTGTTGCCGACCATGGGCGGCCAGACCGCGCTGAACTGCGCGCTCTCGTTACGCAGGCAGGGCACGCTCGACAAGTTCGACGTCGAGATGATCGGCGCCACCGCTGACGCCATCGACAAGGCCGAAGACCGCCAGCTGTTCCGCGAGTGCATGACCAAGATCGGGCTGGAGACGCCGAAATCGCGGCTCGCCAACGCCTCGGCGCTGAAGAAATCCTACCGCGACAAATATCTTGCCGAGCGGGAGAAACTGTCCGGCGAGGCACTGGAAGAACTCGAGCGGCAGTGGACGCTTGGCGAGAACGAACGCCGCAAGCGCTATCAGGAGCACGCCTTCGGCGAGGCGTTGATGGCGCTGTCGGAGATCGGCCTGCCTGCGATCATCCGGCCCTCCTTCACCATGGGCGGCACCGGCGGCGGCATTGCCTACAACAAGGAGGAGTTCCTCGACATCATCGAGCGCGGGCTCGACGCCTCCCCGACCAACGAGGTCCTGATCGAGGAAAGCGTGCTCGGCTGGAAAGAGTACGAGATGGAGGTGGTGCGCGATAAGAAGGACAATTGCATCATCATCTGCTCGATCGAAAATCTCGATCCGATGGGCGTGCATACCGGCGATTCCATCACCATCGCGCCGGCCCTGACATTGACCGACAAGGAATACCAGGTCATGCGCGACGCCTCGCTGGCGGTGCTGCGCGAGATCGGGGTCGAGACCGGCGGCTCCAACGTCCAGTTCGGCATCAACCCGGTCGACGGCCGCATGGTCGTGATCGAGATGAATCCGCGCGTGTCGCGCTCGTCGGCGCTGGCTTCGAAGGCCACCGGCTTCCCGATCGCCAAGGTCGCGGCCAAGCTCGCGGTCGGCTACACGCTCGACGAAATCGCCAACGACATCACCGGCGGCGCCACCCCGGCCTCGTTCGAGCCGACCATCGATTACGTCGTCACCAAGATTCCGCGCTTTGCGTTCGAGAAATTCCCCGGCGCCTCCTCCACGCTGACCACGTCGATGAAGTCGGTCGGCGAAGTGATGGCGATCGGCCGCACCTTCCAGGAGAGCCTGCAGAAGGCCCTGCGCGGGCTCGAGACCGGCCTGACCGGTCTCGACGAGATCGAGATCGAAGGGCTCGGCCGCGGCGACGACAAGAACGCGATTCGCGCCGCGCTGGGCACGCCGACACCGAACCGCATCCTGCAGGTCGCGCAGGCGATGCGGCTCGGCTGGACCGACGAGGAGATCTTCAACTCCTGCAAGATCGACCCCTGGTTCCTGGCGGAGATGCGCGCCATCGTTGAGATGGAGGACAAGGTCCGCAACAACGGCCTGCCACCGAACGCGTTCGCAATGCGAACCCTGAAAGCAATGGGCTTCTCCGATGCGCGGCTCGCCGTGCTCACCGAGACCACCGAAGCCGACGTCACTGCCAAGCGCCACGCGCTCGGGGTACGCCCGGTGTTCAAGCGCATCGACACCTGCGCGGCGGAGTTCGCGTCGCCCACCGCCTACATGTATTCGACCTATGAGCGGCCGTTCGCGGGCGAGCTTGCCGACGAGAGCGCGCCCTCGGACCGCAAGAAGGTGATCATTCTCGGTGGCGGGCCTAACCGCATCGGCCAGGGCATCGAGTTCGACTATTGCTGCTGCCACGCCTGCTTCGCGCTCGAGGACGCCGGCTACGAGACCATCATGGTCAACTGCAATCCGGAGACGGTGTCGACCGACTACGACACTGCGAACCGGCTGTATTTCGAGCCGCTCACCGCCGAAGACGTGCTGGAGATCGTCGCGACCGAGCGCAAGAACGGCACGCTGCACGGCGTGATCGTGCAGTTCGGCGGCCAGACCCCGCTGAAGCTCGCCCGCGCGCTCGAAGCCGCCGAAGTGCCGATCCTCGGCACCTCGCCGGATGCGATCGACCTCGCCGAGGACCGCGACCGCTTCAAGCGCGTGCTCGACAAGCTGCGTCTCAAGCAGCCGAAGAACGGCATCGCCTATTCGGTCGAGCAGGCACGCCTGGTGGCCGCCGATCTCGATCTGCCGCTGGTGGTGCGCCCATCCTACGTGCTCGGCGGCCGCGCGATGCAGATCATCCGCGAAGAGACCCAGCTCAACGATTACCTGCTCGGCACCCTGCCGGAGCTGGTGCCCGCCGACGTCAAGGCACGCTACCCGAACGACAAGACCGGGCAGATCAACACGGTGCTCGGCAAGAACCCGCTGCTGTTCGACCGCTATCTGTCCGACGCTACCGAAGTCGACGTCGACTGCCTCTCCGACGGCAAGGACACCTTCATCGTCGGCATCATGGAGCATATCGAGGAAGCCGGCATCCACTCTGGCGACTCCGCCTGCTCGCTACCGCCGCATTCGCTCGACGCCAAGACCATCGAGGAGCTGGAGCGGCAGACCCGCGAGCTCGCGCTCGGCCTCGACGTGGTCGGCCTGATGAACGTGCAATACGCCATCAAGGACGGCGAGATCTACGTGCTCGAGGTCAACCCGCGCGCATCCCGCACCGTGCCGTTCGTCGCCAAGGTGATCGGCATGCCGGTCGCCAAGATCGCGGCGCGGATCATGGCCGGCGAAAAGCTCGCCGACTTCAAGCTGAAGAAGAAGAAGCTCGACCATGTCGGCGTGAAGGAATCTGTGTTCCCGTTCGCGCGCTTCCCCGGCGTCGACACCGTGCTCGGACCGGAGATGCGTTCGACCGGCGAAGTGATGGGCCTCGACCGCTCCTTCGAGGTCGCGTTCGCGAAGAGCCAGCTCGGCGGCGGCACGCGTGTGCCGCGGCAGGGCACGGTGTTCGTCTCGGTCCGCGGCGACGACAAGATGCGCATCGCGGATGCGGTGCGGCTGCTGCACTCGCTCGGCTTCAAGGTGATGGCAACCTCGGGCACGCAGCGCTATCTCAGCGACCATGGCGTGCCGACGGAGAAGGTGAACAAGGTGCTCGAAGGCCGTCCGCACATCGTCGACGCCATCACCAATGGCGACGTCCAGCTGGTCTTCAATACCACCGAAGGTCCGCAGGCCCTGGCTGACAGCCGTTCGCTGCGGCGGGCTGCCCTCTTGCATAAAGTGCCATATTACACCACTCTTTCAGGCGCGGTGGCGGCCGCACGGGGGATCCGGGCCTATCGGGACGGGGACCTTGAGGTCCGCACGCTTCAGAGTTACTTTTCCGAAAGCTGACCGCTGCCCGGGCTGAAGGCCCGAAGCGGTCAATTAGCCGAATGGCTGGAACTCACCGCGCGATTGGATGTTGTCACGGCCCTTAGCGGGGCCGAAAATCACTGGGCTTCCGGGCGCGTTCGCGTCCTGATTCCTGCGTTAGCTGAACTGGATATTTCGTGCACGGCCGCCGGGCGCGCACGATGAAGGACGAAGATGATGGATAAGGTTCCGATGACCGCGGGCGGTTACGCCGCGCTGACGAACGAACTCAAGAAGCGACAGTCGGAGGATCGTCCGCGCATCATCGAACACATTGCGGAAGCGCGCTCGCACGGCGACCTCTCGGAGAACGCCGAGTATCACGCCGCCAAGGAAGAGCAGTCGCACAACGAGGGCCGCATCGCCGAGCTCGAGGACAAGCTCGCGCGCGCCGACATCATCGACATTTCGAAACTGTCCGGCGACACCATCAAGTTCGGCGCGACCGTGACGCTGATCGATGAGGACACCGAGAAGAAAGCGGTGTGGCAGATCGTCGGCGAGGTCGAGGCCGACGCCAAGAAGGGCCGCATCTCCATCACCTCGCCGCTCGCACGCGCGCTGATCGGCAAGAAGAAGGGCACCACCGTCGAAGTGATGGCGCCGGGCGGCGCCAAGGCCTACGAGATCACCAAGGTCGAGTGGCGGTAGTTACCCTGACGTGACTGGTGCAAAAAGGCCGCGTGTTGCACGCGGCTTTTTTTGTGCCCGCGTTTTCCCCACGTCTGACAGCAATGTGAGTGGAGGGCGGCAAGGCGGCATACTAGGGAGGCCGTGACATGTTTATGCAGTATAATCATGTCGGGGACCGGGGGCGGAGCCGATGATTGCGTCGCAACACGCATCGCGGCGTGTCACCGTGTCACTGCCGCGTTCTCTCGCAACTTCCGTGGAGCGAGGAATGATTCCAGGCACAAGGTGTTGACATCACATTCTGGTGGCGGACACCGTGTGTTTCTGCATCGTGCAATGTTCCAGCGTGTCAATCAGGGGGTTAATGACAATGGACCAGATGTTTTCCAAATGGCAGCCGACGGCGCTGAGCCTGTTCCGGTTCATCACCGGACTGCTGCTGTTTCAGTACGGCGTCGCGAAGATCTTCAAGTTTCCCGTGCTCGCCTACTTCGCCAATATCCCGCCGTTGATCCAGGCCGCAGGCTGGCTTGAACTGGTGCTCGGCGCGCTCCTGATGCTCGGCCTATTCTCGCGGCTGGCCGCGTTCATCCTGTCGGGCGAGATGGCGTTCGCCTATTTCCTCGGCCACATGTTGAAGAACCCGGTCGAGCCGGTGTTGCTGCCGCTGCTCAACAACGGCACCGCAGCGATCCTGTTCTGCTTCGCCTGCCTCTACCTCGCAACCTCGGGCCCCGGCCCGATCAGCGTCGACGCGGCGATGGGCAAGAAGTAACGAAGGCTGAGCCCGTCCCGTTCAACCGGGACGGGTCCGTCACGGTTGCGCCACAACGGACAGCGGCAAGATCCGTCGAGCAATGCAAGGATAGTCGGGGAGCCTGGGGACGCTTTCCGAGCGCGATGGGATATAAACCCGAAGAGCGTTGCAAAGATGGAAGAGGCGCGGGTCCGGTGGACGATCTTCCTAGCGGTCCAAAAAAGGCATCTTAAGCCCGCTACATGCTGAAGGTCAGTTGCTGCTCGCAGTTTCTGGCTGCTTTGCGAGAAAGCCCAACATCAGCCCCAGTTCAAATACGTTTTGGTAGGCTCGAACTTGTATTCCGCACCGGTTCGCATTGGATGCCGATGCAACCATCTGCCCCTTCATCTGAAGAAATCTCGGAAGCGTTCCCGATGGCGGCTTTGCCAAAGTGCAGCCGCCAAGTGGTCCTTGGTGGGAAAACTAACGATCCGAAGCGAGTTGCACGGTCTGGCGCCCGCCGTTCATGTCTCTCAACTGGTTTACGTATTCCTCGGGCTTCAACAAATGGAATGGAGCCTTCAGACCCATGAAGCTGGCTATACGACCTATAAAGGCCGTGCAATTAGTCGTTTCCGCGTTCCAAACAGGCGAGCTCGCCTGAAGCTCCTTGATGTAGGCAAAGACCTTCTTCGCGTCCGCCTCACTCAGGTAGACGCGATAGCTGGCCGTCAAATACTGGACGTCAAGGTCGCCGTAGCTTGCTCCCGTCTCGGAGGGCACCCACATAAGATGTCCCAGCACGTAAGGCAGGACGTCGCCCGCCGGGTGCAGCCCCGCAACTTCAACCTGCTTCTCGCTTGTCTTGCCGTACCAGATAAAGGCATGCCCATATGAAGCTGCCGTGCGGGCACGAAAGTCCACGTAATACGGCCCTTTGGCCGTAGACCTTCGAACCGGTTTCACGTCTGCTCCAGAAACGGAAGCACTCGGTCCAGCAACGGCTGCCGCCACAACCGACCTTGACGACGGTTTACGCGGTTTGTCCTGCTGCAGCGGGGCTTGATCCGTTTGCACGGCCAATTGCTGCGCATGACCAATGCCGGCTTCCAAAGTCATGGAAGCCAGAACGACACCAATTCCGCCGAGCAGCCGCAGGCCGCTCCGTTTCCGATTCGATTCTGGCACCTTCAGACCCTCACAAGGGCAAGACATCACCCCCGACAGCGCCTTCAGCAATTGCTGAAGGAGCGCGTTGTCGGGGCGATCCTCAAATTAACC
Organism: Bradyrhizobium sp. RD5-C2; assembly: GCF_019972155.1. Classification (GTDB taxonomy): domain Bacteria; phylum Pseudomonadota; class Alphaproteobacteria; order Rhizobiales; family Xanthobacteraceae; genus Bradyrhizobium. Next base: position 21,844 of record NZ_BOVL01000059.1, on the reverse strand, counting down.
CTTCGTTACGATCGGAGCTTTTCCAACCGGGGTCTTGCCGACCGGATACTTGCCAACCGGATACTTGCCAATCGGCATCTTGCCAATCGGAGCCTGTTCGGCAACCGGCTGCGGACGAGGGAGGTCGGCTGCGTTGGCAGCGGCCATGAAACCAAAAGTCGCAACTCCAACAACCAGATATTTCAGCATTGTGATCTCCGAAGATGGGTAGCGTGAGCGTAACCACCATACCCTCGAACGGGTGCAGCGCAATTAACGCTGAACCAAAGCTCGTGCTTGCAAGGTCGTTTCTTGGTCGGCTGTGACAAAAACAACACGGGGTAGTTGTCCTGCGGGGGTGTCCGGTTGCAGGCACGGGCGTCACCATTACAGCCGGCTAGAACAGCCTCGGCATAACGCGTCCGGTCCGTGCCATATACTCGCGATACTCGTCGCCGAACGTCTCCAGCATCATCTGTTCTTCCCGGGCAATCCGGCCGAAGAACAGTGTCCCAAATCCGATCAGGCCGGCGAAACCGGCTACCAGATTCGGCAAGAGCAGCGCCTGCGCGACGGCCCAAAGCCAAAATGCAGAATACATGGGATGCCGGATTCTTCGATAAATCCCGTCTGTGATCAGGTGATGATTCTCCCGCACGTCGAGACTCACCGACCAGTTCCGACCAAGAGCGCGATGGGTCAGCCGGAACATGACCAGCGCCGCAATCGCCACGAAAATCCCCAGCCATGCTTGAACTGGCCGGAAGGCATACGACGCGAAATGAGGTGCGGCCGTTGCGATGTACACGAACGGTACAATTCCGAGACCCGTGAGCGATATCAGCAGCAGGGTGTTCTCGCGGGGGCCTCGGGCGCTCCTCAAGACCTTCTCACGACGAGAACGACGTGCGTATCTATAGCGGATGAGATACCAACCGACCGCCATCATCACAAACACGAACTTGGCAATGCCAGGCGTCATCGTGGGCCAAGCGCTGTTTTCGCTGGCGTGCCATTTTTGCCGACCATCGAAGGTGCGCCATCCTTAGCGGTGTCTGAGATTTGACCGAACCGGGTCTGTCCACAGACCAACATGAAGCAATCATACAAGGCTTGCGGGTTGTTTCCACTGATAAATTGGCCGCGCGACCCGCTAGTCTCTCGACCGCGGCGAAGCCACGCCGGCCCTCCGGTCGATCATCGCCAGCACGCGCGGGAGCAACTGCGACGCTATGAAGGCATGGCCGTCAGCCGTGAGGTGAATGAAGTCAAAAGCGTAATACTGCGGCGGAATCTCATCGTCGTACACGACGCTCTTGATGGCGCGATCACGCAGCCGCCGCTCCATCGCCGCGATGTTGGCCGCCCGCTGCTCCTTCGTGACAAGGAAGCGCCTGTCATTGCCTCCAGGCTGCAGGATGACGATGTCGGTTCCCTTCGGCACGTCGCTATCAATGCGCTTGAGCATACCGGCCGTGGTATCGAAGGGAATGCCGGCATTGACGACGTTCGCATTGACGCCCTTCTCCCTCAGCAGGGCTTCCAGCTTGGCCGGGTAAGCGCTTTGCTTCCCGACGTACCAACCCTGCGTGTTGCTTGCGCCGACTGCCACGATACGAATCGGCTTTGCGAAGGCGGCGGAGACGGTCGCCAATATGCCGATCGCTACAGCGATTGAGAATCTTCCGAACGTCGTCACCGACTGCCTCCTCGGACTGAAGTGCCACAGAGAAATAGCACGGACACCGGGAAGGCGTAATCCAAAGCCTCACGTGACGCGTCACATGCCGCCTTCAAACTGTCTTTTGGGCGTGAGGCTAGGAATTGGTCGAGGCTGCGGCTGCAGGTGAAACCACGTTCGAAGGATTCTGGCGGGCCTTTGGGCGCGCAACGCCGGATCCGATCGACCTGATCTTTCTTATCACTAGGCTATGCAACGCCGCGCTTTTATCGATGTTGAAGTGGTCGACGTTGACATCGGGAACCTTGAAGTTTGTAAGCTCGCCGCGGAAGCCGGGGCCGCGACTTATTCGATCGCTTTCATGCTTGAACAGATTCAAAACCCTTGCGACATTCGCCGTCGCCGCATGAGGCGATGTGCCGTCGAACGGGACAACCAAAGCGACCGGCACGCCCATTTGGCCGAGGTACTCTGCCATCGACATCACGGCATCCGCACCAAGGGAGTGCCCGATCAGTACGATAGGTCCGCGCTGGCCCGCTCTATATTTTGCAATAATTTCGTCGGCAACGCCTCTCCACTGGGCGTGGTTGGCGACGTCCGCGGCGATGCCGGCCGCGCGCAGCTGGGCGGCAAGGTCGTCCATGCCCAGGGAAAAGACGTTCAACAGCCCGCGAAACAGATAGACGTGCGTCGCGGAGGAATGCAATCGAGCCTGCGGACCTGTCGATCTGAGTGCAATCGCAATTCCGGGACGCGCCTGAGCCCCGCTGTTCGAATACAAGTTGCTTGCAAAAAGGACTGTCAGGACGGCGCACACCAGCGCCGCGCTGTAGCGTAGTCTTTCCATTTCAGGATCCCTCGCCGACCTAAGTCGCATTAACGCAAACTTGGGAATCGTGACAATCGAGAAAGATCTTTGAAAGACGTGTTGAAGCGCGCAATTGTTTGCTGTCGCGGATTTGCCACACTGGAAAGAGCCATTCGAGCCGCGCCCCCTTCACCACCATCCGGGGTCAATTGGCCCCATCACGGCCTGTCCTCTGCACTTTTTGATCAAAGCCAATCTCAATGAGTGCCACCTCGCGGGTGGAACGGTAATTTGATAGGGTCGAATCCCCATCATCCATGTCACATTCAGCAAGGATTGCGGATCAACGTCGCAAGGGTTCCGGAGTAAAGTGCCGATGCATTTCAATCTTTCAGGATGAGTGGCAACCAATGTCCATGCAGATTTCGAGTTGCTAGATGATTCGACGACGGCACGTCTTCCACGTTGGCGGTTACGATCCCATCACTCCGGAACAGCAGGTCGAACGCCTGCGCCGGTCGCTCTCGAGCTTCGATAGGATTTGGGGCACTTCTTCACGGCTGTCGGAAATCTCGAACACATCTGCAATCGATGCTTCATGCAACGTGGAGGCGTGGGGTCCAAACTGGAAAACCAGCATCACCTTCGAGATGCTGCGCTGGGATGATCTCATTCGGTGCGATTCGAAAGTCGGGCTCGTGCCTCGTCTCGTACAGTCCGTGAGAGCGCTGTTCGACTTCATCATAACGGGAACGCTGTTTAGATATGCGATCGCGAGCTGGAAGTACGCCCTCTTTTTCGTCTTTCCATATTGTTGTTTGCTGCTGATCGCATTGTGCAGCGTTGGGCTATCGTATCTCGTGATCGGGCCCTTGCACGCTACACTTTGGGTGGAACTGCTGCTTGGCATTTTTCTGTCGCTTGCCATCTTCGTCAGCGCTGTACTCTGGATCGGACCGAAGCGTCGCATAAACCACATCCTCGATGATGCCATTTTCTCCCACGAGTTCCTTTACGGGCGCAGAAGCGAACTTGATGCGCGACTCGACGACTTTGCTGAGCTGATCGCAAAGAGAGCTCAGGCTGCGAAAGTTGATGAAATTCTCATTGTTGGCCATTCTCTTGGCGCCGCACTCACGATAGCGGCGGTCGCGCGCGCGCTAAAATTGGATCCCCTGCTTGAAACGCGCGGACCGAAGCTGTGCATTCTCACAGTGGGCGCCACTATTCCCAAATTCGCATTGCATCCGATGGGCGGCCAAATTCGGGAAGCGGCACAACTTGTGGCCGGAACGACTGCCATCGACTGGGTCGAATACCAGGCACGAGATGACGCGATCAGCTTCTATCGCTTCGACCCCGTCACGCTGAAACGTACCAGCCGGGACTATTCAGGAGAGCACCCAAAAATTCGGCGCGTCCAGATACATTCAATGATAAGTCCGATCCGCTTCAGACGTCATCGATTCGACTTCATGCAGATCCACTATCAGTTCTTGATGGGGAACGATCAGCGCTCGGTTTACGACTATTGCATGATTACTTGCGGCCCGCTCGAGTTCGACGTCGCGACTTCACCGTCCGGGGCAGTTGGACTATTCGAGGCAAACGGTTCGGTGATGATTGCCCGAAGTTGACGAGGAGCCTCTTCACTCCAGCTCAAACATCGGATGCGCTACGACGCCGCCTTCACGCCCAGTGGCACCGCGGCTTCGTATTTCGAATTGTGCAGCACCAGCGACGTCCTGACGTTGCGCACATGCGGCGCGGCCGTCAGATGGGTGACGAAATCCTGGAACGTCGCCATGTCGGGGGCGACGCATTTGAGGATGAAATCGACTTCGCCCGACAGCATCCAGCATTCCCGCACCAAAGGCTCGGCGCGCACGAAATTCTCGAAAGAGCGGAGATCGGCGTCGGCCTGGCTCGACAGATGCACCGAGGCGAACACCGTGACGTCGAAGCCGAGGCGGCGCGGATCGAGCAGGCCGCGGTAGCCCTGAATGTAGCCCTCCTCTTCCAGCGCCCGGACCCTGCGGAGGCAGGGCGGCGGCGAGATCCCGACGCGTTTGGCGAGTTCCACATTGGTGATTCGGCCATCAGCCTGGATCTCGGCGAGGATTTTGAGGTCGATCTCGTCAAGGTTCTTCGACACGCGACTTGGGTTCCCTCAGGGTTCGGAAGGCTTGGCAGGTCTGCCGGCAACTCTCATAGCGCAGGCAGCCGGCATTGCGCAATTTTATTGCGCGTGCAGCGCATGATTTCGCTAATGTGACTTCAGTTCCGGGGAAAAATCGCTGCCATGGATTGCAAATCTTGCATAGCTACCCAGATATCCTAGACTTGGATTTGACACTTTTGGCGCCGCCGTGACGCGTTTCCGGGGCGCTTCCCGCACAAGTCCTTGATCAAAATCCCCAAAACAGAGGGATCTCACAATGCCCGCGCCTACCCATGCCAAGGTCGTCATCATCGGGTCCGGCCCCGCCGGTTACACCGCAGCGATCTACGCGGCGCGCGCGATGCTCGAACCGATCCTGATCCAGGGCATTCAGCCGGGCGGCCAGCTCACCATCACCACCGACGTCGAGAACTATCCGGGCTTCGCCGATGTGATCCAGGGCCCCTGGCTGATGGAGCAGATGGAGAAGCAGGCGGCCCATGTCGGCACCAAGATCGTCACCGATCTCGTCAACAAGCTGGAGCTCGGCCAGCGCCCGTTTCGCCTGACCTGCGATTCCGGCGACGTCTATCTCGCCGAGACCGTCATCCTCGCCACCGGCGCCCAGGCGCGCTGGCTCGGGGTGCCCTCGGAGGAGAAATTCCAGGGCGGCGGCGTATCAGCCTGCGCGACCTGCGACGGCTTCTTCTACCGCGGCAAGGAAGTCGTGGTGGTCGGCGGCGGCAACACCGCGGTCGAGGAAGCGCTGTACCTGACCAATCATGCCTCGCAGGTCACCATCGTGCATCGCCGCGATCACTTCCGCGCCGAACGCATCCTGCAGGAGCGGCTGTTCAAGCATCCCAAGATCAAGGTGGTGTGGGACTCCGCGATCGACGAGATCTGCGGCACCGAGAATCCGAACAAGGTCACCCATGTGCGGCTCAAGAACGTCAAGACCGGCGCGCTGACCGACCTCAAGACCGACGGCATCTTCATCGCGATCGGCCATGCGCCGGCGACGGAGCTCGTCAAAGGTCAGATCAAGCTGAAACCGTCGGGCTATGTCGAGGTGGCCCCGAACTCCACGGCGACCTCGGTGCCCGGCCTGTTCGCCGCCGGCGACGTGGCGGATGAAACCTTTCGGCAGGCGGTCACCGCCGCCGGCCTCGGCTGCATGGCAGCGCTCGAGGCCGAACGCTTCATTGCTCTTCGCGCGAGCGATCGCGCAGCGGCGGAATAATCATGGCACGATCTCGCGACGGATTTACGGACATGGATTGGGACAAGCTGAAGGTCTTTCACGCGGCGGCGGAAGCTGGCAGCTTCACGCATGCCGGCGAGCAGCTCGGCCTGTCGCAATCGGCGGTCTCCCGCCAGGTCAGCGCACTGGAGCAGGAGCTCTCGGTCTCGCTGTTTCACCGCCATGCCCGCGGCCTGATCCTCACCGAGCAGGGCGACCTGCTGTTCCGCACCGCGCACGACGTCTTCATGCAGCTGCAGGCGGCGCGCGCCAAGCTCACCGACAGCCGCGAGCGGCCGAGCGGCGACCTCAAGATCACGACACCGCCGGCGCTCGGCATCAACTGGCTGATCCCGCGGCTCGACGAGTTCGTTGCGCTCTATCCGGATATCCGGATTTCGCTGATCGTTACCGACGAGGATCTCGATCTGTCGATGCGCGAGGCCGACGTCGCGATCCGCACCCGCAAGCCGACCCAGCCGGACCTGATCCAGCGCAAGCTGTTCTCGATCGGCTTCCATGCCTATTGCTCGCCGGAATACATCAAGCGCTTCGGCACGCCGCGGACGCTGGATGATCTCGACTCGCACCGCATCATCATGCTCGGCGACTCGCAGGTGCCGCCGCATCTGCAGAACCGCAGCTGGCTGATCGATGCCGGCCGCAACGGCTCCGGTCCGCGCGAACCCTACTTCAAGGTCAACAACATCCTTGGCCTGGTGCGCGCCTGCCAGCAGGGCCTCGGCATCGCCGCGCTGCCGGACTATCTGGTCGAACAGAACAACCTCGTGCAGCTGTTCGGCGAGTCGGACTCGATCGCGCTCGACACCTACTTCGTCTATCCGGAAGAGCTGAAGACGGTGGCCCGGGTGCAGGTGTTCCGCGACTTCGTGGTCAGCAAGGCACAGCGCTGGCCGTCCTGATTAAGCCGGCCTTATGGGATGGGTTATAGGCTTTCCGCGCTGCGCCAAGAGGCCCCTGAATCTCCGCATGACTGACATGCGACCTGGATAGTTGCTGCAGGGCGTCGATGGGGATCATAGTGGTTACACGCTGAGCGGTCGCGTCGCGCATATGTCCCCCTCCTCCAGTGGCGCGGAAGTTCAGTAATCCCTCTTGGAAGGTGATTGTGTCGGCCTCACGTGGCCAATACCTTAAGCCGGGCTCACTCGAGCCCGGCTTTTTTTCATCTCAATGTCTTTCACCTTGATGTCACGGGAAACGTGCCGCACGTCACGGTCAAGCATGTGGATTGACAACAACCTCGCAGCGCAGCATCATTATCCCATGATCACGACTTCGTGCGCCGTTCTGTCGTCGGAAAAAGCTCCCCTCCCGGGGACACGAGATCGCGCGCGATAAGATCACCTTCGCATTCTACCGATCCCGAAACCCCGCCGCTTGGACGGGGTTTTTTGTTGGTCCCGTCTCCGGCTCTGCCCCCTCAAGGAGATGGAACATGACTGAGCTACACCAGCAATTGCAGGGCCTCTGGCTGCCCCTGATCACGCCGTTCCGCGACGGCGAACTCGACGCCACCTCGCTGCGACGCCTCGTGCGGCACTATGCCAGCGGCCCCGTCGACGGGTTCATCCTCGGTGCAACCTCCGGCGAAGGCATGGCGCTCAGCACCGATGAGCTGGAAGGGCTGGTCAGCGTCGTGCTCGACGAGCTCAGTGCCAACTCCCGCCATTTGCCGGTCTGCCTCGGGCTCTCCGGCGCCTCTACGACCAGGATGAAGGATGCGCTGGATGATACGGCCGACTGGCCGATCAACGGTTACCTGATCGCGAGCCCTTACTACATCAGGCCCTCGCAACGCGGGCTCGTGCAGCACTTCAATGCGCTGGCCGATCACGCCTCATGGCCGGTCGTGCTCTACAACATTCCGTATCGCACGGCGGTGAACCTGACCAATGAGACGCTGCTGGCGCTCGCGGAACATCCCAACATCGCCGGCATGAAGGACTGCTGTGCCGACCGCGCGCAGTCGATCGACTTCCTCAATCGCCGACCCGCGGGCTTCCGCGTGCTGACCGGCGAAGACGCGCAGACCTTCGATGCGCTCTCGGACGGCGCCGACGGCGCGATCCTGCTGTCCGCGCATCTGCAGACGGACACGTTCGCTTCGATCCGCACGCTGCTGCAGCAAAGCAAGCGCGACGCGGCACTCGCCGCCTGGCAGAGCGTCGTCGGCCTAACCCGGCTATTGTTCGCGGAACCGAGCCCCGCGCCGGCCAAGCACTGGCTGTGGCGGCAGGGGCTGATCGACAGTCCCGAGGTGCGGCTGCCGATGGTCGAGGTGAGCGAGGATCTCGCAACCTGGCTCGATGCCGAGATGGAGCGGCGCGCGCAGCTTCTACTGCCGGCGTGATCGCCCTGCTCCCTCGCCCCGCTCTTGCGGGGAGAGGGCTGGGGTGAGGGGCTGCGTCCGCAACAATGGCGACAGACGAACTCGCGGAGTCCCCCTCACCCGGATCGCATCTGCGATGCGATCCGACCTCTGCCCGCAAGCGGGGCGAGGTAAGAGACGCCTAATCCAGCTTCACCCTCGAAAGCCTGAGCGCGTTGCCGATCACGCTGACCGAGGACAGCGCCATCGCGGCGGCGCCGACCATCGGCGACAGCAGGATGCCGAACAGCGGATACAGCACGCCGGCCGCGATCGGCACGCCGGCGGCGTTGTAGACGAAGGCGAACGCCAGGTTCTGGCGGATGTTGCGCATGGTTGCGACCGACAATCGCCGCGCCCGGACCAGGCCCATCAGGTCGCCGGTGAGCAGCGTGATGCCAGCGCTCTCGATCGCGACATCGGTGCCGCCACCCATCGCAATGCCGACATCGGCCGCTGCGAGCGCCGGCGCATCGTTGACGCCATCGCCCGCCATCGCGACGATACGGCCTTCGCCGCGCAGCCGCTGCACGACCTCGCTCTTGCGCTCCGGCAGCACGCCGGCCTCGACCTCGTCGATGCCGAGCGTTTTCGCCACCGCGCGCGCGGTGGTCTCATTGTCGCCGGTGAGCATCACGATGCGCAGGCCCTCGGCGCGCAACGCCTGCAGCGCGCTGGCCGCCGACGCCTTGACCGGATCGGCAATCGCGATCACGCCGGCGACGCGGCCGTCGACCGCGACATAGATCGCCGTCGCGCCGTCACGCCGCGCGGCCTCGGCGGCCTCGTCCAGCGCTGACGTTGCGATCTTCAACTCACCCATCAGCACGGCATTGCCGAGCGCGACCTGCTTGCCCTCGACCGTTCCGGTCGCGCCCTTGCCGGAGGGCGAGGCAAAATTGCTGACAGTGGCAGATGTGAGGTTGTGCTCCCTTGCGGACGCGATGATCGCCTGTGCCAGCGGATGCTCGCTGCCCTGCTCGACGCTGGCGGCAAGGCGCAGCAATTCGTGCTCGTCGACCGCATCGGCGGCAATGATACGCACGACCTTCGGCTTGCCTTCGGTGAGCGTACCGGTCTTGTCGACGACCAGCGTGTCGATCGCCTCCATCCGCTCCAGTGCCTGGGCGTCGCGGATCAGGATGCCGGAATGCGCGCCGCGGCCGACACCGACCATGATCGACATCGGCGTTGCCAATCCCAACGCACACGGACAGGCGATGATCAGCACCGTGACCGCGGCGACCAGCGCGAAGGTCAGGCGCGGCTCGGGGCCGAACACCGTCCAGGCGATGAAGGCGAGCGCGGCCGCGGCGATTACCGCCGGCACGAACCAGCCGGCGACGCGGTCGGCGAGCCGCTGGATCGGCGCGCGCGAGCGCTGCGCCTTCGCCACCATGTCGACGATCCGCGACAGCATGGTGTCGCGACCGACCTTCTCGGCGCGCATCACAAGGCCGCCGCTCTGGTTGACGGTGCCGCCGATCACGCTCGCACCTTCGGCCTTCGTGACCGGCATCGATTCACCCGTCACCATGGATTCGTCGATGACCGCGCGGCCCTCGATGACGACGCCATCGACGGGCACTTTCTCGCCGGGGCGCACGCGCAGGCGGTCGCCGACCTTGATCGCGTCGATGTCGATATCCTCGTCACCGTGATCGGTGACGCGCCGCGCGGTCTTGGGCGCAAGGCCGAGCAGTGCGCGGATCGCGCCCGAGGTCTGAGCACGGGCGCGCAATTCCAGCACCTGGCCGAGCAGCACCAGCACCGTGATCACGGCCGCCGCCTCGAAATACACCGCGACCGCGCCATGCATGTCGCGGAACGCCGGCGGGAACAGCTGCGGCACCAGCGTCGCGACCACGCTGTAGAGATAGGCGACGCCGACGCCCATCGCGATCAGCGTGAACATGTTGAGATTGAGCGTCACCACCGACTGCCACCCGCGCACGAAGAACGGCGCGCCGGCCCACAGCACGACGGGCGTCGCCAGCACGAACGAGATCCAGTTCGACCAGCCGTGCGGCACCAGATGCATCAGCCCGAGATGGCTGCCCATCTCGAGCACGAACACAGGCAGCGTGAGCGCCAGCGCGATCCAGAACCGCCGCGTCATGTCGATCAATTCGGGATCCGGCCCGTCGTCGAGCGAGATCTGCTCCGGCTCCAGCGCCATGCCGCAGATCGGGCAGCTGCCGGGACCGACCTGGCGCACCTCCGGATGCATCGGGCAGGTGTAGATCGTGCCGGCCGGCATCGGCGGCTCCGCCTCGCGCGGCTTGAGGTACTTCTCCGGCTCGGCCTCGAAACGCTCGCGGCAACGGCCGCTGCAGAACAGGTACTCCTCGCCCTTGTAGCTGAAGCGATGCTTGGCGGTCGCCGGGTTGACCTTCATGCCGCAGACCGGATCGATCGCGAACGTCGCCTCGGCCGGCGTCGTGTGGTGATCGTGCTTGCCGCCGCAGCAGGAATGCGCGGCCGCGCCATGATGTTGATGATCCGCGTGCGAATGGTCGTGCTTTGCGTCTGCCACGAAGACTCTTCCCGGCCGGTATCCCGGCCTCTTGATTTGTATACCCTAGGGGGGTATATGAGACCTATGAGAGACGACGTCAAGACATCCTGTTTAAAACGGCTCAAACGGATCGAGGGTCAGATCCGCGGGTTGGCCGCCATGGTCGAGGAAGACCGCTATTGCATCGACGTGGTGACGCAGATCGCGGCCGCGCGCGCGGCGCTACGCCGCGTCGAGGAAGAGGTCCTGCGCGATCATGTCGCCCATTGCGTCGAGCATGCGATCTCGTCCGGCGACAAGGCCGACCAGCGGCGCAAGATCGCCGAGCTGATGGATGTGATCGGCCGCGCGGATAGGTGAGTTAGGAAACTAACGACGGCTCTGGAGTCGCGCCCGCTTGCGACGAAATCGAGAGCGGCACCGCATATTCAGTGTCGTCCCGGCGAAGGCCGGGACCCATAGCCACCGTTGCCTGCTTTGAGCAAAAGCTGGGGCCACAGCGCTGTCAATCACTGAGATTTGTGGGTATGGGTCCCGGCCTTCGCCGGGACGACGTGGAGAAAGAGCGGTGCTTAGTTCGCTGCCGCTTCATGCGCGGCTGAACAGTGCAATCAGGTATTGAACCTGAAGTGCATGACGTCGCCGTCGGCGACGACGTAGTCCTTGCCTTCGAGCCGCAGCTTGCCGGCATCGCGTGCGCCGGCTTCGCCGTTGCCGGCGATGTAATCCTCATACGCGATAGTCTCGGCGCGGATGAAGCCCTTCTCGAAATCGGTATGGATCACGCCGGCGGCGGCGGGCGCCTTGGTGCCGCGGTCGATGGTCCAGGCGCGCGCTTCCTTCGGGCCGACGGTGAAATAGGTGATGAGGTCGAGCAGCTGGTAGCCGGCGCGGATCAGCCGGTCGAGCCCGGCTTCTTCAAGGCCCAGCGTCTCCAGGAAGTCGACACGCTCCTCGCGCGACAGCGTCGCGATCTCGGATTCGATCTTGGCCGAGATTACGACCGCGACCGCGCCCTCTTCCTTCGCGCGCTCGAACACCGCCTTGGAGAAATTGTTGCCGTCCTTGGCCGAGCCTTCCTCGACGTTGCAGACATAGAGCACGGGCTTCGAGGTCAGCAGCCCGAGCATGCGGAACGCGCGCTCCTCCTCCGGCTTGCGCTCCAGCGCACGCGCCGGCTTGCCGTCGCGCAGCAGCACCAGCGCGCGGTTGACGAGCTCGAGCTGCTCCTTGGCTTCCTTGTCGTTGCCCTTGGCCTTCTTCGAGAGGTTGTCGACGCGCTTCTCCAGACTGTCGAGGTCGGACAGCATCAGCTCGGTCTCGATGGTCTCGATGTCGGCGAGCGGCGCGATCTTGCCTTCGACATGGGTGATGTCGGAGTCCTCGAAGCAGCGCACCACATGGGCGATCGCGTCGACCTCGCGGATGTTGGCGAGGAACTGATTGCCGAGGCCTTCGCCCTGCGAGGCGCCGCGCACCAGGCCCGCGATATCGACGAAGGTCAGCCGGGTCGGGATGATCTGCGCGGATTTTGCGATCGCCGACAGCTTCTCCAGCCGCGGATCGGGCACCGCCACCTCGCCGACATTCGGCTCGATGGTGCAGAACGGATAGTTCGCCGCCTGGGCGGCCGCCGTCTCGGTCAGTGCATTGAACAGCGTCGACTTGCCGACGTTAGGCAGCCCGACGATCCCGCATTTGAATCCCATGTTCGTCCCGATCTCTCGCGCTCACATTGCGCGGCTGAAACTGAGTGGGTCGTCATACGCGGGCTTTACCCGCGTATCCATCCCACTGGAAAGAGTGGATCGCCGGGTCATCCCCGATCAGGTCGGGGACAGGCGCCCGGCGACGACGAGGGTCTACGGCTCCTCGTCCTTGGTGTCGAAAAATCCCTTGGCCTGCATCGTCAGATGCACCTTGTTGGCGAACGAGGCGTCGTGCCCCGCAGCCAGCAGGCCGGCATTATCGGCGACGGCCTGGCACAAGGCCTCCACCCACGCCCGGTCGCTCTTGGCGAAGTCCGACAGCACGTGGCTGTGCACGAGCTCCTTGACGCCGGGATGACCGATCCCGAGCCGCACCCGCCGATATTCATTGCCGATATGCGCAGAGATTGAGCGCAGCCCGTTATGGCCGGCGATGCCACCGCCGATCTTGACCCGCACCTTGGCGGGCGGCAGTTCGAGCTCGTCCTGGAACACGGTGATGTCGGCAGAGGCGAGCTTGAAGAAGTTCGCCGCTTCCTGCACCGCGCGCCCGGACTCGTTCATGAAAGTGGTCGGCTTCAGCAGCACGACCTTCTCACGATCGACCACGCCTTCGGAGGTCTCGCCCTGAAAGCGACGGCGCCATGGTGCGAAACCATGACGCCGTGCAATCTCGTCGACCGCCAGAAAACCGATATTGTGCCGGTTGCTGGCGTATTTCGCGCCAGGATTACCGAGACCTACAAAAAGGCGCATGGCGCGGCATCCCACGTCGGCGCGCCATCAGACGATCGCGCGCCGACCTGATCGGTTACTTCTTCTTGTCGCCACCGCCGGCGGGAGCCTTGGCACCCGCGGCCGGAGCCGCAGCACCCGCAGCCGGAGCCGCCGCAGCGGCCGGTGCAGCACCCGCGGCCGGAGCGGCGCCACCAGCAGCAGCCGCAGCTGCGGCCTTCTGCTCTTCGGCGTAGCCGGACGGCGGCACGATGGTGACCAGCGTCGCGTCCTCGCGGGTCAGCGACTTCACGCCCTTGGGCAGCGTAACCTCGGAGAGATGAAGCGAGTAGCTGATCTCGAGGCCGCCGACGTCGACTTCGATGTATTGCGGAATGTTGTCGACCGCGCACTCGAGTTCGAGCGCGTGGGTGACGATATTCACGGTGCCGCCGCGCTTGATGCCCGGGGCGGTTTCCGCGTTCACGACGTGCAGCGGCACGCTGACGCGAATGGTCGCGCCTTCGCCGAGCCGCATGAAGTCGACATGGATCGGGAAGTCCTTCACCGGGTCGAGGTGGAAGTCGCGCGGAATCACGCGGTGCTTCTTGCCCTCGAGGTCGATGTCATAGATCGTGGTCAGGAACCGGCCGGCCAGGATGCGCTGGCGCAGGTCACGATCGTCGACCGAGATGGTGACGGGGGGTTGGTTGTCTCCGTAGATCACTCCGGGAACTCTCCCGGCGCGACGCTCTGCCCGGGCGGCCCCCTTGCCGCTCTTCGGACGCGCGGTCGCCTTCAATTCCTTGACGGTCGCCATAGCGTTAAGTCCTTGTATTTAAAAAGTTAAAGGCCGCAGCGCGGCCCATGCTCAAGTCCACAGCAAGCCTCCAGGGGTGCGGGGGCCGCGGACGTGGCGGGCTTTTAGCCCCAAAGGGCCGAAATGACAAGGAAATGAAGGGATTTTTCTTTCTTCACCCTCCCCTGGAGGGGGAGGGTCGGACCGCATGCAGCGAAGCGGAATGCGGGCCGGGGTGGGGTGGGGTGGGGTGATCTCTCAACATGGGCAGTGCCCGAGTGGAGACACCTTCACCCCACCCCGGCTCACATTTCGCTGCGCTCAATTGTGAGCCGCCCCTCCCCCTCCAGGGGAGGGTCGAAGATTAACCCGCCGAACCGCCGAGCTTGGCTTCCAGCGCTGCGATCCTCGCCTTCAGCGCCTCGTTCTCCTCGCGCGCCAGGCGGGCCATATCCTTGACCGCGTCGAATTCCTCGCGCTTGACCACGTCGAGGTCACGCAGGATCCGCTCGGCCTGGTTGCGCATGACCGTGTCGACCTCGCGCTTGACGCCCTGGGCGGCGCCCGCGGCATCGTTCATCAGACGGCCGATCTCATCGAAAAACCGATTGCTGGTCTGGGTCATCTGGCAAAACTCTCCGCATTCACTGGCTTGCGCAAAAGACAATGGCGATCCCCGCCACCCGGTTCAAGTCCGCCGCGAATGGCAGACCTCGCGCGAGCTTGCCTTGTCATGCTCCGGTTTCCTTGCAATCGTATGAACTCACAACAGAAATCGCACACATAACGCGAGCAGAAACGCCATGATCGAGCATACCGTCGAGATCCCGACCAAGGACGGCAAGACCACCACCTTCATCACCCATCCCGAGCGCGGCGGCCCCTTTCCCGTCGTCATCTTCTACATGGATGCGCCGGCAATCCGCGAGGAGCTGCGCGACATGGCGCGCCGGCTCGGCACCTCGGGCTATTACGTGATGCTGCCCAACATGTATTACCGCGCCGGCGTGATGGAGCTCGGCCCGATCAATCCCGATCCGGAATCGCCCGAGCGCAAGCGCATGTTCGAGCTGATGCACTCGCTCAACATCCCGCTGGTCATGGAAGATACCAAAGGCCTGCTCGCCTACGCCGAGACGCAGAAGGCGGCCAACACGAAAATCATCGGCACCGTCGGCTACTGCATGAGCGGCCGCTATGCGGTGAACGCGGCGACGCATTTCGGCGATCGCGTCAAGGCGGCCGCCTCGATCTACGGCACGCATCTAGCGACCGACCAGGCCGACAGCCCGCATCTCGCCGTGCAGAAGACCAAGGCCGAGCTCTATTTCGCCTGCGCCGAGACCGACATCTACGCCCCGGCGGAGATCATCGAGCAGGTGAAGGCGGGCATGAAGGGCTCGAACAACGAGGTCGAGATCTATCCCGGCACCCATCATGGCTTCGCTTTCCCCAAGCGCCCGGTCTACGACCGCGACGCCGCCGAACGCCATTGGGAGCGGCTGCTCGCACTCTATCGCCGCAACCTGGTCTGAGGCCCGAAGAAAACGGATGGCGGAGGCCGCGCGCATTCGGGACTACCAAAGCTCCGACGCCTATGAGGTGAACCGGCTTGCGGTTGCCGCCTTCGAGCAATTCCGTGACGCCTTCGATGACTGGCCGGCGATGCGCGCCGGCCTGTCAAAAACTTCCGAGTTGAGTTCCGGCGGCGAGATCATCGTCGCCGAGCTCGGCGACCGGCTGGCCGGCGCGGTCAGCTATTTTGGGCCTGGCGTCAAAAAGGCCGCATTCTTCGACCAGGCATGGCCGGTCATTCGCATGCTAGTGGTCGACCCCGTCGACAGGGGCAAGGGACTCGGGCATGCGTTGACGTCGGAATGCCTCGCCAGGGCGCGGCGCGACCGGTGCCGGACCATTGCGCTTCACACGAGCCCTATCATGACGATCGCCTTGCCGATGTATCTCAGGATGGGCTTCAGCAAGGTGCATGACGCTCCGCCCATTCATGGCGTGCCCTACGCCGTCTACACGAAAGCGCTCTGATCCCGATGCCGTTCCTGCTGATCGACTTTCCGGTGTTCAACCCCGTCGCGCTCGCGCTCGGGCCGATCGTGATCCGCTGGTACGCGCTGGCCTATATCGTCGGCATCGTGCTGGGCTGGATCTACGCCCGCTCGCTGATCAAGAAGGAGCGGCTGTGGGGCGGCCCGGCGCCGATCACGCTGCCGCAGCTCGACGATTTCATCCTCTGGGTCACCATCGGCATCATCGTCGGCGGCCGCACCGGCTATGTGCTGTTCTACAACCTGCCCTTCTTCATCGCGCACCCGTCCGAGATCCTGGAATTGTGGAAGGGCGGCATGTCGTTCCACGGCGGCTTCCTCGGCTGCGTCGCCGCGGTGATGCTGTTTGCCCGCCGCAACAACATCCCGATCCTGTCGCTTGGCGACATCACCACCGCGGTCGCGCCGATCGGGCTGTTCCTCGGCCGGCTGGCCAATTTCATCAACAGTGAGTTGTGGGGCCGTCACGCCGATCCGAGCCTGCCCTGGGCCATGATCTTCCCCAATGGCGGACCGCTGCCGCGCCATCCGAGCCAGCTCTACGAGGCCGGGCTCGAGGGCATCGTGCTGTTCACGGCGCTGGCGATCATGATCCGGATGGGCGCGCTCAAGCGGCCCGGCCTGATCCTCGGCAGCTTCATTGCGATCTACGGCATTGCCCGGATCATCGGCGAGCATTTCAGGGAGCCCGATCCGCAGCTCGGATTCCTGTGGGGCGGATTAACCATGGGGATGCTGCTGTCGGTGCCAATGATCATCGTGGGCGCTATCATCATCACGGCCGCCATTCGCCGCCCGGCGAACGGGCCGGCGCCGAGTTCAACGTAGAGCAAGTGCAATCCAAGGAAGGCCGTGAGCGAACCCTCCCCACTGCTGGATGAGATCAGGAAGCTGATCAAGCTGTCCGGGCCGATGCCGGTCTGGCGCTACATGGAATTGTGCCTGATGCATCCGCGTTACGGCTACTATCTGTCGCGCGATCCGCTCGGCCGCGAGGGCGATTTCACCACGGCGCCCGAGGTCAGCCAGATGTTCGGCGAACTGCTCGGGCTGTGGAGCGCCTCGATCTGGCGCGCAATCGGCTCGCCGGACACGCTCCGCCTGATCGAGCTCGGGCCCGGCCGCGGCACCATGATGTCGGATGCGCTGCGTGCGCTGCGCGTGCTGCCGCCGCTGTACCAATCGCTCAGCATCCACCTCGTCGAGGTCAATCCGGTGCTGCGCGAGAAGCAGCACGCCACGCTGACCGGCGTGCGCAACATCACCTGGCACGACAGCATCGACGACGTGCCGGAGGGACCGGCGGTGATCCTCGCCAACGAATATTTCGACGTGCTGCCGATCCATCAGATGGTCCGCCGCGAGACCGGCTGGCACGAGCGCACGGTCGGCATGGATGCCAATGGCAGCCTGTATTTCGCGCCAGCCGCCGAGCCGACACCGCATTTCGAGGTGCTGCTGCCGCCGCTGGTACGCGCCGCGCCGTTAGGGGCGGTATTCGAATGGCGGCCCGACAACGAGATCATGAAGCTCGCAACGCGCCTGCGCGACCAGGACGGCGCCGCGCTGATCATCGATTACGGCCATCTGCGCAGCGACGCCGGCGATACCTTCCAGGCGATCGCGCGCCACAGCTTCGCCGACCCGCTGAAGAATCCGGGACAGGCCGACATCACGGCGCATGTCGATTTCCAGGCCCTGGCGCGCGCCGCCGAGGATGTCGGCGCGCGCGTCCACGGGCCGGCGACGCAGGGCGACTTCCTCAAGCGCCTCGGCGTCGAAGCCCGTGCCGCGGGATTGATGGCGAAGGCCTCACCCGAGGTTTCCGGCGACATTGCCGGCGCGCTGAAGCGCCTGACCGATTCCGGGCGCGGCGGGATGGGCTCGATGTTCAAGGTCATGGCCATCTCCGACCCGCGCCTCACCTCGATCGCTGGCCTCAGCGATCAGCCTGACGAGACCGAACAATGACATTGGGATCACCTCTGCTGTCGGCCATTCCAGGCCTGCGCCACGCCTTCTTCTCGCGCGAGGGCGGCGTCTCCGAGGGCATCTATGCCGGCCTCAATGGCGGGCTCGGCTCGCGCGACGATCCGGCCAAGGTCGCGGAGAACCGGCGGCGGATGGCGGAGCAGCTCGGCGTGCCGTCCGACCACCTGATCAGCGTGCATCAGGTGCATTCGCCCGACGTCGTGGCCGTGACCGGACCATGGAATGGCGCCGCGCGCCCGAAGGCGGACGCGCTCGTCACACGCACCGAAGGGCTTGCGATCTCGGTCACGACGGCCGACTGCGGTCCGATCCTGTTCGTCGATCCCCATGCGCGGGTGATCGGCGCGGCGCATGCCGGCTGGAAGGGCGCGCTGACCGGCGTGCTGGAATCGACCATCGATGCGATGGAGAAACTCGGCGCCGAGCGCGGCGGCATCGTCGCCGCCATCGGCCCGCTGATCCGCAAGGAATCCTACGAGGTCGGACGTGAATTCGTCGAGCGCTTCATCGAGGCCGATGCCGAGAACGGCATGTTCTTCATGCCCGCCGAACGCGACGCCCACGCGATGTTCGATCTCCCTGCCTTCATCCGGATGCGGCTGGAAAATGCCGGCGTGCTGATGATCGACGATCTCGGCATCGACACCTATTCCGACGAGCGCTGCTTCAGCTACCGCCGCTCCGTGCACCGCAAGGAAGCCGATTACGGCCGCCACGTTCACGCCATCGCGCTGGAAGGCTGACGCCGGGCGTCATCTTCGTTTTTGTGCGACAACCGGCTTGACTCTCCACCTGCTGGAGACCGGACAAGCGGCGCATGACACAACGCAGCTACAGCATCGGCGAGGCGGCGCGGCTCAGCGGAATTTCCGTCCGCAGGCTCCGCTTCTATGCGGACCAGGGGTTGCTGCCGCCGGCCGGCCGCACCGCGAGCGGCTATCGCGTCTTCACCGACGACGAACTGGTTCGCCTCGACCTGATCCGCTGCCTGCGCGATGCGGGGCTTGGTCTCGACGCCATCCGTGAGGTCCTGAGCAAGGAACTCTCGCTGGTCGAGGCGCTGAAGCTCCGTCTCGAGACGCTGGAAGCGGAGATCGCGGCACAGCGCCGCGTCGCCTCGGCCCTGCGGGCTGCGTTGCGTTCACCGCAACTCACCGAAGCAGACTTACGGAGATTCCTGACCATGACGCAGCTATCCCGCACTGAGCGCCGCAACGTCGTCGAAAGTTTTTTCGAGAAGGTGTCCGACGGCATCAACATCGACCGGAAATGGATCCGGCAGATGATCGAGACCAGCGTGCCCGAATTGCCCGACGAGCCGACGCCAGAGCAATGCGATGCGTGGATCGAGCTTTCGGAGATGCTGGGCGATCCCTCCCTCGTCGCCAACCTTCGCGCCAACGCGGAGGATGTCTGGAATCACCACGTGCTGGATCTCGCTGCCTGGCAAGCGGCCAACGAAACCGTGCTGGCCAAGGCCAGGGAGATCATCGCGGGCGACCTCGGGCCGGCGTCGGAGGCGGGTCAGGTGCTGGCACGCGACTGGCTGGCGACGTCGGCGCGATTGCTGAAGCGAGAACCCGACCTCGAATTCCGCAACTGGATTCGCCGCAAGTACGCGCTGCACGACGCCCGTGCGGCCCGCTACTGGGAACTCGTCGCTATCATGCGCGGGCAGTCGCCGGACGCGAGTCCGAACCGCGAGTGGGCCTGGATCACCGAAGCCATGCGGCATCATCTGGCCGACTGAGCTGGAAATATCGAGAAAGGAATTCGGTCCTCTCCCCGGATCGTTAAGTGCTGTGGCCGTCCTGCCCTAGACGTTAAGCCGTTTTAACGATATCGCAGGACGCAATGAGGGAAGCGTCAAACCACCAGTTTCAAACTGGGACAGTCGTGCGTGCCGCGATCGCAGCCACATGGCTGGCGATTGCGTCCGCACTCGGCGGATGCGCGGCCGGCGGCAACGTGGCCGACTCCTACGCCATGGCGACGCCCGCGAGCGGCGGCGCAACCGTCGCCTTCGAATCGATCGACGGTCCGCCGCCCCAGGTGTTCGACCGCATGGTTGGCGTGCTCGACAGCGAATCCAAGCTGCGCAGCCTGTCGATCGTGTCGCGCCAGGCCACCGCGGCCTATCGCGTCCGCAGCTATCTCTCTGCGCAGGTGGTGCGCGGCCGCACCATGATCGCGTGGGTCTGGGACGTCTACGACAGCAACCAGCAACGGGCGCTCCGGTTGTCCGGCGAGGAGCCCGCCGGCAAGGCCGGCCGCGACGCCTGGGCCACCGCCGACGATCTGGTGCTGCGCAAGATCGCCCAGGCCGGCCTCAGCGGCCTGTCCAGCATGATCAATGGCGGCCCGGCGAACAGCCCGGCGCCGGAGCTCCGTGGGCCAGCGATGGTCAGCGCTCCAGCCCCCGCCGCGCCCGAAACCGTGGCCCTCAGCTATTCCGCCAACTAACCCCCGGAATCTCCTGGGGAAAGGCGTTTTTTGCCCAGGAAAAGGTGGGCCGAAGCGCCTAATGGGTTGCCATCGGAGCCGCCTGCCTGATATTCCCTCGCGCACCGAAAACCCGCCGGTTCTGTAAGGACTTGAGATGCTGAACGTCGTATCCAGCAAGGCGCGGGGGGAAGCATCGATGTCGGCAAAGAACGGATCAATCAAGCTCGTCGCCGGCAACTCCAATCCTGCGCTGGCGCAGGACATCGCCAAGGGACTTGGCATCGAACTGACCAAGGCCGTGGTCCGGCGCTTCGCCGACATGGAGATCTTCGTCGAGATCCAGGAGAACGTCCGCGGTTCGGACATGTTCATCATTCAGTCGACGTCGTATCCGGCCAACGACAATCTGATGGAGCTTTTGATCATCACCGACGCGTTGCGCCGTTCCTCGGCGCGCCGCATCACCGCGGTGGTGCCCTATTTCGGCTACGCCAGGCAGGATCGCAGGTCCGGCTCGCGTACGCCGATCTCGGCCAAGCTCGTCGCCAACCTGATCTCGCACTCCGGCGTCGACCGCGTCATGACGCTCGACCTGCACGCCGGCCAGATCCAGGGCTTCTTCGACATCCCGACCGACAATCTGTTCGCGGCGCCCCTGATGGTGCGCGATATCAGGGAGAAGTTCGATCTCGCCAAGGTGATGGTGGTGTCGCCCGACGTCGGCGGCGTGGCACGCGCCCGCGGCCTCGCCAAGCGCATCAACACCCCGCTTGCGATCGTCGACAAACGCCGCGAACGCCCCGGTGAGTCCGAGGTGATGAACGTGATCGGCGACGTCGCCGGCTACAACTGCATCCTGGTCGACGACATCGTGGACTCCGGCGGCACGCTGGTGAACGCGGCCGAGGCGCTGATCGCGCACGGCGCCAAGGAAGTCTCGGCCTACATCACCCACGGCGTGCTGTCCGGCGGCGCCGCAGCGCGGATTGCCTCGTCGCGGCTGAAGGAACTGGTCATCACCGACTCGATCCTGCCGACCGAAGCCGTCAACAAGGCGCCGAACATCCGCCAGATCTCGATCGCCGGCCTGATCGCCGAAGCGATCGGCCGCACGGCGGCGGAAGAGTCGGTGTCGAGCCTGTTCGATTAGAGCCTCATACTCGCTGTCGTCCCGGCGAAAGCCGGGACCCATAACCACAGCCCATTGTTGTTGCGAAGGCTGTGGCTCCAGCGTTGTAAACCAATTCGCATTCGTGGTTATGGGTCCCTGTGTCTTGGAAGTCTGTCATGATGGGGTGGGCGGGAAGCCGTTGGGTCCTTGGCGCTTGACGCCGTGA
>NZ_BOVL01000058.1 GCF_019972155.1 Bradyrhizobium sp. RD5-C2 | reverse complement strand
TGGGTGACCAGGAAGCCGCCGAAGATGTTCACGCAGGCGAAGATCAGCGCCACGAAGCCGAAGCCGCGGGCCCAGCCCGAGCCGCTCGACACCATGCCGACCCCGACCGCGAGCAGCGCGCCGACCACGATCACCGACGAGATCGCGTTGGTCACGCTCATCAGCGGGGTATGCAGCGCGGG
>NZ_BOVL01000057.1:107142-218117 GCF_019972155.1 Bradyrhizobium sp. RD5-C2 | reverse complement strand
GGCGCGGCGCGCGGGGCCGGTGCCGGATGCGGCGCAACGGCTGCGGCGCGGGGCGGCGGGGGAGCCGCGCGGGGTGGAGCTGCGGCCCGCACCGGCGCAGGCCGGGAGACCGGTGCCGACGGCGACACCGCAGCATGCGCGGGCGCCGAACGCGCAGCCGGCGTCTGCCGTGCCGGCGGCGTGCGGTTCGCCGGCGACGGCGCCGCCGCGGGCTTCACGTTCGTGGTCGGCGCGGTCGCGGCATGCGAGAGCGGTTGCGCGCCGGGCTTGCCGGCGGTCGCGGGCGAGGCCGGCGCGTTTGTCGTGGGGGCAGCGCCGGGCTTGGCCGGTGGAGCAGGCTGCGCGTTGGCAGGCGCCATGGCTGTTGCCGGCTTGCCTGGTGTCACCGCGTTCGGCTTTGCACCCGGCTGCGCTGCGCCAGGTTGCACGGTGCCCGGCTGCACGGCGCCGTGCTGCTGCGCGGGATTGGCCGGCGCGGTCGCCGACTGCGGCAGCGCCGGTCCATTCTTCGCGCCCGGCAAGGTGTGCGCACCCGGCGCACCCATCGCGTTCGGCGCGGCAGCTGCGTTCGGCGCAGCGCCGGGCGCTCCCATGGCCGCGCCCTGCGCTGGTGTGACGCCGGCCGGCGTCAGATTGGCGCGTTGCATCGCCGCGGCCGGCAGCTGCGGTGCCGCCGTGACCGGTGCGCCGCCCATCGCCGCCGTCACCCCGGCCGCATGGAGCTGCGCCGGCGTCGGGTTGGGATTGTTGATCACAGTGTTGATCACTGTCGTGTTGTGGATGTTGTTGAACACGATGTTGTTCTGCGGCGGCACGACATAGGCCGGTGCGGCGACATAGGCCGGTATCGCCACGAAGAACGGCGTCGGCAGCACGAACAGGCCGATCGGCGGCGGCGGCGGCGGCAGCACGACGAAGTCCGGCGGCGGCGGCGGCAGGAAGAATATCGGCGGCGGCGGGGGCGGCGCGAAGGCGAACACCGGATCGCTGTAGTACAGCACCGGGCGGTCGACATAGACGATCTCGTCGGGCGGCGGCGGCGGCACGTCATAGTCGATCGCCGCGAACTGCGGCGGCGGCTCCAGCGCGGCCGACAGATAGGCGAGCCGGCGCCGGGCGTCATATGAATGCGGCCCGCGCGGATAACGGTGCAGATACGACCAATACGCATCAGGTGTGTCGGCGCTGTAGGTGCGGCGCCAGGTGATGGCCTCACGCCGCGCCGCCACGATCGCGCGCACGCGCTTGGCCAGCGGATCGGTCGGATAGGCCTGCAGATAATCCTCGTAGCCTTGCAGCGTGTCGCGCTCCAGCGCCGCGGCATAGGCGTCCTGCGCCGGGAAATCGCGGATCGGCTTGGTGCGCAGTCCGGCATCGACCTGCTGCGGCGGTGCATCCGGCTTGCGCTCGAAGAACATGAAGGGCGCGTCGACCTTCTGGGCATTCCACGGGATCTCGGCGCCCTTGGTCATCTCGTTGACGCGCAGGCGAACGCGGTCGAACACCTCGGGCAGGGTCAGGCCGCCGGCGCGAATCATTTCCGCCAGCGCCTGCGCGTAGGGTCCGTAAGGCGGCGCACCGTCAGGGGCGACGGTGCCGGGCGCCGAATTGAAGGCGATCAAGAGCTTCGGATCGGGATCGACCAGCGCAAGGCCGCCGGCCAGCGGCTGGCCGTCCTTGGCGAAGGGATTGCTGCGCGCCGCATCGAGCACGATGACGCCGGCCTTGATCGGCAATGCCGAGAGCTGATGGCTGTAGTCGGAGAGGCGGATCGCCTCGACCGGGATGTCGGTGTCGCGGGCGATCTTGGCGTCGACCGGCACGAAGTAGTTCTCGCCGGTGAGCTGCACGCCGTAGCCGGCGAGATAGACGAAGGCCACCGCATTGGGCCCTGCGTCCTGCACCTTCTGGATGAAATCGCGGAACGACTTGCGCAGCGTCTCGCCGTCGAGATCGCGCGCGCCGACCACGTCGAAGCCTGCGGCCTGCAATGTCTGCGCGATCAGGCCGGCATCGTTTGCGGCGGTCTGCAACGCACCGGCCTGATAGGCGCCGTTGCCGACCACCAGCGCGAGGCGTTTCTCCTGATCCTGCGCATGGACGGGAAGCGACGAGAGCGACACCAGACCGACGATCAATGCCCACAGAATGCGCGTCATAGTGGTCGTCCCTTTTCTTCTCAAGAGTTGGCGTTACGGATGGAAAGGCTACTTCCGTGAATGCGCGCTGAACAGGATTGCGGCAATTGTGGCAATCCTTGGTCTGCACGGTCGCCGGCACCCCGGAATCGGCTTCCCGGGCGCGCGCGATCAGGCGATATTGCGCAGATAAAACAGGCAAAAAAGGAGCACCTCGATGCCAATCGCCGGACAAGGCATGCTGCTGACCTCGATGGATATCGACAGCTTACACGAAGCTGAATTCAACCGCTGGTACGATCGCGAGCATCTCGAAGAACGAGTCGCGATCGACGGTTTCCTGGAGGCCCGCCGCTACGTCGCCCATGACGGCAAGCCGAAATATCTCAGCCTCTACTCGACCGCGACCTTCGCAGTGCTCGAAAGCCCGGCCTACCGCAAGGCGCTCGCCAACCAGACCGACTGGTCGAAGGCCAACATCGCGCGCTTCCAGAACATGATCCGCGGGGTCGCGCGCATCACGATCAGCCGCGGCGTCGGCAGAGGCGCAGCGCTTGGCATCATCCGCTTGCGCCCGCCGGCCGACGATGCCGAAAAGCTCCGCGCTGCATTGCGGGAGCAACTCGATCCAGCCGCGCACGACGGCATCATTTCGATGCATCTGCTCGAGAATGACCCCGTGCTGTCGAAGCCGCTCACGCCGGACGCCGCGAAAGCCGATCCCGGTGCCGGTGACTGGTTCGTCTTGATCGACGCCACCGATGTCGGCGCGGTCCCCGCAGCCGCGGCAAGCATCACCGGCAACGCAGCTTTGAAGCCGCTGGTGGTCAGCAGCGGCGTCTACCGGCTGTTGTGGGATGTCGCGAAGAGCGATCTTCCGCGCGGTTGAAGCAAACGCGCACCGCTTGCACGGAGATCATGCTCAAACACGAACGGTATGCGGTGCAGACCATGCTGCACCGCCACATAACGCAAACGAGATTAACGCTACACGCGCATCAGCCGCGCGAAAGCTGATGATCGGACAATTTAGCCTTTGCGTTCTCTGGAACGGCTCTAATAAGATAAGCCTATGATCCAATTCAAAAACCAGAACAACGCCACGTGAGCGTTCGTCGTCAACGATAAGGCCGCGCGGGCCGGCATTTTTCGCGCGGGTCAAAGGTAGGAATGAAACCGACTGATATCTCGGCGCCGGATTACTTTCATAAAGTAGTCGATTGCCAATGGGCTTGTCCCGCACACACCCCCGTTCCCGAGTACATCCGGTTGATTGCTGAGGGGCGTTACAGCGACGCCTACATGATCAATTGGAAGTCCAACGTGTTCCCCGGGATTCTCGGGCGCACCTGTGACCGTCCCTGCGAGCCGGCGTGCCGCCGCGGGCGGGTCGAGGACACTCCGGTCGCGATCTGCCGCCTGAAGCGCGTCGCCGCCGACTTCAAGGACGACATCAAGGACCGTCTGCCGAAGCCGGGACCGAAGAACGGCAAGCGCATCGCGCTGGTCGGCGGCGGCCCTGCCTCGCTGTCCGTGGCGCGCGATCTCGTCCCGCTCGGCTATCACTGCACCGTGTTCGACGGCGATCCCAAGGCCGGCGGCATGATGCGCAGCCAGATTCCGAAATTCCGCCTGCCCGACAGCGTGATCGACGAGGAGACCGACTACATCCTCAACCTCGGCGTCGAGTTCAAGGGCGGCCAGCGCGTCGACAGCCTGAAGCAACTGATGGCCGAGAACTATGACGCGATCTTTGTCGGAAGCGGCGCGCCGCGCGGCCGCGAGCTCGACATTCCCGGCCGCAAGGAGGCCGCCGCCAACATCCATATCGGCATCGAGTGGCTGTCCAACGTGTCGTTCGGCCATGTCGACAAGATCGGCCGCCGCGTCATCGTGCTCGGCGGCGGCAACACCGCGATGGATTGCTGCCGTACCGCGCGCCGCCTCGGCGGCGAGAGCGTCAAGGTGATCGTCCGCTCCGGCTTCGAGGAAATGAAGGCGTCGCCGTGGGAGAAGGAAGACGCGCTGCACGAGGACATCCCGATCCTCAACTTCATGGTGCCGGTGGCGTTCAAGCATGTGGCCGGCAAGCTGATTGGCGTCACCTTCCAGAAGGTGAAGGCGGAGTACGACGCCAAGGGCCGGCGCAATCTGGTGCCCTCGGGCGAGCCTGACGAGACCGTGTCCTGCGACGATGTGCTCGTTGCGGTCGGCCAGGAGAATGCGTTCCCCTGGATCGAAGCCGATTGCGGCATCGAATTCGACAAGTGGCACATGCCGAAGGTCGACCCAAAGACGTTCGTCTCGACCAATCCGAAGGTGTTCTTCGGCGGCGACGCGGCGTTCGGGCCGAAGAACATCATCTGGGCGGTGGCGCACGGCCATGATGCCGCGCTGTCGATCCACCGGATGCTGTCCGGCGAGGACATCACCGAGCGCCCGCTGCCCGAGGTGCACGTCTCCTCGCAGAAGATGGGCATCCACGAGTGGAGCTATGACAACGACATCTCCGCCGACAAGCGCTTCAAGGTGCCGCATCGCGACAAGGTGATCGCGCTGAAGGACATCCGCGCCGAGGTCGAGCTCGGTTACGACCTCAAGCTCGCGCTCGGCGAGGCGCAGCGCTGCCTGAACTGCGACGTGCAGACGGTGTTCGCCGCGCCGCTCTGCATCGAATGCGACGCCTGCGTCGACATCTGTCCGATGGACTGCATCACCTTCACCGAGAACGGTGAAGAAGATGACGTGCGGCAGCGCCTGAAAGCTCCCTCGCCGCATCACGATCAGGCGCTCTACGTCTCCGGCGACCTGAAGACCGGCCGCGTGATGGTGAAAGACGAAGACGTCTGCCTGCATTGCGGACTGTGTGCCGAGCGCTGCCCGACCGGCGCCTGGGACATGCAGAAGTACCTCATCGATATGGTTCAAGCGGGATCAACATGTCAGTCCAAAGCCCGATCAGCAGCGTAAACGACTTCGTCGTCCGCTTTGCCAACGTCAACGGTTCGGGCTCGGCCTCCGCCAACGAACTGTTCGCGCGCTCGATCCTGCGCCACGGCGTGCCGGTGTCACCACGCAACATCTTCCCCTCCAACATCCAGGGCCTGCCCACCTGGTATGAGGTGCGCGTCACCGAGGACGGCCATCTCGGCGCCCGCGGCGGCGTCGACATGATGGTGGCGATGAACCCGCAGACCTGGGACAAGGACGTCGCCTCAATCGAGCCCGGCGGCTATCTGTTCTACGATTCGACCAAGCCGATGCCGACGTCGAAATTCCGCGAGGACATCACGGTGATCGGCGTGCCGCTGACCGCGATCACCAACTCGACTTACACCGATCCCAGACAGCGCCAACTGTTCAAGAACATCATCTATCTCGGCGCGCTCTGCGCCCTGCTCGACCTCGATCCCAAGGTCGTCGAACAGCTGATCGGCGAGCAGTACAAGGGCAAGGAGAAGCTGCTCTCCTCCAACGTCCATGCGCTGCATCTCGGCCGCGACTGGGCGCTGCAGAACCTGAAATGCCCGGTCGGGCTGCGGGTGAAGAAGTCCGACAAGGTCGGCGACCGCATCTTCGTGGAAGGCAACAGCGCCGCCGCGCTCGGCGCCGTCTATGGCGGCGCCACCGTGTGCGCCTGGTATCCGATCACGCCTTCATCGTCGGTGGCGGAAGCCTTCACCAGCCACTGCAAGAAGTTCCGTCACGATCCCGAGACCGGCAAGGCGAAATACGCCATCGTGCAGGGCGAGGACGAGCTCGCCTCGATCGGCATCGTGATCGGCGCCTCCTGGAACGGCGCGCGGGCCTTCACCGCGACCTCGGGTCCGGGCATCTCGCTGATGACCGAGTTCATCGGCCTGTCCTACTTCGCCGAGATCCCGGCCGTGATCATGAACATCCAGCGCGCCGGCCCCTCGACCGGCATGCCGACCCGTACCCAGCAATGCGACGTGATCGCCTGCGCCTATGCCTCGCATGGCGACACCAAGCACGTGCTGCTGTTCCCGGAAGACCCGGCCGAGGCATTCGAATTCGCCGCCGCCGCCTTCGATCTCGCCGAGCGGCTGCAAACCACGATCTTCCTGATGCTCGATCTCGACATCGGCATGAACCACCGGCTGTGCCGCCCGCTGAAGTGGGACGATGCCAAGCAATACGACCGCGGCAAGGTGATGACGGCGGAGATGCTCGAGGAGGGCCGCGACTTCGGCCGCTACCTCGACGTCGACGGCGACGGCATCCCCTATCGCACCTATCCCGGCACGCATCCGACCAAGGGCTCCTATTTCACCCGCGGCACCTCGCGCGACCGCTACGCGCGCTATTCCGAGGAAGGCGCGGTTTACGCCGACAACATGCAGCGCCTGGTGCGCAAGTTCGAGACCGCGCAGGACATGGTGCCGCGGCCGCTGCAGGCCAATGCGGCGAAGCCGACCAAGGTTGGCGTGCTCTATTTCGGCTCGACCTCGCCCGCGATGGACGAGGCGATCGGGATCCTGGAGGCGCGCGGCCATCAGCTCGACCGCATGCGCATCCGCGCCTTCCCGTTCCACTCCAGCGTCGCGAGCTTCATCGCCGATCACGACTTCGTCTACGTGGTCGAGCAGAACCGCGACGCGCAGCTCCGTCAGCTGATCGTCAACGAGAACGGCATCGACCCGGTGCGGCTGGTGCCGATCCTGCACTATGACGGCACGCCGATCACCGCGCGCTTCATCGCCAACGCGATCGGCGACCATCAGGATCATCTCAAGGTGACCCCTCTCCGCAAGGCCGTGACATGACCTACATTGCAAAACCGAAGTTTCATCATCCCGGTCTGAAGAAGAACGAGCTGGGCTATACCCATCGCGACTACGAGGGCAAGATCTCGACCCTGTGCGCCGGCTGCGGCCACGATTCGATCACCGCCTCGATCATCGAAGCCTGCTACGAGCTCTCGATCGAGCCGCACCGGGTGGCGAAGATTTCCGGCATCGGCTGCTCGTCGAAGACGCCGGACTATTTCCTCGGCAATTCGCACGGCTTCAACTCGGTGCATGGCCGCATGCCGTCGGTGCTGACCGGCGCTAACCTTGCCAACCGCGACCTGATCTATCTCGGCGTCTCCGGCGACGGCGATTCCGCCTCGATCGGCTTCGGCCAGTTCGCGCATTCGATCCGGCGCGCCGTCAACATGACCTACATCGTCGAGAACAATGGCGTGTACGGCCTGACCAAGGGCCAGTTCTCGGCGACCGCCGACCGCGGCTCGAAGTCGAAGAAGGGCGTCACCAACACCGACAACGCGATCGACCTGGTCGCGATCGCGCTGCAACTCGGGGCCACCTTCGTCGCGCGCAGCTTCTCCGGCGACAAGACGCAATTGGTTCCCTTGATTGCCGCTGCGATCCGCCACAAGGGCGCGTCCTTCATCGACGTGATCAGCCCCTGCATCGCCTTCAACAACCACGCCGGCTCAACCAAGAGCTTCGACTATGTGCGCGAGCACAATGACGCGGTGAACCGTCTCGACGTGCTGGTCGGTCGTGAGCCGATCAGCGTCGACTATGCGCCCGGCACCGTGCAGGTGGTCGAGCAGCATGACGGCTCGCGGCTCGCGCTGCGCAAGCTCGACGCCGACTACGATCCGCACGATCGGCTCGGAGCACAGACCTTCCTGCAGAAGCATGCGGCCAAGGGCCAGATCGTCACCGGACTGCTTTACGTCGATCCGGATGCCGAGGACCTGCACACCCATCTCGACACCGTCGAGACGCCGCTCAACACGATGGACGAGCAGGCGCTCTGCCCCGGCTCAGCCGTGCTGGACAAGATCAACGCCAGCCTGCGCTGACGGTCAATTCGGTTTCGAATCGGGCCTCCTGGCACTGCCAAGAGGCCCGATTTCTGTTTGGAGCTACTTGTCGCTCAGGACGTCGCCGAACAGCGCCCAGGACTTGCCGTCGAACCGAGCCATCTGGATCTGGCGGATCGGCGTCACATTGTCGGGCTCGGTCTGCACCTTGATGCCCGGCAGCAGCATCGGCAGTTCGAGCGCCTTCAGATTGGTCGCCTGCTTGATGATGTTGTCGCGGCTGTAATCGCCGTTGCAGTTCTTCAGCACCGCCGTCATGACCTGCGCGACGGTGTAGCCCTGCACGTTGAAGAGGTCGCCCGGGCTCGCATTCGGCTGATACTTCTTCATCCAGGCCGAGAACTCCTGCTGCGCCGGATCGTCGGCCCAGCGCGGGTCGGTCGGGTCCTTCAGATAGAGCCCGGTCACGACACCGATGACGTTCTCGAGCCCGGCCGGCTCGAGCACCGCAGAAACGGAGTTGGAGACGGTCGGCAGGATGGTGAGCGGCTTCCAGCCCATGCTCGCCGCCTTGCGCAGCGCTTGCGCCGCGAATTTCGGCGTCGCTTCGGCGAAGAACACGTCGGCACCGGACTCCCGCATCGTCACCATCTGGGAATCGATGGTCGGATCGGTCGTCAGGTAGGTGGTCTCCGCAACGATCTGGCCGACATGCTCGCCGAGCCCGTCCTTGAAGCCCCTGAGATAATCCTTGCCGGCGTCTTCGTTCGGCGTGATGACGGCGATCTTCGCGTCCGGCTTGGTCTTCAGGATGTACTTTGCATAGAGCCGGCCTTCGAGCTCGTAGGTCGGATTGAAGCCGACCGTCCACGGGAACTGCTTCGGATCGTTCCAGCGCGTCGCGCCGGAGGACACGAACAGCTGAGGCACGTGCTTGATGTTCAGATATTTCTGCACGGAGATGTTGGTCGCCGTGCCGACCGCGCTGAAGATCGCGAGCACCTCGTCCTGCTCGACCAGCTTGCGGGTCTGCTCGACGGTCTTCGACGGCGAATAGGCGTCGTCGAGACTCTCGAACTCGATCTTGCGGCCGCCGATGCCGCCCTGGTCGTTGAGCATCTGGAAATACGCGGCTTCGGCGCGTGCGATCGTGCCGTAGGCGGACGCCGGGCCGCTATAGGGTGCGGTGTTTCCGATTCTGATCGCGGGATCGGCTGCAACGGACGGCGAGATCGACAAGGCCGAGAGCGCGGTGAAGGCGAGAAAGCCCGCCAGGCGGGAGCGAGTTGACAAGAGCATATCCTTTTCTTGGTTTTCTTGACGCGGCGCACCTTATCAATCGCGCTCGCGCAGGCAATCACCAAGAGGACGTCAATGAGATTTCCGCAGGCCGGCAATCACGTTCGCGCGTGGAACATGATGCGATTCAAAATCCGGAATGTTGCCGGGATGTTCGCGATGCGAGCCTTCGATGGACACGAAGGTTCATCATGCAAGACTCGCCTTCCGCGCGGCGGTGTACGCCGCGCTCATGTCAGCGAGAACGTTATCCTCAGGCAGCGACCGCAGCCGCGCGCGGGCTGACGACGTATTCCTTCAGCACCTTGTCGGTGCCGTCGAGTTCGGTGAGTGCCACGTCGTAGGACCACAGATCGGCGAGATGCTGCAGCACGCGCCGCGTGTCGGTCTCGTTGAGCTGCGCGCCCTTCACGGTGGTGTGGCGCAGCATCAGGCGGCGGTCGCCGTCGAGATCGACATCCACGACCTCGATATTGGCATCGACGAAGCCGACGTCGTATTGCCGCGCCAGCTCGCGGCGCACCCGGCGGTAGCCACGCTCGTCATGGATCGCATCGACCTTGATGCCCTGGCTTTCGGCGGGGTCGTCGTGCAGATGGAACATGCGGAAGCGCCGGATCAGCGCCGGGCTGAGAAATTGGTTGATGAAGCTCTCGTCGCGGTAGTTGCTCCAGATCTCGCGCAGCACGCCCTCGACGTCGCCCTTGCCGGCGATATCGGGGAACCAGGCGCGGTCCTCGTCCTCCGGAGTCTTCACGATCCGCTCGATGTCCTGCATCATGGCAAAGCCGAGCGCGTATGGATTGAAGCCGGAATAGCGGCGATCGTCGAACTCGGGCTGAAACACCACATTGGTGTGCGACTGCAGGAATTCGAGGAAATTGCCGTCGGTGATCCGGCCCTGCTGATGCAGCCGGCTCATGATGCGGTAATGGACGTAGGTCGCGGTGCCCTCGTTCATCACCTTGGTCTGGCCCTGCGGGTAGAAGTACTGCGCGATGTGACGCACGATGCGAATGAGCTCGCGCTGCCAGCCTTGCAGCCGCGGCGCGGTCTTCTCGAGGAAGTAGAGGATGTTCTCCTGCGGCAGACCGAGCAGCGCGCGGCGCCGCTCGGCAGTGAGCGTCGCCTTGCTCTTGGCCTTGGTGTTCGGCACCGTCCGCCACAGATCGTTGAACACGGCCTCCTCGTGCTGCCGGCGCTCGCCGGCGCGCTTCTCTTCGGCGCGCAGGTCGAGCGTCTTCTTTCCGGGATAGCGGTCGACGCCATGCGACATCAGCGCATGGGCGGCATCGAGCGTCCGCTCCACCGTCTCGCGGCCATGACGATCCTCGCAGACCGCGATGTAGCCTTTGGCGAATTCGAGATAATCGAGGATGCCTTCGGCATCGGTCCACTGCTTGAACAGATAGTTGTTCTTGAAGAAGTGATTGTGCCCGAACGCCGCGTGCGCGATCACCAGCGTCTGCATCGTCGCCGTGTTCTCCTCCATCAAATAGGAGATGCACGGCGAGGAATTGATCACGATCTCATAGGCGAGGCCCATCAGCCCCTTGCGATAGGACGCTTCCTGGAAGGCGAACTGCTTGCCGAACGACCAGTGCTTGTAGAACAGCGGCATGCCGACCGACGAATAGGCGTCGAGCATCTGCTCCGCGGTGATCACCTCGATCTGGTTGGGATAGACGTCGAGCCCGAGTTCCTTGCGCGCGACCTCCTCGCAGGCGTCGTGAATTCGCTGCAGCGTCTGGAAATCCCAGTCGGCACCATCGAACAGCAGTTCGCCGGAAGACCCCATTAAACTATACCCTTTCCTGACTGGTGCGGCGCTTGAACAGGTCCTGGAACACCGGGAAGATCTCGCCGCGCTCGCTCACCTTGCGCATCGACAGCGGCTGGCCCTCGTTGCGCAGCCGCTCATAGAGCGTCCAGAGCGAGGAGTCCGGCATGTCGAAGGTGTAGTTGGCGGCCTCGCCGACCTCGAGATAGGCGAAGAACTGGCAGACCGGCAGGATCTTGTCGGTCAGGAGATGCCCGGTCACCCCACTGTCGGAGGTCATGTTGTCGCCGTCCGAGGCCTGCGCGGCGTAGATGTTCCAGTCGGCGGGACGGAAGCGGGTTCGAACGATGTCGTGCATCGCAACCAGCGCGCTCGACACCAGCGTGCCGCCGGACGCCGGTCCATGGAAGAACGTATCCTCGTCCACCTCCTCGGCGCGGTCGGTGTGCCGGATGAACACGATCTCGACGTGCTTGTAGCGCCGCTTCAGGAAGACGTAGAGCAGCATGTAGAACCGCTTCGCCAGATCCTTCATGTGCTCGGACATCGAACCCGAGACGTCCATCAGGCAGAACATCACGGCCTGCGCCACCGGCTTCGGCACCGTCTCGAAGCGGCGATAGCGGATGTCGATCGGATCGATGAACGGAATCCGCTTGACCTTGGCCTTCAGCGCTTCGAGCTGCGCCAGCAGCTCGCGGCGCCGCGTCTCGTCGTCGCATTCCGCAAGCTCGGCCTCGAGCGCCTCGACCTCGTCCTTGCGCGGCCGGCGCAGCGCCACGCGTCGCGCCAGCGCCCGGCTCACCGTGCGGCTGATGGAAATGTTGGCGGGCGAGCCCGATGTCGCATAGCCCGCGCGCCGGATGCCCTCGCTCTCAGTTTCTGCGAGCTTGCGTTTGGCAAGATCAGGCAGTTCGAGGTCGTCGAGGAAGAGGTCGACGAACTCCTCGCGGCTGAGCACGAAGCGGAAGGCGTCCTCGCTGTCGCCCTCGCCAGCGCCGGAGCCCTTGGCGCCGCTCTGGTTCGGGCGCTGCAGCCAGTCGCCCTCGACGAATTTCTTGTTGCCGGGCAGCACCATGTCACGCGTACCGCCCTCGCGCCGGAACCGCGGCTCATCCATGCCGTCCAGCGGGATGGTCACCTCGCCGCCCTCCAGGACATCCTTGATGTCCCGGTCCTGTGACGACTTCTTGACGGCTCCCTGCACCAGCGCCTTGGCGCGCCGCAGGAAGCGCTGGCGATTCTCCAGGCTCTTGCTACCCGGGTTCAGCCGCCGATCGACGATATGCATGACCACGTTGCATCTGCCTCACGCCGGATGCGATCAGACCAGTCGCATCGCATTTTTATTAGACGGAACGAGACGAGACGGAAAGCCGCTGCCGGCCTTCCGGATCGTGCACTAGCCGGCCTGCTTCACCCGCATGTACCACTCGACGAGCCGGCGGACCTGGCGCTCGGTATAACCGCGCTCCACCATTCGCTCGACGAACTCGCCGTGCTTCTTCTCGGTCTCGCCGTCCTTCTTGGAGCCGAACGAGATGACCGGAAGCAGATCCTCGACCTGCGAGAATATCCGCTTTTCGATCACGTCGCGAACCTTTTCGTAGGAGGTCCAGCTCGGGTTCTTGCCGTTGTTGTGCGCCCGCGAACGCAGCGAGAACTTGACGACCTCGTTGCGGAAATCCTTCGGGTTGGCGATGCCGGCCGGCTTCTCGATTTTTGTGAGCTCCTGGTTCAGTAGCTCACGGTTCATCAGCTGGCCGGTGTCGGGATCCTTGAAGTCCTGATCCTCGATCCAGGCGTCGGCATAGTCGACATAGCGGTCAAACAGATTCTGGCCGTAGTCGGAGTAGGATTCCAGATAGGCCTTCTGGATCTCGTTGCCGATGAACTCGGCATAGCGCGGCGCGAGGTCGGCCTTGATGAATTCGAGATAGCGCTTCTCGGTCTCGTCAGGCAGCTGCTCGCGGCGGATCGCCATCTCCAGCACATACATCAGATGCACTGCGTCGGCGCCGACCTCGGTGGTGTCGTGATTGAAGGTCGAGGCCAGCACCTTGAAGGCAAAGCGGGTGGAGACGCCGTCCATGCCCTCGTCGACGCCGGCAGCGTCCTTGTATTCCTGCACGCTGCGCGCCTTCGGATCGGATTCCTTGAGGCTCTCGCCGTCATAGACCCGCATCTTGCCGAACAGCGTCGAATTCTCGTGCTTGCGCAGCCGCGACATCACCGAGAAGCGGGCCAGCGTTTCCAGCGTGGCCGGCGCGCACGGCGCGGCGGCAAGCTCGGAGGTCTGGATCAGCTTCTCGTAGATCTTCTGCTCCTCGGTGACCCGCAGGCAGTACGGGACCTTGATGACGCAGATGCGGTCGATGAAGGCCTCGTTGTTCTTGTTGGTCTTGA
The DNA here is from genome assembly GCF_019972155.1 of Bradyrhizobium sp. RD5-C2. Lineage (GTDB taxonomy): Bacteria > Pseudomonadota > Alphaproteobacteria > Rhizobiales > Xanthobacteraceae > Bradyrhizobium. The sequence goes on along the minus strand of NZ_BOVL01000057.1, from coordinate 204,694 downwards.
AGCTCTGCCACTCGGCTTCGTTGGAGTGCGCGAGGATGATGCCGGTGAACGGGATCGCACCGATGTTCTCGGTGCCGATGTAGTTGCCCTCCTGCGTCGCCGTCAGCAGGGGGTGCAGCATCTTGATCGGCGCCTTGAACATTTCGACGAACTCGAGCACGCCCTGGTTGGCGCGGTTGAGGCCGCCGGAATAGCTGTAGGCGTCGGGGTCGTTCTGGGCGTAGGTCTCGAGCTTGCGGATGTCGACCTTGCCGACCAGCGAGGAGATGTCCTGGTTGTTCTCGTCACCGGGCTCGGTCTTGGCGACCGCGATCTGGCGCAGCCGGGAGGGCTGGATGCGCGCGACGCGGAATTGCGAGATGTCGCCGCCGAAGGCCTCGAGCCGCTTGTAGGCCCAGGGCGACATCAGCCCGCTCAGCCGGCGGCGCGGAATGCCGTACTTCTCCTCGATCATCGGCCCAAGCTGCTCGGGGTCGAACAGCCCGAGAGGGCTCTCGAACACCGGCGACAGCTCGTCACCCGCCTTCAGCACGTAGATCGGATGAATTTCCATGAGCGCCTTGATGCGCTCGGCGAGCGACGACTTGCCGCCGCCGACCGGTCCGAGCAGATAGAGGATCTGCTTGCGCTCCTCGAGGCCCTGTGCGGCGTGACGGAAGAAGCCGACCAGACGCTCGATCGTGTCCTCCATGCCGAAGAAGCCGGCGAAGGCCGGATACGACCTGATCGTACGGTTCAAAAAGATACGGCCAAGGCGTGGGTCCTTGGCCGTGTCGATCATCTGGGGCTCACCGATTGCCGCTAATAACCGCTCGGCCGCATTGGCATATCGCATCGGATCGCTTCGACACGACTCCAGATACTCGGCCATCGACATGTCGGTCTGGCTTCGCGCTTCAAACGACCTTGCGAAGGCGTTGAACAAAGAATCGTTGTACATGATCCCTCTCTCCACGATATGTATCGCCGCACGACTGACACGAGTCGCAACCAGAGCATCCTAGGATCGAATCAGCGTCGGCACGCTGGGCTCATTGGACACTCGACCGACTCATTTCGGCAATGCACGGCGCGTGCAGCCTCTGCCTTATCAACAGGCAGGAAGCTTAATGGTTCATCAATATCCCCTTGTTTTTGGTGTCTGTAACCCCCTCGCCACATCCGTGGTTTACCGGGGCCCAGGCTTCCGAAGCGGACATCCGACCGGGGCAGCTTCCCCGTCCGGCGATGAACGTTGGCTTCCCTGAAAAGGTGTGACTGTCCTGCCTTGGCGTCAAGATGTGCACGTCACAGACTCGCATGAACAAACTGTCAGGCAAGGTTGAACGTGCCTCCTTGTCGCCGCGACTAAGGCAACGAGCCCGCGCAGTTCCACGCGGCACCATTGCCGCGCTGTAAAGATGACACCTTGAAGGCGCGGGCTATTCCCGGGGCGGTCATGAAGCAGACGTTCCTTGTTGTCGCACTTGCCGCCGCAGCCTGCGCCGGTGCGGCGTTAACTGTTCAGGCGCAGGAAGCCGTCGACAAGACCAAGGCGGCCGCCTTCGACAACAGGATGTTCGCAGGCCCGCCCGACGCGAAAGCCTATGCCTGCTTCGTGCGGCGATACGATGCAAATCATCTGGCGCAGCATCCGAAGCAGAAGGTCAGCGCGATGAAGCTGCTCGTCTCCGCCGAAGATGCGCCGGAGGACAAGACCACCAACTACTCGTTCCGGCTCGGCGTCAGCTACCGCCATCGCCCAGGCAATTTCGACTCCAGCGGCTACTGCAACCACGCGATCGCAACCGAATCCGGACACGAGATACGCTTCGAATGCAGCGTAGATTGCGAGGGCGGCGGTATCAGCGTGGCGTTGTCGAAGGACGACAAATCCGCGATCGCGCGCCTGAGCAGCATCAGGATGTGGAATCGCAACAAGCCCGACGATGACGCGGCCGAAGCGCTGCTCGCCGGCGCCGACGACAAGATCTTTCGCGTCGATCGGGCGGGCTTGAGCGAATGCGCCGAACTTGTGACCGACCGCAAGGAACTCGCTGCGCTCCGCCACAAGTGATAGGTTTTGCGCCGATCAACAATCATTGCGCGAGGGACGCCATGCACCGACGCAGCATCCTGTGGGGCACGCTCTCGGCGATCGGCGCGGCCTTCGCAGCATCGCGGGCGAACGCCGCTACTGAGACCCCACCACCGGGAAAGCTGAAGGTGGTCTATCACCTCGACGACCTCGGCAAGGTCAATTTCGTCATCGGCAACATCCAGAACCATCTCGACGGCGTCGGCGGCCCCGGCAATGTGACGATCGCGCTCGTGGTCCACGGCCAGGCGCTGAAGGCGTTTCATACGGCAGCCGCCAATCCCGACCTGTCGAAGCATGTCAGGCAGCTCACGAAGGACGGGATTGAACTCGCCGCCTGCGCCAACACCATGAAAACGCAGAACATCGGCCTGAAAGACCTGCTCCCCGGCTTCGTTGCCGCCGAGCGCGGCGGCATGGTCCACCTCGCCGAGCTGCAATCCCAGGGCTACCTCTACCTGCGGCCCTGACGCGCGGTCGCGCCGCAACGCGTCATAAAAATGTGCCGAGATCGGGGTCTGCTTGGACACGTTCCGAGGGGATCGAACTGTTGTGAATGGCGTTATCCCTTTGGAATGCTGATAGTCCGCCCCGGGCCCCAAGCCATGTTGACAATCCCCCTCCACCCCCGAAAGCTGCGCGGGAACCCAAAAATCGACCCTCGATCGAACGAGAACAGGCACCCATGAACCCCGTCAAAGCACTCGAAAATCACCACCAGGCCGTCTGGCTGGACTTCCTTGCCCGCGGCTTCGTCGCCAACGGCGACCTGAAGCGGCTGATCGAGACCGACGGCGTCAAAGGCGTGACGTCCAACCCCTCGATCTTCGAGAAGGCGATCGGCAGCTCGGACGAGTATGACGGGGCGATCGGCCAGGCCCTCAAGAAGGGCGACCGCTCGGTCGCCGACCTGTTCGAACACCTTGCGGTCGTGGATATCCAACATGCCGCCGACGTGCTGCGCCCGGTCTATGACCAGAGCCATGGCGGCGACGGCTTTGTCAGTCTCGAAGTGTCGCCCTATCTGGCGATGGACACCAAGGGCACGATCGTGGAGGCCGAGCGGCTCTGGAAGGACGTCCACCGCAAGAACCTGATGGTCAAGGTGCCGGCGACGCCGGAGGGCCTGCCGGCGATCGAGTATCTGATCGGCGAAGGCATCAGCATCAACATCACGCTGCTGTTCTCGCAGAAGGTCTATCGCCAGGTCGCGGAAGCCTATCTCAAGGGCCTGGAGAAGTACGTCGCCAGGGGCGGCGATCCCTCCCATGTGGCGAGCGTCGCCAGCTTCTTCGTCAGCCGCATCGACTCTGCCGTCGACAAGCAGCTCGACGAGAAGATCGCGCGCGCCAACGACCCGTCCGAGAAGGAGCGGCTTGCCGCACTGAAGGGCAAGGTCGCGATCGCCAACGCAAAGCTCGCCTACCAGGACTACAAGCGCCTGTTCTCGGGCCCGCGCTGGGACAAGCTCACGGCCAAAGGCGCGAAGCCGCAGCGGCTGCTGTGGGCCTCGACCGGCACCAAGAACAAGGACTACAGCGACGTGCTCTATGTCGAGGAGCTGATCGGCCCCGACACCGTCAACACCGTGCCGCCTGCAACGCTTGATGCGTTCCGCGACCACGGCAAGGTCCGCGACAGCCTCGAGGAGAATGTCGAGGACGCCCGCCATGTGCTGGAGGAGCTGGAGAAATCCGGCATCTCGCTCGATGCGATCACCGAGGAGCTGGTCAAGGACGGCGTCAAGCTGTTCGCCGACGCGGCCGACAAGCTGTACGGCGCGGTCGCCCACAAGCGCGCGACCTCGCTCGGCGGTGGCATCGACCATCAGAAGCTTGCGCTCGGCGCCGGCATCGAGAAGGCGGTCGAGAAGAGCACCGAGGAATGGCGCGCGTCGGCCAAGATCCGCAGGCTCTGGCACAAGGACAAGTCAGTCTGGACCGGCGATGACGAGGACAAATGGCTGGGCTGGCTAAACAGCGCTGCGACCGCCGACGTTGCCGCCTACGAGGATTTCGCAGCCCGCGTGAAGGGACAGAACTTCACCGACGCCGTCGTGCTCGGCATGGGCGGATCGAGCCTCGGGCCGGAGGTGCTGGCGCAGACCTTCCCGCATAGATCCGGCTTCCCGCGGCTGCACGTGCTCGATTCCACCGACCCAGCGCAGGTGCGCGCGATGGAGGAGTATGTCGACATCGCGAAGACGCTGTTCATCGTCTCCTCCAAATCCGGCGGCACCACCGAGCCGAACGTGATGAAGGACTATTTCTTCGACCGGGTCGCCAAGGCGATCGGCAAGGACAAGGCCGGCCACCGCTTCATCGCGGTGACCGATCCCGGCTCATCGCTGCAGAAGGTCGCGATCAAGCAGGGCTTTGCCCGCATCTTCTACGGCGACCCTGCGATCGGCGGCCGCTATTCCGTGCTGTCGCCATTCGGCCTGGTTCCGGCCGCGGCCGCGGGCATCGACGTCCGCAGCCTGCTCGGCCATACGCTCGCCATGGTGCGCTCCTGCGGCGCCGACGTGCCGCCTCAGGAAAACCCGGGCGTGCAGCTCGGGCTGGCGATGGGCATCGCGGGGCTCGAAGGCCGCGACAAGGTGACGATCTTCGCCTCGCCCGACGTCGCCGATTTCGGCGCCTGGGCCGAGCAATTGATCGCGGAATCGACCGGCAAGGACGGCAAAGGCCTGATCCCGATCGAGGGCGAGACCATCGGCGACGCCGCGGTCTACGGCAACGACCGCTTCTTCATCGACCTGCGCACCGACGCCGAGAACGACGCCGCGCATGAGGCCAAGCTCGCCGCGCTCGAGGCCGCCGGCCATCCCGTGGTCCGGATCGTGATGAAATCGATCGACCGTATCGGCCAGGAGTTCTTCCGCTTCGAGATTGCGACCGCGGTGGCAGGCTCGATCCTCGGCATCAACCCGTTCAACCAGCCCGACGTCGAGGCCGCCAAGATCAAGACGCGCGAGCTGACCGCGGCGTTCGAGAAGACCGGATCGCTGCCGGCCGAGCAGCCGGTGGTGTCGGTGGATGGAGTCGAACTCTACACCGACGCGCAGAACGCCGGGGAATTGCGCAAGGCCGGCGCCAATGGCGACCTCAATTCCTGGATCAAGGCCCACCTCTCGCGCTCCGGCCGCGGCGACTATGTCGCCCTGCTCGCCTATATCGAGCGCGACGGCGACACCATCGACGCCATGCAGGCGATGCGGCTGAAGGTGCGCGATGCGAAACACCTTGCGACCTGCGCCGAGTTCGGCCCGCGCTTCCTGCATTCGACCGGACAGGCCTACAAGGGCGGGCCCGACAGCGGTGTGTTCCTGCAGGTCACGACCGACGACAGCAGGGATTTGGCGGTGCCCGGCCAGAAGGCGAGCTTCGGCGTCATCAAGGCGGCGCAGGCGCGCGGCGATTTCGACGTGCTCACCGAGCGCGGCCGGCGGGCGCTGCGCGTTCATCTCAAGGGCGACCTCACCTCCGGGCTTGCGGCACTCGATGCCGCGATCTCGGCCGCACTGAACTGACGGAGGCGAGCAATGCAACTCGGCATGATCGGCCTCGGGCGGATGGGCGGCAACATCGTCCGCCGCCTGATGACCCAAGGTCACACCACCGTGGTCTACGACAAGGATCCGAAGGCGGTCGCGGCGCTCGTCGCCGACAACGCCACCGGTTCCTCGTCGCTGGAGGATTTTGTCCTCAAGCTGGAAGCGCCGCGCACCGCCTGGGTGATGCTGCCGGCCGGCAAGATCACCGAAGCCACCATCGAGGCACTTTCAAAGTTGATGTCGCCCGGCGACGTCATCATCGACGGCGGCAACACCTTCTGGCAGGACGACGTCCGCCGCGGCAAGGCGCTTCGTGAGCGCGGGCTGCATTACGTCGATGTCGGCACCAGCGGCGGCATCTGGGGCATCGAGCGCGGCTACTGCATGATGATCGGCGGCGACAAGCCCGTCGTCGACCGGCTCGATCCGATCTTCAAGACGCTGGCGCCGGGCATCGGTGACATCCCGCGCACCTCCGGCCGCGAGGGCCGAGATCCGCGCATCGAACAGGGCTATATCCACGCCGGTCCTGTTGGCGCCGGGCACTTCGTCAAGATGATCCACAACGGCATCGAATACGGCCTGATGCAGGCCTATGCCGAAGGCTTCGACATCCTGAAGAACGCCAATATCGAGGCGCTCCCGCCCGAGCATCGCTTCGATCTCGACATCGCCGACATCGCCGAAGTCTGGCGGCGCGGCAGCGTGATCCCGTCCTGGCTGCTCGACCTCACCGCCTCGGCGCTGGCGCAGAACCACACGCTCGACAACTACTCAGGCTTTGTCGAGGATTCCGGCGAAGGCCGCTGGACCGTCAATGCCGCGGTCGACGAGGCCGTGCCGGCGGAAGTGCTGACCGCTGCGCTCTACACCCGCTTCCGTTCGCGCAAGGATCATACCTTCGCCGAGAAGATCCTCTCGGCGATGCGCGCAGGCTTTGGCGGCCACAAGGAGCCGCCGAAGAAAGCTTAGAAGCATTTTCAAGCGAAGTGGGCACCGGTTCGCGTGAAGAAAACGCGTCAAAACAAGAATCGAGAGCTCGGTTCCGATACAATCGGAACGGAGCTCGAGAGATAACCGCGGAAGGTCACGTGCAGAAGAAACCCGATCCTTGCTCCTTCATCATCTTCGGCGCCACCGGTGATCTGACACACCGGTTGGTGGTCCCGGCGCTCTACAATCTCGCCGCCGGCAACCTGCTGCCGGAAAAATTTTGCGTCGTCGGCGTCGTCCGCAAGGGCATGTCGAGCGAGCAGCTGACCGACAGTCTGTTGCAAGGGTTGCGCAAGTTCGCCACCCGCCCGGTGGACGAGGCGATCGCGAAGCGGCTGTTCGAATGCGTCACCGCGATCGAGGCCGATCCGCGCGATCCGGCGTCCTTTGATGCGATGAACGAGCGGCTCGACAAGCTCGAGACGGCGCGTGGCACCGGCGGCAACCGGCTGTTCTATCTGGCGACCCCGCCGAACGCCTTCCTGCCGATTAGCGAGCAGCTCGGACGCACCGGCATGCTGGAGGAGAACGGCGCCTGGCGGCGGCTGATCATCGAAAAGCCGTTCGGCACCGATCTGGCGTCGGCGAGGGCGCTGAATGCCGCGCTGCTGAAGCTGATGGACGAGCACCAGATCTACCGGATCGATCATTACCTCGGCAAGGAAACCGTCCAGAACATCCTGGTGCTGCGCTTCGCCAACGGCATGTTCGAGCCGATCTGGAATCGCAACCATATCGACCACATCCAGATCACCGTCGACGAGAAGCTCGGCGTCGGCCATCGCGGCAGTTTCTATGACGCCACCGGCGCGCTGCGCGACATGGTGCCGAACCATCTGTTCCAGCTGCTGTCGCTGGTGACGATGGAGCCGCCGGCGCGTTTCGATGCCCATGCGGTGCGCTCGGAGAAGGCCGAGGTGCTGAGCGCGATCCAGATCCAGAGCGAGCAGGAGGCGCTGTCCAACTCGGTGCGCGGCCAGTATCGCGGCGGCCGGATCGGCGACACGGAGATCGAGGACTACCTCAAGACACCGGACGTCAAGCCGGACAGCTCGACCGAGACCTATGCCGCGCTGAAGCTGACCATCGACAATTGGCGCTGGGCCGGCGTACCCTTCTATCTGCGCACCGGCAAGGCGCTGACCAGCAAGCGCACCGAGATCGCGATCAAGTTCAAGCAGGCGCCGTTCGCGATGTTCCGCGATACCGCGGTCGACCGCCTATCGCAGAACTACCTGGTCATCTCCACCGAACCGACCGAAGGCATCGAGCTGCAGTTCAACACCAAGGTGCCTGGCCCGGCCATCAACATCGACGGCGTCGAGATGAAGTTCCGCTACAAGGACTACTTCAAGGCCGAGCCGTCGACCGGCTACGAGACGCTGATCTATGACTGCATGATCGGCGACAATCTGCTGTTCCAGCGCGCCGATAGCGTCGAGGCCGGATGGCAGGCGGTGCAGCCCTTCCTCGATGCCTGGAAGACTGCCGGGGGACGCGGCCTGCAACCCTACAAGGCCGGCAGCGAGGGCCCGGAGGCTGCCAACGCGCTGCTGACGCGCGACGGCCGCAGCTGGCGAAAGCTCAGCTGACCATGGCCGCGAGCGGCGAGCGCAAGATCATCACGGTCGCCGATCCGGCCGCACTGGCGCAGACGGCCGCCGAGCGGGTAATCGCAAGGTTCGACGAGAACAGCGGCCGGATCGCAGTCTGCCTCACCGGGGGCTCCAGCCCCAAGGCGCTCTACCAGTTGCTGGCAACCCCGGACTATCGCCGGAGGATTCCGTGGGATCGCATCGACTGGTTCATCGGCGATGAGCGCCTGGTGCCGCGCAAGGACAAGCTGCACAATATGAGCATGGCGCGCCAGGCCTTCCTCGACCGCTGCGCTCCGGCTGCGAATGTTCACCCGATCGCGACCGACACCGCCGATCTCAGGGATCCCGACGTCAGCGCCGCGCTGTACGAGAACGAGCTGATGGCCTTCTACGGCGCCGAGCAGCTCGATCCGAAGCGGCCGCTGTTCGACCTGGTGCTGATGGGCATCGGGCCCGACGGCCACACCGCCTCGCTGTTTCCCGGCTTTCCCGCGGTCGAGGAGACGCAGCGCTGGGTAGTCGGGGTGCCCAAGGCCAATGTCGAGCCGTTCGTGCCGCGAGTCTCCCTGACCCTGCCTGCGCTCGCCTCCTGCCGCGAGATGCTGTTCGAGGTGGCGGGCGAAAACAAGCGCGCGATCTTGACGCGCCTGTTCGCAGGCGAGAACCTGCCGGCAAACCGCGCGCGATCGCTGGGCGAAACTGTCTGGCTGATCGATCAGGCCGCGCTGCCGGAGGATTTTCGTGGATGATTTTCTTAGGTATTTTCTTGGGTGACTTTCTTGGGTGACGGGCAAAACCCCTGCGCACTGGTCGTGATGGGCGTCTCTGGCTCGGGCAAGAGCACCATCGCCGACCGCCTCGCGATCAGGATCGGCTGGCGTTTCGAGGATGGTGACAGTTTTCACCCGCCGAGCAATGTCGCGAAGATGCATTCTGGCCAGCCGCTCACCGACGAGGATCGCTGGCCCTGGCTGCGCGCGATCGCCAATGAGATCGACCGCACCTGCGGCGTCCGCGAACGGGCGGTCATCGCCTGCTCCGCGCTGAAGCGCGCCTATCGCGACATCCTGGTGCACGGCCGCAACGACATCCGCATCGTCTTCCTCGACGGCACAGAGGAGCTGATCGCCGCGCGGCTCGCCGCGCGCAAGGACCATTTCATGCCGCCGGGCCTGCTCGCCAGCCAGTTCAAAACGCTGGAGCCGCCGACGCCGGACGAACGCCCGATCACGGTTGCGATCGACCGTTCGGTCGACACCATCGTCGAAGACATCGTCAATCAACTGAAGCTGGACCGCCCATGAACCACACCGCCACCCGCATCGCCCTTGTCGTATCCGATGTCGACGGCACGCTGCTCACCAAGGACAAGACCTTGACCGACGGCGCCAGCACAGCCGTGCGCAAGCTGCACGAGGCCGGCATCGGCTTCACCATCGTCTCCAGCCGGCCAACCATCGGGATGGGTTTCCTGGTCGCGCCGCTCGCGATCACGCTGCCGATCGGCGCCTTCAATGGCTCCTCGATCGTCGATCCGCAATTGAAGCCGATCGAACAGCATGTGATCCCGCCGGCAGTCGCCAAGCGCTGCGTCGACCTGCTCCGCGAGCGTGGCATCGACATCTGGCTGTTCACCAACGACCGCTGGCTGACCCGCAATCCCGACGGCGAGTACAACGCGCACGAGAAACGCGCGATCAAGCATGATCCGACCATCGTCGGCGATTTCACGCCCTATCTCGACCAGGCCTGCAAGATCGTCGGCGCGAGCTCGGATGCGCCCCTGTTGCAGCGCTGCGAGGCGGAGATGCAGCAGATGGTCGGCCATGACGCGACCGCGGTCCGCTCGCAGACCTATTATCTCGACGTCACCCCGCCCGGCCACGACAAGGGCACCTTCGTCAAGGGCATCGCGAAGCGCCTCGGCGTCTCGCTTGAGAATGTCGCCACGATCGGCGACATGCAGAACGATCTGCCGATGTTCGCGCGAAGCGGCGTCTCGTTCGCGATGGGCAATGCCAGCGATGACGTGAAGGCGCGCGCCACGCATGTCACCGAAACCAACGAGCATGACGGCTTCGCGCGCGCGATGGATGTCGTGCTGACGATGGGCCGCTAGACCGCGATCAGGTCGACCGCTGCACCGCGGGCTTCTCGGCGTCGGCCCTGGCGGCGCTGAGATTGTGCGCCGTGTTGATCAGCGCGATATGGGTCAGCGCCTGCGGAAAGTTGCCGGTCTGCCGGCCGGCGCCGGAGTCGAACTCCTCCGCCAGCAATCCGAGATCGTTGGCAACCGCGACGACGCGGTCGAACATGGTCTGCGCCTTGTCGAGATCTCCCGCCAGCACGTGGGCGTCGGCGAGCCACAGGCTGCAGGCCAGGAACGCGCCCTCGATGGGCTGGATTTCGTCGGACACCTCGCGCGGATCGTGCCGTAGCACGAACCCGTCGCGCATCATGTGCCGCTCGACCGCCGCGATCGTGCCGCGGATGCGCGGATCGGACGGCGGCAGGAAGCCGACCGACGGTAACAACAGCAGGCTGGCATCGAGCAGCTTTGAGCCATAGCTCTCGACGAAGCTGTCGAGATCGGGATCGTAGCCCTGCCGGCAGACGTCGCGATGAATGGCCTCGCGCAGCACCCGCCATTTGACCAGCGGCCCTTTGAAGCCGAACCGCTCCGCGCTCTTGATGGCGCGGTCGAAGGCGACCCAGCACATCACCTTGGAGAACACATAGTGTCTGGGCGTGTCGCGGCGCTCCCAGATGCCGTGATCCGGCTGGTCCCAGACGTCGGCGAGATGACTGACGACGGTGCATTCGAGCGACCAGTTCTCCTCGTCGAGCTTCAGCTTGGCCATGCGGGACTGGTGGAAGGCGTCGATCAACTCGCCGTAGACGTCGAGTTGCAGCTGCGCATGCGCTGCATTGCCGACGCGGACCGGTTGCGCCCCCTCATAGCCGGGCAGCCACCCGGCTTCCCATTCGAGCAGGCGCCGCTGGCCCAGGATGCCGTACATGATCTGCATGTTGGCGGGAGCGCCGGCCGCGGCCCGCAGCAGCCAGTTGTGCCAGGCGGCCGCCTCCTCGGTGTAGCCCGAATTCATCAGCGCCAGCAGCGTGAAGGTGGCATCGCGCAGCCAGCAGAACCGGTAGTCCCAGTTGCGCGCGCCGCCGAGCTTTTCCGGCAATGACGTAGTCGGGGCCGCGACGATGCCCCCGGTCGGCCTGAAGGTCAGCGCCTTCAGCGTGATCAGCGAGCGCATCACGAGGCCGCGCTGATAGCTGCCGTCATAGGTCGAACGGCTGCACCATTCCTTCCAGTAGTCCTCGGTATCCTTCAGCGCCACCTCGGGATCGATCGGCTCCGGCACCGGCTGATACGACGCTCCGTAGGTCAGGACGAAGGGCACGGTGTCGCCTTCGCCGATCTCGAAATCGGCGATCGTGGTCAGGTCCTTGCCCGATGTCTTGACCGGTGTGCGCAGCACGGTCATGTCCTGCCCGCTGATCGCCAGCAGCCCCTCGCCGTCCGGGTTCTTCCTCACCCAGGGGACATCGACGCCGAAGCCGAAGCGGATGACCAACTCCATGTGCATCTTGACGCGGCCGCTGATGCCGCGAACCAGGCGGACCACGTCGGAAGCATTGCCGCGCGGCGGCATGAAATCGATCAGCGCGACCACGCCGTCTTCGATCTCGAATCGCGTCTCCAGGATCAGCGTATCGTCCCAATAGCGGCGGGAGGTCTGCCTGATCGCACCAGTTGGCGCCAGCAGCCAGCGGCCGTTCCGCGACGTGCCGAGCAGCGCCGCGAAGCAGGCGTCGGAATCGAACGCCGGCCAGCACAGCCAGTCGATCGAGCCGTCACGGCCGACCAGCGCTGCGGTCTCGCAATCGCCGATCAGTCCATAGTCTTCGATGCGAGAGGCCACGCGCCGTGCTCCGCGTTGTCAGGCGTGCGACCGCTCGCGGGTTGCACGCTTGAGCGCGTCGACGTCGATCGCCGATGCGAGATGCTCGATCGATACCGGCAGCCGCCGTTTCCAGTTCGGATGCTCGTAGACGGTGCCGGGGATGTTCGGCTGCTCGACGATGCCGAGCAAATCCTCCATCGAGACCGCCATCATCCGCGATCGCGTCCGCGCCATGAAGCTCACCACCGAATAGAAATCATTGTGGTGAATGTCGTGACGGCGCAGCACGTCGTCGAGATGGCCGAGCGCATCCCAGCGCCCCTGGTCGGTCTCGCCGGGATCGATGCCGAGCGAGCGCTTGGTCTTGAGGTCGCTGAACGAGCGCCAGCCGGCATAGGTCGACAGGTCGTGCGTGTTGAACGTCACCAGCGCGTTCGGCAGATAATAGTCGGCGTTGCGGAACACGCCCTGGTCATCGGTCTCGAACATCATCACCAGATAAGACCAGATGCCCCAGCCGTTCATCTGCTCGCGGAAGCCCGGAGGCACGGTGCCGAGGTCCTCGCCGATCACGACGCAGCGGTTTGCTGTGCTCTCCTGCGCGGTCGCCGCCAGCAGCGCCTCGAACGGCATCAGCACATAGGCGCCATTGGCCGGGCCGAAGCCGCGCGGCACCAGATAAAGCCGCTTCAGCCCGAAGGCGTGGTCGAGCCTGATCGCGCCGGCATGGTGCATCGAGGCGCGCAGCATCTGCCTGAACGGCTCGAAGGAACGCTGCTCGAGGCCCGCGGCGTTGAAGCCGGCGAGCCCCCAGTCCTGGCCCGCGGTGTTGAGCGGGTCCGGCGGCGCGCCGACGCCGAGATGACGCGAGATCGCAGTCTGCTCATTCCAGGCGTCGAAGCCGTCCGACTGCACGCCGACGGCGACGTCGAGATAGAGCCCGACCCGCATGCCGAGTCTGTGCGCGAGCGCCTGGCAGGCGCCGAGCTGTCGGTCCGCGGTCCATTGCACGAACTCGACGAATTCAACCTCGGCGGCGGTGTCGCGCGCCCGGCGCAATTTCGTGCACGCCGCATCATTGGGCTGCCGCCACTCGTCCGGCCATTCCCACCACGGCGTGTTGAGTTTGTGCCGCATCACCTCGAAGCAGGCGAAGCGCGACAGCAGCACGCCCTGCTCCTTGCGATAGGCCTCGAAATCCTGCCAGCGGCCGAGGCCGGGATTGGCCTTGAAGGCCGCGAAGGCGGCCCGCAGCGCCGGCCATTTCAGCGCCGCGACCCCGACATAGTCGACCATGTCGCGGCTGCGGAGCTGCGCCAGCGCGGCCTGCGTCTCGGCATCGATGCGGAATTCGGGAATCTTCGCGACGTCGATATAGAGCGCGTTGAGGAACAGCCGGCTGTTCGGCGAGTACGGGCTGCAATCGCCGGGACGATCGTCGAACAACGCATGCAGCGGATTGAGCCCAATGCCGTCGGCACCGAGCCGATGGGCGAATTCGAGCAGGCCCTGCAGATCGGTGAAGTCGCCGATGCCCCAGTTGCGCGCGGAGCGCACGCCATAGAGCTGGACCGCGATCACCCAGCAGCGGTCGAACGCGCCGCCGAATGCGCCGTCCGGCGCCACCAGAAACGGCAGCTCCTCGCTGCCCGATGCGTCCTTGAGCTGCAACCGGTGCACGCCCTCAGGCAGGCCGGACGGCCACGTCACACTCCGTTCATGCGCCTCGCCTTGCGCGAGCAAGGTAGTACCGCTGATGAGCTTCCATTGCACCGGTAGCCGGGCCGCCTCGGAGAGCTCCGTCTGCCCGCCATGGCCGCCTCTGACGACCACGGGATCGGCGATCATCCGCCGCGGCGCCTGGGGCGGCAGCGCCGCGAGGATCGCCGTCAGCGCCTCCGGGGTTGTCACACGGCGGTGACCGCTCCCATCGATATACTCGGTCTGGATTCCCAGGGTCTGGGCTTTGGCATAAAGGTCCATTCGGCACGCTGCCTGCTCGCGACGGTATCGGGATCGTTGCTAAATTGTACAGATACGGGAAAGGGATAGTTGATGTTCAACGCTCTACCCTATCCGGCGTTCCCACCGGGAACCATTGCCCGGCGAGCGGCTTTCTATATGGGTCTGGCGCGCCTCCTTCGCGGCGCCGGGAATTCATTTGCCTATTCAATGGCGGCATCACCGTGAACAAAACCGCCCGGCCTGTCGAGAGCGCCAACGGCACTTTTCATATCACCGATGTCTATCCGTCGGTTGATGGCGGCCGCTTTGCGGTCAAGCGCATCGCGGGCGAAGCTGTCGAGGTGTGGGCGGACATCTACCGTGACGGACATGATGTGATCGCAGCGGCATTGGTGTGGCGGCATGAGGGCGACGGCGAATGGCAGCACGCGCCGATGACGCCGCATAGCGACGACCGTTGGGGCGGCGCCTTCGTGCCCGATCGGCCCGGCCGTTACAGCTTCGCGATCGAGGCCTGGACCGACGAATTCGCCAGCTGGCGGCATCGCTTCGAGCAGAAGCAGCGCGACGGCGGCGACCACACGCTGGATGCCGTCGAAGGCGCGGGCATGCTGACCCGGGCGCAAGCGGGGGGACCTGCCGCAGCCGCAATCATCATCAGGCAGTGCGAAATCTTCCTGCAGACCGGTGAGCCGGGCGCGCTGCTCGCACCCGAATTGCGGGAGGCGATGGCCGGCAGCCAGTTTCGCCGCGACCTGGTGCGATCGCAGCTCTATCCCCTCACCGCCGACCGGCCGCGGGCGCGTAGCGGCGCCTGGTACCAGATGTTTCCGCGCAGCCAGGGCAAGACGCCGGGCGTGCATGCGACCTTCAACGACTGCATCGCGCGGCTGCCCGATATCGCGGCGATGGGCTTCGACGTCGTGCTGCTGGCGCCCATCCACCCGATCGGACGGACCCATCGCAAGGGCCGCAACAATGCCGCTATCGCGCAGCCGGGCGATCCCGGCAGCCCCTATGCGATCGGCGCGGCCGAGGGCGGCCACGACGCCGTGCATCCGGAGCTCGGCACGCTCGACGACTTCCGCGCTTTCGTGGCGGCATGCCAGACCCACGGCCTCGAGGTGGCGCTCGATTTCGCCGCGCAATGCTCGCCCGATCATCCCTGGCTGACCGCGCATCCGGAGTGGTTCAAGCGGCGTCCGGACGGATCGATGCGCACCGCCGAACATCCGCCGCAGCGCTGGGACGATGTCGTCAATCCGGATTTCGGATCCGAAGATGCGGCGGCGCTGTGGCGCGCGCTGCGCGATGTCGTGCTGTTCTGGGTCGAACAGGGCGTCAAGATCTTCCGGGTCGACAATCCGCACACCAAGCCGCTGGCATTCTGGGAATGGCTGATCCGCGAGGTGCAGGACCGCGATGCGGACGTGCTGTTCCTCTCGGAAGCCTTCGCGCGGCCGAAGCTGATGAAGGGCCTCGCCAAGCTCGGCTTCACGCAGTCCTATACTTACTTCACCTGGCGCACGCAGCGCTCCGAGCTCGAAGCGTATCTCGGCGAGTTGATATCCTATCCCGATCGCGACTTCTTTCGGCCGAATTTCTTCGTCAACACACCTGACATCCTGCCCTTCCACCTGCAAAGCGGCGAATCCTGGATGTTCAAGTCGCGTCTCGCGCTGGCCGCGACGCTTTCAAGCAACTACGGCATCATCAGCGGATTCGAACTGCTCGAGCACACGCCGGTGCCCGGCCGCGAGGAGTATCTCAACTCCGAGAAATACGAGATCAGGGTTCGCGACTGGGATCAGGTCGGGAACATCAAGCCCTATGTCGCGGTTCTCAACCAAATCAGACGCGGCAATCCGGCCCTGCAACAATTCGCCGATCTGCGCTTTATCAATGTCGATGACGGTGGCGTGATCGGCTTCGTCAAGGAGGCGGTCGATCAGGGCAATGTGATCGCGGCCGCGATTGCGTTGTCGTCCGAGCCGCGCGACGTCTGGCTTCCGCTCGGCGACGTCATGGTCGGCCGCGGCGATGCCCGCCGCCCCGTCACGGCCGTGGAAGACCTTGTCACCGGCGAGCGTCATGCGCTCGAATGGGGAGGCATCCGCCTGCATCTAGATCCTGCGCGCGATCCCGCGTTGCTGCTACGCTGTGTCGCCTGAAGGAGCCGCCATGAACGTATTTTCCTCCGTCGACAGCGAGGTGAAGGTCGCGACCGAGACCGCGGACCAGCTATGGTACAAGGACGCCATCATCTACCAGCTGCACGTCAAGGCGTTCGCCGACAGCAACAATGACGGCATCGGCGATTTCACAGGCCTGACGGAGAAGCTCGGCTATCTGCAGGAGCTCGGCGTCACCGCGCTGTGGCTGCTGCCGTTCTATCCCTCGCCGGGCCGCGACGACGGCTACGACATCGGCGATTATGGCGATATCAATCCCGATTTCGGGACGATGAAGGACTTCAAGCGCTTCATCCAGGAGGCCAAGAGGCGCGGTTTGCGCGTCATCACCGAGCTTGTCGTCAACCACACCTCGGACCAGCATGCATGGTTCAAGCGCGCGCGCCGCAGCCCGCCGAATTCGAGCGCGCGCAGCTGGTACGTCTGGAGCGACACCGACCAGAAATACCTCGATACCCGCATCATCTTTACGGATACGGAAAAGTCGAACTGGACCTGGGATCCGGAAGCCGGCCAGTTCTACTGGCACCGCTTCTTCTCGCACCAGCCCGACTTGAATTTCGACAATCCCCGCGTGGTGCGCGCCATCGTGCAAGTGATGAAGCGCTGGCTCGACACCGGCGTCGACGGCTTCCGGCTCGACGCCATTCCCTATCTGTGCGAGCGCGACGGCACCAACAACGAGAACCTGCCGGAGACGCATGCCATCATCAAGCGGCTGCGCCAGGAGCTCGACGCCTATGCCAAGGGCAAGATCCTGCTGGCCGAGGCCAACCAGTGGCCGGAGGACGTGCAGGAATATTTCGGCCATGGCGACGAATGCCACATGGCCTATCACTTCCCGCTGATGCCGCGCATCTACATGGCGATCGCGCAGGAAGACCGCTTTCCGATCACCGACATCCTCAGGCAGACGCCCGATATTCCGGCGGCTGCCCAGTGGGCGCTGTTCCTGCGCAACCACGACGAGCTGACCCTGGAAATGGTCACCGACGTCGAGCGCGACTATCTGTGGTCGACTTACGCCAACGACCCGCGCGCCCGCATCAATGTCGGCATCCGCCGCCGCCTGGCGCCGCTGATGGACAATGACCGGCGCAAGATCGAGCTGATGAACTCGCTGTTGCTGTCGTTTCCCGGCACGCCGATCATCTATTACGGTGACGAGATCGGCATGGGCGACAACATCTATCTCGGCGACCGCAACGGCGTGCGGACGCCGATGCAGTGGTCGCCGGACCGCAACGGCGGCTTCTCGCGCGCCGACCCGGCGCGGCTCTACGCGCCGATGATCATGGACCCGGTCTACGGCTACGAATCCGTCAATGTCGAGGCGCAGTCGCGCAGCCTGTCGTCGCTGCTGTCGGCGACCAAGCGGCTGATCGCGGTGCGCAAGTCGACGCTTGCGTTCGGGCGCGGCACCATGACCTTCATCCGCCCGGAGAACCGCTCGGTGCTCGCCTATGTCAGGCAGTACCAGGGCGAGACCATCCTGTGCGTCGCCAATCTGTCGCGCTCGGCGCAGGCGACCGAACTCGACCTCTCCGCCTTCAAGGACCGCATACCGCTCGAGATGCTCGGACGCACGCGCTTCCCGGCGATCGGCGAGCTGCCCTACATGATCACGCTGGCACCTTACGGCTTCTACTGGTTCCAGTTGCAGGAGCGCGACAAGTCCGAGCCGGTGAAGCCGCGCGCGGTGCCGGAGTTCGAGACGCTGGTGGTGCCGCTCGGTTCGACCTGGACGTCGCTGGCGCGCGAGCGCGGCGTGTTCGAGCACGACGTGCTGCCCGGCCATCTCGCCCGCACGCGCTGGTACCCGGAGCATTCCCTGAAGGCGATCCAGCCGACGCTGGTGTCCGCGATCCCGTTCTGCGACATCGGCGACAACCGGCCCTGGCTGATCTTCTTCGAAACCACGGAGCGCGGCACCACCAGCCGCTACGTGCTCCCGATGCAGATCGAATGGGTGCGCTTCGACCGCGAGCGCTACAACCCGCGCGCCTTTGCCGCGGTCCGTCAGGGCGCGCGCGAGGGCACGCTGCTCGATGTCTCCACCGACCAGATCTTCACCGGCCTGTTCCTGCGAAACTTGCGGGAAAACCTCACCGTCGACGAGGGTGAGCAAGGCCTGAAGCTCGAATTCCGACCGACCAGCCGCTTCTCCGATCGCCCGGTCCGACAGCCCGAACGCATCCGCGTGTTCGAGAACGATCAGCCGCATTCGACTGCGCTGGTCGACAATGAGTATGTCACCAAGATCTACCGGAAGCTCGAGGTCGGCATCAATCCGGAGATCGAGATGGGCCGCTTCCTCACCGAAGTGGTCAATTTCCCCAACACACCGGCCTTGCTCGGCACATCGGAACTGGTGGAGGGAGACAATCGCAGCGCGATCGCAGTGCTGCACGCCATGGTGGTCAATCAGGGCGACCTCTGGAATGTCGGCGCCGCGCACCTCGACCGCCTCGTCGAGCGGCAGCGCCTGCTGGCGGCGAGCGAACATCCGGAGGAGAACGGCGATCAAGCCACCTATCTGCGCCACCTGTCGCACAGCGGCAAGCGTCTCGCCGAGCTGCACATCGCGCTCGCCAGCAACCGGGACCTGCCGGACTTCATGCCCGAGCCGACCAGGCCCGAGGACCTGCAGCGCTGGAACGATGAGATCATGGCGCGCGCCGAGCGCGTGTTCGACACGCTGAAGCAGCGGCGCGGCTCCCTGAGAGAGGCCGACCGGCTGCTGGCCGATCAGTTGCAGGCCCAGCACGACCTGCTGCCGGAGCGGCTCAAGGCGCTGCTGCCGCGCGAGACCGACGGGCTCAGCATCCGCCATCATGGCGACCTGCATCTCGGCCAGTTGCTGGTCGTCAAGGACGACGTCTTCATCATCGATTTCGACGGCGGACCGGGTCGCACCATCGCCGAGCGGCGGCGCAAGGCGCCGGCGGCCCGCGACGTCGCCGGCCTGATCCGCTCGATCGACTACGCCGCGACCGCCGCGCTGGAACGCGCGTTCAAGGTCGCGCCCGACGACAGCGGCAGGCTGGGCCTCGCTTTGGCCGAATGGCGCGACCAGGCGGCGGATACGCTTCTGGCGGCCTATCGCGAGACCGTGGCCGGCCAGCGGCTGTGGCCGGCCGACGCCAGAGCGGCCGAGCGCCTGCTCAACTTTTTCCTGCTTGAGAAAGCCTTCTACGAGATCGAGTATGAGCTAGCCAACCGGCCGGATTGGCTCCGAGTCCCACTGACTGGCCTGTTGAGACTCCTGGCCCAACAGCCGCACGAGGTTGCATGACCAAACTGCCCGCCGAGGCCTATGCGATCATCGAGGGCCGCCATTCCGATCCTTTCCACTATCTCGGGCTTCACGCCGAGGGGGATCGCAATGTCGTGCGCGCCTTTCTGCCTGACGCCAGCAATGTCGAGGCGATCGGGGAGCATGGCGAGGCGGCGCCGCTGGCCAAGATCCATGACGCCGGCCTGTTCGCAGGTCCCCTGCCGAACGGCTCGACGCGCTACCAGCTCCGCGCCCGCTTCGGCGACAATGTCGTCGAGCTGGAGGATGCCTACCGCTTTCCGCCGATCCTGAGCGATTTCGATCTCTATCTGCTCGGCGAGGGTACGCATCTGCGCGTCTACGACACGCTCGGCGCCCATCCGATGACGCTCGACGGCGTCGACGGCATCGGCTTCGTGGTGCTGGCGCCGAATGCGCGGCGGGTCAGCGTGGTCGGCGACTTCAATTTCTGGGACGGCAGGCGGCATCCGATGCGGGTGCGCGGTCCGGGCTATTGGGAGCTGTTCATCCCGCGCGCGCGCGTCGGCGACCACTACAAGTTCGAGATCATTGGGCGCAACGGCCAGCATCTGCCGCTGAAGTCGGATCCGCTGGCGTTCGCCGCCGAGGTGCGCCCGAAGACCGCCTCGATCGTGATCGACGAGCGCAAGATCCCGCACCCGCGCCCGGCGCCCGATCGCATCAACGCGCTGAGCTCGCCGATGTCGATCTACGAGGTCCATCTCGGCTCGTGGCGCCGCAAGGGCCGCAATGAGTGGCTGACCTATCGCGAGATGGCGGAGCAGCTGCCGGCCTACGCCAGCGACATGGGGTTCACCCATATCGAATTCCTGCCCATATCAGAGCATCCGTTCGATGGCTCCTGGGGCTACCAGCCGACCGGCATGTTCGCGCCGACCAGCCGCTTCGGCTCGCCCGACGATTTCGCCGCGCTGATCGACGCCTGCCACGGCGCCGGACTTGCCGTGCTGCTCGACTGGGTCCCTGGGCATTTCCCCGACGACCCGCACGGTCTCGGCAATTTCGACGGCACCGCGCTTTACGAGCACGCCAACCCATTGCAGGGCCGCCACCTCGACTGGGGCACGCTGATCTACAATTACGGGCGCACCGAGGTCACCAACTTCCTGGTGTCGAACGCGCTGTTCTGGCTCGATCGCTACGGCATCGACGGGCTGCGCGTCGATGCCGTAGCCTCCATGCTCTATCTCGACTACAGCCGTCCCGCCGGCGGCTGGATCCCGAACAAATATGGCGGCCGCGAGAACATCGAGGCGATCGATTTCCTGCGCCGCTTCAATACCGAGCTGTTCGCGCATTTCCCGCAGGCAACGACCGCGGCGGAGGAATCCACCGCGTGGCCACAGGTGTCGCGCCCGGTCGAATATGGCGGGCTCGGCTTCGGCTACAAGTGGAACATGGGCTGGATGCACGACACGCTGAAATACATCGGCAAGGATCCGATCCACCGCAAGCACCATCACGGCGACATCCTGTTCGGCCTGCATTATGCCTTCTCGGAGAATTTCATCCTGCCGCTGTCCCACGACGAGGTGGTGCACGGCAAGCGCTCGATCCTCGGCCGCATGCCCGGCGACGACTGGCAGCGTTTTGCGAATCTGCGCGCCTATTACAGCTTCATGTTCGGGCATCCCGGCAAGAAGCTGATGTTCATGGGCTGCGAGTTCGGCCAGGAGCGCGAATGGAATCACGACCACTCGCTCGATTGGCATCTGCTGCAACAGCCGAGGCACAGCGGCATCCAGAACCTGGTCCGCGACCTCAACCGGCTCTATCGCGCGCTGCCGGCGCTGCACGAGCTCGACTGCGACCAGGCCGGCTTCGAATGGGTCATCACCGACGACGCCAGCAACAATGTGTTCGGCTGGATCCGCAAGGGCAACGATGCGCGCGCCCGCTGCCTCGTGGTCCTGAACTTCTCGCCCAACGTCTATCGCAACTATCGCGTCCGGGTGCCGTTCGCGGGCAAATGGCACGAGGTGTTCAACTCGGATTCCTCCCATTACGGCGGCACCAATGTCGGCAATATCGGCGAGGTCCGTGCCTCTGAGGGCGCCACGCCCGAGCTGAGCCTGACCATTCCGCCGCTGGCAGCGATCTTCCTCGTACCGGAAAGCTGATTGATGCGACTGACCGGAGGTACGTCCGCACGGCTCGGTGCAAGCTGGGACGGCAGAGGCACCAACTTTGCGCTGTTCTCGGCGAATGCGGAGAAGGTGGAGCTGTGCCTGTTCGACGGCCAGGGCCGCCGCGAACTCGAGCGGATCGAGATGCCAGAGCGCACCGAGGACGTCTGGCATTGCTATCTCAACGACGTCTCGCCGGGCCAGCTTTACGGCTATCGCGTCTACGGACCCTACGCACCGGAACGCGGCCACCGCTTCAATGCCAACAAGCTGCTGCTCGATCCCTACGCCAAGCGGCTCGCCGGCCGGCTGGTGTGGAGCGATGCGCATTTCGCTTATCGTACCGGCAGTGCGCGCGAGGATCTCTCCTTTGACCGGCGCGACAATGCCCGCGGCATGCCGAAGGCCGTGGTGGTCGACGAGACCTTCAACTGGGGCCGCCGCGAGATCCGGCCGCACGTTCCCTGGCAAGACACCATCATCTACGAGGCCCACGTCAAGGGCCTGACCCAGAAGCGCGAGGACGTGCCGCCGAACCTGCGCGGCACCTATGGCGGCCTGTCGTCGCCGGCGATGATCGATCACCTCAAGCGGCTCGGCGTCACCACGATCGAGCTGTTGCCGATCCACGGCCTGATCGACGACCGCGTCCTGGTCGAGAAGAAGCTCGCCAACTACTGGGGCTACAACACCATCGCTTTCTTCGCGCCGGAGGCACGCTACGCCCAGGACAATGCGCTGGACTCGTTCCGCACCACGGTGGCGCGGCTGCACGATGCCGGCCTCGAGGTGCTGCTCGACGTCGTCTACAACCACACCGCCGAGGGCAACCATATGGGCCCGACGCTGTGCTTCCGCGGTATCGACAACGCCTCCTATTACTGGCTGAACCGCGAGAACCCGCGCTTCTACGACGACTTCACCGGCTGCGGCAGCTCGGTCAACCTCACCCATCCGCGCGTGCTGCAGATGGTGATGGATTCGCTGCGGTACTGGGTCGAGGTCTGCCATGTCGACGGCTTCCGCTTCGATCTCGCCACGACCCTGGCGCGCGGACCGAACGGGTTCGATCGCAACCATCCCTTCCTCACCGCGATCCGCCAGGACCCGGTGCTGGCGACCGCCAAGATGGTCGCTGAGCCCTGGGATCTCGGTCTCGGCGGCTACCAGGTCGGCGCGTTTCCGTCGCAATGGTCGGAGTGGAACGACCGTTATCGCAGCGCGATGCGGCGCTACTGGAGCGGCGAAGGCAGCCTGATCGGCGACATCTCAGGCCGCATGACCGCGTCCTCGGATCTGTTTCACCACGACAACCGGGCGACCCGCGCCAGCGTCAACCACATCACGGTGCACGACGGCTTCACGCTCGCCGATCTCTTCAGCTACAACGAGAAGCACAACGAGGCCAATGGCGAGGACAATCGCGACGGCTCCAACGACAACCACAGCAACAATTGCGGCCATGAAGGCCCGACCGATGATCCCGCCATTATCGCGCTGCGCCGCCAGCTCAGGAAGAATGCGCTGGCCTGCCTGCTGCTCGCACAGGGCACGCCGCTGATCCTCGCCGGCGACGAGGTCGCCAACACCCAAGCCGGCAACAACAACGCCTATTGCCAGGACAATGAGACCGGCTGGATCGGCTGGGAGAACCTCGGCACCGACGACGACGCCATCGCCTTCATCGGCCATCTCACCGCGCTGCGCCAGCGCTTCGGCCAGATCCGCTGCCAGAGCTGGCTCGATGGCCGCCGCGCCGACGGCAGCTATGGCGTGATCTGGCTGACGCCATCGGCGGAGGAGATGAAGGAGTCCGACTGGAAATTCCCGGAAAGCCGGTTCCTCGCCTACGTGCTGGGGCCGATGGAACAAGGCCAGGCGCCGATCTTTATCGTGCTGAATGCCGCGCCGCAGGAGATCGTGTTCAGGATGCCGCGGATGGCGGAATACAGGAGCTGGCAGCAGGTCTTGAACACGACCAAGGCAGAACAAACGGCCGAGCAATTTGTGGCCGGCGCCGACACCACGGCACCGCCGCGCTCCGTGCTGGCATTCGCAGGCTCCGCATGAACAGTGCGCAGCACTTCGGACCCGAACTGACCACTGACGGCACGCGCTTCCGGCTCTGGGCGCCGGCAGCCAAACGCGTCGACCTCTTGCTCGACAAGCCGCATGCGCTCACGCGCGATGCCGCCGGCTGGTACGTCGCCGAGATAGCCGGCGCGCGCGCGGGCACGCGTTACAAATTCCGCATCGACGACGAGGTCGATGTGCCCGATCCAGCCTCTGCGTTCCAGCCGGACGACGTGTTCGGCCCGAGCGAGGTGATCGATCACGCAGCATTCAAATGGCGCGCGACCGAGTGGCGCGGCCGACCCTGGCACGAGTCCGTTATTCTCGAGGCCCATGTCGGGACCTTCACGCCGGAGGGCACCTACCGCGCCATGATCGACAAGCTCGATCATCTGGTGGCAACCGGCATCACCGCGCTCGAACTGATGCCGCTGGCCGATTTCGCAGGCAAGCGCAACTGGGGCTATGACGGCGTGCTGTGGTATGCGCCCGACAGCGCCTATGGCCGCCCCGAGGACCTCAAGGCCCTGATCGATGAGGCGCATCTGCGCGGGCTGATGGTGATGCTCGACGTGGTTTACAACCATTTCGGCCCGGAAGGGAATTACCTCGGCCGCTATGCGCCCACCTTCTTCAGCGACGCGCATACGCCGTGGGGCAGCGCGATCGATTATCGCGTACCCGAGGTGCGTGCGTTTGCGATCGGCAGCGTGGTGAGCTGGCTGCGCGACTATCGCTTCGACGGGCTGCGCTTCGACGCGGTCAACACCATCGTCGAAGCCGGCGAAATCTCCATCCTGCATGACTTCAGCAAGGCCGCAGGCCAACTCGCCACGGAAACCGGCCGGCACATCAACCTCGTGCTCGAGAACGGCGACAACATCGCAAGCCTGCTCGATGCCGCCGAGGACCCACCGCACGGCAAATTCCGCGGCCAGTGGAACGACGATTATCATCACGCCTGGCATGTGCTGCTGACCGGCGAAACCCAGGGCTATTACGGCGACTACAAGGCGCCGAAGCAGGACCTCGCGCGGGCGCTGTCGTCCGGCTACATCTACCAGGGCGAAGTCTCGGCGTTCTGGGGCGGCAAGGCTCGCGGCGAGCCGAGCGGTACGCTGTCGCCGACCTGCTTCATCAACTTCCTGCAGAACCACGACCAGATCGGCAACCGGCCGCTGGGCGACCGGCTCGAGAGCATCGCAAAGCCGCAGGCGATTGAGGCAGCGTTGGCGGTCACGTTGATCGCACCGACCACGCCGATGCTGTTCATGGGCGAGGAATGGGGCGCGACGACCCCCTTCCCGTTCTTCTGCGATTTCAAGGGCGACCTCGCCAACGCCGTCCGCGCCGGCCGGCGCAAGGAATTCGCCTGGGCCTATGCCAAATACGGCGACGACATTCCCGATCCGCTTGCCGAAGGGACGGCGCGATCGGCCGTGCTCGACTGGGCGGCGCTCGGCCACGATCCCGCCCGCGCGCGGCTGACGCTGGTGCGCGACCTGCTCACCGTGCGCCGGCGCGAGATCACGCCGCGGCTGACAGGGGCACGCTTCGGCGGCGACCGCGTCACGGGCGATCTCTTGACCGCGCATTGGCGGATGGGCGACGGCCGCACGCTATGGCTGACGGCCAATTTGTCGGATCGGGATGTCACTGGCGCGCCGGAAGCGAAGGGAACTGTGATCTGGGGCGGCGCGTTGTCGAGCGACCTCCCCGGCTGGGCGGTGCGCTGGCACATCGGATAGCACAATGCCTCCGGCGATCCCGATCGCGACCTACCGACTGCAACTCACTGCCGATTTCGATTTCGATGCCGCCGCCGCCGTGGCGCCGTATCTGAAGGCGCTCGGCATCAGCCATGTCTATGCCTCGCCGTTCATGAAGGCGCGCAAGGGCTCGACCCATGGCTATGACGTCGTCGACCACACCAAGTTCAATCCGGAACTCGGCGGCGAAGAAGGCTTTGCGCGGTTCAGCGATGCGTTGAAGCAGAACGACCTCGGCCTGATCCTGGATTTCGTGCCGAACCATGTCGGCGTGCACTTCGCCGACAATCCCTGGTGGCTCGATGTGCTGGAATGGGGACCGGTGTCGCCTCACGCGGTCTCCTTCGACATCGACTGGGACCTCTTGCCCTATCGCGCGCGCGGTGGCGTGCTGCTGCCGATCCTCGGCTCGTCCTACGGCCAGGCGCTGGAACGCGGCGAGATCAAGCTGCGCTATGACGCGAGCGAAGGCAACTTCTCTGCGTGGTACTTCGAGCACCGCCTGCCGATCGCGCCGGAGCGCTATGGCGAGGTGCTGAGAACCCTCGTCCGCGAAGCCGGTGCGGAAGACAGTCCGGCCGGTCGCGCGCTGCTCGAGCTCGCTGCCAAGTATCGCGGGCTGCGTCACCCGAACCGGCAGGAGGCGCCGACGCTGAAGGCCGCGATCCAGGCGATCGCGGGCAGCTCCGAGATCATCGCGCGCGGGCTCGATGCCTATCGCACCAGTGAGGACCGGCCGACCCAAACGCTGGCGCTGCATCATCTTCTGGAACGCCAGCACTACAAGCTCGGCCACTGGCGGCTTGCCTCCAGCGACATCAACTATCGACGCTTCTTCGACGTCAACACGCTGGCCGGCCTCAGAGTCGAGGACGCCGCCACATTCGAGGCAAGCCATAGTCTCGTGAAGCGGCTGATCGCGGAAGACCGACTGCAGGGTTTGCGGCTCGACCATATCGACGGCCTGCGCGATCCCGCCCAATATTTCCAGCGGTTGCGCCGCCTGATCCGCACCGCGCAAGGCGCCAAGGCCAAGCCCGTCTACATTGTGGTCGAGAAGATCCTCGGCGAGGACGAGAAGCTGGCGAAATTCAGCGGCGTTCACGGCACCACCGGCTATGAATGGATGAATACGATCAGCCAGGTGCTGGTCGACGGCAGCGGGCTCGATCCGCTCAACGAGATCTGGCGCCAGATCAGCAACCAGTCGCCGAACCTGACGCCGGTGCTGCGCGCGGCCAAGCGCCGCGTGCTGGAGACCTTGCTGACCAGCGAATTCACCGTGCTGGCGAGGCTGCTCGCGCGCATTGCCAGCGGGCACTATTCGACCCGCGACTTCTCCGCCGACAGTTTGCGGCAGGCGCTCGAGCTCTACGTGCTGCACTTCCCGGTCTATCGCACCTATCTCACCACCTCCGGCCCAACCACGCATGACCGCGCGCTGATCAGCGCGATCATCGAGCGCGCCCGCGCCGACTGGTTCGCTGCCGATGAAGGCCTCTTCGACTTCCTGCGCGACGCCCTGACGATGGACCTCCTGAAGCCCGGCCGGCCGCCACATGGTGCGCCACGAATCCGGCGCTTCGCGCTGAAGGTGCAGCAATTCACCGGGCCGATGATGGCGAAGTCGCTGGAGGACACCACGTTCTATCGCTACCACCGCCTGCTCGCGCTCAACGAGGTCGGCGGCGATCCGGCGGCGAGCGCGATCGCGCCCGAGACCTTCCACGCCAAGATGCAGGCCCGCGTCCGCGAATGGCCGCACGGCATGACGTCGACCGCGACCCACGACACCAAGCGCGGCGAGGACGCCCGCACCCGCATCATGGCGCTCGCGGAAATCCCCGGCGAATGGACCGGCGCGGTGGCGCGCTGGAAGGTCTTGAACGCACCGCATCTGGTGCTCGACGGCGAGACGCGCGCTCCTTCAGCGACGTTCGAATACATGCTGTACCAGGCCCTGATCGGTGCCTGGGATCCGGAAGATGCGTCACTGGTCGGACGCATCCAGGCCTATGCCCTGAAGGCCGCGCGTGAGGGCAAGCAGGAGACCAGCTGGCTCAATCCGCACGAGCCTTACGAGGCGGGTGTGAAGACCTTCATCGCGCGGATCCTCGATCGCACGGCCTCGCTGGAATTCCTCGATGCGCTGGAGACGCTGGCAGGGCGCACCGCGCTGATCGGGGCGCTGAACTCGCTCAGCCAGATCACCCTGAAGGCGACGATGCCGGGCGTGCCGGATTTCTACCAAGGCACCGAAAGCTGGGATCTTTCCCTCGTCGATCCCGACAACCGCCGTCCGGTCGACTTTGCCGGACGCGCGGACATGCTCGCGGCGCTGGAGACGCCGGACTGGGATGCACTGGCGCAAGGCTGGCGCGATGGCCGCCTGAAGTTCGCATGGACGCGGCATCTGCTGCGGCTGCGCAATGAACTGCCCGAGATATTCACCAGCGGCGACTACCAGCCGCTCACGGTCAGCGGCCCGCATCGCGATCATGTCATCGCCTTCGCGCGGCGCCATGGCCGCGAGGCGGTCATCGTCGCGGTAGCGAAATCATTTGCCCCGTTCACGCAGGGCGGACGGAGCTGGCCGCGCGCCGAGGCCTTTGAAGGCGAGATCGATGTGGCTGGATATGCGCTCCCGGGCGGCCAAGACAGGATTCAGCTCTCGACGCTGTTCGCCAGGCTGCCGGTCGCGGTACTGAAGGCGAAGGCCGCGGCTGGAACGAAGCAAGCCCCAAGACGTGCACGCGCGCACGGCTAACGTCACGCGTCAGCGCTTGGTCAGCAGCAACTGCCCGCTCTTCTTAATGGCGGCCTGCGCGACCTCGGCGAAGCGTTGCAGCAGCCACGGCAGCGTCACTTCCAGGCGCACATGGCTGTCCTCGACATCGAGATGTCCGGTGGCGACCTGCCCCAGCGCGCGGACGCGGAAGCTCATGCGGTTATTCTCCCAGCGCTCCTCGTCGACGCTCATGACAGGCACGTTCGCCGCTGCGCGCGACAAGCCTGTCTTCAGGCGGCGCATCGCTTCGTCGCGGCCGAGGCTGTGGGGAATCGAGACAATCAGCGGAGCCGACATCGCGGTGCACTCCTCCATGGATTCCGTTGATGTAGTTCTGTTCCACCGCAAATGGAAGATCACACAGTTTTATCGCACGGTTCAAACCGGAACCTTCATAGTTGCGGGTTGTTTCCTCTCCCGAAGGGCAGAGACGACAGGCCCGCGGGGCTGAGGAGGACTGAGATGTCACTTGGAACGATCATTCTTATTATTCTGGTTATTGCGCTGCTTGGCGGCTTCAGCGGCATCGGCGGCGGACCGTTCTACGGCACCGGCTATTACGGCGGCGGCGGTCTCGGCCTTGTGATCGTGATCCTGCTGATCCTGCTCCTGCTGGGACGCCTGTAGCGCCCGGACGCGTGTTGCGCACGATCCGCATCAGCAACTGTCATCACCCGCGAAAGCGGGTGATCCAGTATTCCAGAGGCGTTCGTGATTGAACGGATCAGCCGCGGCGTACTGGATACCCCGCTTTCGCGGGGTATGGCGACCAAGCCAGCGGCACAAGCCTTCCTAAACGTTTGCTACTGCGCCGCGAGCTTCTTCATCGACGCCTTGATCGACGAGGCCGCATCCTCATAGCCGTCCCATGCCTTGCTCTTGGCGAGCAGCGCCGGCACCGACCGCACCGTATATTTCTTCGGATCGAGGTCGCCGCGCACCTGAGCCCAGGTCAGCGGCATCGACACCGTCGCGACCGGACGCGCTCGCGGCGACAGCACCGCGACCGCGGTCGAGAGCCGGTCGTTGCGTAGATAATCGAGGAAGATCTTTCCGGTGCGCTTGGCCTTGGACATATTGATCAGATAGCGCTCGGGATCGTCCTGCGCCATCCACTGGCAGATCGCTTGCGCGAATGCCTTGGCCTCCTTCCAGGTCACCTTGTCCTTCGCACCTGAGAGCAGCGGCGCCACGACGTGAAGGCCCTTGCCGCCGGTGGTCTTGCAGAAGCTCTCGAGACCGACCGCAGTCAACCGCCGACGCATGTCCTTGGCGGCGTCGATCACGTCGGAGAATGTGACGTCGGGGGCCGGATCGAGATCGAACACCAGCCGGCCCGGCGTGTCATAGGCATCGGGTGCGCAATTCCAGGGATGAAGTTCGAGCCCGCCGAGCTGCGCGACCGCAGCCAACCCTTCGACCTGGTCGATCTGCAGATAGGGTTTGCGGTCACCGGAGACCTTGGCGAGCTTCAGGAGCTTCGATGTGCCGGCCATCGCGTGGCGCTGGAAGAACGTCTCGCCCTTGATGCCGTCAGGCGCACGCACGATCGAGCACGGACGGCCCTTGAGGTAGGAGATCATCCAGGCGCCGACCGCCTCGAAATAATTGGCGAGGTCGAGCTTCGTCACCGGCGCGCCGTCGCCGGCATCGGGCCACAGCGCCTTGTCCGGGTGCGAGATGACGATGCCCATGACCTCGCCGGATTTTGCTTTCGCCATCGGCTTCACCACTTTTGTTACGACCGGCCGCTCGGCCTCGACCTCGTGCGCCGGCTTGTCCTGGCGCAGGCCCTTGAACGCCGCCTGGCGGATGTTGCCGGCGTCGGTCCAGCCGGCGAACTCG
Organism: Bradyrhizobium sp. RD5-C2; assembly: GCF_019972155.1. Lineage (GTDB taxonomy): Bacteria > Pseudomonadota > Alphaproteobacteria > Rhizobiales > Xanthobacteraceae > Bradyrhizobium. Next base: position 174,476 of record NZ_BOVL01000057.1, on the reverse strand, counting down.
ATCTCTGCGACCAGCTCCGGCTTCAGCCAGTGCACGTCGCGGCCCTTCTTCGGCGCGTCCTTGCCGCCGAACGGGCTGGTGTCGGACGCTGCCGCCTTCAGCGCCGGCATGATGCGGCGGACGGTATCCTGGCCGAAGCCGGTGCCGACGATGCCGACAAACTCCAGATGGCCGCCGCGATAGACGCCCGCCATCAGCGAGCGGAATTTGCCGTTGGTGGTCTTCCAGCCGCCGATCACCACCTCGTGGCCGGCGCGGATCTTTGCCTTGGTCCAGTCGTCGGAGCGGCCGGAGCGATAGGCGCCGTCGAGGCGCTTGGAGACGATGCCTTCCAGCCCGAGCTTGCGCGCCGAATCCAGCACGGCGTCACCGCGCTCCTCGAAATGCTCGACATAGCGGATCAGTCTGCCCTTGCGCGCCGCGAGCAGCGCCTTTAGCCGCGCCTTGCGCTCGGCGAGCGGCAGCGGGCGGAGATCCTCATTGCCGGCAAACAGCAGGTCGAACGCATAGAAGATCAGCTGGTCGGTCTTGCCGTCGGACAATGCCGCCTGCAGCGTCGAAAAATGCGGCATGCCGTTCTCGTCGAGCGCGACGATCTCGCCATCGATCAGGGCATCCGGCAGCTTGCCGGCCTCCGTCACGATCGCGCCGAACTTGTCGGACCAATCGAGCCCCTTGCGGGTCTTCACCACGGCCTCGCCGTCCTCGACGCGAAGCTGCACGCGGTAGCCGTCGAACTTGATCTCGTGGCACCAGCCCGCGCCATTGGGCGGACTCTCGACCGCGGCGCAGAGCTGCGGCGAAACGAAGTCCGGCATCTCCGTTACCTGCATCGGTTGGGCCTTCGGCCTCGTCTTCAATTGCGCTTTCAATTTTTCCTTGGGCGCCGGCGCCTTGGTCCGGGCGCGCGCGTCGGCAGCCATGCCGTGGTTGGATTGCCAAACCGCATCTGCCTTCATTGTCGCCTTCGCCTTGCCGTTGCCCCTGGCCAGCATGAACGGCTTCGGCGCCCGGCCCTTGCCGGCTGTGATCTCTGCCATCGACCGGCCGGAGGCGACCGAGCGGTCCTCGTCGAGGACCGCCTCGCCATTGCCATCAACGGCGTATTCGTCGCGGTGCTTGATCAACAGCCAGTTGGTGCGCTTGCCGCCGAAGCGGTCGTTCTTCATCCGCACAAGCACCCAGCTGCCGTGCAGCTTGTCGCCATGCAGCGTGAACTTGAGGTCGCCCTTCTTGAAGCCGCGTTCGGGATCGTCCGATTCCCAGGTGCCGCGATCCCAGAGCTGCACTGTGCCGCCGCCATACTGGTTTTCGGGAATGGTGCCTTCGAAATCGCCATAGTCGAGCGGATGATCCTCGACCTCGACCGCGAGCCGCTTGTCGTGCGGATCGAGCGAGGGCCCGCGCGTCACCGCCCAGGACTTGAAGACGCCGTCGAACTCCAGCCTGAAATCATAGTGCAGCCGTGTCGCGTCGTGCTTCTGGATCACGAAGCGCCGTTGCTTGCCGGGCGCGACCTTGACGTCGCCAGACGGCTCATTGGTCTTCTCGAAGTCGCGCTTCTTGCGATAGGTGGTGAGATTTCTCAACGACACGTCCAGGCCTCGGCGCAAACCACGGCCGCCGCGAGCCTGCGGCCATCAGGAACCAAAACCTACGGTATCCGTTCAAGTTCCAAACTCAAGCTGTTTGGAGACGATCATGGCCGCTCCCCGCGCCTACTGGAAAGGCACGCTCAAACTGTCGCTGGTGTCGTGCCCCGTGGCGCTCTACCCGGCCTTGACCACGGTCGAGAAAGCCCGCTTTCACATGATCAACCGGGAAACCGGCAACCGGCTGAAGCAGCAGATGGTCGATGCCGAGACCGGCGACGTCGTCGAGGGCGACCAGAAGGGCCGCGGTTACGAGGTAACCAAGGGCAAATATGTCGAGATCGAGAAGGACGAGCTCGAGGCGGTCGAGATCGAAAGCAACCACACCATCGACATCGACAGCTTTGTGCCCGAGGGCGAGATCGACAAGCGCTATCTGGACCACCCCTATTACATCAGACCCGACGGCAAAGCCGGCGCGGACGCATTCGCTGTCATCCGCGACGCCATGAAGGACCAGGACCGCGTCGCGCTGGCGCGCATCGTGCTGACCAATCGCGAGCACGTGATCGCGATCGAGCCGCTCGACAAGGGCATGCTCGGCACCACCCTGCGCTACCCCTACGAGGTACGCGATGCCGGTGACTATTTCGACGATATCAAGAGCCCGAAGGTGACCAAGGACATGATCGAGCTCGCCAGCCACATCCTCGAAAGCAAGGCCGCGCATTTCGATCCGTCGAAATTCAAGGACGAGTACGAGACCGCGCTGAAGGCGCTGGTCCGCCGCAAGGCCGCCGGCAAGCCGATCAAGGCGGCCGCGCGCGAGGAGAAGCCGAGCAATGTGGTGAACTTGATGGACGCGCTGAAGCAGAGCCTGAAGGACCGGAAAGGTGACGCCAGGCGCTCAGGCTCCGCCGCACGACGCCCGGCCTCGCATCGCCGTACCGCCAAGAAGGCGCACAGGTCGAGCGCGCGGTCGCGCAAGGCGGGGTGAACTCCCGCTCCCGTCATTGCGAGGGGCGAAGCGACGACTTTGTCCGCCGAAGCCTCGGCAAAGGGCGGAAGTAATCCATCTTTCCGCAGTCGAGGAGAGATGGATTGCTTCGCTTCGCTCGCAATGACGATGGGAACGGCTGCCCCTACTTCTACTTCGCGGCCTTCCGCTTCTTGGCCGCCTTGCGCTTCGCCGTCTTCTTCTTGGAAGCCTTCTTCGGTACCTTCCGCCCCTTGGCACGCGCCTCCGACAGACCGATCGCGATCGCCTGCTTGCGGCTCGTCACCTTCTTCTTGGAGCGGCCACTGCGTAGCGTGCCGGCCTTGCGCTTCTTCATCACACGCTCGACATCGCTTGATGCATTTCGCGAGTATTTTCTTGCCATGACTTCTCTCCCGTTAACGGAAACAAGCCTCGATGGGAGTGAAAGTTCCGACGGTGCCGTCGCCCGGCTCGACCGGGCGACCCAGTATTCCAGAGACGGTAGTGATTTAACCGAGAGGCCGCGGCGTACTGGATGCCCCGCCTTCGCGGGGCATGACACCGGAGAGAGCTAATCCGCCGCGCGGAGCCGATAGCCGATGCCGGTCTCGGTCAGCACGAACTGCGGACGCTCGGGGTCGGCCTCGATCTTCTGGCGGAGCTGGCGCACGTAGACGCGCAGATATTGCGCATCGGTCAATTCGTCCCACAATTCCTTCAGCAGAAAGCGATGGGTCAGCACCTTACCGGCATGCTGCACCAGCACGCGCAGCAGGTCGTACTCCTTCGGCGACAGCTTGATCTCCTTGTCGCCGACCTTGACGATCCGGCGCACCAGATCGACCGAGAGATCACCGGAGCGGAACACCGGCCGCTCGCCCTGCACCTGCAGCTGGTGGCGCAGCGCGGCGCGCAGCCGCGCCAGCAGTTCGTCCATGCCGAACGGCTTGGTCAGGTAATCGTCGGCGCCGAGATCGAGCGCCTGCACCTTGCCGCCTTCGTCGCCGCGGCTCGACAGCACCACGATCGGAACGCTCTCGTTGCGGCCGCGAATCATGCGCAACAGATCGTGGCCCTGGATGTCGGGCAGTCCGAGATCGAGGATGATCAGCGCCGGCCCCTCGCCCAGCATTTCCAGCGCGATCTTGCCGTTGGAGGCTTCGAGGATGTCGTAGCCCCGCGTGCTCAGCCCCATCCGCAGGAGCTTGCGGATCGGCGGCTCATCGTCGATGACCAGGACTTTGATCGGCGTGGCGTTCATGCAGCAGTGTCCAGCGCATTGGTGTTGGCCGGGATCGGCAGGCGGATGGTGATGACGGCGCCGGTCCGGTCGGAGCGGTTGGCCGCCGCGATCGTGCCGCGCATCGCCTCGACGAAGCCGCGCGAGATCGCAAGCCCGAGGCCGGTGCCGGGACGGACATGATCGCCCTTCTCGGCGCGGTAGAACTTGTCGAACACGCTTTCGAGCTCGGCGGCCGGAATGCCGTTGCCCTCGTCGAGGATCTGAAGCGCGATGGTGTCGCGGTCGCGCGTGCCGCGGATCGAGATCGTGGTGTCCGAGGGTGCGTATTTGGCGGCGTTGTCGAGCAGGTTGAACAGCACCTGCTCGAACAGCACGGCGTCGAGCTCCAGCATCGGCAGGTCGGCCGCGAGCTCGAGCGACACCCGGTGATGTACGAGGATCTTGGCGGCGCGGCGCAGCGCGCTGCCGACGATCTCGCCGACATCATGCCGTGCGGTGTTGGGCACGATCGCGCCGGATTCCAGCTTGGTCATGTCCAGGAGATTGGCGATGAAACGATTCAGCCGTTCGGATTCGTCGATCACGGTCGCGAGCAGGTCATGCTTCTGGGCATCGCTCAGGCTGGTGCCGAGATCGCGCAGCGCCGAGGCCGAGCCGAGCACCGAAGCCAGCGGCGTCTTGAGGTCGTGCGAGATCGAGGTCAACAGCGCGCCGCGCAGCCGGTCGGACTCGACCGTGCGCTTGACGCGATCCATGTCCTCGACCAGCAGCACGCGCTCGATCGCCAGCGCGCCCTGGTCGACCAGCGCATCGAGCAGCCGGCGCTGGTCGGGCGTCAGCAGCGGCCCGGTGCGGTCGTCGTCGATGCCGATCACGCCGATCGGGCCGCGGCCGGTGCGCATCGGCAGGAACAATCGCTTGCCGCCCGGCAGCGTGTCGGAGCCGCGGCCGGCCGGGCGATCGTTGCCCCAGGCCCAGTTGGCGGCGGCGAGATCGGCCTGATCGAGTTGGTCCTCCGGCGGATAGCCGCTCTTGACCGTCAGCATGCCGTCCTCCGGCAGCAGCAGCACCACGCGCACCTTCAGCATCAGCGCAATCTGGTAGGCGGTCGCCCACAGCACGTCGTCGAGCGTCGCGGTGCCGGCGAGCTTGCGGCTGAACGCATAGAGCGACTCGGTGGTGCGGACGCGGCCGATCGCGGTGTCGGCCTGGACGCGCACCCGCGCCGCGACGTTGGAGACCAGCAGCGCGATCAGCATGAAGAAGAAGAACGCCGCGACATTGGTCGGGTCGGTGATGGTGAAAGTATAGACCGGCGGCAGGAAGAAGAAATTGTAGCACAGCGAGGCGGCGACGCTGGCCAGCAGCGAAGGCCACAGCCCGTAGCGCGCCGCCGCACCGACCACCGCGGTGATGAACACGAGGTCGACATTCTCGATGCCGAAAAACGGCTGGATTAGCTTGGCCGCGCCGAGCCCGATCGCCGTCAGCAGCAGCGCCATCAGATAGGGCCGCGGATTGAACGGCTCCTGCCGCTGCGCGGTCTGCACCGCTGCCTTGCCGACCGGCAATTCGTCGCCGGCGATCACGTTGACGCTGATATTGCCGGCGCGGCGCACCAGATCGTGCACCACCGAACCGCGGGTCAGCTCGAACCAGCGCGAGCGCGTCGACTTGCCGATGATGATCTGGGTGACGTTGTTGGCCTGGGCGAAATTGATGACGTCGTCGGCGATGCGGCGGCCGACGCCGGGAAGCGTCAGCGCCTCGCCGCCGAGCGATTCCGCGAGCCGCATGGTGTCGGAAAGCCGGTCGCGCTGCTCGTCGCTCAATTGCAGGCTGCGGCGCGTCTCGATGCTGACCGCGGTCCATTGCGCATGCAGCCGGTCGGCCAGGCGCTTGGTGTAGCGCACAAGGCCGGCCGCGCGCGGATCCTCGCTCAGGCACACCAGGATGCGCTCGCCCGCGGCCCAGGGCCCCTGGATCGCATTGGCCTGCATGTGGGTGAGCAGCTGCTCGTCGACCCGCTCGGCGGTACGCCGCAGCGCCAGCTCGCGCAGCGCGGTGAGATTGCCGGGCGAGAAATAGTGCTCCAGCGCCCGCTCCGCCTGCTTCGGCACATAGACCTTGCCCTCCTTCAGGCGCTGGATCAGGTCGTCGGGCGTGAGGTCGATCAGCTCGATGGCATCGGCGCGATCGACCACCGAGTCGGGCACCGTCTCGCGCACCCGCACATGGGTGATCTGCGCGACGACGTCGTTGAGGCTCTCGATGTGCTGGATGTTGATCGCGGTGTAGACGTCGATGCCGTGCGACAGCAATTCCTCGACGTCGAGATAACGCTTGGGATGCCGGCTGCCCGGGGCATTGGTATGGGCGAGCTCGTCGACCAGCGCGAGCTGCGGTCGCCGCGCGATCAGGGCGTCGAGGTCCATCTCCTCGAGCGTCTGGTCGCGATAGGCCAGCCGCTTCCGCGGTATCACCTCGAGACCCCTGAGCAGCGCCTCGGTCTCCACCCGCCCGTGGGTTTCGACGACACCGACCACGACGTCGACGCCCGCCTTGAGGCGGGCGTGGGCACTCGAGAGCATCTCGTAGGTCTTGCCGACGCCGGGGGCGGCGCCGATGAAGATCTTTAGCCGCCCCGATCGATCGGTCTCCCGGCGCGCCGCCTCCAGCAGCGCATCCGGCGAGGGTCTTTTATCGGGGTCACGCTGATTGGCCATACCGCAATATAGTCATCCTGCGAGAGCGGGCCTACTCCCCTATTTCGCCTTTGCCGCGTCGAGCGCCAGGTTGAGCGCAAGAACGTTAACGCGGGGCTCGCCGATGATGCCGGCGAAGCGGCCCTGCGTGTTCTGCGTCACCAGCTCGCGCACCGCATCCTCGGACATGCTGCGCGCCTTGGCCACCCGCGGCACCTGGAACAGCGCGGCATCCGGCGAGATGTCGGGATCAAGCCCGCTGGCCGACGTGGTGACGAGATCCACCGGCACGCTGGCAGTCGGATTCTCCGCCTTCAGCTTCTCGACATCCTCCTTGACCCGGTCGTTCAGCGCCTTGCTGGTCGGGCCGAGGTTGGAGCCGCCGGAATTGGCCGCGTTGTAGGGCGCCGGCACGGTCTTGGAGGCATCGTTCGGATCGGGCGCGACGGTCGCCGACGGCCGGCCGTGGAAGTATTTATCCTCCTTGAACTCCTGCCCGATCAGGGCGGAGCCGATCACCTTGCCGTCTTTCTCGATCAGGCTGCCTTGCGCCTGCTTCGGAAAGATGACGCCGGCGATCGCCGTCATGGCGAGCGGATAGGCAAGGCCCGTGATCGCGGTCAGCAGGACCAGCACAAGGATAGCGGGGCGGATTTCTTTCAACATGACAGGTCTCCTAAGTCTCTCTCGTCATTGCGAGCGAAGCGAAGCTATCCATGGCTCAGCACGGGGATCGATGGATTGCTTCGTCGCTTCGCTCCTCGCAATGACGGTTGTGGTTACGCAAGGCCCAAGGCGGCGACGATGAGGTCGATCGCCTTGATGCCGATGAACGGGATGATGATGCCGCCGAGACCGTAGATCATCAGGTTGCGGCTTAGCAGCGCACCGGCACCGACGGCGCGATACTTGACGCCCTTCAGCGCCAGGGGAATCAGCGCGATGATGATCAGCGCGTTGAAGATAATTGCCGACAGGATCGCGCTCTGTGGGCTCGCCAGGTGCATGACATTCAGCACCTGGAGCTGCGGGTAGAACGCGAGGAACATCGCCGGGATGATCGCAAAGTACTTTGCGACGTCGTTGGCGATCGAGAACGTGGTCAGCGCACCGCGGGTCATCAGGAGCTGCTTGCCGATCTCGACCACCTCGATCAGCTTGGTCGGGTTGGAGTCGAGGTCGACCATGTTGCCGGCCTCGCGGGCCGCCTGGGTGCCGGTGTTCATGGCGACGCCGACGTCGGCCTGCGCCAGTGCCGGCGCGTCGTTGGTGCCGTCGCCGCACATCGCGACCAGCTTGCCCTTGGACTGCTCGTCGCGGATCAGCTTGAGCTTGTCCTCGGGGGTTGCCTGCGCCAGGAAGTCGTCGACACCGGCCTCGGCTGCGATCGCGGCCGCGGTCATCGGGTTGTCGCCGGTGATCATCACGGTGCGGATGCCCATGCGGCGCAATTCGGCAAAGCGCTCGCGGATGCCGCCCTTGACGATGTCCTTGAGGTGCACGACGCCGAGCAGCTTGCCGTCCTTGGCCACCGCCAGCGGCGTGCCGCCGGCCTTGGCGATCTCGTCGGCAATCGCCTGGATCTCGCGGGCTTCGGCGCTCATCGTCGCTGCGACCGCGCGGACGGTGTTGCCCGACGCGACGGTGCGGGGCGAACCGCCATCGACATAGGCGAGGATGGCGTCGACCGCACCCTTGCGGACCGACGAGGTGCCGGCATCGATGCCGCTCATCCGGGTCTGCGCCGTGAACGGCACGAAGGTCGCGGCAAGCTCATGCATGTCGCGGCCGCGAATGCCGTACTTCTCTTTGGCGAGCACCACGATCGAGCGGCCTTCCGGCGTCTCATCGGCGAGCGAGGCGAGTTGTGCCGCGTCGGCGAGGTCCTGTTCGGTGACGTCACGGATCGGACGGAACGCGGTCGCCTGGCGGTTGCCGAGCGTGATGGTGCCGGTCTTGTCCAGGAGCAGCGTATCGACGTCGCCGGCTGCTTCCACCGCGCGGCCGGACATCGCCAGCACATTGAACCGCACCAGGCGGTCCATGCCGGCGATACCGATCGCCGACAGCAGCGCGCCGATCGTGGTCGGGATCAGCGTGACGAACAGCGCCACCAGCACCACGACCGAGATCGAACCGCCGGCATAGGCCGCATAGCTCGGGATCGTCACCGTCGCGAACACGAAGATGATGGTGAGGCCCGCGAGCAGGATGTTGAGCGCGATCTCGTTCGGCGTCTTCTGCCGCTCGGCGCCCTCCACCAGGCGGATCATGCGATCGATGAAGGTCGAACCCTGAGCCGCGGTGATGCGGACGCGGATCCAATCGGACAGCACCTGGGTGCCGCCGGTGACCGCCGAACGGTCGCCGCCGGACTCGCGGATAACAGGTGCGGATTCGCCGGTGATGGCGGCCTCGTTGACCGAGGCGACACCTTCGATCACCTCGCCGTCGGACGGGATGTTGTCGCCGGCCTCGACCAGCACGATATCGCCGACCTTCAGCGAGGTGCCGGGCACCATGCGATAGGTCCGATCGGTGCCGGTCAACAGCTTGGCCTGGCTCTCGGTGCGGGTCTTCTTCAGCGACTCCGCCTGCGCCTTGCCGCGGCCCTCGGCGACGGCTTCGGCGAAGTTGGCGAACAGCACCGTGAACCAGAGCCAGAGGATGATCTGGAAGGTGAAGCCTAGGTTGGCGCCGCCGGTGACGAGATCGCGTACGAAGATGATTGTGGTCAATGCGGCCACCACCTCCACCACGAACATCACCGGGTTATTCATCATCAGCCGTGGATCGAGCTTGACGAAAGCCGACCAGATCGCCGGCACCAGGATCTTCGGGTCGAGCATGGTCGACGCCGTCACCTGCTTCTGCAGTTTCATGGTTTCCATGGATGTCACTCCGGACGTATTCAATCAGAACAGGGTGTTGGCGTTCATGGCGAGGTGCTCGACGATCGGCCCGAGCGCGAGCGCCGGGAAGAAAGTGAGACCGCCGATGATCAGGATCACGCCGATGACGAGGCCGACGAACAGCCCGCCGGTGGTCGGGAAGGTGCCCGCCGAGGCCGGGATCGACTTCTTCTCGACCAGCGATCCCGCGATCGCCATCGCCGGCACGATCATGAAGAAGCGGCCGACAAACATCGCCGAGGCGAGCGTCAGATTGTAGAACAGCGTGTTGCCGGTGAGGCCCGCGAACGCCGAGCCGTTGTTGCCGGTCGCGGACGTGTAGGCATACAGCACCTCGGTGAAGCCGTGCGGGCCGGCATTGGCCATCGAGGCCACCGCCGACGGCAGCACCACGCCGACCGCGGTCCAGCCGAGATACATCAGCGGCAGCACCAGGATCGCGAGCATCGCCATCTTGACCTCGCGCGCCTCGATCTTCTTGCCGACATATTCCGGGGTGCGGCCGACCATCAGGCCGGCGACGAAGATCGCCAGCACGACGAACAGCAGCATGCCGTAGAAGCCGGCGCCGACGCCCCCGATGATGACCTCGCCGAGCTGCATGTTGATCAGCGGGATCATGCCGCCGAGCGCGGTGAAACTGTCATGCATGGCGTTGACCGCACCGCAGGACGCAGCCGTGGTGACAACGGCGAACAGCGAGGACGCGACGATGCCGAAGCGGACCTCCTTGCCCTCCATGTTGCCGCCGGTGAGACCCAGCGCCTGCAGCGCCGAGGTGCCGTTGGCTTCCGCCCAATAGGTGACGGTGACGCCGGCGACGAACAGGATGCCCATCACGGCGAAGATCGCCCAGCCCTGGCGCTCGTTGCCGACCATGCGGCCGAACACATTGGTCATCGCAGCGCCGAGCGCGAAGATCGAAATCATTTGCACGAGGTTCGACAGCGCGGTCGGGTTCTCGAACGGATGCGCGGCGTTGGCGTTGAAGAAGCCGCCGCCATTGGTGCCGAGCATCTTGATCGCAACCTGCGAAGCAACCGGTCCGAGCGCGATGGTCTGCTTGCCGCCCTCTAGCGTGGTGGCGTCGACATAGGCACCTAACGTCTGCGGCATGCCCTGCCAGACCAGGAACAGCGCATAGACGATGCAGATCGGCAGCAGGACGTAAAGCGTGCAGCGCGTAACGTCGACCCAGAAATTGCCGACCGTGCGCATCGACGAGCGGGTGAAGCCGCGGATCAGCGCCATCGCCAGCGCGATGCCGGTCGCCGCCGACAGGAAGTTCTGGTGGGTCAGGCCGAGCATCTGGACCAGATAGGACAGCGTGCTCTCGCCGCCGTAGTTCTGCCAGTTGGTGTTGGTGATGAAGGAGATCGCGGTGTTAAAGGAGAGATCCTCGGCAACCGCCGTCTGGCCGGCCGGATTGAACGGCAGCACCGCCTGCAGCCGCATCAGGCCGTAGATGAGCGTGAAGCCGCCGACATGGAACAGCAGCATCGCGACCGTATAGGTCAGCCAGTGCTGCTCGCGCCGCTCGTCGACGCCGCCGACCCAGTAGATGCCGCGCTCGACCGGGCGCAGCACGGGTGAGAGGAAGGTGCGCTCGCCGTTGAACACGCGGGTCATGTACCAGCCGAGCGGTTTGACCAGCGCGACCACGATCGCGCAGAACAGAATAATTTGAATCCAACCGATGACGGTCATTGCGTCAAACCTTTCGAATGGGTGCGAAGCGCAGCAGCGACGCGAACATGCCGAGCAACAGCCCGGTCAGCACCGCGTCGGCCAACAGAATTGTGCAGAGCGCTGACATCGCGAACCGCCTAGAAGCGTTCGGGCCGCAGCAGTGCGTAGGTGAGGTAGAACAGCAGGCCGAGCGAGACGAGGCCGGCGAGCGAGTAATCGAAGATCATCGCCGCCTCCCTTACAGCCGTTCGCAGGCGTAGGCGTAGCCGATGCCGGCCGCGAAGAAGCCGATCGCGAGCGCCGCCATGAGAATGTCCATCATGAGAGACTCCTATGCGTCCAAGGGGCGCGGGCGACCGTATAAGCGCTCCGCGCCGGATGACCGTGAGGTGCCATCCGGGGCATAGGTTTTCGAGATGTGACGCATAAGGACGTTATAGGAATCCTATAAGTGGCAAAGTGCCGGCCACGTTCTCAGCCGTCGTCCCGGCGAAGGCCGGGACCCATAACCACAGGGCGAAATTTTTGCGATGGCTGGGGCCCCAGCGTGACGCAACAACCAAATTCGGTGGTTATGGGTCCCGGCCTTCGCCGGGACGACGGTTTGGTCTTTATGGAATCCCTATATCTCCGTCCCTCGGCTCATCTCGTTTTCAAATGGCTATCCGGCCATTTTGGGCCTGCGGCCAATATCTTCGGCCGCATCTTCGACGAGATGACGCCATGTCCGTGCTATCCCAACCCACCTCCACCGATCTCGGCGAACGGCTGCGCGACGCCTATGCAGTCACCGCCGAGTTCATGGCCGACATCGTCAGCCAGACCTGCCGGCGGTTTCCGTCGGCCGGACAGAGCGGCAAGAGCGCCCGTGTCGAGCGCCTGATCCAGTCCGGCGCATGGACTGATGCAGCGATCGCGCTGCTCGACCTCGAGCTGCCGCAATGGCAGATCCGCCGCCTGGTCTATGACGAGGGCGAGTGGCACTGCGCGCTGTCGCGCGAACGCGAGCTGCCCGACTGGCTCGACCAGTCGATCGAAACCCACCATGCGGATCTCGCGCTCGCAATTCTCAGCGGCTTCGTCGAGGCGCAGCGGATCTCGACGCCCGAGAACCGCACCAGCGTCCCGACCGTCCATCGTAACACCAGCTCGCTTTACGAGCCGCTTCTCGTCGACAATATCGGCTGATGGCGGCGCCGTCGTGAACGCAAAACAACTGCCGCAGCAGCTGCAGTCGGTCCAGGTCATGGTTCGGTTCGGTTTCCGGATTGCCATCATGATCGGCTTTGCCGTGTTCGCCGGCGCGGGCTTCGGCAGGGGGATCGTCGCGCTGCTGTGGATGTCGGCGCTGATCTGCGCATTCGCCGGGCTCGTCAAGCGCGAGATGCCGTTTTCCGCAAACCTCAATCACTGGGACGAGATGACCGCCTATGTCGCGCTGTGCGCGCTCCGCACCGGCATCGTCCAGCACATCTAAGCCCACCCCTCAAATCCTATGCCGCTCCTATGAAGTCGGCCGTCCGCCGCGCTCGATTTCATATCCGGCAATACAGACATTGAACGCGTGATTTCCACCTGAAGGACTGCAATCGTGAAACTCGTCGAACCTCCCTCGTGTAGCGCAGCGTCCACCATCGTCTTCATCGGCCGCAACCACCGCGGCCAGTGGGTCGCCCAGCAGCAGAACGGCCTCTATGGCGGTCTGTTCGTCAACCGCGCCCAAGCCGTCAAATACGCGCTGTTCGAGAACGGCCAGCACCCCGAAATGATCGTCGAGCTGTCGCGCGAGCTCGAGCTCGACATGCGCGGCGAGACCGCGCCCCTCTCCGCAAGCCGCGTGGCCTGAGCCACCCCCATGACTGCGAAAGCGGATTCGGCGGCATGGCTGTCGGGCTTCATCCCCGATCTTCCGTCCCCCTTCAACCATCGAGACGAAATCGACACCGATGCGTTCGGCCGGCTGTGCGAGCGTCAGATCGCGGCCGGCGCCTCGGCGTTGGTGGTCGGCGAGACCGCCGGTGAGAGCTCGACGCTCGAGCTCGCGGAACGCGCGGAGCTGGTTCGCATCGCAGCCCACGTCGCGCGCAGGCGGGTCCGCATCATCGCCGGCGCCGGATCGAATGCGACGGATCGCGCCGTCACGTTCACGCGCGCGGCGGAAGCGGCCGGCGCCGATGCGATCATGTCGGTCGTGCCGTATTACAACAAGCCGATGCCACGGGGCATGGCGGCGCATTTCCGCGCCGTCGTGGACGCCACGGCATTGCCTGTTATCCTGCACGACATCCCGGCACGGACGGTGAAGGAGCTGGCAGACGAGATGCTGGTCGAGCTCGCAGCATCGCCACGCTTCATCGGATTGCGCGACAGCAGCAGCGATGTCGCCCGCCTCAGGCGCCTGCGTCCACGCCTGCCGTCGACGTTCCGGATGCTGACCGGCGACGACACGGTGTCGCTCGCCTATATGGCCGCCGGCGGTGATGGCTGCATCTCATCGGTATCGAACGTCGCGCCCGATCTATGCGTGGCGGTGGCCCGGCATCTGCGTGAGGGCCGCCTGTACCAGGCGCGTGAGCTGCATCAGCGCCTGGTGCCGCTCGCGACCATGCTGGAGCGCGAACATCCCGCCGCCCTGAAATTCGCACTGACGCTGTTGGGCTTCATGCAGCCGGCGACACGACTGCCGATCGTTCAGCTGGGTACAACGGCAAAGGCCGAGGTCGCGCAGGCGATGGCTGAGCTTGCCGACGAGTACCTCGCCGCCGCGCAGTGAGCCTTACCGACCCGACGCCCGCCATCGCAACGCACAATGGAATCAGCCCCACGTCCGTGACACCGCGCCATATTGAGGTTCCGGAACGCCATCCCATATCCACGGCAAGGGAGTGCTTGCCGTGCAGACCTTCAAGGCGGCTCTCGTTGTGGCGATCACCCTGGTCGCTCTGGTTGTTTCCATTGGTCCCGGTACGGCCGCGGACAACAACCGTCTTGCCCTGACCATTTCGATCGATGGAGCGATCGGGCCGGCATCGGCCAGCTACGTCAAGGACGGCCTGGCGAAGGCCGCCGAGCGGCGCGCCGAGATCGTCATTCTGCGGCTGAATACGCCGGGCGGTCTCAGCACCAGCATGCGCGAGATCATCACCGACGTGCTGGCCTCACCCATCCCCGTCGTCGGCTATGTTGCGCCCTCCGGCGCCCATGCCGCGAGCGCCGGGACCTACATTCTCTATGCGACCCATCTCGCTGCGATGGCGCCCGGCACCAATATCGGCGCCGCGACGCCGGTGCAGATCGGCCCGATGCCGAGTCTGCCGGGCGGCACCCCGGACAAGGACGGCAAGGACCAGAAGGACGGCGGCAACCCGCCCACGACCAAGGATACCATGACGGCGAAGATGACGAATGATGCCGTCGCCTTCATCCGCAGCCTCGCCGAACTGCGCGGCCGTAATGCCGACTGGGCCGAGAAGGCGGTCCGCGATGCCGCCACCCTCTCCGCCAATGCCGCGCTGCAAGCCCATGTCATCGAGTTCACCGCACATGATCCGGCCGACCTGCTCAGGCAGATCGACGGCCGGACAGTGGAGCTCGCCGGCGGCAAGACGCAACGGCTGACGACCAAGGATGCCGTGATCGAAGCCCTCGATCCCAACTGGATCTCGCGCGTGCTTGCTGTGATCACCGACCCCAACATCGCATTCGTGCTCCTGATGGTCGGCATCTACGGCCTGATCTTCGAATTCATGTCCCCCGGCGCCGTGGCGCCCGGAGTGGTCGGCACGATCTGCCTGCTACTTGGCCTATATGCGCTCAACATGTTGCCGATCAACTATGCCGGCTTCGCCTTGATGCTGGTCGGGATGGCGCTGCTCGCGATCGAAGCCTTCAACCCGACCGTCGTGATCGGCCTCGGAGGCATCGTCGCCTTTGTCCTCGGCGCCGCCATGCTATTTCGGATCGAGGCGCCCGGATACCATCTGTCATGGCCGCTCATCGGCATTGTTGCGGCGATGTTCGCAGGTCTCATTCTGGTCGTGCTCGGGGCGTTGCGCCGCGCGCGTAACGGTCCGCTGCGGACAGGTGCGCAAGCCATGCGCGGGTTATCGGCCGAGGTGCTCGACTGGTCCGAGACATCAGGTCACGTCTTCACCAACGGCGAACGCTGGCAGGCGCGCGGCACCGAGGCGTTCAAGGCCGGAGAGAAGGTCCAGGTGGCCAACATCGTCGATTTGACGCTGGTGGTGCGGCGTGCGCCGGCTTCCGCCGGCGAAGGAGGTACAGCATGATGCTTGATTATTTCACCTATGCGGCGGTCGTCCTGCTTGTCATCATCTTCCTGACCCAGGCCGTGCGCGTGCTGCGCGAATACGAGCGCGGCGTCATCTTCACGCTCGGCCGCTTTACCGGGGTGAAGGGCCCGGGGCTCATCATCCTGATTCCGGTGGTGCAGCAGCTCGTGAAGGTCGATCTCAGGGTGATGGTGCAGGTCGTGCCGCCGCAGGACGTGATTTCCCGCGACAACGTCTCGGTCAAGGTCAACGCTGTCCTCTACTTCCGCATCGTCGATCCCGAACGCGCCATCATCAAGGTCGGCGACTACATGGCTGCGACCAGCCAGCTTGCCCAGACCACGCTGCGCTCGGTGCTCGGCAAGCACGAGCTCGACGAGATGCTGGCGGAACGCGACAAGTTGAACGCCGATATCCAGGAGACCCTCGACAAGCAGACCGACGTCTGGGGCATCAAGGTCACCGCGGTCGAGATCAAGGATATCGATCTCAACGAAACCATGGTGCGGGCGATCGCCAAGCAGGCCGAGGCGGAACGGTTGCGCCGCGCCAAGGTGATCAACGCGATGGGTGAGCAGCAGGCCGCCGAGAAGCTCGTCGAGGCCGGCCGGATCCTCGCCCAGGAGCCGCAGGCGATGCAGCTCCGCTATTTCGCGGCGCTCCATGACATCGCCGGCGAACGCTCATCGACCGTGGTCTTCCCGCTCCCGATGAATCTGCTCGATCACCTGATGCGGCGAAGCGAAGCCACCTGACCCGGCTGATGCTTGGCCCGCCACGCCGGTCCTGGGCCGCGCATGTAATGCGCCTCGGGCCGGTAGCCTCTGATCGGCTCCTCGCCGATCCAGGCGAGGAATTTGAGCAGTCCCTCCGCGGCGCGACGCAGCAGGGCAGAGATGAATGAAGCCGCGCGCATCTCAATAGTCCCACTTCTCGCCGAGCACGACCGGCGGGCGGGGATATTTCTCGGCATCGCCGCCGAGCATGCCGACATGGAGATGGGTGCGTGCCCAATCCTCATGGCCGCGATGCAGCAACAGCTCGTTGCGCAGCCGGTGGATCTTGGCGGCGGCGATGGCGCGGTGAACGGTCCTGAAGGCGAGGCCGATCCGCCGGATCGCCCGCCGCAGCGTCGCCGGCATGGCGCCGACCGAACCATGCGACCGGGCATCGTGGTAATGGAGCAAGGTCATGTCCCACCTTCCTGTTGGAGGCGCGCGAGCGCACCGCGTCAGGCCAAACATGCTGGCAAGACCGTAGGAATTCGAGAGGGCCCGCCGCGGTGCGGCATAGGCGCCGTATAAAGACCAGCCGCGCCGCCTGCTGTGACGGGGTGCCCACGGACCGTCGGAACAGGACGGACCCGCGCGTGTTGACCAGCGCCCATTCGGTGCTAGCCTTTTTGATCACGAATTGTCATCAAGCGGATTCGATAACCGCGTCGAGGGTGGAGACCATGAACCTCGCATCGCCAACTGTCGCAACCGCCGGGCCCGTCCACTCTGATGGCGTCATCGCGGCAGGCGTCTACGTCGAGGGACGGCGCGTTGCCAATATCGGGATCGATGAAGCGGCGGACTGGCGCAACAAGCCGGATCACGTCGTGTGGATCGGCCTGCACGAACCCGATATGGCAATACTCAGCAGCTTGCAGCGGCAATTCCAGCTGCACGACCTGGCCATCGAAGATGCGGATCACGCGCATCAGCGACCGAAGATCGAGCAATACGGCGATGCGCTGTTCATCGTGGCCCGCACCGCGCAGCTCGACGGCGAAAGTATCGCATTCGGCGAGACGCATCTGTTCGTCGGCGAGGGATACATCGTCTCGGTCCGACACGGCGCCTCGACGTCCTACACGCGGGTCAGGGAGCGCTGCGAGAGCTGCCCGCGCGCGCTCGCCCGGGGCGAGGACTACATCCTCTATGCCATCCTCGATTTCATCGTCGACAACTACTCGCCGGTGCTCGAGACGATCCAGGACGAGGTCGAGGCGATGGAGGCGGAAGTGCTGGCGAGCGCGATGACGCGGGCGCAGATCGAGCGGCTCTATCTGCTGCGGCGGGATCTGCTCCGGCTGCGCAACGCGATTGGACCGCTGGTGGAGGTCTGCCGCAGGCTGGAACGCGACGACTTGCCGATGGTGCGCGACACGATGCGGCCCCTGTTCCGCGACGTCACGGATCACGTCCGCACCATCCAGGAGCGGATCGACTCGCTGCGCGAAGTGCTCGCCTTTGCGTTTGAGGCAAGCCTGCTCGTCGGTCAGGCGCAGGAAACGGCGATCTCCAAGAAGCTCGCCTCATGGCTTGCGATCGTTGCGGTGCCGACCGCCGTCGCCGGTATCTACGGCATGAATTTCAAGTACATACCGGAGCTACAATGGGAGTACGGCTATTTCGTCGTGATGGGCCTGATGCTGGTCGCATGCGGCGGGCTGTTCTGGCAATTCCGACGTTCCGGCTGGCTGTAGGCGGCGATCCGAACATCGAGCCATTCCGGTCCGGGCAGAGTGCGGCGGCGCATCGCGCGCCATGCCGCAAATCGCGAGATTTCGGACAATTTTACCCTCGATCGGCGGCACGAGGGGCCGGTTTACGGTCGGCGGCAAGACCGGTAACCTCGCCTGTAAATGCGACGTGGAGAGTGGCGATGCGGCCCAAGGATCAGATCAACTGGATGCTGACGGATGCGATCGAGGCGCTCGCCCGCGCCGAACGGTTGCACCAGAGCTTCCTCAATTTGCACCCGCGCGCGGGCGGCAGCGAGCCGAGCTGGGAACCGCCGATGGACGTGATCGAGACCGAGGAGGAGATCCTGATCCTGGTCGCGCTACCGGGGGTCGACCCCGACGAGGTCGAGGCCGCGCTCGACGGCGGCACGCTGGTGATCTCCGGCCGCCGCATCTTGCCCGCTGAACTCCGCAACGCCCGCATCCTGCGCCTCGAGCTGCCGCAGGGCCGCTTCGAGCGCCGCATCGCGCTGCCGACCGGCCGCTACACCATCAGCCGCTTTGCCGCGCATGGCTGCGTCGGTCTGCGGCTCGGAAAATCGAGCTGAGGGATTTCGACATGGCCGCTTCAGACATTTCAAATCCGGCGAACTCGGCGCCGATCCCGAGCGACGCGACGATCATCGTCCCGGTGCGCAACACCGTGCTGTTTCCGGACGTCATCATCCCGATCACGATCGCGCGCGCAACCTCGATTGCCGCCGCCCAGCAGGCGGTGCGGGAGCAGCGGCCGATCGGCATCCTGCTGCAGCGTGATCCCGAAGCCAACGATCCCGGCCCCGACGGGCTCTACCGTGTCGGCACCGTCGCCAACATCGTGCGCTACATCACCGGCGCCGACGACAGCCATCACCTGGTCTGCCAGGGCGTGCAGCGCATGCGCGTGCTCGACTATCTGCCCGGCACGCCGTTCCTCGCCGCCCGCGTGCTCCAGATTCCCGAGCCGACCACCACCTCGCCGGAGATCGAGGCGCGCTTCCTTAATCTGCAGCGCCAGGCGCTGGAGGCCGCGCAATTGCTGCCGCAGACGCCGCCCGAGTTGATCGCCGCGCTGCAGGGCACGACCTCGCCGGCGACGCTCGCCGACCTCGCGACCTCCTATATGGACATCAAGCCGGCGGAGAAGCAGGACATCCTCGAGACCGTCGATCTCGTGGCACGGATGGACAAGGTCTCGCGGCATCTCGCCGAGCGCATCGAGGTGCTCAGGCTGAGCCAGGAGATCGGGCAGAAGACCAAGGCGGTGTTCGACGAGCGGCAGCGCGAGGCGATCCTGCGCGAGCAGATGGCGACCATCCAGCGCCAGCTCGGCGAGGGCGACGGCAAGGCCGCCGAGGTCGCCGAGCTGACCAAGGCGATTGCGGATGCCAAGATGCCGCCGGAGGCCGAGAGCCAGGCGCAGAAGGAATTGCGCCGTTACGAGCGGATGCCGGAGGCGGCGGCCGAATCCGGCATGGTGCGCAGCTATCTCGACTGGCTGATCGACCTGCCCTGGAGCATTCCGGAGGAGAAGCCGATCGACATCGCCGAAGCGCGCAAGATCCTCGACCAGGACCATTATGGCCTGGAGAAGATCAAGAGCCGCATCATCGAATATCTCGCGGTGCGCAAGCTCGCGCCCGGCGGCAAGGCGCCGATCCTCTGCTTCCTCGGGCCGCCCGGCGTCGGCAAGACCTCGCTCGGCCAATCGATCGCGCGCGCGATGTCGCGGCCGTTCGTTCGTGTCAGCCTCGGTGGCGTGCATGACGAGGCCGAAATCCGTGGCCACCGCCGCACCTATATCGGCGCGCTGCCCGGCAATATCATCCAGGCGATCAAGAAGGCCGGTGCGCGCAATTGCGTGATGATGCTGGACGAGATCGACAAGATGGGCCGCGGCATCCAGGGTGATCCGTCGGCCGCGATGTTAGAGGTGCTCGACCCCGAGCAGAACTCGACCTTCCGCGACAATTACCTCGGCGTGCCGTTCGACCTTTCGCGCGTCGTCTTCATCGCCACCGCCAACATGCTCGACGGCGTCCCCGGGCCGCTGCTCGACCGCATGGAGCTGATCAGCCTTCCCGGCTACACCGAGGACGAGAAGCTCGAGATCGCCAAGCGCTACCTGGTGCGCCGCCAGCTCGAGGCCAACGGAATCAAGGCCGAGCAGGCCGAGATCGAACCGGACGCGCTGCGGCTGATCATCAAGAGCTACACCCGCGAGGCTGGCGTCCGCAATCTGGAGCGCGAGATCGGCAAGGTGCTGCGCAACGTCGCGGTGCAGATCGCCGATGGCAGCACGAGCCATGTCACGATCGCACCGAAGGATATCGTGTCGCTGCTCGGCCAACCGAGGTTCGAGAACGAGATCGCGATGCGCACCAGCATCCCGGGCGTTGCCACCGGGCTTGCCTGGACGCCGGTCGGCGGCGACATCCTGTTCATCGAGGCCTCGCGCACGCCGGGCCGCGGCGCGCTGATGATCACCGGACAGCTCGGCGACGTGATGCGCGAGAGCGTGCAGGCCGCGTTGACGCTGGTGAAGAGCCGCGCGACGCAACTCGGCATCGATCCCGCCGTGTTCGAGAAGAGCGACATCCACGTCCACGTTCCCGCCGGCGCCACGCCGAAGGACGGCCCGAGCGCGGGTGTCGCGATGTTCACCGCCCTCACCTCGCTGTTGACCGATCGTACCGTGCGCAGCGACACCGCGATGACCGGCGAGATCTCGCTGCGCGGCCTCGTGCTGCCGGTCGGCGGCATCAAGGAAAAGGTGGTCGCCGCCGCGGCCGCCGGCCTGACCCGGGTAATGCTGCCGGCGCGCAACAAGCGCGACTATGACGACATCCCCGCCGGCGCCCGCGCCAAGCTGGAGTTCATCTGGCTGGAGCGCGTCGACGAGGCAATCGCCGCGGCGCTCGAGCCCGCCAAGGCGACACCCGCGGCTGCGGAGTGAGGCCATCGCCGGCGGGTTAGGGGATGATCTGGAAGAGTGGAAACCGGCTTTCCCTCGCGACAGACGCGAGGGTGTTAGCGCGAGATCATGCGCAAAGAAGA
Source organism: Bradyrhizobium sp. RD5-C2 (assembly GCF_019972155.1). GTDB lineage: Bacteria > Pseudomonadota > Alphaproteobacteria > Rhizobiales > Xanthobacteraceae > Bradyrhizobium. Next base: position 153,516 of record NZ_BOVL01000057.1, on the reverse strand, counting down.
AGATTGAGTGCGATGACGATTCAAAGAGAAGTCATCACGCCCCTCTCCGACGCCAGCAGTGCTTCGGCCAACTACTTGACCCTACGCCCCTTGAAAAAACCGGCGTTGGTTGTGTTCTGCTTGACGTTGGCGGTGTCGCCTTGCTCCGCAAAGTTATCGACCGCCTTCTTCGATGAGGTATCCTTCTTGACGTCCGCTTCGCCGCCCGTTCCCCTGTTGCTGCGATTGGCGGGCGGGATCGGCGGCATCTTGTTGTGACGTGACATGGCTAGGCCTCCATGTGTTGCCTGCTTCTGGGTGTAGTAGTCGCCGCGATACTCCTTCTCGCATGCGGACAGCACAGCCATAACGCCTTCCTGATGTCCGACGCCTCAACCTTATTTGCAGTAATGCGACAGCGTTACTGACTTGATTTTCGTGTTGGCTCTCTCGTCGACCGAGCCGCACGCCGTGACGGCGAACCGGACGGGGTCAGCTCTTGGCCATGCAGTCCGAGATATAGAACCAGCGGTCGTCGCCGGTCAGTCCCTTCTGCTTCACCTCTTTGCGGCAGGCCTTGAGCTTGGGCTTGTTGGCGCGCCACTGCTCCTTCATCGCCTTCAGTTTCTCCATCGTCAGCTTGATCTTCGACGGCTTGGCCGTGGTGGTGGCGGCCGGTGCCGGTGCTGTCGGTGCCGCGGTCTGGGCCGACGCGGCATGCAACCCTAGGGCGAGCAGCGCGGCGGCAAGGCAAATCCGGGTGCGAAACATTGATATCCCCCAATCCGATTTCTGTTCATGAAATAGAGCGAATGCCGCGGGCGCCGGGAATCGGCGGCCCGCGGCGTTGATGATCGCGATCAGAGGATTTTGACCGCGCTGAGCAGCGTCATGTAGATACCCCAGGCCAGCGGAATGCCGACGAACAGCCAGAACAGCGCCGCCCTGCCGTCCAGACCGCCCTTGCCGATGCCGAACGATCCGGTCGCGCCGTTGCCGCCGGTCGCCGTCGCCGCCTGCAGCTTCGCCACTTCCGCATCGCTCATGTGCCACTTCGGATCGACCGGCTTGATCATGTAGTTGCAGATGAAGCCGGCGATCAGCATGCCGCACAGGATATACATCGTGGTGTTGTAGAGCTGATCGCGCGGCACGCCGGCAGCCAGCTGGAATTCACGGATGTAATTCACCACCACCGGACCGATGATGCCCGCGGTCGACCACGCCGTCAGCAGACGGCCATGGATCGCGCCGACGAACTGGGTGCCGAACATGTCGGCGAGATAGGCCGGCACCGTGGCGAAGCCGCCGCCATACATCGACAGGATGATGCCGAAGCCGAGCACGAACAGCAGCTTCGATCCCATCACGGCAAAGGTCGGCGCCAGCGCGTAAAGTACGATGCCGAGCACGAAGAACGTGTAATAGGTGTTCTTGCGGCCGATCTTGTCCGACAGCGACGCCCAGAAGAAGCGGCCGCCGATGTTGAACAGCGACAGCAGGCCGGCGAAGCCTGCGGCGATCGCCGCGATTTGTGCCTTCTGCGATACGTCGAGCCCGTTGAAGGGAACGTTGGGCAGCCCGATCAGCTTGCCGGCGAAGATCTCCTGCAGCATCGGCGAAGCCATGCCGATCACGCCGATACCCGCCGACACGTTCAAGCACAGCACCCACCAGATCAGCCAGAATTGCGGCGTCTTGTGCGCATTGCCGAGATGGACGTTCTTGGTCGAGATCATCGCGTTGGTCTTGGACGGCGGTGTCCAGCCGTCCGGCTGCCAGCCAGACGGCGGCAGGCGATAGCGGAAGGCGCCGATCATCATGAACACGAAATAGATGACCGCCATGGCCAGGAAGGTTTCCCAGACGCCGACCGAGGTGGGCGTCTTGAAGTAGGTCATCAGCCGGTCAGCGAGCGGCGCGCCGATCATCGCGCCACCGCCGAAACCCATGATGGCCATGCCGGTCGCCATGCCGCGGCGATCGGGGAACCACTTCACCAGCGTCGACACCGGCGAGATGTAGCCGAGGCCGAGACCGATGCCGCCGATCACGCCGGAGCCGAGCCACATCAGCCAGAGCTGATGGAAGTAGATGCCGATGGCGCCGAGCACGAGGCCGCCGCACCAGCACAGCGCGGCGACGAAGCCGGCCTTGCGCGGCCCGACCTTCTCGAGCCAGCCGCCCCATACCGCGGCGGCGACGCCGAGCACCACGAAGAACAGGGTGAACATCCACCCCAGGCTCGCGACCTTCCAGTCACAGGTCGTCGTGAACAATTCCTGCATCAGCGAGATATCGGGGCAAGCCTTCGGCGCGGTCAGCCCGATCGCGCGCGACAGCGGCAGCCAGAACACCGAGAAGCCATAGGCCATGCCGATGCACAGATGGATGCACAGCGCCGCCGGCGGCACCAGCCAGCGGTTGAAGCCGGCGGTCGCGATCGTGTGTTCCTTGTCGAGGAAACCTGCGCCTGCCGCGGATACGCGTTCGGCGCTGCTCACTGTGGTCATTGACTCCTCCCCTGCAGCCGCCGTTACGTCAGGCGCATCTGCGTCTTCGATCCCGTCTCAGCCCTTTGCGGTCACCGTCAGGCGACTGCTCCGCACATTTCCTCGATGCGCCGGGACCAACCACGCGCATTCCGCAAATGCTAACCCCCAATACGACCGGATATGCCCAGCCGTGCAGCCCGTGATCTGGACGCAGGCCGACCGCCGTCCGTCGGTGTGCCCAAATCCGGGCGCACCTCCATCTCCGCAACCCGGCGGAGATTATCAATTCGCGCAGAATGGAAAATAGGTGTCGATTGGCAAAAGGTAGATATCAGGCCGGATCTAGCGCATACGCGGCGCTGCAGCATTTGGGTTATCTATCGTTCCATTCGCCTTTTCGATCAGGAAAACGATCCGGACGTCGCTTCGCTCGGTGATTTCGACCTTGTCGCCGGTCTCCTGGATGAGGGCCGGGATATCGATCACCGAAAGCGGATCGGTGCAGTGCACTTCGAGGAAATCACCCGCGGTCACGCTCTTCAGCGCCTTGCGCGTCTTCAGCGCGGGGAGCGGGCATTTCAGGCCGGTGAGATCGAGCTTTGTCGTGGTCATGGTTCGACCATGGCGAAGCCGTCATGCATCGTCAACGGCGGCACTTTCTCGCCTTGTCAGCTTTCCGCCGCGGCCGCAGCCAGCACATCGTCGACCGGAATAGCCGAGCGCAGCATCAATTCGGCGACGTCCTCGATGTCATCGAGATGCACGACCGGCAGCCTGGTTTCGACTGCGACGTCACTGGCGATCCCGACCACGCGCGGGTCGTCGGGGAACAGCAGCGGCTTGCCGTTGGCGGCGCGATAAACCTCGATCTTGTTGACCGGCTCGCGCTTGAATCCCTCAACCACGACCAGATCGACCTGCGCCATCTTGGCGAGCAGTTCCGGCAGCCGCGGCTCCTGAGCTCCGCGCAGCTCGTGCATCAGCGCCCAGCGCCGCGTCGAGGATACCAGCACCTCCGTCGCGCCGGCCTGCCGGTGCACCCAGGAGTCCTTGCCGGGCACGTCGACATCGAATTCGTGATGGGCGTGCTTGATCACGGAGACGCGCAAGCCCCGGCCAAGCAGATAGGGGATCACCCGCGACAGCAGGGTGGTCTTGCCGGCTCCGCTCCAGCCCGCGAGGCCTATCACCTTCATACGCAATCTCCGCAGACATATAACGTCCAATGCTGCTTATATCAGCCTTGACGCAATGTCATGCTAGCCCCGCCGGCGGATGGCGATCGATCAGGCTCCCGGGAGGAGCGCCTTGGGAGTCGCCTTAGGAATCGCCTTGGGAAGCTCCCGGAGCAGCTGCGCCCGCGGCAGCGCAAACGCCAGTAGACCGCCCCATAAGGGCAATATTAACGGCATTTGCCGTACCAGTTCTCCCGATCAATGGGAGGCCTGTCCAGTGCCCAATCGTGATGGTGTTCGAGACGCCATAAGCCTGAAGAACCGGGTTCTGGTCACCACTATCTTCCTGGCGTCGGGCGCGGCATCCCTGATCCTCCAAGTTCTCTGGTTCAAGCAACTGCAATTCGTGCTGGGAAGCGCGACCGTCTCCGTGAGCGTCACGGTGGCGAGCTTCTTCTTTGGCCTCTCGCTGGGCAGCGCCGTCGGGGGCCGGATCACCGACACCGTCAGGCGCCCCCTGAAAATCTACGGGTTTCTCGAACTCGCGCTCGCCGTCGTCTGCCTGGCGGTGACCGCGTTCCTGTCGCACTGGTCGACATGGGTGGGCTGGCTGTCGCCCATGCTGGACCTGGAGTCTCCACTCCGGTTGCCGCTCATGGTCGCGCTGTCGCTCGCCATCCTGTCGCTGCCGACGATGCTGATGGGCGCGACCCTGCCCTTCCTCGTGAAATTCCTGACCCGCACGCAAACCGACCTCGCCAATCGCATCGGCCTGCTCTACGGGTTCAACACCCTGGGCGCCGCGATTGGCACCCTGGCCGTCGGCTTTGTCCTGATGGGCCTCTGGGGGATCACAGGATCGAGCCTGGTCGCAGCAGGCCTGTATGTCTGCGTCGGCGGCGTGGCCCTGCTCCTCGCGCGCGGCACAAGCCCCCTGTCGCCGGTCGCGGCGGAAGCGCCGATGCAGACCGCCGGGCCGGGGCATCGCGGGACGTCCATCCTCATCGGGATCTTCGCGTGCTCCGGATTCGTGTCCATCGCCTATGAAGTCGTCTGGTTCCGCTTCCTGACCAATGTCAGCACCTCGAGTGTGTACGCCTTCTCGGGCATGCTCGGCGTTTACCTGCTTGGGCTGGTGATCGGCGCCCTGATCTGCGCGAGGCTGCTCGCACCGCGCAAGGATCAATTGCTGCGATACTTCGCCGTGACGCAGCTGCTCATCGCGGTTGCGGCCACGCTGACCATTGGAATCCTCGGCAAGGCGCGCACAGTGGAAGCAGTGCTGTCTCCCATCGTATCAGGCCTCGTTCCAGTCCCGGCGCAGGAGCTTCTGGGAGGTGACGTCTCATTCTTCCTGATCTGCGCCGTTGCGCTGTTGCTGCCGACCACGCTGATCGGCATCAGCTTTCCCCTGGCCAGCGAACTGACCGTGATGCAGATGAGCGCGCTGGGCCGCCGGATCGGCACGCTCTACGCCTTGAACACGATTGGCGGCGTGGTGGGCTCCCTGTCGGCAGGGTTTCTTCTGATCCCCTATCTGGGCAGCCAGGGGGCGCTCACCGCCCTGATCGTTCTGAACGTCCTGCTCTTTGTCGCGACGACCGCATCGCAACCGGGTCTTGTGAAGGAAAGCAGCCTGTGGCGGCAAGGCGCAGTAGCCGCAAGCATCATCGCCGTAGCGCTGCTGCTCTTCACCCCGCACTATCTGGAACGGGTCCTCACCGCGATCGAAGGCGGTAATGTCCTCGAGTTGCGCGAAACCAAACAAGCAACATTTGCAGTGGTCGAGTATCGCGAGAAGGCGGCGGGAACCTATCAGCAACTCGTGGTGAATTCGAAGAGCTATGCCAACAACCGTCCCGAAGGCCGACGCTACATGGCCGCGATGGGGCACTATCCCATTCTGCTGCACCCGAGCCCGGTTGAAACGGCTGTTGTCATTTGCATCGGGACCGGCACCACGGTGGGTGCGGTCAGCACCCATCAGGAACTAAAATCCATCGACGCGGTCGATCTGGCCCCGACGGTTTTCGAATTCGCGCCCCGTTTCGTGCCGATCAACAAGCAGTTCTATCAAAATCCCAAGGTCCATCAGATCGTCGCGGACGGACGCCACTTCCTGCTGGGAACGAACGAGACATTCGACGTCATCACCCTCGAGCCCCCGCCGCCCCATGACGCCGGCGTCATCAACCTCTACACAGAGGAATTCTATGCGCTGGCAAAGCAGAAGATGCGCCCCGGCGCCGTTCTCGCGCAGTGGGTGCCGCTGGACTTCAACCGCGGCATTCTTCCGAAGATGATCCTCAAGGCCATGATGGGCCAGTTCAAACACGTTTCCCTGTGGTTGCCGTCCAGAATGGAAGGCGTGGCCATCGCCTCCGATGAACCGCTGACAATCGATCCTCGCGTGCTCGCCACGCGCATGTCGAAGCCGGGCGTGGCTGAAGACCTGACAGCCAACGGCCTGCGCTCGCCCGAGGATTTCCTGGCGACGTTCATCGCCGCTGATGAAAAGCTCGCGGCCTTTGTCAGGGATGTGCCGAGCCTCACGGATGATCGGCCGCGGCTCGAATATTACAACTGGTATCCGCTGAGTTCGGTCAGCGTGGACGAACTGAAGCGCCTCCGCGAGCCCGTCGAAACCTATCTTGCCGACAAATCCATCGACGAGGCCCGTCTCGACACCGCGCGCACGGTGGCCAATGCGATTCTGGATGAGCACCAGGCCACGGCTGAGGGCGACAAGTCCGCCGCCCGTGCCGCGCTTCGCCTGGCCGTCAAACTCGATCCGGATAATTCCTATGTCGGCTTCCTGGACCGCAAGCTGCGCGAGTGATCGGGCAACCTGCTCGCGGAGCGCCGTCGGAGACTTATCCAGCGGATATACCTCGAAGTTTCCAATGCACCGGGCGCCCGGAACACGATATTGTGGCGTACCGGAGCACCACCTATGCCTCGCTCGCCTTCGATCGTGCCGCACCAAATCGACCATGACACCTATCTGGTGCTGAACGATTTTGGCCGGCTTGGCCGCGCCTGGTGCGAAACCGATGAAGGCACCGACCGGAAGACGCTGATCCGCCGTCTGCTGGATGACCACTACAACCATCCGGTCCGCATCGTAGCCTTCAATACCAGCGAAGGATGGTCGCGCGACGTCACAACCGATATTGCCGACGAGCTGCGGCGCCGTTTCGTCGAATACGACGAGATCCCGCGCTCCGTGCTGGAGTTCGTCGAGATGGCCATGCGGCACTGAGCAGGATCCGCGGGCGCAGCAAAGCTCGACAATTAATGTCGCGAAATTGCGGGGCTGCATACCCACCACAACTGTCATCGCGTGGCGGGGCAACTTGGATTGCGAACGATCCTCATCGTCGTCCTGGCCTTCGCCAGGACGACAGCGGTGGAGCTGGCGCGGACCGGCTACGCCGGCCTGAACCCCGCCTCAGTCAACGCGGCGCGGCCTCTATCCGATGCCAGCGCGTCGAGAAAGGCCTGCACCGCGGGCCGCTGCTTGCGCACTGTGACCAGCGCGAAGTCGTAATGCTCTTCGGCCAGCGGAATGAAACCGAGCCCGGACGCGCGGGCTACCGGTGCGATGGTCATGCCCCAGTCGGCGCGATGCTGCGCCACCGCGGCCGCGACCGCATTGTGCGAGCGCGGCTGGTTCCAGTAGCCATCGGGCCGGCTGCCTGCCAGCAAGCGGTCGATCAGGATGCGCGTGCCGGCACCCTGGTTGCGGTTGACCATGATGCAGGCGGGATCGGCGAGCGCGGCGCGCACCGCCGCTTCTGCGCTCAAGCCGGCAAAGCGCGTGTCGTCTTTGCGGAACACGATGCCCTGCATACGCCGCCAGCCCGGCACGAGCTCGAGACCGTCGGCCAGATACGGCGTGTTGTAGGTCTCGGTCTTGTCGTCGAACAGATGGATCGGAGCGAGATCGCATTCGCCGCGCCTGGCGGCGGCGAGCCCGCCGAGACTGCCGACCGCGATCGAACGCACCACAAGGCCCGCATGCGCCAGCGGCGCGGTGACGAGATCGAGTCCGGTACAATGGCTGCCGACGATCACGAGATCGGGCACCCGCACATGCGGCGTGAACAGCGTCACCTCGGCGTCGCTGCCGGCCGGCAGCTGGTCGGCGAGCGCCTCGATCTTCAGGAAGCCGTCGGCCTGCGCGAACGACGTGATCGCGCCCGAGCCCTTGCCGCCGGGATAGGCGATCAGGCCGTCGGCGCCTTCGACCAGCGACACCATCACGAACTCGGTACGCCCGAGCTCGGAGGCGATCCGCACCGGCACCTTCGCCGCCACCTTGGCATCCGACCGCGGCGGCAGCCCGGCCATCCGCCGCAGCACCGGCACGATCATGTCGTGGAAGGTGAACATCGCCGAGGTCGGAAAGCCCGGCAGGATCACCACCGGCTTGCCGTCGCAGACCGCAAGGCACAGCGGCTTGCCCGGCTTCAGCGCCACGCCATGCGCGATGATGCCGGGCTTGCCGAGCCGGGCAATGATCCGGTGCGAGACGTCGCCTGCGCCCTTGGAGGTGCCGCCCGACAGCACCAACATGTCGCTGTCCGCCAGCGCCTTGCGCATCGCGGCCTCGAGCATCGCCTCATTGTCAGCGATCGCGCCGAGGAACGACGCGTCTGCGCCGTTCTCGGCAATCGCCGCGGTGACGATCGCACCATTGGTGTCGTAGATCGCGGCCGGCCGCAACGTCTCACCGGGCTGCACCAGTTCGTCGCCAGTCGAGAGGATCGCAACACGCGGACGCCGCACCACCGCGACCTCGGCGATGCCGCAGGCCGCGAGCATGCCGATCTCGCGCGACCCGATGATCGTTCCTGCGCGCAACAGCGCCGCGCCGCGCGCGATGTCGGAGCCGGCATAGGACACGAACTGCCCGGGCGACGCTGCGCGGCGGACCTCGATGGCGCCATTTCCGGCCGGCTGGGTGTGCTCGACCATCACGATCGCATCCGTGCCGCGCGGCACCGGACCGCCGGTCGCGATTGCGGTCGCGCTGCCCGGGAACACAGGCCGGGTCGGCGCGGTGCCGCACGAAATGATCTCGTCGTTCAGCGCGAGGTGCACCGGCGCGCCCTCGCCTGCGCTTGCGAGATCGGCCGAGCGCACGGCAAAGCCGTCGACATTGGAGCGATCGAACGGCGGCACGTCGATCGGCGCCACCACGTCCTCCGCCAGCGCACGCCCGAGCGCGTCAGCGAGCAGCCGCGTCTCGGATGGCAATTGGCGCGGGAACAGCGCCGCCTCGAAGCGCGCGATCGCCTCCTCGCGCGACAGGATGGTCAGGAACTGGTCCTGCTCGACGGATGAGTTGGGTTTCGGCGTGAAAATATTTGTCATCTCGGGAACTCACTCCCGCAACATATAGGCATCGACAACCGTGCCTGCAGCGAAGCCCTCGGCGGCTCCAGGCACGATCAGCAGCCCTTCGGCACGCGCAATGGCATCGAGCGACAGGTCGCCGATCGCAAGCGGGGTCCAAAAATCCTTCTGAGGACCCTGCTGACGCGTCAGCAGCACGACCTCAGCGATACCGACGCCGGAGGCGATCTTGCGTTCCAGCGGCAGCGCCAATGTCTGACGCGGCCGTCGGCCCGACAGTCGGTCGAGCACGGGAAGCGCAATCGCCCACCAGGCCGCGAAAGCCTGATCCGGCCCGCCCGGCAAGGCAACGACCGGCGTCGCATCGATCCGGCCGACCGCTGCGGTGCGCCCGGGCTGCAGCGCAATGCCGTGCGCGAGCAACGTGCCGCACCTCGCCAGCGCATTCACCGCCGCATCGGTGTGACCAACGCCGGTGCCACCGATCGTGATGATCAGGTCGCAGCCGGCGGTCTCGAGTGCATCTGCAATTTCCGTCACATCGGGCGTCGCCTCGGCATAGACGACCTCGGCGCCCGCGAGGCGCGCGATGTCGGCGACCAGTTGCGCGGTCAGCTGACCGTTGCAGATGTTGACGATGCGAAGCCGAGGCCGCCGGACGCGCAACAGCTCCAGTCCGGCCGCGCGTGCGAGCAGCAGACTGCGCGGCAGCAGCGGTTCTCCCGCCGGCATCACGGCACGCCCGGCGGCAATGTCGCTGCCGGCACGCCGGACGCCCTGCCCCGGAATGGCTTCGGCGAGCACCTGCGGCAGCGGACCGGATGTGTCGATGGCATTCGCATCGACCACGCAGTCGGTACCATCGGGCATCGCCGCGCCGGCCGCCACCCAGACCGGCAGCCCGGCCAGCGGCAGCGGCGCATAGGACGACGCGCCGACCAAATCATTGGCGCGCATCGGCCATCCGTCGGCGACGGCGACATCGTGCAACGGGTATGCGCGCAGCGCCGGCATCTCGGCTGCAACGCAGCGCAAGGCGTCGGCCGGCGGGAGCTCGACCGGCTGGACCGGTGCGAGGTCACGCAGCACGGCGGCCAGCGCCGCATCGAGCGGGGTGAGCGAAGCCGGAAGGCGCTGGGCGGTGACCATGGCCCGCTATGGACTGAATCGACCCCGAAAGAAACCGCCTCGGGCCGGTCCGACCCTCCGTCATTAGACCGATGGCGCGTTGACGCGGACCCCAAACTAGTTGCAAAAGAAACCAATATGACCGGGTCCCGGAGGCCCGGCACAAACAAAATGGCCAATGCGCCAATTCAGGAGGGAGACAGAATGATCGCCACCAGACTAGCCATGTTCGGGACGCTCGCAGCCGCGCTGCTGGCCTCCTCGGCAGTATCGGCACAGGTATCCGACGACATCGTCAAGATCGGCGTACTGACCGACATGAACGGCCCGGCCTCGACGCCGACCGGACAGGGCTCGGTCACGGCCGCGCAGATGGCGGTCGACGATTTCGGCGGCAAGGTGCTCGGCAAGCCCATCTCTGTGATCGTCGGCGATCACCAGCTCAAGCCGGACATCGGCGCGACCATCGCGCGGCGCTGGTATGACGTCGATCAGGTCGACCTGATCGTGGACGTGCCGGTGTCGGCGGTCGGGCTGGCGGTGCAGAACATCGCTAACGAGAAGAAGAAGCTGTTCATCACGCATTCGACCGGCGCGACCGATTTCCATGGCAAGTTCTGCTCACCCTACGCGATGCAGTGGGTGTTCGACACGAGGGCGCTCGCGGTCGGCACCGCCCAGGAGGTGGTGAAGCGCGGCGGCGACAGCTGGTTCTTCATCACCGACGACTATGCGTTCGGCCACTCGCTGGAGAAGGACGCCTCCGCGATCGTGACCAAGAACGGCGGCAAGGTGCTCGGCGCGGTGCGGCCGCCGTTTGCGACGCCCGATCTGTCGTCCTTCATTCTGCAGGCCCAGGCCTCGAAGGCCAAGATCATCGGCATTGCCGGCGGACCGCCGAACAACACCAACGAGATCAAGACCGCCGCCGAGTTCGGAGTCTTCGCCGGCGGGCAGCAGATGGCGGCGCTGCTGGCGCTGATCACCGACATCCACTCGATCGGACTGTCGGCCGCGCAGGGCCTGTTGCTGACCACCTCGTTCTACTGGGACATGGACGACAAGACCCGGGAATGGTCGAAGCGCTATTTCGCCAAGATGAACCGGATGCCGACGATGTGGCAGGCCGGCGTCTATTCCTCCGTGACCGCCTATCTGAACGCGATCAAGGACAGCGGCACCGACGATCCGCTCAAGGTTGCGGCCAAGATGCGCGAGAAGCCGGTCGAGGATTTCTTCGCCCGCAACGGCAAACTGCGCGAGGACAATCTGATGGTGCACGATCTCTGGCTGGTGCAGGTCAAGACCCCGGCCGAGTCGAAGTATCCGTGGGACTACTACAAGATCCTGGCCAAGATCTCGGGCGAGGACGCGTTCGGCCCGCCGGACCCTGCGTGTTCGATGATCAAGAAGTGACGACCGAAGGTCGTCATTCCGGGGCGATGCGTCAGCATCGAACCCGGAATCTCGAGCTTCCGGGTTCGCGCTTCGCGCGCCCCGGAATGACCTCTGCATAGACGCGACGACGCGCCCATGCAGAGATCATTTCGCCACCCCGATCTCCCTGAAATACTTCAGCACGCCGGGGTGGATCAGGTTGATATCGGGCGCGGCGGCGACGGTGTTCGCTGCCGTGGTCTCGCAAGCTTGGGCAAGCTTCTTGCAGAAGTCAGCCTCGACGCCCTGCAACGTCTTCGCCAGCCGGTAGGCGACATCGTCGGGCAGGCTCTCTCGCACCAGGATGTAGCTCCAGGAGCCGACCGAGGAAATCGCGGCGGTCTGCTTCGGGTAGCTGCCGGCCGGGATCGTCAGCGGCTTCAGGAAGGTGTGTTTGGCGCGGATGCGGGCGATCTCGTCCGCGGTCGGCGCGATGAAACGCGCGCCGGTCGCGCTCTCGGCCATCTTGCTGAAGCCGGGCCAGCCGATGCCGGCGCCCCACAGCGCCGCGGCGCGGCCGTCCTCGACCATCGCAGGGCCATCGCCGGCACGATCGAGATAGATCGACTTGAAGTCCTCGTCCTGCTTCAGCCCGATGCCGTCGAGGATATAGCGCGACAGGATCGGCAAGCCGGAGCCCTTGGCGCCGAACGCGACGGGCTGGCCGACCAGGTCCTGGATCGTCTTGTAGGGGCTGTCGGCCCGCACCACGAACATGCCCGGGCTCGAATACATCGCGGTGAGGATCTTCAGCCTGGTCGCCTTCGGCCGGCCGATGCCCATGAAGGCCTCGTAGGACGGCTCGCCGGCAACGGTTGCGATATCGACGCTGCCGGCCTCGAGCAACGGAATGTTCTCGTTGGAGCCCTTGGTGTTGCGCGGCTCGATCGACAGCGTCGCGTCGGCCGCGTTCATCACCTCGGCGAAGGCGTTGCCATAGAGCGGAAAGCCGCCACCCGGCGTCGCCGTGGCGAAACTGATCGTGGTTTTGGAAATGGTCTTGCTCCCCTCTTGCGCCGCCGTGCCGCCCGCGAGCAGCAGCGCGCCGGCGCAAATCATAACAGCGAATTTCATCCCGAGCCTCAAGCATTGCACGTGAGCGCGACTATGGTCGCACGGGCGTGGTCGTAGGCAAAGCCAGCGTTTTGTGAAACCATGAAGGCAACAGTCACAAGAAAATGACGGGAGAGACGATGTTCCGGTTCGCACGTGCCGCGTTGCTTGGTTTGATCTGCTGCCTTGCCTCGATTGCCCCCTCCTCGGCGTCCGACTATCCGAACCGTCCGGTGCGCTGGCTGATCGGCTTTGCCGCAGGCGGCCCGGTCGACATCGTGGCGCGCATCATGAGCCAGTGGCTGTCGGATCATCTCGGCCAGCAATTCGTGGTCGAGAACCGCGCCGGTTCCGGCGGCAACATCGCAGCCGCTGCTGCGATCAACTCGCCGGCTGATGGCTATACGCTGTTGTTCGTCGCGCCCAACAACGCGATCTCGACCTCGCTCTACAAGAAGCTGCCCTACGACTTCCTGCGCGATACCACCCCGGTCGCCAGCATCATGCAGCTCACCAACATGCTGGTGGTCTCGAATGCGATGCCGGTGAAGACCGTTCAGGAGTTCATCGACTACTGCAAGGCCAATCCAGGCAAGATCGCCTACGCCTCGTCCGGCAACGGGACCTCGGTGCACATGTCGGCCGAGCTGTTCAAGGCAATGACCAAATGCGACATGCAGCACGTGCCGTATCGGGGATCCGCGATCGCCTTCCCCGACATCATCTCCAATAAGGTGCAGCTGATCTTCGACAACCTGCCGTCGGCGCTCGAGCAGTCGCGCGGCGGCAGCGTCCGCGCGCTCGGCGTCACCTCGCCGCAGCGCTGGCCCGGCGTGCCCGACGTGCCGGCGATCGCCGAGACCGTGCCGGGCTTCGAGGCGGTCGGCTTCTACGGCATATCGGCGCCGAAGGGCACCCCGCCGGAAGTCATCGATACCCTCAACAAGGCGGTCGGCGAGGCCCTGAAGGACCCCAAGCTGGTGGCGCGCCTCGCCGAGGTCGGCGGCATCCCGAAGCCGATGACCCCGGCCGAATTCGGCAGACTGGTGACCGACGAGACCGAGAAATGGCGCAAGGTGGTTGAGTTCGCCGGCGTCTCGGTGGACTGAGCGGCCGATGGTGCGGCGGCGCCGGGGCCTCGCGGCGGCATTGCCGAAACCCCACGCACCCTGTAAACGGAGCCCGCACCGTTGCCGGCCGCGCCTCGCGGCCCGCAAGGCGGCGGGGCCTGTAGCTCAATGGTTAGAGCCGGCCGCTCATAACGGTCTGGTTGCAGGTTCGAGTCCTGCCGGGCCCACCAATGAGTTCAGAGGGAGGCAGGCTAAGCCCAAGCGCGGCCAGAGCCGACGTGGCCCCGAATTCGCCGGCCGACTTTGCTGGCCATCATAGCTTTTGATGGGGCCATAGTTCTCGATAGTTCGATCAGGCATGGCGAAGCTTTTGCTCATGCAAAATTTACCCAATTTTGATTTTTTGGTTGACGACGACGGCCTGCGTGTTCGGGCACAATTGGCGATGAAAAAGAATTCATTGGAAGATATCGAAGAAGTTTGCCGGCTGACCACGAGAGCGGCCTGCCGGGCTTTCGATTCTTGTCGAACGATTCGCATTCGCGACGACCGTGGACCATTGCTGAAGCGACGAATCGGGCAGGCTTCGCGAATGGGAGCGGTCGCACTCTTCGTTGCCGTGGCATCCAGTTATCAAACGTTCGCCCAGGCCGGCACATCGACCGCAAACTTGACCGTTCAGATCACCATCACGGCGGCTTGCACAATCAACGCTGCGACGCTCAATTTCGGGAGCGTGTCCGGAACAACGCTCGCGACCACCTTGCAGTCGGGCAGCACAACCGTCTCGGTCACCTGCACCAATGGCAGCCCGTACTCCATCGCCATGGACAACGGAGCAAATGTGTCCGGCAGCCAGCGGCGGATGACGAATGCCGGGAATTTTATCAACTACAATCTCTATACTGATTCAGCCCATACCAACCCCTGGACCACGGCTACCAGCAGCACCACCTGCACGACCACGAACGGCTGCTTTCTCGGCACCGGTAACGGATCGGCGCAGACGGTCAACATTTACGGCACCGTTCCCGCTACCGGCACCGCACCGAGCACCGGCACCTACACGGACACGGTGGTCATGACCATCACCTATTGAAGAAGGGGCCGCGGCAGCGGCCCGCTGTTCCGTTGCATCTGCGTATCGACGAAACGCCTTCCTGGCGCACGATTTCGAAATCGATTGGGCATCGCGATGCATCAAAATTCGACTCTACTGGCCGCGTTTGCTGCAAGCCTGGCATTCATGGAGGTTGCCCATGCCACCGCGCTTCGCGTTGAACCCGTTCTCCTGGAACTGAATGCACCGGCGGCGGCGGCTTCCCTGACGCTACGCAATGACGAAGATGCCGACGTCGAGGTCCAGACCCGCGTGCTTCGCTGGTCGCAGTCCGACGGCAAGGAGAGTCTTGAACCGACAACCGATGTGGTGGCATCACCTCCGGCCGTCAGGATGGCACCTCATTCAGACTACGTCGTGCGGGTTGTGCGGGTGTCGAAACAGCCGGTCAATGGCGAAGAAAGCTATCGTGTCATCGTCGACCAATTGCCGCGAGCGGGCGGCAGCCAGGGTCGCAGCGTCAATCTTTTGGTACGACAGTCGATCCCAGCGTTTTTTCGTGGCCGCGAGATCAGCCGGCCACAAATTACCTGGGCGCTCCGTACTGAAGCTGGCCAACTAACCGTCGTGACCAGCAATGCCGGCGACGAGCGGCTACGCATCGCAAACCTGCGGCTTAAGGATTCATCGGGAACTACCTTGTCCTTTGGCAACGGTCTCCTCGGCTATGTCCTCGGACATTCCTCCATGAGTTGGGCCACGCCGAAATATCCTCGCGGCTTTGGATCTGGCGGATCCATCTCCGTCACGGCGGAAACGGACAAGGGCCAGACTCATGCGGTTATTGAGTCGCCGACTCGGCGGTAGAAGAGGCTCCGCGCTTGTGTCCATCCTAGCACTCCTCGGCATGGTCCTCTGTGTCGGGCGTTCGCGCGCGGGGGAAAACCAGACAAATCTGCAACTCGATGTCGTGATCAATTCCATGCCTGCCCGAACAATCGGATCATTCGTGCGGTTCGACGACGGTCGTATCGGCGGAACGGTAGAGGAACTCGAAAGCCTCGGCCTGCAACCGGGCCCGTCGCATCGACCGGGCGAGATCATCGCACTGGATGATATCCCGACCCTAAAGTATCGATATGAGGAGAGAACACAGCGGATATTCATTGCCGTCGACGAAGCCGGACGCAAGCCGCAGCTCTTTGACGCAGGCGGCTCCAGCGGGAACCTGCCAAGGGCGCGGGCCGATCCCGGTGCGGTACTAAATTATGACCTGTTGAGTTCAACCAGCAACGCAGCGACCCCGAGATTGATCGGGCTCGGTAACACATCGCTCTTGCTCGATGCTCGGGCGTTTTCGCCTTACGGCACCGCCGAACAGTCGGCGATCGTCCGCACTGGTCCGCAGCAGCCTGCGCAGGCGACACGACTGAATTCGTCTTTCCAGTATTCCGACCAAGACCGGATGATCGGCTACGTTGCTGGGGATACGATCAACGGCGGACTGGCCTGGTCACGGCCGATCAGGATCGGTGGCCTCCAGGCTCAACGCGATTTTACCCTGCGGCCCGACCTCATCACTGCGCCGCTCGCGACCATCGGCGGTAGCGCGGCAGTGCCGTCAACCGTCGATGTCTATGTCAACAACATCAAGACATTTTCTCAGGACGTCGCGTCCGGCCCTTTCAGCGTGAACAACGTACCGCTGATTTCCGGCGCCGGTACGACGCAACTCGTGGTGCGGGATTCGGCAGGTCACGAAATCCAGACGTCGGCGCCGTTCTATGCGACCTCGAGCCTGCTTGCGCCCGGGCTGAGCAGTTGGTCGGTGGAGGGTGGATTGCCGCGGCTGTCCTACGGCTCGAGCAGTGACGTCTACGTCGGCTCGCCGGTCGGCTCTGCAACCCTGCGACGAGGTATCTACGATGGCTTGACGGCGGAGGCGCACGTCGAAGGCGGAGCCGGCGTCATCAACGGTGGCATCGGTGGTATCTTCAGGACCGGGACGATCGGTGTCGCCGCCGTGGCCCTGGCCGGCAGCGGAAGCGGCACGAACCGCGGTCTGCAGAGCTACGCTTCCTATGAGACCCGGCTCTTTGGCGTGAGCATTTCGGCGAGTTCGCAACACACCTTCGGCACCTATGACGACCTTGCCTCGGCGACCGCAAGATTGCAAAGCATCGTGACGTTGAACGGCGGCCTGCAAAACCTGAACGGTCTGTTCAACTACCTGCCCGGCAGTATCGCCCCGTTGTCGAACTCGTTTGCTTATGTGACCGGCATCTATGGCAGCGCCCGTGCCCCGGTCGCACTCGATCGCATCACTTTCAGCGCTCCGATGCCGTTCGACCCCCGGGCCAGCCTGAGTGCAAGCTTTGTCGGTCTACGCGATGACTCAGGCCATCGTTCCAATATCGTGACGGCCTCTTACTCGCGTTCGTTGCCCTATAATGCGTCGATATTCTCCACCGTCTTCCACGATTTCCGCTCCAGGAAAAATACCGGCGTGTTTGCCGGTTTGAGCATCCCTTTTGGCCACTCGGCTTCGATCACGACCGGGGTTTCCAGCGGACGGAGCGGTACAACCGGCAGCGTTGATGCCGTCAAGTCGCTTGGGCCGGAGCCCGGCAGCTACGGCTGGCGCGTCCACGATTCCGAGGGATCATCGAGGTACCGGGAGGCCACAGCTTCCTACAGGTCGAGCTACGGCACCGTCCAGGCAGGCGCAAGCCAGGCCGGATCCGGCAGCGTGGGATCACTGGAATTGCGTGGGTCGATCACGACCATGGGAGGCGGCGTTTTCCTTTCGAACTGGATCGACGACAGTTTCGCGGTGGTCGCGACTGGCGTGCCGGATGTCGAGGTCCTCAGCGAGAACCGCCGGGCGGGTGTCACCGATTCCAGCGGCATGCTGCTGATCCCGACGCTCCGGTCCTACCAGAAGAACAAGATTGCGATCGACCCGACGAACCTTCCGGTCGACGACGAAGCAGCAACAACGCATGACATCGTCGCTCCGGCCGATCGCGCCGGGATGCTCGTCAGATTTGACGTCCGCAAGGAGACGACGGCTGCGCTGGTTGCCTTTGTCGGACCTGACAATCGCGTGCTGCCGGCCGGGGCCGTCGGCCACATGACCGGCGGAGGCGGGTTTGTCGTCGGCTACGACGGACAAGCCTATATCAAAGGGCTAACGTCAATGAACGAAGCCGAAATCGAGTTAGCCGACGTGCGCTGCCACGCAACGTTCGCGTTTGTTCCAAGGCCAGGCGAACAGGTCCGGATTCCTGGCGTCGCGTGCCGATGATGCAGTCATTCATACGTAAACAGTGTCTTCATACATCAATCTCCTCGATCATCCATTCCGACCAACGCGCATTGTGAGATCGAAATCGTGGTCATCGGCTCAAAGCGAACATTGCTCGTCGCCTTGCTCCTGCAATTTGCGGCATCGTTTTCGGCCCACGCCCAAAGCTGCTCCGTTACCTCGGCGTCCGGCAACTACGGATCTGTCGACATTCTGGCGGGCAGCGCCGTCGATACGACCTCGACATTTACCGTAACATGCAGCGGCTGTGCGCTCGGCTGCACGGTTAATGCGTGTGTGCAATTCAACCAGGGGGCGCCCAACAGCAGCAGCTCGGTTCGATCGCTGGGAAGTGGAGCGAATACGGCAATACACGAGCTCTATACGGATTCCGGGCGCACGCAGGTCTGGGGTTCCTGGGGATACGGAACCACCGCGTACGGCTCCGGTGGCGTCAGCATCAATCTCAGCCTTCCTCTCTTGGGCGGGCCCGCGCAACAAAGCCTGACCGTCTATGGGCGCTTCCTCGCCAATCAGCAGGCAACGATACCCGGGACCTACGTCTGGAGTACGGCCTCTCCGGTCATCGCCTACGCGGCCTATCTTCTTACAAGCCCGAATTGTTCGTCGAACCCGGGAACGACGACAAATGCAGGCTCTTCACCATGGACGGCGACAATCGCCGGAAATTGCATTGTTTCGACCACGCCGCTCAACTTCGGTAACGCTTCGCTGTTGACGTCGAATATTGACGGCGTTGGGACGATTTCGGTGAAGTGCACCAATACGACCCCCTACTCGATCGGCCTCGACAACGGACTACACGCAAGCGGCAACCAGCGGCGCATGCAGGCTAGCTCCAGCTTCATCAACTATAATCTTTATACGGATGCGGCGCGGACCGGTGCCTGGACGAGTACGACATCCGCCACAACCTGCACGTCCGGCGCCAATACCTGCGTGCTCGGCACAGGAACAGCGTTGAACCAGAGCGTTTCAGTCTATGGGCGCGTTCCACCGCAAATCTCGCCCCCTCCAGGAGCCTACGCCGACACCATCGTCGTCACCGTGACCTTCTAGCCCGATCTTCCCGGACCAGGGGCTTGAAAACTCGAAAGATAAAATCGACACGCCCGCTGCATCGAAGCAGCCGTTCGGCATCGCCGGCCAGAATCATCGCTGCGGTCAACTCACTCCCAAGCCGCCTGGAAAATGGCGCGGTAGCCGTCGGCATCCACAGGACGCGGATTGGTGGCGGTGGAATGATCCCTCGCCGCCTTCTCCGCCATGTCGTCCAGTACCGAGGCCGGCACACCCATGGCACGCAGACCGCGCGGCAGATTGAGCTCGGCATTGAGCGCAGCGAAGAACGCGGCGACGTCGGCATCATCAGCCAGACCGAGCGCCAGCCGCAGCCGCGGCAGCTTGACCGCGATCACTGGGCCATTATAGCGCATCACGGCAGGCATCAGCACGGCATTGAGTGTGCCGTGATGCAGGCTCGGCGACGCGAGGCTGCCAAGCGCGTGCGACAACCCGTGCACCGCGCCAAGCCCCTTCTGGAAGCACAGGCCGCCCTGCAGCGCGCCCATCATCACTTCGGCGCGGGCGTCGCGGTCGTCGCCCGCCGTCACGGCATGCTTGAGATGGCCGACGATGCGCGCCGCGCCATCGAGGGCGATCGCATCCGCCGGCGGATTGAAGCGCGGCGACAGATAGGTCTCGACGCAATGCGACAATGCGTCCATGCCGGTCGCGGCCGTCAACGCCGGTGGCAGGCCGAGCGTCAGCAACGGATCGCAGATGGCCCGCGCCGGGATCAGATGCGGACTGATCAGGCCGACCTTGCGGCCGTCCTCGAGCGTGATGAGGGCAGCGCGGCCAACCTCGCTTCCGGTGCCGGCGGTGGTCGGAATCGCGATCACCGGCGCGACGGCGGCGGTGATCCGCGCGACACCGCCGTCGATCGCGGCGTATTGCGCGAGCGGGCCTTCATGGCTGGCGAGCAGCGCCACCGCCTTGGCGAGATCGATCGGCGAGCCGCCGCCGAGCGCGACGAGGCCGTCGCATCCGGCCTCACGATAGCGTGCGAGCGCCTGCTGCGTCGCACGCTCGGTCGGATTCGGCGGCGTCGCGTCGAACACCACCGGCGCAGTGCCGAGCGAGGCGGTCACGCGCGCCGCCAGGCCGGCCGCGACAATGCCGCGGTCGGTAACGAGCATCGGCCGACGGATACCGAGCGCTGCGATCTCATCGCCGAGCGCGTCCGCCTCGCCGAAGCGGAAGCGAATGGTGGTGAGATAGGTGATCAGCGCCATGGCCTGTCGTCCGTTGCGTCGATCGATCAGAGATCGGTGCGTTCTTCGGCGATATCGCGACGCTGCTCCATGTTGAAGCGCCCCGCATAGATCGGCCGCCCGCCGGTGGTCGGACCGGGATATTGCACGATCAGGATATCGCCGCCGGTCGCGGTCTCGAACTTGCCTTCGAAATGCGGATCCGGATGAAAGATCATCGTGCCCGGCGTGTAGAGATTGTCGTCGATCCTGAATTCGCCGCTCAGGATGTACCAGACCTGCGCGAACTCGTGATTGTGGATCGGATGATGCGCGCCAGGCTCCAGCCGCAGGATGCCTGCGTTCGGCTCGGTCGGCCGCTCCGGCCGCGGGTGGAACAGCATCTTGCCGGTCTCGCCAGGCCAGCGGATGGTCTCCCACTCCACATCGTCGATGTGCTTCGCCTCATACGGCAGGTGCCTGCCGGTCGCGGTTGCGGTCTGCATGGATCAGTCTCCTTGGGGCTTGCTCTTGGGTGATCGAGGTGGAGCGGCGGCGCTCGGCACGCGCCACCAGTCGAAATGCTCGGCCTTCTGCGGCGACTTCGCGACCACCATCAGAATGCGCGCTTCGTCCTCGCTGATGTTGTCGGCGCGGTGCGGCAGCTCGGAATTGAGGAAAATGCCTTCACCGGGCGCGAGATCGAACACCTCGGCGCCGACGTGGAAGCGGATGCGACCGCTGATCACGTAGCAGTATTCCTGTCCCGGATGCGACACCATGAGGTCCATCCGGTTCTTGCGCGGGAACGAGAGGTGAAAAACCTCCAGATCATCGTTCGGCATGCCGCCCGCGAACAATCGCCAGCGATAGCCGGTGCTCGGGATGCTCTGGTCCTCACCATCGTCGCCATGGCGATGCAGCGTGACGTGGCTGCGCGACTGGTCCTGCGGCGCGGCGAACAATTCGCTGACGCCAATGTCGAGCGCCTGCGCGATCTGGATCAGATTGGCAACGGAGCTCGACACCTGCCCGCGCTCGAGGCGCGACACGAAGGCGTCGGACAACCCGGTGCTGTCGGCCAGATCCTTCAGCTTCATGCCACGTTCCTCCCGCAGCGAGCGAATGCGTGCTCCAAGCCTCGCCAGCGTCTCGTCCTGCGTCTTCATTGCTCCGACCCTCGCCTCAATTTGCTTCCCTGTCAATAAAAATTGCTCTACAAGCAATTTTTATTGACCCGATGTTGGGACTGCCGGAAACTCCGGTGGTTCTCCGCATCGATACACAAGCGAATTGCGTATCACGCAACAAAAGCAAACTGCAAACAACACGACTTCCGGAGGAGCACCCGACCATGACAACCACTCTCAGGGCCCTATGCGCGGCAATGACCGCGACGTTGCTGCACATTCACGTCGCGCACGCCGCGATGTCCGACAATGTGATCCGCATCGGCGTTCTCAACGACCGCTCCGGCGCCTATGCCGACCTCGGCGGCGAAGGCTCGGTCATCGCGGCGAAGATGGCGGCCGAGGAATTCGGCAACAGCATCGGCGGCGTGCCGGTCGAGATCGTCTCAGCCGATCACCAGAACAAGCCGGACATCGGGCTCGGCATCGTGCGGCGCTGGTTCGACACGGAGAAAGTCGACGCCGTTGCCGACATTTCCAATTCCGGCGTCGGTTTCGCGGTGACCGCGCTCGCCAAGGAACGCAACAAGGTCGTGCTGAACGCGTCGGCCTCCTCGGACTTCACCGGCAAGGCTTGCACCCGCACCTCGTTCCAGTGGGTCTACACGAGCTATACTAACGGCTACGGCCTCGCACGGGCGCTCACCGCGCAGAAGCTCGACAGCTGGTTCCTGGTCACGGTGGACTATTCGTTCGGCCACGCCTTCGCCGCCGACATGCGCCGCGCGGTCGAGAGCGGCGGCGGCAAGGTGATCGGCGAGGTGCGCCACCCGCTCAACACCGCCGACTTCAGTTCGGTGCTGCTGCAGGCGCAGGCCTCCGGCGCCAAGGTGATCGCGCTGGCCAACGCCGGCGCCGACATGACCAACTCGGTGAAGCAGGCCGCCGAGTTCGGCATCACCCGCGGACAGGCATTGGTGGCACCGACCGTATTCCTCACCGACGTCGACGCGATGGGCCTTGCGGCCGCGCAGAACCTGCAGTTCGTCACCGCGTATTACTGGGACCGCGATGCCGAGTCGCGCGCGTGGGCCAACAAGTTCTTTGAGAAGGTTGGGCGGATGCCGACCATGACCCAGTCCGGCGTCTATTCAGCAGTGCGTCACTACTTGCGTGCGGTGCAGGCCGCAAATTCCGACGATGGCCTCGCTGTCGCAGCCAAGATACGCGAATTGCCGGTAACCGACGCGTTCGCTCGCGGCATGGTCCGTACCGACGGCCAGTTCGTGCACGACATGTACCTGGCGCGCGTCAAGACACCGGCGGCGTCGAGCCGACGATGGGACTACTACGACATCGTCGCGACGATTCCCGCCGAGCAGGCCTTTCGCCCGCTCGGCGAAGGTGGCTGCGAGCTGGTCTCGCAGTAACGACGCAGGCGGACGGTGGCAAACGCCATCGTCCGCCATCGCAGCTTCAATCCAACGGACGGCCACGCGTCTCCGGCACGAAGCAGATCGCAACAACAAAGGCGAAGCCAGACACGATCACCGGATACCACAATCCAAAGTACGGATTGCCGGAATACACATTCATCGCCGTGACGACGAAGGACAGCATGCCTCCGACCCAGCCGGCGCCCACATGGAACGGAAACGAGAGGGACGTATATCGAATGCGCGCCGGAAACAGTTCGACCATGAAGGCCGCCATCGGGCCGTATACCATCGCCAGATAGAGCACGAGCACGAACAGAAGCCCGAATACCGCGGGGCGGTTGATCTTCGAAAGATCGGCGGACGACGGCCATCCCGCCGAGACCAACGCCTTCCTGAGGCTATCGGGGTTGAAGCCTTCGACGACCTGTCCCGCGATCTTGACCGTGGTCGGTGCGCCCGGGGCTGCTGGCTCCGATCGATATTGAACGCCAAGATCAGTCAGAAAGCCGGTGATCTTGTCGCATTCCGTGGTCGCCTCGGCAAACAGACGGAAATTGCAGTCGCGCGCCGTGACGACAATATCGGTGCTCTCGAGGAAGCGCTCCAGGGCAGGATTTGCATAGTGCGTCAGGCCTTTGAAGATCGGCTGGATGGTGACAGCCGCAAGCAAGCAGGCCATCGCCATGATGGGCTTGCGGCCGATGCGATCGGACAACCAGCCGAAGAAGACATACAGCGGCGTGACCACCACGAGGGCCGGCCCGATCAGCAATTGCACGTCGTCCATCGGCACTTTCAGGGTCTTGTTGAGAAAGAACATCGAATAGAAGTGTCCGGTGCCGAAGATCGCGCCAAGGCCTGCAGCAACGACGAACAACAGAACGACGTATTTGAGGTTCGCGGCGCGCGTAAAGCTCTCCGTGACCGGCGCCTTGGACGTTGCGCCGGCAGCCTTCATTCGCTGGAACGTGGGCGATTCATGCAGCCTCGCCCGGAAGTAGACCGATACGATGAGCAACAGCAGCGACAGCACGAATGGCAGGCGCCAGCCCCAATCGTGGAACTGCGCATCGGAAAGGATCAGCTTCAACCCAAAGACGACGATAATGGAACTCAGAAGCCCAAGCGTCGCTGTGGTCTGAAGTGAGCTGGTGTACGCGCCACGCCGGTTGACCGGCGAGTGCTCCGCGACATAGGTCACGGCTCCGCCAACCTCGCCGCCAAGCGCCAGCCCCTGCAGCAAGCGGCAAAGCACGAGTCCGTACGTCGCGGCTATTCCGATTTGATCATAGGTCGGGAGCAATCCCACGCCGACCGTGGCGACGCCCATGAGGATGATGGTCACCAGAAACGTCTTCTTGCGTCCGACCATGTCCCCCAGGCGGCCGAAGAACAGCGCCCCGATCGGGCGAATGAGGAAGCCGGCGCCAAACGTTGCGAGGCTTGCGAGGAATGCCGCCGTCTCATTGCCCTTCGGAAAGAAGAGGTGCCCGAGCTGAACGGCAAGCGCCGCGTAGATGTAGAAGTCGTACCACTCGAGCAGCGCGCCAAAAGACGACGCCAATACGACCTTCTTCTCTTCGGCGGTCATTGCGGAAGTCGCGCCAATGGCGCGCGCAGAATGCAGCGTGTCCGTCATCGTCCCTCACCTCTCATCTTATGCGTATTTGAGATGTATACTGAGTATATCACTTTTGTGGCAGCAGACAATACGGAATCGACGCAGGTTCTATTCAGCCGAAATAAGCATGTATTCCGCGACATAACCCGATCGGGGGAAAGTTGAATGCACCAATATTTCATCAGTATACAAACGAATTACAGACCCTGATCGACGCCTGACGACTGACCTCTGCGTCAAACCTCGACCAGCGCGGGCAAAAAAAATCCCGCGGAGACGCGGGATAGGCAGGGAGCTTGTCGTCGAAACGTGCGGGCACGATCGACGGCTATTGCGCAGTCGATTCTGCCGCCGAGCGGGCGTCGATATCACTAGCTGATGCCTGCGCTGCCACTCACAACGGCAGAACCAGCAGTCCTGGCTTCCACGAGCTTCATGGTATCGGCGAGATCCATGACGACCGCGTACTTCTCCGACATGTCGAACAGGTTCGCCTCGTGCGGACCGATCGCGCGGTCCCCGACGCAATCCCTGAGCACGAGCGGAAGGAAGCCCAGCGACATCGCGTCAACGACGCTTGAGCGGACGCAACCGCTGGTCACGCAACCGGCGATCACAAGCGTGCGGACGCCACGCTGCGTCAGCCATGGTCCCAGTCCTGTCGCAAAGAATGCCGACGGCACGGTCTTTCGGACGACCAGCTCACCCGGCTTCGGCGCAAGCTGCGGAACGATCGCACTGTTGGAGGACGACTCCTTCAGCGTGAGCAGCCCCGGCACCTTCATCGCGAACACGTTGCGGTCGGCATCGTCGTCGGCGAATACGATCCTCGAATGCGCAACCGGCCACCTTCGCCGGCGCGCTTCATCCAGCAGTCCGACCGTCCTCTCCATCGCGGCAGCGATGTTGCCGCCGCCGAAAACGGCGGGATCGAGAAATCCGTTGACGAAATCGACGATCAGCAACCCGAACGGTGCATCGAGGTCCAGGTCCTGACCGAAGCCCTGCCGGCGATATGTCGACGTATCGTCGGTCATTCGGCGGCCTCACGAACCGGTCCGCCATCGAGCACCTTTCCGTTTCGGACGACCTCCTCCCCGTCGAGCGCAATCGTGCAATTCCGCATCGGAATATCGATGTGGCAGGCCGTCGTCCGGCTCCCGCCGGCCTCGTTGTTGGGCCCGAACGAGAACAGGAAATTGCCCTCGAACGCCCGCGCGTCCATGCCGATCGTGGCCTCCCGGTCATAGAGACCGAGCGTCGACCACTTGGCTCGCGGCTGCAGTCCCCAGCCGATATGCGACATCGCATATGCGTCCCGATCGTTGTACGAGGCCATATACTCGCTCAGAATCTCGGCATCGACGCCGCCCTCGATCGAGGTCACAAAGCCCTTCTCGATCCCAAAGTGGATACGATCCTGGATGTAGGACTTCATCGGGAGCAGGATATCGCCCCGCTCCATCACGATCGTTCCATCGGCCTCGCCCTCATTGGCCCAGGTCAAGGCGAAACCGCTCGGCCAATGATCCCACCGCCCGGGCTCGTCGACGAAGCCATATTCGCTGATGGCCGGGAACTGACCGAGCTTGAAGCGGACGTCCGTGCCGGCCGGCGACGTCACATGCATCTCCTTCGCCTTGCCGAGCTTGGCACTTGCGGTGATGACGCGCGCACGGTCGGCCATTGTCGGCACCATCCGAACCAGGACTTCCGGTGGTTCGACAGCCAGCAGGATTTTCGTGCCGGCCTTCAGGATGTCGTGCTGCTCGGGCGAGAACAGCAGGGTCATGAGGTCCAGGACGAGGTCGCTCTCCTTCAGTGCAGCGATCGCCGCGCGATTCCCGGTCAGGGGTGTCGTCCCGAGATAGGCCAGCGAGTCGCGGCTCAGAGCCTTCTCGCCGTTGACCGGAAGCAGATCGAGCCGGTTGACGATTGCACCCATCGATGCAGCCGCGAGAATCGCGGTCGACAGGGTCTGCGGATGCGTCGACGAACTGGTGAGCACAGTGACGAGTTGGCCTCGCTCCAGCTTGGACAACGAGAGAACCTGCTTCCAGGCCTGTATCAGATCGTGATCACTGACCGACATGTTGCTTCTCCTTGCTGATTGCGGCGTCCAAGCGGGCGCCAAGAAACTCCTCGAAGGCAGCATAGAATCCCGCCTCGTCATCCCATGGAATCATATGTCCTGCGTCGACGACGCGCGTGGCCGAAGCGCTCGGCAACAGCCGCTGGATTTCGGCGATATCCTCATCGCGAATGACGTCACCACGTCCTGCAGCGATCAGTCGGACGGGAACGTTGATCCTCCCGAGATCGCTGTGAATGTCGTCATTGTGGAATCCGTCAAAGCTCTCGCGCACCGCGCGCTCGTCGCAGGTGTGTAGCCACTCCGCACGCAGCCTCAATTGATCCTCGGTCCAGGTCGGGCAGAACGCCCGCATCTTTTCAGCGTTGCAACCGGCGACCGCGAGCCGGATGGAATCGACGTACCAATCGAGCTTCGCCGGATAGGCGCGCCGGCCCGGTCCCGAGACCGGCGGATCCACCAGGACGAGTCCGGCCAGTCCGGGCAATCCGCTGCGTGCCGCACGTACGGCAATGCGGGCCCCCATCGAGTGGCCGACCACGGTATATCGCGGCAGTTTCAACGCCGCAGCCAGCGCGGCCAGATCGGCGGCCTGCGCGTCCAAACTGTAGTCGAGCATGGGGCCAGATTGCGACAGCCCCCGGCCCCTGATATCGAGAACATAGGTCTCGAACTGGCGTCCAAACCGCTCGCCGACGAACCCCCAGGTGATGGCTGGACTGGTGATGCCCGGCAGGATGATGACCGGATCACGCCCCGCTCGCGCCTGCCCGTAGAGCAAATAGTGCAGCCGCACGCCGTTGGCCTGGACGTTTGCGCCGTATCGAAATGTACTCATCCGGCGACCTGCAGCTTTGCGTTGGGAGTGGCCGCTGCATTGTTGCCAAAGGCGCCCGAGAGCAATGCGCCGGCGCCCGGCACTCGCGTGTTGAGGTCGAGCGCCGTCAGCATGGCGTAAGTGGTCGCCACCGCCGCGGTGATCACAGGTTTGCCGGTTCTTGCCTCGACCTCGGCGATCGAAGGCAACGACGGCATCTGCACGCACGCTGACAAGACGACCGCGTCGGCATCCTTGAGGTCCATCCCCGCCACGATCTTCGGCAGGTTCGCCGGGTCGTGCCGACCGACCATGATGTTGTCCGGAATCTCAAGCGCGCGGGAATCGGAGACCTTGATCCCCTCATGCTCGATGTAGTCGATGACGAGCTGCGTCAGCGGCTTCATATATGGCGCGACGACGGCAATGCGCTTGGCGCCGATGACATGCAGCGCATCAACCAGGGCGCCGGCGCTGGTCACAACGGGAGCCGGCGCGCCGTTCTCGACCGTGCGACCATGGAGCCGCTGCTGCGAGACGCGGTGATACGACTTCCCCATGCTCATGATCGCGACCAGGCAGGCGTAGCCGAGGACGTCGACACGCGCATCCGAGAGCTCGAGCGCGCAGCGATCGGACTCGCTGTCCATCGCCGCGAGCTCTTCCTTCTTGACCGTCTTCATCCGCATCCGGCTCGAATGGAAGGTGAAGCGCGTGCCATGCGCGAGCGAATGCGCATTGAGCATCGCGGGAATTTCAGTCTCCATGGTCGTGTTCGAGCTCGGAACGATCTGACCGATGCGATAGACCTTGTGCATGTGGTGTCTCCTCGGCCGATCAGGCCAGCTTCAGAATGCGTTCGGCGTTGCGCGAGCAGACCTGCACGCGGACGTCCTCGGATATCGGTGCCCGTTCGATGAAATCCGCGGCAATTGCCGTCGACTCGTAGGGGTAGTCGACCGAAAACATGACGGCGTCGTTGCCCATCTCGGCAAGCGCGCAGGCAAGCGCCGCAGACGAGCAGACGCCTGACGTCGTGATGAAGATATTGCCTCCGAAGTATTCGGACGGCTTGTGCGCAAGCCGAACGCCATGCGGGTAAACGGCGAACCGGCTGTCGAACCGCCAGAGCAGCATCGGCAGCCCCTCACCCATATGGCCGAGGATGATCTTCAACCGCGGAAAGCGATCGAAGATTCCCCCGAACAGCAATCTGAGCGCATGGGTCGCGGTTTCGACGCCCCACCCCCACACTGCGCCGGTGAGTTCAGGATGGCCGTCATAGGCTTTCGGAACCGGGCTTGGGTCCGTCGGATGCAGGTAGAGCGGCACGTCCAAATGTTGCATCCGCTCCCAGAACGCATCGTAGGCCGGATCATCATAGTAGATCCCGCCGGTATGGCCGTTGACCAGAGCTCCCTTGAAGCCGAGAACTTCGACGGCACGGGTCAGTTCGCTCGCAGCCGCCTTCGGGGAATGCATCGGCAGCGATGCGAAGCCGGCATAACGAGCCGGATGCCGCTGAATCTGCTGCGCCAAATAGTCATTGCCTTCGGCAGCGCGCCGGATGGCAACGTTTACGTTGGTTTCGCCCTGAACGCCTGGTCCGGTCTGCGACAAAACGACCTTGTCGATTCCGGCCCGGTCCATCTCGCCCAGCCGCAAATCTTCGAAGTCCCTGAGTTGGGACGACAGCTTTGATTGCGCCGCGGAGTCCATGTGCTTGGTGAAGACCTTCGAGTATTCCTCGAAGCCCGGCGCCGTGAAGTGCTCCTCAAGCGCGATCTTGCGGATTCTGGACGACATGAATTGCTCCTTGCGGATCTCGACATACGCGGATCCCGATCACGGTTGGGACGGACGCGACCGGGACGGCCCTGACTGTTACTTCACCAGCGGGCATTCGCTTTCAGCCAGAGGCTTGAACGCCTCGGCCGCGGGAATGGTCGCCAGAACCTTGTAGTAGTCCCACGGCGCCTTCGACTCCGACGGCTTCTTCACCTCGACGAGGTACATGTCGTGGATCATCCGTCCGTCGGCTCGCACCGAACCGGTCTGCGTAAAGGCATCGCGCACAGGCAGCTCGCGCATCTTTTCGGCGACCGCCATTCCGTCGTCGGTGCCGGCCTCCTTCACCGCCTTCAGGTAGTGGAGCACGCCGGAATAGACGCCAGCCTGCGCCATCGTCGGCATCGCTTTACGCTTCTTGTAGAATTTCTCCGCGAACGCGCGGGTCTGGTCGTTCAGATCCCAGTAGTAGCCGGTCACGAAGGTAAGCCCCTGAGCGACCTGAAGACCGAGACTGTGCACGTCGGTGATGAACGTGACCGGCGTGACGATCGTCTGCCCGCCTTGCACGATCTGGAATTCATTGGCTTGCTTCACGGCATTGACCGTGTCGCCTCCGGCGTTGGCGAACGCGATGACTTTTGCCTTGGAGGATTGTGCCTGGAGCAGGAAGGAGGAGAAATCCGGTGTGTTGAGCGGATGGCGCGCGGCGCCGACCACCTTGCCGCCGGCGGCCTTGACGGCTTTCGAGGCTTCCGCCTCGAGCGAAAGACCGAACGCATAGTCGACCGTCAGGAAATACCAGGTGTCGAACCCCTTCTTCACGAGCGCAGAGGCGACGCCCGCAGCATTCGAATAATTGTCGTAGGTCCATTGAAACCCGGTCGGCGAACAGGCCTTGCCGGTAAGGTCCATCGTTGCCGCCGTAGAATAGATCGCGATCTTCTTTTTCGCTCTCGCGACCTCCTGCACGGCCAGCGCCACGCCCGAGTTGGGGAAGTCGATCACCATGTCGACGTGGTCAACGTCGAACCATCGGCGCGCCAACTGCGAGCCGACATCGGCCTTGTTCTGGTGATCTCCCGACATCAGCTTGATCGGCTTGCCGATCACGGTTGGCCCGAACTCCTCCACCGCGATGTCCGCGGCCGCAACGGAGCCGGGCCCGCCGAGATCCGAGTACACGCCACTGAGGTCGTTGAGGACACCGATCGTCACGGCGTCCGGGCCAGCCTTGGCCGGTCCCAGACCAGATATGAGGGTCAGCGCGAGAATTGATGATGCGAGCCTGTTCATGAGCCATCCTCCGTTTGCCTCGCGCGCCGCCATCTTATTGTTGTTATTCTCAGGTCAATCCTAGAATCGGCAGTACCGTTCGCGATAAAGAGATGTATACTGAGTAATTAGGTCGCCCGTCAAGAGGCCTTCGGCTCATTTGCTGACCGCGGACGGCTTAAAGAATGGAAGGAATGCACGTTGAAGAAGCAATCATCCACCAATTCCACGAGGTCCGAGGTCAAGGTGGAGATGGCGCGGATGCCACTGGCATCGCGCCCAGGCTACCTGGTCCGCCGCCTGCATCAGATCCACTCGGCGATCTTTCTTGAGGAGTGCCAGGAATTCGGCATCACGCCGGTGCAGTACGGCCTGATCACGACCCTGCTCAACAACCCCGGGATCGATCAGGTCACGCTGGGTGGTGAAGTGGGCATCGATCGCACGAACGTAGCAGATGTTCTGAACCGCCTGTCGGAACGCGGCCTGGTGCGGCGCGAACGCAGCCAAACCGACCGGCGTTCGATGGTGGCCTTCCTGACCAAGGAGGGCGAGGCGGTCGCCGACAAGATGTACGACAGCATGCGCCGTGCGCAGGATCGCTTCCTCGCGCCCCTGCGGCCCGAGTTCAGGGCCGCGTTTCTGGCGATGGTGACCGAATTGATCGAGGGCAACAGCAAATACAGCCTGCCCGAGAGCAACTCAGCATCCGGACGGCGGAAGTCGACGGCCGACCGGGATGAATAGCCGGAAGCGACCTAATTTTAATCAGTATACATCTCTATTGCAGGAGTAAGTCTGGCAGTTGTACGGTCGATGGGGCCGCCTCGGCGGCCCTAGCTCCCTGAGAACAAGCGCGCCTTGATGACGGACCAGATCAATCCGAGGCCACCGAGCGCCTTTCGGCGAGGCGGAGCCGCCCCGGTAATGGCGGCTTCGAGGTTCTCGGCGAATGTCGCCGCCAACCGACGCACAACGTCATGCACCAGTCCGGCTCGGTTGAATTGCGCGAGCGGCCCGCTCAGCTTCCAGGTCAGGACGACCGCAATCACAGACGCGCTTGCCCCGTCAGCGACGACGGTCCAGCGCGCGCTGCCCTCCGCGGACGAGCCCTGCCCGGCATCACGCCCGCGGCCGGTCAGCCATCCCTCCCGCTTGGAGGTATCCATCCCGACCTTTGCCTGGCCGTTGAAAGTGACCTTGATCGGGCCCAGTGCGATCCTGACCTTGCCGACAAGATCTTCTCCGTCGAGCGACGTGATCTCGGCTCCGGGCACACACGGGACCACCCGTTGGAGGTCCGAAAGCAGGCTCCAAACCTTTTCGGCCGGCGCAGCAACCCGCACCCGTTCCTCAATTGAGGTGCCGCCTGCGGATTCACCAACCGATGCCGCCATGGCTGGAACAGGCGTGCGCGTCACCGGGCCATTTGTCTGTGGAGACGACGGCGCCGGTGGCGACCTTGGGCCGTCGAGCCTGCTGATTACCGGAGCCGCAGCCGCCGCGACATCGGGCTTCTTCCCAGCGGCGACTTTCTTGACCGCGGCGACGATCCCGACATAACCGGTGCATCGGCAGAGATTGCCGGAGAGTTCCTCACGCAGGGCGCGCTCATCGATATCGCCGAGCCGAAGCACGATATCTCGTGCCGTCGTCAACATTCCCGGTGTGCAAAAGCCGCATTGCAGGGCGTGGTGCTCGGAAAACGCCTCCCGCAGTTCCTGCATGGTTGGATCATCGTCAAAGCCTTCGATCGTGGTGACGTCGGCGCCATCGCAATCGGCGGCAAATGTGATGCACGACCGCTGGATCCTGCCGTCGAGCACAACGGTACAGGCGCCGCAGACACCCTGCTCGCATCCGAGATGCGTTCCGGTGAGTTGCATCTCGCCGCGCAGGAAGTCGGCCAAGAGCGTGCGCGGCTCGACGTCCGCCACGACGGCGCCTCCATTGACCGTCATCGACACCTGCGTCATCGGCGCTGTCCTTCACCCAAGGTTGCCAAAGCCCGGCGAACCGCGACCGCGTGCAATTCCTGCGTGTCGAGATCAAGATTCGGCAGAACGACGCGGATTTCCTCTGCGACGATCTCGCATGCCGCGCGTGGCCCCGCCTCGGCGAGACGTGCGGCGGTATTAGGCAGCAGCACCGGTGAACCGCTGGTCGCACCGGCAAGAACCCGCTGCAGGCCTCCCTTCGGATCGAGAACGACAACGCCGATCGCACTGGCGAATTCGCCGGTCTTGCGGCAAATCTTGTGGTAGGCCCACGATGCATCCACCGACAGCCGCGGGACTTCGATCGCGGAAATGATTTCGCTCTCGCCGAGCTTGGTCGCAAATGCTCCGTCGACGAAGCTCTCGGCGGCATGACGCTTCGGCCGTTCGCCGCCACCCTGGACGACGATCGTTGCCCCCAGCGCCGCCAGCGTCGAGACCCAGTCTGCGGCCGGATCGGCATGCGCCAGGCTTCCGCCCATGGTGCCGCGATTGCGCACCGCTCTGTAGGCGATTCCGTGTGCGACGGATCGCAGCAGCCCGCGTGTCGGGTCCTCCAGCACGCCATCCTCGATCTCGGCGTGGGTCCATCCGGCGCCGATCGAGAACACCCTGTCGTCGGCCGCAAGCTCACGAAAGCCGGACGCGCGCTTGATGTCGACCAACAGTTTGGGCCGGGCCAGTCTCAGGTTCAGCATCGGGACCAGCGACTGGCCGCCAGCCAACACCTTGGCGTCGCCATCGGCCGCCGCGAGGAGTTCGGTTGCCTCGCCGAGGGTCCGTGCATGCTTGAGCTCGAACGCCGACGACTTCATCGCGCGACGCCCGCTTCAGGAGCTGCCGCCTGCGACGGACGCGCGCGCCGAATTGCGTCACGGATCCGCCGTGGGCTCGCAGGTACCTGGCGTATCGCAGCGCTGAGTGGCGACAAGGCATCGTTGATCGCGTTGACGATCGCAGCAGGCGGCGCGATTGCGCCGCCCTCGCCGACGCCCTTGATTCCGTGAGCCGAGTAAGGCGACAGTGTCTCGCGATGGTCGATGCGGAAGCTCGGCAGCTCGGTCGGACCAGGCAGAATATAATCGAGCAGCGTCGAGGCGAGCGGTTGAGCGTTGTCGTCGTACGGGCTCTCTTCGAACAGCGCGGTGCCAATACCTTGCGCCGCCCCTCCATAGGTCTGCCCCTCGACAATCATCGGATTGACCATGCGTCCGCAATCCTCGACGATCGCATAGTCGAGGATCTCGACGAGACCAGTCTCGGCGTCAACCGCGAGCCGCACGGCGTGCGTGGCATAAGAAAACACGCCCGTATCGACGTCCGGCTTGTATCCTTCGGTCGCCTCGAGGCCTGCCGTGTTCACGGTCTCGGGAAGCTGGTCCGGGCGAAGATACCAGGCACGTCCGACATCCTCGTAGGAGACACTGGCATTCGCCGCAAAGATCCGCCCCTCGGCAAATCCGACGGCGGCCGGCTCGACTTGCAGCAAATGCGCGGCAATCGACTTGATCCGGCCCGCAACGACCTCGGCGGCCCGCGAGACCGCACCGCCCGACATGACGATCCCGCGCGATGCGTAGGCACCGGTCGAGAACGGGGTCATCGCCGTATCGCCGAGCGTGACCCTGATGTGCTTGAGCGGAACACGCGTCTGCTCGTGAGCGATCTGCGCCAGCGTGGTTTCCAGGCCCTGCCCGATGGTATGGATGCCCGCCGCAACTTCCAGCGCACCGTCCGGCGTCAGCTTCACATGCGCCTGATCGAACCCCGGCACCAGCGGCAATCCCCAGGACGCAAACACCTTGGTGCCGTGCGCGGACTGCTCCGTGAAACTGGCGAACCCGATGCCGAGGTAACGTCCCTTGTCGTCGCGCTTCGGTCCCGCGCGGAATGCCTCGAGACCGATCATGTTCTTGGCAGCAACGAGCGCCTCCGGGTAGTCACCGGAGTCGTAATGCTTGTTCGTGATGTTGGTGTATGGCATCGCCGAAGCCGGGACCAGATTGTCCCGGCGGACTTCCCATGCTTCGCGACCGACCTTCTGCGCGATCGCGTCAATGACCTGCTCCATTGCAAAGCAGACGCCCGGCCGCGCGACACCGCGATACGGCGCGAAAGGCGGCTTGTTGGTCGCAACCGAATAAGTACGGCACCGGTAGGCAGCCAGATGATACGGTCCGGGCAGGTTTCCTCCAGCCTGCGCAGCTTCCAGGCAGGCGGTGAATGGCCACACCGAGTAAGCGCCGGTGTCGACGGACACTTCCGCGTCCAGCGCGAGAAGTCGCCCCTGCGTGTCAGCATAAGCCTTGATATGGTATTCGTGCTGCCGTGCGTTGGCGCCGGCGACGAGATGCTCCCTGCGATCCTCGGTCCAACGGAATGGCTTCTTGAAGGTCGCAGCCAGCCAGGCGACCGCAACCTCCTCGGGCTGCAACAGGCACTTGTAGCCGAAGCCGCCTCCGACGTCCGGCGGAGCGACCCTGATTTGCGCCTGCGCAATCCCGAGACACTCGGCGAGCCCGGCTCGTATCAAGTGCGGCACCTGGGTGGAGGTGTGCACCACGAGCTGATCGGCGCGATCATCCCACCAGGCCAGCACGCCCTTGCCCTCCATGGGATGCATCGCCTGCCGGGCGCACGACATCCCGAGCTCGACCGAGACCGGCGCGGTGGCGATGACCTGGTCGACGCCGCTGTCGAAGAAAGTCTCCAGGAACAGGTTGTCGCCCCACTCCGGATGCAGAAGTTCCGCGTTCTCGCGACGACCGCCCGCGCAAGAAGCGATCGCCGGCAGTTCGTCGTAGCCGATCTCGACTTGCTCGATCAGGTCTTCCGCGATCGCGCGATTTTTTGCCACGCACATGGCAACGGGTTCGCCGACGAAGCGCACCTTGTCGGTGGCCAGGATCGGATATTGCGAGACCTTGTACCCTGGAATGGACGATCGCGTAACGATCGGCGCGACCCCGACGAGATCGTCGGAGAAGAAGGTCTCGACGGCGTGATCCGGCGATTTTGTCTTCGACAGGATCCTCGCATGCGCGACTGGACTGCGCAGGAATGCCACTTCCCGCAGCCCCGGCATATGGATGTCACCGACGAACCGGCCCCGGCCGCGCAAGTGCCGGGCATCCTCCTTGCGCCGCGCTCGCGCCCCGATACCTTCACCGACCGCCCCGTCCCCGCTCATGATGATCCTCTCATGCGCTCTGCCAAAACGTTCCCGACGTCACGAAGGTCACAGTGATTGTCCCCTGATCGCAAGCGGCTCTACACCGGAATGCAAAGCGCGTTGGGAACGAGCAGATTGTCGTAAACGCAGCGCCGTTGCTTGAGCTTGAGGCCTTCGTCGGAACGCCGAAACACGTCGTGATAGGTTCCGACCTGGTGAATGGTCGCGTCAGGGCGATCGAACAGGACCTGCAGGACGATATAGTTCGCCCGGGCCTTGATGTTTCCGTGCTCATCTTCGCCGAGCAGCTGCAGATTGCTGATCAAGTGACGAAGGTACCGCGGCGCAAACATGGCGGTTTTCTCCAGCGCGAACGCCCGATCGCGAATCATGCCCCTATTCTCGCAATAGATGAGGCCGACCGGGTGGCCGCGATCCTCATTCTCGCGCGACAAAACGACATAGCTCGCGTCCGGCGTGAACATCTCGCTCCAGTCCGAGAGCCGCTGCTCGTCGAGGGCGGCCGCATATTCGCAATTGAACTGCTCGATTGCGCTCCGAAGCAGCAGCTGGTGAATTTGTGCCGTGTAGGTGGGATCGGTGGCCAACATCTGAATAGCCCGCATCTCTCGTTAGAGTTCCATCGCGCTGCGCCAATGCTGATACATCGCGCGTATCGACGCCTCGGAGATCAAGGTGTCTGCGGTGCCGATGACCCCGGGGTCCAGTTCGACCACATGTTGGCCATCGGGGACCGCAAGCATGCCGTCCTGCACGAACTTGATGGCTTCATTGTCTTCGAGGCCAAGGAAGCCTGCCGGCCCCATCAGATTGCCTTGCCGCAACCGATGACGGGTCATTTCCTCATCGTCACCCTCGAAGCCGAACATGGTCCACTTCATGATGAACTCGTTCGGTCCCGTCGGGACGATCTGCCGAACGCCCAAGGTGTTCATCTCCCGTTGCACGATGAGATTGGGCCAGATCGTCGTCATGGTCACCGACCAGGGACTGTCGAACTCATTGACGAAATCCATGAAGCGCGGCTCCTCGAGCTGCATGCCTTCCTTGTAGGCGCGCATCTCCTTCTTGGTGTTGTCGTCGAGCTTGCTGACGTCCGACTTTGCCGACGCCATCACGCCATGCCGGCCGGAGGGATCGGCGATCATCGACGACTTGTTGCCGGCCACCAGCAGGCCGAACGTCACCAGAAACGTGTGCAGCAGCGTTGCGTGATACGGGTCCTTGAGGTTCTCGTGATAGAGCTTCCAGTTTCCCGGAAGACTGTGGCGATAGTGACCGAGCACCTTGGGCTTCCGCCCGTCGAAGGTTGCCTCGAACTCGCGGAGAATCTCCGGTCCGAGATATTCGGCCAACGGCTCCATGTCGTCGCAGTACGACGCGAACACGACACCACGATGGGTCGTGACTTTCAGCTGCCTCAGCCCATGGTCTGCATTCTTGAAATCGCGCGGCATTCCGCCCTTGCCGTCGACCCCCCGGCGGAACGGCACCCCCGCCAGATTGCCCTTCAGGTCGTAGGACCACTGATGATAGGGACAGACGAACTCCTTGGCGTTGCCGCTCAGCTCGCGACAGAACTCGGCCGCGCGATGAGCACAGCGATTCTCGAAGACGTTGATCGAACCGTCCTCGGCGCGCGATACGACGACGGGCGTCGGCCCTACATTCGAACGGATGAAATCGCCAATTTCGGGAATCTCGCTCTCCAGCGCGACGTAATTCCATGTTCGCCCGTGAAAGATCTTTTCGACTTCGCGCCGGTAGATGTCGTTGTCCGTGTAGACCCAATCAGGCACCCTGGTGAGCCCCTCGGATGGCCAGACGAATTGCTTCGACGTCGTCGTCACCGACCTCTCGTTCACCACCTGGGTATTCTCCTCTTTGCCGTCACTCGTGAGCAGAGCAGCGGAAACCTTGGCGATATCGAACATGTCAGGGTTTTCGAGCTCCTTGCGCGCCTGCCGTATCGCGGCGGGATTGGAAAACGCGACCACGCTGGTAAGCCGTCCGGTGTCCGGATCAATCGTGCGGTAGACGGCGCCGGGTTCGCCATCGCGACCTGTGAGCGCGACCTTGTCGCCCGGTGACGAGACCCCGAGTATCTGAATGTTCAGGCCGAACTGGTCGGTCCAGAACCAGGGAGCCTGCGCATCCGTGTTCGGCGGCGCCCCGGCGATCGATTGCCCGGCGGCTGCACCTTGCTGCTCCGCATTGTGCCAACTCTCAAAACGGCGGGAGCGCCCGCTGACCGGACGGCAATGCAGTGCGCAGTCGCCCGCTGCCCAGATTCCCGCGATGCTGGTCCTTTGCTCGGCGTCGACAACGATCCCCCCATCCACCGCGCAGCCGGCCGCGGCCGCCAGTTCCGTCTCGGGGGCCAACCCGACACCGACGCAGATGGTATCTGCAGCGAAAGCGCCGGCGGAGGTATTGACCACCAGACCCTCACCGTCGCGGCGGATATCCTGAACCTGTACACCCCGCAGAACCGAGACGCCGTGGCGCTCACCAAGGGAGCGAAAGCTGCGTCCCAATGATGGAGGCAGCACGCGGGCCATCAGTTCGGTTTCGCGTTCGAGGAGGACGGTGGTGACCCCGAGCGTCGCAGCGACGGAAGCAAGTTCAAGACCGATGAAGCCGCCGCCGACGATAACGAGACGCTTCGCGCCTGCAAGCGATTGCCTGATAAAGTTGGCATCCTCGATCGTGCGCAGATAGTGCACTCCCGGCAGATCGGCGCCAGCAATGGAAAGCCGCCGCGGAACGCCGCCGGTCGCCAGCAGAAGCGCATCATATCGAAGCTCGGTCCCGTTACTCAGGAATGCGATCCTGGCGGCCGGATCGATCCGGGCAACGGAGCACCCGAGATGGGTCTTGACGTCGAGGGAAGCAACATCGGCTTCAGCCAGACGCCGGCAGGATTCGATCGCCGCTTTTCCAAGGAGAATATCCTTTGAAAGCGGTGGACGCTCGTACGGCAGATGCTTCTCTTTGCCGACGAGATTGATCGTGCCGGTGAAGCCACTGGCCCGCATGCTGCGAATTGCCACTGCAGCCGCCTGACCGGCGCCCACGACGACGACCGCCCCGCGGGACGGCGCCCCCCTCGGGGTGCAGGCCTCCGCCTGATCCTTCGGCGCAGCCTTCTTGTTTCCATCGAGATCGACAAATACCTCGCCATCCCTGACCTTGACCGCGTAGGTCTCGAGGTCCTGCGTGACCGGCGAGCAGAGCGCCTTTCCCGATCTGATATCGAAGATACCCTGGTGCAGCGGGCACTCGATCGTGCCGCCGTCGACGAATCCATCGGCAAGAAAGGCGAGCGCATGCGTGCATATGCCATGCGTGGCGAAGACCTCGCCATCAAGCAGATAGAGCGCAACCGGTTTGCCGTCGATCTCGACGCGCGCGACTCCGCCGGGCTTCAACTGGTTCACAGCAATTGCTTTTCGCCACGCCATCCCGCACCTCGGAACCGTCCCTGAATTTTCATCAGTATACATCTCTTTATGGAGGATGCAAGGAGAGATCAACTCTTCCAAGTCAGGCGCAGAAAATCGGCATTGTTGCTGTGTTTTACTACGTGAATGTTCAATCAATCGACGGAGAAAATCGCCACTATGTGGCGTGTATACAAGGAGCTATACTGATTATATAGGCCTAGCCAACGGAGACCAACGCCCGAGCGTCTTGACCGCAGCCGGGGTTACCGCACCGAGTTGTATGCCCTCGTCATTCGTGGGCCGGTTCTCGCTCGGCGCGCTCAGCTTGATAGCCAGCGGCGCCTCCTCGGCTACGCCAGGCGTGCGTTCGTCATCGAAGCCCAAATTCGATAGACCGGCATCCAGCGTTCAACTGCCGAAGTCAGTTGCGCGCGTCGCGTCGCAGAAATTGAGCAATCGGCGTCAAAGCATCGATCGAAGGCAAACCTGTGCGCGCCTCACCGCATGACGACCAGGGATAGGGGATCGCCGAAAGCCACTGCAGGACAGGCGTCTGATAGCTGGCCGGCAGCACGCACATGAACTCAATCTTGATCAGCAGCCGCTTGACGCGACCGTCTCCGGCGGCATCAAACTCCCAGGTGTACTCACCGCAACCGACGCGTACGTCACCATCGGACTTGTTTGACATCCCCACCAGCCAGTCGCATTGAAAGCGCGGGAGGCGATCGGACTCGGGGCGCGACAGGCAGAAGGTGCGCACATTCTCATACTGCAATCCAAAGTTCCGCACGAGAACATCGGTCACGCTCTCCAACCCGTGAACGGAGCTTGGAAACGAGATCGCGTCGGTCAGGAGTTGCATCTCAAGCTCGCAATCCTGCACGAATGCATGCTTCATGAGTTGGGGCCGGTTTCGGTCCTTTGCCTCGATGTACGTGCTGATCGCCTCGGCCGCCGTGATCGATTGGGACTGACTCAAGCATTCTCTCCAGAGTTGCGCGACCAGATGCCGAGTGATGCCGCAGGAAACGGCAAGGTAGGCATCGCTAAACCGTGCGGCACGATATATCGCAAGCTTGATGCTGTAACCCTCACAGCTCT
The DNA here is from genome assembly GCF_019972155.1 of Bradyrhizobium sp. RD5-C2. Classification (GTDB taxonomy): domain Bacteria; phylum Pseudomonadota; class Alphaproteobacteria; order Rhizobiales; family Xanthobacteraceae; genus Bradyrhizobium. The sequence goes on along the minus strand of NZ_BOVL01000057.1, from coordinate 113,273 downwards.
GCGAAGACGTTTGCGATCAGCCTACCGGAAATACCGAGCACCGATCTGCTTGAATGGCAATGCCGACAGGCGCCCCCATCGGCCAGCGCAGAACGGCCTGCTCCCCGGGGGATCGCACCAGCAACCGATCCCCGGTGCCTCCAGAGCACTCGATCTGAAGATCGACGTGGCCACCCTGGTAGATCTGGGCAACAACGCTCCCCTTGATGGCGCACGGCTCCTCGGGCGCCACAATACTGAACTGCTCGGGGCGGACGTAGAGGTCAACCGCCGCAGACTTCTCCAGCCCGGACAGGCTCTCGCCCGGCACGTTCACCAAGGCATCGCCGAGTGCGACGATCGCTTGCTTCGCGTGCACACTCACAAGCTGGCCGCGCAGCCTGTTGTTGTCGCCGACAAAGCTGGCCACGAATGGGTCCGCCGGGCTGCGATAGACGTCGACAGGGCTTCCGAGTTGCCTGATACGCCCCTCCGACATGACAGCCACGCGGTCGGACATGCTCAAGGCCTCGCCTTGGTCATGTGTCACGAAGATCGTGGTCAGACCCAGCTTGCGCTGAATTTCCCGCAGCTCCACCTGCATCGAGGTCCGCAGGCTCTTGTCGAGCGCCGAGAACGGTTCGTCGAGCAGCAGGACGGTCGGATTGATGACGAGTGCGCGCGCAAGCGCCACACGCTGCTGCTGGCCGCCGGACAATTGCCGGGGCTTGCGGTTCTCCATGCCCTTCAACTTAACCAGCGCCAGCGCATCGGCGACGCGCTTGTCCCGCTCAACCCTGGGGACCCGCCGCGTCTTCAGACCGTAGGCGACGTTTTCCGCCACGCTCATGTGCGGAAACAGCGCGTAGTTCTGAAACATCATGCCGATGCCGCGCTGGTAGGTCGGAATGTCATTCACGCGCTTGCCTTCGATTGAAATCGAACCGCCATCCGGCCCCAGAAAGCCCCCGGCCAGCTTGAGCAGCGTGGTCTTGCCGCATCCAGATGGACCAAGCAACGTCACGAACTCGCCGCGGCCAACGCCGAGCGTAACTGCGCTCAGGGCCACGACATCATCGAATCGCTTGGTCACGGCGTCGAAATGGACCGCCGTTTGCTCACCTTCAGCACTCGCAGACGGCTTCAAGATCCGTGCTCCCTAGTGAGACTGTTCGATATTGAGAACCTTGCCGAGGCCCAGGAACGCATTGGCAAAGGCGATCAAGGCGGCGGTGCCGACGATGTACATGACCGACAATGCCGCCATCGACGGATCGGCGAACTCGCGTACGTAATTGTACATCGCGACGGGAAGCGTTTGGGTACGCTGCGAAGTCACGAACAGCGAGGCCGTGAACTCGTTGAATGAGAGGATCGCCGCGAACAGCCAGCCGCTGACCAGCCCGGGCAGCAACAGCGGCAGGGTGACGGTGGTCAGGACACGAAGCGGTCCGGCACCGAGGCTCGCTGCAGCGTGTTCGTAACTCTGATCGAGATTCCTCAGCGACACATACACGCTGCGCAGCACGAACGGCAGCACCAGGATGACGTGACAGATCACGACGACGGCAAAGCCACGGCTCAGGCCGACTTGCGCCGCGAGGATGAGAAAGCCGAGCCCCACCGTGAAGTGCGGAATCACCAACGGCGAAATGAGGATTCCCTCGATGGCGGACTTGAGCGGAAACTTGTAACGGTCGATGGCAAAGGCGAACATGCCGCCAACGCACAGCGCGATCGTCGAGCTCCAGGCTGTGACGATCAGGCCGTTGAAGAACCCTTGCCGGAAGTCTTCATAGGCGAGGGCCCGACCGAACCACCGCCACGACCAGGTCTGCGGCGGAAACGACAGGATCGGCTTGTCGTTGAAAGCGGCGATCGTCACGACCGCCGCCGGCAGGACGAGAAAGGCGACGATGACGAGCACCGTCAGCAGTCCGACCCAGCCGAGCACTCTTTGATAGGTCGAGCGCGGGATCATCAGTGCACCTCGATCTTCCGAAGCGGGCGGGAGGCGAGCTGAAGAAGGCCCAGCACCAGGGCCGTCAAAGCCAGCCCGGCCACGCACAAGGTCGCGGCGAAAGGAAAGTTGAAGCTCGAGAATCCAAGCTGGTAGACCAGATTGGAGATCATGTTGACGCGGCCGCCGCCGATCAGCTGCGGCGTGGCGAATGCCGAGAACGTCCACGCGAATGCCGTCGTGGTGCCTGCCACCACGCCCGGCAGCGACAGCGGCAATGTCACGGTCAGGAACACGCGGATGGGACCGGCTCCCAGGCTTTCAGCCGCTCGGGAATAGTCGCGGTCGATATGGGATAATCCGGCAGCCAGCATGATGACCATGACCGGCAGCGTGACGTGGACAAGCGCAACCACAACGCCGAATGGCGTGAACATCAGCTGGAGCGGCTTACCGATGAGGCCGAGCGACATCAGCAACGAATTGATGAAGCCGTTGTTGCCAAGGACGATGATCCACGCATAGGTGCGAACGACCTCGCCCAGAAACAGCGGCGTCACGACAATCACGAGGAGAATGGAGCGCAGGATCGGTTGTTCGACACGCACAAGCGCATAAGCCAGCGGATACCCGACGATCAACGTCACGACCGCGGTCATCGCACACACGACGACGGTATCGAGAAACACGCGCGCGTAGAGCGGCTTGAGAAGGTCGGCGAAATTCGCCAGCGTGAACCCGCCGGGATCCAGCGATCCCGGCACGTAGGCCCTGAGGCTGTACTGCAGAACCGCAACCATCGCCGCGACGAATCCGACGGCACACAACGTCGCCGGCGCCGTGAAGATGCGCAGAAATGGCTGCTGATTCATGATGCGGGGCCGATCTGGCAACGGATCAGTTCATGATGTTTTCGGCGAACCATTTGCGCCATTCCGCCGTCTTGTTGGCGCGCAGCTTGGCGTCGATGTTGATCTGCTGCTTCCATTGCTCCGCCGCCGTGAAGACGCCCGGAAGCTTGGCGATTTCAGGATCGATCTTCGCGTTGAGGACCGCCGGGCTCCCCTTCTTCTGCTTCGAGATCTCGGCCTGGATGTCGGGGTCGTAGAGCGCGTTGATGAACTTGTAGGCGAGGTCAACCTTCTTTGACCCCTTCATGACCGCGACGGTGTCGATTCCCAGCACCGCGCCCTCTTTCGGCATCGCGAGCGTGATCGGAATGCCCTGCCCGATCATGTAGTAGGCGTTCATCGAAAGCACGATCTGCACCGGCGTCTCGCCGCTCGCGAGCAGTTGCTGGCTGTTGGCGTCATTGGTGTAGAACGCCTTGAAGTTTGGCTTGAGCGCCTTGAGCTTCTCCTCGCCCTTTTCCCAGTGGGCCGGGTCGGCGCCGGCAAGAATGGCGGAGACCGCAATGATGTGGCCGGGATCGAAATCCGGCGCAGCAAGCTTGTCTTTCAGCTCCGGCTTCCAGAGATCATTCCAGCTTTCGAACTTGGTGTCCTTGATGAGATCGGTACGGTAGCCGATTGTGTAGACATAGGCCCAGGCGCCGAGGTGGTAGGGACTGATCCGCGCCTCGTCCGCGAGATTCTTCGCATTGGGGATCTTCGAGGTATCGATCGTCTCGAACAACCCGTCATTGGCATAGAGCCACCCGACATGCGACGTCGTGAACGTCAGGTCGCTTTCGGGATTTCCCTTGGCGAGCTTTTCCTTGTTCAGTCGATCGATGGTGCCGCCGGTGATGAATTCAACGGGGACGCCGGTTTCGGCGGTGAATTTCTTGGCAACCGTCTCGGCCACCAGATCACGCCAGCTGCCGCCCCAGATACTGACAACGAGCTTGTCTTGTGCGTGAGCCGGCAACGCAATCAGAACAGCGATCACTACAGACCAAAGGCGAAGCATAGGTGCAGTCTCCCTCCAGCGACGAAATGCAGTGGCCGGCTCCAGCTGCAATCCTCAGTCATGAAATTAAACTTATCATCTGCTTAATAGTACCTTCTATCAGGCACCTCATCGGCCCGCAATAGGTTTATCTTATCGACAATAGTACCTTTTGCAATTAGCCTGCGTCGCACGTTGGTTGAAATCACGGAGGCAGTCGATGACGACATCGGCGGAAACTCTAGAGACCCATCGGCCGTCTGCCGTTCTGAATGCGCTCAAGCGTCTTGGTTTCGGCACCGTCGTCTCCGTCCCCGACAGCTGGCTGGGCGAAATCCTTATTCGCATCGACCAGGAGCCGGGCATGACGCTGGTGCGCGCAACCCATGAAGAGGAAGCGCTCGCAATCGCTTGTGGAAGCCGGCTCGGTGGCGTTCGCACCGCCCTGCTCGTGCAGAATGCCGGCGTCCTCAGCATGGGCGCGGGCATGGTGTCGCTCGCGCAGCGTTATCAATTTCCGCTTCTGATGCTGGTGTCCTACCGGGGCACGCCCGATGATGCGGTGTTCTATCATGTGCCGAAGGGCCGAGCGACAGAGCCGGTCTTCCGCGGCATCGGCCTCGCCCATGCCTGCACCGATCGATACCGTCCGATCGGTCCCCAGGTCGAACATGCCGCAACCTATGCGGAAGAAGCTTCGTGTCCGTTTGCCCTGCTGATGGGTCGGGAGGATATCCAGTGGTGACCAATGCACGACCGACCCGGGCGGATCACTACAGGGCGCTTGCCGGCAGTCTGCCTCCCCGCGCGCTCGTCGTGACGTCGCTCGGCAATGCTTCGTATTTGTGGGCATCGCTGCACCACGCGCCGGAGAACTTCTACTTCGAAGACGCCATGGGACTGACACTCCCCCTGGCGCTGGGCCTCGCCATCGCTCAACCGGACCGTCCGGTCATTGCGGTCGAAGGCGATGGCGCCCTGCTCATGCATATGGGTGCGCTCGTCACGATTGGCGCGATGAACCCGTCAAATCTCACCATCCTCCTGATCCAGAACGGTGTTCACGCAGCTTCGGGCGGTCAAACCTTGACCAACGCGACACTCGATCTGGCACAGCTGGCGCGCGCCTCGGGAATCAAGCACGCCGAGAACCTGAATGCGCCGAGCGCACTCGCCGCCGGCATCGCCGCGGCGGAAAAGCGAGACGGTGTCGGAGTCCTGGTTCTGGCGACCGAGCCCGACGTCGAAGTCGTGCGGCCGTCGATCTCGCTCGATCCGGTCGCGACAAAACATCGCTTCATGGCTGCGATTGAGGCGCCACGTTACATCCCGACAATGTTCGGCGGCGGGATGCTCGAGCAACCCTAGCCGACCAGCATTTGCATTGTGCAAATCCATGCCCGTCCGCTTCGTTGCCGAAGCGGGCCGCTTTTTTACGCGCTCCCACATACCACCAGGCTATCGGACGACGCTGCGATCTTAGGCACACGACGTCGAAATTTTGAACTTGTCGGTCGTTCATCACATAGTACGATGTGTAGGACCATGGACTATTCGCTGGTTCGCTCGCTCTTGATGAGGACGACGACAACGATGCATCGCAACCACGACGCCCTGCGGATCGATGTGGCCGCGTCGATTTCCGTCGGCATGCCAGTTATTCATTTCAATGACGGCGGCTCTCCGGTCCAGACGAATGAGATTGGTGAGACGGCGGGTGCAGGTCATCCGCAACACGGTGAGCCTCGAATGCCGGCGTCTCAGGCCTTGCTGATGTGGATTTGCTCGTCGTCCGGTGAGGCATGGCCTTCCCTCGAGCTCATCCTGGGCCGCACTCTGTCGGCGCGGAACCCGGTCGGATCCGGCGCTTCATAGGCCATCTGCTTCCGGCTTAACCAGCCGCTAGGCCCTGGCACAGGCGAGCGCCATTCGCCGCCCGCCCTACATCGCCTTGACGATGTTCTCGGTGACCTTCTTGGCGTCGCCGAGCAGCATCATGGTGTTGTCGCGGTAGAACAGCGGGTTGTCGATGCCGGCATAGCCCGAGGCCAGCGAGCGCTTGATGAACATCACGGTGCCGGCCTTCCAGACCTGCAGCACCGGCATGCCGTAGATCGGCGAGGTCTTGTCCTCTTCCGCCGCCGGGTTGGTGACGTCGTTGGCGCCGATCACAAACGCGATGTCGGCCTGGGCGAACTCCGAGTTGATGTCCTCGAGCTCGAACACCTCGTCGTAGGGTACGTTGGCTTCGGCCAGCAGCACGTTCATGTGGCCGGGCATGCGGCCCGCCACCGGGTGAATG
>NZ_BOVL01000057.1:104896-107132 GCF_019972155.1 Bradyrhizobium sp. RD5-C2 | reverse complement strand
GTACTTCACCTCGACGCCTTCCTTCTTCAGGATGTCGCCCATCTCGCGCAGCGCGTGCTGGGCCTGCGCCACCGCCATGCCGTAACCGGGCACGATGATGACCTTGGAGGCGTTCTTCATGATGAAGGCGGCATCATCCGCCGAGCCGAGCTTGGCGGGTTTCTGCTCGCCCGAGCCGCCGCCGGCCGCCGCGGTCTCACCGCCGAAGCCGCCGAGGATCACCGAGATGAACGAGCGGTTCATCGCGTGGCACATGATGTAGGACAGGATCGCGCCCGACGAGCCGACCAGCGCGCCGGTGATGATCAGCGCCGAGTTGCCGAGCGTGAAGCCGATGCCGGCCGCGGCCCAGCCCGAGTACGAGTTCAGCATCGAGATCACGACCGGCATGTCGGCGCCGCCGATCGGGATGATCATCAGGACGCCGAGCGCCAGCGCCAGGATGACGATCAGCCAGAAGTCGAGCGCGCTGCCCGACATCACCAGGCCGACGATGAAGAACACCAGCGCCAGCGCCAGCGCGATGTTGATGACGTGACGGAACGGCAGGATGATCGGCGCGCCGCTCATCCGCGCCGACAGCTTCAGGAACGCGATCACCGAGCCGGTGAAGGTCAAGGCGCCGATCGCAACGCCGAGCGACATCTCGACCAGGCTCTGCGGATGGATGTTGCCGGGCGTACCGATATCGAAGGCTTCCGGCGCATAGAACGCGCCGGCGGCGACCAGCACCGCGGCCATGCCGACCAGCGAGTGGAACGCGGCGACGAGCTCCGGCATCGAGGTCATCGGCACCCGACGCGCGATCACGGCACCGACGCCGCCGCCGATCGCGACCGCGAGGATCACCAGCAGCCAGGCCACGCCGTCGGCCGGCGGATGGCTCGCCAGCGTGGTGCCGACCGCGATCGCCATGCCGATCATGCCGAACATGTTGCCCTGGCGCGACGATGCCGGGCTCGACAGGCCGCGCAGCGACAGGATGAACAGCACCCCCGCCACGAGGTACAGAACAGCAGCCAGATTGGCGTTCATCTCAGGTCCCCCTTTGTCTTCGTCACCCCGAGGTGCACGCCGCTCACTTGGCTTTCTTCTTGTACATCGCCAGCATGCGTTGGGTGACCAGGAAGCCGCCGAAGATGTTCACGCAGGCGAAGATCAGCGCCACGAAGCCGAAGCCGCGGGCCCAGCCCGAGCCGCTCGACACCATGCCGACCCCGACCGCGAGCAGCGCGCCGACCACGATCACCGACGAGATCGCGTTGGTCACGCTCATCAGCGGGGTATGCAGCGCGGGCGTCACCGACCACACCACGAAGTAGCCGACGAACACCGCAAGAACGAAGATCGACAGCCGGAACACGAACGGGTCGACGGCCTGCGCGAGATGCTCCATGGCTTCTCTCCTTACTTCGGCTGGAAGTTGGGATGGATGACGGCGCCGTCTTTGGTCAGCGCGGTGGCCTTCACCAGCTCGTCGTCCCAATTGACCGCGAGCACCTTGCTGGCCTTGTCGACCATCGTCTCGATGAACGAGAACAGGTTGCGCGCGTAGAGGCTCGAGGCCGACGCGGCGACGCGGCCGGCGACGTTGGTGTAGCCGACGATCTTGATGCCGTCGGTCTCGACCACCTCACCGGGCCTCGCGCCCTCGACATTGCCGCCGCGCTCGACCGCGAGATCGACCAGCACCGAGCCCGGCTTCATCGACTTCACCATCTCGCCGCTGACGAGCTTCGGCGCCGGACGGCCCGGGATCAGCGCGGTGGTGATCACGATGTCCTGCTTCTTGATGTGCTCGGCGGTAAGCTGGGCCTGCTTGGCCTGGTACTCCTTGGACATCTCCTTGGCGTAGCCGCCGGCGGTCTGCGCGTTCTTGAACTCCTCGTCCTCGACCGCGAGGAACTTTGCGCCCAAGCTCTCGACCTGCTCCTTGGTGGCGGGCCGCACGTCGGTCGCGGTGACGATGGCGCCGAGACGGCGCGCGGTCGCGATCGCCTGCAGGCCGGCGACCCCGACGCCCATCACGAACACCTTGGCGGCCGGAATGGTGCCGGCCGCGGTCATCATCATCGGGAAGGCGCGGCCGAAGGCCTCGGCGCCCTCGATCACCGCGCGGTAGCCGGCCAGATTGGCCTGCGAGGACAACACGTCCATCACCTGGGCGCGGGTGATGCGCGGCATCAGCTCCATCGCAAACGCCGACACCCCGGCATCGGCCATCGTCTTCAGCGCA
>NZ_BOVL01000057.1:0-104800 GCF_019972155.1 Bradyrhizobium sp. RD5-C2 | reverse complement strand
CATGATCGCGATCACCAGCGCACCGCGCTTGTACTTCGCGAGCTCCGAGGCCTCGGGCCGCTTCACCTTGATGATGATGTCGGCGTCCTTCAGCGCATCGGCGCTGACGGTGGCGCCGGCCGCCGTGAGCTCCGAATCGGGCAGGCCCGACTTGACGCCCGCGCCCGGCTCGACCGCGACCTCGGCGCCCAGCGCCTTGAACTTCTTGATGGTATCGGGCGAGACCGCAACCCGCGGCTCGGACGCATCGATTTCCTTGGCAACGGCGATCTTCACGCTCACAGCACCACTCTTTGAGAACCAACGAGGTCATTCACCAAATCGGCGACGCAAGCACGGCATTGCCCAGAGGATCGTCCTCGATCTCAGGTGGCCGCCTGCGTCGCAGGATTTTCCAGCTTGCCAACGCCGACGCATCGATCGCGCGGCGTCTCGAGCCCAAAGGAGACAATTCCGCCGGGCTCGAAGTCGGCGCAGCGCTGCGCAAACTTGACGATCTCAGCGCGAGCCTTGCGATCTCGCACCCTCATGAACGACGCGAGAAGAACAAGGCATTCGTCGGAACCCACCTCGTCCCTCGCTCGCGCGGTACCGCCCATGAGAGTCCCGTCATTCCTGCTCACCTACGGTCATCCACCCAAGTAAGCAGATCGTACGTGCTCATCGTCGATGAGATCCTTGCCGCTGCCGGAAAGAACGATCGAACCGGTCTCCAGAAGATACGCGTAGTCGCACATCTCGAGCGCCGAGTAGGCGTTCTGTTCGACCATCAAGACGGTCGTCCCGGCTTTCCTGATGCCATCGATGATCGAGAACACCTGTTCGACGATGTTGGGCGCCAGGCCGAGCGATGGCTCGTCGAACATCATGAGCCTGGGCTTGGACATGATCGCGCGGCCGATCGCCAGCATCTGCTGCTCACCGCCGGATAGCGTCCCGGCAACCTGATGCCGCCGCTCGGCCAACCGCGGAAACATCCCGAAGATCCGTTCCCGATCGGCCGCGATCTCCCGACGGTCGGTCCGCAGATACGCGCCCATGTCGAGATTTTCGTCGACGGTCATGTCAGGGAATACCCGCCGCCCCTCTGGGCAGTGTGCGATTCCCTTGCCCAGGATTTCCCGCGCTGAGCACTTCGTGATGTCGTGCCCATCGAACGTAATCCGTCCGGCGGCCGAAGGCAGGATGCCCGAGATCGCCCGCAACGTAGTGCTTTTGCCGGCACCGTTCGCTCCGATCAGCGCGACCAGCTGCCCCTGCCCGATCGACAAGGTGACGCCCTTGAGAGCTTCGACCTTGCCATACCGGCAAACAAGACCATTAATGTGCAGCATGCCGGCTGGCTCCTTCACCCAGATAGGCACGAATGACCTCGGGATTGCCGCGGATCGCCGCAGGCGGCCCTTCGGCAATGATGCGGCCGTAGTTGAGCACGACGATGCGATCGGAGACGCCCATGACCATGGGCACGTCGTGCTCCACCAGCAGAATCGACATACCGCGGCCGTGCAGCTTGTTGAGCAGTTCCATGAACCGGGCGGTTTCCGTCGCGTTCATGCCCGACACCGGCTCATCCAGCAAAAGCATCGACGGGTCTGTTGCAAGGGCAAGGGCGACGCCGAGCAAACGCTGGTCGCCATAAGACAGCGACCCGGCGAGTTCGTCGGCCCGGCGCGCGATCCCGACGATCTCGAGCAGCTCGTGCGCAAGACTCCTCAACTCCGCCTCCGCGCGCCCTTCGCGCGGCAGCGCCAGCAGCGTATCCAGCAGCGTCGACCGGCTCCGCCGGTGCAGGCCGATCATCACATTTTCGAAGACAGTCACGCTCTGGAACACGCTGGTACGCTGAAAGGTCCGCGCCAGGCCGAGCGAGGTGACTTCATGCGGCTTGAGGTTGCTGAGCGAGGTATTCTTATAGCGCACCTCGCCCTTGGTCGGCCGCAGAAAGCCGGTGATGACGTTGAAGGCCGTCGTCTTGCCGGCGCCGTTCGGTCCGATCAGGCTGACGATCTCACCCTGGTTGACGACGAAGCTCATGTCGGTGATCGCAATCAGTCCACCGAAATGCACGGCGATATGCTCAACGGACAGAACCGGCTGCGAAGCGTTGGAGGGCATGGTGCTCATGGCGTGTCGTGCATCTTGGCTTGGAGAGGCTCCGGATCAACGCTGGTATTCGGCGCGGAGAACCACTTCTCGACGGCGGGGACAATTCCCTTCGGCAACACGAAGACGATGATGATCATCAGCAGGCCATAAAGAATCCACTGAATCTCGGGGGTGGCGAAAGATCGAGCGGCGACGGGAATGAAGCCGAAGATGAGACCGCCAACGATAGGTCCCGCAAGGGTCCCCTTGCCGCCCGAGATCACCATGATCACCATCGTGACCGTGTAAAGGAACGCAAACACGTCGGGGTCGATGATCTTGAGGTAATGGGCGTAGAGGCTGCCGGCGGCCCCCGCGATGCCGGCCGAAAAGATCGCGGCCAGCACCAAATAGCGGGTCACGTCGATCCCGACCGAGACTGCGAGCGACTCGTTCTCCTTGAGCGCGATCATTGCGCGCCCGACGCGGGAGTAAACCAGACGCTGGATGACGATGTAGGACACCACAAGGACGGCAAGCACGAGATAGTAGTTGGATTGCTTGCTGTAGAAGTCGAGATAGCCGACTCCCGGGAATCCCAGCGTCATCGGCGGGATCGAGGTCAAGGCCAGCGGGCCTTGGGTCAACTCGACCCAATTCAGTGCGACCAGCCGGACCACTTCCGCAAAGCTGATGGTCACGATGACGAAGTAGGCACCCCGCACCTTGAAGGACAGCTTCCCGACAGCATAGCCGCAGAGCGCTGCGACCAGGGTGCCGATCACGAACCCGGTCCAGACCGGCCAGGGCTCGTGAACCACGCGGATACCGCCGATCAACTCGACATCGAAGCCCAGCGATACGAGCGCGCTGGTGTAGGCTCCAATTCCGAAGAATGCGACGTGACCAAGGCTCAGCTGTCCGGTGTACCCGAGCAGGAGATTGAGGCTCATCGCCGCAACAATGAGGATACCCGTCGTGATGAAGGCGTTCAGCAAATACGGATCGTGCAGCCAAAGCGGGACGGATGCGAACGCTGCGAGCGCGATATAAGGGACCAAGCGCTTCATCCGATCCGCTCCGCGCGTGCAAACAGGCCGGTCGGCTTGAAGAGGAGAACGACGATGATGATCAGAAAGCCCATGGCATCGCGGTAGCCCGACGAAACGTAGCCGGCACCAAGCTCCTCGGCCAACGCCAGCAGGAAGCCGCCGATGGTGGCCCCGCCGATGCTGCCGAGGCCGCCCAGGATGACGATGGCGAAAGCCTTCAGCGAAGCGAGATTGCCCATTTGCGGGGAGATGACGTAGACGGGCCCGAGCAGTGCACCCGCCGCCGCCGCGAGGCTCGAGCCGATCGCGAACGTCGCCATGTAGATGAACTGGATGTTGACACCCATGAGCGACGCAGCGTCACGATCCTGGAAGGTGGCCCGCATCGCTTTTCCGAGCTTTGTGCGGTTGATCAGGAGATAGGACACGCCGATCAGGGCAAGGGCAGCGCAGAAGACGAACAAGCGCAACCAGGACACCGAAATCGAGCCAATGACGAGCGGAAGCTCCGGGAACGGGGTCGAAACCGACTTCGCGACACCACCCCAGACGAACTGCTCGCCATTCTGCATCACAATCATGGCGCCGATCATGACCAGCATGGTCGTATCGATGTCCGCGCCACGCATCGGGCGCAGCAGGACGACCTCGATCAGCGCACCGGCAAAGCAGCCCAGAACGACCGCCACGATCAGCGCAAGAAAGAAATTGAGGCCGAGCATCACGCCGACGAAATACAGCGCATAGGCCCCGAAGGAGTATAGCTCACCGTGCGCGAAATTGACGACGCGCATGATGCCGAAGATGAGCGTGAGCCCAATGCCCAGCAGGGCGTAGGTGCTGCCCAGAATGAGCGTGTTGACGATGTGTTGCAGAAGCTCGGTCATGCTGATTTTTTCGGCCGAAAGACCGCTGATCCTCTCTTCAGAGCATGTTCAATGGGCGAGGCAATGCCAAGGCGCCACCAATTATGGTGGCGCCTTCCGCAATCGTCGAGCTCAGGAGCCCGACAGGACGATCTTTTCGTTCACGATCTTGATCAGATAGAGGTTGGGCATGCTCTGGCCGCTTTCCTTGCCGGCCGGCCCCTGCTTCTGGAACTTGATCTGACCATTCAGGCCGGGAAAGTCGGTCGTCCAAAGCGCATCGGTGATCGCCGCGGGCTCTGCCTTGCCGGCCCGCTGGATCGCATTGGCGATCGTGCGAATTCCGTCGTAGCCGCGGAAGCTCTCGGTCGCACCGGCGATCGCATAGCCACGCTTCTTCCACTCGCCGAGGAAATACTTCGTTGCCGCCGGGTCCGGGGTCTTGTCCGGATACCAGGGCGCGAAGGTCGTCAGATGCATGGAGCCGTTCGCTGCGGCGCCGGCCTGCTCGATCAGCTGATCCGGATTCTGCGAGCCGCCGGTGGTGACGATCCGCTTGGTGATGCCGAGCGCTGCGGCTTGCTTCAACACCAGGGTGAGCTGCTCGACCGCGGTCGTGACCATGATCGTGTCCGAGTCGGTTGCCTTGATCTTGGCGAGCTGCGCGCTCATGTCCTGGGCGGCCTGATCCATGATCTCGACGAGGCCGACCTGAATGTTCTGGGCTTTCATGATCTTGCCGAAGTCCTCGGCTGATCCACGGCCCCAGTCATTGTTGATGACGAGGAAGTCCGCCTTCTTGATCCCGAGCGACGGCATGATGGCCTTGAACTCGGTCGCCTCGACCGACGACGGCGGCGAGATGCGGAAGATGTAGGAATTGCCCGACGTCGTGATCTTGCTCGAGGAGGAGGTCTCCACCACCATCGGGACCTTGTATTCCATGAGCTTCGGCATCACCGCGAGCGTCAGGCTCGAGCCCCAGGCGCCCATGATCACGGGCACCTTGTCGCCGGTGATCAACTTCTCGGCGACGGCGGCAGCCTCCGTCGGATTGCTCTTGTTGTCCTCGATGACCAGCTCGATCTTGCGACCGAGCAAGCCGCCCTTGGCGTTGATTTCGTCGGCGGCAATCTTGGCGCCGTTCACGACATAGGTACCGGAAGCGGCGAACGGACCGGTGAGCGGCTCATTGACACCGATCTTGATGGTCTGTGCCGCGGCGCCCGTCGCCAGTGCGGTCGACATTGCCGCGGCAAGGGCCGCGCCCGTAATCAATCCGTGTGCTCGCTTCATCTTTCCTCCTGTGCTCGCTTGAGCCATGCCTAGGGAACGAAACACCAGTGCAGCGCGCCAGCTTATGGTTGCTGGCCATTCGTCACCGCCGGGATGATCCTATCATCCTATTCTTAGTATCTTAAAGATACTTCTAATCCGTCGTCAAGCAGGCGCCCTGCTCTATTTTTGTTTTCGCAGTGCCCTCATTTGACGCAGCCGCTCATCATTTGCGCGATTACTTTCGCCTAGACCAATTTCGAAACTCCTTCGACGGACACGATGCCGCGCGTACCGATCAGGCGTTCGCCAGATTCGCTTCCTTGTTGAACTCGATGGTGAGTTGATCCCATTCACCCAGGCTGTCCTGAATTTTGCTCCAGAACGACTGCGAGCGGCGCCGCTCAAAATCGGCGACTGAAACGCCTTGCTGCTCGACCCAGGTGTAGTAGCCGAGGTTGAAGACGGCCCGGCGCGACAGCTCCGTCAGCTCGACGACATTGTCGGAGGCAGCGCCGAGCAGGCAGGCGCCGAAGATTTCGGCGGCGTTCACCTGATCAAGGCCGCGCGCGTAGTGCTTCTCTTCGAATTGCCTGCGTTCGCTGCCGTACATGGCAGCACTGTCCGTCGCCACGGCGACGATGGCCTTTTCCGGCCCGTAATTCATCTGCTTTGCCAGCTTGATCGAGGCGATGATGTTGGCGAGCCCGGAGATGCCGATATGGTCAAAGGCGCGCACCAGCGTGGGGTCGAGACCGCGGCGCGTCTCGAGATAATCCCGGCCTGCTTTCGAGCCGAACAGCAGGTTGAGCCGGTCCGTGGTTCGGTCCGAGACCCCGACGACGAAGTCGAGATTCATGACATTATGAATGAGCGGGATGTGCTTGTCGCCGATCCCCTGGATGTTGTGCTCGCCATAGCCATTGTTGAGCATCGTCGGACACTCGAGCGCCTCGACGGCAACGACTTTCGAGCCCCAACGTCTCTTGAGGAAATCACCCGCGGCGATCGTTCCCGACGACCCGGTTGCCGAAACGAAGGCCGCCAGTTCGTGGTTATCGTCCTGATTGAACGCCTTGAAGGCGTCTTCCGCCGCGCGCCCCGTGCATTCATGGTGGATGAGATAGTTCGAGAACGACGAGAACTGGTTGAGAATGACGTTGCTGTCGTCCCGCCTGAGCTCCGCGCACTTGTCGTAGATCTCCTTGACGTTGCTCTCGGTGCCGGGTGTCCGGATGATGTCGGCCGGATCCGTCACCCACTTCTCGAGCCATTCGAAGCGCTCGCGGCTCATCCCTTCGGGCAAGACGGCAACGCCGCGACAGCCGAGGATTCGTGAAACGGCGACACCGCCGCGACAATAATTGCCGGTGGAGGGCCAAACAGCCTTCTGTCCGGACGGATCGAACCGCCCGGTCACGAGCTGCTCGATCAAGGCGGCATAGGCCGGCAGGACCTTGTGCGCGCCGATCATCGGAAAGCGATCGCCGAGCAGCACGATGATCTTGGCATCGACGCCCGTGATCTCCTTTGGCAGCACGATATGCCCCGGCACCAGGTCCCTGCCCCTGCGGTTTTCCGCATTGTACCAGTGCATGCGCCAGAGGTTCGCTGCGCTCGGCTCATCCGGCCCGACCGCCGCGATGTCCTCCCATACCTTGGCCGACGGAAGCGGTGGATGCGCGAGCTGAGAGAAGGTCGGCAGCGTCAGGTTAAGTTTGCGCGCTTGCGCCGCGGCCTGCCGCCAGCCTTTCCTGTCGACAACACTCGGCTCGATTACAAACGCCATCTTCAAGTATCCCTGTTGGAGAGTTCTCTGCTCTCTTGGCCTCGCCCCGGGGTCCTTTAGCACCCCGCGGATCGCATTCCCGTGCCGGCCTGCCGCTCGCAGACCGCGTCAAATGAGCGCTGCCTCCGGACGTCGTCAGCGACGCCATACGTCGTCGTGCGCTGACGCGGCACACGGCCTGCGGAAACGATGATCGATTCGAGCTCCTGCGGCGTCATTTCCTGGCCGTGCGAGGCACCGGCCGAGCGGGAGATGCTCTCATCCATCAGCGTACCGCCGAGGTCGTTGACGCCAGCCGAAAGGCAGTGCCGCAGCCCCTCCGGTCCCATCTTGACCCAGGACGCCTGGATATTGGTGATGTGTGGGTTGAGCACGAGGCGCGACACCGCATGCATCAGGACCGCCTCGCGGAAGCTTGGCCCCGGACGCGCCCGGCCCTTGAGATAGACCGGCGCTTCCATGTGGACGAACGGCAACGGCACGAGCTCGGTAAATCCGCCGGTCTCGGCCTGCAAGCGCCGCAGCCGGAGCAGATGCCGCGCCCAATGGTCGTAGCGCTCGATATGGCCGAACATGATGGTGGCCGTCGATCGGAGCCCGATCGAATGCGCCGTGCGCATCACGTCGAGCCACTGCTGGGTCCTAATCTTGTCCGCGCAAAGCGTCTCACGCACCTCGTCGTCGAGGATCTCAGCAGCCGTTCCTGGCAAGGTGCCGAGGCCTGCCGCCTTCAGCTCCTGCAGGAATTCGGCGACAGAAATGCCAAGCGTGTGCGCGCCTTGATGGATCTCGAGCGGCGAGAACGCATGGAGATGCATGGCCGGGACGGCGCCCTTCACGGCCCGGCAGATATCCAGATACTTCTGCCCGGTGTAGGAAGGATGGATGCCGCCCTGCATGCACACCTCAGAAGCGCCGCGGTCCCAGGCCTCGGTGACTCGCTGCGCGACTTCGGACATTTCGAGGTCGTAGGGCCGGCCCCGCAAATTCTCGCTCATCTTGCCCTTCGAAAAGGCGCAGAATTGGCATTTGAAGGAGCAGATGTTTGTGTAGTTGATGTTGCGGCATACGACGTAGGACACCACATCGCCGTTGACGCTGCTTCGCAGTTCGTCGGCCGCTCGGCAAACGCTGGTGAAGTTGCTCTCGTGAGCGCGGAACAGCCTGACGATCTCGCCCTCCGAAAGCTCAGCGCCGCGCTGGGCCTTGGCAATGACCGATGTGACCTCGCCGCCATGCGCGGTGCGCGGAGCGGATTTCAGCCATCCGAGCTCGCGCGACGGAACTCCGCCGATGTGGCCGGGATGCCAGTCGTCTGTGCGCGGAAATCCATCCCCGTCGATGCGATCGAGGACCGACTTCAACAGCTTGTTGTCGAGCCAGCGCGAGGGATAGCGCGCGAAGCTCGGATAGATCGGCAACCGCTTCTCGAGCCGCTTGCCGGTTGACCGGGTTGCAGCCTCTAGCAGCCGCAGATGCGGCCACGGTGCTTCGGGATTGACGTGGTCGGGCGTGACAGGCGACACGCCGCCCCAATCATTGATCCCTGCCGCAACGACGCGCCCCAAAGCCGCCGGGCTCAAGTTCGGCGGCGCCTGAATGTTCATCTCCGGCTCGAAGATCAAGCGGGCGACAGCGATGGTCCAGAGATGATCGTCCACGGAAGGCGCCGGCGCATCGGCCATGCGCGTCCCAACCTTCGGCCGGAAGTTCTGGACGATGATCTCCTGCAGATGTCCGTGCGTATCATTCAGGTCGCGCAGCGCGAGCAATGCATCGATCCGTTCGGCCCTTGTCTCCCCGATGCCGATCAGGATTCCGGATGTGAATGGAATGGCCAGCTCGCCGGCAGTCTTGATTGTCTGAAGCCTGACGGCCGGCACCTTGTCCGGCGATCCGAAGTGGGGGCCGCCCTTCGCGCAAAGCCGATCGGAAGCTGACTCCAGCATGATCCCCTGAGAGACCGATACCTTGCGCAGCATGGCAAGGTCGAGCTCGCTCATGATCCCGGGATTGACGTGAGGCAGCAGGCCGGTCTGCTCGAAGACAGCCTTGGCGACCTCGGCGAGATACGACAGCGACGATTCGTGGCCCAGCCTTGTCAGCTCCTCACGCGCGACGCGGTAGCGAAGCTCGGGCTTATCGCCGAGCGTAAATAGCGCCTCATGGCAGCCGGCCTCCTTGCCGGCCTTGGCGATAGCGACCGCTTCCTCGATCGAGAGATACGGCTTCACGTTCGAACGCGGCGCGTGAGCGAACGTGCAGTAGTGACAGACATCGCGGCAAAGCTGGGTGAGCGGGATGAACACCTTGGGCGAATAGGTGATGACATCGCCGTGCGCGGCATCCCTTCGGCTGGCTGCGGCCGTCAGGAGCTCGCCAATATCAGCAAGATCGATCAGCTCGTAGGCTTCGCTTCGCGACAGGCGACGGTCGAACGGGAGATTCAAGACGGACGTCATCAGAACAGCCTCACGGGAACGGGATGGTCGTCGCTGCAGAAGCGCTCGGCAATCTTGAGCTCATCAAGAAACGAACCTGTCGTTCCGAGGTTCTGCGACGAGATCAGATACGGACCAAAATCGATTGGGCAGTCGATATCCTTGCCGATGCCATGGGACTTGAACACGCTGCAGCTCAGTTGCCGCTGCCGCGCCAGAGCACGGTGCGCCCGGAAACTCTCTTCGCCAAATCGAGGCTCCAGCATGTCCGGCGACCGCATCGCCAGAGCATTTGTGCCACCGTCGTAAAGCGCCGGCACGAGCACGATCGGCGTGTGGTCCAGTAACCGGATGACGTGCTCGAAGTCCTCCGGACGAGCGAACGGAATATCGGCAGGGACAACAAGAACCCGCCGTTCATACGGTTGGAACGCATCGAGGCCGCGCCGCACTGCGGCATTTACACCGGTCTCGACCTCATCAAAGATCATGGCCGCGCCAAAGTGCTTGGCGATCGCGAACGCTTCTGGATCGGCGCTCACCACGGCGATGCCGGCCAGTGAGCGCGTATCCCGCAGGTTTCCGAGAACATCGCACAGCATGGCTTGCGCCAGTTTTGCGCGCTCGGTCGCCACCAGGATATCGCCCAGCCTGCTCTTTGCCTGACTGAACCGTTTGACAGGCACCAGGGCCCAGGTTTCGGAATCGTCCATCGCTTTGCTCAGCTTTGTAATCGATCAAGAAATCGGAGACACTCGCGTGCCAACTGAACACGCTCATCCTTCGAGCGCATGATCGTGTTCGTGACATGCACGGGAATGCCGACCGCATCGGCGTCGGCCTGGTCTTCGCGATCCATCACC
This sequence comes from Bradyrhizobium sp. RD5-C2, assembly GCF_019972155.1. GTDB lineage: Bacteria > Pseudomonadota > Alphaproteobacteria > Rhizobiales > Xanthobacteraceae > Bradyrhizobium. The sequence continues at coordinate 94,426 of NZ_BOVL01000057.1, read as the reverse complement.
AAACCATCGAGGAAGCCATAGTGCCTGACGATCGAGGCGCAGTTCGTCGCGACGCCGAGCTCGTTCATGATCTTTGCGGTCGGCCCCTTGATGGCGCGGCCGCCGACCAGCGGCGAGACGGCAACGATCGGCGCCCTGGTCGCATCCAGGGCCGCCCGGATACCGGGTACAGCCAGGATCGGACCGATGCTGAGATACGGATTTGACGGACAGACAATGATGGCATCAGCCGCGCCAATGGCCGCCAATGCGGCGCCGGTCGCCGTTGCACCACTGGGGTTCTGGAATTCGATCTTCCTGACCTTGGGCCGCGCCTGCTGCTCGACGAAATAGCGTTGAAACGCCAGCTTCTGATCGGCCGTCACCACGATGGTGGCAAACGGATCGTCGGTCATCGGCAGGATGCGCGCTTCAATGCCGAGATGCGATGCAATCCTGCCGGTGAAATCGGTCAAAGTTACGCCAGCGCTCAGCGCGCGCGAGCGCAAGACGTGCATGGCAAGGTCGCGGTCTCCCAAACGAAACCACGTCTCGCCTTTCAGGCCGCCGAGCGCCTCCATGAAATTCCAGCTTTCGCCGGCTCGCCCCCAGCCACGCTCTTCGTCAGCAAGCTCGCCCAGCGTATAGACGACCGTATCGATGTCCGGCGAGATCGTGAGACCGAGATGCTCGAAGTCGTCACCTGTGTTGACGATCACGGCGAGCCTGGTGCCCAACAAGCGATTGAGGCCATAGGCAAGCTTGGCGCCGCCGACCCCGCCGCAAAGCGCAACAACGTTGAGGTCAGCGCCGCTCATCGGAACATATCCTGGCTCTTGGGTCGCGCGAGCGCGGCCGCGGGTGAGACCGGTCCATCAAGTGTGAGGCCACGGACGAGGATGATCGGCACCCCCTCGCCCGCTTGTCCCATCAGGAGTGAAGCGGCGCCGGCGATCTCATCGGCGATGGCAATCTCGGTGACGCGCATCGCCCGGCCGAACATGTCGGGGACGCCGATCTGGCTCAACAGCGAGGGGATGCCGGCAGCGCCGATCGCCACGCCGACGACACCATTGCGCCAGGGACGGCCGAAACTGTCGTTGATGATGATTCCAAGATCGAGATCACCGGCCACGTCCAGCGCCACCTTCAGCTTCTGCGCGGATCCGTCGGGATCTTTGGGCAGCAGCAGGACGCGCTCTTCGCCTTCACGATGCTCGATGTTCGATTGATCGATACCGGCGTTGGCCATGACGAAGCCGAGCCGGTGCGCGGCGATGACGACGTTCGGCCGTGTCTTGACCACTTCGGTGGATTCGCGCAGCACGACCTCAAGGAAGCGCGGATCCTTGCCGACCGTCGCCGCCAGTTCGAACGCCTCCGGGGAAGGCTCGACGTCGCTCAGCCGAACGTACCGCCCTTCCGATTTCGAGACGATTTTCTGCGCAATGACGAGGATGTCGCCGCGCTGCAGCTCGAGCGACATCCCGGCCAGGCCCTGCCTGATGAGCGCGGCAAGATCCGCGCCCGGCTCGACGCGCCGAATGTCCTGCAGGGCGATGTATTCGACTCGCGTCCCCACAGGCATGGATCAGACACCCGGGCTAGTGGACAGGCCGGTGATGCGGATGCCGGCGCCGGGCACCTTGTAGCGCCGATTGATCCCGATCAGCACGGATGTGAGCGCCTCGGCCGCCGCCGAATTCGCCAGCACGCCACCGTCGATGCCGGCGGATGCGACTTCGTTGGCGAGACCGATGACGACGTCGCGCGCCGCCTTGTCGTCGCCAAAGACCAGAACGTCGCAATCCGCCCGGCTGCCCTGATGCAGCTTGGTCGCACCCACATTGTGGAAGGCGGAGACGACCCGCACGCCGGGTCCGAGCAATTGCTGCGCGATCTGCGCGGCCGAGCCGGCGGACGGAAGCTGGACGACGGACACTTTCGGCGGCACCAGCGGGACCGCGGCATCCACGACGATCTTACCTTGAACCACGTCCTTGACTTCGTTCAGTGTCGCTTCATGGCTCGCGAACGGCACCGCAACGACCACGATGTCGCCAGCCCGCGCGGCGGCGGAATTGTCGTCGCCCGCGACGTCGCCGGTCATGACCTGCGCCGTGCTCCTGGCCTTCTCCGCAGAGCGTGAACCGAGAATGACTTTGTAACCGGCAGCAAGCCAGCATTTCGCGAGGCCGGATCCCAAGTCGCCGGTTCCTCCAAGGATGGCAATCGTCGGTTTCGTGTTCATGTCTCGGTGGCCTTTCCAGGATTAGTCGAGGGGCATTTCGGTGAGCGGCACGAGCCTGACGCCGGCCTTCTCGAGGCCCTCGCGTACTGCACGAGCCGTGGCGACGCCCGTGGGCTCGTCGCCATGGACGCACAGCGAGTGGACCTTGCATGTGATCTTCTTGCCGTTGCGGGAGGTGATTGTGTTGTTTAACACCATGTCGAGCACCTGCCGGGTGGCGACCGCCGCGTCCTTGATGACCGAGCCCGCGATCTTGCGTGATGTCAGATTGCCGTCGTCGTCGTACTGGCGATCGCAGAAGCCTTCGATAGCGACGGGAAGTCCGAGCTTGCGGCCAGCCTTCTCCATCTCGGACCCCGCGAGAGCCACATAGATGATGCGCGGATCGACGGCCTTGATGGCGCGGCCGATGGCCAGCGCATATTCGGCGTCTTCGGCGGCCATGTTGTTGAGTGCGCCGTGCGGCTTGAGGTGGGTGACCCGCTCGCCTTCGTAGGCCGCCATCGCCTGCAGCGCGCCAATCTGATAAGCGACCATGTATTCGAGGTCATCGGGGCGCATATCGATGCGCCGACGCCCGAAACCCCAGAGATCGTTGAAACCGGGATGGGCACCGATCGTGACGCCGAGGCGCTTGGCTTCGCGCACGACGTTGCGCATCACCCGCGGGTCACCGGCGTGAAAGCCGCAGGCGATATTCGCCGATCCGATGATCTTGAGGATTCCGGCATCGTCGCCGACGTCGTAGGCGCCGAACCCTTCGGCCATGTCGGCGTTCAAGTTGATCGATATGGTCATCCGTCACCTCGTCTGCTTGAGCTATAATGTCCTATCATTAGTAAGACAATCCCTTCTGCAAACAATTTTTCCTGCTTTTCCGAACGTCGCTTTGCAGCGGCGACAGCAGGCGGCCGCCTGACGAGATCCGTATTGAACTATCATCCCAATGATAGTATGTATCCCCAACCTTGGCAAGCTACGCTGCCCAATGACGACACGTCCGATCGGCGGCGGCAGCTCCCACCAAACAACTCATCGCGAAGGCCGGTTCGAATGTTCCTGTCGAATACAAGTTCATCTCACGACCAACCGCTTGACCCGGCGGATGCCGCCACGCTGGCGCGTGAAGAAGCCCGCGAAGTCGAGCGCTTTCTCGCCTTCCGACCGAACCACGCGGAAACGCCGCTGCGATCGCTGCCGGCGCTCGCCCGCGAATTCGAGGTGAAGTCCATCCACATCAAGGACGAATCGCATCGGCTCGGCCTCGGCAGCTTCAAGGCTCTGGGCGGATCCTACGCCGTCGTCAGGCTACTGCTGGAGCATGCCGGCAACAAGCTGGGCCGCGCGGTGGATATCAGCGAGATCGGTACACCTGCGATACGCGAGATCGCGCGCGGCCTGACGGTCGGCTGCGCCACCGACGGAAATCATGGGCGATCGGTCGCGGCCGGCGCGCAGATGGTCGGAGCCAAGGCGGTCATCTTCGTGCATTCCGGAGTTACCGATGAGCGCGTGCAGGCAATTGCCCGCTTCGGCGCAGAAATCGTGCGGGTGCCCGGCACTTACGACGACTCCGTCGCGGTCGCCGACAAGGTCTGCCAGGACAACCATTGGATCGTCGTCTCTGATACGTCCTGGCCCGGCTATGAGCGCATCCCCGGACTGGTCATGCAGGGCTATACGGCGATGCTGAACGAGATCCTCCGGCAGCAGCCGGAGACGCCCACCCACGTCTTCATCCAGGCCGGCGTCGGCGGCCTCGCAGCCGCGGTCGCCGGTTACTTTGATGTCGTCTTCGGCAAGAGCCGGCCGACATTCGTGGTCGTCGAGCCCGAACGGGCTGCCTGCCTCTATCAAAGCGCCATCGCGGGCGCGCCGATCAAGATCGCGCATGGCGAGCCGACGATCATGGCCATGCTCGAATGCTACGAGCCTTCTCTGGTTGCGTGGCGTATCCTGTCGCGGAAAGCGGACGCGTTCATGATGGTCGGCGAGGAAGGTGCTGCGGCAGCGATGCGCCGGCTCGCACATCCGACGGGCGACGATCCGGCCATTGTGGCCGGCGAAAGCGGTGCTGCCGGATTGGCCGGCCTTTGGCGCGCCGCCAAGAGCAGTGCCGCGCGTGAATCGCTGGGCTTGAACCAGGCGTCGCGCGTGCTGCTGATCAACACTGAAGGCGCGACCGACCAAAAGCGCTACACGGAAATCGTGGGCGCCTCGCCGGCCAGCATCCTCGCCTAGAGCATTTTCGGTTCTGATTACATCAGAACCGAAGCTCTGGATTCTTGTTTTGACGCGTTTTCTTCACGCGAACCGGTGGCCACTTCGCTCGAAAACGCGCTAGCGCGGATCAGGAGCGGGCCTTGCGCCCGCTCCTTCGTCAAGCCTTCGTTCGCTTCTTCGATTTTTCGAGAAGATCGGAACGGAGCGCGAAGCAACTGCGATGATAGTGGATATTGGCGACGTAGATGGCGATGTCGTTGCTATCGACCAGCACCAGGCGACAATCGGCGGTTGGTTCGCCGAGGCCGATCTTGAGCAGCTCGGCCGTCTCGGGATCGGCCACGCCGATCGTCACGACCTGATGAGCATGGGCGAGCGTGATGTCGTCCATCTCCATGATCTTCGTCAGCGCGGCCGTGTGGGTGAAGCGCTTGCGGTCCTTGAGATAGAGGTTGCGCGCCAGATGGAGGTTGACGACCGAAAACGGCTCGTCCTCGTTGTATTGCACGCTTCTGAGAAAAGCGTAGCTGGCGGCGGGCTGCCCTTCATGCGCAGCGAGCCGGGGCGGCTCCGCATTCTCCTCGACATAGACGCGCTTGAGGACGTTGTTCCTGACGGAATCGACCATCGACTCGAAATCATTGGCGAGGTTCAGCCAGTGACGATTCTTGGGTCTTCCGGACACGAACGTCCCGCGTCCCTGCTGCGCGTCGAGCAGACCCTCGTTCCGCAACATCTCGATCGCCTGCCGGACCGTAACGCGCGCGACGCCGAATTCGGTTTCGAGCTCCTCGATGGTCGAGATCTTGTCGCCCTCTTGCCATCGCCCGGACTCAACCCGTTGACGCATGACCGATGCAACCTGCACATAGAGGGGGACGCGGCTGCGCTCGTAATTTGGGACTAGCTTATTCATGATAGTAAGATAGTCCATTTCATCGCTGAAGGCGAGTTTTTATCGCCGAACAACTAAGGTCGTCGCAAGAGCCATCGAAGCGCTCGTCTCATATAATCCAACGCCATCGATCGCATGAGCGCGCCGGCGTCGAATTCCCTGACCATGGCCGGCTCGCCCTCGCCGCCTCCCGATCGATGGGAGAGCCGCGTCTCGAGGTTCTGGACAAAAACAGCGATGATTCGTCCGGCCACGTCCTGGATCAGGCCCGAGCGGCTGAACTGCGCCAGAGCCCCGGTCAAGGTGAAGCCGATGCTGAGATCGACCCTGGTTTGGTTTTCCACGTCACCCGGCTTGACGGCATAACCGATCAGACCGCGGGTTGAGGAGTTGCTGCGCTTATCCTTGCCTGCGCCGACAATCGTGCCCGTGCGGGTCGCATCGTCGCGCGCCACATCGGCGACGCCTTGAAATTCGGCAGAGATCGGCCCGACCTTGATCTTGATCTGGCCGTCGACGTGACCGTCGACCGGCTCTCCGGCCAGCGATGCGCCCGGCAGGCAGGCCGCGACCGCGCCGATGTCGGAGAAGAAATGCCAGACCTCATCGACCGGATGCCCGACGGTGAAGCTCTGCGTGAAGGTCGTTTGCGGCTTCCAGCTCGTATCCCTGAGCGAGGCCGCCGCTGCCGGAGCTTCGGCCTTTTTCACAGCTGGTGCGGCGTTTGCCTTGGGCCGAGCCGCAGCCGCGGCAACCGCGGTCGCGTTGCCGGAGCCCGACGGTCCAAGACGCGTCCGGTTTCCATTGGGAATCGCCGCGATCCCTCGCGCCCTGCGGTCCGCGATCACACCCTGGATGGCGCGGACGATGCCGACATAGCCGGTGCAGCGACAGAGGTTTCCGCTCATGGCCACGCGGATATCGCGCTCGCTGGGGTCCTGCATGCGCAGCACCACATCGCGCGCCGACACAACCATCCCCGGCGTGCAATAACCGCATTGAAGGCCATGTTCCCGTGTGAACGCCGCACGCAATTCGCGCGTGATCTCGTCGTCGTCAAGTCCTTCGATCGTCGTGACGTCGGCCTGCTGGCAAGCCATCGCGAACGTGATGCAGGAGCGCGTGGGCACGCCGTCGACGAGGAGAGTGCACGCGCCGCAGACGCCGTGCTCGCAACCCAGATGGGTGCCGGTCAGATTGAGCTTCTCGCGGAGAAAGTCCGCAAGATGCGTCCGCGGCTGGATCTCCGCGCTGACCGCGCTGCCGTTGACATTGAGGTTGCAGGTGCTCATTGCGGCCGTGCCTGCTCGATCGCGCGGCGCAGCGCGACGACATGGGTTTGCTTGTCCAGGGGATCGACCATCCCTGCCTTCTCCAGAATCTCGTCGACGGCCCCGCCGTCGAAACTATCGCTTAGCCGCGGAGCGCGGCCGTCTCCGATCACGTTGCCTGCCTTGGCAATGACGATCGGACGGCTCTCCGTCGCGCCGATCACCGCACGACTGATGCCGCGATCTGGGTCGGTCACGAAGGCGCCGATCGCGTGAGCAAATTCGCCGGTCTTGCGGCAGCTCTTGTAGTAACCCCAGCGCGCCGATTTGCTCAGTCGCGGCACCATGACGCGAACGAGAACTTCGCCGGGGCGCAGGTCGGCTTCAAGCGCGCCCACCATGTAGTCCTCAACGGCCACGGTCCGCTCACCGGCCGGGCCGCGCAGCACGACTTTTGCTCCAACCGCGGCGAGGATAGAGTGCCAGTCGGCCGACGGATCGGCATGGGTCAGGCTTCCGCCGATGGTGCCGCGATTGCGCACCGCGCGATACGCGATGCCGTTGGCCACCGTCGGTAGCGCACCGCGCGTGACGTCGGTGACGCGAAGGTCCTCGATATCGGCATGCGTGACACAAGCCCCGATCGAGATCTCGTCGGCCCCGTCACTGAAACAACGGAGCTCTTCGATCCCGGTAAGGTCGACGATCAGATCGGGCTGCACCAGCCTGAGATTCAACATCGGCCCGAGCGACTGGCTCCCGGCCATCATCTTGACGGTCCGGCTGTCGTCCGCGATGAGCCTGATCACCGCATCGACCGCATCGGGGCGTGCATAGTCGAAATTGACAGGTTTCACGCCGGCAACCCTTCCGCCAGTTCGGGCGCCTTCGCCTTGCGGCTCCCGGCTGCGGCCCGAATGGCTTCGAGAACACGCCGTGGCGTCATTGGCGTGTGCAAGACCTGGGCTCCAAGAGGCCGCAATGCGTCATTGACCGCGTTGCCGATCGCTCCGGGAGGCGCAATGGCACCGCCCTCGCCGATGCCTTTGACACCGAACTCCGTATAGGGCGCCAACGTCTCCATGTGGCCGAGCTTGGGCGCCGGCACCTCGGTCGGGCCCGGCAGCAGATAATCGGCAAAGGTCGATGCGAGCGGCTGCCCCGACGTATCAAAGTTCATCTCTTCATACATTGCGGTGCCGATGCCTTGCGCCAGCCCGCCATAGATTTGCCCGTCGACGACCATGGGGTTGATCAGCTGGCCACCGTCTTCGACGACCACGTAGTCGATCAACTCGATATCGCCCAACTCCGGATCGACGGCGACCACCGCGATATGGGTCGCATAGCTGAACGTGCCGGAATCACGCGCCGGCTTGTAGCCGATGGTGACCTCGAGGCCCCTCGGATCGACAGTTGCCGGCAGATCCTGCGGCCTGCGATACCAGGTGTGCGCAATTTCATCGATCTTCACGCTGTTGGACGGACCAACGACCGCGCCGTTCTCGAGCTTGACGCTCTCGACCTCGGTCTGCAGCAGATGCGCGCCAATGCCCTTGACGAGCTTGGCGAGCTCACGCGAGGCCGTCGCAACCGCGCCGCCGGACATCACCGCGCAGCGCGATCCCCAGCTGCCCGTCGAGTAAGGCGTGTACTCGGTGTCGCCGTGAACCAGCTTGATGCGCGCGACGTCGATGCCCAGGATCTCGTGCGCGACCTGCGGAAGCGTGGTCTCCATGCTCTGACCATGCGAATGCGCGCCGATCCGCAGCTCGAGGCCGCCGTCGGGGGTCATGCGGGCGGTTGCCTGTTCGTGTCCCGGAACCATCGGGATGCCCCAGCCTGCGTAGACGGACGTGCCGTGCGCGCCCTGCTCGCAATAGACTGATAGACCGACGCCGATCAACCGACCGTCCGGCTCGCCCTTCTTTTGGCGTGCGCGCAGACCGGCCAGATCGATCTTCGCCAGAGCCTGCCGCAGCGACTCCGGATAGTTTCCGCTGTCGAAATGCTTCTTGGTGATGTTGTCGAACGGCATCTGCTCCGGCCGCACCAAATTCTTGAGCCTCACCTCGTACGGCTCGAGACCGCATTCGTGTGCGATCGCGTCCATCATCAGTTCGATCGCATAGCAAACGCCGGTTCGGGCAACGCCGCGGTAAGGCAGGATCGGGCACTTGTTGGTGGACACCGACCAGGTGCGGCAGCGATAGGATGGGAAATCGTACGGCCCGGGCAGGATGCTGGCGATCTGCGCAGCCTCCAGACAGGCCGAAAACGGATAGGACGAATAAGCGCCGGAATCGACCGAAGCCTCGCACTCGACACCGCGCAGTTTCCCGTCGCGATCGGCATAGACGGTGATGTTGTAGTGATGCTCGCGGCAATTCGCGCCCGCCGTCAAATGCTCGCGACGATCCTCGATCCAGCGCACCGGATAGCCGCAGCGCATGGCGAGCCAGCCAAGGCAAACATCCTCCGTCAGCACGATACCCTTGTAGCCGAAGCCGCCGCCGACATCGGGCGAGACGATGCGGATCTTCAGCTGCTCGAGATTGAGGCATTCCGACAGGCCGTTGCGCACAATGTGCGGCTGCTGATTGCCGGTGTAAAGGACGAGCTGGTCCATCCGCTTGTGCCAGACCGCAACCGTGCCGCGGCCTTCCATCGGCGCCATGCTCTGCCGCGCGGTTGATATCTCGCGTGTGATCTTGATCGGAGCGTCGTAGGCCGCTTCCATGTTGATGTCGACAAACGTCTCGAGGAAGACATTGTCGCCCCACTCCTCGTGCACCAGGGCCGAGTCCGGACGCCGCGCCAGCAGCATGTCATGCACGGCCGGCAATTCCTCGAAATCAACTTCGACGGCGGCCGCAATGTCCTCGGCTTCCGCGCGGGTATCGGCGACGCACATAGCGATCAATTCGCCGACTTGTCGGACCTTCTCGAACGCAAGGATCGGCTGATCGGAAGGCTTGAAGCCCGGCAGTCCGGACACAGCGCGAATCGGACGCGTGTCGGCCGCGATATCCGACGCGATGAACACGCTGCCGCGGAGATGCGCCGGGATACGGATGTCCTTGATCCGCGCATGGGCAAGCGGGCTACGGACGAACGCGACATCGCGCATGCCGGGCAAACGAATATCGCCGACATATTCGCCCCGTCCGCGGAGAAAGCGATCATCTTCCTTTCGGGGAACGGAAGCTCCAACGCCCTGCTTTGCCACTCCGTCTCCCCTCTTGTCGCCCGTGTCCGGAGCGATCGACGGCTCGAACACAAATTCATTCTATTATCGCGAAGATAGCATCACTAGAATTGAGCGTCGAGTCTCGAGAACCCTCCCGCGTGCGACAATAGCGAGTTCGCACCACCGACGCCGCCAAAAAAAGGAGGGGCCCAAACCTTGGGCCCCTTCCCGATCGATCCGGCCCTTGAGATTACTTGGCTGGGGCGGAATTGCACCAGTCGTAGATGCTGAGCGCCATGACCTTGATGGCCGTCAGGTAATCATCGATCGAGACATACTCGTCGTTCGCATGCATGACCGCCGTCGAGCCGGGCCCGAAGATCACGGTCGGCGTATTCGCGTACTTGTTCAAGAACCGCGTATCCGCCGCACCCTGGCGCCCCGAGATCGTCGGCTTCTTGCCGGTTACTTCGGTATAGACATCGCAGACGGTGCGCACGATCGGGTGTTGGACCGGAATCTCGGAAGCCTCGGCGTCGTAGCCGACGAACTTCACGACGGGCGGATGGTCCTTCATCCAGGGATCCTGCGACGCAACCTCGGCAATCTTCTTGACGAGGCTCTGCTTGACGCCCTCGTGGTCCTCGCTCGGCACGGTACCGATCGATCCCTTCAGAACGGCGCTCGCCGGGAAGGCGCTCGGATAGTTGCCGGCCTGGAAGCTGCCGATGATGCAGGGCAAGGAGTCGATGGCGCTCGGGTAGAGTGCGTGCTTGACGTTCGCAACGCGCTCGTCTTCCAGCTCCTGCACGGCTTTCACGATCTTGTTGCCGAGCTCGATGGCGCTGATGCCGAGGTAGCGCTGCTGGATACCGGCGGGCTTACCTTCGATGTCGATCTGGAACCAGATGCGCCCGATGCAGGCCGGCTGCACGAACAGGTCGCTGGTTTCGCCGGAAATACCGGCATCCGCCTTGTATCCGCGGATGACGGTGTCGAGCGTGCCGTGTCCGCTGACTTCCTCGTCGATGACGATGTTGATCATGACATCGCCCTTCGGCGTGAGCCCAAGCTCCTTCAGGTACTGGACCGCGAGCACGTGGCTGGCGACGCCGCTCTTCATGTCGCACGAACCGCGGCCATAGATGCGTCCGTTCTTGATCGAGGCCGACCACGGATTGTCGCTCCATCCCTCGCCGTTGCCGACGGGGATCACGTCGGTGTGACCGTTGAGAAGCAGCGAGCGACCACCGCCGGTGCCCTTCAGGGTCGCAACGATATTGGGACGGTTCTCGTAGCCGCGGTCGACCGGGCGATAGCCGGGATGCTTCTTCAGCTCCTCCCAATTGGTCTCCCACATGTCGACCTCAAGACCGACCTCGGTCAGGTAGCCGTGCATATGCTTCTGGATCGCGGCTTCGTCGCCGGTCACGCTCGGGATCGCGACCATATCCTGGAGGAACTTGATCGCGTGATCTTTCGAAGCGTCGACCTTGTCGATGATCTTCTTGCGTACGGGGTCAGTCATCTGCTTGTCGCCTGTGTTGTGCGTTTTCCGATTTCGTTACTTGGCGCGCAGGCGCGGGATGATCTCACGCGCGATGGTTTCGACCTGGTCCGCCTGATACTTGTACGGGACGAAGATGATCTTCTGGACCCCAAGCGCGATGTGCTCGCGAAGCTGGGCGACGCACTCATCGACCGAGCCCATGATGGCGCTCTCGCGGCTGCAATCGCTGTGAGCCGGGAAATCCCATTCCTTGTTGAGCCAGTCCATCATGTCGGCTTCGACTGCCTGCCGCGATTTGCCGATCATGATCGGCAATTGCGAGGCGTTCTTCAAAGTCGAGGGATCCTTGCCGCCCTCCTTGGCGAAATTGACGATCTTGTCCCAGGACTTCTTGAAGTCGGCGGGACGATAGAAGTAGGTCAGCCAGCCATCCCCGTTTAGGGCGGCGCGCTTCAGCACGGGATCGGCGTATCCGCCGATCAGCAGCGGAATTTGCGGCTGCGCCGGCTTGGGGTACATCACCGCCTTCGAAATGTTGTGGCGCATGTATTCGCCGGAAACCGACTCTTCGGTCCACAGCCGGCGCATGATCTCGAGATTTTCATCCATGATCTTGCCGCGCTTTTCGAAGGGAATGCCGAGCGCGTCGAACTCCCGCTTGTACCATCCTGACGCCATGCCCATGATCAGGCGGCCCTCGGACAGCTGATCCATGCTCGATAGCTGCTTGGCGAGCGCCACCGCGTTGCGCAGCGGCAGCACCAGAATGCCGGTGCCCATCTTGATCCGCTTGGTGCGCGCGGCGATGCCCGTCAGCGTCGTCAGGGAGTCGATGATCGGGAAATTCGGATCCACGCCGAGAAGCATGTGATCCCAGACCCAGACCGAATCGTAGCCGAGTTCCTCGACCCGAACGCCATACTCGACGAGCGCCCGGGCGTTGGGCATTTCGGGATAAGCGGTGAAGTTGCGCGCGGCAATACCAAACGTGTTGGCGAGCGTGGTCATCAAGAGATCTCCGGACTTGGTGTAGCTTTAAGCGGTGAAGAGACGGTCGGGATCGAGCATCCGCAGCGTCTCGAGTTCGTGATCGGTCGGCGGCGACGTGACGTGGAGCATTTCGTCGAAGTCGAGCCTGAAGCCGGTATTGTCCTGCACTTCCTCGCGGCTGACGCCGGGATTGAGCGCCAGCACCTTGATGCGACGGGTCCTGTCGTCGAAGCCGAACACGGCGAGCTCGGTAATCACGCGCCACATGCCGCCGCTCGGCAGGCCGGAGTCGCGCCGGCTGGTGCCGCCGCGGATGAATCCGGGGCTCGTGATGAAATCGACCTTTTCGACGAAGCGACGCTTCTCGTGCTTCATCGCGACGATCATGTTGGTCAGGCTGGAGATGTCGTTGCCGCCGCCGGTACCCGGCAGGCGCGTCTTCGGCTTCGCCGGGTCGCCGATGAACGACGAGTTCAGATTGCCGAACTGATCGATCTGGGCGCCGCCCATGAAACCGACATCGACGTAACCGCGCTGGAGCAGCAGCAAGACATCGGCGCTGCCGAGGACCATGTTGGCGCGCTTGGTGCAGCGCTGGTCGTTGGTCGAGGGCGGCAATTTGCCCGGCTCGACGAAGGCGCCGACCACGCCGCCCTCGAACAGGATGGTCAGGGCCGGACAGCGGGTGCGCTGGGCCAGGGTTGCAGCGAGCAGCGGCGTGCCGATGCCGGCGAACACCACCTGCCCGTCCTGCAGCTGGCGCGCGCTCAAGATCGCGAGGATTTCGCTTGCGGTGTAGCGCTGCGCCTCAGTCATTATAGATGCTCCTGCCCTTCTGCGTTGCCTCCAACACCTCATCCATGCCGATCAGCGAGAGATATTCGTTCCAGGACTTCGGGCTGTAGAAATAGCGGTCGAGGTATTCCTGCATGCCCTTCACGGGATCCGCGTTGACCTGCGCGACATAGGCTTCCATGTGCCGCATCATGGGCTCATAGAGGCCGTAGCACTCGTGCGGCGCCGACCCGTAGGGAACCTCGACCACGGCGTCGACGCAGAAGAACGGGATCTTCGTCTGGTCCGGCGCGCGCCTGATCTGGTCGTTCGAGACGATCCGCTCGGTCGTGAGGATCACGCTGTTGGCAGCGAGCGCGAGGTCGATGTCCATGAACTGCAGGCCGTCGATCTGGGCGTTGCCGTAGGGGTCGCAGCGCTGGACATGGATCAGCGCGACGTCGGGATTGAGCGCGGGAACCAGCAGCAGCTTCTCGCCCGTGAACGGGCAGTCGATCTGCTTGGCCTCGGGACGCTGACCAACGATATCCGACCCCAGCATGGCGCGGGTCGGCAGGAACGGAACACCCATGCCGCCGGCGCGAAAGCGCATGCCGACCGCCATGTGGCTCCATTCTTCATAGCGCTTGCCGCCATTTTCCACGTGATGCCGCATCACCTTGGACAGGCCCCAGAGAATCCCCTGGGCGAACCAGCTGGTGACGACGTGGTTCGCAATGCCGGATCCGAACACGAGGTCGCCGTCCGTCGAGACGATGCAGCGCGAAATCGAAAGATCCTTGCGATGCTGGCGGATCAGCTCCCAGAGCATCGCCATCGGCGTGCGGGACATCGTTGACCCGCCAATTCCCACCTTCATGCCGTCTTGGACGAAACCTGCCGCTTCCTCGAGCGACACCACCTTCTCGCGCAGGCTTCGGTCGCGCTGCGCCATCTTCTCTCTGAGCCGCGTGTACGGCTCCACCAGGGTATCCGGCAAAACATCCTCCTTGTCGGCAATCGGCAGCGGCTGAGGAGCGAACCGCAGGCCCTTCCTGCCAATTGAACCTATCGTACTAATGTTAGTCCCATACGTCTAGCGGAATCTTCGCCACGCCCAATCGTGACGGATTCAGCCTCCGCGAAATGCCTTGGGTTTGCGATCGCCGAGCGCACAGTGAACCGACGAGCAATCCCTTCGCAGCCTGCTCTTCCCGACTTTCACGGCTCTCGCTATCCGCTGTGCGAGCGGCCGGAGTCGCCGCAGTGCTGACCTGGTCAGCTCAGGACGCGAACTCGAAGCGACGGCATAAGGACCATAAGCCGATAGATAGGATGTCCTGCCCTGCATCACGGCCTTTGGCACAGATCATGCTTATGAACCAGCGTCGCTTTCGAGAGCGTCGCATGAACCGCGCTGCTTCGATGGCGATCGCCCGGTTGAAGCGACCGCGTGGCGCGGCAGCGGGCGCAGAGGCGTCAACAAGAACCAATAAGAAAGGATGGACCGTGGAGCATTATCTTACCTCGACACCTGATCATCTTCATTGGGGACTGTGGGATGGCCGGCTCAGCCCCGTCATCAGAATTGCGTCTGGTGATCGGGTGACGATCGAGACGCTATCGGCCGAGCCGGACGAAGCACTCGATCTCGCGGACGACTCGGTCGAGTCGGTTGCTCGCAGCGACATCCTCGCTTCGCGCGGGGCTGCACCGCGGCTATTGACCGGGCCTATCCATATCGAGGGGGCCGAACCTGGTGACGCGCTCGAGGTCCGTGTCCTCGATGTCCGCCTGCGATCGGACTGGGGTTGGAACATGAGGACCCCGACGAGTGCCGCGCCGGAAGCGTCATTGGACTTCTGCTGCCGACATGTCCCGCTCGATCGCACGCGCAATATCGCGCGCCTGCCCTGGGGACGGGAGCTCAAGTTATCGCCGTGTTTCGGCAATTTTGGTGTCGCGCCGCCGGCGAACTGGGACCCCCGCGAGCCGAACGAAGCGAATGGTTTCAGCGGGCGCATCGACGACAGGGATCTCGGCGTCGGATGCACCGCCTATTTCCCGATTTTCGTCGCAGGCGCACTGTTCTCGGCGGGTCATGGCCATGCGTTGCTCGACGATGGAGCTGCGCAGCTCTCCGCCATCGAAACGGCGCTCGCCGGCACGTTCGAGTTTCATATTCGCCGCAATCTGCGTCTTGCGACCCCGCAGGTCGAGATCACATCCGCGTCGGTGAGCCTATCGATCGTCAATGCGCTGATACCGCAAGGCCGCAGCCGCCGCACGAACTAATGATGCACGCCGCGCACAGCGCCTTGGCTCGTCGGCGGCCGGCGCGATGACACCACCGTCTATTGCTGCTGCAACGCACGATCAACGATGGCCACGGCTTCCGGAGGTGCCTTGGCCTTCCACATTGCGATGGGCGCCGACGCAGCTTGCTTGAGCGCGGCGAGAACAGGAGCCGGCGCCGGCTCCGTGATCTGAACCCCGTTGGCCCGCATGCGTGCGTAATTCTCGGCCGTGCGATTGGCCAGGAGCTGGAACTGGCTTTGTTCCGTCTCGGCAGCCACCTGCATCACCTGCCGTTGAACCGATTCCGGGAGCGCTTCAAACACATCGGTCCTCACAAAGGCAATCGAGATCGGGATCGCGTAGTTGATCGCCGTGAAATGGGTGAGATCCTCCCAGAGCTTTCGGCCGGCACCGCCGTCGCCCGACGTCAGGATGGCATTCAACAGACGGCTTTTTACCCTGCCGATTGCCTCGTTGAACGGAAGGTACTCCGCCGTTGCACCGACCGCACGCATCACCTCGGCCGAATTGTAGTCATACGTCCGCGCGGCAATGGATCGCAGGTCCGCGGGCGTCGAGATCGGCTGGGCACTCCAGAGACCGGTGGACGGCCAAATGGTGATGTACAGGAGCTTGAGGCCATGCGCGGCCAACGCCTTCTCATAGAGTGGCCGCGCCCGCTCGTTGATGGACCGCGCCGCCTCGATGGACTGGACAACAAACGGCAGCGACGGCAGGCCAAACACCGGATCGGACGCTTCGAGCGGCCCGGCAAAGGCGTCGCCACCGGCAATCCGCCCCTCCTGAGCCGCACGCAACATTTCGCCGGAGCTGATCTTCAACTCGTTATCGAATGCATTCCGGACCGTAACATATCCGTGCGTCTGCGCGGACATGAGCTCCGCGAATTTTGCCAGACCGACACCGGAGATATTGCTTCGAGGATATTCCGTCGCCATTTGCCACGTCACTTGAGCGGACGCAGGTACGCTGAAGATGACCGTCGACGCGATAAGAAGCGCCGCCATGACAGAGCGCACGCCTGCCCAGTTGGTCGACGAAGGCAAAGCAGAATCCGAATTGAGCACCGGAATGTCCCGCGAGCACGGTT
The DNA here is from genome assembly GCF_019972155.1 of Bradyrhizobium sp. RD5-C2. Lineage (GTDB taxonomy): Bacteria > Pseudomonadota > Alphaproteobacteria > Rhizobiales > Xanthobacteraceae > Bradyrhizobium. The sequence continues at coordinate 77,934 of NZ_BOVL01000057.1, read as the reverse complement.
TGACTTCGATCAGTCTTGCCTATGCGGTCGGTGCCGTCAAATGACCCAGCTATCTGCGGCTCGTCGTGCGCTCGTTCCGTTCAATCGGTGTCGGCCTTCTCGCCACTCTGCACATGCCGTCCTAGATAAAACTCTCGAAGGCGAGCCGCTCGGCCGGCGTCAAATGCAGGCCATGCTTGGTGCGCCGATCCAGGTAGTCGGCGGACCTCGTGGCCCACTCCTTGTCGCGCAGATACACCGCTTCGCATTCATAGAAGTCGCCGCCGAAATGCCGGCCCAGATCGACCGAGCTGCGGGCCGACCCAAGCAGCTCGCGCGCGCGTGTCCCGTAGAGACGCGCATAGTGATGGATGAGCCTCTGCGGCAGATCTGGATAGTCGCGCGCGAGCCCCTTCGAGAAATCATCGAAGCTGCCGCCGATGTCGCCACCCGGCAGCGGCCGATCCGCGGTCCAGGCCGACGACAGTTTTGGAAACCACGGCGCGAGGCGCTGCATCGCCTGCTCCGCCAGCCGGCGGTACGTCGTGATCTTGCCGCCGAAGATCGAGAGCAGCGGCGGCGCGCCCTCGGCGCCATGAACCTCGAACACATAGTCGCGCGTCACCGCCGATGGATTATCGGCGTTGTCGTCGTAGAGCGGCCGAACGCCGGAGAAGGCGTGCACGATCTCGCCCTGCTGCGGCGGCGTCCGGAAATAGCGGCGCAGCACCTGCAACAGATAGTCGGTCTCGTCCTCACTGATCGCGACGTCCTCGGCGCGACCCTGATAGGGAATGTCGGTGGTGCCGATCAGCGCGAGATCGTTTTCATAGGGGTTGACGAAGATCACGCGCCGGTCGGTGTTCTGCAGCAGATAGGCCTGTGGCCCGTTCCAGAATTTCGGCACCACGATATGGCTGCCCTTGACCAGCCGCACGCTCTGGGCGGAGTTCAGCCCCGCCACGCCCTGGATGACATCCTGCACCCACGGCCCGGCGGCGTTGACCAGCGCGCGCGACCGCACGATTTGCGCCGTGCCGTCATCGCCCCGCATCTCGAGCAACCAGATCTCGCCGTCGCGGCGCGCACGCACCGCCCGCGTGCGCGGCAGGATGCGCGCACCGTTCTGCGCAGCATCGATCAGGTTGAGGATCACCAAGCGGGCATCATCAACCCAGCAATCCGAGTATTCAAAGCCGTGCCGGAATTCTCGACGCAGCGGCGCGCCGTCCGGGGCCCGCGACAGATCCAGGCTGCGGCTCGCCGGCAGCTGCTTGCGGCCGCCGAGATGGTCGTAGAGCAACAGCCCGGTGCGGACCAGCCAGGCCGGCCGCTGCTCCGGCGAATGCGGCAGCACGAAGCGCATCGGCCAGATGATATGGGGCGCGGACGCGAGCAGCACCTCGCGCTCGATCAGCGCCTCGCGGACCAGGCGAAACTCGTAATATTCGAGATAGCGCAGCCCACCATGGATCAGCTTGCCCGAGCGCGACGAGGTGCCCTCGGCGAAATCGTCCTTCTCGCAGATCAGCACCTTCAGTCCACGGCCGGCGGCGTCGCGGGCGATGCCGGCGCCGTTGATGCCGCCACCGATGACCGCGATATCGACCAGCCCGTGATCCCTGCCTGCGACCGGCGCAGTGCCCGTCATCGCTTGCTGCTACGCCGTTTCTCGGCGCGGCGCGGCGCCGCCTTTGCCGTGGCGCGGGCCTTGCTCGGCTTTGGCGCCTGCAACCCGTAGGTGGAGAACCCCTTCGCGGTGTCGGCGATCTCCTCGTCGCTCAGGATGATCCGCGAGTCGAGCGCAAGCGAGAGGTAGTATTGCCGCGCGATGGTCTCGAGCTCGACCGCGAGCCACATCGCCTTGTCGAGATTGGCGCCTAGCGCGATCATGCCGTGATTGGCGAGCAGGCAGCCGTTGCGGCCCTCCAGCGCGGCGATCGCATGATCAGACAATTCCTTGGTGCCGTAGCGCGCGTAGCCGGCGCAGCGGATGTCGGTGCCGCCGAATGCCGCCATCATGTAGTGGCAGGCCGGGATCGGCTTGCGCGCGATCGCAAGCACGGTCGCATAGGTCGAGTGGGTATGGACGATGGCGCCGACATCGGGCCGGGCGCGCGTGATGTCGAGATGAAAGCGCCATTCGGTGGACGGCTGCAGCGGCCCCTCCCACGTCCCATAGTCGCCCTCGAGCGGCATCGACGCGATCATCTCCGGTCTCATCGAATCATACGGGGTCGCCGACGGCGTGATCAGCATCCGGTCCTGGTAGCGGGCAGAGATGTTGCCTGATGTCCCCTGGTTGAGACCCGACGCATTCATCCATCGGCACTTGGCTATGATCGCCTCGCGCAATTGTCGCTCCTCACGGGTCATACGGACTGCCTTTCTCTTCAGCACGAATTGCCTCTTCAACACGGATTGCGTGGCGGTTCGCCGGCCAGATAGCGGCGAACCTCTTCCGCCGCCTGCTCGGCGGCCACGGTGACGGTACGCACCGAAGCGCCGGCGATATGCGGCGTCAGCGTGACGTTAGGAAGTCGCAAGAGCGGCCAGTCCGCCGGGACCGGCTCGACTGCGAAAGTGTCGAGCATGGCGCCGCCGAGATGTCCCGATGCCAGCGCATCATGCAGCGCCTCATAATCGACCAGCGGGCCGCGCGCGGTGTTGATCAGGAGCGCGCCCGGCTTGATCCGCGCCAGCGCGTCGCGCCCGATGAAGCGGGTGGTCTCCGGCGTCACCCGCGCGTGCAGCGTAACGACGTCGGCGCGGCCGAGCAATTCGCCGAGCGCGACATGCTCGACGCCGTCATTGCGGTCCTGGGCGCTGAGCTGGACATAGGGATCGGCGACCAGGATCTTGCAGCCGAAGGCTTTCAGCAGCTTCACCACGCGGCTGCCGATCGCGCCGTAGCCGACAATGCCGACCGTCATCTCGCCGAGCTCGCGCCCGGTGCGGTCGGCACGATAGAGATCGCCGCGCCATTCCCCGCCGCGCAGTGCCTCATGGCCGCTGCGGATCAGGCGTGTCTCGGCCAGAATAGCGCCGATGGTGAACTCCGCCACCGCGCTCGCATTGCGGCCGGGCGTATTGACCACCAGCACATTGTGATCGCGCGCCGCCTGCATGTCGATGTTGACCGGACCGCCGCGCGACACCACGACGAACTTCAGCTTCGGCAGCCGCTCCAGCATCGACCGCGAGATCGGCGCCAAATGGGTGACGAGCAGCTCGGCATCACCGACAAAGCCGATGATCTCGTCAGGCTGCCCCATGAATTCCTTCAGGCCGTCGAGTTTCGAGCCCGCGTAACCGTGCTCCATCGGCTCGTCCGGCCAGGGCTGCTCCAGACTGCGGATCTCGACGCCATTGCCGCATGCTGCCCGGATATGCTCGGCGAACACCGAGGGTAACATGAAGCGGTCGCCGACGATCGCGATGGACTTAGACATGGTCGCCTCCGGCGCGCAGCGCGGCGAGTTGCTTCCAGACCGGCCGCGACGCCAGCCTCGCATCGAGATAGGTCGGGAAGATGCTGGCGTAGCGCTTCGCCAGCGCGGCGTCAGGCGATTGCGGCGCGCTCAGATGCGGCGCGACCCACTGCTCGGCGCAGGCGCGCATGTCGGGATAGGCATCGATGGTGACGGCCGCGATCATCGCAACGCCCGCGGCGCCGGCCTCGCCGCGGCTACAGATCCGGACGTCGCAATCCAGTGCGGCGCCGAGGATGGCGCCAAGCGCACGGCTCTTTGCCGCGCCGCCCGTGATCCTGACATCGCGCGGCAGCGCCCCCATCGCGGCGTAGCAATCCCGTGCGGCGAAGGCCAAGCCCTCCATCACGCCGCGCATCAAATCTCCGTAGCGGTGGCGCGAGCGCAGGCCGAAGAATTGCGCGCTGGCCTCATGCGAGACGAACGGACCGCGCTCGCCGGCATCGGAGATGAACGGATGGAACAGCACCTCGCCCGGCCTGGCCCGCAGCACCTGGTCATCGAGCCGCCGGATCAGTTCGGCGCGCGTGCGCGTCACGCCCTCCGCCGCCAGCAAGTCGCATGCGAGATCGAGCATCCAGTCGATGTTCAGCGTCGCCGCCATGTTCGACTGCATCTGGGCATAGTGACCCGGCACCGGGAACGGCATGGTGTAGCCGGTTGCTTCCCGATTCAGCGTCACCGCATCTGCGCTCGAGACCAGCCGCATGTGCATGCCGGTCGAGCCGATGATGGTGCAGCCGACATCGGGTGACGGATCGTAGAGCCCGGCACCGAGCGCATTGCAGATCACGTCCACATAACCAAGGCAGACCGGCACGCCTTCCGGCAGGCCGATCTCGATCGCAGCAGCAGTCGTGAGCGGATGCGTCATGACCGCGCCGTCAACCACCGGCGGAAACAGCCGTGTCAGGTCGGCGATGCCGATCAACCGCGCGGTCTCCGCATCGAAGCCTCGCTTGCGGAAATCGCCGCAGGAGAACGTGGCCTCCGACGGATCGGTTGCCCGCTCGCCGGTGAGCAGGAAATAGAGCCAGTCCTTGCAATGGAAAGCTGTGCTCGCGTTGGCGATCGCCTCAGACCTGTGCGCATGCAGCCACGCCAGCTGCGGCCCCTGCTGACAGGCGTTGAGCCCGGAGCCGGTGCGGCGGTAGAGCGGCGTGTTGCGCTCGCTGGCGCGAATCTCCTCGACCAGCCGGCCGGCGCGCGAGTCGAGCCACAGCAGCGCCGGCGCCACCGGCCGGCCGTCGTCATCGATCAGCCAGGTGCCGTCGCCCTGCCCGGTCACCGCAATCACCGCGATCCGTGCGGACAAGTCAGGCACTGACTTCGCCAGCGCACGAATGACCGCGACCGTATCGGTCCAGGTCCGCGCCATGTCCTGCTCGACATGTCCGCCGGTCAGGCTGTTGTACGCATTCGGCTGCGAGACATCGGCAAGTTGCTCGCCGGTGAGCGTAAACGCCACCGCCTTGATCAGCGAGGTGCCGGCGTCGATGCCGATGATGACGTCGCGGCTAGCGGAAGCGGTCATCGTCAGGACACCTCCGCATGGCGGATGCAGGATCCGTCGCGGCCGAAGATGTGCAGGTGACGCGGCTCCAACGCGAACGGGACACTATCGCCCGGCCGCGCGGCGACCCGCCCCGGCATCACCGCGATCAGCATGCGGCCGCCGCAATCTCCGGCGACGTGCGACTGATCGCCGAGCCACTGGTTGGAGACGACCTTGACCCTGACGTCGCCGGTCCCGACCGCAATCTTCTGCGGACGAATGCCGATCCGCACCTGTGGTGTGCTGGCGAGCGCTTTCGCCGCCTCGCCGTCGAGCCCGGCGCCATCGATATCGAAACGCATATCCGTTCCGACCGATAGGCGGTAACCGCCATCCGACCGCGTCACGTCCGCATCGAGCAGGTTCATCGGCGGCTCGCCGATGAAGCTCGCCACGAACAGATTGGCGGGCCGGCCCTTCAATTCCTTTTCGCTGGCGAACTGCTGCAGCACGCCGCCTTCCATCACCGCGATACGGTCGGCCAGCGCGCTGGCTTCGGTCTGGTCGTGGGTGACAAAGATCGCGGTCATGCCGCGCTCGGCGAGCAGGCTCTTGATCCGGCCGCGCAGCACCGCGCGCAGCTGCGGTTCGAGCTGGCCCATCGGCTCATCGAGCAGATAGAGATCGGCATCGCGCACCAGCGCCCGCGCCAGAGACACGCGTTGCTGCTGGCCGCCGGAGATCGCGCGGGGATAGCTGTCGAGGATATCCTCGATCTCGACCAAACGGGCAATCTCGTCGACACGACGCGTCACTTCGTTGCGCGATAGCTGGGTGGATTTCAGCGCGAACGCGATGTTCTCGCGCACCGTGAGCGGTGGATAGAGCGAGTAGCCCTCGAAGGCCATTGCGACCTTGCGCCGCGCCGGCGGCAGCGCGTGGATGTGCCGCCCGCCGAGCGCAATCAATCCGGCCGAGACGTCCTCGAACCCCGCGATCATGCGCAAGGTCGAGGTCTTGCCGCAGCCCGACGATCCCAACAGCGCGACGATCTCGCCCTTCTCGACCGCCATGTCGAGGGCGCGCACGGCATGCACCGGCGGCTTGCCGCGGCTGCGGTAGACCTTGTCGATGCCTCGAAGCTCGAGCATGTCCATGACCATCCCGCTCCTATGCCGCCTTGAGCCGGTGCGACGGCCCGATCCGGAGCCCGGTCGCGCGATCGAACAGCATCGCCGCATCGGGCGCGAAGCGGACGAACACGGTGTCGTCAGCCGCACCTTGCGGCGCATCCGGCGGCAGCGCCGCCAGCCATTCGGTTCCGTCGGCAAGACGGAGCAGCAACACCGCCTTCTCGTGCATCGGCGTGATCGCAAGGATGCGCGCCGGGATGGCGTCGTCCGTGGATGCCGACGAGACCACGAGATCCTCCGGCCGGACGCCGAGCCAACACGCACCGGCAGGCGCGGCGCCATCGGCCGCACCGAGCCGTATCCTGGCGCCGGCGACCATGGCAGACTGCATGCCGTGCTCCGCGACCGGCGAAACCTCGGCGAGGTTGATGGTCGGGTCGCCGAACAGCCGCGCGACCGCGACCGACGCGGGCTGGGCATAGATATCGGCTGGTGTCGCGACCTGTGCGAGCCGGCCGTCGATCAGAACCGCAATGCGGTCGGCGATCGCCATCGCTTCGCGATAATCCTGGGTCACGTAGAGCACCGCGGCGGTCCCGCGCCGCAGCAGGTTCGGCAGTTCGAGCCGCATCTCGTAGCGCAGCTTGGCGTCGACGTTGCGCAAGGGATCATCGAGCAGCAGCACATCCGGATTGCCGATCAGCGCCCGCGCCAACGCGGTCCGCTGTTTCTGTCCGTTCGACAATTCGCGCGGCGTGTGGCCGAGCACGTGCTCGATCTTGAGCAGCTTGCTGATCGAGGCAACCCGGCCCGCGACATCGTCTCCGCCGGCCCGAGCGCGCAGGCCGCTCGCAATGTTGTCACGGGCCGTCATGTGCGGGAACAGGGCGAAATTCTGGAACGCCATGCCGATCCCGCGCCGCTCCGGCGGAGCGCCGACGACCGAGCGGCCGCCCACCAGGATGGCGCCGTCGTCGGGTTCGAACATGCCCGCGATCATGCGCAGCAACACGGTCTTGCCGCTGCCGGACGGCCCGAACACCGCCACGATCTCGCCGGGCTCGACAGCCAGCGACAGCCCGTCGGCGGGCCGTGCCGCACCGAAAGCCTTGCTTACCGAATTGATCTCGAGACGTGCCATCCGGTCAGCCTTTCACCGCGCCGAGCGAGAGACCCTCGACCAGATAGCGCTGCGCGTAGAGCGCGAGCAACAGGGTCGGCGTCACCGACAGCACGATCGCCGCCGCGATCTGGCCGTACTGGATTCCCGATGCGGTGACGAAGGCCAGCGCGCCGACCGTCACGGGCTGCTTGTCGGCGGAGGCCAGGATCAGGGCGAAGACGAAATTGTTCCAGCAGAAGATGAACGACAGCAGTCCGGCCGCGGCGATGCCCGGTCCCGCCAGCGGCACCGCGATCCTGGTGAAAGCTTCGCGCCAGGAATGCCCGGCCAACCGGTAGGCATGCTCGATATCGGGGCTGATATCCTCGAAATAGCCGCGCACGATCCACAGGATCAACGGCAGCGCGATCAGCTGATAGACCCAGACGATGCCGAAGTAGGTGTCGTTGAGACCGAGCTCCTGGTAGTACAGCGACAGCGGTAGCAGCACGAGCAGCGGCGGCGCGAAGCGGAACGAGAGCAGCGTGAACGCGATGGTCTCGCCGAGGCGGAACTTGAAGCGCGCAAAGGCGTAGGCGGCCGGCACGCCGAGCAGCAGCGCCAGCAGCACCGCCGCGCTCGACAGCACGACGCTGTTGAAGAGGTTGCGCATGAAGGAGATCTGCAGATTGCCGGCGGCGGTGCGCAGCTGGCCGGAGATCAGCGCCTCGTAGTTCGCAAGCGTCGGCTCGAACAGGATCCGCGGCGGAATCCGCAATATCTGATCGTTGCTCTGGAACGACATCAGGAAGATCCAGACGATCGGAAACATGAAGAAGATCAGGATCAGCGAGAGCGCCACGCCGCGGAAGATGCGACCGGCAAGACTGGAATGTTCCATCGCGCCCCTCCCCCTCACGCGTGGCCGTGCGCACGCGCACGCAGCCGCAGCCAGTTCTTGATGAAGATGTTGGACAGGATGTTGGTGATCAGCCAGAGGATCATCAGAAGCGCCGCCGACCTGCCGACATTGGTGTACTGGAAGAACTCCAGATAGGCCTGCACCTGGAACACCATCAGCCGGTCGCCCGGGCCGCCCTGCGTCATCGCATAGATGATGTCGAACTGCTGGATCGAGTCGAGCAGGCGGAACAGCGACGCCGTGATGATGTAGGGCGCAAGCATCGGCAGCGTGATCCGGAAGAAGACAAAACTCGCCGGCACGCCGTCGAGCGCCGCGGCCTCGAACGGCTGCCGCGGCAACGAGCGCAGGCCGGCCAGCAGCAGGATCATGATGAAGGGCGTGTAGACCCAGACGTCGACCAGCACGACCGTGAACAGCGCGCTTGACGGATCGGAGGCCCATTTGAAGTCGGTGACGCCGAACAGGCTGACCAGATAGGACAGGATGCCGAAGCTTGGATTGGTCATCAGCTTCCACATCAGCGCGGCAATCGCCGGCGCTGTCATCAGCGGCAGCAGCAGCATGATCGACACCGCATTGTGGAAGCGGCTCGGCCGGCGCAGCAGCAGCGCGATGCCGAGCCCGAGCAGAAGCTCGACCACGACCGTCACCGCGGTGTAGGTGATCGAGATCTGGAGCGTGTTCCAGAACGCCGGATCGGACAGGAAGTCGATGTAATTGCCGGCGCCGATGAAGCCGCGCAGGTAAGGCAGGTTCAGCCGGTAGCGCTGCAGCGAATAGACCGCCGCGGTCACGAACGGAACCAGGATCGCCACGCAGACGAGCAACGCCGGCAGGCTGAGCAGATAGGGCAAGAGGCGCACGCGCGGCCTTGGCTTGGCCGGCGCCGCCTGGGCGTTCGTCTGGAGAAGTTGGACCATGCTCATGATGATAAGAGATCGCGTTCGGCTGGCAAACGCCGCCGGCTCGGATGGGACAAGGCTCCGAGCCGGCGGATGGGTGCGGTGCGGGGGATCATGCACCGCACAGTTGATCCGTCAGCCGAGACCGGCTTGCTTGAGCTGGCGGTTGATGCTGTCGGCGAGCTTGTCGAGCCCCTCGTCGACGCTGACCTCCTTCGCGACCATCTTCTGCAGCGAGGCGGCCCATTCCGTCGTGAGATCGAAGAACAGCGGCTGCGCCGTGAAGTAGATCTTGGCGCCGGGCGACGACATGTCGTGCTGTTCCAGATAGCCAGGATACGATTTCGCGATGCGGTCGCGGAACTCGCTGTCCTTCCACACCGAGGTGCGCACCGGATTGACGAAGTCCATCTTGCGCGCACCGAACAGATCGTGCTCGACGGACGCGGCCCACTGCATGAACAGCCATGCGGCGTCCTTCTGCTTGGAGAAGGTCGACATCGCGAGCGACCAGATCCAGACGTTCGGGGTCGGCGCCTTGGCGGCCGGGTTGGCGGCAAACGGCGCGTAGCCGAGATTCCCCTTCTCCTTGTTGTCGCCGCCATTCATGAAGTAGCCGAGGATGTCGGCGTCGAAGATCATGCCGGAGGCGCCGGCGCCGAGATCGGTGCCGACCTGGTACCAGGTGTAGGTCGACCAGTTCTTCGGGCCCGAGGTCTGGATCATCTTGACCCATTTGTCGTGGAAGTCCTTCGAGGCCTTGGTGTTCATCGCGGCCTTCAGCTTGCCGCCCTCCATCACAAAATCTTTCTGGCCGAAGTTCGAATAGGCCGACAGGAAGCCGGGATGGATGGTCGCCCAGGAGCGCGAGCCGCGCACGCCGACGCCGTAGGGGCCGCCGGCGTCCTTGGTGATCTTGGCAGCGACGTCCAGCATCTCGTCAAGGTTCTTCGGCGGCTTGACGCCGACCTTGTCGAAGACGTTGCGGTTATAGGTGATGTTGTTGAGCTCATAGCCCCAGGGGATGCACCACTGCTTGGCCTTGCCCGAGCCGAGCTCGGAGCCGGCGACACCGTCCCACGCCGTGGAGGCGCGCAGGCCCGGCAGCACGTCGTCCCAGGCGAAGGCCGGATTGGTCTTGGCGGGATCCTTGATGTAGGTGTTGAGGTCCTCGATCCAGCCCGCCGGACCGTAGGTCCAGGTCATGTAGGCGCCGGTCATGAAGGCGTCGTACTGGTCCGACTTCGACGACAGCGCTGCCGTCACCTTGTCGAAATAGACGTCCTCGGGGAAGATGTCGTAGGTGACGTTCATGCCGGTCAGCGACTTGAACGCCTCGATGTCGCCGATCATCGCGTCGACATAAGGGTGCTTGTTGAGCAGCAGCTTGACGCTCTTGCCGCTCTGGGCCTTCCAGTTGAAGTCCGCGGCCATCGCCTTCGACATCGAGGAGGCGAAGGCGGCGTTGGCGGCGATACCCGCGATGCCGAGCTTGGCGGCACCGTCGAGGAGATCGCGGCGGCTGATGCGTTTGGCAGCGTAGGAGTCGAACAGATTCTTCTCGCGATCGAACATGTATTTCCTCTCCTTGTTGACGCTTGTTTTATTTGTCCTTCCGGGTCTTGCTTCTTGGCTTGCCGGATGTGGTCTCCGGCTTGTCGGTTGCGAGCGCCTTTGCGGTCACCTCGTCGATGATGAGGCCGTGCAGCACGCCGCTGCGCAGCACGCCGCGCAGCGCGGTCACCTTGGCCGGCCCGCCGGCGATGGCGACGATCCGGTGCTTCCTGAGATCGGCCATGCTCATGGAGGTGGCGCGGGCCGAGAGATCGGTGTCCAGCACCGCTCCGTCGGCGCTGAAGAAATGTCCGAGCAGATCGGCGCAGGCGCCGACACGCTTCAGCTCGGCGACCTCGTCGGGCTTGATCATGCCGCTCGACACCAGGAAGCCGTCGCGGCTGACCTGTCCGATGCCGACGAACAGCAGCGAGGCCTTGCGCGCCAGCGCGAACACGTCGGCGATGCCGAACTGCTGCATCAACACGGCGCGATCGGCGACCGAATTGGCGAACACCGGCACCGGCAGCAGATAGGCTTCTGCGCCGGTGCGTTCGGCGAGGCGATGGATCACATCGAACGGATTGGCGGCAAACTTCCGCGTCAGTCCGCCGAGCAGCGAGACGAATTGCGCGTCGCGCGCCGGGGTCTGCGGCATCTGCTCGACCACGGCGGCGAGCGTGCGGCCATGGCCGACGCCGATCACCTTGTCGTCGCCGCGCTCGAGGGTCTGGCGCAGGAAGCTCGCGCCTTCCAGCGCCAGCGCCTTCAGCGGCAGGTCGCTCTCGCCGAGATCCGGCGCGACGCGACAGAACGAAAGACCGAAGCGCTGCGTGAGGTCGTTCTCCAGCGCGACGCATTCGGCGACCGGCCCCTCGACGAAAACGCGGATCATGCCTTCGCGGCTGGCGCGCGCGATCAGGCGGTGCGCCTTGGTGCTCTGGATGTTGAGGCGGTCGGCGACCTCCGACTGGGTCAGCCCCGCCGCGAAGTACAGCCACGCCGCGCGGGTCGCGAGCGACGCCTCGCCGTCGATGATCGGCAGCCTGTCGGGCGGTGTGGCCATGTCCGGAAAAGTCCGCTTGCAAAATTCTTCACGTCCTGCAAAAAATTGCAGAGGCCGAACGGGGCGTCAATCCCCCAAACGTGCTGCAGCGCAACCAACGTCGATGCGCGCGCACCAGAGAGCGGTGAAGTCGGATGGGAGGTTTGTATCTCGGCATCGATGTCGGAACCGGCGGCGTCCGCGCCTGTGCGATCGATCCGCAGGCCGGCATTCGCGGCTTCGCTTCAGTTGCGCTGCCCGCACCGCGCGTCGACGGCAACGCCATCGACCAGACACCGGAGCTCTGGTGGCAAGCGGCAGTCGCTGCAATCGGCAAGCTCGGCGAGACCGTCGGTCTCGGCGACATCACGCGCATCGTCGTCGACGGCACGTCGGGCACGCTGCTGCTGGTCGACGCGGCCGGCCGCCCCTGCTCGCCGGGGCTGATGTACAATGATGCGCGCGCTACCCATGAGGCCGCGCGCGTAGCTGCAATCGCACCGCTCGAGAGCGGCGCGCATGGCGCGAGCAGCGCACTCGCCAAGCTGCTCTATCTGCTGGATCACGGCTATATCGGCGATGCGCGCCACGCCGTTCACCAGGCGGACTGGATCGCTGGCCGGCTCGCGAACCATCACGGCATCAGCGACGAGAACAACGCGCTGAAGCTCGGTTACGATCCGGTCGCGCGCGCCTGGCCGCCCTGGCTTGATCAGCTCGGCGTGCGCGACGATCTGCTTCCCGAGGTGCTGGAGCCGGGAACGCCATTCGCCGAGCTGGATCCGCAGGTCGCGCGGTCGCTGGGACTGCCGCCCACAGCGCAGGTCGCAGCCGGCACCACCGATGGCGTTGCGGCCTTCATCGCGACGCGGGCCGACCAGCCGGGCGATGCCGTCACCTCGCTCGGCACCACGCTGGTGGTGAAGCAGCTTGCGACCCAGCCGATCTTCGCGGCCGACCTGGGCGTCTATTCGCACCGGCTCGGCGCGCGCTGGCTCGCCGGCGGCGCCTCGAACTCCGGCGGCGCCGCGCTTCTGGTGCACTTCACCGCCGACGAGATGGAGCGCCTGACGCCGCAGGTGACGCCGGAGGCGCCGACCGGGCTCGACTATTATCCGCTTCCGAAACCCGGCGAACGCTTCCCGATCGCGGATCCACAGCTTGCCGCGCGGATCACGCCGCGCCCGGCGGAAGATTGCCGCTTCTTCCAGGGCCTGCTCGAAGGCATCGCCTCAGTCGAAGCCCTCGCCTACCGGCAGCTGGCGCGGCTCGGCGCACCACGCTTGCGGCGCGTCATCGGCATCGGCGGCGGCGCCAAGAACGATGCATGGACCAGGATCAGGCACCGCGTGCTCGGCGTTCCGGTCTCGGTCGCCGAACAGACCGAAGCGAGCTACGGCGCAGCATTGCTCGCGCTGAACGGAGGTCCGCCATGAAGGCCGATGCGACCGCGATCGCCGGCCTTCACGCCATCGTCGACCGCTTCGATCACGTGCTGCTCGACCAATGGGGTACGTTGCACGAGGGACTGGCGGTGTTCCCTGCAGCGCTGGACTGCGTGGCCAGACTGCGCGAGGCCGGCAAGCGCATCCTGATCCTTTCCAATTCCGGCAAGCGCGCGAGCAGCAACCAGCGGCGTCTCGCGGCGCTCGGCCTGCCGCCGGAGGCCTATGACGGTGTGTTGTCGTCGGGCGAGGTCACCTGGCACGGGCTGCATGCGCGCGAGCAGGCTCCCTTTGCCGAGCTCGGACGCGCTTGCTTGCTGATCTCGCGCGACGGCGACCGCTCGATCGTCGATGGCGCCGATCTCACGATGGCTTCGACCGTGTACGAGGCTGATTTCATCCTGCTCGGCGGGCTCGACGATGATACGGCCGAGCCAGAGCGCTGGCGTGCGCTGCTGACGGCGGCCGCCGCGCGGCGACTGCCGATGCTGTGCGCCAATCCGGACCTGGTCATGTTCGGCGCTGCGGGCCTGATCTCCGCTCCGGGCGCGCTTGCCGCGTTCTATCAATCGCTCGGCGGCACGGTGCTGTTCGTCGGCAAGCCGTATCCGCCGATGTTTGCCGCCGCGCGCGAGCAATTGGGGCATCCGCCGCCGGAGCGGATCCTCGTCATCGGCGATTCCCTCGATCACGATATCGCCGGTGGACGCACCGCCGGGATGCTGACCTTGCTGATCGGCTCCGGCGCGCACCGCGCGACGCTGTCGCAAGCGAGCGATCTGCCGCAGGCGGTCAAGACCGCGGCCGGCGCAGCGTCGCGGATGCCGCACTGGACGATGGACCATCTGACCTGGTGAGAACAGCCCGATGCGACCGCCTCAAACGCTGAACGAACTGCGCCGCATGTCGGCACGCGTCGGCGGCAATATCCTGCTGGTGCAAGGCGCCGGCGGCAATTCGTCGGTCAAGGATGGCGACGTGCTGTGGGTGAAGGCGTCAGGCACCTGGCTGGCCGATGCCGAGGACAAGGACATTTTCGTGCCGGTCGCCTTGTCGGCCGCGCGCACAGCACTGACGCAGGGCGACGAACGCGTGCCGCTTGCGCCGAATGCCGGAACGACGCTGCGCGCCTCGATCGAGACCTCGCTGCATGCTCTAATGCCGCACCGGATCGTGCTGCATGTCCATTCCGTCAACACCATCGCATGGGCAGTGCGAACCGACGCCCGCACCGAATTTGCCCGGCGAATGGACGGACTGGCCTGGCGCTACCTCACCTATCACCACCCGGGGCTGCCGCTCGCACGCGCGGTCAGCGCGGCGATCGCAGAGGATGCGGTCGACGTCCTGATCCTCGGCAATCACGGCCTGGTGGTCGGTGCTTACACCTGCGACGCGGCGGAGGCTTTGGTTGCCGAAATCGAGCAACGCCTCGCGCTGGAGCCGCGTCACGCGCCGGCTGCCGATCACGACGCGCTCCGCAAGATCTGCGCAGGCACGAACTATCGCCTGCCCCTAGATCCGCGCGCCCACGACACCGCCACCGACCGCTACAGCCGCGCGATCGCGACCAGCGGCTCGCTTTATCCGGATCACGTCGTCTTCCTTGGCCCGGGCCTACCGGTGCTGGAGCATCGCGAGAAGCTGAGCACCATGATCGCGCAAAGCACCGCGAGCGGGCTGCCGCCGCCGGTTGCGCTTCTCGTCCCTGATATCGGCAGCCTCATCCGCGAGGATGCGAGCGACGGCGCGGAAGCCATGCTGAGCTGCCTCGCACTGGTCACCAGCCGGTTGCCTTTGACCGCACGCGTCAACTATCTGACGGCAGAGAATGAGCACGCGTTGCTGAACTGGGACGCCGAGCGATATCGTCAACAGCTGACTGCCGACCGCTGATGCGAAACGCCCGCCGCTTCATCCCTTCTCGGCGGACAGGAACAGCCGATAGGCCGGATTCTCGCTCTCGTTCCAATAGGGATAGCCGAGTGCATCGAGCGCCTGAACGAACCGCGCGCGCTCCTGCGGCTTGACCTCGATGCCCGCCAGGATGCGTCCGTAGTCGGCGCCGTGATTGCGGTAATGGAACAGCGAAATGTTCCAGTCGGGCGCCAGGCTCTCGAGGAATTTCAGCAACGCGCCGGGACGCTCCGGAAACTCGAAGCGGTAGATCACCTCGTCCTTGAGAAGCGGCGCGCGGCCACCCACCATGTAGCGCACATGATCCTTGGCCATCTCGTTCTCGCTCAGATCCAGGATCGGATAGCCCTCGCGCCGCAGCAGTTCCATGACTTCGCGCTTCTCGGCCTCGCCGCGGCTCAGCGCGATGCCGACGAAGAGCTGCGCCGGCGCGGTCGTCTCGGCGAAGCGGTAGTTGAATTCCGTAATCGCCCGCGAGCCGAGGATGCGGATGAAGTGGCGATAGCTGCCCGGCTTCTCCGGCACGGTCACCGCAAGCAGCGCCTCCCGATGTTCGCCGACCTCGGCGCGATCGGCAATGGTGCGCAGCCGGTCGAAATTCAGATTGGCCCCACTGTTGACAGCAATCAGGCTGCCGTCGCTCAGCGCGCCGCGCTCGGCGTAGGCCTTGAGGCCGGCGAGCGCCAATGCCCCGGACGGCTCGGCCACCGATCGCACATCGTCGAAGATATCCTTGATCGCCGCGCACATGGCGTCGGTGTCCACGGTGACGACCTCGTCGAGCAAGTCGCGGCAGAGCCGGAACGTCTCCGTTCCAACCTTGCGGACGGCGACGCCGTCGGCGAACAGCCCGACCTGATCCAGCGCGACGACGTTGCCCTTGGCGAGCGCGGCCGCCATCGAAGCCGCGTCGGCCGGCTCTACGCCGACGACCTTGATCGAGGGATTGAGGAACTTCACGAAGGCGGCGACGCCGGCCGCAAGCCCTCCTCCGCCGATCGGCACGAAGATCGCCTCGATCGGATCGGGATGCTGCCGCAGGATTTCCATCCCAACGGTCCCTTGGCCTGCAATCACGTCCGGATCGTCGAACGGATGCACGAATGTCAGGCCGCGCGCGACCTCGATCTCCCTGGCTTTGGTTTGCGCGTCGTCGAACGTGTCGCCATGCAGCACGACGTCGCCGCCCAGACGCCGGACGGCTTCGACCTTGATGGCGGGCGTCGTCCTCGGCATCACGATCGTCGCGGGAATGCCGAGCTTGCGCGCCGACAGCGCCACACCCTGCGCGTGATTGCCTGCCGACGCGCAGATGACGCCTTGTCTCCGCTGCGCATCCGGCAGCCTGACGATCTTGTTGTAGGCGCCGCGAAGCTTGAACGAGAAGATCGGCTGAAAATCCTCCCGCTTCAGCAGGACGGCGCGCGACAGGCGCTCGGAGAGCCGCGGCATCGGATCGAGCGGCGTCTCCACCGCCACGTCGTAGACACGGGCGGTCAGGATGCTTTGGGCGTAGTCGCGGAGCGCGTTGGCGGCAGCGGTCATCGGGTCGCTTTGTCGATGGGGAGGCAATCCATATCGGTTGCACCTGCCCATCATCGGCGCCGACCTGGCGAGCAGACGGCACGGAGCCGCCGCTACATCCAGGTCGAAGCATCGCATGGCCGGAGGCTCGCGTGAAGCAAAGACCGCCGGATCAATCGCCTGGCCGAGCGCATATGAAGTCGTCCGGGCCGTCGCAGGGGGCGCTGCCAAAATATCGAAAACAACCCCATGCAAAGTAGCCAGCGGCGGCCGGCGTCGACCGCACCACTTGACACGTCGGGCAACTCAGGAATATATTTCTAATATTCCGAAATCAACCGACGAGCGCCTCCAGCACCGCAGTTGAATCGGTGACCCAGCCAAAAAATGCCGCCTTGGCGGTGACCGCTTCACGCCATGAGACGCGACGAATTCCATCCCCTGCCATGGTCACCGGGCGCTTCCCAGCCCACCTCGGAGACGAGCAGCGTGTCCTCCAGCTTGATGTAGCCGCGCGCCGGATGCAGCAGCGCGGTCTCGATCGAGATCACCATCCCGCGTTCGAGCGGCCGGTCGGCATCATACGGCGCGTAAGGCACCGGGCCGCTCGCGGTGAGGCGCGGCGCTTCGTGGCTGACAAGCCCGATGCCGTGTGCGGTGAAGTCGAGTACGGCGCGATGCGGCGAGGCTTTGACGGCTGCCTCGCCCGCCGCAATGATGTCGCCGCCCATGGCGCCCGGCCGGATCGCGCGTCGGGCCACCTGCTGAATCTCCTCGACTCCTTGCAGCAACTCGCGGAGCTCGTTGTCGGGCTCACCTAGAAGTCCCATGCGGCTGAGGTCGCCGATATAGCCCCGGTAATTTCCGCCGGAATCGATCGAGATCACGTCGCCCTCCGCAAGAAGCTGGTTCGACGGCGCGCGGTTATGGCTCTTGCCCGCGGCAATCAAGCAATACTCGAAGACAAGATCGCGTTCCTGCTCCTCACAGCGCAGACGAGCGACGACATCGTTCTTGGTCATGCCCGGCGTGCAGCCCTTGAACGTGGCCATCATCGCATCGACGACCCGTTCCGAAGCCTCCCTGATGAGATCCAGTTCGACCGGAGACTTGACGGCGCGAAGCCGCTCCAGCGTGAAATGGGCCTCGCGGAGCTCGACGTCGCCAAGCCCGGCAAGCAGATGATCCCTGGCGTCGGCCGGCAGGAAGCCTGCCTCGATGCCGACGCGCCTGGCGGCGCCCCCGAGCTTTTTCACATGATCAATCGCGAGGCCGATCGCATCGAGCGTTCCCCACGCGCCCGCTTTGACTGAAGGCGCCGATATCCGTCCGAGCTCATGCTCGAACTTTTCCATGCGGTTGCCGATGTAGGCGGAATTTTCAGGGTGTCCTTTCTGATAGACGAACACCGGCAGATAGCGGCTGGTGCCGATCGCCTCCATGACGTCGAAGAAGAAGAAACGATATCCACCGAGCAGGTACTGCACGTTGTGACGCGAGGTGACGATCAGGACGTCGAGCCCCGCCTCATCCATCAGCCGGTCGAGTTTTGCAGTATCGAACGGCGCCGTTGTTGCGACCACGTCGTGCGCATTGTCCATGGTAAAACCTTCCGTCTTTCACTGTCCCGCTGCCGCTTTTGCGGCCAGCGGCGTCGGTGCGGCGCTCGAGCCCGCGTTTTCACCAAACAGAGCCACCGGGCGGCCGTGCGGCTCGACGCCGAGGAACGTAAAGGCAAGGCCGATCAGGAGGCCCGCGCCAGCAAGAAAGAAAAACGCCGGCATCACCGCCGCTGCGGTCGCGCTGGGATGCACGACATTATCCGCGCCGGCGATCAATGCGAGACATAGGGGACCTACGATCTTGCCGACCCCGTTCGAGAGCTGGGCAAGGCCGACCGCGCGTCCCGAAAGCTGGACCGGAAAGATCTCGGCGGGATAGGGCCCGATGTTCGAAAATCCACCGTCGAAGAACACGGCGCCGATGATCAGGAAGACCAGAAACAACGGGACCGAGCCGGCAAAGTCGGCGTGAAAATAGGCCGCCAGCGCCAGCGATACCGCGGTGCCATAGCCCATCAACTGGCCGCACGGCTTGCGGCCGATCCGATTGGCGAGAAAGGCAAAGCCGGTTCGGCCAACGACACCGGCGAGGCTGACATAGATGAACATCTTCGCCGCATCCTGGGGCGCGACGCCAAGCAGTAGCGCCACAATCGTCGGTCCCCACAGGAAGACGCCGTAATTCGCTGTGCTGGCGCCGAACCAGACCAGGACCGTCAACCAGAAGCGCCGCTGCTCGGCAAAGAGATCGGCGAATGTCGCCGGGTTCGCTGGCGGCAGCGTGGGCAGGACAAATGACTCGCCGCCGACCCGGTAGAGCTTTCGGATGGCCGCCTGCGCCTCGCGCACGCGGCCCTTGCTGATCAGCCAGCGTGGCGATTCCGGCATGATGATCATGGTCAGAACCGCGAGGATGATCGGCAGAAAGCCGACCGCCGCCAGGCCGCGCCAGCCGACCAGCGGCAACAGGAAGCTCGCCGTCACCGAAGCCGACAGTACGCCGAAGGCGACTGGAACGACGACGAGGCTCGTGACCAGCGTGCGGTGACGGGTCGGTGCGAACTCGACGATGGCAGGAACTGCCGCCGCCGCACCCGCGGCAAGGCCGAAGCCGACGAAAAAGCGCAGGATCGCAAATGCAACCCAGCCGTCTTCCGGAATGAACGCGATCGCGCCGGAAGTCAGGCCGCACAGCAGAACGCCGGCAACCGCCAACGGCTTGCGCCCGAAGCGATCGGCGAGGACCCCCGCGGCGAATGCTCCCAGCATCGCCCCGATGCCGGCGCTCATCAGCATGATCGAGGTCTGCCCGAACGTCAGGTGCCATTTCGGCGCCAACACCGAGACCAGAAACCCGACCACGAAGAAATCGAAGAAATCCACCACGCCGGAGATGGCGAAGATGATGATCGATAGCCAATAGCGCGTCGTCACCGGCGCTTCGTCGAACGGCACTGCGCTCGCTTGCTCTGCCATGGTCTCCCCCTGTTGTTGTCAAGCCGCCTTCTTTTTTGAATTCAGAAATGTCGCCACCGCTTCCGCGACCCGCTCGGGGGCCTGGATCGACGCGACATGGCCGACGCCTGCGATGGTCCTGGTCTCGACGTGCGCAAGGTCGCGGGCGAGCGCAAATGTCTCCGCGTTCGGGATCAGCCGGTCGTCGCCGCCCGCGAGCAGCAGCGTCGGGCGATCAAAGCCGGTCAGATCGGCGGCGACAGGCTGTGCGAGCAAGGCGCCGCGTCGTGCCTTCTGGCCGTCGTCGCGGTTGGAGCCACGAAAGATGTCGATCAGTTCGGGCCGAACGCGCAGATACTCAGGCGGAAAGAAGAACTCCGCGATCCTCGGCGCGTTGCCTGCGGCGTCCGCGCGAAACGACGCGAGCGTGCGGAAGACATCCGCATTCACCTCCAGTGGGCTCCTGTTGACCTTCCAGGTGCTGCTCAGGATCAGGCGATCGATGCGGCCGGGATGGCGGGCCGCCAGCACTTGCGCGATCTGGCCGCCCAGCGAGGTTCCGAAGACATGGGCACGATCGTAACCGAGCCCTCCGATCAAGGCCGCGGCATCATCAGCCAGGTCGGCCAGCGAATAGGACGACGGCGGATTGCAGGTGGCGCCGGAATCGCGCTGGTCATAAGCGATCACGGTAAAATGCGCCGCCAGCGCGGGCGCAAGGCCGTCGAACATCGAATGATCGGCCTCGCCGCCATGCAGCAGCACGATCGGTTCGCCGCGTCCGGTTTTCTCAAACGCCGTGACGACGCCGCCAGATTCGAACGATTGCATGGGAGCCTCCGCTAGTGCAGCAACGTCGAAAGCGCGCCGGCCAATTCCTTCGCCGGATCCGACGGCACCCACGGCATCCGCCACGCCACGTGCCCATCGGGGCGCACCAGCACGGCGCCGCGCATACCCAGCTGGAATCCGTCTGCCGGGTCGGCTGACGGCAGTTGTTTGAGCGAGAGCGGCAGGCCGGTCTTCTCCGACACCTGCTTCCCCGCCTCCAGCCACTCGCTGCCGAGCGGACCGGTGACGACGGTGAATTCCTTGTCGAACCAGTCGAGCGTGGATTTCTTGCGCGAAGGCTCCAGCCACATATGCGGAAAGCGCGCGCCGGGACGGTCGGACGGCGTGTAGTAGCGAGAGTTCAGCGCCTTCGCGACCGTGCCATCGGGAATGACAGCGCCCTCCTCGTAATTGTGTCCGAGGTTCTGCCCGATGCTGTGCAGGTGATTGTCCATATCGTTGATCCAGAACCTGATCCGGTCCGGATTGCGCGATCGCACGGCATCATCCGTCAACCCAAATCGCAGCCGATTGCCGTAGCTGAAATTGGCATTGGATTGCGCGATCGGGCGGCGCTCGCTGGAATAGCTGTCGAGCAGCTTTTCGTCCGCACGGCCCTTCAGCACGAAGGCGAGCTTCCAGGCGAGATTATGCGCGTCCTGAACGCCGGAGTTTAGGCCGAAGCCGCCGGTGGGTGGAAAGCGGTGCGCGCAGTCGCCGACCAGAAACACCCGGCCCTTTCGAAAGGTCTCGGCCACCTGCATGCTGACGCGCCAGATCGAACGATTGAGAAGCGTGACGTCGAGGTCCGGGATGCCAACATGGCCGCGTGCGATCTCGATGAACTCCTGGTCGGTCCACGGCCGCTCGCGATCGTCCTTGGTCAGGCCGATTTGCGTCACGGTGAGCCAGCGATCGCGGCCGTTGGTGTTCAGGATGCCGGCGCGCGGCAGATCGGCCCTGTCCGGGACGATGATGAAGCCCGCGGCCTCACGCGCGATCGGCAACCGCGACAGATCGGCCCGCCAATACTCGTTCGACATCACCGCCAGCGTGGAGGGCCCGACCATCTCGATCCCCGCGCTGCGCCGCGTCTGGCTGCCCGCGCCATCGGCGGCGATCAGGTAGGTCGCCGTCCACTGCGTCACCTCACCGGACTTTTCGCAACGTGTCGTGACGTTGACGCCGTTGTTGGTCTCCTCGAACGATTCACAGGCCGTATTGAACAGGACCGTGGCGTGTTTTGACTGCTCGACCACGCGCAGAATTTCCTCCTCGACGGCGTCCTGCGCGACCAGGCTCTTCCAGGCAGGGGTATGCCCGACATTCGGCTCGGGACGGGTGCGGCCGAACTCGTGACCCGCGATGCTATCGAGGAACACGAACATATCGGAGTTGTCCTGCAGGCCGCGATCGCGGATCGCCTGCTCGATTCCCCACTGCCGGAAGATCTCCATGGTGCGGACCCAGCAGCCGCGCGACTTGGGATGATCCGTCGTCGTCGGGCTCTTCTCGAACACGACGCAGTCGATGCCGAAGCGATCGAGCAGCAGCGACATCGCAAGGCCGACCGGCCCGCCGCCGGCGATGAATACGGACGTCTGGCGTGCCTCGTCGGTGGCGATGCCCATGCTCGTCTCTCCTCCGTTTGATCGTTGGGGAGAGACTGCTCTCTTTTTGGTATCTCACAAGAATATGTTTGATATGGTATCCATCTCGAATTGAGATGGAGCGCCCGTCATGGACCTGCGGCAAATCCGCTATTTCGTTGCCGTCGCCGAGCGTGGCGGCTTTGCCGCCGCAGCGAGCACGCTGAACGTCGCCCAGTCGGCGCTCAGCCGCCACGTCAAGGAGCTCGAAGACGAATTGGGCGGCGCCCTGCTCGAACGCGGCGCGCGCGGAGTCTCGGTTACGGAATCCGGCAAGGTGCTGCTGGCGCGCGGGCGCTGGCTGCTCGGCACGATCGACGACATCAAGGCCGAGGTGCGCACGGAAAATCGCGAGCCGAGCGGTACGGTGCGGATCGGCGCGCCGCCAAGCCTCGGCGATATCCTCTACCCGCCGCTGGCCCAGACATTCGTGAAGCAATTTCCACGCGTGCGGCTCGAGCTCAGTGAAGGCTTGACGGAAAACGCATCCGAACGGCTGCTACGGGGCGAGCTCGATCTGGCGATCGTGACGACGCCGCCCCCCAACGATCACCTCGACTATGAACTGCTCATGGTCGAGCAGGTGTTCCTGATCGGACCGGCGCGCGATCCGTTGCTGAAGCGCGGCAGACTGACCCGCAAGGAATTCGACGCCCTACCATCCGCCGTGGGCCCGCTCAGCCGCAACCCGTTCCCGTCGACCATGCTCTGCGCGGTACGGGTCGACAACAGCACGCCGATGAAGCGCATGGTGGCATCGGGCCTCGGCTATGCATTGCTACCGTTCTCCGGCATTCACCAGGAAGTCGCTGCCGGTACGCTAGCGGCAGCGCTGTTGCCGTGGATGCGCGCCGACCGCGTCCTGGCATTGCCGCGCGGACGGCCGGTGAGCCGGGCAACGCGTGAAGCGATTGCAACGTTGAAGAAGATCTGCCGCGCTTTGATCGATGACGGGACTATCCTGACCGCGCCGGCGCGCAAGAGCTGAGCACGATTCCGCGCTGCACGCGCGGGCTCCATTCGCGGCATCCCGCCACCCGTTCCCGACGGCCCGGTCTCACCGCGTCAGCTCCGGGCCACCAATCGCCTTGACCATAGTTGTCATGACAACTATAGAGTCATTCCAAGATTGGCGATCAAGCCGGCTGTTCCCGCCGTGGAACGCGCCTTGCAGCCGGCGGCAAGTCGTAGGGAGGACGTGATGAACGCTGCTTCGCAGAACCACGCGGCACGGCTGCGGGAGATTTCCCGGCTGATTGACGACCGCCCGAGCGAACGCATCTTCCAGATCGATCGCCGGATCTTCAGCGATCCCGACGTGTTCGACGCCGAGCTCAGGCATATTTTCGAGGCCACGTGGAATTTCATCGGCCTGGAATCCCAGGTCACCCGGCCCAACGACTTCGTCACCACCCATATCGGCCGGCATCCGATTCTGGTGATGCGGAGCGCCGAGGGCAAGGTCGGCGCCTTCCTCAACACCTGCCGGCATCGCGGCACGGTCGTCTGCCCCTTCAAACAGGGCCGGCAGAAATTCCATGTCTGCCGCTATCATGGCTGGGCCTACGACTCGAGCGGCCGCAACATCTCGGTGACCGAGGAAGCGAGCGGGCAGTATCCGCCCTCCTTCTCGAACCAGAATCACGACCTGCTCCCGGTCGCCCGGCTCGGCTCGTATCGCGGATTCCTGTTCGCAAGCCTCTCTGCCGACGTTCCACAACTGGAAGATTTTCTCGGCGACACCCGCGCCTTCCTCGACCTCCTCATCGATCAGAGCGACAGCGGTGAAGTCGAGTTCGTGCCGGGCGCCAGCTCCTACACGTTTGATGCAAACTGGAAACTGCAGTTCGAGAATGGTCTCGACTATTATCATTTCGCGACCACCCACAGCTCCTACGTCGATATCCTGAAGAAGCGCAACGCCACCGCCGGACCGGACGCCGGATTCACGGCGGAGCCGGAAGGCGAACAGGAAGGACAAGGCAGCTTCAGCTTCGACTATGGCCATGCCGTCAACTGGTCGATCAAGCGGACGCAACTCTATGGCCGTCCGCTCGGCATGGATCCGGCGCGTCTCGATGCCGTGCGGCAGCGCGTCGGCAGCACCCGCGCCAAGTGGATGCTTCGGCAACGCAACCTCACGATTTTTCCGAACCTGCAGGTGATCGACATCCTGTCGGCGCAGGTACGAACCTGGCGGCCGCTGGCGCCGGACAAGACCGAGATGGTGTCGCACTGTCTGGCTCCGGTCGGCGAAAGCGCTGCGGCGCGCACGCTTCGGATTCGCAACTACGAAGATTTCTTCAACGCCTCGGGGCTCGCGAGCTCCGACGACAACGTGATGTATGAATTCTGCCAGACCGGCTACGACGCGACATCAGCCGCGCCCACGCAAGGCTATCTGCGCGGCGTCGCGGAGGTCGGCCATGGCGAAAGCGCGCATACGCGCGAGCTCGGCATAACGGCGTCCGAATGGTCGTTCGGCCCCACCAGCTTCGGCGGCGAGACGAATTTCCACCCCGGCTATCGTGAATGGCGCAGGCTGTTGCAGCACGCCGCGGGGGAGACGGCGTGATGGCTGGCAGCGCAATCGAACAAGCCGACGCTCACGCGGTCGCCGCCGCTGTCATCTTCCGCGAGGCCCGCCTGCTCGACACCGGCGAATGGACCGATTGGGTCGCGATGTACAGCGAGGACGCCGTCTACTGGGTGCCGGGATGGCTCGACGAATACACCACGACCAGTGATCCCGATACGCAGGTCTCGCTGCTCTACCACGATGCACGGCGCGGACTGGAAGAGCGGATCGCTCGCATCGAGTCGCGCAAATCGATCACCGCGCTGCCGTTGCCGCGCACCGTGCACCAGATCTCGAACCTGGAGGCGTCCGAGAGCGGACCTGATGAGATCATCTGTCACTCGGTGTTCTCGGTGCACGTCTACGACCCGCGTGTCGCCAAGGAGCATCTGCGCCATGGGCGCTATCAGCACACGCTGAGGCGCGAAGGCGAGACCTGGAAGATCGCGCGCAAGGTCATCACGCTGGTCAATGACCGCGTTCCGACCGTGCTCGATTTCTACAGCATTTGAGAAGACACATGACGGATCAAGGAATCTGGCACGAAGCTGCCACGCTCGGCGCATTGAACGAAGGCGAGCCCTACGGCATCGAGATCGCCGGCCACTACATCGCGCTCTATCGCGTCGGCAATGAGTACTACGCCACGAGCAATATCTGCACCCATGCGGAGGCGCTGCTGTCGGACGGCATGCTGGACGGATGCGAGATCGAGTGCCCGCTGCATATGGGCCGTTTCGACATCAGGACCGGCGAGGCGCTGACCAGTCCGGTGGAGATCGATATCCGGACCTATGCCGTGCGCGTGGCGGGCGAACGGCTGGAAGTCTGCGTGTCCGAATAAGGCCACCATCAAAAATCAAGAATCGGGGGAAGCCGGGATGACCGAAGTCGTGATGGACAAGGCGGTGAGTGTGACCGCCGATCCGGAGATCGAACGCACCACCATCCGCAAGGTCGCGCTGCGCCTGATGTGGTTCGTGATGGCGATGTATTTTCTCGCCATTCTCGACCGCGGCAATATCTCCTTTGCCGCGCTGCAGATGAACAAGGAGCTCGGGCTCAATGCCGAGATGTTCGGCATCGCGGTCGGCATCATGTATTTTACCTATTCGATCTTCGAGATCCCAAGCAATCTGATCCTCGCCAGGTACGGCGCCCGCGTCACGCTGACGCGGATCGCGATCCTGTGGGGCATTGCCACGGTGCTGATGGCCTTCACGCAAGGCCCGCTCAGCCTCTATGCATTCCGCGGCTTCCTCGGCTTTGCCGAGTCCGGCCTGTTTCCCGGCGTCATGCTGCTGCTGAGCCTCTGGTTTCCGTTCAGCTACCGCGCCCGCTACAATGCGATGTTCAACTATGCGGTGCCGATCTCCTATATCTTCGCCTCGCTGATCTCCGGCGTCATCCTCGAACTGAACGGAACGTTCGGGATTTCGGGCTGGAAATGGCTGTTCATCCTCGAAGGCGTGCCGCCCATCATCCTGGGGATCGTCGGCATCTTCTACCTGACCGACCGCCCGCAGCAGGCGACGTGGCTGTCGACGGCGCAGCGCAACTGGCTGACCGGTGCGCTGGAGCGCGACGCCAAGGCGACCGGGGTGGTGCATGCCGAGGGCGTGCTCAGGACCATCACCAAGCCGATGGTGCTGCTGTTCGGCCTGTGCAATTTCGGGCTGTTCTGC
This sequence comes from Bradyrhizobium sp. RD5-C2, assembly GCF_019972155.1. Classification (GTDB taxonomy): domain Bacteria; phylum Pseudomonadota; class Alphaproteobacteria; order Rhizobiales; family Xanthobacteraceae; genus Bradyrhizobium. The sequence goes on along the minus strand of NZ_BOVL01000057.1, from coordinate 51,662 downwards.
GGGCTGGCTTCGCTGTTTCCCTGGCTGCCCCAGATCATTAAATCGTTCGGCCTGCCGAATTCGCAGGTCGGCTTCGTGACCGCGATCCCGCCGATCGCCGGCCTGATCGGCATGATTGCACTGTCGCGGCACTCGGACCACGTCGGTGAACGCTTCTACTATGCCGCGGCGACCTTCGTGATCGCGGCAGCGGGCTTCGCGATAGCAGCCTTTTCGACATCGCCGGTCTGGATCATCGTCGGATTCATGGTTGCCAATGTCGGCGTCTATGGTACGCAGGCCGTGTTCTGGACCATTCCGCAGTCCTACATGTCGCGGCAGAGCGCGCCGGGAGCGATCGGCCTGGTCAGTACCATCGGCAGCATCGGAGGTGCGACGATCCCGATCGTGATCGGACGCGCCAAGGATGCCTCCGGCAGCTTCACTACCGGCTTCCTCGTGGTATCAGGCGTTCTCCTCGTCGCGGCGGTCCTGGTCTTGATCGCGCGCACACAACTCGTGAAAGAATGAAAAGCCGGACTGCTCGTACCAAAGTCGCTGACGCGCGCCGCGCCCCGCAGGAGGACGCACGTTCGGAGCTGGTGATCGATTTCGAACGCTATGTGCCGACGGTGCTGTCGAGCCTGGTCGCGAAGTTGCGCGCGAATGCCAATGCGTTCTTCCCGCAAGCCTACGGCGTCTCGCTCGCGGAATGGCGGGTGCTGTCCTTTCTCAGGGAGCATGAGCCCGCCAGCGCCTACGACATCTGGACCAACGCGCAGCTCGACAAGGCCGTCGTCAGCCGCGAGACGACGTCGCTGAAGAATAAGGGGCTGATCGAGCTGACCCCGGTCCGAGGCAGCGCCCGGAACCGGAGCGAGATCCGCCTGACGGCGCAGGGCGTGGCGCTGCTCGACCGCAGCCTCGATGAAATCCTGCGCCGACACAGCAACCTCACGGCCGGCCTCGATGCCAGAACGCTGGACACCTTCTTCCGTGTCGTTGATCACATCGAGCACCGCATTCCTCACATGGCCGATCCGTCCGAACATGCCGCGCCGGCCCATGCGCCGGTCAAGCGCATTGCGAAGCGGCGATCGCCGAGCGGCGGCTGAAAGCGGCGGGCCGCGAAGGCGGCGATGCGCAGATCGAAATACGAGTCACGGTGCGGTGAGTGCACGAAGGAACCGGGCGTAATTTATGTTTCAGTAAGCAAGTTGTAGCTAAGGTCGATCAGTGAGTTGCGTATAGGAGACTTCCAGTGATCGACTTTGACGAACTTCGTAGTATCGCCGCGGATGTTCGTATCTTTATCGATGCCTCGGAAGACAAGGGCAGCGCCCTGAAGGCCATCGTCGAGGCCTACGATGTCGTCCTCGGCATTTTCCCGGCCGGCCCCGGAATGGACCTTCACGTGGTCAAGGGCACCGAAGTTCTCAACCACATCGCGCAGACCCAGGCCTCGTCGGGTTTCACGCACACCGCCATCGCATTCCAGACCCGCGAGCAGGCTGTTGCGCTTGAGCACCTGATGGCGGCCTAGCGACCGGCGCAGAGCGCCTGGCGGCTGCGCAATTTGCTTTAAGATCAACCGATTGCCCGCCATGCGGCGGGGGCGATATGCACTTTGTGCCAATCTTGTCCCCAGGGCGCGCGGTCCTGGCAAAACGACGTCCCTACCCATCAATTCCGTGCCGTCGTCCACGTTGCCTTCCCGAGCAAAACCGGCAAAAATCCCGCCCACGATTCCGCCGTGGGACGCATGGATATGGGCCAGCACCTGACGGTTCACAGCGGCGAGCTTGACGGCTTCGAGGGGCTCCACGACGCCGTCAAAGGCTCGCATGTCGAGGTCATGCAGCTTGAGCGCGGCAAGCTGCGCGGAACGTTGTCCCATGTCGGGATCGGCGATTTTTCGCTCAGCATCGGCGCATTCAATGTCGGGGTCCGCACCCAGCGTACTTCGGCCGACAACAAGCTGATCATCGGAATGCTGCTGAACGCCACGGATCGCGTCACGCATTGGGCATTCGACATGCAGCCGGCCGACGTACTGGTGATCCCACCGTCGGTCGAGCATGACGGCGTCTTTCACAAGGCCTCGTCCTATGCAGCCATTCGCTTCGACATGGCCGATCTGCCCGACATATTCGGCGGCGAGCCGCGGCTCGCCGATGCCGAAACCTGGCAGGCAAAGAACCACTTTCGCGCCGACCCCGCGCTCGGCATGGCCGGGGCGGCCAGACTGCCGCAGATCGTCGCGCATCTCGCCCGGTATCCGGACGCGCTGTCGGACTCCTCGTCCGAGTTCTGGAAGCGCGCGATCATCGAATGCGTCAGGCCGACGGCCATCACATCGCTGCCGTCAGACGGAACCAGCTATCTGCCGTCGGCGATGAGGCTGGTGCGCCACGTCGAGGACTATCTGCACGCCGCGGGCGCCCGCCCGGTCCATGTCTCGGAAATCTGCACCGAGCTTCGGCTGTCGCGACGCAGCCTGCACCGCGCCTTCCACGAGGTGTTCGGCGTCGGCCCGGTGACGTTCCTGCGCTACAAGCGGCTCTGCATGATCCGTTCGATCCTGCGCGAAAGCACGCCGGAGCAGACCACCGTTTCCAAGGTCGCGATCGAACAGGGCTTCATCGAGCTCGGGCGCTTCTCGCAATACTACCGCGCGATGTTCGGAGAGTACCCGTCGCAGACGCTCGGCTACGCCGGCTAGAACAAGCTCATTTCGATCGTCCCGGATCGCCATTGCCCGACAGCACCAGCGCGGCGCCGCCGACGCCGCGCCGGAAGGCCTCATCGAAGGTGACGCCGCGAAACTGCCATGTGTAGTCCTTGCCGCGCCACGCCATCCGCCATTGCGTGGCCCAGCCGAGATCCTTGTCATCCCAGACCAGTTGCCCGACCAGGATGGCCTCGCCGCCCTGCGGCGCCACGATCGCACTGAGCTGCGCGGGCTGCATCTTCAGGAGCCCGACGGCCGTGACTTTGGCGCGCGTCAGCGCAGCCGAATCAGGCAGCACGAAGCGCATGCCGCGCTTGCCGGCGGCAGCCGCGAGTGCATCGCGCTGCAGATCGGACTGCGTCCCGTCCGATGTGACGATGAAGTCCTTCGGTCCGTGCAGCATCTCGACGAACACGCCGAGCGCCGGCCGCTGCGATCGCCACGGCTTGAGGCCGAGCTCGGCGAGAACGCCGTCGATCTTGCTCTGGTCGAAAGCCACCGTCAGGTCGTAAGGCCGGTCGCGGGTGCCCTGCTCGTCATGATGCGGCTTGCCGGCATACTGGTCGTGATAGTCGAAACTACTGACGAACTCCCTGACCCTGGATTTGAAGCCTGCGAGACGGCGGTCGCTCGCCAGCATCGGCTGACCTGACACCTTGATCAGGACGTCCTCGAGACATGCACCGAAGCCGATGATGCGGTTCGGCTCGCCCTGGCCGGTGACGACGGTCTGCGCGCGGTAGAGGCTGTCATCCGCCGCCATCGCAGCGCTGCAACAGATCAATGCCGCGGCAAGCAGCGTTCGGACCACACCCCGTGCGAACGTGGCGATCGGATTGGGTTTCGTCTCAAGCAAGGCAGCCATGGTCACCTCCGCTCGGTCACTTCATCAACGGCACATTGGCGGTATTTTTTGGCAGCGCCAACATGTTCGGACATGGGCGCCATTCCATCGGCCGCACTGCACGCTATGGCCACGCGTGGCAGGCCTGACATATGCTGGGTGAATGCGCGGCGGCGCCGGGTGCGCTGCCCAAGACAAGAAGATCGACGAGAACAGCCAGCAGGAGACGCCCCGTGAAATGCTATGAGTTGCAAGGCCCCGGCGGCGTCGATGCGCTTGCGCTGGTCGACAAACCGGTTCCACAGGCCGGCCCCGGCGAGGTGCTGGTGCGGCTGAAGGCGGCGACGCTGAACTATCGCGACCTGCTCACGGTCAAGGGCGGCTACGGTTCGAGGCAGAAGTTTCCGCTGGTGCCGGTCTCCGACGGCGCCGGTGTCGTCGAGGCAGTCGGCGCCGGGGTCAGGAGTTTCGCACCCGGCGATCGCGTGATCGGCAGCTTCTTCGAAAGCTGGCTCGGCGGCGAGCCCAGCGAGGCGCGGATGCGCGCGGCGCTCGGCGGCAGCGTCGACGGCGTGCTGACCGAATACCGGGTGTTTCCGGCGCACGCGCTGGTGCGCACGCCGGACCATCTCAGCGACATCGAAGCCGCAGCGCTGCCGTGCGCCGGCCTCACGGCATGGAGCGCGGTGGTCAAACTCGGCGACATCAAACCGGGAAAGACCGTGCTGACCCAGGGCACCGGCGGCGTGTCGCTGTTCGCGCTGCAATTTGCCAAGATGTGCGGCGCCCGCGTCATCGCGACCTCCTCCAGCGACGCCAAGATCGTGCGGCTCAAGCAGCTCGGCGCCGATGTCACGCTCAACTACAAGACCACGCCCGACTGGGGCAAGAAGGCGCGCGAGCTGACCGGGCGCGGCGTCGACCTCGTCGTCGAGGTCGGCGGCGTCGGCACGCTGAATGAGTCGATCCGCGCGACGAAAATCGGCGGCACCATCGCCTTCATCGGCGTGCTCGCCGGTCCCGCTTCTTCCGACACAAGGCTGCCACTGATGGTGATGCAGCAGCAGCGGCTGCAGGGCGTCACCGTCGGCTCGATCGAGGATCTGCAGGCGCTGTGCGACGGGATCAGCATGCACGGCGTCAAGCCGGTGATCGACAAGGTGTTCGCGCTCGACCAGGTCAAGGACGCGTTCGCCCACATGGCGAGCGGCGCGCATTTCGGCAAGATCGCGATTGCGATCGGCTGATTTGCCCACAAGCAAGGCCTAGCGCCCCGTGAACTGGGCCTTGCGCTTCTCGACGAAGGCCTGACGGCCTTCCTTCGCGTCGGCGCTTTCGCGGATCACCATCTGCAGCTCGATTTCGTGGCGGAACTGATCGGCGTAGCTCGCGTGCTCGCTCTCCTCGAGCAGCTGCCGCGTCGCGACCAGCGCGCGCGTCGGGCCATCGGCGAGGCGGCCGGCGAGTGCTTTCGCCTCGTCGAGCAGCCTTGCGTCATCGACCACGTCGCGCACCAATCCCCACTCCTTGGCCCGCTCAGCCGACAACGGCTCGTTCAGCAGCATCAGCTCAAGCGCGCGCTGGCGCCCGATCAGGCGCGGCAAGAGCCAGGTCGAACCGAGGTCGGGCACCAAGCCGATCCGGCTGAACACCTGGATGAAGCTTGCCGAGCGCGCGGCCAGGATGATGTCGCCGGACATCGCAAGGCTGAAGCCGCCGCCGGCCGCGACGCCGTTGACGGCGACCACCACCGGCATCCGGCACTCGCGCAAGGCCTGCATCGCCGGCCAGTAATGCTTCATCACGCCGGTATAGATGTTGTCGCCGAGCGAGTTGAACGCCTTGAGATTCTGCCCGGAGCAGAAGCCGCGTCCCTCCCCGGTCAAGACCAGCGCACGGATGCCGGGCTCGACGCCCATCTCGCCGATGGCGCGCGCGAGATCGCCGAGCAGTTCCGGCGTCATGGCATTCAGGCTGGCGGGATCGTTGAGCGTCAGAATGCCGACCTTGCCGTCCCGCTCACACTTCACACTGCTCATTTTCCGCTCCCCGAAATTGGTTCTTGTTGCACTGACAGTGCCATGCTTGGCATGCTACGCCAACGCGACCCGCCCGCAACAAGAACAGCGAAAGCAACGCCATGTCCGACCAGTTCTCCAACTCGCAAGTGATCCGCAAGCCGGCCGTCAGCGCCAAGGGCGGCATCGTCGCCGCGCAGTCGCGCAAGGCGGCCGAAGTCGGCGCGGAGGTATTGGCAGCGGGCGGCGATTGCGTCGACGCCGTGATCGCAACCACCTTTGCCCTCGGCGTGCTGGAGCCGTGGATGAGCGGCGCCGGCGGCGGCGGCGCGATGGTGCTGTACCGCGCCAAGGAGAACCGCGTCGAGGTGATCGACTACGGCATGCGCGCGCCGGACGGCCTGCGCCTCGAGGACTATCCGCTGACCGGCGGCGCGGCCTCCGACCTGTTCCCCTGGGCGCGGGTCAAGGACGACCGCAATCTGCACGGACCGGGCTCGATCGCGGTGCCCGGCGTCGTCGCCGGCATGGAAGAGGCGCATCTCCGCCACGCCAAAATGCCGTGGAAGGACCTGTTGGCACCGAGCGTCAAGCTCGCCGGTGAAGGCCTGCTCGTGGATTGGTGGACCACCGACATGGTCGCTAGCTCCGCCGCGGATCTGCGGCGCTATCCGGCCAGCGCCGCGGCGTATCTGCTGGACGGCCTGCCGCCGAATGCGCAATGGGGCATCAAGTCGGTGGTCCGCATGCCGCAGGATAGGCTGCAGGCGACGATGGCGCAGCTTGCCGCGGCCGGCCCGCGCGATTTCTACGAAGGCGATCTGGCGCGCAGCATCGCCGACGACATCCAGGCCGCTGGTGGCGCACTGTCGGTGCGCGATCTCGCTGCCTTCCGCGCCCATCTGCGCGAACCGCTCAAGATCCCCTATCGCGGCGGCACGGTCTACGCGACGCCGGAGCTGACCGCGGGTCCGACCATGGCGCGCACGCTCGGCTTGCTGCAGAAGGCGCTCGCGCCCGCGCAGGGCGGCCCGGATGCGGCCACCTATGCTGCCTACGCCGAGGCGCTGCAGGCCGCCTATCGCGAGCGGCTGAAGGACATGGGCGATGTCGACGGCCGCCGCGCGCTCGGCGCCGAGGCGATCGCGCCATCCTGCACCACGCATTTCTCCGCGGTCGACCGCGACGGCAATATGGCCGCGGTGACGCAGACGCTGCTGTCGACCTTCGGCTCCAAATTCGTGACGCCGAACACCGGCCTCACCATGAACAACGGCATCATGTGGTTCGATCCGACGCAAGGCAATCCGAACTCGCTCGCACCCGGCAAGCGCTGCCTGACCAATTACACGCCCGTGGTGGCTGAGGCTGCCGACGGCCGCCGTCTTGCCGCCGGTGCATCCGGCGGCCGCCGCATCCTGCCCGCGGTGTCGCAGCTGCTCTCCTTCGTGATGGACTTCGGCATGGATCTCGACACCGCGATCCATCAGCCACGCATCGACGCGAGCGAAGGCAATGTCGTGATCGGCGATGTCCGCCTGCCGCAAGCTGTGCGTGAGGTGCTGCGCGGCAGCTTCGACTATGCGGAGGCCCGCATCCAGACCCAGCCCAAGAAGTTCGCCTGCCCCAGCATCGTGCTGCGCGACGGCACCACAAACAGCGGTGCCACCGAGCCGTTTCATCCGTGGAGCGATGCAATCGCGGAGGGGTGAATCGATTGCGGCGCACATAACAACAAGCATCCCGGGGAGGCCGTCATGAACTACGAGCAAATCACGTGCGACATCGACGGCTCCCTGATGATCGTCACGCTCAATCGCCCGGACAAGCTCAATGCCTACACCGGCACCATGGGCGCGGAGATCGCCGACGCGTTCCAGCGCGCCGACGAAGATGACAGCGTCCGCGCGATCATCGTCACCGGCGCGGGCCGTGGGTTCTGTGCCGGCGCCGACGTCTCCGGCGGCGCCAACAGCTTTGACACATCGGGCAGCCACGGCGCCGGCGTGTTCGCAAGCGCCGGCCAGCGCAGCGGCCGCTTCGTCGAGGCGATCTTCAACTGCCGAAAGCCCTCGATCGCCGCGATCAACGGCGCTGCAGTCGGCGTCGGCATCACCATGACCTTGCCGATGGATATCCGTATCGCCTCGCGCGGCGCCAAGATCGGCTTCATCTTCGCGCGCCGCGGGCTGGTGCCGGAGGCCGGCAGTGCGTGGTTCCTGCCAAAGCTCGTCGGCCTGCCGCAGTCGCTGCGCTGGTGCCTCTCCGGCCGGACCTTCGATGCGGACGAGGCGCTGACCGGCGGCCTCGTCAGCGAGGTGGTCGAGCCGGATGCCTTGCTCGAGCGGGCGCGGCAGATCGCCCACGAGATGACGGCGGAGACGTCGGCCGTGTCGGTCGCGCTGACCCGCCAGATGCTCTGGCGCTTCGCCGGCGCGCCTGATCCATTCGAATTGCTTGCGATCGACAAGCCGATGTCGGTCGAGCGCGGCGGCCACGCCGACGTGCGCGAGGGCGTGCAGTCCTTCATCGAGAAGCGGAAGCCGGCCTTTTCGGGCAAGGTCTCGCAGGACATGCCGAGCCAGTATCCGTGGTGGTCGCCGTCGGAATGATCGGAGATCGCGGCGCGGAGACCGCCGCGCTTCGAGACGGCCGCTGCACCTCACGGTCGCACCTCACGCACCACCGTCGTCCCGGCGAAGGCCAGGACCCATAACCACCGCGCGCGGTGATGAATGGGATAGCGGCCCCAGCGTCGCGCAACGATTGAGATTTGGGGTAATGGGTCCCGGCCTTCGCCGGGACGACACTGAAGATGTGGTACGGCCGGTGAGTCACATATAGGCATTCCCGCGACGCGCGGGCACAGTCCGATCAGCAGCGCGGGATTCGAAACGTGAACCGTGTCTCGGCAGCGGAGGACGTCACCTCGAGCTTGCCGTTGTGGGCGCGCGCAATTTCCGCGGCGATGTAGAGGCCCAAACCCAGGCCTTCGTAGGTCGACTGGTGCGCAACGCGAAAGAAGGGCTGGAACAACCTCTCGATCACCGCCGGAGAGATCGGCGCCCCGCCATTGGCGACCGACAATTCGAAGCCCTCGTTGTCGGTTGCCGCAGACACCCTGACTGACGAATTGCCATCGCCGTGCTTCAGGGCATTGCCGACCAAATTGGACAGCAATTGCGCGATCCGGGCCGGATCCGAATTGATGCCGCGATTGATGGCGAAATCGGTCTGGATCACACGATCGGGCCATGCTGCCCGCAATTCATTCACGACCTGCTCAAGCGCCGGCAGCAATTGCGCGTCGGCGCTGCGCTTCAGTTTGAAGCCGCCGCCCAGACGGGCGCGCGCAAAGTCCAGGACGTCGTCGATCAGGGTAGCCATGCGCTTTACGCTGTTCTGAAGCAACCCGACATAGGTCATCGACTTTTCGTTGAGCGGCTCCTTCAGCAACAACCTCATGCCCGCGTCGATCGAGGCGAGCGGATTGCGCAGATCGTGCGCGAGCACCGCGATAAACTGCTCGCGGAGCTCGTCCGCTTGCTGGTGGCCTAGCAGCGCCGCCTCGCTGGTCGCGACCCGCTCCTGCGCCTGCAGATGAAACGCGATCAGCGACGCGAACAATTTGAACATGTTGACGACTTCCGGCGTGTTCACCTTCGCCGGGTGCGGATCGATCGCGCAGAGCGTCCCGAAAAACGTGCCGTCGGCGAGCACGATCGGAATCGAGATGTAGCTTTGAAATCCGTACATCGCCGGCGTGTGGTGGTCGCGAAACGCCGGATCATCGGCAACGTGGTCGATGACGACGCCGTGTCCGCTCGCCCGGATTTCGTCGCAGATCGTGGTCTCGACCTTCAGCTCGCCACCGGGCTTCAGTCCGAACGCGATGTTGTCCCGAACTGCGCAGGCAATCCAGCGGCTTTCCGTGACCCTCGCTACCGCGGCAAAGCCCATGCCTGTGCTGCGGCACACGACGTCGAGGATGGTCGGAACTGCATCGATCCGGCTAATCGCCAGGATGTCAGCCTTCAGGTCAGCGGGGAGCTCTGTCGTCGCGGCGGCCGACGAGCCTTCCAAGTCCGTGGCAATCAAATCGGGAATTCGGATTTACCTCACGCAAACACCGGGAGCAAAAAAGCCCGATCATGGGTCACGCACAATGCGGATCGTCAATGATCTCAGGATGGCCCGAAATTTCGACCGCTGTCCACATCAAAGATGGTTCCGCGATTTCCCAGGCTCGGATCGCTCGGACGCGGCAGATAAATCAGCGATTGACGCTTTTGCGATGGCGCCGAAGGACATTGCAGGACGCAAACGGGCTGATACATTTCGACGCAACAACGGACAATGGTGACCGGCTTGAGCGATGCAAACGCAGACGTGCCGCCCGGCGCCCAGCTCCTTGGACGCGAGTGGCTGGGATTCGACGGCGAAATCGCCTCGATCCGCTTCGCGGGGCAGCCTCTCTTCACCAACCGGCACGGAACGATCCAGGGCGGCTTCCTCGCCGCGATGCTGGATTCGGCCACGGGTCTCGGCGCCCTCGCTGCGCTCCCGTCCACCAGGACCGTGGTGACCAGAACCCTCACCACGCGGTTTCACAAGCCGGCGCGCGTCGGGCCGATCACGGCCAAGGCCAAGGTCGTCTCGCAGACCGACCGCGACATGATCGTCGAGGCCGATCTGATTGACGCTGACAATGTGACGGTTGCCAGCGCCACGGCCGAATTGCGGATTCTGGACAAGCGATAGCCATGCGTTGTGCTCCCTTCTTGTTGTCAGCCCTGTTGCTGCTTGCGGCCTCTGCGGCGCACGCGGCTGGACTGCGGCACTTCGACGTTCCCGCCGGTCCCGACGGACCTGCGATCAGAGGGGTCGCCTGGCACCCCTGCGCCGAACCCCCGCACGAGATCGACGCCCGCGGCGGCAGAACGTTCTTCGGCGTCAACGACTGCCCGATCGCGGGAGACAAGCTGCCGCTGATCGTGATCTCGCATGGCCGGCGTGGCTGGCTCGGCGGCCACCATGACACGGCCGCAGCGCTGGCGGATGCCGGTTTCATCGTCGTGACGATCAATCATCCAACCGATACCGAGCGCGACACCAGCGGCACCGACAGCCTTGCCGTCACGGTCGAGCGGCCCGCCGACATCAAGCGCGCGACCGACTACGCGCTTCAAGGCTGGCCCGATGCGGTTCACATCGATGCCGGACGCATCGGTCTCTATGGTTTCTCCTGGGGCGGCTATACGGGCCTCGCGGCGATTGGCGGCGAGCCCGATCTCCGCAAGGGCCTGCCGAACTGCCAGACATCGAGCCTGCGGGCCTGCAAGGAGCTCGACGGCGGAGAAATACCAAGCGGACCGGTCGTCCATGATCCGCGGATCAAGGCAGCGATCATCGTCGATCCCTTTCCTGTGCTGTTCTTTGCCGCCGAGAACCTGAAAGCCGTGACGATCCCCGTTCAATTGTGGAGCTCGGACCCCGCGCAGAATGGCGATGGTCTCTCCGGCTGCTGTGCCGCCGCCATCAACGACAGGCTTCCGTCCAAACCGGAATTTCACCTGGTTAAGGATGCGAAGCACTTCTCCTTCCTCGCGACCTGCACGCCGGCGGAGACAGCGAAGATGGCCGCCATCTGCACCGACGCGCCGGGCTTCGACCGCGTCGCGTTTCATCAGCGCTTCCACGCCGCCGCCATCGCGTTCTTCAGAACGCACCTTGGCGAAGCCGGAACGCGATAGCGGCAGCTAGACCCCGAGCTTGTCCCTGACCCGCCCGGTCAGCACGGCCGTGGTGACGCCGACGCGCCAGAAGGCGTGCATCGGGATCGGCTTGATGCCCGTCACGGGCATGTCGATCTCGGCCTTGGGGCCTTCGATCAGGCGGCTGGCGAGCTGTGCGCCCATCGCGGTCGAGAGCGCGACGCCGCGGCCGTTGCAGCCGAGCGAGATCAATAGATTCTCCGCGGGCGCATGGACATGCGGATAATGATCGGTGGTGATGGCGAGGCGGCTGTTCCAGCCATGGGTCCAGCTAACGCCTTTGAGCTGCGGCCACAGCCGCTCGGCGTAGCGGATCAGATAGGCGACGTCGGTCGGCTTGCTGATCCAGCGCATCGGGCCGCGGCCGCCCATCAGCAGCCGGTTGTGCTGGTCGATGCGATAATAGACCGTGATATGGCCGCTTTCGTAGAGCACCGGACGGCCCGGCATGATCGAACGCGCGACCTCCTCGGACAGCGGCGCGGTCGCCGCGATCGAGGAGAACACCGGCACGATGGTGCGGCGGAGCGCGGGCCACAGATCATCGGTAAAGCCATTGGTCGCGAGCAGCACCTTGTCGGCATGCACGACCGCGCGCGGGGTCTCGATCCGCCAGCTTCCGCCGTCACGGCGCAACGACAGCGCCGGCGTCTCGCCATGGACGGCGACGCCGGCCCCGATCGCGGCGCGCGCCAGGCCGCGCGCGTAACTCAGCGGATGCAGGTCGCCGCCGCGCGCATCCAGCATCGCACAGAGGTAACGGTCGCTGCCGGTCATCTCGCGCATCTCGGCGGCGTTGAGCAGTTTCACCGGCATGCCGCGCCGGATGCACTGCTTGGCTGTGGTCTCGATCGCCGCCGCGCTGGCCTCATTGTAGGCGGCGCGCAGCGTGCCGTTCTGCCGCGCCTCGCAGGGAATCTGGTAGCGGCGGATCAGGTCGTGCGTGAAATTGGTGGTGCCGTAGGAGAATTCGATCATGCGGCGGCCGAGATCGGCGCCGAAATCCGCTTCGATCTGGTCGGGGTCGTGCTTCAACCCGGGATTGGTCTGACCGCCATTGTTGCCGGAGGCGCCCCAGCCCGGCTCCTGCGCCTCCAGCACGGTCGCAAGCACGCCCTGCTCGGCAAGATGCAACGCAGTCGACAAGCCGGTGAAACCGCCGCCGATGATCGCGACCGGCACGCTCTTGTCTGACGTCAGCGGCGGCGTCGGCGTCGCCTCCACCGCAGTGTCGGCGTAGAGACTCGGTGGCAGCGGAAGGCGGGTGGGCGCGTTCATTGGGCGGGACCGGATCAAAGCGGATGCAGCACGCGGCGCAGGAAATCCTGGGTGCGCGGGTGCTGCGGTTGGTTGAGGACGGATTTGGCGGCGCCCTGCTCGACGATGACGCCGCCGTCGATGAACAGCACGCGGTCGGCGACGTCGCGGGCAAAGCCCATCTCATGGGTGACGACGACCATGGTCATGCCGTCGTCGGCGAGCTTGCGCATCACCGAGAGCACCTCGCCGACCAGTTCGGGATCGAGCGCCGAGGTCGGCTCATCGAACAGGATCGCCTTCGGCTGCATCGCCAGCGCCCGCGCAATCGCGACGCGCTGCTGCTGACCGCCAGAGAGCTTTGGCGGATGCACCTCGGCCTTGTCGGCGAGCCCGACCTGCGCGAGCAGCGCACGGCCACGGGCGATCGCCGCCTCGCGCGGCTCCTTCTTCACATAGAGCGGCCCCTCGATGACGTTCTCGAGCGCGGTGCGATGCGGAAACAGGTTGAAGCGCTGGAACACCATCGAGACCTGGGTGCGGATCGCCACGATCGAGCGATTGCCCTGATCGACGCGCGCACCCTCGACGCTGATCTCGCCGCGATCGTAGCTCTCGAGCCCGTTGATGCAGCGCAGGATAGTCGACTTGCCGGAGCCCGACGGGCCGATGATGCAGACCACCTCGCTCTTGGCGACCGAGGCGGTGATGCCCTTCAGCACCTCGACCTTGCCAAAACTCTTGTGGACGTCGTTGAGCTCGATCATTTGCGGTTCGCCTTGTTCTCGAAGTGCCGAACCAGCAGGATGAGCGGAATGCTCATGGTGAGATACATCAGCGCCACCAGCGTGAATACGCTGGTGTTCTTGAAGGTCGAGGAGGCGATCAGCTTGCCTTGCAATGCGAGCTCGGCGACCGTGATGGTGGAGGCCTGCGAGGAATCCTTCAGCATCATGATCATGATGTTGCCGTAGGGCGGCAGGATGATCCTGACCGCCTGCGGCAGCACCACGCGGCGCATGGTGAGCCACCAGCCCATCCCGATGGTTTGCGCCGCCTCGATCTGCCCCTTGTCGATCGCCTCGATGCCGGCGCGGAAGTTTTCCGCCTGATAGGCCGAATAGGCGATGCCGAGCCCGATGATCGCGGCCTGCAGCGCCGATAGCGCGATGCCGAAATCGGGCATCACGAAATAGATGTAGAACAGCAGCACGATGATCGGGATGCCGCGGATCACATTGATCACCGCGGCGCTGAGGCCTGTGAGGACGCGAATTCCGGACACCCGCATCAGCGCCCACACCAGCCCGAGCACGGTCGAGAGCAACAGCGAGCCGACGGTGACGACGATGGTCAGCCAGACACCCTGCAACAGGATCGGCACGAACTCGACGGCATCATGGAAGAATTTTTGCATCGGCTAGTCGTATCCAGTCCCGTCACATGCTCGAATACGCCCCGTCACCCTGAGGAGCGCGTAGCGCGTCTCGAAGGGTCGACGGCCACCAGCCGGGCCGTGCATCCTTCGAGACGCGGCGTAGACGCCGCTCCTCAGGATGACGGATCACCTCGGGACGCACGCGTCACGACGCGCTGGCCTTCTGGCCCCATTTCTCCAGGATCTTCGCGATCGTGCCATTGGCCTTGAGCTTCGCCAGCGAGGCGTTGATCTTGGCCAGCAGCTCGGTATCGCTCTTGCGGATGCCGATCGCGACCGTGCCGACGGTGACGGGCTTGTAGCCATCGACCAGACGCACATCGGCGAAATTGCCCTGCTGCAGATTGTAGGCGAGGATCGGATAGTCGGCGAAGCCGGCCTTGAGGCGGCCCGCATTCACGTCGCGCAGGATGTCGGGAATGGTGTCGTAAACCTTGACCTCGCTGAACAGCCCGGTCTTCTTCAGCGCATCGACGAACGCAGTGCCGACCTGGGCGCCGACCACGGTGCCCTTCAGATCTTCCTGCGAGGAGTAAGCCTTGGTGTCGGCCTTCGGCACCACCAGGCCTTCGCCATAGGTGTAGACCGGCTCGGAGAAATCGATCACCTCCTTGCGCGCGGCAGTGGCGAACATCGCGGCGGCGATGATGTCGATCTTGTTCGCGGTCAGCGAAGGAATCAGTGCCGAGAACTGCATCGGCTCGATCTGCACCGAGAAGCCGGCGTCCTTGCCGATCTCGGTGGCGAGATCGACCATGATGCCCTGGATCGAATTGGTCTTGGTGTCGAGGAAGGTGAAGGGGATGCCGGTCGGCGTCGAGCCGACCTTGAGCACCTGTTGCGCCCCTGACGGCGTGCTGACGGCAAGGGCAAGCGCCGCCACCGCGGCCTGAACGAGACGCTGAAAGGACATCGCACACCTCCCAAACTGGCGCCGGCGCCACCTCGCCCGCTGTGTCAGCGCTTTTGGTTGCGGGCGACGCCGTTCCGGACTATTTTCACTAATATGAAATTGTGGTCACGAAACCGCGGCCAATGCAAGCGGTTTTCATGCACATGAAGGAAGCGGACTGACGTGAGCGGCGGCAAGAGAATGCGCAAAGGCGCGGCAGCGAAGCCCGTGACGCCACGCCGCGCGGCCAAAAAGCCCGTGAAGAAGCCGGCCGAGCCGGCGATGGATCTCGCGGTCGGACGCCGCATCCGCGACCTGCGCCGTACCAAGCAGATGTCGCTGGAGGTGGTCGCCGCGCGTACCGACCTGTCGATCGGCTTCATCAGCCAGATCGAGCGCGGCCTGTCGTCGCCCTCGCTGCGCGTGCTGGCGACGCTGGCCGACGTGCTGGGCGTCGGCATCGCCGCGCTGTTCGGCGCGACGCCGAAAGACGACAGCGCCGGCGGCGTCGTGACTCGCGAGGTGCAGCGCGCCGAACTGAAGCTATGGCGCACCGGGATCTCGAAGCAGTTGCTGAGTCCGGCCGGCAGCGAGAGCCGGCTCAATCTGTTCCTGGTGCATCTCGAGCCCCGCGGCAACACCGGCGACGAGTTCTACACCCATGACGGCGAAGAGGCCGGCCTCGTGCTGTCAGGCGAGATGACACTCACAGTCGACACCGAGACCTGGACACTGAAGCAGGGCGACAGCTTCCGCTTCGCCAGCCGCAGGCCGCATCGGTTTTCCAACCCGGCCCGCGATGCCAACGCCGTGGTGCTGTGGGTGAACTGCGTGACGGCGGCGGGGTAAAGTCTCGCTCTCTCCGTTCGTCGTCCCGGCGAAGGCCGGGACCCATAACCACGAATGCGAGTTGTTGCGCGACGCTGCGGCCCCAGCCTTCTCAAATAACACAACCCTGTGGTTATGGGTCCCGGCCTTCGCCGGGACGACACCTGTTATTACGGAGCCCTCACGTCAAGACGCATCACTTCAACCCCATCACGATCTCCTCGATCTTGATCGGGAAACTCCGCACCCGGATGCCGGTGGCGTGGAACACGGCGTTGGCGACTGCGCCGGCGCTGCCGGTGATGCCGATCTCGCCGACGCCCTTGATGCCGAGCGGGTTCACATGCGGATCGTGCTCGTCGACGGTGATCACATCCATCGGCGGCACGTCGGCATTCACGGGCACATAATACTCGGCGAGGTTCGCATTGAGGATGCGGCCCGAACGATGGTCCATCACCGCCTCCTCGTGCAGCGCGAACGAGAGGCCCCAGATCATGCCGCCGTAGAGCTGGCTCTGCACCATCAACGGATTGACGATGCGGCCGGCGGCGAATGCGCCGACCAGCCGCGTGGCGCGGATCTGGCCGAGTTCCGGATCGACCTTGACCTCGGCAAACACGGCGCCATGCGCGTGCATCGCATATTGCGACTGCGCCGCCGCATCGGCCGCGCCGCTGCCGGTGGCGTCGACCTCGGCAAGGCCAGCGCGCGCCAGAATGTCAGCGTAGCCTTCGCTGCGCGCATCGTCGTCGCGGCGATGCAGCCGGCCGCCCCGCGCCACCACGCCGGCGTTCCCGGCGCCGAACAGCGGCGAGCGCTGGTCCGTGGTCGCGAACTCGGCGAGTTTTGCAATCACGGCAGCACCCGCGTTATGGATCGCGGCGCCGACGGTTGCGGTATGCCCCGAGCCGCCGGCGATGCCGGCATCGGGCAGATCGGAGCTGCCGGAGCGGAACGTCAGCTGATCGAAATCGAGACCGAGCGAGTCCGCTGAGATCTGCGCAAGCGCGGTCCAGGCGCCCTGCCCCATGTCGTGCGCACCGGTCTCCATCACGCCCTTGCCGTCGGCACGGATCACCGCGCGCGCATTGCCCTGGAACATGATGGCCGGGAAGGTCGCAGTGCCGACGCCCCAGCCGACCAGGAAGCCGTTTTCGTCACGCATCTGCTTCGGCTGCAACGGACGGCCCGCCCAGCCGAACCGTTCGGCGGCCTTTGCGTAGCACTGGCGCAGCGCCTTGGAAGAGAACGGCTTGCCGGTGGTCGGCTCGACCTCGGCGTAGTTCTTCAACCGGAACTCCAGCGGATCGATGCCGCAGGCGAACGCCGCCTCGTCGATCGCGCTTTCCAGCACGATCGATCCGGTGGCCTCGCCCGGCGCGCGCATGAACAGCGGCGTGCCGGTGTCGACACGCACCGCCTCATGCGCGGTACGGATGGCCGGGCTGGCATAGAGCGTGTGCGAGGCGTCCGCCGCGGGCTCGTAGAAATCGTCGAAGCTCGACGTCGTGACGCGCGCCTCATGATTGATCGCGGTCAGCGCGCCCGCATCGTCGGTGCCGATCCGGATGCGCTGGCGGGTCGGCGGACGATGGCCGACCGGGCCATACATCTGACTGCGGCGCAGCACGAGCTTGACCGGACGCCCGATCAGCTTGGCGGCCATGATGCCGAGCACCTGCGGTCCGGAGATCAGCCCCTTGGAGCCGAAGCCGCCACCGAGGAAAGGGCTGTTGATGTGGATATTCGCCGGCGGAATGCCGAACAGCCCGGCGATCCGCATCTGCGCGAACCCCATGCCCTGGCTCGGCGTGTCGATGAACAGGCGGTCGCCGTCCCACACCGCGACGATCGCATGCGGCTCCATCGCATTGTGATATTGCGCCGGCGTCTCGTAGGTCGCGTCTGTCAGCTTCGCAGCCGCAGCCATGCCGGCGTCGATGTCGCCGTGGCGAACTTCGGCGGGATTGCCGATGCCGACCACCGGCGGCGCGTAGGCCTCACCGGCGTCGAGGCCGACGCGCGCGATCTCGACCTGGTAGCGCGGCGACAGCAGTGCCGCGCCTTCGGTCGCGGCTTCCAGCGTCTCCGCGATCACGACCGCAATCGCCTGGTTGGCGTAGCGCACCTCGTCGCTCTGCAACAGCTCCATGCGGAAGGCGAACGGGTTGCCCTTGGCGTCGGGGTCTTCGGCAAGTTCAGGCTTGTGCGCCGGCGTCATCACGTCGATCACGCCGGGATGGCGCTTGGCGGCGGCGACATCGAGCGCGGTGACGCGGCCGCGCGCGATGCAGCTCGTCGCGATCACGGCATAGACCATGCCGGGCGGATGATTGTCCGCGGCGTAGCGGGCCTTGCCCGTGACCTTCAGCACGCCATCGGTGCGGGTCATCGGCTGGCCGATGTTCGAGCCGTGCCTGATATGGGCGGGGTCGCGGGTCAGACTGAGTTCAACCGTCATGCGTTACGCTCCTGCAACGGACGAGAAGGGAGAACCGGGCAGCGCGGGAATGCGGTCCGGCGTGCCGGCGGCGGCGAGGGTGAGCGCGCGCACGACGATGCGCTGCGCGAGCTCGATCTTGAAAGCGTTGTCGCCGGACGGCTTTGCGTCGGCGAGCGCGGCGCGCGCCGCCTCGCGATAGACCGCAGCATCCGGCGAGGCGCCTGCGAGCACATGCTCGGCCTCGCGCGCCCGCCACGGCTTTGCCGCAACGCCGCCGAGCGCGAGCCGCGCTTCGCGGATCTTGCCGTCCTCGATGCGCAGGCTAGCTGCGGCCGAGACCACGGCGAAGGCATAGGACGTGCGCTCGCGCACCTTGATGTAGCGGGCATGCCTGGCAAAACCTTGCGCCTCGGCCGGCAGCCGCAGCGCGACGATCAGGTCACCCCGCTCCAGCGCGGTCTCGCGCTCCGGCGTTTCGCCGGGCAGCCGATGCAGCGCTTCGAGCGGCAGCTCGCGCCGGCCGCTTTTGCCCTCGATCTCGACGACGGCGTCGAGCGCAACCAGCGGCACGCAGAAGTCCGATGGATGGGTGGCGATGCAGCCCTCGCTCCAGCCGAGCACCGCGTGCAGCCGGTTCTCGCCCTTCAACGCGTCGCAGCCTGCGCCCGGCCAGCGCCGGTTGCAGGCGCTGCCGGCATCGTAGAAATAGGCGCAGCGAGTCCGCTGCATCAGATTGCCGCCCACGGTCGCGGCATTGCGCAGCTGCGCCGATGCGCCCGACAGCAACGCCTCGGCGACCACAGGATAGTTGCGCGCGAACGCGGCGTCATGTGCGAGATCGGCGTTGCGCACCAGCGCGCCGATGCGCAAGCTGCCGTCGGGGAGATGCTCGATACGATCGAGCCCGGGCAGACGCGTGACGTCAACGAGACGGCTCGGCCGGCTGACGCCGCCCTTCATCAGGTCGAGCAGATTGGTGCCGGAGGCGAGATAGCTTGCGCCCTTTTCGGAAGCCGCCGCGATCGCATCCGCGACGCTGGCCGGCCTGACATAATCGAAATTCATCATGCGGAGCGCCTCTGCTTGCTGGCGGTCATGTTGGATTGTGCCTCGAGCACGGCTTCGGTGATCCCCTGATAGGCGCCGCAGCGGCAGAGATTGCCGCTCATGCATTCGCGCACGCGCTCGGGGTCGTCGCCGGCCTGCCCTTCCTGGATCAGGCCGATGCCGCTCATGATCTGCCCCGGGGTGCAGAAGCCGCACTGGAAGCCGTCATGGGCGATGAAGGCGGCCTGCACCGGATGCAACTCGCCGCCGCGCCCGACGCCTTCGATGGTGGTGATCTCGGCGCCGTCATGGCTGACGGCGAGCGCGAGGCAGGAATTGATGCGACGGCCGTCGACCAGGATGGTGCACGCGCCGCACTGGCCGCGGTCGCACCCCTTCTTGGTTCCGGTGAGGTCGAGCCGCTCACGCAACAGGTCGAGCAGGGTGACGCGGGGGTCGTCGAGGGCAATGTCCCGGCGGACGCCGTTGATGGTGAGACTGATGGGGAGATTCATGCGGGGCTCCGATCCGTGTATGGTCGGGTGGAATCGAGGCAACGCGAACCCGTGGCCGCCGATACATGATCGGCGCGCCTTGTCAGGCCCGGTGCTGGTCGCCATATACGGAGGCATCCTCCGTTTACAAGGGAGGGTGAAAAGAAAAAGGAATGGCCGGTTCATCACCAGAAATTGTCCGCAAGCCGCGCGCCGACGCCGTGCGCAACCGCGAGCGCGTGCTGGAAGCGGCCAAGGCCGTGTTTTCGGCCGGCGGCAGCGAGGCGAGTCTGGAGGCCGTCGCGCGCCATGCCGGCGTCGGCATCGGCACGCTGTATCGCCACTTCCCGACCCGCGAGGCGCTGTATGAGGCGGTCTATCGCCGCGAGGTCGAGCAGCTCGGCGATCTTGCCGAGCAGCTGCAATGCGCGCCCGAGCCGGTCGAGGCGCTGCGGCGCTGGCTGCGCGCCAATGTAGAATTCGTCGCGACCAAGAAGGGCATGGTCGCCGCACTCGCGCTGGTCGCGCACGGCTCGACCGAGCTGCACGCCTATTCGTTCGACCGCCTCACCAAGGCGATCGGCACCCTGCTCGCGCGTGCCGTCGCCGCCGGCGCCATCCGCGACGACATCAGTGCCGAGGACGTGCTGCGTGCGCTGATTGGCATGTGCTACATGCACGACCAGCCGGGCTGGCAGACCACGGCGCTGCGGCTCCTGGATGTGTTCGTGGATGGCTTGCAGGTGCAGCCGGCCGACAACATGACGGAATCGCGCAAGCCAAAACCGGCGCCAAAGAAAGCCAGCTCCAAGCCGTCACGCTAGCCGGCGGTGTGAAGTAGCCCGCATGAGCCAACGGGTCGCGCGAATGCGCGCCCGATGACAGGCTCCGCGACATGCGGGACCAACTGCCCCGGATATCGCGGTGCTGATCCAGGCTACGCCATCGAGGCCGATCGCCGACCGCCGCAGTGAAATCAGGGACGTCCGGTGCGTGGGCTCAGCCACCGCATGATGATCATGTGCGGTGTTCGCCGGCTGCGCGGCAGGCCGTGGCGCTGCAGCGCAGCCTTGGCAAAGGCTGCTGCCTGCTCGCTGGAAGACCGTTTCTCGCGCGCCAGCAACATCCATTCGCGAATGACGGCGCGCCGTACCTTGGACATGGGAATTTCCTTTCAGGACGAACGACGTTCGCCGTTGCGCACAATAGGCAGCGCTGTCAGGCCGCCAGCCGCAGCGGATGAGCCTGCGATCGGCGAGCCGACAGCGCACAACCGCATTCGTGCACGATGCCCTGCTCGACGACGAAACCGCGCCGCTCCAGCGACGCCCGCAGGCTCTGATTGGCCGAGGCCTTCTGCGCATCGACCCAGACCACCAGCACCGCGCGGGCATCAAGGAAGGTCGTCAACCAGTCCAGCGACGGTTCGAGTGCGAGAAGCGTGCGCCGCCGCCAATCGACCAGCGCGACGTCATACTGACCGGCCGGGCGACCGCAATTTCCCGATGACGCCGCGCGCGAAAAGCCGCGCCGGTGCAATTCGAACATCAATTCCGTGCTCTTCGCGCCGACCACGACGATGCGCTGCTGGGTCGAACAACCGGCCAGCGCAATCATCGGTTCAATAATTCTGTCACCGGCGGAAACCTGAAGCGAAGACATGACATCACCTGTACCCGTTTGCTCTCGCGCGTCCGGCCGAGCCTCAGCGGCCTGCCGTCCGCGGGAACGTTTGCATGGGCCTCAATATCTTCAGGACTGGATATGAATTCGAGAGCGCTGCGGGATCCGCGGCATATGAGCGGCATAAGCCCGCGCCATTCTGCCGGTGGGGACACCGGGCTTCTCGCTGGTCGAGCCCATGCCACAAATATATCGTAATCAGATATACTTGGCGCGGAGGACACGTTTTGGGCGCACGAATTCCGGCCATTGAACGAAGGTCGAATGGGCGATCCGGTGTTTCCATTCGCGCGCCGTCCCCGGGAATGAGTATGCTGGCAAAAAACAGGCAGACGCGAACTCCGCGATCTGCCGATTGGCCATGGCGAGGAAACGCGCGTTCGCGCTCGAACTTTTCGAGCACGAGTCCCGGCATTCGGGAAAAGATGCGCCTGCCGTTCATTTGGATTGTAGAAATGAACGAGAGCATCTCATCTCCGTTTATCCGCTACCCTATTGGCACCTCGCTGCTGATGGCCGGCATTCTGTTCGTCGGCATGGTCGCCTATCCATTGCTGCCGGTCGCACCGCTGCCGCAGGTCGACTTTCCGACCATCCAGATCTCCGCAAGCCTGCCCGGCGCCAGCCCCGAAACCATGGCCTCCTCGGTGGCGCAGCCGCTGGAGCGGCAGTTCGCGCAGATTCCCGGCATCGCCCAGATGACCTCGACGAGCTCGCTCGGGTCGACCGCGGTCACCATCCAGTTCGATCTGAACCGCAACATCGACGGCGCCGCCAACGACATCCAGGCCGCAATCAATGCCGCCGGCGGCCAGCTGCCCAAGAACCTGCCGTCGCCGCCGACCTATCGCAAGGTCAACCCGGCCGACTCGCCGATCCTGCTGCTGTCGGCGACCTCGGACACCTTGCCGCTGATCCGGGTGAGCGATGCGGTCGACGCCCAGCTCGGGCAGCAGATCAGCCAGATTTCAGGCGTCGCCCAGGTGTTCATCGGCGGACAGCAGAAGCCCGCGATCCGCGTGCAGATCGATCCCGCCAAGCTGGTCGCCAAGGGGCTCTCGCTGGAAGACATCCGCAGCCAGATCGCCATCACGACGGTCGACAGCCCGAAGGGCAACATCGACGGCGCGAGCCGCGCCTACACGATCTACGCCAACGATCAGCTCCCGGATGCCAACGACTGGAATGACGTCATCGTCGCCTACCGCAACGGCGGTCCACTGCGGATTCGCGACATCGGCCGGGCCGTCGCCGGGCCGGAAGACATGAAGCAGGCGGCCTGGGCAGACGGCAAGCGCGGCGTCTTCCTCGTCATCTTCAAGCAACCCGGCGCCAACGTCATCGGCACGGTCGACAGGATCAAGGCGCAGCTTCCGAGACTGATTGCCGCCATTCCGCCCGCGATCAAGATCAAGATCATCAGCGACAGGACATTGACCATCCGCGCCGCCGTCGAGGACGTGCAGATCACGCTGCTGATCACCATCGTTCTGGTCGTCATGGTGATCTTCATCTTCCTGCGCAGCTTCTGGGCCACGGTGATTCCTGCCGTCACCGTGCCGCTCGCGCTGCTCGGCGCCTGCGCGCTGATGTGGGTGTTCGGCTATACGCTCGACAATCTGTCGCTGATGGCGCTGACGATTGCGGTCGGCTTCGTGGTCGACGACGCCATCGTCATGCTGGAGAACATCACGCGCTACGTCGAGCAGGGCGAGCGGCCGCTTGCCGCGGCCCTCCGAGGCGCCGGCGAGATCGGATTCACGATCCTGTCGATCAGCATTTCATTGGTCGCGGTGCTGATCCCGCTGCTGCTGATGGGGGGTGTCATCGGCCG
The DNA here is from genome assembly GCF_019972155.1 of Bradyrhizobium sp. RD5-C2. GTDB lineage: Bacteria > Pseudomonadota > Alphaproteobacteria > Rhizobiales > Xanthobacteraceae > Bradyrhizobium. Next base: position 28,397 of record NZ_BOVL01000057.1, on the reverse strand, counting down.
GCTGTTCCGCGAGTTCGCGGTGACGCTCGCGATGGCGATCTTCGTCTCGCTGGTGGTGTCGCTGACGCTGACGCCGATGATGGCGTCGCGCTTCCTGCGCGCGCACGGCGAAACCAGGCACGGCCGGCTCTACCAATGGAGCGAAGCGGCATTCGAGCGGATGCTGCATGGCTATGAGCGCGGGCTCGATCTGGCACTCGGCTGGAGCCGGACCACGCTGTGCATCTTCTTCGCGACGGTGGCGCTGTCGGTATATCTGTTCGTGATCATTCCGAAGGGATTCTTCCCGCAACAGGACAACGGCTTCCTGAACGCCGTGTCGGAGATGGCCCAGGACATCTCGTTTGCCGACATGAAGCAGCATCAGGAGGAGCTCAGCCGGATCGTCCGGGCTGACCCTGCGGTCGACAGCATGGCCGAGTTCATCGGCGGCGGCGGCACCGCGCTGAATTCCGGCCGCATGTACATCACGCTGAAGCCGCACGAGGAGCGCAACGCGGATGCACAGCAGATCATTGCGCGGCTGCGGCCGAAGCTCGAGGCGGTCGAGGGAGCACGGCTCTACATGCAAGCTTCGCAGGACGTCCGGCTCGGCGGCCGCGCCACGCGCACGCAGTTCGAATACACGCTGCAGGATGCGAATCTCGCCGAGCTGAACCAATGGGCGCCGAAGATCCTGGCCAGCATGAAGACCCTGCCCCAACTGCGCGACGTCGCCACCGACCAGCAGACCGAGGGAACGACGGTGACGATGACCATCGATCGCGACACCGCGTCGCGCTACGGCATCCAGCCGCAGCTGATCGACGACACGCTGTATGACGCGTTCGGCCAGCGCCAGGTGACGCAATACTTCACCCAGCTCAACAGCTATCACGTTATCCTGGAGATCCTCCCCGAACTGCAGGGCAAGCTCGACACGCTCAACAAGCTCTACATCAGGTCACCGACGACGGGCGACGAAGTGCCGCTCTCGGTGTTCTGCAAGTGGACGACGGTTCCGGTGCGTCCGCTCGCGATCGCCCACCAGGGGCAGTTTCCCGCAACCACGATCAGCTTCAACCTCGCGCAAGGGGTCGCGCTCGGCCAGGCCACCGACGCCATCCAGGACGCCGTCGCCAATCTGGGGGCGCCGGCCACGCTCAGCTCGAGCTTCCAGGGCACCGCGCAGGCCTTCCAGCAGTCACTGAGCTCAGTGCCGCTGCTGATCCTGGCCGCGCTGGTCGTGGTCTATCTGATCCTCGGCATGCTCTACGAAAGCTACATCCATCCGCTCACGATCCTCTCCACGTTGCCGTCGGCCGGTGTCGGCGCGCTGGCGATCCTGATGGCGTTCGGGTTCGACTTCAGCCTGATCGCGCTGATCGGCATCATCCTCCTGATCGGGATCGTGAAGAAGAACGGCATCATGATGGTCGATTTCGCGATCGCCGCCGAACGCGAGGAGCATCTGTCGCCGCGTGAATCGATCCGGAAGGCGGCGCTGCTGCGTTTCCGCCCGATCATGATGACGACGATGGCCGCCCTGCTCGGCGGCGTCCCGCTTATGCTGGGCACCGGAACGGGGTCGGAAATCCGTCAGCCGCTCGGCTATGCGATGGTCGGCGGCCTGATCGTGAGCCAGGCGCTCACGCTGTTCACGACCCCGGTGGTCTACCTTTATCTCGACAGATTCTCGAACGCGCTTTCGAACTGGACGGCGACCAAGCGGGACGACGATGCCGAACCGCCGTTGAAGAACGCCGCCGAATAGCCTTTCGCGTGCGACGACGAGACCTACCCGAAGCGGTGATCGTAGCGGGTGATCGACAGCTCCTTGGTGTCGATCTCGGGCTTCTTGCCGGAGAGCATGTCGGCCAGCACCCGGCCCGAGCCGCAGGCCATGGTCCAGCCGAGCGTGCCGTGGCCGGTGTTGAGGTGCAGGTTGGCAAACCGCGTCGCGCCGATCACCGGGGGGCCGTCCGGCGTCATCGGGCGCAGGCCGCACCAGAAGGTGGCCTTTGCAAGATCGCCGCCGCGCGGAAACAGATCGGTCAGCGAATGGTCCAGCGTCGCGCGCCGCGCGTCGTAGAGCTTGGTCGAATAGCCCGAGATCTCGGCGGTGCCGCCGACCCGGATGCGGTCGCCGAGCCGCGTGATCGCGACCTTGTAGCTCTCATCCATCACGGTCGATTCCGGTGCGCCGGACGCGTCCTTGATCGGCACCGTGATCGAATAGCCCTTCACCGGATAGACCGGCAGCGAGATGCCGAGCGGCCGCACCAGATGCGGCGAATAGCTGCCGAGTGCGAGGACATAGGCGTCCGCAGTCATCAGGCCGGCGCTGGTCGCAACGCCGGTGATGCGGGTAGCATCCGCGTTCAGGCCGTCGATGCCGACATTGAAGTTGAAGCGCACGCCGATCTTCTCGGCTTCCAGCGCTAAGGCCTGCGTGAACATGTGGCAATCGCCGGTCTCGTCATGCGGCAACCGAAGCCCGCCGGCGAATTTCTGCTTGACGCCGGCCAGCGCCGGCTCGGCCTTGATGCAGCCCTCGCGGTCCAGCACCTCGAACGGCACGCCGTATTGCTTCAGCACCGCGATGTCGTCGCCGGTGTGGTCGAGCTGGGCCTGCTCGCGAAACAGCTGCAAGGTGCCCTGCGCGCGCTCGTCGTAGCGGATGCCGATCTCGCTGCGCAGCGCCTGCAGGCAGTCGCGGCTGTATTCCGCGATCGGGATCATCCGGCTCTTGTTCACCGCGTAGCGCGACGTGGTGCAGTTGCGCAGCATCTTCAGCAGCCACAGCCACATCACGGGATCGAGCTTCGGGCGGATCACCAGCGGGCCGTGCTTCATCAAGAGCCACTTCACCGCTTTCACCGGCACGCCGGGTCCGGCCCAGGGCGACGAATAGCCCGGCGACACCTCGCCGGCATTGGCAAAGGAGGTTTCAAGCGCAGGCTTCGGCTGACGGTCGATCACCGTCACCTCATGGCCGGCGCGCGCAAGATAATAGGCCGAGGTGACGCCGATCACGCCACTGCCGAGAACAAGGACCTTCACTTTTCCTCACATCCTGCAGCGAAAACGCAATCGCCGCTGCGAAACTACTCTGCTTCGCAACGGCGACAGCAATTTGTAGAGCTAGCTAACGATTAGCCAGCAAGTATCAGGCCACGCGCTTGATGGCGTCGCCGAGGATCGAGACGATATCGTCGATATGCGACTTCTCGACGATCAAGGGCGGCGACAGCGCGAGCGAATCGCCGCTCATGCGGAAGTAGAGGCCGCGGTTGAAGCAATCGACCATGACGTCGTAGCCACGCGCGCCGACGGCACCATCGCGCGGCGCGAGCTCGACCGCGCCCATCAGGCCCTGATTGCGGATGTCGACGACGTTCGGCAGACCCTTCAGCGAATGCAGGCCATCGCGCCAGTAGTCGGAGAGCGAGGCGCCGCGAGTCAGGAGACCCTCGTCCTTGTAGATGTCGAGCGTGGCAAGACCCGCCGCGCAGGCCACCGGATGCGCCGAATAGGTGTAGCCGTGGAACAGCTCCATGGCGTTGTCCGGGCCGACCATCAGCCCGTCATGGACCTGGCGGCTGGCGAACACCGCGCCGCACGGCACGGTACCGTTGGTGATGCCCTTGGCGGTCGTCATCATGTCCGGCGTGACGCCGTAGAAGTTGGCGGCGAACGGTGTGCCGAGGCGGCCGAAGCCGGTGATGACCTCGTCGAAGATCAGCAGGATGCCGTGCTTGGTGCAGAGCTCGCGCAGGCGCTGCAGATAGCCCTTCGGCGCCGGCAGCACCGCGGTCGAACCGGGCACCGGCTCGACGATCACGGCGGCGATGGTGTCGGCGCCATGCAGCGCGACCATCCGCTCGACGTCGTCGGCGAGCTCGGCGCCATGGTCCGGCTGGTCCTTGGCGAAGGCGTTGCGGGCGAGATCATGGGTGTGACGGATGTGGTCGACACCCGGCAGATGGGTCGCGAACTGGCGGCGGTTGGCGACCATGCCGCCGACCGACAGACCGCCGAAGCCGACGCCGTGATAGCCACGCTCGCGGCCGATCAGGCGGGTGCGGGTCCCCTGCCCGTTGGCGCGATGATAGGCCAGCGCGATCTTCAGCGCGGTATCGACCGATTCAGAGCCCGAATTGGTGAAGAAGATCCGATCCAGCCCCTTCGGGGCGATCTCGGCGAGGCGCTCGGCGAAATCGAACGCCAGCGGGTGGCCCATGTTGAACGAGGGCGCGAAGTCCAGCGTGGACAGCTGGCGCTCGACGGCAGCCGCGATCTGCGGGCGGCCATGGCCGGCGTTGACGCACCAGAGACCGGCGGAGCCGTCGATCACCTGCCGGCCGTCGACCGAGGTGTAGTACATGCCCTTGGCGGAGGAGAACAGCCGCGGCGCTTTCTTGAACTGCCGGTTGGCCGTGAAGGGCATCCAGAACGAATCTGTCTTGATGGTGTTCGGAATCTGATGAACGGTCACGGCGCACTCCATGGGCTGGGGATGCGTAGTCGGACCACTCTTCAGGGCACTCAACAAGTCCTTTTCTGTCGCAGCGCAAGCCATTGATCTTGTTGGGGCGCTCTGCCAAGATTTGTTCGATCCGCAACACCTGCAACAGGGATTTGTGATGAGCGTCGATATCGGCGGACGGCTGCGATTCATCCGCGCGCGGCACAAGCTGTCGCAGCGCGAGCTCGCCAAGCGCTCCGGCGTCACCAATTCGACGATTTCGCTAATCGAATCCAACCAGATGAACCCGTCGGTCGGCGCGCTCAAGCGCATCCTCGACGGCATCCCGATGGGGCTCGCAGAATTCTTCGCGATCGAGCCGGAGCGGCCGCGCAAGGCCTTCTACCGCGCCGACGAGCTGACCGAGATCGGCAAGAAGCCGATCTCCTACCTCCAGATCGGCGACAGCCTGTTCGGACGTGCGTTGCAGATCCTGAAAGAGCGCTACGAGCCCGGCAGCGACACCGGCCGGGTGCCGCTGGTGCATGAAGGCGAGGAAGGCGGCATCGTGGTCTCGGGCCGGCTCGAGGTCACCGTCGACGACGAGCGGCGGGTGCTCAACGCCGGCGACGCCTACTACTTCGAAAGCCGCCGCCCGCACCGCTTCCGCTGCATCGGCGCCAAGCCGTGCGAGGTGATTTCGGCCTGCACGCCGCCGACATTTTGAACCCGGCGCAGGCGCTGCGCGACCCAAGCCGCAAGGGCCGCATGTCGCGGCCTTGCGGGTGACGTCGATGCCTTGCTCCCCACGGCTTGCGGCCGCCGTCGCGGCCATCTCGGTCCTCGCCTCCGGGCCGTCTCTTGCGATGGACGATTTCCTGCGCGCATCGAGCAGCGCGCCGACCGCGATCAGCCTGTGCGGCGATGGCGGCGATAACAGGATCAAGACTGCCGACTGCAGGAAGGCCGGCTACGACAAGCTCGTTGCGCAGATCGACAAGGCGTTCGACGCGGCGCTCGGCAGGCTACCGGCCAACGTCAAGCCGCTGTTGAAGCGCGACCAGGCCTGGTTCAACGAGATGATCATCGACGCCGCGGACGTGCTCACCGAAACCGATGAGGACGAGCTGAAGGCTGGTTTTGCCGCAGCCTTGCGCCGCCGCGCGGCTGCGCTTGGCGGGCTGGCATCCGGCCGTCCGGGCATGTCGGGCAACTGGGTCAATGCCTTCGGCAGTATCACGCTGACACCGACTGAGGGCGGCGCCTATCGCCTCGCCGCCGATCTGCGCGGCGACTATGGCGGCGACCGCCGGCGAACCTGCAAGCTCACCGCCGATCTGAAGCCCTCGGGGACCGGCTGGCTCTTCGGCCCGGTGGTGATCGAGGCGGAGACAGCGGCCGACAAGCCCAAGACCGAAGCCAGGGCCGCCGCAAGCAAGCCGCCAACCATAAAACTCCGCCGCCAGGGCGAGACGTTGCGGATCGTCGGCAGCATCGATGACGAGGAGTTTGGCGGGCTCAACGACTGCTCGTCGATGTGGCAGGTCACCGGCAGCTATTTTGCCGCCGGCAAGAATGCGGCACCCGACAAGGCCGACACCGCGTTCGTCGCGCCGACCTTCGACTGCAGCAGGCCCGAGACCGCGACCGACGAGGAGATCTGCGCCGATCCTGATCTCGCCGCCAACGACCAGCGGCTGAACCGCGCCTGGAAGGCGTTGCAGCCGCGGCTCGACGAAGCGACGCGGCGCGCGCTGATCGACGACCAGCGCAACTGGGTGAAGAGCCAGACCGAACAATTCCCGGAATTCCTGCATCCGGCCTGGAACAAGCAGAGCTCGCAGGTCCACTTCACCGTCGATGCGCGCGATCACGTCAACGGCTTGCAGCGCGAACGCCTGGCGCTGCTCGAAGGCTTTGACGACAAGCGCAGCGGGCTCGCCGGCGTCTGGCTGGCCTATAACGCCATCATCAAGGTCACCGCAGAGAAAGACGGCACGCTGAAGGCTGTCGGATGGAAGTGGGACCAGGGCGACTGGAAGGCCGGCTGCGACTACGAGATGACGGGCAAGATGGTCGGCGGCGCGTTCCGCTCCGACGAGCAGCGCAAGAATCCGGATACGCTCGAGCGCGACCATGCGATGCTGATCGTCAACCGGCAGGACGATGCCTTTGCCAAAAAGCGCACCGGGAAGGATGGCACCGAAGACAGCGACGACGAGGCGAAATGCAAGCGCCGGCTCGATAACTCCTCGACCGCACGGCTGTTTCCCGCACGCCCCTCGCCCGACATCGACAAGTTCAAGGGCTCGATCAGATAGAGCGCTCTCAAGCGAAGTGGATGCCCCGTTTCGATTCAAATCGGAGCGGAAAGGCTGTGGTCACACGACGCTATCACAAATCGCGGGTCTGCCGGTCGCCCCACGCGATGACGGCGGCAATGGTGGCGAACATCGCGGTGACTGCGATCATGACGAGGATGGTGTCGAGAGGCATGGGTCGTCTCCTTATGGTGGAGAGACCTAGCGCGCCTGCGTGCGGATCGCCTTGTGCTGGATCAAAAGCCGACGCCGTAGCGTCAGCTCGCGCCGCTCAGCCGGAGCCGTTCGAGATCGAGCAGCCGCACACCATCGGGCACGATCAACACCACCTTCTCGCGCGCAAGGCGGGTCAGGGTGCGGCTCACCGTCTCGATGGTGAGACCGAGATAGTCGGCGATGTCCTGCCGGCTCATCGGCAGCGGCACGGTGACGGACACGCTTCCGATCCGGGCGTATCGCGTCTGCATGTTGAGCAGGAATGCGGCGATCTTCTCCTCGGCAGTGCGCCGCCCGAGCAGCAGCATCTGGTCCTGCGCCAGGCTCAGCTCGTGCCCCGCGAACTCATGCAGGCGGCGCAGCAGGTGCGGCTTGCCGTCGACATAGGTGAGGAACGCCGATCGCGCGAAACGGCAAACCGCGACCGCGTTGACCGCCTCCGCGGTGACGCCGTAGCGGTCCTGCAGCGCAAGCCCGAGGAAGTCGCCCGGCAGCGCGAAACCCACGATCTGGCGGCGACCATCGGGCAATGATTTGTAGAGCCGCACCACCCCGTCGGTGACGTTGAACACGCTCCCCGCCAGCGCACTCTGCTCGAACAGCGTCGTTCTTGCCGGGACCTGCTTCGCCTGGCTGATCCGGTCGAGCTCCTCGAGCTCGGACGATTCCAGTGCGGCGCAGACGCTGAACAGCCTGACCTTGCAATCCTCGCAGCCGTTCGTGGCATGGCCGTGCCTGCAGTCGCACGGAGTCGCGCCGGCGCACGAATCCAGCAGTGGTTCGGCAATGCTCATGGCTTCGGGGGTCCGCGAGGTTAGAATCTCGACACTATCAACCCCGATTTGATCTGGATCAACGGCCGGCCGCATTGATGCAGATCAATGCTGCGCCGCCGTTTCCCCAGCAGTAGTGCCCATCATCGGGGAAATCCGGCGATGAATGAGCAATTCCAAGCACTTCCAATCGACCATCAGCATGCGATCGCGGCCTATCCGCTGGTGTTCATGCATGATGCCAGTATTACCACGGAGCAATGGCTGCGGTTCGTGCGCCGGCGCAGCCGCGGCAGCTCGCCCGAGACCGGGCTGATCGCGATCCGCGATCGCCGCGGCGTGATCCATGCCCTGTTCAGTTATCGCATCGACAGCGACCTGCGCGTCCGCAAGCGGCTCAGCATCAGCGATCTCATCGTTGCGCACCTGCCCGGCTCGCGGATCGACGAGGCGGTATCGAACGTCATCGCCGAGGTTTCGGCGCAATACGGCTGCCAGAACGTCACCATCGAGCAGCCATTCGCAGCCCGCTATCCGCGGCGCGCGCGGTGCCCGACTGCCGAGGCGCTGCGGCACCCCAAGCGGCGCGTCAACTGAGATCGCGCGGCTCGATCCGGCTCGGCCGCGCGCGGCCGATTCGTGTGCGGGCCTGGCCGGCGAACGCGCCCTGCTCCGTTGCCGCCACAGCCGCGCGGGAGTAGCCTTGCGGCGGCTGGAAGGTCCGATCGCCGACGGAGCCATCGCATGCGCATGATCCTGCTGTTGGTCGCTATTCTGCTGGGCTCGCTCGCTCCCGCAGCAGCCGATGACGTCACAACGGCGCAAGGCGTGATCCGCGCCCAGGAGCAGGCGTTCGGTCGCGACGACGCCGCGGCGGCCTATTCCTATGCCGCACCCGCGATCCGGCAGATCTTTCCGCAGGCCGATATCTTCATGTCGATGGTGCAGAACCAATACGCGCCGGTCTATCGCCACAGGAGCTTCGAGTTCGGCGCGGCGCAGAGCGCAGGCGATCGGATCGCGCAACGCGTTCAGATCGTCGACGCCAATGGCGAGGCGTGGGAGGCGCTCTACACGCTGGAGCGGCAGGCCGACGGCAGTTTGAAGATCACCGGCTGCTCGTTGCTGAAGGCCGGTCAATCGGTGTGAGCGAGAGTTACGCGATCGCCAGCCGCTGCCGCGACCGCATCATGAGCAGCAGGATGATGCTGACATTAAGCAGGTTCCAGGCCAGGCCATTGGCGAAGGCTGCGGCATAGGAGCCGGTGGCGTCGAAGATCACGCCCGAGATCCAGCCGCCGAACGACATGCCGAACACCGAGGCGAAGATCACGATGCCGATCCGGGTCGCGGCCTCGGCGGCCGGCATCGCCTCGCGCACGATGATGGCGTAGCTCGGCACGATGCCGCCCTGGAACAGGCCGAACATCGCCGAGATGACGTAGAGCGAGGTCAGGCTGTCGAAGAACAGGTAGAACAAGAGCGCCGCGCCCTGCGCGATCGAGCCGATCAGCAGCGTGCGGATGCCGCCGATCCGGTCGGCAAGGAAGCCGGAGCCGATCCGGCTGATGATGCCGAATCCCAGCATCAGCGACAGCATCTCGGCGCCGCGCGCCACGCCGTAGCCGAGATCGCCGCAATAGGCGACGATGTGAACCTGCGGCATCGACATCGCCACGCAGCAGGAGATCGACGCCAGCGACAGGATCGCGGTCAGCGCATTAGTGGAGAGCCGCATGTCGACCCGCGGCGGCGCCGCGTTGACATGGTTGCGCCGGGTCGCCGCGCCCATCAACAGACGCAGCACCACGAGCGCAAGCGCCATCGCGATCGCGGTGAAGATGCCGATCGCGATATGGGTGGTGCGCCAGCCGACGCTCTGCATCCCGAAATTGACCAGCGGCGGCCACACCGTGCCGCCGACATAATTGCCGCTGGCGGCGATCGCGACCGCAAGGCCGCGGTAGCGCTCGAACCAGTGCGAGGCCTCCGCCATCAGGGGGCCGAAGGTAGCAGCCGACGACAGGCCGATCGCGAAATGCACCAGGATGAAGGCCCAGATCGACGTCGCGTAGCCGGCGCAGATATAGCCGAGGCCGAGAATACCGATCCCGGCGCCGATTGCCGTGACGATGCCGTAGCGATCGCTGATCTTGCCGGTCACGACCTGCCCGAGGCCGAAGCCGAGCATCACCATGGTGAAGGCAAGCGACGCCGTTCCGCGGGTCGCGCCGAAGTCGGTCTGCACAGCCGGCAACGCCACCACGACCGACCACATGCCGACGCTACCGAGCGAGCCGATCACCACGGCTATCGCAAGGCGCAGCCATGCCCGGCGCGAGTCGGGAATGAACACTGCGGCTTCAGGGGAAAATTCAGAAGAAATTACCACGGCACGCGGAACTTCGTCGGCATTTGCCTCCGGGTCAAGCCACATTGCAGAGAGATTAGGCATGCGTCAGCAAGGGGGACGCACTGCCTTCACCGGCGCGTGAGGCGGCTCAATTGCCGTAGTTCGGATCCTGCGCCTGGAACGGACCGCACTTCGCACCGATGCCGAAGCGCTGATCGAAATCCACGGTGCCGCCGCTGACCGGTATGCGGGTCGGCGGCAAGCCGCGTGTGTACTGGTCGACGGTGACGGACTTCTTGTCCGCACTCATCGTCACATGCACCGGCTCCAGGTCCTTGCCCTTGTTGAGCTCGGTCAGATCGAGCGTGTAGTAGCCATCCGCCGTCTTGCCCGCGGCCATGCCGCCATGCGGCGCGAAGACGACGGATTGCGGCAGGTAGACCTCCATCAGGACACCGTTACCCTTGCAGGCGATCATGCGGATCATCCAGGCCCGGTCGTCCGGCAGCGTCACCGCGGACGCCGGCACAGACAGCAGCGCGATCGCGGCAGCAAGCCCTGCTGTCATGGTTCGACCTGCCCGGTTCGACATCGATGCCTCGAGTGGCTGAGTGGCGTTGCTGCCGTTTGGTCGGAGGCCGGGCCGCGAAAGTTCAATCAGCATCGTGCACCGCAGCGATCGCAGCGGACCGATCGAGCGGGAATATCGTCCGTCGAACCGTGATCCATGTTGATGAGAAAAACTGCTAAAATGCGAGCCGGTTCACATTGGCGGCTCGCCGTCCGGACCTATCATCCCGCCCGGTTGGCGCGCAGCTCGCAAGGTTAAAGGATCGAAGCGCACATCGTTCGGAGGATCGTCATGCATTCGTCGTCAGCAGAGTGGTTGCCCGTTGCGTCAGCGCCGTCGGACCGGGAGCTTGAGGTCTGTGTCCTCGACTATGACGGCATGGTGCACGCGCTGATGTTCCCGTGCCACCGGGACGGTGCCGAATGGATCGACCATGCCGGCAGCAGGCATCTCGACATCCAGCCGACGCATTGGCGCAAATGGATGCTCTCAACCAATTGACGCCGCCATGATCGGTCTCGGGCAGCCGACGCCGATCTCGCGCCGGTCGGAATATTGAGCTAGACTTGCCACGTGAGGTTCAAGGGTGGGCCAGGAGGCTCGTCATGGAATCACACGTGATCCCCTTCGAAAATCGCTGGACCAACGGCCGGCATGCCTGGGAGTGGCATTGCGAGCTCGAGCGGCTGGGTGTGCCTGCGGTCCGGACGATGTACTGCGAGCATGAGACGCACTATCGCGACGAGCCTGCCGTGGTGTTCGACATCCCCACGGGCTTTGTCCACGACTGGCTGGCCTTCCACGACCGGCGCGCTGCCCGGCAGCAATTGCTGTGGCGCGCCAGCGTCATCACGCTCGGCCTCATCGCCGCATCGGGCGCCGTGCTGGGCGCGCTGAGATAGAGGCAGCGAACCCGCCCCGAAGGACAGCCGGGCGCTCCGACCCGCCCGCCCCGGCCGGGATGCCCCATGCCCGGCGCCTGCGACGACCCGCGCACCCCGCAAAACGCACCTGTTAACCCTTTGCTAACCATACACCCGGCAAGAATTGCCGAGTGAAGTCGAGTGTCGTCGAACGCGTATAGCGGGTGGAGATCCCCGTGGACGCCAGCGCGGTGCCTCACTTTCGGAACGGCGGCCCTGCGGCCGTCGCGCAGACGCTTGGCGGCCGTAGCCGCCAGTCGCGGGGGAGAGCGGCTACCATGGTCGACGTCACGGCGGGTCAGGGCACGGCAGGCAAGGGCGGATTGCCTGGTCTCGGCGAGATCGGCGACATCCTCAAGCGCGGCGATCTCGCGCTGGCGCTCGGCGTCCTCACCATCCTGGTGGTGCTGATCCTGCCGCTGCCCTCGATCGTGCTCGACCTCTTTCTGGCGGTCTCGATCACGATCTCGATCCTGATCCTGATGACCTCGCTGTTCATCCAGGCGCCGCTGGAATTCTCGTCGTTTCCGACCATCCTGCTGATCTCGACCATGATGCGGCTGTCGCTGAACATGGCCTCGACCCGGCTGATCCTGAGCCACGGCCACGAGGGCACGGCGGCTGCCGGCCATGTCATCGAGGCGTTCGGCAACTTCGTGATGGGCGGCAACTTCGTGATCGGCATCATCGTGTTCGCGATCCTGGTGATCGTGAACTTCGTGGTCATCACCAAGGGTTCGGGCCGTATCGCCGAAGTCGCGGCGCGCTTCCAACTGGACTCGATGCCCGGCAAGCAGATGGCGATCGACGCCGACCTGTCCGCCGGACTGATCGACGAGAAGGCCGCCAAGGAGCGCCGCAAGGCGCTGGAAGACGAGAGCGGCTTCTTCGGCGCGATGGACGGCGCCTCGAAGTTCGTCCGCGGCGACGCCATCGCCGGCCTCCTGATCGTCGGCATCAACATCGTCGGCGGCATCATCATCGGCGTTGCCCAGCAGGGCCTCTCCTTCGGCGAAGCCGCCCGCACCTACACCGTGCTGACGGTCGGCGACGGCCTCGTCACCCAGGTGCCGGCGCTGATCGTCTCGACCGCCGCCGGCCTCCTGGTTTCCAAGGCCGGCATTACCGGCGCCGCCGACAAGGCGCTGATGCGCCAGCTCTCCGGCTATCCGCAGGCGCTCGGCATGTCGGCCGGCGTCATGCTGGTGCTGGCGCTGCTGCCGGGCATTCCGACGCTGCCGTTCATGGCGCTGGGCTCCGGCGCCGCGGCGCTGGCCTGGAACGCGCGCAAGAAGAAGCGGGTCGCCAACGCCGCCGAGGCCGCCGCCGCTGCCGCCCCCGCTGCAGCCGCGGCCGCGGCCGCTGCCGCCGCGGAAGAGCCGATCGCCGCCGCGCTGAAGATCGACGACCTCAAGATCGAGCTCGGCTACGCGCTGCTGCCGCTGGTCAACGGCCCTGACGGCACCGACCGCCTCACCGAGCAGATCAAGGCGCTGCGCCGCTCGCTCGCGATCGAGATGGGCTTCGTGATGCCGGCGGTGCGTATCCTCGACAATGTCCAGCTCGAGGCCAACAGCTACGCCATCAAGATCAAGGAAGTCGACGCCGGCACCGGGAAGATCTGGCCGAGCCAGTTCATGGTCATGGATCCCGCCGGCAACCAGGTGCAGCTCCCCGGCATCCACACCATCGAACCGACCTTCGGCCTGCCCGCGACCTGGGTCGATGCCGGCCTGAAGGAAGAGGCCGCGCTGAAGGGCTACACCGTGGTCGATGCCGCGACCGTGCTGTCGACGCACCTGACCGAGCTGCTCAAGACCAACATGTCGGACTTGCTGTCCTATGGCGAGGTGCAGAAGCTCTTGAAGGACCTGCCGAAGGAGCAGGGCGAGCTGATCAAGGACATCGTGCCGAGCCAGGTCACGGTGTCGGGTATCCAGCGCGTGCTGCAATTGCTGCTCGCCGAGCGCATCTCGATCCGCGATCTCTCCACCATTCTCGAGGGCATCGCCGACGCGCTGGCGTTCTCGCGCAATCCGGCCACCATGGTCGAGCATGTCCGCGCCCGGCTGGCGCGGCAGATCTGCGCCCAGAACACCTCGCCGAACGGCTATCTGCCGCTGATCGCGCTGTCGGCGCGCTGGGAGCAGGCGTTTGCCGAATCGATCGTCGGTCAAGGCGACGATCGCAGCCTGGCGATGCAGCCCTCCAAGCTGTCGGAATTCATGACCGCCGTGCGCAACGCTTTCGAACAGGCGGCGCGCGAAGGCGAGGCGCCGGTGCTGGTGACCTCGGCCGCGATCCGGCCATTCGTTCGCTCGCTGGTGGAACGGTTCCGCTCACAAACCACCGTCTTGTCGCAGGCCGAGATCCATCCGCGGGCCCGGCTGAAGACCGTCGGCAGCGTGTAGAGCTTCTTGTTTGGACGTTTTCTTCACGCGAACCGGCGTCCATCCCGCATCGGGTGCGGGACAGGCTTCGGTTGAAAACGCTCTAGCCGCCGCAAATCATTTGCGTTTTCGCCTGTGCTTTCTCGCCACAGGCAACTGATTTGTGCGGAACAGTCCGGAACGGTCCTATCTCGGGTAACATGATCCGGATTTCAAGCAAGTAACTGATATTACATCCAGTTAATGTAGGTTTCGGGAGCCGGGGGCGGTTTTTGATCGCGCCCGATCACGTCTCATCACGCCCTTGTGATGGCCTCTAGGGAACGGAATCAGCAAATCCTACGTTGGTGGGGCACGAGACGTTGAACCGGGCAAGAGACCAAACCGACAGATTTACTGAGAGCAGGAAGGCGGCAGGAGACTTCCATGAACCACTCGATCTACAGCGCCGATCGTATGACGCACCTGAAGATTGTGGTTGTGGCGTTGTTCGCCGGTATCCTGGTCGCGGGCTTCGGCATCGCGGCACACAATTCGTCGGACGAGGGTTACACCCAGACGGCACGTGTCATGAAGGCCGGCAAGCCGGTCGCGATCACGAGTACGAGCAACTCGCTGGTCCGCTAACAGGAGAGTTTCACGAATTCACGTAGTGTTCTTTACAGCCCCCCAAAGTCGCTGCGTGGATATTTAAGACCCCCAACTACCCCCAAGTTGACTATCGAAAACGCCCGCTCCCCACGGGCGTTTTCTTTTTGTGCGGGTGGTGGGTCGAACTCACTTCCCCGAGATGCCAGGCTGCATCCACGTCATTGCGAGCCACCCGGTCGGCGCGAAGCGCCGCCGGATGACAGGCTCCGCGAAGCAATCCATTGCCACCGAGTACGTGGAACGATGGATTGCTTCGCTGCGCTCGCAATGACGGGACCACCTCTGACGACGAGGTACGTTGGCCTATCGCGTCGAACCCGACGCGGGCGGTACGGTCTCGATCAGCTTGCCGGTGAAGATCGGCGCCGAAGTCGGCTGGCCGTTCGGCGAACCGCCGGCCTGCTCGACCGTCACCGCGTAGGTCGCGCCGTTGATCACGTCGGGATCGTAGCCCGACAGCACCGGACGCGCGGTGAAATCATCGGCGCCGATCACGCCGAGCGAGCGCGGCTGCGGCAGTCTGTCGGAGATCAGCCAGAGCTCAAAGCTCTTGCCGGGCTCGGACGGAGCGCCGACCTTGCGCACGGTGAAATTCTTGGTCGCGCCGTCGATGGTCATGATGAAGGCCGGGCCGCCATTCTGTCCCTGCAGCAGCGCGACATATTGCGCCGACGGCGCGAGCGCCGGCGCCGGCGTCTTCACTTCGACGGTCTGGATGCGCGGCTTCGGACGGATCGCATTCGGCAAGGCGTCGGGCCGGTAGATCTGCAGGCCGAGCGTGACCAGCAGCGCGGCTGCGATCGCGGTCGCGGCTGAGGCGATGCCGCGCCAGCGCTTCACGCGGCCCGCAAGCGCGATCATGTTGGTGCTGTCGTTGACGCCAAAACGTGGCTGGATTGGTGGCCGCCGAATCTCGGCCGGCTGTGGGATTTCTGATGGCTGCGACGGCTCCGGATCGAAGGCCGAGCCGAATTGCGGATCGTCGGTTATCGGCGGTGCCACAGTCGCTTCCGGCGTCTCGGGCAGCACCAGCGGCGCCTGCGGCGCGCCGGCATGGCCGATCGCCGCCTTGATGTTTTCCCAGACCACCGGGCGCGGCTCGACCAGGCCGACCATCTGGTTCAGCGGCCCGAGCCTGAACTCCCAGGCTTGCACGAGCGCGGCGAACTCGGTGTCCACGGCCATCATGGTCTCGACCTGCGTGCGCTCGTCGGCATCGAGCGTACCGAGCGCATATTCCGCGGCGAGCGCGATATGGTCTTCGCTATAGGCCATCAATCAGAGTCCAAGACACTCCCGGATATCCATCAGGCTGCGGCGCAGCCAGGTCTTCACCGTGTTCACCGGCGTCTCGAACTTTGCGGCGAGCTGCTCGCGGCTCCAGCCGTTGTAATAGGCAAGCAGCACGAGCTTCTGACGATCGGGCTCCAGACGACCGACGCACTCCAGCAACCGCTTCAACTCTTCCGTCATTTCCCGCCGCGCCAGCGGATCGGGCGAGTCGGCGGCGACTTCCATCGCGGCAGGCTCATCTTCCAGCGAGGTTTCGCCTCGCTTGCGCACGACATCGATGGCGCGGTTGCGCGCGATCGACGCCATCCACGTGATCGGGGACGACAGGGCCGGGTTGAACTGCCCCGCGCTGTTCCAGATCTTGACGTAAGCCTCCTGAATGACCTCCTCGGCGAGGTCCTGACGCCGCAAGATACGGAGCACGACGCCAAAGAGTTTCGAGCGGGTCGCGGCGTACAGCCGCTCAAAGGCGGCCTGATCCCCCTTCGCGACGGCGGCGATCAGCCAGACGAGCTCAGCCGGCGTCAGCATTCAGCGCCCTCCAAGCCTGCATCCCCCAATCGCCCCATTGCCACCGCGCCGCCGATCATCATCTGGTCCGCACCGGTGGTAGCATATTTTGGGACAGCACGATCCGCCAAGTGGCCGACGAGTGGCCGGCTTGTGGACAGCGCTCAACAAAAAGCCCGGGCGATCGGCCCGGGCTCTCAATCTGGTCAGCGGAGGGAGCGAGGGTTCAGGCGATGACGCCGAGACGGGCCCGCATCAGGCCGATCGAATCCATGTCGGCTTGCTCGCGGGCGCTCTCCTCCGCGCGTTCGCGCGCCTGGTCGCGCTCGTCGAGCAGCTCGACCTTCTTCAGTTCCTCGAATGCTTCCGACAGCAACGCCTTGGCGTCGTCGAGCTGGGCACGCAGCTCGTCGGCCGAACGGGTCAGGTTTTCGCGGCGCTGGATCGCGGCCTTGGCGTAGGTCGGATAGGCGAAGTGCGAGGGATCATTGATCCCGGCGCGCTCCTGCTCGGTCTGGATCTCGCGCTCGAGCTCGACGGACATGCGCTGGAAGTCCGCGATCATGCCCTCGATCTGGGTAACCCGACGGCGCTTTTCATCGACCTGAAACTTCTTCAGGCGGATCAGCGTTTCACGTGACTTCATCGACTCATACTCCCCAGAAGTCCCAATTCTGAACGCGGGACAGAACCGGCTCCCCCCTGGGCCCCGCCGGCATAGCTATGGTGTGCCGGGGATGATGGCCTGACAAAGTTAGCGTTCCGTTTCCAAACCCGACAGGATTTGAGCGAGTTGCCGGTAGCCGTCGCCCAGGCTCGTGGCCTCGTCCTTGGCCTGGCGCAGGAAGCTTTCCAATGGCTCGTGCAGCCGGATCGCCTCGTCGACCTCCGGGCTGGAACCCGGCCGGTAGGCGCCGAGCCGGATCAGTTCCTCCATGTCGGCATAGGTTGCCATCACCTGCCGCGCCTTGTTGATGAACGGCAGGAAGTCGGGGTCGGCGGACCGCGGCATGGTGCGCGAGACCGACTTGAGGATGTTGACCGCGGGATAGCGGCCGCGCTCGGCGATCGCACGCTGCATCACAATATGGCCGTCGAGGATGCCGCGCACCGCGTCCGCGATCGGCTCATTGTGATCGTCGCCGTCGACCAGCACGGTGAAGATCGCGGTGATGGTGCCGACGCTGGTGCCCGGCCCTGCCCGTTCCAACAGCTTTGGCAATTCGGTGAACACCGTCGGCGTGTAGCCCTTGGCGGTCGGCGGCTCGCCTGCCGAGAGGCCGATCTCGCGCTGCGCCATCGCAAAGCGCGTCACCGAGTCCATCAGGCACAGCACATCCTGGTCCTCGTCGCGGAAATACTCGGCGATGGCGAGCGTCAGATACGCCGCCTGGCGCCGCATCAGCGCCGGCTCGTCCGAGGTGGCGACCACCACGACCGAGCGCGCCAGCCCCTCCTCGCCGAGATCCTCCTGGAGGAATTCCTGCACCTCGCGGCCCCGTTCGCCGATCAGCCCAATCACCGAGATCGCGGCATCGACATTTCGCGCCAGCATCGACAGCAGCACCGACTTGCCGACGCCGGAGCCCGCGAAGATGCCGAGCCGCTGGCCGCGGCAGCAGGTCAGGAAGGTGTTGAGGCCGCGCACACCGAGATCAAGCGGCGCACCGACCCGCTTGCGTGAATGCGCCGGCGGCGGCGAGTTGCGGTAGGACATCGGCGAAGCGCCCTGCTGCAGCGGCCCCTTGCCGTCGATCGGCTCGCCCATCGCGTTGACGACGCGGCCGAGCCAGGCCGGCGACGGCCGCACCTGGCTCGCCGCATTGGCGATCACCGCGCGGCACCCGCGCCTGACGCCCTCGAGCCCGCCGAACGGCATCACCACCGCGTTCTCGCCGGAGAAGCCGATCACTTCGGCCGGGATGAAGCGGCCGGCGCCGACATCGATCACGATGCGGGCGCCGACCGACATCGCGTGAATCGGGCCGGCGATCTCGACCATGAGCCCGCGGACGCCGACCACACGGCCATAAATATTGACGCCGTCGATGTCCCCGATCTGCTCCGCGAGCGCCTTCATTGCGAAAACCTTAAGTTTCGGCAATTTTGCGCCGGCCGCTTAACTTCGTGTTTACCCGCATCATTAATCATTGCGTCACTGTCTTTGGTGACTGAGGTCGCTCGCCCATCAGAAGAAGGGCGAGTCGCGAGAGTCGGTTAGGCCCGGCTCTTAATGTGGAAACTGAACGAGCGCGGTTAGGAAAAGCTTCTTCTACGCAATATCTTAGGGCGATTCGACAAAAATTGCACGGTTAGAGCTTGCGTCGATGAATCAGTTTTTGTTAACCATATCTCGTCAGGATCCGAATCAGTTGTTCAAAGGCGTTTTGAGTGCCGCAAGTGCGGCCGACCTGACGCCCGGAGCGGCGACTATAGGGGACTGGCATGCGCGTTTTGCTGATTGAAGATGATAGCGCCGTCGCGCAGTCGATCGAATTGATGCTTAAATCCGAGAGTTTCAACGTCTACACGACGGATCTCGGTGAAGAAGGCGTCGATCTCGGCAAGCTTTACGACTACGACATCATCCTGCTCGACCTCAACCTGCCCGACATGTCCGGCTACGACGTGCTCAAGCAGCTCCGGGTTTCGAAGATCAAGACTCCCATTCTGATCCTCTCCGGCCTCGCCGGCATCGAGGACAAGGTCAAGGGTCTCGGCGTCGGCGCCGACGACTACATGACCAAACCCTTCCACAAGGACGAGCTGGTCGCCCGCATCCACGCGATCGTGCGCCGCTCCAAGGGTCACGCTCAGTCGGTCATCCAGACCGGCGATCTCGTGGTCAATCTGGACACCAAGACGGTCGAGGTCGGCGGTCAGCGCGTGCACCTCACCGGCAAGGAATACCAGATGCTGGAGCTGCTCTCGCTCCGCAAGGGCACCACGCTCACCAAGGAAATGTTCCTCAACCATCTCTACGGCGGCATGGATGAGCCGGAGCTGAAGATCATCGACGTCTTCATCTGCAAGCTCCGCAAGAAGCTCGCCAACGCCTCCGAAGGCCGCAATTTCATCGAGACCGTGTGGGGCCGCGGCTACGTGCTGCGCGAGCCGCACGAGGCCGACGAACGCATTCCCGCCTGACGCTTCGCTTTCTGCAGCAAACCTCCTGGACCCCGCCGCAAATGGCGGGGTTTTTGTTTTTGGGAGGTTACGCTACCGGGATCGCAGTCAAAGCGGCGAGGAGATCCGCGCCCTTCGGAACGCCGAGCCCGGTGCAGGCGCTCCAGCCGGGGCCGGCATCGTAGCCCTTGCCACCGACGCGGTTGTTGCCCTGCACGACCACACGGAATGCGCCGGGGTTGGAATAGAGCGCGGCGTTGAGCAAGCCGATCTGCTCGCCGCGCGCGGCGATCGCAATCGCGACCAGAGCGGCCCATAGCGGTGTCGCGGCGCTGGTCCCGCTCATCGCCATCGCCTCTCCGTTGACGATGATGCGGTAGCCCGGGCTTGCCGCGGCCGCGCAGGCGACGTCAGGGACGCCGCGCCGGATAGCGCCGTCGTTCTGCGACTTCGGCAGCGTCAAATGCGACTGATAATCGGGGACCGGAAACGCGTCGCTGATGCCGCCGCCGGTGCCGACCGCACCGGCGTTCCACACCGCCTCCGCTGCAGCCGATCCATTACCTGCGGCAGCCAAGGGCTGGGTGCCGCCGCAGCTCGTCGCATAGGGGCTCGAGGCGGGAAACCAGACATGGAGCTTGCCGTCGGTCAGGCCGCTCGTCGCGAGCTGATCACCAGAGGCGAACAGCACGCTGACGCGCAGCCGCGCTGCATCGGCCAAGACCGCCTGCATCGCGTCGCGGCCCGGCTCGGTCCAGTATTTCTCGGCGCTGCCCCAGCTGACGGAGACCACCTGCGGCGCATGCTCTTCATCGAACACCGCCTGATGGATCGCGTCGGTCAGACCGGCGGCGGAGTTCTCGGCAAAGTAGACCACGATCTTGCCCTTCGGCAGCAGGCCGGCGAGCACCTGGAGATCGAGCGCGATCTCCTGATCGGCGACATCGTTGCTGCCGAAGCTGCCATCATTGCCGGTCGGCGGCACGTTGACGACAACCGGCGGCGGCCGGTTCATGCCGGCGACCGCCATGGCGAGATCGCTGGCGAGATAGCCGCCGCCGAGAGCGATGATGCCGACGCAGATCGACGACACGTCGCGATCCAGCGGAATGCCGTAGAGGGCCGCGATGTCGGTCGGCCACAGTCCGCTGCCGCTGCCCGTGTCGGCCTGGGCCTGCACCAGCGGCGTCCTGGTCCGCAGCGGCCGCTGATCGAAGCCGAGGATGGCGCGGGTCCATGGCGCGATCTCGGCCGGCACCGTCAAGCCGCCGACGCGGGCGCGAAACGCGCGCTCGCCGTCGCGGTAGGTGCGCAGCGTCGCGCCGAAGATCTCGGCCATCTGCCGCGCGGTGCCTGCCAGCTCGACCGTGCGCGCGACCGGATCGCTGCGGCCGACGGTCAACCCGCGCTCTGCCGCCAGCCGCACCACGCGGGCGATGGCGCGGGCATGGCTGCGGTGACGCTGGGTCGCAAGCTGGTGCCGCGTGATCGGCGCGGCAAGCCGGGCCAGATCACCGGCGCTGCCCGGCGCAAACTTGTCGGGGGTCCGCCGCTTCACATAGACCACGATGGGGATCCGCTCGTCGGGATTGACATCGCCGACCAGCGTCGCGCCAACAGGCGCGGCGCGGTTGCTGCCGGCAAGCGGAACCCTGCGCTCGGAGGTGCCCGCCATCAGTGCGGTCTCACTTTCCGGCGCATGGGCTCGGCTGCGCCGGATTCTGTGTATCGTCGTAGGCGCAGAACGGGATCGACCACACGAAGTCGGCCGCGGTCGCGATGCGGGTGAGACCCGGCTTGCCTTCGAAGATCGGCGGCTGGCCCGCGAACTTCCAGTACCATTCGGGCAGCAGCGGCCCGAGCGGAGCAACCGGGCCATTCGGACCGAACGACAGGAATCCCGCCTGCGACGCCGGCGTGCCGTCCGCCTTGAAGGCCGCGCGGCCATGGCAGGTGATGCAGGACGACGTCGCAACGAAGCCGTCCTCGGTAACGGAATTGCCGACCCTGATGTCGAGCCCGACATTGTCGACGAAATCCACCTGCGACCCTTTCAGGCAGTAATTGTTGTAGACCGGATCGATGTCCGCGCTCGACAGCATCGTCGTCAGCGCGGCCGTCTTCACGCAATCCGGATAGCCCTGGCCGGCGGTCCGGTTCGACGGCACGAACGCGGTCTGCGCGCCAAAATTGTCGCGGCAGCCGATGATGTCGCAGCGGCCCGGATTGAACCGGTGCTCGAATGTCGCCCAGGTCCAGTTCGGCACCTGCTTGCTGATCACATGCATCGAGACCAGGGCGTACTGCACACCGGCCGCGCTGTTGACGTGATAGAGTTGCGGCACCTGCGCCAGCGTCACCTTGTTGTTGGTGAATTGCGGAATGTCGCTGACCGGCAGCCAATTCCCCTTCACCTCGATGGAATCGACCGGGAACGACAGCGCCTTGCCGAAGGCGGCTTTCACGCCCGACAGCTTGTAGAGGTTGTTCTGGACGATGAAATCAAACGTCGGCTTGTTGTGACGCGTCTCCTCCATCTGCCCCTGCGCGGCGCCCGGTGGCAGCGCCGGCAGCAATCCGCCGCTCTGCTGCACGCCTTCCCGTGCCACCTGCGGCAGGATCGGCGGGCGCAACGACGGCGGCGTCGGAGCCGCCGGGAACTGCGGATTGGGCTGGAACAGATCGGTATCGCTCGCCCAGGTCTCGAACGTCGAATTGCTGCCGCCGGCGCGGGTGTTGGCCTGAATGAAGAGCTGCCAGGCGACCTGATCGGGCGCGGTCATCGCCGGATTCAGCGGCGATTGCGCCGCGGCCGGAAGCGCGGGAAGCACAAGCAGACCACAGACGAGCAGTGTGTCGATCGACCTTCTCATCTTGCTCTCCACATCGGGTTCAAGGTTGGGGTTCAAGGTTGGAATCCGTCTCCCATCCAGCTCGCATAGGTATCGAGCGCGTCCTGCGACCATCGGTGACCGGGTGGCATGAAGCCGGATGACAGCGCAGCGAAGACGCGGCGTGCGTTGGCGTGATCGGCAAAGTCGTCATTGCCGGCCGGGTCGCAGATCCAGTCGGCGTCGCCGAGCCGAACGCCCTTTGGGGTCATGCAGGCGACGTCGCCCGGTCGAAACATCGGCAGGATGTCGTTGCCAAAACTGGTCGTCATCGGGATCACCGAACCCATTCGCGACATGCACTTCTGGTTGCATACCGTATAGACGGCTATCGCGAAGGCCGCTGTGAAGCGGCTCACACCGCCGCGCAGCAATTTTCCGCCGGCCGTCCGCGGCCGCCGCAGCCCACAGCTCAGATCGAACCGAAGCTTCGCGAACCACGACCAATCAGCTATAGGATGACGATCTAGGGCTGTTCGGGCGCATCACATGATCCTGCAATCCCTCGCCGGCCTGCCGGCGTTCCTGGTCTATTTCTGCACGGCGCTGATCGCCGTGGTCGCCTACCTCTTCGTCTACACCCGCGTCACACCGCACGACGAATTCCAGCTGATCCGCGACAACGATCCCGCGGCGGCGATCGCGCTCGGCTTGAGCCTGCTCGGCTTCGTGCTGCCGGTGGTCAGCGCCATCGCCCATTCCGCCAATGTGGTGGACTGCCTGATCTGGAGCATCATCGCGCTGATCGTGCAGATCATCGTCTATTACATCGTGAAGATCCCGGTGCCGAACCTGTCGGCGCGGATCGCCTCCGGCGAGATGGCGGCGGCGATCTGGCTCGGGCTGTCCTCGCTGGCCGCAGGCGCGCTGAACGCAGCTTGCATGATCTACTGAGCCATTGAGCCGAACCATGGCGCGCAAACCAAACCCGGAATTCGGCAAGCGGCGGCCAAGCGTGCCGGCGGTGGCGACGCGGCCGGAGCCGCCTTCCAAGCGTTCCAATCATGTCGCGCTGCTGATGATGGGCACGCTCGCGGTCGGCGGCGGCGCCTACGCGGTGATGCCGCGGCAGAATTGCCAGCCCGTCCCGCCACCGCCTCCGGGCGTGACCGCGCCGGCCCCCCTGCAACCCGGCGCCGATTGCGCGCCGCGCGGTTCGTCGTCGGGGTCGGGCGGCGGTGGTGGCGGCGGCTCGTCGCGCAGCAGCTTCTACAGCAGCAGCTCCTCGTCCGGCGGCTCTTCATCCTCGTCGAGTTCATCGTCAAGCTCGTCGGTCAGCCGCGGCGGCTTCGGCTCGTTCGCGCATGCGTTCGGCTTCGGCGGTGGCTGACACGCACTTTGCCGTGTCGTCATGCGCTTTCGCTTGCCCGGCGATCGGCGCTGATGGACACTCGGCGCGGCTGCGCAGAAGGCAAGGATCGCGTCCATGAAACGCTCGCGACGGGTCTGGCTGAAAATGATGGGAAGCGTCGCGATCGGCGCAGCCTCGATGGGCCTGTCGCCAAGCCAGGCCCGCAGTCATCACCATGCCGGGCACAAAGCCAAGCGGAAGCCCGAGCAGTTATCACCCTCCGGTGGCTTCGGCGGCACGCCACGCACCATTGCCCGCTACGACAACGCACATAGCGGCGGCTGACACCGAGCTGACACGCATCGTCTGAAGATCACGGACCCCTTCATGCAACGCATCGCATGTTCCGAGCGCGACGATTGGCAGGCAACCGCCGAAAGCGCCGGATTCACTTTCCACACCATCGACGGCGAACGCTACTGGGACGAGCGCGCCTATTACGCCTTCACGCTCGACGAGATCGAGCGCGATATCGAGGCGCCGACCGGCGAGATCGACGCGATGTGCCTCGAGCTCGCCGGGCGCGCGCTCAAGGATGAACAATATCTGCGCCGGCTGAAGATACCGGAAGCGTTCTGGGACCTGATCGCGGCGAGCTGGCGCCGCAAGGAGCCGAGCCTCTACGGCCGGCTCGACCTCAAATTCAGCGGCAGCGGCCCGGCCAAGCTGCTCGAATACAATGCCGACACGCCGACCTCGATCTTCGAGGCGGCGGTGTTTCAATGGACCTGGCTCGAACAGGCGATCGAACGCAACATCATCCCGAAGCGCGCCGACCAGTTCAACTCGATCCACGAGGCGCTGATCGAGGCCTGGAAGACGATCGGCGCGACCCAGGCGCTGCATCTCACCGGGCTGACCGGCAATGCCGAGGATGCCGGCACGCTCGCCTATCTCGAGGACACCGCGGCGCAGGCCGGGCTGAAGACCACGCTGCTCGACATCGAACAGATCGGACTGCGCAATGACGGCCAGTTCGTCGACCTCGACGAAAGCCCGATCGCGCTCGCGTTCAAGCTCTATCCATGGGAGTGGATGTTCCACGACGCGTTCGGCAAGAACCTCGCGACGGCGCCGACGCAATGGATCGAGCCGCCATGGAAGGCGATCCTGTCCAACAAGGGCATCCTGCCGCTGTTGTGGGAGCTGTTCCCGAATCAC
Source organism: Bradyrhizobium sp. RD5-C2 (assembly GCF_019972155.1). Lineage (GTDB taxonomy): Bacteria > Pseudomonadota > Alphaproteobacteria > Rhizobiales > Xanthobacteraceae > Bradyrhizobium. The sequence goes on along the minus strand of NZ_BOVL01000057.1, from coordinate 3,420 downwards.
CCCAATTTGCTGCCGGCCTATTTCGAGGACGACCCGCAGGCCGCGCAGCTCGGCACCTCGTTCGTGCGCAAGCCGATCTATTCGCGCGAGGGCGCCAATGTCGAACTGGTCAGCGCCGGCATCACGCTGGTCGCGGAAGAAGGCCCCTACGGAGCCGAGGGCTTCATCCGGCAGGCCCTCGCACCGCTGCCGAATTTCTCCGGCCAGTACCCCGTGCTCGGCAGCTGGCTGGTCGACGGCACGCCCTGTGGGCTCTCGATCCGCGAGGACGAGAACCCGATCACCGGCAACACATCGCGCTTCCTGCCGCACGCGATTTTGTAGCGCGTCGACGCGGTTACGGTTTCATCCGTCATCCTGAGGAGCGCGTAGCGCGTCTCGAAGGATGAACGGCCCGGCTGGTCGCCGTCGACCCTTCGAGACGGCCGCGTTGCGGCCTCCTCAGGAGGACGGACCAAGCAGCATCGCGCTACTAATTCGGAAGATCCAGCTCACCGCGCAGCGGACGCGACCGCCTTCAGCACATGCGCGGCGCCGGCGCGCGCGACTGGCGCGGTACTGGGCTGATAGAGCCCGCGGCGGTCGGGATAGGGCCTGAACAGATTGGTGATGCCGACCACGGATTCCGCCGCACCAAGCGCCAGCACGCCGTCGGGCTCGAGCATCCGGGAGATCTTGCCGAAGATGCCTGCCTTGGTCTGCTGATCGAAATAGATCAGCACATTGCGGCAGAAGATCACATCGAAGGTGCCGAGATGCGAAATGTCCTGCAGCAGATTGAGCTGGCGGTGCTGCACCATGCCGCGGATATCGGCGTTGAGCTGCCAGAGCTCGCCCTTCTGCACAAAGTGCTTGACCAGCAGCTGGATCGGCAGGCCGCGCTGCACCTCGAACTGGCTGAACAGGCCGGCCTTGGACTTTTCGAGCACCGCCTGCGACAGGTCGGTGGCGATGATCTCGATGCGCCAGCCGGTGAACAGCGCAGTCATTTCCTTCAGCAGCATCGCGATCGAATAAGGCTCCTGCCCGGTCGACGAGGCCGCGCACCAGACGCGCAAACTGCGGCGCGCGGCGCGGGCTTGCGCCAGTGCCGGCAGCACCGCTTCCTTCAGATGATCGAACGGGATCTTGTCGCGAAAGAAGAAGGTCTCGTTGGTGGTCATCGCCTCGACCACCTCCGACGTCAGCATCTCGGCGCCGCCCTTCATCTTCTGGACGAGTTCGGGGATGCCGGCGAGGTTCGACCGGCGCGCCAAGGGCAGCAGGCGGCTCTCGACGAGATATTGCTTGTCGGCCGACAGATCGAGGCCGGAACGTTCCTTCAGCAGCTTACGCAGATACTCGTAGTCCAGCGGCGTCACGAACGGTCTCCCGCAAACACGCGAACAAGCTTCGATGCGATCTGGTTGAGCGGCAGCACGGCGGCGCAGATGCCGGCATTGACCGCAGCACCAGGCATGCCCCACACCACGCTGCTCGCTTCGTCCTGGGCGATCACGCTGCCGCCGGCGGCGACGATGTCCTTGCCGCCGCGCATGCCGTCGGAGCCCATGCCGGTCAGGATCACCGACATGATGCTGCCCTGCCAGACGTCGATCGCGGAGGTGAACATCGGATCCACCGCGGGCTTGCAGAAATTGACCGGCGGCCCGTCGTCGAGCACGATCGTGGCATCGATGCCGTGGCGGGCGATCCGCATGTGGCGTCCGCCCGGCGCCAGATAGATCTGACCCGGCCTGATGCTCTCGCCGTCGATTCCCTCATGCGCCGGCCGCTTGCTGGTGCGCGCCAGATGCTCGGCGAGAATGGTGGTGAAGGTCGGCGGCATGTGCTGGGTGATCAGCACCGGGACGCGGTCGATCACCGGGCCGATCTCTGCGACCAGCGACATCAGCGCCTGCGGGCCGCCGGTGGAGGAGCCGATCAGCAGCACCTTCGGCTGCAGCAGGCCGAACGAACGGCGCGTGATCTGAGTGGGCGCCGCGGGCGCTGCGACGGGGGCCAGCCCCGTGCGCGGCTTGTCGTGCCCGGGCGCGAGCGGCGGGCTCGCCGTCGTATGCACCGGGCTGCGCCGCGCCTTGGCGCCGAGATGACGGATCTTCTGGATCAGGTCGTGGCGGAAGGTTTCCGCGGCGGTCGCCTCGCGCGTGCTCTCCGGCTTCGGAATGTAGTCGGACGCGCCAAGCGAGAGCGCCTTCAGGCTGATCTCCGCATTGCGGCGGGTCAGCGTCGAGGCCATGATGATGACGAGGTCGCGTTTCTTCGCCAAGAGCTGCGGCAGCGCCGAGATGCCGTCGAGGTCGGGCATCTCGATATCGAGCACCGCGACGTCGGGGTTGAAGCGCTCGAGCTGGTTGACGGCGTCGAGGCCGGTGCGCAGCGAGGCCACGACCTCCATGTCGGGCTCGGCGCCGATCCAGCGCGAGATCATCCCTCGGATGACCACGGAATCGTCGACGACCATCACCCGCACCTTGTCGGAACGGGTCGATGTCGGGACCGCAGCACTTGTCAACGCAACACTCATGACTTCACCAGCAACGCAACACGCGCACAACAACCGTTGAGCCGAAGGCTTTTTGCCGCCGGATCGAAGGTAGACCTTAGATGAGCCCGACTTCCTGGAACTTCGCGGTGACGATGTCCCGGTCGAACGGCTTCATGATGTATTCGTTGGCACCGGCATGCAGCGCGCGTGCGATATGCGCGACGTCATTCTCGGTGGTGCAGAACACGACCTTGGGCTGATCGCCGCCGGGCATGCGGCGGAGATTGCCGAGGAACTCGTAGCCGTCCATGACAGGCATGTTCCAGTCGAGCAGCACGGCCTCGGGCATCGCGCGCTTGCAGGCCTCGAGCGCCTTGGCGCCGTCCTCGGCCTCGACGATCTGGAAATCGAGCCCTTCCAGGATACGGCGGGCGACTTTGCGAATGACGCTTGAGTCATCGACAACAAGACACGTTCTCATTTGCGACCTCTACTTCCTCATCCCCGGTGGGATGTTTCAGTTCTTCGATTCTGTCGGCCCGTCTCAGGCCGCTTTGGCATCAGGCACCAGTTCGAGCACGCGATCGACATCGAGGACGACCATGAGCTGTCCGTCGAGGCGGTGGACGCCGCCGGCGAGCCTGGCCATGCGGGGATCGAGGTTGACCGGATTGTCCTGGCGGCTGTCGTCGGACAGCCGCAACACCTCGCCGATCTGGTCGATCAAGAGGCCATAGGATTCGCCGCGCTGGTCGACGCCGACCGCCATCGGCGGCTTGCCGTCATCGGCCTTCGGCAGGCCGAGCCGGGCGCGCATATCGACCACGGTGACGATGCGGCCGCGCAGATTGAGCACGCCGGCGATCTCGCTGGAGGCCAGCGGCACCCGCGTCAGCCGCTCCGGCATGAACACGTCCTGCACCCGCGAGATC
>NZ_BOVL01000056.1:217944-309501 GCF_019972155.1 Bradyrhizobium sp. RD5-C2 | reverse complement strand
TCCGTTACCTTGCGTGTCCCAGAGCGCGTATTGGGTGATCGTGTCGTGCTCGGCATCGCTGACCGAGAACAGGCTCGAGGCGAGCGCCGACGTCTGCCCATGAACTGCGGTCACGTTCGGTGCCGTCACCACCGGGGCCGTGTCGGGGCCCGGTGTTGCCGTAAAGCTCTGCCAGGCGCCCCACATGCTGCCGTCATTGGCCCTCACCCAGAGCGTATCGGGCGTCGAACCGCCGGGGCCGAACACGTAGCTCACCTGCGACAGGTTCGCCGCTGAAACATCGATCTCGGCGTTGGTGGCCTGGACGACGCCGTTGATGGCCCAATGTCCGTTACCTTGCGTGTCCCAGAGCGCGTACTGGGTGATCGTGTCGTGCTCGGCATCGCTGACCGAGAACAGGCTCGAGGCGAGAACCGAGAACTGCCCGTGATTGGCGGTTACGTTCGGTGCCGTCACCACCGGAGCCGTGTCGGGACCCGGCGACGCCGTGAAGCTCTGCCAGGCGCTCCACAAGATACCGTCATTGGCCTTCACCCAGAGCGTATCTGATGTCGAACCGCCGGGGCCGAACACGTAGCTCACCTGCGACAGGTTCGCCGCCGAAACATCGATCTCGGCGTTGGTGGCCTGGACGACGCCGTTGATGGCCCAATGTCCGTTACCTTGGGTGTCCCAGAACGCGTACTGGGTCATCGTGTCGCCGTCCAGATCGGTCACCGTGAACAGGCTCGATGCAGCAATCGACGTCTGGCCGTGCGCCGCAGTCACGTTGACTGCGTTCACGGTTGGCGCGTTGTCGCCAAATGCCTTGGCCGTAAATTGAGTCCAGTCGCCCCAAACCGTGCCGTCATTGCCTCGAACGCGAAGGGTATCAGTCGATCCGTTTGGACCGAAGACGTAGCTCACCTGCGACAGGTTCGCCGCGGCAACATCGATCTCGGTGTTGGCCGCCTGGGCGACACCATTCACCACCCAGTGGCCGTTGCCGCCGGTGTCCCAGAACGCGTATTGGGTGATCGGATCGCCATCGGCGTCCGACACCGTAAAGAGGCTGGAAGCCAGCACGGAGGTCTGGCCAGAGCCTGCATGGATGTTGGACGCTGACGTGACCGGCGCGATATCGGCACGTGTCGTGACCAGCGTTCCGGTGCCGGAATCCGCGCTGACGCTGAACCGCACGCCGGGTATCGCATCAAGCTGCAGATTGAAGGTGGATGCCCCCTCGGTGACGTGCAGGATGTTACCGGCCTGCAAGGTCGCCGACCCACCCGATACGAAATTGAGGCCTGCGAGATCGATGCTGTCGCCCAGCACCAGACTGCTGATCGTCGTGCCGGCCAGGGAGGTGCCATCGATCTTGAGCTGACCGCCGGACCCGCTGAAGGTGATGCCGCCGTTCGCGATGCTGCCCGCCCGCAGTTCGACCACGCCGCCGGAGATCGTGACCGGCCCTGTGGAGCCGCCCGAGGAAACAACTTCCGTGCCGCCCGCAAAGACCGCGACGTTGCTCGTCACCGCGCCGGCAACGTTGAGCGCACCGCCGCTCGACACCGCGATGTCGTGCGCCGCGGCTCCAGATTTAATGTTCAGCACGCCACCGCTGATGACGGTCGTGTGGTCGATTGCACCTCCCGACGACACGTTGACGGTGCCGCCCGAAATCCCGGTTCCGGAGCCGGTCACACCGGTAACCACGCCTCCGGAGAGTACGTTCTCGATGCCGCCGGCAAAGACCGAGACATTGCTCAGAACCGTGCCGCCGACGTTGAAGATGCCGCCACTCGAGACCGAGATATGGTCCGCGGTCGCGCCGGACGAGACATTCAGGTCACCACCATTGAAGATTGTCGCATATTCGAAAGACGCGCCGGAGAGAACGTCGACCAGCCCGGAAATGACGGTCCCCGAACCGGTGACGCCGGTGACGGAGCCACCAGCAGAGACGATTTCGTGGCCGCCGCTCTGAATGGTGACATTGCTGGTGATCTTGCCCTGCACGTTGAGCGTGCCGGCCACGTTGATCATGCTGGCCGAGCCTCCGGCCAGGAGGTTGAGCGTTCCGCCGGCCGCAATGAATGTTCCCGCACTGGCCGCGCCGCTGATGGTGCCCTGGATGACGCCACCGGACGAGACGTTCTCGACGCCGCCGCTGGACACCACCACCATGTTGGACGTGGTCCCCATCACGTTAAGGATGCCGCCGGCCGAAACCGTCGTCCCTACACCGTTGGAGGATGCCGAGACCAATCCTCCCACCAGCACGTTTTCTATGCCGCCGCTCGAGATGAAAACGTTGCTGGTGACGGTGCCGCCAAGATTGAGCGTTCCACCCGACAGGGTGACGTCGTGCGCCGTCGCGCCGGCGGAAACATTCAAGGCGCCGCCGCCGAAGACCGCAGTGTTGAACGTCAGGCCGCCAGACGAAACATCCTCAACACCTCCGCTTGAAACTTGCGCTGCGGCCGAACCGCCGGCCGACACATTCAACACGCCGCCGCTTGAGATCGTGGCGCCAATGGTGACGCCACCAGAGGAAACCACCTGATTGCCACCCGACAGAATCGTGGCGCCGGAATCGACGCCACCACTGAAGACGGCCTCGAAGCCGCCAGACAGGATCGTGCGCGTCGCGCTGCCACCGGCCGAGGCACTACCGTTGAACGATCCGAGCTGGAAGTAGCCGCCGCTCAGCACCGTCGTGTCGGCCGCCGTGCCGCCGCTCAGGACGGTCATGCCGCCGGAGTTGGAGATCGTCGTTCCGGATACTGCACCGCCCGAGGTGACTTGTGCGCCGCCGTTGTCGGAAATCGTGGTGGACACCGCAAGGCCACCGGAGTTCACATCGAGCTGACCGCCCGCCACGGTCGCATTGCTCGCGGTTCCACCCGCCGAACCACCCGATCCCTGGAACGACGGAATGCCGACTTGCATGAAGCCGCCACTGCCAACGATGGTGCCCAGGGCCGTGCCGCCCGCAAGCACGATCTCCGTTCCATTCGCGCTGACAGTGATGGCGGAGGTTGAGCCGCCCGACAGAACCTCGAGGATCGGGCCACTACCCACCGAATAGCCGCTCACGACAGCGCCAGGCCCCACCTCAAGCTCGGTACCGCTACCAAAAGTGGTGTTGGAAAGCTGCGAAACGGACGCTCCGCTAACCAGTTCTACGGCGCCGAAATTGACCGAAACGCCACTGAGGGTCCCGCCTGAGAACAGCTTCAGCAGACCACCATTGACCATCGTGCCGTTTGCCGATCCGCCGGAAAGGACATCGAGCTCACCGCCGCCGAAGACATTGGCGCCGTTCTCGGCTCCTCCGGAGGAAACGGTTTCCAGGCCACCGTCGTGGATGTTGATGTTACTGGTCGTGCTCCCCGCGAGATTGAATTGACCACCGCTATTCACATTGATGTCATGCGCGGACGCGCCGGCCTGCAAGTTCAGGTCGCCGCCGCTGTTCACGGCAACATAGCTGACGGAGGCGCCCGCGGATGCATTCACCGTGCCGACGACGGTGACCGTTGGTTGGGCGGATGGATCCAATGATCCGCTGAGGGCACCGCCGGCAGAGACGTTCAACGTGGCGCCGCCCCCAACGAACACGAAGTTCGTCGCCGTACCCAGAAGGCTGAGCGTTGCTCCGTTCGATATGGTCAGATCGTGAACGGTGCCGCCGGTTGCGACGCTGGCCGAGGCTCCGGACGACAGGGTGAAGAACTCGGACTGGCCTCCGGAGAGGACATTGAGCGAGCCTCCCGACACCGTAAAGGACTGCGCATTGCCGCCGGAGAGCACGTTCAGCGTGCCCCCCGACACATCGAAGTTCTGCGCGTTGCCTCCCGAAAAGACATTCTCGGTGCCGCCGGCGAAGACCTCCGAGTTGCTGGTCTGAGAACCTGCGAGATTGAGGATGCCGCCACTGCTGACGCCGAAGTCGTGGATCGTCGCGCCAAAGTCGGCCGTGACGAGGCCGCCACTCCTGACCGTGAAGAAGGAGAGCTGGCCGCCCGAGGTCACGCTGACCGTGCCACCCGACACAATCGTCTCGTCGCTGCCCGGAGTCCCCGTCTCGATGCCGCCGGAAGCAATCACAACAAGGCCGTTCGAAAAGACCTCAACGTGGCTTGTCACCGTTCCGGCAACGTTCAGCGTGCCGCCCGACGACACAGTAAGGAACGACGCTGCACCGCCTGAGGAAACGTTGATCGTGCCGCCTCCATACACGGTGGCCGAGACGCCGAGACCGCCGCTGGAGATAGTCTGGCTGCCGCCGGACAGAATAGTGGCGCCGCTGTCGACACCACCGCTCGAAATCACCTCGGAGCCGCCGGACACGGTCGTTCCAGTGGCGCTGCCCGCGGACTCAATGATGAGCGTGCCGCCAGCCAGGACGGTATCGTCGGATTCTGTGCCAGAAGACACTGTAACGGTAACGCCGCTGGAAATCGTCTGCATGGCTTTGCCTCTAGGCCAGAATAAAATTCATTTGCCGGTTTCGGGCATCGATGCCCGTCCGCGTCGATATGCTTTACGGACTACGCTCTGGCGCCGACCGGAAATCCCGGTATGCGCTGAATAACCTGCTTTACGTGATCGGCCGTAATCAGCCGCGTGCATTCAAATTGTCGCGGTGAATTTGCATGCCGCGGACACCACAGAAAATCCTTGTGGTCGAAACGCACCCGCGGATCGTTCCAGCAACTGTTGCACGCGTGAAAATTGACAATGCGGTAAGGCGTTTCAAATTCGTTGGTCGGATGGGTGAACCCGCTGATCATGATGACCGGCGTTCCCGTTGCCCATGCAAGCCACGACAGGCCGCTCGACAGACCAATGAAAAAGTCAGCATGCTTGAGGTAACGAAATCGCTCGGCGAGCGGCTTGTCGCCGGTCTCATCCTCGGCACCGTTCGGAATGTGGTTCCAGATCAACTGAGTGCCGTGAGTGGCCTTCTGGTCGATACAGACCACCCGGTAGCCGGCCGCCTTCAGGAAATTGACGATCTCGCGCCAACCATGGGGATTATTCCAATATTTGCTTTGCGTGGTGCTCTGAACCGCGATGCACACATAGGGCTCGGCAATCGGCCTGTTGTCATCCTTGACGGCGATGCGCGGTGGTTGCTCTGTCGGATCGACGCCCAGAATGTAACCCGCGGTCCGATGTAGCCCGACATGGCGAAAATCGGTCGGCTGATAGACGCAATCCTTGTCGTCGAAAAACAGTCCGACGCTGTAGGTCGCGTAATATCGCTCCGGCTTTACTTCTTCGTGCGTGATGAACTCGATGTCGGGATAGGCGTCGCGGAACAGTTCGATCAGCGGCGCCCCCATGGCGCAGCTCAGCTTGCAACCGTGCTTGTCCTTGAATTTCACGGCATAGGGAAACCATCCAATTGTATCGCCGAGCGTCCCGACCGGAAACTGGATCAGGACAGCGCGATCTTTCGCCGAGTATTCATGATGAAGGACGGATTCGCCCTGCTGGGAAACTTCCATTCCGAAACGGATGTAGTAGCGCTTGCTGCTGTTGACATAGCCGCCGGCGAATTCCGTTTCGAACAACACGTTGCCTGTGTCGAGATCCCGAATCCTCACCTTCCAGGGCTGCTCGCCATGAGGGCAAACAATTCGCGCGCCGTCATTGAAGTCGAATTGCAATCCTCTTGGACCGACCTGGGTGGGCAATTTGGCGGCCGCAGGATAGGCGGATTTCGGGGCCTCGGCATTCGACGAAACAACCTCCGGTTTGACCGGCGCGGCGTCGATCGAACGATCAACGATGACGTTGGGTTGTTCCGGCAAATGGTCCGCCGGGCGTTTCAGCGCGATCGCCGGCGCAACGGTAATCGCATTCACGAAAAGACCCCTGCACTGAAATACACAGAAAAGGTATGCGAGATTGATAACCTCGTCACGAAACCTTGGCGAGTACCTCCTCGGGGCTGCTCCGGAATCGCAGAAGCAGGACCACATTCAACCATGAGCTGCAATTCCAGCGCCGCTCCAGCTTGCCTCGGGCGAAGTCTGCCCTGTCCGTGACAACGAACCTGGCGATCACGATCGCGGCCAGTTGGCAAAGGCCAATACGCAAATTTCGCCCCGATTTGGATGCAGACAAGCTTCTGATCATTCACACGAGAGAAGCTGGCTCCGGGGAACTGATTTAGGGTTCCCTAGAAAGGAGAGGCGCGTGTGATTTCGTTCGCGCGATCCAGCCAGCGCCCTGGAGCAGCAAGCGCGAGATGCGGACTCAAGTCGAGCGCATTTCGAACAAAGTCATTCTGGCCGCCGGTTTGCGTCCCGAGCTGACCTTCACGTCGTTTGGCCGGCATGGCGGGACCACCGAGGCGAGCACGTCCGACCTCACCGAAACGCGGCTGATGAAGGAGGGCCAATGGTCATCGACCAGGTCGATGGCGCACTGCCTCTATCACGACGACGAGGCCAAACAGGACACTTCCACCCAACACGCTGGCGCCGATGAAAAATAGCGACAGGACGCGCACCCAAAGCCTCTGGTTGCTGACGAGGTCATCCGAATTTGGCATCAGCGCGCCCCGGCATTTTTGTGCGACATGCGCCCCTCACCCGCGGGTATTTCTGATGAAACCCTGGATGCGCGGCAAGACATTATCGATGTCGCTCATTTCCATGTCATGTGTCAGTCCGTCGATCGTGCATAACAACACCTTGGAGTTCGCCAAGGCGGGCTCGATGCTCCGGGCACTTTCCAGTGCAACCGGATTTTTCCCGCCGACGATCCAAAGCATTGGACAGAGCAGTTGCGCCGGAACGATTTCGTCCCAGTCGAGTATGGCGGTAAGCCACGGAACTTCGTGCTGCGCACGGGCGCTCTGAAGATAGGCGCGCTCGGGGTGAGTAAGCGACTCCAGATCGAGTGTCCCCTCGTCTTGCGCGCGCAGAATCGGTATCCAGCGATCCCGAACACCCGTCACCGTGCGGCGGAAGTCGCCGGAAGCGCCGGGACCAAACGGCACACCGACCATGACGAACCATGTTACGCGCTCCGATTTGGCCGCAAGATAGCGGCCAGTATTTGCTCCGAAAGAGTACCCCCAAAGCGCGAATCGTTCGATACCCGCGTGATCGGCAACAGACAGAATGTCTTGGCAGTGGCGGTCGATGCCGTATGCCTCAACTCTAGTCGGCTTGTCGCTTTCACCGTGACCTCGAAGGTCCATGGCCACGACGGTGAAGTCCGAACTCAACCTATCCACGTAGCCAGCATCTTGCCACGTTTGGCGAGACTGAGCCCCACCGTGCAAAAGCACCACAACTGGACCTGAGCCAGTCTTTTCATAGGCAATGCGAGTTCCGTCGTCTGACATCGCGAAATGTGCAGGCATGTTTCTTCGTTTCTTTCAGATATGGTTGATCTCGGGCTGAGCGCGTAGGCGTCTCAAGCCGTGTCGGCGGCAGCCGTCTCGCTCAGGTCAAAGATTGCGCGCTGTCGGCGTACGACCAATCGGCAAACGACCTCGGGTCGCTGCGAGGCGGGCCGCGCAAAGAGCGCGCCAGGCGTGGGTGCCATAACTTGCGACCAGATCGTTCCCCGTCTCCTTCCAGAGCGATGACGAGGGATCCAGCCCTAGCATTCGCACGAAATTATCGTCGCCAACGACGACCTGCTTTGCGAATGGGAATAGAAACCGCTCGCCACCTTGGCGGCAGAAAGAGCGGGCGTCAGCATAGGTTGAAAACCAGCTGTTGAGCAGGAATTGACAACGAAGATCGTACCAGAGGCCGCCGAGGTCGTCGGATAGTTGGGCTCGCCCCTCAAGCACACGGCGAGCGTGCGCCCAATCCTGAAATCCAAGTTCCGTGGAAACGATATTCAGGGCGTGCGCAAGCTTCCAGGACACTGGCAAAGCCCAACGTCGCTTCCTCGAAATCCAGCGCGCATAGAACATCGCATCTGGTACTTGATTGGCCAGATCATTCAGGCGGAGTCGCGCGCGGATCTTGACTTCGCGCAGGAGTTCGCTCGCGGCGACTTGAGACGACGCAAGCGCATTTTCTTTTGATGGAGATAAAGGCACAACAACCCTCCGTAGAGATTCGGCCTTCCCGCTGTGGCCGAACAAAGGGTCGAGTCATTGTCGTAGCCCCGATGCCATTCGAAGCAACGGGAAACGAACTACTGAAGGGTGAGAGCCTCTTGCGCGGGAAGGCGCCCCTTCGACACCTTCATGAACTGTAAAGCCGATTTGGGAACAGCGCAAGTTCGTAGCCGAGAGCCCGCTGCTTCGCTGCTGCTGCGGGACGAACTGCGCGTCGCGGGGCCGGGGTACGGCTGCGTATTGGAGCGGGTGAAGGGAATCGAACCCTCGTATTCAGCTTGGAAGGCTGCTGCTCTACCATTGAGCTACACCCGCATCGAGCGATCACCTAACACGGCCGGACGGCCGTCTCAACTGCCTCGGCGGGCGTCCTTATTGCGCCGGTAAACGAGACTATGTCCGCGCGATCGGGCCGGTTCCTGGCTGGAATGGGCCGGAATGAGACGGACGACGGCCTTAACAGCGGCAGATTCGCCACCTATATTGCTGGTCCCATCAACAAAGAAAGGAGGTGATCTAGTGTCTTGTCTCAAGCGCTGTCACCTCGCTGGGATCGCCCGCTAGGCGCTGAGTAATCAGCCTGGCAATCGGGGCGCTCTCAGCCCTGGACCAGCGAGACAACAAATCCGGGGGCGCGGCGGAAGCGGTTCCGCCGCGCCTTTTTGGTTGTCCGGGCCGCGCCACTCGCCTCCGCCATGCCGCCGGCGGGATACCTTGTCGCAGCACAAAAACCGGCCGGTCCGCTACACATGAAATGTCGGCGCGGCGGGCTTTGGGCCGTCCTTGGGCCTGTCGCATCAGAAATGAGGAACTTACCAGATGCTTTATGCCATCCTGGCCTATCACGTCGAAGCCGAGGTCAAGTCGTGGAGCGCCGATGAGGACGCCGCCGTCATGGCGGGTCTGCGCGAGGTCCATCAACGGCTGAAAGGGCGGCTCGGCCCGGCTGCACGGCTCGGCGAGACCCGCAACGCCAGCACCCTGCGCGGGCCCGGCCACGGCATGGTGGTCGACGGCCCGTTCTCGGAGACCAAGGAGCAGCTGCTCGGCTTCTACGTGATCGATTGCGCCGATGAAGCGGAAGCGATCGCCGCGGCGCGCGACCTGCGCAGTGTCAACCCGTCGGCGGTCTACGAGATCCGCGCGCTGAAGCGCTATACCCCCGGCGCACCGTTTCCGGAAACCGCGGGCCCAAGCGACGCCTAGAGCGCGCGCCTGGAGAGCTGCTCAACGGCTCGAGCGTTTCGGCAATTTCGGCAGCTTGCTCGGATCGAATTTCGGCAGCGGCAGATCCGCCGGCGGCTCGGGTGTCGCCTCGTGGCTCGGCATCAGCGTCACCTCGAAGGCGAGATCGGGCACGGCATCGGCCCTGCCCGTGCAGGTCGCGATCGCGCCGCTGAAGATACCCTCGAGCCGCACCACGAGATCGTCGGTGCCGAACACGGTCGCATGACCATCGGAATGCCGCCTGGTGGTGAGGACGGCGGAGAAGCGCTCGCCGTCCACCTCATAGGTGCCGCTGTAGAGCATGATGGCGTCGCTGCCCCACAGCCTGCCATCGGCCACGTGCACGATGCCGGTGCCGTCAGCGAGCGACGTTCGAAACCACGCCGCATAGGTGCCGTTCTTGAGCATGGAGCCTGTCTCCACTCGCTCCGTTTCACCGCAACGATCTGGGCACCGTTGCGTTAACAGGCGGTGAAGGAACCTGGAGTGAAGGAACTTGGCCCTGCGCTCATTGGCCGCCGTCGATCTGCCGTCCCATGATAGCGATCGCCTTCTGATAGACCCCCGCCGCGTTCCACGCCTCGATCGCCGCGAAATTGGGTTCCCCGGGCTGATAGCCGGCGCCGGCGCGCCAGCCATTGGCGCGCAGGAAGTTCGCCGTCGAGTTCAGCGCGTTGGCGGCGACGTCGAGATTGCCGGTGCCATAGGCGAGGACGTTCTTCGGCATGAACTGGGTCTGGCCGATTTCGCCATGCATCGAGCCGCGCGTGCTGCCGGACAAACTGCCGCGGTCGATCAGCTTCAATGCGGCATAGAGCTGATCGGTGAAGAACTCCGGACGGCGGCAGTCATAGGCAAGCGTCGCGATCGACGACAGCATGTTCTGGTTGCCGCGCTGGCTGCCGAAGCCGCTCTCCATGCCCCAGATCGCGATCAGCGGTCCCGGCGGCACGCCATAGCGCTGCTGGATCGAGGCGAACAGCGCCGCCTGCGACTGCTTCAGCGAACGGCCGCGCGCCACGATGGTCGCAGATCCCCGCTTGGCCATGAACTGCTCGAGCGACAGGCCAAAGCTGCGCTGGCCGCGATCCGCGGCGATCGTCGCGCTGGCGTAATGTGCCTGCATCAACGCATGGATCGCAGTGGCGCCGACGCCCTTGGCCCTCGCCTCGCCGGCAAACTGCTCCTTCCAGGCTTCGAATCCGCCGGGTCCGTTGCCGCACTGCGCCGCGTTCGCTTCTGCGCCCAGCGTTGCAACCATCACGACGATGGCGAGCGCCGACGTCGCAATCTGCCAGCCCCTGATCATCCGAATCCTCCTCCGAAAAATGTGCCGCCGCCCCTCGCGGGCGCGGCGCTGACGATGGCCTGATGTAGATGACCCGGCGATGAACGATCCGCCGCAGATTCGGCCGCGGACCGTCACGATATGTCGCCGGCGGCGGATTGGCCATCCCGGCCACATCAGGCAGGCCGGGACATTTGGCCCCTGCGTCCGTCCCGGCGGATCGACGGAGTTCAGCGGCGGCGCCCGCGAGCGCCGCAACACGGCGCTTGACATTGACGCTAATGAGAAGGTGCTAGGCCGATCCTCGACAGGAGATCGCGATGCGGATTCAGGAGGCGGCACACCATCTTGGAGTGAGTGCACGGACGCTTCGGCACTACGAGGAGGCTGGCCTGATCGTGCCGCGCCGGAATTCGAACGGCTATCGAAGCTACGCCGCGTCGGAGATCGAGCGGGCCGCGTGGGTGAGAGACCTCATCGCCGCGGGCTTCTCGACCCGCGAGCTTCGCAATCTCCTGACCGCGCTTGCAGACGGCCGGCGCGGCGCGCGCGTGAACTGCTCCGCAGTGATGCAGGAGAAGCTCGATCAGATCGATCGGGCGATCGCAGCGCTGCGCAAGCGGCGGCGCGCCTTGTCGCGTCGTCTGGCCGGACCGGATGGCGGTCGCAGCAACATCAGAACATCAGGACCTGGCGATGAAGATACTCAATATCCTGGCGAGACGTTATCTGCCGCTCGAGGGCCTCGACGAGGCCGTGGCCTTCCACGAAGCCCTGATCGGCCAGACGGCGCGCCTTCGCTTCGACTATCGCGAATATGATCTCAGGCTGGCGCAGGTCGCCTCGATCCTGTTCATTGCAGGGACGGAACAGAGCCTGAAGCCGTTCACGGCGACGCATCTGACGTTTCTGGTCGATGACATCGACGCATTCGCCGCCCATCTCCCCGGCGTCGGCGCTACGATACTCGAGGCCCCCAAACAGGTCCCGACCGGCCGCAACATGCTGGTGCTGCATCCGGACCAGACCCGCGTCGAATATGTCGAGCATCGCGACAAGCATCCCGCCGATGCGCTGCCTTGAGCACGTCAGCCGCACGGCCGTGATGACGGCAGCGCCGGCTCGCGAAATGCCGCACGCGATGTCGCCCGCTACGGCACCTCGCCTCGCCGCAGCGGGCCAACGGTCTGCGGGCGGTTGAGGAAGAATTCGCGGTTGCCGAGCGCGGCCTCCGCATACTGGTCGATCGCCACGATGATCGCCTGCACGTGGTGAAAGCACCAGCCTTCCCGCGTCGCCATGTGCCGGACCTCGGCCAGCGCCTTGATCCAGGCCGCATGATCATCGCTGTCGTGGAAATACCGAAGCGGCTCTCTCATCTTTCCTCCGGCAGATCACGTCCTCCAGCTCGGCGCGCTTGCGCGACAGCAGAAGCTGCGCCGATGCACTATCGCGTCCGGCCTGCCTGAGCCGGTTCACGGATGCGTCGAGCTCGCGCAACTCGGCGCGCAGCCGCTGCATCCTCGGGCCGTCATCAGGCACGCGTTTCGCCGGCGGCAAGCTCCCGCTTCGCCACGCGCAGAAAGATCGGCGTCGCGGCGCGGCGGCGCGGAGCGACGCTCGCATGCACGATGATCGGCTCGCGGTCGCCCAGCGTGCCCCGCTCTTCGAGCAGACGGCTCATCACCAGACGCATCTTCAGCAGGTCGCCGGCAACGAAGGCACAGTCCTCATCCCGATTGATCTGCTGTCGCATGATCGCCTCAGCCTCGAGCATGCTGACGCGCAGCGCCCTGATCTGCCTACGAATTTCGTTGATGCGGTTGTCCATGGCGGCCTCCTATTCGCGGTGGAAGGCAATTAGAACAAAACAAGAACATACAGTCAAGCGGCGGAGCCTACCTGTCGTGGATTTTTGTCATCGAAGCGATGCCCCGGTTCCTGCTGCGGGAACCGGGAGGATCACTTTTTTCATGAGCTCAACGTGAGGATGTTCGATGAAGCGAGACCAGAGAACCACGGACGAACGTACGGGGTCACGGCGAACGTGTGCAGGCGTCCGCAGGGAAGCCGCGGCAGACCGTCACAGCCGGCGGCCCCTTCTTCTGCGGCCTCCTCACGAAGATGCGCATCGTCAGGATTTCCTCAGTGCTCAGGCCTTCCGCGGCAGACAAACCGCCGACACATGACTGTGGAACAATTCGCCCTTGGAACTTGTCTACTCAAATAGACAAATTAGAATGGGGTCGATTCTGTTTCGATCATTGCGCAGTACATGACGAAGTCTTCCAAACTGGTTGCCGCCAAGCGCGGCAAGGTCCTTCTGGTCCGACGTCGATCTGACGGGCTGTGGATGTTCCCCGGCGGGCGCAGGCGTGCGCGCGAGACCGGCAAGGATTGCCTGAAGCGTGAGATCAAGGAAGAGCTGCCGAAGCTCAAGCTCGGCAGGCTCAGCCTGTGGAAGGAAGTGACGGCCAAGAACAAGCGTTCCGGCCGCAAGATGAGCGATGCGATCTTCATCGCCAAGAACGCCAAGGGACGGCTGGCGATCGGCGACAAGAAGGAGATCGACCGTGCCGCCTGGCAGAAGCCGCGGGGACTTCGCCTGACGGCGACCTCGCGCTACATCCGCGATCGGCTGTTTCCAAGGAAGCAGCGGCGCCGGCGATAGGCGGCGGGATATCTGCTGCGCGGAAAATCACAGATTTCATCTTGGGGCATTTGGCGGCTGCGCGGGCATGCCTTGCTGATTTGTTGAGCTTCGCCCGCCATCGACGCGTGCTAGGAATGATGTGATCCGTCCGGACCGGACACGACATCAGCCGGAATTGCGTCAGAATGGGCTTCCCCTCCAACCGCCAGAGGCGGCTGTTCAGAATCGTTTCCGCGCGTTGGCAGCGCCGGGCCATCTTCCTGCTGGGCGGCATTGCGGTCGGTGCGGCGGCCGTCGCGCTCGCACAGCTCGCGGATCTGGCGCAGATCGCCTTCTCCGCACTGGTGTCGCATCTCCGCTACGCCTCGCTGGTGGTGACGCCCGCAGGCTTCGCGCTGTCCGTCTTCCTGACCAACCGCTTCTTTCAGAACGCACAGGGAAGCGGCATCCCGCAGGCCATCGCCGCACGCCATCTGACCGACCAGACCGCGCGCGAAAGCCTGGTTTCGCTGCGCATTGCCGCCGGCAAGGTCCTGCTGACGTTGTTCGGCCTGCTGTGCGGCGCATCGGTGGGGCGCGAGGGACCGACGGTGCAGATCGGCGCGTCGATCATGTTTGCGCTCGGCCGCTTCTCGCCCCGGCGTCAACCGGGCTTGATCCTCGCCGGTGCGGCGGCGGGCGTCGCGGCCGCCTTCAACACCCCGCTGGCCGGGATCGTGTTCGGCATCGAGGAGATGAGCCGCGCCTTCGAGACGCGAACCTCCAGCCTGATCATCGGCGCGGTCATCGCCGCCGGCCTGACGTCGCTCGCCCTGATGGGCAACTACACTTATTTTGGCACCAGCGCGACGGCGCTGCGCAACGGCACCGACTGGCTCGCGGTGCCGCTCTGCGGCGTGGCCGGAGGCCTGGCAGGCGGCCTGTTCAGCCGCATCCTGATCGCAATGGCGCGCGGATTTGCCAATCCGGTCGGACGCAAGATCAAGCGCTATCCGGTCGGCTTTGCCGCGATCTGCGGATTCGCGGCGGCGATTTGCGGGATCGCTTCCGACGGCGCGATCTACGGCACAGGATATCAGCAGGTCAAAGCCGCGCTTGAAGCCGGATCACAATTGCCCGCGAGCTTCAGCGTCTGGAAATTCCTCGCCACCACTTTTGCCTCGATCAGCGGCATGCCGGGCGGCATCTTCGCGCCCTCGCTCGCGGTCGGCGCCGGGCTCGGCTCCAACATCGCACCGCTGTTCCACGGCGCGCCGCTGCCGGCCATCATGCTGCTCGGCATGGTCTCATATTTCGCCGGCGTGGTTCAGGCCCCGATTACGGCCTTCGTGATCGTCACCGAGATGACTGACAATCACGCCATGGTGGTGCCGCTGATGGCCGCAGCCCTGATTGCGCATGCGAGTTCGCGCCTGATCTGCAAGGAGGGCGTCTACCACGCCCTCGCCAAGGGATTCATCGATCGGGCTGCGCCGGCGCAGACGACGACACCGACCTGAGATTCTTCAGCCGCTATAGGCAAACAACTCGATCGGCTCGCTGAAGCCGCGCACCGCATGCTCGCCGACATGCTCGAGCGCGAAATCGTGCTCGACCAGATCGGCGAAGGCGCGGGACAGCAGCACGGTCTTCTTCAGCTGCTTGGTCAGGGTTTCGAGCCGCGAGGCCATGTTCACGGCGGGACCGATCACGGTGAAGTCGAGCCGGGTGCGCGATCCGATATTGCCGTACATGACGTCGCCGACATGGACGCCGATGCCGTAATTCATCGGCGCCCGGCCCATCATGCCGTTCCGTTCGCCGAGCGCCGCCATCGCCTCGCGCGCCTCGGACACGGCATGCAGCAGGTTGGCGCAGGCCTTGGGATCGCTGAGCGGGAAAATCGCGAGCAGGCCGTCGCCGATGAATTTCAGGATTTCCCCGCCATGCCGCGTAATCGGCTCCGACATCGCGTCGAAATAGTCGTTCAGGAGATCGATGACGTCATCGCGCGGCCAGCTATCCGAGATCCGGGTGAAATCCCGCAAGTCGCAGATCATGATCGCGGCGCGCACCGTGGTGCCGCTGCCCCGCCGCGTCGCGCCGGCCAGGATCATCTCGCCGGCATGCGACCCGACATAGGTCTCGAGCAGAGTCCGCGCCAAGCGGTTCTTCATCCGGATCTCGCTGACCAGCGCCAGCACCGGCAGCACCTTCCGCAGCTCGGCGATGTGGACGTCATCGAAACCGCCGGCACGATCGGTCGCGAAGGTCACGACATGCCGCTTGCCGAGCGTGTGCAGCAGCGCCCAGGCCACATAGTCGGTCAAGCCCTGCGCGCGCATGTCGTCATAGAGCGCGTGCTTGCGGCCCTGTGACGGGTCACGTTCGAGCTTCTCGCGCACCTCGTCGGCACCCTGATGGATTTCGTGGACCGGACTGCCGATATATTCCGAGCGCTGCTGGACATCGTAGTCGACCCGCGTGATCTCGGCTTCACGCTTGCCATCGGCCCAGATGATCCGGGCGCCGAGCCATTGCGGATGCTGGATCAGGAGATTCATCGTCGCCCGCTTCAGCGGAATGCCCGCGCCCTGCAGCCGGATGCAGAGCTCGGCGAAGATGTTGTCGATGAAGCGCTGGTCGCGCGTCTGGTTGGTCAACCAGCTCACAACGTCGCCGTCGGACTGCGACGGGACGGAATCGATGTTGGGCGCGTTCATGGCTGGCTCCGGAGCGGCGGGTGGGGTCGGCAACCGGTATGTCGTGCTTCCGCCCGGCCACGTCAACGCCGCCAGCGGTATCGTGATCGAGCTAGTCGGGCTGCCCGAGCCGCTCGAAGGGCACCGCGGGCCTCCGCGTGGTGTGGTGACGGCGAGAGCGTAAAGGAACGGGTTGCCAAAATATCGAAAACAACCCCATGCAAAGTAGCCGGCGGTGGCCAGCGCTCGACCAGGCTACTTGACACGTCGGGCAACTCACGGATAGATTTCCAAAATTCCGAAATCATTCAGACGCACGCTCGCCCTCCCCGCACGCGGGGCGAGGTCAAGTGGAGCCTATCCGCCCAGCCGGTCGACCTCAGCCTTGCCGGCCTTCATGACCAGCGGGATGTGCTCGCCCTGCCCAAGCAGGCAGGTGACATCGCGCAGCGGATTGCCCTCTACTACCAGCAGGTCGGCGAAAGCCTCCGGCGCGATGCGGCCGAGCTTGCCTTCCATGCCGAGCACCTCGGCGCCGATAATGGTCGCGCTCGCAATCACCGCCTGCGGGCCCAGCAATTCGGCGCGGATCCGGAACTCGTCGCTCTGCAAGCGCTGCGACGGTCCGAGCAGATCGCTGCCGTACCCCATCTTGACGCCGGCCTCGCGGTAGATCGCGAGCGAGCGCAAGCCGGCGTCGCGCGCGTCGGCGACCTTGGCGACACTCGCCGCCGGCAGGCCGTACTTAGCGCCTTCGGTGGCCAGCGCCTCATAGGTGACGAGCGTCGGCACCGCGTAAGCGCCCTGCTCCGCCATCAGCCGCGCGGTCGGAAGGTCGACCAGATTGCCGTGCTCGATGGTGCGCACGCCGCAACGCACCGCGCGCTCGATCGCTTCCGCGGTGTAGGCGTGCGCCAGCACATAGGTGTGGCGCGCCTTCGCTTCCGCGACGATGGCGCGGATCTCGTCCTCGGAATAGCCGAACGCGCCGATCGGGTCGGTGGGTGATGCAACGCCGCCCGACGCCATGATCTTGATCTGGTCGGCGCCCATCTGCAGCTCCTCGCGCACCGCCTTGCGCACCGCATCGACGCCGTCGACGACGCGCGCGATCGCGCCGACCCGCACGCAGCATGAGCAGGTCGGGTCGGCCAGATAGTCCGAGCGGGCGCGCCCGTCGCCATGCCCGCCGGTCTGGCTCAGCGCGCGGCCGGACACAAACAGCCTCGGACCGTCGGTCAGGCCGGTGTCGATCGCCTGCTTGAGCGCATAGCCGGCGCCGCCGGCATCGCGGACGGTGGTGAAGCCGCGCTTCAGCATGCCCCGCAGCAGCATGGTCGAGCGCAGCGTCACCAGCACGTTGGCCATCCGCGCCTGCTGCGACAGGTCGAGCTCGACCGCGACCGCGTGGACATGCAGGTCGATCAGGCCGGGCATCAGGGTCTTGCCCTTGAGGTCGACGACGCGATCGGCCGAGGCCTCGATCGGCCGGTCGGACACCTCCTTGATCAGGCGATCCTCGACCAGCACGTGGTGCCCTTCGAGCAGATCGGACCGCAGCGGATCGAGCAGCGCGGCATTCTTGAAGAGGATGGTAGGCATAGTGGTCTCCGGTCAGGATGCAGCCTGCGCGATCACGCGGCTTCGCTTGCGATGTCTTCCAGCGAACGGCCGCGTGTCGGCACGCCCATCAAGAGGACGGTGACGGCGCCAATCAACAGCACGGACGTGGTGACGCCGAACACGCCGGCGAAACCAAAGTTCGGATAGAGGTAGCCGACCAGGATCGGCGCAATGATCGCGCCGATGCGGCCGATCGCGGACGCGAGCCCTGCCCCCGTGGTCCTGATCGCCGTCGGAAACACTTCGGCCGTGTAGGCATAGACGCCGGCATAGGTGCCGTTCATGAAGAACGACAGCAGCAGGCCAGCCGTCATGATCTGCCCGTCGCTCGCGGCAAAGGCGAGCCCTAGCGCGCTGGCGCCGCC
Organism: Bradyrhizobium sp. RD5-C2; assembly: GCF_019972155.1. Lineage (GTDB taxonomy): Bacteria > Pseudomonadota > Alphaproteobacteria > Rhizobiales > Xanthobacteraceae > Bradyrhizobium. The sequence continues at coordinate 291,581 of NZ_BOVL01000056.1, read as the reverse complement.
GAGGATCATGTAGGTCGCGATCGTGGACTGCCGGCCGATCCGCTCGTTGAAGAAAGCGGCGGTGAAATAGCCGGGCACCTGCGCGCAATACATCGCCAGCGAATAGCCGAAACTCTTGGTGATGCTCATGCCGTTCTGGACCAGCAGCCCGGGAATCCAGACGAAGAACGAATAATAGCTGAACGTGATCGACAGCCACATGATCCAGGTCATGGTGGTGATCCGCGCCTGGCGGCCGGCCAGCAGCGCCGCAAAATTGCTCAGCAGCGTTCCCGACGATACGGCAGGCGCAGCGGGCTCGGCGACCGGAGCCGGCAGCACGCGGCCCTCGCGCGCGAAGCTCGCCTCGACCTTGTCGAGCACCGCTTCGGCTTCCTGCACCCTGCCGCGGCTTTCCAGCCAGCGTGGCGATTCCGGCAGCCACCTCCGCCACCACAGCAGCATCACGACAGGGATGGCGGTGATGACGAGCACGATGCGCCAGCCGTTCTCGTAGGCAGGCACGATGAAATAGCCGAGCAAGGCGGCGGCGACGAAGCCGAACGAGAAGAAGCCGGCGAGCGCGCCGGTGAAGGCGCCGCGGTAACGCCGCGCCACGAATTCCGCGAGATATGGCGCGATGATCGCGCTTTCCGCACCGGTGCCCATGCCGGCGACGACGCGCGCGGCGAAGAACGCGGGCCAGCTATCCACTGTCGCACTCACCAGCGAGGCCACGCTGTAGAGCGCCAGCGCCGACATCATCACCGCACGGCGGCCGATCAGGTCACCCAGCGTCCCCGCGAGCAGCGCGCCGAACAGATAGCCGACGAAAGTGCTGCTGCCGAGCACGCCGGTTTCGACATTGCTGAGCCCCCAGGCGGTGCGCAGCACCGGCAGGATGAACGCCAATACGGCGGCATCCATCGCGTCGAACAGATAGCCCAGGCCGCCCATCAGCAGCAGGTGCACATGGAAACGCGCGAACGGCAGGCGCTCGATGCGCGCCGAAATAATCGACATGAAATAGCCCCCTCCGCCCCGCGGTCGGCACGCGCCGCGAGGTCAGTCCGGGGGAATGATAGACAAATCAATATTATGGGAATAATTTATAATTGTTATCTGGCACATCACCATTGTGAATATTGCTCGTGTCCTTCCGAACGCTCGACCTTAACCTCCTGAAAGTCTTCGAGGCGCTGATGACCGAGGGCAGCGTCACCCGCGCCGCGAGCGCGCTGACGATGACCCAGCCCGCCGTCAGCAACGCGCTGGCGAGGTTACGCGACGCGCTCGGCGATCCCCTGTTCGTACGATCAGCCAGCGGGATCCGCCCGACGCAGCGCGCGGTGGCGCTGTGGCAGCCGATCGGCGACGCGCTGGAGCACGTCCGCCACGCACTCGACGAGGACGCCTTCGATCCGCGGCGCACCGAGGCCGAGTTCAGCCTGTCGATGTCGGACTACGTGTCCTCGCTGGTGATGCCGCGGCTCATCAACCGCTTCGGCGAAATCGCGCCGTCCGCGCGTATCCACACCTTGCCCAACACCATCCTGGAGATCGGCGACCGGCTCGAGGACAACCGGGTCGATTGCGTGCTGAGCGTCTATGTCAACGAGGCGCAGCAGCCGCCGGCCGCGATCCGCTCACGCTCGCTATGGACCGTCGAATATGCCTGCACGATGCGTCGGGATCATCCGCTGGCGAACAGGAAGCGGCTCAGCGCCCGCAGCTTCCTCAACGCCAAGCATGTCGATGTCAGCCTCGCCGGCAAGACGCTGCCGACCTACGACCAGTTCCTCGCCTCTCGCGGGCTGTCACGCAATCTGGTCACGACAGTCAATCACTACAACGCCGCCTACGAGATCGTCCGCCAGTCCGACCTGATCGCGGTGCTGCCGCGCGACCTCAGCGCACAGTCCCGCCACGCGCCCCATCTGCATGCGGTGCCGGTGCCACTGCCGGCGCCGCCGCGCATCGTCAGCCTGTTCTGGCATCAGCGCAACGACACCGTCCCCGCGCAGCGCTGGCTGCGCGAGACGCTGGTGGAGCTGTTCGCGCGCATGGAGTGAACCGGCGCACGACGTGCCCCCGTCAGGTCGATGTCGGCGCGGGTTCGATCGATGCCGCGTCCACGGCCGGCGACGGGACGCTCCGCGCCAGCGGACGTCCAAACAGCCGATGCAGCGCAAGGTAGCTCGCCATCGCAACACCGATGCCGGTGAGCCATGACAGGTCCACCCCGCCGGTCGCCAACGCAAGCGGGCCTTGCATGGCCTTGATCGTGCCCATCTGGAAGGCCCACGCCGCCGCGAAGCCGGCAGCAAAGGCGATCAGCCCCGCCCAGTTGAAATCACGATCCCGGCCCGGCTCCTCGTAGAGCGAGGCGACATCGATCCGGCCGCGTCGCACCAGGTAGAAGTCCGCGAGCGTGACCCCGGCCCATGGGCTGATCCAGACGATCAGCGCGACCATGAAATTGTCGAAGGCATGGGCAAAATCGCCCGACTGCAGGAAGGCGTACAGGATCGCGGAGGCGATCAGGCCGGACAGCACCGAGATCACCCAGCGCGGCCGCCGCAGATCGAGCGCCAGCGACGACAGCGCCGCCGAATAGATCACGACGATGTTGGTCGCGATCGGGCCATGCACCAGCACCAGCAGCACCGGCAGTGCCATCGCACCAAAAGCTGCGATGATCAGCTTCGACGGATCGGAGCCGGCGCCGGCCGATGCAATGGCCGCACCGAGAAAAGCGAGCCAGACCGTCGGCAGGAACATGCCGAGGAAGGTCGCCCGGAACACCTTGGCGGCACCGAGCGAGGGCCTGGTGAAGCGCGTATAGTCGGAGGCATAGGTGAGCCACGAAATGCCCCAGCCGATGCCGATCGCGGTCATCAGTTGCGTCGCCGCGGCGAATGCCGGCATGCCCGTAACAGCAGCGGACTGCCATTTGATATCGACGCGCAGAAAAGCGAGCGCGGTCATGACCGCCATGATCAGCAGAATGAACGGCATGGTGTAGCGCTCGAACACCTTGATGGCATTGAAGCCCCAGGCCGCGATGGCGATCTGGAGCAGCATCACCAGCACCGCGATCGCGTATTTGAGCTCGACGCCGCCGCCAATCCCCATCCGCTCGAGCGCCGCCATGCAGAGGTCGAGCACGATCCAGGTGTTGATCGCGACCCACCCCATCGGCATCAGCACTTGCGCCAGTGCCGGCAGATAGGCGCCGCGGCGGCCGAACGCCAGCCGGCCCAGCACCATCTGCGGCACGCCGGTGCGATGTCCCATCAGGCAGAAGGCGGCGAACAACGCCGCGCCGAACAGATTGCCGACAACGATGACGGCAAGCGTTTGCAGCAGGCTCAGGCCGAGCTGGATGCCGAGCGCGCCCAGCACCCAGTTGATCGGCGCGATGTTCGCGCCGGTCCAGATCCAGAACTGATCGAACGATGACGACGTGCGGTGCGCCGCCGGCACCGGTTCAATTCCGTGGGCATCGAAGCCGGCCTCATCCTGTGCCGGAAGCTGTGTCTGCTTGAGCAACATGTTTCCCCCGTTGTCCGGCGCATTGGTTTGGGCCGGGATGGGGTATCTGAGCAGCAGGCAGCGTTGAGGCGATAATGAGAAATCCTCAAGCCGGGTTGAGACGGTGTCGAGAGTGAAGTTTGTCTGCTGAACAGCGACAGATCGCGCCGCAATCAGGCTCGCACACCACGTCACCGTGGCGCGCTGCTTCACTGTTGAGATTTTCTCAACTTGGCTGCCGGATTCGTCAATCACGCTGCCCCAGGTACTCGGTCATTGTGGAGCCGACGCACTGCTCCCCAATCAGCCGAGGCCAGGGATGACGACCCTTCTGCATATCGATGCCAGCCCGCGCGGTGACCGCTCGGTCAGCCGGAAACTCTCGAAGTCGTTCGTTGAGCACTGGCTCACCCACGAGCCAGGCGCCACGATCATCTCGCGCGACGTCGGCCGCGCCCCGCCGCCGCTGATCACGGAGGCGTGGGTTGCCGCCGCATTCACCGCGCCCGGCGACCGCACGGCCGAGCAGAATGACGAACTTCGTCTCTCCGACGAGCTGATCGACGAGCTTGAACGCGCCAATGTCATCGTGATCGGAGCACCGATGCACAATTACGGCATGTCGGCGGCCTTGAAGTCATGGTTCGACAAAGTGATCCGCATCGACAAGACCTTCAGCTTCGATCTCGCACGCGGCGACTTTCCGCTCGAGCCGATCCTGCGCGGCAAGACGCTGGTGGTGCTGAGCTCGCGCGGCGAATTCGGCTTCGGCCCCGGCGGGGTGCGGGAAAGCATGAACCATCTGGAGACGCACATCTTCACCTGCGCGCACTATCTCGGGGTGCAGGAGAGCCATCTGATCGCGGTCGACTATCAGGAGTTCAACGACGAGCGCTACCGGCGGTCGGTCGCCGACGCCTTTGCCGCGATCCCGGTGCTGGTCCGGCAGTGTCTTGGAATCGACGGGCCTGTTGATGTCGCGGCGGAATGATGCGCCGCTGTCCGCCGGACGCGTGAGGATGATCCGATGATCCGTAATCCCATCCCCTGGCCGAACGGCGCGCGTTGCGCCTGTGCGATCACATTCGACGTCGACGCCGACAGTCTGATCCACATCGCCCGGCCGCAGGACTCCTTCGACCGGCTCTACCCGATCACGATGGGACGGTACGGGCCGACCGTCGGCGTGCCGCGGATCCTGGAGACCTATCGCCGCCTCGGCCTGAAGCAATCGTTCTTCATGCCGGCCTGGACCATGCAGCGCTATCCGGATGCGGTGGAAGCCATTCTCAAGAGTGGCCACGAGATCGGCCATCACGGCTACATCCACGAAGATCCGACGGAGATTTCTTCGGCGCAGCAGCGCGAGGCCTTCGAACGCGCGCTCGGCATCCATGTCGCGATGACCGGGCGCAAGCCGCGCGGCTACCGCGCGCCGGTCTACAACGCCAACCAGACCACGATCGACCTGCTGATCGAGCACGGCTTTGTCTACGATTCGTCGCTGATGGCCGACGACATCCCGTACCAGATGCGCACCGCGCGCGGATCGCTCTACGAGATGCCGCCGCACTGGGGATCGGACGATTGGCCGCCCTTCGCCCATTATGCGGAGATCGGCTACATGATGCCGGTCAAATCGCCGAGCGACGGCCTTGCCGCCTCGTTCGAGGAGTTCGAGGCGGCCTATGAGGCCGGCGGATTCTGGATGGGGATCTGGCACCCGTTCCTGACCGGCCGGCTCGCCCGCTGGCGCGTCGTGGACCGCTGGCTCGAGCGGATCGTTGCCGAACGCAAGGTCTGGTTCGCATCGCTCGAGGACATCGCCGCGCATCTCGACGGCCTGGTCAAGGCGGGCACCTACCAGGTCCGCGTCGAGACCCTGCCCTATTTCACGCAGCCCGTGTCATGACCTGTTCGGGAGCTGCACGAAAGGTGGCCGCCTCGGCCCGCAGCCAGTCGATGAACGCCGTCACCGCTTTGCGCCGGGTAGCACTCGGCGCATCGACGAGACGATAGGCGAAGCCCGCGAGCGTGGGACCGTCGAGCCGGCGCAGCGTGCCCTGACGCAATTGCTCGTCCACCAGCGCATCGCTGCACAACAGCGGTCCGAGCCCGCGCTCGGCGGCGTGCAACGCCAGCGGCTCCTCGCTGTACCAGGAGATGCGGAAGTCCCGGCCGGGATCATGATTAGCCGCCCCGAGCCAGGCCGACCACGCCGGCGAATCCAGCGCGGCGTTCTTCCAGCGGAACGCCAGCAGCGAGCGCGAGCGGACGTCGTCAATGCCGAGACGAGAACCGGGCGGACAGATCGCGCTCGCCGCAACCGCAATGTAGCGATCGCTGAACAGCACCGATCTCTCGCCGGCGCGGTCGGCGCGGCCGTAGCGGATGGCCAGATCGACGCCGTCGGTGCCCGGCGCCCGCACCTCCTCGGTCGCATCGATATGGACGACGAGGTGAGGAAACGCCGCGTTGAAGCGCGCGAGCCGCGGCATCAGCCAGCGCTCGGCGAAGGCGCGCGTGGTCGATACCGTGATCGCATCGCCATCGGCCGGCGGCCGGATCGCGGCGAAGGCGCTCGCCATGCGGTCGAAGCCGTCGCGCAGCATGGGAAACACCGCGTGGCCCTCCGCGGTCAGCACCACCGCGCGGCCGGAGCGTTCGAACAGCTTGTGGCCCAGGATTGCCTCGAGCTGCCGGACCTGATGGCTGATCGCCGTCACCGTGACGCAGAGCTCATTGGCGGCGGCGGTGAAGCTCTCATGGCGTGCGGCGGCTTCGAACGCGCGGACGGCATTGAGCGGCGGCAGCTTGCGCATGATCGGTTCTCTTCGCGGCCTGTATCAGGCGATGAGAAAATGGGCGTCGGTCGGCCGCATGTCGTTCACCGGCACCATGTCCTGCGGACAGGCGGAGAACACGATGACCAGGTCCATCTCGGCACGCAGCGCCACATACTGCCCGGCCTCGCTGACGGGCGACTTGAAGTCCAGTTGTCCGCTGTCGGCGACGGGCACATTCATGAACAGATTGAGCGGAGCCGGCGTCACCGCAGCCGACAGGCCAACAGTCTCGAGCGCGCGCGCCAGATTCTGCGTGCAATTGTCGTGATGGCCGACGGCGCCGAGCTGGCGATAGCGGTGAATGTCGCAGGCCGCGATCAAGGTGTCATGGATCCCCGGCGTGGTGTCGGCGACGAAGGTGAGGATCGCGCGGCGCCGGTTGGTGGTCAGCGTGTCGCCGACGCGCGGGATGAGCCGCAGCATCGATGCACGGCTGTGCTCCATCGACATGAACTCGCCGGTGTCGCGGGCATTGAAGGCCCAGGTGTCGACCACCTGCTTGCCATGGGTGTTGACGACCATGACCGTCTCTCCTGCATCCAGGCGAGCCGCCACGCCATTGCGTGCCGGAATCAAACGGGCGCGGGTCAGATCGATGGGTGCTGCGGTCACGTGGTGTCTCCTCAATGGCTCGTTGCGCCATTGGAGCACCGCCCATCATGTAATTCTAATAATATTAATTGTGCCCATTATAGCAGATTCGTATAGTCGCCCCATGCGCCTTAGACAGCTCGAATGCTTCCGCGCCCTGATGCTCCACGGCACCATGACCCGGGCGGCCGAACTGCTCGGCATGTCGCAGCCCGGCATCAGCACGATGATCGCGGGCCTCGAGCACGAGACCGGCCTCAATCTCTTCCTGCGCCGCGGCGGCCGCTTGCAACCGACCCCGGAAGCCAGGCTGTTCTATGTCGAGGCGGCGCGCGCCCTCGAAGCCGCCGAGAACGCATCGCGCGTTGCGGCCGAGATCAAGTCCGGCCGGCGCGGTCACCTCGCGATCGCGGCCTATCCGAGCATTTCGATCAATTTGCTGCCGCGGCTGCTGTCGCAGTTCGCGAGGAACAAGCCCGAGCTGCAGATCAAGATCATCACGCGCAATTCCGCGACCGTCCGCGAGCTGATCTCGACGCAGCAATTCGATCTCGCGGTCGCCGAGCTCCCGCTGGATTATCCGACCTCGCACATGGAGGTGTTCTCGTATGAGTGCGTGTGCATGCTGCCGCATGCGCATCCACTGGCGAAGCTGAAGCAGATCACCCCTAATGACCTCGACGGCGTCCCGTTCGTCACGCTGTTTCGCGGCGATCCGATCTACCAGCAGCTGGCATCCGCCTTCTCCGAATATGGCGCGCGCTGGAACGTGGTGGCGGAGACCGAGTTCTTCTCGACCGCATGCCAGTTCGTCGCCGAGGGCCGCGGCGTCGGCATCGTCGATCCCGTGGTGAGCAAGCCCTTCACCGAGGGCCTCGCCATCCGGCCGTTCAAGCCGAAGATCCAGTACCAGATCGCGATCCTCTCCCCGACGCACGAGGCGCCGTCGCGGATGGCACAGGATTTCGCCAAGCTACTGCGGCGTGGGTTGCGGGGGTGAGTCGTGGTGGCGGTGCGAGACGCCTTGTCGGCATGCCCAGCGAAATGGGAGTAACGTGTCGAGTTGAAGTTCGTGGAAACGAGGCCCTTGGCCAGTCCGTCTTCGCTTTCGCTGGCGCTCAAGCTACGCCGGACACGCTTTGCCCTGACGGGTCAGGCGTGGCTGCGCCACGCGTAGCCCGTCAGGGCGAAGCGTGGTGGGGGAGGCAGGACTCGAACCTGCGAAGCCATGAGGCGGCTGATTTACAGTCAGCTCCCTTTGCCACTCGGGACACTCCCCCGTCCAACAGCGTCGAACCGGCCGCGCGAGTGGCGGCGGACCGGGTCATCGAAATGACGCTGATAACCGGCCGACCCGAAACGGGTGCGCGGTCGGGCGCGTTTATGGGCGAAGGCGGTCCCCAAAGTCAACCAAGCCGGCGCGCAATTTGCCGGTTAAATTGCCATTCTGCGACACCCGTGACACAAGCCTCACATGAGCGACCGTGACCGCAAACCCAATTTCCGAGGCAAGGGCGGTAAACCCTTCCAAAAAGGGCCGAAATTCGGCCGTCCGCCGACCCGGCGGGAGCGCGAATCCGGTTCCGACGGACCGGTGATTCTGTATGGCTGGCACACGGTGGCGGCGGCGCTTGCCAACCCGGACCGCCATATCCGCAAGCTTTACCTCACCGAGAACGCCGCCAAACGCCTCGCCGACGAAAACATCGCAACCCGCGTCAGCCCGGAGATCGTCCGGCCCGGCGATATCGACCGGCGCCTCACCCCCGATGCCGTGCATCAGGGCCTGTTGGCGGAGGCCGAACCCCTGCCCTCGCCTGACATCGACACGCTGGCGCAGGAGGGCATCGTGCTGGTGCTCGACCAGATCACCGATCCGCACAATGTCGGCGCCATCCTGCGCTCAGCCGCGGCATTTGCGGTGAAGGCGATCGTCACCACCGCCCGCCACAGCCCGGAGGCTACCGGCGTGCTGGCGAAGTCCGCCTCAGGCGCGCTCGAGCTGGTGCCGATGGTGACCGTGCAGAATCTGGCGCGCGCGCTCAACGAACTGAACGATCACGGCTTCCAGACCGTCGGCCTCGACAGCGAGGGCTCGGAAGATCTCGGCAAGGTTCCGCTGCAGCAACCGCTCGCGCTGGTGCTCGGCGCCGAAGGCAAGGGCTTGCGGCAATTGACGCGCGAGACCTGCCGCGTCGTCGCCCGCCTCGACATGCCGGGCGAGATCAAGAGCCTCAACGTGTCGAACGCCTGCGTGCTCGCGCTCTATATCGGCGCCAGCCGGCTCGGGCTGATGTAAGCGAGAACGCCCGCTCGCTTGACGCGAACGGGCGCTGATCTCTGTTCACCGATCGTCGGATCAGTAGTAGCGGCGCAGCACCGGATGGCCGTAGCGATGCGGCGCGTAACCGTAGCGGTGCGGCGCGTAGCCGTAGCGATAGCCGTAGTGCGGACGGTACGGCCGATAGTGATGGCGGTAGCCGTAGTGGCGATAGCCGTAATACGGGCGGCCATAGCCTTCGCGGTAGTACGGACGCGGCGCCCAATTGCCCGGGCCGGTGTAGGCCGGTCCCTGGTTGACGTAATAGTACTGCTGCGCTGCGCCGGGATAGGCCGCATCCGGGTCGGGCAGACGTTCGACCGCGCCGTAACCGCCATAGCCATAGCCGTAGCCACCGCAGCCGCCGCAGCCGTAATTCACGACGGGCGCGGAATAGCCGCAAGGGTTGAAGCCGCACGCCATTGCGGGCGCGGTCACCATGACGGCCACGGCCGCAATCAGTCCTTTGATCATTTGACGCATTACTCTCTCCTGATGGTCTCTCTGTTGGTCGCGTAGCTCTTGGTGGCTATGAAGGCGCCCCGCGAGGGGCTGTTGATCTTGGGCAGTTGGGTTAGGGGCCTCGGGGACGCGGTGGCCGCGGGACCGGACCGGGCAGCGGCCGCGGACCGTTGAACTGCGGCGCGTAGATCACCGGCGGCGGATCGACCGGCACGTTGGACTGTGCCGGCAGCGGCGCGGATTGCGCCCCCCACGATTCATGATAGCTCTCGGCCGGCTGCGGCAGGCGGCGGTTGGCCGGCGGCTCGATCTCGAGGCGGCCGTAACCCGGCATGCGGCCGAGGCTCGGATAATAATGGCCGACATTCGGCTCGGGAGCGATCGGGCGGCCGCCATAGACGGTCGGCACCATCGAGTCGTTACGGGCCAAGCCCATCGCGCTTTCGACCACGGCGTAGGACGCGTCGACGCCATTGATGATGATGGGCACGCCGGGGCGGTTGGGCACGACGATGTCGAAGCCGCCGCCAGCCAGCGCCGTCGAGGTCATCGCAGCCAATATCGCCAGCGCAAGACTTCCGCGCATGTTCACCCAGCGTCCCAAATTGTTCCATCCGCAGCCTAATCCAACGGTTTGGCGGAAGGGTTAAGGGCGCGGGCCAAACTGGCGGTAAGCCTAACGCGTAAGCATCCGCATCCGGTCAATGCGGCCGTGCGGGATCAGGAATCGTTAACGGCGCGCCTGTGCTTCAGGTGAAGGCATTCTCGATGATCGCGTGGATGCCGATCGCGATCGTGACCGCGCCGACCGCCATTTGCAGGCCGCGATTGGCCCAGGTCAGCCAGCGCGCGGAGGCCGCGAGCGGCACCGCGATCACGCTGGACAGCACGCCCATCCCGATCATCGAGCCGACGCCGAACAGCGCGACATAGCCGAGCCCGATCACCGGGTTTGGCGCCTGCGACACCGTCAGCACCAACAGCGCCGCCGAGCCCGCCATGCCGTGCATGAGGCCGACCAGCAGCGTGCGCCAGCGGAAGCCGTGGGCATGGCTGTGTGCGGCACGGACGTGCGGCAGGATGTCGCCCGCGTGGCTGTGGGCGTGGAAATGCGTCTTGCCGTCGCCATGCGAATGGGTGTGGAAGTGCACGCGATCGCGCCACAGCCGCCACCACACATGCGCACCGAGGCCGACCAGCATGACGCCGACCGCGGTCTCGATCGGCTGCGCCACCGTCTTGGGGATCGCGTGCCCGAGCAGGATCGCGGCGCCGGCGAACACGAACAGCGTGAGCGTGTGACCGAGGCCCCAGGTCAGGCCGTGCTTGACGATGTCACCGACATGGGTACGGCGCGCCGCGATGCTCGATACCGCCGCGATGTGATCCGGCTCCAGCGCATGCTGCATGCCGAGCAGAAAACCAAGACTCAAGATTCCGAACATCAATCCCCCGCGCCGGCGCGTGACGGCAGATCAAACACCACATCGCCGATCTTGTCAGGCCGGCAACTCGTCAAACCAGCACCTCGTCGAACAGGCCTTGCATCGCCACCCAGGAGCGGCGGTCGGCCCGCGCGTCGTAGAGCGCCGACTTCATGATCGAGCCGTCGGCGGTCGGGTTGGTAAAGCCGTGCAGCGTGTTGCCGTAGCTGATCACCTGCCAGTCGGCAACCTTGCCGGCGCGCATCTCGTTCTCGAACGCCGCGACCTGGTCGGAAGGCGCCAGCGGATCGTCGGCCCCGGTCAAGACCAGCACGCTCGCCCTCACAGCACCCGCTGCCGCAGGCTGCGTGGTCGAGAGCACGCCATGGAAGCTGACGACGGCCTTGAGGTCGGCGCCGTCGCGCGCGAGCTCGAGCACGACCGTGCCGCCGAAGCAGAAGCCGATCGCTGCGCAACGGGTAGCATCGACCTCGGGCAAGGCCGTGAGCGTCGCGAGCGCGGCGCGCGCCCGTGCGCGGAGCGTGGCAGGATTGGTGCGCAAATGACCGATCAGCGCCATCGCCTGCTGCAGATCGGCGGCCTGCCGCCGCTCGCCGAACATGTCGGCGGCAAGCGCCACATAGCCACGCTCGGCAAGCCTGCGTGCCCGCTCCATCGCGAAATCGCCGAGCCCGAGTCCTTCGTGGAACACCAGCACGCCGGGACGCTTTACGCCGCGGTCCTTGAACGCAAGATAGCCGCGCAAATTGGCGTCGCCGGCGGCGTAGTCGATGTCACCAGTGTGCATGCAATTCTCGTCAAGACAGCATCATCCGGAACGGATCATGCGCGAGTGTTGCGGAACTTCACACTGGTTTGAACGCAGGGCAAGGCCGCGCCGGAACAGTCGCGGCACGGCGAGATTAGCTCTCGACGACGACAAGAGGAGAATCTCGCATGACGCAACTCAAAATCCATGGTGCTTTCCTTGGCGCAGCAGCCCTGCTCGCATCAGCGCTGGCCAGCCCCACGATGGCGCAACAGACGATCGGCACCGTCGCGCGCTGCTCCGATGCCACACCAGACGCCCGATGCCGGGCGATGGGATCAGACACGACCTATCGCCATCATATCTATCGGCGGGACCGCGACTGGCAGAACCCAGGCTGGCAAGACAGCTACAACCGGGTTGACCCCGGCCCGTTCGGGCCCGTCGACGCCGCGGCCGGTGTGGTCGGCGGCGCGGTCGGCACCGCGGCTGCGATCGCGACCGCCCCGTTCGGCGGCCCCGACTATGCCCGCACCCCGATCGGCGGCGAGGAATATGCCCGGCAGAACGGCTTTGTCTGCACCCCCGGCACCTGGTTCCGCGGCAGCGACGGTCTCCAGCATCCCTGCCAGTAGCTCGGGCGAAATGCACATGCGCAAAAGGCGGCCTTCGGGCCGCCTTTTTGCGGCCGGGCTGGCAGCGGCGAAGCGGCCGATCCGGGCTTTCCGGGTTCTGGCCTTCAAGTTCTGGTCCTGCCCCGCCAAGTCTGCTATGCGAGCGCGCAAATCACGCCCATTTCGCCGGCTTAGCTCAGCGGTAGAGCAGCAGTTTTGTAAACTGAAGGTCGGGGGTTCAATCCCCTCAGCCGGCACCAGTTTTTCATTAATGAAATCAATCTGATAGACAGTTATCACCAACCACTCCACGCAACACGGGCGCAACATGGCTGTCGAGGCTTTGTTCTGGAATGACGATGGCCTTCTGGTTTCCACGACAGGCCATCCAGCAAGGAGCCTTATTCTCGGCAAACTTCGACAGAAGGCTGCGGTTTTTCGGAAGTGATTGCGCTTCGTTTGCGTTGGTCAGGAGCCATTTAATGTGGATCCGCATTTTAGTGGTTGGAATAGTTGGTTTGGTCGGGGTGGGTGCGGTTGCGGCACTTGGGAGATCCGCGCCGACGCCGCTCGTTGAGTATCCGGTGACCGAGAGCGTCGGGAAGGCCGACAGGCTGTCACTCATTCCCGAGCGCGATACCGTCGTCAATGCTGCCCCTCCCGAGGCACCGACGCCACCGATCGCGTTGTCAGCGCCGCCGCCAGCTTCCGAAACGATATCTGCCCCCGAGCCCCCTCCTATTTTCGCTCGACACCGGCATGAAGCGACCGATCCTAATCCAAAAAAGAGAAAGCACTCCGCTAGTGCCAAACAAGATCAAGCCGACCAGGAAGAAAAACCAACTCGCACCGTCGACTGCACCGGAGGCGGCATGGATGGTCTTCTCCGATCGATGCGGCTAAAGCCGGGCTGCTTGTGAAGCGTTCATGAAGACCATCCGGCTCGCCGGAAAACGATATCCATTATCCGCCGGCCGCGTGAGGCCGTTAGCAAATCAGCAAGCAGGCCGGCGCAGGCTTCTCGGAGGGACGGGACCGGTTTTTGAACGTCTTGGCGGTTCCGTTTCGGAGGAGCCGGCGCCCTGCCCCATAACTTGCCGGCTCCTCTTTCTTAATCCTGTGTGGGTCGGGCAACAGTCATTTGCCCTCGCATTTGCTAAGCTAACGGCACTGGGAATTCATGGCCCAGCGCTGGAAAACAATGACGCCGCCGGGACAATGTATTTCGAGCCCGGCGGCGTACTTTGTGCGCAGCTTAGGTGGCACCGGCCACGATCATGTTCTCGATGTCCTCAAAGATGGAGAGTGCGATCGCCTCGGCGGCGCCGTCCATACTGGTGACCTTTTCCCCCGCACCCAGGCATCAGCACAACGGATCTTCGCCCTGAGACCCTCTAACGTCTTCGCCGGCGTACTGAGGACCCTCTGTTCAAACTCGAAGCTCTCTCTCGAGGCCCTCTTCTCTTCCCGCTCCAACTTCCCGTATCCGCGGGGCTTCCGGGCGTACCATTCGTCGAATGCCGCGACGATTTCAGCGCCGTGTTGGCGAAGCTCGTCTGATGGCTCAATCTTCCACTGCACCAACTCTAGCCGATCGTCTGTCTCTTTCTTCTCTTGTCGGAGCGCCGCCTCCGGGAATGAGGGAGCCGCGACTTCAGGTAATTTTTCCCTTGATAACAGCCTCTGGTTGATTCAGAATCTCGGAAGAGATCACCGGGAGCTCGACGACGATGGCAGCTATCGGCACCGTAGCTTTTCTCGTACTTCTCGGCGTGACCATGTTCGCGAAAGCGCGCCTCAAAGTGCGCGCGGCCTATCGGAAGCAAATGACCGATAACGCCATGCGCTCGATGGGCGCTGATTAAAAGGGTTCTCAGTTTGAATTTTCCGAGGTTTCCGTGGGTGACCTGCGTTCCGGCGCGACAGCGGACCTTTATTTGCCGTTGTGTTCACAGGTGGACAGAACCAAAGGCATCAGTGGTGCTTTAACGTCCCATCACCGCCCCGCCCTTGGCTACTATCGGTGATGAGAACGCCGTCATCGCGCTCCCGCCTAACCTCAGGGAGCATCGCCATGCAAAAGCGGCGACGTTTCAAGCAAACCCAGTCACTAGAGGAGCGCCTCACTGAGGAGGCGCAGAGCCTGCGCGAGGAAGCCAAGACGCTTCCACCATCCGCGAAAAAAGAAGCCATGCTGAGGAAGGCCCGGCATGACGAGGTGGCCGCCCATTTGACAGAGTGGCTGATGTCACCGGGATTAAAGCCGCCGGTTTAGCAACCATCTCCTTCACACCCGCGTTATCCCGAATCACCGGCACGCGATCTTCAGGCGTCGGTGGCTGAGAGTTTCTATGCGCTCCCGCCTTTCATGGACGGTGGAGTGCCCTACATGGACCGCTATTTCTTCGACATTCAATGCGGAGGCGAGTTCTTTGCAGATGAAGAAGGGCTCAATTTTACCGATCAAAAATCCGCAGAGATCGACGCGATGCAAGCGCTCATCGGAATGGCCAAAGACTCAATTTTTTCAAACGAACGGCCCGATATGGCGATCGAGGTTCGCTCCGCAACCGAACGGCTGTTTTGCGTGTCCCTGATCTCTCGCAAAAACGGCGCGAAACATTAAGGCCCCCTCAGTTGGCCCCGTCCCTGATCTTGCCTTTGCCTTCGCAGGCCGCGCATTTGACCGGATAAATTCTGTGACCCGGCTGGACCGCCTGCGCAATCGGCTGGACGCCCGTTCCTTTGCAGGCTGGGCAGATGCGCTCTTTGATCTTCGGCTGCATGGTGACTAAGCCCTTCTGGCTGCCTCAGTTGGCGCTCAGCCAAGTCGGCCGAACGCGCAAACGCTGGACGCTTAAAGAAACGGCCCCAGCGCGTTGGAACGAACGCTGAGGCCGCCTCACCCGTCCGCCGAACAGAAAGGGGCCGCCTCGCGTCGTGCGGCCCCCAGCCGAGGGGAATTCTCGAAAAGCCTCGTGCGGTGAAAACAGGACTGCCCCGGCAACGGCAAGCTACGCTTATGCACAGGGATTGAGGACTCCGGGAGAGCACGGTGTTCCCGCACCAAGCATGTTCGGTTCGTAAGGTTGGCGTCAGCCAGAAATGTTTAGATACACGGACTGCAACATGGAAACTCGTTACCGCCCGGCTGCCGCAAGGTTGCCGGGCGTTCTTTGTTTCGTGTCCTGGCGCGCCTTGACCAATCCGTTGTGATCTTCGCCTCCTGTCCCGCGAGGCGTAGCGGCTTCACCTGATGCTGGATTTGCGCGATTCATTGGGGCATGCCCTGGCGCCGCAAGCCTGGACTGCTCCGGTCGATCGCAACGCCGGCTTCAAAACGGTGCTGGTCTGCTGCGTCGGCTGTGAGCATCACAACGGCCGGCTGAAGCTCGCCGACCTTCCGGACTGGGATTGGTACGATATCTCAGCGCATCTGAAATGCACCGCCTGCGGCAAGGTCGGCTGGGTCGATACTCGAATGGACTGGGGCGAGATCATCAATTTCGCCAAGGGTGTTTCGGGCTGAATAGCGTCAGCGACCAGAGTCCATAAAAAACACCAGCGCCCCTACCCGACGCTGGTGCTGTAGTTCCGCATGCGTGTAGCGTGCACCGCTGCGTACAGCTAGTTTCCGAAAACCAGCCCGCGCTAGACAATGCATCTTTGGTCTATGCGGAACTCGCCAATCCGTCCCGGAACATGCCGGGAAAATTTCCCGCTGAAGAGATTGCACAGCAATGGTAGAGCGTTCGCCTCGTCCAACTTCGATCAGTGTGCAATATGGGAAGGCCTCCCGTCAAAAACCCGAAAACACGCCCTGTCTCAATCAGGCTCCTGCCAGAGGTCAAGAGGGCCACCACTAAGGCGGCCGCTGCAGACTCTCGTTCTCTCTCCTCATTCATCCAGAAGCTGCTGACAGACCATCTGAAGAAAAAAGGCTATCTGAAACGTGATTAGCGGCTAGAAAAAAGCCCGGTGACCGAAGCCACCGGGCGGGATAGTTTCCTATGCTGAAGCTCTAATTCAGCGGATGCTCTATAGCATGGAACTACCGTGCGTTGAATCACCCATTGGTGGTATTAAGGGTATGGGGCTCGTCAGCAGCTTTATTGATCGTGAGAAATTTCGACGACACATCGCCACGGCTTCGATAAGTACTCGATCGCCTACCCGCGCAAGCGACTGATGCCTTCAATCCGAAAGACGCAGCCCAATTTCGGCCTTGGCCTCAATCTGGCGCCGCTGTCCAAGTTACGACATTCGCAAGAGCGGATTGGGACACAGGCACATCATCATTGGAACAATTATTCCCACTGTAATTCTGGTGGGGTGAGTCTAGGCCAAAAAGCCACGCATCCCGGTAACGGCCCCGGTCGATCGCCCCGAGCGGGGCCGTTTCCCTTTCCGTCTGCGGTTATGCCGCCAGACGGCGAAGCCGGGATATGTTCGCAGCAGGCGTTTATGCCCCGTTGCGAGTGCAATACACGGTCACCCCCGATGCCGCGATCTCAATGCATCGATCGCGTGAGCGACAATCACGCCAACGCTCAAAATGAGAAGTAATGCAATCAGTGCGTCAAACATAATCCGCACAGAAAAGCGAGCCGTCGGCGATCAGTCAAAGGGATTTCCTCGGCATCAATACATCGCTCGACAGCTGATGTGTCGTTGCAACAGGTAGGCAGCCAGCCACCTGGCGGGGGTTTCGGTGCGGCCCTGCCCGAGACGCCGCAGAAATAGTCCGGCTGCGCGAATGCGGGGGGCGTGGCGTTCGAATAAGAAGTCAGCGCCTGATCGATCAGTCGCCACATGACATTGGCGGCTACTCAACCCAATTCTCCGAACCGGCAGGACTGGCGGGCCTGCTGAAAACGTCTGATGCCGAAGGTCACATCATCATCGATCTCGGCAAGATCACGAAAAAGCTCAACCCATACGATGGACGGACGTCGACTTCGAGACGAGAGAGATCAGCATCAGCCAGCGCGCCGACGAGTTTCACAAGATCGGGCGCCTGAAATCCAAGAGCGCCCATAGGTCGATCCCGATGGCACCGATCGTCCTAAATAGTCCGCGGGAGTGGAAGCTTACTTGCCCCAAGGGCGAACTGGGGCTGGTCTTCCCGACCGGCGTCGGCGGCGTCGAGTCCCACAGCAACATGATGCCCCGCGGTTTCGAGCCCCTGCAAATGGCCGCCAGCGTCACCGAGCAAAACCCGTGCTGGACGGGGATAAGCCCGTGCTGGATGATGCAGGCAAGCCGCAGATCATCGCTATGGCCAAGTACGGGATTCACGCGCTTCGTCACGCCTGCGCCTCGCTCTGGATCGAACGGGGAATGAATCCCAAGCGCATTCAGAAGCTGATGGGACATTCAACCATCCAACTGACGTTCGACCGATACGGCCGCCTTTTCAAGGACAGCGATGCCGATCGGCGCGCGGCCGAGGACATCCAGGCACGGCTGCTTGGAAGCTAAGCGCAACACGGGCGCAACACGGATCGCTTAGGGCGCTGTATTGATTGATAAAAAAAAACGGTTTTGTAAACTGAAGGTCAGGGGTTCAATCCCCTCAGCCGGCACCACCTTTTCACGAAATCAATCAGACGGATCGGTGGGCCGTGCCTCTGTACGGGGTACCCAACATGGTCGCCCTGGCGAGCGGAGTGTTGGACAACCAGGTCGTGGAGGCTTGCACTCGCTGAAAACATTCCGCAAAATTGCCCGACGGGGAGCCACAAGCGGATTTCGGGCAGGCACCGGATGACGGAAAAGCAGTTGCGGGCAAGGACGTCTTTGCTGAAGGCAATGCTGTTGGTCTGTGCCCTGCTGATGGGCTACTCGGATCTCATCACCACCAACGAGATCCTGCAGCGGGGAATGGGCGAACTGAACCCGTTCATGTGGCTCACCCAGGAGTGGCTGGGCGAATGGTGGCTTATTGCCAAACTGGGTTTGACCTACCTCGTGATATGGTTGCTTTGGCACGGCAACAGCGAGCGCCAGATGGCTTATGTGGTCGCCCTCATTGCACTGCCCGTCTACAATAATCTGTTCATCCTCGCGGGCGCCAATTGAGCTGACCCTGCGATTGTGCTGACGAGCCGCCGGTCGCGCTGCCTGGCAGAGTTGCCGAAGCTCACTTGTTTCACAATGGACACAGCCAAGCGCGGTTCCAATGATGAACTGGTCCTACTATCTCGTCGGCGTTGCTGTTGTCCTGCTGCTCGTCGCCTATCGCCTGCATGGCGGGCTGTACAGGAAGGATAAGCTGCGGGACGAGCGATTGAATCGGCTGATCGACGAACGCATCGATCGCCTGGACCTGGATCGCGACAAGACGCACGAGCCGTCAGAGCTATGAAGACCGGCCGGTCAGCCACGTCGCGCGCAGATCATTCGGCCGAGATCGACCGTCGTCCGCAGCAGCCCCGCCAGCTCGTCGGAGAATACGGCAGCTCCGAACATGGCGAAGCGGGCTTTGACACCGGCGAACTGGCCGCAGCACGGTTCTTCGACGCAGATGCCGACGCAGTCCGCTGCTGCAAATCTCTTGATGATCCCGTGAATGCCGACCGTGCCGCCGCCGGTGTTGCCTTCAAACCGAAGTGCCTGGGCATCGAGTCCTCCATCCATATCGACACGGCTTGCGCCGCGCATTGTCCTTGGACCAAGCCGAGCATGTATTCGCGGTTCAATCAAAGAGACTCGCTTGGATTACCCACAACGTTTACCGGAGGCCGTAGTCTTCCGGTCTCCACGAGATGGCTCACACCGTCGACGGCACGCACGCGAGTACGCAAGGCACAGGTGACTCGTCGAAG
Organism: Bradyrhizobium sp. RD5-C2; assembly: GCF_019972155.1. Taxonomy (GTDB): domain Bacteria; phylum Pseudomonadota; class Alphaproteobacteria; order Rhizobiales; family Xanthobacteraceae; genus Bradyrhizobium. Next base: position 272,215 of record NZ_BOVL01000056.1, on the reverse strand, counting down.
GAACCTCGCTCGCTCGCCAGCAATTTTGGATGATGACCGTCATCTCAGCATGCTTCGCGAAACGCAACCCAAGCGCGCCGCGGATGTCGGCGATCATCCGACCTAGCCGGTCGATATCGACAGCAGCCGGGAACAGCCGGACGCCCTGTCATTGGCAGGAATCGTGGGGTCATCCCCGTAGCATCCCCATCCCTTGCCTTGTTTCTGTCCTTGCAGCCCGAAACGCGGTATGCAGAATGTGGGATGGGACTCAGCCAATGACCTATTTGATCCTTGCCCGGGACGGCACCAGTCAAATCGTGCTGAAGCGCGACAGCGAAGACGCGGCCGAGAAGAAGGCGCGCGAGCTGAAGGAGATGGGTTGGTTCGAGGTCGAGGTCCGCGAGGACAAGCCCGGCCACCCGGTCACGGCTACGGTGACCGATCGGCCCAACACCCTTCAATAACGCTTCCCTTCAATGCCGCCTTCCCTTCCATGACGGCTTGATGAACCTTTGCCGGACGGCCCTTACACATGTGTGAGGAGCCTACGATGTCCGACACAGCCCATTATCGCTTCCAGTCCGATCAGGCGCGACGGCTGGCCCGCCAGGTCACCGACGCCGCAGTGCGCGAAAAGCTGCTCGAAATGGCCGAGGAGTATGGCCGCTATGCCGACCAGATCGAGGCCCGCAGCATCGAACCAGCACCCGCCCAGGCGATGGCTCACTAGGCTCAACCCGCCCGCACACCGGGCCGATCGCGGCCAGGAAGCACCTCGCGAGGCCGACGGCCCAAGCTTCCAGGTCTGCTCCTGACGCACTTTCTGAAGCCTGCCGCCAAACCGCGCGAAAGCGTCTGAGGATTTGTTCGGAACATTATGCCCTCTCACGCGATTTTCCCCGCATGAGGGTCCGCGAAACCAACCGCAATTTGATGCTTCTGGGCGGCTTCACGCTGCTGAGCGTGGCCGCTGCCGGCATCGTCGCCCTGCTCGATCCGTCCCCCGCGCCGGCGAGCGCCGCGCCCCGGCCGGCCGCGAATCAGGCGCCGGCCCCAAGCCGGGCACTGGCCCAGACGCCGGTCCGGATCGTCGGTACCCCGTTCGTCCCGAACACCAATCCGCACCAGCGCTGACCCTCCTCGCGTACAGCTCACGTCACAATTTTGTCACCGTGCCTGCAAAACAGGCGTCTTCATCAACCATCATGATGGCGAGTGCTTGATTCCGCGGGGTTGCTCTGCTGCAATCCGCGCGCCCAAGGTGCGCCATGAAGTGGATGAAGGAACGCGATCTCCTGATCGCGCAGACAATGGCTTTCGTACAGTCGGTGAAGGGCAAGCTGCCCGACGCCGAGGAGCCGGCGCATGCCCCGCGGACCGCTGCGGCACCCGCCCCGCTGCCCGCCACCGCGGCGGCCGTGATCGAGGCAGCGTTTGACGCAGAGCTAGCCTTTGACGCAAAGCCCGCCGTGGAGGCAAAGCCCGCCCTGGAGATCGAGCCTACGGCCGAGGTCGAAAGGGTGGTCATGCCGCCGCCGCTGCCGGTGCCGACCGTGCTCGAAGGCCTGCCCCCCGCGCCGCTGCCTTTGACGGTGACCGTCGTCGAGGTCCCCCCGCCGCCGGCGCAGCCGCCGCAATTTGCCAAGCTCGACATCAGCGGCGACTTCGGATCCGAGGTGCGCGAGCGGGTGGCCAATTTCCGCGCGCAGCAGCAGCGTTTCCTCAGGGAGCGCGAGGAATATTGCACGACGACCATGGCCAAGGTCCGCGCCGCGATCCGCGACAACAGCGACCTGCCGCGCTCCGGCAAGTAACCGGCGCCCTCATCTCCGGACGTTCGCTGACCTTCAGCCCCGCGCGCCCGATTTCACCGGCTCGGTCAGGAAGCGTCCGCTCGATCGCGCCGGTACCGGCTCTTCCATGGCGTCATCGGCAGGCTGCTTGTCTTCCAGCATCGATCGCAGGTCGGCCACCGCCTGGGTCATGCGCTCGGCGAATTTGGCCGCGGCGCCATCGAGGAACGCCCTGTCCTTCGGCTTCGGCTTGGCGATCCGCAACTCGAAACGGGACGTTCCGTCCGGGCCGTCGAGAACGGCGCGGGTCATGATGATGCGCGGCGCTCCGGGCACCGGCAGCGTGATCCCGACCGTGAAGTAATCGTCCGGACGCCAGTCGAGCGTTTCCTCGACGTTGGTATGGTTGCCGTGCGCGCAATGGTTTTTGGTGCCGACACCGCGTCGCCCCTTGCCTGACTCCTCGATGATGTCGTCGGCATCCCACCATTTCATCCATTGCCCGGGCACGGTGATGAACTCCCACACCGTTTGCCGCGGCGCGGCGATGTCGAACTCCAGGATCGCGTAGGCGTCTTCGCGCGTCACCTCCATCCGCGTTTGCGCGTCGTCCTCCTGCCACGCCGCTTCGAGATCGCGCGCCCACAGCGTCACGTCGCCGATGATGTCGATGGTTTCCTGATGCGGGATGAGACCTTGCGCCACCGGATCGACGCCCATGGCGCGGATCGCCGCGTCGCTGTAGAGCGCGTAGGCACGCCCGCCGAGCTTCTCGCCGACCGTGTTCTTGAGCAGCCGGTGGACCAGGATTACGTCGCGCCCGGCGAGCTCTTCCCTGCCGCCCATCTTCTGCTTCACCATCTCGCCGTGATGGACGACGAACTTGAAATCGAGATCGCCCATCGCGACGCAGGCCTTGCACTCGCAGGTCGAGGCCTGGCGAACGTCACGCAACCGCCTGCGGAATTTGAGATAGGCGCCCTCGATCGCGTCCTGCAGCAGCGAGCCGTCGATTGTCCCGGTCGAGTAGACGAAGGCGGCGTCGCCTTCGAACTTGGCGAGGCGAAATGGCGGACGCAGCCCTTTCACCACCACGTCCATGAAATCGGCGATGATGTCCTGCGCATGGTCGAGTTCGACCGCCGCGAGGAAGTTGGTATAGCCGGAAATGTCGGCAATCGCGAAATATGCCGCTTCAGCCTTCGGAAGCATGTAAACCTCCCGCGTAACCTTTTCGTGTAATGACGCAGTCTGTCACACCGCGCCATACGCGGTCGAGAGCGGCGCCCCTCGTTCTGACGCGTTCTCTGAGCGCGAACCGGTATCCACTTCGCTTGAAAGCGCTCTAGCGGCCGCCGATCTTCTCCAGCACCGGCAGCAGATGCTTCAAGAACTCGCTTGGGTTCTCGCTCATCGGGAAATGCCCGAGGCCCTTCATGATGGTGGCCTCACTGCCGGCAATGCTGTTCGCCACCGCCAGCGTCTCCTCCGGCGTGCAGGAATAGTCGTATTCGCCCGACAGCAGGAACAGCGGGCAGCGTCTGGTGTCGATCTCGGCTATGCGGGCGCGGATATCGCCGTCGATCTTGTAGAAATAGAGGTCGCCTTTGAACACGCCGGGCCCGCCCTGCATGTAGTGCCACAGCGTCTCCCACCTCTCTTTGTCCGGCGCATCGGGGCCGACGAGACCCGAGACGATCGCGGCCGCGACCTCGCCGCCATGCACGTCCGGCCGGTGCAGGAAATTCAGGTCGTAATAGGGATCGACATGCGCGCCGGCCTGCAGGCCGATGATCGCACGGAAGCGTTCGGGATGCTCGAGCGCGAGATGCAGCGCGATCCGGCCGCCGATCGAGCAGCCGATCACGATCGGCCTGTCGAGGCCGAGCGCATCGATCACGGCCAGGATCATCGCCGTGTATTGCGCCGAGGTGAGCTGGTACTCCTCGTCGTGCCAGCCCTGGGGCGGCGACGACTTGCCGTGCCAGGGCATGTCGAAGGCGATGACGCGATGATTGCGCGTGACGCTGACATCGTTCATCAGGCCGCGATATTGCCGTCCGTCGGCGCCCGCGGTGTGCAGGCAGAGCAGCGGCGTGCCCTCGCCGGCCTCCTCGACATAGACGCGGTGCGGCCGGCCGGACAGCTCGAGCTGCATGTAGCGGCCGATGATCGGCTCGAATTTGGCGCTCATGCCGCCGCTCCCTCGCGGCGCAGCTTGCCGAGCGCCTCCTTGAAGTAACGCAGGTTCGCCATGAAGATCTGCAGCTCGCCCTCGGCCTTCAGCACGCGGCGCTTGATCAGCGCCATCAGGTCGTTCGAGCCCGGCGGCGGCCGCTTTTCGCAGAACCTGTCCCATTCCTCGTCCGAGGTGCGCAGGGCAAACGACGACGACGGCATCACGAACGGGCCCTTGGTCACCGCCACGATCCGGCCCTCATGGATCGCGATCAGCCAGGCAGCCTTGCCGATCTCGAGCAGGAAGGTCGTGGTGAGGTAGCGGCCGCGCCGCACCAGGCCGGCGTCGCCATTGACCCGTTCCTTCAGCATCTCGATCATGTCGGCTCCACCCCGATCGCGGCCCGTCCGCGCAGGCCGCAGCGGGCACTTGTCCTGCCGGCAATGATGGAAGGAATGGCGGGGCCGTCAATCGGTAGAGGCGTCGCGCGGCCACGGCGTTTTCGCGTGGGCCGCTACATACAGGTTTGGGCTAAAGCCAGATTTTCCCTAAAGCCACGACCAGACCAGCGCCACGTTGGCGGCGCAGGCTGCGAGCAGCACAACCGCAAGCGCGAGCTGTACGCGTTCGTAGGGGGGCTGGTGGATCGCTCTCATGGCTCGGAACATCCGGCGATTCTACCCGAGGAGTCCCGGGGATTCTTTTTTCCGGGGTTTACCGCTCATTAAGGACTCAGGCCCCTCCGGCGAAAGGTCCGAAATGACTCATGTTTTCAGATGCTTGCCTGGATCCTCGCTCACGGTTCCGTGATCGGAACGGCGATCTGGCCTGAAACCCGGGAGGGGCCTTGGCGTTGTTATCGGTTGTTTGGGGAAACGACGAATGCCGTACGCGCTGTTTTATCAAGACGCCAAGCTGAGCAAGGCCTATCCGACCGAGGCCGATGTCTGGAAGCTTGCCCGGAAATCGGGCCTGGTGGTGGATGCCGTCTCCGAGGAGGAGCAGTCCTCGCCTCGCCCGGTGCTGGACAATGACTACGAGATCCGGCCGTGCCAGCCCGAGCCGAACGAGGACCCGGTCAAGAACAAGGCCGATGCCGATCGCGAGGCACGCCTGGAGCCGCGGTTGAACTGAGGAACAGCGGATCGTCCGGTGCGCGGGGGCGGACCGGATGCCGATGCGGCCGTCGTGCTGCCGTTACGGCGTCGCCGTCGCCAGCGACGCCTGTTCGGCGGCGAGCGACACGCAGATTTTCCGCCGATGCAGACCGCGGATCGACCCGGTCACCTTGAGCACCTTGCCGGCCGTACAGGAGGCGTCCTGCACGAACACGACCTCATAGGGCGCAAGCGCCAAGGGTTCGGATTTGAGGATGGTCTGGGCAAAGCACGGCACAGAGACCGCAGAGATGATCAGCCCTAACGCAAAGCTACGCATGTTTGTTTGTCCACCAGCCCGGCGTTCCCACAATAGCGCATCACGATGAAAGTTCCGTGCAATGCAGGAATTATTTTTTGCATTGCACGATCAGGCCTGAACATCGGGTGAATATGGGGGCGCGAGCAAGCGGCCGGCCAACAAAAAAGGCCGACCCGAGGGCCGGCCTTTCGATCTCGATGCGACGACGATGTAATCAGTAGCGGGAGCCCACTGGACCGCCCCAGCCGAAGCGGTAGTTGACCCCGAGCTTGACGGTGTGTTCGTCGTTCCGGAAGCTCGCGCCGACAACGTCGGCCGGACCGCTGGTGAAGGTGGTCTTGCCGAAATTGTAGTACTGGTACTCGGCCTTCGCCGACCAGTTCGGGGCGAACATGTATTCGAGGCCCGCGCCGACCGTGTAGCCGTCCTTGTGACCGCCATCGGTGGTGAAGGCCGCCGGCACGCCGCCGACCGCCGCCGTGATGTTGTTGTTGTCGCGCCAGGCATAACCGCCCTTGGCGTAGAGCAGCGCCGGACCCCAGGTGTAGCCGAGACGGCCGGTCACCGAACCGAGCTGGTCGGTATTGCCGGTCACAACCGTTCCGGCGGGGAACGTCAGGCCATTGTTCGAGGAGCTCGGCAGCCAGGAGTACTGCGCCTCGATACCCATCACCCAGTTGGGCGCGAACTGATAGTCGAAGCCGCCCTGCACGCCACCCATGAAGCGCGCGTCGCTGCCCATCAGATTGGTGCCGTCGGTGAACGCGCCGCCGACATGGCCGCCGATATAGAATCCGGTCCAGTTGTAGACGAGCGCCGGGGCGGTATAGGGCGGCGGTGCCTTGGTGTAGGTGCGGGCCGGCATGTCAGCCGCAAATGCCGGGCCCGCAAGGGCGGCCAGCGCGACTGTGCCGAGCAAAAACTTCCTCATCTTTGATCCCCGTTACGAACGCTGCGCTGTTAAGCCAAACAACGTGACGCCAATTAGGTTGCTTTGGGGCAATGCCTGACCTGTGATGTTTCCGAGCTGTGACAGGGTCGCAACAACGCCCGTTTGTTCCTTGGCACAGAAGGGTTTTTTCACCGGTTAAGCAGCCGTATTTCGGCTGTATGTAAGTCGCAAACGGCTAAGGTGAAGTTCAGCCCTCCCCGAAAAGTGATCGGAGCTCGCTAACGATCCGGTGAGGCTTGCGACAGCCCGCCGCTGTCAGCGCGACATCTTTTCCAGATCGGGAAATGCCGCGTAGGACGCGCCGGCGCAGGCCTCGGCGGCATTGTCGAGGATGCGGTCGAGCCGGCCGTCGACGAACAGGACGCCGCGCTCCCGGGCCGGGCGGTAGTTGCCGTCGGTCTCCTTTGCGCTGTAGCGCAGGCAGACCACGTAGCGCAGCCGGCCGCCGACCGTGCGCTGCACCGGCTCGGCGATCCCGCCTTCGCGGACCCCGACCGGGTTGTTCAGATAGGTCCGCATGAAGGCCAGGATCTGGTCGCGGTACCGGTCCGGAAACGGTTGGTTGGCGACGCCGCGATCGTCGGTAAAGGTGGTCGAGCTGCCGCCGTCATCGCTGGTGAGGCAGCCGGCGAGCGGGATCGAAAGCAGCAGGATCGCCGCCAGTCTTGATGAAGTCCGCAAAGTCAGCTGTTTCATGTTGCCCCGTTTGCGTCTCATAAACCGCCAGGCGGGGAATTCGCAACTCGGTTGTTCCTGCCCGTAACCGCGCCCTCCGGGTCTCAAAGCCCGGACGCACTCCGGCCCGCCGCCATTGGGGAAGCAATGGACGGACGGGCCGGTCTGCATCCCAAGGGCGCAGCGGGGCAATGTGGATCGAACGACGCCCTTCGGATCAGGTTCAGTCGCGCTTGATCAGCCGCGCTTGGCCGGCACGACGTGCTTGGTGGCGACCTTGGCGTGGACGTGCTTGGTCGCATGCTTCGGCGCCTTCACCTTCAGCATGCCCATGTGCTTGTGGTGGCGGTGATGGCGATAGTGCTTGTGGTGCATCTTGGCGTTGGCGTTGCGCACCTTCGACGGCAGCTGCTCGCTCTTGATGACGGGAGCGGCCTTGGTCGCCGGAGCGGTCGTGGTCACCGGCGCCGGAGTTGCGGTCTTGCCGGCCTCGGCGGCGAGCGCGGGCGCTGCGATCACGGACATGGCGAGCAGCGCGGCGGAAATCGTCTTCAGCATGGTGGTCTCCTCTGCGGGATCGAGAGGTCTCCGGCCGGATGGTCGGCCTCACCGATCAATGCACGTGACCTTATGGGCCGCGCACTGAACCCGTTCTGAAGGGCATGGACGGAATTCATTCATGTGAATGACATCTTGGTCATGTTGGCCTGCCCCTGCCGGCCGATCGCAGGGATCACGCAATCGTGGCACCGGCCGGGAATGTTCTGCACCCTCGGGTGTTCAAGTCAGCAGGCTTGGGTGTAGGATTACCGAGCACGATCAGGAACGATCAGGAGCAACCAGGAATGAGCAGGACGACGAAGTTTTTGGGCCTCGCAGTGCTCTCGATGACCCTCGCCGCCGGGCCGGTCATCTCGGCCTACGCTGCAGGCGGCGACAATCCCTCCCCGCCGGCTTCCGACAGCGGCGGCAAGGGCAAGAAGGCGAAGAAGGACAAGAGCTCCGCGATCGACGATCAGAAGTTCCTGGCCGGCTATCACGCCGCCTATGCCACGATCTACGACAAGCACGACTATACCGCCGCGATCGAGCAGCTGAAGGCGCTCGGCCATGATGACCGTGCCGACGTCGCGAACCTGATCGGCTATTCCTATCGCAAGCTCGGCGACTACAAGGTCTCGCAGGTCTGGTACGAGCGCGCGCTGAAGGCCGACCCGGCCCATGTGCGCACCTGGCAGTATTACGGCCTCTGGCAGGTCGAACAGGGCAACCGCGATCAGGCGCAATACCACCTGAACCGCATCGCCCAGCTCGCCGGCACCAGCAGCGACGAATATCGCTCGCTCGCCGCCGCGCTGGAGAAGCCCCCGGGCACCGGCCTGGTCTATTGAGCTAAGGCAACCGTCCAAACATCGAGCCGGCGTAGTCGCGACGACTGCGCCGGCTTTTTGCTGTTCCCTAGCCGCTGGATGGGTGGAGCGCAGCCTACGGGTAGTGCTCGAGGCGCCGGTCGGGCTTTTTCGGACGGCTCGCGCCGACCGTGCTGCCATCAGCGCTTTCCGCCGGCTTCGCCGGATGCGCGGCCTTCGCGATCGGCGGGCCGCTGTCGCCGGTCTGCTTGCCAGTGTTGATCGCCTGGCCGGTGGTGGCGACGTTGGCGGCCTGCTCGGCTCCCGCTGAGCCGGCCGACGGACCGGAGCTCTGCGCCAACACGGTTCCCGATAGCACCAGTGCCGCCATCAGTATTGCCGCGTTGATTGTCATGGAGGGGCCTTCTGCGCACGAATGATGCACAGCAACGCGCCGCTGCCACGGTCGTTCCCCCGGGGCCATCATTTAAGGTAAATGCAAGGCGAATGCCCGCGCACGCCTCCGGCAGCAGCACACGGGCGGGTGCGGCTCAATCAACCATGCGCCGCCGTCGGGCTGCGCAGCGCCGTCTCGCTATACTCGGCCCAGGCCTGCCGCAGGATTTGCACCGACGAGGTGAGGAATATCATCGCCATCACCGCGGCGACCGCGAGATCGGGCCAGGCGGTGGCGGTTCCCCACACGCCGAGCGCGGCCACCATCACGATGAGGTTTCCGATCGCATCGTTGCGCGAACAGAGCCAGACCGAGCGGACATTGGCGTCGCCGTTCTTGTAGGGCAGCAGCAGCACAACGGACGACAGATTCGCCGCAAGCGCCAACGTCCCTATCGCGCCCATCACCTCGGCCTTCGGAACACCGAGGATAAGGGTCTGGTAGACCGTCGAGCCGACGACCCACAGCGCCATCAGGCTCAGCGAAGCACCCTTCAGCAGCGCCGCCGACGCACGCATCCGCAGGCTTGCGCCGATCACCGCAAGGCTCAGTCCATAAGTGACGGTGTCGGCCAGGAAGTCGAGCGCATCCGCCTTGAGCGCCTGCGATCCGGCAAGCTGACCCGCGATCATCTCGGTCAGGAACATCGCGCCATTGATGGCAATGACGGTCCAGAGCACGCGCTTGTAGCGCGGATCGAGGCCGTCAAACACCGGAACGCCGCCCGAGCAGCCGCACGCATCAACCGTGTGATGACGATCCGATGACGGCGCGCCGGCCTTCGCCGGCAGTATCAGCGGCGGTGGCGCACAGCATTCAGACGTCTTCTGCTCGCAGCAATCGCTCATTGTTTCTCCTTCCAGACCACAGGATAAGGCCGCTCGCATCACGCATTCAAGCCGATCGGTCTGGAACAGCTCTGCTTTGATGATGCCCCGCACTAGCGGGGGCTGCCGGCTGCATGTCAGCCGACAGCCCCACGTGCGCGGAGCGACGATACGGGCGTCGGCTCACTTCGCCTTCTGGATCGTGGTGACGGTGTAGCCACCGTCGCCCTCCTGGGCTTCGAACTTGACCTTGTCGCCGACCTTGACCTGCTTGAGCAGCGCGGGATCCTTGACCCGGTAGACCATCGTCATCGGCTCATCCATGCCGAGGGTCTTGGCCGGCCCATGCTTGAGCGTGATCTTGCCTGCGCCCTCGTCGATCTTCTTGACCTCGCCGTTGATCGCTGCGGCCTGCGCGAAAGCGCCGCCCAGTGTCAGCGCCAGCGCAGCTGCGGCTACGATCCGGGTCATCCTGTTCATTGTTGTCGTCCTTTCTCTCGTTGTCGATTTCATTTCACGATGACGCGGCCGGTCATCCCGTAGTCGCGGTGATCGGGGATCAGGCAGGAATATTCGAACGTCCCGGCCTTGGTGAACTTCCACACGATCTCGGCGGTCTTCTTGGGCGCGAGGCGGACGCCGTTCGGATCGTCATGCTCCATATGCGGATGCTTCTTCATGACTTCGGCATGCTTCAAATTCTCCTCGGTGGTCGCGAGCAGGAATTCGTGATCCTCAGTGCCGGCATTCTTGATCACGAAGCGGATCTGTTCGCCGCGCTTGACCTCGATGCGGAACGGCGTGAACTCCATCTCCTTCATCTCGACCTCGACCGTGCGCGACGGCTTGCTGGGATCACCGGGCTCGCCGGCCGAATAGGATTGGTGATCGTGCTTTTCGTGACCGCGCGACGGCGCCGCGGTGATCGACAGCGCAACAAGGGCGATGCCGATGGTGGTGACGTGCTTCACTGGATTCTCCATTTTGCTTTTGATGGTTGCGTGTCGTGGGATGGCGCGTCGATCCGCTACATCTTCATTCCCTTCATCGATGGCTTGGCTTTTCGCTCCGGAGCCGCCGGCGGCTGACGCGCGGGCTCGGCGGCGGGCGCCTCAACCTCATAGGCGACGGTGCCCGGCGGATAGTTGTAGGGACCGGGATCGGCGTAATCGCCGCGGCCGAGCCCGTCGCGGATCTTCATCACCGTGAACATGCCGCCCATCTCGATCGGCCCGAATTGTCCGGTCCCGGTCATCATCGGCAACGTGTTGTCTGGCGCAGGCATCTCCATGTTGCCCATCGCCATCCCGGTCGATCCCATCACCATCGCGTCGGGCGCGAGCTTGCCGACCGCCTTCGCCAGATCCTGGCGCGACACACCGATGAAATTTCTGACGTCGTGGCCCATCGCATTCATGGTGTGGTGCGACTTGTGGCAGTGAAACGCCCAGTCGCCGGGATTGTCGGCGAGCATGTCGAACGCCCTGACGGCGCCGACCGGCACGTCGGTCGTGGTCTCCGGATATTGCGCGCTCTGCGGCACCCAGCCGCCGTCGGTGCAGGTCACCGCGAAATTGTGCCCATGCACATGGATCGGATGGTTGGTCATCGTGAGATTGCCGATCCGCACGCGGATCCTGTCGCCGAGCCGGATCGGCATCGGATCGATGCCGGGATAGACGCGGCTGTTCCAGGTCCACATGTTGAAGTCGGTCATCTCGTTGACCTTCGGCAGATAGGTGCCGGGATCGATGAGATAGCTGCTCATGATGAAGACGAAGTCGCGGTCGACCGGACGGAACGCCGGATCGCGCGGATGCACGATGAACATGCCCATCATGCCCATCGCCATCTGCACCATCTCGTCGGAATGCGGGTGGTACATGAAGGTCCCGCTGTGCTTCAGCTCGAACTCGTAGACGAAGGTCTTGCCCGGCTTGATGTGCGGCTGGTTGAGGCCACCGACGCCGTCCATGCCCGACGGCACGATCATGCCGTGCCAGTGCACCGTGGTATGTTCGGGCAGTTTGTTGGTGACGAAGATGCGGACCTTGTCGCCCTCGACCGCCTCGATCGTCGGTCCCGGTGCCTGGCCGTTATAGCCCCACAGATTGGCCTTCATGCCGTCGGCGAACTCGCGCACCACCGGCTCGGCGACGAGATGGAATTCCTTCCAGTCGCCGTTCATCCGCCACGGCAGCGACCAGCCGTTGAGCGTGACCACCGGCCGGTAGTCGGGCCCGCTGGTCGGATGCAGCGGCGGCTGCATTACGGCCTTGTCCATGGTCGGCGCTTCCGGAATCGCGGCGGCCTGGACGCGGCCACTGACAGCGCTTGCCGTGACCAGCGCCGCGCTCCCCAAAAATCCTCGACGTGAAAACATCTTCTGTCTCCGTTCAATGATCGCCGGCCGCGGGTGCGGTCGAGGCGACGGCGGATGGTGTCGACGGCGCGGCCGCCGGGCCGCCGCCGTTGATCGCGGTCTGCAAGTCGGATTGCGCCAGCCAGAAATCGCGTTTGGCATCGATCGCCGCGCGCAGCGAGCCGAGCCGCTGCCGCGCTTCGGTCAACAGCGCGAACACGTCGACCTGCATGCTGGAGAAACGCAGCTGCATCTCCTCGGTGATGATCTGCCGCAGCGGCAACACCTCGCGCTGGTAGTGGCTCGCGATGTCGTAGGTCGAGCGGTAGACGCGGTAGGCGTCGCGCGCCTCGGAGCGGACGTTGATCGCCTTCTCGGTCAGACGGTTCATCGCCTGCCGGTAGGTCTCGACCGCCTGACGCACCCGCACCTCGCCGCCATCGAAGATCGGAATCTGGAACTGGACGTCGAAGCCGCGCTCCTTGAACGGTGGGCCTTCCGGATCGCGCGTCCGCCTGTCGATGCCGGCGACGTCGAGCAGCGTGACGAAGCGCGTCGCCTCGGTGAGATCGAGCGCCTTGGCAAGCGCTATGATCTCCATCCGCGCAATCTGCAGATCGACGCGATGACCGACCGCGGCGACCTCGATCGACGGCTGTTCCAGCGGCCGCTTCGGCAGCGCCGGCAGCTTGTTCGGAATCTGGAAGCCGAGATCGCCGTCCCACAATCCCAACAGACGCGCCAGCCGCTCGCGCGAGCTCGCCGCGTTCTGCCGCGCGCTGGCGAGGTCGGCGGTGATCTCGGCGTAGAACACCTGCTCGCGGGCCTGATCGAGCTTGTTCATGCCGCCGGTCTCGCCGAGTTTCTTGGCGAGTTGGGCCGTCGATTCCGCGGTCGCCTTCGCGTCGGTCAGCAGCGCGACCATCTCGTTCGCGGCAACAGCCGCGACATGGCTGCGACGCACCTCGGCGGCGAGCCGCAAGGTGGCGAGCGCGGCCCTGAGCTGTGCCTGACGAAAGCGCTCGCGCGCGATCTCGGAGCGCGCCGGCAAGGTCGCCAGCGCCAGGATATCGCCGACCACCTGGCGTTCGACCTCGCTGGCACCGTTGCCGGTGATGCGGGACACCGAGAAGGTCGGATTCGGCGGCAAGCTGTCGGCGACGAGATCGGTCTCCGCCAGCGCCAGTTCGTTATAGGCGGCCTGCAGGCCCTTGTTGTTCAGCAGCGCGAGCTGGACGGCGGCATCCGCCGTCAGGCTGCGCGCCAGCAGCCGCTTCACCGCGGCATCGACGGTCGCGGCTTCGTCTTTGGTGCGAACGAAAGCAACGTCCTTGCCGATCGCCTGCTCGGTCACATCAGAGACGACGCCCATGCCGCCGTCAGGCGAGAACGACGCGCATCCCGCGAGCGCGGATGTCAGCAGCAGGATCGGCGCGATGGCCAGATGTCGCATGGCGCCCTCCTACCGATCAGATTTGGGTTGCGGCGTCACGCCATCGTTACGCTCGCGCCAGGGCAGCGGCGGCGCCGGACGCAGGCTGCTGTAGGGCGCGATCGTCGAGCGGTAGCCGACGCCGGCGCTGCGCGCCGACGGGTTGGCCGGATCGCCTGCGACGGCGAGCGGCTGGCCGTCGGCCATGCAGCCGGTGAGTGGCGCGACTGCGAGGATAGCGGGGGCGATCCGCAACACGAATGTGGATGGCGCGCGGCGGCCAAGCCGGTTGCCACGTCGTGTGGCAACGGCGGCGAGCCTCGCCCCGAAATGCGAAAACATGGGTCTGTCCCGATCATCAGATGAATCACAGGCATGCGCACGCGAACGCGCGGCGCAGCCACGATGTCAGCTGAGGATCAGGCGATGGGGGGACGGTAAAGCCGTGCGGGCGCCTCGCTGTGCAGGCTCTGGAAGGCCTCGGCGAGACGGATTGCAATCGGATGCAAAGGAGCCGCAACCGACGGAAGGTCAGCGGGCAGCGCCGACACGCACATCATCGCGCAGCACGACCCCGACGAATTCTTGCCGTCGTGGCTGTGCTTGACCGGCGGTTCAGCACCATCGGCTGCGTGATGGATATGCATGCCGCCATGATCGTGGCCGGCATAATCGTGCGCGGCGTTATCAGCATGCGCCATCGAGGCATCATGCACGTGCACCGCGACGGATGGCTGGACCTCATCGGTCAGGCACGGAAACGGCGCCCCGAACGCGAGTGCGACGGACGGCGCGAGGACACAGAACAGATAGGCCAGGATGATGGAACATCCCGCCCGCACCCGTCCCGACCTCGTCAACCGCACCAGCACCTGCGTGATCGCCCCGAACTCACCTCGCCCGCACCCCGGCTGCAAATCAGCCGGCCACGAACCGCCATCGTATATACCCCCGCAGGGTATCATTCAATCCGGTTTGAACCGGCCAACGGATTTCCCGCCCCTGCTACACGCTGTCGCATGACGGGCGCAAGACATCCGCCTCCGGCATCCTCGCGCGAAGCGCGAAGCCCTTCACGACGGCGAAGATCGCGGGAATCACGATCAGCGTCAGCAGGGTCGACGAGATCATACCACCGATCATCGGCACCGCGATGCGCTGCATGATCTCGGAACCGGTGCCGGTGCTCCACATGATCGGCAATAGCCCGGCCATGATCGCGACCACCGTCATCATCTTCGGCCGCACCCGCTCGACCGCGCCCTCGATGATCGCGTGGTTGAGATCGTCGCGACCGATCGCGCGGCCCTCAGCAGCGCGACGCGCGGTGACCTCGGCCAGCGCCTGGTTGAGATACATTAACATCACGACGCCGGTCTCAGCGGCGACGCCGGCGAGCGCGATGAAGCCGACAGCGACCGCAACCGACAGGTTGAAGCCGAGCGCCCACATCAGCCAGAGCCCGCCGACCAGTGCGAACGGCAGCGACAGCATCACGATCATGGTCTCGGCCACCGAGCGGAAGTTGAGATACAGCAGCAGGAAGATTATCAGGAGCGTCACCGGCACCACGATCCTGAGCCGTGCCGCGGCGCGCTCCAGATATTCGTACTGCCCGCTCCAGACCACGTAGGTGCCGGCCGGAAACTGCACGGCGGCCTGCACCGCGCGCTGCGCATCCGCGACATAGCTGCCCAGATCGCGATCGCGGATATCGACATAGACGTAGGTCGCGAGCTGCCCGTTCTCGGTCCGGATCGTGGTCGGTCCGCGCGCCGGCGTGATATCGGCGACCTCGCCGAGCGGCACCGCCCCGCCCGCCGGCATCGCCACCAGGATGTCGCTGGCGATCGCGCCCGGATTGTCACGCAGGTCGCGCGGATAGCGCATGTTGACGGTGAAGCGCTGCCGCCCCTCCACAGTCGTGGTCACGGTCTGACCGCCGAGCGCAGTTGCGATCGTGTCCTGCACGTCCTGCACCGCGATGCCGTAGCGCGACAACGCTTCGCGGTTCGGCGTGATCTCGAGATAGTAGCCGCCGAGACCGCGTTCGGCATAGGCCGACGAGGTGCCGGGCACGCCCTTCACGACCTGCTCGACCTGGCGCGCGAGCTTGTCGATCACGGCGAGATCGGGACCGATCACCTTGACGCCGACGGGCGTCCGGATCCCGGTCGACAGCATGTCGATGCGCGCCTTGATCGGCATGGTCCAGGCATTGGAGACGCCGGGGAATTGCAGCGCCTTGTCCATCTCGGCGATCAGGCCGTCGAGCGTGAGGCCCTTGCGCCATTGCTGCTTCGGCTTAAGGTTGACCACGGTCTCGAACATCTCCGATGGCGCCGGGTCGGTCGCGGTGGCGGCGCGGCCGGCCTTGCCGTAGACCGAGACGACCTCCGGAAAGCTGCGGATGATGCGGTCCTGCATCTGCAGCAGTTCGGCTGCCTTGGTCACCGAGATCCCCGGCAGCGTGGTCGGCATATAGAGCAGCGTGCCCTCGTTGAGGTCGGGCATGAACTCGGTGCCGAGCTGCCGCGCCGGCCAGACCGTGACGGCGATCGCTGCGAGCGCCAGCAGGATCACCAGCGTCTTGGCCCGCAGCACGCCGTTGATGACGGGACGGTAGATCCAGATCAGGAAGCGGTTGATCGGATTTTTGTGCTCGGGGACGATCCTGCCGCGGACGAAGATCACCATCAGCGCCGGAACCAGCGTCACCGACAAGAGCGCCGCCGCCGCCATCGCAAACGTCTTGGTGAAGGCGAGCGGCGAGAACAGCCGCCCCTCCTGCGACTCCAGCGTGAAGATCGGCATGAACGACACGGTGATGATGAGCAGGCTGAAGAACAGCGCCGGTCCGACTTCCGCCGCGGCCTCGATCAGGATCGCAACCCGCGATCGGCCGGGCTCGGCCCGCTCCAGATGCTTGTGCGCATTCTCGATCATCACGATCGCCGCATCGATCATGGCGCCGATCGCTATCGCGATGCCGCCGAGACTCATGATGTTGGAGCCGATCCCGAGCAGCTTCATCGCGCCGAACGCCATCAGGACGCCGACCGGCAGCATCAGGATCGCGACCAGTGCGCTGCGGACATGCAGCAGGAACACGAAGCAGACCAGCGCGACCACGACGCTTTCCTCGAACAGCGTGCGCTTGAGGGTGTCGATCGCCGCATAGATCAGGTTGGACCGGTCATAGACCGGCACGATCTCGACCGATTTCGGCAGGCTGGTCGCGATCTCCTTGAAGCGCTTCTTGACGTTTTCGATCACGTCGAGGGCATTGACGCCGAAGCGTTGCAGCACGATGCCGCTCGCCACCTCGCCCTCGCCGTTCAGCTCAGTGATGCCGCGCCGCTCGTCGGGGCCGAGCTCGACGCGGGCGACGTCACGCAGCAGCACCGGCGTGCCGTTATCGGTCTTCAGCACGATGTTGCCGAGGTCGTTGATATCCCTGAGATAGCCCTTGCCGCGAATGACATATTCGAACTCGGAGAGCTCGACGGTGCGGCCGCCGACATCGGCATTGCTGGCGCGGATCGCATCGCGCATCCGCTGCATGGTGATGCCGCGGTCGCGCATCCGCTGCGGATCGAGGATCACATTGTACTGCTTGACGAAGCCGCCGACGCTCGCAACCTCGGCGACGCCTTCCGCTCTCGCCAGCGCGAATTTTAGGTTCCAGTCCTGGATGGTGCGGGTGTCAGCAAGATTCAGCTCTTTCGACATCACGGCATACTGGTAGACCCACCCCACCCCGGTCGCATCGGGACCGATCGTCGGCGACACGCCGGCCGGCAGCCGCGACGCCGCGCCGTTGAGGAATTCGAGCACGCGCGAGCGCGCCCAGTAGATGTCGGTGCCGTCCTCGAAGATGACGTAGACGAAGGAGACGCCGAAGAACGAGAAGCCGCGCACGACCTTCGACTTCGGCACCGTCAGCATCGCCGTGGTCAAGGGATAGGTGACCTGGTCCTCGATCACCTGCGGCGCCTGACCGGGATACTCCGTGTAGACGATGACCTGGGTGTCGGAGAGATCGGGGATCGCATCGAGCGGGAGATGCAGCAACGCGTAGAGGCCCGCGGCGGCCGCAAAGCCGGTGCCAAACAGCACCAGCAGCAAATTGCGCGCCGACCAGGCGATGACACGGGCAATCATGGCCGGCCTCCGTCCGTCGTCTGGCCGTCAGCCGCGGTCGCTTGCGCAGCACCGGCCTCGGCAAAGCCCTTGATTGCGGCCTTCAGGTTGCTTTCGGCGTCGATCAGGAAGGTCGCGGAGGTCACCACGGCATCGCCCTCGGCGATGCCGTCGCGGATCTCGACATAGCCGTCGCCGCGCCGCCCGAGCTTGACCTCGCGCGGCTCGAACCGGCCGTTGCCGCGGTCGATCAGCACGGTCTGGCGGCTCCCGGTGTCGAGGATCGCGTTGTCAGCCACTGTCAGCACCGGCGCCGGGCTGCCGATGTCGATCTCGGCGTCGACATACATGTCCGGCAGCAGCGCGAGATCGGCATTCTGCAATTCGATCCGCACCCGCGCGGTGCGCGTGTCCTTGTTGACCTGCGGATAGATCACGCTGATCTGGCCCATGAATGTGCGGCCGGGATAGCTGCGGGCCCGCACCACGACCTTCTGCCCGACCACGATGTTGCCGAGATCACGCTCGGCGACATCGACCAGTGCCCACACGACAGAAACGTCGGCGATCCGGAACAGCACGTCGCCGGGCTGGGCGCGCATGCCCTCGATCGCGGCGCGCTGCAACACGATGCCGTCGCGCGGTGACAACCACTGGAACGCGAGCGGTACCGTGTGGCTCTTTTCCATCTCGGCGATGAGGGTCTCGGGAACGTCGAGATTGGTCAGCCGCTGCTTGGAGCCTCGTCCGTAAGGCTCGATATTTGCGATCGCCTTCGAGGTCATGGTCGCGACATATTCGGCCGCCGCGGACGACACCGCCGGGCTGTAGATCTCCATCAGCGGCTGGCCCTTGGTCACCCGGCTGCCGGTCGTGATGTCGGCGACCTTCTGCACATAGCTCTCGGCCCGCATCGCGATGACGGAGACCCGCCGTTCGTCGAGCTGGATCGTGCCGGGTGCGCGCACCAGTGTGCGGATGCGACGCATCTGTGCCGCTTCGGACTTGACGCCGGTGCGCTGGATTTTTCCCGGCGACAGCGTGATCGAGCCGCCGTCGCTGTCTTCGCCGTCGTAGACGGCGATGTAGTCCATCCCCATGGAATCCTTCTTCGGCACCGGCGAGGTGTCGGGAAGCCCCATCGGATTGCGATAATATTTGACCTTACGCTCGCCCTTCGCGGCCGTGGCTTTGATGTCCGCCGGCATCGGCGCCTCCGGGTCGTCGAAGCTGAGATCGGCGCCAGCGGCGACGGGCTGATAGTCGCGGCCGTCAGGCGTCTGCTTCGGCGTCAGCGAGTAAGACGGCTTGCCGTCCGGATCGCGGAAATAGATCGGCGCGCCGGCTTCCGCCGCATGCGCGGCAGAGGCGGCAAGATTTGCGCCCGGCCACGGCGGCAGGCCGCGACCAACATATGCGACGCCTGCCGCTGCAACGATCGCAGCGGCAGCGCCTGCCAGGGCGAGCCGGTTCATTTTCCGGCCGTGACCACGAGCTTGCTTTCGACCGTGCCGGTCTCACCCTGCACCTTCGCACCCAGCGACAGTTGCCAGCGCCCGGCCATGCCGAAGTTCGCCTTGAACCGATAGGTGCCGGGTTCGGTCCCCGGCATCGGCGTGACCTTGGTGGCCATCTCCTGCATGCCGTCGGGCGCCATGTCGAGCCGCGTCGTGAAGATCACGGCGTCAGGCACGGCCTTGCCGGTCTTCATGTTCATCAGCCGGACGGTGACGACCTTGTCCGGACCGGCCTGGACAGTCTGGTCGACGAGCTGGAATTCGTAATCCTTGATGTCGGCGAGCGCGACAGTGGCAGTACCTGCCAGCGCCATGCCGATGAGCGCGGCCGCTACGGCACGCGACGTATTGAACAACGTCATTCGTTTCATTCCTCGATTGGAACTGATCTACCGCTTGCGCGGCATGCGACGTCCACGCGCCCCGGAGGTCGCGCAGCAGCAACCGGCGCTTGCGGCGCCAGTCAGACCAAATGTCGAGGAGGATGGTCGGGCGGCGGACGGACCAGCCCGTCAGCGACCAGATCGTCGTTCGGATGCAATTGCAGCTGTGTCGACAGCCGCACCGCGAGGCCGACGGTCGATGGTCCCGCGTGCAGGATCTTCAGCATGCAGATCGCAACCAGCGGGCAATCCCGGCAGTCGTTGCTGTTCTGCTTGTCGGGGCAGCACGGCATATCGGCTGCCATGTCAGACATGTCCGCCATCTGGCTCATACCGGTCAGCGCAGATCCGGCCGCCGCGGGCACAGCCAGCGGCGCAATTGTCAGGCCTGCCGTCACGAGGACGGCGAGCAGCAATCTGAACAATTGGCGAACATTCATGTTGCGACAGTCTCACAAAGGACGGGTGCTGAAAAGGTCACCCTGTTCACAACTGCACCAGCGGGAGATTGGGTGGTTAATCATTCATCCCGACCTGGTGCCCTGCATCGAGCGGTTAATGATATGGAGACTTCGGGCCGCCGTGATAGCGCCACGGCGTCCGGGCAGCATCCGGGACATTCGCCGGCTGCACGCCGATCGCTCCCTGATCGTAGCCGAATGCAGACATCGGGTCGCGTTGCACGGCAACCGTACCCGCCGGTGCGGCTTCTGCGGCCTCATTGGGCAAATATCTCCTGTCGGAGGCCGTCAGACCCGCCTGCGCGGTTGCCGATGCCACGACGAGCGGCGCGAGGATTGAGAAGGCAAGAAGGCATTTGTTGATCGACATCATCGGCTCCATGATTTTCCGAAGCGCATTGATTTGCGCTTCCGATCATGAGTTCGAAGCCGACGTTGCCCCGGTTACACGCTCACGCCGACGTGAGAGGTCCGATCACGGCCCTTCACCAGCGCAGCAACCGCGGTCCTAGTAGCGCACCGGCAAGTGTGCACAGCACGATCGTGCCGCCGTACCACAGCGCGACAAAGGGCAACGAGTCGTCGGTGCAGTGCAGTGCATAGCCGACTGCGCTCACACCACCTGCGACGAGGCCGGCGAATGCGCCCGCCTGCACCAGATTGGTCGGCGCCGCCTTTCTGACTGCCCAGATCACCACGGCAAACGGCACGATCGCGATGATCGGAACGGAGATCAGGCATTCGAGCCATTGGTCTCCCATGACCATCCTGTCCCAATGCGAGCTCGGCGCCCGTCCGAGGCTGATGGCGGCAAGCAGCATGATCACCCCGAACGGGAGTGCGGCAAGTCCAAGCGAGATCTTTCGCTCGCCGGCCGGCCGCGCAAGCCGGGTCAGATAGACCGACGCCGCGCCGACGGTGCCGAGCGCGAATGCGAGCTTCAGAGAGAGGAAGATCACGGCGCGCGGCGTGGCGAGGTCTGCGCGAACGCCAAGCCCGGCAAACACGAGGCCAAGCGCGGCAACCAGCCCTAGGCCGAGCGCGATCGCGACGGTCCGGCCGACCAGCCGGCGATCGACCGGCTCGACATTGTTGCTGAGCGCCGCGATCAGCTCATCGGTCTTCATGGCTTCGTCCTCCCGGCGATCAACGCGGCCAGGGCCTTCAGCCCGCGATGAATGCTGACCTTCACGCTGGATTCCGACATGTCGCAGCGTTGCGCCGCCTCCGCGACGCTCAATCCATCGAGCCTCACGGCCCCAATCGCGCACTGCATGTTATCAGGCAATTGCTTGAGCAATCGCCTGAGGTCAAAGCTGCTCTCGGCGCCGATATGATCGTCATGGGCTGTGATGTCGTCGGCCGCATCGATCGGCACGTCGGCACGCGAGGCCCGCGTGCGACGCAGGAAATCGATCAGCTTGTAGCGCGCGACCGCGTGCACCCAGGGCGTCAGCGGTTGAGCCGGATCGTAGGTGTGCCGCTGCAGGTGAATAGCCAACACGGCCTCCTGCACCAGGTCCTCCGCCTCGGCCGCGCCGCGGCCACTCCTCGCAAGCTTGCTCTTGTAGTAGGCACGCAAATGCCGGCTCAGGCGCTCCAGCAAGGCCCGGTGGGCCGCCGAATCGCCATCCTGGCTGGCAAGCATCAGTTGCTTGAGCTCGTGTTCCGCGGTCGTCATGCAGCGCTTCTGTGGTCTGGTTCGCTCAAGCGACCGTTTTGGTTACACGCCGATCGGCCAGATCACGAATATTTTCGATGCCGCGACGGGTTCAAAGCATCATCGATGCCAGATTGCGGCTTCATCCCGGCTGGATAAGCCCGTCTTAGCGACCGCCGATCACAATCTTGCCACTTGACCTGTACGATCGCCGAAATGACATGAGGGACTGACCAACGGACCCACGGCTCATGCAACTCGTCTCGACCCTGACCTGTCCGGCATGCGGATTTGCCGCGACCGAAACGATGCCGACCGATGCCTGCCAGTTCTTCTACGACTGCCGCGGCTGTGGCACCCGCCTCAAGCCGCTTGCCGGCGATTGCTGCGTGTTCTGCTCTTACGGGACGGTGCCCTGCCCTCCGGTGCAGACGCGCGGCGAATGCTGTGGCGGGTCAGGGCCGGCCTGAACGCCTGCCATTGATTTGCCCGGGCCGGAGCAAGCCGGGCAACATTCGGCGCTGATCGCTGTCGACGCGGCGCTTGACGTCCCGCCGTTGATTGTCACGTCAGCGGGAGGTAAAGCACTCGCGCAATCCGACGCTGATCGCGCCGAAGTCTCCCGATGCGACGTCCGCTGCATTGTCAGGTGTTCATCATGGCTTCTTCCGACGCATTGGCTGCCGTCTTCACCCATATCGAAGTCAACCGCGACAGCTTCCTGCAACGCCTGATCGCCTATCTGCGCCATCCGAGCATCAGTGCCGAGAACATCGGCATCGCCGAGGTCGGCGCCCTGCTGCTCGAGATGCTCACAGGGATCGGTCTCGAAGCCGGCCTTGTCGCCACGGAGGGTTATCCGATGGTGGTGGCGCGCTGGGAAAAGGCACCGGGCAAGCCGACCGTCCTGCTCTACGGACACTATGACGTGCAGCCCGCCGACCCGCTCGAGAAATGGCTATCGCCGCCCTTCGAGCCGACGATCCGGGACGGCCGGCTCTATGCACGCGGCGTCGGCGACAACAAGGGCCAGCACTTCGCCCAGATCCTGGCGATCGAATCCCATCTCAAGGTGCACGGCGAACTGCCCTGCAACGTCATCCTGCTGCTGGAGGGCGAGGAGGAGATCGGCAGCCCGCACATCGCCGGTTTCGTGCGCGCCAACGCACATCTCCTGAAGGCCGATCTCGCCGTCACCGCGGACGGCCCGCGCCATGCCAGCGGCGCACCGACGATCAAGTTCGGCTCGCGCGGCGTCGTCTCCTTCGAGCTGCGCTGCCGCCATGCCAGCCGCGACGTCCATTCGGGCAACTTCGGCGGCGTCGTGCCGAATCCGATTTGGACGCTGGTCCACTTGCTCAGCACGATGAAGAACGCGGCCGGTGAGATCACCATCGAGGGGCTGCATGATGCCGTCGAGCCACCAGCGACTGAGGAACTGGCGGCGATCGAGCGCCTGCCGCTCGATATCGAGGCCGTCAAAGCGAGCCTTGCACTGAAGCGCCTCGACGCGCCCGCCGACCGCCCATTCTACGACCGTCTCTGCTTCCAGCCGACGCTGACCATCAACGGTTTCCACGGCGGCTATGGCGGCCCCGGCACCAAGACGGTGCTGCCGAACGAGGCCTTCGTCAAATGCGACATCCGCCTCGTCGAGGCGCAGGACGCCGAGGACATCCTGCGCAAGGTTCGCGCTCACGTCGCCAAACACGCGCCCGAGGTCGAGTTCGTCGCTGCGGACATGGGCATGCAGCCCTCGAAGACGCCGATCGCCTCACCCTACACCGCGCCGCTGCGCCGCGCCTTCGTTGCCGCCCATGGCCAGGAGCCGCTGCTGATACCGGCCGGCTTCGGCAGCCTGCCCAACTACGTCTTCACCAAGCTCCTGGGCATCCCCGCCTTCGTCACGCCCTATGCCAATCCGGACGAAGCCAACCATGCGCCGAACGAGAACATGACGCTGGACTGCTTCTACAGCGGCGTGCGGACCGGGGCTGCGTTGTTGCACGAGCTCGGCCAGTTCCGGCGCGAGAGCTAGAGCGTTTTCGAGCGAAGTGGATATCGGTTCGCGTGCAGAGAACGTGTCAAGACAACAATCTAGGCTTCGGTTCTGATTCAATGCGCCGGTGATAACACCGAACTTGCCCGAGATCGCGCCACCTATTCGATGTCGTCCTGGCGAAAGCCAGGACCCTTACCCCAACTGCTCTTTGTTGCACGACGCTGGGGCCACGAACTCACTCACAATCAAATTTGGTGGTTATGGGTCCTGGCTTTCGCCAGGACGACGACAACATTTGCGGCGGGCGACGCAGACCACGCCGCCCCTCACTTCACCAGCGCCTCGACCTCCTTGCGGAAGGCCTGGCGCGAGCCGTCGCGGGAGTAGAACATGTGACCGCCGGGATAGACCACGAGCCTGGTGCGGCTCGGACCCGCGAAGGCCGGCAGCTGGTCGAGGATGATCTTCGAGGCGAAGTACGGCGTCGCAAGGTCGAACAGGCCGTGACCGATCAGGAGCTTCAGCTTGGGGTCGAGCGCCAGCATCTGGCGCAGCTGCGTCACCGATTCCGGCGGGCTGATGCCGTGGCCGAACTCCCAGCCCTTGCTCACGCTTTCGCTGAGCAGATGATACGAACCGTCCGGCCGCCAGTTCAGTCTGCGCGTGGTGAGGTCGACGGCCGCGCTGGTCAAGGGCGCCAT
This sequence comes from Bradyrhizobium sp. RD5-C2, assembly GCF_019972155.1. Classification (GTDB taxonomy): domain Bacteria; phylum Pseudomonadota; class Alphaproteobacteria; order Rhizobiales; family Xanthobacteraceae; genus Bradyrhizobium. The sequence continues at coordinate 247,921 of NZ_BOVL01000056.1, read as the reverse complement.
CAGGGGATCGCCGGACGGATCGTTGAAGTGGAAGTAGCTGGAGTCCGGATAGGGATCGAAGCCTTCGACCGAGGCATCGTAGCGGCCGGTCACCTTGCCGCTCTTGCGATCGAACTCGCGGCGGAATTCGCCGATCTCGAAGCGGCCGGCGAGCCTGCGGCTCACCGCCGGATCGATGCCGGTCAGGCTCGCGACCTTGTCGGCGAGCCGCGCGGTGGCCTCGGTATCGGCCTGCCCCTTGACGAGATCGAGCAGGAAGTCGCCGCGCGCGTAGCTCTCGACGTCGGCAAGGTCCTCGCGCGTCACCGGCCCCTTCGCCTGTCGCGCGACCGCCGTCATGGTCGGCAGGCTCGCGACATATTGCAGGACGCTGGAGCCGGTATAGTCGCGGAAATCGAGCACCGGCGAGATCAGGATCAGGCCGCGCACGCCGACCCCCTGCTGCATTTGCAGATTGCGCACCACCTTGGGTCCGCGAATGCCGCCATAGCTTTCACCGGCGACATATTTCGGCGAGGTCAGCCGGTCGTGTTTCTCCAGCCAGCGGCGGATCACCAGCGCAACCGAGGTGGCATCGCCGTCGACGGTGAAGAAGCGCTTGCGCGCATCCTCCGAGGTGGTGACGAAACGGCTGTAGCCGGTGCCGACCGGATCGATGAAGACAAGATCGGTGAAATCGAGCCAGGTGTCGGCATTCGGCTGCAGCTCCGGCGAGGCCGACGCCACCGCGCCGTCGAACGGGAGTCGCCACGGCCCGACATTGCCGAATTGCAGCCAGGCCGACGCGGAGCCCGGCCCGCCGTTGAACAGGAACGTCACCGGGCGGCTCGCCTTCTCGGCGCCGTCGAGCTGATAGGAAGTGTAGGCGATGTCGGCGAGCGGCTCGCCCTTGTCGTCGAACACGCGGATCGAGCCCGCGGTCGCGCTGAAGGCGAGCGTACGGCCAGGCAGTGCGACCGATTGCTTGGTCGTGGAATCCGGCGGCAGGCGGTGCTGCTCGGCGGCAGGCGTGTTGGCCGCGGCGTTCGCGCCGGAGCCGGTCTCGCCGCGCCCTGCCCGTCCCTTCTGGCCGCCTGGGTTCTGACCGCTTGGGGCCTGCGCGCTCGGCGACGGCGATGGCTGCGGGGCCTCGTCGTCGGCCCGCGCCGCGGTTGCGAGGCAGGCCACCAGCAACGCCGCGGTGAGCCGTGTCGCAAAACTGTTAGCCATGCCGTTCACTCCCTGGGCCGACATTTACGCATTTCATCCGCAAACTGCGCTAGCTTGGCGGTAGCCGCAAGGCATGCGGTCCGTTCCCGGACCATCTCGACAAGGCCGCCCGGGATGTATAGACGAGCGCGGCGTGTTCCGTGCCAAACGAGTTCGTGAGCGATGGCTAGCTCCAAGCGGTATGACAAGATCGCCTTCGTCGCCAGCGCGAGCTCGGAAGCGCAGACGGCGCTCGAGCAGCTGACGGCGATGTACGGCAACTATCCGGCCGCCGATGCCGACGTCGTGGTCGCGCTCGGCGGCGACGGATTGATGCTGCAGACGCTGCACGCCAACATGCGCAGCGGCAAGCCGATCTACGGCATGCATCGCGGCACCGTTGGCTTCCTGATGAACGAATATTCCACGCACGATCTGCGCACGCGGCTTGCGGCCTCGCGGGAGTCGCTGATCAATCCGCTCTTGATGCGCGCGACCGACATCCACGGCGCGGTGCATCTGCATCACGCCATCAACGAGGTCGCGCTGTTCCGGCAGACCTACCAGGTCGCCAAGCTGCGCATCCTGATCGACGAGCATGAGCGGATGCCCGAGCTGATGGCCGACGGCATCCTGGTGGCGACGCCGGCCGGATCGACCGCCTACAATCTCTCCGCCCAGGGGCCGATCCTGCCGATCAACGCGGCGCTGCTGGCGCTGACCCCGATCAGCGCGTTCCGGCCGCGGCGCTGGCGCGGCGCGCTGCTGCCGAACTCCGCCTTCGTGGTGATCGAGGTGATCGAGGACGAGAAGCGCCCGGTGGCCGCGGTCGCCGACCATGACGAGGTCCGCGACGTCCGCCGGGTCGAGGTGCTCTCCGACAAGACGATCGCGATGCGGATGCTGTTCGATCCCGGCCACTCGCTGGAAGAGCGCATCCTGCGCGAGCAGTTCGGCTACTGACGGCGCGTCGCATCCCGCGCCCCGCTTGCCCGGCAACCAATCATTAACTCCGGGCGGGATATGGTTAACGTCGGGTAATACCGCATTGGCCCGGTATGCCCGATCGGGACCGGACCATGTATCGCATCGACTTCAACAAGCTGCGATTTTTGATTTGCGACGACAATCCGCACATGCGCCGCATCCTGCGGACGCTGCTGCATTCGTTCGGCGCGCGCGAGGTGTATGAGGCCGAGGACGGCGCCACCGCGCTCGAAATGTACACCCATTACGTGCCCGACATCGTCATCACCGACTGGTCGATGCCGATCTTCGACGGGCTCGAACTCGCGCAGATGATCCGGCAGCCGGAATCCAAGGGCAATCCCTACGCGCCGATCATCATGCTGACCGGCCATTCCGAGAAGCGCCGCGTCACCGTGGCGCGCGATGCCGGCGTCACCGAATTCCTGGCCAAGCCGATCTCGGCCAAGGGCCTCTACCAGCGCATCATGAACGTGGTCGCCAATCCGCGTCCGTTCATCAAGACCAAGACCTACTTCGGCCCCGACCGCCGCCGCAACACCACCAACACCTATATCGGCCCCGAACGCCGCGGCAGCGGCGAGGTCGAGATCCTGCAACAGCCGTCGCTGCTCGAGAAGGCGCGCTCGAGCATTTAGGATATCGCCATGGCGAAAGACAAACCCGGGACGATCGAGGTCAAGAGCTTCCGCACCCACCATGTCATCACGCAGCCGAACCCGCTGCGCAAGGTGCTGCTGCGCGTCCCCGAGAGCGATCTCGACGATCCGGTCGGCCGCGCCGAAAAGGCGCTCGCCGGGCTGTCGGGCGAGTTCAAGGAATGGATGACGATCGAGGCTGACCGCCTCTCCGCCGCGCACGCCACGGTGCAACGCGAGGGCTTCAACGACAAGACGCGCGAGGAGCTGTTCCGCGCCGCGCACGACATCAAGGGCGATGCCGCAACATTCGGTTATCCCTCGGCGGCGGCGGCGGCCGAGAGCCTGTGCCGCATCATCGAGCACGCGCCTGATCTCGCCACGGTGCCGCAGCAGCTGATTGCGCACCACATCAATGCCGTGCAGGCGATCGTGCGGAACCGCACCAAGCTCGACACCGCGGTCGTGGCCGGCGTGCTGAGCAAGCAGCTTCGCGGCATCGCCGATGAATTCCTGACCCACGCCAACCGCGACCGCCCCGAGCATCTCGAGGCCATCCTCGCGCCGAGCATCGCACCGAGCGAATAGCAGCGCGCCGCGGCGGCGGCCACGGCTTCCATCCTCGTCAATCACGGGAAACGCGGCCGTCAGGCCGCGATCAGATCGTCGTCGTAAGGCAGCACCGCGACCGCGTCTTCGGCGGCGAGCTCCTCGCAGAACATGCGCGCATCCTCGCGCGCGGATTCGGTCGCAAAGCGGCGCAGCAGGATCAGCAGCGGCTCGGCGGCCGAATGGTCGGTCTCGCAATGGGTCAGCACGCGCTCGACCATGCGGCGATGCAGCCGCGCCGCACCGTCGCCGCTGTCGACATAGCCGACCTCGTGGCTGGCCTCGAGCGCGACGCGGAACGCCGCGTAGGTGGATTCCGGCAGGCCGGCGCGCCGCAGCAGCGCCTGCAGGCCGTTGCCGCCGCGGTCGTTCAACAGCGCGGAAACCCGGCCATACGGCAGTCCGGAAAGTTCGGCGAGCGCGGCGCCAAACAAATCGAGATTGCCCGACAGCAGCGCGCGCAGGATCAACCCTGCAGTGAGCTGGCCGGTGGCGCGCAGATGCGTGATCAGGTTCTGCATGTCGTCGCCGAAGGCACGCGCGGCGATGTTCACCGTGGAGCGCTCCTTCGCTTCGCCGGCGATGCGGTCGGCACGGTCGGCACCGAGCCAGTTTCGCGCCACGACGAACTGCGCCAGCGTGTCGGAGAGCTTTGCGACCAGCGCCAGCCGCGTCGCGGACGGCAAATCTTCCAGCTGCAGCATCGATTCCCGGATGGCGGCAAGATGGCCGTGGCGCTCGACGATGCGGTCCCAGGAGAATGGCGCAAGCCCGGCATAGGGATTCTCGATCAGCTCGAGCGCGGCCGCCGCCGAACCGACCTCGGCGATCGCCGCAGCGACCGAGGCCGGCAGGTTGGCGCGGCGCGCGATCGCGCACTGCATCTCGTCCGAGCCGGTCGCGACGATGTCGACCAGGTCGGCATCGATCAGCAGCGGTGAATGCTCCAGCACCGGCAGCGCGATCGCCGGCTGGTCGGCCGACAGCGCCTGCACGATCGTAGCCGGCGCCTCCGCGCTGTATGCGAACACCTCGGCCATCGCCTGTCGCACCAGCGGCGACGGGTCGTCGAGTAGCATCAGCAGCGCGCCCTCGGCCGCGATGCGGTCGTCCTCGCTGAGATCCGAAATGAGCCAGGCCCGGGCCAACGCCCGTGTCGCCTCTGCCCGCTCGCCTGCTGGAGCGGTCCTAATCCAACTAATGAACTGCCGAACGATCATGGTCCTGCCGGCTTACGCAACGAGACGGCATCGACATACGACGCCACTACAAGGAAAAATAAACCATGACGCTTAACAAAGGGTTCACCATAAACGTTTGGGATTATTGACGTTTCGTTAATACGACCACGGCGGGTTTCGCGCATGCAGCAAGGCGGGCGCTAGCCGCTGCTGTAGGTACCGTTCGGGTCGCTGAACAGATCAAGCCGCCCGGGCGCGCGGACCTTTGGCGTCGCCGATGTGGTCAGCGAGCCGGAATTGCCCCACAGCTCCTGCACCGCGGGCGAGATCGGCTCCGCACGGCCGCCGCCCTGGTAGAGCGAGCGAAAGGCCGGCGACGGCTGTGCCGATGCGACGGCCGAGGTCGCACCGGCCGATGAGGTCGCGCGGACATTCGGGAAGGTCGAAAGATAGGACGCGGTGTCCATGGTCAGCGCCTGTGTCGGCGCAGCGCTTGCGATCGCATTGGGGCTCATGGTGCCGCCGCCGGCCGCTGCAAACGCCGTGCGCGTGTCGCTTGAATTCGCAGCCGCGGCGTAGCGTGTGGTCAACACCGAATAGACCTGGCTGACGCTGCGCGCGCTGCCCGATTTGTCGTAGAAGATCGACTGGTTGGCGGCCGCAGCCTTCGGAAACATCGCAGCCGCATTGGCGCTCGGACTGTCCTCGGCGCTCGAAATCAATTTGCCGGCGCCGCCGACGCCCATGAAATGCGCCATATAGAGCTCGGCATCGGTCGGACGACGGCCGAGCGTGCCGGTGAGCTTGAAGCTGTTGGATTGCGTCAGCACCGCCGCCATCGAGGATGCCGCATCGGGATCGTCGCGCAGCTTCATGACCGCGCTCCGCGCGGAGGGATCGCTGACCGAATAGCTGCCGTCGGAATTCTTGGTGATGGCGTCGGCATACTGGCCGTAGCCGAGCTGGCTTCCGGCCTCCTTGACGGTGCCGAGCCAGGTCTGGTCGATGAATTGATAAAGCCCATGCGCCGACGAGGTCGTGGCGCCGGCCCGCGGATTGAAATTGGACTCCATCTTCGCGGTCGTGAGCAGATATTCGAAGCTGGTGCCGGTGGTCGCGGCCGCCTGCTTGATCGAACCGGCGACCTTCAGGCGCGAAGCATCGACACCTGCCGAAGCCGTCGCATTGAAGAGGTCGACCGCCATCTATCGGGTGCCTTGCCGGGCGCCGGCAATCGGCACCCATGTCCATTCAACTTGCCGTAATTATGGTTAACGGCACGTTAAGACTTCCGGCTCAGGGCTGGGCCTCGTAGTAGTGCGCAACCTGGTCGATCTCCTCGGGCGTCATCCGTCGGGCGATGTTGCGCATCTGCTGGCTGATGTCGTTGCGGCGGGCCCCGGATGCAAAGGCCTCGAGCTGCGCCTTGATGTAGACCGCCGACTGGCCGCCGAGCCAGGGGCTTCCCGCCTTGTTGTCGATATCCCCGTGGCAGGAGCCGCAAGGCGGGATGTTGCGCATCGGGGCGCCCGTCACCACGACCGCCGGCGCGGCACGCCCGGTATCCAGATTGTCCGAAGGCACCCGCGGCAGATAGGCGTAATAGGCCGCAACATCCTTCATGTCCTGATCGCTCATCGCTGCCGCGAACGGGCCCATCACCACGCTGACCCGCGCGCCGGTCTTGAAGTCGTTGAGCTCCTTATACGTCACCGCGGCAAACTGCCCGGCGAGGTTCGGTGAATGGGCGTCGCTGACGCCCTGCGGGCCGTGGCAAATCGCGCAACGCTGCGCCAGCGTCGCGCCCCGCCCGATCGAGACCTGATCGACCTTGGTCAGCATCTCCGACGTCATGACGACATTGGAGGTCTTGAAATCCGGCTTGACGCCGGCCTCCTGCACGGCGGCACGCGGCACGCCGGCTGCGCTGCAGATCGCGTCCCAGACGCCTGCAAGCTTGAGGTTGGGTTGCGCCAGCGGCAACCAGATCAGGCCGGCGATGGCCGACAGCACGGCAATGGCGGCCGTGACGCCGACGCTGATGCCGAACCAAGGATTGCGCGGGGAGAACAGCGGCTGATCACTCATCGGCCTGCTCCGACATAGACCGCAGGCACGCTGGTCTCCTTCAGCGCCATCAGCTGCGCAATCGGGAAGCCATAGTTCACCACGGTGAGACCGACCATCAATGCGAGCCAGAGACCGAACGAGTTGAGCGCGACCGGAATCCGCGCCGGCATGTGCAGCGGCACCGCGAAACGGTAAGCACCCGCCTCGCCCCGCACGCCGAATTGGCCGCGGATCAGCACCAGCAGGAACAGCAGCCCCGACAGCAGCAGGATGAACCCACCGATCGCCGACATCGCAACCGAGAAGGCCTGCGGCGAGATCGCCGGGTTAGCGTAGTCATAAAATGCCATGCGGCGCGGCATGCCGAGAATACCGACATAGTGCCATGGGAAGGTGGTCACGATCATGCCGATGAACCACAGCCAGAGCTGCGTGCGCATCAGGCCGAAACTGTCCAGCGCCCGGCCGGTCAGATGCGGCCACAGATCATAGGCGATGGCAAAATACATGATCACGATGGCGCCACCGAAGATCAGGTGAAAATGGCCGGTGATCCACTGCGTGTTGTGCACGGCGGCATCGAGCTGATAGCTCATGTTGATCAGCCCGCCGGCGCCGCCGAAGCCGAGCATGACCAGCGACAGTGCCGTCGCCAGCATGATCGGATTGGACCATGGCAGCGCACCGATCCAGCCGAATGCGCCGCGGCCACCGCGCAGGCGGCTGGCGATCTCCGCCGACGCGCAAATCGTGAACACCGTGAGCAATGTCGGCAGCGCGACGAGGCCGGTGAACACCGAGTGCATGAACTTGAATCCCGCGCCGACCTGCGGGTCGGCAAACAGATGGTGCACGCCGATCGGCATCGCCACCACGACGAACAGGATGAACGAAATCCGCGCCATCGCGTCGCTAAAGAGCCGGCCGCCGATCGCGCGCGGGAAGATCGTGTAGTAGGCGATGTAGGTCGGGATCAGCCAGAAATAGACAATGGCGTGCAGGGTCCACGAGAAGAAGACGCGCGCCAGCCCCGCATCGATCTTCGACTTGAGTCCGAGCGCCACAGGCAGGATCTGGAACAGAATTTCCAGCGCCGCACCGACCGCGGTCCAGCCCCAGAGCAACGAGCCCGCGACATTGGCGTACATGGCGAGCGGCACCGGCTTGCCCGGGTTCTCGCGCTTCCAGATCGTGAAATTGGTCACCATCAACGTGACCCAGATCCATGAGCCGACCACGACCATGACGACGCCGATGTAATAGAAGGGATTGCCGACCATCGGCGGATAGAAGGTGTAGAGCACCGAGGCGAGCCCGAGCGACACCGGGATCATCGCGACAACGGCGCCGACGGCGACCAGGAAGAAGCCGGCCCAGGCCCAACGCCGTCCAATCAGCGCCTTCTCCAGCGAGGCTTCGGTGATCGCGTAGCCGAAGCCCATCGCGATCAGCGTCGGGAATACGTAGCCCATCGCCGAGCCGTGCGCGGTGACCGAGCGATAGTAGAACTCCGGGTTGAAATGCCAGGCATTCAACGGGCTGCGCACGAACATCTGCCAGGCGCCGAGCACCAGCGCGACGCCGAACACGATGAAGGCGAGCCAGAAATGCGCCGCTATCAGCCGTCTGTTAGTCAACACAGGTCAGCCTCCGCTTCGCCGCCGCCAGGTCGCGGAACGCGGCCTTGTCGATCACCTTGACCTTGCCCCACATGCCCTGGTGGCCGATGCCGCAGAATTCCTGGCATGGCATCACGTGATCGCCCGGTGCCTTGAAGCGCACCGGCAGCGCCGTGACATAGCCCGGCACCAGCATCGTGTTGACGTTGGTGCCCTCGATCAGGAATCCGTGGACGACATCGGCGCTGGTGGCGCGGAACGTGATCGGGGTCTCCGCCGGCACCACGACGCATTGCGGCGTGAAGGAATATTGCTGGCCGATGGCGCGCACGGTGACCGAGCCGTCGGCCTCCATTTCGCTGCCGAGATTGCTCTCGATGAATTCGCCGGACAGATGCAACGTCTTGGGATCGGCGGTTTCGACCCGGCCCTGCGGCATCGTCGCCTGATGAATGCCGATATAGGCCGCCATGCCGACCAGTAGGCCGACAATCACGATCGACAGCGTCGCCCAGCGCCGCTCGATCCGTGCGGCAACCGCTTCGCCGAGGCTATGGTCCGTCTCGGTCGCCATCAGGGAGCGCTCCGCGGCAGGAAGACGAGCAGATAGAACGCAAACCACAAGCCGACCACGATGGCCGTCGCAACGCCTGCGACCGCGACCGCGCCGCTCGGCCCCGCGCGAACGATGGTCTCGACGGCCTCGTCTTCCGAGACGGAGGTGGGCGGTTGCGGCGAAGATGAGTTGATCATGACCGCGTTCCCCTAGAGCGCGATGGGATCAGGTTGAATCGTCATCACGCCCTGGCTCCTTGTTTGAGCATGATCTCTTCGGAAAACCGCTTCGCACTTTTCCGGATCATGCTTTAGTTCAGCGTTGCCGCACGCAATTCGTTGGCCTGCCGCGCCGACACCGGCTCGCCGCGGTTGCCCCACGCCGTTCGAATGTAGGTCACGACAGCCGCGACCTCGTCGTCCGACAGCTTCTGCGCGAATGGCGGCATGCCGTGGGGCATCGGATTGCCTGATGTGCCCGGCGGATAGCCGCCATTGAGCACCATGCGGATGGGGTTGACGGCGGAAACCATCTGGATCGACTGGTTGCCGGCGAGTGGCGGATAGTCCGGCGGCATGCCCTGCCCGGTCGCGCCATGGCAGCTCGCGCATTCGCGGTCATAGATCGGCTTGCCGAAGGAGAGCAGCAGGCTGCTCTCGGCCGACGGCAGCGGCGTCGACGGCTTCTCAGGCGACCCGCGCTGCGCAAGGCCCTTCAGATAGACCGCCATCGCGCGCACATCGTCGTCGTTGAGATATTGCAGGCTATTGTAGACGACCTCGGCCATCGGCCCATACACGGCGCCCTTGGCGGAGACGCCCTTGCGCAGATAGTCGACGATCTCCTCGATCGTCCAATCGCCGAGGCCCGTCTCCTTGTTGGAGGTCAAGGAGGGCGCGTACCAGTTCTGCATCGGGATCAGGCCGCCCTCGAAGGCCTGCGATTGCGAGCTGCCGCCGAGCGCGTTGATCGGGGTATGGCACATGCCGCAATGGCCGAGCCCTTCGACCAGATAGGCGCCCCGGTTCCACTCGGCGGACTTGCCCGGATCCGGCTTGAACTCGCCTTCCCTGAAGAACAGCGTGCGCCAGCCGAGGATCAGCGAGCGGTTGTTGAACGGGAAGGTCAGCTCGTGCGGCTTGTTGAGCTGCCTGACCGGCGACACGGTGCGCAAATAGGCGTAGATCGCATCGCTGTCCTCGCGCGTCACCTGGGTGTAGGAGGCGAACGGCATCGCCGGATAGACAAGGCCGCCGTCGGGGAAGCGGCCATTGTGCATCATCCGGTAGAACTGATCCGACGTCCACGTGCCGATCCCGGTCTGCGGGTCGGGGGTGATGTTCGACGTGTAGAGCGTGCCGAACGGCGTCTTCATCGGAAGGCCGCCGGCGAAGGTCTTGCCTTCGCGCGCCGTGTGGCAGGCGATGCAATCGCCGGCGCGCGCAAGATACTCGCCCTTGGCGATGACGGCCGGATCGGCCGCCTTCTGCTGCGCGCGTGCCGCCACGGGCGCGAATGCGAGCATCAATCCGACCAGCAGTCCTGTCGAGATTCGCGACATCTGCACCATCCCTTCAGTGCGGTTCGCTGCCGCATTCCAGCGGCATCGGCAGGCTGCCTCGCGGCGCGAAGGACGGATCAGCCGGCGCCGGACGCGACGACAAATAGGCAGCCACGGCCTTCACGTCGTCCTCCGTCAGCAGGCCCGCGACGACCTGCATGCAATCGGGGGCGAGCGCGGTCCGCGTGCCGTAGCGCCAGCCGCCGAGTTGTCCGCTGATATAGGCCGCGCGCAGGCCAAGCAGGCCGGGAATGCCGGGCTCCATGCCGCCCAGTGCCGGACCATGACAGGCCGAACAGGGCGGAATGCCGTGCTGCGGATCGCCGTTCTTCACGATCGCTTCGCCGCGCGCCAGGATCTCCTTGCTGTCGACCGGCGGGACCGGCGGCGGAAATGCCGGCCGGAGCGACGCGAAATACTCGGCGATCTTCTTCAGGTAGTCGTCGGTCTGAAATTCCAGCAGGTAGTTCATCGGCGGATATTTCCGCCGGCCATCCCTGAACGCGATCAGCTGGTTGTAGAGGTAGCCGGCCGGCTTGCCGGCAAGGCGCGGAAAATAGACGTCGCTGGTGCCCTCGCCTTCGGCGCCGTGACAAGGCGCGCAGGCGAGGACGCGCGCGGCCATCGTATCGGGCGCACGCTCGGCCGTTTGCGATTGCGCCGCGCCGATCGGCCACACAGCCCAGGCAAGAAACCCAAGAAGCGGTATCAGGCGATGCGCCACAGTTCACCCCCAGTGACGACGATGCGCAACGGCTTGCGCATGGCGTAACAGGAGGCCACGAAATACACGACTGCGGCGCGTTGTACTTGATTCAGATCAATGATCTATTTGCGATAGACCTGTGCCGGATCGAACAGCCGCCCGGCGTCGACAAAGGACAGGCTGACATTGCCGCCCTCGTCCTTCACCGCGCGATAGAAGCAGGAACGCCGCCCGGTGTGGCAGGCAGCGCCGATCTGTTCGACCTTGATCCACACCGCGTCCTGATCGCAATCCATCCGGATCTCGATCACGCGCTGGGTCTGGCCCGAGCTCTCGCCCTTGCGCCACAGCGCATTGCGCGAGCGGCTGAAGTACCAGCCTTCGCCGGTCGCGATCGTCTTGCGCAGGGCTTCGTCGTTCATATGCGCGACCATCAGCACGTCGCCGGTCGCGGCATCGGTCGCGACGCAGGTCACAAGACCTGCCGCATCGAATTTGGGCTGGAAGGCCAGCCCTTCTTCGCGGTCGTGATCGTGGGTCGATGCGGACACGGAAACCCTCGCTTAAAGAAAATGCGAGGTTACCGGCTCGGTCCTCGCACCAGGGACAGGAAGCGCTGCTGCTCCGCCGGATTGTCGCGGAACATGCCGGTGAAGCGGCTGGTGAAGGTCGAGGCGCCATGCTTGGCGACGCCGCGCACCGACATGCAGGTATGCTCCGCCTCGATCAGCACGGCAACGCCACGGGGCTTCAGCACCTCGTCGATCGCGGCCGCGACCTGCGCGGTAAGATGCTCCTGGGTCTGTAGCCGGCGGGCGAAGATATCGGTCAGCCGCGCCAGCTTGGAGAGGCCCACGACGCGCTCCACCGGCGTGTAGGCGATATGCGCCTTGCCGTAGAACGGCATCATGTGATGCTCGCACTGCGACGTGAATTCGATATCGCGGACCAGGACGAAATCGTCGTAGCCGGCGGTCTCGCCGAAGGTGCGGTTCAGGACTTCGGCCGGGCACTGATGATAGCCCTGATAGAGCTCGTCATAGGCCTCGACGACGCGGCGCGGCGTGTCGAGCAGGCCCTCGCGGCCGGTGTTCTCGCCGATATAGGCGAGCAGCGTCTTGACGGCGTCCTCGGCCTCCGCCCGCGACGGGCGCGGCTGGTCGGCACGGACGGCCGCCGCCAGGAATTCTGCGGGGTCGAGCTCGCTGGCCTTCGCATCGGCCGGCTTGTTGGGGCGAATCGGTTTGATCAAGGCGTCCATGTCTTCTCCGTTCGACCGGCCAGGCATTTGCCGTTGGGCCGGATGTGTCACCGGGCAGACGGGGCGGTCGTCGAACCGCCGGGCGCCTGAGTCCCATCTTTGTAGCACCGCCGCCGCGCAAGTGGCCCGCGGTGGAAGCATAGCCGGGCTATGTTTCGGACGATGCCCTTCATATATAGGACGGTGAGACCCAGCCGCCAAGAGCGCCCGGCACCGCCGGAACCAGGCATCTGCCCCCATGCTGAACGACATTTATAACAAGCGGATCATTGAGTTGGCCGGCAATATTCCGCGCCTCGGACGGCTGGCCGAGCCGGACGCCAGTGCCACGGCCCACTCGAAATTGTGCGGTTCGACCGTGAAAGTCGACCTCAAGATGGACGGCCCGGTCGTGACGGACTTCGCCCATGACGTGAAGGCCTGCGCGCTCGGCCAGGCTTCCTCCTCGATCATGGCGAGCCATGTGGTGGGGTCGACCGCCGACGAACTGCGCGAATTGCGCGAGACCGTCCGCAAGATGCTGAAGGAAAATGGCCAGCCTCCGCAGGGCGGCAAATGGGCCGACATCGCGCTGCTCGAGCCGGTGCGCGACTACAAGGCCCGCCATGCCTCGACGCTACTGACCTTCGACGCCGTGGTCGATGCGATCGGCCAGATCGAGGCCAAGGCAAAGCAGCCGGCGTAAGCCCCACCGCCAGCCTGAACCTTACTGCCAACCTAGACTACTGCGAAGGCTGGACCGGCGCCGGCGCCGCGGTGCCGCCGGTCGGCACCACGGCCTCAGCAGTCTTGGTCGCCTTCGCCGCCTGCGGCAGCGCCTCACCTTCCATCGCGCTGCTCGCGAAGCGATCGCCGTTCTTCGGCTTCGCCTCGGCGACTGGAATTGCGTTGTCCTGCCGCGGCAGCACGTCGGCGACTGCATCCGTGGTGACGAGATTGGTCAGCCGCAATTCGGCCGCCGACAATTCGTGCAAATCTTCCCACGGCGGCACGCTGAGTGCGAGCGACAGCAGCTCACCTGCGCCACCCATATCGAAAGTGTATTTGGCAAGACGGCCGATATCGCGCTCGACGATCATCAGGTCCTGCGCGGTGTAGCTCGCCGCCTTGGCATCATCGGCGCGGTCGCCCATCCAGATCTGATGCACCCGGACATGCGCGGCCGGTGGCACATAGCGCGTCTTGCCCGACAACAGCAGGAACACGCACATCGACTCGCAATAGGCATCCGGCAGCACGCTGGCGCGATCGCCCTGCGCGGCCTGATTGACGACGCTGGTGCCGACCGTGGTCAGCGCGCCGAGGCCGCGGAAGCGGCGGCCGAGCGCGATCGCGTCGTTGACCGAGCCGCCGCTGGAGTCGAGCACGATGGTGGCGCCGTTGAGCTGGCGGCTGCGCGCGAACTCGTCGAATTCCTTGGGGCTGTCGGCCGTGATGATGCCGACCGCCGACACCCAGCCGCGGCAATTCGGCTGGCAGGCGATCCAGCTGAACTTCATCGGCAGCTTGCGTTCTTCGAGGGTCGAGCTGGTCTGCGTGGAGTTACCCGCCCATGCGGCGGTGCCGGAAACCGCGAAGCAAAGGGCAACGGCGCCGGTGAGCACCCAACTGCGCAACGAAAGCGAGTTCACGAGCCTCAATTTGGTTCCTTCCCCCAAGCCCTCGGTGGTGATGCGAGCGGTGGCAATGGCCCCATGGCAATGCGCCACGAATCTGTCATCGGCGCGTAATGGGAACGGTAGCTTTGCTGACCTGGACCGTCCATAGAGCCCGTGCTGCAGCGCCACCGGTGCTGTGCAATAGTGGCCAACTGTGGCGTAAATATCTGCAATTGAACAGTTCCTTCGCTTGGAACCCCCGCAAGATTACGTACATACTTGCGTATGTCACCGACCGATCATTCAACGACACACCATCGGCGATGCACGGAATGTGCCAGCACCATGCGCCGCATGCCGCGCAATTTCGGCCGCGCCTTGATCTGGATCTACCGGCACACGCTGTCGCCGCTGGTCGGCTATAACTGCCGGCATCTGCCGACCTGCTCGGTCTACGGCGATGAGGCGATCGAGCGCTTCGGACTCTGGGCCGGCGGGTGGATGACGTTGGCAAGATTGCTGCGCTGCCAGCCTTGGGGAACCTCCGGCATCGACAATGTCCCGCAGACGAGGCCGCTTGGGGCACACTGGTATCTGCCCTGGCGCTACGGTCGCTGGCGCGGCGTCAACGAGGGTTGACGCGGCGTCAACGACGCCTGATCAATTGCTGCGGCGCTTCCAAGCGCGGCGCGCATAGCTGTTCCGGCGGAACTGTGGCGATACCTGGCGTATTGTTTCGTTGCCCGCATGGGATCCCCTCGGGGAGGAAACAACAATGCGCTGGAAACTCAGCCACAACGGTCACGATCCCCGGCAGATCGATCTACTGGCCGTGCTTGCGCTGCTCGTCGTGATCGTTGCCGCCTGCGGTTACTTCACCCACAGTCCGAACAAGCCGAGCACGACGGCATTCATCGTGCCCAGCCAGAGCGTGAAGTGGTGACGGACCACACTCTAACGCCAAGAGCCGCTGGGCGGTGACGGCGCGCGAGGCTTGCGCGGGCGCGTCCTCTCCGGCTGCGTCGCGGACGAGGGCCCCGCCTCTGCCGCCGCGGTACGTTCGCTGGGCAATCTCACCGACAACAGCACGTTCGATTCATTCGGCCGCCAGCGGTAGCCGATGCCGAAATCGATCGGCCGGGCGCGCGCAAACAGCTCGGCATAAGACGGCTGATAGAGACCGGGAAATAGCCTTTCGATCGGACCAAGATAGCGACCGAACGGAAAGAAGCGCCATTTCCGCGGGTCGTATTGCGCCAGCGGGATCCCGGAATCGTCCTGGACGATGGTGGCACTGTTGGCGAGGATGAAGTTGCGCACCGCCGAGAAATCGCGGAGGTGCATGAGATAGGATGCACTCTTGATCAGGCTGTCACCGGGCGCGAGCGTTGCGCAGAACTTCAGGAAGCCGCTGGTCTTCAGGCCGGAATTGGAGAGATCGGTCGAGAAATAATACAGCATCTTCTCGACGCCGTCGGCGCCGGCAAATACGATGCGAGTGCCGCGCGCATTGCTCCGCGCCAACACGTCCACACCGACGTAGAGCGCTCCGTTGCCATCGAGCGTCACCGGCTTGACGTCGCGGATCGTCATGCCGGATCGCGCGAGAAACACATAGAGGATCGGCAACGTCCCGTTGACCTCGCTGACATCGAGATCAGCCTTCATCTGCCTGGTGTTGAAGAAAGAGAAATTCAGTAGGGACCACAGTGAACGCTCGATATTGTCAAGCGCGACCGCGACCGCCTCGGGCTGCAGCGCGGTCAGATCGGACACCCCGCCGGTCGGTTCCAGCCCACTGAGCACATAGGTCGTCGCCCTGAAATGGAATGCATTGGCATAGAGGAAGTCCGGGCCTGCGAACATGTAGAACATGGTCGACTTGGGCGCGGCGAGGTTGGCAGCGGACCAGTCGCGAACCTTCGACAATTGCTGCTGCTCGAGCTCGGCGAACGCAGCGTCAAAGAACTGGGCGTGGCGCTGCCAGGCAGGATCCGTCGTCATCGGCAGCAGCGGCGAACCGGCCGACGGCCGTAGTCCGGCGAGAAAGCGCGCGGTGTCATCCGCCGTGACGTCGGCGGCGCGCGCAGCCGGCGCAATTAGCACAAGCGCCAGTGCCAGCATCGCAACGGACAACGATATTTTCATTTCGTCTCCATTGCAGCCCGGTCTCCGGAGCGCACGCTGGCAACGAGTGATTTGGTGTTGGCTTATACCGCAGGTTGCTCTAAAATCCAGATCGAGCCATCACGAATTCGTCTGTTTCTGCTCGCGGCCGGCCTCGGCTGCACGCAAGACCTTCATTGCCCGGACATCGTTTTCGAATGCGCGACGCCATGTGCACGAAGAGCTTGATCGCGATTTGCCTGGTGACGTCCTGCATTCTGGTCGCCTCGCCAACATTGCGCGCCGAAGACGGTGAGGTCTCGACACGCTCTCCGCAGGCGTGCTGGGCCGCCACGGAGCTGGCCGCCCGGGACGGCGAGGACAACATCGTGAAGGAGAAGCTCGAGCCTCCGCTTCCCCAGTCTGCCACGGTGGACGCCACGGCGGCCGGACCGCGCACGCCCGGCACCGTTCGCAGCGTCCGCCTGCCACCCGGCAAAAGGCTGATCGCACTGACCTTCGACCTGTGCGAGGGCCCCAATGAGGTCGCAGGCTATCAGGGCAAGATCGTCGACATCCTGCGCGCACATTCGGTCAAGGCGACCTTCTTCATGGGCGGCAAATGGATGATGACGCACAAGGTTCGTGCCCAGCAACTGATCGCGGATGCCCGCTTCGAGATCGGCAATCATACCTGGGAGCACCGCAATCTGCGCCTGCTGTCCGGCCCGGCTGCGGCGGACGAGATCAGGAAGGCCGATCAGGCCTACGACGAACTGCGTCGAGAGCTTGAAGAGCGCAAATGCGCCGTTCCCGGGCGCGAAGCGATGACCGATCAGACCGCTCCGAAATCGATGCGCCTGTTCCGCTTCCCCTACGGGGCCTGCGATTCCGGAGCCCTTGCAACCGTCAGCCAGCAGGGCCTGGTGCCGATCCAGTGGGATGTGTCCTCAGACGATCCCGACTGGAGAGAGCGCCCGGATGCCATGGCGAAGAGAGTGCTGGATAACGTGCACCCGGGTTCGATCGTGCTGTTTCATGCGAACGGACGGGGCTGGTACACCGACGATGCGCTTCCGGACATCATTTCAAGCCTGAGGAAGCAAGGTTACGACTTCGTCACCGTGACGGAGTTGCTCAAGGCGGGCGAACCGGTGATCAGCTCGTCCTGCTATGACCAGAGTGTCGGCGACACCGACCAATATGACGAGCTGGCGCGCCAGATCGAGGCGCATTGAGCCTTCAGCGGCAGAAGACGAGCGAGCTATTGCGGCGAAACATCGCGCAGCACCGACTGCGCATATGCGCCGACGCCAGTTCCATCCTCGAAGAACCTTCCGACATTGACATCGCCGGCCTCGGACCCGGTGACCATCAAGGTCCCGCGTCCGGTCTTGACGATCGAGAGGTCGAACAGGCTGTTGCGGTAAGGCAGGATTACCAGCCGCTTTCCGGTTTCAGCCGAGCTCACGATGACCGAATTGTCGTTTGAGGTGCTGGCGATCCACGCGCCCGACGGCGAGTATCGCGCCGCAGTGACAAACGGCGACACGTGGTAGTTAATGTTCTTTGAGGCCCCGCTCGCAATGTCCCAGATCCTGACGTCTGCGGCTTGCGAGGAGGCCAGCAGTGACGCCTCGTCCGGGGAGAAATCAAGCGTGTTCACGTCGCCATGATGGCCGCTGTAGGAGCGAGATTGATTCTGATTGCGAAGATTGAAGATCTGGATCGGGCATTTGCCGACGCTGACGGCGAGCAATCGCTCGCTCCTGGAGAGCGCCGTGTGAATCTCCGAATCGCGGGAAGCGCAATCCTGATCGCTCGCGCTGGACGGCAGCTTTGCGCTGAGCGGAAGCACCGTGACCTGCGAGTTGTCGGACGGCGAACAGCTCCATTGTTCGCCTCCGCGCAACGGACATAGCAGGATGCTCGCGGTGTCCCCGTCCCTGACTTCGACCGCCAGCAGAGCGCCGGTCGCACCGATCGTCGCGCCCCGCCCCGACGGAACCGTGTCGCCCGGCAATGCGACCGTCCGCACCGCCCATTCGCCGTTGTCCGGCCTTGTCCAGATCGTGAGCATCGGCTCCACATTGCTCGCGACGATTTCGTTTGGCGTCCGCATCAGGACCTGGCCGAAGGTTCGTTGCGGCTGATTGCTTCCCGAGGGCGATCCCGGAGCTGGCTTTCCGGTCGCCAGCGGAAGCGCCTTCGGCATCTGCCCGACGGACTGTATGTAGACCGCGGCCTGGTCGCTGAACGCGACCTCGTCGCCGGTCGAACTGACGGCCACCGAATAGATGCTGCGAAAACGTTTGTTCTCCGCGGGAGGCAGCCGGTAGCTTAGCTCACGAAAACCGGCTCGATCGGTGAGTGGCGTCCACACCCGCGCGGTGTGGTCGAGCGACGACGTCACGAGCATGGTGGACGTGGGATCGAACCGAACCGTGCGAAGTGCGAGTGCGTTGTCGACCGTATCTCCCGGCTGATGCCGGCGACTCGATACCACGGTGTCCGCCGCGACCGTGCTGAGCAGGCGCCAGGAGCCGGTCTGATAGACCCGGACGGAGCCGTCGAAGTCTGCAGTCGCGAGCAGACTGCCGTCACGGCTCAGATCGATGTCCCAGATCGCGTTGTTGTGCTCAAGCGTAAAGGGCAAGGGCTTGGCGATCCGCGCCGATCCGTCGATCTCCCATATCGAGACCTTGGCATCGTTGCCCGCAGATACCAGCATCGGCCTGTCCGGCAGGAACCTGACCGCCTTCACGGCGCCCTCACTGCGCACATCCGGACAAAACGGCCGGCTCAGGTCGTCGAGGCGCAAGAGGCAAATGGCTCCGTCGCGGAGCCCGACCGCGATCATCTGTTTGGCACGATCGATATCGACCGCCCAGATATCCGCGCGCGGCCGGCTTTTCCTCAGATTGACGTTGGCCTTCAATGTCCATTGCAGCGGATCGCGGCGCGCGCCGCCGGACGGCTCCGGCAAGGATCGCTCCCAGATCGCGATGTTTCCCGCACGCGAGGACGTCACCAGCAACGCGCCGTCGATGGAGAAAGCGACCTTGAAGACGCTGTCGCTGCCATGCGGGTTGGCGCCATCGATCTGGAGCGCCTTGAACCGGCTCTCGGGGCGCGTCATGTCCAGCAGGATTACCGAGCCCTGGTTGAAGCCGATCGCCGCGACATCCCCGACAGGCGAAACGATGAGCGAGCGACCTTCCGCGCGGTCGCCGTTCGGGTCCCGCAGACCGAAATCGACCTCCCGCACCACGTTGCGCGCCGTGGCGATGGCCCATTGGTGCAGTATCCCCGCCTTGTCGATCGCCAGCACCGATTTGCCGTTGGATGCGAAATCGGCGGCGTGAATCTCCTCCTTGGCATTGAAGCGATAGAGTTCATTCACTTGCTGCAATTTGGCCCATACCGCCCCGAAATTGGCCAGCCCTTCATTCATCGCCTCCAGCGCCGATTCCACCTGGGATACGCGGGTCTGTTCGGCGTGGAGACCGGAGATGGTTATCAAATCATCCAGCCGCCG
Source organism: Bradyrhizobium sp. RD5-C2 (assembly GCF_019972155.1). Taxonomy (GTDB): domain Bacteria; phylum Pseudomonadota; class Alphaproteobacteria; order Rhizobiales; family Xanthobacteraceae; genus Bradyrhizobium. The sequence continues at coordinate 228,303 of NZ_BOVL01000056.1, read as the reverse complement.
CGCCTGGAGGGCCTTCGAATTCGCAAAATAGATCGACACCATCGAAACGGTTGCGATCAGGCCAACGGCAAGGACGATCGAGGCCACCACGAACAACCACTGCTGCCGTCTTGAGGCGTCCAGCAGCGCGACGATGGACCTGAAGATCGCATCGGCCGTCGCCCTCCGCGCGCCGCTATCGGGTTGAGCCGGCCAATCAACGTTGGAGAGATAGCGCGCCGCCCAATCCGAACTCGGGCGGGCCTTGTCGAACCACGACTGGTACTGGTCGCGAGCGACCCATTTCAGGGCTATACCGGCGAACAGCCGGTCGAAGATCGATCGTTTCTCCGACCCGCCCTTCCAGTCCCGCGCCAGACGGGCGAGCGAAACGATGTTCTCGCCGGATCGCTTCTCGTCAGCCATCCATTCCGCCTGCAATGGCTGCCACAGACGCAGGATGCACTCATGCGTGACGTCGACCGTGTCGTCCCTGGCCAGATGAGGATCATAGCGAAGATAGGCTTCCTCGCGGGTGACGAACGCACGAACGACGGCGCGGGTATCCTCCTCCGACGCACCGATGATCTTTGCGAGCGTGCCAAGCTTTTGCGGCTGGCGGATATCGCGATTCCGGCTGTCGACCGCCGTCAGGGCACAGAACGTCAGCCTTGCCGCCGGCTTCAGGTGGCTCGGCAGCTTGGCGTAACGCTGCGTCAGCCGATCCGATAATGTCTGCCGCAACGCGAGCCGTCCCTCCCCCGAGGTCAGGTCGAGCTTCTCGGGAAGCCCGAAGACGCGGGTGAAGTCCGCAAGTCCGATGGTGACGTCCTTGCGGCCGTCAGCCGACGTCTTCGCTGCGTAGAGCAACCGCAACGCGTGCTGCATCAGCGGAAGCTTGTCGAGTTCATCCTCCAGGCAATTCAGCAGCCAGGTGGAGAGGTCCGGCAGGATCTGCCCGCCCCACAGCGTGATCGGGCCTTCGATCGCCTGCTGAATCTGGTAGCGGTCGAGCACCGGCGTAAGAAACTGGCTGTCGTTGATCAGGTGCGCCAGTCCGGGATAGCGCGAACACTTCTCCAGCTCGTCCGTGCGGATGGTGACGACGATGTAGATCTTGCCGTTTGCCGCGGCGGTCTTCAGCAATATCTCCACCAGGTTGACCGCCGCTTCGGAGTCCGATTGCGCATAGCGGAACAGCTCCTCGAACTGATCGACCAGGATCATGATCGGCCGGGTCCCGATCCCGGCCACGAGGTCCAGCACCGTGTTCAGGTCGCTGGTGCGACGCTGGGTGATGACATAGTCCTTGAGAAACTCCCGGATCTGCGCCGAGCGTTCCTCCGCCCTGCTCTCGGCATCCTTCTGCACTTCGCTGACGATCGCGTCGGCGATGCCGCGAAACAGATTGTCGACCGGGTGGTCGCCGGGATGCAGGTCGCAGAAGATCCAGTCCGATCCCTGTCCGGGCAGGAAGCCGGCCTCCAGATGGTTCATCAGCCCGGTGCGCGCCAACGACGACTTGCCACAACCGGAGGACCCCGTGATGCAAAGGAAATGGCTTTTCGAAAGCTTGACGATCATTTCGCTGATGTGATCGTCGCGACCGAAGAAGATATCGCTCTCGTCCTTCCGGAACGGCCGCAATCCCGGATAAGGCTCGAGACTGCTGGTGTCGCCCGGTTCCACGTTATCGCGCCTCGCGCTTTTCGACGACGACGCCGAGCTTCGCCAGGAAGTTCGAAATCTCGGCCGGGTCGACTTCGTCGGTCACCGTGATCACATGGACGTTCGGACCGCGCGGAAACGGCAGCGCGGTCGGCGGAGCGCCATTTCCCACCGCAAGTTCGAGCTGGCTGACGTTGAGCTCTCCGGTCGGACGCCGAATGAGCCTGAAATGCGCCTGCGTCCGCTTCTGTCCCTCGGCGCTCTTGCCGTAGGCGAAGATCAGGGCATTGTTGTCGGCGACCGCGTTCGTCAGCATCTGTCCGGTCAGATCGTAGTCGAGATGATCGACATTGACGTGGTCCGCCAGAGCGTCCGCGATCTTCTGCGCGAGCTCGCTGTCGGGCCGCGCCGCGTCGATCACGACAAATGGCAGCGCCGTGTTCCTTCCCTGCGATTTTGCCGCCCGTCGCTCGCCGGAGCGCCGCAGCGCGGCAAGGTCGTCGAGCTTCTTCATCAGATAGTCCTCGAACTCGACGAAGTTGCCGATCTGGCAATCCGTGATGCCCTTGAGAAAGGCGCAGTAAGGCGCCTCCAGATCGTCGACGTCAAAGCCGGCTGCCCGCCAGACGAACATGGGCTTGCCGGCCTGCCTCGCCAGGTCGTACTGGGCGCGCACCAGCCGCAGCTCAGATCCGGTTACGGGTTTTCCCGGACTGGCCCCGAGCAGTTGCACGTAAGCGTCGCATTGGGCGAGCGCACGCGAAAACGCGCTGGAGAACGTATCGTCGGCGCGAACGTCCAGTTCCGGATCGAATGCGCGAACGACGAGTTTCTTGCCCTCCATCGTGGTCGCCAGCCGCTGTGCTTCCGGTTTGACGTCGGCTGCCGGGGACGCAACGAACACCGCCACGCGGCTCTGAGCGGGCTGGTCGTTGGGTCGGACCTCCTGGCCATTGCCGGCCTGCGGCAGGGTCAGGACCCGCGCCTTGAGGCCTGCCACGACCTGCCCCAGCGCTTCGTCGTATTTGTCCCTGGTGGCGATATTGTCCGGGAACGGATAGCCGTATCGGACCGATTTCTGATTGTTGTCCGGGCCCCAAAACCTGACGAAGATGATGTCCTTGACCGCCTTTCGATGTTTCTTGATGCGGTCTTCCTCGTCGCTGAGCAGGATCGGCTCGATTTCCACCAGAAACAGCGGCTTTCCCAGATCGATCAGTCGGGCGAATTCGGCCTCGCACTCCTCGGAGCGGCTGAATTCCTCCGAGATAAACAGGATCGCGACGTCACAGGCGGTGATGGCCCTCTCGATCTCCACCCGGAAATTGTCCGACACATGGGTCATCTCGACATCGCGCAAGACCTCGAACCGCGAGCGCTCGGAGTGGCAGCCGAGGTCGTATTTGAGCTCTTCCATGATCCGGCCGAGCCGGCTGATGTTGAATCCGGGACGCGCCCTGGCATCGGCGTGAGAGTAGCTCACGAAGATCCTCAGCTTGCGCATTCCAGCCTCCGCCGGCCGGCACGCTGCCGCATTTTTCGGTTCCTGGAAACGATCGTCTCCTTCATCGCATTGCGTTCACTGCTCTCGCGGATCAGCCGCGCCGGTTCAAATCGACTTCTCGACGGAGACAACGCCCGCCGGTCCGCTCCGACAAATTTCAGAGCGGCCTGGCCACCCGGAATCCGTAATAGATGTTCGGCAATCGGTCGGCGTGACGGTAGGCCGAGCGGGCCTTGCTCGTGTTGGACGCCCACGAACCGCCGCGCAAGACGCGCTGCTCGCAACCACCATCGCGCTTGTCCGTCTTCACCGCCCTGCCGTCGGCCGGCGCGTTATCGTAGCTCCCGATGTAGCAATCCTCGACCCACTGCCAGACATTCCCGAGCATGTCGTAGAGACCGAACGCATTCGGTGGGTATGAGCCGGACGGCGCTGTAAAGATGTGACCGTCCGAGCATCCGACGAAAACCTCGTCGTAATCCCCTGTCCCCTTGAATTGTTTTGCCGCGCTCCGGTCCAGGACATTGGCGTGACCACAGACGTCAGCCGGTTTGCCGGCCCAATAGCGTGGGGCCTTGGTGCCGGCCCGGGCTGCATATTCCCATTCAGCCTCGGTCGGCAGCCGGTACGGCTTGCCCGTCTTCGTGCTCAGCCATGCGGCATATTTCTTTGCGTCACCGTAGGACACGCATACCGCCGGATCGCGATCAGTCTGTGCGAACCCCGGGGTGCGCCAGTTGATGCCGGACACGTCGATCTTGTGCACGTCCTCGCTGCTGAAACTGGCGCATTCTGCAGGGTGGTAGCCGGTTTCATTGACAAAGGCACCGAACTCGCCGCGCGTGACCGCGTATTGTCCGATCGCGAACGGCCTCTTGAACTCCACCTTGTGCTGAGGCTGCTCATCCCCGCCGTGTTCGTCGGGCAACTCGTCGTTCTTGTCCTGGCGATTGGCCGCGTCACTGCCTACCGACGTTTTGCTGTCTGGTTCCTTCGTTCCCATCAGGAAACTGCCACTGGGCAGCACGACCATGGTGGGACAGACCCAACACTCCTTCAGGGTCTCGGCCGCCTTTGCGGTGCCCGCCGAACCGTCAAAAGTAATGAAAAAGACAATCAATATGATGCAAAGAACAACATGCACGATCGTAACCCCTGACCGAGCAAACATCTTCGCCAGCAGTTTCGCATAGGGGTCAGTGCCCGTCAATCAAAGGTAGCAAATTGCGATCGTGATCATCGCAGCACCCGTGGCCCGGCCTGCCAACTCCGCCCGGCCGGCGATCGCGCGCGAACCTTCCGCCCGGTTCCGCAGGCATTGCGGTGTTGACGACCGGGCGATCGGCGGCGCTCGCCATTGTCTGCCTTCCGCTTGCACCTTAGGCTGCAGCCATTGAGACAAAGATTTTTTGGAGATGGGCATTGCAGGAAGGCTTGTACAAGCTCGAATTTCATACCGTTCACGGCACCGGCACCGGTGTGCTCTACGCGACCAGCGGCAAGCTGCGCGGCGGCAACTCGGCCTTTGCCTTCGTCGGCAACTACACCGACCGCGGTGACGGCATTCACGTCAAGGTCTCGACTCAGCGGCACAATCCCGATCCTGCCTTCCGGCCGCTGTTCGGGGCCGACATGATCACGCTGATGCTGAAGGGCACCGCGAACGGCGACATGGTCGATTTCGAGGGCGAGGCACTGCAACTGCCGGGCGTGAGCTTCAAGGCGTTCCTGACACGGATCGCCGATTGACTCACTCGGCGGCGGCAGCGCGCGCGGCCGGCCGCGGCCGCGTCATGACCACGACCGCAAGCGCCGCCGCTACGAAGGCCGTGGCGACGTAGCCCGCGCTGTGGAGCCATTCGCGCGCGAACAGCAACCCGCCGATCGCAGAGCCGATGGCCTGGCCGATATACAGCACCGAGGTATTGAGCGAGACCGACGCCGATGCGAGCGTCGGCGCCGCGCCGACCAGGCGCACCTGCTGCATCGAATTGGTCGACGCAAAGCCGAGGCCCCACACCGCCACCGAGGCGGCCATCAAGGCGTAGGCACCGGCGCTCAGGGCCCAGCCGGCAACGCCTGCGAGCAACAGCACGGTGAACAGCACCGACGTCTTCCAGGCGCCCCAGGAATCCACGATGCGAGTCGCGATCGCAATGCCGACGAACCCGAAGATGCCATAGAGCGCGAACACGATGCCGACGGCGTCCGCGTTGGCGCCGGTCAACTTGCCGAGCAGCGGCCCCATGAAGGTGAACACCACGAACTGGCCGGACATCTGCAACGTCGTGATCGACAGCAGCAGGATGACGGTCGGATTGCGGCCGAGATCGGCCCACGTCCTCAAGTCGACCGGCGCGCCATGCAATCCGCGGGGCAGCCGCCACCACAGCAGCAAAGAGCTCACGAGCCCGGTCAGCGCGATCGCGCCATAGGTCACGCGAAAGCCGTAGCGGCTTGCGATGAAGGTGATCAACGGCAGCCCGATCGCAGCGGCGAGCGACCAGCCGAGGAAGATATAGGCGATCGTGCTGCCGCGTTTCTCCACCGGCACGATCAGCGCCGCGGTGCCGGCCGCCTGTGGCGTGTAGAGGACACCGACCGCGAGCATCACCAGGCGGACGATCAACAGACTGGCGTAGTCCGGCGCGAAGGCCGATGCTGCGTTGGTCAGCGCCAGCACCAGCAGCGTCGCCGTCAGCAGCGCCCGCCGTTCGAACCGGCTGGTCAGCCACGCCGTCACCGGCGAGCCGACGCACAGCACGATGGCGCCGAAGGTGATCAGGAGACCCGCGGCGTGGATCGTGACGCCGAGCCCGTTCGACAACTCTGCCAGCATGCCGGCCGGCGCCAGTACCGAGCAGCCGGTGACGATATTGCCGAGCATCAATGCGGTGGGAGCGAAGCGTTTCACGCCGCGGTGATAGCAGACTCCGAAGTCAATGCAACTGCATCTAAATGCATGGCACGTGATCGGATGGCGCCGCTTGCGCTCACGGCGACGGCGATGCGGTCGGCACCGCGTTGACGCTCGGCGACACAGCGGCCGGCAGTGGGCTCGCCGGCTTCGGGCCGGCGCTTGTTGCCGGGCACGATGCCGATAGCTGGGTCCAGCCCTGCTCCAGCCCGGTCGTGTCGATATCGAATGTCGCGACGTCAGGCTTGAGATCGGCTTTGGGATCGGACTTGCCGTCCGATGACGGCGTGCTTTCGCCGATCTGCAGATGCGGGACCGCCAGCATCGCCTTGACGATGTCCGAGGTCACCGGGTCGCTCCAGATCTCGTATTTGCCGAACCGCGCTGGCAACCTGCCGAACGCGATCGCCCGGGTGGCGCCGGCCATCATCACCACCGTGCTCTTGCCGGCGGCGCCCTCGTCGAACTCGCGCACGAACATCAGCCGCCCGCGATCCTTGTTCTCGCAGAACAGGCGCCACTCCATCATGCGGAACGAGCTGCCGTCACCCTTCTTCTGCTGCGCGATCTTGCGGACATAGGGCCGGGTTTCCTTCTCCACCGCCCACAGCGTCTCCGGCAACGGCCGCGTATCGATTCCAAATCGATAGAGCTCCGGCCGCGTCAGCACATGCAGGCTCTCGAACTTCACGGTCCGGATCAGCTCGCTGAGCTCATGGCTGATTCCCATCGCCGCGAGGAACAGGTTGCGGTCGCGATCGGCACTGACCATCTCGCGCCGCCTGAAGTCGGCGATGACCTGCGGCGGCGGATGGCCGTGGACCACGAACATCAGCTTGGAGTTATGCACCGCGAGCACCGAGTCGGGCGCCACTTCGCGGTTGGTCGCGCCCAGGAACAGATAAGCGCAGGCCGAAACGCACATCGCGTTACGCGTGGTGAGATCGGCCCCGACCTCTCCCTTCGCAGCCTTGATCTTCAGGCAGGCGGCGTCGATCTGCGTGCCCGCGGAACAGGCGCCCACGCTGGTGCGGCCGACCCGGGCAATCGCCTTGTGTGCACGCAGGAACCGCGCGATCGCATAGGACTGCTCGACGTTTCCGCCCGGCGAATGAAGGTAGATCGGAAGCTGCGGGTCCTTGACGGCAAGCAGGAAGCTGCGAATCCGCGCCGCGGCATCCCGGTCGATCTCGCCTTCGATCGCGATCCAGCGATCGCAACCGGCGCCGCAGGCATTCGCCGGTCCCTTGGCGAGGTAGATGGTCAGCCTCTTCGCAAACCCGACCTTCTCGACCGGTGCTTCTTCCGCCCGCAAGATGCCCGGGATAACAAGCAACGCCACGAAAAGCAGGAGACGGGAAAACATGAACCTTGCGGAGCGCGATGGCGGGAAAGTGGACATTCGACGTTAAACGATGATCGGCAGCGTCGCAACGCTTGGTGCCGCCGGGTGCAGGCGAGCTTCTCTCGAATCAGTGCAGCCGAAGGCCCATTTTCTTGATATTGCCGGATTGCAGGCGTCAAATCCCCTGCTATACCGCTGCTTCCGCTTACCTGCGCTCGTTCGCAGGAGTGAGCTACAGGAGACATCGATGGCAGAAACGCCTAAATCCGAATCCGGATTCCAGTACAGCCTCTCTAACCTCAAACCCGCAGAACCCGTGAACAAGATCGCCCTCACCTTCCCTGATGGAGCGAGGCGCGATTTCCCGAGAGGGACCACCGGCCTCGACATCGCCAAAGGCATTTCGCCCTCGCTCGCCAAGCGCACCGTCGCCATGGCACTCGACGGCACGCTCGCCGACCTCAACGATCCGATCGAAGCCGACGCCAAGATCGAGTTGATCAATCGCGACGATCCCCGCGCGCTGGAACTGATCCGGCACGATGCCGCGCATGTGCTCGCCGAAGCCGTGCAGTCGCTGTGGCCGGGCACCCAGGTCACGATCGGCCCGGTGATCGAGAACGGCTTCTATTACGACTTCTTCCGCAATGAGCCGTTCACCCCGGAAGATTTTGCCGCCATCGAGAAGCGGATGCGCGAGATCGTTGCGCGCGACAAGCCGTTCACCAAGGAAGTCTGGGATCGCGAGAAGACCAAGCAGGTGTTCCGCGACAAGGGCGAGGCCTTCAAGGTCGAGCTGGTCGACGCGATTCCCGGCAACGAGCCGATCAAGATCTATTTCCAGGGCGACTGGTTCGATCTCTGCCGCGGCCCGCACATGACCTCGACCGGCAAGATCGGCAACGCCTTCAAGCTGATGAAGGTGGCCGGCGCCTATTGGCGCGGCGATTCCAACAATCCGATGCTGACCCGCATCTACGGCACCGCATTCGCCAAGCAGGAAGACCTCGACGCTTACCTCAAGCAGATCGAGGAAGCCGAGAAGCGCGACCACCGCAAGCTCGGTCGCGAGCTCGACCTGTTCCACTTCCAGGAAGAAGGCCCCGGCGTGGTGTTCTGGCACCCGAAGGGCTGGACCATCTTCCAGCAGCTGATCGCCTATATGCGGCGCCGGCTGCTCGGCGACTACAGTGAGGTCAATGCGCCGCAGATCCTCGACAAGGTGCTGTGGGAGACCTCGGGCCACTGGGACTGGTACCGCGAGAACATGTTCGCAGCGCAGTCCGCCGGCGACGAGGCCGAGGACAAGCGCTGGTTCGCGCTGAAGCCGATGAACTGCCCGGGCCATGTGCAGATCTTCAAGCACGGACTGAAGAGCTACCGCGACCTGCCGTTGCGGCTCGCCGAGTTCGGCGTCGTGCATCGCTACGAGCCGTCGGGCGCGATGCACGGCCTGATGCGGGTGCGTGGCTTCACCCAGGACGACGCCCATGTGTTCTGCACCGAACAGCAGCTCGCCGATGAGTGTCTCAAGATCAACGAGCTGATCCTGTCGACCTACGCCGATTTCGGCTTCGACGGCGAGCTCACGGTGAAACTCTCGACGCGGCCGGAGAAGCGGGTCGGCACCGACGAGATGTGGGATCACGCCGAGCGCGTGATGGCGACCGTGCTGTCGGAGATCAAGGCCAAGGGCAGCAACCGGATCCGGACCGAGATCAACCCGGGTGAAGGCGCGTTCTACGGGCCGAAGTTCGAGTACGTGCTGCGCGATGCCATCGGCCGCGACTGGCAGTGCGGCACGACCCAGGTCGACTTCAACCTGCCGGAACGCTTCGGCGCGTTCTACATCGACCACGACGGCTCGAAGAAGGCCCCAGTCATGGTGCACCGTGCGATCTGCGGTTCGATGGAGCGCTTCATCGGCATCCTGATCGAGCACTACGCCGGCAACTTCCCGCTCTGGCTGGCGCCGACCCAGCTCGTGGTCACGACCATCACCTCCGAAGGCGACGAGTACGCCAAGGTGGTGGCGGCGGCGGCGCGCCGCGCCGGGCTCCGCGTCGAGATCGACCTGCGCAACGAGAAGATCAACTACAAGGTCCGCGAGCACTCGCTGGCCAAGATCCCGGCGCTGCTCGTCGTCGGCAAGAAGGAAGCCGAGACGCATTCGGTCTCGGTCCGCCGCCTCGGCAGCGAGCGCCAGACCGTGATGCCGACCGATGAGGCGATCGCCGCGCTGGTCGATGAAGCCACGCCGCCGGACGTGAAGCGGGCGCGATCGGACGCCTGATCTTCACAATCGGTCTAAACTGGCTTTCGCAGGCTTGGTCGTGCCCCCATCTTGGGGGCACGACTCCACTTGAAGGACATTTCTGTGCCCGATGCCATTGAACTCCTGAAGACACGCCGCTCGATGAAACCGCGCGAGATGACCGGCCCCGGCCCGTCCGCGGCCGAGCTCGAGACCATCCTGACCATCGGCGCGCGCGTACCCGACCACGGCAAGCTGGCGCCCTGGCGCTTCATCGTATTCGAGGGTGAGGCCCGCGCCCGCGCCGGCGACGTGATTGCAAAGGTGTTTGCCCGCAAGAATCCCGGCGCGCCGGCCTCCGATATCGAGGTCGAGAAGAAGCGCCTGACCGATGCGCCGCTGGTGATCGGCGTGGTCTCCTTCACCAAGCCGCACCCGAAGGTGCCGCCGTGGGAGCAGGAACTGTCGGCCGGCGCGAGCGCCATGAACATCGTCACCGCGGCGACCGCGCTCGGCTATGGCGCCTGCTGGCTGACGGGCTGGTTCGCCTTCGACCGCGACGTGCTCGACGGTCTCGGCCTGAAACCGGACGAGAAGCTCGCCGGGCTCATTCACATCGGGACGCCCACCAAGCCGAGCGAGGACCGCCCGCGTCCGGCGCTGTCGGATATCGTGACGCGGTTCTGAAACCG
>NZ_BOVL01000056.1:0-217816 GCF_019972155.1 Bradyrhizobium sp. RD5-C2 | reverse complement strand
GGCGGGCCCCCCCCCGGCCATGACGAGCAGGCAAAGCTCACGCCGCCTTCGACGCGCGTGCCGCAAAACCAGTCAGCAACGCCGCGATCTCGTGCCCGGGTCGTGCCGCGCTGAACAGGAAGCCCTGCACCTCGTTGCAGCCTTCGGCGCGCAGCCAGTCGAGCTGGTCCGTCGTCTCGACCCCTTCCGCGGTCGTGGTGATCTTGAGGCTGCGGCCAAGGCCCGAGATCGCGCGCACGATCGCCAGGCAGTCGGAGCGCCGCGCGAGGTCCTTCACGAAGGAGCGGTCGATCTTGATCTTGTCGAACGGGAAGCTGCGCAGATAGCTCAGGCTGGAATAGCCGGTGCCGAAATCGTCCATCGAGATGCTGACGCCGAGTTCGCGCAGCTGATGCAGGATCGCGAGATTGGCTTCGGTCTCCGCCAGAAACACCGATTCCGTGATCTCGAGCTCGAGCCGGCGCGCCGACAGGCCGGAATGCGCCAGCGCCGAGATCACGGCCTGGACTAGGTTGCGGCTGCGGAACTGCACCGGTGACAGATTGACCGCGACCTTCACGTCGGCAGGCCACTTCATCGCCTCGGCGCAGGCTTCGCGCAGCACCCATTCGCCGAGCGCGACGATCAGACCGATGTCTTCCGCAACCGGGATGAACTCCGCGGGCGAGATCATGCCCTTCTGCGGGTGCTGCCACCGCAGCAGCGACTCGAAGCCACTGATGCGGTCGGCGGAAATATCGACCAGCGGCTGATAGTGCAGCTCGAATTCGCCGTTGCTGAAGGCCGCGCGCAGATCGCGCTCCATGTCGCGGCGCTTCTGCGCCTGCTGATCCATCTCAGGCTCGAAGAAATGATGCACGCCGCCGCCGTCTGACTTGGCGCGATACAACGCCATGTCGGCGTTGCGCATCAATTCTTCCGACGTCGTGCCGTCGCCCGGCGACAGCGCGATCCCGACGCTGGCGCCGACCACGACTTCGAGCCCGTCGATCTTGTAGGGCGCGCTCAGGGCGTCGATCAGCCGTTCCGCGAAAGCGCTCGCCTCGTTCGGCGACACATCCGCGGCAAGCACGATCGCGAACTCGTCGCCACCGAGACGGGCCGCGACATTGTCGTCGCGGACCACCTCGCGCAGCCGCTCCGCCACCAGCTTGAGCAGCCGGTCACCCATCGGATGCCCGAAGGAGTCGTTGACGTTCTTGAACAGATCGAGATCGATGCACATCACCGCGACGCGCTTGTTGCCGGAGCGGCTGCGCTCCAGCGCCTCGCGCAAACGCTCCTGGTAGAAGTCGCGGTTCGGCAGATTGGTGAGACCGTCATGATGCGCCATGTGCGCGATCCGCGCTTCGGCGGCACGGCGTTCGGTAATGTCGACCACCGCGACCAGATAGCCGTCGCGGCCCTCGAACGCCACCCTGCGTCCGAAGGTCAGCACATGAATTTCGGTGCCGTCCGCCTTGATGTGCCGCCAGTCGCGGCTCGATTGATAGACGTCGCCGACCTCGCGCAAGGCGGCGCTGTGCATCGCCCACTCATCCTGTGGCCAGATCTCGCGCAGCGTCATGCCGAGAAATCGCTCCCGGCTGTACCCATAGTGCTGAACGGCAGCGTCGTTGACGCTGAGGAATTCCATCGTGCCGGCGTCGAATACCCACATCGGCATCGGGTTGTTCTCGAACAGCAGACGGAACGACTGCTCGCGCTGCTTCAGCGCGGTGACGTCGGAGACGGTCAGCGACAGCATGTCGCCGAACGCCGTGACGCCGAGCCGCAGGCAGCGATCGCCGCTGTCGATCTCGAATTGGCCGACAGGACCGCTTCCAACGAATTCGCGCAGGCGGTTCATTACCGCCGGCGCCGCGAGCGGATTGCCGCCGGCGCTGAGTCGGCGCCAAAGCAATTCGGTCGCGGGCTGCATCAGGAGCCTTGCGGCGCCCTGGTTGAGATGCACGATCTGGAAATCGGCCGCCTCGCCCCGTGCGTCGCGGATCGCGGCGAGCGACAGCACGCCCTCGTCGGTGGCCGAGAAGATCGTATCGAGAAGATTGTACTGCGCATTGCGCTCGTTGACATAGACGCCGACCAGGATGCCGCCCCAGCGCGATCGCGTCGGCAGCGCCAGCACGTCAAAGGTCCGCACCAGACCGTCGCGCACGCAATGCGCCGACGCGAGATAGGGCCGGCAGTTCTCGCGCGCATTCGCGGCAGCTTCGGTCAATGCCGTCGCGCAGTCCGGCGGCAGCGCACTGAGCGGAATGTCCCAGCGCTCGTCGTTCAGCCAGGTCTGGACGTAGCGGCCGGTGTGCGAGACGCTGAGCACGCCGTCGACGTTGCGCAGCAGCACGATGTGATCGGCGAGCCGGCCAAGGCTGCCGAGCATCACGTCTTCATAATGCGGCAGCTTTTCACCGGGACGGACTGCCGCCTGCCACTTGCGTTGCAGAACCGGAACGCCGGCGAACATCTCGGAATTGAACTTGGCCGATGTCTTTGCTGATTTGTTGTTGGCCATGATCATGGCACGCCCCGTTCACGCAAACGCCAGAGCACGATCCGGAAAAGTGCGAAGCCGCTTTCCGAAAGATCATGCTCAGGCAAAAAGCCAAGGCGCGATGACGACACGACGTGAACTCAGCGCGCTTTAGTCCCCGTGGCATCCAAGTCATGCCGCGGCTTAACGCCATGTAAAAATAGCGATGCCGTGCGTCGCCGCCAGCGATTATGACAGCTCAAATTCGCGCGATGGTTAGTTCATGTTAGAGACTATGACGGCTGCGTGAAATGCAGCGCGGTCCGACGTCAGCGCGCCACGACCTCGACTTCGCCATCGACGCCGTTGACGACGTTGAAGGGACGCTCGAAGACCTTGCCCTCGTTCTTGGCGATCGCACGATACTCGCCTTCGGAGAGCACGACGCGCGGGAACGCGCCGATCGATTCCTTGATGACGTCGCCGCCCGGCGTGATCACCGACCATGCGGTGTTGGCGAGTGCCTCGCCGCCCTTCTCGCTGACCAGCTTGAGGGTGATGACGGCCGCGCGATGCGTGACGGTGACGTCGGTCAGCTTGCCCGCCCCGACGCGAATGTCGGAGCGCACCACCGAGTTGGCGTCACCATAGTTGGAGACGATGTAATAGGTGCCCTCCGGCAGCAGCGCGACGTCGCCGGCAGATACGTTGGGCACCAGCGGGCCACGGTCGGAGCCGTCGAACTGGCTGCCCTTGTAGATCGCGAACGAAATCTGGTTGGCCGGGATCTTGCTGGTGCCGACCCGGCCTTCGATCCGCAGGCCCCCGGCCGGCAGCACGAAGGACTCGCGATCGGTCTCCGACTTCAGGCTGACGGCGCGAACCGCGCTGACGAGGCCGAGCGCGACATGGACGACATAGTTGCCAGGCGGCAGCACGACGTTGGGCGTCGCCCCGCGCTCCTCGCGGATCAGTTTGTAAGTGCCGTTGTCATCCGGTTTGTCGGCGAACACCCGCCAGACCAGCCCGGCATTGATCACCGGCAGGTCCTTGCCGTATCGCGCCGTCAGCGACAGCACCGCTTGCCCGGCGGTCGGCGAGCCGGCCGGTGGCGTCACCGGAGGCACGGTCGCGATCGACGGCTGGACGATGGTCGGCTGGGTCAGCGGACCGGGCAGAACGGGCCCCGAACCGGGCCCGGATGGCGGCGCCAAATTGAGCGCCGGGCCGGACGGTACGTCCGGCACCGAGGCAGGCGGGATTGGCGGTGGCCGGTCGCTGAAGAACTGCGCAGAAACGGAAGTGGGGACCAGGGCGAGCAAAAATGCCGCAAGCGTCAATAGCGGAAGGAGCCGCATGCCCCGTCCGCATCCGCCGATGCCGTTGCCCCTCGAAGTCATCATCATGCTTTTCAACGAAAACGCGGCAAATTCAAGCCTTCTTCCAAGGCTTTGTCACAGTCCTGGAGGCGTCATCCCGGTTTGGAACCGCTCGATCAAGCCGATGTTAGCCCTGCGTTAGCCCTGTCGTCGCGGTCCAGTCACATTCCCTGCCTACCGCGGTCCACCCGGGGCATGAATCATGCCTTGAGGGGAATAACCATGAAACCGGACGACGCTGGCGTAGCCGTGCCGCGCGGCCTAGTCTCGTGCTGGCAGGAGATTTGTCGTGTTGGATAGCTGGATGGGCCGAGGCCAAAAGAGCTCCGACGGCCCCGACAAGGTAGGACTGGGACCGGTTCGCCGTCCGGTGATCGGACTTGCGCTTGGCGGCGGCGCCGCGCGCGGCTTTGCCCATATCGGCATCATCAAGACCCTGCTCGCCCATGGCATCGTCCCCAATGTGGTGGTCGGCACCTCGATCGGCTCCGTGGTCGGCGGCGCCTATGCGGCCGGCCACATCGATAAGCTGGAGCAGTGGGCCCGCAGCCTGCAGCCGCGCAGCGTGCTCGGCTACCTCGACATCCGCCTCAACGGCTCCGGCCTGATCGGCGGCACCAAGCTCGCCGCCGAGATCGAGGCGGCGCTGGGGCAAGTCATGATCGAGGACCTCGCGGTCAAATTCGCCAGCGTCGCAACCGAAGTGCGCACCGGCCACGAAATCTGGCTGACCCAGGGCCGCGTGGTCGACGCCATGCGCGCCTCCTACGCCCTGCCCGGCATCTTCGCGCCGGTGCTGATCGGCGACCGCTGGCTGGTCGACGGCGCGCTGGTCAATCCGGTGCCGGTTTCGGCCGCCCGCGCCCTCGGCGCCGAGATCGTCATTGCGGCGAACCTGTCCAGCGACGTGTTCGCGCATTCGACCACGATCTACAATCACGGGCCGTCGGCCGCGCCCGAGGTGACGGTCGCGGTGACCGCCGAGGCAGAGATTGAGCCGGAAGCTCCGAAGCGGCGGTTCGGCCGCTTCTTCTCCGCCGAACGGACCGTGAAGCGGGAGTTTTTCGGCAGCGCCAGCCGGCCCGGGATCTCGAGCGTCATGGTCGACGCCTTCAACATCATGCAGGACCGCATCACCCGCGCGCGCCTCGCCGGCGATCCGCCTGATATGCTGATCTCGCCGCGCGTCGGTCAGATCGGCTGGTTCGACTTCCACCGCGCCGACGACCTGATCGCACACGGCATCCGCGCGGCCGAACGCGCCATCGGCGCGATCGAGGAAGCGATCGAGATCCTGGCGCCGCCGTCCAACGGCGCGGGCACCACCGGGAAGTAGCGCTTAGGCGGTCCTGCTCAGGCGGTCTTGATGTAATCGCGCAGCGCTTCCTGCTCGTGCTCATATTCCTGCACGCGGCGCTTGACGACGTCGCCGATCGAGATCAGTCCGACCACCTTGCCGTCCTCGACGACAGGGAGATGGCGGAACTTGCCGGTGGTCATCATCTCCATGAGGCCGCTGACGGTATCGGACTCGCGGCAACTCACCACCTTCCTGGTCATCACCGCGCTCACCGGCTCGTCCAGCGCGCCCGCGCCGCGCTCTGAGAGCACGCGCACGATGTCGCGCTCCGACAGGATGCCTTCCATCCGGCCCTGCTCCATCACCAGCACGGCGCCGATCTTGCGCTCGCCGAGCAGTTTGACCGCGGCCGAGAGCTTCGCGCCGGGCGCGACGCTCATGACCTGATGGCCTTTTGCATCGAGAATGGAACGTACCGTCATTGCCGCCTCCCTGAATCCGCTCGCGCCCGCTTCAGCGGAGTCGAGCCTGTTCGCCAGAGTCTTCAATCAACAGTTCCGCGCCGATTTCGGTTCCGGGGCGCGGTCGGTAGCTGGGCTCGATGTGTCGGCCCGCTTTGTTCTGTGTCGCAAAGATGATGGAGGAATTCGAACCGAGCCGCAAGCGGCGATCAGACGCGGCCGGACTGGTCCACCGACGACGCATCCGCAGCATCGTCTCGCGCGCGCGGGATAGGATCGAACAGCGAGAACAGCAACAGCCCGGCGAGGAAGCCGCCGATATGCGCCTGCCAGGCGACGCTCGCGTCCTCAGCACCAAGCGTCAGCGAGGTGGCGCCGAACAGGATATTGACGCCGAACCAGATCGCCAGGAACGCAAGCACCCGTCCATTGCGCAGCGCCCGCCACAGCGACAGCGCGGGCACCTTGGCGGCCGCATCGGCATCGCCCCGGCTGAACGACAGGAAGCTGCCCCTCACGAAGGCGAAGCGGATCGCCGCAGCCATCGTCCCCGACACCGAGGCCGACGCGCCGATCATCGGCGCGATGGCGTGCTCATGGGTCAGCAGATGCGCGAGCGCGCCGGCGGCCGCCGTCACCGCCATGAAGACAAAGAAGCGCACCGCGCCGAAGCGCCGTGCCAGCGCGCTGCCGAACGGCAGCAGCCACAGCACGTTGAAGCCGATATGGGTGAGGTTGGCGTGCAGCAGCGAATAGGTGACGAAGGTCCAGACCTTGGCGCCGTCCCCGCCCGGGAAGGTGATGTCGAGCAGCGTCGAATCGTAGCGCTTCGGGATGAAGCCGAAGACGTCGATGGTCCAGTTTTCCATCTCCGGCGGCAACAGCACCCGCAGATGGATCACCGCGATCAGGATGATGTAGGCGGTGAGCGCCGCCGGCAAGGTCAGGATCGGCTCGCGCGGCGCCTCCGGCGGCGGCTCGAGCGGGGATTCGGAATGGGAGTCCAAGGGGTCGACGACCTCGAATGCGGCTGTGAAGCAGAGATAGGCGGCTTTCACACCGCTGTGCAAGTGCACAATCCCGAAATCGGACACCGGGTGTCGCGGCACGGGATCGAGACCAAAGCGATCGGGACAAAAGAATAGGGAGGGCGCTGAGAACGCCCTCCCTGCTCGGCTGGTCTTCTCGTGCCCCAGAGGGATCGGGAGAACATCCCCACCCCTCCCCGCACGGTGACCAAACTGTTTGACGCCACCTGTGTACCAACCACGCCGGCGCTTGGGGCAGCCGGCGAACGGGAACGCGCGGACCCTACGCGCAGGTTCCATAGCCGCCAAGGACATAGTTAAATTTACGTTAACAACACAAAGCTGCCGATAAGCCGCCCAAACCGCGGCCACGGCATGGACGCTGCACAGCCTTCCCTGCACAACAGAGAAGGGAAGGCGCCTGAGCAAAACCGGGACAGATGTGTCCCGCCGAGCCAGGTGCCGGGCAAGGTTCTTTAGATGAAACACAGCTCGAGCCGCGATTTCTTCGCCTATTGGAATGCGAAGCGCGGCACTGCGCGTGCACCTGACCGGAGTGAATTCGAACCGTCCGCGGTGCGCGAGCTGCTGTCCGACATCTTCGTGCTGTCCTATGACGGCGAGACCCGCTTTCCGTTCCGCGTCGCCGGCACCCGCACCTCCGCCCTGCTCGGCTGCGACCTCAAGAACCGCAGTTTTTCCGCCCTTTTCACCGACGAGAGCCGCGGTGAGATCGAAGACATCGTCACCTGTGTCGTCGAAGAGACCCTGCCGGCCATCGCCGGCGTCACCGCCACGACCGAAACCGGCTCCAAGGCGCACCTTGAATTGCTGCTGCTGCCCTTCACCGCCCGCGTCCATATGCCGGCGAGCCTGACCGGCCTGCTCGCCCCGTTCGAGGATGACGTCACCCGGCTGCACGACCTCGTCCTGACCTCGTGGCGCTACCTGCATCCCCAGGAGCGGCTGGTGCCGCGGACCCTGCGCAAGCTCGCCATCGCGCGCGGCCTGATGGTCTACGAAGGGCTGCGCTAGCCCCTGGCGCCTGCCCCCGACCGGCGGCGAGACCGATCACGCCGGTCGCTTGCGCCGCGGGCCGCGGAACTCTATTAGCTGTTTCGCCGCCATGGCGGAGGTGATCCGCTCATTGCAGCTGCGGCCGGGCTGGGCATGTTTCGCAATTCGATCAGGCAGAAGATCGTCGGCATTGCCGCGGGACTCATCGTCCTCGCGGTGATCACCTCGCTGCTGTCGATGGTGATGGCGGGCCAGGTCGGCCATCTCCTGGATGAGCTCACCAACCGCTACATCCCCGCCTATGGTCATCTCGCCCGCGTCAACATCCGCTCGCTGGAGCGGTCGCTGGCGATGCGCCGGATGATGATGGCGAAGATGCAGGCGCCGGGGGAAGCCAGCGGCTATGACGCGGCGCGCAAGACGTTCGACGAGATCGAGCCGACGATCAAGCGCGAGGCCGACGCGGCGCGCATGCTGATCGATTCGATCATCGCCGATCCCTCGACCCCGTCCGACAATGCCGCCCTCGGGCGCCTCGATGACCGCATCGACAATGCCGTCAACGACCTCTTGATGCGCCTGAACGCCGAGAACAAGACGCTGCTCGACCAGCTCGACGCCCAGGACTTTGCGGCCGCGAAAGCGACCACGCTCCGCGCCGACGTCCTGCGCGACGACTTCAGCAACAAGATCGAAGGCATTCGTACCGACATGCTGGCGCAGGTCGCTTCGGCCGCCGCGAAGGTGATGAGTGCCCAGCAACGGGCGATCATCATCTCCGGCGTCGTGACTGCGATTGCCGCGATCCTCGGCTTCGTGTTCGCGATGCTGGTCGGCAGCGGCATCACGCGCCCGGTGATGCGGCTGTTGGAGGGGACCCGCGAGGTCGAGGCCGGCCGCCTCGACGGCACCATCGCGATCACGACCCAGGACGAGATCGGCCAGCTCTCCGCCGCCTTCAACCGCATGATCGAGACGCTGCGTCACAACCAGCGCATTCGCGAGACCTTCGGCCGCTACATCAACCCGCGGATCGCCGAGGGCCTGCTCGATCAGCCGGCGATCGCCGCCACCGAAGGCCAGCGCCGCATCATGACGGTGATGTTCTGCGACATGAAGGGCTTCACCAGCCTGAGCGAAGGCGTGACGCCGCGCGGCCTCGTCAAGATCATGAACCTGTATCTGTCGACGATGTCCGCGCCGGTCCATGCGCACCGCGGCATCATCGACAAATATATCGGCGACGCCATCATGGCCTATTGGGGCGCCCCCTTCGTCGAGGAAGCCGAGCAGACCCATCTGGCCGCGCTTGCCGCCATCGACATGATCGGCCAGGTCAACCAGCTGCGCAAGGATCTGCCCGAGTTGCTCGGCGTGCGCGCGATCCCGGCCGATTGCGACATCCGGATCGGGATCGCCACCGGCGAAGCGCTGGTCGGCAGCATCGGCTCCGAATTCATGATGAGCTACACCGTGCTCGGCGACACCGTGAACCTTGCCTCGCGGCTGGAAGGCGCCAACAAGTTCTACGGTAGCCGCAGCCTGATCTCGGAAGCCACCGCAAGCGCCTGCGCCGACGCCATCGAACTGCGCGAGATCGACCGCCTCGTCGCCGTCGGCCAGACCCAGCCGGTCGCCGTGTTCGAGATCCTCGGCAAGAAGGACGAGCTGACGCCGGCGCAGACCGAGTTGCGGCAGCACTACGCGGATGGTCTCGCCGCCTATCGCGACCGCCGCTGGGACGACGCCGAGCAAGCTTTCACTGCGGCGTTGACTGTAGCGCCAGGCGACGGACCGTCGATCACGATGAAGGCACGCGCCGCAGCGTTCAGGCAAAATCCGCCGGCGGCGGATTGGGACGGCGCCTGGCACCTGGAGCAGAAGTAGCGACACTTGTAGCCCGGATGAGCCAATGGGTCGCGCGAATGCGCGCCCCGATGACGGGCTCCGCGATATGCGGAAAGAAAAATCCTGGATATCGCTTTGCTCATCCGGGCCACACGCATTGACGTCGGCCTGCCCTTCACACTGCCCTTGTGCGACCGGCCCAATTCTAACACCGATGTTAGTTTCCACTCCGTCGTTCGACGGCGCGAACAAACAGCACGTGTGTGCAAGCGCGACGTTCGGAAGCGACAGTGCGATTGCCGCTTCGGCAAACAATTTTTCAAAGCGCGCGGAATGCTCCCCTCGATCGGGAGTTAGTGCTTCAGAGCAATGACTGTCCACGTCTATTCGGGAGGTGCGCATGATCAAGTCACCGATGAAGCTCGCAACGCTTGCGGCAATTCTGACAGCGCCTATCGTCCTGTTCCCACCGCACACCGCCATCGCCGCCGGCGGAGGTGGTGGCGGCGGTGGAGGCGCAGGCGGCGGAGAGCTCTACGGGTCGAGCTACAGCACTCCCACGCCGGCCTATCCTCAGGACAAGGGCAGAAAGACCACGCACAAGATCAAGAAGCCGATCAAGCAATCCGGCTTCGACGATCCGGCATTCCGCGACGGCTATCGCGCGGCCTATGCGACGATCTACGAACGCAACGACTACGCCGCCGCGATCGATCAGCTGCACGCGCTCGACCGCGACGATCACCCGAACGTCGCCAACCTGATCGGCTATTCCTATCGCAAGCTCGGTGACTACAAGCAGTCGCAGGTCTGGTACGAGCGCGCGCTGAAGGCCGATCCGAACCACGTGCTGACGTGGAACTACTACGGCCTCTGGCAGATCGAACAGGGCAACCGCGATCAGGCGCAGTATCATCTGCAGCGGATCGCCGAGATCTGCGGCACCGACTGCGAGGAGTATCGGACGCTGGCGGCGGCGCTGGAGAAGCCGCCGGGTACGAACCTCGTCTACTGAGCGCGCTTCGCGCGTCCGAACGGTACGGGCCGTTGGCTTCCTGCGGCCCCGTCCGCTATCGTGGGCTCGCAAACCATTTGCGAGTCCGTCATGCCCGACCTGATCGATTTCGGCACGTTGCAGCTCAAATTCCTGCAGAGCAAGGAGACCACCGGCGGCAGCGTCGATCTGTTCGAGATGACGCTGCAACCGAACGCCCGGATGCCGATCCCGCACTATCATGAGAGCTGGGACGAGACGATTTACGGGCTTTCGGGGGTCTCGACCTGGCGGGTCGACGGCAAGGAGATCGACATCGGGCCCGGCGAATCGGTGTTCATCAAGCGTGGTGTCGTGCACGGCTTCACCAATCGCTCGAACGGTCCGGCGACCTGCCTCTGCCTGCTGAGCCCCGGCGCGCTCGGACCGCAATATTTCAAGGACATGGCGGCGCTGATGGCAGGCGGTGCCCCCGATCCGGCCAGGATGAAAGAGACGATGCTGCGTTACGGCCTGGTGCCGGTCGCCTCCTGACCGCTCGGCGAGAGGTTTGCACCGCCGACGGCCCTGCTCAAAAACGCGTCGTACCGAGCGGCAGGCCGAGTTTTACGCGGCCCACCAGCCCGTAGCTGATCGGGGTCATCGCGACATGCTTGACCGCGGCCTGGACGTCGCGGATCGATCGTTCGAGCGTACCGGTCTCGAGGATCGCGGCCGTGCCGGCGGCCGCCGCGATCATCTCGACGACGCGCGCGGCGGTTTCGCCGGCATTGGCGCAGGCGATCCGGTGCAGCAGCCGCGCTTCGATCAGGCGGTCGCCTCCGGCCTCGCTCGCCGCCATCAGCTCCGTCATGTCCTCGACCAGCAGCGCCCGCGCCGAGCGCAGCGCCACTTCGGCGCGGCCGACCATCGCCTGCACCAGTTCGCCGTCGCGGAGTTGGCCGCCGCCACCGAGCCTCGGCTTCTTGCCCGCGAGCGCGATGAAGGCGTCGAGCGCGCCGCGGGCGATCCCGAGCGGCACCACCGAGACCGTCCAGGAGAACGCCGCCAGACCCGGCAGGCGGTACGGGATGCCCGGCTGGGTCGGCTTGAAGTCGACCAGCGGATGGGTGTGGCTGGCAGGCACGAAGCAATCCTGCATCTCGAAGTCGCAGCTTCCGGTGGCGCGCAATCCGGACACGAACCAGGTGTCGTGGAGGCGGACGTCGGCGCGATCGACGTAGCAGCAGATCGGCGGGCCATCCTTGCCGTCGGGACCCTTTACGCTCGCGAGCCCCATGAACCTGGTGGCGTGCGGCGCACCGCTGCCGAACGGCCAACGGCCGCTGATCCGATAGCCGCCCTCGACTTCCACTGCCGTCCCGATCGCCCCGGTGGCGCTCGCGATGAACGCTAGTGGATCGGCGAACCAGCCCCGCACCACGTCTTCCGGCAGGTAGCCGCCGGTCCGGCTCATGCCGCCGCCATTGCCGACCAGCCAGCCGACCGAACCGTCGAGCGCGGCCGCCGCCTCCACGATCGTCATGAACTCGAGCGGCGAGAATTCCGGCCCGCCCAGCGCCTTCGGCAAATACAGCCGAAACATTCCGGCCTCGGCCAGGGCGCGGACCACGGCGTCGGGAAGCCGGCGCTCGCGGTCGAAATCCGCCCGTTGCTCGGCAATCAGCGGGGCCAGCCGCTCGAGCGCGGCCAAATGGCCGGCAACAATGGGCAAGGCAGGGTCTTGGGCAGGCTTGGGCATGGCGCCGTCCTTTCCGAAACTGGCAATATCGGGAGTTCACCGCGGAGACGCGGATTTGGCCATGGCGCCTGGCGTCGCAGCGGGATTGTCATCTCTTTGTCATGAATTGTGCAGACAGGTTCAGCGGACCAGTTTCGGGGACATGCATGGACTATTTCAAACGCTTCAACTTCCTGTTCGCGGCGCCGGTTTTCGATGCCGACGACCTCGAAGGCATCCGCTTCAACCAGATCATCGCCGAAATCGAGCGCTCCGGCTTCGAAGTGGTCCGCGCCCGCAAGCTGGAAGATGCCGAAATCGCGGTGCAGACCGATGCGGCGATCGGCTGCATGGTGGTCGACTGGGGCAAGAAGGGACTCGAGGGCAAGACCGCGGCGCTGATCAATCTGATGCGCCGGCGCGGCCTCGACTTCCCGATCCTCCTGCTGATCCGCCGCAAGCGGTTCGAGGACCTGCCGGTCGAGGTGCTCGATTTCATCGACGGCTATGTGTTCCTGTCCGAGGAAACCCCCTCCTTCATCGCCAAGAACCTGATCTCCAGGCTGAAGCAGTATGCCGAGAACCTGAAGACGCCGTTCTTCGGCGCGCTGGTCGACTATGCCGAGGAAGGCAACCAGCTCTGGACCTGCCCGGGCCACAATGGCGGCGTGTTCTACAGCCGCAGCCCGATCGGCCGGGTGTTCGTCGAGCATCTCGGCGAGGCGGTGTTCCGCGACGACCTCGACAATTCCGTGCTCGATCTCGGCGACCTCCTCACCCATGAGGGGCCGGCGCTGCGGGCGCAAAAGGAAGCCGCCAAGATCTTCGGCGCCGAAAAGACCTATTTCGTGCTCAACGGCACCTCGACCTCCAACAAGGTCGCGCTCGGCTCGCTGGTCACCGACGGCGACCTCGTGCTGTTCGACCGCAACAACCACAAGGCCGCCCATCACGGCGCACTTCTGATCGGCGGCGGCATCCCGGTCTATGTGCCGACCGTGCGCAACGCCTGGGGCCTGATCGGCCCGATGCGCTGGGACCTGCTCGACGAGGGCACGCTGCGCGACCAGATCCGCAAGCACCCGCTGGTCAAGGACGAGAACGCCTGGAAGAAGGAGCGTCCGTTCCGCGTCGCCGTGGTCGAGCAATGCACCTATGACGGCACCATCCACTCCGCCGAGATGATCCTGAAGCGGATCGGCCATCTCTGCGACTACATCCTGTTCGACGAGGCCTGGGCCGGCTTCATGAAATTCCACCCGATCTATTCCGGCCGCTTCGCGATGGGACTTTCGAATCTCGGCCCCGAGGCGCCCGGCATCATCGCCACCCAATCGACCCACAAGCAGCTCGCGAGCTTCTCGCAGGCGTCCCAGATTCACATCCGCGACCGCCACATCAAGGGCCAGAAGCGCCGGGTCGAGCATCGCCGCTTCAACGAAAGCTTCATGCAGCACGCCTCGACCTCGCCGTTCTATCCGATCTTCGCCTCGCTCGACGTCGGCGCGCAGATGATGAAGGGCCGCTCCGGCGAAGTGTTGTGGGACGATACGATCCGGCTCGGCATCGAGCTGCGCAAGAAGATCCGTGCCGTGAAGCGCGAGTTCGAGGAGAAGGAGACGCGTGCGGAGCGGCGCTGGTTCTTCGAGCCGTTCGTGCCGGACCGCGTGATGATCCCCGACGTTGCGCGCGAACGCGGTGTGCACAATGTCGCCTGGGAAACGATCTCGACCGATCAGCTCGCGACCAATCCGTCCTACTGGCAGCTCAGTCCCGGCCAAACCTGGCACGGCTTCCCCGAGCTGACGGAAGGCTTTGCGATGACCGACCCGAACAAGCTCACCTTGCTGACGCCGGGCTTCGATCACGCCACCGGCGCCTATGCCGATCACGGCATCCCCGCGCCGGTCGTGGCGCAATATCTGCGCGAGAACCAGATCGTCGCCGAGAAGAACGACCTCAACTCTCTGCTGTTCCTGCTGACGCCCGGCGTCGAGGCCAGCAAGGCGGGCACGCTGGTGTCCGGGCTCGTCGCCTTTAAGAAGCTGCACGACGACAACGCGTTGGTCGAGGACGTCATCCCCGAATTCTTCCGCCGCCGCCCGCAACGCTACACCGGCGTGCGGCTGCGCGACCTTTGCGGCGACATGCACCGCTTCTTCCGCGACGGCGGCGTCAGCACGCTGCAGGCCAAGCAATTCCTGCCCGAGCACCTCCCCGAGATCGCGATGTCGCCGCGCCAGGCGGCGCAATATCTGATCCGCAATGACGTCGACTATCTGCCGATCGACCAGATCTTCGGCCGCATCGCCGCGACGCCGTTCGTGGTCTATCCACCCGGCATCGCCACCATCGTGCCCGGCGAGCGGCTGTCGGAACGCAGCAAGCCGATGATCGATTACCTCAAGATGTTCGAGGCGAGCTTCAATGCGTTCCCGGGCTTCGAGGTCGAGGTCCAGGGCATCTACAAGGAGATCGACGACGCGGGCCGCGTCCGCTTCTACACCTATGTCGTGTCCGAATAGGCCAGCGGACGCAACACAATGGAGAATGATCGCAAGATCACCGTCCGCCCCTCGCGCGATAGCGACGTCGATGCGATGCTGTCGATCTACCGCTATCACATCCGCCACGGCATCGAGGAAAGCGTCGACGATTCCGGCACGCCGGAGCCCGACGACCTGCGCGACCGCCGCAAGAATTTGCGCAACACCCGCCTGCCGCATCTGGTCGCTCTGTGCGACGGCGAAGTGGTCGGCTATGCCTATGTGGTCCAGTTCCGCAAGCGCCCGGCCTATCGCTACACGGTGAAGCATTCGATCTATATTCACCACGGCTTCACCGGCAAGGGCGTCGGCGGCCGGCTGTTGCAGGAATTGGTCGACACTTGCGCCGCTTCCGGCTTCCGCCAGATGATCGGCTATATCGACAGCGACAACGCCGCGTCGCTGGCGCTGCACGAGCGCTTCGGCTTCGCGCGCGTCGGCCATCTGCCCGGCGTCGCCTATCGCTACGGCCGCTGGTCCGACACCGTGATGGTGCAACGCTCGCTCGCCGCCGGCGCCACCGCCCCACCCCCACCCGCGCCGCTGTCGCGGCGGTGATCGGGGATGGGGGCACCGCTCTTTCCATTCGTCGTCCCGGCGAAGGCCGGGACCCATAACCACAGGATTGGGTTGGTGAGGAAAGCTGTGCCCCAGCGTCGTGCAACAATCACCTTCGGTGGTGATGGGTCCCGGCCTACGCCGGGACGACACTGAATTTGTCGCACCATCTGCGAGCCAGAATTTGCTGAGTTGCCCGTCGGGCCGTTTTGTCGCAGCCCGTCATTCCCCAGCGCGCAATTGCGCACCTGAGGGCGGCGCGAAGCGCCGAACCCGGAATGACGAGGAGGTGCCTACTCCAGCGTAAACCCGACCCGCAGTGCCACCTGATAGTGCCGGACCTTGCCGTCTTCGATATGGCCCCGGGTCTGCACCACCTCGAACCATTTCATTTCCCGGATCGTCTTCGAGGCACGGGTGACGGCGTTCTCGATCGCCGCCTCGATGCTCTTGTCCGATGATCCGACCAGTTCGAGGATCTTGTAGACGTGGTCCTTGTCGTGCGTGGTGGGCATGTCGACCTCCTCTGTGGATGCGCGATCCGGACAATTTGCACTCCGATCCGGACAGTCCGTCGTCCGGTACGGGCTGTCGTCAAACCACGAATGCTGCGCGGCAACACACCGGTTGACTTGAATCAACGTGTTGCAGCGCCTTTGGTGCCAGCATGCATTTGGTGCCAGCCGGGCGCCTGCCCTTGTCCGCGCCATGACCTATGGTAGCATGGTTTGACCAAGTATTCGGGAGCGATACGATGTCGACAGCGTCCAGCTCACCCGCCACACCTCCTCACAGCCTCGGATCCGGGCTTGCCAACCTTCGCGCGAAATGGGGCTGGATCGTCGCCCTTGGCGTGATCTACCTGATCGCAGGCGTGTTCGCCTTCGGCAGCGTGTTCTTTGCCACCGTCGTCAGCGTGCTGTTCGTCGGCGCGATGATGATCGTCGCCGGCGTTGCCGAGATCATCAACGCCTTCCAGTTCAAGACGTGGGGCAAGTTCCTGTTCTGGCTGCTGCTCGGCGCGCTCTATGTCGTTGCCGGCTTCATCACCTTCGAGAACCCCTTGCTCGCCGCAGCGACGCTGACGCTGTTCCTCGGCGTCGCACTGGTGGTCTCCGGCATCGTCCGCATCTTCCTGGCGTTCGGCATGAACTCGGCCGCGCCGTGGGGAATGGTCGCGATCTCCGGGCTGATCACGCTGGTGCTCGGGGCCATGATCCTGGCGCGCTGGCCGGTGTCGAGCCTGTATGTGCTCGGCATCTTCCTCAGCGTCGACCTGATCTGCGCCGGCGTCAGCTGGATCAGCATGGGCATGGCGCTGAAGCAGCGAGCGTGAATTCGCAAGGCCCAGGCGAACCGGCCGGCCCGGCATAAGGCGCGAGCGTTCGCGCCTTCACGTTGTCGTGTCCACATCGCCAAATCGCAGCTTCTCGCTCGAACCCAGTTCCATCAGGTCCCGTCCAATTTGACGAGCGGGCCAGCCGCGCGTCGTTCCGCCCTGCGGCTTCTTCCTCTACATGGGATGCGGGCAGCCAACTCCAGTTGCCGATCCGGTTCGTGCGCGCAGCCGCGACATCTCGCCGGACTACATGAAACAGTCCGATCCTCGCTACAATTAGGCCCTGATGAACGGCGGCCGAGGTGGTGGCGGCGGTGGCGGCGGTGGCGGCGGCCGCTAGCACAATCGTGGCGCGGGTTAGCGTAGCGTAACGCGCCGCAGCGCGCAGAGACGGCGGGTTACGCTTGCGCTAACCCGCCCTCCCGTTCTCCCCGCAACGGCTCAGGGCTGCGCGAGGTGCCAGGCGCCGTTGAGAAAGCCGTCGCCGGTAGTGTCGCCGGCCTTCTGGTCCTTGGCGAAGGTATAGAGCGGCTTGCCCTTGTAGGCCCACTGCTTCGAGCCGTCGTCACGGGCGATAATGGTGTAGCCGCCTTCGGCCTTGTCGCTGGCTTCCGCCTTCAGCACCGGCCAGTTGGTCGCACAGGGACCATTGCAGGCCGACTTGCCTTCGGTGTCCTTGTCGAAGGTGTAGAGCGTCATGCCCTTGGCATCGGTCAGAACCGAGCCCTTCGCCGTGGTGCCGGTCTTGGTCGGCGGCGCGGCAAGAGCTGCGGACGCGAGTGCGAATGAAGCGGCGATGGCGAGTGCGAGCGTTGTCTTCATGAGATCTCCCTTTCGAATGCAAATGGCTTGCATGCGTAGGACGCCGGAAGGCGCGCGCTATTCCGCCAGCGGCGCGGAAACAATTTCGGGCCGAGCGACGGGCGTAAAGGGAATAAAGCCGAGAGCGCGTGCCGATACCGGCAGCTACCGCCTGATCTCCTCGGCCGCGCGTACCAGCGGGCGGTCGGAGAGCTGGATCGGACCGGAGAACGGCGTGCTCATTTCGAGGATCAGATAGATCGCGGCAGCGATCAGCGCCGCCGCGCCGATGTAGGTCGAGACCACCACCGCATTGCGCGGCGCGCGAAAGCCCAGCGTCGCGAACATCAGCGTCAGCCATCCGACCAGGATGCAGATCAGCGGCGATGGAAACGAACTGTCGGACTGCTCGACAAAGGTCCAGCGCTGCTGCACCGCCTGGCGATAGACCGACCGGGCCTCGTTCCACAACGCGATCTTCTGCTCGTCGTTGAACTTCAGCTCGCGGAGACTGGTGCCGACCTCGTCGAGCAGATGTTCGGACACCTCGTTCGCGCGCGAGATCGGGACGTCCTTGAGCGCCTGCTCGACATAGGCGACCAGCCGCTTGCGTGGCTCGTCGGCGCTGGGGCCGAGCGGCCGCAGGCTGCGGTCGAGCAGAATGAGGTCGGTGGCGAAGACATGCAGGTTGCGGTCTACCGCCGCATAGGTGTTGGCCGAATTGTTCATCATCAGGCCGAGCAGCAGCGACGGCATGGTGACGAACAGGGTCGCGACTAGGCGTACCGAGGTATTGGTCTCGTCGCTGCGGTGATGCTCGCCGAGCCGGCCATGGATCGCCATGGTCGCAAGCGCGGCGCCGCCGAGCAGCATGAAGATCAGGATGGCGACGACGACTGCAACCACGGCTTGCAAGGACCTGCGAGAGAATCAGGTGCGCAGGATAGCAAGTGCCGCGCGGCGGCGCATGCCCGGTTGACTGGCCTTCCCTACGCGCTATCCAGTCCGGAGCGGCTTTGGCGCGCCGGCAGGCGCGCAAGGGCGCCCCGGGGAGAGCAACACGTGCATATTGTCGACGACCACGAGGTCAACCGCATCCTGACCTTTCCGATCCTGATCGAGGCGATCGAGGCCGCGCACCGGCGGCCGAAGATTGCGGTGCACGACAGCTATCTCGGCGACGACAAGGGCCAGCAGCTGGTGACCCGCAGCGCGGTCGACGCCGGCCGCTTCATGATGACCAAGCTGTACACCAGCTTCCCGGGCAACCTCGCGCACGGCAAGCTGCCGGCGGTGCAGGCAGTCTGCGTGCTGTTCGACGGCAACGACGGACGGCCGCTGGCGGTGATGGACGCCGCCGAAATCACTCATTGGAAGACCGCCGCGGACTCCGCGCTCGGCGCCAAGCACCTGGCGCGGCCGGATGCCGAGACGCTGCTGGTGGTCGGTGCCGGCGAGATGGCGCGCTGGCTGGTGCGCGGCCACCGCACGGTGCGGCCGTCTCTGAAGCGGGTACGGATCTGGAACCGGACGGTCGAGCGCGCGCAGGAGCTCGCGACGCTGCTGGAGGGCGACGGCATCGCCACCGATATCGTCACCGATCTCGATGCCGCGACACGCGAGGCCGACATCATCACCACCTGCACCCGCTCGCGCGAGCCGCTGGTGAAGGGCGCGAACCTGAAGCCCGGCACCCATCTCGACCTAGTCGGCGGCTTCACCCCCGACACCCGCGAGTCCGACGACGAGGCGGCGCGGCGCGCGCGCATCTTCGTCGACCGAAGGGAATCCGCCTTCGACGGCGTCGGCGACATCCTGCAGCCGATCGCCAGCGGCGCGATCAAGGAGAGCGACGTGCTCGGCGATCACTACGACCTCGCGACCGGCAAGGTCGCCGGCCGGCAGTCGGCCGACGACATCACCTTCTTCAAGAACGCCGGCGGCGGACATCTGGATCTGATGACCTGCGAGACGGTGCTTGCGCAGCTGGGGAAGGAGCTGGGGTGAGGATCGTAGGGCGGGTTAGCGAAGCGTAACCCGCCGACGTAACTCGATACGCGGAAAGGACGGCGGGTTACGGCTTCGCCTAACCCGCCCTACGCCATCATTCTCTACTTTACGTCTCCCGCAACCAGACCTCGCCGATCGAATGGTCGGAGCGCTTGCGCAGCACGACGTCAGCCCGCGTCCGCGTCGGCAGGATGTTCTCCCTGAGGTTGGCGCGATGATGCTCGCGCCACAGCCGCTCCGCGACCTCGCGCGCGTCGCCGGGCGGCAGGTCCCTGTAGTGGTGGAAATACGAGGCAGGGTTCCGGAACGCGGTCGGCTGCAGCCTGAGGAAGCGCTCGACATACCAGGATTGGATGTCGGCCTCATCGGCATCGAGATAGATCGAGAAGTCGAAGAAATCCGACACCACCACCGGTGCCGCGCCGCGCGCCAGCAGCACGTTGAGGCCCTCGAACACCAGGATGTCCGGTTGCTGGATGACCTGCCGTTCCGATGGCACGATATCGCCGATCAGATGCGAGTAGACCGGCAGCTCGAGCTCACGCTCACCTGCCTTTGCAGCCGCGAGAAACCGCAGCATCCGTGGCAGATCGTAACTTTCGGGAAAGCCCTTGCGCCGCATCAGGCCGCGCTCTTCCAGAACGGCGTTGGAATGCAGGAAGCCGTCGGTCGTCACCAGCGCGACCCGCGGGTGATCGGCCCAGCCGGCCAGCAGCGCGCACAGCACACGGGCAAAGGTGCTCTTGCCGACGCCGACACTCCCGGCTAGCGCGACGATGTAGGGCGAATGGCGGGCCGGCCGGCCGAGAAACTCCGCCTTGACCTGCATCAGACCGCGCGCCGCCGAGAAATGCAGGTTCAACAGGCGCGTCAGCGGCAGATACACGTCGCTGACTTCGGCCGACGTGATCGGCCCATTCAAGCCGCGTAGCGCCGTGAGATCGGCATCCGACAGTGTCAGCGACGTGCTGGAGCGCAATGCCGCCCAGTCGCCGCGGCCGAACATCATGTAGGCGGAGAGCTCGTCGGGCTGGGTCATTCTCATCCGTTCACGGTGAGCCTGATGCATCCCATCGATCTTGCCGAGGTCAAGCCAGCGACGTCAATGGGCAGGTCTCGGCGCAGAACCGTAGTGCGGGTTAGCGTTAGCGTAACCCGCCATTACTCGATGCCCGGAAGGATGGCGGGTTACGGCTTCGCCTAACCCGCCCTACGCTCCCTACTCCGCCGCTTGCTGCGCCGGCGCATCCAGCGCCGCCGAGACCTTCGGCGGCGACATCGGCAGGCTGTAGAAGCGTTTGCCGAGCGCGTTGTGGACGGCGTTGGCGACTGCGGCCATGACGGGGACCAGCGGCACTTCGCCGACGCCCTTGACGCCCTGCGGATGCTTCGGGTTCGGCACCTCGACCAGCGCGCAGTCGAGCATCGGCAGGTCGGAACAGACCGGCATCCGGTAATCGAGGAAGCCCGGATTATCGACCTTGCCGTCCTTGTTGTAGATGTACTCCTCGTTCAGCGCCCAGCCGATGCCCTGCGCGACGCCGCCTTGCAGCTGGCCCTCGACATAGCTCGGATGCACGGCGCGGCCGACATCCTGCACGGCGGTGTAGCGGATCACGCGCACGATCCCGAGATCGACATCGACCTCGACATCGCAAATGTGCGTGCCGAAGCCGCCCTCGGCGCCCTGGGTGTTGAGCTGCACGCTGGCGCCGATCGGGCCGCCCTGCGACGGCGCTTTCTCGGCAAGGTCGGCGAGCGTCAGCGGCTCGAACTGGCCGGCGTTTGGACTGACGGGATGCGCGGCGCCGTTCTCCCACTTCACGGCCTCAGGGTCGATCTCCCAGATCTTCGCCGCGCGCTCGCGCAAGGTCGCGATCACCTTGTCGGCCGCCTGTGTCACCACCATCGAGGAGGCGAACAGCACGCGGCTGCCGCCGGTGAGGTTGGAGAAGCCGACCGTCTGGGTGTCGCCGATGATCACCGAGATGCGCTTGTAGTCGATGCCGAGCAGCTCGGCGCAGATATTGGCGATGCCGGCGCGCGAGCCACCGATATCAGGGTGCCCCGTGGTGACGACGACGTTGCCGTCCTCGGTGATGTTGACCTGCGCGGAGGATTCACCGCCGGCGTTGAACCAGAAGCCGGAGGCGACGCCCCTGCCCTGATATTTGCCGAGCGGCGCGGCATAATGTGGATGGTCCTTGGCGGCCTCCAGCGTCTCGATATAGCCGATGCGCGGAAACACCGGGCCGTGCGCCGCCTTGGTGCCTTCCTTGGCTGCGTTCTTCAGCCGCAGCGCCAGCGGATCGATCTTGAGCGCCTCGGCTAATTCGTCGAGCACGCATTCCACCGCATAGGCGCCGATCGGCGCGCCGGGCGCGCGATAGGCCGCGACCTTGGAGCGGTTGGAGCAGACGTCGAAGCCTTCCGACAGCACATGCGGAATTTCGTACGGTGCAAAGCTGCACCCGACCGCGCCACGGATCGGCGAACCCGGGAAGGCGCCGGCCTGCAGATAGAAGCTGCCATGGGCAGCAACGATGGTGCCGTCCTTCTTGGCGCCGATCTTCACCGTGCTCTTCGAGCCCGAGGTCGGCCCGGTGGCGCGCATCACCTCCTCCCGGGTCATCACCATCTTGACCGGGCGGCCGGATTTCTTGGCAAGCAAGGTCGCAAGCGGCTCGAGATAGACGATGGTCTTGCCACCAAAACCGCCGCCGATCTCGGCGGGAATGGCGCGGATGTCGCTCTGCGGGATGCCTGTGAGCATCGAGGTCATCGCGCGCACCATGAACTGGCCCTGGCTCGACGACCAGATCGTGGTCTTGCCGTCGGCCGCGACCGAGATCAGGCAGGCATGCGGCTCGATATAGCCCTGGTGCACCGGGCGCGTGGTGAAGGAGCGCTCGATGACGACATCGGCGTCCTTGAAGCCTTGCGCGATATCGCCCTTCTTGGACTCGATGCGGCCCATGATGTTCGAGGGCTTGCCGTCGAATCTGTTGAACTCGTGCAGGATCGGCGCGTCAGGCTTGAGCGCGTCGTCGATCTCGATCGCCCAGGGCAGCACCTCGTAGTCGACCTCGATCAGCTTGCAGGCTTCCGCCGCGATCGCTTCCGTGGTCGCGGCGACGGCGGCCACGGGGTGGCCAGGAAACAGCGCCTTGTCGCGCGCCATCACGTTGCGGCACATCCAGCGCATATCCTGGATGCCGAGCATCACTGCGCCCTTCGCGATCGTGAAGTCGACGATGTCGCGCGAGGTGACCACGGCTTTCACGCCGGGCAGCGCCTCGGCCTTCGCGGTGCTGATTGACTTGATGCGGGCGTGCGGGTGCGGGCTGCGCAGCACCTTGCCCCAGATCATGCCTGGCATGGTGGTGTCGGCGGCAAACGCCGCACGGCCGGTCACCTTGTCGACGCCATCGGGCCTGATGGTGCGCTGGCCGATCCATTTGTTGTTGACGACGTTCATGGCCGCATCTCCCGCATTTCAACCGCGGTCTCCATCACCGCGCGGACGATCTTGTCGTAACCGGTGCACCGGCAGAGATTGCCGGCGAGCCAGAAGCGGACTTCCTCTTCGGTGGGATTTGAGTTCTTCGCGAGCAGCGCCTCGGAGGCCACCAGCATGCCCGAGGTGCAGATGCCGCACTGGAGCGCGGCGTGCTCGAGGAATTTCTGCTGCAAGGGATGCAGCTCGCCGCCCTTGGCCATGCCCTCGATGGTCCGGATCTCATGGCCTTCGGCCTCGGCCGCGAGCATCAGGCAGGAGCAGACCAGCCGGCCATCGAGCGTGATCGAACAGGCGCCGCAATCGCCGGAGGCGCAGCCTTCCTTGGAGCCGGTGAGCCCCAATTGCCCGCGCAAGGCGTCGAGCATGGTCTCATACGGCTCACACAGGAATTCGACCGGCTCGCCGTTGACGGAGGTGGTGACGTGCAGTTTCGGCATGGTGCTAGTGTCCTCCCGCACGCTGGGCGGCGATCGCGGCGGTGCGCTTGAGCAGCACGCCGGCGGTTTTTATCCTGTAGGCAATGGTGCCGCGCTTGTCGTCGATCGGACGGCAGGCGGCGCGGCATGCCGCAGCAGCGGCCTCTAGCGCGGCGTCGTCAAGCTTCGAGCCGATCAACGCTTGCGCAGCCGGCGCGACCAGCAGCACGGTCGGCGCCACCGCACCGAGGCCGACGCGAGCCGAGGTGCAGACGCCATCCTTCAGAGTCAGGCTGACGCCGATGCCGACCACCGCGATGTCCATCTCGGTGCGCGGGATCATCCGCAGGTACGCATCGCTCGAGCCCGCGGGCCGCGGCGGCAAGGTGAAGCCGACGAGGATCTCGCCGGGCTTGAGGTTGGTGCGGCCCGGTCCGGCCGGCACGTCCTCGACCTTGAGCTCGCGGCGGCCGTTCGGGCCCTGCACGGTGACGACCGCGCCTGCCGCGATCATCGCCGGCACGCTGTCGCCGGCCGGCGAGCCGTTGCAGAGATTGCCGCCGGCGGAGGCGCGGCCCTGCACCTGCTTGGAGCCGATCAGGTTCACGGCCTCGAGCACGCCGGGCCATACCTTGCCGAAGCGCGCGTGATCGGCGAGCTCCATGCCGGAGACGGCAGCGCCGACGCGGAAGCCGCCATCGGCGGCCTCGGTGATCTCAGTCATCTCGCCGATCTTCTTGATGTCGACGATCAATCCCGGCCGCACCAGGCCGGAGCGCATTTGCACCAATAAGTCGGTACCCCCTGCCATAATGCGGGCGGCACTCCCGGCGGCAGCAAATGCGCCAATCGCTTCATCAAGCGTGCGCGGTGCTACGTATCGGATATCGGTCATGGCTGTTCTTCTGGTCTCCCTCGGCTGCTTGTTCCCTTAGGATGTGCGGGATATGGCCTTATTGCTGGCCGGCAGACCACAAGCCTACACGGCGGATCGGGGTCCGAACAGCCTGTGAGGTGCGGCAGGAAGCGCAGGCTCCTATGCAGGATGCGCGCTTGCGCGGCGCCTGCCATGGTCATCGAACGTTCACGTCACGGTCCACGCGAACCCGCCGCCGAAACCCTGAGATTGACGGCATGGCCCTTGCTTGCTTTGCGTCACGGATTGGTGAAGCATGCGGGCCGCTGCGGCCTACGCGCCGGCGCAACGACAAAATTGGGGGACAGCGAATGGTCGATGTTTCGCGCAGAACGCTCCTCAAGCTTGCGGCCAGCGTGCCGCCGGCGATCGCGGCCCCGGCTATCCTCTCATCGAGAGCCATCGCCGCCGGCAAGGGCAAGACCATTTCGGCGGTGATGCATTCGGACCTGCGCATCATCGATCCCGGTTTCACCACCGCCTACATCACCCGCGACCACGGCTACATGGTCTACGACACGCTGCTCGGCATCGATTCAAGCTTCAAGGTCCGGCCGCAGATGGCGGACTGGACGATCTCGGACGACAAGCTCACCTACACCTTCACGCTGCGCGACGGCCTGAAATGGCATGACGGCGCGCCGGTCACGGCGGAGGACTGCATCGCCTCGCTGAAGCGCTGGACCGTCGTTGACGGTATGGCGCAGAAGCTCGCCGAATTCACCGCCTCCCTCGAAGCCGGCGGGCCGAAGACGATCGTGCTCAAGCTCAAGGAGCCCTACGGCCTGGTGCTGGAGTCGCTGGCAAAGCCCTCGTCCTATGTCGCCTTCATGATGCCGAAGCGGCTCGCGGAAACGCCAGCCGGCAAGCAGATCGCCGAGCAGATCGGCAGCGGGCCGTTCAAGTTCGTCGCCGCGGAATTCCAGCCGGGCGTGAAGGCGGTCTACGAGCGCAACGCCGACTACCTGCCGCGCAAGGAAAAGCCGGATTGGCTGTCGGGGGGCAAGGTCGCAAAGGTCGATCGCGTCGAATGGATCACGATGCCGGATGCGCAGACCGCGATCAACGCGCTGCAATCCGGCGACATCGATTTCCTGGAACAGCCGTCGATCGACCTGGTGCCGGTGCTCGAGGCCAATTCCGATCTCACCGTGGCCGTGCTGAACAAGTTCGGCTTCCAGATCGAGGGCCGGATGAACTTCCTGCACCCGCCATTCGACAATCCCAAAATCCGCCGCGCGGCATTCCTGGCGATGAACCAGAAGGACGTGCTCGACGCCACCGTCGGCAACGCAAAATATTACGAGATCTGCGGCTCCTATTTCGCCTGCGACACGCCGCTCGCCAGCGACGCCGGCGCCGAGACGCTGATCAAGGGCAACGGCATGGCCGAGGCCAAGAAGGCGCTGGCCGCCTCCGGCTATGACGGCACGCCGGTCGTGATCATGATCCCCGGCGACGTGCAGACGCTGAAGGGGCCGCCGACCGTCGCGGCGCAGCTGTTGCGCGCGGCCGGCTTCAACGTCGACGCGCAGGTGACCGACTGGCAGACCGTGGTGAGCCGCCGCGCCAGCCAGAAGCCGCCCAAGGAAGGCGGCTGGAACCTGTTCTTCACCTTCACGGGCGCGACCGAGGTGATGAACCCGATCGTCAACAACCAGATCGCCGCGAATGGCAAGCGGGCCTGGTTCGGCTGGCCCGAGGACGCCAAGCTCGAGCAGATGCGCGACGCCTACGCGCGCGCCACTTCCGCTGAGGACCAGAAGAAATTCGCGGTGGAGATCCAGAAGCAGGCCTATGACCAGGTGATCTATGTCCCGCTCGGCCAGTTCCGCTTGCCGAGCGCCTGGCGCAAATCGCTGACCGGCGTGCTGGAAGGCCCGGCGCCGCCGGTGTTCTGGAACGTCGACAAGACGGAATAGGATCGGCGGCGCGATCTTTGGGCCGCAGATCATCGGTCGGTTAGCCGCAGCACGCAGGCAGCTTGATCGGCTTTCTCCACAACGTGGCTCGGGGAGCGAGCCCCTACCCCGGGGGCCGCCCCGCTGCGCGCCGCCAAAATATCGAAAACAACCCCATGCAAAGTAGCCGACGGCCGCCGCCGTACCACCGGGCAACTTGACACGTCGGGCAAATCACCGATATATTTCTAATATTCCGAATTCATGCAAATGCCCCTCCCCCGCAAACGGGAGAGGGAGCGCGCTTGTCTGCTATTCGACTTCGCCTGAGTATCGTCGCCTCACTGACCGTTGGTCCGGCGCGCGGTCTTCGGTGCCTCGTCCTTCAACTTCTCCAATGCGCCGGGCATCATCTGCCCGAACATCGAGCTCAGCATCGCGGTCGGGATCAGGCCCGCATTGCTGCTCTCTTGCCCCTGCCCGCCCGACATCAGGAATTGCGGCACCAGCGGCTGGTTGATCCGTGTCAGCGCATCGGCGAACTTCGCGAAGTTCTGCTCGGCCAGGCGATACTCCGGCCCGCCATAGGCATCGACCGACAGCTTGGTCGCCTGCGCGTTGGCGGTACCGACCGCGAGCACCCGGTCGGCCTCGCCCTGGCCTTCCAGCCGCGACTGCTCGCCGACCGCGGCTGCGGTCACCTTCCTCGTCTCGGCGTCCTTCTGCGCACGGGCCAAGGCAGCGGCGCCCTCGTTCTCGTTGACCTTGACCTGGATCAGCGACTGCGTCAGCGCCGTCTGCGCCGCCGCCGTCGCCTTGGCTTCGTTCAGCGCGCGCTCCTGCACCGCGGCCTTCTCCTGCTCCTGATAGGTCTCGATCTGCTCGCGCGCGATCTGGCGCGAGCGGAGCTGGATCAGGATGTTCTCGATGGTGTGGTCACCAGGGGCCGCGCGCGGCGTGCCGATCAACACCTCCTGAAGATCGAGCGAATAGCTCTCGAACCTCGCCTTCATGTCGTGGGCCGCTTCCTCCTGGATCGCGGCGCGGTTCTGCAACAGCTCGATCAGCGTCATCTTCTGCGCGATGTTCTTGAAGAACGCGCTGACCATCGGGTCGAGCGTCTGCTCGACCAGTTTCTTCACGTCGCCGAAGCGCTGGATGATCATCGGTGCCTTCTTGTAGTCGATATGCATCACCACCGAGAGCGGCAGCGTCGGCTCGAACGCGTCCTTGGTGATCAGCGAGATTTCCGACAGGTTCTCGTCGAGCTTCATCGATCCGACCTCGCCGCGCATCCATTTCAGGATGAAGTTGACGGTCGGGATCACCTCGATCTTGCCGGCATAGGTGTTGAACGCGTACTTGCCCGGCAACAGCGGGTCCTTCCAGACGCCGCGGCTACCGTTCAGCACCAGCTCGCCGTGGCGATACTGCTCGCCGGAAACGTCGTCGGTGCGCGGGCCGGTATAGAAGATGACGACGCCGACATTGCCGACCGGGATCACCGTCTTCGGCACCGCCTCGACGGTCGCGAACAGGCGGTTGATGTACCAGGTGCCCTCGACGATGACCTGGAGCTGGCGGCCGCGATAGCCGCCGGCGCTCAGGAATTTCTCGGGCTCCTGGAAATTGTTGTGGAAGGTCGCCGCGTCGCGCAGCTCGATGCCGACTTCGGGCGCGATGATCTCGCCCGGGGGCAGCGACGGGCCGTCATGCACGGTGACGATGCCGACCAGATCATGATCGGCCGCCAGCACGACCGGCGCAAAACCCCAGCGTTCGGTGATCGTGAGCTGCATGCTCTCGAGCACGCCGCGTTCCCGCTCGCTGAGCGCATGACCATAAACGCGCTCGTCGGTGATGACGGCGAACTGCGTCGTGTTGATCGCATAGGTGCCTTCGCGCAGGATCTTGCGCTGCGGACCCTTTTGGCCGCCGCCGATCAGGAAGCGGCGCGCGTCCTGGAAGTCCGACTTGTCTTCGGTGTCGTTGGCGCCGAGCACCTGCGAAGGCTCCAGCACCGCGCCGTCGCGCGCGAACACATAGGCGATCTTGCCCTGGCCGACGGTCACGAGGTCCGAACGGTGGATCCGGTACATGAAGGGAAACATCACATGCAGGCCGCCGCGCAGCACCTCCGGCTCGTAGCCGGCCTCACCGTTCAGCGCGATGAAGCCGTTCTCGATCGAGCCCCTCATCGCCCACATCTTCTCGACGATGCCGACCTGGTTGTTGGGAATGTAGCGAAATACGTTCGATATGCGCAGCAGGATCACACATGCGACCGCTGCAGCGATCCAAATGGCAGGCTGAGTCAAACCTGAACCATTAAGAAAACCGAGGAAGTCCATAGTCCATCTCCACAATTCGCAACTGGGCGGTTTGGGAGCCAAACCTCACCCAAGAATTGCGGTGCGCAGATGTGGTGCGGCCTTGGCGGCGCAAGGCGTGAACATTATTCGCACTGCCGATCTTTTTTTGATGACAGCATGAACCGGCGAACCGGTCGCGCGACATCGATCGGCGCGATTGGTTTGCTGCGACTGCGCATCATTCGCAGCACAGGGATGTTGACCTAGATCAAGATCAACTTCCTTTCGTCTGCATGAAGTTCGGTAGGCGGCGCGTTTCACTACTTCGGCTACGCGCTAACCCGATCTTTGTTCTTCCTCGATGCGGCAGTCCAACCGGGAGAACGTTCGTATGGCGATGCTCGGCGAAATAAGCCATACCACCACCTACCGATACGCAGCGCCTGTCACCTTCGGAACCCATCGAGCCATGTTCCTGCCGCGGCGCGGCGCCTCCGCGCGGCTGCTGAGCTGGTCGGTAAAGACCAGCGTGCCGTCAACGATCCGCTGGGTTACCGACCCCCGGACCAACGCCATAACGGTGATGGACTTCAGCGAGCGATCCAGTGAACTCAAAATCGCGTTCAAGGTTCGCGGAGTCTATTTCGGGGTGAAGGGGATTGAGGCGTTTCCGCTCGAGTCTCGGGCCGACGAGGTGCCGGTACAGTACACCCCGGATGAGTGGACCGATCTCGCCGGTTATCTGCGGCCTCACGCGGACGATCCCGACGGCAGCGTGTCAACATGGACGAAGAGCTTCGTCGCGGGTGACCAGGATCGAACAACCGATGTTTTGCAGCGCCTGCTCGGCTCGTTTCGCGACTCTTTCCGCTACTGCGCGAGGGATGCCGAGGGGACGCAATCGCCAGGCGATACTCTCCGCACAAGGTCCGGCACCTGCCGGGACTTTGCCTGGCTGATGATCGAGACCTTGCGCCGGCTCGGGTTTGCGGCGCGCTTCGTCAGCGGCTACCTTTATGACGCAACCGTGGACGGTGGCGCCGTTGGCATGACCGGGTCCGGCGCAACGCATGCGTGGCTGCAGGTGTTTCTTCCCGGTGCCGGTTGGCTGGATTATGACCCGACCAACAGCATCAGTGCCGGATTTGATCTGATCCCGGTGGCGATTGCGCGCTATCCAGGCCAGGCGATCCCGCTGGCTGGTTCATGGTTTGGCGATGCGAAAGACTATCTGGGGATGTCGATCGACGTCGCCGTACGCAAGATCGGCGAGTTTCGCGATCCTTCCGAAGGGTAGTGGCCAACCGCAAGGCAATCATCGCCGGCCTGTAGCGACGACCGCCGATGGTCAATCAATCAAGCGCGCCCTTGGCGGCCCATCACGAGGCCGTAGAGAAACAGCAGAATGATTGAGCCGACAACGGCACCGATGAAGCCTGTGCTCTCCCCGGGTGCGTACCATCCAACGGCCTGGCCAAGGTAGGTCGCGACGAAAGCGCCGACAATTCCAAGGACGGCCGTGAGAATGAAGCCCTTGGGCTCCGACTTGTCGCCAGGCATGATGAACTTGGCGATCACTCCGACAATAAAACCAATAATAATCGTCCAAATAACGCCCATTGGATTTACCCCACAGCTTTGGCAACAGACTGTCGGAATTGACCGGGACCAGTTGCTGCCGCCTTGATCTACATCAAGCTTCGTCATTTGGCGTGGTTGCAGGAACGGTTAGGCCAGGTGCCGGAGGCTGGCAGGCCACAGCCTGTGGAGGCGACAAGCGTGTCAGCACTGGGAGTGCAGGCTGAGGGCTCTCCCCGAACGCCGCTTTCTCGATTTCGGACTTCGATGCGCCACCTGTACTGTGGACGCAGCGCTAATTCGCGTCTCTTTCTCTATGCGCTTCTGGTCTTTGATTTGGCCTCACTCCTGTTCATCATCGGCACGTCGTTCCTGCCGCGCAGTGCTTTGGTACGGGGCCTCGATGTTGCCTTTGGTGTCGCCTTTCTGGTCGAGTTGATGTTGCGCATGGCAGGAAGTCGTCGGGTGAGCCGCGAACTGCTCAGCATCACGACCTGGACCGACGTCGCTGCGATTGTATCCTTGCTGGCGGCAACAGCGAGCGAAGCCGCGGCCTTCCTGCGCGTACTCCGCACGTTTCGGCTGTTGCGAA
Organism: Bradyrhizobium sp. RD5-C2; assembly: GCF_019972155.1. Taxonomy (GTDB): domain Bacteria; phylum Pseudomonadota; class Alphaproteobacteria; order Rhizobiales; family Xanthobacteraceae; genus Bradyrhizobium. The sequence continues at coordinate 187,107 of NZ_BOVL01000056.1, read as the reverse complement.
CGTACCGGGTGGTACGATTCCTCCGTGAGGACAGCGTCTTCTTTCGTCGCAACGAAGAACTGCTGGTCGCAATCACCAATCTGTCCGTCTTTGTTTTCATCATGACGGGCGTGGTTTACGAAACGCAGCGAGGTGTGAACCCCGGCATCAAGAATTACGCAGACGCACTTTACTTCACGATTACCGCGCTCACGACCACGGGCTTTGGCGATATCACCTTACCCGGAACGCCGGGTCGCATGATTACAGTTGTGATCATGATATTCGGTGTCACACTCTTCCTGAACCTGGCAAAGGTGTTGTTCAGCCCAAGCAAGGTGCGGTTCAGATGCCCATCCTGTGGCCTTCTTCGTCACGATATCGATGCTGTCCACTGCAAAAGCTGCGGCATCGTGTTGAATATTCCCGACGAGGGCGCCGTCTAGGCGCGATCTTGCGATCACCGGAGCGCCATCGCGGCATTGACAGTGGACGCGGCGATCACGCCGGGTAGTGACACCACCTCTTCACCGTGCCCTGCGCGCTCAACGTTTCGGGTTGCGCCCACGGATACGGTCAAAGCCCTGCTTGATTGCGGCGAAGCGCGCGTCGACGATCGGCTCGAATTCGAGGTCGGTGAAGATATATGGCCAGTCGTTTTCGACGCCTTCGCGGACGAGTTCACCGACATACATCGGATCGATGCCCTGAGAGACGCGCTCGCGCACCAGATTGATCCGCTCGGCAATCGGGCCTGAAGTCGGCATGGCACGGACCGCCCCCTCGAAGCGCTTGGGCAGGTTGCGCCCTGAGTTCACGATTTGAGTGCGGATGAACCCGGGACACAGCACCGATACGCCAATCCCGCGCGGCGCAAGTTCAGGCCGCAGTCCCTCGGACAGCGCGACCACGCCATATTTTGAAACGTTGTATGCAGTGCTCCCCCCTGAAATAAGGCCGGCGAGCGAGGCAGTGGAGACGATGTGTCCACCCTCGCCATGCTGCTCGATCAACGGCCCGAAAATCTCGATCCCCCAAATGGTCGCCATCAGGTTGACGCCCAGGGTCCAATTCCATGACGCGTCGGTCCAGGTGCCATAGGGCCCACCGCCGCCGACGCCGGCGTTGTTGACGAGGATATGCACCTTGCCGTAGCGGGCCGTCGTGGCTTCGGCGGCGGCGGCGAGTTCGGCTTTGAGCGAGACGTCGGCTTTCACGCCGTCGACATCGACGTTGGTGAGCCGCAGTTGCTCGAGCGCCGTGGACAAAGCCGCTTCTTCGATATCGCAAAGCATGACTTTCACCCCCGCCTGGGCGAGAGCTGTCGCGATTCCCAATCCAATGCCTGACGCTGCGCCGGTCACGAACGCGGTCTTTCCAGCGAGTTCCTTCACGCGCATTCCCCCGTGCAAGCGGACACCCTCGCCCCAAGGCGCCAAGTGTCAAACGTCCAATGTCAAAGGTCCAAGTGCCACCGGACGCCATATGACCGCACTTTCAAGCGATTGGGAAGTGTGCGGGCTGTCCGCTCCGGGCTCTTGGCCGACATCGATTCAGGCCAGCTTTCATGTCGCCTTTATGAATGCAAAGCGCTCGCCGGTCTTACGAGACCACGCCCTATCTTGGATGCCACCAGCGGCCACCGATCACGACGCCTTCGGACGCGATCTTGCGATCGCCCGTCAGGTGTTCGCCGACCACGTCGACATAATCGAACTGCCCTTCCCGGATCGAGATCAGCGTGGCGTCGCCGACGCTGCCGGGCTTGAGGCTGCCGAGCTCCGGGCGACGCAACGCCATCGCGGCGTTGACGGTGGACGCCGCGATCACGTCCGGCAGCGACATCCCCATGCAGAGGAATTTCGACATCGTCGTCACCTGGTCGAAAGCCGGGCCGTCGATGCAGAGCTGATGGATGTCGGAAGAGATGGTGTCTGGGTAGAAGCCGTTGGCGAGCATCGCGCGCGCGGTCTTGAAGGCAAACGAGCCCTTGCCATGGCCGATATCGAACAGCACGCCGCGCTCGCGCGCCTCCAGCACCACCTTCTTCACCGTGCCCTGCGCGGTCGCGGGCGTGTTGGGGAACGGACGGAACGCATGGGTCAGCACATCGCCCGGGCGCAAGCGGGCGAGCACCTCCTCGTAGCTCGGCGGCGGATGATCGATATGCGCCATCAGGGGCATGCCGACCTGTTCGGCAACCTCGAGCGCGATCTCGAGCGGCACCAGCCCCGAGGTGCCCGAGGCGAACAGGCCGACCCGCACCTTGATGCCGACGATGAGGTCGCGGTTCTCGTCCGCCACGCGCGCCGCGTCGACCGGATTCATCAGCCGCAACTCCTCACTCTCGCCGACCATCACGCGGTCGGAGAAGCCGAAGATGCCGGCATGCGAGACATGCAGATAGGCGAGGATGCGGACCTGGCTCGGCTCGATCACGTGCTTGCGGAAACCGGCGAAGTTGCCGGGCCCGGCGCTGCCGGTATCGACCGACGTGGTGACGCCGGACGTCCGGCAGAACTCTTCCGCGTCGATGCCGAGCGAGGTGCCGCCCCAATAGACATGGGTGTGCAGGTCGATGATCCCCGGCGAGACGATCAGCCCGGAAACGTCGCGGACCTCGGTTGCGGGATCGGCCTTCAGCTCCCGGCCGACCGCGGCGACCTTGCCGCCGGCAAAGGCGACATCCGTCACCGCATCGAGCTTTTGCGACGGGTCGATCACCCGTCCGCCACGCAGAATTAGATCGAAAGGCATCGTCATCTCCGGATTTCGGCCGGCACGATGATCGACTTCGACGCCGCCTGCAAGACGTTCAGCCGACGCGGGCCTGATGGGAAATGGGTGCGGTCACAGTCGTCGTCTGATCCGCACTGTTGTCCGCGGACAAGCCGGTGCCCGTGTCCGTTACCTTGGCCGACGCGACGATCGCAGCAATGGCTGGATGATGCGCCGCCTCCGAGGCCGCGATGGTCTCTTGCGCCCAGCGGTACGAGGATTCGAAGATTGCCTGGTGGCGGTCGAAATCGGTCACGTCGACGCCATCCGGCGTCGGCGGGCGCATCACGAAGTCGAGCGGCGTCGTCGGCAGCGTATCGTAGCGCTGATGCGCGACGAGGCTTCGCCACAACACGTTGACGGCGCTCGGCGCGGCAGGAAGCGCTTTCCGCCGGAACGGCGTCAGCAGCGACGCGAGCAGCTCGAACCTTCCCGGCAGCGCGGCATAGTCGACGTCGAACATCTCGGTCGCCGGCTCGCCGAAATGGACCACCAGGTTCGGCCCGCTCTTCATCTGATGCATTTGCGCCAGCGGAACGTTGTCGACGAGACATCCGTCGACCAGCATCGAGCCGTCCTTCGTGTAGAACGGCGGCAGCAGGCCGGGGATGGCGCTGGATGCCCGCACCGCCTGCCAGAGCAGGCCGGTCCGGATCAATTCGAGATTGTGCGTCGACAGGTTGGTCGCGACCGCCGCGAACGGCCGCCAGCAATCCTCGATCCGGCAGGTGTGGCCGTACTGATCGGCAAGCGCCCGATCGAAGGCCTTGTGGTCCAGCAGCGCGTAACGCGGCCAGGTCGGGCGGCGGAAGCTGCGGCTAGAGACGAAGATCTCATGCGTGCCGCGCTCGAGATGCTCGGCGTCGTAATTCTTGGCAAAGCCCGCCGCCATCGCCGAACCGACGCTGGTGCCGACAAAAATATCGAACATCGCGCCGCGCTCGCGAAACGCCTTGTAGACGCCGACATGCGCGGTGCCGAGGCTGCCGCCGCCGCCGGCGACAAATCCGACAGCGCGGCCGCACAGGAAGCGCACCAGGCTCTCGATATCGATCTGGTCCTCGAGCGCGACATGGTGATGCATGAAGCAAGGCAGCCGCGCGAGCCAGGCCGCGGTGCCGCTGACCTCGTGTTGCCTGATATCATGAACGCGAACCAGGCGCCGCGCCGACGCCGGATGCACGCCGCAGGCGAAGCTTTCGATCTCGCTGAGAACCGGTGGCGGAGCATCACCGCGGCAGGCGAACACCACGAGGTCGGCCTGGCGAATAGTCTTGCGCGCCCATTCGGATGCTTCAGCACCACCGAAATAGGCCACCAGCGGCGCGTCATACTCGATCCGGTTGAGCCAGTCGGCGACCTCGGAAGAATCCAGCGCGCGGCCGGGGAACATGGCCTGAATGCGCGCGAGATCGACGATCTCGGCACGTGCGGCGGCAAGGCCTTCGCGCAAACTCTGTTCGAAGGCAGGCGGCACCGGCTCCCGCCCGCCCGCAATCAGCGCGACGGTCCGTGCCTTCGGCGACGCCCGGGCCGGCAACAGTCGCGCGGTCTGGACGGCAAAGCGCTGTGCAAGGGCGGCAAGCACCGCCTCGACGACGCCGGGCGTTTCCTGCACTAGCCGCGCATACGCCGCCCGCGTCAGCACCAGCACGCTGGTATCGCGGATCGCGATCACGTTGGCCGTGCGCGGGATATTGGCGAAGAAGCCGATCTCGCCGACCAGCTCGCCGGCGCGAAGCTCCGCAATCGGCTCGGGATGATCGGTCCGGTACACCGCGAGTGCGCCGTGCAGCACCAGGAACAATGAATCCGAGGCGCCGCCCTGCTCGACGAGCAGCTCGCCACGCACCAGGTCGCGCCGGGTCATCGCGCCAAAGGCGATCAGCCGCTGCTCCGCGCTGAGCGTACGGAACAGCGCGAAGTCCTCGGACAGGTTTCCCCACGCAAACGTTACACTCGGCGGCACACGGTTCGATTGCATGGGCGGATGTTAGCGCCGCACCGTCGTCCCGGCGAGCGATATCACGGCCATCCCCGGCAGGCATTCTTGAGGGCACTGCAACAGGAATAGCGATGCTTCCATTTCCTGCATCACCCGACCAGCTCCGGCCAAGGCACGATGGTCGACTTCACCGTCTTCATCGCCATCGCGTCCGCGACCGCCTGCGCGACGCCGTCCTCGGTGAACGGATAGATCGTCTGCATGTCGAGCCAGGGGTATTTGTTGCGCGTGCGGTAGAGCATGTCGACGCCGAGCGGCAGGTCGTTGCCGGTAAAGCCCCAGGAGCCGAGCACGTTGAGGTCCTTGGTGCAGATGCGGTGCCACGACGTATCGATCGAGCCGGCATCGGTGAACTGCCCCATCTCGACATAGGTGCCGCCGTCGCGCAGCATCTCGATGCCCTCGGGGCCGGCGGTCGGGTGGCCCGAGCAGTCCATCACGAGATCGGCGCCGAAGCCGCCCACGATGTCGCGCACCGCCTTGATGCGCTCCTCCGGCGTCTTGAGCTGCTCGATATCGACGGTCGCCTCGGCGCCGAACTTGCGCGCCAGCGCCAGCCGCGGCGTCTCCGGCGCGCCGACGCAGATCACGCGCCCTGCTCCCATCTCCTGCGCGGCCGCGACCGCGAGGATGCCGATCGGCCCGGAGCCCTGGATCACCACCGTGTCACCCCAGCTGAAGCCGCCGGCACGGGTGGCGCGGTTGAAGGCGCGGATGCAGGAGGTCAGCGGCTCCGAGAGCGCGCCGAGCCGCAGCGACATGTCGTCAGGCAATTTGTAGATCTTGGTGCCGGGCAGCATGTCGAGATCGACATAGACATATTCGGCCCAGCCGCCCCACATGTGCGGCGCCTTGTCGAAGCCGAGATAGCGGCCGTAATACACCGGCGTCAGGCACTTGTTGGCGCTCGCGGGATAATGGATGCAGTAATAGCAGCGGCCGCACGGCATCAGGGGCGGGATCATCACCTTCGATCCCACCCGCAGCGGCTTGCTCATGAAGTCTTCGGTGAACTCCGGGCCGCATTCGACTATCACGCCGCCGAGCTCGTGGCCGAGCGTGAACGGCCATGGCAGTGGCTTCGGCCAGTGTCCCTTCAGGATGTGCAGATCGGTTCCGCAAACACCGCAGGCGCCGACCTTGATCAAGGCCGCCTTTTTGCCGACATCCGGCCATGGCACCGTCCGGATTACGGGCTTGGCTCCAGGTCCGTCATGCGTGCAGACGCGGATCTGCTCCATCGGTTCGCTCTCCCTGTCCTTGTCATTGGGCCGGGTTCGGCCGCACCGACTTTAGGCCACGACGATCGGGATGTCATGAACGCCTGTCATGAAGGCCTTCATGACAGGCCCTGGCGGGACGACGCGCTTCAAGTCTTGACCGGAGTATTTTTCCGTAAACAAAGAACCGTTGATTGTGAACGCAACTGAGGGCCAATAGGCTTGTAGCATTGCGGGGAACGACAGCATGAATCCTGGTATCGAAGGTATCGTCGGCATGTACGTCAAGTTGGGCGAGCTGGACACGCTGCAACGAATGAAGGCGCATCGACAGAACCTGCTCAAGCAGTGTGTCGATACGGCGAATTTCAGTTTCGATGTGACGCGATCGATCTACGAGAGCGACCTCGAGGTGATCGAGGCCGGCATCGAGAGCCTGTATGGCGAGATCACCGGCCATGTCGACGTCTTCAACGAAAAGCGGATTGCCGGCTGGGCCCTGTACAACCAGCACCCCGACAAGAGGGTACCGATTGATATCTACTTCAACGGTAACCTTGTCGGCGAAATCGTTGCCGATCAGTTTCGCAACGATCTGCTCAAGCTCAACAAGGGCGACGGACACCATGCCTTCACGTTCGAGCCGCCGGCCGGGTCCTATCAGCCGCCGTTGCAACTCGAGATCCGCGCGGCGAAACGAAAGGTGCTGAAGGCCGTGACTATTGAACCACCGGCGGCGCCGGCCGAGCCGGCCATGGACGCCGAAGCCAAGTAACCCGCCGCGCGGCCTCGCACGGATCGTCACTTCATCGCGGTCCCGTCGGGCGCAAAGTCCTCGACCTTGTCCGAGATCACGAACGACATCAGGTCGTGCCCGATCACCAGCGGTCCCTGATAGGTCGTGCGCGTCCGCTTCAGCAGCGCGTCCTCCGGCACATCCTGCGTCGGCGGCTGGCTCGCGAACACGATGTGCGAGTAGACCGCAAGCTTCGGCTTGGCCTGGGCGAAGATCTTGCCGGCCTCTTCGGGCGAGGTGTGATGGTTCTCGATCGCCCGATAATTCGGGTAGGCTTTGAACAGGTCGGGATCGATCACCGCGACCTCGTGAATGAGCATCCAAGCCACGACAGGCTAGGTGAGGCGGCCGGGGACGCCAATGCGGACTGCGACATGACGGAGGCGCGTGGCGGATTGACAGCAATGGCCACTCCATCCAAACCTGTGGTACAATTTCAGGTTACGGAATGAAGCTGCAACCCGGGTCCGAACGCATCTTCGCGGACGACAGCACCGACCCGCTGGACGGGCGCGTGCAATGGGCGCCGGCGAAGTCGTTGTGGGTCGGCGGCATGACCGCGGTCGCGATCGTGTTCGGACCGCTACTGTTCTCGTGGAGCGCATTCGCGCTGTTCATCGTGACCAGCGCGATCACGCTGTGCTTCGGCCATTCGGTCGGCATGCATCGCCGCCTGATCCATGCGAGTTTCGACTGCCCGCTGTGGCTCGAACGACTCTGCATCTATCTCGGCGCGCTGGTCGGGATGGCCGGCCCCTACGGCATGGTGCGGCTGCACGATTTCCGCGATTGGGCGCAACGCCAGGCGGCGTGCCACGCCTACTCCCGCCACGCCGCCGGCTTCTGGCGCGATGCCTGGTGGCAATTGCACTGCACACTCGTGCTGAAGCACCCGCCGGTCTTCCGGCTCGAACCGCGGCTTGCCGATGACCGCTTCTATGCCTTCGTCGAGCGCACCTGGATGTGGCAACAATTGCCCTGGGCGATCCTGTTTTTTGCCATCGGCTCGTGGAGCTGGCTGGTCTGGGGCATCTGCGTCCGGGTCGCCGTCTGCGTCACCGGCCACTGGCTGATCGGTCATTACTCGCATCGCAAGGGCGGACAGACCTGGGTCATCGAAGGCGTTGCCGCCCAGGGCTACAATGTCGGCATCGCCGGGCTGATTAGCATGGGCGAGAGCTGGCACAACAATCACCACGCCTATCCGGGCTCCGCCAAGCTTGGGCTGTTGCCGGGTCAGATCGATCTCGGCTGGTGGCTGATCAAGGCCTTCGAGGCCGCAGGCCTCGCCAGCAACATCAAGACGCCGGACAATCTTGCACCGCGCCCCGGCTCGCGCCGCGTCGACGGTCCCGATAATGCCGATGCGGCCGCACACGGCGGCCGTGCGTTGTTCCCATAACCCGCACGCACAGATCGCCATTGCGGATCTGCCGCGACGCGGCTATATCGCCGGTGTCGGAAAAGGCAGACTCGGTTTGGTAAGCCCAAGTCCTTTCGCAAACGAAGCGAAAGCTCTGGTCTACTGCCTCGTGCACGAGATCCCCACGACGAACACCGGACGCTGTCGAAGCGTCCATTGTTCGTCCGTGTGGTTCTCAACCCGACGAACCGCTCCGGTCGAACATCGACAAAGGAGCAGTTCATGCACCACCCCCTCCCCCATGATGTCGTGATCGCCGGCGCCGGCCCGGTCGGCCTGCTGCTTGCCTGCGAGTTGCGGCTCGCAAAGCTCTCAGTCCTGGTGCTCGAGCAGGCCGCGGACCCGCGCTCGCCGTTGAAACGGCTGCCGTTCGGGATGCGCGGCCTCTCGGCGCCCACCATCGAGGCCCTCTATCGTCGCGGGATGCTGGACGACATCGCGGCGCTGCAGCGTACGAAGGATGACGCGTCGAACGGCACGCATTGGATGCAGCAGCCGCGCCGCCCGGCCGGCCATTTCGCCGGCATCCAGTTTTATCACGACGATATCGACACGTCGAAATGGTCGTATCGCCTGCCGGGTCCGGCCGGCACCAGCATGGCGGTCGACATGGAGGCGCTCGAAGCCGCACTCGCCGCGCGCGCGATCGCGAGCGGCGTCGAGATCAGGCGCGGCGCGGGCGTCGAGGCGTTCGATCAGTCGAATGACGGCGTCACCGTTCGCGCCGGCGGCGAGACGGTTCATGGACGCTGGCTGGTCGGTTGCGACGGCGGCCGCAGCATTGTGCGCAAGGCGGGCGGCTTTGAGTTTGTCGGCACCGATCCCGAGTTCACCGGCTATTCGGTCGAGGTCGAGATCGCTGATCCGAACGAGCTCCGCCCCGGCCGCCACTACACGCCGACGGGCATGTACACGTATGCGCGTCCCGGCACCATCGCGATGGTCGACTTCGACGGCGGCGCCTTCCACCGCACCCAAGAGGTCACGCGCGAGCATGTGCAGACGGTGTTGCGCCGCGTCTCCGGTACAGACGTCACACTGACAGCCCTCCAGCTTGCTACCACCTGGACGGATCGCGCCTGTCAGGCGACGGCTTACCGGAACGGACGCGTGCTGCTCGCCGGCGACGCCGCGCACATCCATTCCCCGCTCGGCGGCCAGGGGCTCAACCTCGGGCTTGGCGATGCGATGAATCTCGGCTGGAAGCTCGCGGCCACGATCCGCGGCGACGCGCCGACGAATCTGCTCGACAGCTATTGCAGTGAACGGCATCCGGTGGGTGCGCAGATCCTGGACTGGTCGCGCGCCCAGGTCGCGCTGATGCGGCCGAGCCGAAGCTCACGCGCGCTCGAAGCCATCATTCGCGACCTGATCGCGACGGAGGACGGCGCGACGTATTTTGCCGAGCGCGTCTGGGGCGTTTCGCTGCGCTACGATCTTGGCGGCGGCCATCCGCTGGTGGGTCGCAGCGCACCCGACTTCGAGCTCGCCTGCGGGATGCGGCTCGGCGAACTGCTCAGAGACGGGCGCGGCCTGCTGCTCGACTTCGCGCCGAGCTCTCCCCTGCGCGCGCTGGCCGATCGCTGGCGCGGGCGGTTCAACTATGTCGCAAGCGATGCCGGGGATCGGCTGGGTTTGTGCGCGGTGCTGGTGCGTCCCGACGGGTTTGTGGGTTGGGCCACAGACATCGAACCGGATCGGGAGGAGGCTGCTCAAGCCGCAGCGCGATGGTTCGGAGAACCTGACGCGGCATCTGAATGAGCCTATCGTCCCCAGGTACGGCGCACGTGAGCTTCGCTCATCGCTCTCGCACCGTGTCCGGGTTCCCTTTCACAACCGTAACGCCCCGTTAACCCTATCAGCCTTAGGGTCGTCGGGGCTCCGGATGGACGGTGGTCGGGTTTGTTGTGATGTCGTTTGCACAGAAGAAAACTACCGTCGTCCCCGTTGCCGAGGAGCGGCGGCGCTTCCAGCGCGTCAAGGTGCACCTGCTCGGCCGCTACATGCTGCCCGACCGGCGCGAGTTTCCCTGTCAGATTATCAACATGTCCCCGGGCGGCCTCGCCTTGCTGGCACCCGGCATCGGCAATGTCGGCGACCGCGTGATCGCCTATCTCGACCATATCGGCCGGGTCGAGGGCCGCATCACCCGCATCATCGACAACGGCTTTGCGATGACGATCGGCGCGACCGCGCGCAAGCGCGACAAGCTCGCCGCCCAGCTCACCTGGCTCGCCAACCGCGACATCCTCAATCTGCCCGAGGATCGCCGCCACGACCGTATCGTGCCGCGCAACCCGATCGCCCTGCTCACCCAGGAAGACGGCACGCGGATGACCTGCCGCATCATCGACCTTTCCTTGTCCGGTGCCGCCATTGCCGCCGAGAACCGCCCGCCGCTGAAGTCGCTGGTGATGCTCGGCCGGGTGCAGGCCCGCGTGGTGCGAAATCTCGAGGAAGGCTTCGCGCTCGAGTTCGTCCACGAGCAGTCTGCGGAAACGCTCGAAGAGAGCGTTACCGCCAGGTAAAGCGGAAAACCGCTCAAGACCCCGTTCTCAGCCCGCGAAGGCGGCCTCCGGTGCACCGGTGGCCGCCTTCGCGGCGTTTGGCGCCGTGAAATCGGCGGTTAACGGCCGGAGCGTTTGAGGCAACAAACCGTGCAGGCGCAGCGCTTGCCGCGTTAATAGATAAAATTTGAATCAATTGCAGTTGTTTCAAATTTTACGAGAATTCGATTCAAGTAAAGATCGAATTCGCCGCAGCTTTTACCAGTATTCGCGTCAAATCTACTTCACGCACTTAGCGGCGGCGCAAAAGCTTTGTGCGAAACGTGGTCCCAACAAGAAGAACGGGGGCCACGATGTTTGGGTTCAGGGGACAGGGGAAAGGTTTGGCGGTTGCCGCCATTCTGTTTGCGACGTGCGTGTCGGCCAAGGCCGGCGACGTGGTCTACGCCAGCCTGGGTGACGTTGCGCGCTCGCCGATCGGCTGGGTCGAATTCTGCACCGACAATCCCGCCGAGTGCCGCGGCGGCAAGACGCAACCACGCGACATCGTGTTGTCGCAGACCGCTTGGCGCGACCTCGTGCGGGTCAACAAGTGGGTCAACGAATCCATCAAGCCGATGACCGACATGGATCATTGGGGCGTGATCGAGAAATGGTCGTTGCCGACTGACGGTTACGGCGACTGCGAGGACTACGTGCTCCTGAAGCGTAAGATGCTGATGGATGCCGGCTGGCCGCGCGAGGCGCTGCTGATCACGGTGGTGCGCGACAAGAAGGGCGAAGGCCACGCGGTGCTGACGGTGAAGACCGACAAGGGCGAGTTCGTGCTCGATAACCAGAACGAGAGCATCGTCGCCTGGACGGAGACCGGCTACCGCTTCGTCAAGCGGCAATCGCAGAGCGATCCCAATGTGTGGGTCTCGCTCGGTGACAACCGCCCGGCAGTTTCAACCGCAAGCTCGCGCTGAGCGGCAACAAGGAATCGAGTTCGCGACCCGGTCACATCCCCACCCCTCCCCGTCCCAGACCGGTTCGCGCGCGGCCAGCCTTCCCCCAAAGGCTGGCCGCAACTTTTTGCGGGGACACGGCTGTGGCCGATCAGAAGAACCGATCGAGGAACGCCGCCGTCTCGTCCATGATGCCGACGATCTTATTGGTGGCCTGGCGATAGAACTTGAAGTTGAGCTCGGTCTCTGGCCGGCCGTCGTCCCAATCCTTGAAGCGCTTGAGCTCGTCGCGTCCCAGCGGCCGCTTCGCCAACGCAACGCGCCTGACCGCGATACTGACCCGCGGCGTCTGCCTGGCGATGTCAGGCTTGCGCGGCACCGGTTCGGCTGAGGTCACCACCGCGCGGGCGATCAGGCCGTTGCCGCCCTCGTTCTCGCTCGCGAACACGAACACGATGTCGCCGGCCGCGATCAGCTTGCCGCCGTACATGGTCTTCTGCGCAGTGAAGATGAACGCATTCGCCCGCGGTTCGGAGATCCCGGTCTTGATCGCAAACGCCATTCGCTAGCCCCGCACCGGCACGCTCGGCCATTCGGCGCCCAGGCTTGACATCCTAGCATCCGCCGGCTTGAATTGAATTCAATTCAAACAATGAACCGACGATGAGCGCAACGAGCCAGGGGACACGGGAGAGACTGCTCTCGGCAGCCCAAGAGGAGCTGATCGAAGGCCAAGGGCATATCGAGATGCAGGCCGTCGCGAGACGGGCCCAAGTCTCGGTCGGGCTCGCCTATCACCACTTCGGATCGAAGGCCGGCCTGATCGCCGCCGTGGTCGAAGACTTCTATGAACATCTCGATGAGGCCGCATTCGGCGGCGCCAAGCTGTCCGCCAGCAACTGGGCGGACCGGGAGAAGGCGCGGATCGGCGCCTATGTCGCGTTTCACTATGAGCACCCGTTTGCGCCGCTGGTGATCGGACCGCTGAGCCGGGCGCCCGAAGTGCTTGATGTCGAGACCGCCTTCACCAGCCGCCAGCTGGCAGCCGGGGCACGAATGATCGAGGCCGCTCAGCGCGACGGGATCGTACCCGGCAACCTCGACCCTCACCTCGCCATCGCGCTGATGATCGGCGGCATCCGCCAGGCACTGATCGGCGCGCTCACGGCCGACCGGCGGCCGGATCCGGCAAGGCTGACCGGCGACGTCTGGGCGTTCATGGCCGCGGCGCTGCGCCTGCCTGCCAAGTCCCCGCCGGTGAAGCCAAAAGCCACGCGGCGCAGCCGCTCCTAACGTTCAACCATAACCCCAAGGTCGGTGGCCATCTTGTTCAACCCGCATGATTTTCACACACCGCAATCGTCCTACACGAGAGGAGATCTGCTTCGCTCGAGCGCGGGCGGCTATTTCGGCCCCGGCAATGCGCAGCTGCCGGCACCACCGATGCTGATGATGGATCGCATCACCGACATCGGCATCGACGGCGGCGCCTTCGGCAAGGGCCGGGTCGCCGCCGAACTGGACGTTGCGCCGGACCATTGGTTCTTCGCCTGCCACTTTGCCGGCGACCCCGTGATGCCCGGCTGCCTCGGGCTCGACGCGATGTGGCAGATCATCGGCTTCTGGCTCGGCTGGTCGGGCTCGCCGGGCAAAGGCCGCGCGCTCGGGTCCGGCGAGGTCAAGTTCAGGGGCCACATCACGCCGGACGTCAGGCTCGTGCGCTACGAGATCGACATGCGTCAGGTCAGGCGCGGCCGGCTGGTGCTGGGCATCGCCGACGGCCGCGTGCTGGCCGACGGCGCTTGCGTCTATCTGGCGAAGGACATGAGGGTCGGCCTGATCGCGCCGACGGGCTGAACCACGGACGCGCGCCGGACAGTCCCGTTTTGAGGCAGAAGCCTCCGGAATTTGCGGCGAGTTTTGCACTCCCCTCGCCACCTGCTTGAATCCCCGGGGGTTTTGCCCGCGCCGAGGTTGTGCTATTCGGAACCTTTCAATTGATGTCCGGTTCTGGTCGCATGGTCGAACTTGCCCCCCGGAATGCACAAGCCAGCAGCCTGATCGGCGTGCAGCCGATCGCGATCGGCGCCGTGGCACTGGTGCTCGTGCTGTTCGGGATCGGCTCGATCGCGCTGTGGCGCAGCTTCAGCGGCAACGTGCCGGAAACTGACCGGATGGTCGCCGCCCGTCAGTTGCAGGCGCGGACCGCGCAGGTCTCCGAGGCCCTGGTGGAAAAGACCAAGGGCATGGAGGTGACCCAGCAGGAATCCATCGACCAGTTGCAGGAAGTGCAGGACCAGCTGCTAAGCATGCGCAAGCAGTTTGCCGCGCAGCAGGCCGACGCCAAGAAGCTGTCCGACCAGGTCGCCGCACTGACCGTACAGGTCGAGGGCCTGCGCCAGTCGCTGGCGAGCGCGCAGGCCAACGAGCCGGCCGCCGAGCCCGAGCCGCGCAAGCGGTCGAAGGCCACCCGGAGCGCCAACCGGAAGCGCCACAGATCGCGCGGTTGAGGATTGATGACGGCCGAGCGCCCTGTCACCGGCCCGGCCATCAAAAAGCGCCAAATCCCGAGCAACATCAGGACCTAAGGTGGAACTTCCAGCTCCAGGCCTGCCGACAGCAGCCTCGCAAGAGTGCCCGTTACCGTGAATTAATCCGGACTTTGTGAACTGGTTCACATATCCGACTTCGAATCCGAGTCATCCTTAAACACCGGATGGCGTGAGCCGATTTCAATATCCGGGGCTGGCAAGGTCGTTGACGGTATACTACGTCGACGGCCTTGTTCTTTTGGGGCCGTGAATTCCCCGTCTCTGAATTGCGCACCCCGAAAACGCGCCGTGCTGAGCGACAGCTCCGCACGCGCAATGTCTCTACGGCTGAAGCCGCAGCGATCCGCGTTGCCGTCTACCTGATGCGGTCACGCAAGACGCGCTCGCCCCGCTGCCGCAGCCGTGCAAGCCTCGGCTCGAGCTCGTGGAGCATGTAGACGAATGCGATGGCGAGGCCCGAAACAACGACCATGAACAGCAACGTCAGATCAGGAATGGTCAGCATCTCTGATATCCTCTGAGGCCCGGCTCCAATCGCAGCCGGACCGTTTGTTTTCGCGACGCGTTCACGCACAGACTGCTGCGATGCAGTGCAAGCCGCATACCAATGCGCGACGGCCCCGGCATCAAAACACCGAGGCCGCGCCGATCATTCCAACATCATCGGCATGGCGATCCAATGGAGCGGCCATGCGTCAGCAGATGTCTTAGTTGCAAACCTGCACGGGCCGGACCTGCCAGCCATAGGGCGTCAGCATGCGACGGCGCACGACGTAGCAGCCGCCGTCACCATATCCATAGCCGTAGCCATACCCGTCATCGTAGCCGTAACCGGCGTAGTACGGGTTGCCGTAGTAGCCGTCATAGTAATCGTAGGCGCCGTAGCCCAGGCCGAAGCCGATCGCGGCCGCCGCGAACGGATAGCCCCAGCCGCGCCGATGCCAGCCTCCGCCGTGCCAGCCTCCACCGTGCCAACCGCCGCCGATCGCAGCCGACCGGAAGCCACCGCCCGCGCCCATGGCGCGGAAAGCGCCGCCACCACCGTGGAAGCCGCCAAAGCCACCACCACCGTGGAAGCCACCACCGCCGTGAAAGCCGCCGCCACCGTGGAAACCGCCCGCCGCCGACGCGGCATCGACCGTGAACAGGCCGACCGTGGCCGTCGCCAGCAAGGCAATCATCGTTTTACGCAACATCACCCGTCACTCCTCTGTCCAAGGCTTTTCTTTGCAAGCCTCCTCCGCCGCGTCCCGCGCATGCTAACTCAATGTAGGACCGCGGCTTCAGCCGCGCGCTCATGTCACGCTCACATCTGCGCGACCCGCGTTCATCAAAGGCGCGGCCGCCAAATGTTAGCAGCCGCGGCAGATGCCGTTGACCCGGCGGTCGACCGTCCTGTTCTCGTCGGCGATCGCCTTGTCGAAGCTTTCGCTCGACGCCGCGCCGGTGGTGACGCCCTCACTGGTGTTCAGCCGGCCGGCAGATTGCGCCGTGCCGGCGCTGTTGGTGCCGGGCGGCGGTGACGCGACTTGCGGCGATGTCGGGCTGGCTGACGAGGGGCTGCCGATCCCGGTGCCGCTTCCAGTACCTTGGGCGACGGTAACGGTGGGCGCCAGCAGAATGGCGATTGTCGCGAACGCGGCGGTGACGGATAATTTGCGCATGGCAATTCTCCCTTGCGGACATCAACGGGTCCGCAAAACGCCGGTTCCCACAGGCGTTGGGGCAATACAGTTTGGGAGCAATGCAATTTGCGCAAGCTGATCGAGTTTGACGACGATACTGCCGACAAGCTGAAGCAGCTTGGGCGCGACCGGATGGCGACGCTACAGGAGCTCGCGGACGAGGCCTTCGCCGACCTCCTCAAGAAGCACGGTATTCCGATCGACCTGAAGGATGCGCTGCGCAGGAGCGCAAGACTTCAGGAGACAGCAGGACTGCAGCAAGCAGCCAAGCCAAGCGCCGCAACACCGAAGGGCGCACGCAAGCAGGGCCGGAAGCGCTGAAAACTAGCGTTCTTGTCTAAGCATGATCTCCGCGCAAACGCTTCGCGTTTGTCGCAGGGAAAACCGCTTCGCACTTTTCCGGATCATGCTTTAGCCGATCTTCTTCAGCCCGGCTTTGTACTGCGGGCCCCTGATCGCATAGGACTTCGCCGGCCGCGACAATGCCTCCGCTTGCGCGGCGTCCAGCGTGCGCACCACGCGCGCGGGCGCGCCGATGATCAAGGAGTTTTCCGGAAACTCCTTGCCCTCGGTGATGACGGAGCCGGCGCCGACGACGCTGCCGCGCCGGATGCGCGCGCCGTTCATCACGATCGATCCCATCCCGATCAGCACGCCGTCTTCCAGCGTGCAGCCGTGCACGATCGCGTTGTGGCCGATCGTGACGTTGTTGCCGATGGTCAGGGGAAAGCCGGGATCGACATGCAGGGTCGAATTGTCCTGGACGTTGGAGCCTTCGCCGATCTCGATCCACTCATTGTCGCCGCGCAGCACGGCGCCGAACCAGACGCTCGCCGCGGATTTGAGGCGCACCTTGCCGATCACAACGGCGTTGTCCGCGATGAAGTAGCTGCCGTCGGCGGGAAGATCGGGCCCCTGCCCGTCGAGTTCGTAGATCGCCATGAAGGTCTCCTTGGATTAAGGTGACCTTGGCACAGCGGACGACGTGGTTTCAAGCAAGCACGCTCATGATCCGGACACGGATCAGGATCCGGCGCGGATCAAGATCGGATCACCCGATCACGCCGGCAGCGCGCAGCGTCATCACAAAGAAGGTGCCCGACATCAGGCTCCAGAAGCCGGAGATGACGGTTGCCATCATCACGAACTCGAAGCGGCGGCGCTCGATGCGCGCACCGCGCAGCGTGTTGCGCATGATGATGAACGGTGCGGCGAAGACGAGAAACGGGACCGCGGCGAAGGTCCTTGGCGCCACGCCCTCCTGCAGCAGGCCGAAGCCGGCCGGACGCTCCGCCATCGCCTGATAACCGCTGGCCAATGCGCCGGCGAGCGCGAAGCCAATGAAGAGCGAGAACAGGGAATTCAAGGTATCGGGCGACATCGGGACTTCCGCTACGCAACAGGCCACTCACACCTGCTTCGCAGAATTGGCGGTGGGCCGCCACATCATCCTTAAGGAAAGGTTAACCGAGGACACCAGGCGCGGCGTTTGCGCATGACCAATCGCTGCGGGATTCCATTGGATTCGTACGGAAATTCCGCGTCACGTGGCATATTCGGAAGGTGATTCGGCCACTCCCGGTCTGCTGTTTGCCTCGCTCATGACGCTACTCTCGACTGCCCAGCATCTCGCCCGCGACACCCGCCGCAATCCGCGCGCGCATCTCGTTCCGATCATCGCCTCGGCGGTCATCGCGGCCGGTGCGATTGCCCTCGTCGCCTATCTGTTGTGGCCGACCTATACGACCGTGCCGCCCAGCGATCCGTCGCGGCTGCCGGTGAGCGTCGGCGGCACGCTGTTCAACGTGCCGACCATGGCGGTGCGCATGAAGATCCAGCGCCATTCCGGGCCGCAGGAGCGCGTCGATCTGAGCTTCCTCTATCCGTCGCTGGAGGCGCCTGCCGCGCCGAAGCACTACAGCGCCGAGACCGTCGAGGACAAGGTGCAGCCGATCGACAGGATCTTCGTGTCGATTGCGGCACACCACGATTCACTCGCGCCGGACATGCGGCTGCGCACGATCTATCCGCGCTATCTCGACGAGCGGGCGAATTCCGATGACGGCCTGACGGCACGCGCGTTCCGCGACGGCACGCCCTACGGCGGCGAGGACCTGTTCACCGCGACCGAGCCGCAGCTGATCGCGCGCTGCACGCGCGACACGTCGACGCCCGGCATGTGCCTGAGTGAGCAGCGCATCGAGGGCGCCGACCTGACCTTCCGCTTTCCGCGCAGCTGGCTGGCGCAATGGCGCGACATCGCCACCGCGATGAACCGCCTCTCCGCGCAGATGCATAGCGCGAAGGGGTAACGCCGTCATTGCGCCGGAGCGACGCGCGCTCCGCGGGCTCCTCGCAATGACGGCCTTAGGCTGTTCAGCCCTGGTCGCCCAGATCTTCTTCCAGGATGGCCATCTGGAACTGGAACGAGCGATCATCGTCCTCGTCGTCGACGAACAGCACGCCGATGAACTCCTCGCCGATATAGACCTCGGCCGAGTCGTCCTTCTTGGGCCGCGGCACCACGCGGATCTTGGGATTGCTGAACACGCGTTTGAGATACGCGTCGAGCTTCCTGACTTCCTGTACGTCCACAGCCGTCTCCAATCGGGTCGATGATTTTCGGGGGAGTTTTAGGACGAGACGGCAAAGATCGCCAGAGCCTTTTCAGGCTTTGGCGACGTGATGTTGCGCACAGGCTAAAGCGCGGTACCGATCAGAAAGCGAATGAAATCAAAGCCCGATCGCGTTGAGCATCTGGTCCATGGTGCGCGACGGCTCGGCACAGCCGGCCTCGCCGACGATTTTCGCCGGCACGCCCGCAACCGTGACGTTGTGCGGCACGGGCTTGACCACGACGGAGCCCGCCGCGATGCGCGCGCAATGACCGATCTCGATATTGCCGAGGATCTTGGCGCCGGCGCCGATCAGCACGCCGTGGCGGATCTTCGGATGGCGATCCTCGTTCTCCTTGCCGGTGCCGCCGAGCGTGACGCCATGCAGGATCGAGACATCGTCGTCGATGACGGCGGTCTCGCCGCAGACGAAACCGGTGGCATGGTCGAGGAAGATGCCGCGGCCGATCCTGGCCGCCGGATTGATGTCGGTCTGGAACACCGCCGACGAGCGGCTCTGCAGGTAGAAGGCAAAATCCTTGCGACCCTTCTGATAGAGCCAGTGCGCGAGACGATGGGTCTGCAGCGCGTGGAAGCCCTTGAAGTAGAGCAAGGGATCGATGAAGCGCGAGGTCGCGGGATCGCGGTCATAGACGGCGACGAGATCGGCGCGGAAGGCGTTGCCGATATCGGGCTCATCGCGCAATGCCTCGCCAAAGGTCTGGCGGATCAGGTCGCCCGACAGCGCGGCGTGATCGAGCCGCTCGGCAATGCGATGGACCACGGAATCTTCCAGGCGCTCATGATGCAGCACGGTCGCATAGATGAAGGATGCGAGCTCCGGCTCGCGCCGCAGGATGTCTTCCGCCTCGCCGCGGATTCGATCCCAGATCGGATCGAGCGCCGCCAGCTTGCTCCCCTGCGGATTGACCTGATGAACTGCCATAGCTGCTCTCGCAATTCGGTTGTTCTGATGTGCGTTATAGCACGGTGACCCCAGCGCGTCCCGGGAAGGCTCGGTACGGTAAACCCCAGCCGAACGGCCCCGGGCCGACGTCTAGGGGAGTTGGTCGGGATTTTGCCGAAATCAAGCCGTGCTTCTGCAACTATTGGCGGATTTCGTACCGAGTGTGGTTTTGGGCATGGTCGGCCCCAATAAAAAGGGGGGGGGGAAATACCATCAATACCCAGACGTTACGAGGGCGCCTGACCGATGCACGGTCGGTCTGGATCGCCACCATTGCCATTCCCCTCCTGCTGCTCGCGCCTGCCTTCTGGAACGGCTATCCGCTGCTCCAATGGGATACCGGCGGCTATCTGGCGCGCTGGTACGAGGGCTATCTGGTGCCAAGCCGGTCCACGGTGTTCGGCATCTACCTGCACGTCGGTGAGACATCGGGCTTCTGGCTCAACCTCGGGATCCAGACCCTGGCGACGCTGTGGATCCTGCAGCTGACCCTGCGCATGCTCGAGCTCGCCCGGCCGGTCCGGCTGATTGCGATCAGCCTTGCGCTGATCGCAACCACCGCCCTGCCCTGGCTCGCCAGCATGCTGCTGACCGACATCTTCGCCGGCCTTGCGGTGCTCGCGCTCTACGTCCTCATCCTGCACGGCGACAGGATCTCGACCCTGGAGAAGGCGGTGCTGTTTGGATTTGTCGCGTTTTCCGCTGCCACGCATAGCGCGACGCTCGCGGTGCTGCTCGGCCTGTGCTGCATCGGCTGGATGCTGCGTCCATGGCTCGGCCGCCGCGTCCCGGTCGCGGGGCTCGTGCAGGGCAGCCTGACCATCGTCACCGGCGCCGTGATGCTGCTGGCGGCGAACTTTGCGCTGTCGGGACAGCTTGCCTGGACACCCGGCGGCTATGGCGTCGCCTTCGGCCGCATGCTGCAGGATGGCATCGTCGCGCAATATCTGCGCGATCATTGCGCCAAGGAGAACCTGAAGCTCTGCCCCTATCGCGACGAGCTGCCGCCGACCGCCGACGACTTCCTGTGGGGTCACAGCATGTTCAACACCCTCGGCCGCTTTCAGGGACTGAACGACGAGATGGGCCACATCGTGGCGCGCTCGCTGGCCGAATATCCGACATGGCAGGCCAAGGCGGCGCTGAAAGCGACCGCCGACCAGCTGTTGGATGTCGCGACCGGCGAAGGCTCCTCGGGCTGGATCCCGCACACCTACGGCATCATCGGGCGCTATATTCCCAAGCAGGTCGCGCCGATGCGCGCCGCGCGGCAACAACAATGGGCCCTCGACTTCACCACGATCAACCGCATCCACATGCCGGTCGCGTTCGGCTCGATGCTGCTGGTCGTGATCCTGTTCGGCCGCGGACTGTGGCAGCGGCGGCTCGACGATCTGACACTGCTGGCGGGCACGGTGACGTTCGCTCTGCTCGGCAATGCCGTCGTCTGCGGCGTGATCTCGGGTCCGCACGACCGCTACGGCGCGCGCATGGTGTGGGTTGCGACCTTCGTGGTGCTGATCGCGGCGGCGCGCGCCTTCGCCAAGGACGATGCCGAGAGCGATTCCGACGAGCTATTTTCGATGCGACAGGAAGTCGATGACGCCGGTCTTGTAGACCTTGTCACCGACCGCCCGCATGTGGTCGCGGTTCGGAATGTCGAGCACCTGCGACCCCGGAATGATCCGGCCGAGCGCTGACGCCGAGCCCGCGATCTCGTCCTTGCTGCCGACTGCGATCAGAACCGGCACGCCGATCCCGGCGGCCTCCTCGCGCGTCATCAGGCGGCGTGAGCCGCGCAGGCAGGCGGCGAGCGCGCGGCGGTCGGAACGGGTCTGATCGGCGAAGGCGCGAAACGTGCGACCGACCGGATCGGTGACATCGTCGAGCGACGGCGCCTCCAGCGCCAGCGCGACCGCCTCGCCGGGACCGCCGCCCTCGATCAGCCCGATGCCGATGCCACCGAGGATCGCCGAACGCACCCGATTGGAATTCTCGCGCGCCAGGATCGCCGTCATCCGCGAGCCCAGCGAATAGCCCATGATGTCGGCGCGTGCGATTCCGAGATGATCCATCAGCGCGATCACGTCGCTTGCCATGATCGCGATCTCGTACTGCGCGGCGTCGTAGAGCTTGGCGGATTCGCCGTGGCCGCGATTGTCGAGCGCGATCACGCGCCGGCCGGCCTTGACGAGCTCCGAGACCCAGGTTGGATAGATCCAGTTGACGTTCTTGCTCGAGGCAAAGCCGTGCACCAGCACGATCGGTTCGCCCGCGCCTTCGTCGATATAGGCAATCTCAACATCGCCGTGGTGGAAACTCGGCATCTTCGATTCCGTTTTTTCTTGAGACTTGGGATTTGAGACTTGGGATTTGCGATCGACCGGCGACCGCAAGCTTAGCCTTGGGCGGGCATACTCGCCAAGGTAGCCTGGGCAGCCATCTGCCGCTTCAGGCGCAGCGCCTTGCTGCGTCTGAGCCACCATGCCGTGGCTCGCTCGGTGGTGGCCTTGATCGACGACAGGAAGCCGAACAGCGCGAGCAGCGCGCCGAACAGCCACATCGTGAGATTGAATGTACCGGCCGCCAGCAGCAGCGCGCCGCGGCCGAGCAGCTTGATGATTGCGCGGGTCTGGCCGCCCTTCGTCTCCGCGATGCGGGCCGCGCGCGCGATCTCCTGCGGATTCTCCGCGACCTTCAGCGTGTCGCGCGCAGCACGAACCCCGGCCGCCTCGCCGATACGCCCGACGTCCTTGGCGACGCGCACCAGCGCGCCGGCCTTCTCGGCGCGGAATGCCGCGCGGATCGCGGTTGCAGTTTCCGCCGGCCGCAGCACCGAGCCGGACGCGACCGCCTCACGGAGCGCCGGCTGATCGACCACCTCGCGGGTCGAGCGCCCGGCCCATTCGATCATCCCCTCGCTCAGCCGTCCGGCCTTGCGCGTATCCTTGACCAGCGTCAGTCCGGCGCGCAGCGGCGCGGCGCCGCCGATCGACACATAGGTGGCCGCGGTCACGGCGAGCCCGGCGGCCGCAAGGCCGAGCACCAGTTGGTCGGTATCCTCGCCCATCACGAGATGCTTGCCCTCGCGCACGACGTCCCTGACGTCACCGAACACGAACAGGTCGCCTGCGACCGTGCCGGAGAGGCTTGCGACATCGTCGGCATTGCCGGTCACGAGGCCGGTGGCAAATCCCTTGGCGAAATGCGTGGCGGAGGACTGCTCGGCGCGCGCGTCGTCGACACGCTTTGTGAGTTCATCACTGAGCGCGATGTTCTGCTCGCTTGCGAGCGCGACGAAGCTGGTCGCAAGATCGGCATCTCCCGAAGCGAGTGCCGCCTCGATATTGTCCGATACCAACGCCGGGTTGTTGCGCAGGACGGAATTGAGCCTGAGGTCGGCGAGCGCAGCCGGATCGTTCCGCGCTGACAGCACTGTGCCGGCGTCCCGGGCGTGCGGCCAAATGGCCGCGCCCACGGCAGCGCTTGCTGCCAGGCCGGCCACCGCCAGACTGAGGCGCACTCCGTTCATTCCGCTGGAAACCTCAAGTTTAATTCGTCTTGTTCAGTTGGCCTTGGAAATAGTGTGCCGTTTTTGCGACACAACGGCTCCGACCAAAGAAGGGCTTCTCTGGGACGACAAGATTGTGTCGAATTTGCATGAGCAAATGAGCCATCGGGGCTCTAGGAATCAACTGTTCCCGCCAGTATGGTGCGCGGCATTTCGCGATGCCGCATGCAGTTGATTGCGTCTGCCCATCGTTGCTACCAAGGTGAGAATATGTCCGACCACGTCGTCCCGCACTTCCATAACGATGCCGGTGTCTCGGTGATCGAGATCGGGTCGCAGGAGTTCATGTGCGTGGGCGCCAACCCTCCGTTCGACCATCCGCACGTGTTCCTCGACCTCGGCAACGACAGCGAGATCATCTGCCCGTACTGCTCGACGCTGTATCGCTTCGCATCCGACCTCGCCGCCGGCGAAGCACGGCCGCCGGAATGCGTGCTGAAAGACAAGGTCGCCTGACCGCCCCGTGGCGCTGACGCGAACCGTCATCGTTGCCGGCGCAGGGATCGGGGGACTGACGGCGTCGCTGACCCTGGCGGCACAAGGCTTTCGTGTCGTCGTGCTGGAGAAGGCCGAGCGGCTCGAGGAAGCCGGTGCCGGAATCCAGCTCTCTCCCAATGCGAGCCGCATCCTGGTCGAGCTTGGGCTCAAGGAACCGCTTGCGCGCCGCGCAGTCACGCCGGAATCCGTCAACATCCTGAGCGCGCGGGCCGGTGGCGAGATCGCACGGATGCCGCTCGGCCACGCCGCCGAGTTCCGCGCCGGCGCCCCCTATTGGGTGATCCACCGCGCCGATCTGCAGGCCGCGTTGCAGGCCGCCGTCAATGAGCATCCCGATATCGACCTGCGGCTCGGCTGCCAGTTCGAGGACGTGACCAAGCATGCCAAGGGCCTGACGGTGGTGCAGCGCCGCGGCAACGCACGGCAGGAGGAATTGGCGGTTGCGCTGATCGGCGCAGACGGCATCTGGTCGTCGGTCCGTGGACATTTGTTTCCGGATGTACAACCGCAATTCTCCGGCCTGATCGCCTGGCGCGGCACGCTGGACGCGACCGCCCTGCCGCGTGAATACACCGCACCGCGCGTGCAGTTGTGGATGGGGCCGGACGCGCATCTCGTGGCCTATCCGATCTCGGCCGGGCGCCAGGTCAACGTGGTCGCGATCGTGTCAGGCACCTGGAACCGGCCGGGCTGGAGCGCGCCGGGCGACATCAACGAGATCAAGGGCGCGTTCGCCACCGCACGCTGGCCCGCCACGGCGCGGATGCTGATCGGCGCGGTCGACGGCTGGCGCAAATGGGCGCTGTTCACCCTGCCCGACATCGGCCGCTGGAGCGAAGGCGCGGTGACACTGCTCGGCGACGCCGCGCATGCGATGCTGCCGTTTGCCGCGCAAGGCGCCGGCATGGCGATCGAGGATGCGGCCGTGCTCGCCAAGGCCCTGGCCGACTGCACCGGCGAAAACACCGCAGGCATTCCCGCCGCGTTGAAGCGCTACGCCGAGATGCGGCGCGGCCGCGTGCTGAAGGTGCAGCGTATGGCGCGGCAGCAGGGCCGCATCTATCATTTGAGCGGACCCTTGGCGATCGCGCGCGATCTCGCGATCCGCGCCATCGGTCCGCAGCGCATGCTGGCGCGGCAGGACTGGATCTACGACTGGCGCGCCTAGAGCGTTTTCGAGCGAAGTGGACACCGGTTCGCGTGAAGAAAACGCGTCAAAACAAGAATCTGGAGCTTCGGTTCTGATTCAATCAGAACCGAAGCTCTAGCCGAGCGCGCCTGCGCGCGCACAGCAACCGGTTGTTCTGCAAGCGTTGACTTAGTGAACGAGGCCCCTCGGCGCGCGCGGGCCCTTCGCCCCCGGCGCAGGCGCCGCGGGTGCGGCTGCCGCAGGCGTATCCGGCGGGCTCTCATGGCACTTGTTGGCGCGCCAGGCCTGATCCACGAGCCTCTGCTGGGCGTGGATCGAGATCAGCTCGTTGCGATAGACCATCTCGGAGACCACGGTACCGCCGACGCCGGTCTCCGCTTTGGCCATCAACTTTTCCTGATCCGTCGCGCGAGACGCGAGATTCTTGCGCTCGGTCTCGAGCTGCTTGCAATCATACAGATCGTATTTGGCGGGATCGGCGAATGCACCCGGCACGCTGTCGCCGATCTGCGCACAGCCGGAAACGCCCGCAGCCGAGGCGAGCAGCGCAACGATGGCTGCCGCGCGCGACAGATTTGGGCGGCGGGGAAGACGAACAGACATTCAGCTTTCTTAATCCGACAGTGTTGAGATTGCCTAAAGCAGCCGCCGGTGTCCGGATTGAGGCTCAATCGCGGCGGCGCGCTGCTTATCCCAATGCTCGGCCGCCGAAGCAAATGGAATTGCAGGCCGCGCCCTAAGCCTTTGAATGCGCACCTGTTAGCAGCGGATAATGACAATTCCACTCCGCCGGCAAACGCGCTAGTAATCGGCGCGCCTGGCGCAATGCGGACGTGGCGGAATTGGTAGACGCAAGGGACTTAAAATCCCTCGACGGCAACGTCATGTGGGTTCGAGTCCCACCGCCCGCACCAGCCCGTTGCGCACCGCTCCTACTTCTTGGCCTTCGCCTTCTTTGCCTTGGCCTTCTTCGTCGTCCTGGCCTTGGTTTTCTTTGCCTTCGCGGCCTTTGCTGGCTTGCTGGCCTTCGCCTTCTTCGCCGAAGTCCTGACTGATTTTTTGGCTGATGTCTTGGCTGACTTCTTGGCAGCTTTCTTGGCCGATTTCTTCGGGGCTTTCCTGGCAGCTGTCTTCGTCGAAGCCCTAGCAGCCACGGCGGGCTGTTGCGCCGCGCCGACGCTGCCCGCGCCACGCGTCGGGCGCGGCGGCACCGGCTCCTCCATCCAGAAATCCAGCTCCTGCTCCTTGCCGCCGCCCGGCTTCCAGCCGTCGAGCGAATAGATCTGATCCGGATTGCCGCCGCTGCCGAGATAGCCGCGCCAGGAATAGTGGTCGTAAACGCCGTTGATGTGCAGCGCATAGGCTTGGGCAAGCTGTTTGTTGCCGCGGATGATCACGAGGTTCTCGTCATTCTTCTCGGAGGCCGCGACCGAGAAATTGTGCGATCCGGTGATGACGGCGCAATTGTCCGAGAACGGATCGACCACGATGGTCTTGGAGTGAACGATGGCGATCATCCCCGCGTTGCGGATCTGCTGGACGCTGAATTCGACGTCTGCCCATGAAGGTTCGTTGGTGGCGCTCACGCCATGCGGCAGCTGGACGTCGTCATGAAAGGATTGCTGCGGCGCGCCCGATTTGACGACTTCTCCGCCGACCGAAACGATGTCGCCGTTCTTGCTGGGCATCATGGTCGACACCACGCCACGAACATAGACGTCGTTCTGCTGTGCGCGGTCCAGCAGGGCATCCAGCAGCGGCGATTGCCCCGGCATGAACATCAGGAAGAGCGCGCCGTCCTTGGCGTTCTTGATCAGGTCCAGCACCGGCTTGAATTCCGCCTCGCCGTTGGTCGCGGCGAAATAGACCGAAATGTTGCTGTCACTGGTCGGAGTGGAATTCGACGTCTTCAGCGCGGGCGGCATGGCGTTGCCCGCAGCGACCAGCTTGCCCCACTGATCGAGATAGCGCTTGGCGATCACCGCATTCTCGATGATCAGCACGTTGTTGAGCTGCGTGCACAGCCCGGTGGTGGTCCAGTTGGTGCTGCCGGTCAGCACGCGGATGGCGTTGCCGTGCGCGTCGCTCTCGACCACGAACTTGTTGTGGACGCTCGGCGACGACCTGCCCGCATTCGACAGATCACGATGCTTGACCGTCAGGCCGGCGCCGCTGAGCTCGCCGGCGATGTTCGGCTTGGTCGCGCTGCCGTTGCCGAGCAGGACGTTGCCGCGGCTGCCGAACGGCTTCAGCGCGCCGACCAGCTCCTCGTCATTCATCTCGTAGATCGCGGCGTGGATCTGGCTGCCGCGGAGATCGGCATCGTGCAGGAAGGCCAGGATCTCGTGCAGGGCATCGCCCGAAAGGTAGCGCCGCGCCTGGTTGGCCGGGTCGGACAGGCCCTTGACGAAATTGCGCAGCGAGTCGTCGGACGCATCACCCTTCACGAAGCGGCTGACGATCTGGGACATCAGGGTGCCGCGGTTGAAATAGGCCGACAGGCCGCCGCCCGCATCGCCGGAAGCGACCGCCGGCGTTGTCCAGGCCGACACCGAGGCGGCATCGGGCGTGAACGTCCCGTTCGCGGCGCTCTTCATCGCTGTCACGCGATACGAGACATTGTCGGTGTCGACGACGCTGTGATCGGTCCAGATGCAGCGCCGGAACGGCGATTGCGTCGAGGAGATGCCGGCGTCCGCCACCGGCTTCTCGCCGGGCTTCGGCGGAATGCGGTTCGACAGCACGGTCGTCTGTTGCGTGATATTGTTGCGCCGCTCGAGCTGGAAACCGACCCAGTCGTTGGACCAGGTGTCCGGCTGCCAGGCGATCAGGATATCATCGGCGTTCGCGTAAGCCTTGACATTGATTGTCATCGCAATTTCCCCGAGGCTGGGTATCGGCCCGGCGGACAATACTCCGCTAACCTTGGGTAGTTTGTGAAATAGACGACAACTGTTCGTGCAAATCGGCGCGGCGCGGCGCGCCGGGCATCGAGCCCTACTCGAACGCCAGTCCCAGCCGCTTCTGCTTCTTCCATACGATGCGGCATGGCCACCGCTGGCCGTCGGCGGCGAGAGTGAAGCGGTCGGGAAACCACAGCGGCGAGTTCACTTCGATGCAGGCGCCCTGAGGCGAGAGATTCCGGACCGTGCAGGCGATCACTTCATTGCCGAACTCGATCGCTCCCGACTTGAGGACGCGGCGGCGTGCGCCGGCACGGCGCTGCTCGGTCGGCATTGGCTGTTGCGCGCTGGCCGGTGCGGGCCTGCTATCGTCGTCGGCCATGGGCCCGTCGCGGTAGGTACACAGACTGGCGGTCAGGTTACGATCCAATACTGACAGGAACCTTAAAGCCGCCGCCAACCGAATTGGTATGCCAGGCGCCCGCCCATGGGCGGAGCAGGCAGCCGAGGCGTCACGATGCTGGCATCACCTCATCGTGTTTTGCGGATGTGGCCGAGTTCACATGCCGCGAACGCCACATGGTGTAGTGTCGTCTCATTGGAAATTCTGGCCGCACATTTCGCGGCCGTCACATTTCGAAATCAATGAGTTGGAGATAGGCGATGACGATTGCGGATCGCAATCGGATTGCCGGTCGCAATCAGATTGTCGGCAATACCGCGCCCGATCACGGTGCTTCCATCCTCGAGCACAGCGACGACGCGGCTCACTGCAGCAACGGGCTCAACGCACAGAGATTCCTCGATGCGACGCCCAACGATCGTGCGATCTACCGGCGATGGATTCGCAGCGCGATCGTGGCGTGCGGATTGTTGGCGTTCGCCGCGGGCGCAATGGTCTGGATGAACGGCGCCGGCGTCGGACAGACCCAGCTCTCGAGCCTGTCGAGCACGAGCAACGCGAAATCGGGCCACGGCAATTAACGAACGCCGTCGCGCAGACGGCGCGAAACGAAAAATGGCCGGGACAAGTCCCGGCCACTCGTATTGCGTCAAGCTGCAAGCTTACTCGGACTTGTCGACATTCCAGAAGATCGGCGTCGCCGGACCATCGAGCACACCGGACAGCGACTTCCGCCAGGCGCTCGGACCCTGATACTGACCGAGCGGAATGTAGATGACCTGCTCGTAGGCTTCCTTCTGGATATCGGCCGCGATCTTCTTCTGCTCGTCGAGCGACGGCGCGCGAACGAAGGCGTCCTTCAGCTGTTCGATCTTCGGATCGTCGGCCCAGCCGAACCATCCGCCATTCTTGCCCTGGCCGCCGATCGAGAGGTTGGAGATCGGGTTGGAGACGTCGGCACTGACCCAGTTGGTGAAGAACATGTTCCAGCCGCCATCCTTCGGCGCTTTCTGGCTGGCGCGGCGGGTCACCACGGTCTGCCAGTCGGTGGCCTGCAGGTCGACCTTGAAGCCGGCGTCGCGCAGTTGCTGGGCCACAACAACCGGCTGCGCCTTGAGCGTGGTGACGTCGCCGGGCGCCATGATGACGACGGGCGTGCCATCATAGCCCGACTCGGCAAGCGCCTTCTTGGCCGCCGCCATGTCGCCGCCCTTCAACAACGTCTCACCGCCGACCTCGGACGCGAACGGCGTATCGCAGATGAAGAAGGAGACGCAGGTCTTGTAATACTTGGGATTGCCGACCAGCGCGTCGAGCACCTGCTTCTGGTTGATCGCCATCAGCGCCGCCTGGCGAACCTTGATGTTGTCGAACGGCGGATAGAGGAAGTTCATGCGGCCGAGCGTCTGGAAGCCGAACTTGTTCAGCGTCTCGACCTTCAGGTCCTTGTCGCCTTCCAGGATCGACAACGTGTCGAACGACGGGTTCTCCAGGAAATCGATGTCGCCGGATTGCAGCGCATTCATCGCCGTCTGCGCGTCGGCCATCGTGACCCACTCGACGCGGTCAACCTTCACGACCTTGCCGCCCGCGGTCCAGCTCGCCGGCTCCTTGCGCGGCACGTAGTCCGTGTTCTTGACATAGACCGCCTTCACGCCAGGCTGGAATTCAGCCTGAACGAACTTGAACGGGCCCGAACCGATCTGCTCCGGGATCGGCTTGTCCGGCGGCGTTTCGGCCAGCCGCTTCGGCATCATGAAGGCAACGCGCGACGACGGCTTGCCGATCGAATCCAGCACCAGGCCGTAGGGCTCCTTCAGCTTCAGCGTGATCGTCTTCGCGTCGGTGGCCTCCAGGCTCGCCGTGAAGTCCATCAGCTTCTGGCCCATGCCGTCGACCTTGGCCCAGCGCTTCAGCGAGGCGACGCAGTCTTCGGCAGTCACCGGCGTGCCATCGTGCCACTTCAGGCCGTCGCGCAGCGTGAACGTGTAAGTGAGCTTGTCGTCGGATACCTTCCAGTCGGCCATCTGCGGCTGGATCTTGAAGTTGGAGTCGGTCGCCACCAGCGTGTCGAAAACCATGTAGCCATGGTCTCGCGTGATGTACGCCGTGGTCAGGATCGGATCGATGACGCGCAGATCCGAATGCATCACCGCGGTGATGGTCTTGCCCGCGGCCATGGCCTGCGGTGCAAACGACAATTCCTGCGGCGCGAACGACAACGCGAGCGCGGTCAACGCAGCCGCTAGCGTGCGGTGCTTCCAACGCGAGATAGGCAACATGCAATTTCTCCTGACGTGTAACTGGTCAAAGCCGGCTTATTCGTTATGCATGCGGTTCGTTATTTAGGCGAACTAACATGCTGTATGGCTTGTGAAATCGAGACTTGCATCAAGCGCAATGCGCGTCAATCGGTTTCCGGCAGGATCAAACGTATACGAACGAATGAGCGGCGGGTGCAGCGCATTTGACTTTACAAACGCGTCTTCCGAGCTTTTCGTACGGCACGCGAACGCGTATCGGCGCGAACAAACAACAAGAGAGAAAAGACATGAACCCCGCCAATCTTCCTTTTGATTCCGAAGCGATGTTGCACGGCCTGCGCAGCTGGGTGGAATGCGAGAGCCCGACATGGGACGCGGCCGCGGTCGAGCGCATGCTCGACCTCGCCGCGCGCGAAATGGCGGTGATGGGTGCGACGATCGAACGCATCGCAGGACGCCAGGGCTTTGCCGGCTGCGTCCGCGCCCGTTTTCCCCATCCGAAACAAGGTCAGCCCGGCATCCTGATCGCCGGCCATCTGGACACCGTGCACCCGGTCGGCACCATCGAGAAGCTGGCGTGGCGGCGCGAAGGCAACAAGTGCTTCGGGCCCGGCATCTTCGACATGAAGGGCGGCAACTATCTGTCGATCGAGGCGATCCGGCAATTGGCGCGCGCGTCCTTTACGACGCCGCTGCCGATCACGGTGCTGTTCACGCCCGATGAGGAGGTCGGCACGCCGTCGACGCGCGACATCATCGAGGCGGAAGCCGCACGCAACAAATACGTGCTGGTCCCGGAGCCCGGCCGGCCGAACAACGGCGTCGTCACCGGCCGCTACGCCATCGCGCGCTTCAACCTGGAAGCTGTCGGCAAGCCAAGCCATGCCGGCGCGACGTTGTCCTCCGGCCGTTCCGCGATCCGCGAAATGGCCCGGCAAATCATCGCCATCGACGGCATGACCACCGAAGACTGCACCTTCTCGGTCGGCATCGTGCATGGCGGCCAATGGGTCAATTGCGTCGCAACGACCTGCACCGGCGAAGCGCTCAGCATGGCCAAGCGCCAGGCCGATCTCGACCGCGGCGTCGAGCGCATGCTGGCGCTGTCGGGTACGGCAAATGACGTGACATTCAAGGTCACGCGCGGCGTCACGCGCCCGGTGTGGGAGCCGGATGCCGGCACCATGGCGCTCTATGAAAAGGCAAAGCGTCTCGCCGCCGATATGGGTCTTGATTTGCCGCATGGCAGCGCCGGCGGCGGCTCTGACGGCAACTTCACCGGCGCGATGGGCATCCCGACCCTCGACGGCCTCGGCGTTCGCGGCGCCGACGCCCACACTTTGAACGAACATATCGAAGTCGAGAGCCTCGCCGAGCGCGGCCGCCTGATGGCGGCACTGCTGGCGACGCTCGATTAACTCGATTTGCACTGCACAACACGTTGGCACTGCCGGACCGAAATTTAGCCTTGTCCAATTTTTTGGCTTCGCCTACGGTCCGGCCGTCCAACACGACGATGCGGGAGAGATCGAGGCGACAACATTCGTGTTGTGCTTCGGCGCCGACGGAGCAACCGCCCCGGAAACTCTCAGGCAAAAGGACTGTATCGTCAGGACGATCTGGAGAGAGACGGCATGGCCAAATGGAAACGGCCATGACGTCCACCGAAGGGGATAGTCTGCTATTGGGCCGAGGCCCGATGCGGATCAAGCTCTCAGGTACCGTGACAGATGGGGCGTCGAAACAGCCGGTTTCACCGGTGGTTCGGCGACTCTAACCCACGGGAGCCTGAAGACCACCATGCCTCACATCGCAATCATTGGCGCCGGCATCACCGGCGTGACGACGGCCTATGCCCTGCTCGAACGCGGCTACCGGGTGACTGTCCTCGACAGGCATCGCTACGCCGCGATGGAAACCTCATTCGCCAACGGCGGACAGCTTTCCGCCAGCAACGCGGAGGTGTGGAACAGCGCCGCGACCATTCTCAAGGGGCTGCGCTGGATGCTTCGAAGCGACGCGCCGCTCTTGATGAATCCGAAGCCGAGCTGGCACAAATATTCCTGGATCGGCGAGTTCGTCGGCCACATCGGCCGCTATCGCACCAACACCATCGAGACCACGCGGCTCGCAATCGAAGCGCGCAAGCATCTGTTCTCGATCGCCCAGCGCGAGAACATCGCCTTCGATCTCGAACGCCGCGGCATCCTGCACGTCTATCACGACAAGGCCGGATTCGAGGCAGGCCTGCGCGTCAACACGCTGCTGCAGCAAGGCGGACTCGACCGCCGGCCAGTGACGGCGGACGAAATCCGCAGCATCGAACCCGCGCTGCAGACCACCTGCTATGGCGGCTTCTTCACGCCGTCGGACGCCACCGGCGATATCCACAAGTTCACCCGCGGCCTCGCCGACGCCTGCATCCGCCGCGGTGCGAGCTTCGTCCATGAGGCCGATGTCGATGCGATCGCGCACGGCGATAACGGTTTCCGCATCGGCTGGAACGAAGCCGCTTCGCACGATGCTGACGTCGCAACACGACACGAGTTGCAGGCGGACGGCATCGTGATTTGCGCTGGTGTCGCGAGCCGCCACTTTGCCGGCCTGCTCAACGACCGCGTCAACGTCTATCCGGTGAAGGGCTATTCGATCACCGTGCAGCTCGATGCGCCGCAAAGCCGGGACGCCGCGCCTACCGTCAGCCTGCTCGATGAAGCCGCGAAGATCGTCACCAGCCGGCTCGGCGCCGACCGCTTCCGCGTCGCCGGCACGGCCGAATTCAACGGCTTCAACCTCGACATTCGCGCCGACCGCATCCAGCCGCTGGTGGATTGGGTACGGCAGCATTTCCCCGGTGTCGACACGTCGAAAGTCGTGCCATGGGCCGGCCTGCGCCCGATGATGCCGAACATGATGCCGGTGGTTCGCGCCGGACGGATTCCGGGCGTGTTCTACAACACTGGCCACGGTCATCTCGGCTGGACGCTGTCGGCTGCGACGGCGCAGGTGGTCGCAGGGGCGATCGATGACTGGCGCGACCTCGACACGCCCTCGATGGTGCCGTCGCCGGTCGATGCGACCGAGACCACCCGCGCAGCTTTCCTCTAATTATCCGGCCGGCGAGGAAGAATATGAGCGTATTTGTGTGTGGCCAAGTCGGAATTCGCAGAGAAACACCGCATGACAACGACTAGCGTCACAATGGGGAAAAGCGCTTCAGCGCGGGAGGGGACAATGCGCATTGGGGTGGCGGACACGCGTGAGACGCTGACCAAGCCGGATCAGATTGCCGCGGAGCTGTGCGCGGCCGTCGATCGAAACTTCAACGATCAGGTCGCGTTCCTGTCGCGCATGGTGCAGTTCCGCAGCTTGCGCGGACAGGAAGCGCCGCAACAGGCTTGGCTGGCGGAGCAATTCGCAAAGCGCCGCTACGACGTCGATACGTTCAGCCTTGCCGACGTCAACCTGATGAGTCATCCGAAGGCTGCACCGATGGACGGCATCGACCTTGCCGGATCGCAGCAGGTCGTTGCGACGCTCGATAGCAAAGGCAGCGGACGCAGCCTGATCCTGCAAGGTCATATCGACGTGGTGCCGGAGGGGCCCGCCGATCTTTGGGAACAACCGCCGTTCTCGGGCGCCTTGCACGACGGCTGGATGTTCGGGCGCGGCGCGCAAGACATGAAGGCCGGTGTCTCGGCAATGATCTTCGCGCTCGATGCTATCAGAGACGCCGGCTATGCCCCGGGCGGACGCGTCCATCTGCAAACCGTGACCGAGGAAGAGAGCACCGGCAACGGCGCGCTGTCGACCTTGATGCGTGGCTATCGCGCCGACGCCTGCCTGATTCCCGAACCGACCGGACACACACTGACGCGCGCCCAGGTCGGCGCCGTCTGGTTTCGACTGCGCGTCCGCGGCACGCCAGTGCATGTCGCCTATTCCGAGACCGGCACGAGCGCCATCCTGGCTGCGATGCACCTGGTGCGCGCGTTCCAGGATTACACCAAGGCGCTCAATGCCCGGGCGCTCGACAACAGCTGGTTCCGCAGCGTCAAGAATCCGATCAAGTTCAACGTCGGGATCATCAAGGGCGGCGATTGGGCGAGTTCGACCGCGGCCTGGTGCGAGCTGGATTGCCGGCTTGGTCTCTTGCCGGGCGAGACACCGCAGCAGGCGATGCGTGGCATCGAGGAATGCCTGACCGAAGCGCACAAGGCCGACGACTTCCTGTGCGATAATCCGGCCGAGCTCGTGTGGAGCGGTTTTCAGGCGGACGCGGCGGTGTGCGAGCCTGGCAGCGAAGCGGAAGCAGCTTTGTCGGCAGCCCATCATTCCATCTTCCAGGCGCCAATGCAGGAGCGCCTGTCTACCGCCGTCAACGACACCCGCTACTATTGCGTCGACTACGGCATCCCTGCCCTTTGCTATGGTCCGTACGGTATCGGCCCGCATGCGTTCAACGAACGTGTCGAGCTCGACAGCCTTCGCAAGACAACGCAGAGCATTGCACTGTTCGTCGCCAATTGGTGCGGCGTGGCGAAAGCGTGAATAGACTTCCCGTTTCAGGTCGGTGGCACATGGCGACATGTGCAATTCGAAATAGCAGCTTCAGACCAAAGGAGGCTCCGACGGCCTGAACCGCGCCTTGATATGACGTCGCCATTGGCACAGTATTTGCCTGCAAATTCATCACGTTCGCGCTAGCCTTGAGACAAGACGCAGAAGCGCATGAGACACATCACGGGGACACCATGAGTATGATGCGGCCCAGCCTTCGCCTCGCACCGTCTGACGGCAGGAGATAGCAGCGATGATCGGCTATCTCCTCCGCCGAATCCTCGCCGCCATTCCCGTGATGGGCGTGGTGGCACTGTTCGTGTTTCTGTTGCTGCGGCTGACGCCGGGTGACCCGGCCGCAATTCTTGCCGGCGACAATGCGACACCGGAACAGCTCGACCGCATCCGCACCTCGCTTGGTCTCAACGAGCCGATCTACATCCAGTTTTATACCTGGGTCGCCAAGCTGCTGCACGGCGACCTCGGCGTCTCCCTGATCTCGAACAAGCCGATCCTCGAAATGATCGGTCCGCGCCTCGAGCCCTCGATCTCGGTCGCGCTCGCCACCATCGTCCTCTCGATCCTGGTGGCGGTGCCGCTCGGCGTGATCGCGGCGTGGAAACACGGCACCTGGATCGACCGCTTCGTGATGGGGCTGTCGGTGCTCGGCTTCTCGGTGCCGGTGTTCGTGATCGGCTATGTGCTGATCCAGGTGTTTGCGATCGATCTGCGCTGGGTGCCGGTGCAGGGCTTCAAGAGCATCTCGGCCGGCTTCGGTCCGTTCTTCGAACGCATCATTCTGCCGACCTGCACCCTCTCCTTCATCTATGTCGCGTTGATCGCGCGCATGACGCGGGCCTCGATGCTCGACGTGTTGGGCGAGGACTACGTGCGCACGGCGCGCGCCAAGGGCATCGGCGAGAGCGGCGTACTGATGCGCCATGCGCTGCGCAACGCCGCGGTTCCGGTCATCACCGTGATCGGCTCCGGCTTCGCGCTGCTGATCTCGGGCGTCGTCGTCACCGAGAGCGTGTTCAACCTGCCCGGCATCGGCCGCCTCACCGTCGATGCGGTGCTGGCGCGCGACTATCCGGTGATCCAGGCCATGATCCTTTTGACATCGGGTATCTATGTCGCGGTCAATCTCTTGATCGACCTCGCCTACACCCTGCTCGATCCTCGCATCCGGTACTGAGCAATGGCGATCGAAACCCTTCCCGAATCCTCTATCCCCGTCACCCGGCCGTTCCGCGTCAAGTTCGGCTTCCTGGCGTCGACGCCGATCATCGCGGTCGCGACGATCTGCCTCGTCCTGATCATCCTGATGGCGATCTTCGCGCCGCTCCTTGCGCCTCATGATCCACTCTTGCTGACGCCGTCGCAACGGCTGAAGCCGTCAAGCGCGCAATACCTGCTCGGCACCGACGCCTACGGACGCGACCTGTTGTCGCGCGTCATCTACGGCGCACGGATCTCGCTGCTGATCGGGCTCGGCGCCGCCGTCTGCTCGATCGCCATCGGGCTCTTGATCGGCCTCGTCGCCGGCTTCTTCCGCTGGGTCGATGCAGTGATGATGCGCGTGATGGACGGCTTGATGGCGATCCCCGCGATCCTGCTCGCAATCGCCGTGGTGTCGCTGTCGGGCGCCAGCATCTGGACCGTGATGATCGCGATCACCATCCCCGAGATCCCGCGCGTGGCGCGGCTGGTGCGCTCGGTGGTGCTGACCGCGCGCGAGGAGCCCTATGTCGAGGCCGCGATCTCGCTCGGCTCGAGCCTGCCGAAGATCATGTGGCGGCATTTGATGCCGAACACGATCGCGCCGCTGATCGTGCAAGGCACTTACGTCTGCGCATCCGCGATCCTGACCGAGGCGATCCTGTCGTTCCTCGGCGCCGGCATCTCGCCGGAAACGCCGACCTGGGGCAACATCATGGCCGAGGGCCGTGCCTATTTCCAGGTCAAGCCGTCGCTGATCTTCTGGCCGGGCCTGCTGCTCTCGATCGCCATTCTCAGCGTCAACCTGATCGGCGACGCCGCGCGCGACGCGCTCGATCCCCGCATGAAACAGCGTGAGGGCAAGTGATGGCTTCGATGCCAATTGAAGCCGTCATCCCGGGGCGGTGCGAAGCACCGAACCCGGGATCTCGAGATTCCCCGATGCGCAATGCGCATCTGTGGTCTGGTGCTTGCGCACCATCCCGGAACGACGGTGACGGACCCATCGTGCCCCCTCGCAACACGAGACCCTGACATGACCAACGTCGTCCTCGACATCAACAACCTCGTCGTCGGTCTCGGCCGCAAGACGGACGCGCACCGCATCATCGACGACCTCTCGTTGCAGGTGCGCGAAGGCGAGACGCTTTGCCTTGTCGGCGAAAGCGGCTCGGGCAAGTCGGTGACCTCTTTGACCACGATGGGCCTGCTGCAGAAGGGCACACTGGTGCCGTCAGGCGGCAGCGTCAAACTGGTCGGCGAGGAACTGCTCACCGCGAGCGATCGCCGGCTGCGGCAATTGCGCGCGACGCGGATGGCGATGATCTTCCAGGAGCCGATGACCGCGCTCAATCCGGTGGTGCCGGTCGGCCGCCAGATCGACGAAGTGCTGCGCGCCCATACCGATCTCGACTCCCGCGCGCGACGTCAGAAGATCCTGGCGATGATGGAGCATGTGCGGCTGCCCGATGTCGAGCGCATCTTCTCCTCCTATCCGCACCGCCTCTCCGGTGGACAGCGCCAGCGCATCATGATCGCAATGGCGCTGGTGCTGGAGCCGAAGCTTTTGATCGCGGACGAGCCGACCACCGCGCTCGACGTCACCACCCAGAAGCAGATCCTCACCTTGATCCGCGACCTGCAACGCGATCACGGCACGGCTGTCCTGTTCATCACCCACGACATGGGCGTGGTGGCCGAGATCGCCGACCGCGTCGCGGTGATGCGGCATGGCCGGCTGGTCGAGACCGGCGCGCTGCAAGATGTGCTGCGCAAGCCGACGATGGAGTACACCCGCAACCTGCTCTCCGCGGTGCCGAGCCTCGTGCCGCGCGCGCCGCGTCCGGACACCACCGAGCCCGTGGTGCTGGAAGCCAACGAGCTCAGCAAGATCTACCGGGAGCGGTCGCTGTATGGCAAAGCCCGCGAGGTCGCGGCCGCCAGCAACGTCACGCTCACTTTGCGCAAGGGCCGCACGCTCGGTATCGTCGGCGAAAGCGGTTCCGGCAAGTCGACGGTCGCGCGCTGCATCGTCCGCCTGATCGATCCGACCTCGGGCGGAGTGCGGCTCGCCGGCCGCGAGATCTCCGACCTGTCGCGCCGGCTGTTGCAGCCGCATCGCCAGAAGATCCAGATCATCTTCCAGGACCCCTATCGCTCGCTCAATCCGCGCGTCACCGTCGGCGAGAGCATCGCGGAAGGCCCGATCAACTACGGCATGCCGCGCAAGGATGCGCTGGCGCGGGCCCGCGAGCTGCTCGAGCTCGTCCATTTGCCGCCCGACGCGATCTCGCGCTATCCGCACCAGTTCTCCGGCGGACAGCGCCAGCGCATCGCGATCGCGCGCGCGCTGGCGCTCGATCCCGACGTGCTGGTGGCGGATGAGGCGGTGTCCGCGCTCGACGTCTCGGTGCAGGCGCAGGTTCTCAACCTGCTCGACGAAATCCAGCGGCGGCTCGGCATCGCACTGTTGTTCATCACGCATGATCTGCGCGTCGCCGCACAGATCTGCGACGACGTCGCCGTGATGCAACATGGCCGCGTCGTGGAACAGGGACCGGCGGCCGAGGTGCTGACCAATCCACAACAGGCCTATACCCGTGCGCTGCTCGAAGCAGCACCCGGGCGCGGCTGGGATTTTGCGAATTTCCGCCCGGTTTCGGAAGGCCTCGTGGCAACGGCCTAGGTCTTTAGACTTAATCTCGCGACGTACCTTTGGGCCTTTCAATACGCCCATAGGGCATGCAAATCCGGAGGTGCTCCCCGGCTTGCGCTTGGCGC
This sequence comes from Bradyrhizobium sp. RD5-C2, assembly GCF_019972155.1. Classification (GTDB taxonomy): domain Bacteria; phylum Pseudomonadota; class Alphaproteobacteria; order Rhizobiales; family Xanthobacteraceae; genus Bradyrhizobium. Next base: position 148,285 of record NZ_BOVL01000056.1, on the reverse strand, counting down.
GACGACACGCTTAACGTCGCGCGCTAAGGCATGGCCTGGAAGGTAGACGCCGGTCTTCCCGAAAGAACACGCTCAAACCAACGAGATCGTGGCGCGAACCGTTCCGATCGCATCACGACCGCGTCACGCTCGAGCTCGGCGGGAAGTCCGGCATTCCCGGTGACGCGCCGTACCGGGAGACTTTCGTGGTCGAGCAGCTCTCGGACGGCAAGTTCGTTGCACCCGGCCCTTATTTCGGCGGCCGCGACATGGATATGGGGCCCTCGGCCTGCCTACGGGTCGGCGACGTCCGCGTGGTCGTCGGCTCCTACAAGGCGCAGCTTGCCGACCAGTCGATGTACCGCTATGTCGGCATCGAGCCGACCGCGCAGAAGATCCTGGTCAACAAGAGTTCGGTGCATTTCCGCGCCGATTTCGAGCCGATCGCCGAGAAACTGCTGATCTGCGCCGCGCCCGGCGCCATGCCGGCCGATACCGCCACGCTGCCGTGGAAACATTTGCGACCGGGCATTCGTATCAAGCCTAACGGCCCCACTTTCACCCCCTCCTCCCCATCACGCACAAACGGATAGAGAGCCATGCCGACCATTGAGCGCATCGACAGTTTTGCCGACGAACTCACCGCCATCAGACGGGATCTGCATGCGCATCCCGAGATCGGATTCGAGGAGGTCCGCACCTCCGGCATCGTCGCCGACAAGCTCACGAGCTGGGGCATCGAGGTGCATCGCGGCCTCGGCGGCACCGGCGTGGTCGGCGTGCTCAAGGGCAAGGGCAACAGCAGCAAGAAGATCGGCCTGCGCGCCGACATGGACGCGCTGCCGATGGAAGAGAACACCAATCTGAAGTGGCGCTCGACCATCCCCGGCCGCTTCCACGGCTGCGGCCATGACGGCCACACCACAATGCTGCTCGGCACGGCGCGCTATCTCGCCGAGACCCGCAATTTCGACGGCACCGTGCATTTTATCTTCCAGCCGGCCGAGGAAGGCCTCGGCGGCGCGCGCGCCATGATCAAGGACGGCCTGTTCAAGCAGTTCCCCTGCGACGAGGTCTACGGCCTGCACAACGCGCCCGACCTCAACCATGGCGAGATCGCGATCCTGCCGGGCCCGGCAATGGCCGCAGCCGACTTCTTCGACATCAGGATCCAGGGCTACGGCGCGCATGGCGCGATGCCGGAGCGCTCCAAGGACGCGGTGGTGATCGCAATGACGCTCGGACAGGCGTTGCAGTCGATCGTCAGCCGCAACGTCGATCCGCTGCAGGCTGCGGTGCTGTCGATCACGCAGATCCATTCCGGGTCGGCCTACAACGTCATTCCCGGCGAGGCCTGGATGTGCGGCACGGTGCGCTGCTTCTCCGACGAGATCCGTGAGCTGATCCGCAAGCGCATGCGCGAGATCGCCGCCGGCTTTGCTGTGGCCTATGGCGCCGAAATCTCGGTCGAGATCCGCGACGGCTTCAGCGTATTGGTGAATCAGGAAGAGCAGTCCCGCGTCGTCGAGGAAGTCGCGCGCACCGTGGTCGATCCGGCCAAGGTGATCACCCGCTCGACGCCCAAGATGGGCAGCGAAGACTTCGCCGACATGATGCAGGCCATTCCCGGTGCGTATTTCTGGGTCGGCCACGACGGTTCAGTGCCCGTGCACAATCCCGGTTACGTTCTCGACGACAAGATCCTGCCGATCGGCGCCAGCATGTTCGCCCGCATCATCGAGAAACGTATGCCGGCAGGTGCGCATGCATAAGCCGAAAGCGGACGCCATCACGTCGCTGCACGACCTCTCGGCCGTCGACCTGCTCGCCGGCTACCGTGCCAAGCAGTTCTCGCCCTCCGAAGTGCTCGAGGAAATCATCTCCCAGGTCTCGACCTGGGAGCCGCACATCAAGGCGCTGTATCTGTACGACCCCGACGGCGCGCGAAAGGTCGCCAAGGCTGCGACCGAGCGTTGGCAGCAGAGCGAGCCGGTCGGCACGCTCGACGGCGTACCCGTCACCATCAAGGACAACGTCGCGACCAAGGGACAGCCGGTGCCGCTGGGTGCGGCGAGCGTCAAGCTCGCACCGGCCGAGAAGGATGCACCGCCCGCCGCGCGGCTGCGCGAAGCCGGCTGCGTGATCTTCTCCAAGACCACGATGCCGGACTACGGCATGCTGTCGTCGGGACTGTCGTCGTTCCATCCCCTCACCCGCAATCCCTGGGATGTCAGCAAGAACCCCGGCGGCTCGAGCGCAGGCGCAGGCGCGGCCGGTGCTGCCGGCTACGGCCCGCTGCATCTCGGCACCGACATCGGCGGCTCGGTGCGGTTGCCGGCCTCCTGGTGCGGCCTCGTCGCCCTGAAGCCGAGCCTCGGCCGCGTGCCGATCGACCCGCCCTATGTCGGCCGCGTCGCGGGTCCGATGACTCGCACCGTCGACGACGCCGCGCTGATGATGAGCGTAGTGTCGCGCCCTGATCGCCGCGACGGCATGAGCCTGCCGGCGCTCGAGGTGAACTGGAGGGCGCTGGAGAAGTCGCCGCGCAAACTGCGCATCGGGCTGATGCTCGACGCCGGATCCGGCCAGAAGGTCGAGAAGGACGTTCGCGAGGTCGTCGTCAAGGCGGCGAAGGCGTTCGAATCCGCCGGCGCCGTCATCACCGAGATCGACGGCATCCTGACGCCCGAGATGCTCGAGGGGCTCGACAATTTCTGGCGTGCACGGACTTGGGACGAACTGTCGAAATTGTCGCAGGCCGACCGCGGCAAGACCCTGCCCTACATCCTCAACTGGGCCGAGGCCGGCGCAAAGCTCTCCGGCGTCGACGTGGTGCGCGGCTTCAACCAGACGATGGCGATCCGCACGGCCGCGGCAAAGTTGTTCTGCGAGGTCGATTACGTGATCTCGCCGGTGTCGCCGGTCGTGAACTTCCCGGCGGAGTTCGCAGCACCGCTCAACGACCCGGCAAAGCCGTTCGAGCACATCTGCTTTACCGTGCCGTGGAATATGTCGGAGAACCCGGCGCTGTCGATCAATGGCGGCTACGACAAGAAGGGCTTTCCGATCGGCGTCCAGATCATCGGCCGCCGCTTCGACGACATCGGCGTGCTCGGCATGGGCAAGGCATTCGAGGGCCTGCGCGGCCCGCAGAAGCCGTGGCCGACGCCGCCGAAGAAGTAGCGCCTCAACGCAAATCAGGATGCGCGGAACCACGCCGCGCATCCCTCTTCTTCACAAGCGATGATTGCCGGGTTAACTGAATGGAGACGCGCGCCAGCGCCGTTCATTCAAGAAAACCGAGAGGAAATCATCCCCATGGCGTACGAGACGATCAAGTACGAGGTCGCCGAGCAGATCCTGACCATCACGCTGAACCGGCCCGACAAGCTCAACGCCTTCAACGCCACGATGCAGCAGGAGCTGATCGACGCGTTCGACAAAGCCGACAAGGACGACGACGTCAGGGCCATCATCGTGACCGGTGAAGGCCGCGGCTTCTGCGCCGGCGCGGATCTGTCCTCCGGCGCCAACACGTTCGACCGCGATGCGCGGCGCGGTCCGGTCAAGCGCAATGCCGACGGCAGCGTCGACTACAGCGATCCGCAGGTGCGCGACGGTGGCGGCCAGGTGACGCTGCGAATCTTCAAGTGCCTCAAGCCTGTGATCGCCGCGGTGAACGGCCCGGCGGTCGGTATCGGCGTCACCATGCAGCTTGCGATGGATATCCGCATTGCGTCGGAGGCCGCGCGCTTTGGTTTCGTGTTCTCCCAGCGCGGCATCGTGCCGGAGGCCGCCTCGAGCTGGTTCCTGCCGCGCATCGTCGGCATCTCGCAGGCGCTGGAGTGGTGCTATTCGGGCCGCGTCTTCCCGGCGCAGGAAGCGCTCGCCGGCCGGCTCGTCAGCAAGGTGGTGCCGCCCGATGACTTGCTGCCGACCGCGCGTGCGCTCGCCAAGGAGTTCGCGGCCAAGACCGCGCCGGTGTCGGTGGCGCTGATCCGCCAGATGATGTGGCGCATGATGGGCGCCGACGATCCGATGGAGGCGCACAAGGTCGACAGCCGCGGCATCTACGCCCGCGGCCGCTCCGAGGACGTCAAGGAAGGCGTGGTGTCGTTCCTGGAAAAGCGCCCCGCGCAGTTCAAGAACAAGGTGTCGTCGGACATGCCCGACTATTTCCCGTGGTGGCAAGAGCGCGACTATAAGTGACCGAACGGCGTCAAGCGTCGTCTACACCTGACGGCGTCGTCCTGCTGCACGGCATCGGCAGGACGGCGCGCTCGTTTCGCAGGATGGAGCTGGCGTTCAGGGATGCCGGTTTTGCCACGCTCAATCTCGACTATGACAGCCGGCGCAAAGGGCTCGATGCGCTGGCCGAATACATCAACCCTTCGCTCGATCGCTTCGCGCAGAGCCTCGACGGCTCCGTGCATTTCGTCTGCCATTCGATGGGCGGCCTGCTGGCCCGCGTCTACCTCGCACGACATCGCCCGGCGCGGCTCGGTCGCGTCGTGATGTTGGGCACGCCGAATGGCGGCAGCGAGATCGCCGACCGTCTGAAACACCTAGCCGCATATCGCGCCTTCTTCGGTCCGGCCGGCCAACAGCTGGTCACCCGCCGCGATGCCGCGACCAGCGCATTGCTGCCGGCGATCGATTATGAGGCCGGCATCATCGCCGGCAACCGCTCGGTCTATCCGATCACGTCCATGGGACTGCCGCGCCCGCATGACGGCCGGGTGTCGGTCACCAACACCCGGCTCGACGGCATGGCCGATCACATCGTGATCCGCACCTCGCATCCCTGGCTGGTGCGCAACCGGGATGCGATCGTGCAGACGATTGTGTTTTTGCGGCAAGGCAAGTTCACGCCGCACTAGCCGTCATTGCGAGGAGCGACGCGACGAAGCAATCCACACCACGGCACGGCACGTATGGATTGCTTCGCTCGCAATGACGAACTACCGCATCATCAACGCCACACGCCCGATCGCCTTGCGTTCGATCAGGAGCCGCATCGCCTTCGCATAATCCTCCAGCGGCAGCCGGTGTGAGATATTTGGCCGCACCTTACCCGTCTCGGCCCATTCGCTCAGCGCCTTGAACCTGACTTCACCGAGCGCAGGATCCTTCCGCACCGCCTCGCCGGCGCGAACGCCGAGCACGCTCGCGCCCTTGATCATCAACAGATTGGTGCGGGCAAGACCGATGCCGCCGGTGAAGCCGACCACGAGAATCCGCGCGCCCCAGTTGATGCAGCGCATCGAGCTCTCGAACACCTCGCCGCCGACGGGATCGAACACGACATCGGCTCCGCGGCCATCGGTGAGGCGCTTCACGGCGTCGCGAAACGGCTCGCGCGCGTAGAGCACGAGATGATCCGCGCCGCGTTCTTTGGCAATCGCAAGCTTCTCCTCGCTCGAGGCCGCCGCGATCACGGTGGCGCCGAGCAGCTTGCCGATCTCGACCGCGGCGAGCCCGACGCCGCCGCCGGCGCCATGCACCAGCAGCACTTCGCCCGGCTTGATCTGCCCGCGATCGATCAGCGCGTGATATGCGGTGCCGTGTGCGGCAAGGAAGGTCGCGCCTTCGGCATAGTCGAAGGTCGACGGCACCGGCACGAGCTGCGACGGCGTCGCGACGGTCTCGTCGCAATAGGCGCCGAAGCGCATCTTGACGATCACCTTGTCGCCAACGGCGACGCCGGCTGCCTCGTTGACCTCGACGACATCACCGGCGGCCTCCGAGCCCGGCGTGAACGGCAGCGGCGGCTTGAGCTGGTACTCGCCCGCCGCCATCAGGATGTCAGGGAAGTTGATCCCGGCGGCACGGATCGCGACGCGCACCTGCCCCGGCTGCAAAGGCACCGAGGCAAAATTCTCGAGGTGAAGGCGCTCGGGCGGGCCGAGTTCGCGGCAAACGACGGCTTTCGGCATCAGGCGGCTCGCGCCTTGAGGCGTGCCAAGGCCTCGCGGATCAGCGGCAGGCGGTCGTTGCCGAAATACATGTCGGTCTTGTCGAGATAGATCGTGGGCGAGCCGAAGCCGCCGCGCGCCATCACCTCCTCGGTGTTGGCCTTGAGCTGATCCTTGATCGCCTGGTCGCCGATACCGGCCAGGAATTGCGCCGGATCGATCCCGAGCTTGGTGCAGATTTCGGTCAGCACGGCATCCTGCGAGATGTCCTTGTCGTCACCCCAATAGGCCTCGAACACCGCACGCGCGAACGGTACCATCTTCTCGTTGCCGAGAAGGATGCAGCCGCGCATCGCCTTGACGCTGTTCACCGGGAACACGGTCGGCGGCATCTTGATCGCTAGCCCAGCCGAGCGCGCCCAGTCGCCGAGATCCTTTTTCATGTAGTGCGCCTTCAGCGGCACCGGCGTCTCGCGCTGCGCGTAGACCGACGGATTGACGGTGTTGAAGATGCCGCCGACCAGGATCGGCCGCCAGCTGATCGGCGCGTCGAACTCCTTCGCCAGCGGCTGGATGTTGTGCCAGGCGAGATAGGTCCACGGGCTGGAACAGTCGAAGAAGAATTCGATCATGGCGTTTCCCTTTGTCTTTTCCACATTCATTGTCGTCATTCCGGCATGCGCCGCAAGGCGCAGGGCCCGCGCCTGTGTCACGCCACGGAATAACTGCCATTATTTCTTCTCAACCAGCTCCTTCGCACGCTGGCCGAACATGTTCTTGCGTGATTCCTCGTCGAACGGCTCCTTGACGAATTTTCCGATCGCAAGGCCCGCCTGCACCTGCGGGCGGGCGCGCACGGTCGCGTACCAGCGCTTGATGTTCGGGTAGTCGTCGAGGGTGAAACCCTGCGCCTTGTGGGTCATGGTCCAGGGGAAGCAGGCGATGTCGGCGATCGAATAGTCATCGCCGGCGACATAGGCGCCGGTGTTGCCGAGCTGACGGTCGAGCACGCCATAGAGCCGCGCCGTCTCGTCGCGGTAGCGCTCGATCGCATAGGGAATCTTCTCGGCCGCATAGAGCGCGAAATGGCCGTGCTGGCCGAGCATCGGCCCAAGGCCGCCCATCTGCCACATCACCCATTGGATGACGTTCGACCGCGCACGCAACTCCTTGGACAGGAAACGGCCGGTCTTGTCGGCGAGATAGATCAGGATCGCGCCGGTCTCGAACACCGAGAACGGTCCACCGCCGTCTGCAGGCGCACGGTCGACGATCGCGGGAATCCGGTTGTTCGGGCTGACCGCCAGGAATTCCGGCCGAAACTGCTCGCCGGCGCGGATGTTCACCGGGATCACCTGATAGGGCAGCCCCAGCTCCTCCAGCATGATCGAGATCTTCCAGCCGTTCGGCGTCGGCGCGTAGTGCAGGTCGATCATCGGCGTCCTTATTCCCCGTCACAAAGACTTTTGTTGTTCTGTACGTCCACTCTAGGACATGGCACACAGGCGCTCAATCAGAACCCAGCGGGAGGCACCCATGCTGTTTCCAACCACGATCGCAGGCTCCCTGCCGAAGCCGGAATGGCTCGCCGAGCCGAACATACTGTGGGCGCCCTGGAAATCGGAAGGCGCCGAACTCGCCCGCGCCAAGCGCGATGCCACGGTGCTTGCGGTCAAGCTGCAGGAGGATGCCGGCGTCGACATCGTCACCGAGGGTGAGCAGGCGCGCCAGCACTTCGTGCATGGTTTCCTGGAGCGGATCGAGGGCATCGATTTCGCCCACAAGGTCGAGATGGGCATCCGCAAGGACCGCTATAAGGCCATGGTGCCGCAGGTGGTCGCGCCGCTGCAACTCAAGGGCCGCGTCCATGAAGGCGAAGCGCGTGCGGCGCGCGCCCACACCAGGAACCGGCTGAAGTTCACCCTGCCCGGTCCGATGACGATCATCGACACCATCGCCGACCAATATTATGGCGACCGCGTGAAGATGGCCTTCGCCTTCGCGGAGCTGTTGAACCAGGAGGCCAAGGCGTTGCAGGCCGACGGCGTCGACATGATCCAGTTCGACGAGCCGGCCTTCAACGTCTACATGGATGAGGTGCGCGACTGGGGCATCAAGGCGCTGGAGCGCGCCGCCGAGGGCCTGACCTGCGCCACCGCTGTGCACATCTGTTACGGCTACGGCATCAAGGCCAACACCGACTGGAAGCAGACGCTCGGCGGCGAGTGGCGGCAATATGAAGAGACCTTCCCGGTCATCGACAAGAGCACGATCCAGCAGGTCGCGATCGAGTGCCGCAACTCGAAGGTGCCGATCGAACTGCTCGCGGCGCTTTCCGGCAAGATCGTGCAGGCCGGCGTCATCGACGTCGCCAACGACGAGGTCGAGACTGCGGAGGATGTCGTCAAGGTGATCGAGGCGGTGGCGAAACACGTGCCGAAAGGCAACATCATCGCGACCACCAATTGCGGCATGGCGCCGATGCGCCGGGATATCGCCGAAGCCAAGCTGATCGCGCTCGGCGCCGGCGCCAAGCTGGCGCGGCAGCGGCTGGCGTAAGGCAGCGCCGACGGCTCAGACCAAAACAGCCGCCGCGCTCGGATGCAGCACCGGCCGGTAGCCGGCCTGAAACGCACGGACGGTCGACGGCGGCGTCAGCAGGATGGCGGGAGCGGCCACGTCGGCCCGCTCGTAACCGGCGAACGACCAGCGCAAGGTCTTGCCACCGGCGACGAGATAGCTTTCCCCGTTCGCCCGCACCATCGTCCCGCTTGGCAATTCGTCAATCGGCATCGGCAACGGATGCAGCCGCTTCTTGCCGCGGTCGAGCCGCTCGGCATGCAGCACCGCATCCATCGCCTTGGCGCTGAGATCGCTGGTGCCGTTACCTTCCTCCCAGCGGCTGCGAAACCGCTTGGCGTCGTCGCGGCGGCAGTAGAAGCAGGGCCGGTGCCCGGCCGCGAATGCGGTCGCTTCATCGAGGAAGAACAGCTCGGTCCAGCTCTGCCGGGTCATCACCTTGCGTCGCCGTCCCCTGAACTCGCAGACGCAGGTAAGCCAGGCCGGGCTCGACCAGCGCTTGTTCAACAGCGTCCGCGTCGCCGGATCGTGGATGATGCCGCGATTGCCGGTGAAGGTGCCGCGATGGTCGGTCGCGACAATGTCGCCGGTGGGGGTGACGCGGTTTTGCAGGGGCATGTCGATTCCGATCACTCACCGCTGTCATTCCGGGGCGATGCAAAGCATCGAACCCGGAATGACGGCGACGTCACGCCGCCCCATCCCTGATCGGCGGCTGGAACGACAGCGCGGTGTCCCAGGGAAAGAAGATCCAGGTGTCCTGCGACACCTCGGTAATGTAGGTGTCGACCAGCGGGCGGCCCTTCGGCTTGGCATAGACGGTTGCGAAATGCGCGTCCGGAAGCAGTTCGCGCACCAGCCTGCCGGTCTTGCCGGTATCGACGAGGTCGTCGACGATCAAGAGCCCCTTGCCGGTGCCGCCGCCGAGCTTGGCGGTCTGCTCCGAAATGCCCTTGAGCACCTTCAAGTCGCCCTGCTTGTCGTGGTCGTAGCTGGCGACGCAGACGGTATCGATCACCCGCAAGCCGAGCTCGCGCGCCACGATCGCCGCCGGCACCAGTCCGCCGCGGGTGATCGCGATGACAGCATGAAACGGGCCGACTTCGTTGAGCCGCCACGTCAGCGCCCGACAGTCCCGGTGGAATTGATCCCACGAAACCGGGAACGGCCTGCCGGCCCGATCCTGTGCACTCGGTTCAGAATCTCGTTCAACCATGTCGCCTCAACCCGCCGGCTTCTTCTGCGCGGCCTGCACCTGCTTCAGCATCTCCTTCACCGCGGCCATCGCCGCGGCGAGCTTCTCCGGATCGCGCGAGCGGACCACCAGATTGGTGTTCGGCTTCTGGTTCTCGTCCTGGAACGGATAGCTGCCGATGATGGTGTCGGGATTGGCTTCCGCGATCGCCCGCAGCGGGCCGCCGATGTCGCCTTCCCTTGCGTCGGCGCGGACCGAGTCCGACAGCATCCGCACGCCGGATTTCAGGGTCGGCGCCACGATGTCCATCATCGCCTGCATGATGGTGGGGATGCCGGCCATCACGATGACGTTGCCGAGCTTGAAGCCCGGCGCCAGGATGGTCGCGCTCTGGATCAGCTCGGCGCCATCGGGCACACGGGCCATCCGCAGCCGCGCCTCGTTGAGGTCCTGCTCGGTCCAACGCTCCCTGAACCGCGCCACCACGTCAGGATGATGGTGGATCTCGACCCCGAACGCCTTCGCCACGCTGTCGGCGGTGATGTCGTCATGGGTCGGCCCGATGCCGCCGGTGGTGAACACGTAATTGTACCTATGCCGCAGCGCATCAAGGGCGGACACGATGTCAGCCTCGTCGTCGGCGACGACGCGGACCTCCTTCAGGTCGATGCCGATATTGGTCAGGTATTCGGCGATGAAGCCGATGTTCTTGTCCTTGGTCCGGCCGGACAGGATCTCGTCGCCGATCACCAATATCCCCGCCGTGACGATCTCGCTCATGGTCTCATTCCCTTAACTTGATCCCCTGACATTGCCGATCCAATGCCTTGATGTCACGGGGTTTTGCCGCCGAATTAAGCAGACCTCAGCCGGTTTTTCGGGCAGGCCTTCCGCCTCCCCCTAGCAAATGCCACGAGCCAATGCATATCGCGCTGGCCCGCCCCTTGCTACCATCCCATCAAGTCATGCACTGTGTCACATGGCTTGGGAGGGCAGTCGGGATATATGGCAGTCGCGTTCGATGAGATGAACGGCCTCGGCGAGGATCTTCGCCCGGCCTACCAGGAGCTGTCCCGCTGGCTCAAGGAGACGCCGCCGGATGCGCTCGAATATCGGCGCCAGGAAGCGGAGCTGCTGTTCCGCCGGATCGGCATCACCTTCGCGGTCTACGGCGATTCCGAGGCCCAGGAACGGCTGATCCCGTTCGACGTCATCCCGCGCATCATGTCCGCGACCGAATGGACGCTGCTGGAGAAGGGCCTCAAGCAGCGCGTGCTCGCGCTCAACATGTTCCTCAAGGACATCTACCACGGCCGCGACATTCTGCGCGCCAACATCATCCCCGAAGACCTGATCTTCCAGAACCCGGTGTTCCGGCCGGAGATGAACGGCCAGGACGTGCCGCACGACATCTACGTCCACATCGCCGGCATCGACATCATCCGCACCGATCCGGACAACTTCATCGTGCTGGAGGACAATGCGCGGACGCCGTCCGGCGTCTCCTACATGCTGGAAAACCGCGAGATCATGATGCGGCTGTTTCCGGACCTGTTTTCGCGTCACCGCGTCGCGCCGGTGGAACGCTATCCGGACGAGCTGCTGTCGGCGCTGCGCTCGGTGGCGCCGCACAGCGCCTCGGCCGAGCCAACGGTCGCGCTGATGACGCCCGGCGTCTACAACTCGGCGTACTACGAGCACTCCTTCCTCGCCGACAAGCTCGGCATCGAGCTGGTCGAGGGGCGCGACCTCATCGTCAAGAACGACGAGGTGTTCATGCGCACCACCGAGGGGCTGAAGCGAGTCGACGTGATCTACCGCCGCGTCGATGACGACTTCCTCGATCCCCTCACCTTCCGTCCGGATTCCGCGCTCGGCGTCCCCGGGCTGATGTCGGCCTATGCGGCCGGCAACATCACGCTCGCCAATGCGGTCGGCACCGGCATCGCCGACGACAAGGCGATCTATTCCTACATGCCCGACATCGTGAAGTTCTACCTCAGCGAGGAGCCGATCCTGAAGAACGTGCAGACCTGGCGCTGCCGCGAGGCGCAGGATCTGTCCTACGTGCTCGACAACCTCGCCGACCTCGTCGTCAAGGAGGTGCACGGTTCGGGCGGCTACGGCATGCTGATCGGTCCCGCCGCCACCAAGGCGACCATCGAGGCGTTCCGCGACAAGCTCAAGCGCGAGCCGGAGGGCTTCATCGCGCAGCCGACGCTGGCGCTGTCGACCTGCCCGACCTGCACGGACAAGGGCCTGGCGCCGCGCCATGTCGACCTCCGCCCGTTCGTGCTGACCGGCTCCAGCCACACCACCATCGTGCCCGGCGGGCTGACGCGGGTGGCGCTGAAAGAAGGCTCGCTCGTGGTCAATTCGAGCCAGGGCGGCGGCACCAAAGACACCTGGATACTGAGCGAGTAGTTGAAAGCATGCTGTCGCGCACCGCTGAAAACCTGTTCTGGCTGGCTCGTTATGTCGAACGCGCCGAGTATCTCGCGCGCACGATCGACGCCACGCTGCGCGTCACCGCGCTGCCCGCGGCCTATATCGGCAAGACCAATGAGTGGGACTCCGCGCTGCTCACCGCCGGCGTCGGCGCGGCCTTCTACGACCATTACGAAGAAGCCAACGAGCGAAACGTCGTCGAGTATCTGTCCTTCTCGTCGGAAAATCCCTCCTCGATCAAGAACTGCATCGAATCTGCGCGGCTCAATTCGCGTTCGGTGCGCACCGCGCTGACGTCGGAGATGTGGGACACCATCAATTCGTCGTGGATCGAATTGCAGGCGGTCTGGAACAAGGGTCCCGCCAACCGCGAGGAGCTGGCAAAATTCCTGCGCTTCGTGCAGGAGACCTCGCTGCGCTTCGACGGCTCGGCCTACCGCACCATGCTGCGCAACGACGCCTACTGGTTCTCGCGGCTCGGCGTGCATCTCGAGCGCGCCGACAACACCGCCCGCATTCTCGATGTGAAGTATCACATGCTGCTGCCCGAGGAGGAGCATGTCGGCGGCCCGCTGGATTACTACCAGTGGACCTCGATCCTGCGCTCGGTGTCGGCGACGACCGCCTATCACTGGGTGTACCGGGAAACCCTGAAACCCTGGCTGATCGCCGACCTCCTGATCCTCAACGACACGCTGCCGCGGTCGCTCGCCAGCTGCTACAGCAACCTGGTGCGCAATCTAGACCAGATCGGCGTCGCCTACGGCCGCCAGGGCGCCGCCCAGCGCCACGCCCGCGGCATCAGGAACCGGCTCGAGCACAGCCATATGGACGATATCTTCCAGCACGGTGTGCACGAATTCATCCAGGAATTCCTCGCGGACAATTCGCGGCTGGGTGAGATCGTCACCAAGCAATATTTGATCTGACCTCCGCGGCGGATAAAGTGCTCAAAATGTCGTCATGACCGGGCCGATCCCGGTCACCCATGTCTTGCTTTCGCGGCCGATTAGGGAGAAAGACGTGGGTGCCCGGGCATGACGTTCCTGCCCAGAAGACCGACTGAACTCCGGTTGAGCCATGCGCCTGCGGATAGCCCACACGACCACTTATCGCTACGAGCCGGCGGCCTCGGGCGTGATCCAGATTCTGCGGATGACGCCGGGCAGCCATGACGGCCAGTATGTGGCCGACTGGCAGATTGACGTCTCGACCGATTCCCGGCTCGACATCCATGAGGACGCGTTCGGCAACGTCACCCATGTGCTGACGCATGGTTCGATCACCGACCTGACGATCCATTGCGAGGGCCTGGTCGAAACCCAGGACACCGGCGGCGTGCTGAAAGGCAGCGACGAGCGGTTTCCGCCGAGCCTGTTCCTGCGCCCCACGGCGCTGACTGACCTCAACCCGGCGATGACGAGTTTCGTGCGCGAGCTGCGCGCGGAAGCAGCTAGCGACGTGCTCGGTTTCCTGCACGCGCTGATGGTGCAGATCTACGAGCACATGACCTTCGACGAGGACCCGACCAACAGTGCCACCTCGGCCTCCGAGGCGTTCGCGCTGAAGCGCGGCGTCTGCCAGGACTACGCGCACATCCTGATCGCCTGCGCCCGCGCCGGCGGCGTTCCAGCGCGGTTCGTCTCCGGCCACTTCCTGCGCTCCGACGGCATGGTCAACCAGCAGGCCGGCCACGCCTGGGCCGAGGCCTTCGTGCCCGATCTCGGCTGGATCGGCTTCGACGCCGCCAACGGCATCTGCACCACCGACGCCCATGCCCGCGTCGCGATCGGCCTCGACTATCTCGGCGCTGCCCCGGTCCGCGGCACCCGCTATGGCGGCGGCAATGAGACCCTGTCGGTCGCGGTCAAGGTCGACCTTGCCGGCCGCCCCGGGCAGTGGCAGAGCCAGTCGCAGTCGTAGGACCCCACTCTCTCCCCGTCATTCCGGGGCGCACCTTTTGGCGCGAACCCGGAATCCGTTCGTCCGCGCAACGGTGGCGCGATGGATTCCGGGCTCTCGCTTCGCGAGCCCCGGAATGACGATGGTGAGAGCGGTCAAGTCGACAACGGTTCGGCCGTGATATGATCGCTGCTGCAAACCGGATCAGCGAGAGAAACCATGGCAACCGTAAAACTGCTCTCCGACGACGAACTCTCGACTGAGGCCCGCGCCGTCTTCGACGACATCCGTAAGACGCGGAACTCGGACTTCATCAACAATTTCTGGCGCGCGCTCGCGCATGATCCGAAGACGCTGCGGCGGACCTGGGAGAGCATCAAGGAGGTGATGGCGCCGGGCGCGCTCGATCCGAAGGTCAAGGAGATGCTCTACGTTGCGGTCTCGGTGGCGCATGGCTGCAGCTACTGCATCCATTCGCACACCGCGAGCGCCCGCGCCAAGGGCATGACCGAGGCCGAATATCAAGAGATGCTGGCGATCGTCGGCATGGCCGCCGAAACCAACCGGCTGGTCACCGCGCTCGGCGTGCCGGTGGACGAGGCGTTTCTGGTCGGGGCGGCGGATACGTAGGTTCGACACGCTTTGCTTTGCCTACCCTCATCCTGTCATTCCGAGGTGATGCAAAGCATCGAACCCGGAATCCCGAGATTGTTGATCGAGATTCCCCGATGCGCAATTGCGCATCTGAGGTTCGCGCTAAGCGCGCCCCGGAATGACCGCTATATCGCGGTCACTTGTCCAGCCAGACATCCTCGAAGCGCAGATTGTTGTACTGGCTGTTGTCGTGCGGACGAAAGTTCTTCACGTAAGGCTGCCAGCAATTGCCGGCCGATGAGTGCAGGATCACCGGCCGCGCCGCGTCGTCGACCAACAGGCGCTCGATGTCGAACACGATATTGCGGCGCTTGTCCTTGTCGACCTCGCGCGACTGCGCAGCCAGCAATCTATCGACCTCGGCATTGCAATACTGGGTATAGTTGCGCTCCGAGTTGCACGAATAGTTCTCGACTAGATTGCCGTCGGGATCGTCGACGCTGACGCCGGTGACATTGAGGCCGATCGTGTAATCCTTGCGTTGCAGCCGCGAGTACCAGCGCGGTGTGTCGAGGATATCGAGCTCGGCGACGATGTAGATCTTCTTGAGCTGGTCGGCGAGGATCACCGCCGGATCGCGATAGGTCGGCAGATTGCGGGTCTGGATCTTGATCGACAGCGGCTTGGCGTCGCTGTAGCCGAGCTTCTGCATGATCGCCTGCGCATCCGCGAGGTTCTTCCCGGTATCTGCGCCGTAGCCCATCAGCGTCGACAGGATCTCCGGCGGCATGCCCCACTCGCCCTCCGGCTTGGCCTGCATCGCGCCGCCGAGCCGTCCGGTGCCTTCGAACAGGATGCTGTTGAAGGCCTGGCGATCCAGCGCCAGCGACATCGCCTTGCGGATCTCCGGATTGTCGAATGGCGGATTGACGCGGTTGACCAAGAGATTGATCTGCAGATTGGTCGAGGTCATCTCGCAGATCGCGTTCGGCGCGCGCGCCTTGACGTCCTTCATCAGGGGAATGCTGACGTCGGATGGAAAGGTGATGTCATAGTCGCCGGTCGCAAACGCCAGCATGCGCGTGGCGCGGCTGTCGATCGAGCGCACCGTGATCTCGTCGAGATACGGCCGGTCCTTCTTGAAGTAATCCGGGTTGCGGACGAGGCGGATCGAATCGCCGCGCCGGAATTCGACGAATTTGAACGGCCCGGTGCCGATCGGCTTGGTGCGCATCACCTGCTGCGGCACGTGGCAGGGATAGACCACCGAGAACGCGCTGGCGAGCAGCGCCAGCAGGCCGGGCTGCGGCTCGGTCAGCTCGAAGGTCGCTTCATCGTCGCCATTGACGCTGACGTCCTTGAGCTTCGAATACCAGACCTTGCGCGGATTGCGCTTGAAGTCCTGTGTCTCGCTCTTGCCGATCAGCATTCGCCAGGTGCACTGCACGTCCTTGGCCGTGAACGGCTGGCCGTCATGCCACTTCACGCCGTGATGCAGCTTGAAGGTGAGTTTGGTGTTGGTGGAATCCCACGACCAGCTCTCGGCAAGGTCAGGGATCACGGTGTCGATGCTTTCATGCACCTTGGCCGGGTCGAACACCACGAGATTGTTGAAGACCGCCGCGAACGGCATCACCGAGGCGATGGTGGATTCCTCGAGCAGCGAGGTCGAGGGCGGGTTGTCGTTGTGATAGAGCCGCAAGGTGCCGCCCTTCTTCTGGGCCGATGCAGGGCTCGCAGCCATCACGGCTGTACCCAATGCCATGATGAACATGGCCAGCTTGAACGACATTCTCGCCTCCCGGAATTCTTGTTGTTCTTGTCGATTGCAGGCAGTCGACCACAACGCCAGGTGCCTCGCAATGAGACGAGGCGCCGATCATTGCCGGCTGCGTGCCACGCAGAACAAGGCCGGGGCACGAACCGCGATTTCAGGACGGGTCCTGACACGGACCGTCGCCGGCCCCCTCGTATGTCCCGTCACGGGGAATTGGGGTTGGATGCGACCTCGAAATTGGCTACACGTTTGGCGCCGAGAAACTCGGACCGTTTGAGGGCTGTAAATGACCTATTGCTGCGGAATTCTGGTGCGCGACGGCCTCGTCATGATCGCCGATACCCGCACCAATGCCGGCCTCGACAACGTCTCGACCTTCCGCAAGCTGCACATCTTCGAAAAGCCCGGCGACCGCATCATGGCGATCGCCAGCGCGGGGAATCTCGCGATCAGCCAGTCGGTGCTGTCGACCCTGACCGAGGGCATGGAAGACCCGCACACCGGCGAGCTCGAGACGCTGATGAATGCGCCGACCATGTTCCAGGCGGCGCAGCGGATCGGCCGCGCCATCCGGTCGGTGCATGCGACCGAGGGCGATGCGCTGCGTTCCGAAGATATCTCCTTCGACGTCTCGTTCCTGTTCGGCGGCCAGATCAAGGGCTCGCGGATGCGCCTGTTCATGGTCTACACCGCCGGCAACTTCATCGAATGCACCACGGACACGCCCTATTTGCAGATCGGCGAGCACAAATACGGCAAGCCGGTGCTCGACCGCGCCATGCATTACGACGTCGAGCTCTACGAGGCGCTCAAGACAGGTCTGATCTCGATGGATTCGACGATGCGCTCCAATCTCGGCGTCGGCCTGCCGATCGACGTGCTGGTGGTGCGCACTGATGCCTGCGAGGCCGATCTCAATCACCGCATCGAGGCCGGCGAGCCCTATTTCCACGATCTGCGCTCGCGCTGGTCGGCGGCGCTGCGGGCGGCACACCAGAACATTCCACGTCCACCCTACAAGAACGAAACCGAAGCAAAAACCAAGTAAGAGGAAACTCGGATGACCGAAGCAACCAGCAAGATCGCGCTCGTCACCGGCGCCGGCACCGGCGTCGGCCGCGCAGCATCGCTCGCTTTGATGGACAAGGGTTACACCGTGGTGCTCGTCGGGCGCCGCCTGGAGATGCTGGAAGAGACCAGCAAGCTCGGCCCCGCCGGCAAGAGCCTGTGCGTCACCGCCGACATGGCCAATCCGGCTGCGATCGCCGCGCTGTTCGACAAGGTGAAGGCGACCTATGGCCGGCTCGACGTTCTCTTCAACAATGCCGGCATGGGCGCGCCGCCGGTGAACTTCGAGGATCTGCCGCTCGAACAGTGGCAGGCCGTGGTCAATACTAACCTCACCGCCCCGTTCCTGTGCACCCAGCATGCCTTCCGCATCATGAAGGACCAGACGCCGCGCGGCGGCCGCATCATCAACAACGGCTCGATCTCGGCGCATGCACCGCGGCCGTTCTCGGCGGCCTACACCTCGACCAAGCACGCCATCACCGGCCTGACCAAAGCCTCCAACCTCGACGGCCGCATGTATGACATCGCAGTCGGCCAGGTCGATATCGGCAACGCCGCGACCCCGATGACCGACCGCATGGTCAACGGCCCCGGCGTGCTGCAGCCGGACGGCACCACCAAGCACGAACCGCGCATGGACGCCAAGGCGGTCGGCGACGCCGTCGCCTACATGGCCGGCCTGCCGCTCGACGCCAACGTGCTGTTCATGACGGTCATGGCGACCAAGATGCCGTTCGTGGGACGGGGCTGATCTCTCGGCGGCCTGGCCGGGCTTGTCCCGGCCATGCCGTCCCAGGGGCACTGCCAAAATATCGAAAACAACCCCATGCAAAGTAGCCTGCGGCCGCCGGAGTACGGCACGGCAACTTGACACGTCGGGCAACTCAGTCGTATTTTTCCATTATTCCGAAATTGCGCGCCGTCATTGCGAGCGAAGCGAAGCAATCCATGCCTCCGCATGTGGCAAGATGGATTGCTTCGCTTCGCTCGCAATGACGGGCGGAAAAACCTACTCCAGCTTCTCGACATCCCGTAGCGTCGGGAACAGCTTCATCCAGAGCAGCGCGACGGCGATCGTCGCAACGCCGCCGAGCACGGCCGACGGCACGGCGCCGAGCAGCGCCGCGGTGACGCCGCTCTCGAACTGGCCGAGCTGGTTCGACGCGTTGATGAACAGGAAGTTCACCGCGCCGACGCGACCGCGCATCTCGTCGGGGGTAGCGAGCTGCACCAGCGAGAAGCGGATCACGACGCTGATCGTATCGGCAGCGCCGAGCACCGCGAGCGCCAGCGCCGACAGCCACATCCAGTGCGACAGCGCGAACACCACCGTCGCCACGCCGAACACGATCACCGACTGGAACATCCGCATGCCGACGCGGCGGTTGATGGTGTGCCGCGCCAGCACCATGGTCATCAAGAGCGCACCGACCGCGGGCGCGGCACGCAGGATGCCGAGGCCGAGCGGGCCGGTTTGCAGGATGTCGCGCGCGTAGATCGGCAGCAGCGCGGTGACGCCGCCGAACAACACCGCGAACAGATCGAGCGAGATGGTGCCGAGGATCGCCGGATTGCTGCGAACGAAGGTGACGCCGGCATACAGGTCATCCGACACCTCGCCGTTCTTCGCCGCCGCCCGCTGCAGCCGGCCGATGCCGCCGGTCAGCACCGCGCCGAACAGCCAGAACACCATCATGATGCCGTAGGGCGCGCTCGGCATCAGCGCGTAGGCGAAGCCGCCCAGCGCAGGTCCGGTGATGGTCGCGACCTGCGCCGCGCCGCTCGAGATCGCGGTCGCCCGCTGCAGCGCGCCTTGCGGCGCGATCAGCGGCAACAGCGCGGCAGTCGCCGGGCTCTCGAACGCGCCGGCTATGCCGAGCACGAAGGTTGCAGCGAAGATCTGGATCTCGGAGATGGTGCCGGCGAATGTGCTTCCGGCGAGAAACAATGCGGTCAGCGCTTCCGCCACCTGGCAGGCCTGCACCACGCGCTTGCGCTCGAAGCGGTCGGCAGCGTGACCGGCGACGAACACCAGCAGCGCCGTCGGCAGGAACTGGACCAGACCGACCATGCCGAGGTCGAACGCGCTGCCGGTCAGATCATAGATCTGCCAGCCGATCGCCACCGCGCCGATCTGGCTGGAGAAGCGCGACAGGCTGCGCGACGACAAGAAGAACAGGAACGGTCTGTGACCGAGCAGATCGCGGGCGCCGGCCGGCGTGACGGAGGACATGCATGATTGCGTGGCTGAGCCCCTGCAACTTGTCAATGGATTCGGGATCAACGCGCAACAGCATTGCGCTGCGCGAGGCCCCTGCCATAATCCACGAAGGTTCTTGGGGGCGTGATGTTACAATTGCAATCGGCGTTCGGCGTGGTGGCGTTGCTGGTGATCGCCTGGGCGTTGAGCGAGAATCGCTTGAAGGTGTCGCTGCGGCAGGCCGCAATCGGGCTTGTCGTCACCGTCGTCACCGCGCTGGTGCTGATCAAGGTGCCGCTGGTGACGCAGGCCTTCGGCGCGATCAACGATGCCGTCGGCACCATCGCGGCTGCGACGCGCGCCGGCACCGCCTTCGTGTTCGGTTATGTCGGCGGCGGCCCGGCGCCGTTCGATCCCAAGGCGCCGGGCTCGGATTTCATCCTCGCCTTCCAGGCGCTGCCGATCGTGCTGGTCATGAGCGTGCTGACCACGCTGTTGTTCTATTGGCGTGTGCTGCCGCCGGTGGTGCGCGGCATGGCCTGGATCCTCGAGCGCACGCTCGGCGTCGGCGGCGCGGTCGGGCTCTCGACCGCGGCCAACATCTTCCTCGGCATGGTCGAGGCGCCGCTCTTCATCCGCCCCTATCTGGCGCAGCTCACCCGCAGCGAATTGTTTCTGGTGATGACCGGCGGCATGGCCGGGATCGCCGGCACCGTGCTGGTGCTGTACGCGACGCTGCTGGCGCCGCTGATCCCCGATTCCGCCGCGCATTTCGTCATCGCCTCGGTGCTTGGCGCGCCGGCCGCGATTCTGGTCAGCCTGATCATGGTGCCGGAAACGTCGGACAAGCGCACCGGCGGGTCGCTCGACGATCCCGATGTTCAGGTGTCTTCGACGATGGACGCGATCGTCAAGGGCACCGCCGCCGGGCTCGAGCTGCTGATGAACATCATCGCGATGCTCTTGGTGCTGGTGGCGCTGGTGTATCTCGCGAACGCGATCATCGGCCTGCTGCCCGAGATCGGCGGCGCGAAGATTTCGCTGCAACGGCTGCTCGGCTACGTGATGGCGCCGGTGTGCTGGCTGATGGGCCTGCCGTGGCCGCAGGCGATCACGGCGGGAAGCCTGATGGGCACCAAGACCGTGCTGAACGAGCTGATCGCCTATGTCGACCTGTCGAAGCTCGGCCCCGACGCGCTCGATCCACGCTCGCGGCTGATCATGCTCTACGCGATGTGCGGTTTTGCCAACTTCGCGAGCCTTGGCATCATGATCGGCGGCCTCGGCATCATGGCGCCCGGGCGGCGCGACGAGATCAATGCGCTCGGGCTGAAATCGGTCGTCTCGGGCACGCTGACGACCTGCCTCATGGGCGCGATCGTGGGGATGATGACGTAACGTTTCCCCCGTCATTCCGGGATGGTCCGAAGGACCAGACCCGGAATCTCGAGATTCCGGGTTCGCTTCGCGCCCCGGAATGACAACAGTGTCCTACGCCTTCAGCTCCACCGTCTTGAACTCGGCCGGCAGGATCACTTCCAGCAGTTCGACGTCGTCGGAGTAGTCCAGGATCATGTGCCGGATGCGCGGCGGCTGGGTCCAGGCGCTGCCCTCTTTCATCAGCGTCTCGCCTTCGCCTTCCATGTACGTCTTCACCCAGCCCTTGAGCACGTAGACCATCTGGAATTCGACGTCGTGGAAGTGCAGCTTCGACACTTCGTCCGGATTGCACGGTCCCTGCAGCCGGATGACATGCGCCTGCGCCAGGCCATGGGAGGCTGCTGATATGCCGAGGTCGCGGTACTTGGCGTAGGTGCGCAGCCCGTCGGCCTTGAAATCCTCTTCGCGGTGATGGCTGACGGCGACGCGCTGCTTCGGCCCCGCCTTGCTTGTCGCTTTCGGCGCGCTCTTCTTGGCCGCGGTGACGCGGCCCTTGGACTTGATGGTCTTGCGCGCGGAAGATTTCGCGGATGATTTCTTGGCGCCGGCGCCAAGCCCCGACCATTTCTTCTTCACCGCGGTCTTGGCTGCGGATCTAGATGCCGTCTTCTTGGCCATTGTTCGCCTCCGTCTTTTTGTGACTGATGAAGGCTAACACAAGTCGCGCCGCACGAGGTGGGCAAAGGCGCATGCTGCGCCTTGCCCCCTTGCCTTGCCCGCTTTGCGGATCAATGCAGCCGGAACACTCCGTCGACGGCGCGCAGTTCGGCCGGCTTGACCAGCTTGGAATGCGCCACCGTCACCGAGAACAGCGGGCCCTCGAGCTTTTCCTCCCAGAAGGCGAGGAAATCGCGCAGCGCCGGAAATTTCGGAAACAGGTCGTAGTTCTGCCAGACATAGGTTTGCAGCAACGAGGGATGGTCCGGCATCCGATACAGGATTTGCGCCGTCGTCAGTCCATACCCCAGCAACTGCTTCCGGAAATCGTCGGAAACAACCCCACCAACTCGCGAGACCATGCCAACCTCCTGTGACGGAGCGCATTCACATGGCGGCCGACCCCCGCCGGACCACCGGCAATGGATGCGCTCACATGATACAAATGTGACGCACGCGACTGCCCCATCTCAAGCCTAAATGTTTAATAGGTTGTTGAAATTTCTTGCGTTAGCAGCAGCTTACCGCATCTGCTAATAGCGCCGAAAGGGCCCGCTGGCGGCATTAAGGATGCCGAAATGAAGCTGGCAGCCGTCATTCGCGAGTGCCAATTTTTCTGCTAGAGCCACTTGCCCGCCGCCAAGGCTTGGCCTATCTCCTGCTCAACCAGTCTGGCACTCGCCGGACTGGACTGCTAAAACTCCAAAAATCTACAGAATCCGCAAACGTTTAGGAGGACTGCATGAAATTCCGTCCGCTTCACGACCGCGTCGTGGTCAAGCGTATCGACGCCGAAGAGAAGTCTGCTGGCGGCATCATCATTCCGGACAGTGCCAAGGAAAAGCCCTCGCAGGGCGAAGTGACCGCCGTCGGCCCGGGCGGCCGCGACGAAGCTGGCAAGCTGATCCCGATCGACCTCAAGGTCGGCGACCGCGTCCTGTTCGGCAAGTGGTCCGGCACCGAGGTCAAGATCGACGGTGAAGACCTGCTGATCATGAAGGAAAGCGACATCATGGGCGTGCTCGACGTCCCCGCTTCCAAGAAGAAGGCGGCCTAAGCGCCTCTTCCCTCCCAGGTAAACCTCTCAAGGAAAAATTCAGATGGCAGCTAAAGAAGTCAAATTCTCCGTCGATGCGCGCGACAAGATGCTGCGCGGCGTCGACATCCTCGCCAATGCGGTGAAGGTCACCCTCGGCCCGAAGGGCCGCAACGTCGTGCTCGAGAAGTCGTTCGGCGCTCCCCGCATCACCAAGGACGGCGTCACCGTCGCCAAGGAGATCGAGCTCGAGGACAAGTTCGAAAACATGGGCGCCCAGATGGTGCGCGAAGTCGCCTCCAAGTCCGCTGACGCGGCCGGCGACGGCACCACCACCGCCACCGTGCTCGCCCAGGCGATCGTGCGTGAAGGCGCCAAGTCGGTTGCCGCCGGCATGAACCCGATGGACCTGAAGCGCGGTATCGACCTCGCGGTCGAAGCCGTCGTTGCGGACCTCCAGAAGAACTCGAAGAAGGTCACCTCGAACGAGGAGATCGCCCAGGTCGGCACCATTTCGGCTAACGGCGATGCCGAGATCGGCAAGTTCCTCGCCGACGCCATGAAGAAGGTCGGCAACGAGGGCGTGATCACGGTCGAGGAAGCCAAGTCGCTCGAGACCGAACTCGACGTCGTCGAGGGCATGCAGTTCGATCGCGGCTACATCTCGCCCTACTTCGTCACCAACGCCGACAAGATGCGCGTTGAGATGGACGACGCCTACATCCTCATCAACGAGAAGAAGCTCTCCTCGCTGAACGAGCTGCTGCCGCTGCTCGAGGCCGTGGTGCAGACCGGCAAGCCGCTGGTGATCGTCGCTGAAGACGTCGAAGGCGAAGCGCTTGCCACCCTCGTCGTCAACCGCCTGCGTGGCGGCCTGAAGGTCGCGGCCGTCAAGGCTCCGGGCTTCGGCGATCGCCGCAAGGCCATGCTGCAGGACATCGCGATCCTGACCGGCGGCCAGGCCATCTCGGAAGACCTCGGCATCAAGCTCGAGAACGTCACGCTGCAGATGCTCGGTCGCGCCAAGAAGGTGATGATCGACAAGGAAAACACCACGATCGTCAACGGCGCCGGCAAGAAGGCCGACATCGACGCCCGCGTTGCCCAGATCAAGGCGCAGATCGAGGAGACCACCTCGGACTACGACCGTGAGAAGCTGCAGGAGCGTCTTGCCAAGCTCGCAGGCGGCGTCGCGGTGATCCGCGTCGGCGGCGCGACCGAAGTCGAGGTGAAGGAGCGCAAGGATCGCGTTGATGACGCGATGCATGCGACCCGCGCGGCTGTCGAGGAAGGCATCGTCCCGGGCGGCGGCGTCGCCCTGCTCCGTGCTTCCGAGCAGCTCAAGGGCCTGCGCACCAAGAACGACGACCAGAAGACCGGCGTCGAGATCGTGCGCAAGGCGCTCTCCTCCCCCGCTCGCCAGATCGCGATCAACGCCGGTGAAGACGGTTCGGTCATCGTCGGCAAGATCCTGGAGAACAAGGCCTACAATTACGGCTTCGACTCCCAGACCGGCGACTATGCCGACCTCGTCAAGAAGGGCATCATCGACCCGACCAAGGTCGTCCGTACCGCGATCCAGAACGCTGCCTCGGTTGCCGCGCTCTTGATCACCACGGAAGCGATGGTTGCCGAGCTGCCGAAGAAGAACGCCGGCGGCCCCGCGATGCCTCCGGGCGGCGGCATGGGCGGCATGGACTTCTAAGTCCAGCCACTCAAGGCAATTTACGAAATGCAAAACCCCGGCAGAAATGCCGGGGTTTTTGTTTGCCTCCACCGTCGTCCGTCAGGACGCACGGGAGTGACGCGTCGGCCGATCCAGCTGGCGGAGCAGTTCGTCGGCATCGCGGATCTCGGCGAGATCCTGCCCGGCATCGAAGCATGCGCGCACCGGCGCAAGCACCTCCGGCACCGCATCCGTCCGGCCATTGCCGGTATACAGCCGTGCGATTCCAAGCGCGCTGCGCAGTTCGAAAGTCTTCGTCTGCTGCCTTCGCGCGATCTCGATAGCGCGGTGGAAAGCATCCTCGGCGCCGGAAACGTCGGGCGTGTCGCGACGCGACCGCAGCTCGCCCAACACGCGGTACAGCTCGGCATCGAGCCAGTGCTGCCCGGACTGCTCCGTTGCGTCGATCAGCTCGTTGATAATGTCGAGCCCCGCCTCGACATGCCCCGCCTCCGCATTCGCAACCGCGATCTGCAGTCCCCAGAAGGGATCACAGAGGTAGCAGTCGTTCTCGTGAAGCAATGTCCAGCCGCGCTGCATTTCCGCGAGACCTGCCGCCAGGTCGCCGGCACGCCACTTCGCCAAACCATTGAGATAAGTGCCGGCGGCGACATACAGCGGCATGGTGTGATCCTGCGCCAGTCCGAGGGCAAGGATCGTCTCGGTCTGCCGCAACCGGCTGCCGCACAGCCCGTCGAAGACGGCCTTGTGAACCAGCGCATTGGCGCGCGCGAGCGCACGCTGTTCCCCGGAGACGCTCACCGCTGCGCCCGCGAGCTGCCGGGCTCGATCGATCTCGCCGCGAGGCCAAAGCACGAGCGCCAGGAATCTCATGATGACGAACGGCAGATCGAGCGTCGATGCCTTGAACGTTGCCGGATTCGGCTCGCTCGCATAGGCAGCGAACGCCTTCTCGAGATGGATGCCTGCATTCAGATAGTCGCCCGCAAACCAGCAAGTCACCCCGCTGGTCCAGCCCGCGACGATCGTCGCCACCGGCGATTCCGGATGCCGTTCCGCCGCGCCCATGATCGCCTCCGCCAACTCCCGCATCGGCGCGAGCTCACCGTGGGTTAGGCAGGCGTTGAAGAGGCCCGACTGGATCGGCGCCAGTTCGATTGGATCGTCAATGTCAGAGGCGAACCGCCGGGCGCGCGTCCAGGCGGCCACCGTCTCGGGCGCGCTGTGCCCAAGACTGCCGCGCAGCGCGCGACCGTAGGCGATTTGCAGATGCAGCCGGCCGATCATCCGACCCGGCTCGTCGGGCAATTCATCGGCGATGGCGACCGCCTTGCCGAGATGTGCGATCGCCTCGCAATAGGCCGAGCGCTTCAACGCCTGCTGACCGGCCTTTCGCCACCACGCCAGCGCAATCTGGCCGAGCCCTGCCTCGGTGAAATGATACGCAACGACTTCCGGCTCGATCTCGGCGATCTCGGCAAATTTGGCGCGCAGCACATCGCCGATCTGCTTGTGGAGCAATTGCCGGCGGCTCTTGAGCAAGCTCTCGTAAGCCGCTTCCTGGACCAATGCGTGCCTAAAGCTGTAGCTCGCATCCGGCGGCGTGCCCCGACGCAACAGCAACTCCGCCTCCTCGAGCTGGGCGAGCGCCGCGGCAAGCGTCAGATCATCGCGACCGGCCACGCTGCGTAGCAGCGCGTATGAGAACTCACGGCCGATCGCTGCGCCGATCTGCGCCACCTCCTTGACCGGCGCCAGTCGGTCGAGGCGGGCCATTAGCGAGTCCTGCAGCGTCGCCGGGATCGCCAGCGGTGGCAGCGGATTGTCGAGGCGGTAGCGTCCGGCATTCTTGGCGAGCAGCCCCGACTCCATGACCATCTTGGTCAGCTCCTCGACGAACAGCGGGACACCGTCCGTCCGCTCGATGATTTGTGTCATCATCTCGTCGGGCAGCAACCGGCCGACAGTCACCTGCTCGATCAGGGCGCGGGTGTCCTGCCGGTCGAGCCGGTCCAGCCGCAGCAGACTGACATTGGCAAGCCCCGCCCACGGCGGTTCGAACTCGGGCCTGAACGTCATCAGCATGAGGATCGGCAGTCCCCTGATCCGGTCGACCGCGAGGTCGAGCAGCTCGAGCGACGTGGCATCGGCCCAATGCATGTCTTCGCAGACGACAAGCACCGGCTGCTGCCGGGCAAGGCCCTCGAGCTGGTCGAGCAGCGCTGCGAAGGTCTGCCGCCGCTGCTGCGCCGGGCTCAGGCCGAGCGGCGGATAGCGGTCACCGGTCGGGATCGACAGCAGCGCCGCGATCAGCGGTGTCACGCTGGGCACATGCTGCGTCCCGAGCGCCAGCATGGCCTCGAGCTTGTCCAGCTTCTGCTCCGGCACGTCTTCCACGCGGATGCCGGCGGCACGCTCGAGCTGGGCGACGAAGGGATGCAGCGCGCTATTGGTATGATAGGGCGAACATTGATACCGCACACGGCGGTGCGTCCCGGACGCGAGGCAGTCGGAGAGCATCGCAACGATGCGCGATTTTCCGATCCCCGCTTCGCCCGATATCAGCACCGCCTGGCCCTGGCCCTGCCACGCCAGTTGCTGACGTGACAGCGCGAATTCGATCTCCGCCTTGCGGCCGACGAAGCCGATCGAGCGCGCGGTCCGCACGGCCTCGAAGCGGCTTTCCGAAGCCGGCTCGCCCTCGACAGCCCACACCGCGATCGGCTCGGAGATACCCTTGACCTCGCGACGACCGAGGTTGCGAAGCGTGAACAGATTGCCGAGCAGCCGGCGTGTCGAGGAGGCAACGACGACCACGCCCGGCTCCGCCAGACTCTGCAGCCGCGCGGCGACGTTCGGCGCATCGCCGACGAGCGCCTGCTCCTCCGAAGCACCGCCGGAGACGAGGTCGCCGACCACGACGAGCCCGCTCGCAATTGCGATCCGCACCGCGACCCCCTCGTCAGCTCGGGTCTCGAGCTTGCCGATCGCGGCGATGACGTCGAGCCCGGCGCGCACTGCGCGCTCCGCATCGTCTTCATGCGCACGCGGGTAGCCGAAATATGCGAGGATCCCGTCGCCGATAAATCTGGCAACAACGCCATCATATGTCGCGATTACCCGCGCACAGGCCGCACGATAGGCGCGGATCACTTCCCACATGTCCTCGGGATCGAGACGAGCCGACAACGCCGTCGAACCGACCAGGTCGCAAAACATCACGGTGAGATGGCGTCGCTCGGCATCGTGCGATGAAACCGGCGCGGCGATCAGTTCGGCCTGATTGAAATCGGCGATGGCGCGCAGCATCTTGCGGCGATGGCCGAGCAGGACTCCGAGCCTGTCGAAGTCTTCATCCGTCAATTCGGGAAGAACGCCAGCATCGATGCCGTTCTCGGCAAAACGCAGCGCGTATTGCCCAAGCCCAAGCTTCTCGAGCCATTCCGCAATCTGCTGCATTGGCGCCACCGACGGGTTGACGGCTGGCCGAATGGACCACGGCAAACAGACGTTATCGCAATCTGTCTGTGCTGGCACCTTCTGTTTTGCGGCAAGTCCGCGCAGAGCAGGATACGCGAATTGTGCCACGGCGGTGCCCCGTTACAGCCGTGTGCACGCGAACATTCGTACGCGTGCCGGCCGCCTCACTCCACCTTCGCCGCAACCGGTCCCTTGTCGGTCCAGTCCGGCGGCACGCCGGCGCTGTCGCCGACCATGCCGACGAGACCCGGTGCGCGTCCGAACGCTTCGCAGGCCGGATATTTCGGCGCGCCGCCGAGCAGGAAGCCCAGCCTCTGCATCGAGGGCATCGATGGCACGCCGCCGAACGGCGTCACGCCGGTGACCAGCATCTGGCTGAAATCGCCGCCGAACGATGCCGCAAGGCCGTATGCATCCCCCTCCTCCGACATCCGCCCGTTGTCGAAGGCACTCGCCGCACGGCCCCAAACCATCGCCGCCTTCTGCTGTCCGGCCGGATCGCGCGCCTCGGCTTCAAGCGACAGGCTGCCGAGCCCCACTGGAATGCGCGGAACGGGCACCGGCACGCCGGGCAGCAGAATCGTCTTCGCCACCGACACCCCCTTGGAGACGCCGACCGCGGTCGGATCGGTCGGCACCACATGCGTGATGACGGCGTGAACGGTCAGGTCGGCCGGCTCCGACGCAACCACGTAGAAGCGTTCGCTCAGGCCCGCACACAATGCGCGGTCGGCGGCATTGGTGACGAGCCTGCGCTGTACGGCCGTGAAGGGCACCGACGTTCCGTCGGAGAACACGGTGGGCACGATCCTGATCGTCTTCGCTGCCAGCACCTCGTCCTTGCTCACCCGCAGCTTCGAACGGGTCAACATCCCGTCCGATTGCTCCATATTGTCGTAGGAGCGGAGTGAACCGGCCTGATCCAGCGTCGCCGTCGCGCAGCCCGAGACCAAAAGACCGAGCAGGTTCGCCGCCGCCCAGCCGCGAAAGAGTGCCCCGCGCTTGCGCACGAATCCATCTGCCGCCGGAATCAGCTTGATCCGGCCTACGCGCGAGCAGGTTGTCATTGGGGCCCCACTGACTTACACTTGGTGTAATTATTACACTTGGTGTAATTATTGTGTTGGGCGGTTTTATGGCCGCGACCGCGGGCTGCGACCGGATGACGCGCATCCAACCGCGCCGCTTCGCGCGTTGACGCCGATGGCCACGCGAACCTGAAGCCACAAAGCGATTTTGTCGTGACGACCAATTCATGAGAAGAGCGGCCGATGCCCGAGACATTGACGAAAACCCCGACGCCTGCAAAAGCCGAAGGCCTGCGCGAGCGAAATCGCCGCGAGACGCTGCAACGCATCGCCGATGTCGGCATGGAGCTGTTTCTGGCCAACGGCTTTGATGCGACGACGCTGGATGAGATCGCGGCGGCGGCCGGCATCTCGCGCAGGACCTTCTTCTACTATTTCAGGAGCAAGGACGACATCCTGCTCGCCCACATCGCCGGCTATGATGACGCGCTCAGGGCATCGATCCGTGACCATGCCGCGGCCGGCGCGCCGATCGACATCGTCCGCGAGGCCTTGCTGGATGTGTGCGCCCGCTTCCAGACGTCGCGGACGGTTGCGATTTCGCGCCTGATCCGCGAGAGCGAAGTGCTGAGCTCCCGCAAGCATCGGAGCGACCAGCATCGGGAGCAGGTCGTCTACGAGACGCTGTGCGAATTGTGGCCGGGCAAGGACCGCCGCGACCGCCTCCGCCTCGTCGCGATGGCCGCGAGCGGCGCACTGCGCATCGCCGTCGACACCTGGCTCGAGCAAGGCGGCAAGCGCCAGCTCACCAAATATGTCCAGGACGCCTTCGCCAATCTGAAAGCGGCGATTTGATCTCGTCATTCCGGGGCGCGCCTCTGGCGCGAGCCCGGAATGACGGAGGGTAAATCCGTCTCCCCGTCGCCACCTCACTCGCTGCGCGCGACATCCTGGAAGCAGGCGCGCAGCCAGTCGATGGTGACGCGCGTCGCCGCATCGCGCTTGAGATGGCTTTGCACCAGAAGCCAGACGTCGCGCCGCCTCGGCAGCAGCGTGGCGCGCAAACGGCGATCCGTCATCAGGTCCACGCAGCTATGCTCCGGCAGCACGCCGACCGCCTGATGCGACTGGATCAGTCTACGGATGATCCGAACATTGTCGGTCACGCAGCGCGCACGAAGCCGCTTCGCGCGCAGGAACTGCATTTCCGGAATCCCGCCGAGCTCATCGGGATAGGCACACGCCACCGCCTCTCCCGCTGACGTCGCGACCGGCTCGAAGAAATACAGCCTGACTTCGGCGAGCTTCGAGATCGCAAAATCGCCCTTGTCGGGCTTGCGCAGGCGGATCGCCAGATCGGCCTCCCAGCGCGAGAACTTGACGTTGTCGCTCGAGGTCAGGAATTGCAGCGTGAGGCCCGGATTGGCACGCAGCAATTCGCTGGTGCGCGGCGCCAGCACTTCCTCCGCGATCGCGTTGGTGGAAGCGATGCGCAGCCGCCCGACGGGCCCGGGCAGGCTCTCGCCGATCCGACCGATTTCCTCGGCATGCGCGGCCATCGCCTGGACGTGCGCGAGCACCACGTCGCACTGCCGGGTCGGCTTGCGGACGCCGTCGGCGGCCTCGAACAAACGCAGCCCCAGCGCGCGCTCGATCCGCGCCAGCCTGCGCCCGACGGTGGTCTCGTCAATGCGCAGCCGCGCGCTGGCGCCGGCATAGGTGCCCTCGTCCCTGACGGCCGCGATGATGCGAAGGTCGTCCCAGTTCATGGCGTCAGGCTACATCGCCTCAGGCTCGCCTGCAATAACGCAGCCACCGGCTGCATATTCCTGCATAACGGCAGGCGGGTCCGCGGCTATATTTTCACAAGACGCATCCTCCGGAGTTCTCAGGACCATGACCGCCGCCAAAACCTTGATGCAGCTTGCCGGTATCGACCTCACCCCGCCCCGCCTCGGCGACAGCTGCCTGGTGCTGATCGATATCCAGAACGAATATCTCGCCGGCCCCCTCGCCCTGCCCGACGCCAACCCTGCGATTGCGCGCGCCACCGCATTGCTCGCCCGCGCGCGGGAAAGCGGCGCTGCGATCATCCACATCGCGCACAAGGGAGCGCCGGGAAGCCTGTTCGATCGCAGCGCGGAGCGGGGCGCGATCGTCGCGCCGCTCAAGCCGCGTTCCGGCGAGATCGTGATCGAGAAGCAATTGCCGAACGCCTTCGCCGGCACCGAGCTGAACGCGCAGCTTGCCGCGACCGGTCGCAAGGAGCTCGTGCTCGCCGGCTTCATGACCCATATGTGCGTGAGTTCGACCGCCCGCGCCGCCCTCGACCTCGGCTTCCGCACCACCATCGATGCCGACAGCTGCGCCACCCGCGACCTGCCCGACGGCATCGGTGGCACGATTGCCGCAAAACTCATTCACGACGTCGCGCTCGCCGAACTGTCCGACCGCTTCGCGATCATCGCGCGCGGCAACGCCCTCGCCTGAGACCACCACCATGCTCGAGCTCTATTTTTGGCCGATGGCCTGCTCGCTCGCCAGCCGGATCGCGCTGATGGAGGCCGGCATCGACGCGCGCTACCACATGGTCCATCTCTGGACCAAGAAAGTGCTGGAGGATGACGGCGACTTCCGCGCCGTCGCGCCGAAGGGCGCAGTGCCGGTGCTGGTGCTCGAGAATGGCGAGCGGCTGACGGAGAGCGCGGCGGTCTTGCAGTACATCGCGGATCTGAAGCCCGAACTCGGCCTCGCGCCGCCGCCCAGCCATCCGGACCGCTACCGCCTGCAGGAATGGCTCAGCTTCATCGGCACCGAGATCCACAAGGGATTTTTGTTTCCGACCTTCTGGTACAAGGACGATGCATCGCTCGCCAAGCCGCGCGCCAGGATCGGACAGACCTTGTCGGTGCCATCAGCGCATCTCGCCGACCGCGAGTTTCTGGTCGGTGACCGCTTCACGGTAGCGGACGCGCATCTCGCCTGGGCTCTGCTGTTGCTTCGCTCCGCCGGCGTCGATGTGGCGCAATGGCCGCCGCTGGCCGCCTATCTCGGACGCATTCAGGCGCGGCCGCAGGTCAAGGCCGCGATCGGCACCGAGATGCAGTTGTGGAAGAGTGTCGCGGCGTAATCGCCGCGCGCCCGGCACGGCGTCACTGAAACGCGACCTCGGCGAAGCTGCGCAGCTTGCGCGAATGCAGGCGCTCGGATTCCTGCTGCTTGAGCCGCTCCAGCGCCTTCAGTCCGATCTGAAGGTGCTGGCCGACGCGCTGGCGATAGAACTCGCTCGCCATGCCCGCCAGCTTGATCTCGCCGTGCAGCGGCTTGTCGGAGACGCAGAGCAACGTGCCGTAGGGCACGCGGAAGCGATAGCCGTTGGCGGCGATCGTCGCCGATTCCATGTCGAGCGCGATGGAGCGCGATTGCGACATCCGCCGGATCACCTGTGGCCCGCTGATCTCCCAATTGCGGTTGTCGACGCTCGCGACCGTGCCGGTGCGCATCAAGCGCTTGAGCTCGAAGCCGGTGAGCCCGGTCACCTCGCCGACCGCCTCCTCGAGCGCGACCTGCATCTCGGCGAGCGCGGGGATCGGCACCCAGAGCGGCAGCTCGTGATCGAGCACGTGATCCTCGCGGACATAGCCGTGGGCCAGGACGTAATCGCCGAGCCGCTGCGTGTTGCGCAAGCCGGCGCAATGCCCGATCATCAGCCAGGCATGCGGCCGCAGCACCGCGACGTGATCGGTGATGTTGCGCGCATTCGACGGACCGATCCCGATATTGATCAGGGTGATGCCGCGATAGCCGGGCTCGACGAGATGAAACGCCGGCATCTGCGGCACGCGTTCCGATGCCGTCCCGACAGTGCCGCCGCCTGCCAGCGCGTTGTGGGTGATCACATTGCCGGGCGCGACGAACGCTTCGAGGCCCTCCTCACCCGCGGCGAGACGCTGCAGGCTCGATTGCGCGAAGGCGTCGACATAGAACTGGTAGTTGGTGAAGATCACGAAATTCTGGAAGTGCTCCGGATCGGTGCCGGTGTAGTGATAGAGCCGGCGCAGCGAGTAATCGACGCGCGCTGCGCGAAACAGCGCCAGCGGCTCGGGCGTGCCCGGCGTCAGTTCAAACGTGCCGTCGGCGATCGCATCGTCCATCGCGGCAAGGTCCGGCGTGTCGAACACGTCGCGCAGCGACCTTGTAAAGGCCGAACTGTCGGCGATGGTCAGCGCCGCCTCGATATTGATGTCGCGCCGGTAAGCGAAATGGATCGGTATAGGCTCGTTGGACTCGCCGATCTCGACCGCCACGTTATGGTTCTTGATCAGGAGCCCGATCTGCTCGGTGAGGTAGGTCCGGAAAATATCCGGCCGCGTGATGCTGGTCTCGTGGACGCCGGGGCCCGCGACAAAACCGTAGGCAAGACGGGAATCGAGCCGGGCATGCGACGAAGTCGTGATGCGGACGAACGGGTAATGCGCCCGCACCCGCGTCGTGAACGGCACCCCGTTGACATAGGCCTCGAAGCGACTGCGCAGGAATCCGGTGTTGCGCTCGTAGATCTCCTCGAGACGGGCAACGGCCGCGCTAGCATCGACGAACGCTTCGGTCGTGATCGGCGGCGGAGTTTCGATGGGGGGTGTCGGAGACATGTTCGCTTTGCACCGGATCCGCTGCCGAGTCGGGACTCGCCCTGGATCAGTGCAGTATAGCGACAATGGCCTCCAGTTCCAGATCGACGCCGGACCGCCCTAGTCCGGCGCGCGCGGCGGCAGCGCGCAGATCTCGGACCGGGTCAGGAACCGGCGCTCGCGGCCATTGTCGAGCGAGAACATGCCGCCGCGGCCGGGAACGACGTCGATGATCAGATCAGTGTGCTTCCAGACGTCGTATTGCGAACCGCTGATATAGAACGGCGCCCCGCCGATCTCGCCGAGATTGACGTCATGATCGCCGATCAGGAAGTCACCTTGCGGATAGCACATCGGCGACGAACCGTCGCAGCAGCCGCCGGACTGGTGAAACAGCACCGGCCCATGATCGGCGATGATCTCGGCAATCAGCTCCAGCGCAGCAGGCGTCGCGGTCACCTTGTCAGCCATCTCGTCCTCCATAATGCAGGCTCCGGCGGGACACCCCGCCGAAGCCTGTCGTCTTCGTCCCCCGAGCGCGGGGGCAGCCGGGATATCAGAAGAAGCCGAGCTTCTTCGGGCTGTAGCTCACCAGCATGTTCTTGGTCTGCTGGTAGTGGTCGAGCATCATCTTGTGGTTCTCGCGGCCGACACCGGACTGCTTGTAGCCGCCGAACGCCGCATGCGCGGGATAGGCGTGGTAGCAATTGGTCCACACCCGGCCGGCCTGGATGGCCCGGCCGAACCGGTAGCAGCGATTGACGTCGCGGCTCCAGATGCCGGCACCGAGGCCGTAGAGCGTGTCGTTGGCGATCGAGAGCGCATCCTCGTCGTTCTTGAAGGTAGTCACGGACACCACGGGTCCGAAGATCTCCTCCTGGAAGATGCGCATCTTGTTGTGGCCCTTGAACACGGTCGGCTTGACATAGTAGCCGCCCGACAGCCCGCCGCCGAGATTATTGCGCTCGCCGCCGGTCAACACCTCGGCGCCTTCCTTCTTGCCGATGTCGATGTAGGAGAGGATCTTCTCGAGCTGCTCGGAGGACGCCTGCGCGCCGATCATGGTGGTCGGGTCGAGCGGGCTACCTTGCGTGATCGCTTCGACACGCTTCAGCGCGCGTTCCATGAAGCGGTCATAGATCGATTCCTGGATCAGCGCGCGGCTCGGACAGGTGCAGACCTCGCCCTGGTTGAGCGCGAACATCACGAAGCCTTCGACGGCCTTGTCGAAGAAATCGTCGTCTTCCTCCAGAACGTCCTTGAAGAAGATGTTGGGCGATTTGCCGCCGAGTTCGAGCGTCACCGGGATCAGGTTCTGCGAGGCATACTGCATGATCAGCCGGCCCGTCGTGGTCTCGCCGGTGAAGGCGATCTTGGCGATCCGGTTCGACGAGGCCAGCGGCTTGCCGGCCTCGAGGCCGAAACCGTTGACGACGTTCAGCACGCCCTTCGGCAGCAGGTCGCCGATCAGCTCGAGCAACACCATGATCGAGGCCGGCGTCTGCTCGGCCGGCTTGAGGACGACGCAGTTGCCGGCGGCGAGCGCCGGTGCAAGCTTCCAGACCGCCATCAGGATCGGGAAATTCCAGGGAATGATCTGGCCGACGACGCCGAGCGGCTCGTGGAAGTGATAGGCGATCGTGTCGTGGTCGATCTCCGAGATCGAGCCTTCCTGTCCACGGATTGCGCTGGCGAAGTAACGGAAGTGATCGATCGCCAGCGGCATGTCGGCGGCCATCGTCTCGCGGATCGGCTTGCCGTTGTCCCAGGTCTCGGCGGTCGCGAGCTTTTCGAGATTGGCCTCCATCCGGTCGGCGATCCGGTTGAGGATCAGCGAGCGCTCGGCGACGCTGGTCTTGCCCCATGCTTCTTTGGCCGCGTGCGCGGCATCGAGCGCGGCCTCGATATCCGACGCGTCGGAGCGCGGGATCTCGCAGACCGGAAGGCCGGTCACCGGCGAAATGTTCTCAAAATACTTTCCGGAACGGGGCTCGCGCCATTCGCCGCCGATGAAATTGCCGTAGCGCTTGGCGAACGGCGCCTTGAGCACGGACTGCATGTCAACCTTGTTCATGTGTTCCTCCGTTGGCACGCCGATGCACACGGCGTTGGCCGGGACGCTCGGTCAAATCAGGCGGACAGAACAGGGGCCCGCCCCAAGGGCCGCAGGGGAACTGTCGCAAATCTGAGACAGAGTGCGCCGCAAATTGGCACAGGCGCGCCAGCGCTTCGGACGCTGGTTCTAGGCCTCTCGGGTATGCTCTAGCGGTGCAGGCCGAGCTGCTTGAGCTTGCGGTGCAATGTGGCGCGGGACATGTCGAGGTCCTTGGCGGCCTTCGACACGTTGCCACCGGCACGCGCCAGCGCGCGCTGCAACGCTGCACGTTCCGCGGCAGCCAGACCGCCATCATCGCGCGTCTCGCCGATCAGATCGGCCGCCGGCAATGGCCGCGCCAGCGACGCCGCGTTGAGGCCGAGTGCGCGGCGCGCGGCGCGCGTCGCACCGATCACGAGATCGTCGCGATCGACCGCGAGCAGCGAATTGACGGCGCGCTCGCTGCGCGGTGTCAGCAGAATTCGCGCATCAGGAAACGCACGGCGAAAATTCTCGGCTTCGATCGCGCGCGCAGCGTCCGTCACCGTGGTCGCGATCAGCCGGGAAAATCCGTCGGTCAGGTCTGCCCGGCAAGAGGAAACATCGAGCGCGGCGGCAAGCTCGCCATGCTCGTCGAAGATCGGCGCGGTGGTGCAGAACAGTCCGGAATTGCGCGTGAAGAAGTGCTGCTCGCGGTCGATCGACAGCGGACGCTTCTCCACGATGCAGGTGCCGATGCCATTGGTCCCCTCGTACTTCTCGCTCCAGACCGCACCGGTCCAAAGCCCCCAGGCGTCGAACGTCGCATCATCGGCGCCCGCACCGCGCCGGTCGACGACGACGCCGTCGCGGTCCGCGAGCAGCACTGAACAGCCGACCCCACCCACCGCAAGGAACAGCCGGTCGAGCGTGCTCTGGGCGACCTTCAAGAATTCACCGAGGCGCTGCTGTGCAGCGGCGATTTCAGCCTGGCCGAGACGATGCGAAGGCAGGCGGCTCGCCGGATCGAGCGCATGCAAATGGCCGGACCGACGCCACGACGCCGACAGGTCGGATGGCGCCCCGCCTCCGGCCAGCACGTCGAGAACCTTGTCCGCGTGCACGACGCCTGGCGACCGGCTCATGCTTCCCTCCCCTGCTCCCCGGGTTCTGCGACCCACGGGAGCGCGGCGCTGTTGGCCCTGGCACCCTTATATTTCGCAGGATATAGCGCTGCCAGCGACCTTTCAAGGGACGGGACTGCGACCTTCGGACAGGTACGGGGGCTGCCTCGCGTCAATCACGCCGTGGGGGCAGCGCCCCCGGCAGGACGGCGCTTACTGAACCCTCGCCAAGACTGCGAGGCGGCGGATGCCCTTGTTACGGTAGGCGTCGAGGAACGCGTAATAGTCCTTGAACGAGACGCAACCGTTGGAGTCGCCGTTCGGGCCAAGCATGAAGGTGTGCGCGAGCAGGCCGTCGCGGTTGAAGATCTTGCCCTCGCCGCCGATCGGATTGAGCCGCAGCGCCGGCACGCCGTGGAACAGCGCCTCACGCGGCTTGAGCTCGTAAATGTGCGGCGGCGTCACGCCGACCATCTTCATATGCGAGGACCTGGGATCGTCGAGCCGGGAGCCGAGGCCGGAATGCGCCTCGAGGCGCGTGCCGTCCGGCAAATACACGGTCTTGGCCGAGATGTCGTAGACCGCGGTCTGGCGGTCATAGGGCGGCGAGCCGCCGAGCATCGGGTTCTGGTCCAGCGTCGAGGGGATGCTGCCGGTGACACTGGCATCGGCGGAAGCGAAGGAGAGCAGCCCGCCGCTCGACTCGCGCTTGCCCCACAGCTTCTCGACCATGGTCTGCCGCTCGCTCGATGCGATCGACAGCACCGCGGCCTTGGCGCGCGCGGCCATGTCACGGACGCCTGCGGATTTCGTCGCCTGCTTGGCCTCGGGCGCCTTCTCGGCCGCTTTGGGTTCAACCGTCGCAGCAGGATCGTTGAGCGCCACCTTCAGATTGGCGGCGGCTTGCTTCCTGGCGGTCTCGACCGACTTCGGCGCCGGCAACGGCTTCGATGTCTCGGCGAGCTCTGCCGTCGCCACCGCCCTCGCCGCTACGGCGACCTTGGGTTCAGCGGCCTGCTTGATCGGGTCGATCTGCGGTGCGGCGTCGGCCACGACGCTGGACGCGACGCCCCCAGGCGAGGCCGCCGCAAACCGATCGTTAAACATAAGTGACGGTGTCGGGGCTTCCGACGTCGCGACCTCGGTCTTTGCAACCTCGGTCTTGGCGGGCGCCGCCGGCGTCGGCGTCAGGGACGCGAACACCTCGTTGAACGCGGGTGCGGGCCGCGCGGCAACGGCGGCCGGCCGCTTCGCCACCGGCGCGTCAAGCGACGCATTGCCGACCGACGGATAGACGCTCGCCGCAAAAATGTTGGCATAGACGGTCCAGGCGCAGCCCAGCACCAGCCCCGCCACCGCGGCGCTGCCGAGGAAATGCTGTGGGAGGATTTTTCGGGAGGTTTTCTTGCGGCTTGGTGCCCCAAGAACATACGCACTCGCACTCGTACTCATACGCCCGGCGCTCAAAACAGGTCCACCTTTGTCCCTCACTCGACGCATCGTCGAACGATGTTCGGCTCAACGTCGCGCGGGGGCACAGACGGCCATTAAGGCGACTTTTAGTTAAATGCGACTTAACCGGATGCGATCCCCTGCAACGCGGGAAGTGCCTGTGGCGTAGGGCTTTTTTAAGATGGCATTGGACCGCCAAAACGGCTTTTTTGTCCCATGATGGGACATTCCGGCACCCGGTTCCGCTACCGCATGCCGAGATAAATCCTAGGGAGAATTTCCTTGCCGATCGCCCCGTAATCGAGCGGGGATCGAGCAAAAACCATCTCTCAATAGCTGAGCTTCGGATACCAGTCCGCGCCGCGCCCCTCGCGCGTGGTGTCAAGCAGGGTCCAGAGCGGATCCATGTCCGGCGCGCCGCGCGGGTCCTGGCCGGGATCGACCGTGCCGGAGCCCATTTCGCCGGCCCAGAAATGCCGGATTGCGCCGTCGTGGCGGGTGAAGACATTGTAGCCGGGCACGTCGCTGTCATCCTTGCTGACATAGTCACGCGTGTAATCGCCCGACGCATCCGAATAGACCCTGTGACGAGTCCAGCCGCGCGCCTTCTTCGCCTCGATCAGCCGCGCGATCGGCGAGCGCGCCACGAACACCAACGCAACGCGCTGCTCGATATCCGGCAGCTTCTCCTCCCACGTGCTCATGAACGATGTGCACATCGGGCACGGCTTCTCGCGCTGCGGGCCGAACATGTAGCTGTAGATGATCAGCGTCTGCTTGTTGCCGAAGAGGTCGGCGAGTGAGGCCGCGCCGGACTCGCCCATGAACTCATACGCCCGGGTCACCTCGCCGCCCGGCGGCAATGCGCGACGCAGCTCGGCAACGCGCGCGATGTGCCGGCGCAGCTCGATCTCCTCGACGAGCAGCGCCTGGCGTGCCCGGCGATACTCGGCGCTCTCATTGGGAAAGCGCCTGATGTTGGTGCTGGCGAGTTCGGCAGCGGGCTTGAGGACGGAACTGGTCATGGTTGGAACCTCGCATGGTTGACGGGTTCCCTGGAAGACGAGCCGGAACCGGACGATCCGACATGCAACGGCGAAGGTTTTACTGCAGTTCCGGCGGCGGCGACCGGTCGAAGACGTCGCCCTTGGCGCCATCAAGCAGATCGAGCGCGTAATTCTCGATGACCAGCGGCCCACGCATGCGTTTGGCCTCGGCCACGGTTTCGACATGGGCGAAATTGTCGCGCACCGAGGCCGGCATCGGCTGCTCGACCTCGTGCACATACAGCAGCTTGCCGGCCAGCTGCGCCGGGCTCGGCTCAGGCATATTGACCCAGCGAATGCGCTGGCCCTGCTGAGCGACGCAGGTGCCCTTGGGGAGGTAGAAGGCCAGCCAGCCGGTGGTGCCGTAGTCCGGCGACAGCACGCAGGTCGCGCCTGTGCGCGCGCGCACCGCCTCGATCTCGCCCGCGAGCTCCTGCCAGCCGACGCCGACGCTGCGCACGGTGGCGTCGCGGCGATAGCCCGAGAGCATGCCGGTGTTGGCCTGCACGATCAGCAGCGCGAACAGCACGACGCCTGTGGGCGCGGCCCAGCGGCGGCAGAAATCGATCGTGCGCTGCTCGCGCGGCGCCCACTGCACCTGGATCGCCGCGACCGCGGCCGCCACCGCAAAGGCCGGATAGACCGGCGCGAACCAGTTGGCCTCGACCCGCGCATGCAGCGCGTGCCAGGTGAAGTAGACCACGATGGTCCAGAACATCGTGTTGACCAGCACGCGCGCGGGCATCGCGCCGGCGCGGCGCCGGTAGAGCGCATAGAGGCCCATCACACCGAGGATGAAGACCAAGGGCGTCGCGAATGCAAACTGCGTCGGGATCAGCTCGGCGATGTAGTTCGGGCGGAAGTCCTCGATCCGGGCGCGGCCCATCTGCTTGATGAACGACACCCAGTGGTGATCGGCATTCCAGAGGATGACCGGCGCAAACAGGCCGGCCGCAACCAGGCCGCCGAGATAGAGCCATGGCGAGAGATACCAGCGCCGCAGCTTCGGCACGACAGCAAGCCAGATCAGGATCGCGGGTCCAAAGAACAGCGCCGTGTATTTCGAGAGCAGCGCCAGGCCTGCGCTGACGCCGACCGCAAGCCACCAGGCGCCGCGGCCGCTCTCCAGCACCTTTGCCAGCGAATACAGCAGGAAGCTCGCAGCAACCAGCAGCGGCGCATCCGGCGTCACGATCAGCGTGCCGACGGCGGCCATCAGCGTGACATTGAGCAGGATGGTTGCGCTGGCGGCGATGCGCCGGCCGCCGAACAGGATCTCGGCTGCCCGGTAGATCGCCCAGCTCATCGGCAACGCGAGCAGGATCGACACCAGCCGCACGCCGAACGGCGTGTCGCCCGCGATCATGGTGCCGAGCCGGATCACGACCGCCACCATCGGCGGATGGTCGTAGTAGCCGCCGGCGAGCGCCTTCGACCACATCCAGTAATAGGCTTCGTCGAAGGTCAGCGGCGTCCATGCGGCGGCGGCCAGCCGCAACACGACCAGCGCGCACACCGCAAGAGCGGTGTTCCGGGCCAGCCGCGCCTCGTTCGCGTTCATGCCACCGTCATCGCTTGCGCCAGACGAACAGCCCGGACATCGCGTAGTTCCACACCACGCCCATCAGCGCGCCGGCCGCGCCCGCAAGCCACCAGATCGGCTCCTGGTCGTAGACCGAGAATGCGACGCCGACATTGGCGAGCAGGCCGACGCTGCAGACCAGATAGAACAGCAGCAGGCCGCGCAGGATGCCAAAGCCCTTCAGCCGCTGGTCGCGATAGGTCAGGAAATTGTTGAGGATGAAGTTGCTGGTCATGGCGACGATCGCGCCGGTGGCCTGCGCCTCCGGGAACGGCGCCTTGAACAATTCCAGCGCGATGAACAGCACGCTGAGATGCACCAGCAGGCCGAGCCCGCCGACCGCGGCGAACAGAATGAAGCGCAGCGAGATCAGATCGTTGGTCAGCTTCGCGAGCACCAGGCCAAGGAAGTCGAGCGCGACCATCGAGTCAAGCTTGCTCTCGCCATGCTGGCGGGCACCGAATGTGTAGGGAATCTCGACCGCGCGCAGCTTGCCCTCCGCCGTCGCAACGACGTCGAGCAGGATCTTGAAGCCCTGGGTCGAGAGCTGTGGTGCAAGCTGCTCGAAACGGTCGCGGCGGATCATGAAGAAGCCGCTCATCGGATCGGCGATCTCGACCTTCAACGAGCGGCGCGCGATCTCGGTGGCAAAGGCGCTGGCGCCGGCGCGCTGCTTGTTGAAGCCTTCGGTCTTGTAGCCCTCGATATAGCGGCTGCCGACCACGAGCTCGGCCTCGCCGCTCTGCAGCAGCGCGACCATCTTCGGGAGCTGGGTCTCGTCATGCTGGAGGTCGGCGTCCATGACCGCGGCATAGGGCGCGCTCGACGCCAGGATGCCCTCGATGCAGGCGCCGGACAGGCCGCGCCGGCCGATCCGGCGGATGCAGCGCACGCGGGAATCCTTCCGCGCCAGGGTGCGCACCACGTCCCAGGTCCCGTCGGGCGAATTGTCATCGACGAAGATGACCTCCCAGGAGACGTCCTTCAGGGTCGCGTCGAGCCGGCGGTACAGCACCGTGACATTGTCGCGTTCGTTGAAGGTCGGGACGACCACCGAAAGCTGCGGCAAACTTGCTGCCTGC
Source organism: Bradyrhizobium sp. RD5-C2 (assembly GCF_019972155.1). GTDB lineage: Bacteria > Pseudomonadota > Alphaproteobacteria > Rhizobiales > Xanthobacteraceae > Bradyrhizobium. The sequence goes on along the minus strand of NZ_BOVL01000056.1, from coordinate 106,308 downwards.
GAGGCGGTTTCGGGGGCTAGCTTGATGGCGTCATTCATGAGCGCCAGCGTATAGCCGCAGCCTCCCCCGCTGCCAAGGCGGGCCGGCCCAAACGCGGTCTCGGGAAGCGGGAAAACGGGGCAAAATACCCCTGAAAATGCCAACGACCACGAACAAGGGGCGCGCGTACATCCGGCGCAGCCAAACAATGTCGTGGTCGTCCCAGCGCCGGAGCCCTTAAGCTGCAACGTCGCCGTTATGAGCCAGATAAGTAGCCCCCATGCGATCCGCAAGGGGCGGTCTGCAAAGGGGGCAGAGGCGCTAGTTGTTGGGGACTTCCCGGATCACCGGGCCGCGTGGCGCCGCGGCCGCCGGCGCGGCCTCGGCGGCGGGCGCCGCCTGCGGCTGCACGGCTGCGGGCTTGGTCGGGTTACGGAGCTGGCTCGGCGACGGCCCATAGATGAACGCCGCCGCCAGCGCGATGGCCGCGACCACTGCGCCCAGGAAGCCTGCCGTCGATTGTGACCTCATGCCCATCAATCCCCTCGCCTCCGCGGATTGATATCAAAAATCGGCCGGCCGCAACAGGATTCGGGAACCTATTTCGCCGCGGCCCTGCGGCGGGTGAAGGCGGTCACGATGTCCTTCTGCGCCAGCTCGATCGCGCGGTTGGCCGTCGTCAGATTGGCGTCGGCATCCTGCTTGGGAAACTGCAACGACAGGAAGTCGATCAGCGACACCCGAAAATTCTGCCGCTCCGAGGGACAGACATTGGCGATCAGCGAACTGAACTCCTGGTCGGACATCGTCTTGTTGCTGTCGCGGGGATATTCGCGGGCGAGACAATTCCAGTAGGCGTCGCGACCGGTGATCGCGAGCTTGTGCGCATCGTCGACCTCGTCAGCCATTGCAGCGGACGATATGGCAGCGGAGGACGTGATCAGGAGGGCGGCCGCAACCAGCGTGCGCATGTGTTGTTCTCCATTTTCGCGCATCGTAGCGAAGAGCGACAACCACGATAAGCTCCCGCGCAGCATTCTGGCAAACTGGCCAATCACGATTATTTTGACTACTCTCGATCCCTGTTCCCCCTCCTCGCGATGAGTGCAGTCGTGGCCAAAGCTCCCACCAAGGCGACCAAGACCAAGACAGATGCTAAGACAGACGCAGGCAACATCTATATCGGCATCGGCGGCTGGACCTTCGAGCCGTGGCGCGGGGTGTTCTATCCCGAGAAGCTGACGCAGGCGAAGGAGCTGTCCTACGCCGCCTCCAAGCTGACCTCGATCGAGATCAACGGCACCTATTACGGATCGCAGAAGCCGGAGAGCTTTCGCAAATGGGCGAGCGAAGTGCCCGATGGATTCATCTTCTCGCTGAAGGGGCCGCGCTTTGCCACCAACCGCCGCGTGCTCGCCGAGGCCGGCGATTCGGTGAAGCGGTTCTATGATTCGGGCGTGCTGGAGCTGAAGGACCGGCTCGGCCCGGTGCTCTGGCAGTTCGCGCCGACCAAGAAATTCGACGGCGCCGATTTCGGAAAATTCCTCGAACTGCTGCCGCGCAAGCTCGACGGCCGCGCGCTGCGCCATGTCGTCGAGGTCCGTCACGACAGCTTCTGCGTGCCCGAGTTCATCGCCCTCATTCGCGAGCACCAGGTGCCCGTGGTATTCGCCGAGCACGGCAAATATCCGGCGATTGCCGACGTCGCCAGCGACTTCGTCTATGCCCGGTTGCAGAAGGGCAATGACGAACTGAAGACCTGCTATCCGCCGAAGCAGCTCGACGCCTGGGCCAAGCGGTTTCAGGACTGGGCCGGCGGCAGCGAGCCGGACGACCTGCCGCGGGTCGACAAATCAGCGCCGAAGAAGGCGCCGCGCGACGTGTTCGCCTACGTGATCCACGAGGGCAAGATCCGCGCGCCCGCGGGCGCGATGGAACTGATCGAACGGGTGAAGTGAGGGAAAGCCGATGGCGAAGGCAAAAAAGCTGTTCACCATCGGCTACGAGCAGACGCCGTCGAAGGCCGTGCTCGACGAGCTGCAGCACGCCGGCGTTAAGCTCTTGGTCGATGTCCGCGCGGTGGCCTCTTCGCGCCGCCCCGGCTTTTCCAAGAGCCAGCTCGCTGCCGGCCTCGACGAGCGGGGCATCGGCTACGTCCACCTCCGCGGCCTCGGCACCCCGAAGAGCGGACGGGAGGCGGCGCGCAGCGGGCAATATGCGCTGCTGCACAAGATCTATTCGGCGCACCTCAAGACGGTGCAGGCCAAGGAGGAACTCGACGAGCTGTCGGCACTGGTCAAGAAATCCGGCCCGGTCTGCATCCTCTGCTACGAGCGCGACCACGAACACTGCCACCGCCGCTGGATCGCCGAGATCATCGAGGACCGCGACGGCGTCAAGATAGAGAATCTGGCCGCGCCGCAGGTCTAGCCTTTCCCCTCCAGGCGCAACGTCCCCTGCATCATCTGCACACAGGCCCCGCCGACATGCGCGGATACGACTGCGCCATCCTGCTTGCGCACGCGGGTCAGCAGCAGGCTCGGCCGGCCCATGTCGAAACCCTGGCCGACCGTCAGCTTCAGGTCGCCGTCGCGCAATGGATCGAGCGTGGCAAGCAGCGCGGCCGCGGCGACCGTGGCGCTGCCGGTCGCCGGGTCCTCGATCAGGCCGCTCGATCCCGGAAAGAACATCCGTGCCTGCAGATCGCACGGCGCCTCCGCGACGGGGACGTCGCGCGTGTAGAAGTACGCGGAGAAGGCTCCGTCACGCGGGAAGAAGCGCGCGAACGCTGCCGCATCCGGTTTTGCCCTCCGCACCGCATCGCGCGACGCGACCTCAAAGACCAGGAACGGCGTTCCGACGCCGACCACCTGCGGTGCCTGGCGATCCGTCCTGATGTCGTCTGCCGTGAGCGAGATCAGGCTCGCGACCTCGCCGGCGGAGCACTGCGCCAGGCGCGACAGCGGCTGCGGCGCGGTCAGTTCAGTGGCAACGACCCTGCCGCCCTCGCGCGCGATATCGACCGGGACCAACCCCGCCTTCTCCTCGAAGATCAGACGTGGCTTCGGCTCCTTCGCAAGCTGTGCCAGCACGAAGGCGGTGCCGACATTGGGATGCCCGGCAAACGGCAATTCTCTCACCGGCGTGAAGATGCGAACCTGGGCGTCGTTGGCCTTGTCCTGCGGCGGCAGCACGAAGGTCGTCTCGGAATAGTTGAACTCGGTCGCGATCGCCTGCATCTCTTCGCTCGACAACCCTTCGGCGTCGAGCACCACGGCGAGCGGGTTGCCGCCGAAGGCGCGATCGGTGAAAACGTCGACAGTGATATAGCGGCGCTGCATCTTGCGTGTCCTTGTGCCGGTCGTTCCGATGGCGTCATCGTAGCACAGCAGCAACGACGCCCTTCAGAGCACTCGGTACAATCGCGCGTCCTTGTTTGAGCATGATCTCTTCGGAAAACCGCTTCGCACTTTTCCGGATCATGCTTCTAGAAGCGAAACAGCTCGCGCGGCGATGCGAGCACGCGCGCGCGCTCATCGGCATCGGTGACAAGATCGTCGAGAAATTTTCTGTTCTTGGCGTAGCTCTGCGTCGCCTCGAATTGCGTATGCGGCCAGTCGCTGCCCCACAGCAGCCGGTCGACGCCGAAAGCCTGACGCAGCAGCGGATAGGCCTGCTTCGCGAACGCCTCACCGGCCGCGCCGTTGCGATAGGGCGCGGAGATCTTGACCCAGACATTGCGTGTCGCGCCAAGCTTGAGGACCGACCGGAATCCGGGATCGTCGATGCCGAGCTTTGGATCAGGCAATGCGAAATGATCGAGCACGACTTTCACGCCCTGGTCGAGCAGCGTTGGCGCGAGCGTTGCGAGATCGCTCGCGTTGCGCTGGATCTCGACCTGCCAGTCGAGCGTCCTGATCTGCGCCAGCAGCGCCGTCCACTCCGGCGACGAAAGATCAGGCAGCTTCTGGCCGACCAGATTGAGACGGATGCCCGCAACGCCGGCGCGATCAAGCGCGCGAAGCTCGTCGGCAGCGACTGCAACGTCGACCACGGCGATGCCGCGCAGGCGGCCGTTGGTCGCCGTCAGGCATTCGACCAGATAGGAATTGTCGGTGCCGAGAAAGCTCGGCTGCACCAATACGCCGTTGGTGATGCCGTTCTGGTCGAGCTGCTGCAGATAGAGCGCAAGCGGCGCGTCGTAGTCGGGCGCGTAGCGCCGGCCCGGCGCGAGCTTCAGCCCGCGATGGAAGACGTGGGCGTGGGTATCGATCGCGAGTTTCGGCACCTCAGCCCTCACCTTGCGCGCCAATCCGCCTGCCGATAGCGCGGCAACCACTCCCGCGGCAAACCGGCGCCGCGTCAGCCCATGTTCGTACGATGTCATGATCATTCCTCATCATCACGCGCGCGTGGCGACGGCCTGCTCGAAAACCTTGCCGCGGGTTTCCGGCAGCATCAGCACCGCAACCAGCACCAGCGAATAGGCAAACGCCGCGTCGATCCCGATCGCAGCACCGAGGCCAATGTGATCGCTGAGGTAGCCGACCAGGAAGGGGAACGCCGCGGAGACGATGCGGCCGAAATTGTAACAGAAGCCGACGCCGGTGCCGCGCACGCCTGCCGGATAGAGCTCACTGAACAGCGCCGCCATGCTGGCGGGGATGCCCGCTGAGAAGAAGCCCAGCGGGAATCCGAGCACCAGCATCTGCGAATTGGAGAGCGGCGCGAAGATATAGACCAGCACCGTCACGACGCAGGCGCCGACGAACAGCGTCACGTTGGCGCGCCGCCCGATCCGGTCGCTGATGATGCCCGAGACCACGCAGCCGCAGAAGAAGGCGACAATGATCACGGCGAGATAGCCGCTGGAGCCGAGCACCGAGAGATGCCGCACCTCGCGCAGATAGGTCGGCAGGAACGTCGTCAGCGCCGCATAGCCGCCGTGGGCGCCGATCCCGAACAGGCCTCCGATCAAGGTCGAGCGCAGCACGTCGCGGTGAAAGATGCCGGCGAGCGTGGCGAAGAACGGCGGCTCGGCCTCGCGCGTTGCGGCGCGCGGCGGCTCCTTCAGCCCGCGGCGGATATACAGGATCAGCAGCGCGGGGATCAGGCCGACCGCGAACAGGATGCGCCAGGCGATCTCGGCCGGCGCATAGGTGAAGACCAGGGCCGAGAGCAGCACGGCCGCCCCCCAGCCGACCGCCCAGGCGCTCTGCACGGCGCCGAGCGCCTTGCCGCGATGCTCGGCGCGAATGATCTCGGCCATCAGCACCGCACCACAGGCCCATTCGGCGCCGAAGCCGATGCCTTGAATGGCCTTCAGGACCACGAGCTGGCTGTAGTTCATCGCGAAGGCCGAGGCGAAGGTCGCGAGCGCAAAGGTCGCGACCGTGATCTGCAACGCCTGCACCCGTCCGAAACGGTCGCCGAGCGCGCCGCCGAGCCAGCCGCCGAACGCGCCGAAGAACAGCGTGACCGAGCCGAGCAGCCCGGCATCGGCCTTGCTGATCCCGAATGCCGTGATCAGCGCCGGAATGGCGAGGCTGAACATCTGGACGTCGAGCGCATCGAGCCCCCAGCCGCCAAAACTTGCCCAGAAAGTGCGCCGCTCGAGCGGCGAGCATTCGCTGTACCAGTTTGCCATTTCTTCTCCCTGTGAATTCTTATGTTGTTGTGTTTGGTTGCCGCGCTACCTGATCTCGGCGTGGTAGCGGAAGCGATCCGCCGGCCCGCGCGAGCGGCGCCATTCGATCGGCCGCCGCTCCAGATCGAAGGCCAGACGCTCGATCACGATCAGCGGTGCGTTGGCCTCGAGCCGCAGCAGGCGAGATTGCATCTCGGTCGCGATCTCGACGGTGAGGATTTCATCGGCGGAGACCACGACCTGGCCGCAGCGATCCTCGTAGAGCGGATACAACAGGTCGCCGAACTCGGAAGTCGCCAGCGCGAGCAGCGCCTCGAAGCGCGACCTCTCGAGCCAGATCTCCTCGGCGAGCAGCGGCACGTCGTCGATCAGCCGCAGGCGCGACAGGCTGATGACCGGCTCGCCGACGCCAATGCGCAGCGCCGACGCGACAGCCGAAGTCGCCGGCATCGCCTTGCGCCGCAGGATGCGGCTTTGCGGCACGCGGCGCTCGCCGCTTTCCGACTGGAAGCGGAAGAAGCGGAACAGCGAGGAATTGAACCGCGCGCGGCGCACGAAGGTGCCGCGGCCCTGCTGGCGCTCCAGCACGCCGTCGCTGACGAGCTGATCGATCGCCTTGCGCACGGTGCCGATCGCGACGCCGTAATGCGCGCCGAGCTCGGCCTCGGAGGGGATCAGGTCCCCGGGACGCCATTCATTGCGATTGATGCGCGCCGCGAGGTCGTCGCGGAGACGCTGATAGCGCGGCAGGCGGTCGTCGAGGGCTGAATTCATATAGTCATCTATATGAGTATAGGACGCGACGTCAATCGCTACCGTGATACCTCAAGCCTGGATGCTGCGCCCTACCCCAACTGCCAGACCGGCACCGGGTGCTCGTAACCCCGCACCGGGATTTCGCCGCGCGAGACGGCATCCTTGCATTCGTCGCCGAGCGCCTCGCGCACGGCAGACGAGATCAGGAATTGCGAGCCGAGCTCCTTGTTGAGCGCCTCGAGCCGCGCGGCAAAGTTCACGGTGTCGCCGATCACGGTGTATTCCTTGCGCCGCGGCGAGCCGATACTGCCGGCCACGACCTCGCCGATATGGATGCCGATCCCGATGCGCAGCGGCCAGCTCGACGCCGCATTGGTGCGCTCGTTGGCGGCCAGCATCTCGCGCGCGGCGGCGACCGCCTGATGCGCGGCGTCGCCGGTCTCGAACGGCGCGCCGAACAGCGCGAGAAAGCCGTCGCCGAGAAACTTGTTCACGATGCCGCCATGGCGATCGAGGATATCGACCAGCACGGCAAAGGCGCCGTCGAGCCGGTCGACCACCTCCTGCGGCGAACGCGAGCGCGCGCCCGCGGTAAAGCTGCGGAAATCGACGAACATCACCGCGACGCGGCGGATGTCGCTCGCGGTCGTGGCGCCCTCCGCCATCAGGCGTTCGACCACCTGCGGCGAGACGTGCTGGCCGAACAGATTGGTGATGCGGTCGCGTGCGGTGGCAGCCGCAATGCTGGCCGCGAACTGCCGTCGCAATTGCAGGCCGACCGCGCCGGCCAGCACGCCGCAGATCAGGATGATCGTGCTGCGCGCGGCGTGATAATAGATGCCTTGATCGGCCGCGACGCCGTCAGCCGCATGGAAGAACACCGCCATGTAGAACAGCTCGGTCGCGGCGACGAATCCGGTGAAGGTCGAGAGCCAGAAATCGAGCCGCAGCGTCGAGAGGATGATGAAGACGAAATAGATCAGCGGGGCCACGAAACCGAGCGCCTCCTGGCGGCCCATGCTGTCGATATGAAGCGCCAGCACGATGGTCGGCAGCGAGGTCTCGACCAGCACGCCGATGTAGCGCCGGATTACCGGCAGGTCGCGGCCGTTGCGCATGTACCAGCTGATCGCGCCGTGCACCCAGAGTTCGAACAGGATCAGCGGAACGGTGACATAGAAGATGTAGGCGGGGTCGAGGTTGCCGTGCCAGACCCGGCTGACCGCTTCGGGCGCGAACAGATATACCAGCAGGCTGATCGCCCCAAGCACGATGGCGGTGCCGATCAGAACCTTGATGCGGAGCAGCTCGGTGGTCATCACCTCGCGCATCAAAGCGTGGTTGAAATCGGCGGATACGGTGGTGCCCGCCGCTGCGCTGTCACTATCCGAAGATTCCACCATTTCCCCGCCCCGGTCATTCCGGGGCGCGAAGCGAACCCGGAATCTCGAGATTCCGGGTTCGATGCTCGCATCGCCCCGGAATGACGATCATTGATGGCATCCATCATAGCCTCAATCGAGCGTGCGGCGGAAGCGCGTCACGGCGATGGTCATGGCGAACAGCATCAGGGCCACCAGCGCGATGGTGTCGTATTGCAGATTCGGCATTGCCGCGCCCTTCAGCATGATGGCGCGAACGATACGGACGAAATGGGTCAGCGGCAGCCCCTCGCCGATATACTGCGCCCAGACCGGCATGCCCGCGAACGGAAACATGAAGCCGGACAGCAGGATGCTTGGCAGGAAGAACATCATCGAGAGCTGCATCGCCTGCAGCTGGTTCTGCACGATGGTCGAGAACGTGTAGCCGATCGACAGATTGGTGGTGATGAACAGCGTGGTGAGCAGCGCCAGCAGCGTCAGGCTGCCGAGCACGGGCACGCCGAACAGCAGGATACCGATGGCGATGATCAGCGTGGCCTGGATGAAGCCGACCAGCACGTAGGGGATGATCTTGCCGAACATCACCTCGACCGGCTTGATCGGCATCGACAGCAGGCTCTCCATGGTGCCGCGCTCGATCTCGCGGGTCACCGAGAGCGCGGTGAAGATCAGCATGGTCATGGTCAGGATGGTCCCGACCAGGCCGGGCACGATGTTGAGGCGCGAGTCCGCCGCCGGGTTGTAGCGGGCATGGGCGCGGATCTCGAACGGCATGTCAGGGGGATCGCCGATGTGCAGATCATGTGCCAGCGCCGATTGCACCAAAGGCCCGAGCGTGCCCAGCGCCGAACCCGCCGCGGTGGGGTCGGTGGCATCGGCCGCGACCAGCAGCGCCGGCTTGTCGCCGCGCCGCACCGCGCGCTCGAAGCCGCGCGGGATCTCGACCCCGAACAGCACCTTGCCGGATTGCAGAAGGTCATCGAACTCCTCGACGGTGTGGACCTCGCGGACAAAATGGAAATAGGCGGTGTTCTCCATCGCCTTCAGGATCGAACGGCCGAGATCGGTGTCCTCCTGGGTCAGCACCGCGGTCGGCAGATTGCGCGGCGTGGTGTTGATGGCGTAGCCGAATAGCGTGAGCTGCATCACCGGCAGCATGATGATCATGGCGAACGAGACGCGGTCGCGACGGAGCTGGATGAATTCCTTGACCAGCATCGCATAACTGCGCCGCCAGAAGCCGAACGCCGGCTCCCTCTCTTCATCTTTCCGGATCGCATCCGTCGCACTCATCGCGGTTATCCTTGGAAGTTGTCCTTGGAGCGCCCCATCAGATCGATGAAGACGTCTTCGAGCGACGGCTCGCTCGGCTGCCAGCGCCACTTCGAATTGCCGCGGTAGGGCGCGATGGCAGCCTCGAGCGCCGCCTTGTCGCGGCCGGAGACGTGGAGGCTGGTGCCGAACGGCGCCACCATGTCGACGCCGGGCTTGCCTGACAGTTCGGCCATCAGCCCGTTGAAGTCTTCGCCCGTCACCGTCCAGGTCGACAGCGCGGAAGCCGCGATCACCTCGTCTACCGTGCCGTGGGCCAGAAGATGGCCGTAGGCGATGTAGGCGATCTCATGACAGCGCTCGGCCTCGTCCATGTAATGGGTCGAGACCAGCACGGTGAGGCCTTCGGCCGCGAGCGCGTGGATCTCGTTCCAGAAATCGCGCCGCGCCTTGGGATCGACGCCGGCGGTCGGCTCGTCCAGCAGCAGCAATTGCGGATTGGGCAGCGTGCAGGCGCCGAGCGCCAGCCGCTGCTTCCAGCCGCCGGAGAGATTCGCGGCGAGCTGCTCCTCGCGGCCCTTCAATCCGATCCGCGCGATCATGTCGGCCGCGGCGCCGCGCGCGTCCGGCATGCCATAGAGCCGCGCGACGAACTCCAGATTCTCGCGCACCGACAGATCCTGGTAGAGGCTGAAGCGCTGCGTCATGTAGCCGACCTTGCGCTTGATCTTGTCGGCATCGCGCCGGATGTCGTAGCCGAGGCAGGTGCCCTCGCCGCTGTCGGGTGTCAGCAGGCCACACAGGATGCGGATGGTGGTGGTCTTGCCGCTGCCGTTGGGGCCGAGGAAGCCGTAGATCGAGCCGCGCTTGACCTGCATCGACAGGTCGTGGACCACCTCGCGCCCATTGAACGATTTGGTCAGTCCCTTCACATCGATCGCGATGGGCGATGCGTTGGACTGCGCGCTGGTCGGACCGCCGTTCATCTGCGCTCCGCCATCGGCGTCTTGGGGTTGAGGTAGATGCTGATCGGCTGGCCGACGCGCAGGACATCGGGTCGGCTCGGCCGCGCCTGGATCAGATAGACCAGCTTGTTGCGCTCATCGAGGCTGTAGATGACGGGCGGCGTGTACTCCGCCGTGGTGGCGATGAAGTAGATCTTCGCGGTGAGATCATTAGCGCAATTGTCGCAGGTCACCCTGACCTCGTCACCGAGCGCGAGCTTCGGCAGCTCGGTCTCCGGCACGAAGAAGCGCAACTTCATGTTGCCGGGCGGCATGATCGACAGCACCGGCCGCTGCGCCTGCACCATCTCGCCCTCGCGGAAATAGATCTGCTGGATCGCGCCCGCGATCGGCGCAAAGCCCTTGCGGCGGTCGAGCCGGGTCTGCGAGGTGACGACGCGCGCTTCCGCGACGCGCAACGCCGAGACGGCGGAATCCAGATTGGCCTGGGTGCCGGCGCCGGTGCCGCGCAGCGAGGCCGCGCGGTCATAACTCTGCTGCGCGTTAGCCAGGGTCGCATTGTTCTGGTTGAGATCGGCGCGCTGCAAATCATCGTCGACCGAGTAGAGCTGATCGCCGGGCTTGACCTCGTCGCCCTCGCGCACGTTGAGCTTGATGACGCGACCGGATTCATCCGGGCTGACGAAGATCATGTCGGCCTCGACCCAGCCCTGGAAGCCGGGGTCGCGCTTCTCCTTGCAGCCGGCGAGCGCCGCCGCCAGCGCGACGGCCGCGATCAGCTTCATCATGCGCGACGCGGTCATGTCTTCCTCCGTTCGCCGAAGATCAGATCGAGATGAACCTTGAACATCGCGAGCCCGTCGAGCGGCGCGTGCCGGGCAAACAGGCTCTGCCAGATCACCGCGACGATCGCGGGCGCGACGACCAGTTGCGGGAAATCCCCGAGCTCCCGCTGCTTGATCTCGCCGCGCGTGATCGCGAGTTGGACCAGCGCCTTCATGCCGGCCAGGCCCTTCGACACCACCTCGCGGAAATAGAAATCGGCGATCGCCGGAAAGCGCGGCCCTTCGGACACGATCAAGCGGATGATGTCGCCGCGCCGGGTCGCCACGACCTCGCGCATGAAGGTCTCGGCAAACCCCTCCACCGCATCGCGCACGGGACCGGTGATGGTCGGCAGCGCGGTCAAGCGGCCGATCAGCGGCACCAGCGCGGTGCGGATCAGCTCCTCGAACATCGATTCCTTGTCCTTGAAGTAGAGGTAGAGCGTGCCCTTGGCGACGCCCGCCCGCTTGGCGACGTCGTCGAGCCGGGTCGCGGCAAAGCCGCGTGCGATGAACTCGTCCATCGCCGCCTCGATGATCGCCGCGCGCCGCTCGGCGGATTTCCCGGCGCGGCTCGCAGCCGGCTTCGCCTCAGGCAGTGTTGCCGAGGCCACCTTCGGGATCCTCGCCGCCGCGGCCCGGACGGTGGTCCGGCGCTCGGCGGGCTGGGTGCGGGTCGGCTTCTGGGGGCGCTTTGTCATGGGTACAATATGACTGACTGGTCAGTCATTGTCAATGAGATCGAGGAAAACGTCCGCCGGCGCCAGCTGTTCCTGTTGCGGGTTCAGGCTGGCATCCGCGCATACGACCGCGATCCCGCGGCCTAACCACCCGAGCTTGCTACTTATTCCCACCCATCTGTGGATCAGGGGCGCAGCGAAAGCCGGGTCCGATCGCCACATGGGTCCCGCACAACAAGCAACACCCTCTTCGTCATTCCGGGGCGTGCGAAGCACGAGCCCGGAATCCATCGGACCACAAAACAAATGGTTGAATGGATTCCGGGCTCTCGCTCCGCGAGCCCCGGAATGACGACGGAAGGAGTTGGGTCGCTACGTGTGAAACTTCAGCCCATCGAGGATCTTGTCGACCACCTTGCGCTCGGCGCGCAAGGCAAGGCCGACCAGGTTGAGTTCAGTGCGTGCCACCGCCCTCACCACCTCGCGGTTGGCGGCATCATGCGTAGTCTTGAACATGTCCTCGGTGTAGAGCGCAGGTTTCACGTCGCGCGCCAGCGCGCGTTCCAGCGCGCGCGACAACTGCGCGCGGTCGGCGCCATAGATCAGGATCGGCTGGCCGATCAGGGACAGATATTTGGTCCCCGAGCCGTCCTCGTAATTCTCGCCGATGCATTCGGGGAAGGAAGCTGCGATGCCACCGGCGAGAAACGACGCCACGTTGAGCTTCTGCCAGACTTCCAGGTCGGTGCGGATCACGACCGCGATCTTGGTGTCGAACTGCATGCGGCAAGTCTAGCCGCACGCAGGTGGCGAGTACCAGTCCGCACGGTGCAGATCTCATCTGCCCATTGGGCGCTGACGTTCGTTTCCTGCAGCGCCGCCGTGCGCGACCTCGGCGAGCTGCCCCAGGTCGAGGATACGGACGCCGCCGCGCCGGCATTGAATAACCTCATCCCGCTCGAGGTGTCGGAGCAGCTCGTTCACGGTCTGGCGGCTGAGCGAGAGCATCATGCCGAGCCGCTCCTGCGAGACGCGCAGGCTGTATGACGGCGCGGCCTTGCGCTGGCCATAGCCTTCCAACAGGTTGATCAGGCAGCGCGCCAGCCGCACCCGCGGCGGCTCCAGCGCCATATCCTCCAGCAGCGTGAGCGCGATCCGCAGCTTGCGCACCAACAGCAACCCGAGTTGCCGCCATCGCCCGGGATCGTCGGCGAGGATCTTCGTCAAGTGGCGCAGCGGCAGATGCAGCACGGTCGAAGCCAGGTCGGCGAGCGCATCGTGGGTGCGCTGGCCGCCGTCGAACAGCCCGATCTCGCCGAACCATTGCGGCGCCTCGACCAGCGCGGCGATCGATCCACGGCCCGATGGCGCGCTGCCGCTGAAGCAGACCGCGCCCGACAGCACGCAATAGATGCCGTCGCAGGGATCGCCACGGTGGAACACTGCGCCGCCGGCCGGCAGCGTCATTACGCGCGACGACACGACGATCGCCTGCTGGAATGCAGGATCGAGCGCGGCAAACCATTCGCTGCTCTCGAGCACGGCGCGTTGGGCAGGCGTCATCGCAACCGATCGGCCGGCCTCGCTCGTCGCTGCTTTCGCCTGCATCACATCCCCGTGCTCTGTGTCGGGCCGCCGACAGACGGCCGGTGCATGATGCGGTTATGCCACGGCCCACGCAACATCAGTGGGTGCCGTGAATGATCTCGCTACGAAGGAACTGGAAGCTCGCTTCGGCCATGGCCTGCCTTGGATCGGCCGCCGCATTCGTCGGCCGCGACGCCCTGGCCCGCGCCGCCGGCGTTCCCGTGCATTTTGCCAGCCACCAGCTGTGCTCGGCGACCTTCGTGGCCGGCCTCGACCCGACGCAATTCTTCGACGAGGCGATCAAGCCCAAGCTCGGCCCGCTCGGCGGTCTGCTGCGCTACGAGGTCGACCGCCGGCACCGGGAGGTGCGGACCAGCCTCGCCGGCCTGATCGAGAGCCGTGCGGTGCATGACGGCCCGTTCGGATGCCGCGTGCTGCATCCCGGACGCGAGGCGCGCTTCTTCCGCGGCGACGCCGGCGATCCGACGTCGTCAAGCGCGGGGCTACCGCCGCTCGCAGGTCCCGACGTCGTCGCGCCGGTGAACGCCGGATTGGCCGATGCGCTGGACCATGCGTTCGCCGAATCCGACACAGGGCCGCGCCGTTTCACCAAGGCCGTCGTGGTCCTGCAACACGGTCACATCGTCGGCGAGCGTTATGCGCCGGGGGTAACGCCGGCGACGCCGTTGATCGGCTGGTCGATGACCAAATCGGTGACCAATGCGTTGCTCGGGATTCTGGTACGGAGCGGAAAGCTCGACATGCATGCGTCGGCGCCGATCGCCGAATGGTCGAAGCCGCAGGACCCGCGGCGGCCAATCACGCCAGATCAGCTGCTGCGCATGACGAGCGGTCTCAGCGGCGGCGACTCGGCGCACACCTCGGGATTCTCGACCATCTTCGATCCCGACACCCAGATGGAATACGACATGGCCGACCAGTCGGGCTTCGCGGCCAGCCTGGGCTTGCGGGCAAAACCGGGCGAGGAGTGGCGCTACACCAACTGCAATTTCGTGCTGCTGTCGCGGATCATCCGCAACCTGGCCGGCGGGACGGCCGACGCGACACGGCAGTTCATCACGCGCGAATTGTTCGAACCGCTCGGCTTCCGGCACGCCACGCTGGAATATGACAGCGCCGGCGTTCCGCTCGGCACGATCCATCTCTGGGCCAGCGCCCGCGACTGGGCGCGTTTCGGCCAGTTCTACCTGCGAGACGGCGTCACCGAGCGCGGGCGTCGCCTGCTGCCCGAGGGCTGGGTCGATTATGCGTCGACGCTGACGCCGCCAAGCGCCGAGGAATACAGCTACGGTGCCGGCTTCTGGACCCAGCGCGGTGATGCGCCCGCCGCGCGCAGCCGCATCGCCGGCGGCTTTCCGGCCGACAGTTTCATGGCCGCCGGCAGCCAGGGCCAGTACACCATCGTAATTCCGTCGCAGGATCTCGTGATCGTCCGGATCGGCTGGTCCTATACGCCAAACGACGACCGCGTCGCGACCGAGCGGCTGGTGCGGGAAACCATCGCGGCGTTGCAGGTGGAGAAATGATCAACGGATGGCGCGCCGGCTCCGCCTACCCCTTGGCGTCGCAGGCCCAGGCGCGGATCACGCATTCCTTGCCGCCGTAGTCGTAGCATTTCTTGGTCGCGGCATTGAGCGAGCTCGAGATCTTCGGCGCCACTGCGTAGCCATGGGCGCCGCAGGGATTCTTCATGTCGACCGCAAGCGCGGCGCAGGCGCGCTTCATGGTGACCGTGGTGCAATCGCCCTTGCACTGCTTCAGCGCCGCGGCGCGCGCCGCGCCCTCCGCCGGATAGTCGTAGGCCTGGCCATACGCCCCGCATTTGCCGACCGCGAACGCGCCGGCGGCGTGAGCCTTGGGGACGAAGGTTTCCACGGAGAAACGCGTGGCACCGAGCAGCAATGTCAGGACGAGAATCGTCAGCGCGCGACGCTGCGCGGCGGCGGTCGAAATGATCAAGCGGAAATCCCCCAAAGTCCGGCGCGGACTGTACGCAGGGGTCGTTTCCAGATGGTGAATGACGGGTTGAAGCGAGTTCTATCTGCACGTCGTCCCGGCCTTCGCCGGGACGACGGCGGATGGAGCTAGCCCCGCCTTGCCGCTTCCAGCGCCTGCGGCGTGTCGATGTCGAGGAAGGCGCTGTTGCCTTCGACCGGGACCTCCGCGACCACCTCGGCATGCTTGGCGATCAGATGACGGGCGCCGATGTCGCCGTCGAGCGTCATCAATTCCCTGAAGAAGCGCCGCGACCACAACACCGGATTGCCGCGGCGGCCCTCGCTGACGGGGACCGCGATCAGATGGCCGCGGTCGGGCGCGAAGTTTTCGATCAGGCGATCGATCAGCTTCGAATCGATCAGCGGCATGTCACCGAGGCAGACCACCGCGCCATCGACGCCGTCGGAGACCGCCGAGATGCCGGCTTTCACCGAGCTGGCAAGGCCACCGGCGAAATCCGGGTTGCGGACGAACCTGACCTTGAGTCCATCAAGCGCCTGCTCGACGAGCGTGGCCTGGTGCCCGGTGACGACGATCACCTCCGAGGCCTTCGAGGCCAGCGCCTGCTCGGCGACGATGCGCGCGAGCTTCTTGCCGTCGAGCTCGGCGAGCAGCTTGTTCGGACCGCCCATCCGGGTCGAACGTCCGGCAGCGAGCACGATCGCCGCGACGTTGCGGTTGCCTTCGGTGTCGGGGACGGTGCGCGGCTGCGGCCGCGTCACGATCTCCATCAGAAGACCGCCGACGCCCATGCCGGTGAGATCGGACCGCGTCACCTTGATGCCGGCGAGCAGCCGCATCAGCACCCAGTCAAAACCGTTCTCGACCGGCGAGCGCGCGCAGCCCGGCGCGCCCAGCACCGGCACGCCGCCGGCGCTGCCGATCAACAGCAGATTGCCGGGATCGACCGGCATGCCGAAATGCTCGATGGCGCCGCCGATCTCGGTGATGGCGGCCGGGATCACGTCGCGGCGGTCGGCGATCGCGGACGCCCCGAACACGATGACGAGTTCGGCCCCGAGGCCGAGCAATTCCTCGATCGAGGCCGCGAGCACGGTTTCATCATGCGGCACGCGGCGCTCGGCGATGATGGTGGCGCCGGCCGGCGCCAGACGTTCGGCGGTGACGCGCAGCGTCTTGTCGATCACCTTCGGCGCGAGGCCCGGCAGCAGGGTCGAGACCACGCCGACCTTCTTGATCGTGTAGGGCGCGATCCGCAGCGTGCCCTTGCCGGCGACGGCCACGGCCGCATCGCGTAAGCGGCCCTCGACGCCGAACGGGATCAGCTTGACGGTCGCGATCATCTCGCCTTCGACCACCGGCTTGAACGCCGCAAGCGTCGCAAAGGTGATGGCCTCGTCGACGCCGTTGATGCGATCGACCGCGGCGCGGTCGACCACCAGCACGCCGGGGCGCGCCGCGAACAGATTGGCGCGGCCGGTGAAGGCGCGCTCGACATTGACGCCCTCGCCCGCCACTGCCTGCGCGATGCTGGCGGCCGCGACGTCCTCGGAGACATCGCCCTCCTCGAGCCGCACCACGACGACGTCCTCGACGCCGGCCCTGGTCAGCGCCTCGACCTCGTCAGGGCCGATCGTGGTGCCCTTCTTGAGCACCAGCGTGCCCTGGCGGAGCGTATGCACGGTGACGCCGCCAATCGCGTCGGCCGGACTGGCGGGACCGAACTTCATGCCGCTTCTTCTTTTTCCTTGGGAGGCAAACGCAGCTGCGCGGTGATTTCGGCCATGATCGCGACCGCGATCTCCGACGGCGACACCGCGCCGATGTCCAGCCCGATCGGCGCGTGGATGCGCGCGATGTCGCTGTCCTTGGCGCCCTGCGCGCGCAGCCGCTCTGCGCGCTTGGCGTGCGTCTTCCGCGAGCCGAGGGCGCCGATGTAGAAGCAGTCGCGGTCGAAGGCGTGCAGCAGCGCCGGATCGTCGATCTTCGGATCATGCGTTACCGCGACGAACGCGGTGTAGTGATCGACGTTGAGCGGCGGCAGCGCGACATCGGGCCATTCGGCGACCAGCGGCACGTCGGGGAAACGCTCCGGGCTTGCAAACGCCGTGCGCGGATCGACCACGGTCACGTCATAGTCGAGCGAGCGCGCCAGCGGCGCCAGGGCCTGGCTGATATGGACCGCACCGATGATCACGAGCTTTGCGGTCGGCGCGTAGACGTTGAGGAACAGTTTTTTGCCTGCAACCTCGACATTGCCACTCTTGCCCATCCTGAGCTGCTTTGACAGTTCGGCGCGCAGCGGATCGGCGGCGATGTCCGCAGCCTTCACCAGGCGCTGCTCGCCATTGGCGGTGTCGGTGACGATGACGACCGGACGGCGCGCGGCGCGTTCGGCGTTGAGCTCTTTGAGGATCTCGAGTTTCACGGCTAACCGACCTTCTCGACGAAGACGCGGATGGTGCCGCCGCAGGACAGGCCGACATTCCAGGCCGTCTCGTCGGCGACGCCGAATTCGAGCATTTTGGGCTGGCCGCTCGCGATCACATCGAGCGCCTCGGTGACCACGGCGCCTTCGACGCAGCCGCCCGAGACCGAGCCCAAGAACGTGCCGTCGTCATTGATGACGAGGCTCGAGCCGGCCGGGCGCGGCGCCGAGCCCCAGGTCTCGACCACGGTGGCGAGCGCCACGCCATGGCCCTGTTTCTGCCAGGTCTCGGCGGCCTGAAGGATGTCTTCGTCGCGGTTCAGCATGGTGGCCTCCTGCTATCGGGTCAGGCTTCTTAGGCTACAGAGCGGATCAGGCTGCGGTGGTGCGCCGGTGGCGGAGATGACAGCGCCCCGATCAAGCCCTTGATGGACGTCAAGTTATGCACCGGGCGAAATTCGTCAACGTGGGGCAGCATCATTTTGATGCCCTGCGCCTTGGCCTCGAAGCCCGAATAGCGCAGCAGCGGGTTGAGCCAGATCAGGCGGCGGCAGGAGCGGTGCAAACGGTCCATCTCGAAGGCCAGTTTGGCATCGGCCTCGCGTTCTAGTCCATCGGATATAAGGAGGACGATGGCGCCCTGCCCGAGCACCCGGCGGGCCCAGAGCTGGTTGAAGGTATGCAGCGAGGTCGCGATCCGTGTCCCGCCGGCCCAGTCTTCCACCGACGAAGTGCAGCTCGCCAGCGCCTCGTCCGGGTCACGCGCCCGTAACGCGCGCGTCACATTGGTCAGGCGGGTGCCGAACAGGAACACCGAGACCCGCTTGCGGTAGTCGGTGATGGCATGCAGGAAGTGCAGGAACAGGCGGGTGTACTCGCTCATCGAACCGGAGATGTCGAGCAGCGCCACGATCGGCGCCGGCTTCTCGATCCGGCCGAGCTTCCTGATATCGATGATCTCGCCGCCGGTGCGCAGCGAATTGCGCACGGTGCGCCGCATATCGAGCCGCAAGCCGCGCGCGTCCGGCTGGTAGCGGCGGGTGACGAGCTCGGCCTGCGGCAGCCGCATCCTGGCGATCTCGCGCGTCACCTCGGCGATCTCGGCCGCGGTCATCTGCGCAAAATCCTTCTTCTGCAGCACCTCCTTGTCGGAGACCGAGAGCTTCAGCTCCTGCTCCTGGGCCTGCGGCCGCTCCTCACTCTTCGCCGGCGGCGCCATCGCCTCCTGGACGCGGCGCGAGGCCGGCGGCGGCTTCTTCTTGGCGTGGTCGGGCAGCGGGACCGAATCCAGCATGCTCTTCCACTCCTCGGCGGCGCGGAAGAACAGCTCGAAAGCCTGGCGGAAGATCAGCGCATGCTCATGGCGCTTGACGAAGATCGCCTCCAGCGTGGCGTAGAAGTCCAGGCGATGGCCGACCTCGATCAACTGCAGCGCGTCGAGCGCATCGATCACCGAGCCCGGCCCCACGGGAAGCCCGGCCGCCCGCAGCGCGCGGGCAAAGCCGATCACGTTGTCGGCCATGTGGCCGGTCGGAGGCGCGAGGTGGTTGATGGGCATCGAACTATCCACTCCCGTCATTCCGAGGATCGCGAAGCGAGAGCCCGGAATCCATACTCACGATGGTGGTTATGGATTCCGGGCTCGCGCCAAGTGGCGCGCCCCGGAATGACGAACGATGTTGTAACGCGCGCGACCCAGCTAGTCGCTCGTCGCTTCCTTCAATGTCTTCTGCAACGCATCGCCCTGCATCCGCGCGATGTCGTCCTGATACTTGAGCAGCGCGCCCAGCGTGTCGCCGACCACCTGCGGCGTCAACGAGCGCGCGTCGAGCTCGGACAGCGCGGTGGCCCAGTCGATGGTCTCGGCGACTCCAGGCGACTTGTAGAAATCCTGGTTGCGCAGCGCCTGCACGAAGCGGACGACCTGCTGCGACAGTTTTGCGGAAATGTTCGGCACCCGCGACTTGACGATCGCAAGCTCGCGGTCGGCCGTGGGATAATCCACCCAGTGATAGAGGCAGCGCCGCTTCAGCGCGTCGTGGATCTCGCGGGTGCGGTTCGAGGTGATGATGACGATCGGCGGCGCCGGCGCCTTCACGGTGCCGAGCTCGGGGATCGTGACCTGGAAGTCGCTGAGGATTTCCAGGAGATACGCCTCGAACGCCTCGTCGGCGCGGTCGAGTTCGTCGATCAGCAGCACCGGCGGGCCCGCGACGTCAGGCTCAAGCGCCTGCAGCAGCGGCCGCTTGATCAGGAAGCGCTCGGCGAAAATGTCGCTCGCGAGCTGGTCGCGATCGGTATCGCCGGAGGCTTCCGCGAGCCGGATCGCGATCATCTGCGCCGCGCTGCTCCACTCATAGACGGCAGAGGCAACATCGAGACCTTCATAGCACTGCAGGCGGATCAGCTTGCGCCCGAGCGCCGCCGACAGGACCTTTGCGATCTCGGTCTTGCCGACACCGGCCTCGCCTTCGAGGAACAGCGGCCGCCCCATGCGCAGCGCGAGATACGTCACGGTCGCGAGCGACCGTTCGGCGAGATAGCCGCGCGACGTCAAGAGCTGCTCGAGCGCATCGACGGAAGTGGGTAACGCCGATGCACTCATGGAACAGCCAGTCTTCGAACAGGGGTTAGCAACATCACGCGTCAGATCTAGTCCTTGGGATCGAGTTCGGATCTAGTCCCTTGGATCTAGTCCTTAGCTAGTCCTTGGCGTTGGCGGCTTCCACCGCCCTGCGCGTCAGAACGCCGATCAGATGCGCGCGGTATTCCGCGCTGCCGTGCAGGTCGCTGTTCAGCCCGTCGGACGGAACCGCGATGCCGTCGAGCACCTTGTGCGAGAAGCGCTTCTTCAGGGCCTCCTCGAACGCGGCGACGCGGAACACGCCGTCCGAGCCCGCACCGGTGACCGCGACGCGCACGTCGGACGGACGCTTGGCCACGAACACACCGACCAACGCGTAGCGCGAGGCCTGGTTGCGGAACTTCACATAGGCCGCCTTCTTCGGCAGCGGGAACATCACCTTGGTGATGATCTCGTCGGCCTCCAGCGCGGTCGTGAACAGGCCCTGGAAATACTCCTCGGCCTTGAGGCGGCGCTTGTTGGTGACGATGGTCGCGCCAAGCGCCAGCACCGCGGCCGGATAGTCCGCGGTCGGGTCGTTGTTGGCGAGCGAGCCGCCGATAGTGCCGCGGTGGCGCACGGCGGGATCGCCGATCATGCCGGCAAGCTCGGCCAGCGCCGGGATCGCCTCGCCCACGATCGCGGAGTTCGCGACCTCGGCGTGCTTGGCGGTGGCGCCGATCACCAGCGAGCGGCCCTTCATCTCGATCGTGTCGAGACCTTCAATGTGTGAGAGGTCGACCAGATGCGGCGGGCTCGCGAGCCGCTGCTTCATGACCGGCACCAGCGTGTGGCCGCCGGCGATCAGCTTGGCGTCCTCGTTCTTCACCAGCAGATTGGCAGCCTGCCGCACGGTGCCGGGACGATGATATTTGAATTCGTACATTGGAATGTCCTGATCGCGTGTCGCGACGAATTGCTGATTAGGCGAGGTCCGATTTGGCCATCGCCTTGGCGCCGGCGGCGATCGAAGCAACGATGTTCTGGTAGCCGGTGCAGCGGCACAGATTGCCTTCCAGCTCCTCGCGGATCACCTCGTCGGAGAGGTCGTGACCCTTGCGGTGGACGAGGTCGACGGCGGTCATGATCATGCCAGGCGTGCAGAAGCCGCATTGCAGGCCGTGATGCTCGCGGAAGGCCTCCTGCATCGGATGCAGCGGCGCGCCATCGGCTGCCAGCCCCTCGATGGTCTTGACCTCATGACCGTCGGCCATCACCGCAAGCGTCGTGCACGACTTCACCGCCTTGCCGTCCAGATGCACGACGCAGGCGCCGCACTGCGAGGTGTCGCAGCCGACATGGGTACCTGTCAGCCGCAGATTTTCGCGCAGAAACTGGACCAGAAGGGTACGGGGGTCGACATTCGCGTTAACGGGGTTGCCGTTCACGATCATTGAAATCTTGGCCATCAGCACTCTCTTATCTGCCCCACCGCATATCGGCGAAGCAGGCGGTTTAAAATCATTCCACACGGCATAATATGGGTGCGCCCCGCGATGGGCAACCTTTCGAGCCACCCATCCAGGACATGGCCGGACTTAAAAAATCCAGCCGGAAAGCAGGGCTAACCCTGCACCGCTTTGGCGAAATTTGCAAAAAACTCGTCCGCCAGCTTCTTGGCGGCGCCGTTGATCAGGCGCTGGCCGAGCTGGGCGAGCTTGCCGCCGATCTGCGCCTCCACGTTGTAGCTCAAGAGCGTGCCGCCATCCTTGTCGGCGAGGCCGACGGTGGCGCCGCCCTTGGCGAAGCCGGCGACTCCGCCCTCGCCTTCACCCGAGATCTTGTAGCCGTTCGGCGGGTCGAGATCGCTCAACGTGACCTTGCCCTTGAAGCGGGCGGAGACCGGGCCGACCTTCATCTTGGCGGTGGCGCGGAAGCCGCCCTCGTCGGTCTTCTCCAGCTCTTCGCAGCCGGGAATGCAGGCCTTCAGCACTTCGGGATCGTTGAGCTTGTCCCACACAGCCTGGCGCGGCGCTGCAAGCTGGACTTCGCCGGTCATTGTCATGGCCATGGGGGACCTCCTCGATCGCAAGAAACCTTTGCCCCCAAGTAAAGCAGCCCGGGCGCAAAGGAAAGGCCACCTTCGGAGGATGAGCGATGCATATTCGCAACCGCAGCAAGACGCGTCCGCCGTTCACGAAATCGCGCGTTCGCTTGCTGAATTTGACGGCAGCGCAGGGGCATTGGCAGCGACGCGCAGGAATGGTTAGGTCGCGCGCCATGAGCACAGCCCTGTCCCCCCTGCTTGCGCCGATGCTGTCGAGCGCCGCGATGCGCGCGGTGTGCGACGACGCAGCCACCCTGCAAAACATGCTGGATTTCGAGGCCGCACTGGCCCGTGCCGAAGTGGCCTGCGGGGTGATTCCCGCAGCCAGCGCGGGACCGATTGCCGCGGCCTGCAAGGCCGAATCATTCGACCGCGCCGCGCTGGCCGATGCCGCGACGCGATCGGGCAATCTGGCGATTCCGCTAGTGAAGGCCCTGACCGCCAACGTCGCCAAAAAGGATGCCGAGGCGGCGCGCTACGTGCATTGGGGTGCGACCAGCCAGGACGTGATCGACACCGCGACCATGCTGTCGTTGCGCGCCGGCATCGATGCGCTGCTCACAGACCTCGACCGCGCCGTTGCGGGCTTTGCCGGGCTTGCGCGTACCCATCGTGACACCGCGGTGGTGGCGCGGACCTGGCTGCAGCACGCGCTGCCGATGCCGTTCGGCCTCAAGCTCGCCGAATATGCCGCAGCCCTGCATCGCTCCCGCAAGCGCTTGCTGCGCCTGCGCCGCGAGACGCTGGCCGTGCAATTCGGCGGCGCCGCCGGCACGCTCGCCGCGCTCGGCGACAAGGGCCTCGCGGTCGCCGAAGCGCTTGCGAAAGAACTGGACCTGCCGCTGCCGGATGCGCCCTGGCACACCCACCGCGACCGCATCGCGGAGGCCGCGTCGGTGTTTGCGATCCTCGCCGGCAGCTGCGGCAAGATCGCCCGCGACGTCTCGCTGATGATGCAGACCGATGTCGGCGAAGCCTTCGAGCCCGCGGGCGCCGGCCGCGGCGGCTCCTCCACCATGCCGCACAAGCGCAATCCCGTCGCCGCCGCGAGCGCGCTGGGGGCTGCGACCATGGCGCCCAACCTCGCGGCCACGATCTTCGCCGCGCAGGTGCAGGACCATGAGCGCAGCGCCGGCCCATGGCATGCGGAATGGCCGACATTGCCGACTTTGATGCTGGTGACTTCGGGCGCGCTCGCCGCCATCGTCGATCTCGCCGAAGGGCTCGAGGTCGATGCGGCGCGGATGCGCGTCAATCTCGATGCGACCCACGGGCTGATCATGGCGGAAGCCGTCACCTTTGCGCTCGCCGAAAAGGTCGGCAAGAGCGACGCTCATCATCTGATCGAGGCCGCGAGCAAGAAGGCGGTCGCCGAGAAGAAGCATTTGCGCGACGTGCTGTCGGCGGATGCAAAGGTCACCGCGCATCTCGACGCCAAGAAAATCGCGGAGCTGTTCGAGCCGATGGCCTATCAGGGCGCCTCGCAGGCGCTGATCGACCGTTTGCTGGCTTCGCTGGACGAGAAATAGCGAAGGTGTCATTGCCGGGCTTGACTCGGCAATCCATCATCGCAAAGAGACTCATTCTCGATGGATGCGCGGATCAAGTCCGCGCATGACAAGGAGTGCACGATGCCGATGATCAACGCCGACGGATGCCTGCTCAACGTCCAGGTGGACGGCCGCGACGGCGGACCGACCTTGATGCTGTCGAATTCGCTCGGCTGCACCCTGCAGATGTGGGAGCCGCAGATGCGGGCGCTGACGCAGATGTTCCGCGTCATCCGCTACGATCGGCGCGGCCACGGCAAATCCGGCGTGCCGGCGGGCCCCTACTCGATGGAACGGTTCGGCCGCGACGTGCTCGCGATCCTCGACGACCTCAACATCGAGAAGGTGCATTGGTGCGGCCTGTCGATGGGCGGCATGGTCGGGCAATGGTTAGGGGCCAACGCGCCCGACAGATTCGGCAAGATCATCCTCGCCAACACTGCCTGCTACTATCCTGATCCGACCAACTGGCTGAACCGCATCAAGGCGGTGAAGCAAGGCGGCATCGCCGCCGTCGCCGATGCCGTGATCGCGGGCTGGCTGACTGCCGACTTCCGCGAGCGCGAACCCGAGACCGCGGCGCGCATGAAGGCGATGCTGCTGGCCTCGCCTGTCGAGGGCTATCTCGCCTGCTGCGAAGCGCTGTCGACGCTCGACCAGCGCGCGCTGCTGCCCAGGATCAAGAGCCCGACGCTGGTGATCGCGGGAAAGCAGGACATGGCAACGCCCGTGTCGGCGGGTGAGATGATCCGCAGCGGCATTCCCGGCGCCAGCATGACGCTGCTCGATGCCGCGCACATCTCCAATGTCGAGCAGTCACACGCCTTCACCGAAGCCGTGGTCGGCTTCCTGACGCAACGTTAACGACCATCGTCATTCCGGGGCGATGCGAAGCATCGAACCCGGAATCTCGATCCGCATCCACAACTTCGAGATTCCGGGTTCGGTCCTGCGGACCGCCCCGGAATGACGTACCCCGGAGAGACATCAATGGACGACAATCAACGCCGCGACGACGGCATGACGCAGCGCCGCAAGGTGCTCGGCAATGAATGGGTCGACAAGTCGATCAAGAACCGCAACGCGTTCAACACCGACTTCCAGGACCTGATCACGCGCTATGCGTGGGGCGACATCTGGACCCGGCCGCATTTCGATCACCGCACGCGCCGCGTGCTGGTGATCGGCACCATGGTCGCGCTCGGCCAGTGGGACGAATTTCGCCTGCACGTGCGCGCAGCGCTCAGCGAAGGCGGTTTCACGCCCGAGGACATCAAGGAGATCCTGCTGCAGCAGGCGATCTATTGCGGCGTGCCCGCGGCCAATCATGCCGTCAAGGAAGCCGGCGCGATCATCGCGGAACTAGGGCTGCTGAAGGGATAGCTCGCCGGCCGGTGCGCCCGCCTCGGCGGCAGGTGGCGTAGCAGCGGACGACTCGGCGGATCGCTTCGGCGAGGTCTCGAACAGCATCACGATCGCGGTGCCGAGCAGCATCAGAAGCTCGGCCGCATGCATGCGCAGTGCTTCGATCTCGCCAACCTTGGACGCCATCATCATGCTGGCAAAGCTCAGCACGCTGCCGAGGCACAGCGCCACCGCCAGCGCCTCGTCGCCGCCGCGGCTGTTCTTGCGCAGCGGCGAGAACGCGGTCATCGCGAGGAAGACCGCGAAGAACGCCACCACCGTGATCCGCGCCAGCGCCAGCAGCCATGCTAGTCGCACCGTCGCCATCTTGCCGAGATGCAGATAGTCGTTGGCGTAGAACGCAATCGATACGCTCGGCCGCTCATAGAGGCCGTGGATCGGCGATACCATGATGCTGAAGGAGATGATGGTCCAGACCGGAATGAAATAGGCCGCAAGCAGCGCGCCGTTGAAGGAGCTGATCCGCCAGTTGCTCGACATTGCCGCTTCCCGCTTCTCTCCGGCGCCCTTTGGAGCGGCGACGGTTCAGCCTGCGAGGTAACGCCGATCGATTGCCGGCAGCAATTTAAACCCTTTGTTAAGGTTAAGCGCGGTGCGATGGTTCCGAATCGATGCCGATCGGGCTCGGCCAGCAGCTGCGCCGGGCAGGAATAAGGGGGTAAAATGACCGAAAGAACCCGCGTTTTCGTCGCAACGCCGTGCTTCGGCGGCGACCTGAAGATGGCCTATGTGCTGTCCGCCCTGAAGCTTCAGGCCGCAGCCACTGCCCGGGGCATCGACATCCAGTTCCACCTGATCGGAAACGAATCGCTGATCGTGCGCGCCCGGAACGAGTTGGCTCACCAATTCCTTGCATCCGGCGCCAGCCATCTCCTGTTCATCGATGCCGATATCGGGTTCGAACCCGAGTCCGTCTTCCGGCTGCTGGATTGCGACGCCGAGGTTTCGGCCGCGGCCTACCCGCTCAAGCACATCGATTGGGCAAAGGTGCAGCGCGCTGCTGAGGCCAAGCGGCAGAACCTCGCGTCATCCTCGCTGGACTATGTCGTCACATGGGAGGGCGATCAGATCACGGCGCGCGGCGACGGCTTCGCCAAGGTCCGATATGCCGGAACCGGCTTCCTGATGATGAAGCGATCCGCCCTCGTCCGGCTGTGCGACGCCCATCCCGAACTCAAATATCGGGCGAACCACAAGAGCAACGACTTGAACACCGGCGACCTGGTTCGCGCCGACCTCGACCGCGTCTCGCTGTTCGAATGCATGATCGACAAGAAGACCGGCGAGTATCTATCCGAAGACTACGCCTTCTGCCGGCGCTGGCTCGATCTCGGCGGCGAAATCTGGCTCGACCTTCGAAGCGAGCTCACGCATTTCGGTTCATACGCCTTCCGCGGCCGCTTCGCCGATCAGTTGGCCTGAACAGAGAGCAGAAACAAACGAGCTAACAAAAGGGCTTCGCCGTTCGGCGAGACCCCTCTTGTTGCGCCTGCTCAATTGCTCGGCACCAGCGCTCCGGATTGGGCTTCTGGCCCTGCCGGCCCGCATCCTGCTGCTCCCCGGGGCTTCTGACCGCCGCCTGGCTCGGCCAACACGGGTTCCGGCGTGATCATTGCAAGGCAACGAGGTGTCGCCCCTGTGACATCGGAACCGCACCCGCCGAAGTAGTTATGTACAAGCCCTTATCTGCTGCTGCCACGCTGTTGCCGCCGCCGGGGTTCCACTGTTAGAAAATACCACGACGCGACGGATCAGGCTGCCGGGGGGCCCTCGGCGCGTCACCCCTCGAGTTACGGCAGCGCATGGATTATTTCGCCCAGCAACTGATCAACGGCCTCGTGCTCGGTTCGATCTACGGCCTGATCGCCATCGGCTACACGATGGTCTACGGCATCGTCGGCATGATCAACTTCGCCCATGGCGACATCTTCATGATCGGCGGCTTCATCGCGCTGATCTCGTTTTTGGTGCTGGTGTCGCTCGGCCTCACCGCGATCCCCCTGATCCTGCTGATCGTGCTGCTGGTCTCTATGGCGATCACCGCGCTCTATGGCTGGACCATCGAACGCATCGCCTACCGGCCCTTGCGGCATTCGTTCCGCCTCGCGCCGATGCTGTCGGCGATCGGCATGTCGTTTGTGCTGACCAACTTCTCGCAGGTGTCGCAGGGCGCGCGCGTCAAGCCGGTGCCGCCGATCATCACCGGCGGCTACACGCTGCATGAGGGCGCGCAAGGCTTCGCCGTGCAGCTCTCCAACATCCAGATCATGGTCGTCCTCGCCACCATCGTGGTGCTGGCGCTGTTCACCTGGCTGGTGTCGCGCACCCGGCTCGGGCGCGACATGCGCGCCTGCGAGCAGGACCAGACCATGGCCGCACTGCTCGGCGTCGACGTCGACCGCACCATCTCGATGACCTTCGTGATCGGTGCCGCGCTCGCCGCCGTCGCCGGCATGATGTACCTACTGTACTACGGCCTGGTCGATTTCTTCATGGGCTTCGTCGCCGGCATCAAGGCGTTCACCGCCGCCGTGCTCGGCGGCATCGGCTCGCTGCCGGGCGCGATGCTCGGCGGGCTTGCGATCGGCCTGATCGAAACGTTCTGGTCGGCCTATTTCTCGGTGGAGTACAAGGACGTCGCCGCGTTCTCGATCCTGATCGTGGTGCTGATCTTCATGCCGACCGGCCTGCTTGGCCGTCCCGAAGTCGAAAAAGTCTGACAGGCACTTCGTGAGCGCGAACTCAGCCCGCCCATCGCCCGCCGCGCAGCCCTCGGGCAGCGCCTTCATTCTCAAGAAAGCCCTGATCAGCGCATTGGTCGCGCTGGTGCTGTTCTCGCTGATGATCGGCGTGCGCACCGAGGCCGGACCGCAAGGCGGCCTGATCTACTGGACCCGGTTCGGCGACCTCGCCGCTCTCGTCGGCGCGGTGTTCGGCGGCAGCATCATCGTCGAGCTGCTGCGGCAATGGTGGGGACCGGTCGACAAGGACAGCATCGTGCCGAAGCCGGTGCAATCGGCGATCTCGTTCGCCGGGCGATGGCTGGCGCCTGCGCTCCTGGTGTTCGCGTTCCTCGTGCCGGTCATCTTCTACAACCAGCGCTACATTCTCGACCTGTCGATCCTGGTCCTGACCTATGTGATGCTGGGATGGGGCTTGAACGTCGTGGTCGGCCTCGCCGGCCTGCTCGACCTCGGCTATGTCGCGTTCTATGCGGTCGGCGCCTACTCCTACGCGCTGCTCGCGACCAATTTCGGATTGTCGTTCTGGGTCTGCCTGCCGCTCGCCGGCATCCTGGCGGCGTTCTGGGGCGTGCTGCTCGGCTTCCCGGTGCTGCGGCTGCGCGGCGACTATCTGGCGATCGTGACGCTCGCCTTCGGCGAGATCATCCGCCTCGTCATCATCAACTGGCAGAGCCTGACCGGCGGTCCCAACGGCGTCTCGGGGATTCCCCGCCCGACGATGTTCGGCATTCCGCTGACGCCGGGCGATGACGGGCTCGCCGCCAGGCTCGGCATCGAGTTCTCGCCGACCCACCGCCTCGTCTTCCTGTTCTATCTAATTCTGGCGATGGCGCTGCTCACCAACTGGGTGACAATCCGGCTGCGGCGGCTGCCGATCGGCCGCGCCTGGGAGGCGTTGCGCGAGGACGAGGTCGCCTGCCGCGCGCTCGGCATCAACACCACGACTACCAAGCTGACGGCGTTCGCGACCGGTGCGATGTTCGGCGGCTTCGCCGGCGCATTCTTCGCCACGCGGCAGGGCTTCATCAGCCCGGAGTCGTTCACCTTCCAGGAATCGGCGCTGGTGCTGGCGATCGTCGTGCTCGGCGGCATGGGCTCGCAGCTCGGCGTCGCGCTTGCCGCGCTCGCCATGATCGGCGGCTTCGAGCTGTTCCGTGGTTTCGATCAGTACCGCATGCTGGTGTTCGGCATCGCGATGGTGCTGTTGATGATCTGGCGGCCGCGCGGACTGATCGGCCATCGCGCGCCGACCGTGTTCCTGGAGCGCAACCAGGCGATCTCTTCCGACCTCGTCAAGGAGGGCCACGGATGAGCGGCGACCACATCCTCACCGTCGACCGCCTGATGATGCGCTTCGGCGGCATCGTCGCGGTCAACGAACTCTCCTTTGCGGCCGAGCGACGCAAGATCACCGCGCTGATCGGGCCGAACGGCGCCGGCAAGACCACCGTCTTCAACTGCATCACCGGCTTCTACCGGCCGAGCGGCGGCGCGATCCGCCTCGCCCATGATGACGGCCGCACCATCCAGCTCGAGCGGCTGAACGACTTCCGCATCTCCAAGCAGGCCAAGGTGGCGCGCACCTTCCAGAACATCCGGTTGTTTCCCGGCATGACCGCGCTGGAAAACCTGATGGTCGCCCAGCACAACGCGCTGATGCGCGCCTCGGGCCTGACCTTGCTCGGCCTGCTCGGCCTGCCGTCCTGGCGCGAGGCCGAGCAGCGCGCCATCGAGCTGGCGCGGACCTGGCTCAACCGCGTCAGCCTGCTCGACCGCGCCGACGACGCCGCAGGCAATCTGCCCTATGGCGACCAGCGGCGGCTCGAGATCGCGCGCGCGATGTGCACCGAGCCTGCGCTGCTTTGTCTCGACGAGCCGGCGGCCGGACTGAACGCACGCGAGAGCGGCGGGCTCAACGAGCTCTTGCTGTCGATCCGCAACGAACAGGGCACCTCGATCCTCTTGATCGAGCATGACATGTCCGTCGTGATGGAGATCTCCGATCACGTCGTGGTCATGGACTACGGCGTCAAGATCGCCGAAGGCACGCCGCAAGCCGTGCGCGACGACCCAAAGGTGATCGCCGCCTATCTCGGCGCCGACGAGGAAGAGGCGATCGCCGTGATGGAGAGCGGCACGTGAGCGCGGCAGCGGCAACCACACCCCTGCTCGCGGTGCGCGGCGTGCGTGCGGCGTATGGCAAGATCGAGGCGCTGAAGGGCGTCGACATCGAGATCAATCGAGGCGAGATCGTCGCCCTGATCGGCGCCAACGGCGCCGGCAAGTCGACGCTGATGATGACGATCTTCGGCCGGCCGCGCGCCCGCGCCGGCCGCATCGAATTCGACGGCCATGACATCACCGGCGTGCCGACCCACGAGATCGCGCGGCTGCGCATCGCGCAATCGCCCGAGGGCCGGCGGATCTTTCCGCGCATGAGCGTCGCGGAAAACCTGCAGATGGGCGCCGATGCCACCGAATGCAGCGACGCCGAACGCGAAGCCGGGCTGGAGCGCGTATTCGCGCTGTTTCCGCGGCTGAAGGAGCGCATCGCACAACGCGGCGGCACGCTGTCGGGCGGCGAGCAGCAGATGCTCGCGATCGGCCGTGCCCTGATGAGCCGGCCGCGCCTGTTGATGCTGGACGAGCCGTCACTCGGTCTTGCGCCGCTGATCGCACGCCAGATCTTCGATGCCATCCGCACGCTGAACCGGCAGGACGGCCTCACCGTGCTGATCGTCGAGCAGAACGCCAACCATGCGCTGAAGCTCGCCCATCGCGGCTACGTCATGGTCAACGGCCTGATCACGCTGGCCGGAACCGGCGCCGAATTGCTGCAGCGCCCGGAAATCCGCGCGGCCTATCTGGAAGGCGGCCGCCGCGGCTAGCTCGCCCCTCGAGCGCCGCCCTTGCAGCAGGATGCGGCTGATGCAGCGTCGAATTGCCTGAAAATTGCCGGTGACTTCGCCGCGAAATCAGCCGAGAATGCCGCCGGTTTTGGGGCCCGGCGTGCCGGGCCCTTCCGCAAGAGGCAACGACCACGAGGGACGTCTCATGAAATCACTGAAGCTGATCGGCCTGGCACTGGGCGCGTCGTTCGCATTATCGGCGAGCGCGTTCGCGCAAGACATCACCATCGCAGTCGCGGGCCCGATGACGGGCTCCGAATCCGCTTTTGGCCGGCAGATGAAGAACGGCGCCGAGCAGGCAGTCGCCGATATCAACGCCGCCGGCGGCGTGCTCGGCAAGAAGCTCGCGCTGGAAGCCGACGACGATGCCTGCGATCCGAAGCAGGCGCGCTCGATCGCGGAAAAGATCGGCTCCTCGAAGATACCGTTCGTGGCCGGCCATTTCTGCTCGTCGTCGTCGATCCCGGCCTCCGAGGCCTATGCCGACGCCAACGTGCTGCAGATCACCCCGGCCTCGACCAACCCGCTGTTCACCGAGCGCAAGCTCTGGAACGTGGCGCGCGTCTGCGGCCGCGATGACCAGCAGGGTCTGGTCGCCGCCGACTACATCATGAAGAGCTTCAAGGGCAAGAACGTCGCGATCCTGAACGACAAGACCACCTACGGCAAAGGCCTCGCCGACGAGACCAAGAAGGCGCTGAACAAGGCCGGCTTCCAGGAGAAGATGTTCGAGTCCTACAACAAGGGCGATAAGGACTTCAACTCGATCGTCTCGCGCCTGAAGCGTGACAATATCGATCTGGTCTATGTCGGCGGCTACCATCAGGAAGCCGGCCTGATCCTGCGCCAGATGCGCGACCAGGGCCTGCAGACCGTGCTGATGGCAGGCGATGCCATGAACGACAAGGAGTTCGCCTCGATCACCGGCCCCGCCGCCGAAGGCACGCTGTTCACGTTCGGCCCCGATCCGCGCAACAAGCCGACCGCGAAGGCGATCGTCGAGAAGTTCAAGGCCAAGAACATCGATCCCGAAGGCTACACGCTCTACACCTACGCCGCGATGCAGGTGTGGACGCAAGCCGTCGCCAAGGCCGGCACCACCGACGCCAAGAAGGTGATGGAGACCATCAAGGCCGGCGACTGGGATACCGTGCTCGGCAAGATGGGCTTCGACGCCAAGGGCGACATCAAGGCGATCGACTACGTCGTCTACAAGTGGGACGCCAAGGGCAACTACACCGAGATCAATCCGAAGGGCTCCTGAGCCTCTCGCGCCTGATCGGATCAGAGATACGAAAACGCCCCGGTCCGCCGGGGCGTTTTGCTTATCCGCCGCGGCTGCTATACCGGATCGATCGGACAGCAGGCGGACGGACTCAAATCGTGAAAAACCTTCTCACCGATATTGCCGGCGTCAGCGTCGGCCATGCCGACGACGCCGTGATCGCCTCCGGCGTCACCGCGATCCTGTTCGAGCGGCCGGCGGTGGCCTCGATCGACGTCCGCGGCGGCGGCCCGGGCACCCGCGAGGACGCGCTGCTGTCCCCGCATAACGTCGTCGAGGCGATCGACGGCATCACGCTGTCGGGCGGCTCCGCGCTCGGGTTAGATGCGGCCGGCGGCGTGCAGGCCTGGCTCGCCGAGCGCGGCCGCGGCTTTCGGATCCGCGATGCGGTGATCCCGATCGTGCCGGGCGCGATCTGCTTCGACCTGCTCAACGGCGGCAACAAGGCGTGGGGACGCTTTCCGCCCTATCGCGATCTCGGCTACGCCGCTGCAAATGCCGCCTCCGACAATTTCGAGCTCGGCAGCGTCGGCGCCGGCATGGGCGCGACCACCGCCAACCTCAAGGGCGGCCTCGGCTCGGCGTCCGCCGTAACCGACGACGGCGTCAAGGTCGCGGCGCTCGCGGTGGTCAACGCGGTCGGCAGCGTCATGGTCGGCAGCGGCCCGTGGTTCTGGGCGGCGCCGTTCGAGGTCGACGGCGAGTTCGGCGGGCGCGGACTGCCGCCCGCGTTCAATCAGGACATGCTGAAGATGCGGCTGAAGGGCGGCGCGGACGCCACCGCCGCCGAGAACACCACCCTCGTCGTTGTGGTGACCGATGCGCAGCTGACCAAGCCGCAGGCGCGGCGCCTTGCGATGATCGCGCAGACCGGCATGGCGCGCGCGATCTATCCGGTGCACGCCCCGCTCGACGGCGATGTGGTGTTTGCGGCGGCCACCGGCGTAAAGCCGGTCGATCCGCTGTTCGGCCTAACCAAGCTCGGCGGCATCGCCGCCAACACGGTGGCGCGCGCGATCGCCCGCGGCATTCATTCAGCCACCGCCCTGCCGTTCCCCGGCGCGCTGCCGAGCTGGCGGGACAAATTCGGTTAGGTGCTGACCGACAGTGACGACGAGGCCTGGGCCGAGATCGCCTGCGACTGGCGCTGGATCAGCTGCTCGATGAAATTGTAGGACGAGGTCGCGTTGCTGCCCGCAGAGGACGAGGTCGCGCTGCTGGTGGTGGAAGCCGCGGCCGGCGACGTCATCGACACCTTGGAGCCGTCGGCATAGGTCATGGTCGTCGTGGTCGAGCCGTCGCTGTTGGTCACCGAGGCCGAGGTCGCGCCGTTCAGCGCCTGCATCAACGGATCGGAGCTCGATCCGTCCGCCCCGCTGCTGGCGCCGGATCCATCGGTCGCGCCGCCGGCCGCGTGATGATGGTGATGGCCGCCGCCCTTGTGGCCCTGCAAGGCCTGCGACATCTCGTCGAGGCTGACGCTGCCGTCGCCATTGGTATCGAGCTTGGAGAACACGTCGTCGGCCTGCGCGGTGTTGGTGCCGCCGGCGCCGAGCGCCTTCTCGAATTCCGACTTGGTGATCTGGCCGTTGCCGTCGGCGTCGATCTGCGAGAACAGGTCCTTCAGCGCATCCGACCGGCTGGTCGGGATCGCACTGGTCGAGGCCGTGGTCTGCGACTGGCTCTGCGCGTCGAGCAGCGCGCTCATGGTCAGCGGCGAAATCTGCGGGGAGCTGCTGCTGCCCGAGCCGACGCTCGTGCTGGTGCTGGTGCTGGCGGACGTCGAGCTACTGGTCGCGGCCGAGAACAGCCCGGTCGACTGATTTCCCTGCGTGGAGCTGCCGGTCTGTGTCGTCGACTTCGACGACATCAGCGAGCTCAAGAGATCAATGGCGGATGACGCAGCGCCAATGGCGAATAACATGGCAATACTCCAACAAGGCCGCGCATGGCGGCTCAAACGCTTGCCAAAGGCGCAGCAAGCGGCGTGCCATGGCAAAAACCCAATAAAACCAGGCCCTGGCGCATCGATACGGGTTCCGCGCACCCGGCAAGAGCTGCCGCCGGCGGCAGAATTTTCCGGCTCCGAGGTACCATCCGCTCGCATTGCCCGCCACGCGTCAGCGTGTTAGGCGGGATCACCCGTCGCCCCCTGAAGTCTTTCGGAACTGCGCTATGACTCAGTCATTCACTCCGCGTCCCCTCGTTATCGCCCCGTCGATCCTGGCGTCGGATTTCTCAAAGCTCGGCGAGGAGGTCCGCGCCGTCGACCAGGCCGGCGCCGACTGGATCCATCTCGACGTGATGGACGGCCATTTTGTGCCGAACATCTCCTACGGCCCCGACGTCATCAAGGCGATGCGGCCGCATACCAAGAAGATCTTCGACGCGCACCTGATGATCTCGCCCTGCGACCCCTATCTCGAGGCGTTCGCCAAGGCGGGCTGCGACCACATCACGGTGCATGCCGAGGCCGGCCCGCATTTGCATCGCTCGCTGCAGGCGATCCGCGCGCTCGGCAAGAAGGCCGGCGTCTCGCTCAATCCGGCAACGCCGGTGAGCGCGATCGAATATGTGCTCGACCTGATCGACCTCGTGCTTGTCATGTCGGTCAATCCCGGCTTCGGCGGCCAGGCCTTCATCCGCTCGGCGATCGGCAAGATCTCCGACGTCAGGGCGATGGTCGCGGGCCGGCCGATCGACATCGAGGTCGATGGCGGCGTTGCGCCCGACGTTGCAGGCCAGCTCGCCGCCGCCGGCGCCAACGCCTTCGTCGCGGGATCGGCCGTGTTCAAGGGCGGCACCGTCGAGGCCTACAAGACCAACATCGCCGCGATCCGCCACGCAGCGGCCGAGGCGCGCGGCGAAGCGATCTAGCCGACCAAGGATTAGAACAACGCGGGCGGCGTGACCGCGGCACTGGCCGCCGTGTCGTCGCCCGCCTCCGTCATCGGCATCAGCCGCGACGGCCGCACCACGGTCACCGTGCACGGCGCTTCGCCTGCGACCTTGGCGGAGACGCTGCCGAGCAGCGCGCGCCGCACCGAGTTTGCCGCGCGCCGATGATGATGTGGTCGACCAGATTGACCGCGGCGAATTCCAGGATGGCGGCGGCGGGATCGATCGCCTCCAGCACATGCACGGTCAGCCGCCCCTCCTCGAGCCTGAACGGTCGCGCCCAATGCTGGAGCGCCACCAGGCGGTCGACATGCTTGTTCTGGCCCTGCTCGTCATGGGTGCGGTCGATCGCCAGGCGATTGAGCTTCAGCACGTTGACGCAGGCGAGCCGCGCCGACGGCGACGTCGACAGCACCTGCTCGGCAGTGACGCGGATGGTCTCGTTCAGCGCCTCGGTCCCCTCGCCGAGATCGAGCGCGACCGCAACGATCGGGCTCGCTGCGAGCTGCGCCGCGGCATTGGACTTCGGCTGCGGCGGCATCGCGCCGAGATTGAAGCGGCGGCGCCAGACCGTGCCGAGCGGATCGCGATCGAGCCGCTGCGCCCGCGCCGTCAGCTTCACCTGCTCGGGGTGGGCAAGATCGAAGGCAAGCTGCGCTGCGGTCGGATAGCGCGCGGCTGGATCGATCTCGAGACAGCGCAGCACGATCTCCTGCAACCACGGAGGATAGTCGGATCGCAGCCTGCGCGGTGGATACGGATCACGCCACAGTCGCCGGCGCATGCCGCGCAGGGTCTCGGTCTCGCCGAACGGGCGGACGCCAGTCGTGAAGAAATACAGCAGCACGCCGAGCGAAAACAGATCGCTGCGCGGATCGTCGCGCACGCCGAGCAGGCGCTCCGGCGCCATGTAGGGCGCAGTGCCGTAAGGCAGGCGAAACTCCTCCTGCAACAAATCGGGCAGATGCTGGTGATGCGAGAGGCCGAAATCGATCAGCACCACCTCGCCGCGCTCGCGGAACATGATGCTGCTCGGCTTGATGTCGTGATGGATGACGTTCTGCCGGTGCAGGCTGGCGAGCGCAGTGGCGACCTTGCCGCCGATCACCCTCACCTCCTCATACGGCAACGGCAGCGCGTCGAGCCGCCTGTAGAGCGTCTGCCCGGGGATGCGCTCCATCACCACATAGGCCTGGCGCTCGAAATCGCCGCTGCCGAAACAGGCCGGCACGTGCGGCCCCGACAGCCGCGGCAGGATCATCTGCTCCATCTCGAAGCTGACGATCGCGGCCGGATCCTCGCCCTCCGAGGTGAGCGGCACCTTCATCAAGAGCGGCACGGTGATGCCGGGATGGGTGACGCTCCACAGCGTCGCCATGCCGCCGCGGTGCACGCGCTCGCCGATGGTGAAGCCATCGATCTCGGCGCCCGGCTGCATCGTCAGCGCCGCCATCGGGATTACCTGCCGACGGCGAGGCGATCGGCGAGCCAGAGCGGCAGGCCGCTCGCCTTGATCCGCGCCGCGGCGGTCGCGACGTCGTAGGGCACGCGGTGATAGGTGATCTCGCGGCTTGCGGTGTCGAACATCGCAAACGATGCCGCGGGATCGCCGTCGCGCGGCTGGCCGACCGAGCCGAGCACGGCGAGCCAGCGCCGGCCGGTCAGCAATTGAACCGCAACGCCCGCGGTCGGAACGAAGCTCGTCATCTTCGCGGTCGAGGACATCGAGTAGAGGCCCGGACGATGGATGTGGCCGCAGAAGGTGATCTGCAACTCGGTTGCCATCATGCTGCGCGCGGCATCGGAGGTGTCGCGGACGTAGCGCCACTTCACGGGGTCGGACGCCTCGGAATGCACGTAGAGCCGGTTGTCCTCTTCCCGCGACATCGGAAGCTCGGCGAGGAACGCCTTCTGCTCGCCGCTGAGCCGGCCGCGGGTCCAGTCGATGGCGGCCTGCGCGTCGGCATTCATGCTGTCGCTGGGGACACCGATCGCATTGTCATGATTGCCGCGCACCGCGATCGCGCCATCAGCGACGAGGTCCATCACCGTGTCGACGGCCCATTCCGGATCGGCGCCGTAGCCGACGACATCGCCGAGGCAGATCAGCCGCTTGGCGCCGCGCGCACGCGCGGCATCCAGGCAGGCCGCGAAGGCCTGTCTGTTGGCATGAATATCGGCAAAGAGTGCAAGCCGCATCGTGGTCCGCGTGACTGATCCTGCCCGATATCAAGCACATGCGGCCCCGGGCTCGCAATCGGGCCAAAGGCACGAGGTGGTCAGAGGCTGTTGGAAGAAAGGTCGGTTAGTGCTTGCACACCTGCACGCCCCGCAGCAGCAGGGCGATCAGGGCGTCGATCCGCGACGGGCATTCGGGCTTGGCCCATTCCTCGGCATGCGCCGGGTGATGGTAGCGGACGGTTGCGTCGAACACGGCCCGCGCGGTCGTCTTCACATTGTCGACCTCGAACACGCCCTGCGCGACACCATCTGACAGGATCTTCGCGATCAGATCGACCTGCTTGTCCTTGTAGGCTTCCACCACCTCACGCGCGCCCTGGGCGAGCGCGAGATAGGTCGCGAACATCTCGGGATCGTCGCAGACTTTCTTCTGCTTGATCGTGAAGGCGGTGCGCAGCCATTTCTCCAGCCGCTCCGGCGCAGGGCCATCGCCGGCTGCGAGCTTGCACAGTGGCTCGTTGGCGCGGTCGAGCCAGCGTTTGGCGACCGCGTCGCGGAGCGAAGCTTTGCTCGGGAAATGGCGGTACACGCTGCCGTGGCTGACATCCAGCGCGCGAGCAACGTCGACAACGGTGGCCTTGGCGAGCCCGAAGCGCCTCAAAACATCCTCGGTTGCTTCGAGGATCCGCTCCGGAGTCAAAACCACCGCCTCGTTCATGCGTTTACCGTCTGGTTATCGCTGTCCTGCCCGCGCGTGAACTTGGCGGCCTGGGCTGCCAAATGGCGGGCGACGCGAAGGTTGAGCCACTGTTGAATCTGGGCGGTCAATTGAAAGATTTCTATCGTCATGGAGGTAGTCCTTCGAGGTAGTCAAATTAAGTACGGCTCCCCCGGCCAAACGCCGGAACAGCCACTGGGCGCCCTCCTCCCTTGGGCTGTTCAGTATATACACCATCTCGCTGACAGATTTCAATATCTGTCAGACAGACTTTGCGAGATGACAGCTATGCGGCCTGGATGGGCCGATCAGGGCCGCCGGCCCGGGCCCTGGATGACGCGCAACAACGTTCCGTGAGCAGCCGGGTGATCCGCCGGTCCGTGCCTATGTCTCAAGCGGTTACCCCAGGAGAGGCTGCCATGGACCGGCCGATGACCTTCAAGGAGATCGCCAAGATCACCGCGGGCGCGGTGGTCTCGCTCGTCATCGTCGGGTGGCTGATGGTTCTCGCGATGGCATTCCTGACGGTGCTCTGAGGCCGCCTCACGGCACCGGAACCGGGTGCCGGAATCGAAAGGGGCCGCCTCACGCAGCGGCCCCTTTGCCGGGAAAATGGCTTGGGGATGAAATCTAGCCCCGGTTATCCACAGACTACACGGTTCAGGGAATTGAGGAATTCCGGTTGACTACTGTCCACCCCGCTGACCGATTATTGGCGATCCCTATTTTTATGCCATTCGCCGGGTACGCGCCCCCTATCGCTGCTCGTCCTTGGGCGGCATCCGGGGCGGTGGCAGCGGCGTGAAGACCGACCCTTGCGCGCCGGCCGGCGGCGGCACGAAGGTGCCGGTCGTGGAGTCGCCACCGGTGGTCTCCAGGATGGTCTTCGGCGTGACGTACTCCCTGACGAAATCCATGATGGTGCCGTCGCCGCCGCCGAAATCGGCCGCCCGTCCGCCCTGCGGATGCCCGGCCTTGATCTCGTTGTCGGCGGTGTGGGTCTGCTCGGCGAGTGCGTCGCTGTAGGGAATCCGGAAGGCACGCGGCACCGCGCTCGGCCGGTTGTCTTCATCGAGCTCCTCAACCCAGAGATAGATCGAGCCCGGATCGCCCTCCAGCGAATGCGGCTCCACGATCCGCGTCGAGAGCAGCTTGAAATTCGCCGGCAGCTTTTCCGCGGAGGCCCAGCCGAGCAGGCCGCGCATGCCACCGAAGCTGACGAAATAGAACGCGCTGGTGACGACGATGACGATAGCCTTCAGCGACCAGTGCAGCCGCGCGTAGACCAGAACGATCAGCAGCAGCGCACCGACCATCGCGTAGGCGACCGCGAGCGTGAGGATCACCGACTGCAAGCTAATCATTGCGGAGCACCCTGACGCCGGATTTCGGGACGCCGGTGTTCGGATCGAGGTCGGCGCCGTTGCGCCAACTGCTGCGGAAGGTTTCCAGCAGCGATTTCGGCCGCCGGTCGACGTTGATCACCTTGCCCTCGGCGTCGAGACGAAACCTGACCGCAGTCTTCTCGTCGCCGGTGTGGTCGACGGTCAGCTTGTCGTCGAAGATCACCTGCGCCGTCGGATTGAGCTTCTGCACCTTCACATTGGCCTGCACCGGCTCGCCGGTCGTCGCCTGGAAATGCGAGACGTTGACGGTGTATTCGCCGGCGACGACGCCGCGCAAGGTGACGATCTCCTCGCGAATCGGCGAGGCGATCTTCTTGCCGTTGACGACGATGAAGTCGTTGGCGCCGCCGCGATCGTCGCGATCGAGCGTCAGGAAGCCGGCCTCGCGATGCCGGTACCAGGCGATGTTGCCGGCCGGGTCCTGCACGAACAGGTCGAGATCATCAGGATGGTTGTCCGGCCAGTCCATCGTGATGATGAACTCCGCCTTGGAGTCGATTTTGCCTTCCTTGGAATCCGGCGACACCGAAAGCAGCGCGAGGAAGAACAGGAAGGCGATCACCTGCAGCGCCTTGAACAGCATGACACCGAGCGGATCGAACGGCTCCTCGCGCGGATAGAGCCCGAACTCGTCCATCATGGCGGCGTTCCAACGGACGTACCAAGGCGGCGTTCCAGCGCCGGGGTGACGTGCGTCTCGGTCAGCACCACGGCGTCGGAAAACACCCGCTGGGTCGCGGAATCCAGCATGTAGTACTGGATCCGGACCAGGATCGATCCGATCAGCCCGGCCAGCGTCGTGTACATCGCGACCGCCATGCCGTCGCTCATCAGGCCCATCGACGATTTCATCGCGACCTTGTCGGCAGCATCGAGGGATGCGATCGGCGCCAGCATGATGATGAAGCCGATGATGGTGCCGAGCAGGCCGAGCTTCATCAACGTGTCGGAGACGAAGGCGCCAAACCCGTTCGACCCGCGCAGGCGGTCGGCCAGCGTCCGCAGCAGCAGGGTCTGGTCGATGCGGCCTCTGGCTTGCGCATCGGCCTTCTGCACCAGGCTCTTGATGTGATCGGTGACGAGGCCACCGGGCAGGCCGCGCGCATCTGACGCCAGCACCTTGGCGCCGTCGGGCGCGGCGAGGATGGCGCGGCAGCCGCGCGCAACCTCCCCTTCCCGCGCAATCGCCCGCGTCCGCCAGAAGCAATGGATGCAGGTGACGATGTACAGCACCGCGATGACGCTGGAAATGTAGGTGCGGTCGGAATTGACCATGAGGCGGATCAGCCCGTAGCGCCACAGCAGGAAGGCGGCGAACACTGAAAGGCCGGTGAAGATCATCCAGAGCAGCAGGACGCTACGCTCCGCCGCATCCGTGCCGGCCGATGCGGCGGCGGCGCCGACCTTGGCATTCATGCTGCGCGAGCTCCCTGTGGCGATTGTTCCATGAGGCTCCGCGGCGGCCTCGCCTGCAGTTAGAGCAGAGCCGGCGTGTGTCGTCCAAAGACATCTGCCCAAGTTTCGTCGGGCAAATTTCCCGACCTGCATGGCTGGGCATGCTTGCACTTGCCGGGAACAGGGTTGCTGTTACGCTTCGCCCCTCTTTCTGGATCATGCCCCGGCTGTGGAGTGATCGCATGCGCCTCGTGCTTCAACTGGTCGCCCGCCTGCTTGTCATCGTCGCGCTGTGCCTCGGCGCGGCCACCGGCTGGGCCACGATCGATGCCTATCGCAGCGTCGATCGCGCCACGTCGGCGTCCGCCGAGCGGGTCTCGCAGGCGCTTGAAGCATTGTACTGGCGCGAATTGCTGCTGCGCAGCAACCGGATGCGCGAGCAACTGCTGCCGGCGCCGGACTGGCGCACCATCGAAACCATGGGACTGATCGCGCCGGGGATCTGCGTGCAGTTCGAACCGGCCGGCGCCTTCGAGAAGCCGCTCTGCGGCCAGAGCAAGGGGATCGGCAAGGCGCCGCCGCGCTGGTTCGCGGCTACCGTGCAGACGGTGCTCGGCGATCACGCCACCGTCGAGCGGCCGATCAGCGCCCGCGCCGCGACCGCTGGAACCGTCCGGGCCATCTCCGATCCGGACGCCGCGATCGCGCTCGCCTGGCAGCACATCCTGGACAACATCCATGTCGCGCTGCTGATGGCGCTCGCCATCGCGCTGCTCGCCTCGCTCGCGATCGCGCATACGCTGGCGCCCGCCCACTCGATCGTGTCAGCGCTGCGGCGCATGGCCGAAGGCGAGTACCGCACGCCGCTGCCGCGCGTCCGCTCGATGGATCTCGCGATGATCGGACGCGCCGTCGGCGATCTCGGCGACCGCCTCGCGCAGGCCGAGGAGGAGCGCACGATGCTGACGCGGCGGCTGCTCGAGATCCGCAGCGACGAACGCCGCGTGCTGGCCCGCGAGCTGCACGACGAGTTCGGCCAGAATCTCACCGCGATCCTCGCCTTCGCCACCACGATTGAGGCAAGCGCCGGCGACAAATACGCCGCCGGCACTGAAATTGCGCAGGATGCACGGATGATCTCGCAGGCCACGCGCCGCATCATCGCCTGCCTGCGCGATACGCTGAACCGCCTGCGCCACCCGCCAGCCGAGGAGCTCGGGCTGGAGGCGAGCCTGGTCGATCTCGTCGATAGCTGTCGATCGCGTACCACGCAGCCGATGATCCAGCTCGATTTGCAGGGCGATCTCGCCGACATCAGCGGCACGGTCGCCGCGACCGCCTATCGTATCGCGCAGGAATGCCTGACCAATGCGCTGCGCCACAGCTCAGCGCGCGAGATCGTGCTGCGGATCGAGCGGCGCACCGGAGCCGAGAACGCGCTCTTGGTGCGCGTCGAGGACGACGGCGGCGGCGATGCCGCCAAGGTGGCGCAGTCGGCGGGCTTCGGCCTTACTGGCGTCAGCGAGCGCGTCGCCGCACTCGGCGGTTCGCTGTCGATCGCGCGGGCCAGCCGCGGCCTCTCGGTCGCCGCCACGATTCCGCTTGCTGCCTGAGATGACGACCGCGAAGACGATGGCCGCGAAGACAACGAACGTGAACAGTCGCAGCATCTCGATTCTCCTGGTGGACGATCATCCCGTCGTCCGCCAGGGCTACCGGCGCGTGCTCGAGCATCAGGACGATTTCAGCGTGGTCGCCGAGGCCGACAACGCCGCCAATGCCTATCGCGCCTTCAAGTCGCACCAGCCCGATGTGGTGGTGATGGACATCTCGATGCCCGGCGCGAGCGGACTGGAAGCGATCCGCAACATTCGCGCGCGCGATGCCGACGCCCGCATCCTGGTGTTCAGCATGCACAGCGAGGCCGCCCAGGTGAAGGCGGCATTCGGCGCCGGCGCCTCTGGCTTCGTCACCAAGGGCAGCGAGCCGGCCGAGCTGATCGCGGCGATCCGCTCGGTGGCGAGCGGCGAACATGCCATGAGCGACGACGTCGCCCGGGTGCTCGCGCTGGAGAGCCTGGCGCCGTCCAAATCGGCGCTCGACCAGCTCGGCGAGCGGGAGATCGAGATTCTCCGGCAGTTCGCAGCCGGCAGCACCAAGGAACAGATCGCTGTAAACCTCAACCTCAGCACCAAGACCGTGCAGAACTACCACTATCTGATCAAGGCCAAGACCGGCATGCGGACCGATGCCCAGCTGGTCCGCCTGGCCGTCGAATGCGGGCTGGCGAATTTGTAGCCGCTTGGTAGCCCGGGCGAGCGCGGCTACGGCCACTACGCCGGCTATTTTGGCCGGTTTTCCGCACTATATTCCCTGTGCGTGGTCCCGCCCCGCTCGATTCGGAGCTCTCGATGATCCCCCGTTATACCCGCCCGGAAATGGCTTCCATCTGGGAACCGCAGACGCGTTTCAGGATCTGGTTCGAGATCGAGGCGCATGCCGCCGACGCGCTGGCCGAGCTCGGCGTGATCCCCAAGGAAGCCGCCAGGACGATCTGGGCCAAGGGTAAGGATGCCACCTTCGACGTCGCGCGGATCGACGAGATCGAGCGTGAGACCAGGCATGACGTCATCGCCTTCCTGACCCATCTCGCCGAGATCGTCGGCCCCGAGGCGCGCTTCGTGCACCAGGGCATGACCTCCTCCGACGTGCTCGACACCTGCCTCAACGTCCAGCTCAAGCGCGCCGCCGACCTTTTGATCGCCGATCTCGACCGGGTGCTGGCGGCGCTGAAGAGGCGCGCCTTCGAGCACAAGTTGACGCCGACCATCGGCCGCTCCCACGGCATCCATGCCGAGCCGGTCACCTTCGGCCTCAAGCTCGCCTATGCCCACGCCGAGTTCGCACGCGCACGCGCCCGCCTGGTCGCCGCGCGCGACGAGATCTCGACCTGCGCGATCTCGGGCTCGGTCGGCACCTTCGCCCAGATCGACCCGCGGGTCGAAGAGCACGTCGCGAAAGCGATGGGCCTGCGGCCGGAGCCGGTCTCGACGCAAGTCATCCCGCGCGACCGCCACGCAATGTATTTCGCCACCCTCGGCGTGATCGCCGCCTCGGTCGAGCGGCTCGCGGTGGAGGTGCGCCATTTGCAGCGCACCGAGGTGCTGGAAGCGGAGGAGTTCTTCTCCGAGGGCCAGAAGGGCTCTTCATCGATGCCGCACAAGCGCAATCCGGTGCTGTCGGAGAACCTCTCCGGCCTGGCGCGCATGGTGCGCGCCTATGTGACGCCGGCGCTGGAGAACGTCGTGCTGTGGCACGAGCGCGACATCTCTCACTCCTCGGCCGAGCGCATGATGGCCCCCGACGCCACCGTGACGCTCGACTTCGCGCTGGTCCGGCTCGCCGGCCTGATCGAGAAGCTCGTGGTCTATCCGCAGAACATGCAGAAGAACCTCGACCGGCTCGGCGGCCTCGTGCATTCGCAGCGCGTCCTGATCGCGTTGACCCAGAAGGGCGCCAGCCGCGAGGACGCCTACAAATTCGTGCAGCGCAACGCGATGCCGGTTTGGCGCGGCGAAGGCGACTTCCAGACGCTGCTGAAGAACGACCCCGACGTGAAGAAATACCTGACGGACGCCGAGATCGAGGAGAAGTTCGACCTCGGCTATCACCTCAAGCACGTCGACACGATCTTCAAGCGGGTGTTCGGCGAAGCATGAGGATCTGCCTGCGTCATTCCGGGGCACGCGCACCGCGCGTGAAATCCGGAATCTCGCGCCGCAACCTCTGGATTCCACAGTTCGCAATTGCGAATTGGGGCTCGAATCGCCCCGGAATGACGGTCGCTTTCGCGTGACAAGCCGGCGGGTTACGCTACGCTGACCCGCCCTACACGGTTCACTACAAAGCTCAC
Source organism: Bradyrhizobium sp. RD5-C2 (assembly GCF_019972155.1). Lineage (GTDB taxonomy): Bacteria > Pseudomonadota > Alphaproteobacteria > Rhizobiales > Xanthobacteraceae > Bradyrhizobium. Next base: position 61,711 of record NZ_BOVL01000056.1, on the reverse strand, counting down.
AAGAAACGGACGCTCCCATGCCCATCGTCAATCGCGTTGCCGCCCTCTCGGATGAAATGGCCGCCTGGCGCCATGACTTCCACGAGAACCCCGAACTGCTCTACGAGGTGCACCGCACCGCCGGCATTGTCGCCGAGAAGCTGCGCGAGTTCGGCTGCGACGAGGTGGTGACGGGAATCGGGCGCACCGGCGTGGTCGGCGTGATCCGCGGCCGCAAATCCGGTTCGGGCAAGACCATCGGGCTGCGCGCCGACATGGACGCGCTGCCGATCGCCGAGGCCTCGGGCGTCGCCTATGCCTCGAAGGTCCCCGGCAAGATGCACGCGTGCGGCCATGACGGCCACACCGCGATGCTCTTGGGCGCTGCGAAATACCTCACCGAGACGCGCAATTTCGACGGCACCGCGGTCGTGATCTTCCAGCCTGCCGAGGAAGGCGGCGCCGGCGGCAAGGCGATGGTCGACGACGGGCTGATGACCCGCTGGGGCATCCAGGAGGTCTATGGCCTCCACAACATGCCCGGCCTGCCCGAGGGCTATTTCGCGACCACACCGGGCCCGATGCTGGCCTCGTCGGACACCTTGAAGATCGTCGTCCACGGCAAGGGCGGCCACGCCGGCGCGGCCCCGCACGAAGCGGTCGACAGCGTGCTGATCGGCGCCCAGATCATCAATGCGCTGCAATCGATCGTGTCGCGCAATGTCGATCCGCTGAAATCGGCTGTGATCTCGATCACCATGTTCGAGGCCGGCGCCGCGTTCAACGTGATCCCGGAGACCGTCACGCTTGGCGGCACCGTGCGCACGCTCGATCCCGGCGTGCGCGATCTGGTCGAGCGCCGGATCGGCGAGGTCGCCTCCAACATCGCCAAGGCCTATGGCGGCTCTGCCGAGACCGACTATGGCCGCATGTATCCGGTGACGCTGAACCATGCGCGTGAGGCCGGCATCGCCGCCGAGGTCGCACGCGATGTGGCCGGCGCCGAGCGCGTCAACGACAATCTGGTGCCGGTGATGGGCGCCGAGGATTTCGCGTTCATGCTGGAGGCGCGCCCCGGCGCGTTCGTCTTCCTCGGCATGGGCGACGGCCCGATGTGCCACCACCCGGCCTACAAGTTCAACGACAACATCCTCGGCCACGGCGCGTCCTACTGGGTACGCCTGGTCGAGAAGCAGATGCCGGCGGGTTAGCACCGCTAGAGCTTCGGTTCTGACAGGATCAGAACCGAAGCTCTCGTTTGTTGTTTTGACGCGTTTTCTTCACGCGAACCGGTGTCCACTTCACTCGAAAACGCTATAGCGCAATCGATGAACGGCCCGGCCGCGATCCGTCGCGGCCGGGACGTTCACATCAACGCGGTTGCTGTTGCGTCGTGCAGTGGATGCCGCCACCGCCGGCAGCGATGCCGTCAATGTTGAGCTGGATGATCTCCCGGTCCGCAAACAAGTCGCGCAGGATATCGTGCGCGTTGCGGTCGGCGGTCGCGTCGCCGAACTCGGGCGCGATCACGGCGCCGTTGCAGACATAGAAGTTGATGTATCCGGCAGCGAAGTCCTTGCCGCCGTGCTTTGGACGCACCGTCGACGGGCTCTCCAGCACCACGACCTCCAGACGCCGGCCCTTCGCATCGACAGCGCCGCGCAGGATATCGAGGTGTCGCTTGGTCACCGCGTGATCGAACGACGACGGGTCCATCTCCAGGCCGGCCACGACCACGCCGGGACCGGCAAAGCGCGCGTAGAAGTCGGTATGGCCGTCGGTGATGTCCTTGCCCGCGATGCCGGGCAGCCAGATGATCTTTTCCAGCCCGAGCAGGCCAGACAGTTCGGCCTCGCATTTGTCCTTCGACACACCCGGATTGCGATTTGGGTTGAGGACGCAGCTCTCGGTGATGATGGCTGTCCCCTCGCCGTCGACCTCGATCCCGCCGCCTTCCAGCACGAGGCCCGCCTTGATAAACGTCGCCTTCGCGGCTGTGGTGACATGCGCGGCGACCTCGGCATCGAGCGCGTGGCGTTGCTTGTTGCCCCAGCCGTTGAAGTGGAGACCGACGGCGCCAAGCTGCCCCGACGGGTCCCTCACGAACAACGGTCCGGTGTCGCGCATCCACACGTCATCGACCGGTTGCACGACGAGGCTGACCGCGGGGCCGCACAGCCGCGCGGCAATCTCGCGGTCCTCCTCGCGCACCAGCATGTTGACGCGTTCATAGGCTGCGATCGCCTTGGCAATGTTGGCAAGATTTTCCCGCGCCACCGGAAGCAGCTTGCCGCCCCAGATCGCGGCGCTGGCGCCGAACGCCATCCAGGTCGCGGCATGCGGCGCGCCCTCGTCCGGCATCCGCCAGTTCACATTGTCCCGCGCAAGATCGTCCACGAGCGTCTTGGCCGCGATGGCCCTCCCGGATTGACCGCCAGACTAGCGCCGGCGCCGGTGCGATGCCATCACCTGGCCGTCAAGACTCGGCGGTCATCCGCTCGCCCTCGGCGTCGCTGCCCGCGCCGCCTCATGGGCGCCGTCGGCCTCGCCCGCCCCCATCATCCGCGCGGCGACCCGGTCGCGCTTGACGAAATGATGGAAGGCGACCGCGGCAAGGTGCAGCACGATCAGCGCGAGCAAGACGTAGGCGAAGAAGATGTGGCGATCTTCATAGGCGTCCGCCGCCGCCTTGTCGGGCGAGGTGATCTGGGGAACGTGGAACAGGCCGAAGAAGCTCGAATAGTCCTGGGCACGGGATCCGGAATGCGCCCAGCCCAGCATCGCGACCAGGATGGTGACGGCATAGAGCGCGCCATGGCTGACGCGGGCGGCGATCCGCTGCCAGGAAGGCATCTCGGCCGGCAGCGTCGGGGTCGGGTTGACGCTGCGCCAGAGCAGCCGCAGCACGGTCAGCAGCAGCACCATGTAGCCGATATCGGCATGAATCGACCGGTAGAAGAACTTGTCCGCCCGTGCCGGGAAGTGGTTCATCCACCAGCCATAGGCCAGCATGCCGATGATGGTGATGCCCAGCACCCAGTGGAACGCACGGGCGAGCGAGCCCCAGCTCGCGGTGGTATTGCGGATCATGGTCGAATGGCCCCGTTTGGATTTCGCACGTCGCAGCAATAGTTTGCCGTGATACTTGCAGGGATAGGTCAAGGCCATATGAAATTCCCGCCTTCACCGCCTTTTGTCGGCCCCAGTGGCCGGATAGCCAAAAACAACTGAATGGTAACCCTGCCTCGGATAGACTTTTCACCGTGCCCACTCCCCCGACCATCCTCATCTTCGATTCCGGCCTCGGCGGCCTCACCGTGCTGCGCGAGATCGTCCGCGCCCGGCCCGACGCCCACTATGTCTATGTCGCCGACGATGCCTTCTTCCCCTATGGCCACCACACCGAGGACGAGATCATCGCCCGGGTGGTGCCGCTGGTCGGCGAGCTGATCGAGGCCCACGCGCCCGACCTCGTCGTGATCGCCTGCAACACGGCGTCCACCCTGGTCATGTCGCATCTGCGCGACGCCTATCGCCTGCCCTTCGTCGGCACCGTGCCGGCGATCAAGCCGGCCTGCATTTCGTCGAGAACCAGGCGGGTCTCGGTACTCGGCACCAGAGGCACCGTGAAACGGGAATATACCCGCAAGCTGATCTCGGATTTTGCGCAGGGCTGTGAGGTGACGCTGGTCGGCTCCGGTGAGTTGGCTTCGCTCGCCGAGGCCGCGCTGAGCGGCCAGAGGGTGCGCGACGAGGACATTGCCGCCGAACTGGCCCCCTGCTTCGTCGGCGATGGCGCCAATGACCCGGCCCGCACCGACACCGTCGTGCTCGCCTGCACGCATTATCCGCTGCTGCTGGAACGCCTGACCCGGCTCGCGCCGTGGCCGGTCGACTGGATCGATCCGGCGCCGGCGATCGCCCGCCGCGTCGCCGATTTGCTCGGCCCGGCCGGCTCGGAGAGCGATGAGGCCGGCGCCGAGATGATCTTCACCTCGAAGCGCCCGCATGCGCTCACTGACGCGCTGACGCCGTTCTTCGGCGGCAGAGTCCCGGCCTGATCCTTTTCGCCGTCACGACCCGCTGCTAGCCTCTGCCCGCCTTCGAGGGAGGACCGCATTTGACCACAGCACCGCTGACGCCGCTCAATCGCCTGCGCCAGGCTTGGCGCGACAAGCGCCCGACCTTCGGCGCGATCGCGACCATTCCGAGCATCCAGACCGTGCAGATCATGGCGCAGTCGCTGGACTGGATCATCGTCGATCTCGAGCACGGCCCGATCGACCTCGGCACCGCGCATGCGATGATCGTGGCCACCTCGGGCACGCCGTGCGTGCCGATGGTGCGGATCGCCGCCAACGAGCCGCACCTCGCAAAGGCGCCGATGGACATCGGCGCGCTCGGCATCAACTTTCCGATGATCTGCAATCGCGGCGACGCCGAGAAAGCCGCGCGCAGCGTGCGCTATCCGCCGAACGGCGACCGGCTCTGGGGGCCGTTCCATGCGCCGTTCCGCTGGGGCGTCTCGATGAACGACTACATGGCGACCGCCGACGACGACATGATCTGCATGATCACGATCGAGCATGTCGATGCCGTCAATCGCATTGACGAGATCATGGCGACACCGGGCATCGACCTCGCGGTGATCGGGCCCGGCGATCTCGCCACCTCGATCAACAAGCGCGGCTTTCCTGACGATCCCGAAGTGGTCGCACTGATGCAGCGCGCCGAAGAAGGCATCATGAAGAGCGGCGTGCCGATCGGCGGCGTCGCGCGCACTGCCGAGCAGGCCAATGCGATGATCGAGCGAGGCTACCTTGCACTCGCGCTCGGCTTCGACTGGTCGCTGTTCCAGCGCGGCATTGCCGCCGCATTCGCCGGGATCAAGCGGTAGGAGAGCGCTAGATCGTCGCGAGATAAAGGCTCGGATCGAAATATTGCGTAGCCGGTGTTGCTGTTGCAAGCGGGGCCTCGGTCACGAAGAAATCGCTGACCTGCTGCAGCCATCTTGCCACCGTGCCGTCGGCATAGAGCCGCTTCCACTCCCGCGACGAGAACATCTTCTGCGCCGCCAGCGCCTCCTCGATGTCGGCGATCGACGCCTGCGGATAGTGGTTCTTCTGCAACGCAACGGCCGCGGCCTTGCCGTTCCGCAGCATGTGGTCGTTGGCGTCGGCCCAGCCGCGGATGATCCGGGCGAAGAGGTCGCGGTTGGCGGCGAAATAGTCCTGCTGGGCGACCCAGCCGCCAACGACGGCGGATTGCGGATAGTAGGCGGATGCGTCGACCAGCTTGACGGCGCCGGGCAGCTTTTCGCGCACCGTGATATTGAACGGCACCCACAGCGCGACCGCCGGCACCTCGCCTGCGATGAACGCGTCCACCGCCGTCGACATGTTGCTGTTGGCGATCTCGACATCGGTCGGCGCGAGGCCGTTGGCGCGCAGCGCACGATCGAGGAAGATGTGGGCTGTCGTCATCCTGGCGGTCGCGATGCGCTTGCCGCGAAGGTCTGCGAATGTCGTGACGCCCTTGTCCGGCCGCACCCAGAGCTGCGCGGTCGCGATCTCGATATCATTGACAAGGAACGCGGTGTAACCGCCGCGCGGCAGCAGACTCGAGATGACGCCACCGGCCGACAGCACGTCGAGCTTGCCGGCGGCCATCGCCTGCACCACCTCGAAGCCGGTGTTGAACTCGACCAGTTCAAGATCGATGCCTTCCTTGTCGAACGAGCCGCGGTCGAGGCCGGTGAGAATTTGGCCGTCGACGGCGACGACATGGAGATAGCCAAGCCGCAGCCGGGCACGGTCTCGCGCGATTGCGGGTGCGACGATCGCCGCGGCACTCAGCGCCGCGCCGATGGTTCCGCCGAGGATACGTCGCCGGCTGATCTTGCGGGGCAGCACGCAGGCCTCGGTCGGCATCTCAGTGCACCGGATGATCGAGCAGCGGTTGCTGAACGGCATCGCGTAGCCGTTCGGCATGGTATTGCGCGACGCCGTCTCCGGGATATTCTGCCAGGAAATCGGCAATGTGCAGCAGCGCCGTGGCGGGTTCCCCGCCGCAGATCGCAGCGTAGACGGCCTCCCAGAACGCGCAGAACGCCAGCTCGGCATCGCCGCGCGGGCCGCAGAGCTCATAGACCGTGATCGCCTCGGCAAAGCCCTTCGGCCGGATCTGGTCGACGCTGCGGAACGCGAATTTGTGCTCGGCGCGCGCCCGCACGGCCGCGCTGACCAGGACTTGGGTGCCGTAGTTCTTGTTGAGCCCTTCGAGCCGCGAGGCCAGATTGATGGTGGCACCGAGCGCGGTGTAGTTCATGCGGTCGGCGGAGCCGACATTGCCGACCACGGCGTCACCGAGATGCAGGCCGAACCGCGTGGTGTAGGCCGGCCAGCCCTCGCTGCGGAACGCCCGGTTGAGCTCGGCGTTGCGCTGCAGGCAGTCCAGCACCGCCTCGCAGGCGTGAATGACGTGATCGTCGTCGTCGTCCGGCGCATTCCACAGTGCCATCACCGCATCGCCGATGAATTTGTCGATGGTGCCGTGGTGCTTCATGATCGCCTCCGACATCGCGGCGAAATAGCGCGAGGTGAAGATCATGACCTGCGACGGATCCGCTTTCTCCGTCTTCGCGGTGAAATCAGCGACGTCGGTGAACAGCACCGTGACCTCGCGCCTGACGCCGCCGAGCTGCAACGAGGCCCCGGACGCCATCAGCTGACGGACGATCGGCTGCGGAATGAAGCTGGAGAAATTGCGCACGACGGTGCGCATCGTGAATACCGAACGGCCGAGTTCGTCGATCTCGTCGATCGCCGATTGCATGCGCGGCCGGTCGGCGAGCTGAAAGCGCTGGATCTCGTCGGTCTGCCGCGCCAGTTCGCGCAGCGACCGGGCGAGCAGCGAGCCGAGCCAGAACGCGAACGGCAGCATCGCGATCACAAAGCCGAGCGCGATGGCGAACAGCGCGCGCCGCTCCGAGATGATCTTGGCAAAGAATTCATCGAGCGGGGCGATCACCGCGAGCCGGATGTTGGCCGCCCCGGCGGTCTCGATGCGGTGAAAGGCTGCAACCAGCGTCCGCCCGTCGCCGTCGGTGAAGAACTGCTGTGCGCTGCCATCGCTGCGCCAGGACGCAATCGCCGCAGACAGGCCGGGAAGCTTGAGGGCCTCGATCCGGGGCAGCGCGTCGCGGCGCTCGGCCATCAGATCGCGCATCTCGGGATGGCCGACGATGCGGTCGGCATCGTTGAACAGGAAGGCCAGCCCGGATTTGCCGAGCTTTTGCCGGCTCAGCATCTCCTCGAGGCGATTGAGCAGGAGATCGGCGGCCACCACCCCGCGGCGGCCCTCCCTCAGCGGGATGCGCAGCGTGTAGCCGGGCTCGCCGGTCGCATAGAACACATAGGGCCCGGTGAGCAGCGTCTTGCGATCCTTGAAGGCCTCGACATACCAGGGACGCTGCCGCGGGTCGTAGCTGTCAGGTCCTGCGACTTGCGCGACCTGGATCAAATTTTCCGACAGGAACAGCGTCACCGGCGCAGCAGCAGACGCCCCGGTGCGGGCGATCACGACCACGCGGTAGACCGCGTCGGCGTCGACATTCAACGCCGTGCGGAATTGCGGCTTGGCGCGATCGATGACGTCCATCTCGAGGAACGAGCCGTCTTCGTATCCGACATAGAGATTGAAGATCTGCGGATTGTTGCGCAGCATCGAGGCCAGCAGGCCGTAGAGCCTGGTGTTGTCGGCGATGTCGGCCTCCTGGATCGCCGGCAGCCCCGCCAAAATCTCGAGATTGTCGCGCACATTCTTGAACTGCGCGTCGATGCGGTCGGCACCGAGTTGCCCGACCTTGTCGATGAAGGTGCTCGCCGCCATCTGCGTGATCGAGGAGACCCGCCTGAAGCTGAGATAGACCAGCGTCAGCCCGACCACTAGCACGGCGGCGATGAACACCGTGATGATGGAAGTGCGGAAGCCGATCCGAACCGGCCGCCGGCCGGTCGCGCGCGCATCACTCATCGGGTCTGTCGTTCGCCTCCTTCAAAGCGTTTTCGAGCGAAGTGGGCACCGGTTCGCGTGAAGAAAACGCGTCAAACAAAAGGTAGAGCTTCGGTTCGATCAGAACCGAACCTCTAATACTTCCGTACGATCGGCTTTGCCGGCGCCGTCTGTGGCGCGGCGGTCGAGAGCTGGAACGTGACCCAGGCCGTCCATCCCTCCGCGCGGTTCTCGGCGGCGAAATCCTTGTAGCCGCGAACGTTCAGATAGCCCTGATAGCCCTCGCCGACCGGAAAGATGAATCCGACCTGCGGTCCGATCCCGGCGACGCGTCCCTTGAAATCGCCGAGCTTGGCGCCAGCCCCGCTATCGCCGGTGAGCTGCTGGAAATAGTAGCCGGCAACACCGACATGGACGTTCTTCTCAATGAACTTCGAAAGTCCCCAGTCGACGTGGAAGTCGATGCCGTTCTGGTACTGCAGATCCTTGTTCATTCCATTGTAGGTGACGCCGGCCAGCACCGAGAACTCCTGGCCGGATTCCGGATTGAGATAAGTATAGGCGCCGCCGACGTCGATCGCGACGAATCCGAAGCTGAGATTGGCGAGACGGGTGCTGTCATAGGTCCCGCTCGGGATGTTGCCAAAGATATAGAACATCTCGTTGTTGACACCCTGATTCCATTTCAGGGTGCCCTGGTAGAAGACGTCAGAGACCGTGGTGCGGTTGTCGGTTGCGACGCCCGAGAGCGTGTTGCCGCGCGGGCCGGTCAGCGTCGCGTCAACGCCGACACCGATATTTCCCGGCGCAGTCAGGAAGGTCACCGCCGCCTGCCCGCCAAGCACGGACTGCGCCCAGGTATAGGTGAAGCCTTCGATCAGCACGTCCGCATGGGCGTTGAGCCCGGCGACGACGGATCCCGGCACGCGGTTGCCGATGACGAAATTCTTGCTCGCGTTGGCGCTTTGATCGAGGTGAATGTAGATCGTCTCATACGCCCAGCCGGGCATCGCCGGCGCCGCCGTCAGGCTGGCGAACGCGCCGGGCAGCCAGAAGCTCAGCCCACCGGCGTCGGCCAACGCCGTGCGCGGCACCGCCGACAGCGCGAGCGTGCCGACGATACCGAGTAAAGCGCGCCTGTGAAGTTTGACCATCGTCATCTGAACCTCCCCACCTCGTTCAAGACATCGTAGCGGATTCGCGCGCACTTCAGTTCACCGCCTGCGCCTCCGGGAATTTCCACTTTCCGTTCAGGATCTCCGGGCGCGGCCGATAGAGCCGGACCGTGTAGTTCCAGCCCTTCATGGTCGGCAGGCAATTCGGAATCTTGCCGTCGCAGCCACCGAACTGAATCGCGATCGAGCCATCGGCGGATTTCTTCGCCGTGATGTTGTTCAGCGTATATGCGTCGTAGGGATTCTTCTCGAAATATCCCTTCGCGTCGTAGACGCTGATCGACCAGAACGCGTCGACGGGAACATCCTTGACGGTCAGCTTGTACACCGTGGCGCCGTCGTTCTTCGGCGGCGTGATGCTGAGGTAGGACGCGTCCTTGTCGGGATTGCCGCCCCAGCCGGCGGCGGTGCCGATCAAGTGTCGCACCGGGTCGACCTGCCCTTTGGGCCCGAACGCGTGGGCGAAGCCGCCGGTATAGTCATTCAACGCCAGCAGCGCGTCGCGGATGCTCTTCTGGCTGACCTGATCCCAGTTCGGCAGCTCAAGCTTGCCTTGTGCCTTCTGGTCGACCTTGATGGCATCCTGCAATGCATGAACCTGCGCGAGGTCCTTCGGGTCGTTCGGATCGACCAGCGTGCGAATCCCGGCCACCACGTAGCGCGTGCCGACATTCTGGCGCGTCAAGGTGCGTTTACCGGTGCCGTAATACACCGCGGGCACGTAGTGATCCTCGTTGATCACCTGCAGCGACATGAAGCGTTTGCCGGCGTCCGGCATCGTGATCGTTACGGGACCAGCGTCGAGGTCGAACACGCCGGATGTATAGAGCGTATCGCGATTGAGCCGGATGACCGACTGCTTGTCGATGCTTGCCGGCTCGCGTCGGTGGCTGAGCTTGCCAAGGCCGGCGTCCTTGGCAAGGTTGTTGATGTAGAGATCGGACTCCGCGCGGGCGAAGTTGTCGACGGTGACCGGCACGGCGCCGCTCGTGGCAGACGCTGCTCCGACCGTGGCATCCGCCACGCGCTGCAGCAGCGGCCGCTTCCATTTGCCATTGAAGGCGTCGGCCTTCGGCCAGTACAGCCGAAGCGCCATCAGGAACGGGCCGTTCGGCGCCGGCAGCCAGTTCGCCTCCTTGTCCGCGCCGGGCGACTCGCGCTGGACATAAAGCGTCAGGCCGCCGTCCGCATTCCTCTTCAGGTTCGGCAGCATCGGCGAGTTGATGAGGTAGCGATGCAGCGGGTTGGCGACGAGGTAGCGCTGCGGCAGGTCGTACATGGTCAGCGACCAGAACGCATTGACCGGCGGCAACTGGCCGGGCGCAAACGTCATGGTGTAGCGGCCGGCGGTGCCGTCGAGGTGCTGGCCCGCGGCGTCGATGACGTAGCCGGGATAGATCGCCTCCTCTTTCGAATTGCCGTAGATGCCGTCGACAGCGCCGATCATGCGCTTGAGGTAGTCGTTCTTCAGGAACGCACGGGTTCCGAACACATCGGCGCTCGTCATCTCGCCGGTCGCCATCTTCTTGTCGGCCGCCGCATACTGCTTCCACGCATCGGCCATGCCGTCCTGCACCGCCTGGCGGATGTCGGGCGCCAGTTGATCGGCATTGAAGGGCTTGCCGGCCACAATACCGAGCGTTGCGAAGCGCGCCCGCAATGCGCTCTCCGTGGGATTCACCGGACAGAACTGCAGGACAAAATTGAGGACGTTGAAGAACTCGGGTGAATTCTTCTGCTGCTGCGGCGTCAACGGCTTGACGAAGTCGATCGCTGACGCCGCGGCAGGAGCAGGCTTGCCGAGGAATTGCGAAAGCGGCTGCAGCTTGTAGCCGGCCTGGACTTTCTTCACATTGTCGATGTCCTCAGGACCGAACAGCTGCGTCCGGTACAGCACGAACGCGAAATCCGTCTCGGACCGCAGCACGCCGCTGATGCCCTTGGGCGTCTCACCCTTCCACTCAGGTCCCGCCAGCAGATAGTTCCCCGGACCGTTGCCAGTGGCGCGGCTGCCGACATAGGCGAAGTTAAAGGTGTACTGGTCGATGAATTGCAGCGAATAGTAGCGGCGCTTCTCGACCGCCGGCACCGTGAAGACCAGCGGCTCGGCACGCAAATCCGCGCCGACATAGGAATACGGCGTGTCCGAATTGGGGGTCTGGATCGCCTTGTCGTCGGGCGTGTAGACGCGCGCGTTGTTGTACAGCGTATTCGCGGGCGCCTTGTATTCCGGTCCGGCACGATCGACGAAATAGGAATATTGAACGCGATAGTTGTCTACCAGCGGAAAGCCGTAGACATAGGCATCGCGCGCGATCGCCCGCGCCTCTTCCGGCGTCGTCTGCGCCGAGGCCGACGCGAGCGTCGACATCATGACGAGCGCGGCAAGTGCGATTTCCTTCATCATGGCTACTCGCATTGGATCACCTCAAAACGGATTGACGTTGTTCGGCCGCTCATGGCTTCGGCTCCTTCGCAGCGCCCGTTGTGATCAGGGGCGGAAAGATCTCCTGCCAGTCCTGCTTCATGTCGACCACGGTCCAGCCGCCGGCTGCGGCCGCGTCGAGCGCCTTGTCGAGCTTGCCGATCTTCGATTGCCGGTCGTAGGCATGTTCGCGGGCGCTATCGGTGTGATGCACGATGCCGGCAAAGCGCGCGCCCTCACCCGCGGCGGTCCATTGCAACATCTGCAGGTCGCCATCCGAATTGCCGAAAGCGAAGATCGGGCGGCGGCCGATGAAGCGGTTGATCCCGACGGGCTTGCCCGGGCCGTCATCGATGAACTCGACCTTGGCCGCCTTCATCAGCTCGGGCTTGCCGTCGGCGCCGATCTGGAACGTGACCACGCCCGAAGAGCCGACCACCTGCTCCGGCGGGTTGCCGTAGACCCGCTCCATCCAGGGCCGCATGAACTCGACGCCGCCGCCGGAGACGACGAAGGTCTTGAAGCCGTTGGCGCGCAAATAGGCGAGCAGCTCCAGCATCGGCTGATAGACCAGGCTGTCGTAAGGACGGTTGAAGCGCGGATGTCTTGCTGTCGCGAGCCAGTCGCGGACGGACTGCGCAAACGCATCCGTGGTCATGCCGGCATGCGTAACCGTCAGGATTTGCGCGACGCCCTTCTCCCCGCTGGCGGCCAGCGCCCTGGTGTCCTTCTCCAGAAGCGCCTTGAAGGGTTGCCGGGCCTTCCAGTCCGGATGCTGCGGCGCCATCGCCTTGACGCGGTCGAGCGCGAAGGCGAGCTGGAAATAGAACGGCTGCTCGGTCCACAGCGTGCCGTCGTTATCGAAGGTGGCGATGCGTCCGGCCGCCGGCACGAAGTCTGCACCGCCTTGCGTCGTCACGCGGGTGACGAAAGCGGTGATCGCCTGCTTCGCCGCGCCGTCATTACAGGACGGCAGCGGATCGGGCTGCGCCAGCGCCTCGCGGTACTCAATAGCGCCGCAGCCAACTGCGAGCAGCGTCACGAGGGCTACGAGCCGGGCAAAGCGGGCGAGCAAGGACATGATCTCGTCGAATTTCCTGTAGAGAGCCACCCGGCCCACCGATAGATGGGCCGGGCATTGAGGGTCAGCGATTCTGGAGTTGTTGCTGGATGATCCGGTTCAGTCCGGCGCGGACCTTGTCGACGTCGACGCCTTCCACCAACGCCTTCTTCTGCTTGATCCCGTCCATCATGCCTTCCAGGATGTTGGCGGGATTGAAGCTCGGCGGGAACGAGCGCGGCGGAAACTCCTTGAACGTCGCGACGAACTGAAACACCTCGTCCATCATGCCGTAGGCTGAGCCGACGTGATTCATGTTCCAGTCCCAGAACGTGTTGGAAGTGATGTCGGCGCGTTCGAAGGGGTCCTGCATCAAATTGAATATCTTCTGCAGGCGAAGCGTGGTGAAGGGTTCGGCCCACAGCCCCATCGTCCCTTCCTTGCGCTGCTCGGAGAAGACGTATTTGTAGTCACCCTGCCGGAAGCACACCAACAGGCCGTCGTCGTCCGAGTAGAAGAACTTGTCTCGCGCGCTCTTGGTGCCGTTGTTGTTGCCGGCGGTCCCGCTGACATTGCGGAGGAACGCGGACTGGTCGTAGCCGTCGAGGTGGACCTTGTAGTTGATGCCGTTCGCGGTGTAGCCCGCCTTCAGCTTACCCACGATGTCGGATTCGCCGGCGATCGCACACAGCGTCGGAATCCAGTCGTTGTGGCTCATGATCTCGTTGCTGACCGTTCCGGGCTTGATCGTGCCCGGCCAGCGCACCAGGCACGGGACGCGGAAAGCGCCCTCCCAGTTGGTGTTCTTCTCGGAGCGGAACCAGGTCATGGCCCCGTCGGGCCAGGTGTTCATGTGGGGGCCATTGTCGCTCGAATAAACCACGACGGTGTCGTTGGCGATTCCCAGATCATCCAGCGTCTTGAGCAGCGAGCCGACGGTGTCGTCGTGCTCCATCATGCCGTCGACATACTCGCTGTCGCCGTGGGTGTAGCGGCCGCGATGCTCGGCGCGCACATGGGTGCGCAGATGCATACGCGTCGCATTGAACCAGCAGAAGAACGGCTTGCCGGCCGCCTGCTGCCGCTTGATGAAGTCGATCGCCGCCGCGGACGTCTCGTCATCGACCGTCTCCATGCGCTTCTTGGTCAGCGCGCCGGTGTCCTCGATGGTCTGCTTGCCGACCTTGCCGAACCGAGGATCGACCGTGGGATCGTCGCGATCCGTCGCCTTGCAGCGCAGCACACCGCGGGGGCCGAACTTGGCGCGGTAGGCCGGATCCTTGGGATAGTCAGGCAGCTCGGGCTCTTCCTCGGCATTGAGATGGTAGAGGTTGCCGAAGAACTCGTCGAAGCCGTTCACGGTCGGCAGCGACTCGTTGCGGTCGCCGACATGATTCTTGCCGAACTGGCCGGTGGCATAGCCGAGATTCTTGAGCAGGCCGCCGACCGACGGATCGAGCTGGCTCATTCCCATCGGCGCACCGGGAAAGCCGACCTTGGTCAGGCCGGTACGAATGCCATGCTGGCCGGTGAGAAACGCAGCGCGACCCGCCGTGCAGGACTGCTCGCCGTAATAGTGCTGCATCTTGAGGCCTTCGCGCGCGATGCGATCGATGTTTGGCGTCTCGTATCCCATCAGGCCATTCGAATAGGCACTGATGTTCGCGATGCCGATGTCGTCGCCCCAGATGATCAGGATGTTCGGCTTGCGGCCGGATGGCGCCGCGGGCGCGGGACTGGTGACTGGTGCTGCCTTCTGCGCCTGCGCCAGCGCATCGGACGTCAGTGCCGCCGCGGCCACCAGGGTCGATGTCCCCAGCAACAGATTGCGGCGGTCAATCGCCTGCTTCGTGCCGTTCTGCTTGTTGTTCTCGGCGTCGCTGCTCATCAGACACTCCCTTCGTTGCAAGGCATTCATTTCGGCGGGCGAGAAACGTCGGCGGAGGGCCGCACCACGCACCTGAACCCGACATGGCTGGTCGAGGTATCGACCGGCTCGGCATGACGCGCGGCTGGGCGATAACGGCGGCAGTAATTCGGCGCGCAGAGATGCGAGCCGCCCTTCAGGACCTTGCGCGGAATCCTGATCGCGGGCTGGCAGGAATCGTAACTCGCGTCCTCGCGGCCGCCGCGCGGATTTTGCGGGATGCAGCAGGGTTTTGCCGCGTCGGCCTCGTGGCGGGCCGACCACCAGTCGGCGGTCCACTCCCAGACATTGCCGATCATGTCGTGCACGCCGTAACCGTTCGGCGGGAATGCGGTCACCGGCGAGGTTCGGTCAAACCCGTCCTCGCAGAGATTCTGCAGCGGGAAATTGCCCTGCCAGATGTTGGCCATGTGCTTGCCGCCGGGCGTCAGCGCATTGCCCCAGGCATATTCCTCATCGTCGAGCCCGCCACGTGCCGCGAACTCCCACTCCGCTTCCGTCGCAAGCTCCTTGCCGGCCCATTTGGCGTAGGCGAGCGCATCGGCATAGGCGACGTGGACGACGGGATGGCTGCCGAGCACATTGATGTTGCTGCGCGGGCCATAGGGACGACGCCAGTTCGCGCCGCGCAGGAAGGTCCACCATTGGCTCCAGTCGCGCAGCGTGTGGACCCGGCGCGGCGGCGAAAACACCAGCGAGCCGGCGTACAGCATATGCGGCAGCGCGCCCGGATATTGCGCGGGATCGGGCGGCCGCTCGGCTATGGTGATGTGGCCGGTGTCCCGCACGAAGTCGCGGAATTGGGCGTTGGTCACCGGTGTACGATCGATCCAGAAGCCATCGACCGAGGCCCGATGCGACGGTGCCTCCTCGGGATAGTGATGGTCCGAGCCCATGCGGAAGGTGCCGCCGGCAATCCAGACCATGTCGTCGGTCTGCATCCGGTCGTCCGGCCCTGGTTCAGCGGAGGTGATCTCTGCCCGGGACATGGCGATGCACCTGTTCGCGCGCTACCGTGGGCAATGGTCCCGGAACCCCTGCGTTCTCGGTGGGGCGGTGACTCCGATGACCGCTCCGAGGAAAATCTTGCTGAAGATGGCAGCCTTGTAGATCACAGGCTTGTAGGTCACAGGCTTGGGTTCGTAGGGATCCAACGTCGTGCTCGATCGCATTGTCGCGCCCTTCCATTTTTCTGTACTGCACTTCTCGGCAGCGTTGATTACGTCAGGCCCGCTTCCCTTTCTCTGCTTGTCGTTATCGGTGCGCGCGTCCGCACGCGCCCGCTCCTGCGGCGCGTGATCCGTCCCGCCGGACGTTGTCACGAGCTGTTTCGCTTTGGGATCAAACGATAGCGCAACGCGCCTTGCATGTGATGTGCAGTTTGTGCCACCCGCAACCCCAAGGCGTGCAGCCTTAACGAACGATGTCCCAATTCCATCAATCCGATATCGTCGTCGGATTCTCTTTCTCGAAGAAACAAGCGAAAAACTGCGCGTTTGCGAAATCCGCTCGACGGGCTCACGGTACGAGTCCAACCGAGCGAGGCACGATGTCGCAGGGCGCTCGGTGCACTGACTTCAAGCGCCTGCACTCAGTCGATCGATCGCGCTGCCGTTGGAAGCGTGGATTCGTCGCGGCATTCACCGGGATCGAGCGTAGACGCGAAGCCACCGGCTTCGTCCCGGCATCTGCCGGTGAGCAAGCTCCTATCAGGTCAAGAAACCGGTGTTCAAAGCCGGGCATCGGACCTGCGGTGGAACACTGCAATTGCCTGAACAGCGTGTAAGCCCCGCGTAAGGATGACCGCGTCCAATTCCATGAACAGCCGGCGGACTTATCCGAACGTCGCAAACGCAGATCACACTTCGCCGGCTTTCCGCCGCGATTCCGCGCTGCTAGAGTTCCGCGCCTTGGGGAGGAAAATGCATGTTCAGGAAGTTGCTGCTTGGTCTCACCGTGATTGCGTTTGCTGGTGCCGGCGCTGCCTTTGCGCAGCAGAGCGGCATCAAGCGAACGCCGCTGCAGAAGGTCGATTTCCCGGCGGGCTACAACACGGTCACGGCGATTGCCGAGGTTCCAGCCGGGGGTGCGTCCGGTCGTCACAGCCATCCCGGCGCTGAAACCGGCTATGTGCTCGAGGGCGAGTTGGAACTTGCGATCGACGGCAAGCCGCCGCTGAAGCTCAAGGCAGGCGATTCCTACCAGATTCCGGAAGGTGCGGTGCACGATGCCAAAACTTCCGGCGACAAGCCGCTCAAGGTGCTAGGGGTCTACGTGGTCAAGGCCGGCGAGCCCTTGGCCAAACCGGCGCCGTGAGCCGAACCTGTTGGCCTCCGACCAGTTGGTTCATGTTGGCTTCAGGTGCGGCGAGCAACCATCCGAGCTCGCCAGGCCTTTTGATTTTTGCCTGAATGCAGGGATATGAACCGAACAGATGCGCGGCAAATTTCGTCGGATTTCATTGCCGCGCCGTCTCGTCGCAGATCTGATGTACGCGTCGGCCGGCGTGCCGTTCGTCTCCCTGACACGCTCGCTGAACGTTCGTGCGGTGGTCGAGGCCCGCGTACGCGCGGCGCAGGCGCCGGGCTGGGCCGCGATCTTCGTCAAGGCATTCGCGCTGGTCGCCAAGACCGAGCCGACGCTGCGCACCCTGCACGCCAAATGGCCCTGGCCCTGTCTCTACGAGCTGCCGTGCAGCGTCGGCATGGTGGCCATTGCGCGCGTTGAGAAGGGCGAGGAATGCGTACTGTTCGAACGCGTCCGGGGCGCCGACGAGATGGCGCTTGGCGATGTCGATGCGCTGATCCGGCGCGCCAAGACCGCGCCGCTGCACGAGATCCCCTCATTCCGCAAGATGCTCTGTGTGACGCGCCTGCCGTTTCCGCTGCGCCGCCTGGCATGGGCGATCGGGATGAATTTCGGCCGGCAGCGCGCCAATTTCTGCGGCAGCTTCGGCGTCACCTCGGTCGCGGCCTATGGCCCGGGCGAGTTGCACGCACTGAGCCCCGGGCCGTTCCTGCTGAGCTATGGCGTGATCAAGCCGGACTTGACCATCGATGTGGTGCTGCGCTGGGACCATCTGGTCTGCGACGCCGCCCTGATTGCCCAGACCCTGACCCGGCTCGAGCAGGTGCTGGGCGGCGAAATCGCCGCGGAATTGGGCGCGATCCGGCCGCAAGCCGACGCCCGGCCGGTCCGGGCGGCCGGAGCTCGGCTTTGAGCTGTGAAACCGGCCGATTTTGACGCCGATTCGACCCAAATCGCCCTGCGTTTTGTTTGACAGAACCGGACTTTCTCCTTAAGACCACCCTTGCTCGCGGGCCGGTTTCGGCCCGCGATGCGTTTCGCGACCCGTGGTTCTCCCCGAGCTTTCGAGGCGGACCTGTCGGTACGGGCCTTTTTTGGCCGGTACACAGGAGGGCGCGTCTCCTCAAACCTGAAACTGACAAAACGCCGGGCACTTCGTGCGACGGCTATCAAAGAGGACGCGATGACAAAGCGCAGTGAGGCGAAGTACAAGATCGATCGCCGCATGGGCCAGAATATCTGGGGCCGCCCGAAGAGCCCCGTGAACCGCCGCGAATACGGCCCCGGCCAGCACGGCCAGCGCCGCAAGGGCAAGCTCTCCGACTTCGGCGTGCAGCTGCGCGCCAAGCAGAAGCTCAAGGGCTACTACGCCAACATTTCCGAGCGCCAGTTCCACGGCATCTATGTCGAGGCCAGCCGCCTGAAGGGCGACACCGGCGAGAACCTGATCGGCCTGCTCGAGCGCCGTCTCGACACCGTGGTCTATCGCGCCAAGTTCGTCGCCACGATGTTCGCTGCGCGCCAGTTCATCAACCACGGCCACGTCAAGGTGAACGGCCGCAAGGTCAACATCGGCAGCTACAAGCTGAAGATCGGCGACACCATCGAGGTCAAGGAAGCCTCCAAGCAGCTCACCCCGGTGCTGGAAGCCGCCCAGCTGCCCGAGCGCGACCTGCCCGACTTCCTCGAAGTCGATCACGGCAAGATGACCGCGAAGTTCGTCCGCATCCCGGCGCTCGGCGACGTGCCGTTCCCGGTGCAGATGGAGCCGCATCTGATCGTCGAATTCTATTCGCGCTGATCACAGCACGCATGCGAGATCCGAAAGGCCCCGGTTTTGCCGGGGCCTTTTTGTTTGGCTAAAGTCGCGGCACACCGACCGAGAGAACCATCATGCACTACACCCCTGCCCGGCCCGATCCCAAGGCGCCCGCCGTCCGCATCAACCTGTTGTCGGACACACAGACGAAACCGACGCCCGGGATGCGCGAGGCGATGGCACGGGCGGAGGTCGGCGATGAGCAGGTCGGCGACGATCCGACCACCAATGAGCTCAACGCCCGCGTCGCCGATCTGCTCGGCAAGGAAGCCGCCGTCTTCATGCCGTCGGGCACGATGTGCAACGTCGCGGCGACGCTGGCCTATTGCCGCCCCGGCGACGAGATCCTGGCGCACGCGACCGCGCATATCATCGCCCGCGAGGGTGGCGCGCATGCCGCGCTCGGCGGTTTCCAGATCACGCAGCTGCCGGGCGACGACGGCCAGTTCACGCCGGAGACCTTCCGCGCCGCGCTGCATCCGCGCACCCGCTACCAGCCGCTGCAGGTGCTGGTCAGCGTCGAGCAGACCGCCAATATCGGCGGCGGCACGATCTGGAAGAAGGCCGCGCTGGACGAGGTCGTGCGCATCGCCAAGGACCATGGGCTCGTAACCCATATGGATGGGGCACGCCTTCTGAACGCGACCGTCGCCTCAGGCATCTCGCCGCGCGACATGACGGCGGGCTGGGATTCCGCCTGGATCGATTTCTCCAAGGGACTCGGCGCGCCGATCGGCGGCGTGATCGCCGGCAGCCGCGCCTTCATCGACGATGTCTGGCGCTGGAAGCAGCGGCTCGGCGGCTCGATGCGGCAATCCGGCGTCTGCGCCGCCGCCTGCATCTACGCGCTCGATCACCATGTCGACCGTCTCGCCGACGACCATGCCAATGCGCGGGCGCTGGCGCGCGGGCTGGCGCAGATCAACGGCATCGCGGTGCAGGCGCCCGAAACCAACCTCGTCTTCTTCAAGCCCGACGGCGCCGGCGTCTCCGGCGACAAGATGGTCGCCGAGCTGCGCAAGCGCGGGGTGACGCTCGCGATGATGGACGGCCGGATCAGGGCCTGCACGCATCTCGATGTCACGGCCGCGATGATCGAGGAAGCGGTCGGTCACGTCAGGGACATCGTCCGCGGGGCGTAGCTCCATCCGGCTACGAAGCCGGTTAGCGCCCCATCGCCCGGTAGATCAGCGTCTTCAGCTCCTGCTGGATCCGGCCGCGCTGTGACGGCGTCTGCACCATGAAGATCCCGAACAGATCGTCGGCCGGGTCGATGAAGAAGAACGTGCCGCCGACGCCGTCCCAGCGATATTCGCCGAGCGGCCAGGACGTGTTCTCCGGCACTGAGGTGCGGACCGCGAAACCGAGGCCGAAGCCGGAGTTCGGCCCCGGATAATAGTTCTTGTCGCGCACGACGCCGGTTTCGGGACCGATGTGATCTGACGCCATCAGCGCGATGGTTTCCGGTTTCAGATAGCGCTTCCCGCCATAGCTGCCGCCGTTCAACAGCATCTGCGAGAAGCGCGCATAGTCGCCGACGGTGCCGACCATGCCGCCGCCGCCGGACTCCCAGCGCAGCGGCTTGCGCGGGTCGCGAAGCTCGGCCACCGGACTGATGGTGCGATCCTTCGGCATCGGCTCGGCGATCAGCGGCCATTTCGCCTGGTCGGCAACATAGAATGCGGTCTCGTTCATCCCGAGAGGACCGAGCAGCCGCTCCTTCTCGAACTGGAACAGCGATTTCCCTGTTATCACCTCGATGATGCGGCCGAGCAGATCGGTGGAATGGCCGTAATCCCATTGCGTACCGGGTTGCTCGGCAAGCGGCAGCGCCGCGAGCCGCGCCGCGAATTCGGCATTGTCGGGATCGTTGTCAAACAGGCCGGCATCGGCGTAGGTCTTGTTGACGACACCGCCGCCATAATAGCCATAGGGCAGTCCTGCCGTGTGGCGCATCAGGTCTTCGATCGTGACCGGACGCTTGAGCGGCTCCAGCGTCATCGCCGCCTTGCTCTCATCACCGCGCTTTTCGACGCCGACCTTCATGTCGGCAAAGGCCGGGATGTATTTCGACACCGGATCGCTGAGCGCAAGCCTGCCCTCCTCCACCAGCATCATGGCGACGACGGTCGTGATCGGCTTCGACATCGAATAGAGACGGAAGATGGTATCCGCGCTCATCGGGAACTCGGTTGCGATATCGCGAACCCCGAACTTCTCGTAGTAGACCGGCTTGCCATGCTGCTGCAGCAGCAGGATGGCACCGGGAATCTTTCCGGTCACGACCTCGTTCCGGACATAGTCGGAGACCTTGGCGAGGCCCTCCGCCGAGAAGCTGTGCGCGGCTGGCCCCGCGGAGCCGGCCTGCGCAACCGTTGCGACGAGGGCGAGCGCGAGTGCCGCGACGAACGCGCGGCACCCACGCATATAAGAGCATGCTCCGATCCGATTGGACTGGATCATGCTCTTATGGTTTTGCTTTTGACGCGTTTTCTTCACGCGAACCGGTACCCACTTCGCTCGAAAACGCTCTAGTTTTCCATGGCTTCATAGACGAGCTGCTTCAACGTCCGCTGGATGCGCTGGCGCTCGGTCGGCGTCTGCTCAAGGAGGACGAAGAAGAAGTCCTGCTTGCGGTCGATGATGTAATAGCAGCCGCTGGCGCCGTCCCATTTCAACTCGCCGAGATCGCCGGGCGGCGGCGGCTTGGCATTGCCCGGATCGGTACGCACAGCGATCCCGAGCCCGAAGCCGAAGCCGTCGCCGGGGAAATAGAATACGTCGCGCGCAACGCCTGAGCCCGGGCCGACACGATCGGTGGTCAATTCCTTGAACGTCTCGGGCTTCAGGATGGTCTTGCCGTCGAGGGTGCCGCCATTGAGCAGCATCTGGGCGAAGCGCGAATAGTCCGCCATGGTCGAGACCATGCCGCCGCTGGCGGACTCCCATTTCTTGACCTTGGTCGGATCGTTGATCCGGCCGACCCGGAAGTCGCTGTCGTTCGGCATCGGCTCGGCCATCAGCTTCTGCTTCTCGGGATCAGTGACGAAGAAGCCGGTGTCCTTCATGCCGAGCGGGTCAAGCAGCTTCTCGCGTTCGATCGTCGAGAATTTCTCGCCGGTGGCCACCTCCATCACGCGCGCCAGAATGTCGGTGGAATGGCCGTATTGCCAGAGCGCGCCGGGCTGGTTGTGCAGCGGCAGCTTGGCGATCCGCTCGGCGAATTCGGCGAGATCGAAATCTCCGCCGTAGATATTGGCGTCCTTGTAGGCCTTGCGGACCAGGCTATCACCATAGAACCCGTAGGTGATGCCGGACGTATGCGTCATCAGATCGAGGATCGTCATCGGCCGCTGTGGCGGCACCAGTTCGAGCGTCTTGGTGCCGTCCTCGGCCTTCTTCTCGACGCCGACCTTCACATCGGCAAAGGACGGGATGTATTTCGAGACGGGATCGTCGAGCTTGTACTTGCCCTCCTCCAGAAGCTGCATCGAGACCACGGCGGTGATCGACTTGGACATCGAGGCCAGGCGGAAGATGGTCTGGTCTGATATCGGCGCCTTGCTGACCACGTCCTGCACGCCGAAGGCCTCGTGATACACCGGCTTGCCATGCTGCTGGATCAGGACGATGGCGCCGGGAATCTTTCCGGTCGCGACCTCGTTCTTGAAGAACTCGCTGATCTTGGCGAGCTTGTCGGGGTTGAAATGCGCGCCCGCCGGAATCTCGTAGGTGCCTTCGGTGTGCGCGTACGCCAACGATGCCGCCAGCAACACCGCGGCGGCTGCGGCGGCGCACTTCAAACGAAATGAATGCATTTGAACTATCCCTCCCCGGAAATCACGAGGAAGTGTAGCGGCGGTATCATCAGGCACAAGGGCTCCCGAAGGCGTCCAGGGCCTGCTGATGCAGCTCGTCGCTCTGGGCCGAGAAGCAGCAAAAGATCACTTGCGTGACGCAGGGTGCGGTTGCCAGGGCGTCGACCACGGCCCTAACCGCAATAGCGGCGGCGCGGTCCGGCGGGAAATGATAGACGCCGGTCGAGATAGCGGGAAATGCAACGGAGCCGAGCCCGTTGGCGTGGCACAACTCGATGCCTCGGCAATAACAGGACGCGAGCAGCGCTTCCTCGTTCTCGGCGCCGCCATGCCAGATCGGCCCGACGGCGTGGATCACGTGCTTGGCAGGGAGCCGGTAGCCCCCGGTGATCTTGGCATCGCCGGTCTTGCAGCCATGCAGCGTGCCGCATTCCGCAAGCAGCTCGGGGCCCGCGGCGCGGTGGATCGCGCCATCGACGCCGCCGCCCCCAAGCAGCGACGAATTGGCCGCGTTGACGATGGCGTCAACGCGCAGGGTCGTGATGTCGGTAACGATGACTTCGAGCCGCGCCGTGCCGATCTGGCGCGCCGTCAAGGTCAGGCAGCCACGTCGACCGGGATGCCCTTGTCGGCAAACAGCTGCTGCAATTCACCGGTCTGGAACATCTCGCGGATGATGTCGCAACCGCCGACGAACTCGCCCTTCACATAGAGCTGCGGAATCGTCGGCCAGTTCGAAAAAACCTTGATGCCGTTGCGCAGCTCGGCGGACTCCAGAACGTTGAGGCCCTTGTAGCCGACACCGATGTGGTCGAGGATCTGCACGACCTGACCGGAAAACCCGCACTGCGGGAATTGCGGCGTGCCCTTCATGAACAGCACGACGTCGTTCGACTTCACTTCGTTGTCGATGAATTGCTCGATGCTCATTTTCGCTTCCTTCGGGGGCGGCGCTCTCAAGCCTTGTGGGCCGGCCCACCCTTCTAACCCGTGACTGGCTATATATGTAGCTCAAACCATTGTGCATCCAAAGCAAAATGGCGGAAATCAGGCATGCGGCGGGAGCCGGACCGCACCGCAAAACGGGCCGGGATTATCTGACGGGCCCAATATCATCATAGGGGAGGCTTTTTTCCCGTAACGGAGCCCCTATCTAGGACGAACTGTCCGTCTGGAACCAGTTTACCGAAGCAACGTTCTCCCCTTGAATCGGAGACCATCGTTGACGAAACCAGCCTCTGCCGCGGCCGCCATTCCCGGCACCCCCCCGTCATTGTCCTCCGAATCCGGATCGCTCGCGCGGCGGCTGGTGGACGCCTATCGCGCGGTCCGCGGCGAGACCGAGCGCCGGGTCGCGCCGCTGTCGGCGGAAGACCAGCTGATCCAGTCGATGCCGGATGCGAGCCCCGCCAAGTGGCACCGCGCCCATACCACCTGGTTCTTCGAGCAGTTTCTGCTCGGCGAGCACGTCAAGGGCTACACGCCCTTCCATCCCGACTACGCCTATCTGTTCAATTCCTATTACGTCACCGCCGGTCCCCGGCACGCCCGCCACCAACGCGGCCATCTGACCCGCCCGACATCAGACGAAGTCAGCGCCTACCGCCGCCATGTCGACGCCGAGGTGGTAAAGTTCTTCCAGACCGCCCCGACGGACAAGCTCGAGGCCCTGGTGCCGCTGGTCGAGGTCGGCCTCAATCATGAGCAGCAGCATCAGGAGCTGATGTACACCGATATCCTGCATGCCTTCGCGCAGAACCCGATCCCGCCGGCCTACGATCCGGCGTGGCGCTTCCCGGCATCGCAGCGCGGGCCCCAGGAATGGGTGACGCTCAACGAGGGTATCCACACCGTCGGCCACGCCGACGACAGCTTCCATTTCGACAATGAGAAGCCCGCGCATCGCGCGCTGGTCGGCCCGGTCAAGCTCGCGAAAAACCTCGTCAGCAATGCTGACTGGCTCGCCTTCATCAAGGACGGCGGCTATTCCACCGCCACGCTGTGGCTGATGGACGGCTTCGGCACCGTGAGCAACGAGGGCTGGCAGGCGCCGGGCCACTGGCGCGAGATCGACGGCGAGTGGAAGATCATGACGCTCGGCGGCCTGCAGCCGATCGATCCGCAGGCCCCGGTTTGCCATGTCAGCTACTACGAGGCCGACGCCTTCGCCCGCTGGGCCGGCAAGCATCTGCCGACCGAGATGGAATGGGAGGTCGCCGCCCGCGCCGGCCTGCTCAACGACGCCTACGGCATCGTCTGGCAATGGACCCGCAGCGCCTATGCGCCCTACCCCGGCTATCGCGCCATCGAAGGCGCGCTCGGTGAATACAACGGCAAGTTCATGGTCAACCAGCTCGTGCTGCGCGGCTCGTCGCTGGCGACGCCGGCCGGTCACAGCCGTGTCACCTACCGCAACTTCTTCTATCCGCACCATCGCTGGCAATTCACGGGGTTACGCCTCGCCGACTATGCCTGATTGAGTCCTGTCGACATCGATGACGCGTCGGTAAGCGCGTTCGGGAGAGTATCATGAATGTGCGTGCCGCCGCTTTGGCCAAAGCGTATCCGTTCGACGAAGCGACCTCGGCGTTTGCCGGCGATGTGATCGGCGACCTCGCCCGTCACCCGAAACGGCTGTCGCCGAAATATTTCTACGACGCCACCGGCTCGGAGCTGTTCGAGCAGATCACGGTGCTGCCGGAATATTATCCGACGCGCACTGAGCTTGGCATCCTGCGCGACCGCGGCAGCGAGATCGCCGCAATCATTCCGAACGGCGCGGCGCTGGTCGAGTTCGGCGCCGGCGCGACCACCAAGGTGCGCCTCCTGCTCGAGACCAGCGAATTCGCAGCCTACGTGCCGGTCGATATCTCCGGCGATTTCCTGAAAGCCCAGGCCGACGGGTTGCGCCGGGATTTCCCGGGTCTTGGCATCTATCCGGTCGCAGCCGATTTCACCACGCCGTTCGCGCTGCCCGAGGCCGTCGCCGCGATGCCGAAGGTCGGCTTCTTCCCGGGCTCGACACTCGGCAATTTCGAGCCGAGCGAGGCCCTGGCCTTCCTGCGCAGCGCGCGCAAGATCCTCGGCCACGGGGCGCAGATGATCATCGGCGTCGACCTCGAGAAGGACGAGCGGGTGCTGTACGACGCCTATAACGACGCAGCCGGCGTCACCGCGCGCTTCAACCTCAATGTGCTGGTGCGTATCAACCGCGAGCTCGGCGGCAATTTCGACCTGTCGGGATTCACGCACCGCTCGATCTACAACCGCGACCGCCACCGCATCGAGATGCACCTGATCAGCCGCAAGGCGCAGACCGTGCGCATCCTCGGCAACACCTTCGCGTTCCGTCCGGGCGAGAGCATCCACACCGAGAACAGCTACAAGTACAGCCTCGAGCGGTTCACCGCGCTCGCCCGCAGCGCGGGCTGGACGGTGCGCGACAGCTGGACCGACGCCAACACGATGTTCTCGGTGCACGCGCTGGTCGCAGACTAGCATCCCGGCAGCCAAGGGAACGTGACATGGGCCGGCGTGCGCTACAGATCGCGACGGCCCTGCTCGCCCTCGTCCCGATCCTGACCGGCCTCATCACGATGCTCGGCGTGAGCGATCCGCTGTACGCCTCGTCGGGCGTTCCCGCGCTGCCGGTGCTCGACAGCAATCTGCGCTTCTTCGGCGGGGTCTGGCTCGGTCTCGGCCTCGCTTTGCTCTGGCTGGTGCCGCGCATCGAAAGCGAGAGCGTGCTGTTCCGTGTGATCTGGGGCGGCATCTTCCTCGGCGGCATCGGCAGGCTGCTGTCGATCGTGATGGTCGGCCTCCCGCCGCTGCCCTTCGTGGGCTTCACCGCGCTGGAGGTGATCGGCGCGCCGCTGTTCGTTTATTGGCAGCACCGCGTGGCCACGGCCGGTCGCAGGTAACCCTCCGCGCTATTCCTCCTCCCCGCTCGACCGCAGCGAGATCGATTCCCACGCCGCGACCACGATCATGATCGCGGTGGTGACGATCGAAAGCACCAGCGGTGACATCTCGCGAGCGAAATAGGCCGTGATCGCCAGCGCCACGATGCCGACGCCGTGCGAGAGCTGCAGGAAATTGCGAATGACGTATTTGAACAGGATGGTCCCGACCAGGAACAGCGCGGCGCCGCCGACCGAGCTCACGATCGTCTTCAGGTCGGAATGGCCGCCGGGATGCTTCAGCACCAGCTCGTCGGCAACCGCGGTCAGGATGATGCCGCCGACGATCGGCATGTGCAGATAAGTGTAGGCGATCCGCGCCACGCGGCCGGATTCCTCGGACTTGGAGATCATGTCCGCGCCGGCCTCGGCGCCCTTGTGGAAATAGATCCACCACATCGCGATGCTGCCGACCAGCGCCGAGATGAATGCGGCGACATTCTCCGGCGTCCAGGTCAGCTCGGCAAAGGTCGCGCCGTCGACCACGATCGCCTCGCCGAGCGCAATGATGATGAACCCTGCGCAGCGCTCGGCCATGTGGCCACCCTCGACCGACCAGGCTTCCATCGAGGAGAAGCCGAGCCTGGGGGTCCAGAACCGCAGAGCCGGCGCGACGTACTCGATGACCAGCGCCGCGATCCACAGCCACATCCGCGTCTCGTGCTCGGCGAAGCCGCCGAGAATCCAGAGCACGGCGGAGCAGGACAGCCAGGTCAGGATGCGGATTGCGTTGTGGCGGACTGCCGTTCGCCGCCGCGGCGTCGCCAGCAGCCAGAACGCGGTGCGGCCAACCTGCATCGCTGCGTAGGTCCCGGCAAACCACAGCCCGCGTCCGTCGAAGGCGGACGGGATCGAGGTCGACAGCAGCAGCCCGCCCAGCATCAGGACGAACAGCAGCAGGCGGACCGGCGTCAGGTCGGGATTGAGCCAGTTGGTGACCCAGGTGGTGTAGACCCACACCCACCACACCGCGAGGAACAGCACCGTGACCTGCACCGCGCCCAGCGGGGTGAAGTGGTGCAGCAGCGTATGCGACAGCTGCGTGACGGCGAAGACGAAGACGAGGTCGAAGAACAGCTCGGCATTGGTGACGCGGCTGTGCTGATTCGGCACGATGACGCGAAACATCGCGCCGCGCGGATTATCTGCCATCGCTTGGGGCCCCCGCCCGCTGGCCGGGGCCTAGCCTTCCGGCACGCCGGTCTGCAAGGCCAGCGCGTGAAGCACGCCGCCCATCTGGCCCTTCAGCGACTGGTAGACGATCTGGTGCTGCTGAACGCGGGACTTGCCGCGGAATGACTCGGAAACGACAGTGGCCGCGTAGTGGTCGCCGTCGCCGGCCAGATCACGGATCGTCACCTCGGCATCAGGGATCGCTGCCTTGATCATCGATTCGATATCACGGGCGTCCATCGGCATCCCAGTCCACCTCCGTCAGGTCATTCGAATCAGGGCCGATTCGGCCAGGAAAACCAAGACAAACCTCAAGGCAAAACCCAAGATAAAACCTGGCGCCTGAGGTCTTCTAGGTCATTCCGGGGCACACTATATTCCCATTCCCAGCGATTTAAACCTGCATCAATCGGTCACAAGCCATCACGCCGAAATGACCAGAAGAGGCGCGGAATCATGAAGCTCCCCGGCCCCGACCATCCGATCACGATCACGCCGAATGCCAAGCGTGTCCGCGTCACCGCCGACGGCGTCGTCATCGCCGAGACCACCCATGCGCTGACCTTGAAGGAAGCGAGCTATCCGGCCGTGCAATACGTCCCCCGGCAGGACGCCAACATGGAGCTGTTGACCCGCACCGAGCGGACCACGCATTGCCCCTATAAGGGGGATGCGAACTACTTCAGCATCAAGGCCAACGGCAAGACGCTGGACAATGCGATCTGGACCTATGAGGCGCCCTTTCCGGCCATGACCGAGATCGCCGGCCACCTCGCCTTCTATCCGGACAAGGTGAAAATCGAGGAAGTCGCCTAGACCATCGCGCCTGCCGCACGCGCCGGGCCTCGCCCGGCGCTTTGTTGCGTGCTGATCAGCCCGAAGACGGAAATGCCCGGGCGAAGCCCGGGCATGACGACGAGAGTGTTCGGCCGGATCGCCGCTAGACCCTGAAGATCGTGAGCCCAAGGATCAGCAGCACCAGGAAGATCACGACGAACACGTAGAACAGGAAGCGCGCGATGTCGGCGGAGGCAGCGGAAATGCCGGTGAAGCCGAGCAGGCCCGCGATGATCGAGACGACGAGGAAGACCAACGCCCATTTCAGCAGTGTCATTGCTTGCTCCACAAACCGCGCGCGCCGTACGCGTCCGCCCGACAACGCCCGCCACCGACCCCGGTTCCAGAACGAAACAGATCCACTGAAATGACCGACCTCGACACCACGGAATCGGGACGATTGGGCCTTGCTGAATCGGGTTCCCGATTGCAACATCCGGCTGCAGACCCGGCTGGGGGCACCATGAAATCGATTGCTCACGCGGCTCCGGCCGTCGACGTTCAGGCAGCACCGAAGCTCCACAAGCGCAATGTCGCCCTCGACCGTGCGCGCACCTTCCTGACGCTGGTCGTGCTGCTGCATCATGCGGTGATCCCCTACACCCATTTCGGCCACACCGACCCGACATCGTGGATCGGCTTCGACTGCGTCGTGCTCGCCACCGACAGCTTCTTCATGGCGATGTTCTTCTTCCTGTCCGGGTTGTTCGTCTGGCCCGGGCTCGGCCACAAGCCGTGGCTGATCTTCCTGCGCGACCGGCTGCTGCGGCTCGGCCTGCCGTTTGTGATCTGTGCGTTCACGGTGATTCCGATCGCCTATTACGCGATCGCGCTGCGTGCGACGCCGGACCTGACCTTCTCCGAGTTCTGGCGGAAGACCATGATTTTCGGGCCCTGGCCGAGCGGCCCGATCTGGTTCGTCTGGGTCCTGATGACCTTCGACCTGACGGCGAGCGTGCTGTACCGGGTGTCGTCGCGCCTGCTCGAACCGATCAACCGCCTGTCGATCAAGGGATTTGAGCGTCCCTCGAAGTTCTGGCTGTTCCTCGTCGTCGTCAGTGCCGCCGCCTATTTGCCGATGCTGGTGCATTACGGCCAGAACTACTGGTTCGAGCTTGGACCGTTCTCGGTGCAGGCGAGCCGGGTGCTGCTGTATGCGTCCTATTTCTTCATCGGTGCGGGGATCGGGGCGGCGAATCTCGAGGGTGGCCTGCTCAGCGCGCATGGACGGCTGACCGAGCGGCGCTGGTTCTGGACCGGGATCACGCTGATCCCCTACTGCTTGATGTGGGTGATGATCTACATCAAGCGCGGGATCATCGGTAACCCCGATCCGCTACCGGGCTGGTATCTCGCGTTCTACGGCACCTTCTACGTGCTGTTCAGCGCCTCGATCCTGTTCGCGATCCTGGCCTACTTCCTGCAATCGAAGGCGCCGGGACCGACGCTGCTCGACCGCATGCAGGGCGACGCCTACGGCATGTTCCTGGTGCACTATCCGATCGTGCTGTGGCTGCAATACTGGCTGTTCGACATGGAGTTGCCGGCGATCGCCAAGGCCGCGATCGCGTTCTTCGCCACTGTTGCGCTGAGCTGGGCCGCGACCGCCGTGCTGCGCAAGATTCCGGGCGCCAAATACGTGCTGTAATTTCGGTTATGATGCGCAATCGCATCATAACCTCCCTCCTTTTCTGAGCATGATCTCTGCGCAAACGCTTCGCGTTTGTCGCGGGAAAACCGGCCTCCACTTTTCCGGATCATGCTCTATGCAGCGATCTCGCCCCGCGCCGCCCCCGCATCCTGATCACGGCGGCCGAACGCCGGCAGCGCCATGGGCGACAGGCTTGAGCCCGTCGCCAACAAGTTGCGCACAACCTGCCATTGGTCACATGTGGCCATGTGATTCTCGGTTATGCTGGCCGCACTGCTGACCTCAAGGAGAGTCCTGGGATGAACGACCCTCAAGTTGGATGGATCGCCGCAATCATCGTCGGTGGATTGGCCGGCTGGCTCGCCGAGATGTTCATGAAGACCGGAACCGGCATCTTCATGAATATCATCCTCGGCATCGTCGGCGCCGCGCTGGCGAACTGGCTGTTGGGTCTGCTCGGCGTATCGCTCGGCGGAGGATGGATCGGCTATCTCGTCGCCGGCTTCATCGGCGCAGTGATCATCATCTTTGCCTGGCGCGCGATCCGCGGCGCAACCTAGCGCTTGATCCGAAGGGATCGCGCCTCGCCACAAGACAATAGCGCGATGACGGGTTCATCGCGCGATTGAGACCTTGTTCGCTCGGCGTTGCAGCGCCTGATCCATCCGGATCAGGCAGCAGTGCCGTGCATGTAGTTCGGCAGCCAGTGCTCGAAGGCACGGGACAGGTTTTCGATGGTCACCGGCGGCTCGCCGGCGACCGCAATCGCCTCGCCGCCGGTGGTGCCGATGCGCACACAGGGCACGCCGGCGCCCTTCATCTTGGCCAGCACCAGGCCCGCGTCCGCCGCAGGCACGGTGACGATGTAGCGCGCCTGATCCTCGCCGTACCAGTAGGCATGCGGCACGATCGAGGACGGCGCCGCCAGCAGCTGCGCGCCGATGCCGCTTGCGATCGCCATCTCGGCGAGCGCGATCAGGAGCCCGCCGTCGGACACGTCATGCACCGCACTCGCGGTGCCGGCGCGGATCATGCCGCGCACCACGTCGCCGTTGCGCTTCTCGGTAGCGAGATCGACCGGCGGCGGAGCGCCCTCCTCGCGGCCGCAGACATCGCGCAGGTAGACCGACTGGCCGAGCCAGCCTTGCGTGTCGCCGACCAGCAGGATCGCCTCGCCCGCCGCCTTGAACGCCAGGGTCGCCGACTTGGTGAAGTCGTCGAGCACGCCGACGCCGCCGATCGAGGGCGTCGGCAGGATGCCGCGGCCGTTGGTCTCGTTGTAGAGCGAGACGTTGCCGGACACGACCGGGAAGTCGAGCGCGCGGCAGGCTTCCGAGATGCCCTTCAGGCAGCCGACGAACTGGCCCATGATCTCGGGCCGCTCCGGATTGCCGAAGTTGAGATTGTCGGTGATCGCGAGCGGCCGGCCACCAACGGCGGTGATGTTGCGCCAGGCTTCCGCGACCGCCTGCTTGCCGCCCTCGAACGGATCGGCCTCGCAATAGCGCGGCGTGACGTCGACGGTGAGCGCAAGCCCTTTCGGGCCGTCCTCAACGCGGACCACCGCGGCATCGCCGCCGGGGCGCTGCATGGTATTGCCCAGGATGACGTGGTCGTACTGCTCCCAGACCCAGCGTTTCGAGCACAGTTCGGGCGTGCCGATCAGCTTGGTCAGCGCCTCGGCGATGCCGAGCGGCGGCTTGACGTCCTGGCCGCGGATCACCGGCAGCGCAGTCGAGGCGACATGCGGACGGTCATAGACCGGCGCCTCGTCGCCGAGCTCCTTGATCGGCAGATCGGCCATCACGTCGCCGCCATGCTTGACGACGAAGCGCTTGCTCGGCGTGGTGTAGCCGACGATGGCGAAATCGAGCCCCCATTTGCGGAAGATCGCCTCGGCCTCTTTCTCCTTCTCGGGCTTGAGCACCATGAGCATGCGCTCCTGGCTCTCCGAGAGCATCATCTCGTAGGCGCTCATGCCGGTCTCGCGGGTCGGCACCGCATCGAGATCGAGGTCGACGCCGAGGTCGCCCTTGGCGCCCATCTCGACCGCCGAGCACGTCAGGCCGGCCGCGCCCATGTCCTGGATCGCGATCACGCAATCGGCTTCCATGATCTCGAGGCAGGCTTCCAAAAGCAGCTTCTCGGCGAAGGGATCGCCGACCTGCACGGTCGGGCGCTTCTCCTCGGAGGCGTCGTCGAATTCGGCCGAGGCCATCGAGGCGCCGTGGATGCCATCGCGGCCGGTCTTGGAGCCGAGATAGACGATCGGCATGTTCACGCCTGAGGCCGCCGCGTAGAAGATCTTGTCGGCATCAGCGAGGCCGACCGCCATCGCGTTGACCAGGATGTTGCCGTCATAGCGGGTGTGGAAGCGCACCTGGCCGCCGACCGTTGGCACGCCGAACGAATTGCCGTAGCCGCCGACACCCGCGACCACACCGGACACCAGATGCCGGGTCTTGGGGTGCTCGGGCGCGCCGAAGCTCAGCGCGTTCAGGCAGGCGATCGGGCGCGCGCCCATGGTGAAGACGTCGCGCAGGATGCCGCCGACGCCGGTGGTCGCGCCCTGGTAGGGCTCGATGTAGCTCGGGTGGTTGTGGCTCTCCATCTTGAAGACCACGGCCTGGCCGTCGCCGATATCGATCACGCCGGCATTCTCGCCGGGGCCCTGGATCACCCAAGGGGCCTTGGTGGGCAGCCCGCGCAGATGGATGCGCGACGACTTGTACGAGCAATGCTCGTTCCACATCGCCGAGAAGATGCCGAGCTCGGTGAAGGTCGGAACCCGCCCGATCAGCTTCAGGATGCGCTCGTACTCGTCCGGCTTCAGCCCGTGGGCGGCGACGAGTTCGGGGGTGATTTGAGGCTCGTTCTTGGGGTCGTTCTTGGGCGCGGTCATGGGACCCTTAATAGGTAGATCGAACGGGGGCGAAAAGGCCTTTTACGGCCCATTTCCGGCCTGTCCAGAGCTTTGCGGCGGTTGGACGCGGCCCGGGATTTGCAGCTGGATCTGTGCCTGGGATTTGCACAATGGGGATGGATCGGATTTAAGGTCCCGAACCCGATAATTGAAGGCCAGATTTCGTGAACGAGCTCGCCAAGACCGCACTCTCTACGGCGTTCAACCGCCGCCCCGACCTGCACGTCGAAACCGAGGGCGAATTCGCCGGCTGGCGAACCTGGACCCGGGACAGTTTCGAGACTCATACCGGCCCCTTCTACCACCGCATGGACGAGAACGGCCGCATCGCCTGCGCGTTCCGGGTCGGTCCGAAGCACCTCAACGGCTCCGGCAACGTCCATGGCGGCTGCCTCATGACCTTCGCGGACTACTGCCTGTTCGCGCTCGCCTCCCCGGTGCTCCAGGGCCCCGGGGTCACGGTCTCGTTCGCCTCGGAATTCCTCGATGCGGCCCGCGAGGGTGACCTGATCGAATGCACCGGCGAGGTCACCCGCGCCGGCGGATCGCTGATCTTCGTGCGCGGCATGCTGACATCGGCCGAGCGGCCGCTGTTCAGCTTCTCCGGCACCATCAAGCGGACGAAGCGCAAGGCACCGGCGGAGAAGACAGCGTAGCGCTCACGACCCGTTCGCGCAAAACGCGCAAGCTCCGTGAACACACGCCGTCATTCAACCGTTACATCGGCGCGAAATTGAATCGATAGCACGGCGCTAGCGCGTTGTGTTCACGCGCGTTCTTCGCGTGAAGCAATGCGAAACGCCAGTTGTAACGCGACGACATGCTGTCGTTGCGTCGTCGCGCACGCGTCACATGCGCGTCAGCCAAGCCCGGAATATTGCTGAACGGTTTCCGTTTGTGCATTCGCGTCAGCGAAGTTGGGGCATTCTCATGAAATTGAAGACGTTTGTTTCCATGACGTCAGCGATGTCGCTCGTCGCATCGCTGGCTTGTGTTGCAACGCCGGCGCGCGCGGGCCAGGACGGCGACAATGGCGATCGCGGCGTCGGCGAGTCCCGCGGTCACGATCAAGACCAGGATCAAGATCATGACGGCGGCCATCACGGCCGCAAGCCGCGCGTGGTGTTGATCTCGCTCGATGGTGCCAAGCCCGATTTCATCCAGAAATTCATCGAGGAAGGCGTGCTGCCGCGCGACGGTGGCCTCGCCCGGCTCAGCCGGCGCGGCGCAGTGGCGCTGCAGAACGTGACGGCGTCGCCATCGCTCACCGCAGTCTCGCATATCGCGATCGCGACCGGTTCGACGGCGGTCCATAACGACATCCCGTCCAACACGTTCCAGCCGATCGTCGGCCCGATCTCCACCAGCATTAGCGGCTTCGCTGCGCCGATCGGCGGCTACAGCGAAAGCCCGCTCGGGCCGTCGGCGCATCCGACGGCACAGCCGCTCTGGGTGCAGCTGCGCCAGCAAGGCAAGAAGGTCGTCACCGCGACGTGGCCCGGCGGCGACGGCGCCGACATCTCGATCAACAAGACCGTGGTGCAGCCGGCCCAGCCCACCCGCGTGACCGACTTCACGGTGCCGTTCGGCGCATTCGGCGGCATCGGCGCCCAAGGCTTCTCGCTGTCGCGCAGCGACTTCACGACCGATCCGGGCATCGTCGCGGCGCTGCAGGCCGCCGGCCACTTCTCGTTCAGCCCGGTGCTGGTGACCTCGGCGCCGATCGAGACGTTCTCATGCTCTCAGGCTGCGACCGCGACCTGCACCAACGCTGGGACGCTCGACGTCAAATATTCGATCCGCGTCGCCGCGATCGACACCACCAATGACCGCAAGGTGAACTACGACACGCTGGTGTTCTTCGATGCTATCAGAGGCATCACTGCAGGACCGTTCCATGCACCGTCGACCGGGCCGGCCTACGTCAAGTTCGGCGGCGAGAACGCGCCGTTCTTCTTCGAAGGCAGCGGGGCCAAGGTCGGCGCCGCCTACTTCGTCTCGGCGCTGTCGCCCGATCTTTCGACTGTGCGCTTCGCCCGTTACGGCGCCAACTTCATCCCGCGCAACACGTCTGTCCTCGCCGATGTCGACGACATCAACAACAACATCGGCTTCTGGCGTCCGCAGGCCGACTTTCGCATCCCGGAGCGCCTGAGCCCCGGCTTCACCACCTTCCTCGACGTCGAGATCGAGACGATGTTCGAGGACATGGTGAAGACCTTCGTGCGCTACCAGGCCAATATCGGCGAACGCGCGATCAAGACCCATCCGGACGCCGATCTCGTCATGGTCTATATCGAGCAGCCCGACGGCTCCGAGCACCAGTTCCTGCTGACCGATCCCCGCCAGGGCACCAGCCCGACCGACCCGAATTCGATTGGCGCCAATCAGGATCCCGCCAAAGTCAAGCGCTACGCCTCCTACATCCGCTTCGCCTACCAGACCGCAGACAGAGCGGTGAAGCAGATCGCCGATGCGGCGGGCCATGACAGCAATGTCGTCGTGGTGTCGGACCACGGCTTCGCGCCATTCCACACCTCGGTCAATCTCACCAACATCCTGCGCAACGCGGGCATCGACACCAGCAAGGTCGGGATCCGCACCTCCGGGCCGGCCGCCGACATCTACGTCAACCTGCAGAACCGCGAGCTCGGCGGCACCGTCGATCTGGCGACCTACCGTAACCTGGTGGCGCGGATCACCGATGCGGTGAAGAACGCGGTCGATCCCAATGCGCGCTTCAACTACTCGCTGAAGGAGCAGCGCATCTTCACCGTCGTCGAAACCCGGCCGCTGCAATGCGACGCCGGAACCGGACAGTGCATCAGCAAGACCGTCGGCCAGGACTATGGCGACGTGTTCGCGCTGATGGCGCCCGGCTACAATTTCGACGGCATCCAGAACCCCGGCGTCGCGCGCCAGGGCGATGCGCCGTTCAATTCGGCAACCACCGCGTTGTCGATGCCGAACTTCTACGGCGCCCACGGTCACGATCCCGAGCTTCCAGTGATGAGCGCGACCTTCATCG
Source organism: Bradyrhizobium sp. RD5-C2 (assembly GCF_019972155.1). Lineage (GTDB taxonomy): Bacteria > Pseudomonadota > Alphaproteobacteria > Rhizobiales > Xanthobacteraceae > Bradyrhizobium. Next base: position 25,617 of record NZ_BOVL01000056.1, on the reverse strand, counting down.
CCGCGGGGCCGCACATCCGAAGGGACACCGTGGTGCGGCGCATGCGCAATATCGACGTGGCGCCGACAGTCATGCGGCTCCTCGGCACCACACCGCACCAGGTCGATGGCGAGGTGCTGAGCGAGGTCCTGCGCTAGGATACTCGCGCAAATTTATTGCGGTGGACGTCAGACCGGCGTCCACCGCCTCGCCAATCACAACGGGAATCGTCACGCGCGCGGCGTGCCGAACCGCTCGATTACCTCGGCAAGCGAAACGTGACCGGCGCAAGCGCCGGATCCCGGGCTGCTCTCGCCGCTCTCCAGCGCCGTCGCGTAGATCACGGCCGGATCGGCCTCCAGTCGCGCGCGAATTGCGGCCAGCTTCGGCCAGCGACTGCGGTCGGCGACGGCGTGGAAATCGAGCCAGCGCGCAACACCGATCAGCAGCCCATCCGCCAATGTCGGATGGTCGCCGAGCAGGAACGGCCCATCGCCGATCAGTTGCTCGAGCCGGTCGTGGCGCTGCACGACATTGCCCTGCCCCCACTGCCGCAGCGCGGACTGCATCGCGGGATTCGGCGTTTGCATCTCCAGCGCCGCCCACAGCGGACTGAACGCCGCGGTGAAGCCGGTATTCACGAAGGCCATCAGCTGATGCATCCGGTCGTCCTCCGGCGACAACGGGTCGAAGCTGATGCGACGCTCGGTATCGCGTGCCGCGAGCCAACCTGCGATCGCCATGTTCTCGGTAAGCACCTTGCCGTGATCCGTGACGAAGGCCGGCGTTTCATGCCGCGGATTGATCCGCGCATAGGAGGGATCGCGCATCTCGCCGAGCATGTCGACGCGGCAAAGGCGATAGGGCTTGCGCAGCCATTCGAGAGCTGCAACGAGCCCCATGGAGCTTCCGAGCGGGAAGCCATAGATGAGGATAGGTTCCATGACGTGGTCTCCGGTGATGTCAGACGATCACGCTGCGCAGCGGAGCCGGACCCTATTCGCCACAACCGTGAAGTAAATTACGCACCTTTTTGTAACCACGAGCCGCCATGAAATCTCTCGTCTCCCGCTGCCCGATCGAGGAAGTGATGCGGATCCTGAGCGGCCGCTGGCCGACGCTGCTGATCTATTATCTGAAGCAGGGCACCAAACGCTTCAGCGACCTGCGCCGCGACAACCCGACCATCTCGCACAAGATGCTGACCCTGGAGCTGCGCAAGCTCGAGGACGCCGGCATCGTCGAGCGCACCGAATTCGAAGGCTATCCGCTGCGCGTCGAATACCAGCTCACGCCGGCCGGCCATCGGCTGGTGCCGCTGATCGACGCGCTGGGTGAATGGTGGGAAACGACGTCGGATGCCGGAGCACAGTCCAGCTCCGCGGATGCCGAGCCGGTCATTCCGAATACCGTCTCGCGGGATTGAACGGCACGAAGCGCCGTCAAACTTGCGCTGGCATCGGATACGCTCCCGAAGTATCAGTTTTGATGCGCGGCAGTGCGCGGGGAGCCAAACCAAGGTGCCGAAGAGCACAGCCAGAGCATGATCCGGAAAAGTGCGAAGCGGTTTTCCGAAAAGATCATGCTGAAACAAGGCGCGAAGACGGGCGGCGTGACGGCTCCCGCGATCACGCCGACTTCGACCACCGCGCCCGGTGCGCGCGGCTGGCGCGACTATGCACTGCTGCTGGCGCTGGCCTGCTGCTGGAGCTCGACCTATCCGCTGACCAAGATCGGGCTCGGCTCGATCCCGCCGGTCACCTTCATCTCGGCACGCTCTTTGGTCGCCGCAGCCTTCCTGCTCGTGGTGCTGCGGATCCGCGGCATCCGCATCCCAACCGACATCAAGGCCTGGAAGCTGTTCGCCTTCCAGCAGACCATCAACTCGACCATTCCGTTCCTGGTGATCACCTGGGCCCAGCTCTATGTGCCGGCGTCCAATACCGTGGTGCTGGCCTCGACGACGCCGATCTTCGCCTTCCTGATCACCTGGGCGATCACGCGGCACGAGCCCGCCTCGCCGCTCAAGTTCGTCGGCGCGATCCTCGGCCTCGCCGGCACCGTCGCGATCATCGGCCTCGACGCGCTCTCCGGCTTCGGCAAGGAGATTGTCGCCGAGATCGCGATCCTGCTCGCCACCGTCTCGTTCGCCTGCGCCACGATCTTCGGGCTTCGCCTCTCCGACTATGACCCCATGGTGGTGGCGACCGGCTCGCTGCTGTTCGGCGGCACCGTGCTGCTGCCGGCCGCCCTGATCGTCGACCACCCCTGGACGCTGCACCCGACGCCGCAGGCGCTGGTCGCCACCGTCGTGATGGGCATCTTCTCGAGCGCGTTCGGTCTGATGCTGTTCTACATGTGCCTGACGCGGCTCGGCACGCTCACGACAAATGCGCAAGGTTACTTGCGGATTCCGATTGGCGTCGCGCTATCGGTGATCCTGCTCGGGGAATCCGTGCCGTCGAACCTCGCGCTCGGCCTGCTGCTGGTCATGGCCGGCGTCGCCGCGATGACAATCCCGGGCGAAGCCGTGAAGCGGTGGCTAGGCAGGTTGCGCGGATAGCCGTTCCGGCTACTTCTTGTCGTCCGCCAGCAACGCGCGGTATTTCGCGACGTCGCGGGTCACGAGTTGCTGCAGCACTTCGGGTGTGAGTTCATCGGCGTCGGGCGCTACCGTCGACAACTCGACAAAGCGCTTCTTCACCGCCTCGCTCGCGACCGCGGTGCGCGCGGCGGCATTGAGCTTGGCGATGATGTCAGGCGGGGTGCCCTTCGGTGCGAACAGGCCGTTCCAGCCCTGCGCCTCGAACTCGGCCAGGCCGGTCGGCAAGTCCGGCAGCGAGGCGAGCCGCACGGTCGAGCCGACCACGACCGCCTTCACCAGTTTGTCGTCGATCGCCTGCGACACCGAAGCGGCCGCATCGCAGACGCCGTCGATCTGGCTGCCGATCGCGTCCGTCAGCGCGAGCGCGGCGCCGCGATAGCCGACGAGCTGCACGTCGATCCCGGCGGCATGCACGAAGCTCTTGCAGATCAAATAATTCGAGGAGCCGACGCCGGCATGGCCGAGATTGACCTTGCCCGGATTCTTCTTGGCGTAGTCGATGAATTCCTTGAGGTCCTTGGCCGGAAAATCCTTGCGCAGCGCGACGATGCCGAAGGTCTTCGCAACCACGGCGATCGGCGCGAAGGAATCCGGCGTGAACGACAGCTTCGGATAGATCGTGTAGGTCGCCGCATTGGTGCCGGCGTTGCCGATCGCAATCGTGTAGCCGTCCGGCTCGGCGCGTGCGGCGCGGGTCAACGCAGTCGAGCCACCGGCACCGCCGACATTCTCGATGATGATGGTCTGGCCGAGCGCCGTACCCATCTGGTCGGCCACCGCGCGGGCAATCACATCCGAGGTGCCGCCGGCCGTGAACGGTACGATCATCGTGATCGGACGCTTCGGGAAGTCCAGCTTCGAGGTATCCTGGGCGTGCGCGGCCGTCGCAAGCAGCAGCAATGCAGCCGCCGCTGCGGCAAGGCACCTTCCAAACATGACGGTTAGGCCGCCTTTTCGTGATGCTGGACCAGACCCGCGAAAAGGCCGCGGCCGTCGGTGCAGCCCATGATCTCTTCGACGTGGTTTTCCGGATGCGGCATCATGCCGAGCACGTTGCCGCGCTCGTTGACGATGCCGGCGATCGAATGCGCGGCGCCGTTGAAGTTGGAAGCCTCATCGACCTCGCCCTCGGCCGAGCAGTAGCGGTACAGCACCCGCCCGTCGCCCTCGAGCCGCTTCAGCGTCTCCTCGTCCGCCTCGTAATTGCCCTCGCCATGCGCGACCGGCACGCGGATCACCTGGCCGGCATTGTAGCCGCGGGTGAACGGCGTGTCGGAGCGTTCGATGCGCATATGCACGTCGCGGCAGACGAATTTCAGCCCGGCATTGCGCATCAGCACGCCCGGCAACAGCCCGGACTCGCAGAGAATCTGAAAGCCGTTGCAGACGCCGAGGACCAGCCCGCCCTTGGCGGCGAAGTCACGCACCGCGTCCATCACGGGCGCGCGGGCCGCGATCGCGCCGCAGCGCAGATAGTCGCCATAGGAGAAGCCGCCGGGCACCACCACGAGGTCGGTGCCCTTGGGCAGCGCGGTCTCGGCGTGCCACACCATCGCGGTCTCATTGCCGGATGCAAGCTTGAGCGCGCGCGCCATGTCGCGCTCGCGGTTGATGCCGGGGAAGACGAGGACGGCTGATTTCATTGCATCACCTGGTTTTGGGTGCCAGCACGAGCTTAACTGCGGCGGCAAACTTCGCGTAATTGTCGTTGCTGGCCTTTTCGTCACGCGCCGAGCTGATCAGGCTGGCAGAGCCTTGTCCGGCAAGCAGCAAGCCGCTGACCTGATACTCGCTTGCGCCGTTGGCTGCCACGGTCAGGCGCCGTGCCTTGAACATGCGCGGCCCCGCGGTGCCCTTGTCGCCATCAACGCCGAGCAGCGTAATGCGCTGCCCCGGCGTCCGCTGCTCCAGCGCCTTGATGATCTGCTCCTGCCCCTCGCGGAACTGGTCGAGCGTCATCTGTTTTCCGCCGGTATAATACCGGTAGCTCACCTTGGAGCCTGCGCCGCAGGCCGATTGCGCGCAGCGGAACATATGCACATCGGAGCCGCGGCGCTCGTAGCTCCATCCGCTGACCGTGAATGGTGGCGCCTGCGTCGTCGCGGCAGGCGCTGCCGGCGCCGGTTGAGCCGAAGCCCCGCCGATTCCGGCTACCGTCAGCAAGCCGACCACGAGCGCTCGGACGAAGATTTGGTCTCTGCGAGCAGAGGTGGGAGCGGCTGTCATCATTTGGCTCGCTCGCTAGCTCAGAACCTCGACCCGGTAATTCTCGATCACGGTATTGGCCAGCAGCTTGTCGGCGGCGGCCTTCAGCGCCGCCTCCGCCTTGGCCTTGTCGGTCGCGGCGAGCTCGATGTCGAACACCTTGCCCTGGCGAACGCTGGCGACGCCGTCGACGCCGAGCGATTTCAGCGCGCCCTCGATCGCCTTGCCTTGCGGATCGAGGATGCCCGACTTCAATGTCACAGTTACACGTGCCTTCACGGTCGCCCCTTAAGCTTAGCTCTTCACCAGCACCGGGCCACTGCCGGCCGGCCGCTCGTTTTCGATCAGAATGCCGAGCCGCTTCGCGACCTCGGTGTAGGCCTCGAGCAAGCCACCCAGATCCCGGCGGAAACGGTCCTTGTCGAGCTTCTCGTTCGACTTGATGTCCCAGAGACGGCAGGAGTCCGGCGAGATTTCGTCGGCGACGATGATCCGCATCATCTCGTTCTCGAACAGCCGCCCGCACTCCATCTTGAAGTCGACGAGGCGGATGCCGATGCCGAGGAAGAGGCCGGTCAGGAAGTCGTTGACGCGGATCGCCAGCGCCATGATGTCGTCGATTTCCTGCGGCGTGGCCCAGCCGAACGCGGTGATGTGCTCTTCCGACACCATGGGGTCGTTGAGCTGGTCGTTCTTGTAATAGAACTCGATGATCGAGCGCGGCAGTTGGGTGCCCTCCTCGATCCCGAGCCGCTGCGACAGCGAGCCGGCGGCGACGTTCCGCACCACCACCTCGAGCGGCACGATCTCGACCTCGCGAATCAGCTGTTCGCGCATGTTGAGGCGGCGGATGAAGTGGGTCGGCACCCCGATGTCGTTGAGATGCTGAAACAGGTACTCCGAAATCCGGTTGTTGAGGACGCCCTTGCCCTCGATCACCTGGTGTTTCTTGGCGTTGAACGCGGTCGCGTCGTCCTTGAAGTGCTGGATCAGGGTTCCCGGCTCGGGGCCTTCGTAAAGCACCTTGGCCTTGCCTTCATAAATACGGCGTCGACGGCTCATTGGGATGTACCGTGTTTTGTTGAAATCCATGGATTTGGGTGCTCCGGATGACTTGGGGTTACGACCCACGACGGAGCTGCCGCGGAGGCCTGGAACCTGGGCAATCCAACTGGAAACAGAACAAGAACCATGCCTGTTGGCAACCTATCCGATTGGCCCTTCCAGCACAATCGATAGTGCCCCATGCAGGGCACTTATACCGCCCTATCAAAAAGGCCCGATTCCGCCTGTTTGCCTGCGGCTTAACGGCTCGTTGTCTTGCCGATTCCTCCCACTTATCTAGGCAGGCATCGGGGCTGCCGCAACGAGCATCGGCCCGCCATTCAGCAGGGAAATGGAACTTCGGCATGAACGAATTCAACAAGCGCGAGGAAGGTTTCGAGAAGAAGTTCGCCCTCGACGAGGAGCTGAAGTTCAAGGCCGAAGCGCGCCGGAACAAGTTGCTCGGCCTGTGGGCGGCCGAGAAGCTCGGCATCACGGGCGATGCGGCCGGCGCCTATGCCAAGGAAGTGGTGGCCGCCGATTTCGAGGAGGCCGGCGACAAGGACGTCCTGCACAAGGTTCTGAAGGACCTCACCGCCAAGGGCCAGGCCACGACCGAGCGCGACGTTCGCGCCAAGATGGACGAATTGCTGGCTGTGGCTGCGGCTCAGGTGAAGGCTGGAACTTGAAGGCGGGGACGTAAGTCCCCGCGACGGCGATTCCCGATACCTATTTCAACGTGATCTGCATGCTCATCGAGCCGTTCACGTTGAAACCTTCCTGCTGCTGACCGTATTGCCGGGCGACGTTGATGTTCACATTGATCGATTCGAGCCGGCAATCCCTGGCGATCACCTCGCGCAACAGGTCGCATTCGTGCGCCGCCATTTCGTAAACGGTGCGGCGAGCGCGGTCGCGCAGCTTCTGTGCCTCCTCGCCGTCACCGCTCGGCCCCGGCAGGAACAGGTTGACGTTACTCTGAACGCGGACCATCCCTTCCTGGCGGATCGGAGCGGCTTGCTCGATCAGGGTGATGCGCCCGGCCGGAGTTTGAGGGAAAGCAGGAGCCGTCAGGAGCAGCAGGCTGATGGCCGTTGCGGACAGGCGTGTCATCGACGTCATGGCGGATCCTTGCACCGAGGGAACGTGACGCGTTTCTAACCACCTCCGGTTGCAACAAGACAAACCGCGGCGGGCAAAAACCCCGATGCCACTTCATCACCCGTTAACGGTGACGTTGTCGCGACGGACGGGGCGGCTTCGCGGCCGGCGCGGCCGATTCCACCTTGCTGAAATCAGTGCGGATGATGTCGAGCAAGCGGCGCGACGCGGCGCTGAGGAAGCCGCCATGCCGCGTCACCGCGACAACCTCGTGACTTGCGGTGAGATTGCCGACGCGGATCGTCGCGATCGACCCGGCGCGCAGCTCCTCCGCTGCGTTGCTGTGCGACAGCAGCGCGATCCCGAGCCCGGCCTCAACCAGCCGCTTCTGTGCCGTCAGGCTGTCGACCGGTGTCCAAGCGACCTCGCCGAGCCCGTGCGTCAGGAACAATGCGAACACATGCGATGCGGTGATTTCGCGCCGTCCCGGCACCTCGGGAAAGGCGATCCAGCGCTCGTCCCTGAGATCGGCGAGACGGCCGACACGGCGTCCCGCCAGCGGATGGTCCGGCGCGCAGACCAGACCGAGCGGCTCGGCGAACAGCACCTCGCAATCGAGCTCGCCGGAGCGGTCGCGGTCGTAGCGCAGCCCGATCGTGGCCTCGCCGCGCCGGATCAGATCACTGACCTCGGCACTGGTCGCGGTGCGCAATGTCAGCGCGACATCCGGATGCTGGCGGGCAAAGCGCTTCAGCACCTTGGAGAGCCGCTCGCCCGCAAGCGTGCCGGTCACCGCCAGCGCCACCGGACCGGAATTGTCGCGCAACAGCGCGCGCACCGCATTCTCCGCATCCTGCGCCGCCGCCACCGCACGTTCGGCATAGGGCACCATCACCCGCCCCGCATCGCTCAATCTGGTCTTGCCCGCGACCCGCTCGAACAGTGGCACGCCGAGTTCCTGCTCGAGCAGCGCGATACGGCGGGAGATCGCCGGCTGCGAGCGGTGCAGTGCCTTGGCGGCATTCGAGACGCCGCCGCGCCGGTGCACCACCAGGAACGTGTTGAGCGCGTCGCTGTCCATTCGCCAGGCCTCATGCAAAAAGCTGATGACATCGAAAGAAATAGCAAATTTGTCTGATGGTCGAAACCGCCCTATCGCTGCTTTCAGACGCTTTTTTCAACCCTCAGGAGTTCACATGCGCACCCAGGCAGACAAGGCAGCACGCTTTCGCGAGCTGCATCAGCGGCCCGGCGCCTTCATCATTCCGAACCCATGGGATGCCGGCACGGCGAAGCTGCTCGCGGCGATGGGCTTCGAGGCGCTTGCGACCACGAGCCTCGGGCTCGCCAACACACTCGGCCGCGCAACCGTCGGCCTCGACGAGATCATCGAGAACTGCCGGGCGATCGCTGATGCCACCGACCTGCCCGTCAATGCCGATCTGGAGAATTGCGGCGCCGACATGCCGAAGCTCGCGGCCGAGGCGATACGGTTCGCCGCCGAAGCCGGCGCAGTGGGCGGCTCGATCGAGGATTCGACCGGCGATCGCGAGCGTCCGATCTACGACTTCGCGCTGGCGGTCGAGCGGGTGCAGGCCGCCGTCGAGGCGGCACGGGCGCTGCCCTTCCCGTTCACGCTGACGGCGCGCGCGGAGAACTTCCTCTGGGGTCGCAAGGATCTCGACGACACGATCAGGCGGCTGCAGGCGTTCGAGGCCGCCGGCGCCGACGTGCTGTATTCGCCGGGCCTCTACGACATCGACACCATCAGGACCGTGGTGTCGTCGGTCAAGAAGCCGTTCAACCTCGTGATGGGCTTCGCCGACCCGACCCTGACGGTCGAGCAACTGACCGCCGCCGGCGTCAAGCGCATCAGCGTCGGCGGCGCGATGGAGCGGCACGCGCTGGCCGCGTTCCTGCGCTGTGCCCGCGAGATGAAGGATCAGGGCGCGTTCAGCTTCGTCCGCGACATGGCGCCGGTGAGGGAGGTGCGCGAGGCGTTTGCTGCCGCGAAAGGCGCGTAGCGCGTGGGACGTCCTGCCCAGCGCCAGGGAATGCCGGCGCCGCCCCGGGACTTGCCTGAGGCGGCGTATCCACTGATCTGGTATGGTAGCGCGAACACCGCAAGTCCGGCCAAGGCGCTACCAGACCTGACGATTCATGACAGGTCGCGACTTGCAGGCAGCCTCAGGCAATGCCAAGAGAGCGGGATCATGTCCCAGGATCACATTTCCAACGTTCTCGCTGAACGTTATGCCTCACCCGCCATGCGCGCCATCTGGAGTGGCGAGGGCAAGGTTCGCCTCGAACGCGACTACTGGATCGCCGTGCTGAAGGGCCAGCGCGATCTCGGGATTCCGGTTCCGGACGGCGTGATCGAAAGCTACGAGCGCGTCAAGGACCAGATCAACCTGGCCTCCATCATGCAGCGCGAGCGCGTCACCCGCCACGACGTCAAGGCGCGCATCGAGGAGTTCTGCGATCTGGCCGGTCACGAGCACCTGCACAAGGGCATGACCAGCCGCGACCTCACCGAAAACGTCGAACAGCTGCAGGTCTACCGCGCGTTGCAGCTGGTCGAGACCAAGAGCATCGCCGCGCTGATTCGGTTTGCGAAGCGCGCGCAGCAATTGCGCGACATCCCGTTCACCGCGCGCACCCACAACGTCGCTGCGCAGGTCACGACGCTCGGCAAGCGCATCGCCATGTCAGGCGAAGAGATGCTGCTGGCGCATCAGAGCCTGGTCAACGTGCTGCAGACCTACCCCGCGCGCGGCCTGAAGGGCGCAGTGGGCACCCGTCTCGACCAGATCACCTTGTTCAATGGCGATGCCGGCAAGGCGCGCGCGCTCGAGGAGCGCATCCTCGTTCACCTCGGCTTGCCGAAAGCGCTCGACGCCGTCGGCCAGGTGTATCCGCGCAGCCTCGACTTCCGTGCGGTCAGCGTGCTCACCGAGCTCGCCAGCGGTCCCGGCAACTTCGCCAAGACCATCCGCCTGATGGCGGGCCACGAACTCGCCAGTGAAGGTTTTGCCAAGGGCCAGGTCGGGTCCTCGGCCATGCCGCACAAGATGAACAGCCGCTCCTGCGAGCGCATCAATGGCCTGCATGTGATCCTGAAGGGCTATCTCGCCATGGCCTCCGGGCTCGCCGGCGATCAGTGGAACGAAGGCGACGTCTCCTGCTCGGTCGTCCGCCGCGTCATGCTGCCGGATGCCTTCCTCGCCATGGATGGCTTGCTCGAAACCCTGCTCACCGTGCTCGATCAGATGGAGGTGTTCGAAGCCGTCGTCGCGACCGAGCTCAACCGCTATCTGCCCTTCCTGCTGACCACCACGGTGATGATGGAAGCGGTCAAGAAGGGCGCCGGCCGCGAAGGCGCCCACGAGGCTATCAAGGAGCACGCCGTCGCCGCCATCGGCGACCTGCGCACCGGCAAGATTGTGCAGAACGATCTGCTGCAGCGTCTCGCCGCCGACCAACGGCTCGGCTTGAGCGAAAGCGAATTGCAGCTCGTGCTCGCGCAAGGTCGCGCCAACTCCGGCGACGCCGGCGCCCAGGTCGATTATTTCGCCGAGCAAGTCGACGCGCTCGCCCGGGCCAAGCCGGAAGCGGCGAGCTACGCGCCGGGTACGATCCTGTAGTGTCATTTGCCATTGGCGAGTAACGATTCCGTTCGCTACTCGCCATTCGCGCTATCGTCTCAGTCTTCCTTGAAGCCGTATTCCGGCACGTTCCCGCTGGCGCCGTAATATTTGTACGGCAGGAACTTGCCTGACATCGTGATCTTGACGCGGTCGCCCTTCGGATTGGCTACACGCTCCATCGCCATGTCGAAGTCGATCGCCGACATGATGCCATCGCCGAATTCTTCCTCGATCAGCGCCTTCCACGCTGGGCCGTTGACCATCACCATCTCGTAGAAGCGATAGATCAGCGGATCGGTCGGCGGCATCGGCGTGCCGGCGCCGCGCATCGGCACCTCGTTGAGCATCGCGGTCTCGGCCTTCGACAACCCGAACAGCTCGCCGGCATTGGCCGCCTGCGGTTTTGTCAGCTTCATCTGGCCGAGGATCGCACCCACGATCAGGACCTCGGAATAGCCGCCGATCTTCTCGCAGATATGCTTCCAGCTCCAGCCCTTCTCGCGCTTGATGTCGAGCAGCTTTTCGGTGAGGTCTTCGCGTTTCATGAGGCTTCCTCCTTGCGGATCGGCGCGCCGTGCCGACACCGGCATTGATCGGCGTCCGGCCGCATTTTACGCCGCCGGACGCCAGCAAACATGCAGATTCTATGCCGCCTTGCCTGTGACGACGGCAGCGGTCGGCAGGCCCTCGTCGATCGGCAGCGCCGGGTCGCGCGACCACTCGTTCCACGAGCCGAAGTACATCCGCACGTCCTTCACGCCGGCGTTCTTCAGCGCCAGGAAGGTGTTCGAGGCGCGCGCGCCCTTGAAGCAGTAGAGATAGACCGGCGTGGTCTGCGAGATGCCGACGGTGGCGCACTCCGCCAGGATCTCGTCCTTGGACTTGAAGCGCGGGCCTTCGCCGGTCGGCTTCATCATCCGGTACCATTCCAGCCAGACGGCGCCGGGGATGCGGCCCTTGCGCGGGCAGAAATCCTTGCCGTAGGGCGAGGAGCTATCGCCGATCCACTCGTCGACGTCGCGCACATCGAGGATCGCGACGCCGGGCTTGCCGACCGCGGCCAGCATCGCCTTGGCGTCGATCATGATGTCGCCGGCTTCCGGCACGATCGCAAAGGAGGCCTTCGCCGGAACCGCGACGTCGGTGGTAACCGGAAGGTCGGCGGCCTTCCAGGCATCGAAGCCACCATGCAACACCTTGATCTTGGGATAACCCAGCATCGTCAGCAGGTAGTAGCCGCGGCACGACTGGCCGAAGCCGGAATTCATCGACTGCTCGTAGATCACGGCGGTCTCCTTGCCGGAGAGACCGGCGGCGCCGAAGGCGTCGGCGAATTTGGTCTTCAGTTCGTGGATTCCCTCCGGCGTCGAGGTCGCGAGGAACGTGAAGACGTCATGCACATTGACGGCACCGGGCAGATGGCCGGCCGCATAGGCATCCGGATTCCGCGTGTCGATGATGACACACGGCTCTTTCTTGACGAGCTCGGCAAGTTCGCCGGCGGTGATCAGAACGTCCGTCATGGCTCTCTCCTGTTTGCGGTTGCAGTTGTGGTGGTCCCAAACTCCTTCAGCCGTCCGCCAGCATCTTGCGCAGCTGCTTGGTGGCAGGCGTGACGATGGCGACGAAATAGGCTTCGCGCAGTCTGCGCTGTGCGCGATGGCTCATCAGATAGCCGCGCGCGCCGCAATGGAGCATCGCCGCATGCGCGACCGCGACACTGGCATCGCCGATCCGCAGGCGCAGCGCGACGACGCGGCGCCAGTAGCTGTCGTCGGCGTTATAGGGATCGCTAGCCAGCGTCATCGCCTCCTTCTCGAACTCGGCATAGAGCTCGCGGAATTGCACCGGCTGCTGCGGCAGATAGCGGTTGACGTGACCGAGCGGCGCATGGACCTCGTCCATGATGTTGATGCAATCCCTCATCAGGCCGAGGCCCATGCCGGTCTGCAGCAGGATGAAGCCGGCGCGGACCTTCTTGACGAACGGCGCAGCCGGCTCGGCCAGGATCAGCTCGTCAGGCACGAACACGTCGCGGAACTGGACGCTGTAGGTGCCGGTGCCGTCCATCGCCAGGAACGGCTTGCACGGCGTCAGCGTGATCGCGGGGTCAGAGCAATCGGCAAGGAACATGACCGTGCTGCCCGGCTCGCCGTTGGTGCCTTCGTCCTCGCGCTCGAAGATCGTGCCGAAGTAGTGGTCGGGGCCGAGATTGGACACCCAGGGCAGCGCGCCGCGCACGACGTAACCGCCATCGACCTTGCGGCCCTTCAGCTTCAGCCGCTCGATGCCGAAGAAGCTCTTCATCGGGTTGGAGAGCCCGGTGCCGCCGAGCGCACGCCCGCTGGAGAAGCAGTTGCCGAAGCGCGCGGCGAGCTTCACGTTGGTGGAATTGGCGACGTACCAGACCAGCGTGTTCTGGCACCACGCCATGAAGGCGGTGGCGCCGCAGATCTCGCCGAGCGCCGCCATCGACTGGATCGCCCAGCGCAGGTCGGCAGGGCCCTCCTGCGGCACGTGGCTGCTCCACGCGCCGGTCTTGCCGAGCCGGCGCAGGAATTCGCCGGGATAGATCGAGCCGGCATCGATCGCGGATGCGAGCGGCGCCAGCTCCTGACGAGCGAGGCGCGCGACCTCGTCCGTAATGGTCGGTGCGGGATCTTGAGCTGCGACCCGCGATAAAGCCAGTGAACCCATGGTTGGTCTCCGCACCTTGAATTGCCGGTCGAGCCTTACGCGCTGACCTCGAGATTGACGGGACGGGTGAAGGTGTTGGCGACCGGCGACCACTTCTTCACATGCGCCACCAGCGCATCGATCTCGCTCTGCGCGACGCCCTCGCATTCCATGTCGACCTTGACGCGGACATCGGTGAAGCCGACCGGCTTTTCGCTGACGTCGCCGGTGCCCCACACCGCGGTGATGTTGAGATCGCCCTCGAGCTCCAGCTCGAGCTTGTTGACGATCCAGCCGCGATGCACCGCGTTGGCGTGCAGGCCGACCGCAAGGCAGGAGCCGAGCGCGGCGAGCGAGGCCTCCGACGGATTGGGCGCGGTGTCATCGCCGAGCAGGCCCGGCGGCTCGTCGACGATGTAGGGCGCGAGATTGCGGATGTAGTTGGCGTGGCGGAACTTGCCCTCCGCCACCGTCTTGCACCTCAAGGTCTTGATCACCTTCGGGTTGGCCTTGCCGTTAGCGATCAGCTGCTCGAGCCCGCCCCTGTCGATCGGCGCGAGGCAGCCGGTCAGTGCGGTTTTTTGAGCGACAGCGGTCATCAGTTTTCTCCCTGGGAGCGATGGATTGGGTAAGGATACCGAACGGTCTGTTTCCTGCACGAAGCGTGCCAGTCCTCCGCCAAATCAAAAGCTGAAATCGCGCAGACGGTTAGCTCTGCCTGCCCGCGGATTGATCAGGTCGCGGCTGCTCAAACGCGGTGCATCTGCCGCGCTGCCGCGATTACTTTGAGCGCAGGACGGCGCACATGCCCGACCCCGTGAAGATGCGACTTGATGATTTTGACGCGCTCCGATTTACTACCGCGCATGGCCAAATCGCTTGTGAAGAAAAAACCTGCCGCCGCGTTCGCCGCCGGCGATGACGAGTCCGCGCGCGGGCGCCTGCTCAATGCGGCGACGCATCTGTTCTGCAAGAACGGCATCAACGCCACCGGCATCGATGCGATCATCGACGAAGCCGGAACCGCCAAGACCACGCTCTACAAATTGTTCGGCTCGAAGACCAACCTCGTGCATGCCGTGCTGGAAAGCGAAGGCAAGCAGTGGCGTGAGTGGTTCATCGGTGCGATCGAGGCCGGCGGCGGCGATCCGCAGACCAAGCTGTCGCGGATCTTCCCTGCCCTCAAGACCTGGTTTGCCGAGGAACGCTTCTACGGCTGCCCGTTCATCAACGCGGTCGCTGAGCACGACAAGGACGCCAAGCAGTTCCGCAACATCGCGCTGAAGCACAAGAAGGTGGTGCTGGCGCATATCGAGAAGCTCGCCGGCGAGATGGGCGCGACCGAACCGGCGGTGCTCGCGCATCAGCTCGCGCTGTTGATCGACGGCGCCATTGTCGCTGCCATGGTGTCATGTGACCCTACGGTCGCCGACACCGCGGGCCTCGCCGCAAGCAATCTGTTCGCGCCGGCCAAGCTGAAGAAAGCGAAGCGCGCGGGCCGCGCGGACGAACTGGTGGCGGTCTGACACAGAAGGACGCTGCGGTAGAGCGACGCCCCCGATCACCTCGCTGCCCGCTTTGATCGGCACCCCCGCTCAAAAATTAACCGCCGGCCGAATGGACGTCGCGACCATCGGCCGCATCGCAGCTTCCGGCATCGGTATTCGGCGGTGCGATCGCCCGCCGGGTTTACCGGTCGTCAATCACACCGCGCGATCCGCCGCGGCCTTAAACGCCTGTTAGGTCCACCCGGGTCAGTTGCGCCGTGAAAGTACGAGGCAAGAACAATGCAGTCCGAAAAAGGACGATACAGCCAGCCGCGCTGGGGCGTGACGCGCTGGCTCGCCGATGCGGGTCCGGGCGTGCCCGATGACATCCGCGCGGCGCTGATCGGGGATCTCTATGGCTCACTGCCGGTGTTCGCGGCCGGCGCGGTCAATACGGTCGCCGTCGCGGCCGTGATTGCGATCCGCGAGCCGACCGCGCCGTTCATCGCCTGGGTCATCCTCGAACTCGTCATCTGCCTCTCGCGACTGTCGGTGCTCGTGGCTGCCCATCGCGCGGCACGCGAGGGGCGGCCGACGCCGACCGATCTTCACCTCGTCCTCGCAGTCGCCTGGAGCGCGAGCGTCGGCTTCGGCATGCTGATCAGCCTTGCAAGCGGCGATTGGGTGGTTGCGATGCTGGCCTCGCTGTCGGCGGCGGCGATGGTCGGCGGCATCTGCTTTCGCAACTTCAGCGCCCCGCGCCTTGCCGGCACCATGATCTTGCTCAGCCTCGGCCCGATCGTGCCCGGCGCGGCATTGGCCGACGAGCCGCTGCTCTTCATCGTGTTCCTGCAGGTGCCGATGTATCTTGCGGCGATGACGGTCGCGGCCTTCCGCCTCAACAAGATGCTGATCGCAACCATGCGCGCCGAGCGCGAGAACGGCCATCTTGCCCATCACGACACCCTGACCGGACTGCGCAATCGCGCCGGTTTCGTCGCCGCGCTGAACACCAAGCTCACGGCTCCGGCCGGACACGACAGGCCGTTCGCGCTGCTGTTCCTCGACCTCGACAATTTCAAGCCAATCAACGACACCTATGGCCATGCGGCCGGCGACCAGGTGCTGATGCTGGCTGCCGAGCGGCTGCGGCGCGCTCTACCCGAGACCTCGGTGATCGCGCGGCTCGGCGGCGATGAATTCGTGGTGCTGGCGAACGGCGTCACCGCCGAGCAGGCACTCGGGATCGGCCAGCGCATCATCCAGGCCGTCACGATGCCTTACCGGCTGGCCGACGGCATCTTCGCAAAGGTCGGCGTCAGTGTCGGCGTCGCTGTCTCGCCCGAGCACGGCACCGAGGCCGAGGAGCTTTTGGCCGTTGCCGATGCCGCGCTCTATGAAGCCAAATCCGACGGCAAGGCACAGTGCCGCCTGGCGTCCGTCGCCACCAACGTTGCGGCCCTGCGCCGGCTGACGCAAAAGGACCCCACGCCGGCGCTCGATCGCGGCGCCGCCTGAGGCGACGTCCGGCAGGAACGCGGCCCAGCGACCGTCAAACGCCATCAGTGTCTGGTGTCGAGCTTGCGCAACTCGGCATTGGCTGGCGCCCATTCAAAGTAGATCTTCGGGCATCCGTCAGCGGCGAGGCGAAGCAGCCGCACGGCTTCGTCCGTCGCACCTTTCGCCAGCGCCAGCTCACCGGCATAGAAATGCGCTTCGCAGAGCTGCCCTTTCATCTTGACTGGATTGGCATCGTCGGCGGCCTTTACGACATCCTCAAGCGTTGTAGCGCCGAGGAACAAGCGAACGATCGGCGCCGGCCAATTCGACAGGTCAAGCCGCCCGGAGGCTTCATCAAGTCCGCTCGGTTGGCCGGTCTTCTGGCGCACGAGGTCGAGCCATAGCAGTGTGTAAACATCCTTCCGATCGAGTTCGCTGGCGCGGACGAACGCGTCGTGCGCTTCCGACAGGAGCCCACCTTGAAAGTAAGCGCTCCCCGCCCAGCGATGAAGTTGAGGATCGTTCGGGGTCAGCTCGATCGCCTGTTTGATGTTGGATAGTCCGAGTTCGAGGTCGCCGCGAGCGCGAAGGATGCTGGCGCGGCCAACATAAGGCAGGGGATTTTTTGGACTGAAACCGATAGCTTGATTGAAGTCGTCCAATGCGAGCTCGATGTCGCCCTTGATGATGTGAGCGTGTCCGCGGCAAATGAGGCCCACCCCCGCCCCGCGTTCCGGGCTGATCTCGATCGCACGATTGCAGTCGGCTATCGCCCGATCTGGCTCGCCCTTGAGATTGTAGGCGCGCCCGCGGCCGACATACGCAGCCACATTGTCGGGATGGGTGAGAAGGGCTCGGCCGTAGTCGTCGATCGCGCTGTCAACATCCTGCTTGATCAGGTAGGCGCCAGCCCGTCCCAGGTATGCGTAAGTGTCTTTTGGAGCGAGTTCTATGGCTCGACCGTAGTCGGCAAGCGCTGTATCGACCTCGCCCTTCCGTTTGTGCGCCCATGCCCTGCGGAGAAGGGCGATCAGATTGTTCGGATCGTGCTCGATGACGTAACTGTAGTCCTCGATTGCCCGATCAACGTCGCCCTTATCAAGATAGAGCGCGGCGCGGCGAAAATGTGCGGAGATCGCCCCTTGCAAATTGGTCGACATCGCCTCGATCAAGGCAGTGCAACCTGCGATACGATCGTCCAGGCTGATATTTCCGGCCACGGTGCACTTGGCCGGCAGGAGAAGCTGTGCACGTGCAGCCGGAATTGGCGCCAGCAATACACCAAGCGCGATCATCATCGCCCTGGCGGCGAATGCACGTTTTGCCCGTTCTGTCACTTCGTCCCCCACGCCCACCGGGAGACTAGTAGCAAAGCCCCTGCCCGCAACACAACCTTCCGTTGCCTGTGCCGCAACGGCGCGCCGGCGACGGTATTGGCGCGATGCTGCCTACAGATCGAAATTCGTCGGCAGCATCACGACGTCGCGAATCGTCATGCCGCGCGGCCGGGTCAGCATGAACATCACGACCTCGGCGACCTCGCTCGCCTCCAGCAGGCTGCCCGAAGCCTTGGCTTCCTCCAGCTTCTCCGCCGGCCAGTCCGCGAGCAGCGCGCTGATCACGGGCCCCGGCGAGATCGAGCCGACGCGAATGCCGTGCTTGAACACCTGGCGCCGCACCGTCTGGACGAAGCAGTTGATCGCCCATTTTGACGAGGCATAGACCGGCTCCCACGGCGTCGGGAAATGCGCGGCGAGCGAGCTCGTCACGATGATGTCGCCGGTCCCGCGCGCGATCATGTGCGGCAGCACGTCGTGCACGTTCTTCATCACGACATTGACGTTGAGGTTCAGCATCCGGTCGATCGCGCCGGTATCGGCATCGACGAGATCGCCGCCGACATAGATCCCAGCATTGGCGTGCAGGATGTCGAGTTGGCCGGCCTTCTCGAGGATCCTTGGCAGAAGCGTCGCGCAGTCCTTCGGATCGAGCAGGTCGATGACCAGCGGGATCACCGCATCGCCGTGCTTGCCGGCGAGCGCCTGCAGCGCGGCCGCGTCACGGTCGACCATCACCACGCGCGCGCCCGCGGCCAGCATCGCCTCGCTGCTCGCAAGTCCAATGCCCGACGCCGCGCCGGTCACGGCCGCGACCTTGCCTTCCAACTGCTTCGCCATCATCTCCACCCTGTCCGGTCAGTGCGGCACACATGGCAACACATCGCGGTCGCGATGTCAGCTCCCGTGCGGCCAGCGACGTTGTCCGACGCGCATGGCCCGTCACATGCGAAGCATCGGCGGCCGCGTTGCGAAACGGCGACGCAGCCATTTTGCCGCGGGTCCGGCCGGCCGCTGCTTGTGCCAAACCACTTCGAGCGCGACGGGATGCGCGCCCTCGCCGAATTCCAGCTCGGGTATTGCCAGTTCTTCGGCAATCTGCGAGCTCGCCATGATGTGCGCCGGGATCAGCGCCCAGCCGACGCCCTGCTTGAGGATCTGCAGGATCACCCAATGGCTCTCGACCCACCACACCTCGGCTGCGACACGCAGCCGGTGCCGCTCGGTGCCTTCGTTGCGCACCGTGACCATGATCTGGCGATGCCGCTTCAGCTCCTCCCAATCCACCCGCCCATGCGCCAACGGATGGTTCTTGCCGCACACGAGCTGCAGCGGCACCCAGCCGATGGTCTTGAAGCCGAGTTCGGGCGGCAGCTGCTCCTGCCGCCACATCACGCCGACATCGGCCTTGCCGTCGAGCACGAGACGGCTGACGTCCTCCATGATCGGAAACAGCAGCTCCACTTCGACATGGGGAAAGCGCTTGGCGAATTCCGCGAACAGCTCGCCGACCGCGCTCTCCGGATAGAGCTCGTCGATCGCCACCACCAGCCGCTTCTCAACATGCGCCTCGAAACTGCTGGCGACACCGATCAGGTGTTCGCGGCGATCGAGGATCAATCTTGCTTCCGGCAACAGCCGCACACCGGCTTCGGTCAGCACCGGGTTGCGCCCGGTCCGATCGAACAGCGCAATCCCAAGGTCTGTCTCCAGATTGGCGACGTGGGTGCTGACGGCCGATTGCGCCTTCTTCAGCAGCCGTGCCGCACCGGAGAACGAGCCCTGCTCGGCCGCCGCCACGAAGGATTCGAGCTGGTCCATGGAAACGGCCATCTATCTCTTTTCCAGATATTACCTAACTTTCTAATCCCACAATATCAGATAGAAACCCGGTCGCAACAACGAGAGCGTTTTCAAGCGAAGTGGATGCCGGTTCGCGTGAAGAAAACGCGTCAAAACAAGAATCAAGAAAGGGTTTCAAAATGTCTATGCGTTCCTTCTCCGACCGGATCAGGCACGCAGTCCTGTTCGAACTGATCGGTATCGCCATCTTCACGCCGGCAGCCGCCTGGCTGTTCAATCAGCCGGTCGCCCATATGGGCGTCATCGGCGTCGTCTCGGCGACGGTGGCGACGATCTGGAACTTGCTGTTCAATCTCGGCTTCGACCACGCGCTGGTCCGCGTCACCGGCCGTGTCGCCAAGACGATGCCGATCCGCGTCGTGCACGCGATGCTGTTCGAGGCTGGCCTGATCGTGCTGCTGATCCCGTTCGTCGCCTGGTATCTCGGCGTCTCGCTGTGGGCCGCGCTGATGATGGATATCTCGATCGTCGCCTTCTATCTGGTCTACGCGTTCGTCTTCAACATCGCTTACGATCGCGTGTTTCCGGTGCGCGAGCTCAGCCCGCACGGTCGCACGGCAAGCCGGGCCCTGCCGGCCTGATCGATCTTGGTGTCCGGCGCGGCGGATCATTCGATCTGCCGCGCCGGACCCTGACACCGCAGCAATATTCCCGATGGTAGCGACTACGCACAAGTTCCGCCGGGCCGCGCTCATACACTGGCTTGATCCGGCTCGAGCGCGGTACAATGCTTGAAGCCGACATGCCCGTCAGAGGCTGCCAAACGGCCAACAATGCCAAAACGGCCAACAAGAAGAAGCGGAGGACTACAATGCCAAGGAACCGTTCCCCCCAACTCAACCGCCGTCATCTCATCAAGGGCGCTGCCGCCACGGCGGCCACGCTGCTGCTCGGCAAGCCCGCCATTGCCAAAGGCAAGACCGAGATCGTGATCGGCAACATCGACGCCTATTCGGGACCGGCTGCGGTCTATTCGTCGATCGGCCGCACGCCCGGCGGCTATTTCAAGATGATCAACGAGCAAGGCGGCATCAACGGCCGCATGATCAAATACATCACCTATGACGATGCCTACAGCCCGGCCAAGACGGTGGAACAGGCGCGCAAGCTGGTCGAAGGCGACGAAATCGATGTGCTGTTTGCGCCGCTCGGTGCACCGACCAATGCGGCGATCATGAAATACATGAACCAGAAGAAGGTCCCGCACCTCTTCATCGCCTCGGGCGCCACCAAGTTCGGCGACTACAAGAACTTCCCCTACACGATGGGTTTCCAGCCCTGCTACCAGATCGAGGGCCGGGCCTTCGCGCAGCATGTCCTGTCGACTCAGAATGATCCCAAGATCGGCATCGTCTACCAGAACGACGATTTCGGACGCGACGTGCTGAAGGGTTTTAAGGACGGACTTGGCGGCAAGACCTCTGCAATCGTGGCGGAGCTATCCTATGAGACCGCGGATCCTACCATCGACAGCCAGGTGGTCCGCTGCAAATCCGCCGGCGCCAACGTGTTCATGAGCATGACCACGCCGAAATTCGCCGCGCAAGGCATCAAGAAGATCGCCGAGCTCGGCTGGCAGCCGGCGCATTACATCGGCAACAACGCCTCCTCCGCCGGCTCGACCCTGAAGGCCGCAGGCTTCGACGTGTCCAAGGGGATCATTTCCAGCGCCTATCTGAAGGATCCCGTCGACGCCGCCTGGGACAGCGATCCCGCCATTCAGAAGTGGCGTGCCTTCCTCGACAAATACGATCCGGCCGCGGCCAGGAACGACATCTACGCGGTCACCGGCTATCTCACCAGCCAGATTCTGGTTCAGGTGCTCAAGCAGTGCGGCGACGACGTCTCGTCCGAAAACATCATCAAGCAGGCGGCGAACTTGAAGGATGTCGAATCCGACATGCTGCTGCCGGGCATCAAGATCAACACCTCGCCGACCGACTACTATCCGCTCGAGCAACTGCAGCTGACGCGCTTCAGCGGCGAACGTTACGAGCCGCTGGGTCCCGTGATCGACGGCGGCATTTCGAAGGCGTGATCGTCCACGGCGCCCCGCGAAAGACAGCGCGGCGTACGCAAACCTTGTCGCAGTTGCCATCGGCCGCTCATCGGCCGATGATGCGCAAAACGGATCAGAAACGACCGGGAGGAAGTGAATGCGTGGACGCCGTGTGCTGATGGAATCCTTCGTGTCGCACGGCGTGCGTCACATCTTCGGCAATCCCGGCACGACGGAAACACCGCTGCTCGACAGCCTGCCGGCATTCCCGAAACTCGAATACATCATGGCGCTGCACGAAGGCGTCGCCGTCAGCGCCGCCAGCTTCTATGCGCAGGCATCGGGACGCGTCACCGTCGCCAATTTGCACGTCGCTCCGGGCCTCGGCAACGGCATCGGCTCGCTCTACGGCGCGCTGAAAGCAAATTCGCCCGTGGTCGTGACCGCGGGTCAGCAGGACACGCGCATGCGGCTCAACAATCCGCTGCTCGGCCACGACCTCGTTGCGATGGCAGCCCCGGTGACGAAGTGGAGCGTTCAGATCGAGCGCGCCGACGAGATCGCACCGATCATGCGCCGTGCGTTCAAGGTGGCGACCGATGCGCCGCAGGGGCCGGTGTTCGTATCGCTCCCGATCGACGTCCTGGAACAGGAGACCGCGGTCGATGCATCGACGCCGGACAATCTGTGGCGATCGACACGCCCCGATCCGGCAGGCATCGAGGCTCTGGTCGCACTGCTGCTGAAGGCGAAGAATCCGGCCATCATCGCCGGCGACGACGTGGCGCGGTCGGGCGACGAACAGGCGTTGGTCGCGCTTGCGGAAACGATCGGTGCGACCGTGTGGTTCGAAGGATTGCGGCATCACGCACCCTTCCCGACCAATCATCCGAGCTATCGTCAGTCGCTCCCCGGCGACGCCCGGCAGGTGCGCAAGGCGCTCGGCGATACCGATCTCGTGCTGCTGATCGGAGGCCCATTCTTCGAGGACATCTGGTTCGCGCCTGATAGCCACATTCCCGACGGCGCGTCCCTGCTCCAGATCGAAGCCTCAAGCGAGCGTCTCGCGCTCAACAACCGGCTCGATGCCGGCATCGTCGGCGACATCGCGGTCAGCATCAGTGCATTGACCGACGCGTTACGCGCCAAGGCGAGCGCAGACTTCAGGCAGGCTGCGCAAAATCGCAATGCTGCGCTGGCCGAACTGCAGGCGAAAGAGAAGGAAGCCTATCGCGCGCGCGTCGAGAAGAGCTGGAACCGCGAGCCGAGCTCGATGCCGCGCGTCACCGCGGAACTGCGCCGCGGCCTGCCCGATGATGTGGTCATCGTCGATGAGAGCATCACCGCGAGCCTCGATCTCGCCCGCGCCTTCGACTATCGCGGCTTCGGCGACTATTTCGGCGGACGTGGCGGCGGCATCGGCCAGGGTCTTGCCGGCGCGATCGGCGTCAAGGTCGCAATGCCGGACCGTCCGGTTGTCGCGATCTCCGGCGACGGTTCGGCGATGTACGCGATCCAGGCGCTGTGGACCGCCGCGCACCACAAGCTTGCGATCGTGTTCGTGGTACTCGCCAACCGCGAGTACCGCATCCTCAAGCACAATGTGGACGTCTGGCGACAGAATTTCGAAGCCGGCACCCAGCATCCCTACCAGAACATGGACATCACCGGCCCCGCGCTCGACTTCGTGCATCTCGCGGCCGGCATGGGCGTCGAGGCGGTCAGGGTCGAAAAGGCGGACGACATCGCCGGCGCAGTCGCAAAGGCTGTCGCGGCGCAGCGCCCGTACCTCGTCGAGATCGCAATCGAAGGCAAGCGCTAGAGCATGATCCGGAAAAGTGCGCAGCGGTTTTCCGACAAGATCATGCTCCATAAAAAAAGCTGGAGGAGCTTCTGATGGCTGGCATTCTGGACGGCAAGGCTGCGTTGGTGACAGGCGGCGGCTCCGGCATCGGTCGGGCAACGGCGATTGCCATGGCCCGCGAAGGCGCGCGCGTCGCGGTGTCGGATCTCTCGAAAGATGGCATCGAACAGACGGTCGCGCTCATCAACGCCGCGGGCGGCCAGTCGATTGCGATCCAGGGCGACGTCACCGACGAGGCCGATGTCGCCAACATGGTGGCCCGCACGGTATCGGCGTTCGGGCGCATCGATTGCGCGTTCAACAATGCCGGCGTGGCCGGGCGCTCCGTCGGCCCGCCCGGCCAGCGCATCCATGAGCTCACCCAGCCTTCGGTGGCGAAGATGTTTTCGGTGAATCTGATGGGCGTGTTCCTGTGCCTGAAATACGAGATCGCGCAGATGCTGAAGCAAGGTGATGGCGGCGCCATCGTCAACACAGCCTCGATCGCCGGGCTGGTCGGCCTTGCCACGTCGGCGCACTATGTCGCGACCAAGCACGGCGTCGTCGGGCTGACCAAGTCCGCTGCGATCGAATACGCCCAGGACGGCATCCGCGTGAATTGCGTCAATCCCGGATACATCAAGACGCCGATGACCAAGGAGACGATGGACGAACGATACGACGAAATCATCGCCAAGGTGCCCGCACGTCGCCTGGGGGTACCAGAGGAAATCGCCGAGGCCGTGGTCTGGATGTGCTCGGACAAGGCGTCGTTCATGACGGGCGCATCGCAAGTGGTCGACGGCGGCTACAGCGCTGCCTGAGCTTTGCGAAAGAGGCGACAGGAACCGTCGGGGCGTGACCGCGACGGGGCGAAACAAGTCCGTATCTGCAATCGTCCCGTTGTCTGGCTATGACGCGTGAGTGCGAGCCTGGAAATTTGTGGAAACGATTTGGCCGGGTTTGGCATCTTCCAAACGCGAATTGAGAGCGATACGCTTGATCGCCTGCGCGTCAAGTGCGGCTTGCCTACGCGGTTGAACGGCGAGAGCCGTGTCATCGTGGATTTGGATCAATCCCTTTTTAGTGCCTCGCCATTCGTCGTGGAAAGCTGAACCATCCGGCCCTGACTGAGGATGATTGTGATTGTACGTCCTGCATCACGCATGACGGTACGAAATCATACAGATCGCCGGCGATAAGAACGCGTTTTTCCCGCTTGCTATGGCGCTGCCGATTTCGAACCGGGCAGCGTGCGCCCCGGCGTCCGCGCACGTGACGAGGGAGGACAATGGCAATGAAGTCTGTTTCCAAGGTTGCAACGGCTGCAATCGCCAGCTTTGTTCTGGGCGTCGGCGCCGGCAGCGTCCTGCACGCGCAGGCCAAGATACCCGCTTACTCGGTTGCGGAAATCGATGTCAGGGATCAGGACGGCTACGCAAAGGATTTTCTGCCGAAGGCGCAAGCCAACATCAGGGAGCACGGCGGCAAATACCTCGCGGGCGGTCTGAACAAGACGATCACCATGAACGGGGCGCCGCCACCAAATCGCGTGGTGCTGATCCAGTTTCCCGATATGGACTCGCTCAAGGCGTTCGGTGCCAAGCAGACCCAGCTCGAGGCAGACGTCGGCAACAAATATGCCAGCTTCCGTGCAATCGGGATCGAGGGCGTCGAGCAGAAATAACCACGCGAAAGGCGGCGGGCCCGGCCCGCCGCCCGAAGCCTCTCAACTTTTCACGGTGTCAAATCTAGCCGGGTCCGATCGCAATCGACCGATCCGTTGCAAGGGCACCCGGCTTTCCCTGCACCCTCTGCTCAATGAGAGGTTGGAACGAAGAGCAAGACTCGAACAGATCATGTCGCGAGAATGCGGATGTGTGACTCGCGGACCGCACAACACATTCGATGTCGTCCTGCGAAAGCAGGGACCCATAACCACAGATGCTCATTGCTGAACGATACTGCAAAGACGAGTCCCGTTCACAACACCGGCCGCGGAGTATGGGTCCCGGCCTTCGCCGGGACGACGATTGAGGATGTCGGCAATGCCACATTCAGTGTCGTCCTGGCGAAAGCCAGGACCCATTACCCCAAGTCTCAATTGTTGCGCGACGCTGGGGCGGCGATCCCATTCATCACCGAATGCAGTGGTTATGGGTCCTGGCTTTCGCCAGGACGACGTGTGGAGAGGCCCGCGGTCGATCTCGACGCCATTAGGCTCTCAGCCGGCGAAAGCTCACCGCTCCTGCCGCAAACTCCCCTCCAGCCGCGCCAGCTCGCCGTCGAGGTCGCGCTCGACATCGACCGCCTGCATGTCGACCACCCGAT
>NZ_BOVL01000055.1 GCF_019972155.1 Bradyrhizobium sp. RD5-C2 | reverse complement strand
TCATCGAAGAGGTCAAGGAAGGCCGTCACTCCCAGCGCAGCGCGGCCTGACCGATGAAGAGCCAAAAAATAGCCGACGACGCGGGATCCGAAACCCGCGTCGTCGTTCTCGACTCCGGAGAGGAAGCGTTCGCCGCGCTCAGCAGGTTCGCCAACGAAACGGGAATCACGGCAGCAACGCTGACGGCCATCGGCGCCTTCCAAAAGGCGACGATCGGCTGGTTCGACTTCGAGCGTAAGACGTACAAGAAGATCGAGGTCGACCAGCAATGCGAAGTGTTGAGCGCGATAGGCGATGTCGCGATAGGCGACGACGGCAACGCGAGCCTGCACGTTCACGTCGTCCTTGGCTTGTCCGACGGCACGACGCGCGGTGGACACCTTTTGGCGGGTACGGTCAGACCAACGCTAGAGGTCGTCCTCACTGATACGCCGGTCCATCTGCGACGAAAGAAAAAGCCCGACA
>NZ_BOVL01000054.1:73068-92231 GCF_019972155.1 Bradyrhizobium sp. RD5-C2 | reverse complement strand
AACGACCGCGGACCTGCCCCAGTCCTACGGGACATCGTCCGTCCTGATCGACTCGAACTCAGGAACCAGCGCCCGATTGACCAACTTCTAGCGGGGCACCGAGGCCACTCGACAATCTCTAGCGACTTCCCGCTCGCCCGATTCAGCGGGAAAATAAAGCCTATGGCCTCAAAACACCATCCCACACCTCTATCCGGCGGCAACCGTAAGGCATTGACCAAGGAGTTGGCGCGCGCCCCGGCCGTGACCACCATTCTCGCCGCGCGATCAGCCGAGAAGCGCGCCGCCGGCGAGGACCTGATCCGCGAGGCCGACGACCTTCTGTGCGAGAGCTGGAACGAGAGGATGTGGGCGGACGGCGGTCCGGTCGACCCGTCGCCCTCGATCGACCAGGCCATCAACGCCGGCTATCCGTGGCTCGAGATCAAGTGCTCGCGGTGCATGACGCCGCGTGCTGTCGACCTCGCTGCCCTGCCCCATGTCGCTACGACCCACGTTCACGACCTCACCGGCAGACTGCGCTGCCAGAAGTGCCGCAAGGTAGGCAAGCGTCCGACTGCCGAGTTGCTGCAGTTGCGGCAACGCTCGCCGACTGGAGACGAGTCGTGAACGAGCTGACGCGCCGGCGCGACAAGGAGTCGGCTCGGGAGAAATGGAATATCTTTTACGACGACGTCTGCATCGGCTCGATCGGGCTGCGAGCCGGTGTGCCGAACCATGCCGATCAATGGGAATGGAAATGCGGCTTCCATCCCGGTTGCGACCGATTGACCGGCGGGCCGGCCGAGACCTTTGAGCAGGCGCGCACGGCGTTCGAAGCGGAATGGCAGCTGCTGCTGCCGACCCTGACTGAGGCCGACTTCCAGGCCTGGCGAGACCAGCGCGACTGGACCGAGCGCAAGCAGGCAATGTGGGCGCGCGGCGAAAAATTGCCTTCTCAACAACCATCGTCGCTGATGCGCTGTCCCTGCGGCGTGATGTTTGATAGCCACCGGCCGGCCGAGAGCCACGTGCACCGCCAGCACATTTATGCCGCCCAAAAGAAGGATAGAATTCGCCGATGAAACTGAAGGATGAGCGCCCGTGGGCCGACTCTGAGAAGGCTGCCCGCAGGATCATGGAGCACGCTCACGCATTCGTGCCGATTCAGGACGGCAGGATTTACATCGAGAAGATCAACCGGCCAATGATCGATGAGGACAAGGCGACGCCGGCCGAATATTGGGCAGGTCTCACGGACGCGAGGGAGCAAGGCTGGCTCGAGTACCACGAGAGCGGAACGTTCGTGCGAATGAAAGAGGCCGCGAAAGACATGTTTCTCATAAGAAACGCCAGCGCCCTGCCCCCGGCTGCACCGCTGCGTGCAGAGAATTTCATGGGTTACCGGGGTTTCTCCGTAGGTGAACAAAGTTCCTAAAAACTAATGTTCACTTTGGAACTGAACGCCGACCGTGCGCATATTAGGATTCGTGGAACTCACACCCAACGGTTAGGACCCGTAAGACGAGGTAGGTGTCATGAAGCGACGACGACGCCGGGCCATTCAGATTCTCGCCCTTGAAGAACGTCTCACCCGGGAAGCCCGAGAGCTGCGCCAGCGAGCTAAAAAACTCCCCCCATGTCGAGAGCGGGAAGCATTGCTGAGAAAGGCGCGGCACAACGAGACCACCGCTCATTTGACCGAGTGGCTGATGTCTCCCGGGCCACGCGCTCCAATTTAGGAGCACGACGATGTCAACGAACCCATATGAATTCGACGGCATCGAGACCGCCTTTGTCTGCGCAGCGGCGGTGTCGTTTGTGGCGCTGATCGCCAGCGTGGCTTGGCTCTTTCTCAGATAGCGCTTGGGGACCGCTTGGCGATCTTTGTTTCACTTTGGCGCGAATTGCACTGTCTTCGCGAGTTGCATGCGCGTAGGCTCCGCCTCAACGCAGAGGTTGTACCATGGTCAAAGACCTACTTGAAAGTGTTTGGGTCGTACTCTTCGGACTGAGCCCGCTCATCATCGTTGGAATTGCCCTGTTCGCGTCGTGACAGCGGTCATACTGAGCCCACGCGAAAAGAAGCTCCTGAGGCGCATGGCTCTCGGGCGGCGTGATGCGGAGATTGCCGCGCAGATCGGCGGGACAAAAGCACAGGTGGCCGTCCAGCGCCTTCGCTTACTCAGGAAACTGAAAGTCCAGTCTCAAGACCAGATCGTGGATGCAGCGGAAAGATTGGCTCGATGGCCGTCGTCACTAATAGTCGCTCCACCATGAAGAACTGGCTCGCCGCATCGGGCCGGTAGATGGCCCCAGCAACCAGCCTTCCTCACTGGTACAGGCCCCCAATGGTTGCTGGGTCGCTCGGGCGGTAGACGCGGTTCTTCGAGCCTCAGGAACCAATGTCCGGCGCCTCTATTGGGAGTCCATCATCGGCTAAGGAATGCCCTAGGCGCCGGTGGCTGAGAGTTCCCTGCGCTCCCGCCTTCAAGACGGGAGGGCGCCTCATGTGCGCGAAGTGCATTGAGTTGGATAGGAAAAGCGCTCATTACGGCGCACTCGCCCATAACATCACAGACCGGCAGACCCTAGACGGCATCGAGCGATTGATCGCTGGGCACGAAGCTCAGAAGCGCGAACTACATCCGGGCAAGGAATAATTGCCGCACCCAGCAAAAGGGCTGAACCTTTCGCCAGTACCGCAGGACGCATCGATATCCGGGATTTTGTTAATACCCTCTCGGGCTGGAAGGCCATGCCGCCTGTAAGATTTTCAAACAGGCGGCATAGCTTTGGTCCCGGGCGCCTCAGTTGGCGGCCTCTCTCGCCGCAAGGCGTCCCGGCCTTTCGTGGTTCTCCGTGGGCTAATGACCTAACTAGACCTTTTCGATCCCGTGGCTGGTTTCGGAATTGGGCGATTTGGGTGGTATCCTTGAGGTGCTCCTTACTGGGCTCGCGTCAAATGGCGTCTGTTATCGAACAGCAGTTAAAGCTTGGCGCGAAGCTGCACCGCGAATCCGACCGTGCGGAGCTCAGGATGCCGGATGGCGGCAAGTTTGTGATTCCGTCCGCATGGGTGGATGCGCTGGTGGAAGAGCGCAAGCTCGTTGCTGAAAGCGACGGCTTCTACAGACTGGCCTAGCATCGGCGAGGGAAGTAAGGCCGCCTCAGTTAACCCTATCCCTGATTTTGCCTTTGCCTTCGCAGGCCGCGCATTTGACCGGGTAGATTCTGCGACCCGGCTGCGCCGCTTGCGCAATCGGCTGGACACCCACCATCGCAGCCTGGGCACATATGCTCTTTGATCTTCGGCTGCATGGTGAGTGAGCCTTTCTGGCTGCCTCAGTGGGTGCCCGCGCTACAACTACGGCAAGGACAACTTCAAGATTCCGCCGGCCGCGATCGAAAAACGCGAAAAGCTTAGAGCGGTCGCTGCGCGCCACTGCGTTGATCTGCGCACTGCCGTGCTTCAGTTCGACGAAACCGCGGACGAGAGCCCAGCGATGGCTGACTGCTCTGACTCTCCTCTTGCCTTTGGGAAGCGTGGCCGGACCGCGATCAATGTCTGCTGATCGCCCAGAACCAACAGAGTGAGGCCGACAAGGGCGCGAAAACGCGCAATTCCGGTGAGTCCGGGTACGTAGGAGACCAGACTAATCCGGGAGCGGCCGCAACGCCTCCGGGACGTCCAGGCGCACCAAGCAATTCGGCGGGAGTCAGCAACGCACCGAGCGTGCAGAATTCCGGCACCGGCATATCCGGCGCGGCAGGAAACAAGAACGGGCCTGCGCCGGGCCAAACTCGGCACTTACCTGGCATTCCTTGCAGACTCTCCGACGCCGATGGGCGGGATCGGCCGCGATCATTTCGGCCCCCGTCACCTGTTGAGCCATGCGTCAGCGCTGCAGCGGCAAGACGGGCGCTGCTGGGCGGACCGCGACCTCGCCGAACCGGTCCATCACGACGGTAGGGTCGAATCCTCAGAACGAGCACGTACAGCGGCAGGACCCGTCGAACGTACAAGGGTTGCCCGGCAACAAGAGCGGGCCGCCTGCGAAGCGCTAACAACTGCAATGTTGCAGTTCCAAAAGCCAAAGCCGCCCCGACACTCGACCGGGGCGGCTTCTTGTCGCTACGCGCCTTAGGCCGCTTGGGCATTTACCGCCGTGACCGCGATCTCGCTGAGGGTTTCGTCCGTCTTCTTTTCCTCCGCCAACGTCTGGTCAATCAGCTTAACCGCATCCTTGTGGCCTAGCTGATCTGCCCAGGTCTTCAAGGTCCCGTAGCGGGAGATCTCGTAATGCTCCACTGCTTGCGCCGCCGCGAGGAGACCGGGATCAAGCGCCGGACTGTCGGCATACTCGTCCATGATCTCCTTGCCTTCGTCGAGTATACCCTCGATCGCGTCGCACTTCTTACCGCGCGCCGGCTTCCCGATGATCTCGAAGATCTTCTCCAGCCGTTCGATCTGCACCTCCGTCTCGTCGTGGTGCTTCTCAAATGCAGCCCGCAGTTCGTCAGACGCTGCTGACTTCGCCATTTTGGGCAGCGCCTTATAGATCTGCTTCTCCGCGTAGTAGATGTCCTTGAGGGTGTCGACGAAAAGGTCGCTCAGGTCTTTCTCGGCCATAGTCAGCTCCTGTTTGGAAAGATTTCAAGGAGCCAACATGGGCCTCTGATCGAAGTTCCAAAGCTCGGAATGGCCATTGTAACCCTTCGCATCCTGTGTGCGTTGCCGGAGAAAGGAGGACGACATGCAACACAATAGCCAAGGCATCGCCAGGATTGGAATGGGCAAGGAACAGCCGTTGGATCATGCTCACGAGCGGCTGGCAGTCAAAGTCGAGCCAAGTTATGTGCACGAACTACCAAAGGGCTCGAGCCGCTTTTTCTTCCACCTCGCTGGCGAAATCTCAGCGCATGACGTGATCGGACAAGAGTGCGCATCTACCGATGAGGCCAAAGCGCACGGTGAGTTCATGGCGCACCGTATCGGGACGGAAAAGCCCGAGATGATCAGGGAAGGCAACTTCATTTCGGTCCGTGACGAACAGGACACAGAACTCTTCCAGATCCCCCTCGCATCATCTTTTGCGGGAGGTAACCTTTGAACGAGCGTATCGATGAAGTGGTGGCAGCGCGCGCCTACCGGCTCTGGGAAACGGCCGGAAGGACGGGATGACGAGTTCTGGCATCTGGCCGAGCAAGAATTGCTTAACGAAGATAAGGGCTCACCTCTGCGGACCCCCGACAATCTGTGAAGACTACGTGCATCCAGAGATCCTGAAAGCCTGATGCCAGGCAGATATGATCGAGCCAAAATCGCCGGCACCTAAGTCTCACCTTCGGCGAGATCATCGCGGGAACGGTTCTTCGCAAGCGGCTCCGCCACCTGAAGATTGCCGCTTAGTAGCATGTCGCTCACTAACCGCGACCTGCTCTACTACCGTCTATGGCTGGTCTGGGTGGCGATCGTAACCAGCGCCCTGATCTACATGCTGCTCGCGTAGGGCACCTCCCGGCGCTAGGTAGTGGGTCAGGCGATATCGATATCGCCTTGGCGAGCTGGGGTCTCTGGGGCGCTTCGGAGGGCTAACCAAGCGGTTTATTGTCTTTGGTGATTGCTGATACGTCGCACTTTTCGCAGAACAGGTCGATGCTGGCGAGGCCGCTGGGCCGGTTGATAATCTTGAAGCCCCTCGGAAGGTGCTCGACCATTGTCGTCTCGCCCGGTCTATAGGAATAGCCATCAAGCTCCGAAAGATCGGCTATCCCAGTGCGCCCGCAGGTCGGACAACGCAGGTAGGCTTTAAAGCTATCTCTTGGAGTCATCTCTTGAATATGCTCCGCGTCGCCCTGTTCATTTTCCAGCCCCGGAACGGTGTCACAATCAAAATGCCCACACCCGGCGCTAAGTAGTGGGTTAGTTTGAAAACTGACCCCGAAAGAATTGTCTTGGTTAATTTAGGAAGCTAAGGGGCGGCAGCTAACGGACTTGATCTGCCCGGCGGCATCGAAAGCCAGAACCGCGCTCACAAAGCCGCTGGTTGTGATGTAGGAAATAGCGACTTCATTTTGACTTGGCTTGAGATCGTGAAGTCCAAGGGCTGGGTAACGCTTAAACCTATCAACCCAATAAGCGCGGAGCGCTTCCCCGCCGGTCAATGTCTTCTGACCTCCACAAACGCAATGGATCACCGCTGCATCGGCAAACATGCCGAGGACGTCGTCGAGTTCGCCAGCGCGGTAGGCGTCCAGCCAATCAACCGCAGCGGCCTGCGCAATCGCAAGAATTCGAAACAGAGGCCCGAGCTCACTGATTTTTTGAGAATTGTGGCAGCGGGAGAGAGACTCGAATTTGCGACCCAGGATTATGATTCGCATGATCTGGGAGACTTCGTCGCAGGACGGACGCTTCTTCGCTCCATCGCTTTCGCGCCCACAGTAAATGCCAGCTCGGGGCGGCTGCTCATAAAGTATCCCGATCGCGCACCTGCTGGCGTTACGCATTGGCATCTGCACGACGCGCCATGAAATTCGGTCGCGCACTAACGAGCGCAATGCGCCCTCTGCTGCCGTGGTAGCTATGTGGTAGCTACGACAATTTGCAAGCCTTCGATGTTCTTCGTAACTGTCTGATTTCTTTGGTACAGTTGGGTGGGCTCGAACCACCGACCTCCTGTTCCACAGACAGGCGCTCTAACCAACTGAGCTACAACTGCATCCTGGCGCACGGCCCCGCAAAAGGGGGCGGCGATTTCGGCGGAAACTAGGTGCAACGCCCGCCTTTGGCAAGGCCGTAACGCGCTGATTTCCGCTCTTATCTCGGGCCACTCCACGGCCCCCGTCCAGCAAAAAGGCCCGGACCGCATCGGCCCGGGCCTTCCGCTATCTCATGCAGGCTGCGATCAGGCGGCCGGCTGCTGGTAGAACTTCGAGGCGCTGGCCTTGATCGGCTCGGCGGTCTCGCTGGCGACCTTCTGGCCGAGTTCGGCCAATTCCTTGGCCTGCGCGGTGTAGGTCTCGAACTGCTTGCGGGTGTGCGAGGTCCACAGCTCGACCGCTTCGGTCGGCGACTTCACGCTGAACAGCTCCTGGGCGAAGTCGAGCGACGAGGTGGTGTTGGCCTTGAAGAACTCGATCAGCTTGGCCGAATACGCGGTGGCGCCCTTGTTCATCGAGGTGAACACGGCCTCGACGGTCGAGTTGTGGGTCTCGGCAGCGTCCTTGAACTTGGCGTAGCTGTCGCGGGCCTGCAGCACGCCCTTTTCGGCGAACGCGCGCATCTGCTCGGGAACCTCGAACGGGATGATCGAGGCGGAGAACGGATCGGACGGGTTGGTCATACGTGTAATCCTTCGCAACGGTTGAGTAGATGTGACCATTGCGGACGTCCCGGAGACACAAGGGCCGGGAACGTTGAATGGATCACGCTGCCTTGATTCACGGGAGTGCCCTTCGTCGGGCGCGCCTAATAAACACCCATATCATGTCAATTTTGTGCAACGCAACGTAAGATCGCGTGCGACGCCACATTTTTTATGTGGCGGAATATGGGATTACCGCGCCCGACCAGGATTGGGCCTGCCACAACCCTTCAGCTCTTCGTCAACTCTTGGGCTTGACCGCATCCATCGCGGCACGGCTGACCGCCTGGCCCATTTCGCTGGCCTGCTCGGCGAGCGAGCGCATCTGGCCCTGCACATATTCGCTGTGCAGCCGCATGACCTCGGTGAGGTCCTTGGCCTTAAGCAGCGACTGGGCGTAGTCCAGCGACGACTGCACGTTCTTCTCGGCGTAGGACAGCGCCTTGGTAGAAAGCTCCTTGGCGCCGGCGCGCATCGTGGCATTGCGCTCCTCGAACTTGCCGGCGGTGTCCCGCGCATTGGTCACGAATTGGTCGAAAGCCTTGCGCGCCTGATCGAAGCTCGCCTCCGCCATCGACCGCATGTCCTTGGGGATCTCGAATTTGGGGATCTCGAACTGGTCACGCCCGTTGTCGCTCATGGTCGCTCTCCCTCGCTTGGTGATCGGCCCGCCGGGTTGGCCCTGCGGGCCCGGGTTAGGATACAAGGTAGAATGGACGGCGGAACATATCGCGGCACTGCAATCGCAGGTGTGACGCGCCGCCGCCCTGGCCCCGCAACACGCTGTCGCAGCCGCCTCTCTGCCTGACAACGCCAAACGGCTGTGGTCGTTCAGCCAAGTTAACGTTATCCCGGCTTAAGCCGGGACACCCTGGCCGCGGACATGGACCTGCCGCCCCCCAGTTGCGATACTAACCTTCTGTTAAGGCTGTCGTCCTGCGGCCGCCGGCGCTCCGGCCAAGCTAAGGAAGAAGCCAAACCATGCGGTCAAATCTTGCGTGATGAGTGACGCGGAATTCCAGATCCAGGCGCTCGGCGACGTGCGGCTGGCCGACCATGCGTCGGGCGCCCTGCCGGCATGGCTGTGGTCGGCCGACGGCGCGCGGATTCTGTGGGCCAATCCGGTCGGCGCGCAGGTATTCGGTGCCGCCAATGCCGCCGAGCTGGCGAAGCGCGCCTTCGGACCGGCCGATCCGCATCGGCGCCAGGTCGCGCGGCTCGGTCCCAGCCTCGACGCAAGCGGCGCGGTGCGGCTGGAGCGGCTGCGCGGCTTCGGCGCGGCGCCCGGCATGCTCGCGACCTGCGGCTGCAGGCGCATCGAGCTATCCGACGGCAGCCACGGCATCCTGATGAGCGCGCTCAATGCGTCTGGCCGCACCGTGCCGCTCAACGAGCGCTTGCTGCGGCTGGTGCAGGGCTTGCCGCGTCCGGCGGCCGCCTTCAACGGCGACGGACTTTTGGTCGCAACCAACGAGGCAGCGCGTCCGCTGCCCGGTCTGCACGATCTCACCGAAGCCGGCCTCGATGCCGCGCGCGACGAAGCGCTGGCGCAGGGCCGCGCGGCGGCGAGCGTTGCGATCGGCCGCGTCGTGCTGCAGCGGATC
Organism: Bradyrhizobium sp. RD5-C2; assembly: GCF_019972155.1. GTDB lineage: Bacteria > Pseudomonadota > Alphaproteobacteria > Rhizobiales > Xanthobacteraceae > Bradyrhizobium. The sequence goes on along the minus strand of NZ_BOVL01000054.1, from coordinate 83,278 downwards.
GGCCACGGTGCCGACCGCGCGCTGATCGCACTGATCAAGCCGGCGGCGCATCTCGCCGCCAAACCCGCAGCGCCGATCGTGGTTGAGCCGGTTGCGCCGGAGACGGCTGCACCGGAAGCACCGGTAGCGGCAGCAGCGCCGCAACAGGCCGCGACAGTCGAGCAGCCACCAGCGCCTGCCGCTGTCGAACTGCCAACCGCGCATGAAGAAACCGCTACGCCGGTCAGCGAAGCGCCGGCCACCTTCACGCTGTTCGATGCGCTGGATCCGCCCGCGGAAGAACAAGCCGCAGCCGAGCCGATCGTGAGCGCGACTGAATCCGAACCTGCGGACGTTGCTCCGTCTTCCGCGTCAGAAGGGACGCACGTGGAGCGCGCGCCCATCGAGACCGTGGCATTCGATACCACGCCGGACGAAACTGCCGCCGTCGAAGAGCCGTTATCGGAAGCGCTGATCGAAGTGCCCGCTGAGGCGCAGGTCGAACAGCCCACGCACCTTGCTCCACTGCTCGCGTCGGCAGAACTGACACTTGCAGAGCAAGCACCGGCCGAGACCACGCCTCTCGACACCACGCCTGACGAAACCGCCGCGGTCGAGGAGCCGCTATCGGAAGCGCTGATCGAGGTGCCCGCTGCGACACAGGTCGAAGAGCCTGCAGCTGAACCTACTCCCGATTTCGAAGAGACCGCACACGCGCCCGCTTCGGAAACATCGCCGCCGCCGGCCAACGCCGTGCCCTCGCCTTATGCGATCGCGGATGCGCCGGCTCCGCCGCCTGCCGCCGAGCCGGCACCCGCGACACTGGCGCCGGTGACGCCGCCATCCTGGCTCGACGAGCCGTTGCCGGTGCGGCGGCATCCGCTGCGCTTCATGTGGCAGATGGACCATGAGGCCCGGTTCTCGCTCGGCTCCGACGAATTCACCCGCCTGATCGGCCTGCACACCGCGGCCAGCTTCGGCCGTCTCTGGAGCGACATCGCCGAGAGCTTTGGCGTCGATCCCGAGGGCCGCGTCCTCAAGGCGTTCGCCAGCCGCGACACCTGGAGCGGGATCACGCTGCACTGGCCGGTCGACGGTGGCGGCCGGCTGCCGGTCGAATTGTCCGGCCTGCCGGTGTTTGACCGCAATCGGAATTTCGCCGGCTACCGCGGCTTTGGTGTGTGTCGCGACCTCGACGGGCTTGCGCGACTCGCCGCTTTGCGCCGCTATGAGTTCTTCAGCGGCGCGATCGCGCCGCGATCGCTGTCGGCCGATGTCGCGCCGGCGCCGCGCACCGCCGCGCCGCCCGGGCCCGCCGCACCGCATGATGTTGCTCCGCCGCCCGACCCGACCGCAGCACCACCCGAGGAATTGACCGAACCGAGCGCAGCAGAGACTTCACACCAAGCCGATCCGGATCACGCCGTGGAAACGCCGCAAGAAACGACAGGAGGAACGCAGGAGGGAGCGCACGACGTGCGCCACGACCCGCCGCAGAATGTGCTGCCGTTCCGCCTTGCCGGCGATACGCGGCCGCCGTCGTTGACGCCGGTCGAGAACAACGCCTTCAACGAGCTCGCGCGTCAATTGTCTGCGCGGCTCGAAAGCGAGGCCGGCCTCACCGCGACGACGAACGAGCGCGCCGCCACGGAGACGGTTGCCGAAGCGCCACCCGCCAGCGAACCGGAGGCGGAGGCGTCGCCGCTGCAAGAAGCGATCGCGCAGCTCGATACGCCAGCCGACACGCCAAAGGCCGGTTGGCTCGTCGCGACGGAGCCTGCACCGCGCGGAGAGTCCCGGCGCGACCGCGCACTGCTCGATTTGCTGCCGGTCGGCATCCTGATCTACAGGCTCGACCGCCTGCTCTATGCTAACCACACCTTCCTCGCCCGCATGGGCTATGACAGCCTGCACGCACTGGAAGCCGCCGGCGGGCTCGACGCGCTCTATGTCGAACCCGGCGTCTCGCAGGCGAGCAGCACGTCGGCCACCGGCACGCCGGTGACGATCTCCGCGAACCAGAACGCAGACGACGGCGCGCAGTCAGTGTCCGCCGAGGCGCGGCTGCACACCATCACCTGGGACGACGATTCCGCGCTGGCGCTGATCTTCTCGCGCACGCTGGACGAAGACGCCGCGGTCGCGGCCGCGCTGTCCGATCCTGCGCCCGATCCGGAGCCTGTTGCTGCCGTGGAGCCGGTGCTTGCGCCGCTACCGCCGCAGGCCGGCCACGCCGACGCCGAGGAGCTCGGCGCGATCCTCGACACCGCGGCCGAAGGCATCATCATGTTCGATGCCGAGGGCAACATCCATTCCTGCAACCGCAGCGCGGAAGCGCTGTTCGGCTATGACGGCGACGAGTTTATCACGCATAATCTCGCCGACCTGTTCGCGCCGGAGAGCCAGCACGGCATCTTCGACTATCTCACCAGCGTGAAATCGGCCGGCGTCGCCAGCCTGCTCGACCACGGCCGCGAGACGCTCGGCCGCGTCCGCCAGGGCGGCATCATTCCGCTGTCGGTGACGATGGGCCGCACCCGCGCCGACGGCCCGAACTTCTTCGCCGTGTTCCGCGATCTCTCCCAGACCAGGAAGAGCGAGGGCGAACTGCGCGAGGCGCGGCGGCTCACTGAGCGCGCCGCCAACGGCAAATCCGACATGCTGGCGCGGATCAGCCACGAGCTGCGCACGCCGCTCAATGCCATCATCGGTTTTGCCGAGGTGATGATATCAGAGCGCTTCGGCGCGCTCGGCAACGAGCGCTATGTCGAATATATGAAGGACATCCGCGCCTCCGGCGAGCGGGTGATCGCCATCGTCAACGACCTGCTCGATCTGTCGCGGATCGAGACCGGCAAGCTCGACCTCGCCTTCGCCAGCCAGAACCTCAACGAGATGGTCGAGAGCTGCGTCGCCGTGATGCAGCCGCAGGCCAACCGCGAGCGCATCATCATCCGCACCTCGCTCGCGCACACGCTGCCGCCGGTGATCGCCGACGCCCGCGCACTGCGCCAGATCACGCTGAACCTGATCGGCAACTCGATCCATCTCGCCAATGCCGGCGGCCAGGTGATCGTCTCGACCGCGCTGTCGGATTTCGGCGAGGTGATGCTGCGCGTGCGCGACACCGGCCAGAGCCTCAACGACAACGAGGTCGCCGCCGCGCTGGAGCCGTTCCGCGCACCGACCCCGTCAGATCATGCCGGCTCCGGCGGCGTCAGCCTGTCGCTGACCAAGGCGTTGGTCGAAGCCAACCGCGCCAAATTCCAGATCAAGACCGGCGGCCGCACCGGCACGCTGATCGAGATCGTGTTCTCGCATGCTGCGGCGAGGGCGTGAGCGGCGGCGTGCAGCTGGTGTTTTTTAGCGTGCGTGTGATGTTTATCGTCTCCCGCCGGTCGCGTGAGGAACGCAATAGCGGAAGGGTTCCCTCTCCCCTTGTGGGAGAGGGTTAGGGAGAGGGGTGCCACGCGGCACGCTCTCTCCATTCAATCCAGCAACGCCACACGATCGAGATTGCGAAAGCGAGCCTCACCTTAATCATCTCGCTCGGGGCCACCCCTTTCCCCACTCTCTCCCACAAGGGGAGAGGGAGCCTGGCCAGCGTACCTACCTCACTGCGGGAATCTGTCGCGCTTGGCCCCGTGCGGCACGGCATAAATCTTGCTGCAATTCCGCTTGTTTGAAATTCATTATCTTGCGAACCCAGCCCGCTTTCCGGGCATCTGGATCTGGCGGATGCGCTGCCTCGTCGTCGCCGACTTGCATTATTCATTGCCGCAGTTCGACTGGCTGCTGGCGGCCGCGCCGCAATTCGATCTCGTGATCTTCGCCGGCGACGCGCTCAACCTCGGCTCGGCGGTGGATTTCCGCGCCCAGATCGTCGTCGTCACGAAATACCTCGCGCGGCTCGCCGGCCTCACGCGCGTGATCTTCTGCTCGGGCAATCATGACCTCGACGAGCGCAACGCGGAAGGCGAGAAGGTCGCGCGATGGGTCGCCGCCGTCAGGGAATTCGGCGTCGCCTGCGACGGCGACAACCTGACGATCGGCGACACGCTGTTCACGGTGTGCCCGTGGTGGGACGGCCCGATGGTCAAGGCGCGGATCGACGACCAGCTGCGCAAGGCCGCCGCCATCCCGCACCGCCGCTGGGTCTGGGTGCATCACGCCCCGCCGGCGGATTCGCCGATCAGCTGGGGCGGCAAGCGCTTCTTCGGCGACGTCGAGCTGCTGCACTGGATCGAGCGCCACCGTCCGACGACGGTGATCTCGGGCCATGTGCACCAATCGCCGTTCATCCCGAACGGCTCCTGGTTCGACCGGATCGGGACCACCTGGGTGTTCAATACCGGGCTGCAGCCGGGCCGGCCGCCGGTCTACATCGTGCTCGATCTCACCCAGGAGAAAGCCTTCTGGCTCGCCGCCGGCGACGCGCAGATCGTCGATCTCAACGCGCCCCTGCATCGGCCGGCAACGCCGCTCAGCGAGGCGCCGGACTGGCTCACATCCTTGGATCGGATTGCCGATCCGAGCCTGGCGCGACCTGCATCGGCGGTAGGTTGATCATGCTTTGCAGCACTTCGCTGACCATCGCCAGATGGGTGCCGTGATCGGCATATTGATGCATCAGATCGGCAAGATAGGTCGTGGCGACGTGCAGCCGTTGCGCCAATAGCTGCGCGATCAGCAGCGCCACCGCGGGCTGCTCGCGCAGGAACGACGCCGCATCGTCGAACTCGTACAGGACGCAGTCGGACGCCGCGCGCACCTTTGCGCTGTGCGGCCTGTCGAGCAGAACACTCATCTCGCCGAACACCGCGCCGGGCTCTTCGATCACCGCGACCAGACTGTCGCCCTTCACGACCTCGACCTTGCCCTCGAGCAGCACGAACAGATGACCTGTCTGGCCGCCCTCCTCGATGAACTCCGTGCCGGCCGGCAGGCTGCGCCTGTTGCCGCCGGTGCAGTGCTCAAGGATCGCTCGCATGCTGTTTCATCTCCGTCTGCTGTCAGACTAGGCGGAGATGCGGCCGAGGTGAACGGGATTAGCCGGGCGGTCTGCCCAAATTGTCGGCATGCCGGCGAGGGATGAGCGTGCGTGCTGGGAGCGTCAAAGATGGTCTCACGTCACTCTCCTCCGCTTTCAGTTAGGGACGCACCGGCGGAGGGTTTCCCTCCCCCCTTGTGGGGGAGGGTTAGGGAGAGGGGTACCACACGGCACGCGCTCTCCATTTGCAGAACGGCGGGATCGAGATTGCGAGAGCGAGGCTTTCCTCGTTTATCGCACCCGGGGCAACCCTCTCCCACAAGGGGAGAGGGAGCCTGAGAGATGTGCTCACCTCACAGGCGGGAGAGACGCGACGTCGTATCGCCCCTACTGCTTGATCTCCACCGTCTGGCGCTTGCCGGCGGCGATCGAGAACGGCTTTTCCGCCTTCTGGCCGTCGGCATAGGTGGCGACCGCGACGTAGTCGCCGGCGCTGAGCGCGACGTTATAGGTCGCCTCATAGCTCACCGAGACGCGCTTGCGCTCGTCATTGATGTCGCGCTCGGCGCCGTAGATGTCGATCTCCTGGGCGCCGTCGGCCTTGATCCCGACCACGCCGGCGTTGAGGTTGACGGTGATCCGGGTCGGTGCGCCGGACTTCACCTCCGCGCGCGCCGTGCCCTTGGCCTCGCCGACCGTCACCATCACCTCGTAGCTGCCGCCGGGCAGATCGAACTTCGATTCGGCGTCGTATTCCTGCGCGACCTTCTCGCCCTCGTCACCGTCCGCCTTCGCCGGCTGATGCACGGCGACCACGAGGTCCTTCTCGACCTTGGGGCCGCCCTCGGCATAGGTGGTGGTGACGATCAGCTTGCCGACGTCGAGGGTGAGCTGGACGTTGCTGGAGTCACCCGCGGCGACCGCGAACGGCTTGCTGGTCTTCGACTGCCCCTTGGTCAGGGTCAGCGTATAATTGCCCGCGGCGAGCACGAAGCGCGGCACCGCGTCGTATTCCTGCGCGACCAGTCTGCCGCCCTTGTCGGAAACCTGCCAGACCACGTCGTCGACCTTGCCGGCCCCACCCGCAACCGAGCCCTCGCTGGTGACGTAGCCGGCATCGAGGATGACGTCGAGCGTCGTCGGCTTGCCGTTCTCGACCTTGAGCGGAAACTCGCGCTTGAGCTGCCGGTAGCTCACTTCCACGATGTAGTCGCCGGGCGCGATGTTGTCGGCGAACGGCGCACCGTAGAAGGTGTTGACGTGCTCGCCCTTCTCGCCTCCGGCGCGCTTGTAGACGCCCCAGTTGACGTCCTCGTCGCTGATCGGATCGAGCCCTTCGGCAAGCCGCGCCACGCCGCGGAGGTTCTTGCCGAGATAGGGATCGGCAGCCGCCGGCTTCGGCGGCGCCTCGCTCGCGACCTTGGTGCCTTGCGTCGCCGCCACCGCCTTGGTCAGTGCCCCGGTCAGGCTCGCGGCGTTGCCGGCATCGAGATAGACGCCGCCGGTCGCGCGCGCGATGCATTGCAGCTGGCTCTTCGCCGCGGGATCGGCGACGTCGAGGCCGATGACATGGGCGGTGAAGCCGATGCCGGCCTTCTTCAGCTCGGCCGCGGCCGCGCACGGATCCGGCGCGCAGGTCTCGATCCCGTCGGAGACCAGGATCACGTTGGCCTTGTTCTCGGTCGAGTGCAGCGCCTCGGCGGCAGCACGCAGCGAATCCGAGATCGGCGTCTTGCCCTTCGGGTTGATGCCGTCGATCGCGGCCTTGATCCTGGCCGGATCGAACTTGCTGACCGGCACCATCAGCTCGATGTCCTTGCAGTCCCCCTTCGAGCGATGGCCATAGACCATCACGCCGAGACGATCGGCGGGATTCCATTTCGACAGGATCGCATCGACCGCCTGTCGCGCAGCGGAGATCTTGCTCTGCCCGTCGACAAGGCCCCACATCGAGCCGGATGCATCGAGCACGAGGATGGTGTCGGTCCCCTGCCCTTGCGCCTGCGCCTGGGCGCCATGAAGTGACAGCAACGCCAGGCCAAGCGACAGCAGGCCGGCAACGAACGAGCGGCAAAAAACCTTAATCACGGATCGATCCTCGATGATGGAGACAATCGGAGGGCAAAGACGGCTGCGACGGCGCGGCAGATCGTGAGACCATTCGCACCTTGCCACAGCCGCGCCTTCCTTCGATCCCGATTTTGTTTTTTGTTGGCCGGATTGCCGGCGCGATACAATTGCGACGCGCACGCGACGAAACGCAAAATGTCTTTGATTGGCGTCACTTGCGTTCGAACCTTTGGACTATTGCGACACGCGTTTGGACTGACGCGACACGCCAATCGCGATTAAATTGCTTCCAGAGTTGCGCGCATCGCGATGGACGGCGTGAGCGTCATCACGGATGACGCTGCTTTGCACGCTGCCGTGCACTACTCCCACATGTCCGGCGCGACGCGCCCGGCGAAGCCGCAATCGATGACCCGATCCTGCCGATCACGGTCGACGATCAGTCGGAGCAGGTCCGGGCGCGAGTAGTGACCGCCGATATCGCATAGCGCCTTGGCGGCGAGAACAACCTCCCGCGATCCTTCAGCGATCAGGATGGTCTCGCCTTGCGCAGGCCCCGCGATGACCTCGCCGCGTGGATCGATGATCACGCTGTCGCCGCTGCACTCGATCGTCGACAGCTCGCGATAGCGTTCGGGCGTCGCCTCGTGCGACCGCATGCCGCCCACGGCGATGACGTAGCAACCCGCCTGGGACGCGAACGCGCGTGACAGCAAAAGCTGTCGCGGCCACAGCGGCGTGGGAGACGGCGGCGCCACGGCGGGCTCTCGTCCCGGCCACGCGGCGACATGGATCTGCGTTCCCTGCGCGGCCAGCGCATAGCCGGGCAACATGGTGTTGTGCTCCCAGCAATTGAGCCCGCTGATCCTGCCATAGGGCCGCTCATGAACGCGCAGGCCGACCGCGTCGCCATCGGCCCACACCGAACGCTCGTTGAAGGTCGGCTTGAGCTTGCGGTGACGGCCGAGAATCCGCCCCTCGCGGCCAATGAACAGAAGCGTGCAGTAGACCGTGCCCTTCGTTGTCGCGTCGCGCTCGGCAACGCCGATCACGACATCGATCCCGGCGCCCTCTGCCGCATCGCAGAGCCGGTCGGTGGCGGGCGACGGAATCTCGACGGCGCTATCGAGATATTCCGCCATGGCGCGAAAGGTGCTCGGCCCGGTCGGTGCATGGCAGAAGAACGGATAGCCCGGCAGCCAGGTCTCGCCGAACGCGGCGATCGTGGCTCCCATGGCACCGGCCTCGCGGATCAGGCGACAGGCCTTCTCCACCGACGCCTCGCGATCGAACGGCACCGCGGCGGCCTGGATCGCCGCGAGCCTGAAATGTGCATCGATTGCCATAGCCGGGTGCCGCTTCACGCGACGCCCTTGCGGACAGCATCGAGCGCGCCCGCAAGCAGCTCGAGCGCCTTGACGCGCCGTCGCCGTGCAAGGCGCTCTTCGCCGACCTTGCGTTCATGCTCACCGGCGATGAAGGCCTGAATGTCAGGCAGCAGACGAATGACGCCGCGGCTGCCCCACTGGCCATCCGGTATCTCGGTCGGAAACACCCAGACCTGCTGCGCCACATCCTCGTACGAACCGCCGTCGGCGCGTACCACGGCATCGGTCACGTCCTTCACCAGGGCCGCGCGCGAGGCCTCGGTGTACTGCCCCTCGGGCACCGTCGGCACGATGCGATAGCGCGGCGACGGCGACAGCTCGCCCGCCACGTAGACCGCGGCCGGCCGATGCAGGAACACGACGGTGACGCCTTGCGCAACCTTGTTGGCCGGGTCGAATCCCTCGTGACCGATCAGGATATCGCCGAGCTCCTTGATCAGCCGCGCTTCCGCTGCCGGCTTCAGAGCTCCTTCGGGAATTGTGACGTCGATCATCGGCATTGAGAGACCTCCTGTTGTTGCCAGCATGAGGTCTATGCGCGAGGTGCTTCCGGCAGCAGTGGCAGTATCGCCATTCTCAGGGCAAATTCGGACACGGCGTCGTCAGCCGGCGGGCGCCATGCGCGCGGTGACACGCGCAAACCGGCGCTGGTATTCGCGCGGCGAAAGCCCGGTTTCGCGCTTGAACAGGCGGCGAAAGGTCGACAGGTCGTTGTAGCCGACCCGCGCACTGACCGTGTCGAGCTTCAGCCGCCTGGATTCGATCAGGCGCTTGGCCACGTCGACGCGCAGCGCCTGCAAATATTGCAGCGGGGCCTCGCCGACCGCGAGCTTGAAGCGGCGATTCAACGTGCGCTCGCTGACCGAAAGGTCGCGGGCTAGCCTCGCGAGGCTGAAGCCCCGTTGCAGCGACTTCTCCATCAGGCTCTGGGCCCGCGCCACCAGCGCATCGGAATGCTCGGTATCATGCGTGCGGCTGGCATAGGGCGCCTGCGAGACGCGACTGCCGTCGATCAGCATCAGCTTGCCGGTCTCCGCGGCCAGATTGGCGCCGGCGAACTTCTCGACCAGCCGAAGCGCAAGATTGAGCGAGGTGGTCACCGCGCCCGAGCAGACGATCCGGTTCTGCTCGGTGAGGATCTCGGCGACGCGCAGATCCACCGCCGGATAGCGCATCGCAAATGTCCGTCCCTTCGCCCAATGGGTGGTAGCGACCCGGCCGTCGAGCAGGCCGGCTTCGGCGAGGATGAAGCTGCCGGTGCAATAGGATGCCAGCACGGTACCGCGCTCATGTTGGCGCCGCAGCGCGGCGAGCAACGGCTCGACCGTCTCGAGCCGGGCGAAGAAGCGCTCGATATCGCCGACGAACGGCCCGGGGATCACCACCGCATCCGCCGCAGAGCGCGCGCTGATCGCTCCATCGACGCCAATGATTTGGCCGGACGCGGTCTGCACCGGCCGGCCATCGGGTGACTCGACGCGCCAGCGCAACTGGGACGGCTTGCCGTTGTGACGCTGCGGCCGCTTCGCCGCCACCGAATTGGCGGCGGTGAACACGTCGCCAATGCCCGCAACGCCCGAAGCGAGAATCCCGTCATAGACCCAAATCCGGATGAGTGGCATGGCCATGTCCGATCTTGCACAGAATGGGGCAATTCTGCCATTGCGCGCGAGGCCCGGCAAGCCGCCGGCAGCGGCCACCGTTAGGGCCGCTATGTGATTGCCCGACGCGTAACTCACGCCGCGAGAATGCGATGCTCCGTCCCCACTCACCTGTCATCGCC
>NZ_BOVL01000054.1:39377-73003 GCF_019972155.1 Bradyrhizobium sp. RD5-C2 | reverse complement strand
CCCGGGGGGGGGGATCCAGTACGCCGCGGCCTCTCGGCTCAATCGCTAGCGTCTCTGGAATACTGGATCGCCCGGTCAAGCCGGACGACGACACCGAGATGAAGTACGCAAGGACGGCGCGTCGCATCGCGCGAGATCGATCCTCAGCGTCGTCCTGGCGAAAGCCAGGAGCCATTACCCCGGATCTCAATTGTTGCGCGACGCTGGGGCCGCAGTCCTCTTCAACAACGCAACGCGGTGGTTATGGGTCCTGGCTTTCGCCAGGACGACGGCGGCGATTGTTACCGCGTGGTACGTACCCCTCGCCGCCGCCTCACATCCCCCGCGCAAATCGGCGAAAGCCCGGCGCGCCGGTCAGCGCCTCGAAGGCCGCATCGCGTTTCTCCTCGGCGAAGGCAAAGCCGGCCTTGGTGTAGCAGCGCTCGGCCGCGTCGTTGCCGATCACGAACGAGATCGATGCCTGCGAATAGCGGGCAGCCTTGCCGTCGGCGAGCGCACGGGCGATCAGGGCCTGCACCAGACCACCGCCGCGTTGGGATCCCAGGTTTGCGACGTGCTCGATCAGCCAGTCGCCCTCGCCGCCCTGGACCCAGCAATTGCGGGCATAGCCGCCGCGCGCGATGATGCCGTCGGCATCCACGCCGATCTCCGCCGCGACCTCCTCGATCGCCGCGCGTGCGGCGACCACCGTTCCGGATGCGGGCATGGCGCACAGCGCGGCGGCCGGCACGCCGTCGACCTCAGCGATCAGGAAATGGGCGACATGGTACCATGAGCGCACCCGCGCCACGGCGAGCCGCGCCATGAACGCCAGGCATTCCTCCTCCGGCCGGTCGAGCGCGATGTCGAACCAGCCGCGCGGCAGCGGGCCGCGCTGCGCGGCCAGCACGACGCGGGCGATGAAGCCGGCGTCGTCGGATCGTGCGGGACGGATCGAGGATCGTCCCGCACCAAGCATCTCAGGTGTTCTTCAGCGCGACGCGGAATTCCGCCTCGGTCTTGGCCTTGACCTCGTCGAGCGTGACGCCGTCGGCGAGCTCGATCAGCGCCATGCCGTCCTTGCCGTGCTTGTCGATGGTGAACACCGCCAAATCCGTGACGACCATGTCGACCACGCGCTCGCCGGTCAGCGGCAGGTTGCACTGCTTGAGCAGCTTCGCACCGTCCTTGGCGGAATGCTCCATCACGACCACGACGCGTTTGACGCCGGCGACGAGGTCCATGGCGCCGCCCATGCCCTTCACCATCTTGCCGGGGATCATCCAGTTGGCGAGGTCGCCGTTCTGCGCCACCTGCATGGCGCCGAGGATCGACAGATCGATATGGCCGCCGCGCACCATGCCGAAGGAGTCGGCCGAGGAGAAATAGCTGGTCGAGGGCAATTCGCTCACGGTCTGCTTGCCGGCGTTGATGAGATCGGCGTCCACCTCGTCCTCATAGGGGAACGGGCCCATGCCGAGCATGCCGTTCTCGCTCTGCAGGTTCACATCGACGCCGTCGGGAATGTAGTTCGAGACCAGCGTCGGGATGCCGATGCCGAGATTGACGTAATAGCCGTCGCGCAACTCCTTGGCGGCGCGGGCGGCCATCTGTTCACGGGTCCAGGCCATGAGGCTCTCCTGAAGAATTACTTATTGGTTGCGCATGATCTTGTTGGAAAACCGGTGCCCGGTTTTCCGGATCATGCGTTAGGCGGCGGGACGCGGGCGGGTGTTGCGGAACTCGATCCGCTTCTTGCCGGTCCCAACCTCGATGATGCGTTTGACGAAGATGCCGGGGGTGTGGATGTGGTCCGGGTCGATCTCGCCGGCCGGCACCAGATGCTCGACCTCGGCGACGGTGACCTTCGCGGCGGTCGCCATCATCGGGTTAAAGTTGCGCGCGGTCTTGCGGTAGACCAGGTTGCCGGCGGTGTCGCCCTTCCAGGCGTGCACGATGGCGACGTCGGCGAACAGGCCACGTTCCATGATGTACTTCTCGCCGTCGAATTCCTTCACTTCCTTGCCTTCGGCGATCAGCGTGCCGACGCCGGTCTTGGTGTAGAAGGCCGGGATGCCGGCGCCGCCGGCGCGGATGCGCTCGGCCAGCGTGCCCTGCGGGTTGAACTCGAGCTCGAGCTCGCCGGCGAGATATTGCTGCGCGAACAGCTTGTTCTCGCCGACATAGGACGAGATCATCTTCTTGATCTGGCGCGTCTCCAGGAGCCGGCTGAGGCCGATGCCGTCGACGCCGGCGTTGTTGGAGACGACGGTGAGTCCCTTGACGCCGGATTCGCGAATCGCGTCCGACAGGGTCTCGGCGATGCCGCAGAGGCCGAAGCCGCCCGACATGATCATCATGCCGTCCTTGAGGAGACCATCGAGTGCCGATTTGGCGTCGGGATAAACCTTGTTCATGCAATGAATACCTGATGGAGGGCGCGGAACGGCTCTGTCCAACGGATTATTAGGCGAAATCTTCGCAATGCGTCAATCACGGCCCCGTGCGGCGGCGGGCGGCGGCCTGCGACATCAACATGGCCTTGAAAGCGACAAGAAAACCCTTCAAGTTGCGTGGGTTGGCACCGGCTTCCATTGCGCAGCCGGCAGTGTTCGACGACGACCCGACAAAACTCAACCCGACCCGGATATGTCATTGACGATGGCCCAAGGAATTAAGCGCCTGGGGATGCCGATCGCGGCGCTTTTCGGCCTGGCGCTCGTCGGGCTGGTCGGAACGTCGTGGTTCCTCAACCGGGACGCGCTGCGGAGCGCGGTGGAAGCGCAGATTCGCGGCGTGACCGGGCTTGAGCTCGTCGTCAACGGCCCGATCGACGTTTCAGTGTTTCCGGGCAGCTATGTCTCGTTTCATAATGTCGGGCTGAAGGGCGCCGATACCATCGGTCCTGCCCTGCAGGTCGACGTGCTGACCGCCAACCTGCGCCTGCTGCCGCTGTTGCTGCGGCGGTTCGAGATTGCCGACGTCATGATGCTCCGTCCGCATATCCGTGTGGTCCGCGACAGCGCCGGCGAGAGCAACTGGACCCCGTTCGTCGAGACCATCGCCAAGACGATGACGCCCGGCGCCGAGAACCAGGTGTCGTTCTCCGAGATACGGATTCAGGACGGCGAGCTGAATTACCAGGATGGCACCAACAATATCTCCGAGCAACTCGGCGACATCGACCTGTCGCTGGCCTGGCCGTCGATCTCGCGCTCGTTTGCCGCAACCGGCCAGTTCGACTGGCGCGGCGAGCGCGTCGACGGCTCGATCAGCGCCAGCGATTTCGTCGCGCTGCTGTCGGGCGACCGTTCCGGCCTCAAGGCACGGCTGGCCAGCGCGCCGCTGAAGGTTGCGTTCGACGGAACCGTCGCCAACCGCACCAGCCTGATGATGGAAGGCACGGCCACCATGGACTCCCCGTCGCTGCGCAACGCGTTGCGCTGGATGGGACAGGCGCCGCCCGGCGGCGGTGGCGGCTTCGGCCGCTTTGCACTGAAGGCCCGCGCCAATGTGGTCGGCGGCTCGGTCGCGCTCACCAATGTCAATGTCGAGCTCGACGGCAACGTCGCCGAGGGCGTGATGACCTACGCCAACAACGGCCGGCAGACGCTGCAGGCGACGCTTGCCGCCGGCAATCTCGATTTCACGCCCTACATCTCGACGTTCCGCCTGCTGGCCAGCGGCCAGCGCGACTGGAACAGGCAACTGTTCGACCTTTCCTCGCTGTCGTCGACCGATCTCGACATGCGCCTGTCGGCCGCCAAGGTGACGGTCGGCCCGTCCAAGCTCGGCCGCACCGCGTTCGGCGCCAATCTACGCGGCGGCGCGCTCGCGCTCAGCGTCGGCGAGGCGCAGATGTATGGCGGCATCGCCAAGGGCTCGTTCGCGATCGCGCGCTCGGATGCGGTCGCCGACGTCAGGGCGCAATTCCAGTTCACCGATGTCGATCTGCAGGCCTGCGCCAGCGAATTGTTCGGCATCACGAAATTGTCCGGCCGCGGCAACCTCAACGTCTCGCTGACGGCTTCCGGCTCGAGCCCGTTCGGGCTCGCGTCGTCGCTGGACGGCACCGCGACGCTGAACGGGCATGACGGCGCGATCGCAGGCTTCAATGTCGAGCAATTGCTGCGGCGGCTGGAGAAGCGGCCGCTGTCCGGCGGCGGCAATTTCCGCTCCGGCTCGACGCCCTATGACAATCTCAGCGTCTCGGTGAAATTCGCCGACGGCGTCGCGACCGCCGACGACATCCATGTCGTGAGCCCCGCGGCCAAGATCGCGCTGACCGGCACCGCCTCGGTGCCGTCGCGCGAGTATGATCTCAAGGGCGTCGCCAGCCTGACCTCGGCATCTGCCGGCGGCACCGCGTTCGATCTGCCCTTCGTGATTCAAGGCCCGTGGGACGATCCGCTGATCTTCCCCGATCCGGAAAGCTTGATCCGCCGCTCGCCGGCATCCGCCCCGCTGCTCGACGCGGTGAAGGATCGCAAGACCCGCGACGCGGTGCGCTCGGTGATCGAGCGCTTCACCGGCGGCGCCGCACGGCCCGATGCCGCGGCCGGCGCGCCCGGCAACGCTCCGGCCACGGCGGCCGAGAATGCCAAATCGAACTGACCAAGGTCGAACTGGCCAAGGGTCGAACTGATCGATCCATTCACTTTCCGCATCAATGCAGCGGGACTGATCCACGCACTCCCGCGAGCCCCCTACAGAAGTCGTCGATGCGGCATCTTTATCGGGTCCCGGGCATGCGCTAGTGTTTTCCCTAACCGGTTAAAAAAAACCGGCCTCATGAGGGGAGAAGAACGTGAGATCCAAGGTTATCGGTGCGCTATCAATTGCGGTCGCTGCGGTCGGCCTGTTCGCCGCAACTGCACCCGCTCTGGCCCAGGGCAAGACGATCACCGTCTGGTGGGGCAAGGGATTCTACAAGTCCGAAGACGACGCGCTGCTCGATACGATCAAGAAATTCGAAGCCAAGACCGGCATCAAGGTCGAACTGTCGCAATACGCGATCCAGGACATGATTCCGAAGACGGTCGCCGCGCTCGATTCCGGCACCGTTCCCGACGTCGCCTATTCCGACACCTACGATGTGCAGGCCCAGGGCAAGTGGGCCTTCGAGGGCAAGCTCGAGGACCTCTCCGACATCATGCTGCCGATGAAGGACGCCTTCGCGCCGAACACGCTGGAAGCGGCCCTGCTCTACAATGACGTCACCAAGAAGAAGTCCTATTACGGCTTCCCGCTGAAGCAGCAGAGCATGCACGTCCAGATCTGGGGCGACATGCTGGAGAAGGCCGGCTTCAAGGCCGCCGACATCCCGACCAAGTGGGAGGATTACTGGACGTTCTGGTGCGACAAGGTGCAGCCGGGGATCCGCAAGGCGACCGGCCAGCGCATCTACGGCGTCGGCCAGCCGATGGGCGTGGAATCCACCGACTCGTTCCAGTCGTTCTACACCTTCATGGACGCCTACCACGTCAAGCTGGTCGACGACGACGGCAAGCTCCTGGTCGACGATCCCAAGGTGCGCGACGGCCTGATCCACGCACTGAAGGATTACACCGACACCTACATCAAGGGCTGCACGCCGCCGTCCTCGACGACCTGGAAGGACCCGGACAACAACGTCGCCTTCCACAACAAGACGATCGTGATGACCCACAATTTCACGATCTCGATCGCGGCGAAGTGGTTCGAGGATTCCACCAACCCGGCGCTGACCGACGCGCAGCGCGCCGCCGGCAAGCAGGCCTATGAGCAGGACATCATCACGGCGTCCTTCCCGAAGGCGCCGGATGGCTCGACGATCCGCTACCGCTCCGACGTCAAGACCGGACTGATCTTCGCCAACGCCAAGAACAAGGCGGAAGGCAAGCAGTTCATCGCGTTCCTGATGCAGGAAGACAACGTGCGGCCCTACATCGAAGGTGCGCTCGGCCGCTGGTTCCCGGTGACCAAGGCAAGCCAAGCGAGCCCGTTCTGGCAGGCCGACCGGCATCGCAAGGCGGTCTGGAATCAGTTCACCGGCGGCACTGCGCCGTTCGACTTTACCAAGAACTGGAAGTTCACCATCCTGAACAACGAGAACGTCTGGGCCAAGGCCATGAACCGCGTCGTCAGCGAGAAGGTGCCGGTGGACAAGGCCGTCGACGAACTGATCGCGCGTATCAAGCAGGTCGCGGGGTAACGTAAGGGATGTCGGCTGGCGCCAAAACTGCTTCCGCGTCGTCCCGGCGAAAGCCGGGACCCATACGCCGCGGCAGCAGTTCTGGAGTATGCTGGTCGACGACTTTCGCGCAACGACCGGGACCTGTGGTTATGGGTCCCGGCTTTCGCCGGGACGACGACGTAGGCGGCATCTCCTTCCTAGAGTAACCGAATGGCGATCACGCTCTCCGCATCCGATGCCCCCTCGCCGCCGCTGTCGGCGCGGCTGACGCCGCCGCAGGTCTGGGGCATCGCGCTGCTGGTGCCCTACCTGCTCGTCTTTCTCGCCTTCGTGGTCTATCCGGTCGGCTACGGCCTGTGGCTGGCGCGCCATCCGTCGAGCTATGTCGCACTTTATAATGACCCGATCTTCGCGCGCGCGGCCGTCAACACGCTGATCTTCCTGGTCATCGGCATCAACATCAAGATGCTGATCGCGCTGTTCTTGTCCGGCTTCTTCGCCCAGCAGCGGCCCTGGATCAGGTGGCTGTCTGTCATCTTCATCCTGCCCTGGGCGGTGCCGTCGATCCCGACCATTCTTTCCGTGCGCTTCATGCTCAATCCGGAATGGGGCGTGGTCAACCAGTTGATCTTCAAGTTCACCGGCGACGACGGCCCGAACTGGCTGAACGATCCCGCGGTCGCGCTCGCGATGGCGATCGGCGTGCACATCTGGAAGTCGCTGCCGTTCTGGACGCTGATCCTGCTGACCGGACGGCTCGCCATCCCGCACGATCTGTACGAGGCATCCGACGTCGACGGCGCCAATTGGTGGCAGAAATTCCGCTACATCACCTGGCCGTCGATGCAGACGCTCTACATCACCTGCACGCTGCTCTCGATGATCTGGACGCTGGGCGATTTCAACAGCGTCTATCTGCTCACCGGCGGCGGGCCTGCCGACCTCACCCACGTGCTCTCGACGCTGGGCATCCGCTATCTCAGGCTCGACCAGCTGTCGCTCGCGATGGCCTCGATCGTCTGCGCGATGCCGTTCGTGCTGCCGCTGGTCTATTACATGATGAAACGGTTGTCGCGATGAAGCTGCCCACCCTCCGCGAAGTCGGCACCGAGGCCAAGCTGCTGCTGATCGGCATTCCGGTCTTCATCTGGACCATGATCCCGATCTACCACATGTTCGTGTTCGCGATCTCTCCGAAGGAGGACGCGTTCACCGGCAAGCTGTGGCCGACGCATCCGACGCTGCATAATTTCTCGATCGTGTTCCACCAGCAGCATTACTTCCTGCGCGACTTCTGGATCCAGTTTTGGAATTCGGCCGTGATCGCGCTCGCCGTCGGCGCGCTGACGCTGTTCGTCGCCACCGCCGCCGCGTTCTCGATCTCGCGGCTGCGCGTGCCGGGCGGCCGGGCTGTGATGAACCTTGCGCTGTTCACCTATTTCATCCCGGCGGCATTCCTCGCCGTGCCGATGTACCGCACCATGGGCACCTACGGCCTGCTCAACAATCACTGGTCGCTGATTTTGGCGATGGTGACGATCGCCGCGCCCTACGCGATCTGGGTGCTGAAGCAGGCCTCCGACAAGCTGCCGGTCGAGCTCGACGAGGCCGCGACGATGGACGGCGCCACCACGCTGCAGCTGTTCCGCCTGGTCTATGTGCCGCTGATGATGCCATCGCTGGTCGCGGTCGGCACCTATGCGATCCTGCTCGCCTGGAACGAATATCTCTACGCGTTCCTGCTGCTGTCGAAGGACACCGACATCACGCTACCGGTCGCGCTCGGCAACTTCCTCGCCGCCGACGACTCGCCATGGGAGCTGTTGATGACCACCGGCTTCATCTACGCGCTGCCGCCGGCCGCGGTCTATTACGCCTTCAAGCGCTACATGGTGGGCGGGCTGACGGCCGGCGCCGTCAAATCGTAACGCGCCTCACAGCGGCGCGGCGCTCTCGCCGCGTGCGCTCGACAGTTTCGAGGCGAACGAGGCGATCACGATGATCACAGCGATCAGCGCGATCACCAGCGTGCAGATCGCGTTGATCTCGGGCTTAACGCCGAGCCGCACCTCCGAGTAGATCCGGATCGGCAGCGTCGCCGAGCCGGGGCCGGTGGTGAAGCTCGCGATCACCACGTCGTCGAGCGACAGCGTGAAGGCGAGCATCCACCCCGCCACGATCGCCGGCACGATCAGCGGCAGCGTCACCAAAAGGAACGCGCGCACCGGATCGCAGCCGAGGTCCATCGCGGCTTCCTCCAGGCTGCGGTCGAGCGTGGCCAGGCGCGACTGCACCACGACGGTGACGAAGCACATCGTCAGCGTGGTGTGGGCGATGGTCACCGTCCAGAAGCCGCGCTCGGCGTTCAGCGCCACGAACAGCAGCAGCAGCGACAGGCCGGAGATCACCTCGGGCATGACCAGCGGCGAATACAGCATGCCGGAGAACAGCGCCCGCCCCCGGAACCGTTCGCCGCGCGCCAGCCCGATCGCCGCCAGCGTGCCCAACAATGTCGCCAGCGTCGCCGACACCGCGGCGACTGACAGGCTCATCCACGCCGCATCCAGCATGGCGCGGTCGTTGAAGAATTCGTGGTACCAGCGCAGCGACCAGCCGCCCCACACCGTCACCAGCCGCGAGGCGTTGAACGAATAGATCACGAGGATGACGATCGGCAGGTAGAGGAACGCCAGCCCGAGCGCCAGCGAGGTCATGTTGAAGCGCGTCAGCCTAGTGACGGTGTGCGCCATCAGCGGCCACCCTCGAGCTGACGCCGCTGCAGGCGGTCGTAGAGCACGAGCGGCGGCACCAGCAGCAGTAGCAGCGCGACCGCCGCGGCTGACGCCACCGGCCAGTCCTTGTTGGTGAAGAACTCGAGCCACAGCGTCTGCCCGATCATCAGCGAATTGGAGCCGGCGAGCAGATCGGGGATCACGAACTCGCCGACGATGGGAATGAAGCAGAGCAGCGCGCCGGCGCCGACGCCGGGCAGCGATAGCGGAAACGTCACCAGCCAGAACGCCTGCCGCGGCGAGGCGCCGAGGTCGCCCGCGGCCTCCAAGAGCGAGGCATCCATCTTGGAGAGCGTCGCATAGAGCGGCAGGATCATGAACGGCAGATAGGAGTAGACGATGCCGAGATACATCGCGCTGTCGGCCGACAACCAGACCACCGGCGCGGACACGATGTGCAACGTGAGCAGGATCTGGTTGAGCAGACCGTCATGCTGCAAAATGTTGATCCAGGCATAGATGCGGATCAGGAACGAGGTCCAGAACGGCACGATGACCAGCATCATCGCCACGCCCTGCCAGCGCTGCGGCAGCCGCGCCATGCCGTAGGCGACGGGATAGCCGATCAGCAGCAGGATCAAGGTCGAGGTCACAGCGACGACGAGGCTGCGCAGATAGGACAGGATGTACAGATTGTCCTGCAGCAGCAGGCGGAAATTGTCGAACGACAGTTGCGCAAACGCGGCCGCCAGCGCCGCGCGGCCCTCGGTGAAATCGAACACCGGCGTATAGGGCGGCTGCGCGATCGCGGTCTGCGACAGGCTGATCTTCAGCACGAAGCCGAACGGCACCAGGAAGAACAGCACCATCCAGAGATAGGGCGCGATCGCGGCAAGCCGCGCCGGCCGCGCGAAGATGCGGCGCGCGCTCATTGCTCGAGCACCAGGCAGTCGTCGGCGGTGAACCACGCCACCACGCGCTGGCCGGCGAGATAGGCGTCGACATCGAGCCGCGCAGTGTTGGCCATCGACGAGCGCACCACCGCGCCGGATTCCAGCCTCACCCGGTAGCTCGTGACGCCGCCAAGATAATTGACGTCGGCGACCACGCCCTCCAGCCGGTTGATCGTCTGCGATCCGCCCGCGTCCGAGGCCGGTGCGCGGCGCGACAACTTCACCTTCTCGGGGCGGATCGCGACGCTGACCACCTCCTTGGTCACCGGCGGCCACAACTCGCTGACCGCGAGCCTGCCTGCTTCCGCGGTCGAGACCGTCAACCGTCCATTCTCGCGAGCGGCGACCTGGCCGTTGAACAGGTTGATGTCGCCGACGAACTCGGCGATCCAGCGGGAGGCCGGCGCCTCGTAGAGATTGCGCGGGGTCGCGACTTGGACCAGACGGCCGGCATCCATCACCCCGATCCGGCCGGCCATCGTCATCGCCTCCTCCTGATCGTGGGTGACGATGATGAAGGTCATGCCGAGCCGGCGTTGCAGCTCCATCAACTCTCCTTGCGTGCTCTCGCGCAGCTTCTTGTCGAGCGCGGCGAGCGGCTCGTCGAGCAGCAGCACCTGCGGGCGGCGCGCCAGCGAGCGCGCCAGCGCCACGCGTTGCCGCTGTCCACCGGAGAGCTGGTCGGGCTTGCGCTTCTCGAGCCCCTCGAGCTTGACGAGCGCCACCATCTCGGCAACGCGGCTCGCGATGTCACGGCGCGCCATGCCGGCACGCTTCAGCCCAAAGGCGATGTTGTCGCGCACCGACAGATGCGGGAACAGCGCGTAGTTTTGGAACATCATGTTGACGGGCCGCTCATGCGGCAGCACCTGGGCGATGTCGTTGCCGCCGAGCAGGATGCGGCCCTCGTCCGGCGTCTCGAAGCCCGCGAGCATGCGTAGCAGCGTGGTCTTGCCGCAGCCGCTCGGGCCGAGCAGCGCGAAGAACTCGCCGGCGCGGATATCCAGCGAGAGCTTGTCGACCGCGCGGAAATTGCCGAACGATTTGGCGACGCCCTCGATCCGCAGCAGCGGCATGTCCGAGACGGCCGGTTCAGGCAACGGCTTTGCCGCCTCCGCAGTCGCTTCGCCCGATGTCACGTCCGCCAGCCCCGATTCCCCTTAAGCTCCGATTGTGACGGCAAACTAGCGGCGGATCGCCACCGGCTCAACCGCCTCACGAACATCTCCCGCAATATTGTCGGCTTCCGCGCCTCTGCTGGGGCGGGCTCCTAAATGCGTTGCGTCGGCTTTGAGGTTCAAACCGGAAGGCACTTGTTCGGCCTGAAACGTACCGCCTTTGACTCAGAGCTGTCATTGTGCCGCCGGTAGAAGAGGATAGGCTTAGCGCCGAAACGAGGTCGGTTGTGGGCCGCATATCCGCTGCCGCATCACGAACTAGATCGGCGGGGCCATGGCAATGAAAAAAGATACGGGAACGCCGCAGGTAAAAAGTGTCGAGCTTCTGGTAGCGATGACCGGCAAGGCGAGTCCCGCGAAAGCGGCCGACGGCGACAAGCCAGTATTTGCCTATATCGAGAGCCTTCCTGAACCGCAGAAGAGCATCGCCAAACATGTCGATGCCTTGGCCTCCAGGATATTGCCGGACCTCAAACGCGCGGTGAAATGGGGAATGGCTTACTATGGCGTTCCCGATGGGTGGTGCTTCACTTCCGGCGCATTCGTCGGTCACATGAAGCTGATGTTCATCCGAGGTAACGAACTGCAACCAGAACCCCCGGTGACACCGATCGGAATGGGTAAGGCCACCCGCGGCGTCGAATTGACCGCCATGGACGAGCTCGACGAAGACCAGGTGCTTTCGTGGATGGCTCAGGCCGCCGAGAAGCCGTTCGTCGGGGGGAAGAAGAAGAAATAGGCCTCCTGGCGGCTGCCGCTTCTGGCAGTAAACTGACAGTCTACATGACCATCGGGAAGGTCGGCTCTTCGAGGGTAACCGGAAGTCCCCGGTTCGGCAGCCATAGGCGGCTTTTGACCCAAAACCGACATGCGGTGGTCACCCATCGCCGCCTCGTCAACACCTCACGCTCATGTGTCCAGAGAAGCCCTGCATCTCTATTGAATTACATTCGTAATGTGATATTACGATCGTAATTGCACTCCAGTCGATGTTTGACGGCGTCGAATGCTGCAAACAGCTCTTTGCGAGGACTTCATGAACGACACCACCGCCACTCTAAGCCATCGCGCGCCGCAAGAAGTCATGGATCTCCCCTCGCTGGGGCTCGCAGCCGCTGCAGCCGCCATTCGTAAGGGCGAGATCACGTCGGAGGCCTACACTTCGGCACTTCTGCTTCGCGCCCGAACGCTTGCCGAACTAAACACCTTCATCACAATCGATGAGGCCGTCGTGTTGACGGCTGCGAGAGACGCAGACAAAGCACGTGCGGCCGGATCGACAGTTCCGCTACTGGGCGTGCCGCTCGGGGTGAAAGATAGTTATTTGACAAAAGGACTACCGACGAGCCTCGGGCTCGATAGCCTCGCTCACTTCGTACCGCACAGGGATGCCGACGCTGTCCGTGCCATCAAGGATGCGGGCGCGTTCGTTTTCGGCAAAAATAACCTAGTCGAGATGTCCTATGGCTTGACCGGTCACAACGCACGTTACGGCCAGGTCAAGAACCCGCACGCACGAGGTCGCGTGTCGGGCGGCTCCTCGAGCGGCTCCGCCGCATCGGTAGCCGCCGGCCTCGTTCCCGCCTCCCTGGGCGGTGACACCGTTGGCTCGATCCGGGTACCCGCATCGTTCTGTGGCGTCGTGGGGTTCAAGCCAACCACCGGACGGTGGCCGCGCAACGGCGTTGCTCCGATCTCTCACACGCTCGACACCACGGGCGCATTCGCTCGAAGCGTCGAGGACTGCGTATTGCTGGATCACGTTGTGACTGGCGAACAGGCTGCGGAAATTTCCGACGGCCATGATCTAAAGGGAGTCCGACTCGCCTTCGCGCCTCGGCAGTTCCTGGAACTTGTGGATTCGGAAGTCGAAACCCGCTTCCTCGAAGTGGTTCGACGGCTGCAGGATGCTGGCGCCGAAATCGTCGAGGTCGACCTTGGCAATGATTTCAACGTCCTCGTCCAAACCGCGACATGGGGCATCTTCGCCCATGAAACGATGGGCGCGATTTCGGAGTTCCTTCGCCGCCACGACATTCCTACTACGTTCGAGGCCATTTACGATGGGCTCAAGCCCCAACTTCGGCAGGCGTGGGGACACATCGTGCTACCGGGCGGCGCAGGCGCCACCTCCGTAGAGGCCTATCAGTCGGCGCTCAACGTGAGCCGGCCTGAAATCCAGCGCCGCCTCGACACGGCGTTCGTCGCTCGTGGGGCGCAGGCCATTCTGCAACCGACCACGCCGTGCACGGCACCTTTGATCGAAGAGCAGGCGACCGTCCACATCGCGGGGCAGGACGTCAGCTACCTCGCTTTGGCGAACCACACCGTGTCTGCGAGCAGCGTGGGGATGCCGGGAATCAGTCTTCCTGTCGGCTCGTCCCGCGCTGACCTGCCGATTGGCCTTGAGCTTGACGCTCCGCTCGGGAGCGACCGGACGCTCTTGGTCCTTGCCCGCAGGGTCGAAGGTATCCTGGGCTACAAGTCGACTGCGATCTAACGCGACCAGGCTGCGGGCAGTTTGTGGAGTTGAGCGAAGATGCGATTCGAGAAGGGTCACAAGGCGGCGACACGACGGCACATCGTTGATGTGGCATCGAAGTGCATGCGCCGGGACGGCATCTCTGCGGCCGGCATTGCGGGGATTATGGGCGAGGCCGGCCTGACCAAAGGGGCCTTTTCTCCGCACTTCGAGTCCAAGGACGAGCTTGTTCGCGAGGCGCTGGCGAGCGCGCTGGGGGGCCAGCAGCATTGCCTTGAAGATCAGCTCAAGGGCCTCGACCTTGAAGGCGCGATCCGCAAATACCTCAACCGCGCCCACCTCAAAGACCGGGCAGACGGGTGTCCCTCAGCGGCCTTACTACCGGAAATCGCCCGCCAGCCCCTGTCTACCAGGCAAGATTACGAGAAAGCGTTGCGAAGGTACGTTGCGACTTTGGCCGCGCTGCTTCCGGGTGCAGATTCCAAGGCGAACCACCGCCGTGCGACGGCGATCTTCGGGCTCATGGTCGGCACCCTGCAGTTCGCGCGGGCCGTGCCCGACGCGAGAGAGGCGCAGCAGATCCTGGATGGCGGCGTTGAAGCCGCGATGCACTTGGCGCGAGCCCCATCAGCCTAGTTCAGCAAGGACGGTGAGTCTCAAGATCGGACATGCCTGCGTGCTGAAATTGCCGATGTCCGCTGCTGGCCCAACTCGGACCTCCGGCGATGTCCGCTCTTGCGATGCTGTCGAGGGCTAAGCAGACGTGAGCCCCGAAGGGGCTCGTTGCCTTTATGAGTACATGCCCTAGACTTCGCAGCCAAATTCGGGAGGACAACCGATGATTCACGATCGCTACGGCCTGCCGCTGACCACCAATTCGGACCGCGCCGCCGCCTATTATGTCGACGGCGTCGATCGCATGCTGGCGGCGCTGCACGGCGCGGATGCCGCGTTCGAGGCGGCGATCGCCGAGGACCCCGATTTCGCGTTGGCCCATCTCGGGCGTGCCCGCGTCCACCAGCTCAACATGGAAGGCGCCATGGCCCGCGCCAAGGCAACCGATGCGCGGCAGCTCGCCGCGGCCGCGACCCCACGCGAGCGCCAGCACATCGAGATCATCGCGTCCGTGATCGAGGGCCAGGGCAAGAAGGCGATGACAGCGGCCGAACAGCATCTGACCGAATATCCGCGCGATGCGCAGATACTCTCGCTGTTGCTCGGTGCCTTCGGCCTCTACGCCTTCTCCGGCCGGTCCGACCATGACGCCGCCCGGCTCGCGATCTCCGAACGTTATACCAGCGACTATGGCGACGACTGGTGGTTCCTCACCTATCTCGGCTGGTCGAAGACCGAGGCCGGCGACCTCGTCTCGGGCCGCGCCGTCACCGAGCGCGGCTATGCGCTGAAGCCGGAGAACGCCGGCGCCGCACACGCGGTGGCGCATGCGCTGTTCGAGCAGGGCGACGCGGCGGAAGGCCGCAGCTTCCTCTCCGCCTGGCTGCCGGCGAACGATCGCACCAGCTTCCTGCAGGGCCATCTCGCCTGGCACCTCGCCTTGATCGCGATCGAGGAAGGCGACGCCGACAGCGCGCTCGGCATCTACGAGCAGCACATCAAGCCGGCGAACCGGCCCTATCCGCCGCTCAACATCTATACCGATACGGCCTCGCTGCTGTGGCGGCTGTCGGTCGCCGGCAAGACCGGCCTCGAATCACACTGGAGGGATGTCGCCGCCTATGGCGACGGATACTTCCCCAAGGCCGGCGCGCATTTCGCCGACGTGCATCACGCGCTGGTCGCAGCCACGACGAACAACGACGCGCTTGAGGCGCGGCTGACCGAGATGGCGGCGCGCGACGTCGACGGCAAGCTGGCGCCCGGCCCCGCCGCGATCGGGCTCGGCCGCGGCGTCGCCGCCTTCGCCGCCGGCGACCATGAGCGCGCCGTGCGTATCCTGGCGCCGCTGATGCCCGAGCTGGTGCGGATCGGCGGCAGCCATGCGCAACGCGAATTGTGGGAGGACACCTTCATCGTCGCATGCTTGCGCGCGGGTCAAGGCCGGCAAGCGACGAACCTGATTTCGGAGCGGCTGCATCGCCGTCCATCCAAGCGTGATCTCGCCTGGTCGCAGGAGGCAGCGCGGCAATAGCCGAACCTCAATCCGGCTTCGCCATGAATGCCGCAAGCGCATCCTGATCGGCTTGCGGCATGGTCAGGCCGAGCTTGGAGCGCCGCCAAAGGATATCGTCGGGAAAGCGCGCCCATTCCTTGCGCATGAGGTAGCGCACCTCAGCGCCGGTCAATTCCGGGCCGAAGGCCGGACCGAGATCGGCCTTCTGCTTTGCCTCGCCCAGGATATCCTTCACGTTCAGCCCGTAGGCGGCCACCAGCCGCCGCGCCTCGTCCTCGCCCAGGAAGCGCCAGCGATCGCGCGCGATGTCGACCTCGGTCTCGAAGCACTGCCACGCGAATTCGCCGCCCGGCAGCGGCACTGTTGCGGTCCAGCGCGGCGTGATCGGATAGAACCGCGTGAATTCCGACACCGCCCGCTCGGCGCGACGCCGGGAGGTGGTGACGTCACCGCCGAAGATCGTGAGCAGCGGCGCCTTGCCACGCCGGAAATCGAGTGACGCCGCGCCATCGCTGCTGCGCCGGCGCACGGGAACGACGACGGAATTGGCGCCGGAAATCGTGCGCAGCACATCGGCCGGAGTGATCTGCTCGCGAAAATAGCGATTGGCTGCGTCGCAGAGATAGGCCACTTCGCGCACGCCCATCGCGACAATGGCGGGATCGCCCTTGAAAGGATGACTGACGCTACCGATCAGGGTGAAGTCGCGCGCATAGGGACTGGCGAAGACCAGTTGTCCGTCGAGGTTCTGGAACGCATAGACGTTGTCGCAGTCGAACAGCCGGCGCACCACTATCTGGCTGATCTGCACGGTCGCGAGCGGTGGCGCCGGCACGCGCAACACGGTGTCGGCGACGGAGGCGGCCCATGCGCCGGTGGTGTTGACCAGCGACCGCGCGGTGATCACCCGGCGATAGCCACGGTCGATCACGACCAGCCGCCAGGTCTCGCCGCGCTCGGCCCTGGTCACGCGCCCGCCGGTGCGGATATCGGCGCCGCGTGCGGCGGCATCGACGGCATTGAGCACGACGAGCCGGGAATCGTCGACGACGCAATCGGAATATTCGAACGCGGTTCCGAACGGCCGCTTCAGCGCATTGCCGACCGGATGGTGGGTGACATCCAGCGTCGTCGAGCGTGGCAGGCCGCTGCGCGAGGCCAACCGTTCGTACAGCAGCAGCAACGACCGCAACTGCCACGGCGGCCGTTCCTCGGCATGCGCCGGGATCGCGAAGCGCGCCGGCCGCACCAGATGCGGCGCGATGCGCAGCAACACGTCGCGTTCCCTGAGCGCCCTGCGGACGCGAAAGAACTCACGCCGTTCGAGCCCGGCCAGATCGCCATGAACCAGCCGCGGCGAGGCCCCCGACGCGCCGGAGCCGAGATCGCCCTGCTCCAGCAGGATCACGCGCAGGCCGCGGCCGGCCGCGTCGCGAGCAACGCTCGTTCCGTTCAGGCCACCGCCGATGATCGCGAGATCATAATCCGCCATGGGCAACGGCTATCGCATTTCAATGCGAACGAAATACGTGTTCGCACGAAAAATGCGTCAAGGCGAGGCGCCTAACGACATGATGCCTGGGTGAAGTGGTCTCACGGCACACTCCACCTCTCCCGCTTGCGGGGGCGAGCGTACGCTTGCATGATTTCGGAATATTGGAAGAATGCTCCTGAGTTGCCCGACGTGTCAAGTCACCTGCTCGAACGCCGGCCGCCGCCGGCTACTTTGCATGGGGTTGTTTTCGATATTTCGCGACGGCTATCCAATCTGACGCCATCACCCGCTAGTCCGCAGCGGCCGAGGCGAAGAAGTGTTCGGGGCCATCGACCTCGATCAGCTTCTTGCCCTCGATCACCCAGAACCGGTTGGCCACCGTGCGCACGAACTGGCGGTCGTGCGACACCAACAGGCAGCTGGCCTGCTGCTCCATCAGTTCCTCCTCCAGCGTCTCCTGGCCCTCGATGTCGAGGTGGTTGGTCGGCTCGTCGAGCAGATAAAAGTTCGGCTGGGTGAGCCGCAGCACCAGCATGCCGAGACGGGCCTTCTGCCCGCCCGACAGCCGCCCGATCGGACGGCCCTGCATCTCGATCGAGAGCCCGGCACCGGCGAGCAGGCCGCGCGCTCGCTGGTCGCCGACCGCAAAGCGCCGCGTCAGCATGCGCATCGGCGTGTCGCTGTCCGCGAGATCGGCCAGCGCCTGATCGCAATAGCCAAGCACCAGCGACTCCGTGGCCCTGATCTCGGCGGCTGCCGCCCCCGCGTCCTCGATCGCCAGCCGCAGCGCCGCGACGAACCGGGTCTTGCCCGCGCCGTTCGGCCCGAGCAGCGCGATGCGGTCGCCCTTGCAGATGAACTGCTGGCCGGTCCTGAACAGCGGCCTGCCGTCCGGAGTGGCGATCGCGGCGTTCTTCAGCCCGATCAGCACCTTGGCATGGGTGTCGCGGTTGGCGAGCCGGATCGTGCCCGCCGAGCGTTCCACATGGGCCGGCTTCGCCGTCTCCTCGAGCTTCTCGGCGCGCTGCTTCAACTGCTTGGTCTTCGACAGCAGAAGGTCGCTGCCGGAATTGATGCCGAGGTTGTTGAGCTTGGCGGCCTGCTGCCGCAGCTGCCGGACGGCCTTCATGTCGCGCTGGAAGCGCCGCTCGTCCGAGGCATCGAATTCGTCGAGCGCCGTGCGCGCCGCGGTGTAGGGCAACGAGAACAGCTGCGACCGTTCCGGGCGCAGGAACAGCGTCCGGTTGGTGGTCGCGTCAAGGAAGGCGCGATCGTGGCTTGCGATCACCACCGGCATTTCGCGCTGCAGCGTATTCAGCCATGCCTCGAGCCGGCCGATCTTGGCGAGGTCGAGATGGTTGGTCGGCTCGTCGAGCAACAGCACGTCGGGCTCGGTCACCAGCACACGAGCAAGCATTGCAAGCCGCAGCCAGCCGCCGCTCAATTGCCTCAGCGGTCGTGCCCACAACTCCTCCGGCACATCGAGCGATTGCAAGGCGACGTCGACCCGCCAGCTCTCGCCGGCGCGCTGCTCGCCGGGTAGTGCCTCGAGCACGGCAGCATGGAACGGGGTATCCAGCAGCCTCGGCGGCGCATCCTGCTCGACATGGCCGACGGTCAGGCCGCGCGCGCGGGTGATGTCGCCTTCGTTGGGCTCCATCGCGCCTGCGATGCAGCGCAGCAACGTGGATTTGCCGCGGCCGTTGGCGGCGACGAGGCCGATCCGGTCGCCGGCATTGACGACAAAATTCAGTTCGGAAAACAGCGGCGCGTTCAGCGTCACGCCGAGATTGCGTACATTGATGAGGGTCACGATCAATTCTCTGGTCTTGCCGGCGATCACGACATCATCCAGAGGCGTCCAGCCATCATCGGATGTGCGTGTCGGTGCGCGGCGAGGGATTCAAATGCAGGCGCAAACGCTCAAACGTTCGACGCCGCACGGCCACGAAGGGCAGACCAGGAAGAGATTTTGTCCGAGTTTCCGGTCAGCCCTGCAAACGCATTTGCAGGGCGTTGACGGGGCCACGCTTGAGGTGGGGATCGTTGAATCTCGCCACGACGCAGCCCTCCTTTCTCGGCCGAAATGATGTGGTGATTCGACGGTAACCGGACGTGCAAGGGATGGCAAGCGCAGCCGGCGGCCCCGACCTGACGGTTCAGGCCGATTTACCCGGCCCTGCGCACGGTCTCGGCCAGCCGGTCGCCGCCGACCAGCGCGGCAAATTGACCGATCGGCGCCGGCCGGCCGATCAGATAGCCCTGCACCGCGTCGCAGCCTTCCTCGGAGAGGAAACTGAGCTGCGCCTCGGTCTCGACGCCTTCGGCGACGATCGACATCTCAAGGCCGTGGCCGAGATCGATGACCGCACGGACGATCGCGGCGGATTGCGGATTGCGGCCGAGATTTATGACGAAGGCGCGGTCGATCTTGATCTTGTCGAACGGAAACGCCTGCAGGTAGCTCAGCGAGGAATAGCCGCTGCCGAAATCATCCATCGAGATGCGCACGCCGAGCGTCTTCAGCCGCCGCAGCAGCGACAGGCCGCGGTCGAAATCCTCGATCAGCACGCCCTCGGTGATTTCGAGCTCGAGCCGGTCGGGCGTCAGCCCGGTCTCGAGCAGGATCGAATGGACGAGGCCGACGAGGTCGCCATGGGTGAATTGCGCCGGCGACAGGTTCACGGCGACCTGCATCGGCATCGCCCAGGAGGCGGCCTCACGGCAGGCTTCGCGCAAGATCCATTCGCCCATCTCGACGATCAGGCCGCTTTCTTCCGCGAGCGGAATGAAGTCACTGGGCGGCACGAAGCCGCGCAGCGGATGATGCCAGCGCGCCAGCGCCTCGAAGCCGATGATCTGGCTGCCCGCAACGCTCGCGCCGGTGGCGGCCTGCGGCTGGTAGTAGAGCGATAATTCGCCGTTCTTGATCGCGACCGACAGCTCCTGGTGCAGCACGCGGCGATCGCGGATCTGCTGGTCCATCTCCGGCTCGAAGATCGAGATCGTGCCGCGCGACTTGGCTTTGGCGCGGAACAGCGCTGCGCCGGAATTGGCCAGCAGCGAGGCCGCGTCGGATCCGTTGTGCGGGAACACCGCGATCCCTGCGGTGAGGCCGGTGCGCACCGATTTGCCGTCGATCGCGAAATCCTCACCCAACGCCTCGGCGGCCTGCTCGGCCAGCGCAATACCGGCGGCCGGTTGCTGGCCGTCAATGATGAGGCCGAATTCGTCGCCGGATAGCCGCGCAACCACGCCGCCGCGCGCCACGTTCTGCAAGCGCTGCGCGACTTCGATCAGCACCTTGTCGCCCATCGCATGGCCGTAGACGTCGTTGATCTCCTTCAGCCCGTCGAGGTCGACGCAGAGCACGGCGAATTCCTCGTCGGTGCCGTCGCAGGCCTCGATCATCTGGGTCAGCGCCTGCAGGAAGGCGGCGCGGTTCGGCAGATCGGTCAGGCCGTCGTGGTAGGCCATGTGCGCCATGCGCGACTCGGTCTGGCGCCGGTCGGTGACGTCCTCATGGGTCTTGATCAGATATTGCGGCTCGCCATGGTCGTCGAGCACGGTCATGCGGCGGGTCAGGAACAGCCGCAGGCCGTCCTTGGTCGAGATCGGGTGCTCCTCGGCGATCATGCTGCGCTTGCGGATCGCAGCCTCGTCGCGGGCGACGATCAGCTTGGCTTCGCGCGCATTGAAGATGTCGGACGCGGTGAGGCCGGCGGCGTCCTCTCGGCGGCGGTTGAGGATCGTCTCGGCGCTGCGGTTGGCCAGCAGATAGCGGCCGTCGCTGACGCGCTGCACGATCAGCGAGACCGGGATGTTGTCGACCACGAGCTCGAGGAATTTCTTGTTGTTCTCGAGTTCGCGCGACAGCGAACGGCGGTCGGTGACGTCCTCGAACAGCGCGATCAGGAACTCCGGATCGCCGGCCTCGTTGCGGGCGATTACGCGGTTCGACGCCAGGATGCGCTTCTCCGAGCCGCGTTCGACGAAGAATTCGCTGCGGTGATAGCCTTCGGGCGCGTCGAGCGCCGCGCGGTCGGCGGTGTCGATGCTGACGGCGGTCTCGGGACGGAAGATCTCGTCGGCGCGCTTGCCCACGATGTGATCGCGCGAGAAGCGCGAGAAGCGCTCGAACGCACGATTGGCGAAGATGTAGCGGCCGTCCTCGATGTTCTTGGCCGCGACGCAGACCGGGACGTTGTCGAGCACCGATTCGAGGAATTGCGTAGTCGAGGCGAGCTTGCGCGACAGCTTGCGCTGGTCGGTGCAATCGAGATGGGTCGCCACCGAGCCGCCGTTCGGCAGCGGAAAATATTTCACCAGCACCGACCGGCCGCCGGGCAGTTCAGTGACCAGCCCGTCGGGCGTTGCGGCCCTGGCAAAGAAATCCTCGGCGCTGATGTCGAGTACGCCGCGGTCGCGGCGCAGCTCCAATAACTCGGTGCCGGTCATGTTGCGCCTGATGTCGGCGCGCGACAGGCCGTAGATGTCGAGATAGCGGTCGTTGCAGAACACGATGCGCTCACGTGCATCGGTCATCACCACACCCTGGTTCAGGTGGTTGAGGGCGGACGACACGAAGGCGTTGCGCCGCAGTTGCGCGCGCTTGGCCTTGCGCAAGGCCGAAAGGATCCACAGCCCGACCGCGCCGAGGAAGGAGGCAACCACCACGCTGCCGATCAGCAGCTCCCAGACCACGCCGGGATCGAGGTCACCAAGATAGGTCGACGGTGCGAAGGCGTCGGAGGCGGCCCAGGCTGCACCGACCGGCACGACGGCGGCGATCAGGCAAAGGACGGCCCTTGCCGGAATCGAATTCTTCCCGCCCGCCTGCCACTTCCTGCCAGCCATCAATCACCCGCGGATTTCCGGGGCGAGTGTCCGGCTCCGGCGGTTTGGATCGGGTAAACGCGTAGGGATGCAACTGGAAAATGCCACTTAATGTACGGCAATTGCCCTGACA
The DNA here is from genome assembly GCF_019972155.1 of Bradyrhizobium sp. RD5-C2. Classification (GTDB taxonomy): domain Bacteria; phylum Pseudomonadota; class Alphaproteobacteria; order Rhizobiales; family Xanthobacteraceae; genus Bradyrhizobium. The sequence continues at coordinate 50,909 of NZ_BOVL01000054.1, read as the reverse complement.
TGATTAATGCTCCACTAACAGGGCATGGCTCCCCAACTATTTGAGATGGCCCAAGCACTTGCCTAATAAGCACTTGCCGAAAACGATCGGATCGGCTGAACGATGTTGGCGGCAACGGCGTGGCTGCGCGGAAATGTTCGGACCTGAAGGACGAGATGGACAGGGTTGATTGCGTGATCGTCGGAGCGGGGGTGATCGGCCTCGCCGTGGCGCGCCGGCTGGCACAGGCCGGCCGCGAAGTGATTGTGATCGAGGAGGCCGAGGGGATCGGCACCGTCACCTCGTCGCGAAACAGCGAGGTGATCCACGCCGGCATCTACTACCGGGCCGGCAGCCTAATGGCGCGGATGTGCGTCAGCGGCAAGCGGGCACTTTATCGTTACTGTGCCGAGCACGGCATCCCGCACAAGAATTGCGGCAAGCTGATCGTCGCCACCACGGCCAAGGAGACCGAAAAACTGCAGTCGATCCGGGCTCATGCCGAGGCGAACGGCGTCGACGACATGCAACTTCTGTCCGGCGAGGCGGCGCGCTCGCTGGAGCCGGCGCTGAACTGCGACGCGGCGCTGCTGTCGCCCTCCACCGGGATCATCGACAGCCATGCCTATATGCTGGCGCTGCGCGGCGACGCCGAGGCGGCCGGAGCGGCATTCGCCTTCCATACGCCGCTGCTCCACGCCAGGGCCACCGCCAACGGCTTCGAGATCGAGGCCGGCGGCGCGGCGCCCATGACGCTCGCCTGCGATCTGCTGGTCAATGCCGCCGGCCTCGGCGCAACGGCGGTCGCGCGCAGCGTCGAGGGCATGCCGATCGAGTTGATTCCAACGGCCTATCTGGCCAAGGGCAATTACTTCAGCTGCAGCGCCAGGGCGCCGTTCTCGCACCTGATCTATCCGGTGCCGGAGCCCGGCGGGCTCGGCGTGCACCTGACGCTCGACATGGCCGGACAGGCGAGGTTCGGCCCCGACGTCGAATGGATCGATCACATCGATTACGCCGTCGACCCCGATCGGGCCGAGCGGTTCTATCCGGCGATCCGCAAATACTGGCCGACCCTGCCGGACGGAGCGCTGATGCCGAGCTATTCCGGAATCCGGCCCAAGATCGTGCCGCCGGCGGTCGCGACCCAGGATTTCCTGATCCAGGGACCGGCCGATCACGGCGTCGCCGGCCTGATCAACCTGTTCGGAATTGAATCGCCTGGACTCACGTCATCGCTCGCGGTCGCCGACCACGTCGGCGAGCTGGCGAAGCTCTGAGCAAATGCAGCATGGCCTCCCGGGGGATGCGCGCCGCGGCGTTCATCCCTCGGTGAAAGGCCAGACTATTTGCTAAATTTGCGGAGGAACCGGCTTAGTGGACCGTGTCGTCGGCGGAAAGTCTCAACCGCTCGATTTGGTCCTTGACCATCAACTTGCGGCGCTTGAGCTCGCAAATGTGGAGATCGTCTACGGAGGGGTGAACGAGTGCTTCGTGCAGTTCGTTCTCGAGTATTTTGTGCTTACGCTCCAGCTCAACGAGATGGGCCTGTATTGCCATTGCGAACACTCCTCGGTGCGTTAAACCTCAGGTTCGATCCGGACCAATAAGTCTACACGAGTGGGCCGTGCTGTCGATAGGGGACGCGAAATGCCGCACGCACTCATTTCGGTTTATCTGTAACTAATCGTGACTATGGAACCGGTTCGGCTTGCGCGGCGCGCGCTCAGGGAGGATATTCCGGCGAGCGGCTGCTTCGGCCGCAACAACCTCTTCGTGCTTACCAGTCAATACACAACCATGAACGATCAGGATGAGCGCGAACTCCTCGCCGAGCTTGCGCGTCTGCAGCAAGAGCACCGCGACCTCGATGCCGCGATCGACGCGCTGCATCAATCGCCGGCGCCGGATCTCTTGATGCTGCAACGCTTGAAGAAGCGGAAGCTGCAATTGCGCGACCGCATCGCCTTCATCGAAGATCAGATCACGCCCGACATCATCGCCTGACGCCTGTCGCTGCGGTTCGGCGGTCGGCCGGTTCAGATCCGGCGCCGGTTTTCCCCGTCATCCACAGCGCCTCACTGGCTTCACGTTCGCGGCAACGGACACGGGCGTGCTCTTCGGCGCTTGACTCCAAAAGAACAAAATAAGAACATGCTGATCCAGCCGCCAGCCATCAGAGGGAGTTTCGCCATGTCCGCACCGCCTTCCCTGCCCGACAACAGCCGCTACGAGAAGGCCTGCGATCAGGCGATCGCGATGTGCGACGGCAACCTGCGCAGCACCATCAAGGCGCTGATCATGGCCAACGAATATCTGGAAGCCGAACTCGAGGAACTGCAGGCCGCGATCGCGGCCGGCTGCGTGCCGGCGCGAACCCATGCGGCAAGCGATGCCGCCTGATCTCTGGGGAGCACAGCAATGGCTGACGTAACCTACTACGTGGCGCTGCCCTTCATGCAGGACGACGACGGCACGCCGGTCGCCGGCAGTGCAGAAGAATGCCAGAGCTCGGCGATCGCGCTACGCCGGGCGGAGACGATGTCGCGGATGCCCGGCAGCATCGGCGCCGTCGCGTTCAGCCGCACCGGCGATCCCGCGATCGGCGAATTCGGCGATGCCAAGCTGCTGCGGGCCTACGGCGATGTGCCGGAGGATCTGAGCGCGCTTTAGGCCTCACTAGCCGCTGGATTCATGGCGCCGCTGCGCCTTGCGCACATACATCGCACGATCGGCCTCATCGAGAACGCGATCGGCATCCGAGTGCGCGGTGAGGATCGCAACGCCCGCGGAGGCGCCCGCGGAGACCCGGCTGCCACGAAACACGAAGGTCAGGCGGTCGATCGCCTCCTCCAGCGCAGCGGCCTTGGCGCAGGCATCGGTCTCGCTGAGATTCCACAGCAGCACCGCGAACTCGTCGCCACCGAGACGGCCGATCACGTCGGAGGCGCGCACCTGGTCCGATATCGCGGCGACGATCGTCTTCAGCACCTCGTCACCTGCCGCGTGCCCGAAGGCATCGTTGATCGGCTTGAGGCGGTCGACGTCGAGCACGATCAGCGCGCCGGAGGCCTGATAGCGCTTGATGAAGGAGAGCGAGCGGACGAGCTCGCGCTCGAAGCCGCGGCGGTTCAGGATGTCGAGCAGGAAGTCGGTCTCGGCGGAGGCCTGCAGCTCCTCGATCCGGGCCTGGGCCCGCGCCAGCTGCGCCCGCAACCTGCGGATCGTGGATTTGTCGCCGGACGCAACCGCGCCTCGCGTGGAAACTTTGGTTCCAGCCGCTTTGGTTCCAGTCCCCTTTGCGCCAGTCCTGCCGGGTGCGGATTTGCGCGCGGCGGGCGCGCCTTTTCGTCGTTTTGCCGCCCCGGAGGTCGCCGCCGTCGTCTTCTTCTTCATGCGCATCCTTGTTGAGGCCTGCTTATGAAGGCTTGCCGGGATTCACCAAGACAGGATAGTCCATTCTAACTCCCTTGCCACGCCTTGGATGACGCCCGGGCCGCCCCTATAATCCGGCCTATGCTTTTGGATTCCTGCACAGAATTGAAGAGATGACCGCTCCGATCGCCATCATCATGGGAAGCCAGTCCGACTGGGAGACCATGCGTCACGCCGCCGAGACCCTGGCCGCGCTGGGCGTTGCCTGCGAAACGCGCATCGTTTCGGCGCACCGCACCCCCGACCGGCTCTATGCCTTTGCCAAGGGCGCCAAGGCGGCCGGGCACAAGGTGATCATTGCCGGCGCCGGCGGTGCCGCGCATCTGCCGGGCATGACGGCGGCGTTGACGGAGCTGCCGGTGTTCGGGGTTCCCGTCGAGTCGAAGGCGCTGTCCGGCGTCGATTCGCTGTACTCGATCGTGCAGATGCCGGCAGGCATCCCGGTCGGGACGCTGGCGATCGGCAAGGCCGGTGCGATCAATGCCGCGTTGCTCGCGGCAAGCGTGCTCGCGCTCAACGATCCCGCACTGTCGGTCCGTCTTGCGGCCTGGCGCCAGCAGCAGACCGATGCGGTCAAGGACCATCCGGAGGGCGCGGCGTGACGGCTTCGAACCTCGTGAAGCTGAAGCCGGGCGACACCATTGGAATCCTCGGCGGCGGACAATTGGGCCGGATGCTGGCGATGTCCGCAGCGCGCCTCGGGCTGCGCTGCCAGGTCTTTTCGCCGGATCCGGACTCGCCGGCCTTCGACGTGGTGCAGCACGCGACCTGCGCGGAATATGCCGACGTCGAGGCGCTCGAACTGTTCGCCAACGACGTCGACGTCGTCACCTATGAATTCGAGAATGTGCCGGCCGCGACCGCGATGGTGCTCGCCGCGCGCCGTCCGGTGCTGCCTGCGTACAAGATCCTCGAGACCACGCAGGACCGGCTGATCGAGAAGGACTTCGTCAGCAAGCTCGGGATCGGCACCGCCGATTATGCGGACGTCACCTCGGTCGCAACACTCCGCGCAGCGATCGAACGGATCGGCCTGCCTGCCGTGATCAAGACCCGCCGCTTCGGCTATGACGGCAAGGGCCAGGCGATCATCCGCGCCGGCGACGACCTCGAGCAGGCCTGGCAGGACCTCGGCACCAAGTCGGCCATCCTCGAGGCCTTCGTGCCGTTCGAGCGCGAGATCTCGGTGATCGCCGCGCGCTCGGCTTCCGGCGAAGTCGAGTGCTTCGACGTTACCGAGAACGAGCACCGCGACCACATTTTGAAATTTTCCCGCGCGCCCGCCGCGATTCCCGAACAGCTTGCCGCGCAGGCGCGGGCGATCGCCGAAAAGATCGCCACGGCGCTCGACTATGTCGGCGTGCTCGCGGTGGAGCTGTTCGTGGTGCCCGGGAACGGCGCAGCGACCGTGCTGGTCAACGAGATCGCGCCGCGCGTGCATAACTCCGGCCACTGGACGCTCGACGGCGCCTCGATCTCACAATTCGAGCAGCACATCCGTGCAATCGCCGGCTGGCCGCTGGGCAAGCCGGTGCGCCACGGCGAGGTCACCATGACCAATCTGATCGGCGACGACATCCTGAGCTACGAGCAGTGGCTCACTGTTCCCGGCGCCACCGTGCATCTGTACGGCAAGGGCACGCCGCGCCCCGGCCGCAAGATGGGGCACGTCACCGAAGTGACGCCGGCCCGCAAGCCGTAACTCCACACCAGCGGCCGCGGCCGCCTTCGCGTCATCGACGGAAATGGGATCGTGGCAGCCACGATCCCATTAACGCTCTAGCCGATCATGCAGTCTTGACGCCGGCGACTATGCCGGTCGGCTCGTCGCTGAGCCAGCGATAGATCACGCCGCCGAGCGCGCCGCCGATCAGAGGCGCGACCCAGAACATCCAGAGCTGCCCCAGCGCCCAGCCGCCGACGAACAGAGCCGGCCCGGTGCTGCGCGCCGGATTCACCGAGGTGTTGGTGACGGGAATGCTGACGAGATGGATCATCACCAGCGCGAGGCCGATGGCGAGCGGTGCGAAGCCGGCGGGCGCCTTGCCGTGGGTCGATCCCATGATGATGAACAGGAACATCATGGTCATCACCACCTCGGTGATGAAGCACACCACCATGCTGTAGTGGCCCGGTGAGTGCGCGTCATAGCCGTTGGAGGCGAAGCCCTTGCTGACATCGAAGCCGGGCGCGCCGCTGGCGATCACATAGAGCAGCCAGGCCGCGATGATCGCACCGGCGACCTGCGCGATGATGTAGGGCAGCACCTGGCCGCCGGGGAAACGCCCGCCCGCGGCGAGCCCGACCGTCACGGCCGGGTTGAGGTGGCAACCCGAGATATGGCCGATCGCATAGGCCATGGTCACCACACTGAGCCCGAACGCCAACGACACCCCGACGAGGCCGATCCCGACCTGCGGAAAGCCGGCCGCGATCACCGCGCTGCCGCAGCCCGCGAATGTGAGCCAGAACGTACCGATCAGTTCGGCCGCGTATTTCTTCATGTCCATGAGGCATCTCCCCTATTTCCAATGTCCGGGCTATCGAAAACTCCGGGAGCGGCCCCGATCCTGGCGTCAAACCACCCAAATCAGGGCCGCACAAAGGCATTTTCGCCCCATTTCGTGGCTTTACTAGGCCCGAAAGTCACTCGACCGGTGGACATCTGCGCGTTTGTCTGATACATGCGCGCGCCTAGGGTTAAGAGGCAGGCCTTTTGCCGCCCCTTCACCTTGCCAGAATTCCGAACCGATCAATTCAAAAGAGGATGCCGCGTGCAGGTTCTCGTCCGCGATAACAATGTCGACCAAGCCCTGAAGGCGCTGAAGAAGAAGATGCAGCGCGAGGGCATTTTCCGCGAGATGAAGCTCCGCGGTCACTACGAAAAGCCCTCTGAGAAGAAGGCTCGCGAAAAGGCTGAAGCCGTGCGCCGCGCACGCAAGCTGGCACGCAAGAAGCTGCAGCGTGAAGGCCTGCTGCCGATGAAGCCGAAGCCGGTGTTCGGCGCTGGTCCCGGTGGCGACCGCGGCGGCCGTCCCGGTGGTGCAGGTGCCGGTCGCGGACCGCGCTGAACCATTTTGCCGATCTGGAAGTCTAACAGCGCGGGCCACGGGCCCGCGTTGTCGTTTTGAAGCCAGCCGTGTTCCGGGGTACTCATGCAAAACGACCGGCAAGAGCATTTTGCATGATGGCCGTTCCGGCGCCCCGCTCCACGCTCCCAGAATCCGCGCACCGCCGTCGTGCTGCGCACTTCGTCATCATGGCCGTGGTTCTCGGCTTGCCGCTCGGGGGCTGCTCCTTCGACTTGGGATCATGGGGCTCGGACGACAAGCCGAAACAGGCTGCCGCTGCCGACAAGCCCGCTGCCGACATCATCACCCCACAGGACATCAACAGCGCCAAGGATCACGCCACACGCGGCCAGGCGCTGGCGCATTCCGGCAAGGTCGACGAGGCGCAGGCGGAGTTCGAGCAAGCGCTGACCGCCGACCCTTACAACATCCAGGCGCTGTACGGCCGCGGCCTGATCTATCAGGGCCGCGGAAAACATCAGCAGGCGATCGACGATTTCACGGCGGCGAGCGGGCTGTCGCCGCAGAAGGCCGAGCCGCTGATCGGCCGCGCCACCAGTTACCTCGCCCTCGACAAGGCCAAGCAGGCCGCCTCCGACCTCGACGAGGCCGTGCAGGCCGATCCCAGCAATGTTGCGGCGTGGAGCGCCCGCGGCCAGGCCTATGAGCGGCTCGGCGACAAGGCCAAGGCGGCGGCGTCCTACAATCGCGCGCTCGCGCTGCGGCCAAATGACGGAAGCGCGCGCAGCGGGCTGGCGCGCACCGGCGGCTAGAGCTTCGGGTTACTTCGGCAGGACGGCGTGGAACATCGACTTCATGCCGGAGAACATGTCGTCGGTCACCGACGTGCGCTCGTTCTTCGGCGCCGGCATGGCGGCGTCGGCGCGCAGGTCGAGCGGAGCCTGCAGCACCGGGGCCGGAATGTCGGCCGGCGGCGTCAGCCGATTCGCATCCTGGGCATTGGCGGCATAGGGCGGACGCGGCTGCGCGGCTTGATCGGCACTGTCGGTGGACGGGTTCGACACCATGATCGGCGGCGGCAACGGCCGGATCGCCGGGGCTGCCGCTGGGCGCTGCTGGTCAGGCAGGCGGGCGAGATCGGTGCTGCGAGCGTCCTGGGAGCGGGCGTCCTGGGATCGCGCAGCGTCCTGCGGACGCTCCTTGCGCAGCCGCTCGATGGCGGCACGCGCAAGATCGTTGGCGTCGCGGGCTTCCTCCGGCGTGACGGCGGACTCGACCGGCGCGGCGGCAGGCGCAGCCTTCGCGACCGCCTTCGGCGCCGCCGGATGGTGGCGCGAGTCGGCGGGGATGCTGGCCGTCTCGGCCGGCGCGTCAGCCTTTGCGTCGGCAGATTTGGGGTCGGCGGATTTGGGGTCAGCCGATTTGGGATCGGCGGGCTTCTCGGTGACGGTGGCCTTCTCCGACGCAGACCGCTCGATCAGGGTGCGCTCGGACATGCCCTTGGCCTTTACGCCGGCTTCCGGGAGGCTGCTGACGACGGTGGACTTTTCGGCGGGCTTGGCGGCGGCTTTCGGATCTGCCTTGGGATCCACAGCGGCGGTCACGGCTGCGGCATCCGGCCCTTGCGGCTTGGCCACGATGTAGTGATTAACGATGTACGCCCCGATGATGGTCGCTGCCACCGAGGGTAAGATGTCCATCACGAATTTCTTCAGGTAACTCAGCATGACCTGCCACTCCCCACCCCGTTATTTCATGCTGGAACTTTGAGGCACATTCAGGGATCAACTGCGACGGATCGGTGGCAAACCCCCGTTCCGACGTCACCTTTGGTGTCACTTTGGTTTCAGCGGAGGCGCCCCCTGCGCAGGCCGCATCCACCTCTTAATTCATCGTGCAGCCGTTAACGGGTTATGAATTTCCAGAGCCGCGCCTGCTCGGAGCTGCCATTCTCCCCGCGCAGGGTTACCGCCCGCGTCAGGGCTTGAGTTCGACCTCGAGGAACACGATCTCGCTGGCCGTCTCGTTAAGCACGTCGTGCTGGACCCCGGCCTTGCGGAAATAGGACCTGCCGGCCCCGAGCTGCGCCTTCGAGCGCTCGCCGTTCGGCGCCACGATGGTCATTTCGCCTGCCGTGATCGGGACGATGACGTAGTCCATCTCATGGGTGTGGTGGCCGGTGGCGCTGCCCGGCGCGAGCCGCCATTCGGTCACGCGGACCTCCGCGGTATCCACCTGCACATCCGATTTGGCGCTGAGCATCGTCACTTCATCTCTCCAACTAAGGCACGAATACCATGAACACGAACACCGCGAACACCACCATGTGAACGAGCCCGAACAGGATGTTGGTGCGGCCGGTTCCAAAGGTGAGCATGCTGACCATGAAGGTGAGCAGCAGGATCAGCATATGCTGGTTGCTGAGCCCGAGCACCAGTTCCTTGTCGAGCACATGGGCGGCAAGGGCCACGGCGGGAACCGTGAGCCCGATGGTGGCTATCGAGGAGCCGAGCGCGAGGTTGATGCTCTTCTGCAGGTCGTTCTTGCGCGCCGCCGACACCGCGGCAACGCTTTCCGGCAACAGGATCAGGGCCGCCACCACCAGACCGGCAAAGGCCGGCGGTGCGCCGATCTTGACGGTGACGACATCGACCACCAGCGAGAATTTCTTCGCCAGCAGCACCACCGCCAGCAGCGACACCAGCAGCAGGGCGACGCTGATCGCCGTATCACGGTCCGACATCACCTCGCCGTACGCCGCCGCCTCATTGGCGCCGCTGACGAAATAATCGCGGTGGCGGATGGTCTGGGTGTAGAGGAACACCCCATAAAGCAGCAGGGTCACGACGCTGATCACGGCGAGCTGGGCCGTGGAGTAGATCGGGCCCGGTGCGGTGAGCGTGAAATTCGGCATGTCGAGCGTGATGGTCGCGAGCACGAACAGCACGCTGAGATAAAGGTTGGCGCCGGTGATCTGGAAATCCTGCTCGCGGTAACGGATGCCGCCGATGAAGATGCAGAGCCCGACCAGGCCGTTGCAGACGATCATCACCACCGCAAACACGGTGTCACGCGCCAGCGTCGGGGCCGGGGTGTCGCCCAGCATGATGGTCGAGATCAGCGCCACCTCGATGATCGTCACGGCCAGCGTCAGGAGCAGCGTGCCGAACGGCTCGCCGATCCGCTCGGCAATCATCTCGGCATGATGGACGGCCGCAAACACGGTGCCGAACAGAATCACCAGCAGCACGGCCGCGAACACCCAGCCCCCGGCCGATGGAGCGAAGCTGTAGCCGGAGGCCGAGACCGCGGCAAACAACAGCACCGCCAGAACGGGATACAGCCAGGCCGACCGTGGCATCGGTCCGTGTGCGCTCATCGTGGGGTCCCCTCACGTCATTGGCCCCGATTATGCGACAGACAATCGCCGCCGTCAGCCTCTCGCGGCGTCGATAAACCGCCTCGCGAGATCCATCGCACCGAAATTATCGAGATCGTCGTGCCCGCCGCCGGGCAGACGCACGAACTGCTTGGGTTCATGGGCGAGGCCGAACAGCTGCTCGCCTAAGCGGATCGGGATCGCCGGATCGTCGCTGCCTTGGATGATCAGGAGCGGCGCCGTGACGCCAGCGATTCGCCGGTCGGAATGGAATTGATCCCGCATCAGCAAGCTGACTGGCACAAACCAGAAGTGCTCAGCGGCGACGTCGGCCGTCGAGGTATAGGGTGCCTCCAGGATCAGCTTGCCGATGGGGTGTTCGGCGGCGAGCGCGACCGCAACGCCGGTGCCGAGGGAGAATCCCCAGGCCACGATCTGCTCGGCACGGTAGCGCGCGGTGGTGAATTCGTAAACGGCCGCAGCGTCCAGCAGCAGGCCCTGCTCGCTCGGAGATCCGCTCGAGCCGGCGTAGCCTCGATAGGACAGCGCCACCAGCCCGGTACCGTCGGCCGTGATGCCCTTTAAGCGCGCCACGCGGCCGGCCAGGAAATCGCCATTGCCGGGAAAGAACAGCACGACCGGCCGGCCCGGCTTCGCCGGCACGTGCCAGACGATGACCTTCTCGCCATCGGCCGTGGTGAGGACCTGCTCCTCCGCTTCGGGAAGGCCCGCGGCTGCGGGCGCCGTCCGCCCGACCGGCGGGATCGGAAACAGCAATTCGCGCTGCTTGACGTACAGCACCGCGAGCCCGCCGAGATAGACGACGACCGCGGCGATCACGAGCCATTTCAGGATTGCGAGTGCCAGCCCCATGATCGGTACCGCAGCTATGTCTTGCCGCGGAGCTTCCGCTGCTTCTCGACCTCAACCTTGATGCTGTCGGGGACCGGCCGGCACGCGCACGCCGACGCGTGCGCGACATGCCATTTGATGCGCTGCTCGCGCGTGGCCCGAGGCGGCATGCGATGGTCTCGATGCCACTCCCGGTTCAGCGCCATTCGCCGCCTGCCCTACATCGCCTTGACGATGTTCTCGGTGACCTTCTTGGCGTCGCCGAGCAGCATCATGGTGTTGTCGCGGTAGAACAGCGGATTGTCGATGCCGGCATAGCCCGAGGCCAGCGAGCGCTTGATGAACATCACGGTGCCGGCCTTCCAGACCTGCAGCACCGGCATGCCGTAGATCGGCGAGGTCTTGTCCTCTTCCGCCGCCGGGTTGGTGACGTCGTTGGCGCCGATCACGAATGCAATGTCGGCCTGGGCAAACTCCGAGTTGATGTCCTCGAGCTCGAACACCTCGTCATAGGGCACGTTGGCCTCGGCCAGCAGCACGTTCATGTGGCCGGGCATGCGGCCCGCCACCGGGTGAATAGCGTACTTCACCTCGACGCCTTCCTTCTTCAGGATGTCGCCCATCTCGCGCAGCGCGTGCTGGGCCTGCGCCACCGCCATGCCGTAGCCGGGCACGATGATGACCTTGGAGGCGTTCTTCATGATGAAGGCGGCGTCATCCGCCGAGCCGAGTTTTGCGGGCTTCTGCTCGCCCGAGCCGCCGCCTGCCGCCGCGGTCTCGCCGCCGAAGCCGCCGAGGATCACCGAGATGAACGAGCGGTTCATCGCGTGGCACATGATGTAGGACAGGATCGCA
>NZ_BOVL01000054.1:37367-39249 GCF_019972155.1 Bradyrhizobium sp. RD5-C2 | reverse complement strand
CGAGTACGAGTTCAGCATCGAGATCACGACCGGCATGTCGGCGCCGCCGATCGGGATGATCATCAGGACGCCGAGCGCCAGCGCGATGATCGTGATCAGCCAGAAGTCGAGCGCGCTGCCCGACATCACGAGGCCGACGATGAAGAACACCAGCGCCAAGGCGAGCACAATGTTGATGACGTGGCGGAACGGCAGGATGATCGGCGCGCCGCTCATCCGCGCCGACAGCTTCAGGAACGCGATCACCGAGCCGGTGAAGGTCAGGGCGCCGATCGCAACGCCGAGCGACATCTCGACCAGGCTCTGCGGATGGATGTTGCCGGGTGTGCCGATGTCGAACGCTTCAGGCGCATAGAACGCGCCGGCGGCGACCAGCACCGCGGCCATGCCGACCAGCGAGTGGAACGCGGCGACGAGCTCGGGCATCGAGGTCATCGGCACCCGGCGCGCGATCACCGCGCCGACGCCGCCGCCGATCGCGACCGCGAGGATCACCAGCAGCCAGGCCACGCCATCGGCCGGCGGATGGCTCGCCAGCGTGGTGCCGACCGCAATCGCCATGCCGATCATACCGAACATATTGCCCTGGCGCGACGATGCCGGGCTCGACAGGCCGCGCAGCGACAGGATGAACAGCACCCCCGCCACGAGGTACAGAACAGCAGCCAGATTGGCGTTCATCTCAGGTCCCCCTTTGTCTTCGTCACCCCGAGGTGCACGCCGCTCACTTGGCTTTCTTCTTGTACATCGCCAGCATGCGCTGGGTGACCAGGAAGCCGCCGAAGATGTTCACGCAGGCGAAGATCAGCGCCACGAAGCCGAAGCCGCGGGCCCAGCCCGAGCCGCTCGACACCATGCCGACCCCGACCGCGAGCAGCGCGCCGACCACGATCACCGACGAGATCGCGTTGGTCACGCTCATCAGCGGGGTATGCAGCGCGGGGGTCACCGACCACACCACGAAGTAGCCGACGAACACGGCAAGAACGAAGATCGACAGCCGGAACACGAACGGATCGACGGCCTGCGCGAGATGCTCCATGGCTTCTCTCCTTACTTCGGCTGGAAGTTGGGATGGATGACGGCGCCGTCTTTGGTCAGCGCGGTGGCCTTCACCAGCTCGTCGTCCCAATTGACCGCGAGCGCCTTGCTGGCCTTGTCGACCATGGTCTCGATGAACGAGAACAGGTTGCGCGCGTAGAGGCTGGAGGCCGACGCGGCGACGCGGCCGGCGACGTTGGTGTAGCCGACGATCTTGATGCCGTCGGTCTCGACCACCTCGCCGGGCCTCGCGCCCTCGACATTGCCGCCGCGCTCGACCGCGAGATCGACCAGCACCGAGCCCGGCTTCATCGACTTCACCATCTCGCCGCTGACGAGCTTCGGCGCCGGACGGCCCGGGATCAGCGCGGTGGTGATCACGATGTCCTGCTTCTTAATGTGCTCGGCGGTCAGCGCGGCCTGCTTGGCCTGGTACTCCTTGGACATCTCCTTGGCGTAGCCGCCGGCGGTCTGGGCGTTCTTGAACTCCTCGTCCTCGACGGCGAGGAACTTGGCGCCGAGGCTCTCCACCTGCTCCTTGGTGGCGGGCCGCACGTCGGTCGCGGTGACGATGGCGCCCAACCGCCGCGCGGTCGCGATCGCCTGCAGGCCGGCGACGCCGACGCCCATCACAAACACCTTGGCGGCCGGAATGGTGCCGGCGGCGGTCATCATCATCGGGAAGGCGCGGCCGAACGCCTCGGCGCCCTCGATCACCGCGCGGTAGCCGGCCAGATTGGCCTGCGAGGACAACACGTCCATCACCTGGGCGCGGGTGATGCGCGGCATCAATTCCATCGCGAACGCGGACACGCCGGCATCGGCCATCGTCTTCAGCGCG
>NZ_BOVL01000054.1:5077-37286 GCF_019972155.1 Bradyrhizobium sp. RD5-C2 | reverse complement strand
CATGATCGCGATCACCAGCGCACCGCGCTTGTACTTCGCGAGCTCCGAGGCCTCGGGCCGCTTCACCTTGATGATGATGTCGGCATCCCTGAGCGCATCGGCGCTGACGGTGGCGCCCGCAGCCGTGAGCTCCGAATCGGGCAAGCCCGACTTGACGCCCGCGCCCGGCTCGACCGCGACCTCGGCGCCCAGCGCCTTGAACTTCTTGATGGTATCGGGCGAGACCGCAACCCGCGGCTCGGACGCATCGATTTCCTTGGCAACGGCGATCTTCATGGGCCCTCCGGCGGCGCGAGCGGCGCACGCGTCTTCAAACTAGCGTTATTTTCGCCAGATTGGATACCCGGTTTTTCCATCCGGGTTTCGACAGGAATTCCGGCATCGCCGCGGGACGGCGATGCCGCTAGCCGATCAGAGGATCAGACCAGGAAATAGGCCATCAAGGCGAGGAGGATGGCGACGCTGATGGTGCCGTATTTGACCAGTATGAGAAACCCTTCATAGGTCTGCTCATGCGCCACGTAATCGTTGCCGTCGGCGGTCGTATAGGCCACTTCGCTATGGTCTGCCATCGCTGTCCCCAGTCAGAAATTCGCGTTCTGCGAGCCATTACCGCAAACAGGTTGGCAGGGCAACGGCGTGGTCCCGATCGGGCGATTTGAACCACAAATCGTCCCCGATTCACCCCGATCGAGCGACGGCCGCCCCTTCGGCAGGATTGATCTCCCAAACCCGGGCGTCATGGGATGATCATGCCGTGAGGCGCAAAAAACGCCGCACGAATCTGATGCTGGGCCAGCCGGAAGGCCGATGGTCGTCAGCCCATCGTCTCCAGCTCGTCGATCATGCCGGCAATGACGGACAGGCCGCCGTCCCAGAATTTCGGGTCCTTGGCGTCGAGCCCGAACGGCCGCAGCAGCTCGGAGTAATGCTTGGTGCCGCCGGCCGCGAGCATGTCGAGATAGCGCTCTGCGAAACCGTCGGATGCGTGCTCGTAGACCGCATAGAGCGAGTTCACCAGGCAATCGCCGAACGCATAGGCGTAGACGTAGAACGGCGAGTGGATGAAATGCGGGATGTACATCCAGAACGTCTCGTAGCCCGGCTTGATCTCGATCGCGGGCCCGAGGCTCTCGCCCTGCACGCTGAGCCACAGCTCGCCGATCCGCTCGGCGGTGAGCTCGCCATTCTTGCGCTCGGTATGAACCGCGCGCTCGAACGAATAGAACGCGATCTGTCGCACCACGGTGTTGATCATGTCCTCGACCTTGCCCGCGAGCAGCGCCTGGCGCTGCTTGGCGTTTTTGGTCTGGGAAAGCAGCCGCTTGAAGGTCAGCATTTCGCCGAACACGCTCGCGGTCTCCGCCAGCGTCAGCGGCGTCGGCGCCATCAACGCGCCGTTCTTCGCTGCCAGCACCTGATGGACGCCGTGGCCGAGCTCATGCGCCAGCGTCATCACGTCGCGCGGCTTGCCCTGATAGTTCATCAGCACATAGGGGTGCGCCGACGGCGTGGTCGGATGCGAGAACGCACCGGGCGCCTTGCCGGGACGCACCGGCGCATCGATCCAGCGATCGCTGAAGAAGCGCTCCGCGATCTCGGCCATCTTCGGCGAGAAACCGTTATAGGCCGACAGCACCATGTTGCGCGCCTCGGGCCATGCGATGGTGCCGGTCGCCGCGAACGGCAGCGGCGCGTTGCGGTCCCAATGCGGCAGCTTCTTCTTTTTGAACCAGCCGGCCTTCAACGCGTAGTAGCGGTGCGACAGCTTCGGATAGGCCGCGCGCACCGAGGCGACCAGCGCGTCGACCACCTCGCGCTCGACGCGGTTGTTGAGGTGGCGGGAATCCGCGACGTCCTGGAAGCCCCGCCAGCGGTCGGAGATTTCCTTGTCCTTGGCCAGCGTATTGGTGATCAGCGCGAAGGTGCGCTCATTGTCCTTGAAGGTCTTGGCGAGCGCCTGCGCGGCGGACTTGCGCTTGTCGCCGGCCTTGTCCTGCAACAGGTTCAGCGTCGGCTCGATCGCGAGCTCCTTGCCGCTGATCTTGAAGCGCAGGTCGGAGATGGTCTGGTCGAACAGCCGGTTCCAGGCCGCGTAGCCGCTCTGCGCCTTCTCGTGGAAGAGCTGCTCGACGCGATCCTCGAGCTGGTACGGCTTGTCCTTGCGCAGATCCTCGATCCACGGCCGGTAGTGGCCGAGCGTGGGTTCGGCCATCGCGCGCTCGATCACGTCATCGTCAACGCGATTGAGCTCCAGCGCGAAGAACAGGAGATGCACCGAGGCGGCCGTCAGCCGTTCGGAGACGTCGCCGTAGAATTTCGAGATCGCGGGATCGACGCTGTCGCCGGCGTGGACCAGGCCGGCATAAGAGCCGAGACGGCCAGCCAGATCGTCGATCGCCTCATAGCGCCTGATCGCCCCGGCCAGCCACTTTCCGCCGCCCTCCTTGCCGGTATTTTCGGCAAGCTTGCCCTTGTAGTCGGTCTCAAACGCGACGCAATCTGCATCCATTTTCTGCAAATCGCGCGCAACTTCCGGCGCGTCGATACCGGAGTAGAGATCCGCCAGATTCCATTCCGGAAGCTTGCCGGTCTTGCCGGCTGCCGGTTTCGCCGCCGGGCCGGCTGCGGCCGGTTTGCGTTGCGCGGCCGTCTTGCGCAGCGCGGCTTCCTTGCGGAGAGCGGCCTTGCTGAGAGCAGACTTGCCGGGAGCAGACTTCGAGGAGGCAGTTTTGGAGCGCGAGGTCATCTTGTTCGTAACCTTACTTCAGTCGGAAAGATGTCGGCGGCGGCGGAATGAAGGCGGGTTTGCAAGGTTTAAGAGTGCGTTAATCGGCATCGGCGACATTGCCCCGATTCGAGACAGATAAACGTAGCGTGCGGGGAAAACCATGGCTGCCACCATTTTGATCGCCGATGATGACGCCGTACAGCGTCGTTTGGTTGAAAACATGGTGCAGAAGTGCGGCTATGAGCCCCTCGTCGTGGACAGTGGCGACGCGGCGATAGCGGCCCTGACCGCATCCGAGACGCAGGCGATCGATGCCGTCGTGCTCGACCTCGTGATGCCGGGCCTCGACGGTCTTGGAGTCCTCGCAAAAATTCGTGAAGCTGGTTTGAACATCCCGGTCATCGTGCAGACCGCGCATGGCGGCATCGACAATGTGGTGTCGGCGATGCGCGCCGGTGCCCAGGATTTCGTCGTCAAGCCGGTCGGCTTCGAACGGCTGCAGGTCTGCCTGCGCAATGCCCTCAACGCGTCGGCGCTGAAAGGCGAATTGCAGCGCATCCGCCACAGCCGCGAGGGCCGGCTGACCTTCACCGACATCATCACCCGCAGCGAGGCGATGGCAGGGGTGCTGCGCACGGCGCAGAAAGCCGCATCCTCGACCATCCCGGTGCTGATCGAGGGCGAGTCCGGCGTCGGCAAGGAACTGTTCGCGCGCGCCATCCACGGCAGCAGCGAGCGCAAGGCCAAGCCGTTTGTTGCGGTGAACTGCGGCGCGATCCCGGACAATCTCGTCGAATCGATCCTGTTCGGCCACGAGAAGGGCGCCTTCACCGGCGCCACCGAGCGCCACCAAGGCAAGTTTGCCGAGGCCCATGGCGGCACGCTGTTCCTCGACGAGGTCGGCGAATTGCCGCTGGCCACGCAGGTGAAGCTGCTGCGCGCGCTGCAGGAAGGCACCGTCGAGGCGGTCGGCGGCCGCAAGCCGGTCAAGGTCGATGTCCGCATCATCTCGGCGACCAACCGCAAGCTGCTCGATCTCGTGAAGGGCGGCCAGTTCCGCGAGGACCTGTTCTATCGCCTGCATGTGCTGCCGCTGACCATTCCGGCGCTGCGGCAGCGGCGCGAAGACATTCCGCATCTGCTGCGGCATTTCCTGGCGCGATTCTGCGCCGAGGAGAACCGCAACATCACCGGCATCAGCGGCGATGCGATGGCGCATCTGGCGCAGCTCGATTGGCCGGGCAACATCCGCCAGCTCGAGAATACGGTGTATCGCGCCGTGGTGATGAGCGACGGCGACCAGCTCGGGCTCGCCGACTTCCCGCAGGGAACGACGCCGGTGCCGGATGGCAAATCCCCACAGGGCGAGCCGCTGGTGGTGTCGCCCTCCACGGCACCCGCCATGATTTCCGGTAATGAAATACCGGCAACCTCTGCCCTGCCCACCGCGGGGGGCCTCTCGATGCTCAATGCCGCGGGCGAGATGCGCCCGCTAGAAGATCTCGAGAACGAGATCATCCGGTTCGCGATTTCGCATTATCGCGGCCAGATGTCGGAGGTCGCGCGCCGCCTCAAGATCGGCCGCTCGACCCTCTACCGCAAGCTCGACGAAGCCGCGGCCGGCACGCGCACAAGCGACGCCAGCTGAACCTGAGCCCGACAGGGCCATACCAGGGAACCTTTTGAACCGTGTCCCGTCGGTGACAGACAAAGGCTGTGCCGCGTGGCAAAAACGCACGGCCCGAGCGAAATCAGCTGCTTCGAGGTCAGTTTGTCGTGAGTTGCCCCGCAAGGCGCTGGCTGCATAAGAGGGGCAAATGTATCGTCTGCGTTGATTGCGGGCAGGCATACGAGTCGCTTGAGAGGCCGGCGCTTCCGCGCAAGCTATGAAACCGAATACCGATTTGAACTGCTCCAGACTCTGAGGGGCAGTTCCACCCAGGGGGTGCGAAAATGCGTGACTGTTCGAACAACCGTCGAGGATTTGACCGCGTCTTGATGACCGTCGCGGCGACCTTCCTCACGGTGTCCGCGAGCTCGGCCTTCGCGCAGGACACGCCTCGCTCCAGCGCCTCGGAACTGGCGATCGACGCCGCGATCCCGCGCCCCGAGCCGGCCAATGTGCCGCCGCCCACCGCAAGCGATTTCAAGGCCGACACCACTGCCGCGCTGCCCGACGCCGCCAAGCCGGCGGAAGTGAAGCCCGCCGAAGTGCAGGCCACCGAAGCCAAGCCCGTCGATGCCAAGCCTGTCGATGCAAAGCCGGCAGAGCCGAGCGCGACCGCAAAGGCCGTCGATCCGAAGCCTGCCGATGTCGCCACTGCGCCGGCGACCAAGCCCGCCGATGCGCCCAAGATCGATACACCGAAGACCGATACCGCAGTCGCGCCGGCTGCGGCTGCACCCGCCCCTGCAACGGCCACAGCCCCCGCCGCAACTCCGGCTCCCGCGACTGCCGCAGCTCCGGCTGCTGAGCCCGCGAAGGCTGCGAGCAACCTTCCCGCCGAGGATCAGCCGGTCGCCGACAAGCTGCGCGAGCTGCTCGCCAGCAAGTCGCTGCGCACCTTCGATCGCAAGAACGAGCGCGCCGCGGCCGAGAAGTTCTATTCGGCGCGCGAATATGCGCCGGTCTTCACCAAGGCCGGCAAGTTGACCGACGCCGGCAACGGCGTCATCGCCCGCCTGAAGGATGCGGCCGCCGACGGCCTCGATGTATCAGACTATCCGGTGCCGGATTTCACTGCGGCAACGACGCCCGATGCGCTGGCCGACGCCGAGCTGAAGCTCGCGGCCAGCATGCTGGACTATGCCCGCCAGGCCCAGAGCGGCCGCATGCACTGGTCGCAGGTGTCGGCGGATATCCTCTATCCGGAGCACCCGATCGATCCGGCCGAAGTGTTCGCCAATGTGACCTCGGCCAAGGACGCCTCCGCCGCGCTCGACGGCTACAACCCGCCGCAGAAGCTCTACAAGGAGCTGAAGAAGAAGCTCGCCGAGCTGCGCGGCCAGGGCGACGGCCCGGTGATCACGATCGCCGACGGCCCCGCGCTGAAATACGTGCCCGCGCGCAAGAAGCAGGCCGCGGTCGAGATGGACGATCCGCGCGTGCCGGATCTGCGCAACAAGCTTGGCATCACCGAGGATGCCGACAGCACCAAGTATGACGCGACGGTGGCGCGGGCGGTGGAGAAATTCCAGAATAGCGTCGACCTCAAGGCGACCGGCGTGCTCGACGATCGCACGGTCAAGGCGCTGAACAATCCGAAGCGCGACCGCCAGATCGACACCGTGCTCGTCAACATGGAGCGCTGGCGCTGGCTGCCCCGCCAGCTCGGCGCCGCCAATGTCGGCAATGCCTATGTGATCCTCAACATCCCCGACTATACGCTGAAGGTGATGCAGAACGGCGCACAGGTCTGGACCACGCGCGTCGTCACCGGCAAGCCCGGCCAGCACGCCACGCCGCTTCTGACCGAGACGATGAAATACATCACGGTCAACCCGACCTGGAACGTGCCGCCGTCGATCATCTACAACGAGTATCTGCCGGCCCTGCAGCAGGATCCGACGGTGCTGCAGCGCATGGGCCTCAAGCTCGAGCGCAACCGCGACGGCTCGATCCACGTCTCGCAGCCGCCCGGTGAAGCCAACGCGCTCGGCCGCATCCGCTTCAATTTCCCGAACAAGTTCCTGGTCTATCAGCACGACACGCCGGACAAGTATCTGTTCGCGAAGGATGAGCGCGCCTTCAGCCACGGCTGCATGCGCGTGCAGAATCCGGATCAGTACGCGTCCGTGCTGCTCAACATCACCGAGCCGAACCAGCACTACACGCCGGAGCGGATCCGCAGCATGTACGGCTCGAGCGAAGTCGATCTGAAATTCCCGACGCCGATCCCGGTCAACATCACCTACCAGACCGCGTTCGTGGACGACGGCGGCAAGCTGCAAATCCGCAGGGACATCTACGGCCGCGACGCCGCCATGCTGTCGCTGCTCAAGAACAGCCGCGGCAAGGATCTCGAAACGGTGGTTGCGCACGCCCAGCCGAGCTACGCGCGGCCGCCGAGCAGCAGCCTGCCTCCGGGCGTCAACGTCGCCGGCGACAACAGCGGCTTTGGCTCCTCCGGACCGAACTTCTTCGAGCGCCTGTTCGGTGGATTCGGCCAGCCGGAGCCGCAGCCGGTCCGCCGTGGCCAGGCCCAGCAGCCGCGCCGGGTGATTACCCGCTGATCTGCCTCTTGGCCCGATTACGATAAATTTTGAAGCAAAATCAACGATCTCGCTCAAAAAGCGAGATCGTTTACGTTAACCATTTACCGTGGGTCCGGGGAACAGGGCTATCTTTTGCCACACTCCCCCAGTTAGTTAAGCCCAACTTGGGGGCGGGTCGGTAAACCTCGGTTAACCCTCCCGCTTTAAGAAAGCGTTCACCGTCTTCCGCAGGGGGTCTGCGAAGATGCCGACCGAACGCTCGTCGACTGGGTGGGCTCATAGTGCTGGCTTTCGCACGCCGCTACAAACCGCTGTCGCTGCCTAAGGCCGGATACCACGTCGGCCTGAGCGCGCTATTGCTGTTGGCGGGCGCCGGCTCGGTGCACGATGCGACTGCGCTGAACCAGACCCGCACCCTCTCCTTCCATCACACCCATTCCGGCGAAGACCTCACAGTCACCTTCAAGCGCGATGGCCGCTACGATGAAGCCGCGCTGAAGCAGCTCAATCACTTCCTGCGCGACTGGCGCTCCCAGGATGAGACGGTGATGGACCGTCACCTCTTCGACATCCTCTGGGAAGTGTACGGCGACGTCGGCGGCAAGCAGCCGATCCAGATCATCTCCGCCTATCGCGCCCCTGCCACCAACGCCATGCTCCGCCGCCGCTCCTCGGGCGTTGCGCGCCACAGCCAGCACATGCTGGGGCATGCGATGGACTTCTTCATTCCGGGCGTGCCGCTGGAGCAGATCCGCTTCGCCGGTCTGCGCTTGCAGCGCGGCGGCGTCGGCTTCTATCCGACCTCGGGCTCACCGTTCGTGCATCTCGACACCGGCGGCATTCGCCACTGGCCTCGGATGACCCGCGAGCAGCTGGTCCGGGTGTTCCCGGACGGCCGCACCGTCCATGTCCCGACCGACGGCACGCCGCTGAAGGGCTATGAACTCGCCAAGGCCGACATCGAGCGCCGCGGCAATGGCGACGATGCTGCGACCATCAGCAAGCCGACCCTGTTCGCGAAGCTGTTCGGTGGCGGCAAGTCGGGCGACGATGAAGACGAAGGCGCGGCCGCCGTGAACGACAAGCCCGCCGCCCCGACCGTGGTTGCGGCCGCAGCGCCCGCCAAATCCGCCGACCCCGTTCCGCTGCCGCGCGCCAAGCCGCAGCAATTCGCCGCCGCCATCCAACTCGCCGCCGCCGACGCGCAGTTCGTCCCGATGCCGAAGGCGAAGCCGGCGGTGCAGGTGGTGCAGACCGCCGAGAACACAGCACCGCAATCGCCCGCCGACATCATCAATGCCCGCGGTTTCTGGGGTGACGACTCCGCGGCGCCGAAGCAGGCATCGGCGGCGCAGATCGCCGCGGTGAAGGCGCGTGAGGCGGTCGTCGGCTCCGATCCGCAGACCACCGCCAGCACGACGGACAACTTCAACAAAGCGCTCGCTTATGCGCCGGCTGCATCCTCACCGGTCGATCGCGCCAATATCGTCGCGGCGACCGCGCCGATCCCGCGCAATGTGCGCCCGGCGCGCAATACGGCAGCGCCGGCCACCGAAATCAACACCGTCGTTGCGAAGGGCACCGCTAGCCAGGGCGTGATCACGACGTCGGCGCGGATCTCGGCCGCCAAGGGCAACGACATCTGGATGCGCGTCGTGATGCTGGCGCCGAGCGCGAGCAGCGGCATGCTGACCACGGTGCTTGGCGACACCGACATGAACATGATGCGGGCGCACTTCGTGAAGCCGCAGGCCGCCGTCGCCATGACCTTCTCAGAAGATCCGATGATGGGCATGACCTGCGATCGCTTCTCCGGCTCGGCGACCGCCCTCCTGACCACCCAATCCTTCGTGCTGCGCACCGCCTCGCTGCGCTAGGCTTCTGCCGACAACATCACTTCATCAGCGGTTCAAGCCGGCAGCCCCGCCTTGAGCAGGCCGGTCTCGTAACGCGCCCGGTCGGGCTCGCGCTTGTAGTGCTGGGTTGCCAAATGCCCGGCGACCGAGAAGGCCGGCTCGCGCTTCAGCACCTCGGCTGCATGGGCTGAGGCCGCCACCGAATTGCCCATCTGCGCCAATGTCGCGGCAAGGAAGGCGTGATGGGTATGATCGGGCCGCGTGATCCGCGAGAACGCCTCGGCGGCGTCGGCGTATTTCTCGGCGCAATAGCAGGCGCGGCCGAGATGACTCCAGAACCGCTCCGGATGGAACGGATTGAGGCGCATCGCCCGCTTGATCCAGTCGATGCCCTCCTCCGGCCGCCCGAGCCAGGTCAGGAGCTCGCCCTGCTGCACGACGACGAGATCGTAGTTGGGGTTGAGCGCGAGCGCGCGCTCCTGGTGGAAGGCGGCCTTGTCGTGGTCGTCGCGGTTGAGGTTCAGCGCCGCGAGGATCCGGTGTACGTCGCTGTCATTGTCGTCGAGCTTGAGCGCGATCTCGAGCTCGGCCGCCACCTGCGCGAAGGTCGCGTCGCGGTCGTCGCACCAACTGTAGACCCAGGTCTGGCCGAGCACGCAGGCCCGCCAGGCGTGCGCATGAGCGTAGTTGGGATCGAGCACGATGGCCCGCTCGAGCAAACGCTGCGCTTCCGCATTGTCGTCGCGCGCCGAGCGATGATGCAGCACCTTGGCGGCGAGCACGCACTCATAGGCCGCCATGTTGTCGGTCGGCTTGCGCTTGACGCGGTCATGGGCGGCGGCCTCGACGCGGCCCGGCAAGGTCGACACGATCGCGCGCGTCATCTCGTCCTGGATGGCGAAGATGTCGGCGAGCTCGCGGTCGTAGCGTTCGGCCCAGACGTGCCGGTCGGCCTCGGCATCGATCAGCTGCACGGTGACGCGGATCCGGCCGCCTGCCTTGCGCACGCTGCCCTCCAGCACATAGTCAACCGCGAATTCCTTCGCGACGTCCTGCACCTTCACCGCCTTGCCCTTGTACACGAAGGTCGAGTTGCGCGAGATCACGAGCAGATCGTGGAACCGCGACAGCTCGGTGATGATATCCTCGGTAAGACCGTCGGCGAAGAATTCCTGCTCGGGATCGCCGCTCATATTGACGAGCGGCAACACGGCGATCGAAGGCTTTTTGGCGACGACAGGCGCGGCCGCCGCACTCGGATGGTCGGTTGCTGATCTGGCGCTCGATTCGAGATGGATGCGGAAGACCCGGATCGGGCGCGCGATGTTCTTGACGGTCTGGTCGCCGAGATCCTCGAAGCTCAGATCTTCCAGGCGATCGCCGACCTGATCGCGGACCGCGCCGGAAATGCAGATGCCGCCGGGTTCGGCCAGCACCTCGAGCCGGGACGCGACATTGACGCCGTCGCCGAAGATGTCGGCGCCGTCGACGATCACATCGCCGAGATTGATGCCGATGCGAAACTGCATCCACCGCGCCGGCGCGACGTCGGTGTTGCGCTTGGCCATCCGGCGCTGCACCTCGGCCGCGCACAGCACCGCATCGACGACGCTGTGGAATTCGACCAGCAGGCCGTCGCCGGTGGTCTTGATGATGCGGCCGCGATTCTTGGTGATGGCCGGATCGATCAGTTCGATCCGATGGGTCTTGAGGCGCGCAAGGGTGCCCGTCTCGTCAGCCTCCATCAGGCGGCTAAAGCCGACCATGTCGGCGGCGAGGACCGCAGCGAGCCGACGCTCTGGTCCTGGCACGTCCATCTGAACGCTCTGCCCGGTTACCTCACCGGCAGTCTAGCAAATCCCGGGATATCACCCAAGCCTCGCCGAGAGGATTGGGCGAGTTACCTCGGGCGGGCCCTTGACGACGCCAGAGCGGCCCGCCTGCCGCCTCAGAGCATCCCGAGCGCCTGCATATAGGTCTCCAGGATGGTTTCCTGCTCCTGGCGCTCGTTGGCGTCCTGCTTGCGCAGGCGCACGATGGTGCGCAGCGCCTTGACGTCGAAGCCGTTGCCCTTGGCCTCGGCATAGACGTCGCGGATATCGTCCGAGATGGTCTTCTTTTCCTCTTCCAGCCGCTCGATGCGCTCGATGATGGATTTGAGCTGGTCCTTGGCAAATCGCGTTGCGGGTTCATCCTGAACGGCGGCAGACGTGGTGGCCATCGCGTACTCCTGAAATGGCAATGAAATGTCGCGCGAATACGCGCCACGCGCACCGCTTGTTGCGGGCGACCCTCGATTTTGGAGCACGTCCCGTCAAGGAAACATCGCGCTCATCCACAGCGCGCCCACAGGAGATGCAAACGAGGATGGAACAACGTCATTCCGGGGCGTCCGAAGGACGAACCCGGAATCTCGAGATTCCGGGTTCGATGCTGTCGCATCGCCCCGAAATGACGTTTGCTTAGTGCCCGCTTTGGGCCTTCTTCATCGCCGCGAGCTGCTCCGGCGTCGCGCCGCCTTGATACTTCGCCTTCCACTCCTCATAGGGCATGCCGTAGACGGCCTCGCGGCTCTCGTCCTTGCTCACCGCAAGGCCCTTGGCGTCAGCCTCTTCCTTCATCCAGTTGGACAGGCAATTGCGGCAGAAGCCGGCAAGGTTCATCAGGTCGATGTTCTGCACATCGGTCCGGTTGCGCAGATGATCGACGAGGCGCCGGAACACCGCGGCCTCAAGTTCTGTTCTGGTTTTGTCGTCAATACTCATGATCGTGATCCCGGTGTGATGCGCTCACCATATTGATATCAGGTGGGAATTGTCACAGATTTTGCCATATCGACGCGCAATACGGACCTAGCCGGCCACACTGGCCACGGTCCCGCGGCGTGGGGGACGGGCGCCCGCCCGTTGACAGTGCCAGCCGGGCACGCGAAATCGACAATGATTTGATATAGCTTCGCCGCATGAGCCCAATAGATTCTCTCGCCTCAGCTCCCCGCACCATCCGCCTGATCCTGGCCTGCATCCTGCCGGTGCTGGCGCTTGTGGCGGCGTGCCTGTGGACGAGCCCGGCGGCCGCCGATTTCCGGCTCTGCAACAACACCTCGAGCCGGGTCGGGATCGCGCTCGGCTACAAGGATGCCGAGGGCTGGACCACGGAGGGCTGGTGGAATGTGTCGTCGCGGACCTGCGAGACCCTGCTGCGCGGCAATCTTGTGGCGCGCTACTACTACATCTACGCTCTCGACTACGATCGCGGCGGCGAATGGTCCGGTCAGGCCTTCATGTGCTCGCGCGACAAGGAATTCACCATCAAGGGGACCGAGAATTGCCTGGCGCGGGGCTTTGACCGCACCGGCTTCTTCGAGGTCGACACCGGCGAGCAGCGTGCATGGACCGTCCAGCTGACCGAAGCCAACGAACAACAGCCGCAGAAAGTACCGGGAATGCCGGGCGGCGTGGCCCCGGGAAGCCCCGGGGCGATGCCGGGCCTGCCCAACCCGCCGCCGGGCGCAGCGCCTCCGGGCGCGTCGGGTCTGCCGCCAGCCGCACCACCCGGAAACAAACAATGAGACGACTGCGCCGAATCAAGATCCTCGCAACGCTTGGCCCGGCCTCCTCAGACAGCGCGATGATCCGCAAGCTGTTCGAGGCGGGTGCCGACGTATTCCGCATCAACATGAGCCATACCCCGCATGACAAGATGCGGGAGCTGGTCAAGACCATCCGCAATGTCGAATCGGGCTACGGTCGGCCGATCGGCATCCTGGTCGACCTGCAAGGGCCGAAGCTGCGGGTCGGCGCCTTCGCGGAAGGGTCGACCCAGCTCAAGAACGGCCAGAGCTTCATTCTGGATTCCGACAAGACGCCGGGCGACAACAGCCGCGTCCAGCTTCCGCATCCGGAAATCCTCGCCGCGCTCCGGCCCGGCCACGCGCTGCTGCTCGACGACGGCAAGGTGCGGCTGATCGCCGAGGAAACCTCGCCCGACCGCGCGGTCACGCGCGTCGTGATCGGCGGCAAGATGTCGGACCGCAAGGGCGTCAGCCTGCCCGACACCGATCTGCCGGTCTCCGCGATGACCCCAAAGGACCGCGCCGATCTCGAAGCCGCGCTGCCGGAGGGGATCGACTGGGTCGCACTGTCCTTCGTGCAGCGCGCCGAGGACGTGATCGAGGCCAAGAAGATGATCCGCGGCCGCGCCGCCGTGATGGCCAAGATCGAGAAACCGCAGGCGATCGACCGCCTCGCCGACATCATCGAGGTGGCGGACGCACTGATGGTGGCCCGCGGCGATCTCGGTGTTGAGCTGCCGCTGGAGCGGGTGCCGAGCCTGCAGAAGCAGATGATCCGGATGGCGCGCCGCGCCGGCCGGCCGGTGGTGGTCGCGACCCAGATGCTGGAATCGATGATCCAGTCACCGGTACCGACGCGCGCCGAGGTCTCCGACGTCGCCACCGCCGTCTACGAGGGCGCCGACGCTATCATGCTGTCGGCGGAATCCGCCGCCGGCAAATTCCCGGTCGAAGCGGTCTCGACCATGAACCGGATCGGCGAGGAGGTGGAGCGCGACCCGACCTATCGCAGCGTGATCAACGCACAGCGCGTCGATCCCGAGGCGACGGTGGGCGATGCCATTGCCGACGCCGCGCGGCAGATCGCCGAGACGCTCGATCTGTCGGCGATCATCTGCTGGACGTCGTCAGGCTCGACCGCAATCCGGGTGGCGCGCGAGCGCCCCAAGGTGCCGGTGGTCGCGATCACGCCGAACCTCGTGACCGGCCGCAAGCTGTCGGTGGTGTGGGGCGTGCATTGCGTGGTTGCCGAGGATGCCCACGATCTCGACGACATGGTTGAACGCGCCGGCTCGATCGCATTCCGGGACGGGTTTGCCAAGGCCGGCCAGCGCGTCATCATCGTCGCCGGTGTGCCGCTCCGCGCGCCCGGCACCACCAACATGCTGCGCATCGCCTCGGTCGGACCGAACGGCGACGCGCAGCTTTAGCCCGCCGCGCTGGGCCGCGCATCGGCGTGGCCCGAATGCCGCGCTCCAGACCGTCAGCCCTGCAACGACGCGTCGAGCGTGATCTTGGTGTTGAGCAGCTTCGACACCGGGCATCCGGCTTTGGCCTTGCCCGCCAATTCCTGGAACGTTGCGTTATCGGCGCCCGGGATCTTCGCCGACAGCGTCAGGTGCACGGCGGTGATGGCAAAGCCGTCGGCGACCTTCTCGAGGGTCACGTCGGCTTTGGTCTCCATGTGCTCGGCCGTCAGCTTGGCTTCGCCCAGGATCAACGACAGCGCCATCGTGAAGCAGGCGGCATGCGCCGCGCCGATCAGCTCTTCGGGATTCGAGCCGGGCTTGCCCTCGAAGCGGCTGGCGAAGCCATAGGGGTAATCCGAGAGCGCGCCGCTCTTGGTCGAGATCGCGCCCTTGCCGTCCTTGATGCCACCCTGCCATTTGGCCGAACCATGGGTCGTCGTCATGCGTTGCTCCGTGAGGTTGGTTGAACCCAGCCTCAACCTACAACGCCAATGCGACGGAAGTGTTCGCCGCGCAGCCGCGATCTCAGGCCCCGACCAGGGCCTTCGCCGGGGTCGTCGCCTGCACCACAAGACCACGGGCGCGTGCATCCATCACGCCGACCGCGCGCAGCGCGAGCAGCGTCACGGTCTGCACCGCATCGCGCAGCTTGATCGGATCGTCCAGATTTGACGGCGCCAGCGGGCCGACCAGCGCTTCATGCAGCGCGCCGAGCAGGGCGGTGGCGGCCAGCGCCGTATCCTGCGCCGGCAGATGTCCGGCGCGCACGGCAGCGTCGATGCGCATGGCAAGCTCGCCGGAAATATCGCGGCGGCTGGCAAGGCGCGAGGCGGTGACGTCGACATCAACCGGCTCGGCGAGGATGCCCCAGGCCAGCTTGCGCTGCGACAGCACGTGGACCGCAATGGTCGTCACCGCGGCGGCCAGCGCCGATGAGGGTCCGGGCGCGGCCTCTGCGGCGCGCCGGATCGCGGACAATTCGTCGCGCGAGACCTCCGTGATCAATTCCGAGATCAGCTCGGCCTTCGACGGGAAATAGCGATAGACGGTGCCGGCCGCGACATTGGCCCGCACCGCGACGGGTGCGATCTGGACCGCCGCCATGCCGCCCGCCGCCGCCGCGTCCCGCGCAGCCGACAGGATGGCGCTGCGCCGGGCAGCCAGCCGTTTCACGACCTGATGAGTTCGCCGGTAGACCATGGCGTTCCGCCCCCCACCGCATGCCCTGGCCGGCGCCCACCGGCAGAACACACGCGTCTTCAATGTTTTGAACGGTTGATCCCGCAACCGTCTGAAGAAGTGAACAACTATTCAGACTGAATGACAAGCTGGAATTGTAAGGATTTTGCGACGGCCGCAGGTGCCACCTCTGATTGAATCGGCAGCGTTACGGGTGCCGGCCAGCGCCGACCACAGGGTTCGGTGGCCCACTGCCCGCGCGCGGCAGCTTGCGATCGGATCCGAGCATGATCGAGATGGTAAATCGCACCCTAAGATGATCGCTCGAAATCGAGACATCCGATCTCGCGCAGACCCGCGACATCGCGGTCGCATTTACCCGAATTTATCGGAAGCCGTGGTCGAGTACGCCCGACGTCACGCGTGGCGTTGCCTCGATATCCCGGGCCGAACCAAGAAAGCGCATGTCACTCTCCATCACCAGCAGCGTGAGCAGCCGTAGCGCGGTACGAGGATTGCTGCCGCTGTGCGCCGCCGTGGGCGCCTATCTGTTCTATCTCTCCGCTGGTGAGATCCTGCTGCGCGATTCCGACACCGAGTGGCAGATCAGGGTCGGACAGTGGATCCTCGAACACGGCGCGATGCCGACATCAGACGTGTTCTCGTTCACCCGTTTCGGCGAGCCCTGGATTTCGAGTTCGTGGCTGTCGCAGGTGGCGTACGCCCTGGTGTACGGCGGCGATTGGGCCGGGCCGGTGATCCTGACGTCGGTGGCGATCGGTGCGACGGTCGCGATCTTCCTGCACCTGTTGAGCCCGTATTTCGATCCGGCGCGTGCACTCCTGATCGCAGCGCTGGCGCTGCTGCTGTCGACGATCCACTTCTTCGCGCGACCGCATGTGCTGGCGCTGCCGGTGCTGCTGGCGTTCATCGGCGGCCTGATGGCATCAGCGGATCGCCGCACTTATCCATCATGGTGGCTGCTGCCGCTGATGGCGCTGTGGGCCAACCTGCATGGCGGCTTCGTGCTCGGCCTGGCGCTGATCGGGCCGATCGGACTGGAGGCGGTGTGGAGCGCGGAGCCCGGCCGCCGCCGGCAGCTCATCGTGCGATGGGGATTGTTCGGCGTCGCTGCGCTGGCCGCAAGCTGCGTGACGCCCTATGGCTGGAATAGCCTGCTGGGCGCGACCAAGATCCTGAGCCTCGGCAAGCTTCTGTCAATGATCGGCGAATGGCTGCCCGCGGATTTCAGCAAGCCCAGCTTCTTCGAAGCCACGCTGCTCGGCCTGATCGGCGCCATCTGCTGTCGCGGGCTGACGCTATCGGTGCCGCGGATCCTGCTGCTGCTCGGGCTGATCTGGATGGCGCTGAGTCATATCCGCAACATCGAGGTATTCGCGTTCA
The DNA here is from genome assembly GCF_019972155.1 of Bradyrhizobium sp. RD5-C2. GTDB lineage: Bacteria > Pseudomonadota > Alphaproteobacteria > Rhizobiales > Xanthobacteraceae > Bradyrhizobium. Next base: position 20,858 of record NZ_BOVL01000054.1, on the reverse strand, counting down.
TCGCGCCGCTGGTGCTCGCCAAGCCGATCGCCGAACAATGGGGAATGGCAGGCGTCCGCGCCGCCCGCTTCGAGCAAGGACGCTCCATCCCCGTCGTCACGATCGCGGCTCTCATCGCGATGGTGATCGGAGCATGGGTGACGACGACGATGTTCGTCGCGCGGCACGAGTTCAAATTCCTGCCGGAATTCTCGCCCGTTGCCGCGGTCGACGTGCTCCAGCAACACAAGGCGCAGCGCGTGTTCAGCACCGCACCGTTCGGCGGCTACATGGTCATCCGCGACATGAAGGTGTTCATCGACGGCCGCGCCGAGCTCTATGGCGAGCAATTCGTGCTCGACTATTACGCCGCGCTCGAAGCCCGCGACGTCGGCCAGCTGCTGGACCTGCTCGACAAATACCGGATCGACGCCACGCTGCTGAGCTCAGGCTCTCCCGCCGGAAACGCGCTGGATCACCTCAAGGGCTGGAAGCGGCTCTACCGGGACGACATCGCCGTCATCCATGTGCGGTCGGACGAGAGAGCCGGCGCGGTGCCGGCCGCCCCAAGTTCGAACTAGCCTGCTGCGCTGCTTCGTTGTCCAGAGCGGCAACGCCGCCTATCCCGTCATCCTGAGGTGCGAGCGGAGCGAGCCTCGAAGGATGCACGGCCCTGATCTCGCAGCCCGGCCGTCGATCCTTCGAGACGGCGCTGCGCGCCTCCTCAGGATGACGGGTCTAGTCGGGGCGCGAGTGCAGACGTGCATTCGATCTCAACCTAATTCCCCGTCTGGAGCTCGCCGAAGCGATCCCAGGTCTTGCCGTTGAAGCGCATCAGCTGCATCTGGTCGACCGGCACATGGTCGGCCGGCGAGGTGTTGACCTTGATGCCGGGCAGCAGCATCGGCAATTCTAGCTCCTTGATCGCGAACGCCTGCCGCAGGATGTTCTCGGTCGAGAGATCGTCGCCGCAGGCCTTCAGCACTGCCTCGAGCGCCATCGCACTGTTGTAGGCGTTGACGTAGTTGGTGTCGTGCTGATCACCTTCGGGCACGTACCGGGTCATGAAATCGCGCCAGCCCTTCATGCCGGGATCGTCCTTCCAGGCCGGATCGTCCGGATCCTTCACATAGGCCGTGGAGATGATGCCGGTGCCGGCTTCGACGCCGGCCGGCTGCATCACGGTCGAAATCCACACCGCGGTGTTGGACAGGAACGTCATCGGCCGCCAACCGATCTCGAAGGCCTTGCGGATTGACTGCGCCGCGAATTTCGGCGTCGCAGCGATCACGAAGACGTCGGCATTGGTCGCCTTCAGCTTGACGATCTGCGAGTCGATGGTCGGGTCCGTGATCTCATAGGTCGCGACGGTCACGAGCGAATCGTATTTCTCGCCGAGCACGTCCTTGAGGCCCGCGAGATAGTCGCGGCCGTAATCATCGTTCTGCGAGATGACGGCGAATCTCGCGTTCGGATTCTTCGCCAGCGCATAGCGCGCATAGAGCCGGGCCTCGTAGCGGAACGGCGCCTGCACGCCCATCGTCGCCTGCGGGAATTGCGCGATGTCGCCGAATTTCGAGGCGCCGGAGGCCAGGAACAGCTGCGGGATATTCTTGCCCTGCAGGTATTTTGCGATCGCCGTGTTGTGCGCGGTGCCGATCGAGGAGAAGATCAGCGCGACCTCGTCGCTCTCGACGAGCCGGCGCGTCTGCTCCACCGTCTTCGGCGGCGCGTAGGAATCGTCCAGCGAGATGAGGTTGATCTTGCGGCCGTTGATGCCGCCGCGTTCGTTCAGCATCCTGAAATAGCCGGCCTCGCCCTTGCCCAGCGCGCCGAACGCCGACACCGGCCCGCTATAGGGCATGGTCTGGCCGATCCTGATTTCGGTTGCCGTGACGCCGCGCACCTCGGCGGCAAATGAAGCGGTGGGCAGCAGCAGGAATGAAATGGCGCCAAGCGCGCCGAATGCCTTGCGCATCGGCCTCCCCTCCCCTTTTTCTCGCCGCGTCCTCGGAGAGCGCGGACCGTGCCGTTTGTCGGCTTGGCCTTGAGGATGCCACGGCGCCCCGACGGAGGCCAAGCCCATTCGCCGTGGCAATCTCAGCGCTTGCCGCGCTCCTTGACCGGGATCACGAATTTCAGCCCCGACCACACCGCATCGACGGCGCAGACCTTGATGTCGACCAGGCCGGACGCGAGCCCGATCTCGCGCACCGCCCTGTCGTCAAGATCGGTCGCGACGCCTGAGCTCTTCTTCGGCCACGACACCCAGATCATGCCGTCGGGCGCGATCGCCTCCCGGTAGCGCTGCAGCTTGGCGGCGAGCCCCTTGGCCTCGGCGGCGAACAGATGCACGGCATCGAGCGGCGCCCGCGCGGTCTTCGCGATCCGCAGATCGGCAGGCAGCTCGCCGACGATGTCGGCATAGGGAACGGACAACCCGTCGACAAAAATACAAAAGCCCGGCTTGAGGCCGAGCTTTTGCACAATCGGTTTGCCGGAAGTGCCGGCCATGGCGGGCGAGGCTTACGCCTGCGGCTGCGGCTCCATGCCGGTGTCCGGATCGGGACGCGGGCGCGGCTTGCCGGCCGGCGGCACGGCGGAGGCGCGCGGCGTCGACGGCTCCAGCACCGACTCGCGGTTGGGCTTCTTGCCCTTCAGCAGGTCGATGATCTCGTCGCCGGTCAGCGTCTCGAACTCGAGCAGGCCCTTGGCCAGCGCCTCGAGGTCTTGGCGCTTCTCGGTGAGGATCTTGGTCGCCTCGTTGTAGCCTTCCTCGACCAGACGCCGGATCTCGGAGTCGATCTTCTGGACCGTCGCCTCGGACGCATTCTGGGTGCGCGAGACCGACATGCCCAGGAACACCTCGTCCTGGTTCTCGCCATAAGAGACGGTGCCGAGTTCTTCCGAGAGGCCCCAGCGCGTCACCATCATCCGGGCCAGGCGGGTCGCCTGCTCGATGTCGGAGGCGGCGCCCGAGGTCACCTTCTCGCGGCCGAAGATCAGCTCTTCCGCGACACGGCCACCCATCATGATGGCGAGGCGTGAAGTCATCTGCTCGAGCGACATCGACAGCTTGTCGCGCTCCGGCAGCTGCATCACCATGCCCAGCGCACGGCCGCGCGGAATGATGGTCGCCTTGTGGATCGGATCGGTCGCGACGACGTTGAGGCCGACGATGGCGTGGCCGCCTTCGTGATAGGCCGTCAGCAACTTCTCTTCCTCGGTCATGACGAGCGACTTGCGCTCGGCGCCCATCATCACCTTGTCCTTGGCCTCTTCGAACTCGGCCTGCGTCACCATCCGCTTGTTGCGGCGGGCGGCGGTCAGCGCGGCTTCGTTGACGAGGTTCATCAGGTCGGCGCCCGAGAAGCCCGGGGTGCCGCGCGCGATGGTCTTGAGGTTGATATCCGGCGCCAGCGGCACCTTGCGGACGTGGACCTTGAGGATCTGCTCGCGGCCGACGACGTCCGGATTCGGCACCACGACCTGACGGTCGAAGCGGCCCGGACGCAGCAGCGCGGGATCGAGCACGTCGGGACGGTTGGTCGCCGCGATCAGGATCACGCCTTCATTGGCCTCGAAGCCGTCCATCTCGACCAGCAGCTGATTCAGCGTCTGCTCGCGCTCGTCATTGCCGCCACCGAGGCCGGCGCCGCGATGACGGCCGACCGCGTCGATTTCGTCGATGAAGATGATGCAGGGCGCATTCTTCTTGGCCTGCTCGAACATGTCGCGGACACGGCTCGCGCCGACGCCGACGAACATTTCGACGAAGTCAGAACCGGAGATGGTGAAGAACGGCACGTTGGCTTCGCCCGCCACCGCGCGCGCGATCAGCGTCTTGCCGGTGCCGGGAGGGCCGACCAGCAGAACGCCGCGCGGAATGCGTCCGCCAAGCCGCTGGAACTTGCCGGGGTCGCGGAGGAATTCGACGATCTCCTGCAGATCCTGCTTGGCTTCGTCGACACCAGCGACGTCCTCGAAGGTGACGCGGCCATGCGCCTCGGTCAGCATCTTGGCGCGCGACTTGCCAAAGCCCATCGCCTTGCCGGCGCCGCCCTGCATCTGCCGCGACAAGAAGATCCAGACGCCGATCAGCGCGATGAACGGCAACCAGGAGACGAGCAGCGAGACGAACCATGGCACGTTGTCGCCGGGCGCCTTCGCGGTGATCTGCACCTTGGCGTCATAGAGGCGCTTCACGAGCGACGGGTCGCTCGGCGCGTAGGTCTGGAAGCTGGTGCCGTTGTTGAAGGTGCCGTGAATCTCGGGCCCCTGAATCACGACGTCGCGGACATGGCCCTGATCGACCTCAGTGAGAAGCTGCGAGAACGAGATGTCCGAAGACGACGAGCGCTGGCCAGGATTCTGGAAAAGCGTGAACAACGCCAGCAACAGCAGGACAATGATGACCCAGAGGGCGAAATTCCGCAGATTGGCGTTCATGGTCTTCCTTCGTGGTCGCGCGGATCGCGGCCTCTCTCTAATCCTTGGGCAGGCTCTGTGGGAATCCCCAGGGAATCCATCCCGTCGATGCCCTACAATCTAGGTGCCGCTGGGGTCGATGCCAAGGGAACCACGCACGACTATTTACCGCATCCTAGCCCGATTCCCGGTCAAAAAATGACGCAGAATCCGGTGTTTTTCCGGGGTGGTTAAGCCTCCTTGGCGGATTATGACAGCGGTTGAAACAATCGAACCCGGTTCAGCGGGAACGGGCCCGGCGAGGCGGCGCCGGGCTGATCCTGATGCGACCGGAGGCGACGCTGATGACCGCTCCGGCAAGCGTCTGTTTCAGCTTGGATTCGCGCTTTCCCAAGGGCTGATTGACGACCTCATCGACCGCAGCGAGCAGGGTTTCGACCTTGCCGAGTTCGGCCGGCCCCTCATGTCCGGTGCGGTCGATGGCGCGCTTGAGCAGACGGAGGCGGATCTCCTCCGGCATCACCGCGAACAGCGCCGCGTCGAAGCCGGTGCCCGGGCTATCCTCGCTTTTCAACGCAAGATAGCGCTCGGCGCCGTCGACCAGCACCTCCAGCGCGGCGTTGGCGCGCGCGATCCGCGCGGCGAGCCGTGCCAGATTCCGCGCATCGCCGCCCTCCTCGGCGAGCAGCGGCATCAGCGCGCGCAGCCGCGGCCGCGTGAAGGACGGATCGCGGTTGGTCGGATCGTCGGCAAAGCTGATGCGTGCCTTCTTCAGCGTCGCGATCAGCTGCGCCTTCGAGATATCGAGCAACGGTCGCGTCAGCATGATGCCGTCGCGCTCGGTCTCGCGCGCCATCGCCGAGAGCCCCGCGACGCCGCTGCCACGCAGCATCCGCATCAACAGCGTCTCGGCCTGGTCGTCACGGGTGTGCGCGGTCAGGATATGCGTCGCGCCGTGCTTGCGCGCGGCTTGCGCGAGCAGGCCATAGCGTGCCGCACGCGCGGCTGCCGGCAGGCCGGCGTTGGGCTTGGTCCCGCTCCAGCACAGCGTGTGATGCGGCAACTCGAGGCTGCGCGCCAGCCGCTTGACGTCGCGCGCCTCGCGGGCCGCTTCAGGACGCAGGCCATGATCGACCGTGACCGCCACCAGCCGCGGTCCCTGCGCGAGCGCGCGGCGCCAGCGCGCGGCCAGCCACATCAGCGCGACTGAATCGGGACCGCCGGACACCGCGAGCACGATCGCCGGCGCGCGCGCCAGGCCTGCGAACAGGCGCTTGGCGTCGCTTGCCGGGATGGCAGATTGGTCGTCGGGCATCATAGAACCAGCAGGTCGCGGCAAGGCCGGAAGCGGCCTCCCCTTGCTGGTTTAGCACTTCACGCGCTTCTGCTCGCGGTCAACCGCCGCCTTGACCCCGCCGGACGCGCGCGGGTACTTCCGCGAAATCTCGCCGAACGCGGCGCAGGCGGCTTCCTTTTCCTTCAGCGCCGCCAGCGACTGGCCGAGCCGCAGCAGCGCGTCGGGCGCCTTCGCGGCCTTGTCGAACTTGGTGGTCACACCGAGGAAGGTTTCCGCAGCATCGCGGTATTGCTGGCGCTGGAAATAGCTTTCGCCGAGCCAGTACTGCGAATCCGCCACCAAAGGATCGCTCGGATACTTGGTGGCGAAGTTCTTCATCGTCTCTTCGGCTAGCGCATAGTCCTTGCGCTGCATGTAGCCAATGCCGAGGTCGAACTCGTCCTTCGGCGTCGCCGACGGCGGCAATGTGGTCAGGGCCGCGCTCGCGCCGGGCGGGCGCTGCGGGCTGCTGTTGCCGAGCTCGAGCGGCTCGCCCGCTCCGCGGCCGCCGGGCGCGCCGACCGCCGGATCGCTCTGCATCGGCATCTGGCCGCCGCCACCGAGCACGCGCGGAGCACCGGGGGCATTCGGATTCTGGGTCGGATCGAAGGCGTCGCCGCGGCCGCGGCGGCCTGGAGCTGCAGCTGGCGCCGGCTCCTGCACGATCGGCGCGGGCGCGGCGATCTGCTGCTGGTCATAGCCGCCCTGCGGCTGCCGGCCATATCCTTGCTGCGGCTGGGCGTAGCCGGGCTGAGCTTGCGGGTATCCCTGCTGCGCCGGCGGCACTGCCGCGGCACTGGGCTGGGCCACCGGAGGCTGGCCATTGGGGCCGGGCGGCTGGCCGCCGAGCTGGCGCAGGCGCTCCTCGAGCTGGCGGTTGCGGTACTGCAGCTCCTCGTTCTGCCCGGTCAGCTGCCGCAGCTGGTTCTCCAGCCGCTCGATCCGCATCTCGGCATCGGAATCGTCGGATTGGGCAAACGCTGGTGCGGAAACGGCGAACAGCGCCGCGATCGCCGCGGCGGAGGAAAGAAAATGAAGCCTGGATGACATTTTGCCCTGACGACGAGATCGACGTGAAAAGCGAGCGACATTGAAAGACGGAGTACGCCAGAATTGTGACTTGCAGTTCAAATCCGGGACAGCGTCGCGGATACCGGTTTAGTACGGACGGTGGAACAAGCAAGCGGCCAATTGCACGCAGCTTCGTTCATTTTGATGAAGCCGGGGTCAGGCTCTCACACGGCCAAAACAAAACCGGCGCCCGAAGGCGCCGGCTTGGAAAACGAATCCAGGATCGCGTCAGGAGCTGGCGTTCAGCACGGTGACGGCGCGGCGGTTCTGCGACCAGCACGAAATGTCGTTACAGACCGCGACCGGGCGCTCCTTGCCGTAGGAGATGGTGCGCATGCGGCTCGGGTCGATGCCGCGCGAAGCGAGATAGGAGCGAACCGACTGGGCACGGCGAGCACCGAGCGCGATGTTGTATTCGCGCGTGCCGCGCTCGTCGGCATGACCTTCGATGGTGAAGGAATAACGGTTGTAGGTCTGCAGCCACTGCGCCTGCTTGTCGAGGGTCGCCGTCGCCTGCGGGCTGAGATCGGTTTGATCGCTCTCAAAAAACACGCGGTCGCCGACATTGACCACGAAATCCTGCTGGCTGCCCGGGGTCGCGGCGCCTCCGATGGCGCCATTCGCGTCCAGCGGGTTCTTGTTGGCGCAGGCACCCATCGACAACGCCACCGCCAGAACCGCAGCCAGCTTCATACCCTGGAGGATACGCATCTGATGTTTCATTCCGGAGCCTCCACGCTCACGCTCTTCGTACTGTCCATTGGGTCTACAGGGCGATGGTTAAGCGAACGTTCCGTCAACCTTGACGAGACCTTGCTCGACCCGATCAAATGCCAGGCAATGGCGAAAAGCGCCCCCGATGGTTAATGGGTGGCAAATGTGGCGCGATGGTGAAGGGAAGGCAAGGTTCGCGGGAACCGGCCGCCTTTGCAGGACAATTTGGCTCGCACGCAACAGTCGATCGATGTCGGATTGATCAGAACGCCGGTCGCTCAGGGATTCGGCACGATCGAGGCGCGCTCGAACGGCCGGACGATACCGTCGGGCTGCAACAGGCCTTCCCGCTCAAACAGCATCCGCCGTTCGAAGGCGCTCGAGCGCAGGAACGGATAGCGGGCGAGCACGCGTTCCCGCACGGTCGGCAGATGCGACGCCATTAACCCGACCGGCTTCACTAGCCCCGGGTAGAGCCGCGGCTCCGACCAGGTCTCATGCAGGAACACACGCCGGTAGAACGCCATGTGCTCGGGCCGGACCGGCGCCAGGCCGTAATCGGCGTTGAAATGCACGCCCGCGGTCGAGCCGAGGCGCACCGTGACATAGGGCAGTTCCGGATTGTTCCGCGCCTTGTCGGGGTCCGCAACGAAGCGTGTCGAATCGATGAAGACCAAACCCTGATCGAGTTTCGGCAGCAGCACATCGCCGAATACGTCGAGTGTCGGCGAGGAGCGCCACTCCGGTGTCGCCACGGTGATGCGGATCGAGCTGCAGAGCTCGCCTTGCAGATAGACGCCGAACACCCAGGCGTTCGGCGCATCGTCGAACTGATCGACGACGCGCTCGTCCGCCGAGGGCCGGATCGCGCCTTCGCGCAGATAGGCACGGTAACGCAACCGGTAGATTTCGTCTTTCTGTTCGGGGGTCTGAGCGAGACGGTAGTCGACTTGATCGAGAGGGTCCGCAAGCCTTCCTGTCGCGGGCTTGATGGCTTCGGCCGCGGACCTCATGTGGTAATCCCCTCAACAACCCAACAACTTCAACGCGCGAGCCAAAAGATTAACAGCTTCTTAATTTTCGTCAAAGCAATCGAGGCAATACGGTTAACCTCCGACCGCAAGGGTGCAATTCGAATCGCGCAGTTGAAAGGTTCCACAACTATCGGTTGAGGATATTGCGCTGGATCAAGCGATCGAGCGCGAGGGAACCACGTGCAATTGCTCGTCGGCCCGACGGCCGTGCGAGGCATTGAGCAATTGGCGGATGCGGACGGAGGGAACCGGCCGGCTGAACAGGTATCCCTGGGCTTCGGTGACAGCGCCGTCGGCGCTGATCAGTTCGAGCTGCTCGTTGGTCTCGATCCCCTCGACCACGACCGACATGCCGAGATCCGCGGACAGCCGCGCCACGCCGCGCAGCAAGGTCAGCGGACGATCGCTGTCGATGCCTTCGAGGAAGGAGCGGTCGATCTTGACCTTCTGCAGCGGGAAATTGTGCAGATAGCTGAGCGACGAGTAGCCGGTGCCGAAATCATCCAGCGAGATCCGCACGCCGAGCGAACGCAGCTGCGACAGCACGTCGTGGGTCAGTTCGGTGTTGTGCAGCAGCGAGGATTCGGTGATCTCGATCTCGAGGCGGTGCGCCGGCAGACCGGAGACCTCGAGCGCGTAGCGGACCTCGCTCAGGACGTCGCGCTGGTGGAACTGCTGCGGCGAGAAATTGACCGCGACGCTGACCGCCTCGGGCCACTTCATGCATTCCATGCAGGCCTTGCGCAGGATCCAGCGGCCGAGATCGACGATCAGGCCCATGTCCTCGGCGACCGGAATGATGTCGACCGGTGAGACCGTGCCGCGCGCCGGATGGTTCCAGCGCAGCAGCGCCTCGCAGGTCGAGACCTTGCCGGACTTCAGGTTAATCAGCGGCTGGTAGAACAGCTCGAATTCCTCGTTGGCGAGCGCCTTGCGCAGATCGAGCTCGAGAATGCGGCGGGCCTCGACGGTCTGCGCCATCTCGTCGCGGAAGAAGCAGAAGGTGCCGCGGCCGTCGGCCTTGGCGCGGTAGAGCGCCATATCGGCGTTCTTCAGCAGCGTGTCGGCGCCGACCCCCGGCGCGGTCATCGCGATGCCGACGCTGGCACCGATCTCGACCAGATGGTTGTCGATCTTGTAGCGCTCGCTGAGGCGGTCGACGATGCGCCGCGCCAGGGCGGCGGCGTCCTCATGCGAATGGATGTTCTGCTGGAACACAACGAACTCGTCGCCGCCGAATCGGGCCACGAAATCCTCCGGGCGCAGCATCTCGCGCAGCCGTTCGGCGACCGCGCAAAGCAGCTGGTCTCCGCAGGGATGGCCGAGCGTATCGTTGACCTGCTTGAACTGGTCGAGGTCGACGAACAGCAACGCGGAGCGATGGTCGCCATGCTGCATGGCGAGCAGCCGGCCGATCTCGTCGCGGAAATTGACGCGGTTGGGCAGCGCGGTCAGCTCGTCGTAGCGCGCGAGATGGCTGATCCTGGCCTCGGCGTCCTTGCGCTCGGTGATGTCCTCGACCAGCAAGACCGTGCCGCCGCCTGCCATCGGCTGGAACGTCCAGTCCAGCGAACGGTTCTGGGCCGGATCGGGGTCGCTGGTGACGATGTCGCCGCGCTGCGAGCTTTCGATCTCGTAGAGAATCTGTTGTGCAGCCGCGGCCGAGATCGCGCCGGACAGCACGCAGGCATTGCAGATGTCGGTCGCGCTGGCGCCGCGCTGCACGAAATCGTCGGACAGCTCCATCATCTCGATGAAGCGGTGGTTCATCACCGCAAGGCGTCCGTCGCCGCGGAACATGCACAGGCCGTGCGGCATGTTGTTCAGAGCGGTATCGAACTGGCCTGCCAGCGCCGCCTCGCGCTCCTTGGCGATCCAGGCGTTGACGTAGATGCGCTGCAGGCTGGAGGTGAGGTGCCGGATGGCGCTGAAGAACACCAGGCTGAGCAGCGCAAGGGCGATGTGATAGGGACCGCCGACATACATCAGCGCCGCGATCAGGGGACCGATCGACATCAACAGATGCTGGTGGAAGATTTGCGGCCGGCCGAAGGTCCGCCCTACCCCCGCCGAGGTGTAGGCGACCACCGTGGTCACGCAAAGCATGTGCGCGGCGGAATCGCTGGTCGTGAGCAGCACGGCTGCGCCCCATAGGCCGAGCGCGATGCCGTAGGCGAGACTGCCGATCCGGTAGCGCTTTTCCCACGTCACGGACTCTTCGACGGTGAGACCGGAACTGCGCTGCTGATACCGGTACATCTGCAGCGCGCGCGCCAGACCCACCACGATGAACAGCGGCACGCACAGCCAGGACAGCAGATTGCCAGTGACGAACGCAATCACGGCGCCCGCAATGGCGGGGCCGAAGGCGCCGAAGATCATGGGCGCGGGGTTCATGAACAGGGAATCGACCAGCGCCGCCGAAATTGTCGGCGACATCGACCGGTCCGGTTCTCCCGTCTGACTTGCAAACTGCATTGAGAGCGCGCGTCCTTTTCAGCTCGCACTCTTACTGATCTCAGGTGAAGTCTTTCTGAGGGAACATCGTTAGCGAGTCGTTGCCGCGATCCATTGATAGCCGAAATTCGGCATAAGTTTCAGTGCGCTAGGTAAGAAGTGCCGGCCGCCCCAGGGTTCCCTGGAGCAGCTCTGCGCGAGCCTCACGACAACAGCGGGGACCAGGCGGGGTCGGAGGCAAAACCAGGGGTCGGCACCCGCAGTTCGTTGCGCCCGGAAACGTCGATGGTGAACAGCGACGGACCGCTGTTGCCGCCGGGATCGCGGAAGAACATCACGACGCGCCCGTTCGGCGCAAAGGTCGGGCCTTCATTGTGGAAGCCCGAGGTCAGAATGCGCTCGCCGGAGCCGTCCGGCTTCATGATGCCGATCGCGAACTGCCCGCCGCCCTGCTTGGTGAAGGCGATGTAGTCGCCGCGCGGCGACCATACCGGTGTCGAGTAGGTGCCGTCGCCGAACGAGATGCGCTGGGCCGCGCCGCCGGTTGCCGGCATCACATAGATCTGCGGCTTGCCGCCGCGATCGGATTCGAAGCAGAGCCGCGTGCCATCCGGCGCGTAGGACGGCGAGGTGTCGATCGCCGGCGTGTCGGTCAGCCGCGTCATCGACTTCGAGCGCAGATCCATCACGAACAGGTTCGAGTTGCCGCCCTGCTGCAGGCTCATGATGACGCGCTGGCCGTCGGGCGAGAAGCGCGGCGAGAACGACATGCCCGGGAAGTTGCCGACGATCTCGCGCTGGCCGGTCTCGATGTTGAGCAGATAGACGCGAGGGTCGCCCTGGCCGAACTCCATGTAGGTGATTTCCTGGGTCGACGGCGAGAAGCGCGGCGTCAGCACGAGATCCGAGCCGCGGGTCAGGTAGCGCACATTGGCGCCATCCTGGTCCATCAGCGCGAGGCGCTTGACGCGGCGATCCGCAGCGCCGCTCTCGTCGACGAACACGACGCGGGTATCGAAATAGCCCTTCTCGCCGGTCATGCGCTCATAGATCTGGTCGGAGATGATGTGCGCGATCCGCCGCCAGTATTCGGCCGAGGTGTCGTACTGCTGGCCCGCGAGCTGCTGGCCGGTGTTGACGTCCCAGAGCCGGAATTCGGCCTTCACGCGCCCGTTGCCCTGGCGCGTCATGCGGCCGGTCACCAGCGCCTGCGCGTTGATGCTCTTCCAATTGTTGAAGTTCGGCGCCGCGTCGATGTTGATCTGCTTCTCGAGATAGGCGGCCTGATCGATCGGCGCGAACAAGCCACTGCGCTTCAGGTTGTTGGTGATCACCTGCGTGACGCCAACTCCGACCTCTGCGTCGCCGGGCGTGCCGGCGGCGAAGTTCGGGATCGCGATCGGCACCGGCGCGAACTCGCCTTCCGGAATCGGAATTCGCTTCGGGCCAGCCTGCCCGAACGCGCTCCGGCTTCCGGCAAGGGCGCCGAGGGCGGCGATTCCGGAGATCATCTGTCGACGGTCGAGGCGAAATTTCATGGTCCGCAAATCATTCGTGTTGGTCATTGTCGGTGACTTTTGCTTGCCGTTGGCCAGGCGACGCGGCTGTCCTCAGGTCTTCCGTTCTGTGAACACCGGCGCGAAATACTTCCATTCCTCGAAGAATGCCGCCGGCAGTCTGTACGGCTGGCATTCGATGATCGCCCGCAGCGCGCTCTCCTGATAGACGCGCAAATAGGGCGTTCCCGGCGTGCCTTCCGGCACCGGCGGCGCTTCGAGCTTGCCCTCACGGTTCAGCTTGATCTCGAAAACGGCCTCGGTCTGCTGCGCCTCGATGCCGCCATAGGGCTTCTTCCAGCAGCGCTCGACCTGCTGCTTGAACATCGCGCCCCAGGTCGCGGAGTTGTCGGCGGCCTTGCCCTTTGCCGTGCCGAGCGAGGCATTGGCGTTGAGCGTATCGCCAGTCGCCGAGGCACGCGTCGGATCGCGCTTGTCGAGCAGGGCTGCGATCTTGCTCTGGTCGAAGGTGCGCTCTTTCGGCTTCTGCTCCGGCGGTGGCTTGGCAGCCTGCTGGACCGGCTTCGGCGGCGGCTTCTTCTCTTCCTTCTTGATCGCTTCAGCGATCGGGTCGGGCTTCTCCGGATCGGGCTTCTTCTCGACCGGCTTCGGCTCTTCCTTCGGCTTGTTCTCGACCTTCTTCGGCGGATCCGGCTTCTTGTCTTCCGGCTTCTCGACCTTCGGCGTCGGTGCCGGCGCGGTTTCGGTCACCACCGGCGGCTTCTTTTCCTCAACCTTGCCGACCATGTCGTCGACCGGCTTGGCTTCGGCGACCTTGTCGACCAGCGGCTTGGGATTTTCCTTCTTGCCGTCCTTCTGGCCGGTCATGACATGGGAGAGCTGATCGGCGGAGACCACATCAACCGCGACGGACTCTTCTTCCGGCATCACGTAGGCCCTTGTCGAAAACGACACGAGGCCCCACCCGATCACGAGGACGTGCAGGACAATCGACGCCGCCAGAGTCTTGTCGACCTTGACCTTCAAATCAGGCTCCCCGTGCCTTGCCGCACATTGGCCCTATCCACCTTCCGGAATGATGACGATGTTCGCCTTGAATCCCGCGGCCCGGACCTCCCCGAGCAATTTCATCATATCCGTGTAACAGACATCCTTGTCGCCACGCAGATAGACCACCTTTTCGGCATCCGACCGGGCGTCCCCGATCGCCTTGATCTTGGCCGGAAAATCGGCGGCCGTGATCGGCGCGTCGCCGAGATAGAGCTCGACATTCGAGTTGCAGCCACCGCCGGTGCGCTTGACCGACAGCGTCAGTGGCGGCTGGTTCGACGAGATCGACTTGCCGCCACTCGCGACCGGCAGGTCGATGTCGATGTTCGACGTCATCAGCGGCGCCGCGACCATGAAGATGATCAGCAACACCAGCATCACGTCGACCATCGGCGTGACGTTGATCTCGGCCATGACCGGCTTGCGCCCGCGGCGGCGTCTGCCGCTACCGCCGGACCCTGCCATGCTCATCGCCATGATCGTGCGCTCACAAGGGTGACCATCGTGACCATCATAAGTCTCAGCCCCGCTCGTCGATCTGACGCGACAGGATGGCGGAGAACTCGTCGGCGAACCCCTCCAGGCGCGCGGCCTGCCGGTTCACCTCCGAGGTGAACTTATTGTAGAAAATAGTCGCCGGAATTGCGGCAATCAGGCCGATTGCGGTGGCAAACAGCGCTTCCGCGATACCGGGCGCCACCACCGCCAGGGAGGTGTTTTTGGAGGCCGCGATCGACTGGAAGCTCGACATGATGCCCCAGACGGTGCCGAACAGGCCGACAAAGGGGCCGGCCGAGCCGACGGTGGCCAGCACCAGCAGCCGCCGTTCCAGCCGTTCCACCTCCCGGGCGATCGAGACGTTCATGACCTTCTCGATTCTAGCCTGCAGGCCGGCAAAGGACCGCGACTGGCTCTCGAAGGAGCGCTTCCACTCCCGCATCGCCGCCACGAAACAGGCCGCCATCGACTGGGTCGGCTTGGCCGAAAGCGCCCGGTAGAGTTCCTCGATCGACTGGCCGGACCAGAACGCCTGCTCGAACTTGTCCATCGCCCGCTTGGTGCGGGCGTAGAGCAGGATCTTGTCGATCGCGATCGCCCAGACCCACACCGAGCAGGACAAAAGTCCCAACATCACGCATTTGACGACCCAATGGGCCTGCCAAAACAGCGCGATCAGCGACACATCGCTCGATGCCAGTGGCAGCGTGGACTGAGCCACGTCGGCGGGGTTCATCGGCAATATCCTCTCAACGCAAGTGTCCTTAATCAGGCGGGCCGCCAATCGGCACCGATTCCACGGCCGCATCAGGCGCGGCGAAACTGCGCGAAAGCCTCTTGCATCTGTCGCATGGGGGGCCCGTCCAAAGCCGGGCCCTGCTTCCCCTGCCAACATGTCAAAACGAGGGCTTTTCACGCTTCATTCCGCCCCTAACCAAACGCTAATCATGGTTAAGGCGAGGTTACCAAAGGGAAATTTGGAGGCGGGAAATGCCGGCGCGGGAGGCGGTTGGCGGGTTCCGGAGATGAATTGGCTGCGCCGGATGGAGGGGTGCGGTGCCCCCTCTCCTTGCGTCGTCCTGGCGAAAGCCAGGACCCCTAACCACCACGCTCGGTGATGAACGGAATCGCGCCCCAGCCGCGCGCAACATTGAGACTTGGAGTACTGGGTCTTGGCTTTCGCCAGGACGACGACGGGGATATGTCGCGATTCAAGCTCAGGCCAGATGCCTGACGATCGCAAGCCCGGCGAACAGGCCGGCGATCGAGAGCACCACCGAGCCCGCGACATACAGCGCGGCAAGGCCGAGCTCGCCGCGCTCATAGAGCAGCGCGGTGTCGAGCGAGAAGGCGGAGAAAGTGGTGTAGCCGCCGAGGATGCCGGTCATCAGGAACAGCCGCCAGGGCTGCGAGGCCTCGCCCTTGAAGGCGAGATAGCCGGCGATCAGGCCCATCACGGTCGAGCCCGTGATGTTGATGATGAAGGTGCCGTATGGAAACGCGGTGCCGATGCAGCGCGCGCAGGTGACGTTGATCAGGTGCCGCAACGTTGCGCCGAGACCGCCGCCGAAAAAGACGATGAGATAGCTTGCCGCGTTACCCACCAATGCCCCCGCTGGTGTGTGGAGAAGCTCAGTCCGCGCCCCTCAAAAGCTCACCCTCCCCTGGAGGGGGAGGATCGGTTCGCATGAAGCGAA
>NZ_BOVL01000054.1:0-4994 GCF_019972155.1 Bradyrhizobium sp. RD5-C2 | reverse complement strand
ATCAACACGGACAGTGTCGCGCGTGGATAGCCCGCCCCCCCCCCCCGCCGCTCATTTCATTCGCGTCGACCCTCCCCCTCCAGGGGAGGGTAAGAGGGTCGAGCCGAATTGCGATATGCGCTCAGCCGGCCTTGCCGAACAGCTCGTCGACGTAGTCCCAGTTGACGAGGCTGTCGACGAACGCCTTCAGATAGTCCGGACGGCGGTTGCGGTAGTCGATGTAGTAGGAGTGCTCCCAGACGTCGACGCCGAGGATCGGCACCGCGCCATGGACCAGCGGGTTCTCGCCGTTCGGGGTCTTCGCGATCTCGAGCTTGCCGCCCTTGACCTGCAGCCAGGCCCAGCCGGAGCCGAACTGGCCGACGCCGGCGGCGGCGAAGTCGGTCTTGAACTTCTCGAAGCCGCCGAGATCCTCGTTGATCTTCTTCTCCAACCGGCCGGGCAGCTTGCTGCCGCCGCCATTCGGCTTCATCCACTTCCAGAAGTGGATGTGGTTGTAGTGCTGACCGGCATTGTTGAAGACGGCCGCGTTCTTGCCGAACGAGCCCTTCACGATCTCCTCGAGGGACTTGCCTTCGAATTCGGTCCCCTTGATCGCGTTGTTGCCGTTGGTGACGTAGGCCTGGTGATGCTTGTCGTGGTGAAACTCCAGCGTTTCCTTGGACATGTAGGGCGCAAGGGCGTCGTGGGCGTAGGGCAGATCGGGTAGCGTGAAGGTCATGGGGTAATGTCCAACAGAGGGTGGGAGACTACACTTAACGGGTCCCCCTTATAGAAGGTTCCACGGCGGAGAAACACCGCATTTTCGGATCGTGTATGACAGATCGGCGCAGCCGAGGACCAAGACCCAGGACCTGAGACGATGAGCATCGAAATCGACATTCTCAACGGAGATGCGTCGTGGCGGCGCGCCGAGCCACTGCTCCGGGCGGTCTGGAGCCCGGATATCATGGAGAACAAGCAGTGGGCGGACATCAAATGGGCTCACGCGGATTTGCGCGTGTTTCTCGATGCGCCTGACGACGGCGGGCTCGCCTGCCACGTCGGTATCTACTTCCGGACCATCACCTGGAATGGCCACAAGGTGCATGTCGGCGGCATTGGCGGGGTTGCGACCCGCGAGGACTGCCGGCACCGCGGCTATGCGTCGCTCGCGTTGGATGCCGCCGTGCACACCATTCGTGCCAATGACGCGGTGAAGTTTGCAATCTTATTCTGCGAGCCGCACAATTTCGCATTCTACCAGGCCCGCGGCTGGCATCCTTTCACCGGCGAAGTCACCTGTGAACAGCCTTCCGGGCAGATTCGCTTCGAGGCGATGGCGCCGTTCGTCAACGACATCGTCCGCGCGCCGCGCCAGGGCAAGATCGACCTATGCGGCCTGCCGTGGTGACCCCTGCGCGAGCGCGGGTGGCGAGCATCGGCTCGAACACGTAACATGTCGATCATCATTTATTGATTGCGAGCCTGGTTCACTGGCGTCGAATTGCAGTGCGCCCTCCCGCCTCCGAAGTGAGCCGCCGACGCATGACCATCGATGCCTCGATCGACGACATCAACCCCGCCGCGGCCACGCCTGCGGTACCGGTCGATCATCTGCTGACGGCGCCGATCCTGCCGACACTGCTCAAGCTCGCCGTCCCCAACACGATCGCGATGTTCGGTTCGACGCTCGTCGCAGTCGCCGAGACGTCCTATATCGGCCGGCTCGGCACCGAGCCGCTAGCCGGCATCGCGCTGGTGTTTCCGTTCGCGATGCTGACGCAGATGATGTCGGCCGGCGCGATGGGCGGCGGCGTCTCGTCGGCGATCAGCCGCGCGCTCGGCGCCGGCGATCGCGACCGCGCCGCCGACCTGGCGCTGCATGCGGCGATCATCGGTGGGTGCGCCGGATTGTTCTTCACCGTGATGATGCTGGGCTTCGGCCGCGACTTCTATGCGCTGCTCGGCGGACGCGGCGGCGTGCTCGAACAATCGATGCATTACTCGCAGGTGCTGTTCTCCGGCGCGATCTCGATCTGGCTGGTCAACACGCTCGCCTCCGTCGTGCGCGGCACCGGCGACATGCGCGTCCCATCGATGACGCTGATCACCGTGTCGATGATCCAGATCGCGGTCGGCGGCGTGTTCGGTCTCGGGCTATTCGGCATGCCGAGCCTCGGCATGCGCGGCGTCGCCGCAGGCCAGCTCACCGCCTTCACGTGTGGTGCGATCTTCCTCGCCTGGTATCTCGCCTCTGGCCGCAGCCGGCTGAAGCTCGACTTCGCCGCCTTCAGCTTTCAGCGCGCGATGTTCCTCGACATCCTGAAAGTGGGTGCGATCTCCTGCCTGTCGCCGCTGCAGAGCGTGCTGACCATCCTGATCTTCACCAAGATTTTGGCGGGCTTCGGCACCGAAACCTTGGCCGGATACGGCATGGGCTCGCGGCTGGAATTCCTGCTGATCCCGATCGCATTCGCGGTCGGCGTCGCCTCGGTGCCGATGGTCGGAATGGCAATCGGCGCCGGCCTCGTCACGCGGGCCCGCAAGGTGGCGTGGACCGCCGGCACCGTCGCCGGACTTGTCGTCGGGCTGGTCGGACTCGTGGTCGCGCTCAAGCCGACGCTGTGGATTGCGCTGTTCACCACCGATCCCGGCGTGACCGCCGCGGCCTCGTCCTATTTCGCACTGGCCGGTCCGGGATTCGGCTTCTTCGGCGTCGGCGTGTGCCTGTATTTTTCCTCGCAAGGCGCGGCCAAGGTCGGCGGGCCGGTGCTGGCCGGGACCATCCGCCTGCTGCTGGTCGGCATCGGCGGCTGGTGGCTCGCTGCCGCGAGCGCCCCGGCGTGGACGCTGTTTGCGCTGGTCGGGGTTGCGATGGTGGCGTTCGGCCTCGCCACCATCGTGTCGATCAAGCTGACCCGTTGGGGATAGACCCGGAGGGCCGGGGCTTACGTTGCGCTTTCGGTCGCGACAAGGCACCGCCACCCTTCCGAGCCTTGCCGGAGCATGGCGGCCTCGCAAAAAAGCTAGAAAATTTTTCAGATCGCGCCCGCCTGATCGCGCAATTATTACATTGCAGAAATCTTTCGACTTGTTATGCAGGCGACCTCTTGGGGAATACGTCATGGCCTGCAAATTCGGATTCGTGATCGCAATCATCGCGACGGCACTTGCTGTGCCTGCCGCGCATGCGCAGGGCGCGCCTGAGCCCTTCGGCGTCTGGCAGACCCAGGCCGGCGATGCCCGCGTCAAGGTCAGCAAATGCGGTGGCGGCATCTGCGGCGTGGTGGTCAGTCTGCGCGACCCGATCGATCCGATGACCGGCAAGCCGCAGGTCGACAACAAGAATCCCAATCCGTCGCTCGCCAACCGGCCGATCATCGGGCTGCCGCTGTTCTCCGGCATGCAGCCGGCTGCCGTGGGCAAATGGTCGGGCCAGATCTACAATGCCGACGATGGCGGCACCTATGCCAGCAGCATCTCGGTCACCGGCGAGAGCACGCTGCGCGTCGAGGGCTGCGTCGGCGCGCTCTGCGGCGGCGAGACCTGGACGCGAGTGGGGCGGTAAACGCGAGGCGGGATTTTTCCTTCACCTCTCCCGCTTGCGGGGGAGAGAGCAGAATCCCGATATTGCAACAACTCACCCCGCGCGTGTCTTCAGCACGGTGGCGGCGGAGGCGTAGCCGCCGCGGGCGCCGTCGATGAAGTGGACGTGGTCGGCGCGCATCACCGACGGCGTGAAGCAGGTCATCATCGCGGCATCCTGCTCGTGCAGGCCGTAGCGCACGATGCCCTGTGCGGCGGCGGCGACCAGGCGCTGATCGAGCTCGGCGGCGAGCTCCGGCGTGCAATCCAGGATCATGCGCAAGCCGTCGTCGAACTTGCGGAAGTCGGAATTCTCCACGAGTTGCCGCACATAGTTCTTCGGTACGAACTTGCCGACCGGGATATTGAACCGCATCAACGTATAGGCCCACAGCGTGAACGCGAGCACCGTGGCACGGCGCAGCGCGAGCGAGCCGCCACGCCGCGCACGCGCCTCGTATTCCATCCCCTGCGGCGGCCAGCGCAGCGGCGGGCCGCCTGGCGGGACCGGCCTCCCGGCGTCGGGGCTTTTCTCGATCCGCACCACGAGGTCTTCGATCACCTTGCGGAAGGACGCGGGATCGGCGTCCTTCGCCGGCAGCACCAGCACTGAGAGGATGACGCCACGCACTGAGGGCATCACCTCGAAACGGCAGGACAGGCCGGACAGATCGGGCTGCGTGCCCTCAGGTGCCGGATCGACCGCAAACTCGCCGCGCTTCATCGCGGCATCGGCGAATGCAAGACCTCCGCCGGAGAACATCGCATAGGACAGATTGGCCGACGGCCCGAAGCGCGCGACGCGCACGTCGGCCCCCGCGGCGCGGATCGCCGACATCGGTACCAGCGCCACCCGCAGCACCAGATCGAGATCATCGCGCACCCAGCGCGCGGTCGCGGCCAGCGCCTCGCGCGCTTTGTCGAGATCGGCGGGCGCGACCGCGAAGCTCGCGCCGTCGCCGCCGAACACGAACGGAAATTCGCGGCCATCGAGCGCATTGGTGACCGAGGCGACCACCGCGGCACCCGCCATGTTGACCGCCTTGTAGCGCTGCGCCGCGATCGCCTTGGTCGACTCCACGATATCGGCGACGCCGACCGTCCAGTCATCGGGCAACGGCGCATAAAGCGCCGGATCCATCAGGCGCGCGAAGCCGCGAAACACCGGAATGCTGCCGTAGAAGATCTCGCTGCCGCCAGCCATTGCGACGCCGTGTTGTTTCTGCCTGTTACGAAACTCTCTAGCAGATACGCAGCGGATTGGGATCGGGTTTTCCCTCGGAGCCCGCCCTCTGTCACCGTCACCCTGAGGAGCGCGCCTTGGCGCGCGTCTCGAAGGGTCGACGGCCACCAGCCGGGCCGTCGATCCTTCGAGACGCCGCTACGCGGCTCCTCAGCGACTGTGTTCTTCGTCAAGCGGGTTGCCA
>NZ_BOVL01000053.1 GCF_019972155.1 Bradyrhizobium sp. RD5-C2 | reverse complement strand
GTCCGCTTACTGGGCGTCTCGCTCTCCGCGCTCCATGACCAAGATCAGGTGGGACCCCAACTGGACCTGCCAATTTGACGCGATTGAATGCGGTCGATTTCCTCGTGGTCACGCTGAATGCCGAACCATCACGGCGTGGGACAGGCCGAGCATCGGACCTTCGCCCTGCATATCCCTGCGCCGCGCAGTTCAACGGGCCACGAGTTCATGGATGACCGGTCGCAGATTGTCAGACGTAACATCGAGCGTCGCAAGCGTGATCGGCAACTTGAAGCGCCCTGGCCCGGCGCTGCCGGGATTGACGTAGAGCACATTGTTGACCGTATCGACTTTCGGCACATGAGAATGGCCGGAGATGATGATGTCTATGCCGCGCTCAACGGGGTTGATTGGCAGCGTCTTGAGATCGTGCAATACGAAGATCGTCCGGCCTGCAAGCTCTATGAGCTCGGTGTCAGGGTATCCGCCGGCCCAATCGCCGTTGTCGACGTTCCCCCTGATCGCAGTGACCGGCGCGATCCGACGCAGCGCCGTGATGATGCCGGCCTGACCAATGTCACCGCCATGGATGATGTGGTCGACGCCAGCCAGCGCACGCGCCGCTTCCGGCCGCAACAGGCCGTGCGTATCCGAGATGATGCCGACCCTGAACGCTCTGGTGGTCGCCGGGATCGCGGTTTTCGCAGCGGGGGAGTCGATGTTGTTCAAAGGGATCGCCTAGATGGTAATGGTTGTGAAATCCGTCGCAACGCGGCTATTTGGAAAGGTCCGCGATGCCTCCGCCAGGATCTCTTCATCCGGATAGCGTCCGGAGATGTGTGTCAGGACAAGTTGCTTCACGCCGTTTTCCGCCGCCAGTAACGCTGCCTCCGCCGCGGTGAGATGTCCGTAGTCGCGCGCTAGTCCAGCGTCGCGCGCCAGGAAGGTGGCTTCGATGACCAACATGTCGGCATCCTGCACGTACCCCGCCAAGCCGTCGGTTGTCTCGGCGTCGCCGACGATAACAAGCTTCCGGGCTCCTTCGGGCGGCCCCAGAACGCTCTCCGGAGCGATCGTTCGGCCGTCCGCCAGGGTGATCGAGCGGCCCTCAACCAAGTCCTTCCGGATCGGCCCGTCAGGCACCCCGAATGCCGCAAGGCGGTCGGGGCGAAGATGGCGGCGCGCCGCGCTCTCGAAGACGAAGGCATAGCTGTCGGTGTCGCGATGGCGGACCGGAAAGCACCCGACCGAGAACTCGTCGGCGTCGAGGACCAAGCCTGGCTGCAGCGGCACGAGTTGCAAGGGGATCGGCGCTCTGTTTTCGCCCCAGAGCCCAGCCAACATCCTGACGACGACGTCGAGCGTGCCTGGACTGCCGTGGACGGTCACGAGATCCTCGCTCTGGCGCAGCCGGAGCGTCGAAAAGAGTCCTGGAATCCCGAGCACGTGGTCAAAATGCGCGTGAGTGAGCAGGAGGCGATCGAGCCGCCGGAAGCCCGCGCCGCTGCGCAATAGCTGCCGCTGCGTTCCCTCCCCACAATCCACCAGGAACCGATGGCTTCCGGCCTCGATCAGAAGGCCCGGATGATTGCGATCGGCGGACGGCACGCTGGCCGAGGTACCAAGGAATGTCAGATTGAACATTTTGGCGAATTCCGGATCCAAGCTGAACCTTCGGCACGTCCGAAAAGGGGCCAAAACCGGACATCCGAGCCTTCACGGCGCGTCAGAGACTATATCGCCTAAAGGACGTCGACAGAATTCCGATTGCGATAGCCTCGTTCCTGCAACATCCAGCCGTTGCCGTCAGGGTCCGCGAAACTTGCGATTACAATTGATGCTTCGTCCGCAACGTCTGCTGGCCCCACAGCCCCCGTCCAAGTCGCTGTCACGCCCCGTCCGAGCGAACAGCGGAAGGAGCCGTTGAAGATCATTTCTCGACATTGGCATGATCCCGCAGACACAAAATACCAATTGGCTAAGCGAAGAGCGGCTGTCGAAATTAGTTCACCGCCGGTCCGGGCCGACACGCCTCAACAGGCCGGTGAGAAGAAAAACTGCAGTCAGAGCGGGCTGGACACCTTCCTGCGGTCCATCAACCTAAAATCGCGCAGCGCTACATAAGAGCTAGCTGAAAAGCGATCCGGCGCGGGCGTAAACGGACAGCGACCCGGGCGCGGGGTGCGCCAGGGTCGCCACCAAACTCCCGGTCGGGGGGCAACCAGATCGCGGGAGCATGTACATGACTTCCAGCGTTGCCACTTGTTCCCGCCGAAAACCGATGCCGAATGTTCACGAATTGGGAACCGAAAAAAAGTTTATTCGGAGTCCTAAGATGTCGGACGAAGATATCGCTCTCAAAGCAGTCAGCGCCGCGCAAGAAATACTCGAAGAATACCTGGAACCTCGACCGCGCTCCAACGAGCGAATGATTTTAGATCGACTTGTCGAGGTACTCGGCCAGTCGGATCTCTTCGTTGCTGTCAGCCGTCGGATGCAGCGCGCCAACGGCGCAAGCTCGGGTAGGCCCGTTAGCAAATCAGCAATCAGATCGGCGGGCGCCTGCGCTGGACCGTAGCCCACGCTGCTCATGAACAACGACCTCGCTTAACGTCGTTCGCTCATCCCTCGTTCACATTGAGCTTCCTACTGTGCGCGACGCTCTGGTTCGCGGGCGAAAACGAACTCTCTTCTGGAGTTCGTTTTTTGAACGGCATAGGAGGAAACCAATGAAGCTCAAATTTGCACTTGTTGGACTTGCTGCACTCGGCAGCCTTGCAGCGGTCGGAAGTGCATCCGCGCTGCCCGTCGCAACGCCAAGTGCTCTCGGCAGCGCCGATACCGTCATCCGAGTCAGGGGCGGTCATGGCCACGGCCATGGATGGGGCCATCACGGCGGCCGCGGGCATCACTACGGCTGGGGCCGTGGCCACCATTATGGTTGGGGGCACCATCGCCACTAACCGGCGCGCGTGCGCTAGCTTTAAAACGAAGGCCCGCCGGGCGTGAACCGGCGGGGATCGGCTCCGAACCTCGTTAGCCGACTCTCAGATTCTCGGCAGACGTCTTGCCCCGATTTTCCCTCTCTTCATAGCTTACCTTTGCACCCTCGTTGAGACTGCTCAGACCGGCCTTTTCGACCGCCGAAATGTGCACGAATACGTCTTTGCCGCCGTTGTCGGGCTGAATGAATCCGTATCCTTTGGTTGGATTAAACCACTTAACAGTACCTGTAGCCACGTCGCCTCTCCTCTTGAGATAACGCGGCAGCCTAAGTCGGGAGCGCCGGCGGCTGCAAGGAAAACCGGCGGAGCATGAATGCCCGCTGCGAGACGCAACAGACGCGGCGCTGGACATCGTCAGGCGGCCGAAGTGGACGCCAATCCACGAGCTCGAACGCTACATGCGGTGAAAACAGTGCTCGCGCCGGCACGGCCACCCTTTCAAGCGCAGCCACCTTGTAGCGCTGCGGACGACCAAAATCTCCACAATGACCGCCTTCAACTTGGTGACCGTGAGAGCGATGATCGGCTCTAACGCTCATCCCGCATATATGGACTCCGCTGGGAAACGAGTCTCAAATCTTGATCCGCCGCCATGGTTTGGAGCCCGTGCATGTGCGGCACATTCGTCGGATTTCCCCATAAGCTCCAAGCGATCGCGCCACTCGCGAGTATTCCACCGCAGATAGCCAAAAGGTCCCGCTTCATTGCGCTTCCTCCGTGTGGCATCTTCGGTGCATAAATCAGGCCATGTTATGCGGAGAAGTCTAGGCAAGCGGGACCATGCAGTGCAGTCCTTATTTCGGCGCGACCACGGTCTATCTTCATGCCCCCATGGGAAACAGAGCCAGACTACTACATAGAGATTATCGATACCGGCGCCAGACCATAACCGTGGCATTGGGAGCTGGGGAGACGAAGCAAGCCAATGGGCGCGCTATTCGGCTCGAATGGCTTTCAGTCTCCGACTGCCGCGGAATATGCTGGCAAGCGAGCTCTTGAGCGCTTTTTGGAGGAACTCTTCAAAGAGGAAAGACGCAACTTGTAGGAACTGAGTTGCACTAATCTGCGGTTGGTTGCCCATCAAATCACCTTGCGAAGGCTGCTTCATCACGCTGTCATGCGGGTGGGTCCTTGGAGCGACACCGGGATATGTCTCGCCTCGCACCATCTTTCCCAACCCCCGTCGGTCCCAGACCCGGCGGGGGTTATTGGTGGAAGACGTTTCCTGCGCCGGCTTGGCGCTCAGTGTGCAACAGCAGGTGCTGTGAACATCGTCCTGAGCTGGCATGATAGCGTTGGCGTTTTTGTTGAATCTAGACCGTCACTCAAGACCGCCCCTC
This sequence comes from Bradyrhizobium sp. RD5-C2, assembly GCF_019972155.1. GTDB lineage: Bacteria > Pseudomonadota > Alphaproteobacteria > Rhizobiales > Xanthobacteraceae > Bradyrhizobium. The sequence continues at coordinate 6,416 of NZ_BOVL01000053.1, read as the reverse complement.
TTCGCTAGCAGCCATTGCATGGGGCTCGCTGCATTTATTGCAGAGAGGTGGGGCGTATTCTTCGGCATAAAATCCTCGCGGTATGGACGGGAGCACAAAACTCTCAGTCACCGATGGATGCCGTGGCCGGGCGATGATCCGGGCACTACTGAGTGCCTTTCATTTGAGTATGTCGACTCACACTTTACCGGGGCCCCGTAACATCGGCCAAAGCCATTGCAGCACTGAGAGCACCGGCCAAACCTTGATTGCCGCTCGATTAATCGGAATCAGGACACTGAGATGGCGAATTCGTTCTCGACGGCCAACGTCGGGCCGCCCACCAGCCTGCCAGAGGCGCGCCGAATGCGGGGCACCATGTGAATTGCGCAACGGATGGCGCGACGACGGCTATCAGCGTTCCGAACATGCACACGAAGACCGGAAAGATCGCGGTTGCGAACAGCTCAGGATTACGATGACCTCGCAGCGCCAGACTCCATAGATCGGTCTTTTCGAAATGCGCCGGTTGGAGGCGTTGAGCAACACCATTTTCGGCGTTGCTATGACGCTGCTGGCCTACGATCTACCGAAGGCCAGCAGGTTCGTGCGACAGATGCGGCGCGGGGTTCCGACGATTGGAACTATCGTCCGAACTTGGTCATAGCAGTGAGTATCAATGCCATATATGCGAGACCGTGCTCGAGGTTTTTGACGGCAGTAATCTCATTGCATACCGGCTCACCGTTCAGCCGAAAGGTAGTTCAGCGCGCGAGCGGAGCCACTCGGCCGCGTAAACAAAGTGGCTCCGCCTTGCCCGCGCTGGCGGTCCCACCCGCAGGTTGGGCGACAATCTCACCAACGCTGTATTTCAGTTTCGTGACACGAGTGTTGCTGTCCCCCGGCTGCCCGCAACGCTGCCGGGCATTCTTTGTTTCGTGTCCTTGCGCTTTGACCAATCCGTGGTGATCGTCGCCTCCTGCCCGCGAGGCGTGGCGGTTTCACCCGACGCTGGATGGCGCGATCATTGGCCAGCGTCGATACACCAATGGTCCGGCCGCTCATTCCCGTCTGGCAGTCCCGCGGAATGGCTCGCTGGCGGCCATGTCACCTGCAACATCCAGTGCCATGGTGGCTGCGATCGGATGGTGGATGTACGCCTGGATGCCCTGCCCCAGCATCAGCCCCGGTCGCGCGTCGGCTAGCGTTTGGTCTGCAAGGTCTGCGGTGTGGCCGGCGCAGTGCACGTTACGCCCAACCGGCATGACATGGGGTGCCGCGTGCCATTTTCCGAAAACCGGAGATCGTGATGGAAGTCGCTGCCTCAGCCCCGCGCACGTAGCGATAGCTTAAAACCAGCGCCCCCAGCGCCGGACTTTAGTCACAGCGCCAGGGATCGCTACTCCCAGCGGCTGAGGAGCAGACCGGGAGCTTGAAAGCCGACTCTTTCCGTATCCATTCGTTCCTAGAAACAACGATCAGCGAACTACCTCCTCAGAGGTAAGAAACGATTGCGCGCTTGCGCAGTATTCTATCCGTCAGGATTTTGCACTTTACATCCTGGGGCCAGAGCCAACGCTGCCCGTATGTATTTTAAGCGGGCGGCGTTGTGCACTGAATCTTCGCGCTGCCTACATTAGCTCGGTCCGAATTAGCTCGGTCCGAAAATTTTTAGATAGAGAAAAACCAAATGGCCGTTCCCATCGTTATAGCGAGCACCCTCGTTATCTTCGTCCTTGCCGTGGGCAGCTGGTCTACGACGGTGGACACCTGGTACCGGGACTTACGCAAGCCATCTTGGAATCCGCCGGATTGGGTCTTCGGACCGGCCTGGACCGCCATACTGGCTCTCGCCGGCTGGTCGGGCGTCTCGTCCTGGACGAATGCCATCGGCGACAAGCCGGGTCGTATTCTCATTCTGTCGCTATTCGCCTTGAATATCGTCCTGCATATGCTGTGGAGTCCGCTCTTCTTCGCCTTGAAGAGACCGGACTGGGCTTTGGTCGAGGTCCCGTTTCTTTGGCTCTCAATCGCGGCGCTCATGCTCGCAGTCGGACGGTATTCCCTATTGTCCGTCTGGCTTCTATTGCCCTACCTGCTTTGGGTGACCTTCGCAGCGTTCCTCAATCTCAAGATCGTTCGGCTGAACCGTCCGTTCGGCGAGCTTGCTTGAGGTAGAACTGCAGACGCATGCTCTCGCTGAACCGAATGTCCGGCCTGCGAGCTATTGAAGACCAGCCGCCCGCCGATTAGTCCAAAGATCAGATTTTCAGCTCACTTGGACCTGCCAACCGCGTCGCTGCGAAAGCGAAGCGAAGTGTGCAAGTCGCGGCAGAAGTTGAGCGCACGTTGCTGCTCTACTCAACGAACCAAAGCCGCCATGCAAATGGTCTCGCACCACCGTCTAAGGACCGTGGCAGATCGGGCAGCGGGGATTAGTCGATGACGAGCTGGGGGCGCCGGCGAAAGTTATCTATGGCGCGGTTCGCCAATACAAGCTTCCGACTCTCCCCTCTCATCACCTGCGATTTAATGTTCCCAAGTAGATATTCGGCGGTTTGCTGAGGATCGGCAATCTCATCCAGACCCGCTGAGAAAATCCCAGGCGATCTGCAGCGAGCTTTCGACAAGGGGCGGCAGTGGCTCGGTCATGGAATAGGAACGCCCTCGAGGCACCACCGTTCCTCTCGCTCCGTGAAGGCGGGTCCTTAACCAGGCTGCAGGCGTCTTGCCGGCCAGTTCAGCGAGAGCTTCGAAGTCGACGGCCCGGAGATGTTCGCCCACGCCTGCAAGTTGGGCCTCGAAGGCGTCGTGAAGGTCAGGGACAGCGTGTATGCGACCGGCGCGCGCAGCCGCGACTGGGTCAAGAAAACCTGCGCGCAGCGCGAGACGCTGACGATCGCAGGCTTTGCGCTCGACGGCAACAAATGGGACGGCATCATGTCCGGCCGCCGCAAAGGCGATGACCTGATCTACGCCGGCAAGGTCGACCATGGCTGCGATAAGGCCTCGGCGACCGTTCTCCGGAAGCGCCTGACGCCGCTGATCCGGAAAACGCAATCCTATGCAAAGCGCATTGCTCACAAGGCGATCTGGGTGGAGCCGGATGCACTGGCCGAGATCGAGTACCGCGCCAAATCCGCAGATGGAAAAGTACGGCATCCGTTTTCGTGGCGTGCTGATGGAGAAGTACCAAAGGTGCCGCGCGGGTTCCGCAACATGTTCGACAACCGCAATAGGCGCCGCCTGAATCGCGAACGCTAATTTCCGGAAAGCCTCTCATCGAGATTTCCCGCAGGCGGCGAGCGCAAGTTCGCTCCTCCGATGCATCATTGCGATCTCTTTAGGAACGATCTCAAATAGCCCTGGTTTTCTAGTCTGTTCTATTAAAAAGAGGAAGGAAACGACCGATGAAAATCGCAAAGATCGTCTTGGCAACCGCATTCCTAGTTGGCTCGATTGCGACGGCATCCGCCCAAGGTGGCGGAGGCGGTGGCGGTGGCGGAGACTCCCCGGCCGCGACCTCGGGTCAGGGCGCGTCCAGCAGTCCGAGCGCGGCAAATCCAGGCGCGACGCAGAATGATCCGAAAGAGAGAGAAGGCACGACAGGCAAGAGCAGCGGCACCATGCCCAAGGACGGCACCATGTCCAAGGACGGCGCGATGTCCAAGGAGCACATGAAGAAGTAAGCCATGCGTAGAATCGTTCGTCGGACTCTCTCCCACGCAACTCGGCCCCAGCATCGCCTCCTCGCTGGGGCCTTTTTGCATCTGACACGGTCACGTTTCGACCCGCAAGACGCCGACGAGATTATTTCTGACGGCCGAGAACAGAAGCATCATCTTCCGCTCGGCTCTGTTTTAAGGGACAACCCAAAGGATGAAGAACTCAATGAAGGTTCAACCGAATAAGCGGGGCCGGCCCGCTACGGGCAAGGAACCTCTAATGGGGTTTCGCGCATCTCCTGAAATGCGCGCAAGCGTGGTCAGATGGGCTGAATATCAACCGGGCATGCCGTCCCTGTCCGAAGCCATCCGTCGGTTGGTCGAGCTCGGTTTGACCGTACCGACCAACCCTCTGACTGATGAGCGCGAAGATCAGCAAGGCCGCGAAGACCCAAAGCAACGCGCCCGCCAACTGGCCAGCAATGCAATCGACAAGGTGACCGATCCCGCGGCCAGCCCCGACGATCAAGCCAGTCGTAAGCGCAGGCTGATCAAAGGACCTGAGGAATTTCAGAAGGTGCGTCGCGATCGATATCGAAAATGAGCGATAGGCGTGACAGTCGCCGCCTTTCTGCGGGCATCTTCAATGCAACCGGCAAGCCAGGAACGAGCCATGGGACACGCGGCGAGCGCTGCAGCCTCGATTTCCCTACCGCCGGTGACGATGTGTGCCACTAGCGCGAGTTGCACCATCGGGCGACAATCGTCGTCCTCTCGCGCGGTTCGACGTTGAAGCCGGCCCGCGCGCATAAAGTCGGATGTTCCCTGATCGGAACGTCGAGGCTCCCGGCCTATAGCTTACCTGAGCTAAGGCAGTCGACCTTCTTCCGCGAAATGCGAAAGTAGCCGACGTACTCCGAAGGAACCAACCTTCCCTACGAACCTTATCGCTCGAGGAAGCCGTTGCTTCGCAAGCGCTTCTTTCTGCGAGGAAACGAAGATGCTTCGAAATAGCAGGATCGAAGAGGTTCCCGACCGAGCAGCTGACGTCGCCTCTTCGATTGCAGAAGAAGGACTGCGGTACGTAAACGACGCAAGTCCTGGGTATCGCCGCAAGCGGACCGGCACTTCGTTCACGTACTACGACAAGGACGGCAAGCAGATCACCGATAAAGCCATCGTTCGTCGCATCAAGTCGATCGGCATCCCTCCCGCCTACGAATTCGTCTGGATATGCCCATCGGCCAACGGTCACATACAGGCGACAGGTGTCGACGCCCGGGGACGGAAGCAATACCGCTATCACTCGAAATGGCGCGAGCTGCGCGACCAGAACAAATACGCGCACGTAGTGCAATTTGCGGCCGCGTTGCCATCGCTGCGCGCCCAGGTGTCGGCGGACATGAAACTCGAAGGCTTGCCGCGTGACAAGGTGTTGGCGACCATCGTCAGCTTGCTCGAGAAGACGCTGATCCGCGTGGGAAATGCGGAGTATGCCCAGCAGAACAAGTCCTACGGCCTGACCACAATGAGGCGCAAGCATGTGGCGATCGGAAGGGGCGTGCTCCGTTTCGACTTCACGGGTAAGTCGGGTAAACAATGGAAGCTGCAGGTCGAGGACAAGCGCATCACGGCCGTCGTAAAGCGCTGCGCCGAAATTCCAGGTCATGAACTCTTCAAGTACCTTGACGACAACAACGCGTCGCACACGGTCGATTCCGGTGACGTCAACACGTACATCCGGGAGATCACGGGACAGGACTTCACCGCCAAGGACTTCCGCACGTGGGCGGGAACCGTGCTGGCTGCGCTCGCGCTGGCAGAATTCAAGAAGTATGACAGCCAGACCGAGGCCAAGCGCAACGTCGTCGCCGCCATCGAGAAGGTCGCGAAGCAGCTCGGCAACACGCCTGCCATCTGCCGCAACAGCTATGTCCATCCTGAGGTCCTCAGTGCCTACATGTCCGGGGACCTGATCAAGATGATCGATGCGAAGATTGCCCAGAAGTTCAAGCGGCAGTACGCAAAGCTGACCGCCGAAGAGATCATGGTATTGGCATTTCTCCACAAGCGGTTGAACTCGCTGAAATCGGCGGACGCGGCATGAAGCGCTGCGCCGTCGTCTATTTGAGCACGCTGGAAGTGCTGCCGCCGTTGGATTTCATCTTCGTCGGCGCCATCGGCAGGAAGTTGTCCGCCGAGTACGTGGGCGACATGACGCTGACGGCGGGTTCGGCCGCGATCGGTGGCTTGCTCCCCAAATGATCGGGGTGGATGTCAGAGATTGCAACCTATGTCGGCGGCATGGCTACGTTGCTCGCGCCGCTATCGTATATCCCTCAGGTCCGGAAGGCTTGGCCAGCGGGATCCACGAAGGACTTGTCGCTCCACATGCTGGCGGTGTTGACGCTTGGGCTCGGTCTCTGGATCGTCTGCGGTGCTTCGCGGAGACTGGGTCATCATCTTGGCTAACTCTATCGGGGCAACCTTGGCCGCCGTCGTGCTCGGTTGCAAGATTCGCGACTTGCATTGACGGCATCACCTTCCCGATTTCACGCTCGACCACTCCGATTTGCCTGAAATCGAGGCAGCTTCGGTCCTAGGGACCAATTTAGAGACGTTCTCGTGATGGGCTTTCAAAAACGTCCGGCGACTAGGCGCTATCGAGGTCGATCAGCGCAATGCCGGTGTCGGGCTTTTTCTTTCGTCGCAGATGGACCGGCGTATCAGTGAGGACGACCTCTAGCGTTGGTCTGACCGTACCCGCCAAAA
>NZ_BOVL01000052.1 GCF_019972155.1 Bradyrhizobium sp. RD5-C2 | reverse complement strand
GGTCTGACGAACCTGCCGAGCTTCTTGATGTCGATATGGATGAGCTCGCCGGGCTGTTCGCGCTCATAGCGCCGTACCGGCTCGGTCGGCTCCAGATCGCGTATCCGGCTTAATCCCAAGCGGCGAAGGATGCGGCTGACAGTGGCCGGCGACACCCTGACCTCGGCTGCGATCTGCTTGCCGGTGTGGCGCTGCCGGCGCAACGTCTCGACGGCGGCACGCGTGGCTGGCAGGATTTGGCTTGGCGATGAAAGAGGTCTCGAGGAGCGATCACGCAACCCTTCGACACCTTCTGCGCGGAACCGCTTGACCCATTTGG
>NZ_BOVL01000051.1 GCF_019972155.1 Bradyrhizobium sp. RD5-C2 | reverse complement strand
ATCGATCGGATCGGTCTTGGCGAGCAGGCCGCTAGCCCGTGCAAAGTCGCGGGCACGGGCCGGGTTGATCCGTGCGAACTGGATACCGGCCTGACGTAGCGCCTCGCGAAGCGCGAGGTCATAGATACCCGTCGCCTCGAAGACGACCAGCGCATCGCATTGCCAACGCGCCACCTGCTGT
>NZ_BOVL01000050.1 GCF_019972155.1 Bradyrhizobium sp. RD5-C2 | reverse complement strand
GGGTGGGCGGGAAGCCGTTGGGTCCTTGGCGCTTGACGCCGTGAGCCGGCTCGGTCTCCCGCCCGTTCCATCTACAAACCTGAACAGTTGCACGAGGCTGCGCCAACAGACCTCGCATCACAGGGACAGGCACCGTGATCATAGCTCTTCGTTACGTCGGAATCGACATCTCCAAAAAACACCTCGATATCTTTGATGAGGCTGACGGCGTGCCGAGGCGCATTGCCAACGCGACACAGGCCATCACACAGCAGGTGGCGCGTTGGCAATGCGATGCGCTGGTCGTCTTCGAGGCGACGGGTATCTATGACCTCGCGCTTCGCGAGGCGCT
>NZ_BOVL01000049.1 GCF_019972155.1 Bradyrhizobium sp. RD5-C2 | reverse complement strand
CAGTTCAACGGGCCACGAGTTCATGGATGACCGGTCGCAGATTGTCAGACGTAACATCGAGCGTCGCAAGCGTGATCGGCAACTTGAAGCGCCCTGGCCCGGCGCTGCCGGGATTGACGTAGAGCACATTGTTGACCGTATCGACTTTCGGCACATGAGAATGGCCGGAGATGATGATGTCTATGCCGCGCTCAACGGGGTTGATTGGCAGCGTCTTGAGATCGTGCAATACGAAGATCGTCCGGCC
>NZ_BOVL01000048.1:68039-94834 GCF_019972155.1 Bradyrhizobium sp. RD5-C2 | reverse complement strand
AACGACCGCGGACCTGCCCCAGTCCTACGGGACATCGTCCGTCCTGATCGACTCGAACTCAGGAACCAGCGCCCGATTGACCAATTTCTAGCGGGGCACCGAGGCCACTCGACAATCTCTAGCGACTTCCCGCTCGCCCGATTCAGCGGGAAAATGAAGCCTATGGCCTCAAAACACCATCCCCCACCTCCATCCGGCGGCGACCGTAAGGCATTGACCAAGGAGCTGGCGCGCGCCCGGGCCGTGACCACCATCCTCGCCGCCCGATCAGCCGAGAAGCGCGCCGCCGGCGAGGACCTGATCCGCGAGGCCGATGCCCTTCTGTGCCAGAGTTGGAACGAGAGGATGTGGGCGGACGGCGGTCCGGTCGACCCGTCGCCTTCGATCGACCAGGCCATCAATGCCGGCTATCCGTGGCTCGAGATCAAGTGCTCGCGGTGCATGACGCCGCGTGCTATCGACCTCGCTGCCCTGCCCCACGTCGCTACGACGTTCGTTCACGACCTCGCCGGCCGGCTGCGCTGCCAGAAGTGCCGCAAGGCCGGCAAGCGGCCGGGCGCCGAGATCTTGCAACTGTGGCAACGCTCGCCGATCGGAGACGAGCCGTGAACGAGCTGACGCGCCGGCGCGACAAGGAGTCGGCTCGGGAGAAATGGAATATCTGTTACGACGACGTCTGCATCGGCTCGATCGGGCTGCGAGCCGGTGTGCCGAACCATGCCGATCAATGGGAATGGAAATGCGGCTTCCACCCTGGTTGCGATAGGTCGACCGGCGGACCGGCCGAGACCTTTGAGCAGGCGCGCGCGGCATTCGAGGCCGAATGGCGGTTGCTACTGCCGACCCGATTTCCAGGCCTGGCGAGACCAGCGCGACTGGACCAAGCGCAAGCAGGCGATGTGGGCTCGCGACAAAAGCTGGGGGCACCGACGAGGGCAAATCAGCGGATCGCACCTACTCACGACAAAGCTGTTGCCGGGCAAGGCCTGGAAGTTCGCGGCAATCGAGCGGTTGGGATCGGCGCGCGCTCGCTCGTCCGCCATGTAGGAAGACCCAGCCGCTCGTTGAGAAATTCCGGGAATAGCTTCACCTTGGGCGATCGATGCCGGCCGGGCGGCGAGAGAGCCCGCTGCTCTGGGGTCATTAACGGAAGTCAGCTCGCTTGGGAAATGTCCGTTTCTCATTTTAAAAGCGGACTTCGCGCTGCCGAACGGCATGACCGCTTCTTTGGGCCAGAAGCGGAGTTCACGTATCGATAGCCCGGCGGATCTTTTCAGCGAGTTCTTCGACACTGAAGGGCTTGGTCAGCAGACTGGTGCCGGGATCGAGGATGCCGTTGTGAACGATGGCGTTGCGCGTATAGCCGGTCGTGTAAAGAACCTTGATTTCTGGTCTCTTTTCACGCGCGAGATCAGCTAGCTGTCTCCCCGACATGTCCGGCATGACAACGTCGGTGAACAGGATCGTCACCGGCTGGTCGCTTTCCAGTAGGCGAAGTGCTTCTTTGGGGTTGGACGTTTCGAGTACGCTATAGCCGAGTTCTCGCAACGCTTCGACGGAGATCGCCCGAACTCGATCGTCGTCCTCGACGACAAGGACGAACTCACTATTTGAGCCCTTGAATATTTTTGGCTCGATTCCAATAGATCGATCGGGCGGCGCTTCGCCGTAGTGGCGCGGGAAATAAATCTTGACCGTTGTGCCGACGCCGATCTCCGAATAAATCCTGACGTGGCCGCCCGACTGACGAACAAAGCCGTACACTTGGCTCAGGCCAAGTCCGGTGCCTTTTCCTACAGTCTTAGTCGTGAAGAACGGATCGAACACCTTGTCCAGGATGTCTTGGCTCATGCCGCTGCCACTGTCGGCCACGGCAAGCAAAACATACTGACCTGGTACGATGGCATATTCCTTGGCGTAGGCCTCATCCACGAACGTGTTCTGCGTTTCGATGGTCAGCTTTCCGCCCTGGGGCATTGCGTCGCGCGCGTTCGCCGACAGATTGATGACAGCGCTTTCCAACTGCACGGGATCAATCATCACCGTCCACAAGCCAGCGGCGAGCACCGTTTCGATCTTGACGTGCTCACCCAGTGTCCGAACGAGCAGGTTACTCATATTCGCTACAAGCCTGTTGATCACCAGCAACTCGGGCGAGAGCGGTTGTTGCCTTGAGAAAGCCAACAACCGCTGCGTCAGCGACGCCGCGCGCTTGGCGCTGTCGGCTGCTGCTGCAACAAATCTGTCGACGTCCGTTTCACCCCGCGCGAGATTTCTCTGCAATAGATTCAGTGCACCGATGACGACAGCGAGCATGTTATTGAAGTCGTGAGCTATGCCGCCGGTCAATTGTCCAATTGCTTCCATTTTCTGGATCTGCCGCAATTGGTCCTCGACCTTCGATCTCGCATAGACTTCGTCGATCACACGTTGCTCAAGAGTGTTGTTAAGGGTCTGCAAAGCAGATTCTGCGCGTCGACGGTCGTTCACTTCGCGTTCGGCGGCTTGGAAAAGCCTGCCGTTATCGATGGCGGTAGCGGCCTGACCTGCGATGCCGATCAGGAGTTCCTCGTGCTCATCGAGAAAGCGGCCGGGCTCGCCATGTCCCAGGAACAATCCGCCAATCACCTCACCGGATCGCGATATCACGGGTACGGCGAGATAGCTGCGAACGGGCAGGTGCCCGTTCGGCATACCGTGATACGGCGCGCTCTTGCCGTAACGAGCGTCTTTCAGAATGTCGTCAGAACGGACGACACCAGCTCCTTTGAATGTTGGCTCAAAGACCGCCGTATTTCGCGGCATGGGAAACTGCGAGAACTTCTCGTGAGGGACACCTGACAGGGCATAGAGCATGTAGCTCTCGCCATTGTCGTTGATCACGTTGTAGAAAAACGCGCCGAATTCGGCGCCGACGATTTCCGTGCAAGCGTCAGTCGCAATCTGAACGATCCGGCCGATATCGAGTTCGGCAGCGAGAGCCGCGCCACTGCGATTCAGCACGTTGAGCTTGTGTGTCTCCGAGCGAATCGCTCGTTCAATGATGTGTTGTTCGGTGACGTCGTGTCCCTGAATGAAGACGCCTGTGACGGACCCGTCGTCAGCAATCGTCGGCTGATAAACGAAATCAAGGTAACGGTCGTCAGCGTCGCTGTGCGCGTCGCGCTTGAGCCGGACTTTCGCACCGCTGCCGATATAGGGTTGTCCCGTGGAATAGACCTTGTCGAGCAGGGTCACGAACCCTTGCTCGACAACCTCGGGCAAGGCGACCGAGACTGGCTTGCCGAGAACGTCCCGATGTCCGACGAGGGTACGATAGGACTCGTTGACCATCGCGAACCGATGTTCAGGACCGCTCACCGTGGCGAAAAAGCCGGGAGCCTGTTCGAACATGCTCTTCAGACCTTCGCGCTCGGCGTTCAATTCTCGCTCTATCCTGATCTTGTCAGTGATTTCGACGACGATCGCCATGACCCCGGCAGGCTTGCCGCTTTCGTTAAGGATTGGCGAGTAATCGAGATTGAGCCAGACCTGCTCGGGCTTGCCGTCGTGCCGAAAAAGCGTGAGGGTAAAGTCGCGATAAGCCAGGGTTTGTCCGGCGAGGCCCACCTTCATGATGTTGTCGTTGAAGTCAGCGACCTCAGGCCATCCTTCGCGAACCTTTGAGCCAAAAAGTTTCGGATGCCGTCCCCCGGCAAATTCCGAGTAGGCGTCATTGTAGATCATGATCCCGTCTTCGCCCCACAGGGTTACGATCGGGACGGGAGATCGCAGGATGAGCGCGATCGAACTTTTCAGGCTGCCCGGCCAACCTTCAATTGGCCCCAGCGGGGTCGCGCTCCACTTGAATTTAGCGATGATGTCGGCAGCTTCGCCACCGCCTGCAAGAAAGGGATAAGACATGGTGAGACGGTACCCTCCCAGCCGTCGAAATCACAACGTCAGACGTGCCGGGACCGGCTATCGGGTTCAATTGGGGAAAATACAACAGAGCATGGTTCAATTCGATCGGGCCGAATTGGCGCAAGCGCCTCTGGATGCACTAACTCGGCCAACGCATCCTGAGCGAGGCCCTTCAAATCTTCCAGTTTTAAAATGCCGGACTGCGCCGCTTCCAGGAGCCGAGTAGCTACGAACGCGCGCGTTTCGTGATCGCCGCCGCACTCAAGATCCTCGAATACCTGTCCAAGCACAAATTCGAGCCGCGTTCTGAAGCCGTTACCAATCTTCATTTGATTCAACAATGTTCATCAGTGTTTGCGCAGATACCGCAAGCCTTCGATCGCGAGAGCTTTGTCGTCGCCTGAGATGCCAGCCAGATGCGTCTCAACCCGTCGGCCTGCCTCCAGTTGGTTTGCTTCGGTCAAGTCCATCATCAGGCCGTAGGCCTCAATCACCCGGTGGATCGTCACCCAAATAGGTCCCCCATTTTGACTTATAATCCCGAACCCTAGCGCCGGTTCCATACTTGACTGGGCTGGTCGGTCGCGGCGTCCGGTTTGGGTCACAAGGCGACATCCCGAGGGTCAGGCAGGGTGTCCGCATTTCCCTTCGAAAGCGGACACCCCAAATCATCGACAACCCTTAGCGAATTCCGCCTGTCCGAGTCAGCACGGAAATGTAGTCAATGGCTCCAAAACAACACTCCACACCCCTCTCCGGACGGCGATCGCAAGGCATTGACCAAGGAGTTGGCGCGGGCCCGGGGGCCGTGACCACCATCCTCGCCGCCCGATCAGCCGAGAAGCGCGCCGCCGGCGAGGACCTGATCCGCGAGGCCGATGACCTGCTGTGTCAGAGCTGGAATGAAAGGATGTGGGCGGACGGCGGTCCGGTCGACCCGTCGCCTTCGATCGACCAGGCCATCAACGCCGACTATCCGTGGCTGGAGATCAAGTGCTCGCGATGTAAGACGCCGCGCGCTGTCGATCTCGCCGCCCTGCCCCACGTCGCCACGGCATATGTTCACGACCTCGCTGGCCGACTGCGGTGCCAGAAGTGCCGCAAGGCGGGCAAGCGCCCGGCCGCCGAGCTGCTGCAGCTTTGGCAACGCTCGCCGATCGGAGATGGGACGTGACCGAGCTGACGCGCCGGCGCGACAAGGAGTCGGCTCGGGAGAAATGGAACATTTTTTACGGCGACGTCTGTATCGGCTCGATCGGGCAGCGCGCCGGTGTGCCGAACCACGCCGATCAATGGGAATGGAAGTGCGGCTTCCATCCTGGTTGCGACCGATTGACTGGCGGACCAGCCGAGACCTTTGAGCAGGCGCGCACGGCGTTCGAAGCCGAATGGCAGCTGTTGCTGCCGACCCTCACCGAGGCGGATTTCCAAGCTTGGCGAGACCAGCGTGACTGGACCAAGCGAAAGCAAGCGATGTGGGAGCGCGGCGAAAAACTGCCTTCTCAACAGCTGTCATCGCTGATGCGCTGTCCCTGCGGCGTGATGTTTGATAGCCACCGGCCGGCCGAGAGCCACGTGCACCGCCAGCACATCTATGCCGTTCAGAAGAGAGATCGAATTCGCCGATGAAACTAAAGGAAGAGCGGCCGTGGGCCGACCCCGAGAAGGCTGCCCGCAAAATCATGGAGTACGCCAAAGCATTCGTGCCGATCCAAGACGGCAGGATCTATATCGAGAAGATCAACTATCCCTTCATCGACAAGGACGGCGCCTCGCCGGCCGAGTACGGCGCAGGCCTCAAATATTGTCTCGACCATGATTGGCTGACCCGACACGAGAGCGGCACCTACGTGAAGATCCTGCAGGCTGGCAACGACTTGTCCTCCCAATAAAAGGAGCCGCTCACGCGAACGGCCCCTATGGTCGACGGTCTGAGTGATTTCCGTCACAAGTGACGGAAATGTCGCATACCGGACATCAGGATAGGCGTAGGCTCCGTCACATGCCGGATGCCGGACAATGGAAGAACCTCGCCGCCCAATACCGCGAAGAAGCGGCGCGTCTACCGCCCGGGCCTAAGCGCGATGAATTTCTCAAGAAGGCTGAGAACTTGGAGCAGTCGGCCGATAACACTCATCGCGCGCGATCGACCTAGGGCCGTTCGCTTCACCGGCTGTACCCGCACTACTCTTGCCGATCACCTTCGGCCTTGTTGGCGGCCTTCAATTTCTCGCGGATGTAGTCGGCAATGTCGCCAACCTCGTCCCGCATGGCCTGTTCGGTGATGCCCTGCGCTTGGGCGCCGGCGATGAGCCGCCGCATCAATTCCTCGACGTCCTGCGACGCGCCCGGCGTTCTAAACTGCTCGGCTGCGTGGACGCTATTCTCCACCCAGAAGTCAATATATTCGCGTGCTGTTTCGGTCATGCGCCCTTACCTGAGTCCATCCTTACGCCGGGTGGCCGGCGGCATACAGACGAATTTTCCGAGACGCTCCCCTCGAAATAACCTAGGTTAATCCGCCGGTTGTTCCTCCGATCATGGCAAATAAAAGACTGGCGTTCCTATGTCGGTTGTCCGACACTTCCGCATCACCGCACCACCCGTGGCTTTTATCGGTGATGAGAACGCCAGTCGCGCTCCCGCCCCACTCAAACAGGGAGCAGCGCCGTGCAGAAGCGACGCCGCGTCAAACAGACGCAATCTCTCGAAGAACGACTTGCTTACGAAGCCGAGCGCCTGCGCGCCGAAGCCCGCAGAATGCCTGCGTGCGTCGAACGCGAGCAATTGATCCGCAGGGCTCGACAGGCGGAGACCGCCGCTCATGTGTCGGACTGGCTGCGCTCGCCAGGACTGCGATCGCCAGACTGATGGCCGTTTCAGAACCGACCTACCGGGTGTACGTGATCGGAGATGACGGACACATCCAGGCTCGATTCGATATCGAGAGCGTGAGCGACGCTGATGCCACAGCGTACGCGGAATTGCTGATGGCGGGCGTCCTGTCGAGCTCTGGTGCGGCACTCGCAAGGTTACGACGTTGCAGCCTCAGGAGAAGGCGCAACGGCGTCAGCTAGAGAACTGATCGGGCCGACAAGGTCGCGTAGCATTCACATGCCAGGCGCTCCAATAGCTTGCGGTCCTGAATTTTTATCGACCCGCGCGAATACTCGATCGCGCCCATTCCCTGTACTCTCCGCGCGACTTCGGTCACGGAGGTGCGGCGCACCCCGAGCATTTCGGCCAGAAATTGCTGCGTGAGATTGATCGGATCATTTCCCGCCCGGTCGGCCGTGTGAAGAAGCCATCGGCAAAACCGCGCCTCGATGACATGCACGGCGTTACAGGCCGCAGTTACTCTCGTTTGAGCCAACAGCACCTCATTGCTGTTCATACAGAGATCGCGGAGGACGTCACTTCGTGCCGTTGCCTTTCTAAAGCGGCTCGCCGCGATTTTGGAGACCTCGGCCCGGAGCTGCACCACGACGCGGACTTCCGAGATGTAGAGACCAAGGCCTGCCATCGCGCCCACGGCGCCTTCGCGACCGACCATTGCCGTTTCGATCGCTCTGCCGTCATTCAAGACGGCGAGCAGCGAGAGCATTCCACTATGCGGGAAATAGACAAATTCGGTCTCGTCGCCGGCCTCGCTGAGGATAACGCCTTGATCTAGATTCTCAGTCGTTATGTGGGGCGAGAGCAAATCGATCTGGTCACGCCCCAGCGCCGACAGCAAGTCGTTGGTTCGTCCGGTCGAGGCCTTTGACTGTGGCACCGCGGTATCCCGCCCGTTCGGTCGGGCCGATCTCCGCAAGGTTGCGAGCACGCTCCGAGAGCACGTGCGAGGCGGGAACATCCCATTTGATAGATTCGAACCGATACTGTCGGTCCGATATCCGTCTTAGAGCGCGTTGCCCAAATTGATCCGCTAACCGAAGACTCTAGCCGGCCAAAGCCATTTGGTCGGCCTTTAGGCCAACGCGCTATGATCTAGTCGGAAGTACCATCCACCACTTTAAGTGATCGGTATCCGACATTGGAACGGTTCGGCGTCACTTTTCCGACCTTGGCGCTACTGCGGACGATCGGCAGAAATGGTCAATCGGAAAAGGATTTTTGCTTTGGTGTCCGTGACTTCAAGATTCCAGTCGTGACCCGGTTTCAGCGAGCCGTCGAGATCTTTCAGCATCTCCCCCGCCATCGCCGTGGCTTCCCTCCAGGCGGCGTGACCATCCGCAAGGTTTTCCCCAACCTCGTCGCGGCTGGGGCCGTCATGATAGACATGGAAGAAATATAGCGGCATCTGGTGTTCTCCCCTGGCTCCGCCTATTGGCAGCTGAGAGCCAGGCTCGACCACCAATGCCGCTATCCGGAGAACGACCAAGGCTAACGCCCACGCATCTGCCGCGTTCCTAACGACCAGCTTGACCGGGAACGAATTTGTCGGCGTTTGCTTTAATCCCGATTGCGTTGCGTGGAGTCATTTATGCGTAAGGCTAATTGGACACCGTCGATCGTCCCCAGCGATGATCAGACTGTTTACCTCGTTGCCGACGATTTTGGCCCCATCGGTCGCGCCTGGCGCGAGACCGACCTCGAGTCGGCTGACCTCGAGACCGTGATCCAGGATCTGATGGCCGGCGAATATTCGAGCCCGATCCGGGTAATCGGCTTCACCACCGCCGAGCACTGGTCCGAAGACGTCTCCGAGGACATCGCCCGCGAGGTCCAGTGCCGCTGCGACCTGCAGCAGACCGAGGTGCCGGCCGCCCTGCAGGGTTTTGTCGATCGGCACGTCGGCGATCGCCGGCAACTGACGTCGCGGCTTGTCTGAGACCTTCAGATGCCATGGTGGACCTATGTGAGCATCGCGATATCATCTATCGCCGGCTTCGCCGTGGCTGCTGCGCGGGCGGGTAGACGCGAGGACAGACTGCACGACGAGAACGTAAACCGGCGCATAGACGAGCGCCTCGAGGATATGGACCTAATGAGGCGACGGCCGCAAGACGCGCCGTAGATTATACGCAAAAGCCGCCCTCAATACCTATCTCGGGCGCATGCGAAAGCCGTTCAGGCTGATGCGGTGATTGGCCGGTTCAACGCGGGCGGTTCAGAAAACGAACATGGCAACGATCGCCAATGAAGCCAATGCGATTACCAGGCATCCTGCGATGGTGAACCAGTCAGCGCTAATTCTCTTCATTCCAACGTCCATGGCCCACTGGGCCCCCAGCACTGGGGCTAAGGCGGCGTAGGTGGTTGGGACGGCCAATCACCGTCTATGAAGTTATTCCTTTCCCCAGTTTGATCTAGCGGAATTCGCAATTGCTGCGGCGCGCTACCACCTTTGCTCCGCGCTGCCTTCATTTGAGTTTGCGCGAGGCGCTTTAAATCCCAGCGGAAAGAAGATCCTTCAGGACCGCAGCGCGTCGATGGCGTGGGCAATGAGCACGCCAACGCTCACAATAATCAAGAGGGCGATTATGACGTCAAACATGACCTCTACGGAAACGTCTGGCCCGCGATCAGTCAAAAGATTTCCGTCGTTAAGGTTGCTTCTTGTCCATGACTGGTGCGCTCAAGCCACGCCAGCTTGCGATGCAAGGATTTAGTTCCTCGCCGCCCATGTTCAGCAAACGCGGCCGTCGCGATAGATGATCTTTTCCTCGCAAGATCCGGCTCAACGACATATTTCCCGGGCATGCCTATCATCCGAAAGCCATGCGATGACTAAGCCAGGATGCCATACTCTTGCCGGAGCACTCGCGGTTTTGCTCGTGCTCTTCGTGCTTACCGCAAATGCGAATGCACAAAGCTGCCTCACCGGGCCCACTAAAACGAAGGACGGCTCGTTGCAAACGTGGACTTCTGTGTCGGCTGTGAGCATCACAACGGCCGGCTGAAGCTTGCCGACCTTCCGGACTGGGATTGGTCGGACATCTCGGCGCACCTCAAGTGCATCGCGTGCGGCAAGGTCGGCTGGCTCGATACGCGTATGGACTGGGGCAAGGTGATCGACTTCGCCAGGGGTGTAGGAAAGGGACTGTCTCAGTGAGCGAAGGCGGGCTCGCGCATTTTGTGCCGAATTGGCATGACACGACCAGCCACGCGATGCCATTCAGTGCCGTATGGAAATCGTGATTCCCCGCCGATGAAACTCGCCGCAGATCGTCCCTACGGTAATCCCGAGAAAGCCGCTCGGAGACTCATGGAGCACGCTCGAGCGTTCGAGCCCGCTCAAGACGGCCGCGTCTATATCTAGAAGATCAACGGACCCTTTCCATATCGGGACAAGGGCACGCCGGCCGAATACGGCGCCGGTCTGAACTACGCCTTGGCGCAGGACTGGCTGGAGATCTACGAAAGCGGGACTTACGTGAAAATCTTGCGGACTGGAAATGATCTGCTCGCTTAGGACGGCGCCGAATATGCAACAAGTGCCACCGAACGCGCTTCGTCTCGCCCGCCTATATCCAGCAGCACGCAAAGTAATCGCTCCGTGTCGTTTTTGTCACTCCGGCAAAGAAACGACCGCAAGAGCACCAGCTTTGATACAGCG
Organism: Bradyrhizobium sp. RD5-C2; assembly: GCF_019972155.1. Classification (GTDB taxonomy): domain Bacteria; phylum Pseudomonadota; class Alphaproteobacteria; order Rhizobiales; family Xanthobacteraceae; genus Bradyrhizobium. Next base: position 84,369 of record NZ_BOVL01000048.1, on the reverse strand, counting down.
GCAATTGCCCTGTCGCCGTTAGAGGGTAAAGGGTGTTCGTGCTCAACTACCCATCTTGGAGATTACGATGTTGAAGTTTCTGGTTGTTGGAGTTGCGACTTTCGGTTTCGTGGCTGCTGCCAGTGCGGCCGACCTCCCTCGTCCGCAGCCGGTCACTGAACAAGCTCCGATTGGCAAGATGCCAATTGGCAAATATCCGGTTGGCAAGTCCCCGGTCGGAAAGTATCCGGTTGGAAAAGCTCCCGCTCCGATCGTAACGAAGGGCTAACTCGAAGATCGCCCAGGCAGCGTTCCCTTCAGTTTTCGCTGAAGGCCGCTGCTCAGTGCGTCTTGCCCTAGTGAGCGGTGGTATTGTTGTGCTTACATTAGCCCATGCCGACCCGAAAGCCGCTCGAGATCCCGCCAGAGGTGGCCAGGGAATTCGCCGTCAACATGCGGCGATTCCATGCGGAGCAAGAGCCCACTCAAGCGAGACGAGATTGCCGCGGACACGCGGAGTCTCCTGCTCCAGCATATGCCAGACGGCACGAAGCTTCGGCTTGCTGATGTCCTTGAGCTCTTCAATCTGATGCGATGACCGCGCCGCGCTGCATCGTGTGCGACGATACCGGTTGGGTCCGTGAGAACCACCCAGATCAACCCTGGACGGGCAATCATGCGTGCAGGTGCGGCGGCGCCGGCGCGCCCTGCCGGTACATCCGCGGCAACCTGATTTGTACTCGACGTCGCAGCGTTCCTGCCGGCGTCTCAGGGGGTACCCCGCAGGGCCCATCCGGCTTCCGCTATCCAGCGAGGATGACATACACAATCGGGGCCGCCGCCACGATCTGTCATCGCCTACTGGCGACGTGTACAGACGATTTTGAGCTCGGCTGCGGCGCTCCCATCGTTGCCCAAACGGCAGTGGCAATGGCCAATGCAGCCAGCACGGTCCATGCCGCGATCTTCTCGCGCCTCATGCCTGGAAACCCTCCGACCTTTGACCTGCGCATCTTTAAGAGCTTGCCCGTGAATGCTCCATCAACCGACGGCCTCATTCGAGCGGAAGAGAAAGCGCCGCGGGCGACTTTTGCTCGCAACCTGTTCGTCCCTTGAGCGGTAACGTAGCGGCGGCCACCTCGGTCGTCCGGCCCATGAATTGGGCCAGGTTGGCGTCCGACGACCACTCCACGTAACCAACGATCGCAGAGCCAAGCGCTGCTACGATGAGCACTCCGCACACTGAGGCTGCGGCTGTTCCCGACCACTTTTCGCTGCTGAATATTGGCATCGCGATCCTCCGACGCCGCGGGTTGCCCGGGTCATTAAATCGATACGCGATTTTCGAATGTGATCGGCCTCACATCTCACGCTCACTTGATGCGGCACCCTAAGTCGATAGCGCAGCCGGCTGCAAGGAAAACGCGGCCGAGTATGAATCGGCGGCGGCCTGCTCGCCCAAAACCATTCTCCATCTAACTCGGCCTGCCTCAGTGACGCCGTTAGTAAATCAGCAAGTAGGTCGGCGCAGGCTTCTTTGAGGGACGGGACCGATGGGGTTAGAACAGTACGGTCACGTTTCGGGAGGAGCTGGCGTACCGGACCCTGGCGCCGGCTCTTCTTCCCTAAGGTTTGTGCTAGCGTTGCAACAGTTTGCTGGGCCGGTGTTTGCTAAGTTGCCGGCACTGGGAATTCAGGGCCCAGCGCTGGAAAAAATGACGCCGCCGGGACAGCGTATTTCGAGCCCGGCGGCGTACTTATTTAGTTGGCCCATACCGATGGAGCCGGGACGATATGTTGCCGATTATCTGACCCCGTTGGGCGACGCCAATTTAAGGCACAACGAGCTCGATTTGACCGTACCGATCAAGTCCCTGCCTGATGAGCGCGAAGACAAGCACCGCCGCAAAGACCCAAAGCAGCGCGCCCCGCGAACTGGCCAGCAATGCAATCGACAAGGTGACCGACCCCAGGGCCAGCCCGGACGATCAAGCCAGCCGCAAGCGCAAGCTTATCAAGGGACCGGAGGAACTTCAGAAGGTGCGCCGCGACCGAAACCGAAAATGATCGTTGGTGCAGCTTCGAGTTCGTCGCGCTTCAAGCTGATAGGATCGAAAGCGAGCTCTGTGCGTTGACTATTGAGCCCAAAATGGGAGGTCAACGATGATCAATGACCGAGAACGGCGGGCACCTACGGCAGCGGAACGCGAAGCTCGTAAGGTATTCAGGCAGGCCGAGGCGAAGGAAGCTTTGACCGATTACGCCAAAGCGCAAAAAGCGCTCCGCGATAATCGAGAGCGCCTAAAGCCGAACGACTGGCGCGGGAGGCTGAAGCGGCCAATCGCACAAAAGCGGGTTAAAGCGTCCATCTGGATGATTGCGGAGGACCAAGCCGGGACCTCTGCCTGGTGGAGGGTGAAATGGCCCTGCACTTTCGTCGCGTGGATACTGCTGAGGATCTGGAAATTTGGATCGCAAGCAGCGACGACTATTCGTTCGTTATCAGCAGCGAGAGCCGAAGTGGACGTGGCTTGCATGGAGAGCCCGGTTTTGTTGCGTCATATCGTCCAGACTTTTTAAATATGCCCGCGGCTCAGGTGTCCGGATCGCCCTTCAGCACGTTCGCTGAAGCCGAGCGGGCCTGCAATGCGTTCCTGGGTCGCCTCGCTATCGAGGGATGACTACCGGAGTTCCGACCACAAAAGGATCGACGGGGCGCAGCTTTCTACACGCGTGGGTCAAAACGCCGGCTGCCCCAGCCCGGCTGGCTGGGGGCCGTGGGCGGCCGAGCCGGGGCAACGCCTCGCTGGGCGGCGGGCCAGCCTGGCGCCTCCCTACGCTACGCCGCGCATTGGGCTATTCAACGGAGGACCGTAGCGAAAAGCGGCGGTTGCAACGCGACGCGCAGCCCGGAGGAGCGCGATCGCGGCTGGCGGTGCAAGCGCTTCACTCCGGGCGCAGTCGCCCGCGCGCTTGCCCCCCGCGCTGACTTGCTGACCATGTCAGCCAAAGATTGAGGCGAAGCTACGGCCTGCGTCTTGTGGACCGTTACCAGGGAGGCTCTCAAGGCTGGCGATGTGCACCGGGGCATTCCTATGATCGTAGATGCAATCGGCGGTCCGGAAGCCTACGAGCGCCGGTCGGACGCTCAGCAGAAGATGAACCTGGACGACGTTGCGTCGTATCAGGCGGATGCGACAACGAAACGGCCGCGACCAGTTTTCATCTGCGAAATGGCCAGGAAGTTCATGGCGCCTACGCTCTTGTCCAACGCCGAACGAAGTCCTTCTGTGTTCCATCTGGTCGTGGATCAGTTGGAGCGCTGCCTGCCCAATCGCGAGCGAGTTGAAATCCCTGCAAGCGGACATACCGTTCCATGGGAGAACCCCGACGCCTACGATAAGGTTGTTCTCTCCTTCATGAAGAAGCATTAGCGGCACGTTTGCCAAGGCCGAAACTTCAGCTTCTGGCCCATCGCGACATATTGCGCTGCTGCACGAACTTAGTCGCTATTGGAGCAAAGCGGATCTGGTCACCAGTCACATGACGCCGCCGAGTTTATAGGTACACGGCCTAGATCTAAGCCAACAAAACTACCGGCCACGGCGATAGCTAACGTTGTACAGCAAAAAGCTCCGACCGTGGCCTCCCAAACACTAAGTGCTTAGCGGGTAGGTCGGCCATAGCTATCCCACGCCCCTTCCGAAGTGATTCCACAGGTTGTGTTTTATTCCCAGCGCCATGTTCTGCACCTCCTCCTTGGGGGCATCTGCACGCGCGAAACGTCTCAGCAGCAGCTCAGGATCCGAAAGGTGGCGCGGCAGTCGGACCGCGTAGCCGTGACGTCCGCTTCACCACCAAAACTGCAATTTTGATCGCCTGCGTGGCTCCTGCTGACATTGAGTGACTCTAAGGCTAAAATTGCGGATTAGCAGAGGTTAATCGCCTATCCTTTAGCGGCGAGCGGCCCGTGTCGCGCTTGATGAATCGAAGTTTGCATAGCGCAGAGGAGTTCTTCGCCACGGGGTCTCTACTTCGGAGCGGAGAGAACGTTTTCAAAGCTTATGATAGTAGATGACGGTTATTGGAGGACATGTCATGGAGCGTAGACTTGCAGCAATTTTAGCTGCCGACGTAGCCGGCTACAGTCGCCTCATGGGCGTCGACGAGGAAGGCACGCTCTCACTCTTGAAGGGTCACCGAAAAGCGTTAGTCGACCCCAAAATCGAGGAACATCGGGGACGTCTCGTCAAGACCACGGGGGACGGTATGCTGGTTGAGTTTGCATCCGTGGTTGACGCGGTACGCTGTGCCGTTGAAGTCCAGCGCGGGATGAGCGAGCGGAACGCAACGGCAAGCGTCGACAAGCGGATCGAGTTTCGAATTGGTATAAACCTAGGCGACATCATCAGCGACGACGACGACATTTACGGTGATGGCGTTAACATTGCGGCGCGGCTCGAAAGTATCGCCGAACCGGGCGGAATCTACATTTCGCGTCAAGCACACGATCACTTGCTCGAAAAACTCTCGTTCAGCTGTGCGAAGCTGGGACTTCGAAACCTAAAAAATATTGCAAAGCCCGTGGAGGTCTATTCGGTCAACTTCAGTTCAGTCAGCATGACGCAGGAAATCAAATATTGCCGAGCGCCCGATGGGGTACGACTTGCCTATGCAACCGTGGGCCATGGTCCCCCGTTAGTCAAAGCGGCGAACTGGATGAATCACCTTGAGTACGATTGGGAAAGTCCAATCTGGCATCACGTTCTGGAGGGATTGGCGAGAAACCATACGCTGGCTCGATACGACGCTCGAGGCAACGGCCTGTCGGACTGGGATGTCGATGAGCTTTCTCTGGATGCATGGGTCAGTGATTTAGAAACCGTAGTAGATGCCCTTGGGATTAAACGTTTTCCGCTCGTTGGCGTCTCCCAAGGCTGCGCGATATCCATCGCTTACGCTGTCCGATATCCAGAGCGCATATCTCACCTGATTCTATATGGCGGTTTTGCGTTGGGCCGCAATAAGCGATCGCCGGACGAGCTTGAGAAGCGAAAAGCAATGGGAACCCTGATCCGCCTTGGCTGGGGCATGGATGAACCAGCATTCCGACAAATGTTCACGTCGCAGTTCATTCCCGAATGCACAAAGGAGCAGGCTGATTGGTTCAACGATCTTCAACGGAAGACCACATCACCCGAATGCGCAGCTCGATACTTTGAAGTCGTAGCAGATTTCGATGTCCGCGAATTGCTTCCGGAGGTGCGCGTTCCAACTCTCGTCATGCATGTACGCGGAGATCTTATGGTTCCCATTGATATCGGTCGCCAAATGGCGACTGCAATCCCAGGGGCTCATTTTGTTGCACTTCCCGGGCGAAACCACCTCTTCCTGAAGCACGAACCTGCCAGTGCTCGCTTCTTCGACGAAATCAATCTCTTTCTGACTAGGTGATATTGACTCGAAACGTTGCCGCCTAGCGAACATGATCGCTCCGGGTCAAAAGCCGCCGATAGCGACCGAACCTAATCGCTTGCGGTTCACTTCGGAGAGTGAACATTCTCGATGGTCGTCCAGACCGTCAGCGTCGGGGAAACGTGGCGATCGAATGCTGAGATCGACCTGCCCACGGAATGCAAAATGACCGTGCAACTCGTCGAAGGAGATCATCGCACCACTAGGCGGATCGTGTCCCCGGCGCGGAATCGCAAATCAGGGCGCGGGATGCCGTCTCCGGCTTGATGGCGAGCACCGTGTTGTAAGGGTTGCCGAACACAAACACCTTCGAGGTGCGCCAGATGATCTTTTCCAGGTCCACGAATGTGCGCATCTTCAGCCGATACTTCCACAACAGCAGGTGTTGAATGAAATTCCAGGTGAGACCCCAGGCCCAGAACGGCAATCGGCGGTAACGGATCGGGGTGAAGCCGAGCCGGCGCAACTTGTTGACGAGGAGATTGGCCCCGACGAAATTGTAGCGCCAATTCTCGAAGAAGGCGGTGACGCTCAGGTAATCCTCCTTGCGGCGGCAGTGATCCAGCGACCCCGGCGATCGGATCAACAGGCGTCCTCCCGGCTTGAGAATCCGCCGGCACTGGGCCAGAAAGGCGTCCAGATCCTTGGTGTAGCCAATCGATTCAAGTGAATAGACGGCGTCAAAGCTTTCGCTTGGAAGATCCAGGCTGTCGAAATCCGTGACGATTACCTGTCCACGTCCGCCGAGTTTCGCAAATTTGCGCCGGCAGATATCTGCCTGGACAGGCGAGTTCGTCACGCACACGACTTCGATGTTACACCGGCTTGCGAAATATGCAGCTGCGGCTCCCGATCCGCACCCGAGATCCAACAGCCGCATCCCATTCCTCGGCTTCAGAAGAAGGTATTCGGCTTCGTAGATTTTCGAAAAAGGTGTTCGAGGGAATACACACGTGCTGTAGTTCGCGTTCTCATCGCGATATGTGCCGAACACTTCGTCATATGTACGCTGCTCGTCATCATGCCTGAGAAAGTCGGTCGGCATGGGCGCCCACTCGATCAGTTGCAGTTGCTCGAATTGATTTAGCTCATGACCGATCCCGCTCGCGTCCTTCGGTCGACTGACCAGGAGAAAAAGTACGTAGTGAAAAAGAGTGTATGCCAGGAACAACGCTATGATGAACGCCGCTACTGACAAAACTATCGGAACAATAACCACCAAGGTGGCTCCCTGACCGTTGAAGCGCATTATAAATCGAGACGGATTCTCGCGTCGATTACGCGCCGTGCCAAAGTAGCACTATGCGCTAAGACATCAAAAGAGAGATGGAATCCGCCGTTGAAACTGAAGGGCGACCGCCTCTAGCCCGCCCCCGAGAAAGCCGCCCGCAGGATCATGGAGCGTATTTGAGCCAATCCAGGATGGCCGGATCTACACCGAGAAGACCTCGTGATACTCGAGCCAGCCTTGGCTGACCGCGTGTTGAAGCCCCGCCCCAATCCTCGGCCGGCGTCGCGCTGTCCTCGTCGATCATCGGACAGTTGAGAGCGGGACGTTCGTGCGAATGAAACAAGCCGGGAAAGACCTATTCGCCTGAAAAAACACCAGCGCTGTTGCCGGGCTGAGACACACCCAGATGCGAATTAGGATACTTCGCGAGTCGGAGGGTACTCCGGGAGAGCGGTCTATATTGCTGATGTTCCCCGGGTGCGAGCTAATCAGTAAGCTGACGACCGACAAGACCAAGAAAGAGCTGTTCGCCAAGCTGGCCGCGCATCACCGTACTCTGGCTGATGAGGTCGAGCGCACCATCAAGGACTCCAAATAGGAACCCCGGTCGCGTGAACGAGGTGCTGAAAGGCTCTCGACATCACGGCAGCCGAGAAGCAGCGCTGTCTTGCAAGTTGGCGGGCCTTTCATTTTCCAATGAAACGGCCCCAGCGCGTTGGAACGAACGCTGAGGCCGCCTTACCGCGCCGCTGCGAGTATTTGGGATGGCCGGAGCCCCGCTCCAAGCGACAGGCGTATTCTTACGGAGATGAGATAGCCCATTTGGGATATGTCCTCCTATGCACTCCGTGCCAGATTTTCACCTGTCAGGATTTTGCACACCTTCCTGGGGCTAGGGCCAACGCCGTCCGTTGTATACTGAACGGGCGGCGTTGTGCTGTGTGCGCCAACGGAGGAAGAATGCCTTGGACTTGGCGCTGGTGGGTATTCCTTGGACGATTGATTCCGGCCGCTATCGCTGTGGCGATGGCGCGGGAAGCAATGAACAACCAAAACATCGCTAGACTAGGCAAAGGCGATTTCATTTATGCCTTTGCTACACGGCCGGGATCTACCGTAACCGGGGCGCTTCTCGTCGGGACGATCTACTCCGCCATCATCACAGTCCTTTTCGGATTTATCGTCTAACGAAGCAACCCCGAAGCCGAGCTGGCGCAGCTTGCGCGCATTGCGAGCGCGAAATACGCTAAGTTCCGCACTCTCTTCGCAGGGGCGTAACCATGGACAAATCACGTTTCAACATGGCTATCATCGCTTGCGGCGCGATGTTGATGGTTTTCTCCGGAAATCTAAACGCTGCCGAACTCAGGGTTCTGACCGGTGGAGGAATGTCAGTCGTTTGGGCAGATATCAAACCCCAGTTCGAGGAAGCTTCCGGTCACAAGCTTGAGATTTTCTTTGGCACAACTCCGAACCTCATAAAGGAGGCCACGTCGGGCAAACCGTTCGATATTGGTGTTGTACCCGTCGAGGTCATGCAGGACGCGTCGGCCAGAGCTAAATTCGTGATAGGTCCGACTATCGATATTGCCCACGTTGGGATTGGTGTTGCCGTCCGCTCTGGTGCTCAAAGGCCTGACATCAGTACTGCTGACGCGCTCAGGGCGACGCTGCTCAAGGCTCGGTCCATCGCTTCGATCCCGGAGAGTGCCACTGGCTATTCAATTGCGAAGGTATTTGATCGCCTTGGCATCACGGAGCCAATGAAAGCGAAGATGAGGGCGCAGCCCGACCCGGCGCAGGTCGTCGCGACGGTTGCCAAGGGTGAAGCCGAATTGGGCATTTTTCTTATCAACGTTCTCAGCGCTCCCGGCTTGGAAATTGTCGGTCCGTTTCCTGCCGAACTGCAACAAAACGTGGTGTACACGGCCGCAATCGGATCGGAAACCAAGGAAGCCGTCGCTGCCAAGGCACTCATTGAATACCTCAAGAGCCCGGCGGCTGTTTCGATCATCAAATCGAAAGGCATGAATCCCAGCTGATCGCATTGATCCGCTCCTCGCGCGGTAGATGTTCGGCGCGCGGTCACCAGCTTCTCCGCAGAAGCGAGATCGCCCTAGCGCTTTGGCTTGCGCACCCAAGAATGAGGCCGAGCTACGACTCTGCCCTCTTGGTTAATGCCGAAAAACGGCAGTTGCGCGACGGCAATTTTCGCGAAGAACTGACTCGCCAAAATCGGCGGCGATTGGCTCCCCAACCGACATCGCAGTGAACGGGATCGTCGATCCAACTAATTCGAATATTCCCAGTAGTCGTCTGGAATTGCGCTTCCCATGGCAGCGCGCATTGCATCCCGAAAAAGCTTCGCCGCGGGCATTGGACGAAACGCTATTGTCCGATCGACAATCAGTCCCTCGTCGTTTTCTTCGATAAGATCGAAACTTTCCAGCTCGCGCCCCTGAATTTTTCCTTTCCACCTCAGTAAGGTTCTTCGGTCATCCAGCTTCCACTCTCCCGTGTAGGCGCCTTCTCGCAGAGTGGTCGAGGTCGCGAAAATCTTGGCAACTACCGCGCGACCTTCTGCGGCCCTTATCAACACAGGACTATGAAAAACGACATTTGGAGCGAGAAGATTTTCGTAGTCAGCTACGGTAGCGTGACCTGACTCACGCAATTTTCGAATAGCATGCATGGTGAATGGCTCCTCGGACCGATTGAGACCTGAATGGGTTCTAGGCGATCTTTGTTGCGCCGCTCCGTCAGTTCGCCACGTCTATCCCTGGAGGCAGGGGATACACATAATAGCAGTTCAAACCAGCGAAGAGGACGCGCGATGTTCCCTTTGGGACTGACCCGTCCCGAGGAGAAGGCGGGCGGCGCGCGAGAGGCGCGCCATCCACTATAGAGTTCGACTGCACAGTCGTGGGCTCATCCTTTACCCACGCTGCTCGGCGGTGTCTTTGCGCCAACCGAGGAACGTCAGGATCCAGCCTATTGTAACAACTGTACTCGTCGCCAGCAGTGCTGGATCGCGATACTGGATGAAGAGCGTCAATAGCGCGGTAATGATGAAAGCGCGCACGAAGAGCGTTATTACATAAGCGCGCGACACTTCTCGGATGATCATACCGGCTACGATCAACCCGAGCGAGAAGAGAAATACTCCACCGATGCGGAGCCCCAGGTCATCGTAGACATGATTGCTGAACAGCATTTGCATCGTCAGTTGCGGCACGAACATCAGAGCCAGACCAACCGGAAGCGTATAGCCGGCGAGGTAATACAGGCTAAGACGTGTTCTTGGTAGTTCATGTTGTTTAGCAGACGTAGCGGTCACAAAAGTGTTGGATAACGTGGTCATTGCAGTTCTCCTTGTTTGATCACAGATTCTTGGACTCAATATCCCGAATTGACACGGTCGACAGGTTGCCACTTGCGAGCCGAAAGAGCGTTGCTCCGGTGCACGAGGACGCGATCACCTTCGCGGCTGATTTCGATTCCGCCCGCTGGCGCCGCCGTCGAGAGGACCACGCGCTGCCCTGGTGAAAGGATCGACACGAATCGAACTGGCGTTCCGGCTTCGCCTTCTGCCAGCGTCGTGACGACGTGAAAGCCATCACGCTCGACTGTGTAGTAAACGACTCCCGATACTCCGCCGAGATCGATGCTCTTGGCTTCGATCGGACGCAGACCATCGGCATGGGCCGGACCAACGATGCCGAGCGCAAATGCGCTAGCGAAAAGTGCTCCGCGAATTTGGGGGGGTGTCTGATGATGGCGGGCCGTAAACATTTTGCGTTCTCCTCATTATAGGTCACGATCAGAATCGGTTGCTCATGGTCTGGAGCCGCCGCCGTACAGTCGCTGACGGCGATCTCCGATGACGGCTACGCGCTCACGCATCCGCTCTGACGGACGTTGTAGCGAGGCGCCGGAATGCAGCTCGAAAGCTTGCTGGACATTGTGCGGCGCGCCTCGTCGAAACGGTCCCACTCAGCCTGGCTCGGCAACGACGGAATGGTCACGGCTTCACCAATGTCGAGACCGGCCAATGCAGCGTCGACCATGTCGTCGGCAGACATCACGATCTGGCCCGGGAGCTGGTGTACGGGCTTGCCCGCAATGTCCCAAAACTCTGTGGCAGTGGCGCCTGGCAAAACGGTTTGAATGCGGAGGCCTTTGTCGGCGAACTCGTGAACAAGCGACTGGCCAAGTGCCAATACGAAGGCCTTGCTGCCACCATATACGCCGTTCAACAGTTCCGGAGCGATCGCAGCAATCGAGGATACGTTGATCAATATGCCGCCGCCGCGAGCGGCAAATCCAGGGATCGCCGCATAGGTAAGGCGCGCGAGTGCAGTGACGTTCAGATGGATCATATCCTCCATCTTGTCGACGTCGGCATCGAGCAATGGTACCGCAGAGCCCACGCCCGCGTTATTGACCAGTGTGGTGATCCGGGAATCGCTGCGCAGGATGTCCTCGATGCGCCGCAGGTCAATCGAAGAAGTGAGATCGGCCTCGACTGTTTCTACGCTTCGCCTGGTTTCGTTGCGGAGCCGACGCGACAGCGTAGCGAGCCGCGCCTTGCTGCGCGCCACAAGAATGAGGTCGTAGCCTCGCTTCGCCAGACGGTCCGCATAGATCGCGCCGATGCCGCTCGATGCGCCGGTAACGAGGGCAATGCCTTTGTCTTGTGTCGCAATCATCTTCATTTCCTCTGCGCTGGACCGTTTCCGTGATCGCGCATCGGAGATAGACCCTTTCAAAACCGCTGGGTATCTGGCAAAATCGGGATATATCCTCTCAAAAAATGGAACGTCCAATGGATCGTTTCGAGGCTATGTCGATCGTTTTGGCGGTTGCTGAAGCGGGGAGCCTGTCGGCAGCGGCGCGCCGTCAGAAGGCACCGCTTCCGACTGTGAGCCGAAAGGTGGCGGAGCTCGAAGCGCACCTGCAGACCAAACTGTTCAACCGATCGAGCCGGATGCTCGTCCCAACAGACGCAGGACGCTCTTACATCGCTGCCGCCAAGCGCATCCTTGCAGATCTAGCCGAGACCGAGCGCGCCGCGTCGGGTGAATACACGACGCCTCGAGGTGATCTGGTCGTGTCAGCTCCCATCGCGATGGGCCGCCTGTATTTGCAGCCGATCGTTATGGAGTTTCTGGCGAAATTTCCGGAAGTCGATGTCCAGCTGGGACTTCAGGATCGTCCAGTAAATTTTTGGGAAGAGCAAATCGACGTTGCCCTTCGGATCGGCGAACTTACCGACAGCAGCCTCATCGCGGTCAAAGCTGGAGAAATTCGTCGGGTGATGTGCGCGAGCCCGGACTATCTGAAATCTCGCGGAGCGCCTCGATCGCCGGGCGACCTTTCCACCCACGACTGCATCACCTATCCGCCGATGCATTCCCCCTCACTGTGGAGGTTCAAACGCGACAAGACGGAATATGCGGTGCCGGTACGATCCCGACTCGTTGTGAGCAACACGGAGTCGGCCTCTGATGCAGCACGCGCAGGCCTGGGACTCACGGTTGTGTTTTCCTACCAAGTTGCCGAATTGATTAGATCGGGTGAGCTCATACCTGTACTTCAGGACGTTCAGCCGCCCGCGCTACCCGTCAATTTCGTCTACTCGCCAAATCGGTTCATGCCGGTCAAATTGCGCGCATTTCTTGATTTGACGGTTCCGCGCTTTAAGGCTCGTCTCGGTAGCATAACAAAACAGATCGCGGCGCGCGAGCGCCTAGGCGGCACCTGACTCAAATACGGCAAACGGTCAAGTACTACTCAACGGTGTCCAACCCAGCCTGAAAACCTTACTGGTCATTTCCTTGAGGAGTGGTCTTGGCGGCCGGCGGCGACCATCAACTATTCGGCCGGACGACCAGGCGCGCGAGTCGCGACGGCCTGGCATGGCAAGCGTTCCGAGATACCGACGATGGTGATTTCAAGTGCGGTCTCCTTAGAGACGATCGAGACAACTTTATCGGCCGAAGCCAAGGGCGACGCTCATCTATCGCCGTCCCGGCAATTTGCGAGCCGTACAGCTTTTGCTGGGGCACACCAAGGTTGAGAGCACGGTCGGCTAACTCGGAAGGGCCGCGTCGGGCTAGAAGCGGGATCTAGGAACGATCGGTCGACGACCGGGCGACTTTGCGGGTGTACTCGATGAAGCGCTCCGTCAACGGCGTAAGCGTGCGATCTTTGACCGTGATGAATCCGACCGGCGCGGGAGCCGACGGGACCTTCACAGGCAGAACCGTCAGCCTCATGCCCTTGCTGCCAAAACGCATGACCGAGGCGGGAACAAGCCCGAGCCAGCCTCCTGTCTCGATCATGCGCATGTAGAGGTGGAGCGACACTGTAAGGACGGTTGCGGCGGGAGGTTCAAGGCCGCTCCTTTGGAAAACTTCGTCGTGTAGGGATCGCGCCAAACTGCCAGGCTGGGCAAGGACCCACGGCTCGCCAACGAGATCGGCAAGCTTAAGGTTTCGCCGCCTTGCCCAGCGGCTTTCGGCCCCCGCCACGACAACGTTGGGTTCGTCCGACAAGGTCTCCGCGACCAGGTCGGGTTCGTTCATCACGGCGGGAAGCCGCCCCATCACCAGTTCAACTTTTCGATTGCGCAGGTTGTCGTATTGTTGAGTTGCGATGTCCTCCGGCAGCACGTGAACGACCGCGCGGGGAAAGTCTTGTGAAAATCGCGCGATGATCGCCGGCAGCAGGCCGGCGTCGGTCACGATGGACGAGCCGATCCGAACGTCACCAGCATCAGGTTGCTTGATCGACTCGATTTGCTGCAGTCCCTTGCGCAGTTCGTCGAATACAGCAACGCCGGACGTGAGCAGCGCGCGGCCATAATGCGTCGGTTCGACGCCCGAAACGCTGCGGTCAAAGAGCTTTACGCCCAACGTGCTCTCAAGCTCCGAAATCGTCCTGGACACGACCGGGTAGGAGACGGCCAAGTCCTCGGCCGCGCGTGTCATGCTGCCCGCCTCGGCGACCGCAATTGCAATGTGGAGATCGCGCAGCTTGACGCGGCGGCCGATGCGGTCGGTCCATTTCATTTGGTCACCTATCCATTCGGCTAGGGCATCCTAAGTATTTAGAACTAATCAGCTATAGAAAGATTTGGCAAGTTCCCCCTGAGACTTCAGCGTGCGGGCGGCCCGCACAGAACAAATGGGAGAGTAAAACATGGCTGGACTTGCAGCACTGGCGACGACGATCGTCCTCGTGCACGGCGGCTTCGTCGATGGCGCGGGTTGGGAAGGCGTTTATAACATCCTCAAGAAGGATGGGTACAACGTCAGCATCGTACAGAATCCGACAACGTCGCTTGCCGACGACGTGGCGTTTACGCGGCGCGCGATCTCGCAGGCGCAGGGCCCGGTGATCCTGGTCGGCCATTCCTATGGTGGCGTAGTCGTGACGGAAGCCGGCACCGACCCGAAGGTCGCAGGCATTGTCTACATAACCGCGTTTGCGCCGGACAAGGGCGAGTCGGTTCAGTCGCTCATCGCGAACCCGCCTCCCGGCGCGCCCGTCCCGCCGATCCTGCCGCCGCAGGATGGCTTCCTGTTCCTCGACACGGCGAAGTTCCGCGCCTCGTTCGCGGCCGATGTTAGTGAAGCAAAGGCTGCACTGATGGCCGACTCGCAAGTGCCGTGGGGCGTCAATGCACTCGCCGGCGAAGTGACGGAGCCCGCGTGGAAGTCCAAGCCGACCTGGTACCTCGTCGCGACCGACGACAAGATGATCCCGCCACCAGCCCAACGGCAGATGTCGAAGCGCGCGGGCTCCACGGTTGAGGAAGCTCCGGGCAGCCACGCGATTTACGTCTCGAGGCCGGACGTCGTGGCAGCCTTCATCGCGAAGGCAGCAAAGAGTGTGAGTGCCACGTCGAACAACTGAGGCTCAAGACGCGCCGTCGGCCTTGTCCCAGGGCTGGCGGCGTCGATCAGGCTAAACCCGCGCTGCGAATAGCACCTCGCTTCAGGCGTGACGCCCATCGCGAGGTGCCGTGAGATCAGGTACCAGTGGCGGTCGTAAGCGGACAGCGACCCTGACCTGCAATGCCACCTGCTCCCGCCGAAACCGATGGCGAATGTTTAGATCGGCTTGTTGAGGTGCTCGGTCGGCCGGATCTCGTTATTGCCGTCAGTCGTCTGACGCAGCGCGCTCACGGCGCAGTCTCGGCTTAGCTTCGCTAGCAAATAAGCAACCAGATCGGCGCACGCTCCCGAAGGGACGGGACCGGTTTGGGGACGTCTTACGGTCACCGTTTCGGAGGAGCCGGCGCCCTGCCCCATAGCTTGCCGGCTCCTGTTTCTTAATCTTGTGTGGGTCGGGCAACCGTCAATTGCCCTCGCATTTGCTAAGCTAACGGCACTGGGAATTCAGGGCCCAGCGCTGGAAAAGCATGACGCCGCCGGGACAACGTATTTTGAGCTCGGCGGCGTACTTTTTCGCAATCACCTCGTCAGGTCCGATCGCGCGGCCGGGAGATCGCCATTTATCCGCAAGTGTCTGCAGCATATCCGCAGTGGTAGAAGAGGATGCGAAATGGCGCTGCCCTCATGACTTGCTGCGCACAAACACGCAAGCAAGAAATCGCCGGCATGAACCGGCGGGCGCTCCCAGAATTGTGGCAAAAAGCACATTGAAGGCCCGCCGCCCTGGATGAGCGGCAGCCCGGGGGCGCCACTCGATTAGGACGTTTGTCAAATGAGGTAACCCGGGAGGGGTCCATTTCCCGCTCCCGCTTTCCGGTACAGTGAAAGCGATCACGTCCGGAACGAGAGTTGAATATGGCTCTCCGGATCGATGATTGCAGAGGCCCCGACGCGCTAGCCCCCGTTGGGGCCTTTGCCATTTTTGGAGCGCTGCCAAACGCACAAACGCCGCCCGCTTAAAATACACGCGGAGCGGCGTTAGCTTCTAGCCCCAGGAAGGATGTGCAAAATCCTGATGGGCGTAAGTCTGCACGAAAACGCGCAAAAGTTTAATACCTCCAAAGAGGTAAGTTTGGCGCGCGGAGGCAACGCAGCGCGACCACTCGCAGCGGAAAACTAGGGTCACTGTTGCACGCAGGCTATAGCGGGAGGATCTGAGAGGAGCGCAGTATCGAAGCTGCCGACCTCCAAAAGATAAGATCGGCGGATCAGGTGACGGCCTCAGCACCCGGGCCGCCAGCCCCAGCGTGAACGACTTGCAGGAGCTGCAAGAAATGGCGGTAAAGCTAGAAGCGACCGCTCGCAAGCTTCCGCAGGGGCAAAGTCGCGACGATCTACTTCGAGATATCGCGAATTTTCGTGCGCGGCTCATCGCTCGGTTTCCAGGCGAACGCGTCAAGGCGACGTAGTAGGCCGATATGATCAAGACCGCGATGGGATGGCTGGAACTACCACACTGGCTCATCATCGTAGGAGTCGCGCTAGTATTGATCGGCCTAATCGGCCCTGCGATCAGCCGCAGGCGTCGGGCCAATATCCAAGACCAACCAGCCACCGAGCGAAGTCCCGAGCCGCGTCCCCAATTGTCACCGCTCCCGCATCTTCTTGATTCCCAGCGACGAGCGAGCCGGCGTGGAACGCCAGCAGAGCCACCGGGCGCTTGAGGTGGGAAGATGCAGTCGGT
>NZ_BOVL01000048.1:0-68029 GCF_019972155.1 Bradyrhizobium sp. RD5-C2 | reverse complement strand
CAACAAAAATAGTTCTGCCCGATAACGATGTTTAGCAAGAACTAATCCAAATAGTAGCGTGGTCGGTCCCTTAGTAAGCGTTCAGGGGAACCGCTATGATTGCTTTTCTGGCCAAGCTGGAACGATTTGAGGATCTCGCTACGGAGTGCGACTTGATCGCTGGCCGGCAGGCGGATGGAAGCAAGCGGGAGCTCTACTTGCGCCTGGGGGCGCACTACCGCCAGCTGGCCTGCGACATGCGCAGTGTCATTGCGACAGTCGATGCCGCCGCATGATGGCGTTTAATTCCACGCCTGGACCAATCCTTCGTTGACCAAGGCGGTGACCGCCGCGGTTGCTAGCTGACAATCTCAGTGACTTTGAGAACTCCGGCTCTCCGGAGTGAACCGGAAGTCCCAAGTTCGGTCGCGATCGACGGCTTTTGACCCGAAGTGGACATCTGGGATTGGGCAACTTTGACCTCAGCCATTAACTCGACCAGAAAGCTTTCTCTGTCATCACGTCGGGGCTTTCCCTAACCTCGCTCACGGAGCGGGCTCGAGCATTCGAGGCGATTATTGTCCACAGTGGGGATCGCGCCACACCGCGAGGGCGGGAATCGCCGTAACGTTCGTGCGTGTTTGTCCCACTTGAACCCATTTGCCGGTTCAGATGCATTTCTGTGGGCGGCTGACGTTGATCGAGCATTTTGGAAGGCGATTGTAACGCATCGCGACTTCAAGAGCAGCTGACACTTCCAAAACCAATGGCACGGCCAGCGTGGATCTATTTCGAGCTGAGAAGATCGCTACTGTCCAGGACCGATCACATCATGACTGCCGATTTTGCGGAGCTACGCTCACCCTGGTCAGAACAATCATGGAATCTGAGAGCGGAATTGTCATTCATACGTTTGAATGCGAGCAGTGTGGAGACCGTACTTGGACCGAGTAGGAATCTAGGGGATCTAGGGATCGCTTACCGCAACCAGCACAGCACCGATCCTCATAAAAACACCGCGCCGTTGCACCGCTGCGTTAGGCTCGATTTGATTCAGCGGCGTCCAACACCCTGGACCGTACGGCTGAACTGATCACTGGTGTGCCACTCACCCGTGCTCATGTAGACGCTGTATGCGTCAGCGCGTTGTGGGCGTGTCCATCCCTGCTTTTTGGCTGCGGCCTCGCGATAGGCACGTCTTTAGGGCCGGCTTGGCGAGTGCGCCGCTTGTCATTAGCGCAATTGCCAATCTTGAGATAAGCGGCGTTCGCATAACGCTCCCTCATCAGTTCGGGCCAAATGTCATATGGCATCGTGCCCACTACGCCGTCCAGTCGAAAGGCTGAGAACTCGGAGAGGTCGGCGACAACGCTCCTCGCGCGCAGTCAGCCTAGCCACTCGCTTCTCTATCTGAGGCCGCTATATGAACAGAACATCAACCGCCCACATTGCCAGCACGATTACGCAATAGCCGGCTATAGCGATCCAGTCGTGGCGTTCGCTGATCGAGCCGCGCATTCAGGTCGGAGCCCTTAGACCAGGTAAGGAAAGCCACTCCGTCATGTGGGAGGCTGTCTCATCCTGTCTGGCTTTGCGAAGCAGAGCTTCGCGCTCGGGACATGGCGGAAGTGCCTTCGCGGCCTCGGCCAGATCACGCGCCTCTTGGGCAAGGCCCTGCTCAAGTGACTGGATTTGCTGCACACGTCGGCGCCGTTTCACCATGGCGCTCCTCCCTTGCTTCGCAGGCGGGAGCGCGATCGGTCTCTCGGCCACCGACGCCTTACGAGCAGAGCCTTGGCCGGTGATGCAAAGCGAACGGCCAAATCGGGGAAAGGTTGCTATGAGTTGCAAATCCCACTTAGCGAAGAGGCCGCCAACCGAGGCGGCCTCTCCTATTAAGCGACCCCAGCAACCATTGGGGGCCTATGGGAAGGAAGGCTAGTTGCTGGGGCCATCTACCGGCCCGATGCGCCGAGCCAGGTGGCGGATTATTGCACGTATATTGCCACCCCAATGATGACGAGGGGGCTTAGCCCGAATAGTACAATCCAAACGCTTTCAAGTAGGTCTTTGCCCATGGCACAACCTCTGCGTTGAGGTTGCAGCCTACCCTCGCGGAACTCCGTGAGACAGTGCAGTTTGTGCCCGAGCAATGGAGCGAAATAAGAATTCTGCGGGCGGCGTTCTCAGTGAAAAAGAATCGCGACCTTACCGTGGATTCGCCTGGATTCGTTTTCCATGCTGTTTCGCTCGTTGATGCAGATGGGTGCGGCCAAAAAAGAAGCGGCCCCAGCGCGCTGGAACGAACGCGGAGGCCGCCTTACCCGTCCGCCGAATAGAAAGGGGCCGCCCGCGATGCGGCCCCCGCCGAGGGAAATTCTCGAAAATGCGATCGGGATTAAATGTCTAGCCCCGGTAACAATTAATCTAAAGTTTTCCACATCAAATGTGGATTCCGGGAAACCACGGTGTTCCGCATAACGGAACAAAACGCTGACTGTGCTAATTCCCCGCAGCGGGTGTCCGAATTAGGACAACACCCGCCGATGCGTTGTGGGTCGCCAGCGAACTACCGAGCGGCCCAGATGTTACCTCCCCGTTCTTACATGCACTTGGGATCATTCCGGTGATGTCTCGCATCTTTTATTTCGCCATGTTCGTCGCGGTGACCGGCACTGTCTTCGTATTGCTGATCGCACTTGAGAAAGTATTCCACTCCATGGGGGCAGCGTAGGTTGCGCCCTTCGAGAGCGCCTTGAAGACCTGAGCCTCCGGGAACTCTCGCATTCCCAAGTGCAACCGCTGGTCGGCGAAAATTCGCGGCTTGTGGGACTTCAATCAAGCTTCACGGGCTCACTGCGACGCCGGATGGTCACTTCGATCCGCTGCCCAGCCAGGCGCCTCGAAGAAATCACCTCTGTCAAATAGGTCGAACTCGGGTATTTTTCGAATATCCGCTGAGTTCGTGCCGTGACTTCAGCGGGCGTCGCGCTGATCGTTTCTAGTATGGCTTCAGATCCACTGCGGTCCTTCATCGTCCGAGCAAGCTCGCGGGGGGTTTTCGCCACAGGCGCGCCTTTCGCAAAATAAGAAGTTCGTCAGTAATTTAGCGGGATACAAAAACAACTCGTCCCGAGAAAATATCTTGCGGCGCGCATACTTGATCTGCTTCGCCAGAAACCAGACTGCTCTGATGTAAGAGAGGTGACCATATCACAAGTGCACGTTCTCAACGAGGGCACGAGGTGGCGAGCCAGGATCACCGACTATGGCAGCGCAAAACAGTCGGTGGCAGATCACGCCCTGCAAAGGATCGAAGAGTCGCTCTTGCAGCCCTTGCCCTAGCTGATTGATGACCTGACCATTCGGAGACATAGTATTGCCTCGCTGGTGTCGCCAAATCGTCATTCAAGGGCGCGGACCGCAGACTTGGAGCATAGCCGATGAAGAAGTCAGACGTGACCTGCGACAGGTGCGGCGCGGGGTTCCGACGATTGGAGCTATGGTCCGAACCTGGTCATAGAGGCGAGTATCGATGCCCTATATGCGAGACCGTGCTCGAGGTTTTCGACGGCAGTAATCTTATCGCATACCGGCTCACCGTTCAGCCGAAAGGCAGTTCAGCGCGCGAGCGGAGCCACTCGGCCGCGTAAACGGAGTGGCTCCGCCTTGCCCGCGCTGGTGGTTACCCGCAGGCTAGGCGACAATCTCATCAACGCTGTATTTCAGTTTCGTGACACGACTATTGCTGCCCACAAAATGGGGATATGCATCTTCCCAGCTTGTCGAGAACGCTGTGACCGGTACCCTGCAGAGGCGGACTATCACGCGTGGATTCCGCGAGCTGGAAGGGCGTCTACCGCATTCTGAAAAAGGGACGGGCTCGACGTCCGCATCGTGCAAAATCCAACGACGTCTCTGTCGGACGATGTGGCCGCGACCCGGCAGATCGTCGCGCAGGCCAAGGGGCCGGTCGTGCTGGTCGGTCACTCCTACGGGGGTGTTGTCCGCACCGAGGCCGCAACGATCCGAAGGTGTCGAACCTACATCACAGCGTTTGCGCCCGACAAAGGCGAGTCGGTTTCCTTGCTGATCGCCAACCCGCCGCCCGGCGCTCCGGTGCCGCCGATCCTGCCGCCTCAAGACGGCTTCCTGTTCCTCGACAGGGCGAAGTTCGCCGACTCCTTTGCCGGCGACGTCGATGCCGAGAAGGCGGCATTCCTGGCGGACTCGCAGGTGCCGTGGGGCGTCAAGGCTCTGGAGGGCGCGGTGAGCGAGCCCGCCCGGCGGAAGAAGCCGAGCTGGTATTTGGTCGCAACCGATGACCGGATGATCCCGCCGCCAGCTCGGCAGATGATGGCCAAGCGCGCCGGCGCCACGATCGTCGAAAGCAAGGGAAGCCATGCGGTCTATGTGTCGAGGCCAGAAGCCGTTGCCTCCTTCATCAAGAGCGCCGTCCGCGCTTGACGTGAGAGTCAAAAGTCGCAACCGCCGCCGGTAAGAGCTGGCGGTGACGTTCAACTGGCCTCCGCTATGGGTCAAGGTGAAGATTTCGTCGAAAGGCTAGATCATCCGCCTACCGCCGGCGCATCCCCGAGCGGGGAGACCGTCACCCACATCTTCGACAATCCCCGCTTGGCGTACAGGTCATTGCCGGATCCGATCCCGTCGGATGTCGCTCTTGTGCCGCACCTACGTATGCCATGACCTCCGGACCGACCAGCTCGCGGGCCCGGCGCAGGCGCAATCGGCTCCCTTGGACCGGGCCCCCTCTGCGATCGTCAGGGCCAGCGCCTCCGTCGAGCTGTTGCGGGAGTAGAAGACGACAAGAACCTTTGGATTTGACACGATTGACCCCTCTCGGAGCCAATGAAATACCGTCACGCGAACTCCGGTCGCGCGGGGCAGGACGACGTTGATGGGATGATGGAAGGGGTTAGCCCGCGATCTTTCCGAACTTGCCGGCAGCATAATCAGCCCGCGTCCATCTGACATCCGCGCTGGTACTCATGACCAGCGGGCCGTGCTTGACGAAGGTCTCATGCAGCGGCGGGCTCGCCATCACGACAAAATGGGCATGCCACCACCCAAGCTCAGATCGCTATCGTCGATGCCGGCAGCAGCGACAACCGACGACCCGGCAGAGATGGCCCGGCGCTCACCGTTCACCTCGACCTGCAGCTCGCCCGAGACGGCATAGATCCAGACAGCCTGGCCGCCAGGAAGGCGGTGGCTGAACTTTGCGTCTCCGGAAACCACACCATCGAGCAGCGTGAAGTCCTCGGTGCGCGCTCTCCGTGCTTCACCTGTTTCGCCCAGAGCGACGCGGACCTGATAGCCGGGCCCCGCCAATTTCGGCATCTCCGCCGCGCTGACGTTCAGGGAGCGGGCCACCTCCTGCGAGGAAAGACCCGC
Organism: Bradyrhizobium sp. RD5-C2; assembly: GCF_019972155.1. Taxonomy (GTDB): domain Bacteria; phylum Pseudomonadota; class Alphaproteobacteria; order Rhizobiales; family Xanthobacteraceae; genus Bradyrhizobium. The sequence goes on along the minus strand of NZ_BOVL01000048.1, from coordinate 62,635 downwards.
TGTTCTTGCTTCTTGTTCTTCCAAGTTAGCCTTAGGCGATCGCGGTTTGGCCCGCCAGAACCGGACGCTCGGTCAGCGGCGCTCCTGGGCCCTAAGCCAAACTCAACGTCGTGAACGCTCGCGACCGCGAACTAGCCACCCATTCCATAAAAGTCGGCACGCCGCTTCATTTTTTGCCTCAAGCAAGCGCGCCGATTGACAAACATCTCATTCAGCCGCAATCGCCGCTTCGCCGGAATGTGGAATGATTTTGCGGGCTCGGCTGCAGCTGAAGCGGTGCAGCGCGAGGTAGACCACCGGCGTCGTGTAAAGCGTGAGGAATTGCGACACCAGCAGGCCGCCAACGATCGCGTATCCGAGCGGCTGGCGGATCTCGGCGCCGGTCCCGTGCCCGAGCGCAAGCGGCAGGGCACCGAGCAATGCCGCGAACGTCGTCATCATGATCGGGCGGAAACGCTTTAGCGCCGCCTGGAAGATCGCCTGCTCCGGCTCCATAGCCTCGGTCTGCTCGGCATGGATTGCAAAATCGATCATCATGATGGCGTTCTTCTTGACGATGCCGATCAACAGGATGATGCCGATCAGCGCGATGACGCTGAGCTCGAGGTTGAACGCCATCAGGATGAGAAGCGCACCGACGCCGGCCGAAGGGATCGTCGAAAGGATCGTGATTGGATGGATCAGGCTCTCATAGAGCGCACCCAGGATGATATAAACCGCGATCAGCGCCGCGAAGATCAGGAGCGGCTGGGTCTTGAGCGAATCCTGAAACGCCTGAGCGTTGCCCTGGAACGAGGTGATCAGGGTGGCCGGGACGTTGAGGTCTCGCTTTGCCTTCTCGATCGCCTCGACCGCCTCTCCGAGCGCAGTACCTGCGGCCAGGTTGAACGACAGCGTGATCGCCGGGAACTGGCTCTGATGGCTGACCGATAGCGAGCGCACGGTGCGCTTTTGCTCGACCAGTGCGCTCAGCGGTACCTGCCGCCCGCTGCTGGATGGCACGTAGATCAGGTCGAGCGCGTTGGGATCAAGCTGGAATTGCGGGTCGACTTCCAGGATCACCCAGTAACTGTTCTGCTGCGTGAAGTATTGCGCGACCTTACGCTGCCCGAACGCATCGTAGAGCGTGTCGTCGATCGCCTGCGTGGCGACGCCGAGCCGAGACGCCGTATCTCGATTGATCTCCAGTCGCAGGGTCGGACCAGCGATCTGCTGGTCTGTCGCGACGTCGAGCAGCAATGGAATTCCTTGCAAGGATCGAAGCAGGATCGGCGCCCAGTGATCGAGCTCGTCGAGGTCGCTATCCTGCAGCGTAAATTGGTACTGCGTGCGGCTCGCGCGTCCTCCGACATTAATGTCCTGCGACGCTTGCATGAACAGGGCGATGCCCTGCACGGCAGCAAGTTTTGGCCGCAGCCGGTCAATGATCTGGCTCGCGCTGGCAGCGCGCCGGTCGCGCGGCTTGAGATTGATGAACATGCGGGCGTTGTTCACGGTCTGGTTAACGGTGCCGGCACCGACCGCCGACATCACGCCGTCGATACCGGGATCAGCCATAAGAACGCGTACCAGTTGCGACTGCCGCTCCATCATGGCCGGATAGGAAACGTCCTGTGAGGATTCCGATACGGCCACGATGAATCCGGTATCCTGCTGCGGGAAGAAACCCTTCGGAATCAGCACATAAAGATAGCCGGTCAGGATGATGGTCGCGATGGTCGCAGTCAGCGTGAGCCGGTGGTGACGCAGCACCCAGCGCAGGCCCGCCTCGTAAGCCGCGAGCATGCCATCGAAGAACTTCTCGCTCAGCGCATAGAGCCGGCCGTGCCGCTTGCCCGTCTCGTCCTGCAACAGCTGCGCACACATCATCGGCGTCAGTGTCAGCGAGATGACGGTCGACACCAGGATTGCCACGCTCACCGTGACGGCAAATTCGCGGAACAGCCGCCCGATGATGCCGCCCATCAGCAATACCGGAATGAACACCGCGATCAGAGACAGGCTCATCGAGATGATGGTGAAGCCGATTTCGCGCGAACCCTTCAGCGCAGCCTCAAGCGGCGAGTAGCCCTGCTCCAGGTACCGCGCCACATTCTCAACCATCACGATCGCGTCGTCGACGACGAATCCTGTCGCGATGGTCAATGCCATCAGTGAGAGGTTGTCGAGGCTGTAGCCAAGGACATACATCACCGCGAATGTGCCGACCAGCGACAGCGGAACAGTGATGCCGGGGATCACGGTGGCCCAGCCGTTGCGCAGGAACAAAAAGATCACCATGACCACCAGCGCGATGGTGAGCATCAGCGTGAACTGAACCTCTTCGACCGAGGCGCGGATGGTCTGGGTGCGATCGGTAACGATATGGACGTCGACGGCCGACGGGATTGCCGCCTTCAGTCGCGGCAACGCCGCCTTGATGTGCTCGACTGTGTCGATGACGTTGACGCCGGGTTGCCGTTGAATGATGAGGACGGCCGACGGTTGTCCATTGAAGGTGCCGGACCCGCGAATGTTTTCGGCGCCATCCACCACGGAGCTGACGTCGCCGAGCCGCACGGGCGAACCGTTGCGCCAGGCAACGATAACCTGCCGATAGCCGGCGGCATTGAATAACTGATCGTTGTTCTCAATCGTTGCGCCCTGGCGCTCGCCGTTCAGCGTGCCCTTGGGAGCATTGAGCGTGGCGCTCGCGATCGCCGCCCGCAGATCCTCCAGGCTCAGGCTGCGGCCAGCGAGTTCGAGCGGATTGGCTTCGACGCGCACGGCGGGCTTCAGCGCGCCGGCGATCAGCACGGTGCCGACTCCGTCGACCTGGGAAAGTTGCTGCGCGAAGATGTTGTCGGCAAGGTCGCTGACCGTCGTCATCGGCAGGGTGTCCGATGTCATCGCTAGCACCATCACCGGCGGGTCAGACGGATTGGTTTTCCGATAGGTCGGCGGTGACGGCAGGTTCTTCGGCAATTGCCCACCGGCGGCGTTGATCGCGGCCTGCACGTCCTGCCCGGCGGCATCGATATTGCGGTCAAGGTTGAACTGGATCGAGATCACCGATATTCCGATGCCGCTCACGGAGGTGAGCTGGGCTACGCCGGACATCTGCGCCAACTGCCGTTCCAGCGGGCTTGCGACCGAGGACGCCATCGTCTCCGGGCTCGTGCCTGGCAACTGGGCCGTCACCTGAATGGTGGGAAAGTCGACCTGCGGCAGCGGCGCGACCGGCAAAAGCAAATAGGCGACGAGGCCGACCATTGCGAGGCCCGACATCGCCAGCGCAGTTGCGATCGGACGTCGGATAAAGGGTTCGGAAATATTCATCATGCGCCGCCTTATTCCCGGCCTTGTGCGCTGGAGGCGGTGCGTTCTTTCGCAGGAGCCGCCGGCGAGGGAACGGGTGCGATGCGCGTGCCGGGCCGGAGCTTGTAGTGACCGTCCAGAACGATGGTTTCACCGGCAGCAAGGCCGCTCTCGATCAGCGCCTCGCCGTTGCGGCTGGCGGCGATCCGTACCGGACGGGTTTCGACCGTGGAATCCTGCCGGACGAAGAACGCGTAGCTGCCGTTAGGCCCCGATTGCAGCGCGGATTCCGGCACGACCGGTCCGCGGCGGACGCCGAGCAGCAGGCGGGCGCTGACGAATTGACCGGGCCAAAGCCGTCCGTCGAGATTTGAAAAGATCGCTTTCAGGCGGATCGAGCCGGTGCCTTGATCGATCTGGTTGTCGATCAGCTCGAGACGGCCTTCGGCAAGCTTGATGCGGTCGTCCTGATCATACGCCGATACGACAAGCGCCCCGCCCCGCATCGCATCGATGATCTCCGGGAGATATTTCTGCGGCAAGGTGAAGATCACGCCGATCGGCGCTACTTGTGTGACGACGACAAGTCCGCCCGAATCGGAGGCATGAACAATGTTGCCCTGGTCGATCAGGCGGATGCCGGTGCGGCCGGAGAGCGGCGAGACGATCGTCGTATATCCCAGCTGCACGCGCGCATTGTCGATCACCGCCTGATCACGCGCGATCGCAGCCTGATACTGCGCGACCAGAGCTTCCTGGGTATCGACGCTCTGGCGGGTGGCGAACTCCTTGACCACGAGCTTGCTGTAGCGCTCCAAATCAAGCCTGGCATTGGCGAGCAGTGCTTCGTCGCGCGCCTTGTCGGCCTCGGCCTGATGCAGTTGCGCCTGATAGGGGCGCGGATCGATCTGCGCGATCAGGTCGCCGACCTGTACATCCTGGCCTTCGCGAAAGGCGATCTTTTGCACCTCACCATCGACGCGCACTTTTACGGTCACGGTGTTGTAGGCTTGGACCGTGCCGAGTCCCACGCGCGAAATCGCGAAGTCCTGATCCTTCACCACGCCGGCCGTCACGGGCACCGGCCACGCCGGCGCGGTATTCGCGGCCGGCTTCATGACGCTGGACGGAATGCCTTCGCGCCATAGATAGGTGCCTGATACCGCAAGCACGGCTGCAGACAGGCCCGCAATCCATAATCCTGGAACGTTCATTGTGTTGTCCTGTCATGGAAGGGGCTGAGTTGCTCATCCCTCCGCTGGCGCTTTCCCGGGAGCCGATTGTTATTTATACGACGTATAACTTATACGACGTAAAAGCAAGCGCTGATGCCGCACGGCGGCGATCAGGGGGCTCTGCTCACAGGATGTTGAAGGCCACCGACGCCCGATGGCGGTCGGACGACGAGGAGGCGGTGACGATCCGTGGCGTTGGCGGGGTTCGGCACCGGCTCCGACCAAACCACGCGCGGGATTTTCTGCCTGCCTCAAGCGAACTCGAGTATTTAAGAGTAAAGGTCACCAGCTTATTATTTTGATCGTCCGAAAATGTCTTGAGTACCGAACTGCGGGCATCCAAAGAACGACACTCCCGCTCCGCCCATCTGGTCCGCTTCCCCACAGCCGCCCAACAAGAGCAGCAGCACGAAGCGCGCCAGAGGCGGCTGCCATTCGCTCATGGGTCTCATTGGACTACCCGCCTCGGGATTGCTCCGGTACGCTTTGCGTCAGACCGAAGAAAGCGCGTGACCGTGAGCTGGCTAAGCGCTGGAATTCCGGTCGGCCGAGCCATTGCGCAGCCTCGATCCAACGCAGAACATCCGGGCGCCCCAACGGTCGGATTCTGCTTGCGGTCTGTGCCGAGCGCTTCATCAAAGCGCCACTCCATGCTACTTGAATTCGGCGGCATGGAGCTTGACGAAATCCCCCATGTTCATTGGAGCTTCGCCGGTGAGCTTGCGCAAGGTATTCGTCATGCGGTCGTAACGCCCCTGCCTGTTCAACTCGGTTATGGCCGAGAGATGGCTGACGACGTGCTCAGGAAACCTCGCCTTTCGAAGACCCTCGCTCCACGCCGGAAGTGGGACGTCGCGATATCGGATGGGCCTGCCGAGCGCCTCGGAGTACGCGCGCGCATAGTGCTCCAGATCGGCGGATTCGGGCCCCGTGAGATCGTAGACTTGTCCGATATGCGGTGTTGGGTCATCGAGGATCGCCGCGACCGCACGCGCTACATCGACCGCCGAGATCGGCGAGGTCTTGCCGCCGCCCATCGGCAGTGCCAACTCGTCGGAGGCCCGCACGCCGGCGGCGGCGAGCGTAAGAAAGAAACCCTCGAGGAACACTGTCGGCCGCACCGTGACGACCGGCAGTCCGGACCAGGACAGGGCCTGCTCCGCCAGCCAGTGCAGCTTGTGCTGCGGGCTGTCGGTGGTCTCGCTGATGCTCATCTGCGAAACCGTCATCTGCGACATGTTCACGAACGCCTCAACGCCGTGGTGCCGCGCCACCGCTGCCGTGTTGATCGTGGCTTCCAGGTACGCCGCCGAGACAGACATACCGAAATAGATACGCCGGCAACCTTCGATGGCGCGGTGCATCGAGGCGAGGTCCGTCAGGTCGCCATTTACGACCTCTGCGCCGAGCTGCCGTAAGGCCTCGGCCCGCTTGTCTTCGCGCCGAACCAAGGCGCGCACCTTATGTCCTTTTGTCAGAAGTAACTGGGTAAGACTGCGGCCGATGCCGCCGACGGCGCCGGCTGCTCCGGTCACGAGAATCGGGCTGTCGTGTTTCTGTTTCGTCGTCATGTTGCTGGCCTAGGGTTGCGTTCATAGTGGTGAACGAGTGGTCGTTCGGGTCTTCGTTTTCTGCAGCTCAACGCGGTGGCATTCCGGCCTGCCGCATGACGAAGCGCTGTATCCGAGGGATGACGATCACCAGCATCGGCACGATCACGACGTAGCTCGTTGCCGCGGCCCTCAGCCAGCGCACGGCGAAATCGGGTTGAAAGCCGTAGTTCATAGCAAGACCAACGAACGACATGCTGGTCGAGGTGATCAGGCCGGTGATCATGGAAATCGCGGGTCCGATCAGTTTCGGGGGAAGGACCATTTGCTTGCTCCTGGAAACGGGTTTATTAATTGGACGACGTATAACTTATACGATGTAAAAGCAATGGAGCCAATGCCGAGAACCGCTGATCCGGAGCTACCTCACAGAATCTTGAAGGCCGCCGACGCCCTTTGGCAGTCCGGTGGCGAGGAGGCCGTGACGATCCGCGGCGTGGCGGCCGAGGCAGGCACCACGACGCCGACGGTCTATAGTTATTACGCCGATCGGGAGGCGCTGCTGACAGCCTTGCGCGCGCTCGCCTTTCAGCGCTTCTCAGGCTACCTGGGGAAATCGCGCGACTTCCGCGATGCCTGTGTACGACACCTTGAGTTCGGCACGAGCCACCCCCGCGACTATGAACTGCTCTACGGACGTGGCTGGATGGAACGCGTCACAACAGATGCGCAGGGCAGCGAGATCGCACGATATACCAGCCATCTCGTGCGCGCCGGCGTCGATGAAAGCAGGGCCGCGCACGTTGCCTATCCGGTCATGATGATGCTGCACGGCGTAGTGATGCATCGGCTGTTGAACAAGAAGCCGAGTCCGCTCGGCCGCACGATCGCGGCAGCCTGTCTCGATGCCTGCATGACGCTGCTCGAGAGAGCGCGGCATGGGAAATAGGCACGACGGTTTCTCCGCCATCCGCGGAAGCTCTATGGTGGGCGGCAGACCCTAGCCTCAGTTGTCCTGCATCCTTTATGCCATTTCCGATTGGCCGTTTCTGACGCCAAAGGTACCCTGCCCGTCCGGTCGCGGTCGGCTGATAGTGGGCATTCGCAAGCGAACAAGATTTAAGAGCCCTTGACTTTTTCGGGTCATCAATCGGTGCGAAGAGTATCAGACCACACCGCCATGGCGACGTCGATCATGCGATCGAGCAGGCCAGGATCAACACCCGCTTGCGGGAAGTTCAGTACGGACTGCAGCACGCCGAGGTAATGCCAGGCCATTGCATCTATATCGGTACCTTGGGCCAGTTCCCCCGTCGCGACGCCTTCACGCAGAATCCTTGCCAAGATATCGCGCTGACGTGCCGCCGCAGCCAGTGTGGCGGCCTGTCCTTCTTTAGATAATGCCGAGATCTCGGCACAACTTCGCCCGATCAGGCAACCCGCCGGCCGGGATCTGTCTGGCAAGAAAGCGCGCAGCAATGCCCTCAATCGCCCACGCGCGCTGTCAGCCTTGACAGCGTTCATGCGCCGCAAAACGCGTTGCGTATAGGCTGCAAGAGCTTCCTGGAACAAGCCGTCTTTGTCGTGGAATCTCTGATAGAGGCTGGAGCGAGACAAACCCGTAGCCTCCGTCAGATCGCTGATGGCAGCGGCCGCATAGCCGTTGCGCCAGAAAACCTCGGTTGCTGCAGCGATCACGGCAACGTCATCGAATTGCGGCTTGCCACTCATCAACACCTCACTTGACATCTTGGAACGATCGTTCCATGTATTTTGGACCGACCGTTCCAAGATACAAGGGAGATTTCGCTATGTCCAAGGAAATCCAACCGGTGTCGCACAAGCCGCGGATCGCCATAGCCGGTGCCACGGGTCGCGTCGGCTCGACGCTGGCCAGCCTCCTCGCTTCCGATCCGGTCGATATCACGGTACTGACCCGGCGGCCCGACGCGCCTCAACTGCCCAGAGGTGCCCGCATCGCCGCTGTCGATTTCGAACAGCCGGATACGCTTGAGAACGCGCTTCGTGATACCGATCGGCTGTTCGTTTCGCATGGTACGTCGCCACAGCAAGTGGCGAACGAGATCGCGTTGATCGACGCCGCCGTAGCTGCCGGCGTCCGCCATATTGTCAAACTCTCCGCCTTGGGGCCGGCATCTCGCCTCAATCCTTTTGCCTGGCATATGCAAATCGAGGCACATCTGGCTCAGCAGCCGGTGGCGTCAACCGTCTTGCGGCCCTCGGCATACGTCGACATCCTCAAACGCGCGGCTGGTCAAATCGCTGCCGGCTTCTGGGCGGGCGCCGCCGGCGAGGGGCGCGTGAACTTCATCGATACCCGTGACGTCGCCAACGTGGCACGCGTGGCATTGCTCGAGGAATTCAGCCCGGAGTCGCAGCGCGCCTATCATCTGACCGGGACACGGGCCTGGACCATGCTGCAGGTTGCCGAGCAACTGTCGAACCTGCTCGGCCGCCCGGTCGTCTACAACCATCGATCGACCGAGGAACAGCGAGCCACGCTGCTGGCTGACGGCCTCCCGCCACTGGTCGCCGATTTGCTAGTCGGGCTGGACCAGATGTTTCGCGAATCCGCACTCGGAGAGACCACGTCGACCGTCGAGATATTGACCGGCAAGTCGCCGAGAACGCTACCGCAATGGCTTGCCGAAAATATCGAGATCTTTCGGAACTCAACCCAGCATCGGGCCGCGACTACCCTGGAGGCGCGCGAGGCTCCCGAGCCTCTCGTCTCCAACCCTTAGCGCGAGCCTAGCGCCTTCTTTGGTCCTCCAAGTCATCGCGAGGGGTATCAGAAAGCTGTCAACAGGGAGCAACACATGTCCACAATTCACCTCCATCAGAGAACCTCGTTGACGCCCGAGCAATACGTCCGCGGGCTTACCGATTTCGGACCAGGCCGTTCGAGGCTTTTTGGCAATAGCGCCGATGAGTACCTTAAGGTGCATCGCCAGAGCCACACGGCAGCCGACGTCACGGAGGGCTCCGGCGGGGTCTGGGAACGCCTGCGCTACGATTGGTCTGATCTCAGCCACGTCGTCCTAACGACCACCGACTCTAACGTGTGGGGCGGGGCGTCGAGCCACACCTACACCTTCACGCGTCAGCCAAATGGCACGACCGATATAGACGTCGTCGTCATTCGGGAGGGCAAGAACTTGAAGGGACGAATGCTCGGTCTCGTACTGGGAACGATCGGCAGGCGCGTGCTGGAGAGGGCCTTCGAGAACTCAGTCAAGGCTATCGAAGCGCGGAACGCCGCGGGGCACCCTACGCAGAGCGCGGCTTAGTTATGCGGCGGGTATGCGCGTCGCACGTTGAGCGTTTTCTTGGCAATTAGTTGAGTAATAAGAGGAGTCTCAGATGAAGGCCTACCTGATTGTAACGTTGACGGTTCACGATGAAGCGATGTTTGCAGAGTATCGAAAGAAAGTAGGGGACACAGCCAAACCGTTTGGAGGCCAGTTTCTCGCTGCTGGGGGCAAGGCGACAGTGCTCGAAGGTCAGTGGGAGCATTCCGGCACCGTGATCGTTGAATTTCCATCGCGAGAATCCGCCGAACGCTGGTATGAATCGGCCGCCTACCAAAAGATAATTGGTCTTAGACTCGAGAGCACGAGCGGCAGCCTAGTTATTCTGGACGGAATTTGACAAAATACTTTCAGTGCGGCTGACGACGCCCAATCCGCTTGGCCGCTCGCTTGGCACATCGACCATCGTTGGAGGACGGCTTCTCAGGGCGTTCACGCTTCCAGACCTAATTCGCATCCAAGGACTACCGCAGACGCTAACCTTCGATAGGTATTGATCTCCCGGTGCACACGCCGACTTCTAACCAATTGTATTCTTGGTTCGACAATGCCGATCGAAACCTCGGCTTTCTCCGGTCCGGTGGGCCAGCAATCGACAGAAAAACTCATCAGTTCCTCCGGGCGGTCTAGTACCCCGAACAACGTTCACGTCCGGAATGGCCGCTCCATGTCCCGCGACCGGAATTGCTCGACAGCCGACCGGAGCCTGACGCATACTTATCCGGAACGGTCACCGAGGCGCGGACAGCGCCCGAGCGCGCCACATGGCCTCTGAATTTCACGAGATTGGGATGCTCGTTGACCCGGCCCGAGTGACCACGCTAATTCGCCAAGGCTCGGATCGAAGGCTGGATTGTCAGCCTATAGGCGATCATCCTGGTTCCGTCGAAAATCTCCAGAGACAGTGGTATTCGCCCCTGTCATCTGGCTTTGACCAAAGCTCGATCCGCCGAAAACCAGCTCCACAATTGGAGCATCGACCGCTTCAATTCACGCGTAGCGGAGCGCCTTGATGACAGATGATTCCGCGATCTTTCCGGCGAGCGTGCTCCTCGTTGCCAAGCTCCCGAGTTGTATCCTGATCTTCCGGCGTGGAGTCGGTCCCCGACGACGTCGTATAGTGGGTTCATGGTGCACTCGGAGAGCGTTCGCATTTGCTGCGGTTTCAAGGGCTTATGCCGACGACGTGGTTCGAAAGGTTCTTCTCAGCCTGAAAAGAGCCTTTCAGCTCCGTTTGCGTCAGTCGCGGCACCAGCCATCGCGCGATCTCCTATTGCACGCAAATGAAGGCCGGTCGGCACCCCGCCCCGCTCGCATTCAGTTTCGAAGTTTCAAAATACGTAGCGATTATAGATGCTTGCTTTGACATCATATGCGCTCTACCCCATTGAAATCATTTCACAATCTCTTTCGCCAGAATGGCGATAAATCGCCGTGGTGCCCTGCACAGCGTAGACGCCTACCGCATGGCTGGCTTCGCCTTTTACGATTAACCTTTCGTTAACCATGCGCGCGCCAGTGTCGCGCCTTAGTAAGGAGGCGCGAATGGCAATGTTCCGAATTCAACTCGCCGATGGCGAAAAGAGCCTCAAGACGGACCTTAAAGCGGTGAACGAGGACTCCGCCCGCAACGCGGTGGAGAAATGGTTTGACGGAGCTGCTTGGCGTATCGTCTCGATACGGCGCTTGTCCGACTAGGTTGCCGCAATACGACGTTCAGGAACATTCGGCAGAGATCCACACCGAATCTCGACAGCGCGGCTACTGGTCACCACACCAACGTTTCTCCTTGCCATTCACAGTCGACAGCTAGGAGGGAGCGACCACGTCGCCCCTCCTAGCTGATCCGGATTAACGCGTGAGATGAGCTTTGATCTCAGCTGACATTTGACGGATCGCAGCCTCCGGCTCGGGATCGGTCAGAATGCCATTCAGCAAGACGAAGTCGTGGATCATGCCGTTGTAGCGAGTCGCGATCACCGAGACCCCGGCCTCCTTGAGCTTACGGGCGTAAGCTTCGCCTTCGTCGCGCAGTGGATCGTTCTCCGATGTGACGACCAGCGCCGGCGGTAGCCCGCGCAGTTGTTCGAGGCTCGCGCGCAATGGAGAGACATAAGGGTTGTCGCGCAATGCGGGGTCCGGTGCATACAAGTCCCAGCCATATTTCATGAAAGCGCGGGCCAAGAACCGACCGGTGCCGAATTCATGGTAGGACTGAGTGTCCACGCTGGCGTCGGTCGCCGGGATCATCAGCACCTGGTGACTGATCTTGGGACCGCCGCGGTCCTTAGCCATGAGCGTCAACGCTGCGGTCATGTTGCCGCCGACCGAATTGCCGGCCACCGCGATCCGGCTGCCATCCGCGCCAAACTCTTCGGCATGGCTCGCCACCCACTTCAACACAGCATAGGATTGATTGAGCTGGGTGGGAAACCGCGCCTCGGGAAGGGACGTGTATTCGACGAACACGCCGATTTGGCCCGAGCCGACGACCAGGTCCCGCAAAAGGCGCTGGTGGTTCTGGAAATTTCCGACAATCCAGACGCCACCATGAATAAACAGCAGCACACCGGGTTTACCGGAGATCTGCTCGGGCTTCATGATGTAGATTTTTACGGTTTGACCGTCCTGGGTGATGGTCTGCTCGGTCGTGCTTACCCCCGACATGTCGACCGGGGTCTTGTTCTGCAAGCCGGTCAGGATGTCCTGCGGCTTTGGCTGAGGAAGCTCCCAGAAAGGACTTGAGTCCTTGTTGATTTCTTTCAGAAACGCACGAACCTGCGGATCGATGCGAGGGTCGGTCGCGGGATCTGGTGTTGCAGCTTGCGTCGTTTGCGTCATAACCGTCGCTCCAAGAAGGATTGCTGAGAAAAGAAGGGTGCGTCGCATGTGTTACCTCTGCCGTTCCGACGGTCGAGCGCGTATCCAGAGCACTTCGAGCGAGCTCCGCGCTTCGTTGACGACTTGTTCGACCGTCCGATGCTCACCGCCACGCGCAACGTTTGAGCTCGTTTCGCGCGTGAATTCCCTGAGCCTGTCCTGAGAAGTTCTGAGAATCACTCGATCTACCGGGGTCGCCGACTTGACGGAGCAAAGCGCAAAGGCCGTTCACGCGTCGAACGGGTGGGAAGTCGATCTGGCCCGGCGCGAGTTGCGGTCCGGCGGTGCCGCCGTGCCGATCGGGAGCCGTGCCTTCGAGATCCTCGAGATTTTGGCTCGATCGGCCGGCGAGCTCGTCACCAAATACCACCTGATGGAGCGCGTATGGCCCGGCGCGGTCGTGGAGGAAAACACCCTCCAATTTCACATTTCGGCCATCCGAAAGGCGTTTGGCGCCGACCGCGGCCTGCTGAAGACGGTCGCCGGCCGTGGTTATCGCCTGCTGGGGCGCTGGAACGTGCTGGAGGCACCCCTGCCGGGACACCGGTTCGGTGACGCTGAACGCACCCCAAAACCGGCATTTCGAACCAACGTGCCGATTGCAGGATCGGCGCTGATCGGCCGAAGCGAACCGCGGCAGCATCTGCTGGATGTCCTGTCGGCTTATCGCGTCGTCACGCTGACCGGGCCGGGCGGAATCGGAAAAAGCGTGCTGGCTCTCGAGGTTGCGCGCGGCATCTTTCCGACGCTTGAGGGCGATTGCTGGATCGTCGAGCTGGCTGCGCTGTCGGACGCGGCACTCGTGCCGGCTGCTGTTTCCGTGGCACTCGGAATGAGCATCGCGGGCAGCGTGATTTCGGCCGAATCCGTGGCGCGGGCTCTCGACCGGGAGAAGCTGCTGCTCGTGCTCGACAATTGCGAGCATCTCATCGATGCCGCAGCCAAGCTCGCGGAAACGATCGTCCGTCTATGCCCGAATGTGTCCGTGCTTGCGACGAGCCGGGAAGTCCTGAGAATCGAGGGCGAGTACGCATATCGCGTTCCACCGCTCGACGTGCCACCTTCGCGCCAGGACGACGAGGATCTCATTCGCGAGTATAGCGCCGTCCAACTGTTCAATGCCAGACTGATCGCCCTCGGTGCGGGCTCGTCGGCTGGCCCAGGAAACCTGCCACTGATTGCCGCGATCTGCCGGCACCTCGACGGCATTCCGCTCGCCATTGAGTTTGCGGCAGCGCGAGTTGCGACGCTAGGACTTCAGCAGACGACTGACCTTCTGGATGATCGCTTCAGTCTACTGACAGCCGGCCGCCGAACGGCTCTGCCGAGACACCAGACCCTGCGTGCGGCACTGGATTGGAGCTACGAGCTGCTGCCGGACGCCGAACGGGCCCTGTTGGGCCGGGTGGCAGTTTGCGCCGGCGGGTTCACGCTCGAAGCGGCGACCGCAGTCATGGGCGATCCCGCGGTGACGGCCAACATGGTTGCCGAGGGCATCGCAAGCCTGGTCGCCAAGTCGCTCGTATCTCTTGATACATCGGCACCGTTCGGCCGCTGGCGACTGCTCGAGACAATTCGGGCCTATGCGCTCGACAAACTGGCCGAGAGTTGTGAGGGCGAACAGGTTGCCCGTCGGCACGCGGCGTTCTATCGCGATCTGTTTGCACTGGCCGCCGACGGCCCATCCATGGATTTCAATGATCTGCCCCGTTACGTTCGAGACCTCGACAATATGCGAGCGGCACTAGAGTGGGCATTCTCTCGCGATTCGCAGGAAGTCGACATCGGAATCGGACTTGCTGTCGCCGCCGGGCCCGTCCTGCTGGCAACGTCCATGTTGCCCGAATGCTATCGCTGGTCGGAGCAGGCGCTGCTGGTCCTGGACGACACCAGGTGCGGAACTTCCGATGAAATGCGTTTGCAGGCCGCCCTGGGCTATTCACTGATGTTCACGCGCGGCGGCGGCGACGAGGCGCGCGCGGCTCTGGATAGAAGCCTTTCCATCGCCGAGGATCGCGGCGAACTCACTTATCAAATGTGGTTGCTCAGCGCGCTGAACATCTTCCATTTTCGAGGCGGCAATCGCGAGCTGACAATGCAATGCGCAAAGCGTAGTCTGGCAGTCGCCGAAGCCCTTGGCGACCCGGCCGCCTTCGCGTTGGCGCATTTCGTGTTCGGGAACTCACTTTACCTGACTGGCGATCTCAAGGGCGCCAAAGCGGAATTTGAGGCGGCGATAGAAAATCGGCCACGTGCACAGGGCGCCAGCAAGGTCTATTTCGGCTTTGACGTCGCCGCCCCGGCCGCAATGGGTTTGGCGAGCACACTATGCCTGCAGGGCTATCCGCTCCAGGCCACCGAACAAGCGCACCTCATCCTTGAGGATGCCCGTCACATCAAGCACTCGATCACATTGAGCCTGACTCTCATTCACGCGGTCTTGCTGTTCCTCTGGACGGGCGATCTGGAGACTGCCGAGAAGGTCACGGATTGGTATATCTCCAATGGCCGGACCCATTCCCTGGCGCTACAGGTGTTGGTCGGGCGTGGCATCAAAGCGCTGCTGGCGATCAGCCGCGGCGATTCTCAAATCGGAGTCGATGCCTTGCAGAACTGCGTGCAGGAGCTTCGCGCTGCACGGTACGGGATGATGGCTTCGCCATTCAATCTTTCGCTCACGGAAGGGTTTGCCGCGATCGGCCGATTTGACGAAGGCTTGAGCGTGATCAATGCTGGCATCCAATTGGTCGAAATGAACGGCGACCTCATTTACATGACCGAGTTGTTGCGGGTGAAGGGCGTTCTTCTTCTCTCAATGCCGCAGCCTGACGTCGAGGAAGTGGAAAGACTCTTCAACCGCTCGCTCGAACTCAGTCGTCAACAAGGCGCGCGGGCGAGCGAACTGCGGGCTACGTTCGACCTGGCAAAGCTCATGAGCGCTCATGGACGACGCAAGGACGCTCGAATCCTCCTGGAACAAATAGTTGTTTGGTTCAAAGGCCAAGACACCGCGGATCTAAAAGCGGCGGAACGCCTCCTGACGACTCTGGAATTGATATAGTTGCAGCGGGACTTGGAAATTAAAGCCACGTCACCTAAATCCGGACGGCAGCACTCCGCAAGACATGTTCGATACATTGCATTAGATAGGTCACGCCGCGACGACGAGTATTTGACGCCGCGGTCGCGAGATGCGGCCTGCCGGCCAGGCCAAGCTCAATAATGGGCTGCACTTTCTCCAGGCCGTTGCCGAAGCTACATTGGATACCGACATGATGCGCTCGCGCGCCCCGACCTAGTCGGCGATGAGCTGGCCGATCTCATGCAGCGAGCCGGCCAGCGGCTTCTCCCAGATGACCGCTTGCCGGCGGCGAACGCCGCCATGACTTGCGGAAAGGCCGCGCATTGCTGCGGCCGTCCCGCGGCGGGGCTTGTAGCTCAATGGTTAGAGCCGGCAGCTCATAACGGCCAACATCATCAATGACTTACTTCGCTCTCGTTTCCTGCGCCGCAATCGCCGCACCAGATACGTCCATCTTTCGTTCAAGAGGACGGTTCGCGCTGCACCTCCCGCGGCTGTAATTTCCCTCGCAGCAAGTGCCATGCCGGGTACATTACGCAAATTGCGAATACCTGCGCGTTCAGACCATGAAACCGATTACACCCACACAATGGAGTTTCCTCAAACGCTATCAAGGCACCCTGGATAGCAAAGAGTGTCTGTCCAAGCGTTTTGGTGGAGACGGCTGCGATGGAAGAATCGTTCAAGCGCACATGATCCCTCGCTCGCAGCTCTTACAAATTGCTGAGCAAGGCCATGTCCACGCCGTTCCTACTCGCCTTTCACCCATCGCACAAATGAAGAGATCCGGCTTTCAAGCGGAAGATATTGGTATAGGCAACTTCTCGACATTACAGTGCTTCTGCGCACGTCATGACAAGACTCTTTTTGCGCCTTTGTAGGACGTAGCACTCACCTTCACACGCGAACAACTCACTCTGCTGCATTATAGAGCGATGGCTGCAGAAGTTTATGTTCGAGGAAACGCGGAAGACGCAGCCGCGAACGAGGCAAGAAAATACCTAAGCAGTGATCCAGGACGCGAACCATTTTACGAAGCGTTTCGGATCCATTCACTCGCGGCGATCGCAGCGGAAGAACACTTCAAACGCACCGAGAACATGATTAACCTGTCCAGGTACGATGAAATCCGGGCGGCGATCATTCGATTTCATGCAACACCTGTTCTGCTGTCTGTTGGTGCCTTTCGCCCGCTTTACGACGTCATCGGAACGAAGCTTCAGAATTTTTCTGAAGAAGCTGCGTATATCGGAATGCATATTCTTACGGTCGAAAAAATGCCAGCCGTCGTATTCACGTGGCTGAAGGGGCAAAAGCCAAGCCAGCGATTTGCTAGATCATTTTGCTTGCAACCATACAGGGAGCTCACCACGCTCGCGGTTCAAACGGCCTTCGAGTGCGCCGAGCACACATGTATGCGCCGAGAATGGTGGATGTCTATCACCAAAGGATGGCGCACGCTCTTGTTGAATCGAATTGAGATGGCGAACAGAGCGGCTTCCGTGCCCGACGACGATTTCTTATCGTTTGAATTTCCGCTCGATGATTGGAAATGCCGGAGTATCGATTTCGTTAAGTAGCGCAGTAGAACTGGACAGCACTCCAAAGTTACATCTGTTGTCTCGGCACGAGCAGCGACAACCGATAGAGCGGTTCAGCTCTCGCACTCATGATGATCGGACACATCTGCCGGGCTTCTGTTCAGATGGCGCGACGGAGGGGTGACTATGTCTAATATTCCGAAGGCTGGAACGTGGATTTATGGTGCACTCGGAGAGCGGTCGCATTTGTTGCGATGTCAATGAGTTACCAAGGGTTGTCAAACCATAAGGTGCATTTGGACCCTGAAAGTGTCTTTCAAGGGCCCAGTATGCCCTCCCCCAAAGGTCCTCCGCGCCTGGGAACCGGTCGGAGGGCTCGTACCGAGCATCCGGCCTACAATGGCTCGAACGGAAGGTCTAGCGAACATGCGGCTACTCGCCCTCGATGGAATCGAGCTCAAATGGCTAGTTTAATCGCGGGATTCGCTACTGCCCTCGTCGTCGCCCGCGAACACAATGAGCTCCCGTTTCGCTAATACGTCTCCAAGGCCGCGCAGGCGCGTATGCCAGTCCAAGAGGTGCGCTGCCGTAAAAAAGCGGGCGATCCGACACTATTTTGAAGGACATCTGCGCTGTCCAAAGCTGATGGCGGAGAGGAAGGGATTCTCCGCCGTGGTCCCAGGGAACCTCGAATACTCAACCAAAACTAGCCTTTCCGAACAACCGCCGTGGCTTGCGTGTACCAAGAGTGAGCCGGACCCGCCGGTCCAGCTCAACTGGATAGCATGAGTGGTAAGCGACTTTCTGGCAAAACTCGTTGCTCGCGTACCGACGGAATCGCCGACCCGGAAGGGGACCAATTTGCGATGCTATGTGCGCCGCTTGGGATTCCACGCCTTATGCACGAACTCGATGCGGTTGCCGTCAAAGTCCGCGACATTGGCGGCGTAGTAGCCGGAGGCGAAGTAGGTGCGATCCGCTGGTTTGCCCTCGTCGGTGCCCCCAGCTTTGATTGCCGCTGCATAGGCTGCGTCGACCAGTTCATCTGTGTCGCAGACAATCCCGAGATACAGCCCAGTCTCGCCGGGCTTGCGTTGACGTAGCCAGATGCTTGATCCGACCGCCTTTCCGCTGCCGTAGACGTCGTCCCCGATTCCGTAGAGGTCAGGAACGCCCTCGGGGCCCGAAGCTGAGTCGTAGTTACCGGATATCGTCCACCCGAGCGGCTTCAGGGCTTCAGAGTAAAAGGCCAATGACTTGTCGATGTTGGTGACGGATATGTAGACGTGGTCAATCATCCGGTCCTCTTGTAGCTTTTGTTGGTGGCAAGCTGCGGAATGTGTGGGGTGAGCTTCCGTGATCCTGTTGACGGGTCCGTGAGGGCGTAAGCCGTATTATTCGCGATCACACCAGCGATCTAGGCGCCGCGATCTGCCGCATCTACATCGATCGTCGAAGGTCCTTCAATCAAGACTGCTGGCTCATCATAACCTTTGCGACTGCTGTAAAAAAGAAGCGCCATCAATCCGATACCGACAAGCAAGGAGAAAATGACGCCGAACCCCATCGCGACATAACCCGACGTTGGCACGTCGGCATCTCCGAGGGACCAACCGAGATAGGCGGCGACGCCAGTCGCGACCAAGAGCAACGACAACACCGTGAGCACAATCCATGTACCAGTGCTGTTTCGACGTACAGTTGGTGGTTCGCTTGATAGCTCGTCGGCGGTCTTATCGTTCATAGGATGTCCTCCCCAAAACGGGCGCGGGTTTGCCGCCGCACCGTTGCCTTGGCGGTCTCAGCGTTCTGCGCGCCGTCGCTTTCGACCATCTGGAGTCCCCTGGCGGGAAACAGCGAGGTCCAGCTCGCCCCCATGACACCGGTACCGATGACAGCGATGCGGCGAATGGGCTTGGTGCCGGTCATGAAATTTCTCCGATGCGTTCTTCAGATTTTGGCATTTGTAACGCCGGAGTGTTTCCTTCACTGGATCGACCGGCGTCCAGTGTAGCCGGCCGAAGCTGCAAGTTGTCGCGCCGCTGCGGGCCGCGAGGGCCGTAGTCGAGGTCGGCCCCCTTGTTGCTGCTGACGATGACCGCAGCAGGAGCGTCGTGGGGATCCATGATCGATTCGACGAAGATCATCGCGTCGTTCGGTGCGCTGAGGACATTTTGGAGATCCCCGGTAGTCTTAACGACGAACGAGCGTGCCGACGTGTCGGGACGGAGCACTTTCGGCAGATCGGCATAGGACCAGTTGGCGATGTCGTTGTAGGGCTCGTCTTTGCCGATATAGCCTCGTTCGATCGCGTATCCGCCGTTGTTGATCAGGAAGATCACCGGCTTGTGGTCGTGTCGCAGAATGGTCGACAGCTCCTGCGCAGTGACCTGGAACGAGCCGTCGCCGACGAACAGCAGGTGACGACGGTGCGGCGCCGCGGTCAATGCGCCAAGCAAGGCTCCGACCGAGTAACCGATCGATCCCCAGTTGATTGATCCGATGAAGGTGCAATTTTTCGGAAGCTTCAGGCCCAGGAGAACGAATGACGTGCCATTGTCGACATACAGCACGTCCCCGGGTCGAACATAGCTCTGGATGGCTCGCCAGTAGGCAGCCTGGGTCAGTTTGGCGGAGCCGTTGGCCTGAGTGCCTGCCACGGCAGGCGCGACATGATGCTGGGCGCGGTCTTTGACGGGGTGGACCGTGTCGATCACACCGCGGAGGACTTCCTTGAGCGTCACCGCCTGATAGTTCTCATCACCCACGTCCACCGAATGGCCACGCGCGTGGATCGTGTCGGCCGGCAGTGAAGCCGTGAAATCGCCGGTGGTCACCTCGATCGGCCGGTGACCGATCGAGAACAGGCAGTCGCTGCTCTCGATCGCCTCGCGTACGCCTGGCTCGCTTGCCTTGCCGCCGTAGATGCCGAGGTAATGCGGGAACGTCTCGTCGATCACGGCTTTGGCTGCATTGATCACCGCCACTGGAGCCTGCATCTTCGCGGCCAGGTCCATAAGTTCAGGCGCGACGCCAAAGCGGTCCGCGTCCGCATCAACGAGGATTGCCGGCGACGTCGCGGCGGACAGTCGCGCCGCGATAGCCGCAATGCATGAACGCAGCCGTTCCGGATCGCTCGCCGGTTCGGCGAGCACGAGCGGTTCCGCCGGAACCTCGATCTCGAGGTACGCGATGTCGGACGGCAGCTCCATGTATACGGGAAGCTTTTCCCGCCACGCGGTCAGGATCAGCCGATCGATCTCGGTGGCGGCGTTACGCGGAGTGATCCTGGCCCGCGCGACGGTCACTTGCGCGTAGGTGTCAAGAAAGTGATCAAAAGTCCCATCGGCCATCGTGTGGTGCATTCCCAAACCACGGTCAATGGACCTGAGTGGTATCGATCCGCAGATGCAGATGACCGGGACATGCTCGCTGTATGAGCCGCCGACACCATTGATCGCGCTCAGGGCGCCGACGCCGTTCGTCACGAGGAGCGCGCCCAGGCCGTTCAGCCGCGCATAGCCGTCCGCCGCATAGGAAGCGGTCAGCTCACCGGTCGTGCCGATCCATTTCAGCGTGCCGGTGTCCTGAAGCTGCTGCAACAGCGTCAGATTGTAATCGCCGGGAACACCGAACAAATGTCGGATTCCGGCCTCCTCGAGACGGCGAAGCAGGAAGTCACCGATCGTCATTCGCTGAGTGGGGCTGTTGGACATGCGTCTGTCTCCTCAGATGGTTGAGTCAGTGGAAGTCAGGATGGGTTAGGAATGCAGCCTGGGCGCGCCGGATCTCCGCCGAACAATCCAGCAAAGCTCCGCTCCAGGTCGGCGCGTACCCTCTGAAGCGGCGTTCTGCTCTCGTCGTCCTTGCCGTCACGGATCGTGACAGTCGCAGTCAGGCCTGACACCAGCGGCACCCCCGATGGCACCTTGTCGATCGCGATGCGGACCGGCACGCGTTGTGCCAAACGTACCCAAGTGTAAACCGGATCGACGTTGGGCAAGCCCTGCGTGGCAGCAGCCGCATTGGATACGCTGACCCCACGCGTCACCGTTGCGACGTGGCCGATGATCGGCGCCGGGTAGCCCATCAGCTTGGCCTCGGCGCGGTCACCCACGCAGAGTCGGGCCAGCTTGGTCTCCTCGAAATATCCGTCGATCCAAAAACTGTCCGTGTCGACGATCGAGATATTGCTGGTCCCCTGTACCGCGTAGTTTCCCACCCGGAGCAGGAGATTGGTGACGAACCCGTTCACCGGACTGCGCACCTCGGTACGCCGCAGGTTGATCTCCGCCTGCTTCACCTGTTCTTGAGCCGTGTCCACGACGGCTGCCGCCTGAACAGCATTTCCCTGGTAGGTCTGCTTCTCTTCGGTGCTCACCGCAAGATCAGACAAGCGCTGCCGTCGTTCGGCCTGCAAATCCTTGACGTCCCTGTCGGCGATTTTTTGCTGTAGCGACGCCCTGTACGCGCGTAGCGCGATCTCAAAATCGAAGGGCTCGATGACATACAGGATGTCGCCCTTGTGAACGAATTGATTGTCGACGACCCGCAGCTCCTTGATCTGCCCCGAAATCTGCGGCGCCACGTTGGCAACTTGAACTCGCACGCTCCCATCGCGCGTCCAGGGGGCGGCATTATACCGATCCCAAGCCAGAATGGCGCTCAGGACCGCAACGATCGCGATGCAGGCTGTAGCCAGTCCGCGCAACAGAAGTCGCAGTGTTCGTGCGGCGTCGCCTTGCCGCCGTGACATAGGCCGTTCCGGGGGTGAGGACCTCTGTTCGTCGTCTGCATAGTCTTCCGAGATCCGTCGTGCGATCTCGTCGGACACGACCGTTTCACGAGGCGATGCGGGCGAAAACTGCGCTACGCTTGCCTGCGTCGCGTCCTGCTGAATAGCTTCCTCACGAACAATCGCATTCATGGCTCTCTCCTTTAGAAAAACAGCATCAACAGGCACAGAATCGTCACAAAGAGACTGAGCTGTGCGACTGCGGCGTGACTGAATAGCTTCGCAAACCCTGCAACATGCAGGAGCGGCCGAAGCACGATGACGACAGCAAGCGCTGCCAACAGGTAGGTCACAAAAGGCGCTACCAGCACGCCTCCGACGACCAACTCACCAAAGGTATGTGCCATCAGGTTGCCTCCCGAGATGAATTCGGCCCGCTGTTCCGGTCGATCATGTCGCTTGTCAGGACAAGGCACTCCGCAGTTTCTGCCTCGATCGCGTCCTTGTGAGACGCGTTCGCGCGGAGCACGCGGGCGACGGCGCGGAGCGCCGCTGTGTCTCGCGTGCCGATCGCTTCGCGCGCTTGACGTGCCAGTGGAGCAAGCGGCCCATCAGCGAACTGCGTCAGTTTCGTGCTGCAAAGCCGGATCATCGCCGACCGATCGAAGCAGGAGAGCAGTTCCGCGATGGCACGATTGTCCTGCGCACCATCAGCAGAAAGGAATTGTCCGATGCTCGACGCGTCGCGGAACGTTGCTTCCTCCGGAGTTTCGCTATTCTTGTTGTCCGGCCCCAACTCGCCGCGAACCTCCGCAAGCAGCTGACTCCTCTGTTTCTCGTTGGAGACAGGCGGGATAAGCATTTGCGCCACCAGCAAGACCGCTGGAGCCGCGACAATGAAGAGAGACGTGAAGAGGAATGCCTCGGGGTTGTAGGACTGAGGATTGCTCGGCGCCAGGATTGTCGGGATGGCGATAAGATTGATCCGGCCGAGTCCCGACCACACAGGATTTTGCGATGGCAGGAGCAATGCTGCGCCGATTGCAAAAGGAGCCAGGGCGATCGCCAGTGTAGGAAAGGCGTCAGCGCCATCGAGCACGACGAACTCGAGTATGCCGGCCAACAGGACCGCGACCGGCGCACCAACAAGGGCTATCGCGGCAAAATCTCGCGGGTTGGGCGTTGTGACTCCCAATGCAGCAACCGTCGCGACAAGATACAGTGAAGCGCTTGCCGCAGACCACCCGGCCCAGACGAATAACGTCGATGCAACTGCAAACCAAAGAGCAGCGCGTACAGCGGTGTCGGCCGCAATGCGAAGAGACCGATATAAGGGGGCTCGCTGCAACCGTGACGGCCATTTGGCTGAGCTGAGAGCCAACAAATCCTGGCAGACGTGGTCGTCCCGCCGCAACAACTCTCGCATTTTCCATGCGGAGCCTTCGGGCCCAAGATCGGCATGACCTGCATTCAGGACCCGGGCTGCCTGCAGTTCAGCGACGAGGCTGACGGCTGCGCTGCGGGCGGCGGCGCTTACGACGGTGCCGCTGCTCGACTCGACAGCGATGCTTGCGACGTCAGCACGGAGTCCAACGATATCCCGGACCAGCGCCAGGAAGGTCGCCGAATCCCCCTCGTCACGGAAGCCAGCACTTGCGTAGTCGCGCACGCGACGATGGATTGCCGTCAGTTGCACGGCAAGTCGTGACTGACGGTCAGGAGCGGACATCAATACGTTTACGACCGCTATTGAGACGATGCCGACCGCGATTGCGGCGCTACGTTCCACGCTGGCTTCAAAAACGTGCTGCGGATTGTCGAGCTGCTGTAATGCGATGTTTGCAACGGTGTAGCCGGACAGGACGGCCGCATAGGCGCGATTGCCATCCAACAGCTTTGCCGCGAAGACGCACAGACCAAGCCACACCGCAGATGCCACCAGAATCAAGTCTCTTGCCTGAGAAAACAACCCGGTGATCGCGATCGAAGCTGCCACTCCCACAATGGTGCCGGTCAATCTGAAGGCAGCCTTGTCCAGTGCCTGACCACGGGTCGGCTCCGCAAGAATAGCGACGGTTACCGCCGCCGTGAACGGCGCTTCGAGCTGGAGCCAGAAGCTCACAAACAGCGCCAGGATAGTGGCCAACCAGACGCGGACGGCGAATGTCCACGAGCCGGCGGGAATCTTGGCTATCGTAAACGGCTGCTGAGCTGTTGTTGCGACCAAGGCAATCCCTCATCAATTTTGTCAGTGCTTCGGCATTCGTGTTCAGATATCGGCCCACCGGAGGCAGAAGCCATCTGTCGGATGACCGGTCAGGTGACAGACCAGGTCGGCTCGTCGGGTTGTTGGGCGGTGGAGAGGATGGGCCGCAGGTCGCTCTCAATTCGGTTTGCCGAGGACGAAAGCGAACGGAACGACGAACAGCTCTGCGCCAACGTCGTCTTCGACGTGCAAGATCCAGCCCCGCCAATCGTCGAGATTTCGTGCTGTCGTGAGGGAGCGAACGACGGAGGTGGCACGATCACGGGCTTCCGTGAGGTCGTCTACCATGGCGCCGCACCGATCGATCAAAACTTCGTTTGCGTTGGAGCAGTGGAAATAAACCTGTGTCACCTCAGCCTCCTTCAAAGAGACGGTTAGCGACGAGGCGGCAGCGTCTCAGGTGTCTTCGAGCGGCGGCCAGGACCCGCGGCGCTGGGAAGATCCGCGACCAGGTCGAAGCCGCTATAAGAAAGAAGAAGATCATCTGGTACCTGCAGTCCCTCGTGGATTTACACGCAGAGAATGCAGGCGGCCGGCGAGATGCGCATCTGTCAGATGACCAGTCCGGTGACAGACCGGATCAGGTTGCCGGGCTGTTTGCTTTGGAGAGCACGGGTCCCAGACCGGATCGGGAGGTGATCCCGGTTTTCGAAAAGACGTGGTGCAGGTGGTAGCCGACCGTTCGGTGTGACAGGTACAGTCTGGCTCCGATCACCTTGTTCGAAAGCCCTTGAGCGGCGAGTTGCGCGATGTGCAACTCCTGCGGAGTGAGCCTTTCCCAAATCTGCTCGGTTCGGCGGAGACTGGCTTCGCCGGCTGCCCGCAACTCCTCTCGCGCGCGGTCGCTCCAGGGGGAAGCGCCAAGCGCGTCGAAAATGTCCCGGGCCTCGCGCAGTGGCGCCCGCGCGTTGGCGGGCCGGCGCTGCCGGCGCAGCCACGCGCCATACCCGAGCAGGAGGCGTCCGCGCAGGAAAGGCCAGTTCCTCGCAGGCTGCCCAAGACCCTGCAAGAAGAAGCGTTCCGCGTCGTCATCGGTCGCGAGCAACGCCTTGCCATAGGACAACATCGTCTCGACCCACGGCACCGGCTTCGGAGCCGACATGCGCTCGATATCATCGATCAGGCCACGCACAGCTTGCGAACGTTCGGAGTAGACCGCCGCCTCGACGAAATCGGCGAGCGCAAAAAGCTGCAGACCAGAGTGAAAGGCCGGATCGGCGGACGCAAACAGGCGCTGTAGATGCTCAAAGGCTTCCGAATGGCGGCCGGCCCCGATGGCGGCTATGCCTCGCCCCATCTGCAACATCGCCAGCAGGAAGCCAGCCCCGGTGGACAGAAACAAGCGCTCCACTTGACGAGCATACGCTTCACACTGCTCTAGATTGCCTTGCATGCCCGCTACGTTCGCCTTCACGGTCATAGCCGCGGCGGCCCAAAGGGAAGCTCCAGTCTCCTCTGCTAAGCATACCGCTTCCTCGGCTTGTCGCGCTGCCCCCACCCAATCGCCGATTTCCATTTCCGACCAAGCTTGAACGAAAAGCACGCGCGGCAGGTTGCCGATCCGGGCCTGTTTGCGCAGCTCTGCACTGGACTCCCCCAGGAAGCTTACACCGAGATCGAACGCACCGATGATGTTTGCAGCGCTCCCGAGGACGCGCAGAATATCGGCCTTGCCGGTTCCAGTTACGGAAAGCGCGTTCAGTTTGGCGTACACCTCGCCGCCACGTCGAAGCGGCTCGACATAGGCGGATATCGCGATGAAACGCGGGTCGAGGTCCGGCACGTCCAGTCGATTTGCCGCGGCCAGCACGCTTGCGCGGACGTCGCTGCTTGCGCTACTCCACCAACAGCGCTGTGCGGCCCGAAATAGAAGATTGCTTGCCAGACTCTTCGCGCCCGCGGCGCGTGCCTGGTCGGCAAAGCCGACCAGGGCAGAGATCTTTCCGGGATCACTGACGATCGGAAGCTGGCTCATTTCGCGGCACCACCCGATCCGCGCTGCGCCCAGCTCGTCGGATCCATCAACCTCGGCGCCCCCCAACAGACGCTGAAGCAACTCCGGGCGCCCAAGATCGACGGCAAATTCGGCGGCGCGCAAAAGTCGCTCGCTTCTCGCCTTTGTCGTGCTACTGAGTTTTGCAGCGACTTGCAGAATCTCGACCACCATGGCGATGGAACCCCGCCGCCGCGCACGGGTGGCCATGAGATCGTGTTCGGCAGCCAGTTCATCGTCCGGGCCGACCGTCGCTGCCGCACGATGCCAGAGCCGACGATCCTGATCTTCGATAATCGTCGCCAGCGCGGCATGAACCCTTTGGCGTGTCACAACATCGGCTGCCTGACGAATCGCCGATCGTACAAGCGGATGCCGAAACCGTACTTCGGTTGCATCGAACTCGATCAGCTTGGCCGAGACCGCGGGCGCGAAGGCATCAACTCCGACGCTCCCATCGAGCACCACTTCGCAGGCGCGCATGATTTCGTGAGGCGACGTCCCATCGTTCGCCGCGGCTACGGACATGAGCGTCCGTGTTGCATTGGGAAGTTCGGACACACGGCTGCAAAAAGCGAGTTCAAGGCGTTCGGTCAATGGGAGCCATCGGGCCTCGCCATCATATGCCGCTTGGATTGCCCGCGGCAGCTCCAGCAGGGCCAATGGATTGCCGGCGGCTTCCTTCAAAAATCGGCTTCGCAAGTCGCTGGAAAGCTCGGGCGCTTGGACGTCGAGCAAGCGCGCTGCATCGGCATCGCCGAGGGCCGGAACGACGTGCCGCAAGGTATCGGCGTCTCCAAACGGAAAATCGAAACCCTCGCGTACAGCCAACAGCATTACGATGGGATCTGAACGCAGTCTCCTGGAAACAAAGGACAACACGTCGCGTGTTGCTTCATCGAACCACTGGGCGTCGTCAGCGAGGAGCAAAATTGGCTTGTGATCCGCACCTCCGGTCAGAAGGGTAAGCGTCGCCAGCGCGACCAACCGGATATCTGGAATCGCAGCGGCATCATCGCTCACGCCAAACGCGCTCAGGAGAGCAGACCGCTGGCGAGGAGCCAGAGACTTTGCCTGCTTCATGAGCGGGCGTAGTGCCTGCTCAAGTCCAGCAAACGCGATATGCACTTCAGCCTGGACACCCGTCATGCTGAGCACGGTGATGCCGCGTTCACGCGCGCGGCTTTTAGCCTCTTCGAGCACCGCTGATTTGCCGATACCGGCTGCCCCCCTTATAACGAGAGCCGAGCCACCTAGATCGATCCGGCCGAGAAGCTGATCGATCAGAGCAATTTCTGTCTCTCGTCCCTGCAAAGATGTCGGTCGCGGGACGCTTTCGCGCTGCTTGGCCGGCGGGGGGACCGTCTTTTTCAGCCGTTTCGCCATCTTGGCCCTTGGCGCTTCGCTGCGGTGAGACTTTTGTGCACATCCTATCATGCACGAGCGACGGAGGGCAGACACGCTTGGCGCGCCCGTCATGGATAGTTAGGTACCGTTGTGGGTCAAAAGCGCCGATTTGATCCCTGGCCAGCCGCTTCTGGTCTACCCCTATCAACGGGCTTCGTCGGGCCGCCTTCGCTCGTCCGTCTCGGGCCAAAAGGCGTTATCGCCACTGATACCGCACCACGCCCTTGCCGGCGCTCGAAAGTGCGTTTTGGCCCTGCTTCACGCCTCAGGCACGTCGGATCTCATCTCGTCTTCGCGCACCGAGAGCGCGCTAGAGGTAGATGGCTTGGCTACGTTAAGTCAGGCGGGCCCGACCGCTCATAACGGTCTGGTTGCAGGTTCGAGTCCTGCCGGGCCCACCAATGAGATCAATAAGTTACTTCGTCCTCGTTGCCCGCAGTGCGACGACCGCACCAGAAACCGCACCAGATACGTGCTGTTTTCGTTCACACGAAAGTTCGTAACGGCGTCAAAGTGCCCGGAGCAAAATGATTGTGCCTTCAAGATGGAAAGTGGCGAGGAACTTCGGGACCACCCAATGTTTGGTCAACGGAGGTCGTACATTGACATGAGGGGCCACGCTCCGACCTCCTGGACGCCCGACCCTCGCGGCAAAGGGTTGTCACCTGTAGGGCAACCATCGCCACGGTCGCCATACGGTCAAAGCGCGCGATCAAGGCCACCGCGCAGATCTGCGCAGCCTTAAGGGGACGGGGCCACTCGAGCTGAAGCGGCCGAGCTTTGCCGGAATCCTGGATGCGCGTCACAGCGCCTTGCATTGGGCGCGCGAGGCCCCGTTGTTCGGTCTGTATCAAACCCATCAAGTGCCGCCATTAGCCACGAGCTCCCTGGCCACCTATGCAACAACTTCTTCGATCAATTTCTTGAGCGGCACGGTTACATCTGCGAGTCTGCATGCCTGAATCGCGTGGCCGCCGACGACCAGTGCGCGGCCCTGGACGTAATCCTTTGTCGTGTTCATGCAATCCAGCGCGATAACTTTGTTCTGCTTTAGATAAATTACCGAGAAACTACGCGTCGCCATGGAACCGCGGAGAACCTCTCGGTCGTGCCCAATCGAAAGGCCAATAGTCTGAAGGCGCAGATCATACTGATTTGACCAAAACCAAGGCACGGCACGATAGGTTTGGGGTTGGCCCGCGATAACACTCGCCGCGACGTTCGCCATCTCGGTAGCATTTTGCACCGATTCTAGCCTGAGTTGCGCTCCACTGGCGAAGATATTGGCATGCATCGCGCAATCCCCGATCGCAAAGACCTGCGGCAAGGAGGTTCGGCAATACTCATCAACCAAGACGCCATTCGCACCCATCGCGCCGGCTTTAAGAAGTGGTTCAACGGCAGGGATGATGCCGATTCCAACTATCACGAGGTCGGCAGGAACGACTTTGTTGTCGCCGAGCCGCACACCAGTTACGCGATCTTCGCCTTCTAGACGTTCGACCGACGTGTTGAGACGAATATCGACACCATGCGCACGATGTTCGGCTTCGAAGAAGCGCGAGAGCGAGACGCCGGCGACGCGCGCCAACACGCGGTCAAGCATCTCGACCAGCGTGACTTTTTTGCCAAGCTTAACAAAGGCCGCAGCGGTCTCAAGCCCGACATAACCACCACCGATGACGACCACGCGCTCAGTCTGTGGAAGCTCGCCGACAATTCGATCGACGTCCGACCGCGTCCTGACCGAATGCACGCCCTTCAGCGTGTGGCCGCTGCAGGAAAGCCCGCGGGCCCGGCCGCCCGCCGCCCAGACAAGCGAGTTGTAACGGATCGTGCGGCCATCGTCGAGGTCCACTGTTCTGGCAATAGGGTCGACAGAGGTCACGCGGGTGTTGAGCGCCATCATGACATGGCGCTCTTCCCAAAACCGCGCGGGGCGAATGAGCATCTGCTCAAAAGACTTCTCTCGAGCGAAGTATTCTTTGGAGAGCGGCGGGCGCTCGTAGGGAAGCTCCGGCTCATCGCCCACAACAAGTATCGATCCGTCAAACTTTCGCTGTCGAATCGCGATGGCAACCTGTGCGCCGCCATGACCGGCTCCAACAACTAAGACGTCAACATTGTTCATATTGCCTCTTTGACGGCTCTGCATCAACCAATGCTCGACCGCATGTAGCTCAGTTAAGCGGAGCCGCCGCCGCGTTGGTGTGAGGTATGAGTTCCGCATAAACCGTCAGCAACTCTTCAAAATCCGCAATCGGCGTCACCATGCCAAGCGCGCCGGTCGGCTTGCCTTTACCAAACCCTTGATCAACCGGCTCAATGCCGTTTTCAAGGTTCTGGGCGAGTCGGACAATCTTCTGCCGCGCGGCGAGAATTGCAGCATCAGATCGAACAAGGTTTTCAAAGCGACGATCGATCGTACCTTGTCGGCCAGGCGCGCGCCGCATGCCTTCTTGAATGCCACGATCCTCGTCATTGATGCCATAGATGCCGCTATACTTGGTCGTTTTTTGAAGTTCGCGGTCAATCAAATAGTCATTTTCGCGAGTGGCGATCGGAAGGAACGTATCGATCAACGTACCGTCGGTCAGTGCGTAGGTCCCCTTCGTCATTCGCGGCGGGAATGACCAGCCGGAATTTGTCTTTTCGATTTGCTCGGCCGTGTAGCCCTCGTCCTTCAAAAACTTATATGCGAAGGTGCATGTGTGCTCGTCATCAATTGGCAGCCAACCGCGACCGTGGATGCTCTTGTCTGGATGAAAGGCTCCGGTAACGCTCCACATTGGCAGGACCCAGGCGGTCACACGCCAATAGTATCCGTCGCGATATTTGCGTCTTGCGCCATAGATGAAGCCACCGTCGGTCTCACGCACGAAAATCTCAGGTGCCCCATCGTGCATAAAGACTTCCTGAACGGTGCCTTCATAGTTGGTAACGCCGTGAATAAAGGTGAGATGCGCCGAATCGATTTCGCCCTCGAAGCCCTGCGCCCAGTTGCTCCGCTGAAGCCAGCGAGAAACGTGCACCTGCGTTTCCGGCAGCGAGATCCACTCCATCGGCGGAAGAGCTTCGGGCTTCTTTTCCTTCGGTCCCATATAGACCCAAACGACGCCGCCAGCCTCCCATGTCGGATAGCCGATGATTCGCAGCCGCGCTTTCACTGCTTCGAAATTGTCCGGTGGGATGATGTTCGGGATATCGAGACAATTGCCCGACACGTCGTACTTCCATCCATGATAGACGCAACGTAGTCCGCACTCCTCGTTTCGCCCAAAATAGAGCGGTGCAGCGCGATGGGGACAGTAAGCTTCAACGACACCGACTTTGCCGGAGGTATCGCGGAAGGCCACGAGGTCCTCGCCCAATATGCGCAGCCGCACAGGCTGGCCATCGGGGATGACTTCGTTTCCGAGTAAGGCCGGCAACCAGAAACGCCGAAAAAGGTTACCCATCGGCGTGCCGGGCCCAACGCGGGTCAGGATCGTATTCATCTCGTCGGACTTGGCCATCGTCTCATCTCTTCCTTAGACACAACCATCTTGGACTGCGTGCATGTTCAATCTGCGATAGCTTCCGCACTCGGCGTGCTGTTTGCAGAGCCCTGCAACTCATCCCATGCGGCCTTTGAAACCGCACAGACGGCAAAGTTAGACCGCCCCTCGCCTGCCTCGAAATACTTATGAGGATCTGTGCCGATACCTATTCCGTATGCCCCCCTGTCACTCTTCCGGCGCGACTCTCAGCACAATGCCGGAGAGATCCTCGGTCAGGCGTATCTGGCAGGATAAGCGCGACCGAGCGGTCCGATCGCTCAAGGAATCGAGGAGGTCATCCTCGGTCGCCCCCAGCGGCGGCAGGTGTTCCAGGAACGTATCGTCGATATAGACATGACAGGTCGCGCATGAGCAGCAACCGCCGCAAATCGCAAGAACTTCGTCGATGCCCGCACTGCGCAGCGCTTCCATCAGGGATTGACCGGCGGTTGCCGTGACGACCTGCTTCTCTCCGCTACTCCGCTCGACATTGATCACCGCCATATAACGTCCTCTCTAATAGCGACCTGTTCGAGATCGCCCAGGCCAACTCGCGTGAACTCAGAATGCGGTCGGCAGTTCGCGCCTGGCACGACCACTAGTGACGGAAGATTATCGACGCGCTCAAGGCGGCTTGCTGCGCTATCTCTCCACCTATCCTCGCCTCACCGTTACTTCGACGTCCTGCACGTACGCCGAACGTTTTCGCTCAACATCATTATCGAGGGCCTGCTGCTGTTCTCGATATGCTCAAGAAGCGCTGCCGTGGACCAATACGGGTTTCTCTACGTTCGCCTGGCCACCGTCTTCTGCACGCGTGGCGACCGCTTGCGCTCCACCAAGGCGCCCGAGCATGAAGAACCCCAACGCAACGATTGGAAGCGGCGCGGCGGCGATCAAAAACAGGTCGATCAATGGCGGATGACTAGCAATAACAAACCCCGCGAGGGCAGGACCAAAAATGGCGCCCAATTTCCCAACCGAGAGCGCCCAGCCCGCACCACTGGCCCGATTGCTATTCGGATAGAACATGCCCGTGACGCTCATCAATGCGAGGTGACCGCCAAACACGAAGAAGCCAATTACACCCATCATCGTGAGAAATCCTGCGTCCGAGAATTCAAGCGCACCAGTTGCGATAATAACCGCACTCGCAATCAACGGAATCAGGGCGACTGCGGCCACGCCTCGCATATCTACAATTCGGCTGGCAAGAAGGCCGCCGAACGCCCCACCTAACGAATAAAGGGTAAGGCCGATCGCGGCGAGGGAAGCCGAACGGCCGGTGCTAACTGTGATAAGCGGTATCCAGAAAGCGAGTAAGAACACCGTCATATTGCTTGCGATGAAGGAGATCCATAGGACAGGTGTGACTCTCCTAAGACGGCCTTTAAACAGGCTCAGAATGATTTCCTTCCAACTTCCGAGTTTTGCCTGATCTTCCGTGTCATCGAGCACGAATCGCGTGTCAGATGTGGCTCCCGCAGCAGGACAGAGGGCGTTGACCAACAGCGGGACGGACTTCGAATGCTCGTTGGACAGCAGGAGATACTTGATCGATTCCGGTAGGGCGAAGACAAGCAGAGGCATCAGTGCAAGCGGTGCCAACCCTCCAATGTAGAAAAGCACATGCCAACCGTGCTGCGGCACCAGCCACGCCGCCAAAATACCTCCAATGCCGGTCCCGATCATGTATCCGATCATGACAACTGCAACGACTGTCGCTCGGAAGCGCTTGGGGACATATTCGACATTCAGAGCAAAGCAGATCGGCGTAACCCCGCCGATGCCCAGACCTGCAATAAACCGAAACACGGCAAGATGCGTCACCGTCGTTGCAAGCACGGTGCTCAAGGTCATGACGCTGAACAAGAGCGTTCCAATGATAAACGACGGACGGCGGCCAATTCGATCAGCCAATGATCCGAAAAGAAACCCTCCAACCATGATGCCGAGCGCGCCGGCCGTAAAGACAAAGCCGAACGCTGATTTTTCGATACCCCAATCGGCAACGATGCTTGGCGACGCGAACGAGATCGTTTGAAGATCGTATCCGTCGCATAGCATGATCAAGAAGGATAACAGCAGAAGGGAGACGACCTTCCGGTTCAACGTTTGGCTCTCGATCACTTCTGAAATATTCACGATAGACATGTCGTCTTCCCCCGTTTGGTTTCGGTCCTTTGTTATTATTGTTGCCGGCAATCAAGGTTCACCGGTGGTCTCATCGTTTTGAATGTACGCCTGCATCAATGTCGCGCATCAATGTTCAAAACAGCCCGCATCAAACCGTGTAGAAATCGACGACGCTTGGCATCCGGTCATTGATGAGCGAAATTGTCTTGCAAGTGATGAGCCACGGGCCGTCCCCCGTTCGACTGAGCGTGTGGCTGTACCGGACTGCAGCAATATGATGATCGGAGGTCCTTGGATCGTAGACATGCACGTTCGCGCTGGAGCTCGCTTGTATGCGATCCTCCGAATGCGCGAGCAGCCGTATCCCACCAATGACATGGATGGTGCGGGGCAATGGCATCGTCGTAATCGATTTGAGCGAATTGACCCGGTCGACGCGCTCCTCGAGCTCTAGCCGTGACTCATGATAGATGAGTGATACTTGCGTGTTGGGATCATCGCTTTGCGCGTTCTCATCCAACCATGCCGGCATCCAGAATTTCGCATCAACGCTGTAGAGTGCGAGCCAGGCAGCCCAGTTACGGGAATCAAGCTCGTGTGCTTCAGTGAGTATGAGATCAGAAGCAACCGCGCGAGCAAATGCGCCAACTGTTCCGTCCGGTACGTGCAATGTGGCATTCATCGAGCGGATTCCTTCTGAAGCAAGCGCTTCCACTCGCGATAACCAGGAAAAAAGTTCGTCTCGCCGCCAAACGCCTTGGCCCCGAATGCCTTGCCGACGCCGATCGCGCTTTCGACCGGTGAAATGTTCAGCTCGTCCGCTTGCTTCTGGGCTGCGCCGGGCCTGCTCGCCATTCCGCGAGCGTATCCCTGCCTTGGGCCCGCCTCGGCCGCGTATCCGGCTTGGCACAGTTCATACATCGCGTTGTCGTCTGAACTTGCCAATCCTGGCGGATTGAAGAAGTCCTCGTACCCTCGAATGCGAAAGCGCCGTGCGGCAGCGCTTTCACCGACGATACCGAGACAGTGAGAAGTCATCTCGGTTTTGTGGGCCGAAAGGGGACGCCATGTGCGGATCTGCGCCGAGTTGATGTCGATAATCTGCAGATTCGGATAGATAGTCAGGTTACGCTGACGGAGCATCCATTTTGCGCGCGTGGCTCCGACACGCGCGCGAACTGCATCAAGCGCATCTTGCTCAAGGCACAACGGGCGGCTGAAAATGCTTTGCGACAGAATCGACCAGTTAACCGCGTGCCCGCGGTGAAAGTTGAAACTGCCCTGGGCTTCAGGCTCGTCCTCACTGGGAAGAACGCCAATCGTGCCGCGTTTTGCGCGTTCCGCTAAGATGTCAACGTACGAACTGTGCGTAGAACTGAAATGGTAGAAGTCGAGCCCGTTCTCAAATTGAAGCTTCCAGTTTCCATTGAATGTATAGGTGGTCTCACCTGGCACATATTCGATCTTGCCAACCGGGCTTTGGTCGACGACGAGATCAATAAAGACCTTGGCATCGCCGAGATGCTCACTAAGCGAGGGAACGTCCGCGTTCAGACTTGCGAAGAGAAGGCCGCGATAGCTTTCGAAACGCGGCACTTTCACAAGGTCATGATCGGCTTCGGTGAAGCTTGCCGCATATTGGCCTGTGGCCTCCGCGGTAACAAAAACATTCTCGCCGCCCGTGTTGTAGGACCAGCCGTGGTACCGACAGACATGAATCTTCTGACATCCATGCTTGTAGGGACAAAGCAATGTACCGCGATGCCTGCAGGTGTTGAGGAAACAACCCACCTGTCCGTCGCCATCCTTCATGACGATCACCGGCTGGCGTCCGATATAGGTGGTAAAAAAGCTGTGCGGCTCGGGCAGCTGCGAGTCCAGCCCGACGTATATCCACGTTCCCTCAAAGATCGCGGCCATCTCCGCCGCAAATATCGCTTCGTCGGTAAAGACTGCGCTATTCACAGCAAAGATGTCATCTTCCGGACGATCCTCGACAAGCGTGTTCAGGCGTTCAACGTCCATCAAGATCTCCCTCGAAGCCACCCTTCAACACGCCGTCAGAAGCGGGCGCGCATCGGGCGTCTCTTACTTGTTGACCGGTCTCATCGCCTCGCAAGACATCGAAGAGATTACCGACGTCGGATGATAGCGCTGGACACGGAGCGACGAGCGCCTGTCAGCGCGTCAAAGCTGTTCTGGGGGTGCAGACGGAGCACGCATCGAACTGCGCGTGACGAGAAGAGCTCGCGCTACTATGAGCGAGCAGATGCACTGATCCTCGCCAGATCAGTGTCCCTGGTTGGCGCGCGAGGGGCGCCTGTTCTTCGTAGTCGCTTCGAACTCATCGCGGTAGTCGACCGGCGTGACCCCGAATTTAACGCGGAAGCGGCGCGAAAAATGGCTGGCGTTTGCAAACCCGCATGACCATGCAACGTCACATCCGCGATAACCAACAAAGCGGCGATCGCGGAGCATCTCCGCAGCACGCTCAAGACGCATGTCCATCAGCACGGCGCCGAACGATAAGCCAGTTTGCGCGAAGAGACCATGGAGGTGGCGCTTTGAAATTCCGACCGAACTCGCGATAGAAGCAGGGTCAAGCTCCGGATCGTGCAAGCGCTCCTGCATGTGACGCTTCAAACGTACGAGCACTTCACTCTGGTATCGGCCAATGCCCTGCGCCGGACGGCCGTAGATAAGCGCCAAGAAAGCCCCGAGCTGATCGGCAATGACGCTGCGCGGCAAGATCGCATTGGCCAAGCCTTCACTAGCGATCGTTCGAAGCGCGGTGGCAAGTGTTGATCCCCAGCCGTCGCGCGTTCCAGTCAGCGTGGCGACGACCGCCGTCGGATGCGGTAACCAGCGCCGAAGCCATGCGTCTTCAAGACGCACGGCTAAGGAAGAGCCCCCCGCTTCCCGCAGGAGTTCAAACGGCTGCTGGTTATCCAGGAGGACGAAACTCCCCTCGGGAATGGTCAGCCTCCGGCCATAGTGATGCAGCTGAGCCTCTTCCTTCTCAATGAGCAAAAGAAGGTAGTCATTCGAACTCTTGTCGATCATGGCCCGGCTTCGCAAAACGCGTTGCGATGTCGCAGACAAATAGTTCAGCTGCAGTGGTCCCAACTCAATATGGCGGATGCATCCGCGGTGTGTGCTGAACGTGCGGCCTTCTATATGGAGTTCGGTGAGTTGGGATGCGAGATGGTCGGTCCATGAACTCAGCGCCGACTGCGCGCAGACGGAGTCGGTCGACCATTCATAATCAACAGAAGGATCCAACGCGACGGTTGTGCGCATCTCTCAAATGCCTCTTCTACCCGACAAGCTGCTCCGGTTCGTTAGATATTGCAAGATTTGAAGGTAGATCGAAATGCCCTCAGCCAATCATGGTCCCACGGCCTGCAGATGTTGAGAAACAAGGTCTTCTACCACCTTCGCTAGTGCAGCATGGCGTGGGGACCAGGAAAGCATAAGCGGCCAGAGAAGTTCGTGATCGCATTTCGAGGAACGTGGCCGTTCCTCCCTTTCGACCTTCTGTTGCAAAGGTCTACTGGAAGAGGCGGCGGTCGGTCATACCGCACACCGTCCGTCGGCGGCACGCTCCTCCGCTCCAGTTGGCTTTGGCGATCTTGAGAGGCGCAGCGGCCCAGTCAAGGGCCTCTGAGGTAGACCGAGATCTCAGAAGGTCTCGGTCGGTTAAGGAGGAAATGCCCTACATTTCTCGTGCCCCGATTTGACCTCTCCCGTCGAAGCAGCGAGGGCAACCCTTTAGGAAGTTTTGGGATCAAGAACGAAGTCGACATTCAGGACTTTGTTCTTGCCCTCTTGCTGAATGGGAAAAATCAAGGCATCCACGATGCCGCCAGCCACGTCGTCGTCGACATACTTGCCGCCTTCGAAGTAAGCCTGCGTGGTAAACTCGCGGAAACCATCCTTGCGAACCTTGAAGTGGACGTGAGCGGGACGCCATGTGTGATGACCCATCATTGTGATCAGCGCACCCACCGGTCCTTTGTCGGGGATCGTGTAAGGAACGGGCAATGTCGTCGCGATTTCGAACTTGCCATCAGCGCCCGTCTTCAATCGACCGCGGTAAAATTCGGAGGGGATTCCCTCATGGATGCCGCCATAGGCGCCGTCCGGCGTTGAATGCCAAACGAATACAGTGGCGTCTTTTACCGTCGCACCGTCTGGTTCCTTGACAGTGCCCCGCACAATGAGAGGTTCGCCCTCATCTCCCGGCGCGGTCTTCAATGCACTCTCGACCCAAGGAACTTCCTCGATAAAATAAGGACCTTCGATCGCTTGAGCCGAGTTATGACCGCGATGGTCTTCAGCCTTGATCACCAAATGCTCAAGGAAGACGTCGATCAGAAGAGGAAGTTCTTTGTCGGCTTGGACCTTCGCGAGATAGTGAACGCCCTGCCGATATTCTTCGCGCGTCACGTTGTTCTCGGCGAGAACCTTTCCGGCCGCGGCAATCAAGTCTCGGACGATCTTCGTAAGACGCTCGTTCATGGCTGCGCTTCCCTTTTGTTTACGTTCTTGAAGGCTGTTTTGATGAATTCGACACTTTGGGTGTAGGCCAGTGCCGCTGCTTTTGGATGGAAGCCGAAGCTACGCACCTTGTTGAAAAATCCGTGTCCAGCACCCGGGTGAAGTTTATACTCATGCGGTGGCTTACCCGTGGCATTCTCGAGAATGCCATGCGCTTCCAACGAAACGTGGGCATCATCGTCGCCGACATGCACCTGCACCGGACAACGCAGATCCCGCAGTTCGGCCTCGTACGACGGCGCTTGAACCGGATAAAAGGACACCGTCGCGTCGGCGATGCCTAGGTGGGCAGCAAGCAATGCGTACTTTCCGCCGAGACAAAAGCCGACGATAGCGACCTGGCCGTTGCAAGCAGGGTGCTTGCGTAAGGTTGCAACGGCTGCCGCTACGTCGCGGCGAACTTGCTCATCAACGAGCACCTGCCAATAGCCGATCGCGGTTGCCCGATCATCCTCGCTATAACCAAGCTCGATACCCGGGCGGATTTGATGAAAGAGATCGGGCACGAGCACGACAAAGCCATCGCCCGCGAATTGGTCTGCAGCCATCCGCATCGCATTATTGACCCCGAATATCTCATGCAAAAGCACGATGCCTGGTCGAAGCTCAGCTTCGACGCCAGTCAGATAGCCGCTAAAGGATTTGTCCGATCCTGAAATGGCTTGGTTCAAGTTCGACATCTGCGCTCCTCCGGCCGAAATCAAGCGCGGGTAAAATGAGTCACACGATCCATATCGACGGTGACACCGAGGCCAGGGCCATCCGGAACAATAACCTCAAAATCGCGATAGAC
Organism: Bradyrhizobium sp. RD5-C2; assembly: GCF_019972155.1. GTDB lineage: Bacteria > Pseudomonadota > Alphaproteobacteria > Rhizobiales > Xanthobacteraceae > Bradyrhizobium. Next base: position 24,289 of record NZ_BOVL01000048.1, on the reverse strand, counting down.
CGTGGGCTCGGTGGTGAGATCTTCCGCCAGGAGTCGCGGACCGATCAACTCGCAACCCCAAGGCAACTCGCCCAAAGCGCTGAACAGTTGCAGCCCAGCGGCAGTACCAAGCGAACTTTCCAGCGCCATCCCGCCATAAAGCGGCAAACCAGCAGCTTCCGCGACTGCGGCGCCCTTGTAAGCACGCCGAATGCCGCCGCCCTTGGCGATCTTGACGGCGTAAACATCAGTCGAACGACGCGCAGCCGCGTCGAATACATCGTGAAGGTCCCAAAGACTTTCGTCGGAAAGGATCGGCATGTCGAGCCGCGCGGCGAGACGCGACATGGCGGCGACATTCCAGTGAGGCACGGGTTGCTCAACAAGCGAAAAGCCTGCGTCCTGCAATCGAGGCAATAGCGTGGCCGCGGTCGGCTCATCCCACGCCTGATTGAGATCGACGCTGAAAGTGGCTTCATTGGAGATATTTCGAATGGCTTCAGCCGTCTTTATGGCCCGTTGCGCTTCTGCATTCGGATCACGTTTTCCGATCTTGATCTTGAAGAAGCGATGATATCGCTGTTCAAGTTGACGACCTGCATCCTCAACATCGGCTTCAAACGTCGCGGCCGCTAGCGCCCAAAGCACCGGGATGCTCTCGCGCATGCGACCGCCGTAGAGGACAGCCACTGGAATATCAAGGAGACGGCCCACCAGGTCATGGAGAGCGACGTCGACGGCCGCCTTTGCGAATTGATTATGGCTCGCGGCGCGATCCATCGCCGCCAATAGGGCTTCATACGCAAAAACGTTGCGGCCGATGATCGCGGGGCCGAGGTAGCGATCGATCATCAACTTGATGGTCTCGACGGACTCGCCGCCCCAAAAAGCCGTTCCAGCGGGAGTGCCACCCTCGCCGATACCAACCGCACCGCACTTCGTACCAATGGTCACGATGACCAGACTTTGGCCGGCATGGGTGCCGCTGGCGTGGAAATGCTGCCGACGCAACGGCAGATCGACAATCACAGCTTCGACCCGGTCAATCGCATATTCTTTGCTATCGGCGCCCACAGAACCGTAGCGATTGATGGGGTGAGCTGGCGAAGCGGAACTCGATGTTTTCATAAATAGACTGATAGAAGGGTCGATCTCAAAAGAAAAATACCGTATTGATGCGCGAGCGATACTCATACGGTATGGAGCGTTTGATGGAGTTTCGGCAGCTCAATTACTTCATCGCGGTCGCCGAGGAGGGAAACCTAACGGCGGCATCCCGACGCCTGAACATTTCGCAGCCGCCTCTCACGCGACAGATCCACCAGCTAGAGGACGAACTCGGCGCAAAGCTTTTTTACCGCTCGTCAAAAGGCGTGCAGTTGACCGCTGCCGGCAGCGCCTTTCTTGCCGATGTGCATCGTCTGGTGCATTTCACCGAGGTCGCGTCGGACAAGTGTCGAGCTGCGGATCGTGGTGAGATTGGCCACCTCGAGGTCGGCTATTATGGAGCAACCATTCACTCGGCCGTGCCTCACGCGATCCGTCGCTTCCAGGAAGTCCGACCACAGGTCTCGGTGCAGCTCCGGCGTGCAACGAAGCGCGAACAATTTGATCAGATTCGCGACGGCCGACTCGGCGTCGGTTTCGCTCGGCATTATTCAACCGAATCCGATCTCGATACGCTTTGCGTATGTGTTGATCGTCTCTTCGCGATGGCTCGGATTGGAGTCTTGCCTAAGCCATCTACCGACAGCTTTACTCTGGCTGAGCTTGAAGGAAAGCCCATCGTTATATTTCCCCAAGGCGGGCGGCCAAGTTTTGGCGACAAGGTCCTAGAGTTGCTCAGTCGCGCGGGCGTGCGCCCCTCGAATGTCGAAGCAGCGGAAGACGTCTTCGCGGCTATTGCGATGACTATGATAAGCAATGCGATCTGTGTTATCCCGGAAGCTGTCGCAGAACTGCATTGGCCGGAACTTGAATCGGCGTTGATTGATGATCCAACGGCTGTCTCCCCGGTGAGCTGCGTCTTTCTTAAGGAAGGGCGCACAGCTGTCGTTGACGCCTTCCTCGATACGATCCCACGTTGAAGACATACGGATTAGGTATCGCCACGACGCGTGATCGGTATTTGACGATACGAGGGGCTCCGGGCGATCAATGATCGTTGCGAGGCCATCCGATGATCCCTTTTGTTTATGAGAGTCTGCCTTCACGCGTCATATTTGGCCGCGGGACAGTTGGCCAGGTAGGTGTTGAGATTGAACGGCTCGGCGCCAAGCGGGTGATCATCCTTACTACTGCCGAACAATCGGCTGAAGCCGAGAGGATCTCGCGGCAAGTGAGCGGTGTTCATGGCGCGACGTTCAATGGCGCTGTGATGCATACGCCCTTGGAAGTAACGAACCGGGCATTGCAGATCGTTCAACAAAGGAAAATCGACGGCATCCTCGCGATTGGCGGCGGCTCCACGATCGGCCTCAGCAAGGCCATCGCTCTACGCACCGACTTGCCGCAGCTAGTGATCCCGACCACTTATGCCGGATCGGAGATGACCCCTATCCTTGGTCAGACCGAGAACGGCATAAAGACAACGCAACGGACAGCGAAGGTCTTACCCGAGACGGTGATCTACGACGTCGATCTGACCCTCAGCTTGCCGGCAAAGATGTCGGTGGTCAGCGCAATCAATGCGATGGCGCACGCGGCGGAAGCCTTGTATGCGACGAACACAAATCCGGTCTTGTCGATGATGGCTGAAGCAGGTATCGCCGCCCTTTACCGAGGGCTGCCGATCATTACGAAAAGCCCGGAAAATATAGAGGCCCGAAGCCATACACTTTACGGAGCGTGGCTATGTGCAGTGTGTCTTGGCACCAGCAACATGGCACTCCACCACAAGCTATGCCACGTGCTCGGCGGATCCTTCAATCTTCCCCACGCTGAGACGCATGCTATCATTCTTCCTCACGCGATCGCATACAACTCACCGGTAACGCGCGATGCGATCGCAGCACTAAAGCGCGCCCTGGGAGGCGAAGGCGTGGCCGGACGGATCTTTGATTTAACGCAATCAGCGAACGCTCCGACAGCTCTCAGAGATCTTGGCATGCCTGAAAATGGCATTGATCGCGCAGCCGAAATTGCTTTGGCAAGTCCCTACGCCAATCCTCGACCAATCGAACCCGCACTCTTGCGTCGACTGATCGTCAATGCGTGGTCGGGCGTGCGTCCTGACCATTCTTCGTATGTAGATTAGTCCGCTCAGGCGCCCAATAATCGCGCCTCAGCACGTTATGATGAACCTTGACCGACCTAGGCGGCTTTACTCCGGATCCTATCAAATCAGACATCGGCGTTCGTAAAAGCAGGCCACGACCGGCCATCTGCAAGCAGCGCCCAGCTCACAACGACTGCCATACCGTGTTGCAATTCGTCTTCGCCGACATACCAGCTTAGAAAGCGAAAACCATCGTCCATATCGACGAGTGTTGGCCGATGAGAAACACGGTCGTCTGTAGCCGCACCATTCTGAATGATCCAGGAATGGACACGGCCTCTGCCAATAGCCTCACGCCAACCCAGGTTTCGTGAACCGGTATACTGGCTGACCGGTCGCGGCGGATGCTGGAAGCGATCAGTATCAAAGCAGTACTGCACGAAAAGCTTGCGTTCGCGCGCATGGCTCCAAAAGGGAGTCGTGTCGATATAACCTGCGAATGCAGCATCGGGCGGGAGAAGTACGAGCGACGTCATCCTACGATTCCAAAACCATGACAGAGCTTGTCAGCCAGTTTCCGGCGTAAGGTATAGCCCCTATGCCGGTTACAACAGCGTTGGTCCGCGAGGGTATTTGACGCGCACCTGCCTCGCCAAATAGCTGACGAATAGCTTCGACCAAGATCAACCCGCCTGCCGCAAGGCCGGGCTGGCCGGCTGAGAGTTGTCCGCCACCTGTATTGAGCGGCAAATCGCCCTTTGCGGAAAAATCGGTCGCAAGAACATAATTTGATCCGCTGCCACGATCGCAAAATCCAAGCTGCTCAAGCTGTAGCAGCACCGCAATCGTAAAATCGTCATAGGCCTGAAGCATCGAAACCTTATTGGGAGTGAGCCCCGCGCGTCGCAATGCCTTCGGCCCCGCAACCGAAAATCCTGTATCGAGGACGTCCGACATGGCCTCAGCTGACCGATGGCCCGTCCGTTCTGAATAGCTGGCGATCCGCACCATCTTGCTACCGAAAGTCCGCGCACGCCGTTTGGTCGTGAGCATGATCGCGTTGCCGCCATCGCAAAACATAACGCTGTCAAGCATACGCAAGGGATCCGCAACCAGGCGCCCTTCAAGATATTCACGTTCGGTGAGAGGACGCCGGAGCTTGGGTAGTGCATTGTCGTTAAGAAGCGCCCCCTCGCGCTGCACAATGGCAATTTTTCCTAGGGCGCGTGGATCAAGCTCGTATCGCGTTTCATAGGCTCGCAGCAAAAGACCAAACGCATCCGGAGGACGCCGAATTCCGACCGTCTCAAGAAATTGGGTACGATAACTGGAAAATTTCAAGTTGAGCGCGCTGCTTGGCGCATCAGCACTGAGTACGACGGCGATCTCACACTGGCCGCATCGCAACGCAGCTGCTGTAGCCGCAACGCCACTGATAACCGATGAGCCACCGATGTTTGTCGTTTGGAACCAATCGAGCGACAAGCCAAGTACCTCGGCGAGGTCCGACGTGTAAAAAAGATGCCGGCCCTCGCTTAGTGAGGCGGTCGTGCAAAACCCATCGATCGCGTCCCTCTCTACGCCCGTATACTGAAGGAGATCGGAAAACACCTCGCCGGCCAGGTCATACACGCTTCGCAACGAGCGAAACGAGTTTGGCAACTCCGAGTATCCGACAATGACGATGTCGTCTACGGCCATACGTTGCTGTCAACCGGCTTGGAGGTGCGCAGAGCTATGCGAGAGACCTTGCCAGTCAAACCGAGTGGCAACGCGTCAATCCAATGGAAAACCTTGGGCACCTTGTATCCAGCCAGGTGATGATGCCGGCGCAGAAACTGACTAAGCTCCTCAGCTTCGGGCCGCTCACCGCGCGCCACCATATAGGCCTCGATACGCTGTCCCAACTGAACGTCGATTTGACCCACGACGGCGCATTGCGCAACGGCAGGATGTGTAAGCAACGCATGTTCGATCTCTTCGCTGTGAACCTTCATGCCGCCGGTATTGATGACGTTATCGAGGCGGCCCAATACATAGAGATGCCCATCAGCGTCCAACCGGCCGAGATCACCGCTGCGCCACCATCCGTCTATGAACTTCTTACGGGTCATCTCAGAGTCCTTCCAATACCCGACAGCAGTCGCTGGGCTCGAAAGGAGGATCTCGCCGCTCTCACCCACCGGAAGCTCGTCGTCGAATTCGCCGCCGGGCGCGACGATCTTGATGTCATTGCCAATCAACGGCCGGCCGCTTGACCCGATTTTGCCGCCCTCTGCCAGTTCCTCGGGCGTGACGGAAAAACAGGTGCCGATAAAGGATTCTCCGGATGCGTAGAAACAGCGAATTGTCTTGCATATCCGGCTGTACATTTGACGCACATCCGTTTCAGAAGGGGCTTCGCCCGAAACAGCGGCAAGTGTCAGCGACGACAAGTCATATTTCTCGGGTCCAGCGTCGAACAGCATTCGCCAGACCGTGGGAACTGACGGTGCGAAAGTAATACGTTCTCGCTGGCAAGCTTTCAGGAAGTCTGGAGCCGCGAAAGTCTTGCCAAAGCAAGCCTTGGCAGAAGCGGCAATGAACGGAAGAAGGATCAGCGTCCAAGCTGCAAAGGACGGGTTGATATAGAGCAAGATCGAGCTCTTCGGGGTTATCAAAGCCAACGCAGTCTGTCCGCTCTTGGAGCCTTCCAGCAATGTCTTTTGCGTGTGCATCACGCCTTTGGGACTGCCGGTGCTTCCCGACGAGAGAACGATCGCTGCAACGTCGTCCGGCTTCGGCCGGGCCGCCGCAACGTCGAATGGCGAGCACGTCGTAATCATGTCGCTGTAATGGGTATTAGCATGCCCGCGCTCGCCGAGGCTGATCAATTGAATAGGTCTGCCAAGGACGGCAATGGCAGCGAGGGCTTCGGTTTCCAATTCAGGATCATAGACAAGTACTTTGGCATCGAGCCAACCCAGCACTTCTCCGAGACGTCTTGAGGTCTCACGAACATGCAAGTTGCAGGCAATCCGGCCACTCAGAGGTGCCGCAAGCCAAGTTACAGCGTGACGCGCGGAGCTGCGGCACAAGAACGGAATGACATCACCCGGTGCGACGCCAAGGCGAGAAAAGCCTTGCGCCAACCGCAGCGCCTGATCCAACACGTCAAATCCGGAAATGCGATGATCGTCGTCTACAAACATTTCATCTTTGCCACACCATTGTGTGGCTCGGATAAAGAGGTCGCTGACGGTTTCGATAGAGGGAGTGCGCAGCATTGACGGATACCTGCTTTCCACTTCAAGAGCGGACTCGTTTCCTGATCCCGGTGCAGCATAACGCGGACGACTGGCCGGCGGACCGACCAGAGCTGTGCGAAAGCGCTGATTGAGCTCGCGAGTAGTTTTCTTCTCGGCTGCCATGCCCCGCTGAATGCGGAGCGGTCAGCACTGTCGGGGTGCAGAAATCAGGCAAACGGTCGGCAAATCTGGCCAATACCGGTTCCTGCACCCGCCGATACAGAAAGCGCTGGCGGATGCGACAATTTTATTCCGCAGCGAGGCGTTGCTTCGATGACAACCCGAGAATTTTCTCAAACGCCGTCAAGAGATCATCGACCGCCGATTTTGCCAAGTTTTTCGAACGCCAGCCGACGATCAAATCCGGTCGCACCAGGAGTGCTCCATCTTCATTGGTCTCGCGCAAGTGCGAGAAGTCACCGTAGATATCCTCGTATTCCCGGCCTGGCCCAACAATCACGGCATCGAGGTTAATCCCGTAAGCGTCCCGCACCTGGCGAGCTGCGGCGTCCCAGGCCTCACCACCAATGCCCGTCAACAACGTAAAGCGGCCCTTGCCGCAAAGATCGAGCGTTGAGATGCGATGACCGGTTTTTGTAACCAGCCAAGCATGCGGCAACGGGGCACCGGGACGGCTCGAATGCTCGTGATAAAGTTCGAGGTCGCGTTTGAATCCTGGATCGGGCGTGCCATCAGAAACAATGGCAGCGGAATCGTAACGCTGGTTCATTTCGACGCCATGCGCGTTGTAAACGTAGTGCGTGTTGTCGATCGCGTTGATGAGTGCGGCGCGCTGCTCTGCCGCTCCCGGCGTCGCTGCCTTGCGCGCCGCCATGTTAGCGATCATTTCCTGCGGCGACTTGGCGTCGAGAAGACCGAGCGCCTTGAAGATCGGCGGAAAATCGCCGAGGCTTTTGTTGGCCCGCTTCACGGTCTGCTTGGCAACCGGCGTTCGCTCTGGATCGTATGTCGAAAGCAAGCTTGGGGCGGCCTTACCCCCAAGGACCAGCGCTAGTTTCCATGCCAGATTGTAGGCATCCTGTATGGATACGTTTGAGCCGAGACCGTTGGTCGGGGGGTGGCGATGGATGGCATCGCCCATGCAGAAAACACGTCCTTTCGAAATGGACGTTGCAAACATATCGTTCACCGTCCAAAGCGAAGTGGCTTCGATTGTGACCGGGACTGAGTTATCACCGATCATGTTGTGAACGATCTCCTTGGCGAACCCCTCAGTCATTTCGGGGGCTCCCTGTTCGATATCGTAGCCCCAAATCGCCAACCATTTATTCCAAGGGCGGACCATGCGGACAAGGCCAATACCGAGGCCCCCGGTGCTGGAGCCCGGCTGCATGACCCAATACAAAACGCTGGGCCGATGCGCGACAAAGCGAGAAAGATCGGCATCGAAATGAACATTGATCGCTCCGGACACGCCCATTTTGCCTTCCAATGGAAGGCCCGCGTCGGCGACTACTTTTGAGTTCGCGCCGTCGGCTCCGATCAAATATTTGCAGCGAATGTTGTAGGTCTCGCCAGTTAGTCGATCTCGCACGCTGACGGTGACACCTTTGTCGTCCTGCTCGTGATCCAAATATTCGGTGTCAAAACGGACTTTGGTACCGCGCTTCGCCGCGGCATTGATGAAAATGGGCTCGAGGAGATGTTGCGGCAGGTCGCACATCTTTGTCGGACTGGCGAGTTCGAAATCGGTTCGTCGTCGAGGATGATTGCCCCAAGTTTTGACGCGACCCAACTCCTCCCCAGCAAGGCTGGTGCAATAGGTGTTTTCCCCCATCAACTCTTGGCGCGTTGCATGCTGTTCCGCTTCTGCTTCCAGGCCCAAGTCACGGATGATTTCCATCGTGCGCTGATTGGTGATGTGCGCGCGTGGAGTTGGTGCGGTCCAGCCGTACTTGTTGATGACAAGAGCGCGCACACCATAGGTACCAAGCAAGGCGGCTGAGGCAGCGCCAGCGGGTCCTGTTCCGACGATCAAAACATCTATTTTAAGTGCCGTTCTGTTGCCGTGCATGGTTTCCCTCCGAGTACTCTTTTGACATTGCTCAGGCCACCTCCGCCCGCCTGTAGAAAGTGAATTTCAAACCCACAGAGGCGCAGCGATTGGCGGAGTGCGCTGGTGGAGCCGAGCTCGATGTCGATTGGTAGAAGGGTCGATCTCAAAAGAAAAATACCGTATAGATGCATGAGCGATACTCATACGGTATTGAGCCTTCAATGGGACTTCGACAGCTCAGTTGCTCTATCGCGATAGCCAAGGAGGGGACCTAGCAGCAGTGTCCGACGCCTGACAGTTCGCGGTCGCCTCGAAGGCGACAGATCCGCCCGCTCAAGGATGAACTGGGCGCAAAACTCAAGACCCCTGATCAGTGCCCAACTCTGCCTCCGACTGTGGACGGCCTAACCATCGGCGGCAGCATCCAACGACCCAAGCGACTGGGGCTAGAGTTGGTGGGCCGTTTGCTGGGTTTGTGGTGCGCTCGGAGGGCGACTCCATCAGTTACAATTTCAATGACTTATCGGCATGATCGAACGCATTAAGTGTGTTTCGCGCCGATAAGTACTTTTCGGGGTAAACGCCCAAGCACCAAGGCTACTCTTTGCGGTCGTCCGCACTATCGCCGACAGCGCGACAGTGCCATTCCCCATGGCATTCCCACGCGGGATCGGACTTTCGGTTCGTACACTTTCGGTGTACATTCGGATTCTGGCGTTGGGGTTGGCCCGACGCTCGGGATATGGAGCCCATCATGATCGATTTCGGATCGAATACCTCAGCATTGGATGAAACCTCCATGGTCAGCGTTTACGACCTGCTGCGTCAGCGCTGTGGCTTGTCACAACAAGACGCAGCCAACTTTCACAACACCAGGATCGATACGATCAAGTCGTGGTGCAGCGACCGGCGGACAGCCCCTGCAGGTGCCCTTGACGAGCTGCGCGATTTATATGCTGACATCGCCGAAGCAGGCCGCGAGCTCGCCGATATCGTCAGACTTAGGCCGCAGACCGACGAGAAGGGAGCACTGTTCTACTACGTCGGGACACCACTGAGCGTCGCTGACGCTGTGAAATCTGGCTTCCCCTGCGAGGGAAGCTGCCTCGCCGCAGTTGCCCTCGCGGTCACCATGCTTTCGGGTCCTGCCAAGCTCATCCCGCAGCGGTACGGCGAGCATCCTACCGCGTTTTCAAGGCAGCAGCGTCAGACTGCGAGGGTGACCGTCTACCACTTCAAGTTCTGGGATGCCAGTAGCGGCGACTACATAGTACCGGAGCGGAAGAGTACGCGCGAACGTATCAACATGATCGGCGCGGAGATCCTCGATGACACGGCAGAGCGAGTGGAGACTCGTTCTCTCGACAATCTGGGGCGTTACACGCCTGCAAGCGGTTCCATCGAAAACCACACTGACATGAGCCCCCGTGCGAGAGGCATTGCGAAGCTTCACGGGCTCGATGGCTGGGTGAGCGCGAAGCCGTCCTCCCTTCGCATCGACGGTGTTCCGCGGGTTGCCTTTACCTTCCGTGACGGCAACGAGGTTCACTTTGAAGCCGGCATCCTCAGGCGTCTTGCGCTCGAATTGTCGCAGCTTGGAGAGATTGAGGCCGCACGAAGCATTGAAGTCATTCTGAAGCAACTAGTCGGAGTAAACCTGCGAGAGGCACCAGGTGCCGGCACGCGCGCTGCCGTGCTTGATCGCTACAGGGTAGTGGATCATCCTAGATTGAACGTCCGGCCACTGAAGCCTGACGATGAACTCTGGCGTGTCGCGATCAGCGGTGAAGGCAATCCGCTAACCGCCTTAGATGTCGCCGGTGCGGTTAAGCTTGCCGATGAGCTCATGGCCATCGGCGAAAGCAAGCTCGCGGGACGCATCGTCAAGGCTGCGGCTGACGCGGCTGAGTTTCAAGCGCGCGGCGCTTAAAGACGGGCCGTGCGGGGTAGCCTTGCTCTAGCGTCGCACTTCCTGCGCTAGGATCCAGCCTTACGAGCCAGCGCATCTCTTACAACGTTGGCTGATTGCTCCAGCCTCTGGAGCATTGTCTTCAAATTTGCGGTTGTTGCTTCTTCCATGTGAATGTTTTGGGGAGCTAACGTCGCGCGAATGAGCTGATCAAGCGGCAGCGGGCACACTCCAGTCGAAGAAGCCCCACTATTTTCGAACGAAGCCTCCGGAATCACATCGCCGTCCGGGGTAAGCCTGCACGACAACGTCAAGTTAGATGAAACTGCTTCTTCTAGTAACCTGGCGGGAATTTCAATCGCCGCGACAACGGTGTCGGTCCCAACAATCCTGTATCCAAACCGATAAAGATGATCTGCCGCGCGCGTCTTTGGCAGGCACGCGCATTCGAAAAATGGTTCAATTTCCTGTCGAGTTGACAGATCCAATACCTTAACTCCGCCAACATAAGTTCAGCCCCCCAATCAATACCTAATTTATAGGTATCTGAAAAGTCGTTCTATGTGTCTGGCCTCCTTCTGGAGGCTTGATGCCCAAAACGGTTACGTCGCCCATTCAAAAGAAGCTCGCCGCGATATTGGTTGAGCTGAGAAAGGGCGCTGGTCTCCGTCAGGTTGATCTCGCCAATAAACTGGGCGTCTACCAATCCTGGGTAACCCATCTAGAATCTGGGCAGCGTCGAATAGACGTTGTCGAATTGATCGAGTTGGGGCGTGTCATTGGCTTTGACCCTGCCGAGGTCGTTCGGAAGCTAAATAAGCGTTAGGCATCTGCTGAAGCCTCTATCAATGACACGGCCAGGCTATATCTTGACGCGCTCAAGTGGTTGTTGGCTCAGTTCATCCGGTTGGTTTCGCTTTTGCGCGGCTACCGAGGCACAGCGCGCCTCAGGTGCGCCTTGCGGTGGTGAGGCCTGCTCCGGCAGCCTGGCGCCCGACGGGCCACGCCGCACGGCCTGCTCCGGGGATCGCGCGCGGCGGTGCTAGATCGGAATGGCGGCGCCAGCTGTGGCGCAACGCTTTCCAGTCTCCCGGAATTGGCACTGACCGGGGCGGACCTCTAACAGCTTCGGACATAAGCGGGCGCTGGCCATTTGGCGGACCGCGGGGTCAATGAGCCGGGGCGCCGGCGTAAACCCCGGCAAGTGCGCTTACCGGGTCAGTAAACGGCTAGCCGAGGCAGAGGCCTAATCTAGGGCGCAGCCTTCGGCTTCGAGCGGAAGTCCCTGCTCGTGGACCCCAGGCCGACCCATCGCGAAGCCCAGGCCCGGGTGTTCCATTCCCGTGAAACGTGAATCATACTGTCCGCTTTCACTTACTTATTTATCGAGGGATTTCCCATGACGGATTTGACTCCGGATGTCGTGATCGTTGGTGGAGGAATAGCTGGCGGTGCCCTGGCCACGGTGCTGGCGAGAAACGGGCTGGAAGTGTTCGTATTGGAAAGGGAAATATATTATCCCGACCGGGTGCGTGGGGAGTGGATTGCCCCTTGGGGAGTGGCCGAATTCAAGCGGCTTGGGCTTATCGATGTCCTGCGTCAGCATGGCGCGCTTAGCGTAGAGCGTAATGTGCCCTACGATGAGAATTGGCTGCCGGAGGCTGCCGAGCAGCGTGCCCTCGATTTCACCAAGCTGCCGCCGGATCTCCCGACGCCCATCTGCATCGGCCACCCGACCATGTGCAACGCTTTTGAAGCGTCGGCCAAAGCAGCCGGTGCGCGAGCCTTGCGCGGCGTGAAGGAGGTCGAAGTAACGGGGGGCGTCCGGCCGACCGTGTCGTTTACCTTGAACAACGAGTTGTTGCGGTTGACGCCTCGCCTCGTCATTGGTGCCGATGGACGCAATTCGGTCCTCAGAAAGCAACTTGGTTTTTCCATCCACTCCGACGAACCGCACAATCTCTTGGGCGGGATGCTCGTCGCAAATGTACCGGCTTGGCCTCGCCATGTTCAGGCGATCGGGACGGAGGACAGGCTGCACTATTTCGTTTTTCCGCAGGGCGAGGACAAGGTCCGCCTCTATGCGTGCTATGATTTTGCTGACCGACGGAAGTTCGCGGGTCCGGACCGAGAGGTGCGGCTATTGCAAGCCTTTCGGTTGAAGTGTCTGCCCTATTCGGAAGCGATCGTCGGCGGCACCCCCATCAGTCCGTTTCATTCCTACTCGAATGAGGATCATTGGATTGATGATCCGACGCTGCCGGGCGTCGTGCTGATTGGAGACGCTGCCGGCCACAATGATCCGATCATGGGACAAGGTCTGGCGATCGCTGCCAGAGATGTTCGTATCGTGTCCGACCTCCTGCAATCAGAGAAGGATTGGGGACACGCCGAATTTGCGCCGTACGTCGAAGAACGACGGGAGCGAATGCGCCGACTGAGGATTGCTGCCGGCCTGGCAACGAAGATACGGGTCGAATTTGGCGAGGACGCGAAGCAGCGTCGGGCCAGGGTTAGCGACAGAATGATCGAACGCCAGCTTTCGCCGTTACCCGCTGCGATCATAGGCCCGGAGCGATTGCCTCCAGGGGCTTACACGACCGAAACAATTGAGAAGCTGATTGCACCGTGAGGTACTAAGGCGACGGCGACGGCGCGACGACCTCGCCCACGAATAGCGTCCCTTGTCTAAGAGAAGAACTGCTCAAGACCGAATACTACTGGGCCAAAGACAGAGAAAGCAGCGGAGTTTCCTGAAACGATTGAAGCGCTTGGGTACGCTGTAGCGACAGGAGGCCTTCCAACGACGCTAACTATTGGATGTGCAGACAACCACTTAGCCGCGCTCAGGCGACAGTGCTTTTATCTTGCCGAGATCCCTTACCCTGCCCTTGATCGCGCTTGGTTGGCCCGGCTTTGCTCAAGTTGCCAAATCAATCACCGCGCGTTCGACCAGTACGACACGAAATAGAGGCCATTCGCCCGACAAACGAACGGCAATTCGAGCTCTGAGAGCACGCGCGGCGACGTCATTCCCCCTCGCGAAACTGGCGCACTGTCACGCCTCGAGATCGAAAATCCAAGCTCACGCGACGCGAATTTCCGATCGAGCAGCCCAAAATATTGCGCCAAAACCCGTCCGACCGATCGCATTTTTGGCCAGCGGCGAAGCCACTTTCCGGCTGCAAAATGCCCCTCCACTTTCTCCCAAAGCGGCGCAAGCAACGCAAAGAAGCCCCGCCTCCGAGGAGGCGGGACCGCTGGTTCCGGCCGGTCAATCGCCGCTGCGCCGCGACCAGATCAGGCTGAAGCCTTCGTCGCCTTCGACCTTGACCAGCGAGGCGTAGATCGGGGCCGGGAAGCTCGGATCGTCGAGCTTGACCGAGAGATATTCGCGCTCGCTGTCGCGGGCGGTCTTCTTCCAGGCGGCGCCGAACTCGGTCGTACCTGCGAAGATGCGGTAGTCGGGAGCCTTGTCGTTGTCCTTCTCGGATGCGACGAGCTTGGCCTTGATGTTGAGCGTCAGCGTCTTGATCGAGCCGGTGTAGCCGTTGTCGGAAGCGGTGAAGGTGCCGATGGTCGCCATGATAATCTCCGTCTGTTTTGCTCGGGCCGCGTCCATCGCAGCCTCGATGGCGATCCCTTGCCCGGGGAGCGATCGGCCCGCAGCCGTAAGGCCCGTAGCGCCAGCGGAGGACGGCGAAAGCCTGCTTTTTTGTCTTCCCGCGAGGAATGCCGCCGCTTTGCGGCAAGGGAAAAAAGCAGGCGTGAGCTGTTGCGGGAAGGCGATCGAGGCCCTTGCCGTCCGCCGGGCTTGATCAGCCCAATCGTGACTACGTTGGACGCGCGCCCACAACGGAACTGACGGAGAATTATCATGGCGACCACCGCCGGCGCAGCATCAGACGACGGCTACACCGGCTCGATCAAAGCCGATCTCCACGCTTCAACTGCAGTGAGGACCCAACCAGATCAACGCAAGCATACCCAGCAACTTGTTCGCGCAAGGAAAGGACGGTGCCGCCAGAACTACCGCCCGAATGCGCTTGCGATAGGTGTCGTCGAGCTACGATCCGAGCTTCCCGGGTCCGATCTCCGCCACGCTGGTGAGGGTCGAAGGAGCCGCGATACTACCGTCCTAGCTGCTGCAATCGGCGTTGATCGGAGGGATCGTGCCCCCGATCGGAGGGAACTCTTTGCGCGGGAAATCGCCGCATTGCATCCATGAAATAGGCCGCGCACCTGATGGTGCGCGGCCGAAATTTTGACCCCGCCGGGGCCGCCCGCGCGGCCCCGGCGCTTATTTCACTCCGCGGCTTCCGCTTGGATTTCGCTTCCTTGCGCCTCGCTTTGGAGATCAGTTTGCGCGCGCGGCGCGGCCGTCCGCAGCAGCGACGGCAGCCAGCCAGTCGCGGCCAACAGCTGCTCGGCAGCCTGCGCCATGTCGGCCTTCTTCATGGCCGACATGCGCTCGGCCGCCTCCTCGCTGATGGCTTCGCGGACCGCCGCCAGAATGCCCGCCTTGGTGACGCGGCCGAGATAGCTCCGCGCTGTCGGGCGCCAGTAGGCGGTCATGTCGAGGGCCATAGCCTCGGCCAAATGGCTGGCCGCCGCTAGCGCCCGCGGCCTCCGGTCAAACGGCAATTTGACCGCATTGACCGTCAGGAAGACGCAATGCGCGAACAACGCCATGCGGCTGTCGTGGTCGAGCTCGGCCACGAATTCCCACAATGCACCGACGTCCTTGGGCATCTGCCGCGCCCAATTGGCATGGCGATCCGACCAAGCTTTCCCGGCCGGCGTGTCCTCGATCCCGTCCGCATGCGCTGCGAGATCGGTCTTCACCGGCTGGATGCCGACCACATGCGCGGCCGCCCCGACATAGAAGATTTGAGCGGCGAGCGCATGGGTGACCGCCACGATGGCGACATCAGGCTGCTCACTCAGATTCAGCCGCAGCCCCAAGGTTCGATGCGCGGTGAGGTCGCGAACGAGAGCGTCGGACAGCGGTTGATGCTCGTCCTCCTCGTCGGCCGCGCCCTCGCCGTCTTCGCGATCCAGTGCGGCTTCCTCGCCCTCCCGGTCCTCCATATCCCGCGCCTCGGCATCGCTGACGGAGCCAGTTTCGGCCTCGGGTTTCTCGTCTCCGGGACGGACAAAGCCCCGTTCGATCCGAACGCTGCCGTCGTGATTGAGGCTCACGAACGCGCCGCCGCGCGCGACGTCGGCGGGATCGTAGGCCTGCCGTTTCGCCTCCAGCCGCTCGATCTCAGCCTCCAACTCGCCGAACCGCGCGTCCGCCTCGTCCGGCAGTTCCTCGGAAGTCTGATGCTGCTCGGTCAGCCGGTCGAACTCGCTCTGAACCGCCTGCAGCGCGGTCTCATCCTCCGCCGAAAGCTCGACCGGATGCGGGTAGACGCGGAGCATGCCATGGGCATGCGGGAAGTCGAGATGGGCCTCCGTCCACTTCCATCCCTCGGCCGCCCTTAAGGTATCTGCCTCGCGATTGAGCCTTGCCGTCACCAGCAAATCGAGCAGCGAGACGTCTTCCAGATAGCCGCCGCGATCCTCGGTGAAGAGGTCGCGCAGGATAGTGCCGCCCGCTTCCGTGTAGGCCTCAAGCCCGACAAAACGCACCCGGCGATCCGTGGCCGCGACATGGGTTTCGGTGAGCAGACGGCGGATGGTGCTGACATCCCGGTCATACGAGAGCCGCTCATAGACCGCTTCCTGCCGGACGTGATCGTGGACGATGGCAAAGGCCATCAGTTGCTCAAGCGTCAGAGCGCCATCGCGATAGAGCTGCATCAATTTCGGGGACACCGCCCCCAGCCGCAGGCGCTGCCGCACCACATGCGCGGTCACCCCGAAGCGCGCCGCGATCTCCTCCGCGCCGAGCCCGCGCTCGTCCGCGAGCTTCCCGAAGGCCTCGAACTGGTCAGCGGGATGCATGTCTTCCCGGGTGACGTTCTCGTCCAGGCTGATCTCGTGAGGGTCGTTCGCGGTGTCGACGATGCAGCGGATCGGCTCGGTCTTCTTGATCTCCTTCCGCCTCACCCGCAGCAGCTGGGCGAGCCGCCTGCCCTCGCCGATGGTGACAAAGTAGAACCCGGTGGCGGCCCCTTCTCCATCCAGCTCCGGTTCGACGACCAGATTCTGCAGGATGCCCTTGGCGGCAATACTCGCCGCATAAGCCTCGATGGCCGCCTCGCTGTGCGGCGTCTTACGCGCATTGTGGTGACTTCTTGAGCTTGTTGAGCGGAATGAGAACCTCCGTTCCGCTCGCGGAGATGATTTCAACCGATTTGGCCGACATGATCGTTCTTCCTTTTGCTTCCATGGGTGCATGGCGCACTCCGCGCCTGCGCCCCTGCCCGTCGGCGAGGCCGGGGGTAGCAAGTGCCAGGGCGACCCGAGTGGAGGGGTATCGCCCGCCCCGATGAGGGGCCGCTTCGCGAGAAGCGGGTCTGCACAAGCGCGTGCCATGTCGTCCAAGGTCGGCAAATGAACAAAGCGCGGAAGACCGGGGAGACCGCTCGGGTCGGCGCCGGCCGGCCGGCGCTTTACCCTGGCGCGCGCGAGGGACGGCGTCCCTTAGCTCTCAACGGTGATAGAGCTGGCAACTCGGAAGAATTGAAATCAAGCCGGGAGTGACAAGATCAAAAAGGCAGCCGCCGACAGGGCAGTGATAGCGACGCGGGCATGCAATGACCGCGGGCATCGAGGCGACTGCAGTGGCGAGACCGGTTAGCAAGGCACCCGAACGCGGGACAGTGATAGCGACGCCGGCATGCAATGACGGCGGGGCCCGCGGGCGAGTGCCTCCGGCGAGCGACACATTATATATGGCGATATATTTCGCGCGTGATCCTCCTATGCTTGCGCGAGGGATCGAAGCCGGATGGCCGAGACGTCGCACGGCTCGGTTCACAAGGGCCCGGTGCGGCCCTCGCCACACGCGCCGACAAAGATGCGATGATGACGTTTGCCGAAGCTGGATCTTATTGCGAGCTACTGTTGTCGCAATTCCGGTTTGCGGGCTGGAAAGAATTCTCAACTCTTTCCCACTGGCCTGGTGCTTGCCGGGTTGCAGCATTGCATCGCCGACGCCCGGGATCGAGCGTACAACATCGCACGTAACCGCTTGCCGACGAGTACATTTCGGATCTTCGCCCGTGCATCAAGGAAGATACAGCAAGACTCGGGACACGCCGCCGCGCCGCAACGCATGCGTTCACGCAACAGGCGCCGATGATCGCGCCTGGAGACAAGAAGGGCTCCCGCGCGAAGCGCAGGAGCCCAATACTCTCGAGTTAGTCTCCAGGATTCCAGATCAGGAAGAAGCCATTGTCGTCACCCAGGCCGACGGCTCGGCCAAGGTTCGCGTAGAGCTTGCGAGACCCAAGTTCAGGTGCCGCGAGTGACAGGCTGACGTAATCCTTGCCGCTGCTCTCACCGCGCCGGATCCAGCCCGCTCCGATCTCGACTCCCTGGGCGATGATGCGGAAATCCGGCTGAGCCTCAGTCGACTTGCCGCTGTTGGGAACGATGTCGATGTGGGCACGGATCGACAAGGTCTTGAGCTCGCCCCTGAAGCCGCCCTTGTCCGTACGGGTGACGAATCCGATTGCAGTCATGGTCTGTCTCCTTCGCTGCCACAGGGCCGATCCCCTGCGATGGCGAGACCGTCATGGGAAGCGAAACGCCATTGAACCCCACGGGGCGAAGCGCAGCGGCGCACCCGTGACAGCGCCTTTTTTGTAGCGGAGCGGCCGCGAGGAGCCGGTTTGCCGGCGGGGAAAAAAAGGAGCTGGCGAGGGTTTCGGATGGCGGGGCGATTCCCATAGGTCGTCACGTCCACAAGCAGGGAAATCGTCCGCGGAGAAAGCCAGAGGCCGGATGTTGACCGCATCGGAGCCTCCTAACCGAGTGTCCCTGGCGGCGCGTCAGGCCAACGCACAACCTGTCAGATCTACCAGTACCCGCAGAACATCCGACCCGATAGAATCGCGCGAGCCGCGTCCAGCAACCGCAGAATACTGTTGAAGGGATCGGCGAGGCCTGTTGGCTGCCGTGTGGATTGCGGTCAACGGCCCCATCAAGGGTTCAGCTTCACCGGGTGTGTTTCGCCCGCGCCAACGACGGCAGCGGGCATTGGCCAGTCAAGAAGCCAGCCGGAACGAAAAACAAGAATGAGGCCTCGCAAAAGTGATCAATATCCCCACCTAGGATAACGCTGGCGCTCTGGTCCCAGGCATTGCTCCTGTCCGCTCATGTCGGCCCAAACTGCGGCTTGTCGCAATTGAGTTGCCGTCCTTGCGTTGATTGTATGTGCCGATGGGCACTGATGACCTTGAGACGTCCAGCGCAAAGGGGCGCCTTACCAGACGCGGCACGTTAGTGCGTTCGCAATTCGCGATTTCACTGACATGATCGACACAAAGCACCGCGAAGCTGTTGGACAGCACGATCCACTTCGGCTTTCTGTGGCAGCGGCCGTGGCATTTCCCGATGGTTCGATGACCGCCTCCGGGTTGCGCAGAGAGAGTGCTCGCGGAAGGCTCATCATCGAGCGCATTGCGGGCAAGGATTACACGACACTGTTTCATATAGAGAGAATGAGGGAATTATGCCGCGTCCAAGCAAAGGAGCCCGGCTCTACAGACGCAAAGCACGGTATCGCGGAGGCAACCTCGTCGCCCAGTCCGTTTGGATTATCAAAGACGGCGACCGTCATATCGCCACAGGATGCATTGCGAGCGCGTCTGAAACAAAGCCGCCGCAGAAAGCAGAGCAAGCGCTAGCAGACTACATCGCGCAGAAGTATCAACCGGAGCGCAGCCGAAGAGACATCGACGACATCGACTGCGCCGACGTGCTGTCGATCTATTTGAGCGATATCGGCGAGCCAGGCGATCAGTTTGAAATTGAAGCGAGGATCGACCGGCTCAACGATTTTTGGGGTGGCAAGAAGCTGTCGGCGGTCAACGCGCAAACCTGCGCGGCTTACGTCAAATATCGCGGCAGTAAGGGCGGCGCACGCCGTGACCTCGAGACTTTTCGTGCTGCGATCAACCATCATGCAAAAGAGGGCTTTCACCGGGGCACGGTTCGCGTGTCCCTCCCGCCGAAAGGCGAGGCCCGCGACCGGTGGCTGACACGCAAAGAGGCAGCGGCCCTGATTTGGCAGTGTTGGCGCTATCGCGAAAAACAGACTGTCCACGTCGGCTCCTCAAAGGGCGCCCCGGTGCCGACGGACCGCCGACCACTGCGACACGTGGCCAGATTTATCCTGATCGGCCTCTATACAGGCACTAGGGCGGGCGCGATCGCGGCAGCATCACCATACCCCGAGCTTGGGCACTCGTACGTTGATCTGGAGCGTGGTATCTTCTACCGCAGGCCGATCGGGAAGCGAGCCACCAAGAAGCGTCAGACGCCAGCTCCGCTTCCACCCCGGCTGCTCGCTCATATGCGTCGTTGGAAAGATCGGAAGCTGATCAGCACCTGCTTTGTCGAGTTCAATGGCAAGCCGGTCGCTTCCGTGAAAAAAGGCTTCAAATCTGCCGTGGATCTGGCCAAGCTGCCTGGGAAAGTCACTCCGCACACGTTGCGCCACACGGCGGCGACCTGGCTGATGCAACGCGGCGTGCCGATCTGGGAGGCGGCCGGGTTCCTCGGCATGTCGCCCGAGGTCCTGCAGGATACCTATGGCCATCACCATCCCGATCACTTGCACGGGGCGGCTGCAGCGATTGGCCAGAAAGCGCGGTATGTTTCGGTGGTCAAATCGGTGGTTGACTCGGGAACGGCCACCGATGAGAAGAAAAAACCTAAGGAAATCTGGTCGGAGTGGCAGGATTCGAACCTGCGACCCCTGCGTCCCGAACGCAGTGCTCTACCGGGCTGAGCCACACTCCGACTAAGAGGCCGGCTTATAGCGTCGCGTTTCGGGGACCGCAAGGGACCACAGGCAACCAATTGAGGAATTGAGTCACAGTGGATACAGGCCTGAAAACGCACGTTTTGCCCGCCGGCGCCGCCGCCACGGCGACAGCGGCCGGGGTTCTGGCCGAGGGCGGCCTGGTAGCGTTTCCAACCGAGACGGTTTATGGGCTCGGCGCCGACGCCGGCAACGCCGCCGCGATCGCCCGGCTCTACCAGGCCAAGGGCCGGCCGGCCTTCAATCCGCTGATTGCCCATGTCGCCGATCTGGGCGCGGCGCGCCGGATCGCCCTGTTCGACGGGCAGGCGTTGCGGCTGGCGGAAGCGTTCTGGCCCGGCCCCCTCACCCTGGTGCTGCCGAAGGCGCTCTCCTGCCCGGTCGCTGAGCTCGCGACCGCCGGGCTCGATACGGTCGCGATCCGCATTCCAGCCCACAAGGTGGCACGCGACATCATCAAGGCGTTCGGCGGTGCTGTGGTAGCGCCATCGGCCAATCTCTCCGGCCATGTCTCGCCCACCACGGCCGAGCACGTGAACGGCGATCTGGCGGGCCGGATCGACATGATCGTCGACGGCGGCCCGGTCGAGGTCGGAGTCGAATCCACCATCGTCGGCTGCTTCTCCGATCCGGTGCTGCTGCGGCCGGGCGGGCTGACGCGCGCCGAGATCGAGCGTGTGCTCGGCCATCCCTTGCAATCGCCGCCGCCCGATACGGAAGGCGATGCTCAGCCGATCGCCCCGGGCATGCTGGCCTCGCATTATGCACCGCGGACCCCGGTGCGGCTCAATGCCAGCGACGTCCATGTCGGTGAAGCCTTGCTGGCGTTCGGCCCAGTCAAGGTCGGGCGGCGCGAATGCGCCTCGGTGGAGATGAACCTGTCCGAACGCGGCGATCTCGCCGAAGCTGCTGCCAACCTGTTCGGCTACCTTCGCACGCTCGACACAAGAAACGCAGATGCTATCGCAGTGATGCCCATACCCGAGGACGGGTTGGGCGAAGCCATCAATGACCGGCTGCGCCGCGCAGCGGTTGGGCGGTAACAAGCATGACCCGGAAGAGTGCGAGCCGGTTTTCCCCGCGTCAGACGCCAAGCGTTTGCGCAGAGGTCATGCCCAAATAAAGATCCCGACTGAGTGAAAGACCAAGAAGAAATGAACATCGTCCAATCAGCGGTGCCGCCGCTCCCGCCCGAATTGCTTGCGAAATTCCGCGCCATCGTCGGCGACAAATATGCCGTGACCGATGCCGCCGACATCGAGCCTTACGTCACCGAGGAGCGTGACCTGTTTCACGGGCGCTCGCCGCTGGTGCTGCGTCCCGGCTCGACCGCCGAAGTCGCCGCGATCTGCAAGCTAGCGAGCGAGCACCGGATCGCGCTGGTGCCGCAGGGCGGCAACACCGGCCTCGTCGGCGGCCAGACGCCGCACAATGGCGAGGTCGTGGTGTCGCTGCGGCGCCTCGACAAGATCCGCGACATCGACGTCGAATCCAACACCATGACCTGCGAGGCCGGCGTGGTGCTGCAAATCGCGCAGCAGAAGGCAGCCGACGTCGACCGGCTGTTTCCGCTGTCGCTCGGCGCCGAGGGCAGTTGCACCATCGGCGGCAACCTCTCGACCAATGCCGGCGGTACCGGAGCGCTCGCCTACGGCGTGGCGCGTGAGATGGCGCTCGGCGTCGAGGTCGTGCTCGCGGATGGCCGCGTGCTCAACGCTTTGTCCAAGCTGAAGAAGGACAACACCGGCTACGACCTGCGCAACCTCTTCATCGGCGCCGAAGGCACGCTCGGCATCATCACCGCCGCAACGTTGAAGCTGTTTCCGAAGCCGCGCGCGGTCGAGACCGCCTATGTCGGCCTGAAGTCGCCGGCGGCGGCATTGAAGCTGCTGTCGATCTCGCGTAACGAGGCGGCCGGCAGCCTGACGAGCTTCGAATTGCTCGCCGACATCGCGGTCGATTTCTCGATCCGCCACGGCATCGATATCCGCGATCCCTTGGAAAGCAAGCACCCCTGGTACGTGCTGATGGAACTGTCGTCATCGCGCGACGATGCCCGCGATGCGCTGGAGGCGATCCTCGCCCAGGGCATGGAGGACGGCATCGTCGACGACGCTGTCATCGCAACCAATTTGAGCCAGCGCCAGGCGTTCTGGAAGCTGCGCGACGAGATGTCGGCGGCGCAGAAGCCGGAGGGCGGCTCGATCAAGCACGATATTTCAGTGCCGGTCGCAGCGGTGCCCGCCTTCATCGCGGAGGCCAATGCTGCGGTAGTGAAGCTGATCCCGGGCGCGCGGCCGGTGCCGTTCGGCCATCTCGGCGACGGCAACATCCACTACAATGTCAGCCAGCCGGTCGGCGCCAATGCGGCCGACTTCCTGGCGCGCTGGCACGACGTCAACGCCGTGGTGTTCGAGATCGTGCTGCGGATGGGCGGCTCGATCTCGGCCGAGCACGGCATCGGCGTGCTCAAGCGCGACGAACTGCCCGACGTCAAGGACAAGGTCGCGATCGAGCTGATGCGGCAGGTCAAGGCGATGCTCGATCCGCTCGGCATCATGAATCCGGGCAAGGTGCTGTGACCGTGCAGGCGACAATACCCTCCTCCCTCGTCATTGCAGAGATCACCGACGCCGACGTCGCCGCTGTCGTCGCGCTGTGGCAGGCGTGCGGCCTGACCCGGCCGTGGAACGATCCGGCTGCCGACATCGCGCTGGCACGGCGCGGACCGAGCTCCGCCATCCTTGTCGGCCGCAGCCCGGACTCGATCGTGGCGACCGCGATGGTCGGTCACGACGGTCATCGCGGCTGGGTCTATTACGTTGCCGTCGATCCGAGCAGCCAGGGCAAGGGGCTTGGCCGCACCATGATGGCGGCGGCTGAGGACTGGCTGCGCAATGCCGGCGTGCCGAAGCTGCAATTGCTGGTGCGCCGGGAGAACGCCAAGGCCGGCGCATTCTACCAATCGCTCGGCTATGAGGAATCGACCTCGGTGATACTGGCCAAATGGCTCGACGGCCGCGAAGCGACGTCGTGACGGAATTAAAGGGTTACGCATGAGCATCGCCGACCGCGTCCGCGTCAAGGACGTCCAGCTACTGTCGAAGCGCCGCTACGAGCTGAAGAGCGCGACATTCGACTACCGCCGCAGCAACGGCGAATGGCAGACCCAGGTGCGCGAGGTCTATGACCGCGGCAATGGCGCGGCGCTGTTGCCCTACAATCTCAAGACCCGCACCGTGGTGCTGGTGCGCCAGTTCCGCTATCCCGCTTTCGCCAACGGCTATGACGATCTCCTGATCGAGGTCGCCGCCGGCATGCTCGACGACGCCGCGCCGGAGGCGCGCATCCGCGCCGAGGCGGAGGAAGAGATCGGCTACCGGCTCGCGCATGTGCGCAAGGTGTTCGAAGCCTTCATGACGCCAGGTGCGGTGACCGAGAAGCTGCACTTCTTCGTCGCCGAATACGACGCCACGATGCGCGTCAGCGATGGCGGCGGGCTCGCCGACGAGGGCGAGGACATCGAGGTGCTGGAGCTTGCGATCGACGACGCGCTCGCCATGATCAGCGATGGCCGCATCGTCGACGGCAAGACCATCATGCTGCTGCAATACGCAGCGCTGCATCTGTTCAGGTGAATGCCGCGCCGTCCCGGCCAGGACCGAGGCGGCTCGCGCCATCGGCTAGACAAAATATCGAAAACAACCCCATGCACAGTAGCCGGCGGTGGCCGGCGCTCGACTTGACACGTCGGGCAACTCACGGATACGCTTCCAATATTCCGAAATCACGCAGGCGCGCTGGCCCCTAGAGCGATTTCCATTCCGATGGAATCGAACGGGGCGATAGTGCTCTAGCTGTGGAATCTCAGGAGGTCGTCCATCGGAAGGCCGAGGCGGCTGATGGGTGGTTTGGCTTGCAGACTACCGTGCGGACG
>NZ_BOVL01000047.1 GCF_019972155.1 Bradyrhizobium sp. RD5-C2 | reverse complement strand
CGCACAGATCACAAACGGCAGGCCGAGCCGCAGCAGCCGGTCGCGCAGGAAGATCAGCCACGGCTTGTGGCCGAGCCCGGGCCAGACGAACAACCCGGACAGGAAGAAGAACATCGCCATGAAGAAGCTGTCGGTGGCGAGCACGACGCAGTCGAAGCCGATCCACGATGTCGGGTCGGTGTG
>NZ_BOVL01000046.1 GCF_019972155.1 Bradyrhizobium sp. RD5-C2 | reverse complement strand
GGTCTGACGAACCTGCCGAGCTTCTTGATGTCGATATGGATGAGCTCGCCGGGCTGTTCGCGCTCATAGCGCCGTACCGGCTCGTCCGGCTCCAGATCGCGTATCCGGCTTAATCCCAAGCGGCGAAGGATGCGGCTGACAGTGGCCGGCGACACCCTGACCTCGGCTG
>NZ_BOVL01000045.1 GCF_019972155.1 Bradyrhizobium sp. RD5-C2 | reverse complement strand
TCCGTTACCTTGCGTGTCCCAGAGCGCGTATTGGGTGATCGTGTCGTGCTCGGCATCGCTGACCGAGAACAGGCTCGAGGCGAGAGCCGAGAACTGCCCGTGAACCGCGGCCACGTTCGGTGCCGTCACCACCGGGGCCGTGTCGGGGCCCGGTGTTGCCGTGAAGCTCTGCCAGGCGCCCCACATGCTGCCGTCATTGGCCCTCACCCAGAGCGTATCGGGCGTCGAACCGCCGGGGCCGAACACG
>NZ_BOVL01000044.1 GCF_019972155.1 Bradyrhizobium sp. RD5-C2 | reverse complement strand
AGCAGCGACGATGGTCTCGAAGCCGCCGGTTGCCTCCACCGCAATCAGCGCCGGCGAGATCACCTGCAAGCGCGCAACGAGCTCTTCCAAGCCTTTGCCGTCACGCGCCACGGCAAAGGCTTCCCCGCTCGGACGCACATGCACGTCCAGCCGGTCCTTCGACACATCAATGCCAACGTAGATCGCGTCC
>NZ_BOVL01000043.1 GCF_019972155.1 Bradyrhizobium sp. RD5-C2 | reverse complement strand
CTGCTTGCCAAGGTAAAGGGCTGCCACGCCAGTGGGGTCCTTGACGAAGCCGACGATCGGGAATTTCTCGCGCTGAACCGTCTTGACCTTCAGCCACGCCTCGCCCCGCTCCGACCGGTATGGAGCGTCGGCCCGCTTGGAGATGATGCCCTCGTAGTTGAGCTTGGCAGCGTGCTCGAACAGCTGCTGCCCGTCCCCGGTGACATGCTCGCTGAATAGGACCGGAGGTTCGAGCTGGTAGGTATCGAACAGGCCCTGCAGCATGGC
>NZ_BOVL01000042.1 GCF_019972155.1 Bradyrhizobium sp. RD5-C2 | reverse complement strand
CTGGCGCGCCAAGGAGGAACTGCTGGTCAGCTTTCCTGGCGTGAGCAACACCCTCGCGCGGACCTTCCTTGCCGAGGTGCCGGAGCTCGGCGCACTCAATCGGCGCCAGATCGCGAGCCTCGCCGGTCTTGCCCCGTTCACCCGCCAGTCGGGCCGTTGGAAGGGCAAGAGCATGATCGGCGGCGGAAGAGCCAAGCTGCGCGCGGGGCTCTACATGGCCGCTCTGTCGGCCAGCCGATACCATCCGCAGCTCAAGGTCTTCTATCGGCGCCTGGTGACCGCTGGAAAGCCCAAGATGGTCGCCCTCATCGCCGTTGCGCGC
>NZ_BOVL01000041.1 GCF_019972155.1 Bradyrhizobium sp. RD5-C2 | reverse complement strand
CCGGCTCCAGATCGCGTATCCGGCTTAATCCCAAGCGGCGAAGGATGCGGCTGACAGTGGCCGGCGACACCCTGACCTCGGCTGCGATCTGCTTGCCGGTGTGGCGCTGCCGGCGCAACGTCTCGACGGCGGCACGCGTGGCTGGCAGGGTTTGGCTTGGCGATGAAAGAGGTCTCGAGGAGCGATCACGCAACCCTTCGACACCTTCTGCGCGGAACCGCTTGACCCATTTGG
>NZ_BOVL01000040.1 GCF_019972155.1 Bradyrhizobium sp. RD5-C2 | reverse complement strand
GAACCCAAGTTCTTTGCCGACGTCGAGTACCGCGACATCACGTCCGAAGGTCTACTTCGAGCCAGCTCGTTCAAGGGGCTGTCCAGGAAGTAGCTTGGGGCTTTCAACCCACATCGGGGTATCAGCCTTTGGGTCCAGACCATCGCAGGAAATACAACGTAAGTCGGTCCGCTGGTCGAGTGACATGACGGCCTTGAGCGGTTTGCCGCAGCGCTGGCATCTGGTGAGGTCCATGGTCTTTTCTCGTTTCCCCCATAACCAGCCGAAGGTACAAAAAGTTCCTGCGCGGCGTTGTGGGATTTTCTAGGGAGGATTTGAATGGAGGTTGTGGTTGAGCGGGTTGTTCGTACCTACGGCATGATGGTCACGCTGGCGCCGAACGAAGAGGAAGAAGTCAGGCAGCGAGTTATGAAATTCGTCGAGGGACAGGCGGGCGATGACAACACGATCGCGGTCGAGGCAATCAAATTCCTCAGAGGGTCGAAGCCGTCCCGCAGGCGCCGGCCGAAGTGATCAATCCGATCTGTCCGATTTGCGACGGCCTCGGCAGGGTGTGTGAAAACCATCCTCATCTCGTCTGCACGGATGAGGTCAGAGGGTGTCAGTGCGGCGCAGGGATGCCGTGTGAGTGCCAGCGGTCGGGCGATGTTGATGTCGGGATTGAAGAGCCGAAAACCAGCTCGATAATCGACGTCGTCGAACGCATATAGTGGCTCGATAGTTCGGACTGTGGAGAACGGTAGCCCAAGCGCGCCTCTCCGCTTCGCTTTCCGTCAATCCGCGCTGCTCGTACCCTTCCTCGATATGCCGAGCCATCCTCTCTTGCTTGCCGGTATAACTCGATTTATTCGCCGCGGGGCATGGAACCCTCCTCTACGCGAAGTACGATAAATCCGAAATCCGGAGCGATGTTCCACATCGGCGCGACCGGCCTTTCTTCCCGAGGCGCCAGAGCCGTGGTGATCCCAGGCAGGCGCTGCAGACTTCGGTCGGGGCAGGAACAAACCCAGCGCGGTCCGCTTAGTAGGCAAAACGCCAAGATAAGGATTCGACCATGGATTTGAACGGAAAAAAGATCGCAATTTTGGCCGCCAACGGCTTCGAGCAGGCCGAGCTCGAGGTGCCGCGGGATCGCCTGACGAAAGTTGGCGCGACCGTCCACGTTGTTTCGCTCGCGGCCGGCGAGATAAAGGGGTGGGACAAGAAGGATTGGGGCCGATCCGTGAAGGTCGACAAGACACTCGACGAAGCGGCGGCCGCCGACTACGACGCGGTCGTCCTGCCGGGCGGCCAGATCAATCCGGACCTGCTGCGGGTCGAGCCCAAGGCACTGAAGTTCATCAAGGACATCTTCGATGCGAAGAAGGTCGTCGCCGCCGTCTGCCACGCTCCGTGGCTCCTGATCGAGACAGGCATCGCCAAGGGGCGCAGGATGACGTCGTTCAAGTCGATCAAGACGGACGTCGCGAACGCCGGCGCCAAGTGGGAGGATGCGGAAGTCGTGGTCGATCAGGGAGTGATCACGTCACGAAATCCAGGAGACTTGGAAGCCTTCAGCGCCAAGATCATCGAAGAGGTCAAGGAAGGCCGTCACTCCCAGCGCAGCGCGGCCTGACCGATGAAGAGCCAAAAAATAGCCGACGACGCGG
>NZ_BOVL01000039.1 GCF_019972155.1 Bradyrhizobium sp. RD5-C2 | reverse complement strand
CAAGATCTGGCGGCATTGCGAAAGCACCGGCGTCCGGGGGCGCACAGTGACGCTAAAGGTCAAGTTCTTTGATTTCGAGATCATTACGCGCAGCCGATCCGTATCAGCCCCGGTATCGAGCCGCGCTGACCTCGAGCGTCTGGCCATCGGCCTGCTGCAGCACGAAATGCCCTTCCCGAAGCCCGTCCGCTTACTGGGCGTCTCGCTCTCCGCGCTCCATGACCAAGATCAGGTGGGACCCCAACTGGACCTGCCAATTTGACGCGAT
>NZ_BOVL01000038.1 GCF_019972155.1 Bradyrhizobium sp. RD5-C2 | reverse complement strand
GCCGTCATTGGCCCTCACCCAGAGCGTATCGGGCGTCGAACCGCCGGGGCCGAACACGTAGCTCACCTGCGACAGGTTCGCCGCTGAAACATCGATCTCGGCGTTGGTGGCCTGGACGACGCCGTTGATGGCCCAATGTCCGTTACCTTGCGTGTCCCAGAGCGCGTAT
>NZ_BOVL01000037.1 GCF_019972155.1 Bradyrhizobium sp. RD5-C2 | reverse complement strand
AATATCGACCAGATCGGCGGCACCATCGACATCAAGAGCGTGGCCGGCGAGGGCGCCTCGGTCACCATCAAGATCCCGCTGACCTTGGCAATCGTCTCCGCCTTGATCGTGGAAGCCGGCGGCGACCGCTTTGCCATCCCGCAGCTCTCGGTGGTCGAGCTGGTGCGGGCCCGCGCCAACTCCGAGCACCGCATCGAGCGGATCAAGGACACCGCGGTCTTGCGCCTGCGCAACAAGCTGCTGCCGCTGATCCATCTCAAGAAGCTGCTCAAGATCGACGACGGCGCGACCTCGGATGCCGAGAACAGCTTCATCGTGGTCACGCAAGTGGGCAGCCAGACCTTCGGCATCGTGGTCGACGGCGTGTTCCACACCGAGGAGATCGTGGTCAAGCCGATGTCGACCAAGCTGCGCCACATCGACATGTTCTCCGGCAACACCATCCTGGGCGATGGCGCGGTCATCATGATCATCGATCCCAATGGCATTGCAAAAGCGCTCGGCGCGTCCGGCTCCTCGGCCCATGACATGGCCGACGACAATGCCGCGGCGCATGCCTCGAGCGGCGAGCAGCTCACCTCGCTGCTGGTGTTCCGCGCAGGCTCCAGCCAGCCCAAGGCGGTGCCGCTCGGCCTCGTTACGCGGCTGGAGGAGATCGCAACCGACAAGATCGAGCTCTCCAACGGCCGCTACATGGTGCAGTACCGCGAGCAACTGATGCCGCTGGTGCAGATGATAGGCGTCGAGGTGCAGACCCAGGGTGCGCAGCCGATCCTGGTGTTCGCCGACGACGGCCGTTCGATGGGGCTCGTGGTCGACGAGATCATCGACATCGTCGAGGAGCGGCTCAACATCGAGGTCGCAGGCAGCCAGGACGGCATTCTGGGTTCGGCCGTGATCAAGGGCCAGGCCACCGAGGTGATCGACGTCGGCCACTTCCTGCCGATGGCGTTCGCCGACTGGTTCTCGCGCAAGGAGATGCGCCCGTCGGCCTCGGCGCAGTCGGTGCTGCTGGTCGACGACAGCGCGTTCTTCCGCAACATGCTGGCGCCGGTCTTGAAGGCCGCCGGCTACAAGGTGCGGACCGCGCCGAACGCGCAGGAAGGGCTCGCCGCACTGCGCTCGGGACAGGCCTTCGACGTCGTGCTGACCGACATCGAGATGCCCGAGATGAACGGCTTTGAGTTCGCCGAGAACATCCGCAGCGACCACAACCTCGTCGGGCTGCCGATCATCGCGCTGTCAGCGATGGTGTCACCGGCGGCGATCGAGCGCGGCCGTCAGGCCGGCTTCCACGACTATGTCGCCAAGTTCGACCGTCCCGGGCTGATCGCGGCGCTGAAAGAGCAGACCGCCGAACTGCGCCGCGCCGCGTGACCGGATGCAAGGAAACGAATTGATGACCAGCAAGACCGAGACCAG
>NZ_BOVL01000036.1 GCF_019972155.1 Bradyrhizobium sp. RD5-C2 | reverse complement strand
CGATGCACCTTGATGTGGTTCTCGGTCACCCCGGGCGCCGCCACTTTCAATTTCGCGACCAGCCGCTTCAGCCCGTTGGCGTCCTTCTGGCGTGACACCAGTACGGCGTCCTGGGTCGCGACCACGACGAGGTCGTCGACGCCTTCGAGCGCGACCAGGGCCCGGTCGGTCGAGACGTTGCAATTGCGGGAGTCCTCGAACACCGCCGCGCCGCGCGCCGCGTTGCCGAGGCTGTCCTTGTCGGAGAGCTCCCAGACCTGACGCCATGAGCCGATGTCGGACCAGCCGCACGCCACCGGCACCACTGCGGCATGAGCGGTCTTCTCCATCACGGCGTAATCGATCGAGATCGCCTTCGCCGCGCCGAACGCCGACGCATCGAGCTTGACGAAGCCGAGATCGCGCGTCGCCGACGCAACCGACTGCTCGACCGCCGCAATGCTGTCGGCATCGACATTGCGATACTCGTCGAGCAGCACGCTTGCGCGGAACATGAAGTTACCGCTGTTCCAGAGATAGCCCGCATCGATATAGCCCGCCGCCGTCGCGGCATCCGGCTTCTCGACGAATTTTGCCACCGCGCGCACCTCGCCGGCGACCACCTCACCCGGGCTGATATAGCCGTATTCGGTGGCGGGGCGTTCCGGCTTGACGCCGAAGGTCACGATGCGGCCGGCTTCGGCAGCCACCAATCCGCCGCGGCATGCGGCGACGAAGGCCGGCGTATCCCGCACCAGATGGTCGGCGGCGAGCGCCAGCACGATCGCTTCGCCGTCACGGCTCTGTGCGAATGCCGCACCGCCCGCGATCGCGGGCCCGGAGTCGCGGCGCATCGGCTCCAGCAGCACATCGGCTTCGCGGCCGATCTCGGCGAGCTGCTCCAGCACCATGAAGCGATAGGCCTCGTTGGTGAT
>NZ_BOVL01000035.1 GCF_019972155.1 Bradyrhizobium sp. RD5-C2 | reverse complement strand
CCCAAACATCATCCGAACCCGAACCACTCTGGAACGTGGTGCCGGCGAGCTGTGCGGCCGTGATGTCGATGTTCTGGTTCGTACTTTGGACGACGCCGCCAACGACGAAATGGCCGCTGGCCGGATCGGTAGTCGAATCCCAGAAGCGGTAGGCGGTCATGCTGTCGCCGTCGGCGTCACTGACTGAGAACAGGCCTGAAGCGGCAATGTCCTGATTGTGGCTCGCAGCGAAGTCCGGGGCCGTTGCCACCGGCGCATGATCGACGGGCGCGTTGACATGAAACTCCTTCCAAGCACTCCATGCCATACCATCGAACGCCTGAACCCAAACATCATCCGAACCCGAACCA
>NZ_BOVL01000034.1 GCF_019972155.1 Bradyrhizobium sp. RD5-C2 | reverse complement strand
CACGACAGGACTTGAGGCATCGATGGATCGACGAATTATTCCCCTGATCATGTGCGGCGGCGCAGGGACGCGGCTCTGGCCGGCGTCGCGCGAGGTGCATCCGAAGCAGTTCCTGTCCTTGTTCGGGGCGCGCTCGACCTTCCAGGATACGCTGCTGCGGGTCTCCGAGGCCGGCCTGTTCGAGCGGCCGATCGT
>NZ_BOVL01000033.1 GCF_019972155.1 Bradyrhizobium sp. RD5-C2 | reverse complement strand
CTGTGGAATCTCAGGAGGTCGTCCATCGGAAGGCCGAGGCGGCTGATGGGTGGTTTGGCTTGCAGACTACCGTGCGGACGATGCCAGTTGTAGTGATGAAGCCAGATTGGCAGGTCTTTGGCGCGCTGGTCTGAGGTGTCGTAGGCGCGAGCGTAGGCCCACTCGCGCAGCACTGTTTGGATGAAGCGTTCGGCCTTGCCGTTTGTTTGCGGCCTGTAGGGCCTGGTGAAGATGTGCTTGAGGCCGAGCTTGCTGCACGCTCTGGCGAAGGCCTTGGCGCGGTAGCAGGAGCCGTTGTCGGTCATGATGCCGGTGACCTTCATGCCGAGGCTGCGATAGTAGGTGACGGCCTCCTTGAGGAAAGCGACGGCGCTCTCCTTTTTCTGATCCTGCCGGATCTGGGAGAAGGCCAGGCGCGATGTATCGTCGATGGCCACGTGGACGAACTCGTGGCCGGCGCCACGGCTTTCTCCCATCTGGCGGTCATGCGTGATGCGGTGGCCTGGTCTGACGAACCTGCCGAGCTTCTTGATGTCGATATGGATGAGCTCGCCGGGCTGTTCGCGCTCATAGCGCCGTACCGGCTCG
>NZ_BOVL01000032.1 GCF_019972155.1 Bradyrhizobium sp. RD5-C2 | reverse complement strand
GGTCAGCGGGATCTTGATGGTGACCGAGGCGCCCTCGCCGGCCACGCTCTTGATGTCGATGGTGCCGCCGATCTGGTCGATATTGGTGCGCACCACGTCCATGCCGACGCCGCGGCCGGACACCGAGGTCACTTGCGCTGCGGTCGAGAAGCCCGGCGCGAAGATGAACTTGTGGATCTGGGCCTCGGTCATCTTCTCCAGTTCGGCCTCGGTGACGAGACCGTTCTGGAGCGCCTTGGCCTTGATCCGCTCGGTGTTGAGCCCGCGGCCATTGTCGGCGATGCAGATGATGATGTGGCCGCCTTCGTGATAGGCGGACAGGCGAATGGTGCCCTGCTCGGGCTTGCCGCT
>NZ_BOVL01000031.1 GCF_019972155.1 Bradyrhizobium sp. RD5-C2 | reverse complement strand
GGACGGCGAAATCACCTGGGATCACGACCTGCCGCCGGGAGGCACACCCGAATTTCCGCGCTCGCCGATCGGATTTCACGACCCGGGTCAGGTCAGCGGCACGCCGTTGTTCGAAGCGGGCCGCTTCTTTCTCAAATTCCACAATCTGTGGACCGTCGAGGCGCCTGAAGGCTACGCGATCTACTTCACGCATCCCGTCAACCGCTTCGACCTGCCGTTCACCACGCTCAGCGGCCTGGTCAATTCGGACCTCTATACCGACAACTGGGTGCACTTCCCGGCGTACTGGCACGACCGGAATTTCCGAGGTGTCCTCCGCAAGGGGACTCCCATCGCGCAATGCATTCCGGTCAAGCGCGACGACTGGACTGCGCAGGCATCGTCATTCACCGCGGAAGAAGCCAAGCGCGTCGGCGAGTTCAGGGGTGAGCTCAAGCGACAGCCCAACCTCTACCGGAGAAACTTCAGGGCCTGAGGCGCGACGAGATTTCGTTCGATCCGCTCAGCCTGCTTCCCCGCCGAGGAATTTCGCAGCGTCGCTCTGCGCGAAGAAGAAGCGGCCACGCGATCCCGCGGCCATGACGAACGCCGCGCGTCCCAGAAGCTGGGGCTGACCACGAATGACGGAGCGCAGCGCCGCCTCGGCAGCGTCGCGCTCACCCTGCTCGAAGAGCGATGTGGCAAGGTAGGCGCGGGTCGAGCGATCGTCAGGGTACTGGGCGAGCACGCGGCGGAAAGCATCCGCGGCCGCGGCGTAGTCGCCATGCAGGATCAGGACCCGCCCGAGCTGGTTGAGAATATCGGGGCGTCCCGGCGCAGCATCGCGCGCGGCGGTCAGGACATGCGCAGCCCGCGCGAAGTCATCGGTATCATGCAGCAGCCGCCCGAGATCAAGCTTCAGATCGACGCTGTCGGGG
>NZ_BOVL01000030.1 GCF_019972155.1 Bradyrhizobium sp. RD5-C2 | reverse complement strand
TCCGGCACCTCGGCAAGGAAGGTCCGCGCGAGGGTGTTGCTCACGCCAGGAAAGCTGACCAGCAGTTCCTCCTTGGCGCGCCAGACTGGCGAGCCGCGCACCAGCGTGTCGATGTCGTTGTCGATCTCCGGCAGCTCCTTCTCGAGGACCTTGATATGGCGGGCAAGGCTCTTGCGGACGCGGACGTTCTCGGCCCGCTTCTCGCGCTGACGCTCGGCAACGATCATCTCGATGATCTGCCGTCGGCGACTGACCAGTTCAGCCAGCAGCCGAGCTTCCTGATCCGGCATCGCACGTGGCTCCGGCTTTACGGCCTCGACAAACCGCGCGATGACTGCCGCATCGATCGGGTCCGTCTTGGCACGCTGACCAACCGCCTGCGCGAAGTGCCGGATCTGGGCCGGATTGACCACCACCAGCGGCAGCTGAGCGCCGGCCAGCGCAGCAGCGACGATGGTCTCGAAGCCGCCGGTTGCCTCCACCGCAATCAGCGCCGGCGAGATCACCTGCAAGCGCGCAACGAGCTC
>NZ_BOVL01000029.1 GCF_019972155.1 Bradyrhizobium sp. RD5-C2 | reverse complement strand
GCGCGCAACGGCGATGAGGGCGACCATCTTGGGCTTTCCAGCGGTCACCAGGCGCCGATAGAAGACCTTGAGCTGCGGATGGTACCGGCTGGCCGACAGAGCGGCCATGTAGAGCCCCGCGCGCAGCTTGGCTCTTCCGCCGCCGATCATGCTCTTGCCCTTCCAGCGGCCCGACTGGCGGGTGAACGGGGCAAGACCGGCGAGGCTCGCGATCTGGCGCCGATTGAGTGCGCCGAGTTCCGGCACCTCGGCAAGGAAGGTCCGCGCGAGGGTGTTGCTCACGCCAGGAAAGCTGACCAGCAGTTCCTCCTTGGCGCGCCAG
>NZ_BOVL01000028.1 GCF_019972155.1 Bradyrhizobium sp. RD5-C2 | reverse complement strand
TAGAGTGTCCGGTGCGGTAGCGGACGGGAGACCGCTTCATCCAAGGGCTTTGAAGCCCGTGCCTCAGCGCGGCGCCCCGTCCGTTGTTCCATTGAACCCGAACAGTCGCGAGGGCCGCCTGGCGAGCCCGGTTGCGCAAGGATGGGTGCAGATGGACGCGATCTACGTTGGCATTGATGTGTCGAAGGACCGGCTGGACGTGCATGTGCGTCCGAGCGGGGAAGCCTTTGCCGTGGC
>NZ_BOVL01000027.1 GCF_019972155.1 Bradyrhizobium sp. RD5-C2 | reverse complement strand
TCTCGGTCTCGCGGAAGGCGCGCTCGAGCTCGTCGAGCGAGACCTCGCCCGGACGCAGCGGACGCTCCAGCGTCTGCACCACCAGCGTGCCTTCGGTCATTGCCGCCTGCACGGATGGAGATTCAACGACTGGCATATCTTCAGCAGCAGTCTCGCCGGCAGCCATCGCGGCCATGCCG
>NZ_BOVL01000026.1:136633-387095 GCF_019972155.1 Bradyrhizobium sp. RD5-C2 | reverse complement strand
GTCCGCTTACTGGGCGTCTCGCTCTCCGCGCTCCATGACCAAGATCAGGTGGGACCCCAACTGGACCTGCCAATTTGACGCGATCGATGAATGCGGTCGATTTCCTCGTGGTCACGCTGAATGCCGAACCATCGCGGCGTGGGACAGGCCGAGCATCGGACCTTCGCCCTGCATATCCCTGCGCCGCACAGTTCAACGGGCCACGAGTTCATGGATGACCGGTCGCAGATTGTCAGACGTAACATCGAGCGTCGCAAGCGTGATCGGCAACTTGAAGCGCCCTGGCCCGGCGCTGCCGGGATTGACGTAGAGCACATTGTTGACCGTATCGACTTTCGGCACATGAGAATGGCCGGAGATGATGATGTCTATGCCGCGCTCAACGGGGTTGATTGGCAGCGTCTTGAGATCGTGCAATACGAAGATCGTCCGGCCCGCAAGCTCTATGAGCTCAGTGTCAGGGTATCCGCCGGCCCAATCGCCGTTGTCGACGTTCCCCCTGATCGCCGTGACCGGCGCGATCCGACGCAGCGCCGTGATGATGCCGGCCTGACCAATGTCACCGCCATGGATGATGTGGTCGACGCCAGCCAGCGCACGCGCCGCTTCCGGCCGCAACAGGCCGTGCGTATCCGAGATGATGCCGACCCTGAACGCTCTGGTGGTCGCCGGGATCGCGGTTTTCGCAGCGGGGGAGTCGATGTTGTTCAAAGGGATCGCCTAGATGGTAATGGTTGTGAAATCCGTCGCAATGCGGCTATTTGGAAAGGCCCGCGATGCCTCCGCCAGGATCTCTTCATCCGGATAGCGTCCGGAGATGTGTGTCAGGACGAGTTGCTTCCTTCGCGCGGGACGGCCAGTTCGTCCATGTCCATCGAGTAAGAAACGTCAACAGCAATAACAAGCTCGAGATCCACCGACACGGAAGTTCCGCCGCCATCGCTTTGTTGAGAGCCGAGATTTCTCGGTCCGGCCGCGCCCGCCGAAATAGCTCCGACGATGAGGATAGCTCCGATTGACATCGCCCAGCGCATCGCCAGCACGGGCCAATGTGACACGGATGGCGGAACCATTCAAATCCGCCGCAATCTCCAAGAAATGTGCGTCGCGCTTGTCGATTCGATGCGCCGAGAATTGCGCGCTCAGCGTACGAGAGACGTCGGCCGTTCATGCCGGACGAGAGCGCGTGTATGAATATGACAAGACCGACGTTGATCCGCTCCGCTGTCTATTGCTGATGTGATGACATTTTGGTTTCGCTACCAAGGGGATGGAGCTTCACTGGTGACCGGATCAGACTCCAGCATAGCCCCACATGAAGAAACGACATAAACTATAGCTATTTCAATATCTTATTTCGAGATCACATCGGGCGAACCGTCCGTGGCTTTACACTCTTCCGTGTGCGGTTGAACGTGCTTGCCTCCCTGAACGACCATACTAGGAATGGATTGAACCTAAGATTGGTACCTGTGCTGAGGTTGGCCTTCCGACGCCCGCGGAGCTTAACGCGGCCGCATTTCTCTGGGGCCAACTTCGATTGAACTGGTTCGGGCGATTCTGGACGGTGGCCATGAGCTTGTACACGCACTTCAGAGCTTTTGTTTTCCTTGCCGCTTCGCTTCTTCTGGTTTCGCACCCTGCGTGGGCAACGAAGCGGGTGGCTCTGGTAGTCGGAAATTCGAGCTATCAAAATGCGCCCTTACTTCCGAATCCTGCCAATGATGCCACCGCTATCGCCGCGACACTGAAGAACGCCGGGTTCGATTTGGTGGAATCTCGTATCGACCTGACCTCGAGCGACATGCGGCGGGCACTGAGGGATTTCGCCGATCAAGCTCGCGATGCAGACATCGCCATCGTCTATTATGCAGGTCACGGAATCGAGATCGACGGGACGAATTATCTTATTCCGACGGATGCCAGACTTGAACGCGACACTGATATCTATGACGAGGCCTTCTCGCTCGATCGCGTCCTACTAGCAATCGAGCCCGCGAGGCAGCTGCGCGTCGTGATCGTTGACGCTTGTCGCAACAATCCATTCGCCGACACGATGAAACGAACCGTCGCTTCGCGCGCGATCAGCCGCGGGCTCGCCCGAGTGGAACCCGCGGTATCCAATACGCTGATCGCATTTGCGGCCAAAGCCGGACTGACCGCACTCGATGGCAACAGCAAGAACAGTCCTTACGCGACGGCGCTAGTTAAATATATCGCAAAGCCTGGACTGGACTTGCGCAGGGCTTTCGGCTTCGTCCGGGATGATGTCTTGCAAGCTACAGGCAACCGACAGGAACCTTACGTTTACGGCTCGCTTGGGGGCGACGACGTAGCGCTCGTACCAAAAGCAGAGGAGCAGGTGCCGCCGCCGGTCAGCGCCTCGTCGGAAATTCGTCGCGACTACGAATTGGCTCTGCAACTCGGCAACAAGGCCGCTATGAGCGCGTTCCTCGCCCAGCATCCAGATGGCTATTACGCAAACCTGGCCAAGCTTCAGCTCAACCAGATCGACGCGGAGGACGCGCGCATTGCCGCGACCCGGAAATCGCAGGAAGCGGAGCAGCAGAAAGCTCGACTTGCATCCCAAGGTGCTCAGCCGGCCGTGCAGGACAAGGCAGCCGCAGATTTCAAGGCCGCGGAAGATGCCCGTATCGCGGCAGAAAGAACAAAGCTGGCAGCGCAGGAACAAGCTGCTGAGGCTGAACGGAATCGAACTGCATCCCAATCGTCAACGGTTGCCATGCTTTCCGCTAATGAAGCCGTCCCCGACGGTGCCAAGCCGGACAATCCTGCACCCGCTGTCCTATCCCCGAATAGCGAGGGCACGAAGGTTGCCGCCTTGAACACGGCGCCGCCGCAGGAGGATCTTGCCAAATCGGTCCAGAGCGAATTGAGCCGGGTTGGGTGTTTCACGGGCTCCATCGACGGTGAATGGAACGCCGCATCGCGTCGCTCCCTGAGCCTGTTCAACCGGCACGCCGGGACCAAATTTGACGTCAAACTCGCAAGCCTCGATGCGCTCGATGCAATCAAGCTGAAACCGGCCCGGGTTTGCCCGTTGATCTGCGAGCACGGATACAAAGCGGACGGCGATCAGTGCCGCAAGGTCACTTGTGCCGAAGGCTCGTTTCTGAACGACGATAACGAATGCGAGAAGCGCCGCGGAAAGAAGCCGCTGGCGAAGCGCAACATGGACGAGCGCCCGTCGCGCGCGGATCGTCCGGTACGCGATATCTCGGAGCCGCAAGCCGATTTCCCCAAGCGAAAGCAAGCGACTACCAGGCCCGCTGGTGGCAGCGGCCAGATCGTGTGTGATGCTTATCTATGCCGCCCGGTCCGTCATGGGTGTCACCTCGATTACCGTGGCGGCGGAGGTCCCGGCGGCGGTACCGGCAATGTCGAGGTCTGCAACTAGGACAACGTGCACGGCGGCGCTCTCTCGAGACCCGCCGTCTCCTCCGCAATTGAGAATGCTGGCGGCAACGGAACCAAACCGCAGGGCCCCGCACGGCAAGGAG
The DNA here is from genome assembly GCF_019972155.1 of Bradyrhizobium sp. RD5-C2. Classification (GTDB taxonomy): domain Bacteria; phylum Pseudomonadota; class Alphaproteobacteria; order Rhizobiales; family Xanthobacteraceae; genus Bradyrhizobium. The sequence continues at coordinate 383,574 of NZ_BOVL01000026.1, read as the reverse complement.
CCGAACACCAGCTCGGCCACAAGAATGTTCATCACATGATTGCGTGGGACGGTTTACTCAATCGCCCGAGTAAGCCGTATCGTCTCAACCGTTTAGCTACTTGATAGAGTATGATTTGATGTCGAACGACCAATTGTTCGTTACCAGTTTTCCGCTTCCGCTGTCCGGCACACGCAGCTGACTGGTCCAATCCGACAGATAGCTCAGCGTATCGGCCGGCCCCTGAAGCTTGCGCTGAACATCTGGCAAATCAAGCAATTCCACGCGTCGCTCGCTCAGGATCGCAACGATCACAGCGGACCCGGCGGGCGGCGCGACGACATACTCAAATCCAAGTTGCTGTGCCGCACGAGTCGGAACAATGAATTGGACACCAGGTCTCACAAGATTCATTTCGCGTTCGACCGACTGTGCCAATAGCTCGGCGGTCGGAAAGATCTGTGACATCCGGCCTTGCGCATCAACATCCACCAGCATCAGATAGCCAGGCCTTTTGGCGGTTACGCCGAACGACACCTTGCCGCCAATGTTAACGGTTGGACCCGGTAGGATTTCAAGCAAAACGCTGGCCGCGTTTGCCGGGCCCCGGAGGGCCTGTACATGCCAGAGCAATTGAGTATCTCTCGCGGAAGATGGAAATATCGATGGCAGCGGCGCGGCGCCCGCTATGCCGCTTCCCGCCAGCGAGAGTACCAGCGCGAGCCATGATTGCTTCTGGAAAACCAGCTTCGCTGACGACATGACCTGCAGTCACAGTATTGTCAGGGAACGCTGAAAAAGCCGATAGACGCGATCCGCGCGTCCGCCGGCAGATAGCGCTCCAGACTCTTGATCATCTGCCCCGAGGCACGACGGCGGTTGAGCTGCATCAGGACCGTCTCCAGATCGACCATTCGCTGCTGCGAAGTCACAGCAACAATCTGCTCGGCACCGAACGGCTCGCCCACCCGGAGAGGCAGCCGCAGATTTGCCGATCGCGCCAGTGCGGCGTCAGAACCCACCGGATACAGCATTTGGATAGTTCCGTCGCCGGACACGTTGAACAGCAGCACCGCTCGTGAACCGACGTCGGACAATTCGACCTCGACGGTCTGTCCGCTGCGCTGCTGACGATCATCCGGCCAAATGCGCATCACTTGCGGCGACTGCGTCGCCATGCGCTTAAGCTCCCGAATGGCTGCAGTTCGGTTGACTACCGTCGTCAAGCCGGCAACGTCAACACCATAGGCGACTACATCGCCCCACGCGATTACGTCATGCGACACGGGGTCCCAGATCAAGTCGGGATTATCGGTCGGTTGAACGGCCTGCACACTGGCATCCTGCGGCTTGACGCTGGCGAAATAGTTCATCTTGCCGTCAAGCGCCGCCAAACGGATCGGCGTGGTAAGGCGGAAGGGCGGCAGCGCGGCGCTCGGCGCGGCCGGACTGGCCGCGGCGACGCCGGTTGGAGCGGTTTGTGACGTGGCCGTAACGGCCGGCGGCGCGGAGGTTTGTTTGTCGACGGGCGTGACGGTAGCAGCCTGACCGGAGGCAGCTCTCGCGGCCGCCCCCTGGATCAGTACCACGCCGCGCGTCAATTCGAAGGCGACGTCGGTTTCCGGCCTCTGTGTCGGCGACGATACCGTCACGATGTTCTGGCGTTGGTCGGACAGTTGATAGACCACCTGCCGAACATTGCTGAAAAGCTCCTTCAGCGTCACTTTGCCATCATGATTGATGTCCGCATTGCCCTCCACTGCCCGCGCGACGGCATAACTCAGTGCGCCGCGCAGGCCATCGATCCCGGGGATCCGCACTTCCGGAGCCTTGGTGTTTCGATCGACGGCGGCAATGAATGCAGTGTGGTCGAGATCGAGTTCGGACTTCGGGTCGTCGCTGCTCGACACCGGCTTCAATTCATCAACCAGGAGCGTGTAGCGCGGCACCTGTCGAAAGCTCATCTCTGCCGCACGCGGATCGATGTCCCGCACCATTCCACCGCCGTGGCAGGTATCCGCGACGAAGATCACTTTCGCGCCACGCAATTCGAACTGCCGGATGAAATGGTTGAATTCGCTTCCCAGAATGCGCTCGACCGATCCGGCCGGAGTGGTCGCGAATTCGGGCAGCAGGAACACGTTCTCCATTCCGTCCGGTTCGGAGCCCTTGACGCGCTCCGGCTCCTGCGTGCCGTGACCTGCGATAGACAGGAAGACGAGATCGTTGCTCTTTGTCCGCTCTACGAGTGAGCTGATCTCACGCAGCACGCTTGCCCGATCCGCCTGTGCATTGGTCAGTTCAACCACATCGCTGACGCCCATGGCCCTCAGGCTGGACACGATGTCATTGGCGTCGGCGACCGCGCCCTTTAATTTGCGTACATGCTGGTAGTCGTCGATGCCGATAACGAGCGCCCGAAGAGCCGCACCGTCGGGATTGCTTATCGACAGTTCACCCGCCGCGTGTGCGCGCTGGAGTGGCAGGCCGATCAACGCTGCGAGCAGGATGGCTGCACACAGCCAACCGGCCCTTTGATCAAAGCCCCTGAGCCTTCGCATCGTGATCCACCTCGATATCATGCAGGTCCGCCCTGGAACCGCATCGGCGTGGGAGAGCGGCAGGATGCCGTCCGGACCTTCAGAAACCAGCACACAGGCGGTGATCCATGTTCATCTGTAGCCTTAGGGCGACCACAGGTTCAGCGCCGCTTGTTCGCCGTCTTGCGGCCCGTCGGCGCCTCAGTCTCCTGATAGGCGTTTGCGGAAACAGCGGTCTGATCATCTGCGAACGCGCGAAAACGGACCGGAACGTAACCGCGCGCGAGCAGGCTTGCGAGCGGATAGACGTTGCGGCAGACCCTGCCGTTGCAGCCACCCGTCGAGGATTCCATGACCTCCGCCTTGCGATCCGGCGTGAACCGCAGGAACAACATCACGTGGGAACCCGGCTTGTTCAGGGCGTCGCCAGGCTTGAGGTCCCAGGGGTTGGTCACGGGTGCGGCGATCGCGGGGATGGCGGCGGTCGTGTAGTGGACGGAAAGTCCCCATGTGGCGCTGACGAACGCCGAGCAGTCGACGCCCGCCACGTCCGGCCGCGGCTCGTTGCGGGTGCAGACATTGCCCGCAAGCGTCCCGCTTTCGATCCGCTGCCGGAAATTCGCGAGCGAACCATGGCAACCCCAGCAATAGGGCACGCCCCGCACTTCCTGATTTACCTTGCCCTGCAGATACCATGGCCGGCGAACCCGACTGAAACCGGAGCACTGGCTGTCGGGATCGCTGCCGTAGTTCGCCGGGGTCAGCTTCCACTGAATGCCCTCAAAGGCGAAGGCCGTCTCGATCGCCTGCTGGCGATTGGACGGTCGCACGGCGACGGTTGCATTGAACTTGAAATCCGGCTGCGCCGCCGGCGCGGCCGCCGTGCGCGACGGCCTGACGTCAATGACGGACACTTTTACCAGCGGCCGGAAACCGACACCAACCACCTCGACACCTTCCGGCTTGGTGCGCAGAAAATAGACATCGCCGTCGCCCGAGATGGTGACGAACCGCCGGGTCACGGGCGTGTTCTCGAGTGGCAACTCGTAGATACCCTCAAGGCGTCCGTTCGCGGCATATCGCGCCACGAATGTGGAGGCATTCTTGCCCGATGGAGGAATGTCCTCGGCGAGCACGTAGAAGCGGTCACTGTTATCGATCTCAAGAAACTCCACGGTGCCGAGCTGGTTGCGGACACGCAGGCCAAGCTGACCTATGGTCTCGTTGGAGACCATGGTCTGGATTTCCACCCGAACGCTGTTATTCCCTTTGTCGGGAATGATATCGGCGATCACCGATCCCTTGCTGCGCGAGGCGATATACTGCCGGTCGGGCTGCCGCGTCGTCCTCACAATAGCCGCACGCGTATTCTGATCGAGCAAGTCGGTCGGGCTGCTCAACGCCTGCGAGCCCATCTGTGCGAAAGCCGAAATGGCGACCTGGTCGTCCGTTCCGCGAGATGAGACCTCCTCCAGCTGAATCACGTCCCCGCCCAGCCCGCGGGTGGACTGTCCTGGTGCTGCCTTCAGCATCCTCACGCCGCCGTCCCAAACCATGATGTCGTCATTGCGAACGACGAGGTCGGTGGGCTGGACATCCCTTGGCATCTTTAGGATGTCAGGAGCCGCGTTCGGCTGCTTAGGGTCGAACTGCAGAATGCGGCCGTTGATCTGATCAAGCACAAACAGGTTTCCCTGTCCGTCCGCGCTGAGCGCTTGCGGGCCTGCGAGTTCGACGTCTTGGCCGGCCGGGACGATCCCGACCATGGATGCAGCCGAACCGCCGGCAAAGCTTCGCACGACGGCATCGTCGGCCCTTGCCCCGCTAGCAACGATGATCGCGCCGACGATAGAGAGCCAGATCCAGCTAGATCGACGAAGCATACCCGCCTCAATGTAACCGAACCGAATGCAGCGTCAGTCCGACTAATCCAAGACTGCGCGAGTGCAGCATCAATTAGTGGCGAGCAACCCCAATCCCGTTCAACTCTCTCACTGGACGGTGATAGTTCTAATCATTCAGCCTGCAGTGCAAAATCATGGCCAGAAACAGATTTGAGCAAGTCAGCGAAGTCCAGCCCGACGCGATTACTCTGGTTTTAAGGCGCGACGATGGAGGTGCCTCAGGGTCAATCGTGTTGTCGGCCGCCGCAAGCGGGGGACGCCTGAGCAGCGACCAGGTCAGCGCCCAAATGCCGGCCCAGGACGCCTTTCGCGGCGCAGTCCGGCTCGCCAATGACATGAAGCTAGCGATCGTGGTTTGCGACCAGGATGGCGTCTGGAAGCCGGAATGGGGAGACCTTTACCAGGCGATCGATTGACCCCACCCGGGCAGCCGCTGCGGCGCCGCATGGAGGCCGGCATGGCAAATGGAGCGTTAAGCGGGCGGTCGTTGAGGTCGCGAGCCTTGATGATCGCCCTGTTGGCCGCAACCAGCTGGCCCGCGCGAGCGAACGATTCCGCGGCCGAATTGTCCATCGGCGGGCTGCAATTCGTTCGCACCAAGGATGTGGCCATGGCGAGCGAGGAGCTTCGCATCGGGCTGGACAGGGTCAGCGTTCGCTACCAATTCGTCAACCAGGCGAGCAAGCCGGTTGCACTCACTGTCGCCTTTCCGCTGCCCGACATCGATTTGTCCGACGCCGAGAACATCGCTTTTCCATCGAACGATCCGGTCAACTTCGTGGATTTCGAGACCAGGATCGACGGCGACGCGGTGCCGCTGACCATCGACCAGCGCGCCATGGTCGGCAATAAGGATGTCACCGCCCTCCTCCGACAATTTAAGCTGCCTCTGCTGCCGCTCGGTTATCGGGATATCCGGATCGCCGACCTGCCGGCGGCAACTCGAACCAAGCTGATCGATGACGGCCTGCTGATGCCTGCCGGCATGAGCGACAACGGTCGCCAGCAATACATGGCTGGCTGGATAACCAAGACTTCGGCCGTTCGCGAGCAGGTGTTTCCGGCGGCGCGCACCGTCATCGTCGAACACCAATATCGCCCGAGCGTCGGTTCCAGCCCTGACACGGTCCTGCGCTCGGGCCTGCGTAGCAGCCCGGCGCTAGCTCCGGAAGTCGAGCGATACAGGAGAGATTATTGCGTTACGGATGCGTTCCTTGCCGAATTGGACAAGCGCACCGATAACGGCCAGGCCAATACCTCAAAGCTGCAGGAGCGGCGTATTTCCTACGTGCTCAAGACGGGGGCGAATTGGGCGGGTCCAATCCGATCCTTCACATTGACGATCGATCCGGGAAGCGACGACAATCTGGTTAGTTTCTGCCCCGGGCGGCTCAAGCCGTCATCTGCCAACAACTCGCGTCAATTTTCGGCGAGCGACTTCAAGCCGGATGCCGACCTGAAGATCCTGATGATCGGCAAGTTCTGAAGAACGGCTCAGTTCGTGAGCATCACGTAGCGAGCGGCCGCAGTCATGGTCACGTTGCCGCGCTGGGCTTCGCTCGTTGCCTGCAGGAAGAATGTGTCGGCGGCCATTGGTCGCGGCTGGCGCAACGAATCCAGAACCCGCGGGGTCGCAACGACCAACAGGAGTTGTGGACCGGTCGTACGCTCCATCGGCAGGGCAAAGGAAAGCGAATCGATGCCCGGCTTCAGGAGATAGGACAGGCTGCGCACCTCGCCGCGATCCGAGATCAAGAGCAGTTCCACCACCCGATTGGCAAAGTTCTCGACGGTCCCACTGAGGGTCTCGCCGCCTTTCAGCTCCGTCGCCGACAGGTTGATGCGCGGCGCACGCGCTTGATCGCTTCCGACCTGACTCAGGAACTTGACGGCCGGACATTGCGCCTGATTGACCTGCCTGACGCCGACCGAAGCCTCAAATCCCTGTTCCTTTCGAAACGCTTTGTCGAACGTATCAAACGGCGCGGTCGTAGCGCCGAAGCCTTCAATGACGGCTGCGCTTGAGCTCACTGCAACAGGTAGGATGAAGAAGCAATCGCCACCCGCATATTGGGCAACATATTTGCGGACGCGCTCGGCTCGACCCGGCCCATCGAGAGACGGAGACGGTGTCACCGCCGGCTGAGGCGGCAACTTCACCGGCTCCTGACGTGCCGGCTGTAGCGGAGCAGCCTCGCTCGGCGGCGCGGGGGTCCCGGCGAGTTTTGGAGGTGGCGGCAAGGCCGCCACGCCCGACGTCTTCCAGACAAATTTATAGAAGCTGTACCCGCCGCCTCCCAGCAGAAGCAGCAGCCCCGCGACGCCGGCGCCGAGCCAGATGCGACGAGGCTTCCGCGTGGTTGGCGGCACCCGCTCCTGCTGCGCAGACGTCCCGGCTTCCAACTTCGCCAATGGATCGAAGCCGTAGAGCGGTGCGGCGGACGAATGAGCCGATGCCGATGGCATCCAGTTGGCGACCTCCGCCATGGTCGGGCGCAAGGCCGGGTCCGGCTGCAGCATCTTCTCGAGAAGCGGCCTGATACGCATGTCCACTGCGCCAAGATCGGGCACACGTCGACGCTTCTCGACCAGTTGAAACTGGCTCCCACCCATATCGAGCTTCTGTCCGGTCAAGGCATGGAACAGCACGAGGCCAAAGCTGTAGACATCGGACTTCGCGGTGACATCGTTGCCGTACAAGCCGACCTGCTCCGGCGACGCGTAATTGTCCTTGCCGGCGAAGCCGGAACCGATGATGGTCTTGTCACCCATCTGCGTTGACCGGGCGATACCAAAGTCGATGATCTTCGCCCGCCTTACATCATCGAGCGGCACGATGATGTTGTCGGGGGAAACATCGCGATGGACAATACCGTGCTCATGAGCGGCCTGAAGGCCCAATGCGACCCGCTGCGCCAACTTGATCAGCGCTTCGAAGGTCAGCGGTCCATCGTCGAGCATGTTCGACAGCGAGCGCCCGTTCACAAATTCCATCGCGAGGTACGGGCGCTGCAGCACGGGTTCGACCGTGAACAGAAAGTAGCGAACGATTGCTTCATGCGGAAGATTGTGAAGTGCCGCTGCCTCCCGGCGGAACAGCGCAAGTGCCGCTTCATTGTCGACCATGTCGGGCAGCAACATCTTGACCGCAACAGGCGATCCGGTCTGGATCTCGCGGCATCGGTAGACCTCCCCCATGCCGCCTGACCCGATCATCGCTTCGATTTCGTAGATCCCGTTGAGCCGGGTGCCGGCCGGTACACCGCGGTAGTTTGACCGAAATGGACCGTTCGCGGTCATGGTCGCTGCTCCCGATCGAGCGGCGTCCTCGTGGGCTCCGAGGAGCGTGGCACGAGCAATCGCGCGATCACGATCGTAACGTTATCGAGCCCGCCGCGCTCGAGCGCGAGCGCGAGCATGTCTTCGCAGGCTGCCTGAGCAAGTCGACTCGCCGCGTACTGCTGGATCTCGTCATCCTGCACGTGTCGGGTCAAGCCGTCACTGCAAATCACGAAGACGTCTTCCGGTTCAGCCGGACCGGTCACCACCTCGAACTCGGGGTCGGCGACAACGCCGACTGCTCGGGTGATGGCACTGTTCGGCCAACCCTCGACCTCTTCGCGCGATAGCGCACCACCGGCGATCAGCTCCTCTAACTCGCTATGATCGTGCGACACCTGTTTGATGCCGCCGCGATTGATCAGGTATACCCGGCTGTCACCCGCCCATACACAGGCATAATGGCCGTCGCGTATGAGCAGAACTGCCGTTGTGGTCCCGACAATGGCGCCCTGCCTTGCATGGCTGAGTGCCAGGATCTGCTGGTTGGCGCTGAACAGACGCGCCTCGCATTGCGCCAACAGGTCCGCCGCCGAGTCCGGCGCGCCGATGGTATCAAGCGACTGCACCACGATGTTGCTGGCAAGATCGCCAGCCTCGTGACCGCCCATACCATCGGCGACGGCCCATAGGCCGATGTCGGTTCTTACGAGGCATGAATCCTCATTCCGCGCTCGCACCCGTCCGGCGTGAGTGACGCTACCGACATCGAACAGGGACGGGATGTGTACCATCGTGCGTCATCCCGTCCCGGATACTGCGCGGCCGATGTCACCGGTCAGCAGCGTGGAATAGTGAAACGGATCCGGTAATCCGCGGCAACAGAGCGCGGTCGGCGAGAACCCTTCGCCTCCGGCGGTCCACCAGAAACTGGCCGAGGCATAGACTTGAGGGTTCGCGCCGCAAAGCGTGCCGAACGAATCGGCGAACCCATCGACCGTCGAAACCATTCCAAGCGTCGCACCGCTCGATGACACGTTTGACGGTCCATCAGTCCCCGGCGTCCGCAGACGCGGGAGCGCGAGACGATCGAGCGCATCGGAGATCTGCTCGAACGTGGCAGCCCGGTCTAGGGTCGAGAGCAGGAACGTCTCCACTTGGCCAAACCACTCGTCCTGCGGATCGATGTGTGGTGGCGGCAGCGCGGTGTCGCCATCGGGCACCACATGCAGCGTCAACGGATAGTATCGTCCGACGCCGTCAAGCGACGGCATGATCGCTCCTGCGACGGTGGTACCGCAGATTGCGGCGCCAAGCCAGAATCGCCAAATTGGCGCGGTCAGGAATGCTTCCTGCCAGGCGGCGCCGAGTTGATGGCGGCTCGCTGAGATGGCAGCTTGCACCCACGGCTCCCAGGCTTCCAGGAAGCTCCGCGGCGTCGCGATCGCGATGAAATCACGCTTCGCTCCGATCTTGCCGAATAAGCCGCATCGCATGGTCATATTCCGGTCGGGCAACGAAACTCGCGGAGCACTGACAAGTTTAGCGGATTGCGCAACGATCCGGTCGAAATCTGATAGTTGAGCTCACGTCCGGCGACAATGAACGTTGCACTGGCGGTTTCCGCCTTGGCGACCAGCGAGCCGGCCTCCAGCATTCGGAACAATGACCAGGGGCCGATACGCTCAAGGACCGATGGCGAGCCGGTCTCGTTGCTGACCGAAATTGCCGTGCGCGGCGATGGGCCCGGCCAGAGCACCGTAGTCGGTGAATTGCTCTGCTGCGGCGGTGGAGCAGCGGGTTGCGGCGTACCGAACATGGAGGGAGCTACGGCTGGTCCTTGCGTGGTGGGGCTGGTGATCGTCGTGCCACCGATCTCGGTCTTGACCGTGATGCCCGGTCCGGCCGCAGCCGGCGGCCGGATCGCAAAGGACACCGCCGGCACAGCGCCGCCAGTCTGGAAAAAGGCATCGCGGATATAGGCGGCACTCTGGAACTGCTTCAATGTGTCGGGCGAGAACGATCGGCCGACAGGACTCTCCTTTCGCCAAACCCAGTCCGAACGCGACGTATCTGCATAGGGCGCCAGGAATTGAGTGAAAAACTTGTCCATGATGCCGTTCGGGCTGAACAGCTTGGCGAAATCCGCGAGCGGCACTTCCTGACCGCTGCTCCGTACAAACGGATAGCGGTTGGTCACCGTCTGCTGACAGACCGGCGTGACTTGATCGCGCAACGACTGCAGGATCTGACCGGCCGTGGAGGCGGCGATACTGCCTTCGAACTCCGCGGCCGCCGCCCGCAGCATATCGGAAAACGGTGGCGGCATGCGCGAGGCGTTGTTGCGCAGCGCTGCAACCTGGGTCTGAAGCCCCGCCGTTGCCTGCGCCGTCAGTTGCGGATTCTCGACCATCAGCGTCAGATTTTGCGCGATGTCGTTCAGGTTTGCGATTGTCGAGTCGATCGGTCGGCGGGTGCTCTCCCCTTCAAGCACTGCATGGTAGGGTTTGAACTGCGACTCGATCGCCGCGCCAGGCGTACCATCCTGGGCATTGTTGAAGAGCGCCGGCGTGGTCACCGCAGGCGGCACGGCTGGCGTGCCTGCGCTCGCCGGCTTCGGGCGCTCCTTGGTCAGCATCGTCTCGTCACGCACCGACTCCAGGATTTGCCGCATCGGCGATGTGGGCGCCGAAAGCGCCCTCAGCACTTCGTATTTCGGCTTGTCCGCGAGCAATTTCTTCAGACGCAGACTACCAAGCGCAGTGCGCCACGTCGTTACGAACTCATTGGAGTAGATGCTGAGCAAATCGCCAGCCAGGTTGTCATACTGCTGGTCAATCGCCGACTGCTGGCCGGCGTCACCCAGGACCCACCGCTCCCGCTTCATGCGCTCTGACAATCCGGGCAGTCGAGCGATGAACTTCTGATTGAAGCCGTTGTAGGTGAAGAACTCGGGTACCCGCACGTTGTCCAAGGGCTGTCCGGTCGTGGTTTCGAAGACAACTGCCACGTCCGGACCGCCTCGGCGGCTGACGATCCAGTCGCCGGCGGTCGATCCACGAGCCTCCGACTTCAGGAACTCGTAGGCACGTTGCGACACGCTGAGGCGCGCAAGCGAATTCTGGGCCTGCTTGATCAGCCGGCCGTCGAGCTCGACCAGCGGCGGCTGCTCGGTTTCAAGGTCGAACATCGCAGCAAGATTTTCATCGAGCAGACGCCGTCCTTCCGCATTGGTCGCGCCGGGATAGAGGTTGTCCGCCCAGTCGCGCTGCATCCAGGAGCGGATGAGCTCGCGGTCTGGGGATTGAAGGCCGCCGAGCATCAGGTAGACCTTCAGCGCCTCATAGACGAAGGCAGGCTCGCCGATCCGCGCATTCAGCTGCTCCTCCAAACGGTAGAGCAAGCGAGGCCTGAACATGCGCTCAAGCGCAGTGTGATAGGCTGCCTTTGCGGGCGACAACAGGCGCGCGTGCTGACTGAGCCCGTAACGCGCCGAGAGTGCTACCGGCTCGCTCCGTGAGGCATAGCCAGCCGGCGCGTTCCGCAGCCGATAAAGGAGCGGCAGCACCTTGTCGAGATCATGGTCGGCAATCAACGTTTGCTTGATCAGCGGCGCACCGGCGGCGGCATACTCGTTGTCCGCCTGCAAGCTCTGCTCGATCAGGTCGGAGTTGCGTTTGTAGCTGGTCAACCACGCACCGATCAGTCCGATCGCCACCAAACCTATCACCGATAGTGCCGCGGTCTTGAGGATCAAGGCGCGGCGCACCGCGGCACGGTCGGTCGAGACCCAGTCGGCCTCGCCGATGATGACCTTCGAAATCAAATCGGCGAGGAAGTAGCTCTTGCCAGTGCCGGAATAGGCTCCAGCACCGACTTCTTCCGCACCGAATGTACGCGCCAACGATCCGATCAATTGATCGATCGGCGTACCCTGCTGGGTGCCGGACGTGAAATAGAATCCACGCAGATTGGCGTTCACGTGATATCGCGTCGGCTCAAATATCTGGTTGAGGAAATCGTGGATTTGCGGCTTGAGCCGCGCCATCTGCGCCGGGAAGCCAAACAACTGCACCCGGTGCTGCGGGGTCGGCTCGTCCTGCAAACGGTCGAGCGTTTCCTCGCTCAGGCGCTCCAGCAGGCGATCGAACTCGACCGGGACCTGCCCCACCAGATTCTGGGTCTTGTCGGCGGTCTGGAAGGTGGCGCCCCAGACCTGGCGCCGGCCGGCCTCAGCGAGATAGGCGAAATATTCGGTGAAACCGGCAACGAGATCGGCCTTGGTGAACAGCGCGTAAACCGGGAAGCTCACTTTCAGCCTTTGATGCAGTTCGAGCAGCCGCATCCTGATAGCATCGGCATGCAGCGCGAGTTCCTGCTTCGGCAGCGTCAGCACGTCCTCCAGACTGATCGCGACGAGAACGCCATTGATCGGCTGGCGCGACCGACTTTTTTTCAGGATGTCCAGAAAGGACAGCCAACTCTCCTTGTCGGCCTTGCTGTTTGAGTCCTGGGTTGTGTAGCGACCGGCGGTATCGATCAGCACCGCTTCCTCGGTGAACCACCAATCGCAGTACCGGGTGCCGCCGACTCCGGCGATCGCCGCCGGCGTTGCCCCTCGCGCGAGCGGAAACTTGAGCCCCGAATTGACCAGCGCGGTGGTCTTTCCCGCACCGGGCGGACCGATGATGACGTACCAGGGCAGATCGTAGAGATACCCGGACTTGTTGCCGCTTGTGGTCTTGAGCGTTGCGAGCGCATCCTTCATGCGCTCCTTGAGCACCGGCTCGTCGCTGACAGCCTGGTCCGCACCGCTGACGCCGTCGGCGATCTCCTTAGCATTCTTGCGTCGCTTGAAGAAATGAAGACCGGTGACGCCTGCCGCCGCAGCGCCGAGCAGCAGGATCGCGATCTGGCGAATGATGTGATTCTCCAGCGGATGCCAGTCGCCGAAAGCAAGGAAGGGACCGGCAAGGTAGATCACCGCCCCAAGCGAGCTGAGCCCGACTCCATAGAGAACGATGCGTAGAATGTCCTTGGCGAGCATATTTGCCGGTACCTGTCGCTTACGCGTGAACTTGTGGCGTCCGCCTATTCGCTACGTTCGATGAAGATTTCGACCCGACGGTTTTTGGACCGTCCCTCCGGTGTCGAATTGCTGGCAATCGGTGAATCGGATCCCTTGCCGTCGACGTCGATGCGCGAACCATCCGCGAGGCCGGGTTTCAGCGCGGCGGCAACCGCCTTGGCGCGCTCGAGCGACAATTCGAAATTCGAGGGGAAACGGACGGTGCGGATCGGCGAGCTGTCGGTATGGCCAACCACTCGGATGCGGCCGGGCTCCTTGTCGAGCGTCGCCGCAACGCGGGCCGCGATCGGCTTGAAGCCATCCAGGATGGTTGCCTGGCCCGAGGCAAACAATGCGAGATCGCAGACCCTGATCACGATGAAGCTCGCCGTCTGATCCGCCGTCATGGCGCACGCCGTCTTCTCCTGTGCAAGCGCGTTGCGAATGCGCTGCAGCTGGGTAATGCGATCTGGGGGTGGCGGCGGCGGTGGAGGCGGCGGCGGCGCAACGACGCGGCGCTTGAGCTCGATTGGATCGCCGGGATGCAATGCCAGCGCGACTTCGGCGGCATTCTCTGCACGGCCAGCCAGCAATGTCCTCAGCACAAAATAGGATCCCGTCAGCAGCGCGGCGACCACGGCCGCCACCAGCCAAACCGGAATGCGCAGGTGCTGCCGCCGACCGGCCAAGGCCTGGCCGCGCCAGTGCGGCGACAAATCGTTGGTCGGCTTGGGGCGAACCCGGCGCAACGTCTCATAGAGGTTGCGCTGGATCACCTGGAGGTTCGCAAGCCCGCCCGGCGAGGTCCGGTGGATGCCCTGGAACCCGAGCGCAAGGCAGGCGTGCTGGAGTTCGAGCACCGGATAATTGACCAGCGGATCAGTCTTCAAATGGTCGAGAATCTCGAAGAAGCGTACGCCGCCGACGCGTTCGCCGAAGAACCGGCTGAGCATCGAGTATTGCGCCCAGACGTGCCGATCGTCGGTCGGAATGTGCTGCACGATATCGTCGGCGGTAGCGCACAGGATATACTTCGCGGTATTGGCCTGGTGTTCGGAAATGCCGGCCGAGCGGATATCCTTCTCGAAGAACTTGATGGCGTCGGCGACCTGCTCCATCAGGCTCGCGAATGACGCCCGCATCAGCGCTACTCGCAGCCGGCCAAGCAACTGCAGCAAGGGGCCGCCGGCGCGCATCACCGGATTGGCGTTTGGCGCGACCAGATCGTCGACACGCAAGGGCGGTCCGGGCGGCAAGATCGGTTGCTGCGCCGGAGCCTGCGCCGGTGTCGAAATCCATTCCTCCGAGGGCTGACTGGTCGGCGGGGCGGTGTAGCTTGCGCCCTGCGGTACGGGAGAAAATGAGGGCGGCGAAGGGCTACCCGGCGAGGCCACGGGCGATGGCGAGTACGCCGGACGGCTTGCAGGCCCCTCCCCTGCTGGAGGTTGAGGAGCCGGAGCAGGCGGCACCTTCCCGCCGGGGTTCGGACGGATGATGGTCCGCTCGCCCCGACCGAAAGGATTGACCGGCTTGTCCCTGTCGGTCATGGCCGCTCTTCCAGGATGGCCCAAAGGTACAACTCAAGCTCCGGCCAGTCGCCGGAGAAATGCATCCCGATCGAGGCAGCTGTGCTGAACTCCGGCCACAGCGGCGACTTGCGATCGAGATAGAAATAGACGTGGTCTGTGATGGCTCGGATGTGCGGTGGCGGCGTCGGCAAATGCACCAAGGTCAAACCCGGCAGGTTTGCGTGTACGATCTCGGTCATCTTGGTGTTGGGCCCGACCTTGAACAGGTGCGGGAATTCATTCTGAATCTCGACGAGAGGCCGCCGCGCGGCAACCTCCAGAACCAAGGTAGCATTTCGGAACAACGCGCGATCACGGATCGGCGATACAAATGCGTTCTGGGCGCGTTCGATGATCTCCAGACGGATCGCCCGCCTGCCCAGCCGCGCGCTCAGGAAATCCTGGATGTCGCGCACCAGCGGCGTGAAGACGTATTCGAGGTTGTCGTGATCGTATGCCGGGTAGTCCCGCGCACGTCGTTCGGTGGTCGCGAAAGTCGCAAGCTCACCGGCAAACCTCAGCAGTTCTTCGTACAGCCGCTCGGGATGTACGCTGCCGGACCGCTTGAAATGAGTTAGCACGGGAATGGTCCGGTTCAGAACCTGCAGCACCAGGTAATCGACGCTCTGCAAGCCGCCGCCGGACGATGGATCGACCGCGTAGCGTGCAAGCTCGTCGAGTTTGGTCTCAACCCAGCCAATGATGCGATTGAGCCAACCATCGATAACCGGATGTGCGGCGCAGACCAGCATCGGCGGCACAAATTTGTCGTCGAACAGGATGTTCTTGTCGCGCACCTCGAGGATGCGGGCGATGCCGAGACCCATGTATCCCGGCTTGCTGGTCTTGCGCAGCTCGAACGACAGCCGCGGATAGACGATATCGATCTCTTCTTCGATGCGCAGCGCCGAGGTTGAATCGATAAACGTTTCGGAACTCCGAACGTAACGACTTGCGCTGTCAGTGCGATCCTCATCCACCTCCCGCGTATTGGGCGCTGCGACCGGCATCATCAGCCAGACGATCTGGCCTGCGGCCGAATCCGGCACTTCGATCGCTTCCGGGATCGGACTGTCGGCAGGGATATCGAAAGGCGTTCCATCGGGCATGACGCCGGCCGCACGGCGCACGGCGAATTTGCTCTGCTGAGTAAGATCGTTGTCGATCTCGAGCTGCGCAAAGCCCCATGGGTACGGTGTTGTGTAACGAACGCGCTTTTCCAGCAGATGCTCGAGATAGCGATCGCCCTGCTGCAGATGATGCGGCCGCAGAAACAGACCTTCCGACCAGAAAACTTTGCTGTACCAGGACATTCCTGCATCCACTTGGCAATGATCGGCGACGGCATCGTCACCGACAGTTCACTTTGACCCCGACTTGTCTGCGCGGTCGTAATATTCAGAGAAATGAAGCATGAAGGTATCGATCGGCGCGCTTTCGTCGCGACCGAGATGCGCCTTCCAGCGCGTCAAGAATTCATCCCACAACTTACTCTTGTTCGAGCCGAAAAAGGATCTTGCGCCGCGCTGAAGCTCGAGCTCGCGCGCCACCAGCGTTGGATCGATACTGGCGATCAGCCCCCCGACGGCATGCTGCATTGCCGCATAGGTCTTCAATTGATGGGATTTGAGATCTTTGAAGCCCTGCGCGAAGGCATGCGGCGCATCGAGGTAACTGCGCGTCGGCGGCCCGAACAGGATACGCATCGCGTCTTCCGCGGTCGGCGAGAATTTCAGCGGATTGTTTTCGATAGCCTGGATGGTGGTTTGACTGGTGCTGCGCGTCAGTTGCTTGGCCTGGGTCCGCGCCTGCAGCAGGGCCATCAGATTTTCCACGGTCATGCGCAGTATGATGCCAAGCTGCTCCGCGAGGTCGGCCTCGGTCTTGTCGGCAAAGAAATTCTCCGGCAGTCCGGCAGCACGGGCCACCAGGCGTGCGAATTCGGGATTGCCGATCGAGGTGGCCGAAGCCGGTACCGGCTCGGCCACCTGCGGCCGCGGCGCTCCCGCATGGCCTGCCGGTGGCGCCGACGGTGGCGGGACAGCTGCTTCATCGTCGACCCAGACCGATGGTCGGCGCGGCGTCGGCATCGCGCGCAGCACGTCGACCGGCGGTTGAGGCGTGGCGACCGGACCGGCTGCCCAGCTCATGTCGTCGTGCGAAGGCGGCTCTCGTTGAGGCATCTGGGGCGAATGCCGGACGGGGTCGACGCCCGCCGACGGAACGCTCGCCGCCCAGTCCAGGAACTCCGCATTGACGGGCCGCGCTGCTTCGCGCGGCTTTCTCAACTGCTGGGGGTCGATTGGCGGCGGCACGTCGCGGCCGGGAGCCCACAGCTCGTGGTAATCGGCGTGCTGCTGCGCGAGAGAAGCTTGCTGCTGCGTGCCATGGCTCGGAGTGCCGTCGGCACGCTCGTCCAGGTCCAGCGAAACGCCAATGACATAGTGGCCGATGACGAGGCGATCGCCATTGCGTAGCCGATGCGCTCCCCGCATGCGCTGGTCTGCGCCGTTAAGAAAGGTGCCGTTGGTCGAGACGTCGTGCAACCAGTAGCCGCCGTCGCGATAATGGACCTCACAATGCTTTCCCGAAATCATCCGAGACGGATCGGGCAAAGTCCAATCGAGATGACGATCGCGGCCTATATCGACCGAGCGCTGGCCGGTGACCGTAAATGAAACGGGTCCGCCATCGGGGAGGTTGGGCTCGTTCTCGATGTTGAAGCGAAGCACCATCACATCGTCTCGTCAGCGCAGAGGGCGCGGTTCGCCGCGGGCCAATTGAATACCATCCTCCAGGCAGGCCGTCATTATCCGGTCCCTGGACTCACGGGTAAGCCGGCAAAGTCCGATCAAAAGAGCCGCGCGAACCGCCCGCGCCGTCTGATCTGGCTTGGCTTCGACCGGGGCAAATTCCGCAGGGACGACGCTCCCGCCAGACCAGCCCGCCGCCAGCGCCAGCCAGGTCGCCGGCTGCTCGGGATCGTTGGCGTTGCCGACCGCCAACGCCTTGTTACGCGATTGCTCGTCTGGCTGCTGGACCCAGGTCTCGGCAAAGCTGAGTGACCTGCCTTCGTTGCCGTCGAAATTGTCGAACATCTGCCGCAGCGAGCGACATCCCCAGGCGACGGCCACGCGCCTGGGGAGCAGGTACGCGCAGAAGGATACAGCCTGGTGCCAGTTGCCTGCATCAGCGACCTCCTGCAGGAAATCCAACGAGAACTTGTCCGGGGTGACGCTGCCGACGTCGTATCGCGCCAGCGGATAGGCTTCAAACAGATCGCGGACTGTGCTGAACCGAACTTGACCCATGGCCGTCAGCCGACAATGGTTGGTGTGCCGTGGGCAACCAACGGGCCGCCGGCCGCGAGCGCCATGGCGGCCTGCGCGGTCATGGTGATGGTCGGTGCGTTGATGACGATTCCGGCGGGGGACAGGATGATTTGGCTGGGACCAACCTGGAGGGTGATGTTGACATTGGCAGTGAGGGTGATGCTCAGCCCCGCGTTGACGGACTGATCCATCGCCAGCTTGATGTGCTGACCACCCAATTCGATATCAAGCTTGTCATTGCCGTTCTTGAGTGTGGTCTTGCGGGTATCGCCGCCGAACGCGGCTTCACCGATGGTCCTGGTCTCGGTGTCGCGGACCGTTACGTCGTAGTCCTTTTCGGCGTGCAGGGTGATCTTCTCGGACCCTTTCTTGTCCTCAAAGTTCCATTCGTTGTAACCGCCCCCTCCCTTGGTCGAGTCGGACTTCAACCCCGCGATCGTCTTCTTGGACGGTAGATCGTAGGGCAGCTTGTATTCATCGTTATACACCGTGCCGATCACCAAGGGCCGGTCGGGGTCTCCTTCCAGGAATTCCACGACGACTTCCTGGCCGACGCGCGGGATGATCTGACCGCCCCAGCGCTTGCCGGACCAGACTTGGGCCACGCGCAACCGGCACGACCGCTTCTTCTTTCGATCCCAGAAAAAGCGAACATAGATTTCGCCCAACGACTCGACGTCGATTTCCTCGCTCGAATTGTCGTCCTTGGTGACGACCTTGGCCGTCTGGATACCGTTGATCCTCGGCTTCGGCGTCATCATGGGAGATCGAAACGGCCGATCGCTTGGCAGAAATTCATAGCTGCCGAAGTAGACGTGCTGTCCGCCGTCGCCGGCACCGCCAGTGCGGTAGGACTCGATGGAAAACGAGTGAGCTGCTCGTACGACGAGATATTCAACGTTCTGCGAGTCTCTCGAATGCTTCTCGAGCTTGGTTAGTCCTCCCGGGAACAGGTTGACGGCGTCGCCGTTGCCGCGGCGGCGCCGATCCATCGCCTGCTCGGCCTGGAGCTGAATCTTGGCGTATCGCTCGCCGTCGGATTTCTCCTTGAACTTGCCGGGATAGTCGTAGAACTCCATCTCGGATCGCGTGTAGTGCTCAGAACCCTTGGCGTCGCTGATCATCTGCGCGTTGGGTTTCTGGTAGTTGTAGTCGTTGAGCTCGAACTTGCCGGTACGAAATCTGCGCTCGGAAACCCATTCATAAATATGCTGCTCCTCGCGGCGGTCGGATCCGGTCAGCGGGACATAAGGGATCTTTGCGAGACCGTTGATTGGGCTGTGCGAGGACTTGGAGTCAGCCAGCACCAGCGTATGCTTGCCACCCTCATGCTTGAAAAAGTAGTAGATGCCGTGCTGCTCCATCAGCCGGCATACAAAATCCAGATCGGTCTCGCGATACTGAACGCAGTACTCGAGCTTTGGACATGAGCCTTCTTCAGTAAGCTTGGACTCGTAATCCGTGAAGCCGCGCTCGTTGAAGACCTCCTTGATGATGTCAGGCGCCTTCTTGTCCTGAAAAATCCTGCAATCGGTGGTGCGCGACAGCAGCCATAACCAGGGTCTCAGCACGATCCGGTAGTTGAAATAGTCGTTTTTGACCCCGAGCCACTGCGCTTCCGTGAGAATGCCGCTAAACTCGCGCTCCTTCCCGTGCAACTTGATCGTAAGCGTGCACTGCTGGCCGATCGCGCGATCAAAGTCGAGATCGGCGTCCTCGCTGAAGCACTCGATACGATGTTCGAATAGTTCACTCAGACCTTCAGAGGACTCGAACCTGACAAAAACCAGAACGTCCTTGCCAAGGGGGGTCTTGAGCTCGCAAAGGCGGGTATCCTGGGTAAGCTGGCCCATGTGGGCGTTAAACTCCTTGGTTGACCGCACGATCCGCGCAACCGGCGCATCAGGTCGTCAAGCACGAAACAACCGAAATCCGAGCCAGCCATCGGTAGGACGACCGACCAGTCCGCCTGGGGTCGCCCGCTCCTGACGCGCCAAAGTACGCGCCCGATGGAACCATCCCGGCATTCATGTAGTCGGCTCCAAGAGCTTGTTGGTTCACGCGAAACGGTCCTGGCCGCCGGGAATGAACCGAGGTCATCGTTGATCTGACCTAACAGACGACCGGGTCATGATCCCCGCCCGATCCGCCACTTGTGACGGTCTTGGTAAAGGGGCTAGGGCCCCGTAGACGGACCATCTTTGCATGCTCGATGTCACATCCCTGACCCAGCCTATAGCCCCGGACGATCCCTGCGGGCCTGACCTCGATGCGGCCGGGGATGTCCAGTACCTCAATTTCTTCGCAGGTGCGGAATCGCTGCTTCCGATGTCGTATTTCGAGGTCGTCAACGCCAATGGAGAGCGCGGACGATTCGACCCAAAGGCCATCGACATTGCCGGCCAATTCGCCGCTGCGCAGCCGCTCTTGGCACGCACCCGCGACCTGCGCCTGACCATGCTGCTCGCCAAATTCTCCATCTTGAACCGCGATCTCGACGGCTTTCTCAGCTGCCTGAAGGCGACCACCGTGCTGCTGCGTGAACAATGGGATGCGGTTCACCCGAGGGGCGAGGACGGCGACTATGCTTTTCGCGCCGTCACCGTCGAGGCGATCGACGTGTTTCCGACGGTGATCAACCCGCTCCAATTCCTTCCCCTAATCGAAAATCGCAGGCACGGCAGCCTCAACTACCGTGCCTATCAGATTGCCAAGGGCGAAATTCCCGCCGCTGAGGCCGACGTCGACATGCCCGATCTCGGAAGCATTGAACGCATCATCGGCGAGACCGAGCTCGACACCCTCAAAGCGGTGAGTACCCGCTGTTCCGCGGTCGCTGCCGAGATTGCCGGCATCAAATCGATTTGGCACGAGAAGTTGAATTCGGGGCAACCCATCAGTCTCGACAGGTTGGCGGGCGTCGCGAATGGCATGGCCAACTGGCTCGCGGCGCTGGTCACCGCACGCGATCCGGCAGCGGCCGCCCCCTCGCCGGACGAGGCTGCCGAAGACGGCCCGCAGCTTCCGATCGAAATCGCCGGCGCCGTGACCTCGCCCGGACAGGCATCCGCGGCGCTGGCGGCCGCTGCCGAATATTTCGCTCGGAGGGAACCGTCGAGCCCTGCACTCTTGCTGGTGCGGCAGGCACAGGACATGGTTGGCAAATCGTTTATCGAAGTGATGCGGATGCTGATGCCCGCCCACGTCGAGAGCGCCGCCATCAATATCGGTCGCGACAAGGTATTTGACCTGCCGATCGAGCGCATGGCGGAGTTCGCCACATCGCTCCCATCCACGACGGAAAATGATGCCCAAGACGTTGTTTTTGCAGCAGAAAGCAGAGCCCAAGCGTTGGACTTGCTGAGCAAGGTAGCGTCTTTCTTCCGGACCGCAGAGCCGTCCAGCCCGATCCCCTTCCTGGTCGATCGCGCACGCGAACTCGCACAACGAGATTTCCTCAGCCTGCTGAACGAAGTCTTGCCGGAGGGCGCTCTGAAGGCGATCGACAAATCGAATTGAACCCGCCTTCCATTCGAAGGGACTAACTAAACGAAAGGAAGCTTTGCCGAAGAAGACCCGGGCACTTCCCTGCCTGCGTCGCGCAAGTCGGCTTCCGCAGAGATTTTTGTGAAGAGGGCACCCCAATGGCAACCGACAGCGGCCAAAAATTTATTCGCCGAAACCGCGCACCGCGCGTGCACATCACTTACGAAGATCCATACGACGCCGAACGCTTAATCGAACTGCCGTTTGTCATGGGCGTCCTGTCCGATCTTTCCGGCAACAACCCCGGCGTCGAGAAGGCGAAGGTCGAGGAGCGCAAGTTCCTTGAGTTCGACATGGACAATTTCGACAATCGCATGACGGCGATCCAGCCCGGTGTGACGACGCGCGTCGTCAATCGTCTGAGCGATGACTCTGACGAGAAGATCTCCGTCAACCTGCGCTTCAACAAGATGTCCGACTTCACGCCTGTGGCGGTCGCTCGCCAGGTGCCGGCGACGGCCAAACTGCTCGAAGCACGTGAACAGCTCGCCAACCTGCTGCGCTACATGGATGGCAAGGTGGGCGCCGAGGACCAGCTGAAGAAACTCCTCGCCGATCCTCAACTGATGGCCGCACTGCGCGAGCGCGCGGCCAGCCAGTCCACCGAACCCGACACCAACAGCTAAGGGAAGGATGGGGACCATGGCAAAAGAAGCTACCCATAAAGAGACGACCACCCAAGTCGGGACCGTCGAGGCTGACGAGTTTGCTGCCCTGCTGAAGCAAAGCTTCAAGCCGCGCACCGAACGTGCGGCGACCGAGGTCGAGAACGCGGTGTCCACGCTCGTTCAAGAGGCGCTCAAGGACACCAGCGTCATCAAATCGGACGTGCTCGACACCATCGAGGAGATGATCGCGCGGATCGATCAGAAGCTGACCGCGCAGATGAACGAGATCCTGCACGCACCCGAATTCCAGGCGATCGAAAGTGCCTGGCGCGGCCTCCACTACCTCGTCTTCAGTTCCGAGACCGACGCCAACCTCAAGATCCGGGTGATGAACGTCTCCAAGAGCGAGCTGTATCGGAACCTGCGACTCTATCCCGATGCGCGCTGGGACCAGAGCCCGCTGTTCAAGCAGATCTACGAGTACGAATTCGGCCAGCTCGGCGGCGAGCCGTTCGGCTGCCTGATCGGCGACTACTATTTCAGCCACCTCCCGACCGACGTGCAGCTGCTCCGCGACCTCAGCAAGATCGCCGGCGCCGCGCATGCCCCGTTCTTCAGCGGCGCCGAGCCTACCCTGATGGGAATGGACTCGTGGACCGAACTGTCCAACCCTCGCGACATCGGCAAGGTGTTCGACACACCGGAATACGCCGCATGGAAGGGACTGCGCGATCAGGACGATTCCCGCTATCTCGGCCTTTGCATGCCGCGCGCTCTGGGTCGCCTCCCCTACGGCGCCAAATCGGAGCCCGTGGAAGAATTCGCCTTCGAAGAGGAGACGGACGGACACACCGGTGATAAGTACGGCTGGATCAACGCCGCCTATGCGATGGCAGTCAACATCAACCGCGCCTTCAAGGAGTTCGGCTGGTGCACGCGCATCCGCGGTGTGCAGTCGGGCGGCGAGGTCATCAACCTGCCGACGCACACATTCCCGACTGACGATGGTGGCGTTGACCTGAAATGCCCCACCGAAATCGCGATCAGCGATCGCCGCGAGCACGAGCTTGCAAAGGCGGGCCTTATCCCGCTGATCCACCGCAAGAACACCGACAAGGCCGCCTTCATCGGTGCCCAGTCGATCTACAAGCCGAAGAAATACTTCGGCGAGAAGGGTGTGGACGCAACCGCATCCGACAACCTGTCGTCACGTCTGCCTTACATGTTCGCAGTGTCCCGCTTTGCGCACTACCTGAAATGCATGGTTCGCGACAAAATCGGATCCATGAAGGAAAAGGATGAGCTGACGGTCTGGCTGCAAACCTGGATCAACGAGTACGTTGATGCCAATCCAGCCCTATCGTCAGAGGCGCAGAAGGCGCGCAAGCCGCTGGCCGCTGCGAAGGTCGAGGTCATAGCAAACGAGGAGAACCCGGGATACTACAACGCGCGCTTCTTTCTCCGTCCACACTTTCAATTGGAAGCGATGGACGTCGGCCTCAGCCTTGTTTCCCGCCTTCCAGGCCCGAGCTCCTGACGCCGCGTTATCGCAACTGTCACTCATCCAGGTTTTTGAAAGGGCTATGATATGGCTGTCGATATCTTTTTGAAACTCGACCCGATCAAGGGCGAGTCGCTCGACGACAAACACAAGGACGAAATCGACATTTTGAGCTGGTCCTTTGGCGAGAGCCAGAGCGGCACCTTCCACAGCGGGTCAGGCGGTGGCGCCGGCAAGGTCAACGTTCAGGATCTCCACTTCACGCACTTCGTCGACAAGGCGACGCCTGAGCTGTTCAAGGTCTGCGCCAACGGCAAGCACATCGATACCGCGATCCTCACTGTCCGCAAGGCCGGTGAAAATCCGCTGGAGTATCTCAAGATCGAGATGAAGCACGTGCTGGTCTCGAGCGTATCGACCGGCGGATCCCATGGCGAAGATCGTCTCACCGAAAATGTGAGCTTGAACTTCGCGAAGGTGAAGATGACGTACAAGACCCAGACGGACAAGGGTGGCGCCGGCGCATCGCCGACCTTCGGCTGGGACGTTCCGGCCAACAAGGAATGGGCCTGATCGTAAGCTCCTGTCTGGCGCCGGTTGCCAAGAATGGCAATCGGCGTTGGCGGTACGGAGATTGTCAATGACTGTTACGCCAAAGAAGGACCGGCTCTCTCCGCCATTGATGCTGGCCTTTCGTGCGGCTTATGACGCTCGTGATGCGCGCAAGCCACTCGAACTGCGCGATCAGTTCGGTGAGCGAGTCATAGCGGGACGGCGCAGCACTGGTCGTTTCCCGATCTCGGAGACGGTGCTACGGCGGGAGGTTTCGCATGATGTTGAAACGCTCCTGAATACCATTGCCCTCGAATCGACGCTCGATCTGACTGGCCGCGGCCACGTTCGCACCTCGATTTTAAACTATGGTTTTCCCGACATCGCAAACCGTTCGATCGACGAGGTCACGGACGAAGAGCTCAGCGACGCCCTGCGCATGTCACTTGCGACGTACGAGCCGCGACTCGATCGCAGGTCCATCCGGGTGCGCCGTGACACCTCCGTGGGCCCCGAACAACTCAAGCTGCGCTTTGTCGTGCAATCCGACCTGAAGTGCGAGCCGCTCAACGTGCCCGTAGAATTCGTCGCGGACGTCGACCTCGACAGCGGCGACATCCAGATCAATCGACTATAGCATGAATCGCGAATTCCTCGACTTCTACAACCGTGAACTGTCGCTGCTGTACGAGCATGCGGAAGACTTTGCCGAGGAATATCCTGGCATCGCCGAACGCCTCGGCGGGCTGATCCGCGATCGCTCAGATCCAATGATTTCGGGGCTGCTCGAAGGAGCCGCGTTCCTTGCTGCTCGCGTTCAGCTCAAGCTCAAGCACGAATTTCCGGAGTTCACGGCAAACCTGCTCGAACAGCTGGTTCCGAACTATCTCGCGCCAACTCCATCTGCCATGCTGGTCAAGGCACAGCCACCCTATGCCGATCCGGCATTGCGCGACGGCAGGAAAATCGCGCGGGGCGCCTACTTCGATGCGAGCTATCGCGAAAGGGAACGGAGCCTCGCCTGCCGATTCAGGCTTTGCCGCGATATCGTACTTTGGCCCTTTGACGTCACCGGTGCCGAATATTTTGCGACCGCGGGCGCATTGCAGGCCCTCGGGATTCCAATCGGCGGAGAGGTCATTGCGGGGCTCAGGCTCTCCATGACCCACCGTACCGCCGCGCGGCTCGACGAAGAGCCGGCGGACGCGGAGGCTCGCAACAAGCCGGAAACCTGGTTCGCGGGCTGCCGCACCAGCGAATTGCCTATCTATCTTACCGGCGCCGAATCCGACGCTGTCGCGCTCTACGAACAGCTGACCTCGAACTGCATCAGCGTCTACTTTCGCTATCTCGACGATTTCGGCGATCCGGTCGTCATCCGGGCCCCGAACGACTGTGTGCAACAGGTCGGCTTCGGCGAGAACGAATCCCTGTTTCCTAACGATAACCGGGTCTTTCGCGGCTCGGAGTTGTTGCGGGAGTATTTCGTGTTTCCGCGCAAGTTCCTTGGCATCAATCTGACGGGACTTCGCGCTGTGATGCCTCGGTTGCGCGGCAAGTCAATCGATATCGTCTTCGCGTTCGATGAGCACAACTCACGGCTTGCGGCCTACGTCCGGGCAGAGACTTTCAGTCTCTACACTGCCCCGGCAATCAACCTGTTCGAGAAAACCAGCGATCGCATCCCTGTCAAATCGAATACGCACGAATACCACGTGGTGCCCGACCGAAGCCGCTATCTCGAATACGAGCCGCACCAGGTACTGGAGGTTTACGCGCACTTCCCCGCAGAAAAAGACAAGCGGCAGGTGCGTCCGCTGTACTCCGCCGCAGTCGACCGCACGGCCACATCGGTCGAGGGACTTTATTTTACCGTTCGTCGGCTACCGCGGCGCCGCACCGTCGAGGAAAAGACATATGGCACGGCCTCCGACTACACCGGGACAGACATGTTCCTTTCGCTGCTCGAGCCTGGTGACCTGAGCGGCGACGGATCTGCCGCCGAACTGAGCGTCCGGGCGTTGTGCTCCAACCGGCATCTCACGGAACATCTGCCGGTCGGCCAAGGCGGAGCGGACTTTCGCCTGCTGGATGACACCTCGCTCGAGCTGATGTGCATCGCCGGGCCCACCCGGCCACGCGAGCCAGTGGTGGCGCAGTTGCGCAGTCGCAGTGAAATCGCCAATAGCGGTGTTGTCAGTTGGCGCCTGATCAACATGCTGAGTTTGAACTATCTCGGCCTCGTAGAACGCAGCGGCGGCAAGAACGCCGGAGCACTGCGGGAGATGCTGTCATTATTCGCCGACCAGTTCGACGACGCTACGGAACGAAAGATTCGTGGCGTGCGCAGCGTCGAGAGCAGGCCCGTGGTGCGGCGAGTGCGTGAGCGTACCGGCAGTGGCGCAGCGCGCGGCCTGGAGATCACCGTCACACTCGACGAGAAGGCATTCGAAGGCAGTGGCGTGTTCCTGCTCGGGGCGGTGCTGGAGCGCTTTTTCGCCGACTATTCGGGCTTCAACACCTTCACCCAAACGGTCATATCGACTTCGGAACGCGGCGAGATCATGCGCTGGCCGACCCGCATGGGCACCCGGAGGCCGCTGTGATGCTGATCGATCAAATGAAGGCCGAGCCTTGGCGGTTCGATTTCTTCCAGACGCTCCGCCAGCTCGAGCGATCCAATCCAGATCGACCGCGGATCGGCGACAGTGCCGCGCGTCGCGAGGAATTTGTTGACCTCGGTCAAACCCCCTATCTGGAATTTCCCGCGTCCAATCTGAGCTCAGTCGACGACCGCGATGGCAGGCTCAGAATCCTGGTCAAATTCCTCGGCCTCCTCGGACCGCAAGGCGCGCTGCCTCTGGCCACCACCGACGAGAGCGTCGGTTGGCAGTTGATGCGAGACGACGCCTTTCCGCGCTTTCTCGACCTTCTCAATGGACGCTTTCTGCAATTGTTCTTTCGTGCCTGGGCGGACGCGCGGCCGATCGCGCAGCATGACAGG
Organism: Bradyrhizobium sp. RD5-C2; assembly: GCF_019972155.1. Classification (GTDB taxonomy): domain Bacteria; phylum Pseudomonadota; class Alphaproteobacteria; order Rhizobiales; family Xanthobacteraceae; genus Bradyrhizobium. The sequence goes on along the minus strand of NZ_BOVL01000026.1, from coordinate 356,693 downwards.
CCATCGGATGACCGCTTCATCGCCTATGTGGGCTCCTTTGCCGGCCTTGGCTCTGATATCTTTGCCAATCGAGACACGGTACCGGACATGGCGAAGCTCAGCTTCGCTGGACTGGTCGCACCCAGGGCGAAATCCGCGTCACGACTGGCCCGGCTGCTGCAGGGGCTGTTCGATGTCAGGGTTGAGATCGACGAATTTGTCGGCACATGGCTCCCATTCGAGGCAAGCCACTGCAGCCGCCTCGGCGCGGCGCACGCCAGGCTCGGCCACGACGCGCTTCTGGGCTCGCGGGTGTTCAGTGTCGAAGACAAGATCAGGGTTCGCGTTTTCGTGAAGGATTTTGCTCAATACGAGCAGTTCCTGCCCACTGAAGCGCCTAACTTGTCCGAGCCCCTAGCTGACGCCGTGTACTTCTATATCGGCGACGAACTCGAGTGGGAGGTAGAACTCGCCATTCCGGCGGGAGCAGTCGTCCCGATGAAGCTTGGACAGAGCGGACGCCTCGGGTGGACCAGCTGGGTTTCACCGAACTGGGCCTCGACCGAGGAATATCGCCGCGATGCTCGCTTTCACCTTGCCGAGCGTCTGAGAGCCCGGCGAAGCACCCCGACAGACGCCCCACCGATTTGAACCTAGGCACCGGTCCGACTGTCCTAACATCATGGAATTCGCGCCAATTTCCAAGATGAGCCGGGCATCGCCCCGGGGCAATTGAGCAGGAGGCCCACCGTGACCGACATCAGCCTCGAGGCCGTGACTGGAAAGCTGAACCGCGCCGGCTACGATGCTTTCATACAGGCCCTGCGTCACGCTAAGAGCGCGAGCAACCGCAACGTCGAGCTCGCACACTGGCTGTTTCACATCCTGCAACAGGAAAGGACCGACTTCAGCCTCGCGGCGGACCACTACAAGCTGGACCGCGCGCGGCTGCTGTCTGATCTCGCAGGCGTCATCAACGGCTTCCGCAAGAACGAAACCGATATGCCGGGGATCGCCAATTCGGTCATCGATATTCTCGACCGTGGCTGGCACTACGCCACGCTGTTCTTCGGCGAGACTCAGATCCGCACTGGCCATCTCCTGGTCGCCGGACTGAAATCGAATGAGATCCGTCGTGCCCTCAACAACATCTCGCAGGAGTTCGCCAAGATAAACGTAGACGCATTGGCAGCGGAGCACCGCGCCGTCTGGGCAGGCTCTGAGGAAGAAACGATGCGTCCGATGGACGGCACCGGATTGGCCGGTGCCGGCTCTGACGGTGCCGACCGGGCAAATCCCAAGGGAACAACGCCGCTCGACAGATTCTCCCAGGATCTCACCGCCAAAGCCAGATCGGGCGAGATGGACCCGATCCTCGGGCGAGACGACGAAATCCGCCAATTGATCGACGTGCTGATGCGCCGGCGGCAAAACAATCCGATCCTCACCGGCGAAGCCGGCGTCGGCAAGACCGCCGTGGTCGAGGGATTTGCCCAGCGCATTGCCGCTGGCGAGGTGCCACCGCCACTGCGCAACGTCAGGCTCTGCGCGCTGGATATCGGCCTGATGCAGGCCGGCGCCTCGATGAAGGGTGAATTCGAGCAACGCCTGCGCTCGGTGATCGACGAGGTGCAGAACTCGCCGACCCCGATTATCCTGTTCATTGACGAAGCTCACACGCTGATCGGCGCCGGTGGAGCGGCCGGCACCGGCGACGCAGCCAATCTCCTCAAGCCTCCCCTCGCCCGCGGCACGCTGCGTACCATCGCCGCCACCACCTGGGCAGAATATCGCCAATATATCGAAAAGGATCCCGCGCTCACACGACGCTTCCAGCCGATCCAGGTCGATGAGCCGGATGTCGAGACCTGCTGCATCATGCTGCGCGGTCTCCTCGGCCCGATGGAAAAGCACCACGGCGTTCGCATTTCGGACGCCGCGATCGTGACCGCGGTCAACCTGTCGCATCGCTACATTCCGTCCCGACAGTTGCCGGACAAGGCGGTCAGCCTGCTGGACACAGCTTCGGCGCGGGTCGCCATCAGTCAAAGTGCGACGCCGGCTCTGATCGAGGACGCTCGCGTCGCTATCGCCGCTCGCGAAGCCGAACGATCAGCGCTGGTCAGCGATGGTGACCTCGGGGACGAGAACAGCGAGCGGATTGCCGAGGTCGACGGCGACATAGCCGCGCTGAAGGACAAGCTGAGCGGCCTTGAAGGCGACTGGGCCAGGGAACAGGAACTCGTCAAGGACATTCGCGGCATTCGCGAGATCCTCTCCGAGAACGGAGACGACGATCGAGCAGCGAAGCGCGTGGAGTTGCGTGGCAAGTTTGAGACACTGGAGGGCATCAATCCGGAAAAGCGGATGATCTATGCCCATGTCGACCAGCAGTCGGTCGCCTCTGTCGTGTCTGACTGGACCGGCATTCCGACCGGCAGAATGATGCGCGACGAAATCGAGACCGTCCTGAAGCTACCGGAAATTCTCAATCGCCGCGTCGTCGGCCAGTCTCACGGGCTGACGATGATCGCGAAACGAATTGAGACCAGCCGCGCCAAATTGGACAACCCGTCCAAGCCGATTGGCGTTTTCATGCTGGCCGGACCGTCCGGCGTGGGCAAGACGGAAACCGCCCTCGCACTTGCCGAAACCCTTTATGGCGGCGAGCAGAACATGATCACGATCAACATGTCGGAGTTCCAGGAAGCGCACACGGTCTCGACCTTGAAAGGCGCGCCTCCGGGCTATGTCGGTTATGGTGAAGGCGGCCGGCTCACCGAAGCGGTTCGCCGCAAGCCCTACAGCGTGATCCTGCTCGACGAGGTGGAGAAGGCCCATCCTGACGTCCATGAGATCTTCTTCCAGGTGTTCGACAAAGGGGTCATGGAGGACGGCAACGGCCGGCGAATCGACTTCAAGAACACACTGATCATTCTGACCACAAACGTCGGCACTGATCTCATCATGGGCCTGGCGCGAGACCCAAAGTATCGCAACGAGCCGGAAGAACTCGCCAGGCTGCTGCGGCCCGAATTGCTGAAGGTGTTCCCTGCCGCGTTACTTGGACGCATAGTTTCGATCCCGTACTTTCCGCTTTCGGACGAGATGCTTGCCGGAATCGTCAGATTGCAGCTCGACCGGATCGGACAGCGCCTCCGCGATAATCACAAGGCTGCCTTCGGCTACGACGATGCGGTCGTCGAGCACATCGTATCCCGTTGCAACGATCCGGACTCCGGCGGGCGGATGATCGATAACATCATCACCAACACGCTGTTGCCAGAACTGTCGCGTGAATTCCTCAGCAAGTCTCTCGCCAAGGAGGAAGTCAAGCAGACGCGCGTCTCGATCGTGAACGACAAGTTTGCATACTCGTGGAACTGACTGCGATGAACATCCAGACCGAACACCGCCAGCCAACCACCGGCATCACACCATACGATGAGGTGTACTATCCCGGGCATGTCTACGGGCTCACTCACCCAAACCAACTGGCAACGATCGCGACCGTCTACGGTATGCAGCCGGCTCCGGTCGAGCACTGCCGGGTTCTGGAGCTCGGCTGCGGCGTTGGCGGCAATCTGCTGCCCATGGCCTTCCAATATCCGGATAGCGAGTTCGTCGGCATCGACCTGAGTGGCGTTACCATCGAACGCGGGCAGCGAAACATCGCCGCATTGGGCCTGAGCAACATCAGGCTTCTGCATTGCGACATCATGGATGTCGACGCGGCCTTCGGACAGTTCGACTACATCATCGCTCATGGCGTGTATTCATGGGTACCGCCGATCGTGCGCGAGAAGATGATGACCATTTTCAAACGGAATTTGGCACCCGAGGGGCTCTGCTACGTCAGCTATAACGCGCACCCGTTCTCGCACCTTCGCGACATGGTTCGCGACATGATGCGCTACCACACCCGGAGCATAACGGGGATGAAGGAGAAGGTTGGACAAGCTCGCGCCATCGTGAAGTTTCTCAGCGAGGGGACGAAGTCCAACTCAGTGCACGGTGCGGTCATGCGCGATCAGTGCAACCGTGTTCTCAAGGCTCCGGATGAATTGCTTTTTCACGACGATCTCGACCAGGGCGCGACAGCCTTCCTGCTACACGAAGTCGTCGAAGATGCTGGCCGACATGGGCTGCAGTATCTGAGCGACGCCGACTTTTCACGACGCTATCTTGCGGGTTACACTGAAGAGGTGCGCGCCACGCTGCAGCGCTTTCCCGAAAACGAATTCATGGCGCGCGATCAATATCAGGACTTCATCGACGGCAACGGGTTTCGGCGTACGTTGCTCTGCCACGAGGGCATCTCCCTTGGCCGCCGGGTCGATCTCGACTTCATCACCCGGTTCTATCTGCTAAGCACCGCGAGCCCACGTCGACCCGACACCTGCCTGACCGACGATTCCGAAATGGAGTTTGAAAATCAGGACGGCAGCCAAATCACGGTGGCCAATCCGCTCCTGAAGGCTGCACATCTTTGTCTCGGCCGGGCCTGGCCTCGCGCGCTCTCGTTCACTGAACTGCTCGATGGCGCCCGGGCGCTGTTGGAAGGCCGGCAAACAAGCGACGACCAACGGATATTGACGGATGCGCTCTATATCCTAGCTTGCAGCGGCGAGATCTCCTTTCTGAAATCGCCGCCCTTTCTCGTGACGGAAGTCACGGATTGCCCGCAGGCGAGCCTACTCGCTCGCAGACAAGCGCAGACCGGACCACTGGTCACCAACCTGCTCCACCAAACGGTGCAGTTGGAAGACGACAGGACGCGCCACTTCCTGCAACTGCTCGACGGCTCTCGAACGATCGAGCAAATCACGGCCGAAATGACCGAAACCTTCGGACAGACCATCCAGGTCAAGCAAGTGGATGATGCCGGGCAGCCCGCCGAGCCGTTGCTACTCTCAACCCGACAGAGTGTTGACCGCTCGCTGGCGACGGTCGGCAAACTAGGTCTGCTGGTTGCCTAACACCTTCAACGGCGGTTAACCTCGGCACGAACTGGCAGCGATTAGCCCGCCGGCCAGCAGTTTGTGGAGCGGATCCGGCCCCGTCCCATCAGCCGTCGTGGGTGTATTGTTGGCCGAGGAGCCATCCGGTGAGAATGCCGCCAGGCCCACTGGCATAGACCGAATTAAGGCCCACACCGGCGCGCAGCATCCGCCATTCATGTTCGCCGACCCAGGGAATGCCGGGATCACCCTTCTGATATTGTGATAGCAGCGTTCGGGCAACTTCGGCGGCGTTGGCGTAGATCGGGCCGTTCGCCCAGCGAGGTCGCGGTAGACCTGTCATGCGGCAATAAAGCGCAGTGCAGACATAGGCGGACGCCTCCTCCGCATTGGCGTCAAGGCCGGTGCGCAGCAGATCGTAAGCCGCATGCAAGGCCTCATGGACGATATAGGCTTCGTCCATCCGGCCCGTTGCCGACACCACCTCCAGCGTATTCGCCGCGACGACAGTACCGTCCGCTCGTGTTCGCGCGACATCGTTATATTGCGCCGCAACACCTGCCGCGAGGTCCGTCGGGACCCTGACGCTGACCTGTCCCAACCGGATCGCGCGTGCGACGTGATGGAACGTTTGCGGTGCAATCGTTACGTGGCTGCCACGGATCGGAAACCGGAAGCGCATGCGCGCGACCGCCGGGCCGTGGAGTACGTCTAGCACCCTGCTCCGAAGTGACATCGGATCGTCCTCGCTCTTTACACCGCTCCACGAATAGTGGTCGGCTTTTCCGGTTGGGAGGTTCAGTTGAACCCGGCCCCGTCCGGGCCAGACCAATCGGAGACAGGCTTTGCTCTGAGGATGGCCCCGTGACGACCACCGACCCGACAACGACCGACACCTACCGGAAGATCGCCGCGCGGCTAACCATGCTTCGGCCACAGATCGATCTGTCAAAATATTTCGCGGGGCCGAATCCCAATGTCCGCCTCTACGACGAAAAAGCCTATATCCGCCGTCAATTGGAGAAGTACGGCGTAGCGGCCGCGACGAGCACGCTCGACGGCGTCACGTTTCTGCCGAAGGATTGGGAAGACTTGGTCAAGGTGCTGCGGATTGCCAAGACGTCGGATGGATTCGACGCCTTCGCCGAAGGGAAAAGCCCGGAGAAACCGTCGCATTGGGCGCTAGATCTGTCGATGGCGGCCACGATCGGCAAGGGATTTCGGGAAATCTGGCGCCCAAAGCTATCCGACCGGCCGCTCTCGACGCGAGATCTTCCAGGCCGGCACGGCTTCGGGCTTGGGCGCGACCGAGGGCAATGGAGCGACGACTACAGTGCGCAGTTCGGCAAGGACCCGCAGCCGCAAGACATCACATCGCTACATTTCGCGGTAGCGCCCGACCGCGTCAACGTTCACATCGACGAGACGGGCTTCGTGTTTGAGGGAGCAGACGGCGCCCTCACGGTCGGACCGAATTTCGGCCATCACGCCGTCAATGAGCTGTTCTGGAAGAGCAACCCCAATTTGCCGCGCTGGGCGATCGATCACATCGACCTGATCCTGCCGAACAGCGCCAATGACTTTTCGCGATTTGGCATATCGGTCGACCTGTATCAGCGCAAGGACCTGCGCGTCACCGTCACCGGTTCCTGCGGAATTTTCGGGGGCTTCGAGTGCTCGGGAACGTTGAGCGTCAGTGGGACGCACGATTTGCTCGGCTCCAAGCCGAGAGGCTCGCGCTGACGCGGACCGTAGATCTGCGGTCCGGATCTGGGAGGCGATATGCCGCAGTTGAAAGACAAGGTCGGTCGGTTTGCGGCGACGGGTCGCAGCTGCCAGAACTGGAAGCAAGACCAGGAGCTGGTCATCTCGCTGCTCAACAAGATCGCCATTTCCGACGGGGGTGCGGAGACCACGCTCAAGCCGCAAGTGGTCGTGACAGGTCATGCCAGCGACAGCCTCTACACCTCAATTCTGTATTTCCAGCAAAAGAACTTCCCGGGCACGCCTGACGGCTATATTCGGCCTGGCGGGCCAACTTTCAGCAGGCTCGTTGACCTCTCGACGAAGGTGGCCGCCAAGCCTCCCTCTCCAAAAGGTCAATGGGATGGGATCACGACCCCATCCGTCGATGCCGCGCTTCGCAAGGGTTTGATCGACGATTCAAAGCTAGATTATGCGGAAGTGGTTGACATCATCAGGGCGACCGTCGCGGACGGCACGGTCACCGCATTCGAGCTGGACGACCTGATGACCATTGCGAGCACCTCCAGAACGCTCTCGCCGACTTCAAAAAAGCTCATCACGCTCTTCGTCGGCGACGAAAAGAAGAAGTGGCTCGGGGTTGGTCCGTACGACCTCAATTCGGATCAAAAGAAGCTCGCCGCGGAGATGGTCTGCGATTTCCTGAAGAACACGAGGACGACGTTCTTTCCGAAGCTCGACCCGCACCGCGTCGGGATAGGCATTCTCAGGCGCATTGCGAAGCCGAGCCTCATCGATCAGGATCAGGCAAGCCTGTGCGGACCGTCCGCATTGATGTTCAGCTACGCATCCGACAAGCCGGGGCAGTATGCGCGGTTCGCCATCGACATGTATCAGAAGGGGCAAGCGAGCCTCGGCCGCCTGCTGATCAAGCCTGGAAAGGACGTGAAGAACTACACGCCGCCCTACTCGCTGGACCACGTTGATTGGCTGACATGCGCCTCCATTCGCGACTCCGAAAATTGGTTCCTCGATTTTGACGACACCGGCAGAATAAGCGATGTCGCTGGAATCACCGTACCGAGCGAAATGGAGCAATGGTTCCGCAAGGCTGGATACCAGGACGTGCGCGAGGAGACCAATCTGAAATTCAGCAAGGGCATCGACAACGTCATGGAAGCCAACGCCCTGCTCGCCGGCGGATACCGCGTATGCCTATTCATAAGCGCCAATATGATCGAATATGACGACCAGTCTGACGAAGGCTCCGTGCTCACGCGGCACTGGGTCGTCTTGCGCGACAAGGTTCAAGTGTCGAACGGAAACGTGACGACAACGATCTTTACCTGGGGCAAGGGAGACTACGCGATCCCGCACCCGAGCAAGGGCGGGGCTCTGAAGCCCCTGCCCCTTGCGGATTTTCTGATGAATTATTACGGCTACGTTGCTGCCAAGGCGTAAGCGGCGCTCGCTGGCATTCGCCATCTACCGAGACGATTCCCTCAATCGTCCAGACCTCTCCAGGTGACATCGGATTCGCCGCGTAGCGCGGCGTCAGGCCTGCTGATCGGTAGCCTTGGTCGACGGCTTCGAGCCCGCGCGACGAGCCAATGGCCCGTTTATGTTGGAATCAGTCTTGCCGGGATCGCTCGGCCATGAACTCGCCGTCAACGTGGTGGCCCGGAGCGCCGTGACATTGCGGCTTCGATGGGAGATTTTTCACGGTCGACCGACCATCGGCCTGCGCGGCCGCGTCCGTCCTTTGATCCGGATTTGGTCGTACCAGTAAATCCAATTGTACTTCCTTACCAACCCGCCCATGGGTGGCAGATGGGCGAGCCTCCAGTACAGGTCGGGCTGGCTGAGCCTGAACCGCTCGATTAGCTGCACAGGCGATGGAGATGTGTTCTGCGGATTATCAAGGAAGACAGCCGCTTCCCACAACGCATCATCGGGCGCAGGATCCTTGCCTTTATAGGGGCCTTCGGTCGGCCCATAAAACGCTCTGAAGAGTGGGGGCCCGCCCTTATCGGACACGTATATGTTCGTCAAAATGACTGCGAGATACTCTTCAGAATCCTGGTACCAATGGTCTGCTGGGGCAAAGTTCATCACGCCGGCTATCATTCGTGAGGCGTGAACGAGTTCGTGGTACAGCACCTCGTCGGTTGCCATCGCGGGGGCATGGCCATGGTGAGCCTTCTTGAATTTCTTTCGAAGAAGCTCTGCTTTCTCGGGCGAAAACAGGACATCACAATTTGCGCCTCCGCCTTTCCCGACGACTTTGAACAGGTCCTTTTTCTTTGGATCGGCACTTAGGCGGGTACCGCGGGCAATAATATATTGCTGTTGATCAAGGTCGTCGGCCACCGTCAGTGCGTTGGCGTCATCCAGGTTATATGGGCGAATTCTCGCGAACGATGGTTTGCTGGTGCCGAATTCGTCAAGCAGGGCCCGGCCGGTCGGGTGGCTTTGTATTTGTTTCAGGAGACCGACAATCTGACGCCTGTAGCTGTTCTTGGCCGCCAAGTATTTCTGCTTCAGCGACTCGAATTTGCCGGCATGGCTGTCGGCAGTCTCGTGGTTCACCACCATCCACGATCCCATGCTTCGGAAGGCTATGAGAATGCCGTTCGGCAGTCCTTCATCAACCACGGGATCGCCTAGATCCCACTGCAACATCGAAGCATCGAGTGGCGATGCGTGCTTCTCGATATATTTGTTGAACTTTCTGTACTGCTCGTTCTGCTGAAAGGTAAAACCTAAGAAATCGTAATCCAGCTCCGTAAGATCAACATCGTCGGCCATGGCGGCTCTCCATATTATGCTTTCGACAACGCGATGGTCCGCCGAGAACTACGCTGAATAGTCGCAAAGCAGACACCAACGGTTCGTCCGCTCACGAACACACGACCGTGATAGGCAACGACCCGGTTCCACGCCGGGTTGAACCGATTTGAACAAGGGCGAGACATAGATCTTAAGGACGTTGTATCGACCTTCTACGGGGGCCGCATCGTGGCGTGTACGGAACCGGAGATTACGCCTTGGCCCGAACGGGTCCGGCGCACGGGTGAGCTAAAGATATTCCCTGGGCCGAGCTTCACCCCAAGCGTTTGGGTCAATGATCTCGATACAGCGATCACGACGATCAACGAGCTTCTCAAGCAGAACGGCGTCTATCTTGCGTTCAGAAAGGCTGACGGTCCAGCTGGCAGCCCGATCGTGGCCGAAACGTATCCGGGCTCCGGCCTCCACGGCAGCGCCGTACAGACCATCGTCGACTCTCGTAGTGGCCCTTCGATGAATTCAGTGAAGCTGCGGGTGCCTGCAACCCCGAAAGTCGGCCGCGCGGACGCTGGCCAGGCAATGCGGCTGCACATCCTTGTGCACGAACTCGTCCATTGTATTGGTCTCTCGAATTGCGCACATAGCAACGATGACGTCTTCATAGGGACACTGGTCATCGATAGCAGCGGCACGGTCCCGCCCCCGAAACTAGGCGGCCACACGATCTCAAGAATTAAGAAGGCGTGGCCAGAGACGTGGGTCAGCGTGCAGGGCGGCGCTCTCGCCAAACAATCGGCCGATGAGTTGAGAAAATCGATGGAAGGAATCAAACTCTAGTAGGAGTCACCGGTTCTGAGCTGGATGGCGAATTGGTACAGAGCAGCGTGCGGTCGAGGCTGCCCGAACCGGCAAAGCGACGGGCCGGAATGCGCATCAATCACGAGCTTAACGACAGGATCGGGCATGTTGGAGAACGGCAAGCCGATTGAGACATCTCGCCAATTCCGCGATAACTTTGGCGTCGGTTTGACCTGCAACGTGAGCCGCGTCAGTGATTAGAGTTTGCAGAGCGGTTCATCGGCTGATACGTCGTGGTTTGACCTTTGCATGCGGTAGTTGCCCACCAAATCGCTTTTGATTGAAAGGCACGGCGCCAGAACCAGCAACGATCTCGACGTCTTCAAGCTGCAACGGCTCGCCGCGCGCCGACAGCAAGGCGGGATATTCGATCTTCTGCCCGCTCGTGCGATCCCTGAAGACCACCTGCGGTCCGGCCGGCTCCGCCAGCCAGTCGTCGCCCCATTTCTTGAGCGCGAGATAAGTCGGGAAAAAATCGCGGCCCTTCTCGGTCAATACATATTCGTACCGCCCGCCATGCTCCGGCAGCGGCCCACGCGTCATCATGCCGAGATCGACGAATTTCTTCAGCCGCGCGCTGAGAATGTTCGGCGCCACGCCGAGATAATCTTGAAACTCGTCGAACCGCTTGGTGCCATAATAGGCTTCCCGCAGCAGTAGGATCGACCAGCGGTCGCCCACCACCTCCATGGCGCGGGCGATCGAGCATTCCTTGTTGGTGGAACGGGAGCGCTTCACGATGTGTCTCGCAGTCTTTTGCTCCGGTGATTCCCGATTACTTATAGCAGGAGGGAAGTGCGGTCCGCCTCCCCTTCTTCGATCCTTTGGCCGTTGTGCCAGGGATCAAGCCGCCTGCCCAGCCGGCTGCGGTGGTTTGGCCGCGACTTCCGGCTCAAGGGCGCGACGGTGCGTCACGAGTACCCCGGTCTCAGAAAGCCTTTGCAGTTCCGCCTCGCTCACGCCGAGCTCGCGGAATACCTCCTTGTTGTGTTCGCCTTGGAAAGCCGGCGTGCCAATAGGTGTCAGTTCATCCCCGGAAAAGCGCCAGGGGCGGCCCGGCAATTTGTATTCGCCGCCGCTGCGATCCGGCACGAGCTGGACCGCTCCCCAGTAGTCGCTCCAGTCCGATTTCGTCAGCTCCTTGATCGAGCGGATTTCGCCCATCGCGATCTTCGCCTCGTCGAACTGTGCGTCGAGCGTCGCCATATCCGGGAATGTCAGCATCCAGGACTGGATGATCTGATGCAACGCGCCGAAATTCAGCCGCCGGGCCGCGGCGCTCGAAAACCGCGGGTCGTCCATCAGATCGACGCGCCGCATCGCACGCAGCCAGGACGGAAACGTCCGGCTGCCGATAATGCTGGTGGCGACGGTGAAATGCTCACCCCTCGGCCCCGTGAAAAAGGAGCAATCAGTGGCGCCGAGCACTGCAGGCTCTGCACCGATGTCCTCATCCGACAGATCGACATGCGCGCGTTCATTGACCGCAAGCAAGGTCGCTGCCATCGCCACGTCAATATGCTGGCCCTGCCCGGTTGTCTGCCGACTGTGGAGTGCCGCGAGGATGGCGATCACCGCCTGCAATCCAGCATAGACGTCGGCATGCGACAGACTGTCCGTGCGCGGCTCTGTCAGGGCCTCGCCATAGTGCCGAACACTATTCTCGGTAAAGCCGGCCTCAGCCTGCACCGTCGGAGCATAGGCCATCCGGCTGCGCCAGGGGCCACCCTGGCCGTAACCGGTGATCGACGCGTAGATCAACCGCGGATTTCGCGTCGACAGGGTCGCGTAGTCAAGGCCGAAGAAGCCGAGCGTTCCCGCGCGAAAATTCTCCACCACGATATCGGCGCTATCGCAGAGCTTCAGCGCCAGATCATAGGCGCCAGGTACGTTCAGATTGATGCTGACGTTGCGCTTGCCGGCGTTCTGCTGCGCATAATAGCCCGACATGCCGTCGGTGGATGGAAACGCAAAGCGCGACACGTCCGGGCTTGGCGGCTCGACCTTGACGACCTCGGCGCCGAGGTCCTGCAAGGTCCGTGCGCACAGCGGACCTGCGAGCACACGGGAAAAGTCGACGACGCGAATTCCGCTGAGAGGACCACTCATGATCAGCGCCCCGCGAATTTGGCAAGGCCAGGGCCGTTCTTACGGAACGAGGCAAGGCCGGCTTTCAGATCTTCCGACGCCCAGATCGGCGCCTGCACTCTTGCCATGGCCTCGTCGGCCGCGGCCACCCCGTCGTTGACGGCGATGTGGGCCAGCTCCTTGGTCGCCGCGTGGGCCAGCGTCGGACCTTGCGCGAATTCCTCGGCGACCGCCATGGTCGCCTTCTCCAGCGATTCTTCCGGAACGGTAAGATTGATCAGGCCCCACTTTTCCAGGGTTGGCGCATCATAGCGGCGCGCCAGCATCGACATCTCCTTGGCGCGCAGTGCACCGATCCGCTGCACCTGACGCTGGATGCCGCCCAGCAATGGATGCAGTCCAAGCGTAGCCTCCACCGAACCGATCTTCGCCGACGACGCCGCGATGATGTAGTCGCAAGACAGCGCCAGCTCGAGGCCACCGCCGAGACAGACGCCATGGATGCTCGCGATCAACGGGATCGGCAGCAATTCCATGAAGCGGAGAAACTCGACACCGTTCAGGCGGCGGTTCTCGCTGCTTGATTCGCCACTGCCTTGCTCCACGCGTTTGTCGAAAATATCGAGATCGGCGCCGGCGGAAAAATGTCGAAGCCCGCTGCGAAGGACGATCGCCCGGCTACCGGCTTTTTGCGCCTCTTCGACCTGCTCGACGACGGCATTGATGAGCTTTGGTCCAAGCAAATTGTAGGGCCGATAGACCATGGTCAATACGGAAGTATTGCCGCGCTGCTCGCGCGCAATCAGTGCATCCTCGGACACCACGCACCTCCCTGGTTGAACGCTACGATGCGCGCTGCTCTTTCGTTGCGGCGAGCTTACATCATGACTTGCAATTTGCAAGTCATGATGGCGAATTAAATGATACCAATCATTTCACAAAGGCTGTGCGGCGCGGCTTGCAGACAGAGGCAGGTTCGCCGGCTCTCATTTCCGGAAATGGGTCAGGCGCCACCGCACCAGTTCATCGGCGCCGGGGCCTGCTTGCGGCTGCACGTCCTGAAGCCTGATGCCTTGCCCGGTCTCGCTGTCGACCCTCGCAAGCTTCACCGGGTGCCCGGTTTTTCGATCGACGAATTTGAGTGGCGGCCCAGCGTCCCCGGAAACCGCCCATTTGTCCCCCACCTGTAACAGCGCCTGCAGTACAAGGATGGTGTCCCGGCCCTTCGCAGTCAGACGGTACTCGTATCGCTCGGGATTGGTCTGGTATTGGCGCCGCTCGACCAATTCGTGGCCGTCAAGGTGCTTTAGCCGATCGGACAAGGTCGCGTTGGTTACGCCGGTAGAGCGGCGCAGGTCCTCGTACCGGCTGAGCCCGAGCGACAGATCGCGCAGGATCAAGACGGCCCAGCGATCACCGATCGCGTCCATGACGCCGGCGATCGAGCACGCCATCCCATCAAAGCTCTTTGACTTCATAAAACGCTTGCCTCTTATTCACTCTTATCATTAGAGTGACTAATTGTCGACGGCTATCTTCGCTTCCGCAGGCCAGCCCCCGTCTATGGGGGCCACCAATTTCGACGGAATGGAACCATGATCATGCGCGAGCTTCGCGACCTTGTCATCGATGCCCACGGCGGCATCGAACGCTGGAATAATGTGAAAGCCATCGAAGGCGACATGTCGATCAGCGGCGGCCTTTGGGCACGAAAGGGGTGGCCGGTGGCGCTGAAGAACGTCCGCGTCACGGCCGCCGCCGGCAAACAATGGATCAGCTACCACCCCTTCCTCGGCGAAGGTATGCGCAGTTCATGCACCCCCGACCATACCGTCATCGAAACGCTCGACGGCAAATCCGTCAAGGATCGCAAAAATCCCCGCGCCGCGTTTGACGGCCATACCGTCGAGACCCGGTGGGACGAATTGCATCTTGCTTATTTCAGCGGCTACGCGATGTGGAATTACCTCAATACGCCCTTTATCTTCGCGCTGCCCGGATTTCGCGCTGAAGAAATCGAGCCCTGGGATGAGAACGGCGAAACACGCAGGCGGCTCAAGGTCACCTTTCCGGATCATATCGCGACGCATTGCGCCGAGCAGGTTTTCCACATCAATGGTGAAGGCTTGATCTGCCGGATGGACTACAGCGCGGCCGTTGCCGGTGGCGTACCGACGGCGCATTACCTCGACGACCATCGTGATTTTTCCGGAATCAAGGTGGCGACGAAGCGGCGAGCGGTCCGCCGGAATGCAGACAGCACCGCGATTCCCGGTCCGGTGTTCGTGGCGATAGATATCGCCGACGTCAGATTCTCATGATTGGACCGTCGGAGAAAACAATGACTGACCACACCGAAGAGCTTCACGTTGTGACAGTCGACGTGAATGGCGTACGCCGGACCGCTTCGGTTGAAGCCCGCAAGCTTCTGGTTCACTTGCTCCGCGACGATCTCGGCCTCACGGGAACCCATGTTGGTTGCGACACGTCGCAATGCGGTGCATGCACCGTCGATATCGACGGACAGGCCGTCAAATCCTGCACGGTTCTGGCTGTGATGACCAGCGGCTCGTCGATCACGACAATCGAAGGGCTCGCGCGCGGCGGCGGGGCGTTGCATCCGGTGCAGGCAGCTTTCCATGAGCACCACGCCCTGCAATGCGGTTTTTGCACGCCGGGGATGATCATGAGCGTCCGCCAGATGCTTGGGCAAAATCCGAATCCGACCGAAAGCGAAATCCGTCACGGCCTCGCCGGCAACATCTGCCGCTGTACCGGCTACAACAACATCGTTCGCGCGGTTCAATCCCTTGCCTCGGAGGCGCCTCGCCATGACTGACACAACCGCGATCAGATATGTCGGTCAGTCCTTGCGACGGCGCGAAGACTTCAAGTTCGTTACCGGCAAGGGACGTTACAGCGACGACATCAAGGCACCGGGCATGCTGCATATTGCCGTGCTGCGATCGCCGCATGCGCATGCAATCATCAAGCACGTCGATCTAACGGTGGCAAAAGCGGCGCCGGGCGTCCGCCTCGCCTTGTCAGGCACCGATCTCGCCGGCAAGATCGGCTCGATCGTTCCCAACTGGATCATACCCGGCACGAAGGTGCCAGACCGGCCCGTCGTCGCCATCGACCGGGTTCGTTTCGTCGGCGAATGCGTCGCACTCGTCGTCGCCGAAACCCAGGCGATGGCGCACGATGCCATCGGGCTGATCGATGTCGACTACGAAACGCTTCCCTCCGTCGTCGACGAGGAAGCGGCGATCCGCGACGGCGCGCCGCAACTCCACGACAACGTGCCCAACAATATCACCACGATCTACAAGATCGGCGGTGGCGACTATGGCAAGGCTGCGCGGGAGGCCGACCAGGTCATCACGCTTCGCGTTGCCAACAACCGCCTGATCCCGACCTGCATGGAGACGCGCTCCATCCTGGCCGAGCCAAATGTCGACGGTAGCCTGACAGTCTACCTCCAGAGCCAGGTGCCGCACATGCATCGCCGCTGGATCGCCGACACCGTCGGTATTTCCGAACATCAATTGCGGATCGTGGCGCCCGATATCGGCGGCGGTTTCGGCGCAAAAATGCACCTCTATCCGGAGGAACTCCTCTGCCCGTATCTGGCGCGGCTCCTCGGCGTGCCCGTCAAATGGTGGGAATCGCGCTCCGAAAGCCATCAATCCACCAACCATGGCCGGGCGCATACCGAGGCGCTTGAGATAGCCTTCCGCAACGACGGTAAGGTCCTCGGTCTGAAGGTCGAGACACTGGGCAATGTCGGCGCCTATCTGTCGAACATGGCATCAGGCGGCCCCACCGTGAACACGATCAATTTCGGGACCGGCGCCTACAAGATCGAGCACTACGAGGCGCGCTCCAGGGTGGTTGTGACGAACACCGTGCCGGTTGATGCCTATCGCGGATATGGCCGGCCCGAGGGGGCCTACATCGCCGAACGCGCGATCGATGCGGTCGCACGCCATCTCAATCTCGACCAGGTGGAGGTGCGCCGGCTTAATTTCATTCAGCCCGCCGACTTTCCGTATCGGCCCTATAGCGGACCCGCCACGATCTACGACAGCGGCAATTATGAAGGCTGCCTCGTCAAAGCGATGGAAGCCTTCAACTACGACTTCCGCAGCGCCGAACGCGATCAATTGCGCGCCAAAGGCCGTTATCGCGGCATTGGCGTTGCGGCCTATACCCACATGTGCGGTATGGCGCCGTCACGCCGGCTCTCGCTGATCGGCTTCAACCGTGGCGGCTGGGAAAGCGCCCGGGTCAGCGTGGATTCAAGCGGCCGGGTGACAATCTTCTCGGGATCCATGAGTCAGGGCCACGGCCATGTCACGTCACTGGCGCAGATTGCCGCCGACGTCCTGCAGATTCCGATCGAAGACATCGACGTGGTGCAAGGCGACACGCGGCAAGTCCAGGCCGGTCATGGCACTTTCAACTCGCGGTCGATGGCGGTGGGCGGATCCGGCGTTCACGTCTCCTCTACCCGCGTCGTCGCCAAGGCGAAAAAGATTGCCGCGGGCATGCTCGAAGTCGATGAAGCGGATGTTTCCTATCAGGCTGGCAAGTTCAGTGTCCCCGGAACCGACATCGCGTCTTTGAAGTTCGGCACAGTGGCGAGGATGGCGCATGTCGGCCATCAGCTTCCGGATGGAATGGAGCCGGGTCTCGACGAGACCGTGTTTTACGATCCGAAGGGCATGGGCGCGCCTTCGGGCGTCCACATGGCCTATGTCGACGTCGATCCGGAGACCGGAATCGTCGACATTCTCGATTATGTCGCCGTTGATGATGCCGGCACTATCATCAATCCGCTGCTTGCCGCCGGACAGATTCATGGCGGCGTCGTGCAAGGCATCGCGCAGGCGCTCTATGAAGAAGTCAGCTACGATGCCGATACCGGGCAATTGATGACGGGATCGCTGTTGGATTATGCAGTGCCCCGCGCGGAGCACGTTCCCAGCATACGATCGCTGTTTCAGGAGACACCCTCGCCGACCAACCCGATCGGCGTCAAGGGCATCGGCGAGAGCGGATCGATCGCAGCACCCCCATGCATGGTTCACGCCGTGCTCGATGCGCTTTCACCGTTCGGGATCAAACATCTGGACATGCCGATGACGCCGCCGCGAGTCTGGTCGGCGATCCAGAAGGCACGCGCCGGAGCAGACCGATGATCCCGGCCTCATTCGACTATGTCCGTGCAACGTCGCTCTCTCACGCCATCGGCCTGCTGCAAGACGACCCCGACGGCAACAAGCTCGTGGCCGGCGGCCATACGCTGATTCCGACGTTGAAATTGCGGTTGGCATCGCCCGCGCTGTTGATCGATATCAGCGGCATCGATGAGTTAAGAGGAATCGAAGTTGCCGACTGCATCAGGATCGGCGCCCTGACCACGCATGCCGAACTGCTGGCTTCAAAACCTCTGCGAGAGGTGCTGCCGATCTTCCATCAAGCCGCCGACATGATCGCCGACCCGCAAGTGCGTAATCGCGGCACGATTGGCGGTTCACTGGCAAACGCCGATCCTGCGGCCGACTGGCCGGCGGTCGTCATCGCGCTGAAGGGCGAACTGGAGCTGGCCGGCCCCACCAGACGCAGGCGTATCGCGGCAAGGGACTTCTTCGTCGATATCATGACCACCGCACTCGAGCCAGGAGAAGTGCTCGTTGCTATCCATATGCCGCGTCCGAACCGCGGCGCGAAATTCCGGTATCGCAAGATACGCCATCCGGCCAGCGGCTATGCCGTGGTCGGTGTCGCCGCCACGCTGTGCTTGCGCGACGACATCGTTTCAGAAGTCATGATCGCCATCACCGGAGCGACTAGCCGGGCCTTTGCGGCCGATTCTGCGAGCACGCATCTGATCGGCAAGCCGCTATCGACTGAAAACATCGCAATGGCCGCATCGCTTACCGGCGAACAGGCTGAGTGCCTGTCAGACCATTACGCCTCGGCGGATTATCGCAAGCATCTGGTTAAGACCGAGGTCAGCAGGGCGTTGGCATCGCTGAATGGTGCCTGAGCGGGCCGGCTGATCTGCGCCGTAGAAGTTGACGACAAGCGCAACTTGTCGGCCGAACGACGGTGTTACGTGCGAGCTCTTCGTGCTGCGTGAGGCGCAGTGAGACTAAACACCGTCCGGTCGATTCGCCCAGCGTGTCCTGGCGTCCTAGTGCTTTTGCCAGACGGTAAGAGAGAAAGTTTGATCCGCCGATACAACGCGCCTTTCCTGAGCGGACGATCGTATCCACGGGCCAGCCCATCGGCGCCTTTGAGATCGCGCACTATCGCCCAAAGGGGCGGTCCAATAGCGTGAAGATCGTGCACCCTAAGAATGGCGAGGAAGCCTGGTGGCCCCTGTTCGATGATCGGGGCGAAGCACTTTTCCCCGAACTGATGGCCGAGTTCGATGCCATCAAGCAGGTCACGGTTTCGGGTCTGGTCTTCAGGCGCGATCATGCGCACCGCAAGTCGCGTACTCCGCTACCGTGGATAACCGAGCGCAAGCATCTCCGATACCTGAGCAGCGTCGTGAAAGACATCGTCGCCGCGGCCGGCATTCGAGGTGAACTTTCATTCACCTCGTTCCGCCACGGCGGCTTCACCGAGGGGGCCGACATCGACCTGACTGACGCGGAACGGCGCGCAGCCGGCCGCCACAGGTCTGCACGGCAATTGCCGACCTATGCAAAGCGAACCCGCAAACAGCTGATCTCGGGGACCAGGAAGCGTCGCGAGGAGCGAACAAAAGCAGCCGGTTTGTCGGAATAACCGCGGCTGCTTGTCGGAATGACAACTACGAGGGCTAACCTAAGCTATTGAAAAGCTTGGTGGGCGCACCAGGGCTCGAACCTGGGACCCGCTGATTAAGAGTCAGCTGCTCTACCAACTGAGCTATGCGCCCGGAACTTGTCCGGAAATGACCCTCGCAAGAGAGGCCGTCGTTTAGCAAAGCGATTCCGCGATGTCCAGCAAGCTGGCGCAACTTTTCCCGACTTTCTGACAGCCGAAAGGCCGCCGGATTCCGGCGGCCTTTCATAGGCTTGGCGAGGATGCCGGCGGCTGGCTCTCAGAGCCGGCCGGAGCGTTCCTGATCCGGACCGTCATCGCGATCGAAATGATGGTCGCGGCCGCCATGCTCCCAGCGGTCCATGCCACGCTCGAGGCGATGGCGGCGCCAGCCCTCGGCGCCGAAGCCGCGTCCTTCCATGTGGGTGAGCATGGTCAGCCGCCGCTTCTGGTTGTCGTCGAGCGTCTTGTAGAGCGGATCGGCGGTATCGGCGATCTTCTTCAGCGACGTCGCGGTTGCGGCCATGTTGTCGGCGCGCTCGCGCAGCCGCGTGATCGGATCATCCGGCTTGGCGGCCTTGTCCGCATCGCTCTTCTCCGCAGCCATCCGCGCGTTGGCGCGATCAAGCCGCATCTTGGCGAAGTCGCGCACCGCGGTTTCGACCGGCGGCCACAGCTTCTCCTGATCGGCGGTCAGCTTTAGCCCGGCGTGCACTGCGGCAATGCGCGCGTCGAGGAAAGCGGCCCGATCTTCGGGGCTCATCCGCGTCTGGCCATGGAACCACGGACGATGCTGGGCATAGACCGCGGTTGAACCGGCAATCGTGAGCGCCGCGATGCCGGCGAGCAGAACTTTCTTCATCCGAACCTCCTTTGAAGGTTGCTTGAAGATGCTGCCGCCGCCCCTCGCCTTCAACTTACGGATTGGACAGAGAGACCTTTCTTGCCAAGATGTAATCCGCTTCATTGCCCGTCAGAAACATCCAAAGCGCGAGATCGCGCTTTGGTTTCTTGTTGTCACTGGATCATTCCCAACAGCCGCGGCAGCCACAGCGAGATCTCCGGCACGTAGGTGATCAGGCCGAGGAACACCAGCATCGCACATAGCCACGGCAGCACCGAGATCGTGATCTCGCTGATGCCCATCTTGGCGATACTGCTCGCGATGTAGAGATTGAGCCCGACAGGCGGATGGCACAGCCCGACCTCGGTGTTGACGATCATCAGGATGCCGAGATGCACTGGATGCACGCCGAGCTTGGTCGCCAGCGGAAACAGGATCGGCGCCATGATCAGCAGGATCGACGACGGATCCATCACGTTGCCGGCGAGCAGCAGGATGACGTTGACCACCAGCAGGAACATCCAGACCGAGAAATTCTTGTCGATGATCCAGGCCGCCATCTCCTGCGGGATCTGCTCATGCGTCATCAGGAACGAGAACAGCACCGCGTTGGTGATGATGTAGAGCAGCATCGAGCTCATGCTCGCCGCCTGCAGCAGCACCTTCGGCACCTCGGAGAGCTTCAGCTCTTTGTAGACGAACACGGTGATGAAGAAGGCGTAGGTGGCGGCGACCGCGGCTGCTTCCGTCGGCGTGAAGATGCCGCCATAGATGCCGCCGAGCACGATCGCGATCAGCGACAGGCCCCAGATGCTTTCGCGGAACGCCTTGAACTGTTGGCCGATGGTCGCCTTCGGCATCTTCGGATAACCGTTGCGCTGGGCGACGAAGAAGGTCACCGCGGCCAGCATCAACGCCAGCAGGATGCCCGGCACGATGCCGGCCATGAACAGCGCGCCGATCGAG
Organism: Bradyrhizobium sp. RD5-C2; assembly: GCF_019972155.1. Lineage (GTDB taxonomy): Bacteria > Pseudomonadota > Alphaproteobacteria > Rhizobiales > Xanthobacteraceae > Bradyrhizobium. The sequence continues at coordinate 335,681 of NZ_BOVL01000026.1, read as the reverse complement.
GTGTTGGTGGAGACGCCGTAGAGCACCAGGATGATCGAGGGCGGCACCAGGATGCCGAGCGCACCCGAGGTCGAGATCACGCCGACGCCGAACCGCTTCGGATAGCCATGATCGACCATCGCGGGCATCATGATCGAGCCGATCGCCACCACGGTGGCGACGCTCGAGCCCGAGATCGCCGCGAACATCGCGCAGGCCGCTACGCCGGCAAGACCGAGACCGCCCGGCAGATGGCCGACCAGCGAGGTCGTGAAATCGATCATCCGCCGCGCGACACCGCCGCGGGTCAGGAAGGTGCCGGCCAGGATGAAGAACGGGATCGCCATGATGCCGAAATTGTCCAACCCTGAGAACAATTTCAGGCCGACGCTCTCGATCGGCACTTCCGTCATCGTGAACAGGAAGGTGAGCACCGACAGGCCGAGCGAAATCGAGATCGGCATGCCCGTCAGCATCAGGGCAAACAGCAGTCCGAAAATAAGTGCGGCGCTCATCACGCTTCTCCAAGCGCGATCGGCGCGGTCTTGCTGGTCTCGACGCCATCGACATGGGCGGCGTCATGGTGCGGCAGCTCATTGGTCCGGATGTAATTCCAGCACACCTGCAGGAAGCGGAAAGACATCAGATAGGAGCCGAGCGGAATGCAGGCGTAGACGATCCAGCTTGGAATTTCGAGGTCGGGCGACACCTGGTCGGTGTGCATCAGCTCGTAGACGAACTTGGCGCCCATGGTGCCGACGATCCCGGTGAACAGCGCGCCGCCGAGCAGCCCGAACAGGATGACGATCTTACGCCAGCGGTCATTGAGGCGGTTGATCAGCACATCGACGCCGACATGGATGCCGGTGCGCACGCCATAGGCGGCGCCGAACTTCGCCATCCAGATGAACATGTAGATGCACAGTTCCTGCGACCATGCGAGATTGATGCCGAACAGATACGGATAGAGAACCGGCACGTCGACCAGGAAGCGATGCACGACCGTGATGAAGGTCAGAAGCGTCGCAGCGCCCATCAGGCTCGCGATGATGATTTCCTCGAGCCGGTCCAGAATTTTCAGCAGCATTGATCTCCCCTGACATGGCCGCCCCCGCGGCCAGAGCATTTGTCTCCCTCTCCCCGTTCTTACGAGGCCGGGACGAGCGAAGCTCGCCCTGAGAGGGTTGGGTGAAGGGTTCCCTCCGCGCGCACGTTGGTAGTTGCGCTCGCGGAGACTCCCCCTCACCCGAAATTCAAGCTGCGCTTGAATTTCGACCTCTCCCCGCACGCGGGGCGAGGTGCAAACACCGCCTTAGTTCATCGGGCTGCGGCCCGTTTCCTTCAGGAATTCGTCGATCAGCGGCTGGCCGACGCGCGAGGCCACATCCTTGTAGACCGGCATCATCGCCTTGCGCATCGCCTCGTCCTGCTCCGGCGTCAAGGTGATGATTTCGGTCTTGCCGGCCTTCTTGATCTCGGCGAGCGCGTCCTCGTTCTCCTTGGCCGACTGGTTGTTGCCGAACTCGGTGGCTTCCTTCATCGCCTTGTTGAGTTGGTCGCGGATGTCGACCGGCAGGCCGTCCCAGAACTTCTTGTTCACGACCACGACGTAGCCGATGTAGCCATGATTGGTGACGGTCGCGTACTTCTGCACCTCATGCATTTTCTGGGTGTAGATATTCGACCAGGTGTTCTCCTGGCCGTCGACCACGCCGGTCTGCAGCGCCTGGTAGACGTCGGAGAACGCCATCACCTGCGGGATCGAACCGAGCGCGCGGAACTGGGCCTCCAGCACCTTCGACGACTGGATGCGGAATTTCAGTCCCTTGTAGTCGGCCGGCGCGACCAGCTTCTTGTTCGCGCTCATCTGCTTGAAGCCGTTGTCCCAATAGGCGAGACCGGTCATGCCCTTGGAATCCAGCTTCTTGAGCAACTGGGCGCCGAGCGGACCGTCGGTCACCTTGCGCAGCGATTTCAGGTCGGGGAGGATGTAGGGCAGATCGAAGACTTCGAATTCCTTGATGCCGATCGGGCCGAACTTCGAGTTCGACGGCGCCAGCATCTGCACCGCGCCGAGCTGCAGTGCCTCGAGCTCTTCCTTGTCCTTGTAAAGCGTCGAGTTCGGATAGACCTCGACCTTCACCTTGCCGCCGGTGTACTTCTCGGCGAGTTCCTTGAACTTGTCGGCCGCCTTGCCCTTCGGCGTATCCGACGCCACCACGTGGCTGAACTTGATGACGATCGGCGACTGCGCCGAGGCCTGTCCGACAAAGGTCAAGGCCGCGATCGACGCCGCAGCCAATATGAGTTTACGCATGTTTCCTCCCGCGTATTGCGGAGCACGAAATACCGGCCCCGAGACATCCGGTCGCACCATTACAGACAAGCAACGGCGATTGCCATTGCCCCTTTAGCAGGGGCTGAATTGCGCCATTGCTGCACTGCAAAATCCAATGCGGCGGTATCCCTTTCGGCTCTTGCGACCGTTCAATGACACCGCCCGCACGCTGTGCCCGGCCATGGCGGCGCGGTCAATGCGAGGTTTGGCAATGGCGAGTTCGCCGGGCGCGAATGCTGGTGCCCACGCTCACTGCGCGCGGTCATTAACTCCGTCACCCTGAGGAGCGCGCAGCGCGTCTCGAAGGGTCGACGGCCACCAGCCGGGCCGTGCATCCTTCGAGGCTCGCCCAGCGGCGCAATTGCGCCGCAAGGCTCGCACCTCAGGATGACGGGGTGGGTCAGTTCACGTGTCAAAAAAACGTTGACGGTGAGCGTCCGCATTCTCGCGACATGACCTGTCCGAGCTTTGCTCTTCGTTCCGCCCTCTCTTGAAGAGGGCGCAGGGAAAGCCGGGTGCCGATCGCACCCATGGGCCCCGAGCAAAAGGTGGAAAGCTCGGGGGTAGGACCACAGGTGTAACCGGAAACAACCCGGCCTTCCCTGCGCGACGGGTTACGGCTTACTTCGTGCTCTCCCCGGCGAGACTGGGCTTGCTTGTCACCGTCTTCGCAACGCGCACCGCGCAATTCGAAAAGACACCTGCCGCTAGGGCGTCAGGACCACACGACTTCACCGTCCGCCTCATGCGCGTTCGTCAACTGCGCACTCCGCGTCCACCGCATCTCGACCCACGTTCGTGACGACCGCGAAGCGCCCCTCGATCGGGTGAGACACGCATATTGAACATCTGAGTTGGGTGAAACGCCAAACGGAATATTTTCTTATGCCGACATTGACAGGTTTTGCTGAGTTGCCCGTCGTGTCGAACAGGCAACACGCCTCCGAACGAACACGGCGCCGTACGGCACGCACGAACGCGGCATCGGCGGCAACAGCGGCCCGCATCCTTATTGCGTGATGGTATTCGCGAGTTCTGTAAGAGGTCCCGGTTCGACCCGGACATCCCCGGCGAACGGACGCTCCTGCAGACCGATGAGCCCCAGCGCCATCACCACCGCGATCGAGAACACGCTGAGCGCCGTGATCTGCGCACCGGCCTTGTTCAGATGCACCAGCCCGATCGCGATCTGCGTGACCACCCCGAGGACGATCACCAGGATCCACTTGGCATCGATCGTACGATCGGATGCCAGCGCAAGCCGTTCGGAGCGCGCACTGCCGGCGCGGACCGCAGCATTGAGCAGGGCCGTCTGCACCGGCGCGCCCGCTTTCTGCGCGATCCTGGGATCGCTGACTTCCTGCAGCAGCGCATTATAGGCGGACTCGGCCGTGCGCGCCTCATGGTCCTCCGTCATCGCCGGCCACTCATCGTCCACCAGCGCTGTGACGTATTTGGCAAGGACGGATCGGACGTTGCGCATGTCCAGGGCAGAAGCGATGCTAAGCGCATCGACGTTGCGCAACTCCCCCGCCTCCGATTGCACCGCACGGGCCGCTTGACGGTTGCGATCGGCGATATCACTGGCGAGGAATCCGGTCAGCAGCGCAAACAGCACGCCGACCGCACCAAAGAACGGCGCCACGACGCCTTCGACGCGACGCCTCGCCCGAGCGGTTGCCGGATTGAAACTGACGATGACGATCGCAGCGCCCGTCGTCGTATAGAGGACGACGAGAACGGCAAACAATTCGTATGTCGGAAAGTCCAGCCAGGCCTTGATCATCGTTGCGCGCAACGCCCCCCGCGGCGACTGCGGCCAGAATAGGGTTGCGTGAAGCTCACGTCATCCAGAAACTCCCGCACCGGAAGGCGTACCCCTGAATGGAAGTCGCGATGGCGGTGTCCAGGCATCGCCGCCTTCAAGCCGAAAAGACATCGGCCAATGCGGCTATAACGTCCGCTCTCGGTCAATAGGCGACATGCGTTCGCTGAAAAGAGGAAGCCCAGCTTCGCCAATGCTTCCCGCTCGGTTCAGTGTCGCAACGCTTTTGCGATAATATCCGACCCTTTCTCGGCGACCATGATCGTCGCAGGATGGATGTTCGAGGACGGTATGGCCGGCATCACGGAAGCGTCCACGACCCGCAGGCCATCGAGACCGCGTACCCGCAAGGCGCTATCAACCACCGCGCTGTCGTCCTCTCCCATTCGGCAGGTGCCGCATGGATGGAACACGGTTGAGCCGACCTTGCGGATATAGTCTTCGATCTGCTCGTCGCTTTTTTCCTCAGGTCCCGGCCGCAATGGCTCGCTGATCAACGAACGAAACGGATCGGTGGCCGCGATCTGGCTGGCGATGAGAAACCCCGCCGTCATGATCCTGATATCGTCGGGGTGGGTCAGGTAATTGGCCACAATCCGTGGCGGCATCCGGGCATCTCTATCGCGCAACGTGATCTCGCCGCGGCTTTTCGGTCGGCAAACGCAAAAGACAAAGCTGAAGCCGGGCCAGCGATGCAAGCCGTGTACGAGGCCGTTGGACGAGAAATTGTGTACCATGAACTGGAGATCGGGCATTTGCTCAGACGCGTTCGACTTGGCAAACAGAATGGCCTCGGTCGCACCGACGGCCACTTGTCCCGAGCCGTCGATTAGCCATTGCAACGCCATTTTTGTAGCCTTGAGCGGCGAGATCACGGCTTCGTTGAGTGTGCCGGGTGAGCGGGTCTTGAAGGCGAAGTTCGACAGATAGTGATCCTGCAAATTTTTGCCGACGCCGACGAGATCGAGTTTGACGTCGATACCTTCAGCACCAAGTTCGGCTGCGGGTCCGATGCCGGAAGCAAGCAACAGCACCGGCGAGTTGATCGCACCGCCGGACAGGATCAGTTCACGCCGGGCACCGATACGCAGCGTCGTTCCGTCGTCACGTTCGACTTCGACACCGATCGCGCGGAGGCCATCGAACAGAATTCGGCGCACATGGGTTTTGGTCATCAGTTCGAGATTGCGCCGGTGGAGATTCGGCTTGAGGTAACCGGCGGCGGTCGAACGGCGCCAGCCATTGTGTACGTTGAGTGGGGCGAAACCGATCCCGTCGAGACGCTCGCCATTGAAGTCCGGGTTACACTGGTATTGCAGACGCTCGCAGGCTTCGATGAATGCCTTCGTGACTGTGCACGGCCGCTTGCTCTGCGTGATCGTCATCGGGCCGCCGGTGCCACGCCACTGGTCGGCGCCGTCGACGCAATGTTCCATCCGCTTGAAGTACGGCAACACGTCGCCATAACTCCAACCCGCTGCACCAAGTCGTTGCCATTCGTCGTAATCGACGGATGCCCCGCGTAGGAACACCAGTCCGTTGATGGAGCCTGAGCCGCCGAGGACCTTGCCGCGAGGCCAAATGATGCTGCGGCCGCCGAGGCCGGGCTCCGGCTCGGTCGCGTAACCCCAGTTTAATCGGGGATCCGGGACGACCTTACCGAAGCCGACCGGTAGATGTATCCAGGGATTGCGGTCACGTCCGCCAGCCTCAATGACGCAAAGCGTAATGTCCGGGTTCTCGGTAAGACGCGCCGACAACACGCATCCCGCGGACCCCGCACCAACCACAACAACATCGAACTCGGTATCAAATTCCAATTTACCCATGACTCCGGTTTGCCATGATTGCTTTGGTAAGAAAGGGTGTTGGCTTTAGCCAAGGACGCACGTTGTCACGGCAGCACCCTCTACGATCTTCGGTCTGCTTCATCGACGATCATTGAAATCAAGGTCGGAGAGTATGTTATCCGTCGTTCAACACGGGCATGTTATCGAAAGGCTGAGGGCTGATCCTCACTCGACGTGAAACGTGGAAACGAAAATTTGCCACCGATCATCCGGTCGAATGAGGTTGTAGGACTGCCGCGATTTCCGAACAACGCTGCCGTCCGATCGCGTATTTTGCCACTCCAATGTGGCAAGCACACTCCGGCCTCCGATGGGCTGCACCGCGAGGTCAAGGAAGCGAGCGCCACTGGCACCCTCGCGCTCGTAACGATCGGACACTTCCTGAAAGAACGCGACCAACTCCTCGCGGGACTGAAAACAATGGGTCGACCCGTCGCCTCGCATTGAAACGCTCGGCACGAAATAGAACATCGAGATTGCAGCACCATCCCTTTCAGCGAACGTGCGATTGTAATCGTCGAAGAATTTGCTGATCTCGTCTACCAAGGGCTGCGGCATCGGACACCCAACTATGGAAGGGCGGCATCGGGCCAAGGATAGCTCGAATGCAAACCCCGGCCAATGCCATTTGCGGCTCAATAACAGACACGACAACGGCTTCGGGCGAAGCAGTCCGCGTCCTCCCTGGCAACCATGTCACGGGCGATCATGGGCAGAAATTCTTTTGACCCTCAGTGGTCAAGTTCTGGAATTTCGGCTAGTTGAATCGGCGTGGCAATGCAATTAGGACGGCATGTCCGTCCTCGAGAGGACAAGGTCATGAAATTGTCGTCAAGGTTTGTCGCGCCCACCGCCGTCGCTTTCCTGTCAACTGTCATGCTGTGCGGCCCTGCTGCGTCGCAAACCGCAACAGGCTCCAGCGCCCCGCTTCCCTCCATCACGGTCGACGCGCCGAAGCAGGCGGCAAGGCCAATCAGGCCGAAGGAGGTCTCAAGCAGCCGAGTGGCTGCTCGCCGGACATCGCTGGCCGGTCACACGTCATCCCAAGACGCGCGAACGCCGTCGCCTGCGCCGGATACAGTTTTGGGGAGGATCGCCAGTCTGGAGAAGGTCGCCAGCAACTGCAACGGTGGCTGCGAATCCAGCCTTCCCCACGGCAAAGACCCCTGGGTTGGGTGTAGCGAGTCGGGCGGCGGACAGACATATGGACCGTTCTCGGCAACGTGCCGAGACAACCTCACCTACAAATCCTACGTGGATTGCGTCGAGACCAAGGTGTTCCTGGGCGATTACCGAAATCGAGCTTACTGGGTTTGCAGCAGCCTGTCTGCCGCCGGGAAGTTTCAGGTCGCCGAGCTCAAGCGATCCAGACATCCGCGCTAGGCAACGCCCCCGCATGGACGCAGCGAACTCTGCTGCGTCCATGGTTGCCGGCCAGCATGGCCGCCTCTCGCTGGTCCTCAGCGCGACGCGGTGCTGATGTTCTCGCCAAAGAACTTCCACGTCTTGCCGTCGAACTTCGCGAGCTTGAACGTGTCGAAGGTGGAATAGTCCGTCGGCGACACCGAGACCGTGATGCCCGGCAGCAAGAGCGGCAGCGAGACCTTGCTCAGGTTGGTGGCCTGTTTCAACAGGTTCTCGCGCGTCAGCACGTCGCCGCAGTTCTTCAGGATGATGGCCGTGAACTGCGCGGACAGATAACCGATCTGGTTGCTGCCATCGATCGGATTGCCTTCCGGATACCACTGCTTCATGAAGGCAAGATAGTCCTGCACGCCCTTGTCGGTGTCCCATGCGGGGTCGCCGACCACCTTGGTCGCCAGCGCCGTCATGAGGCCGGTGGATGCTTCGAGGCCGGCAGGCTCGAGCACACCGCCGATCGAGCTCGCGACGGAGACGATGAAATGCGTCGGCTTCCAGCCGAGATCGGCAACCTTGCGGATCGCCTGCGCGCCGAACTTGGGCGTGGTGATCGTCATCAGCACGTCGGCGCCGCTGGCCTTCAGATTGACGATCTGGGAATCGATCGTGGGATCGGTCACCTCGTAGCTGAGCTCCTTGACGATGAGACCGGCCTTCTCTCCCAGCCCCTCCTTGAAGCCCCTCAGATAGTCCTTGCCGAAGTCGTCATTCTGGTAGATCACGCCGATCTTCGCGTTGGGCAGCTGCTTGAGGATGTACTTGGCGTAGATCTTCGCTTCCTGCGCATAGGGCGGATAGAACGGCGTGGTCCAGGGGAATTCCTTCGGATCGTTCCACTTGGAGGCCCCGGTGGAGATCAACAGATGCGGGATTTTCTTGCCGTTCAAATATTTTTGGATCGACGAGTTTGTCGGCGTGCCCAGTGAGCCGATGTTGGCTAGGATCTCGTCCTGCTCCACGAGCTTGCGCGTCTGCTCCACCGTCTTCGGCGGGCTATAGCCGTCGTCCATGCTCAGCAGCGTTATCTTCCGGCCGTTGATTCCGCCCTGGCTGTTGATCATCTTCCAGTATGCGGCCTCGGCCCTGCCCTGAGTGCCATACGCCGAAGCCGGACCGCTGTAAGGCATGGTCTGCCCGATCTTGATTTCGGTGTCGCTGGCGCCGGGATCGTATTTCTTGTCGGCAGCGAGAACCACCGAAGTGGAAACAAGGCTGAGCGCGGCGACCGCCGCGAGCGTGATGCAACGCATGTGTTCTCCCCATTCGCGTCGCTGTTTGCCGCGACGTCCGGCGAGATCATGAACATGCCGGCGCGAGATGTCGACCCCTGAAGTCGGGACATCGAACTGCCCTAACCGCCTGGTGTCACAGCCCCATCCAGTTCATCACGGCACCGAACGTCGCCCAGAGCGTCCATCCGAGCCCAAGCAGGCAGATCAGCGCCGCCGCCATCGCAATCGTCAGCAGCAGGCCGTCCTCCTGCAGGTAGGCGACCGCGATCAGGACGACCACCATTCCCGGAATGACGTTGACCAGAGGCAGCGGCCAGCCTGCCGAGAAGGCCAGCAGAAACACGACCAGTCCCACGAGGCGGTCGATCACGTCGCGGCGCGCGTCCCAGCGCGGCCGGCTGATGCGCTCGATCGCTTGCAGAATCGGACGGACCAGGACGGTGAACCGCTTGAAGCGCTTGAAGTCGAACTGCCGCTTCGACAGGAAACGCGGAAACGACGGCGCGCTGCGGCCACGCATCATCTCGACCGCCGGAAACAGCAGCGCCAGCGTCGCAACCGTCGCGACGCCGGGGATGATCACCAGCAGCCCCAGAAGCAGCAGGAGTAGGCCGAACGACCGCTTATCCAGGTTGCTGAGGAGCCATTCGAGATCGACGGGGCCGTCCGGTGCTTGAGCGACGAGTTCCTCAAGAAGTTGGGACGTGTGCGTGGGCGCCAATGGGGCTCCGGACGAGGGGGACATAGCTGCCAAAGTGGTCAGACTCGGCATCGATTGCAACAGCTGCCGAAGCAGACTAGGAAGCATGGGTGACCAACGATTCCGATCAGGCATGGCAGCCCCATGCGCCGTCAAGCCCGATTCCCGCCACTCGCCGCCGCTGGCCGTGGTTCCTGCTGATCGTCATCATCGCCTGTGCGGGCGCCGGGGGCGTGTACGCCTGGCCGCAGATCGCGCCGATGGTCCCGTCCCTTGGCAGCGCTGCGGCCAGCGACAGAGTGGCAGCAGGCGACAAGGAGACGTTGCCGGATCTGCTCGCGACCCAGCAGAAGCTCGAGGATGACATCAGCGCGCTCGGCAAGTCGGTGGCAGACCAGCAGGACCAGCTGAAGACCGTCGTCGACCAGCTGGCGGCCCTGACGTCGAAGGTCGATGCGCTCCAACTTCCCGCTCCGGCTCCGGTGCCATTGCCGGCCACCGCAGCGGCTGACCAGCCGCGTGCAACACCGGTCGCACAGGCTGCCCCGAAGCCCCGAAAGCCGCCGCCGATTCGGGCACCGAAACCGGCGGGGCCGATTTCGACCGGTGGTGCGCCGCTCAACGTGGCACCGGGCGCCGGGGCTCGCTGAGTCGCGCCCCCGTCAGCGGTACGATGGGATGCATCGGCGGCTCATTACCAAGAAGGTAAGTGCCGGACGTCAGCGCAAGGGCTGCCTATCCGCGCGGCCGCTCCATGCCCGCCCGCTTGATGGCCGCGCGCAAGATAGCGGTATCCGAGGAAAGGAAATCGATCAGGCGCCTGGCTGCGTCAGGCGATTTTGAGTCGCTGACGATCGCGGCCGTGAAGGTCTGCACAAGCTGGAGATCCGGAGGCAGCAGACCGACGACCTCGATACCGGTCTCCTGCATCAGCTCGCTGGTCGGCCCAATCGAGAAATTTGCCTTGCCCGCGCGCAACGCTTCGGCGGCCTCGGTTCCGCGCGCCTCGAGGGTGAGCCGCACCGTGTCCGGGAGGTTCAGCCTGGGGAAGACCTTGTCGCGGACGAATTGTCCGCTCGTGCTGCTTGGCGCCACCACCCGGCCTGCATCGATCAAAGCCTGTCTCAGCGCGGCAGCGTTGCCGATGTCCCGCTTCGGAGCGCCTGAGCGCACCGCGGCCGCCAACGGCGCCGTCGCGAGGCCGGTGTCGGATCCCGCGCGAATCCGCCCGTCCTCGTTCAGCCCGCGCAGTCCCTCTCGCGACAGGATCACCACGTCGGCCTTGGTGCCGTGCGCAAGCTGGTGCCTGATCGTTTTCGGACCGGTGCCCTCCGACGCGCCGGATCCGGTTTCCACCTTGATGCCGGTGCTGCGTTCGAATTCGGGCAGGACTTCCCGATAGACCGCAGCGAAGCCGCCGGAAATGATGACCTTGATCGTGTCCGGGCTATCGGCGATCGGCGGCGTCAAGGCAGCGGCACCATGTCGGCGGCCCGTCGGCTCATTTCTGAAGGCTTGCGGCAAACAGCTTGGCCGCCTCGGCCTTCGATTCCTGATCGGCCTTGGCGTCGTAGCGGAGCGGCAGGTTGAACTTCTTGCCGAGTTCGGTCGCTTCAGGGTTCGTGAACGCGTGCACGGCGCCGGGATACTCGATGATCCGGTAATCGGCCTTCGCTGCGTCGAAATCCTTCTTCAGCGCATCGTACTGCTCGCGCTTCACGAACGGGTCGTCCGCACCGTTCAGAATCAGGATCTTCGCCTTGACGGTGCCCGGCGCGGGTGCGGGCGTATTGAGTCCGAGCGAAGCGTGAAAGCCCGCAACGGCGGCGAGATCGGCGCCGGTGCGCGCCATGTTCAGCACCACCGCGCCGCCGAAGCAGTAGCCGACCGCGCCGATCCGCTGCGGATTTACCGAGGCCTGCTTGGCGAGTTGCTCGCGCGCGGCGTTGAAGCGCTGCTCCATCACCTTCGCATCCTTCATCACCGAGCCTGCGAGCGCGCCGGCGTCCTTCGGGTTGTCGGCGGTCTTGGCGTCGCCGTACATGTCCGCAATGAAGGCGACATAGCCCTGCTCCGCGAACTTCCGCGCCTCGTTGTGGATATGCGGGGTGATGCCCCACCATTCGTGCACCATGACGATGCCGGGCCGCTTGGCCTGGGTCGCGTCGTCATAGACCACGAAGCCCTTCATCGTGGTCTCGCCGTCGGTATAGGTGACCGGCTCTTCCTTGACCGCGGCGTGTGCGCTCGCGACCATTGCGATGGCGCAAAGTGCTCCGACGATGATCGTTCGCATGCTGATCTCCCTGCGGGTTGGCGTCGCCGCGTTGCGTTTGTTTCTTGCGTAGCCCGGACGGCTATTCCGCCGCCGTCCGGATATCGATCTTCTCGGCGCGGACGGCGCAGAACTTGAACTCCGGAATCTTTCCGAACGGATCGAGCGCCGGGTTGGTCAGCAAATTCGCCGCCGCCTCCGCGTAGCAGAACGGCATGAAGACCATGTTCTCGGGCACGTCGCGGTCGGCGCGCACCTTGACCTCGACCGCGCCACGACGCGTCTCGAGGCGGATGAAATCGCCCGGCGCGAGCCCCTTCTTGCGCATGTCCTTCGGCGTCATGAACGCGACCGCTTCGGGCTCGATCTGATCGAGCACCTGGGCGCGACGCGTCATCGAGCCGGTGTGCCAGTGTTCGAGCACGCGCCCGGTCGACAGCACCATCGGGTACTCGTCGTCGGGCAGTTCATCCGGCGGGATCACCTTGGCCGGCACGATCTTGCCGCGGCCGCTCTCGGTCGGGAAACCGGTGGTGAAGATGATCTCATTGCCCGGCTTGTCGGGATCGTCGACCGGATAGGTCACCGCGCCCTCACGGACCAGCCGCTCCCAGGTGATGTTCTTCAGCGACGGCATCAGCTGCGCCATCTCGGTGAAGACCTCGCCCGGCCCGGCGTAGTTCCAGGGCAATCCCATCCGCTTGGCGATCTCCTGGATGATCCAGAGATCCTGCCGTGCATCGCCCGGCGGCTGGATCACCTCGCGCGCCAGCTGCACGCGGCGGTCGGTGTTGGTGAAGGAGCCGGATTTTTCTGCGAACGCTGAAGCCGGCAGGATGACGTCGGCATGGAACGCGGTCTCGGTGACGAACAAATCCTGCACCACGAGATGATCGAGTTTCGCCAGCGCCTGGCGCGCGTGCTGCAGATCCGGATCGGACATCGCGGGATTCTCACCCTCGACAAACATGCCGTGGATCTCGCCGGCGTGGATCGCGTTCATGATCTCGACGACCGTCAGCCCGCGCACCGGATCGAGCTCCTGCCCCCACAGTTTCTCGAAGGCGCCGCGCATGTCGTCGCGGCCGACCGGCTGATAGTCCGGCAGGAACATCGGGATCAGGCCAGCGTCGGAGGCGCCCTGCACGTTGTTCTGGCCGCGCAGCGGATGCAGCCCGGTGCCGGGACGGCCGACCTGGCCGGTGATCAAAGCGAGCGCGATCAGGCAGCGCGCATTGTCGGTGCCGTGGACATGCTGGCTGATGCCCATGCCCCAGAAGATGATCGACGACTTGGCGCGGGCATAGGCACGCGCCACCTCGCGCAGCGTCTCGGCGGGAATGCCGCAGATCTGAGACATGCGCTCCGGCGTGAACTCCTGGATCTTCGCCTTCAGCTCGTCATAGCCCTCGGTATAGCCGGCGATGTACTGCTCGTCGGTCAGGCCCTCGGTGATGATCGTGTGGATCATCGCGTTCAGCATCGCGACGTCGCTGCCCGGCTTGAAGGCGAGATGCTGGGTGGCGTGGCGCGACAGCGTCTGCCGGCGCGGGTCCATCACGTACAGCTTGGCGCCGCGCTTGGCGGCGTTCTTGATGAAGGTCGCGGCGACCGGATGGTTCACGGTCGGATTGGCGCCGATCACCCAGATCACCTCGGCGTCGGCCGCGGCCGAGAACGGCGCCGACACCGCGCCGGAGCTCAGTCCTTCGAACAACGCCGCCACCGACGAGGCGTGACACAGCCGCGTGCAGTGATCGACATTGTTGGAGCCGAAGCCGGTGCGGACCAGCTTCTGGAACAGGTAAGCTTCCTCGTTCGAGCCCTTGGCCGAGCCGAATCCGGCGAGCGCCTTGGCGCCCTTCTCGTCGCGGATTTTCTTCAAGCCCGCCGCGGCAAGATCGAGCGCCTCTTCCCAGGATGCCTCGCGGAAATGGGTGTAGGGATTGGCGGGATCGACCTGGTCGTTGGCATCCTTCTTCACGCCAGGCAGCCGCACCAGCGGCTTGGTCAGCCGGTTCGGGTGATGGATGTAGTCGAAGCCGAAGCGGCCCTTGACGCAGAGCCGGTTGTGATTGGCGGGACCGTCACGGCCTTCCGCGTAGATCACCTTCTCGTCCTTGACCTCGTAGGTGACCTGACAGCCGACGCCGCAATACGGGCACAGCGAGTCCACCTTGCGGTCGGGATAGACGACGCGCGTCTGCTTGTCGTCGAGCATGACAGCCGGCATCAGCGCGCCGGTCGGACACGCCTGGACGCATTCGCCGCAGGCGACGCAGGTCGATTCTCCCATCGGATCGTCGAAGTCGAACACGATCTTCGAGCCGTGACTACGATAAGCCATGCCGATGACGTCGTTGACCTGCACCTCGCGGCAGGCCCGCACGCACAGACCACACTGGATGCAGGCGTCGAGATTGACGCGCATCGCCGGATGGCTGGTGTCGGCATGCCAGCGCTCGGTGGCGGGGAAGCGGCTTTCGGTCACGCCGGTCTTCTCGGCCCAGTGCCAGAATTTCGAATCCGGATCGTGCGAGGTCTCGCGCGCCGGCTGGTCGGCGACGAGCAGCTCCATCACCATCTTCTGCGCCGCGACGGCGCGCTGGCTGGCGGACTTCACTTTCATGCCGACCGAAGGCGTCCGCTTGCAGGACGCCGCCAGCACGCGCTCGCCTTCGATCTCGACCATGCAGGCGCGGCAATTGCCGTCCGGCCGATAGTCCGGCGCGGGCGAATAGCAGAGATGCGGGATCTCGGTGCCCTGGCGCTTGGCGACCTGCCAGATCGTTTCGCCGGCCCGCGCCTCGACCTGATGGCCGTCGAGCTCGAACTGGATCGTCTGGCCGGAGTTGTGATCGTTGCTCATTCAAAATCCTCGTCGAAGTTCGCCTGCTTGGTCCGCCTATTCGGCGGCTTGCTGCGGACGAAACCCGTCCGGAAAATATTTGATCACTGAGGTCAGCGGATTGGAGGCCGCCTGACCGAGGCCACAGATCGATGCATCGCGCATCGCCTGGCTCAATTGGTCGAGCAGCTCCTTGTTCCAGACCGGTTGCTGCATCAAGAGTGCCGCCTTCTCGGTTCCGGCGCGGCAGGGCGTGCATTGCCCGCAGCTCTCGTCCTCGAAGAACTTCATCAGGTTGAGCGCGGCGTCCCTGACGTCATCGGCCTGCGAGAGCACGACGACGGCGGCGGAGCCGATGAAGCAGCCGTATTTCTCCAGCGTGCCGAAATCGAGCGGGATGTCGTCCATCGAGGCCGGCAGGATGCCGCCGGACGCGCCGCCCGGCAGGTAGGCCTGCAGGGTATGGCCGTCGGCCATGCCGCCGCAGAATTCGTCGATCAGCTCGCGCAGGGTGATGCCGGCGGGCGCGAGCTTGACGCCGGGATCCTTGACGCGTCCCGACACCGAGAAGCTGCGCAGGCCGTGGCGCTCGTTGCGGCCGTGGCTCTTCCACCAGTCGGCGCCCTTCTCGACGATGTCGCGCACCCACCACAACGTCTCGATGTTGTTGATCAGCGTCGGCAGGCCGAACAGTCCGACCTGGAACGGATATGGCGGCTTGTGCCGCGGCAGGCCGCGCTTGCCCTCGATCGATTCCAGCAGCGAGGATTCCTCGCCGCAGATATAGGCGCCGCCGCCGCGTCGCAGATGCAGCACAGGACCGCCGGGTGGAAGTTTTGCGATCTCGCGCGCGAGGATCTCGCGGCAGGCGGGATACTCATCGCGGATGTAGATGTAGACTTCCGGCGCCTCGACCACGTGGGCGCCGACCAGCATGCCCTCGAGGAAGCGATGCGGATCGCGCTCGAGATAGTAGCGGTCCTTGATCGTGCCGGGCTCGCCCTCGTCACCGTTGACAGCCATCAGCCGCGGACCGGGTTCGCCGAGCACGGCCCGCCACTTGCGGCCCGTGGGGAAACCGGCGCCGCCAAGACCGCGCAACGACGCATCGTCGAGCGCCTTCAGCAGGTCTTCGCGCGGCAGCTCGCCCGAGCGCAGCCGCGTCAGCAGCTGGTATCCGCCGTCAGCGACATAAGCGTCGTAATCGACGTAAGGCGGCAGATGCACATGGGTGTCGCCGTTCTTCGCCGCAGCGAGCACGTTGCTGACGGTCGCATGATCGATGAAGTTGTGGCCGACCTCCGCAGCGGGTGCGGTGTCGCATCGGCCGACGCACGGCGCACGCACGACACGGATGCCGGGGCCGGCGCGGCTCTGGAGATCCTTCAGCAGCTTCTCGCCGCCGAGCATCGCGCAGGTCAGTGAATCGCACACCCGCACGGTGAGCGGCGCGATATCAGGCTCGCCTTCCTTCACGATGTCGAAATGCGCATAGAAGGTCGCGGTCTCGAACACCTCGGCGAACGATAGTTTCATCTCGTCGGCGAGCGCCGCAAGATGCTGCGCCGAGATCTGGTGATACTTGTCCTGGATCAGATGGAGGTATTCGATCAGCAGGTCGCGACGCCTCGGCCGGTCGGCGAGCAGCACCTCGATCTCATGAGCGGCCGCGGGGTCGACCTGGCGTCCCTTGGGCGTGGCTTTCGCCCGCTTCCTGCCGGCTCCGGGATGCTCGAACGCGCGGACCTTGTGAACGTCGTCTCCACTCATGAAACCTCGCCTTGGAACCCGGCTTTGCGCAAGTTGCGCCGGTTCGACCCAACTCTATTCTCTGGCATGCCACAGGCAAGCAGATTTAGAACGCCTCTAGCAGCGTCGGGTTGCCGCGCAGGCCGTTGTTAATGTTTGCCTATCGATCGATCTGAATTCCCAATCACGCGAGCATCCAGCTCGCGCGATCGCGACCGCATCTCGCGGCCTCAGAGCAGGTCGGCGTAGCCGAGAAAGCCGACCGTATCGCCCGGCTCGACCCGCACGATGGCTTCGCCGAGCTCGATCAGCCCATCCGTCTCGACCAGCGACGACAACAGGCCGGCCCCTTCGCGGGGAAACTTGGTGGCTTCCAGCGCGCCGTCCGCCGCCCACCGCAGCGAGGCGCGGACATATTCGCGGCGGCCGCTCTTCTTGTTGTAGCCGAAGGCGGCCCGGACCGGCATCGGCAGCAAGGCAGACGGCTTAGCTCCTGACAGCGCCAGCACGGTCGGCCGCACCACATGGACGAAGGTGACGAAGCTCGCCACCGGGTTGCCAGGCAGACCGATCAGCGGCGTGCCGTCGATGATTCCCATCGCCACCGGACGGCCAGGCTTGATCGCCATCCGCCACAGCACCAGCGAGCCGGCCTGTTCGATGCCGGCCTTGACGTGGTCCTCTTCGCCGGTCGAGACGCCGCCGGTGGTGAGGATCAGGTCGTATCGTTGCGCGGCCTGCTTGAGCGCAGCGGCGAGCCCGGCGCGTTCGTCGCGCAGGATGCCGAGATCACCGACATCGCAACCGAGCCGCCGCAACATCGCGATCAGCATGAAGCGGTTGGAATCGAACAATTGAGCTTCAGCACGCGCGCTCCCCGGCGCGGCCAGCTCGTCGCCGGTCGAGAACACCCCGACACGCAGGCTCCGCACCACGTCTAGCGTGGTGAGCCCGAAGGCAGCGGCAACCGCGATGTCCTGCGGCCGCAGCCGCCGCCCCGCCGCCAGCGCGACATGGCCGCGCGCAATGTCTTCGCCGGCCGGACGCACATTGGCGCCGGCCTTCAGGCCGGACGGCAGGATCACGTTGCCCGCATCGTCGATCCGCACGTCTTCCTGCATGAACACGGTATCGGTGCCGTCGGGCATCGGCGCACCGGTGAAAATCCGCACCGCCTGACCGGGCCGCGCGGGCTGCGCCGGCGCTCCCGCCTGCACACGGCCCAGAACGGGAAACGCGCGCTCGCCGCTCGCCGGCAGGTCTGCACCGGAGACCGCGTAACCGTCGACGGCGGAATTCATGAAAGGCGGCAGCGGCAGCGGCGCAGCGACATCCTGGCTGAGGATGCGTCCATCGGCGTCGACCAGGGCAACGGTTTCCGTCTCGCCGACAGGCTTGACGCGCGACGCGATGATCGCGACGGCCTCGTCGACCGACATCATCGGTCCGCCGAACGCGAAGCAGTCGTCGGAAAGCTGCGCCATGATGTCCTCAGTCCTCGGCCATCGACAAGATTTGTTCGACCCACATCGCGAACTGCAGCGTTATCCTCAAAGCCGGACCATCCTTGACGAATCCTTGGCAGTTCCGGCGAAGCGGCGGAGAGTGGCCAGTCCGTCTCCGATCGTGCTTATATCCCCTGCTTCGCTGCCATGTGAACCCGTCTGGATATGCGCCAGTGACCGAGAAGACCACCGCTCCCCTTATTGTTCCTGACCCGGACGACCCACGGCTGACGGAGCGCGTCACAGGCGTCGATCAGACCGGCGCGCCGACCGAGATCAGGGTACCGGTCGAGCGGCCGCTGACGCTGTACCTCAACGCGCAGGAGATCGTCACGATGATGACGATCAACGACTATCCCGAATACCTCGCGCTCGGCTACCTCCTGAACCAGAACATGCTCAAATACGACGACGTCGTCACCGAGGTCGAATATGACGACGATCTCCAGGTGGTGGTGGTCCGCACCGAGCACCACACCAATTTCGAGGCGAAGCTGAAGAAGCGCACCCAGACCTCGGGCTGCGCCCAGGGAACGGCGTTCGGCGACCTGCTCGAGGCCGTCGAGAAGGTTGCGCTGCCGAAGGCCGAGCTACGCACCTCGTGGCTCTACCGGATGACGCACACCATCAACACCATGCCGTCGCTCTATCTGGAAGCGGGGGCCATCCACGGCTGCGTGCTGTGCAAGGAGAGCACGCCGGTCTGCTACACCGAGGATGTCGGCCGGCATAACGCCGTCGACAAGATCGCGGGCTGGATCTATCGCCACAATGTCGATCCCGCCGACAAGATCCTCTACACCACCGGACGGCTCACCTCCGAGATGGTGATCAAGACGGTGCGGATGGGCATCCCGATCCTGGTCTCCCGCTCCGGATTCACCGCATGGGGCGTCGATCTGGCGCGGCAGGTCGGATTGACCTTGGTCGGCCGCGCCCGCGGCAAGCGCTTCATCGCGCTGTCGGGTGAGGCGCGGATCGTCTACGACCAGAACCTCGACTATGTCGAAGAGGAATCGATGCGGCACAAGCGCAAGGGCGAGGCCGATAATGACTAATATCCCGGGCGTGCTGCTGGCCGGCGGCCTCGCGCGGCGGATGGGCGGCGGCGACAAGCCGATGCGCAAGATCGCCGGCCGGACCATTCTGCAGCGGGTGATCGACCGTCTCACCCCGCAATGCGGCGGGCTGATCATCAACGCCAATGGCGATCCCGCGCGCTTCGCCGCCTTCGGCCTTCCGGTCGTCGCCGACGATGTCGCCGATTATCCGGGCCCCCTCGCCGGCATCCTGGCCGCGCTGGACTGGACTGCGGCCAACCGGCCGGATGCGAAATGGGTGCTGAGCGCGGCGGGCGACTGCCCGTTTCTGCCGCGCGATCTTGTCGCACGCCTGGAGCAGGCGCGCGCGGCCGAGAATGCCGAGCTCGCGGTCGCCTCATCCGGCGGGCAGGTGCACCCGGTGATCGGTCTCTGGAGCGTGCGCTTGCGCGGTGAATTGCGCCACGCGCTGGTCGAGGAGGACGTGCGCAGGATCGATCGCTGGACCGCGCGCTATCCGCTCGCAACGGTCGAATGGCCGACCGAGCCGCTGGATCCGTTCTTCAACGCCAACACCGTCGAAGACATCGCGGAAGCCGATCGTCTCGCCGCGCTTGACGGCGGCTAATATCCAGCACCGCCCGGTTCAGCTGGGCCACCGCGTGTTGCGGATCCGACTGCAGGCGTTCGGCCGGTGAAACGCGGGGTCGCGCTCCGCGATAAAATCGAAATTGACCGTGCCGAACGTGGTCTGGGGCTTCTTCAGGGCCGAGCAGGTCTGGACCTCGATGAACTCGTTCTTGAAATCACCGCGCGGAAACGCGGCAATCACGCTGTCGCGCTGCTCGGCCGTGTAGTCGTCGTATCCGATGCCGACAGCATCGACCAGAACGCCCGCATTGGTGAGCGCGATTTCCGGTCGCATGTATTGCGGGATGCCGGGCGTGGTGTGTAGCGCAATCGCTTCCCACACCAGATCGGCTTTCGGCTCTGGGATGCCGTGGCTTCTGAGGAATGCGCGCGCCGCATCGGCGCCGTCGACTTCAAACCGCTTGGTCTCGGTGTGGAAGTGATCGACAAGGCCGAGGTCATGAAACAGCGCGGCGACATAAAGCAGTTCAGGGTCGAACGTCAGATTCTGCCTGACGCCCTTGAGCGCGCCGAACACGAACACGCGAACCGAGTGATTGAACAGCATCTCGGTTTCGTATTGCCGCACCAACTCGGCGGCCTCCCGCGCGATCTTGCTGTCCGGGATTCGAATGCCGGAAATCGTGTTCGTCATCGTCGCGCTCCTGTCCCCTCTGTCGCGTTGCCGGATGCGTGCCAACGGCGTCGCTAATCATGCGTACCGGCACTGCAGTGCATCGTTGTCCAATACGTAACCCGCGAAGGAGCGACCGGAAGGCCCCTGCGGCATGAAGATTTTGCAGGGAGATAATGAGGCTGATGCAACGCCGAAGGCGCGATCGGCGATCAGCCGATCACGCGCGCTTTTGCGTTCAATCCAGGCGACGGCTGGCTAAGGCTCCGCCGGCTGTAGGGGATCGAAGCGCTAGCCGACCCGCCCGACCCGATCCGTTTCGACGGCGCGCAGATAGTCCAGCATCAGGCGGCCGGTCCCGGAAAGCCGCGCGGCATCGCGGACCACGATCTTCAGCTCGCGCCGCCCCCAATCGTCACGCAGGGGAATCGCACGAAGGCCCATGCCGGCTCCGACGACCGCGAAGGCGCGATCCGGAATCAGGCCGAGGCCCATATTGGCCTGCACCATGCGGCAGACCGCATCGAAGCCTGGCACGTTGATGCGCAGCCGCATCGTCTTGCCCGCTTGCGTCGCCGCGTATTGCGAACGCAGATAGATCGAGCTCGCGGTGTGCAGGCCGATATGGTCGAAATCGAGCGTCTCGGTGAACAGCAATTTCTCGCGGCCGGCCAGCGGATGGTCCCCCCGCATCACAACCACCAGATTGTCGTAGCGATAATGGAAGGCTTCGAGCGCGCGGCTGTCGGCCTCGGCCGAGCAGATGCCGATCTCGGCCGCACCCTCCTCGATGCCGCGCACCACCTGCCCGCTCGGCCGCTCCTGCAGATCGACGCGAAGCAGCTCGTGCGCCGCGAAGAAGGCGGAGAGGTCCTCGGGCAAATACTGCACGATCGCCGAGAGGTTGGCGAGCATGCGGACATGGCCGCGCACGCCTTGCGAATATTCCGACAGCTCGACCGCGATCTTCTCGACGTTGAGCAGCGTGACCCGGGCGTGATGCAGCAGCGCCTCGCCGGCCGGCGTCAACGCCATGCCCTTGGCGAGCCGCTTAAACAGCGTGACGCCGAACGCCAGCTCGAAATCGTTCATCCGTTTCGACACCGCGGAAGCCGCGATCCCCTCGCGCAGCGCGGCGCGGGTGAGGTTCTGCTCGTCGCAGACGGCGACGAACAGGCGGAGCGTGGTGAGATCGACCCGGCGGGTGAGCGCGGTTTCCGCCGGCGTGGCGGCGCGCGGGATGTCGACGTCGATGGAGGCAAGCGGCATGGGCGGCGTCCCCGGGAAAGAACGCAGGGTAGCGCCGGGGCCGGCGCGGAAGATTCCAAAGCAGTGCGGGATAGAACGGATTGTTGGGATAAGATTCCAACAATGGTCAAGTGAGGCGGATCTTATCCCAAGCCGATCACCCATAGCCGTCATTGCGAGGAGCGGAGCGACGAAGCAATCCATGCATCGGCAAGCCGTGAGATGGATTGCTTCGCTGCGTCCGCAATGACGGGAAAGCTCTGTTCCCCGTCACCCTGAGGTGCGAGCGAAGCGAGCCTCGAAGGGCGACGGCGCGGGTCCTTCCGCGAAGGGATCGCGACGTGCTGAAGCAGTAGGGGCCGATTCATCCTTCGAGGCTCGCAAGAGCTCGCACCTCAGGATGACGGGTTTGAATGCGTGCGCCTCAAAACAAAAACGCGGCGCCAAAGCGCCGCGTTTCAACTTGTCGATCCTGCTCGCGTCGATCAGCCCACGACCTTGGCGGCCGGGACGTCGCGCTGGCGCTTCATCACGATCTTGTTCAGCGCACCGAGATAGGCTTTTGCGGACGCGACCAGCGTGTCCGGATCGGCGGCACGCGCGGTCATCGAGCGGCCTTCGTGGGCGAGGCGGACCGAGACTTCGGCCTGCGCATCGGTGCCTTCGGTTACCGCGTGGACCTGGTAGAGTTCCAGCTTGGCCTCGTGCGGCACCAGGCGCTTGATGCAGTTGAACACGGCATCGACCGGGCCGTTGCCCTCGGCCTCCTCGATCTTGATCTGGCCGTCGACGTCGAGCTTCATGGTCGCGCGCTGCGGGCCATGGGTGCCGGCGATCACGGTCAGCGAAGCCAGCTTGATGCGGTCGTGCGCGGCCGCCATCTCCTGATCGACCAGCGCCTCGATGTCCTCGTCGTAGATATCCTTCTTGCGGTCGGCGAGCGCCTTCATCCGCGTAAAGGCATCCTCCAGCTGGTTGGCGCCGAGCTTGTAGCCCATCTCCTCCAGCTTGTGGATGAAGGCGTGGCGGCCGGAATGCTTGCCGAGCACCAGCGAGGACTGCTTCAGGCCGACCATCTCGGGCCGCATGATCTCGTAGGTCGAGGCGTCCTTCAGCACGCCGTCCTGATGGATGCCGCTCTCATGGGCGAACGCGTTACGGCCGACGATCGCCTTGTTGTACTGCACCGGGAACGAGGTGGCAGCCGACACCACCTTCGAGGCGCGGGTGAGCTGCGTGGTGTCGATCTTGTTCCAGTACGGAAACTTGTCGTTCCGCACATTGATCGCCATCACGATCTCTTCCAGCGCGGCATTGCCGGCGCGCTCGCCGATGCCATTGACAGTGCATTCGACCTGCCGCGCGCCGCCGACGATGCCGGCCAGCGAATTCGCGACCGCCATGCCGAGGTCGTTGTGGCAATGGACCGAGAAGATCGCCTTGTCGGAATTCGGCACCCGCTCGATCAAGGTTCGCATGAAGTGGGTGTATTCCTCCGGCACCGTGTAGCCGACGGTGTCGGGGATGTTGACCGTGGTGGCGCCGGCCTTGATCACGGCTTCGACGATCCGGCACAGATAGTCCATCTCGCTGCGGGTGCCGTCCTCGGCCGACCATTCGACGTCGTCGATCTGGTTGCGGGCGCGGGCGACCATCGCGACCGAGGTCTCGATGACCTCCTCGGGGGTCTTGTTCAGCTTCACGCGCATGTGCAGCGGCGAAGTCGCGATCACGGTGTGGACACGGCCGCGGCGGGCGAACTTGACGGCTTCGGCGCAGCGGTCGATGTCGGCCGGATGGGCGCGGGAGAGCCCCGCGATAACCGCGTTCTTGGAGCGGCGGGCGATCTCGCTGACCGCCTGGAAGTCGCCTTCCGAGGTGATCGGGAAGCCGGCCTCGATGACGTCGACGCCCATATCGTCCAGCAACTCGGCGACCTCGAGCTTCTCCTCGAAGGTCATGGTGGCGCCGGGGCACTGCTCGCCGTCGCGCAGGGTGGTGTCGAAAATGATGACGCGGTCCTTATCGGACTTATCAGCGGTGGCCATGTCAGAAATTCCTTTAAGCTTGGCGCCCGTCATGTTGCTGCTTGAGCAATTGCTTGGGCGATTGTCGGGGTCCGGTGATCTCGTACAAACCCCTGAGTGCCCAGGCGCAAATGCCCAGCCGGCCCTCAGGGGCAGGTAAGAAGCAGGCCGCCAATAAGCAGGGTGGGCCGTGCGGCCGGGAACGTGGCGGTAGCCTGGGCCACCTCCCCCGAAATCCCATCGATTTGGCCGCGAATCAGCATTGCCAGACCCTGTTGAGCGCCGAAATCCTCGGGCAAAACCGTTGACGGTTGGTTGCCGGGAGCGCTTGGACGCCGTCGTTCTAGACGATTATGGCAAGCCGCCGCAATGGGTAAAGATGGTCAGCGGGGTTGACCTATCGTGCCGCATGGCTCGGCGCTGTCCCCTCACCTCCGGCCGCGTGAAGACGCGCGCAGGCTCGACGGCGAGCGGCCGTAGAGACCGGCGAAGGCGGCGTTGAAACGGCGGACGCTGCCGAAGCCGGCACGGAAGGCGATCTCGGTCATCGCATCGTCGGTGGTGTCGATCAGCCGCTTGGCGCGCTGCACGCGGCGGGTGGTCGCGACCTGCTGCGGGCTGGCGCCGACGTGGCGCTCGAACAGCCGCCCAAGGTGGCGCGAGGTGATGCCGAGCCGATCGGCCAACGCGGCAACCGAGCCGCGCTCGAGCGCGCCGTCGTCGATCAGCTTCAGCGCACGCGCAACCGTGGAGCGGGTGCCGTTCCGTGCCGGACAGAACGGTGCGGTTTCGGGACGGCAGCGCAGGCATGGCCGATAGCCCGCCGCCTCGGCAGCAGCGGCAGTGGGGTAGTAGCTGACGTTGCGCGGCAGCGGGTGCTTCACCGGACAGACCGGGCGGCAATAGATCCGGGTCGTCTTCACCGCGGTGAAGAAGCGGCCGTCATAGCGCGCGTCGCGCCGCAGCCGCGCAGCGTTGCAGACCTCGAAGCTGAGCATGATCGGACACTAGCGTATCGCGCGATCAGGGAAAGTGGCCTGCGGTGATGAGGTCCGATTCCGGCCAGCGCGAACCGCAGCACTGA
The DNA here is from genome assembly GCF_019972155.1 of Bradyrhizobium sp. RD5-C2. Taxonomy (GTDB): domain Bacteria; phylum Pseudomonadota; class Alphaproteobacteria; order Rhizobiales; family Xanthobacteraceae; genus Bradyrhizobium. Next base: position 311,295 of record NZ_BOVL01000026.1, on the reverse strand, counting down.
CCTAAATCGAGCCGATCGATCACCCCCTGGAGACATCGCAATGACGAGCCCAACCAACAAGGAAATCGTCCTCAACGCCTGGCAGACGTTCAGGACCCGCGACGCCGACCTGATTGCTGCCGTGTTCGCACCGGATGCCGAATGGATCGCGCCGGCGCGCAACGCCACCGCGGTCGCGCTCGATCACACCGATCACATGATCGGCGCGGATGCGATCGCCCGCTTCATCGCAACCGAGATGCACCGCCTGTTCTCCGAGGTCGACATCGCGTTCCGCGCCGTTCATGCCGACGGCGACTGCGTGATCGTCGAGGAGCGCACGCGCGCGACGCTGCCGGGCGGCCGGCCCTACGACAATGACTATTGCTTCGTGTTCGTGGTCGAGGCGGGCCGCATCAAGCAGGTGCGGGAATACATGGATACGCGCAAGGGCTGGCAGATGGTGTTTGGCGAAGAAGCGGCGTGAGGACGGCCATTGCCGACCGGTGAGGGACACGCTGCCGAAAGGGCTCCATCCCTTTTCGCTCCTGCCATGAACAATCGACGCCCGGGGTAAAAGGCGGGGCGCGACCCGCTCGCAGCGAAACCTTTCCTACACCATGACTCCTTGCGTGGCAGCGGCGCCAACCGCAACACGTATGCGGCCGGGCAAATCAATCTTTGCTCAACCGGTTGCATCTAGTGTGCCGGCGGCGACCGGGTATTGGGGCGCGTCCTTTGGTTGGTTAAGGAGATATCAGGATCATGTCCACGACGAATCTGGCCGATGGGCCCAATCAGCGCCAAGCCGGCTTCAATCTCTTCCTGGTCGGATTCCTGATCCTGTTCCTCGAACTCGCCTGCATCCGCTGGTTCTCGGCCAAGGTCGTGTTCCTGCAATTCTTCACCAATATCGTGCTGCTCGCGGCCTTCCTCGGCATGTCCTGCGGCTGCCTTGCCGCGCGGCGGAGCACCAACTGGCTCGCGCTGTTTCCGGGGCTCGCCCTAGTGACCTTCGCCGCCGTGGCCACGATCATGATGCTGTATTCCAACTGGGGCCAGTTCGCGGTCGACGTCGGCCATCAGGCCTCGCCGCAGGAAGTGTTTTTCGGCACCGAGTATCGCAACCCGGATCTCGCCAAATTCGTCGTGCCGATCGAGGCGATCGCCGGGCTGTTCTTCGTGCTGATCGCGCTGATGTTCGTCGGCCTCGGCCAGACGCTCGGCCGCGCCTTCGACGCCTACCCCAACCGCGTCGCCGGCTATTCGCTGAATATCGGCGGCAGCCTCGCGGGCATCGTCGGGTTCTCGCTGTTGTCGTTCGCGCAGGCGCCGCCGGTGGTCTGGTTCGGCATCAGCTGCGCCGGCATCGTCTATTTGCTCTACCAGGACAAGGCGCTGTCGCTGCTGCGCCTCGTGACGATCATCGTCGTGGTGGGATTTACCGCCTACTACACCGATCGTTCCGGCAGCCACGACATCCGCTGGTCGCCCTACTACGCCGTCGACCTCAACAAATCCAACGGCGTGATCACCGTCAACAGCATCGGCCATCAGGAAATGATGCCGTTCAGCGAACGCGGCTCGTCCTATTCGCTGATCCACCTGCTGCAGAAGCATAGCGGTGGCGCGCCGTTCAAGGACGTCATGATCATCGGCGCCGGCTCCGGCAACGACCTGGCGCACGCCTTGCGCTTCGGCGTCGAGCGCATCGATGCGGTCGAGATCGATCCCGTGATCCAGAACATCGGCATCCACAACCATCCCGACAAGCCCTATCAGGATCCGAGGGTGGTGCCGCATCTCGACGACGGTCGGCATTTCCTGCGCACCACCGAACGCAAATACGATCTGGTGGTGTATGCGCTCGTCGACTCGCTGATCCTGCACAGCGGCTACGCCAACATCCGCCTCGAAAGCTATCTGTTCACCGAACAGGCGTTCCAGGATGTCCGCCGTGTGCTGAAGCAGGACGGCGTGTTCGTGATGTACAACTACTATCGCCAGGGCTGGATCGTGCAGCGCGTCGCCGAGATGGCGAAGCAGGTGTTCGGCTGCGATCCGCTGGTGCTGCCGCTGCCCTACAAGGAAACGCTGACCTCGTCCGAAGCGGTCGGCTTCACCACCATCATCGCGGGCTGCAATCCGCGCATCTCCACCGCGTTCCGCGACCGCGGCCAATTCTGGCTGAACAGCATTCCGCCGGAGAACCTGGCGGTCGACGGCTTTGAGAAGCCACAGGACAAGGCTGCCGCCCAGCACGGCGACTGGGTGCCGCTGGCGCCGGCGAAACTGGTGGTCGACAATGAAGGCGCCAAGCAATCGACCAGCGACGACTGGCCGTTCCTCTATGTCAGCGGCAGGCTGATCCCCGACCTGACCGTTCGCTCGATGATCCTGCTCGGCGTGCTCGGGCTCGGTCTGGTCTATCTGTTCAAGCCGAAGGGCGCCTGGCGGCCCAACAACCGGATGTTCTTCCTCGGCGCGGCGTTCATGCTGCTCGAGACCAAGGCGGTGGTGCAAATGGCGCTGTTGTTCGGCAGCACCTGGCTGGTCAACTCGGCGGTGTTCTTCACCGCGCTATTGTTGATCCTCGCCGCCAATTTGTACGTGATCAAGGTGCCGTCCACCCGGCTGGCGCGGCACTATGCCGGGCTGCTGGCGCTGCTGGCGGTCTCGGTGCTGGTGCCGCTGGACACGTTCCTCAGCGGCGGCATCGTCTGGCGCTACGTGATCCCGTGCGCGCTGGCGCTCGGCCCGATGTTCTTCGCCGGCGTGATCTTCGCCCGCTCGTTCCGCGACGAAGCCAATCCCGATCAGGCGTTCGGATCCAACATCGCGGGATCGGTCATCGGCGGCCTCGCCGAGTCGTGCTCGACCCTGCTCGGCTTCCGCTATCTCCTGATCGTCGCGATCGGCTTCTATCTGCTGTCCGCCTGGATGCCTTCGCGCAAGGGCTAGCGACTGGTGTGCTTGATGCCGCACGGGGCGAGGGACCCGCCTAGGGTTCCCTCGCCCCGTCGCAGGGGCGCATTGCCAAAATATCGAAAACAACCCCATGCACAGTAGCCGACGGCTGCCGGCGTTCGACATGGCAGCTTGACACGTCGGGCAAATCAGCGGCATTTTTCTATTATTCAGAAATCGTGCAAGCCCCACGAGCGAGAGAAAGACGCGGCGCTACTTTTTCACCGCTTCCTTCTTCGCGGGCACCTTGTTTTCCGCCGCGCCCTTGCCTTCCGCCTCTAGCGCCGCGCGGACGCGCTTGAATTCGCTGAGGTCCGCCTTGTCGACCTCGGGGAATTTCAGCTCGAGCCTGTCGAGCGCATTGACGATGGTCGAGCCGATCACGACGCGGGCGAACCATTTGTGGTCGGCGGGGACGATGTGCCAGGGCGCATCCCCGGTCGCGGTGTGGTGGATCATGTCCTGATAGGCCGCCTGGTATTTGGCCCACAGCGCGCGCTCGGTGACGTCGGCCATCGAGAACTTCCAGTTCTTGGCCGGCTCCTCGAGCCGGTCGAGGAAGCGCCGGCGCTGCTCCTCCTTGGAGACATGCAGGAAGAATTTCAGGATCATGGTGCCGTTGCGCGACAGATAGCGCTCGATCGCGGCAATGTCCTCGAAGCGCTCGCGCCAGATGTCCTTGGTCACCAGCTTCTTCGGGAGCTTCTGCTTGCCGAGCACCTCGGGATGCACCCGCACCACCAGGCATTCTTCGTAATAGGAGCGGTTGAAGATGCCGATGTGGCCGCGCTCCGGCAGCGCGATCATGGCGCGCCACATGAAGTCGTGGTCGAGCTCCTTGGTCGAGGGCTGCTTGAACGAGGAGACCTCGCAGCCCTGCGGGTTGACGCCCTCGAACACGCTCTTGATCGCACTGTCCTTGCCGGCAGCGTCCATGCCCTGGAAGATCAGGAGCAGCGACCAGCGGTCCTGGGCGTAGAGCTTCTCCTGGAAATCGTTGAGCCGCTTGCGGTTGGCCTCGATGATCTTGCCGCCGGCGTCCTTGTCGATGCCGCCCTTCTCGGCGGTCGGATACGACTTCAGGCGAAATTCGCCTGCGCCGTCGAAGCGGAACGGTGCGACAAAGGGTTTCAGTTCATCGGCGAGCGATGGGGACGGTTTGCTGCTCATGGCCTCTCGACGGCTTGCGTGGCGATTTGATCCGGTCGATCACGCTACCAAGAATGCCCTTGGGCAGGAAGATGATGAACAGCACCAGCAGCACGCCATAGACCAGATTGTCCCAGCCGACCGCCTTGGTGCCGAACGAGATGCGCAGCACCTCGGCCAGCACGATGGTGATGATAGCGCCGACCGTCGGCCCCAGCGCGACATAGACGCCGCCGACGATCGCCGCGAACACCATCTGCAAGGAGACCGCGATACCGCTCACGGTGTCCGGCGAGATGAACATCTGGTACTGGCAGTAGAGCGCACCGGCGAGCGCGGTCATCAGCGCACTGATCAGCGTGATCTTGAGCTTCTCGGCGGTGACGTTGACGCCGGCCGCTGCCGCCGCATCCTCATCCTCCGAGATCGCCTCCATGGCATGGCGGATCATGCTGCGGTCGATCGCGCGCCAGATCACGAGGCCTGCGACCCAGACCGCGAGCGCGATCAGATACCAGGTGATCTTGTCGTCGAATTGCAGCGCGAACAGCCCCTTGCCGCTCGGCGCGCGCTGCGGCGTATAGCCGAGCGAGCCGCCGGTATAGTCGCGGGTCGCGGTGATGACCTGCAGCACGATGCCCGACAGCGCCAATGTCACCAGCACGAAATAGTGCCCGGTGATGCGGAAGCGGAAGCAGGGATAGGCGACGATCAGCGCGAGCACGCCCGCGGTCGCCATGCTCAGGGGGATGCCGATCCAGGGCGAGACGCCGAGGTGGTTCCAGAGCAGCGCGGTGACATAGGCGCCGATCCCCATGAAGCCGCCATGGCCGAGCGAGACCAAGCCGAAGCGGCCCATGATCGACCAGGAGGTGTAGGCGAACGACCAGATCAGAATCAGCACCAGCACGTGCAGGTGATAGGGATCACGATGCACGAAGGGCAGCGCGACGAGCGCGAGCAGCGCGATGATCCAGAAGGCGACCTGCCTGTTCACGAGCGCCTCGCGAGCAGGCCCGCGGGCCGGATGAACATCATGACGATGAAGAAGGCGAACGCCAGCACGTAGCCCCATTCGAGATCGGAGAACAGGCCGCCGAGCGAGATGATCTCGGCAAATACGAAAGCGGCAATGAAGCCGCCGATGAAATTGCCGAGGCCGCCGAGCACGCATATCAGGAAGGTGATCGGCCCGAACGACAGCCCGACGAACGGATGCACGTCATATTGCAGTACCAAGAGGCACGCCGCGAGACCGGCGAGCCCGCCGCCGATCGCGGAGGTGACGAGATAGATGCGCTTTGGGTCGACGCCCATCAGCGGCATGATCTGGCGGTCCTGTGCGATGGCGCGAATTGCGGTGCCGGTGAAGGTGCGGGTCAGGAACAGATAGACGCCCACCATGCCGACCAGCGCCGCGCCGAACGACAATAGTCGCGCGTAACTGAAATTCATCTCGCCGAGCGCCAGGACCGGGAGGCGGATGCCGAGATTGCGGAAGTCGATGCCGAAGGCGACGGTGGCAAAACTCTGCAGGATGAACAGCACGCCGCCGGTGGCGAGCAACTGGTTGATCGGCGGCGCCGTCAACAGCGGCGCGATGACCAGGAAATGCAGCGCGGCGCCGAGCAGCGCCACCAGCAGGATGACGAGCGGCGCGGCGGCCCAGTACGGCAGATGAAAGACCTGCACGAGGTAGTACATGCCGTACATGCCGATCATCACGAGCTCGGCGTAGCAGATCCAGGTGACGTCGATGACGCCGAAGATCAGGTTCAGCCCGAGCGCCAACAGCGCCAGCACGCCGCCGAGCAGGATACCGTTGATCACGGCCTCCAGCAGGTAGATGTCGAAGATGTCGAGGAAGGATTGCATGGCTACACCGGAGACCGTGACGTCATTATCCAGTTAGCCGTCATCCTGAGGTGCGCGCTCTCGCGCGCCTCGAAGGATGCACGGCCCGTCTGTGGCCGATTCATCCTTCGAGGCTCGCCCAGCGGCGCAAGTGCGCCGCTGACCTCGCACCTCAGGATGACGGGGAAATATGTGAGCGCACTCGCACGGCCTGCTGTCATCATCCTACACCCCGAGATACGCCTGCTTGATGGTGTCGCTGGCTGCGAGCTCCGCCGCCGTGCCGGCGGCGCGGATGCTGCCGGCTTCCAGGAGATAGGCGCGGTCGACCACGCGCAGCACCTGCTGCACGTTCTGCTCCACGATCAGCACCGTGAGCCCGCTGGCGCGGATGCGCTTGACCAGCTCGAACACCTGCTGCACCACGACTGGCGCGAGTCCGGCCGAGGGCTCGTCGAGCAGCAGCAGTTTCGGGTTCGACATCAGCGCGCGGCCGATCGCGCACATCTGCTGCTCGCCGCCCGACATGGTGCCGGCCATCTGGTGGCGACGCTCCTTCATGCGCGGGAACAACTCGAACACGAAATCGAGCCGCTCGGCGTAATGCGCGCGGGCGCCGGGCATGTAGGCGCCCATCTTCAGATTGTCGTCGACGGTGAGCCGCGGAAACAGCCTGCGGTTCTCTGGCACATGCGCAATCCCGAGGCTGACGATGCGATGCGCTGGCGTCCTGACGACGTCGGCCCCCTCCATCGATATCTTGCCGTTACTCGGGCGGATCAGGCCGGAGATCACGCGCATCAAGGTGGTCTTGCCGGCGCCGTTCGGACCGATCACACCGACCGCCTCGCCCGCCTTGACGTCGAGGCTGACGTCGAACAGCGCCTGGAAGCTGCCATAACCCGCGTCGATCGATCGGAGCTCCAGCATGCTGGTCACGCCCCGATCCGGCGGCGCGCCTGCTCGGCGACGGCGGCAGCCAGACTCGCATCCGCATCGGTACCGAGATAGACCTCGATCACTTTTGCATCGCCGGCGACCTCGGCCGGCAGGCCCTCGGCGATCTTCTCGCCGTGATCCAGCACCATCACGCGGTCGACCACCCGCATCAAGACGCCCATGATGTGCTCGACCCAGATGATGGTGATGCCGAGTTCGTCGCGGATCCGGCGCAGCATGTCGGCGGCCTGGTCCATCTCGGTCTCGTCGAGCCCGCCGAGGCTTTCGTCGGCCAACAGCAATTTCGGTCCCGTGGCGAGCGCCTTGGCGAGTTCGAGCTTCTTCAACCCCGCGGCCCCGAGGCCCTCGACGCTGCTGTGGCGATCGGTCGGCAGGCCGACCATCGCCAGCGCGCGCTCGGCCGCCTCCTCCGCCTTGCTGCGGCTGTGGCGACCCTGGCCGTAGAAGCCGGCGAGCACGACATTCTCGAAAATGCTCAGCCGATGGAACGGCCGCGGAATCTGGAAGGTGCGGCCGATGCCGCCGACGATGATCCGGTGCGGAGCAAGACCCGCGATCTCCCGGCCGTCGAACAGGATCGAGCCCTCGGTCGGCGGCAAGGTGCCTGAGAGCATGTTAAAGATCGTACTCTTGCCCGAGCCGTTCGGGCCGATCAGGCCGAGGATCTCGCCCTGCTTGACGCGGAACGACACGTTGTTGACGGCGCGAAAGCCGCCAAACCGCTTGACCAGGCCTTCGACGGCGAGCACGGCGTCCCCTTCGCGAGCGAGCTATTTGTAGCTGTAGGTGGTGCCGGCCGGCAGCGGCAGCACGGTCTCGCGCTGCATCTGGCTCTTCGGCCACACCACATAGGATTTGTCGTCGATATATTGCAGCACCACCGGGAACGAGCGCGCGTTCTGGCCGGCGTACTGCTCGCCCTCGCCGTAGAACTTCACGCCGTAGCCGAGCATGGTGCCGCCCTCGGGAATGTCGGTGTCGAGCGCGGCCTTGCGCAGCGCTTCCGGATCGATGCCGCCATACTTCTTGATTGCGCGCGGCAGCACGTCGTCGAGGAACACATAGGCGTTGGCCGCGCCGATGCCGACATGGGCGGAGCGGATCGGCACGCCGGGCTTCAGCCGGTCGAACGCCTCACCGACCATCTTGATGACCGGCGGCAGCTTGGCATCCATGCCGTTCTGGTTGGCGAGCCAGATCGAGATCGGGTCGGTGTTGAAGAGATAGTTGGCGTCGGCGCCGAGCCCTTCTTTCAGCTTTTCGTAGACGCCATAGCCGGCACCGTGGCCGACGATGGCGCCGAACTTCAGCCCCTGCTCGCGCGCCTGACGGAATAGGAGCGTAATGTCCGGATTGTAGCCGGTGTGGAAGATCACGTCGGGCTTGGCGCGCTTGAGCTTGGTGACCAGCGCCGACAGATCGGGCGCAGTCGCCGAATAGCCCTCCTTGAGCACGACGTTGAAGCCGGCTTTCTTCGCACCGGCCTCGTTGCCCTTGGCGACGTCGACGCCATAGGCGCCGTCCTCATGGATGATGGCAACACGGAGGTCCTTCGGCTCCTTGCCGAACTTGGACATGGAGTATTGCGCGATGAAGTCGGTCGTCATCATGCCGTACTGATTGCCGGCGGCCTGCGGACGGAACACATATTTATAGTTCTTGCCGTCGAACACGCCCGATGAGATGCAGGTCGTGATCCACATGAACCTCTTCATCTGGTCGACCCGGGCCGCCACCGGCACGCATTGCGCCGAGGAGAAGAAGCCCATCACCATATCGACCTTTTCCTGCTCGAGCAGGCGGACGGCCTCGTTGATGGCAATATCCGGCTTGCTCTGCGCGTCGGCATAGACGGCCTCGACCTTGTACCCATCGACGCCGGTCTTGGCGTAGTGGTCGAGCATGATCTTGACGCCGGTGTATTGCAGCTCGGAGCCGCCGCCGGCCAGCGGGCCGGTCAGATCGAAGATCACGCCGATCTTGATCTTCTTGTCCTGCGCATGCGCGGCACCTGCCACGCCCAGCGCCGCAAGCGCGACAGACAGACCCGCGAGCCAGCGGGCGGCCTTCCTGACCGGCATGAATCCCTCCCCAGAGATTGTGCACTGCATTTTTTGTTTTCGTGCCGCCCTATCACAGGGGGAGCGGCCCATGATGTCAAGCACGATGCCTGCGTCGCCACGGCGCAGGCGTGATCAAAGCTTCAGCAAATGGTCGCGGACGCACGGGCGGGTCGATAGCCGACCAGACCGAATACCGAGCACGCCCGCTCGGCGTTTCAGGACTAGTCTACCGAGAAAAGAAAAGGACTGACTGAAACGAGCCGCGTTCCGTCGCTCGTTTGCTTCACCTGAAATTCTATCTCTTTTTCCGCGCTCGTATCCAGGACGCTAACGGACAGTATTGCAATGCAAGTGACTTCTCGCGTTGCCTTGTCCTTTGACTTCACGAGTATCGTGCCGTCCAGGCTGTAGACAGCGCTTTTCCTTGCACCGTCCAAGATCGCCGATTTTTCGGTTTCCGATTTCGCAGCATTCATCATTGCTTCAAGCGAACTCGAGTATTTGAGAGTAAAAGTCACCAGCTTGTTGTTTTGATCGTCCGAAAATGTCCTGAGTACCGAACTGCGGGCATCCAAGGAACGACACTGCTGCTCCGCAATTTGATCCGCTTCGCCACAGCCGCTCAACAGCAGCAGCAGAACGAAGCGTGCCAGAAGCGCCTGCCCTTCCCTGATAGGTCTCATTGGACTGCCCGCGTCGGATTGCCCCGATACGCTTGCGCCAGACCGACGACGGAGCGTGACCGCGGGCAGATTGTTGTGCCGGAATTCCGGTCGGCCGAGCCATTGCACGGCCGCGATCCAAAGCGCGCCATCCCGGCGCCGCAACGGTCGGATTCCGCTTCGATCTGTGCCGAGCACCTCATCAAAGCGCCAGTCTACACTATTTGAATTCGGCGGCGTGGCGCTTCACGAAATCGCGCGTGTTCACCGGTACTTCGCCCGTGAGCGTGTATATGGTGTCCGTCATACGGTCGTAACGCCCCTGCCTGTTCAACTCGGTCATGGCCGAGAGATGGCTGACGACGTGCTCGGGAAATCCCGCCCGCCGAAGGCCTTCGCTCCACGCCGTGAGCGGGACGTCGCGATATCGGATGGGCCTGCCGAGCGCCTCGGAGAAAGCACGCGCATGGTGGTTCAGATCGGCGGATTCGGGCCCCGTCAGATCGTAGATTCGTCCGATATGTGGTGCGGGATCGTCGAGGATCGCCGCGACCGCGCGCGCCACATCGACCGCCGAGATCGGCGAGGTCTTGCCATCGCCCATCGGAAGCGCCAACTCGTCGGAGGCCCGCACGCCGGCGGCGGCGAGCATCAGAAAGAAGCCCTCAAGGAACACCGTCGGCCGCACCGTGACGACCGGCAGTCCCGACCAGGCCAGCGCCTGCTCCGCCAGCCAGTGCAGCCTCTGCTGAGGGCTGTCGGTGGTTTCGTTGATGCTCATCTGCGAGACCGTCATCTGCGACATGTTCACGAAAGCCTCAATGCCGTGGTGCCGCGCCACCGCGGCAGTGTTGATCGTGGCTTCCAGGTAAGCCGCCGAGACAGACATACCGAAATAGATACGCCGGCAACCTTCGATGGCGCGGTGCATCGAGGCGAGGTCCGTCAGGTCACCCTTGACGACCTCGGCGCCGAGCCGCCGCAAGGCTTCGGCGCGCGCGTCCTCCCGCCGAACCAGGGCACGCACCTTGTGGCCATTCTTGAGCAGGAATTCGGTGAGGCTGCGGCCGATGCCGCCCACAGCGCCGGCGGCTCCGGTCACGAGAATCGGCTTGTCGTGCTTATGTTTCGTCGTCATGTTGCTGACCCTCGGGTTGCGTTCAAAGGACGAATTGGCGTGATATCTGTGATGTTCGGGGGCTCGAACCCGGAGACGGTGCGCATTGTGCTGCGACCCGACCTCAGCGCGTCGACAACCCGGCCTGCCGCATGACGAAGCGCTGGATCCGCGGGATGACCATGATCAACAGCGGGACGATCACGACGTAGCTCGTTGCTGCGGCCTTCAGCCAGCGCACGGCGAAATCGGGCTGGAACCCATAGTTCATGGCGAGACCGACGAACGACATGCTGGTCGACGTGATCAGGCCGGTGATCATGGAGATCGAGGGGCCAATCAGTTTCGGGGAAAGGGCCATTTGCCTGCTCCTGGTTTCGGGTTTATTATTTAGACGACGTATAACTTATACATTGTAAAAGCAAGAGAGCTAATGCCGAGAACCGCCGATCCGGAGCTGCCTCACAGGATCTTGAAGGCCGCCGACACGCTGTGGCAGTCGGGCGGCGAGGAGGCCGTGACGATCCGCGGCGTGGCCGCGGAAGCAGGCACGACGACGCCGACGGTCTATAGCTACTACGCCGACCGGGAGGCGTTGCTGACGGCGTTACGCACGCTGGCCTTTCAGCGCTTCTCGGCCTACCTCGCAAAATCCCGCGACTTTCAGGACACCTGCGTACGGCATCTCGAGTTCGGCAGCACCCACCCCCGCGATTATGAATTGCTCTACGGGCGCGGCTGGATGGAGCGTGTCACCACGGGTGCGCAGGCCGGCGAGATCGAGCGATACACCACCCATATCGTGCGCGCCGGTGTCGATGAAAGCAGGGCCGCGCACATTGCCTATCCGATCATGATGATGCTGCACGGCGTGGTGATGCATCGGCTGTTGAACAAGAAGCCGGGTCCCCTCGGCCGAACGATTGCAGCAGCCTGCCTCGACGCCTGCATGACGCTGCTCGAAAGCGCGCGGCAGGGGAAATAGCAGAGCGCGGCGCCAGCCACGCCCAGCGCCGCAAGCGCGACAGACAGACCCGCAAGCCAACGGGCGAAGGCCACAGCTCGGTGTGCCATTTCGGCAATCGGGCTCCGGGCGAAGCCGGGTGCCGTGCGATCTCGGCGACTTGACCCTATTCCGCGCTCGTACCGACTGCTGCGTGGATGGCACGGCAGTGCCCTACCAGCGCATCGTGCGAGACCACGAATTTCTTCAACGGCGTCTCGATGTCGTAGAAGTAGATGTTGGCCACGAAGCCATAGATGCTGGCGTCGATGCTCGTTGGTGTGTCGCCATGCACATAGCCTTGGCCCGGGATCAGGCTCGCCAGCGCGGCGAGATCGGCGAGCCCACGGGCCATCGCGGCGTCGGGCTCGAAGCGGCCAATGCCCTGGTAGTAATAGCGCTTCGCGTTGAACTCCTTGGCCTTCATCAACCCGTCATCGGTGAGGCCCGGATGCTCGCGCTTGAGCGCATCGCGAAACTGGGGCCAGTACCGCTCGTCCTGCCAGCGCGAATAGGACATCACCCAGTAGAGATCGTCGAGCGTGCGCGTGACGAGGAGATTGGTCGTGCGTTGCGCCGGCGTCAACGCCGCATCCAGCGTCACGCTATATTTGTCGGTGACATAGGCGAGGATAGTCTCGCTGTCGCCGACGGTGTCGTCGCCGTCGACGATATAGGGCAATTGCTGGCGCGGCGCCTTCGACGCATCAAAAATGTGCTCGTGCCGGAACGGCACGTCGGCGAGCTTCAGAAACGCGAAAACCTTCAAGCCGTAGCCGTTGTTGTCGGCGACGCCGAACAGCGGTGGATAGGAATAGAGCGTGAGCATGCTGGTTCGCCACGTTCGAGACGGCTAACGATACCCCAAGATTGGTTCGTTGGAAACGTCAGCCAGATCCTGGCAACGACCGCCTCACCCCGGAAGCGGACCTCTATGCGCCTATGCCAGCAGCTGCGTTTCGATGAAGGCGGTGACGAAGCGCGGCATTGCGCTGGTGAGATCGGCGCGGCTGCGCACCAGATGGATGCCGACGAGTTCGGGATTTTTCTGGTGCGCGAGGTTGGATTCGATGCGCGCACGCAGGGCTTCAGCGGACATGTCGACGCGCAGGATCTGCATCATTGCGAGCGCAACGCCGGTGTAGATACAGTGCCAATCGGCATCCGCACGGCAATCCGCTGCGGTAAGCCCGGTCTCCTCCTCGAGCTCGCGCATCACGCTGCCGGCGATATCGACGGTCTCGCCGCTGATGTCGTCGAGATCGGGCGTGCCGGAGGGGAAATAGATCCGTCCGGCATTCGCGGTCCGCTCGCCCATCACGCCACACACGAAGGCGCCGTCGATCGAGAGCAGCGCGCCCATGCCGAAGCCGTTGAAAATCTCCTTGTCGGGAAACCCCCAGTCGCGCCAGGCGAGGAAGCTTGCGAAATCGGTCTCGAAATAGCTCGCGCTGAGCCGCTCGCCGGCAAACACCGGATCGCGCCCGAGCAGGACGCGGCCGTTCCACAGGTTCGGGTTCAGCCGTTGCTGCTCGGCGAAATGCGCGTCGATCTCGCCGCGCCGCTCGTCCGCGAACGGCCAGGGACGCTGCTGCAATGCCAGATCGAGCGTGGTGACGCGGCAAATCAGCGGAGACTGCATGTCGCTCATTTGGGCATGATCTCTTCGCAAAACCGCTTCACACTTTTGCGGATCATGCCCTACTTCGCGCTTCCGGTCGTCTTCTTGACCTGATCCACGAACTTGTTGGTGTAGGTCTTGGTGACGTCGATGCCGGCCTTCGCGACCTCCGGCGAGCCCTCGCTGAACACCGCGAGCACGGCTTCGGCGCCCTTGGGATCCATCTTGCCGGTCTCGGAATACATCGGGATCGTGTTCTTCAGCGCGGCCAGATATTGCTCCTTGTTCTTGCCGACAAGCTCCTCCGGCATCTTGGCCATGATGTCCTCGGCCGAATGCGAATGGATCCAGGACAGCGTCGCCATGATGGCATTGGTCAGCGCCTGCACTTCCTTCTCGTGGCCGTTGACCCAGGCTGTGGTCGAATAGAGCGCGCCGCCGGGATATTCGCCGCCGAACACCGCGAGCGTGTCGTGCTGGGTGCGGGTGTCGCTAAGAATCTTGAGGTCGGCGTGGCTGCCTTGCAGCACGGTGACAGAGGGATCGAGCATCACGGCGGCATCGATCTGGCCCTGCTCCATTGCGGCCACCGCGGTGGCGCCGAGGCCGACGCCGATCACGGCGGTGCCTTGGGGATCAAGGCCGTTCTTCTTCAAGAGATACTTCAGAAAGAAATCGGTCGAAGAGCCCGGCGCGCTGACGCCGACCTTCTTGCCGGCAAGATCTTTGATCGAGTTGATCTCGCCGGTGTGCTTCGGCGAGACCACCAGCACGAGGCCGGGATAGCGGTCATAGACCACGAAGGCCTGCATCTCCTGCTTCTTGGCGGCGATATTGACGCAGTGGTCGAAATAGCCGGAGACGACGTCGGCGCTGCCGCCGAGCACGGCCTTCAGCGCATCCGAGCCGCCCTTGAGATCGACCAGCTCGACCGCAAGCCCGGCCTTGTCGTATTCGCCAAGCTGCTTGGCCAGCACGGTGGGCAGATAGCACAGGCAGGCGCCGCCCCCGACCGCGATGGTGATCTTGCTTTGCGCCGCGGCAAGGCCCGTGGACAGGGTCAGCGCCAACAGCGTTCCGGCAAGCTTGCCCAGCAGTTTGTTCATGACGTCCTCCGTTCGACTGGCCGGCAAGATAGAGGAGCAGGCCTGCCCTGAGAAGGCGACTTTCCGGTAACTGGTCAAGCCTGCGGCCCCGGCATAGCATCGCGGATACAGGAAAACACCGAAGAAGCACCAAGAATATTTCAAGGGAAACACCAAGGGAGGCCTTCATGAATCGTCTTGCAACCGCGCTGTCGATTGCCACTGCCTTTGCGGCCGGCTGTGGCGTCACCCATTTGCTGCGGCCGGCGCTCGCGGCCGAGAGCATCACCGCGCAGGTCATCCACACCGGCGAAATGGAGGGCGACAAGCTCGGCGACGCCAACAAGGTCGGCTTCCGCTCCAAGACGTTCGTCTCCGCCGACGGCGCCACCGTCTCGATCCAGGACGGCAACGTGCCGAAGCACATGCACCCCAACACCAACGAGATGCAATTCGTGCTCGAAGGCACCGGCACGGTCTGGCTCGGCGACAAGGAAGTGACGGTCAAGCCGGGCGACCTGATCGTGATCCCGAAGGGCACGCCGCATGGCGGCAACAAGCCGAACGGCCGCGCCATCAAGTCGATCGCGATCAAGACGCCGCCGCAGGCGCCTGACGATACCAAGCTGCTGGATTGAAGCGGGTGCGTAGGTGGGTTAGCGAAGCGTAATCCACCGACTTCGTGCCGCACAGAAGATGGTGGGTTACGCCTTCGGCTAACCCACCCTACGATTGCACAATCCTCCGCCTTCAGGGTCGCGCACGCCCAGCGCAGTTCCATTACATGACGATTGACAGATAATTCACTTGCCTGACGTCGGCCTGCTCCATAAGATGATAATCGTCATTTTATAGAGAGCGGGACCATGAGCCTGGACGATCACCCCACGGTCAGGGCGGTGCGCGCGCGCGGCAGCCAGCACGTTCACGACGTCCCGGTCTCTTCGGAGCTGCTCAAGCGGATCGCGCGGGAGTGCGGAGCCGATGACGTCGGCATCATCGAGTTCGACCGCGCCGCCATCGCGCCGCAGCGCGACTTCATCCGCAAGGTCTACGGCCGGACGCGTTCCCTGCTTGCGATCGTGTGCCACATGAACCGCGAGCCGGTGCGCTCGCCGTCGCGCTCGGTCGCCAACGAGGAATTCCACGGCACCTACGACCACGTCAACGAAACCGCGCGCGCCATCGTCCGCGCGCTCGACGAGCACGGCATCCCGGCCTGCAACTCAGTCGCCGCCTTCCCGATGGAGATGGACCTGCCCCGGATCATGATGGTCCAGCACAAGCCGATCGCGGTGGAAGCCGGCCTCGGGCGGATGGGAATCCACCGCAGCATCATCCACCCGAAATTCGGCAGCTTCGTCCTGCTCGGCACCGTCCTGCTCGGATCCGAGGTGGACGCCTATGACCAGCCGATCGACTACAACCCCTGCCTGGAGTGCAAGCTGTGCGTCGCCGCCTGCCCGGTCGGCGCCATCAAGCCGGACGGCGGCTTCGATTTCCTGTCCTGCCACACCCACAATTATCACGACTTCCTCGGCAACTTCACGCAGTGGGTGGAGAAGGTCGCGGATTCCAAGGACGCCAGGGATTATCGCGCCCGCGTCCCTCGCACCGAGACGCTGAACATCTGGCAATCGCTGTCGTTCAAGCCGGGCTACAAGGCTGCTTATTGCATCTCGGCCTGCCCTGCTGGCGAAAATGTGATCGGACCGTTCCTGCATGATCGTGACGCGCATTTCTCCGAGGTGGTGCAGCCACTGATCGACAAGGACGAGTTCGTCTATGTGATCCCGGATACCGATGCCGAGGACACGGTGACGCGGCGGTTTCCGCACAAGAAGGTCCAGCATGTCACGTCCGGCCGCCATACCGGCAGCATCCAGTCCTACATCTTCTCGCTCTCGCTCGGATTTCAGCGCGGCAGGGCGCGCGGCCTGGATTTCGTGACGCATCTGCGCTTCACCGGGGCAAGCGCGCTGGACATGACAGTCGTGATCAAGGGCAAGGATCTGCAGGTGGTGCCGGGGCGTCATGTCGGAGATGCGGCTTTGACCATCACCGCCGACACCCAGGCATGGCTGCGCGTCCAGAACCGCGACCTCGAACTTGCCGACGCGGTTGCCTCGGGGCTGGTGAGCTATAACGATGAGAAGCTGTTCGCTGCCTACATGCGGTGCTTCCCGCTCTGAGCCACTGCGTAGGGTGATCTCCACGTCATTGCGAGCGAAGCGAAGCAATCCATCTGTCCGTGCACGCAGGTAGATGGATTGCTTCGTCGCTTCGCTCCTCGCAATGACGGCGTCGTGCGTCACACCAGCAGACCACCGCCATCCACCGGAAGAATCTGCCCGGTCACGTAGCTGTTCAGCATCAGATAGACATAAGCCGCGGCCGCCTCGCCCGGCGACGCCGCGCGCGGCAACGGCAAGACTGCCACGTAGCCGCGCACCCTCTCCTCCGGCATCTGCTTGACGCGCCCGGTGAGAACGAGCCCCGGGCAGACGGCATTGACGCGGACCGGCGCAAGATCGACGGCAAGGCCGCGAGCCAGGCTCTCCATGGCCCCCGCGGCCGCGGTAACAAACGGCATCCCCTTTTGCGGACGGTGTGCCAGCAGGCCGCCGGTCAGCGTGATCGATCCGTTCGCAGCGATCACACGGCTGGCGTGCTTGACCGCCGCGAGCGAGCCCCAGAAACGAAGAGTGAGCGCCTCGCGCGCCGCAACGAGATCGAGATCACGCGTGGCACCGAACGCCGGGAGGCCCTGATCGCCCGCCGTGATCGCGAGATGGTCGAAGGCGCCGACCTGGTCGAAGAAGCGCGACACGCCGGCTTCGTCCCGCAGATCGACGGTCATGCCCGCAGATCCCGGCAGCCGCGCGACCGCGGCATCGACGTTGGCCGGTTTGCTGGAAGCAATCACCACCTCCGCGCCCTGCTCCCGCGCGAGCGCGGCGACGGCAAAGCCGATCCCCGACGATCCCCCGATTGCGATCACGCGCTTGCCGTCGAGCGACATCTTGGCGTCTGTCATGGTCGGTACTCCGGCGCGCTCACGCGAAATAAGCGGGGTGATCGATATCCGCGATCAGCCCGGGCTGCTGCGGCTGCCAGTCGAGCCGCGACCGCGTCCGCGCGCTCGAGGTCGGCACATCGAAGGCGACGAACCTGCCGAACATGCCGAAATGCTCGGCCGCCTCCTCTGAAGACTTCGACACCAGCGGAACGCTGAGCCGGCGGGCGATGACCTCGGCGATCGCCTTGAACGGCACGCCCTCGTCCGCCACGGCATGGAACGGACCGCCGTCGACGCCGCGCTCGAGCGCGAGCCGGTAAACGCGAGCTGCATCGAGACGATGCACGCCGGGCCAGCGATTCTGTCCCTCACCGATATAGGCAGAGACGCCCTTCTCGCGCGCAAAGGCGACGAGCCGCGGCACGAAGCCATGGTCGCCATGACCATGCACCGAGGGCGGCAGCCGTACCACGGCGGCATGCACGCCGCGCGATGCCACCGCCATCGTCGTCGCCTCGGACGCACGCGGATAAAGCTCGGAGACCGGAATCGGTGGATCGTCTTCGGTCGCAACGCGGCCCTGCGCCACCCGAGCGACGCCCGATGTCGTGATCAGCGGACGCTTCGAGCCTTCGAGTACGGCACCCAGCGTCTCGATCGCGCGCCGGTCGTCCGCGCAGTTCTGCGCAAACTTCGAGAAGTCGTGGTTGAAGGCGCAATGGATCACGGCGTCGGCCCGTGCAGCGCCGCTCTTCAGGCTGTCGAGATCCTCCAGCGTTCCGTAATGAACCTCGGCGCCGGCGGCAGCGAGCGCTTCCGCGCCCTTGTCGGAACGGGTCATGCCGAGCACCTGATGGCCGCCAGCAATCAGATCATTGGTAACAGCCGAGCCGACCCAGCCGGTGGCTCCAGTGACAAGCACGCGCATCAGCAAGTCTCCAGGTTTTGCTGGAGACAAACCTGGGCGGTCCGGCTATCGTGGTAAAGTAGTGACCTTATCATGGTATAATGGCTAACAGGATGAGCGAACCGCTCGCGCATGAGAACCAGCTCGGCGCCTACCTGAAGGATCGCCGCAGCAAGCTCGATCCTGCGACGTTCGGTTTTCCGCCGGAGCGACGGCGCACGCCAGGCCTGCGCCGCGAGGAAGTGGCGCAGCGCGCCAACATCTCGGCGACCTGGTACACGTGGCTCGAACAGGGCCGCGGCGGCGCGCCGTCGGCCGATGTGCTCGACCGCATCGCGCGGGCGCTGATGCTGACCGATGTCGAGCGCGAGCATCTGTTCCTGCTCGGCCTCGGCCGCACGCCCGAGGTGCGCTACCAGAAGAGTGAAGGCGTTTCGCCGCGGCTGCAGCGCGTGCTCGACGCGTTGCTGCCGAGCCCCGCCGTGATCAGGACCGCGACATGGGACATCGTCGCCTGGAACCGGGCGGCGACCGTGATGCTGACGGACTACGGATCGCTGCCGCCGCGCGAGCGCAACGTGCTGCGCTTCATGTTTCTCGATCCGCGCGTCCGCGCCGCGCAGCACGACTGGGCAAGCGTGGCGCGCTTCGTGGTCGGCGCCTTCAGGGTGGATGCGGCGCGTGCCGGCGCTGCCGCCGAGGTGCAACCGTTTGTCGACGAGCTCTGCCGGCTCAGCCCGGAGTTCGCGGCGCTATGGCGCGACAACGACGTGCGAACCCATGGCGAGGGCGTCAAGCAGCTCCGCCATCCGATCCTCGGCCCGGTCAAGTTCGAATATTCGGCGTTCGCGGTCGACGGCCGGTCCGACCTCAGCATGATTGTCTACAATCCTGTTGACCCCGACGTGACGGAGAAGATCCGCGGGCTGATGGATACCGCGCCGGCGCACGAACGCGCGTGACCGTCGCGCGCTTCTCACAAACCGAAACGCAAATTGAGTCGCTCCTCCGACACGACCTCAGGTATAGTCGCCCACCCACCGACCCAACGGTGGGATTTGGGAGAAGATAGCCATGAAAGCCTCGTTACTCCTCGCGGGCCTAGCTGTCGCAATCTTGTCGATTGCCCCCGCAAATGCCGAGACCAAACCCAAACTCGCCAAGCAAGCAGCCGCGGGACCGGGCTGCTCAGTCTCCGGTACCTGGCCCAATCCTACCCCTGTGGTTTGCTGGCCGGAGGGCGTCAAACGTTTCCACAACTTCAACGAATGCAGGGAATCCTTTCTGAAGCTTGGCTTCGATACCGCCGGCATCTCTTGGTTCTGCACCAGCCAAGGATACAAGACCTGACGGTTTCGCAGCCGGAATACGTAGAGGCCGCCTTCGTTCGCGGCCTCTTTCGTTCCGAACGTGCCAAGCTAGTGGGTTAATCCCGCGCCACCGCAGTCGGCCGCCAGACCAGCAGCCGCTTCTCCACGGCAGTCACCGCCATGTCGATCAGGATGACGAAGGCCGACAGCACGAACATGCCGGCGAACACGCCGGCGACGTCGAACACGCCTTCGGCCTGCTGGATCAGGTAGCCGAGGCCGGCGGCGGAGCCGAGATATTCGCCGACCACCGCGCCGACCACCGCAAAGCCGACCGAGGTGTGCAGCGAGGAGAACATCCACGACAGCGCCGAGGGCCAGTAGACGTGGCGCATCAGCTGCTGCTCGTTCATGCCGAGCATGCGGCCGTTGTCGAGCACGGTGGTCGGCACTTCCTTGACACCCTGATAGACGTTGAAGAACACGATGAAGAACACCAAGGTCACGCCGAGCGCGACCTTGGACCAGACGCCGAGCCCGAACCACAGCGCGAAGATCGGCGCCAGCACCACGCGCGGCAGCGCGTTGACCATCTTCACATAAGGATCGAACACCGCGGCGACGCGCGGCTGCCGTGCGAACCAGAAGCCGACCAGGATGCCGCTGCCTGAGCCGATCACGAAGGCCAGGATCGATTCCCATAGCGTGATCGCCAGATGCTTCCAGATCACCCCGCTCGAGAACCACTTTACGATTTGGCTGAAGACGTCGACCGGATTGGAGAAGAAGAACGGCGGCAGCAGCACCTTGCCGAAAACAGGCACGGTGGAAAACAACTGCCACAGCGCCAGGGTGACGACGGCGACCAGAACCTGCAGGGCCAGCAACGTGATGCGCGACATCAGGCGGCTCCCGCCTGCGTCGACTGCACATAGCCCTTCATCACCTCGTCCTTCAGCACGCCCCAGATCTCGCGGTGCAGGGCATGGAAATCCTTCTCCATCCTGACTTCGGCGATATCGCGCGGCCGCGGCAGCGTGATACGCCAGTCGCCGATGATGCGCGCGCTGGGCCCAGCCGACATGATCACGACGCGGTCGGCGAGCGCGATCGCCTCCTCGAGATCGTGGGTGACGAACAGCACCGCCTTGCGGTCGGCGGTCCACAATTCCAGCAGCAGATTTCCCATGATCTGCCGGGTCTGGGCGTCGAGCGGGCCGAACGGCTCGTCCATCAGCAGGATCTTCGGATCGCGAATCAGGACCTGCGCCAGCGCGACCCGCTTGCGCTGGCCGCCCGACAGCATATGCGGATAGCGGCCCGCGAAGGCGCCGAGCCCGACCGAGGTCAGCCATTGCTGCGCGCGCGCCAGCGCATCGGCGCGCGGCGTGCCTCGAATCTCGAGCCCGATCGCGACATTGTCGATCGCGGTCTTCCACGGGAACAGCGCATCGGCCTGAAAGAGATAGCCTGCGTCGCGGTTGAGGCCAGTGAGCGGCTGGTCGAAGATCCGCGCCGACCCGGCCGCCGGTTTCAACAGCCCCGCGGTGACGTTGAGCAGCGTCGACTTTCCGCATCCGGTCGGGCCGACAATGGCGACGAACTCGCCATGATCAACCGTAAGATTGGCCTGCTCGACCGCGGTATAGACGCGTCCATCCGCCAACCGAAACGCCACCGTCGCACCATCAAGCGCGACCGCCGTCGGCTCCGTCATCGCCACCCATTCCTCCCGAACATCAGCAGATGGCTTAGCGGTTCGCCCGGACAAGTTCAACGCAGGAAGAAGGCGGAGGCTGCGGTCACGCAGTTTTCAGACAAGCCGGGTTGCGCATCGCACCGACTTCGTTGAGGCTGCGGGCCAAAGCGTGGGACAAGGAGACTATCATGCGGATCGCAGTGGTCGGCGCCGGAGGCGTCGGGGGCGGTTTTGGTGCGGCACTGGCGCATGCTGGAGCCGACGTCACCTTTATCGCGCGCGGCGCGCACCTCGCCGCCATGCGCGGCGAAGGTCTGAAGGTTCAGGGCGGCCGCGGCGAAACCCACCTGGTCCCGACCCAGGCGACCGACGACCCCGCAAGCGTCGGCCTGGTCGATATCGTGCTGTTCTGCGTCAAGCTGTGGGACGTCGAGAGCGCCGGCGCGCACATCAAGCCGATGGTCGGTCCCGACACCGCGGTGATCCCGCTGCAGAACGGCATCGACGCGCCCGACCGGCTGATCCCGATCCTGGGCCGCAACGCCGTGATGGGCGGCGTGGCGCAGATCTCCGCCTCGATCATCAAGCCCGGCGTGATCAACCAGGTCGGCACCTTCATGCGGATGATCTTCGGCGAGCTCGACGGCCGCATCACGCCGCGCGGCAAGGCGCTGCTGGAGCTCTGCCTGAAGGCCGGCTTCGATGCGACGCTGAGCGAGCAGATCAACACCGAGCTGTGGATGAAGTTCGTCGGCCTCGCCACCAATGCCGGCATGACCGCGGTCACACGCCAGCCGATCGGCAGGCTGCGCGACGATCCCGACCTGCGTCCGTTCTTCGTCTCGGCCTGCGAGGAGATCATCGCCGTCGCTCACGCCAGCGGCATCAAGCTGCCGCCGGATCCGCTTGCGAAAGTGCTCGACTTCATCGGGCACGCACCGCCGGCGATGAAAGCGTCGATGGCGCTCGATCTGGAGCGCGGCAACCGGCTCGAACTGCCCTGGCTAAGCGGCAAGGTGGTCGAGCTCGGCCGCAAGCTCGGCGTGCCGACCCCGACGCACGATTTCCTCTATGCCGTGCTGAAGCCCTACGCGATGGGCACGCCGTCGTAAGCAGGCAACCGCGCGCCGAAGCAGCCGCGCCGCTCACGCATGTTGCGGCGGGGCAAGCGTGGCGACCTGATCGGGATGAACCGTAATGCTCGTGCCGCCATGTCCATCGCTCGCGGCAACGAAGGTGGAAGCCATGTAGTTTCCGAGCAGAGCGATGCTGGCGGCGTGCACGCCGTCCGAGACCGAGAGCGATCCGCCCGCGGTGTTGCCGGCAAAGCCCACGGTTTGCCCAGCCGCAAAACTGATATTGGCGAAATCGATCGCGTCGGCCCCCGTCATGCCGGCGACGGTGCCGGAGAAGTCGGCGGGGTCATCGAGCTTCAATGTCCCGGAACTTGATGCAAAGGAGATTTGCGCCGAGCTCGAAGACGCAAGCTCGAGGGTCTGTCCGGCTGGAATGATCGAGGGATCGCTGATCGTGAAGGCGCTGGACCAGGCGCCCCAGACGGTTCCGTCATTGGCTTTGATCCAGAGCGTGTCGGTGCCCGATCCGACGTGATACGCGAGTTGGGAGAGCTGCGAGGCCGCGACGACGTTGTCCTGATTTGCTCCCAGCGCAACGCCGTTCAGCGTGAAGTAGCCGTTGCCGCCTCCGCTATTCCAGACATCATACGAGTTCGCGGAACTGCCGAACGGATCCGAATAAGTGAAGAGCGAAGACACCGAAAACGTCTGGCCTTGAACGGACAGCGTGTTTGAACTGGTCGGAGTCAACACCGGACCCGTGTCCACCGGCGCAGTCACGGTGAAGGCACTTGACCACGCTCCCCAGACGGTGCCGTCGTTCGTGCGGACCCACAGCGTGTCCGCGCCCGAGCCGGATTGATAGCTCAGCGACGCCAGCTGGGCCGCCGTGACGTAGTTGTCCACGTTGGGCGCAAGCGCCACCCCGCTGAAGACAAAATGCCCGCCACCTGTGCCCGTGTCCCAGACGTCATATTGTGTCGCGGCGCTGTTGAACGGATCGCTGTAGGTGAACAGCGAGGAGGCCGCATAGCTCTGACCGTGACTGGCAACGATGCTCGACACCGTTTCAACGGGTCCGCTGTCGAAGGGACCATTGACGGTGAAGGCGCTCGACCACGCCCCCCAAACCGTGCCGTCATTGGCCCGGATCCAGAGCGTGTCGGTCCCCGAGCCGGATTGATAGGTCAATGACGACAGCTGCGCGGCCGAAATGTAATTGTCCTGATTGGCCGACAGCGCCGACCCGTTCAGAAGGAAGTGCCCGCCGCCTGTGCCCGTATCCCAGACGTCATATTGGGTCGCAGCACTGTTGAACGGATCGCTGTAGGCGAACAGCGACGAAGCCGCATAGCTCTGGCCGTGCGGCGCGACGATGTTCGACACTGTCTCAACGGGTCCGCTGTCGACCGGAGCATTGACGGTGAAGGCGTTCGACCACGCGCCCCACACGGTGCCGTCATTAGCGCGGATCCAAAGCTTGTCGATGCCGGAGCCCGACTGATAGGTCAGCGACGACAGCTGGGCGGCCGTGATGTAATTGTCCTGATTGGCCGGCAGCGCCACGCCGTTCAGAACGAAGCTCCCTCCGACGGTGCCGCTATCCCAGACGTCATATTGGGTCGCGGCGCTGTTGAACGGATCGCTGTAGGTGAACAGCGACGAGGCTGCATAGCTCTGGCCATGAGCCGCGACAATGTTCGACACCGCCTCGACGGGCCCGGTGTCGACCGGCGCATTGACGGTAAAGGGGCTCGACCACGCTCCCCACACGGTGCCGTCATTGGCGCGGATCCAGAGCGTGTCGATGCCGGAGCCGGATTGATAGCTCAACGAGGCCAGCTGGGCGGACGTGATGTAGTTGTCCTGGTTGGTGGGAAGCGCCACCCCGTTCAGAACGAAGTGTCCGCCACCTGTTCCTTTGTCCCAGACGTCATACTGCGTTGCAGGATTGCTGAACGGATCGCTGTAGGAGGAGAACAAGGACGAGGCCGCGTAGCTCTGGCCATGCGCTGCGACGATGTTCGACACCGCCACGACGGGACCGCTGTCGACCGGCGCGGTGACCGTGAAGGCGTTCGACCACTGTCCCCACACCGTGCTGTCGTTGACCCGGATCCAGAGCGTGTCCACACCGGAGCCGGATTGATAGGTCAATGATGAGAGCTGCGCGGCCGTGATGTAGTTGTCCTGATTGGCGGCAAGCGCCACCCCGTTCAGGACGAAGTGGCCGCCACCGGTGCCGCTGTCCCAGACATCGTATTCGGTGGCAGCGAGGCCGAACGGGTCGTAATAGGTGAACAGCGACGACACGGCAAAGCTCTGGCCGTGCGTTGCCGTCACGTTTGCGGCCGACACCATGGGCCCTTGCGGGGTTGCCGTAAATTCGGTCCAGGCGCTCCAGAATACGCCGTTGAACGCCTCCACCCACAGCTGGTCGCTCGCGGGACCGAACTGATAGGCAATGCTGGACCACTGTGAAGCAGCGACGTCGATCTCGACCCCGTTCGCCTGCGCCACCCCGCCCACGGTGAAGTGCCCGTTACCCGTGGAGTTCCAAAGCGCATATTCGATGATGGGCAGAGAACCGCCCGTCGTATAGAACATGGACGACGCTGCAACCGATGTTTGCACGCGGCCGGTTATGTTTGACGCGACCACCGTGGGCGCGACGTCGATGGCGCCGGAATTGTCGATGACGAAGTCGCCGCCCTCGCTGGCGATCTGTGTCAGCGAGACTTCAAACTGCACGTCCCAGTTTTGGCCGGAATAGCTATTTCCCCATGGATTACGGACGATGAAATTGCCCGTCGCGCTGTCATAGCCGACGACCCCGAAAGCATGGTCCGGGACCAGCTGGATATTTCCGGCGCTGTCATACGTGTACGGAGACGTTGAGGGAATCTCGAGGATGACATCGTCGTGGTTGGAGAGTGCTGCGATATAGACGGACTTGTTGCTGTACCAGGAGGATGAACTGCTCAGATAATAGTTGACGCTCGTCGCGTCGGTCAGATTCTCGAAGACATCCGTCGGGGGATCGGCAGAGATGTTGTTGTAGCTATTGACGGCCGGGTGTCCAATCTGTCCCGACGAACTGAGCTGCGCGTAGGCCTTTTCCACCAAGGCAACCCACATCGCCGTGGGTTGCTCATTGTAGTTGTGGCCATAGTCAAGTTCGGTGCCCTTGACGACTGGAAACTCGTCATTGACGGTCTCCCATGTCTCCTGACCATTGACATAGAAGCGCACGCCATAGGTGCCGTTTCCATTGTCCACGATCATGGAGCTCATGACCTGAGGATGAAAGACGACGACGTCGATCAAACCCGACATCAGCTCGCAATCGCCGTCTGCTCCCTGACAGATGTCGTTGACGGTGGCTGCGCCCGCCGAAGAATACAGCGGTCCGGTAACCGTGCTGTAGCCCTGCAATGTCCAGCCGCTCGCGCCTGCATCGGGCGGCAAGGTTGGGTCCGGAAGGTCGGTCCCCTGAAACCACTTTCCGATCAGCTCCGACATCTGCGTCGATGTCGTGCCGACCTGCAGATTGCCGAGCGTGATGTGAGCAGTGCCGCCCCCTGTCCAGGTGGCGTTCGCCGGATTCCCATCAACGAGCTGGTTGAAGAGATGGGAGACATAATCCGATGTGTAGAGGCCGCTGTTCAGATTGGCCGCAATCAGCTGCAGCGAGTTCAGCTCATTCGCGGTGACACTCCCGCGATTGGCGACATCCGCCAGCAACTGAATGGCTTCAGCATCGGTGAAAACGCCGTCCGCAGCAAAGTTGAGCATGTCGGACTTGACGCCACTGTCGACCAGAGAATTGACCCAGCTTGCCGTCATAGAATTCCTTCGCAAATCATGACGCGATACGATTGCTGTCGGCCAGGCCTGTCCTGGCGAGGTTGCGCGCGTCCCGTCGCGACGAATGCAGCAATAGATTGCGTAACTATCGCCATAGTTGTGAACGAATTCGGGACGCGTGTCGATCTTGCCGACCGCTGCCGACGGCCAAACAGCTCGCATGATCGTGAAGATTCGTTAACGTCTGCCTGATGCGCCGCCACCACCCGGGGACCGCGGCAGGGTCTAGCCCCGACCGCCGCGCCGGGTTCCCAGGGAAGCCGGACCTGTTTCGATCGTCCGGGTTCTCTCCGGCGCTTCACCCGCGCCGGCGTCCCTTCGATCCCCGGCTCGCGCGGCATGAAGGCAGGCGGAGCGCCGCCGGCCCGATCGAAATCACGCGCGTTGGGGAGTGGCCGGCTCGGCACCCTGAAATCCCAGCAGAACCGAAATCTGCCGGCCGGCCTCGCGCACCAGCCCGGAAAATTCCAGCAGCTTCTGCTCGTCGATGCGTGCGCCCGGTCCGTAGAGGCCGACCGAACCGACGACGTCGCCGCGGTGATCGAAGCAGGGCGCGGAGACCGCGACCGTGCCGGCGAAGATCTCGCTGTGGCTGGTCGCGTAGCCGTTGCGCCGCGCAAATGCCAGGGCTTCCTCCAACCGCGCACGGTCGGCGCTGTCCGGTATGGTGGCAAGAAGCTCGGCCTGCCGCGCCGGGTCCATGAAGGCCAGCATCGCCTTGCCGGTCGAGCCCCGGGTCAGGCTCAAACTGTCGCCGACGCCGCGGCTGATCGAGAGCACGTGACGGCTCTGGCATTCGAGGATGCAGATGCCGCGATCCTCCTGCACGCGGAACAGCGCGGCGGTCTCGCCGGTCGCCTCGCGCAGGCCTTCGACAACCGGGCGTGCAATCACGACGACCTCAAGCCCCGTCAGCCAGACATGGGACAGCTTCATCACGCCGTGGGACAGCCGGAAGCGCTGTGGGTCGCCTTGGGCCTGGATCAGGTCGCGCTGCGCCAGCGTCTGCAGCAGGCGATAGAGCGTCGGCCGGCTCAGCCCGACGCGCTTCTGGATCTCGATCACGCTCATCGCCGGCTGATCGGGCGTGAAGCATTGCAGGATCGCGATCGCGCGGTCGACCGCCCGCACGCCTGACACGCCCTGCTCCGCGTCCTGAGCTTCCGCCGTCGGTTTCTTCGCCATCCGTCCACATCCGCAAATTCGACAGGGCGCGCTGCATCCAGCGCACTTGACCAATCGGCCTGCCCGGATACTATCTCATATTATGAGAATGATGTCCACTAGATGGACACAGCAAAATGACGGGAGGATTGGAATTGCTTCAGACTGACGCCACGCGCAGATGGTCCGCGATCGCCGCGCTGATGCTGTCGACGTCGCTGGCGTATGCCGCGCCGGATGGCTCGGGCATCTCCGACGGCGTGGTGCGGATTGCGGTCCTGGGCGATTACGGCAGCGGCCGCGATCTCGGCGGGCCGGGCTCGGTGACCGCCGCCAGGCTTGCCGCCGCGGATTTTCACAACAAGGTGCTGGGCAAACCGATCGAGATCATCTCGGCCGATCACCAGAACAAGCCCGACGTCGCGGTCGGGATCGCGCGGCAATGGTTCGACGTCGAGCATGTCGACGCGGTGACCGATCTTGCCGTGAGCTCGGTCGGCCTTGCGGTTGCCGGACTTGCGACGCAGAGCAACCGGACCGCACTGGTCTCGGGCGCAGCGACCTCCGATTTGACCGGCGACAAATGCTCGCCCGTCATCACGCATTGGGCCGACGACACCTACGCACTGTCGGCTGGCCTCGTCGGCGAGCTGAGCCGCCGCGTCGGCAAGGAATGGTTCTTCGTCGCGGTCGACTATTCGTTCGGCACCGCCATGGTGAAGGATGCTTCGCGCGCGGTGACCGATGCCGGCGGCAAAGTCGTCGGCGCAGTGCGCTATCCCTTCAACACCACCGACTTCTCGTCCTTCCTGCTGGCGGCGCAGAATTCCGGCGCCAAGGTGGTGGCACTGGCCGGTACCGGCGCCGACACCGTCAACGCGGTCAAGCAGACCCACGAATTCGGCCTGCAACAGGGCGGGCAGACCATCGTCGGCATGCTGACCTTCATCTCCGACGTCCATTCGATCGGCTTGCGCGATGCGCAGGGCATGTACATCGCGTCCCAATATTATTGGGATGACGACGACGGCAGCCGCGCCTTCGCCAAGCGCTTCATCGAGATCGAGAAGCGCGAGCCGACCAAGCTGCAAGCCGCCATCTACGCCGCCGTGCGGCATTATCTGAAGGCGATCGAGGCCGGCGGCAGCGACGAAGCGAAGGCGGTCAATGCCGAGATGCGCAAGCTGCCGGTCGATTTCTTCGGCCGCCCCGCGCACATCCGAAAGGACGGCCGCGTCGTCTACGACCTGTCGCTCTATCGCGTGAAGAAGCCCGAGGAGAGCAAATATCCCTGGGACTACTACCAGAAGATCGCGGTCATTCCCGGCGACAAGGCATTCCGCCCCGAGGGAACGGGCGGCTGCAAGCTCGACAAATAGGACGCACCATCATTCGCCGCGACGCACGGTCGCGCAGGGAAGAACAAGGAGACGCCGATGCCGCTTCGCAACGATTTCGATCAGCTTGTTGACATCAAGGGCGGCTTCATCAGCCGCGAGATCTTCGTGGACGCCGATATCTACCGGCAGGAGCTCGACAAGGTCTTCACCCGCGCCTGGCTGCTGGTCGGCCACGAAAGCCTCGTGCCCAATCCCGGCGACTTCTACACCTCGCGGATGGGTGAGGAATCCGTCATCCTCTGCCGCGACAAGAAGGGCGAGATCCACGTCTTCCTGAATTCGTGCCGGCACCGCGGCATGAAGGTCTGCCGCTACGAGCAGGGCAACACCTCGCTGTTCACCTGCCCGTATCACAGCTGGACCTACACCACCGACGGCAAGCTGCAGGGTGTTCCGCTGCACCGGACGCTCTATGACGGCGTGCTCGACCGCGAGGCCAACTCGCTGGTCTCGGTGGCGAAGCTCTGCAACTACAAGGGCTCGATCTGGGCGACCTGGGACAAGGATGCGCCCGACTTCATCACCTATCTCGGCGATGCCAGGATCCATCTCGACCAGGCGCTCGACTGCCGCGACGGCCGCGAGGGCGGCTCCGAGGTGATCGGCGTCCACAAATGGGTATTCCCCGCCAACTGGAAATTCGCCGCCGAGAATTTCCTCGGCGACACCTATCACAATCCGAGCCACCGCTCGGTCGATCTGATCGGCATCGGGCCGAGCGCTGCGGCCGGCAAGAAGGGCCGCCGCGACGACGAACTGGAGAAGGCACAGCACGTCTGGATCAGCTTTCCGGGAGGCCACGGCGTGCACAGCGCGATCCAGCCGGAAGCCAACGAATACACCGAGTCCTTCCTCGACAATCCGATCCTCGAACAATACTTCCGGCACTGTTTCGAGGAGCGCAAGCGGCGGCTCGGCGAAGGCGCGCGGCTGCTGCCCTTCGTCGGCACGATCTTCCCCAACACCTCCTATCACGGTCGTCAGCCTCGCGGACTTTGCGCCTGGCATCCGCACAGCCCGACCTCGACCGAAGGCTGGCGCTTCTTCCTGGTCGACAAGGACGCGCCACAGGAAGCCAAGGACTATCTGCGCCACTACTACATGCGTTACTCCGGCCCGGCCGGCATGACCGAACAGGACGACATGGAGAACTGGCTCTATGCGACCGCGGCGAGCACCGGC
This sequence comes from Bradyrhizobium sp. RD5-C2, assembly GCF_019972155.1. GTDB lineage: Bacteria > Pseudomonadota > Alphaproteobacteria > Rhizobiales > Xanthobacteraceae > Bradyrhizobium. Next base: position 281,211 of record NZ_BOVL01000026.1, on the reverse strand, counting down.
ACGGTCGCGCGGCGCTATCCCTTCAACTATCAGCAGTCGATGGGTGCCTACGTGAGCGATCATCCGCTCGGCGGCGATGTCTCCACGCAAGTCACCGAGCAGATCGCGCGCGGCTTCTATCGCCGCTGGTCCAGCTACATGCAGGGAAGCGGCTGGCACGAGCTGCTCGGATCCCCCGCAGGCAACCGGGAGGCCGCAGAATGACCGCGCCCCGAAAAACCGTCCTGGTCAGCGGCGGCACCTTCGGCATCGGCCGCGCGATCACGCTCGGCCTCGCGCGCCGCGGCCATGCGGTGGTGGCGTTCGGCCTCGAGGCGCCGCAGGTCTCGAGCACCGCACAGAACGCCATTCCGGCCCTGCGCGAGGAGCTCGATCGCGAAGGCCTGTCCGCCGAATTGATGGAAGCCGATGTGTCGCAATCGGGTGATGTCGGCAGAGTGGTCGCACAGGCCATGGCGCGGTACGGCCGCATCGACGGCGTCGTCAACAACGCCGCGATCGGCCCGCTCGGCACCGTGCTCAACACCGACGAGGCGCTGTTCGATCGCATTATCGCCGTCAATCTGAAGGGACCGTATCTCACCAGCCGCGCGGCGATCCCGCACATGATCACGCAGGGCGGCGGTTCGATCGTCAATATCGGATCTGGCGCCGGCTGGGGCAAGCCGAACATGGCGGTCTACAGCGCGAGCAAAGGCGGCGTCGTCGCGCTGAGCGCCGCGATGGCCTACGATTTTTTCCACCAGCGCATCCGCGTCAACACCGTGATCCCTGGTGGTGGCGGCATCGTCAGCGGCATGAGCCTTGGCCGGGTCGGCGGCGATGCGGCGCGCTTCGGCAAGGGCGCACCGGGCACCGCCGCGGGCCGGGTCGCCGCCGGCGACGACATCGCCAATGTCGTGGCCTTCCTGCTGTCGCCGGAAGCGGAAACGCTGTCCGGCACCGTGATCGACGTCGGCTGCTTCGCGCAACAGGGCGGGCCGATTCCACCCGCCCCGGCAACCTGACAACCCCGCGATCCCCGATGAGGAGATGCCGATGACGATGACTGTTCAGGATCACGACAAGCAAGCGCAGGCTGCCGGTGCCACGATCGAACGTTCGGCGGCCTACTACCGGCTGAAGGCCGATGTCGAGGATTTCTACTACCACGAGGCCGACCTGCTCGATGACCGGCGTTTCCGCGACTGGCTCGCGCTGCTCGCCGAGGATGTCAGCTACTTCATGCCGATCCGCCGCAATGTAAAATTCGGCCAGCAGGCCGCACGCGAGAACACCAAGCGCGGTGAAGGCATCAGCTGGTTCGACGAGGACAAGTGGACGTTGACCAAACGGGTCGAACAGATCCTGACCGGCGTGCACTACGCCGAGGAGCCGCTGTCGCGGATCACGCACATGGTCAGCAACGTGCAGATCAAGGGCGCGCGGCCGGATATCGCCGCGGCGCGGGAGCTCGATGTCACGAGCCGCTTTCTCGTCTACCAGAACCGCGTCGAGTACGAGACCTACATCTTCGTCGGACGCCGGAACGACGCGCTGCGCCTGACCGACGACGGCTGGAAGGTCGCGAGGCGCGAGATATTGCTTGAACAGAATATCCTGCTGGCCAAAAATCTCACCACGTTCTTCTGAGCAAGGTGTGGTGCGATGATTGACGTGACGGCGATCAAGGTCGGGACGCGGCTGAAACTGGAGGCTGATATCGTCGCCGGGGTGGTGGAGAACATGGACGACGGCCAGTGGCTGCAGGTGCGTTATCTGGAGTCCCCTGCCCGTCCGGGCGATGTCGGCACGGTGGAGCTTTGCCATGCCCAGGACGTCGTCGAGGTGCTCAGCGACTAGTTCCAGCCAACGGACCATCGATCATGCTGCGATTTGAATACATGCCGAGCGATTTCCATCCGCTGTTCCTGTTCCTCGGCGAGGCTGCGGATCTTGCCGCGCTGGCAAGTCTGTTGCGGCGCTTTGCAGAGAATCCGCAAGCCGCTGCCGTGGCGGAGCACATTCCCGGCGCCGTCTCGCGCAACGAATTGGTGCTCTTGCCCGCCGACGAGCAATTCGGCATGCGCGATCTCGGCGGCCGGTTTGCCTGGAAGCTGACCGATTGGCAGGCCGAGCGGATCGCCGAGCGCATCGAGCTCTTGACGCCTGAGGATAACAAGTCCGGCTCGGAGCTCGTCGAGATCGGCAGCGAGGGTGAGATCCCGGTCAAGATCTCGCGTGGCGAGTTCACCGATGACTTCCTTGTCACGCGCAGATAGCGGCGGATGGATCGCGTGAACGCAAACCGCAGGCCAAAAGTCCTGATTGCCGGCGCCGGGATCGGCGGCCTCGTCGCGGGGCTGGCGCTGCTGCAGCGTGGGATCGAGGTTGAGATCTTCGAGCAGGCATCGGAGCTGCGCGAGCTCGGCGCCGGCGTCCAGCTCAGCGCCAACGGCACAAGCGTCCTCATTGCGCTCGGCCTCGAGCCACACATGCAGGCGATCGCCTGCGAGCCCTCGGGCAAGGAGATCCGGCTGTTCAGCACCGGGCGGACCTGGAAGCTGTTCGACCTCGGCGCCTCCTTACGGGCGATCTATGGCGCGCCGTACTGGATGGTGCATCGTGGCGACTTTCACCGCGTGCTGGTCGACGCATTCAATGCACGGGCACCAGGACGTCTGCATCTCAACAGCCGCTGCGCCGGATTTGACGAGGACGGTGACGGCATCCGGCTGCATCTCGCCAATGGCGAGTGGCGCCGCGGCGACGCCGTGATCGGCGCCGACGGCGTGCACTCCGAAATTCGCCGGCAGATTGGCGGCGACACAAAACCATTCTTCGCGGGTGTGGCCGCCTGGCGCGGCCTGGTCCCGATGCAGCGGCTGCCGGCGAGCCTCAGGCGCGACGTCGGCACCAACTGGGTCGGCCCCGGCGGCCATGTCATCACCTATCCGGTGCGCCGCGGCGAGCTGTTGAACTTCGTCGGCATCTTCGAGGGCGAAAGCTGGTCGGTCGAGTCGTGGACCGAACGCGGCACGCGCGAGGCCTGCGCCAATGCCTTTGCCGGCTGGCATCCGGACATCCATACCATCATCGACAACCTCAATATTCCCTACAAATGGGCATTGCTTGGCCGCGACCCGCTCGGTCGCTTCGCCGTCGGGCGGGCCTGCGTGCTCGGCGACGCCGCGCATCCGACGCTGCCGTTCCTGGCCCAGGGTGCCAACATGGCGATCGAGGACGGCATGGTGCTGGCTCGCTGCCTCGAATGCTTCCCGCCCGAAGAGGCGTTGCAGCGCTATCAGGCCGCGCGGCTGACGCGGACGAACATGATCGTGACGAAGTCCGCCGAGAATGCCAGGCGCTTCCACAATCCGGCGCTCGCCGATGCCGCAGGCGCCGACGCCTATGTCTCGCGCGAATGGCAACCGGACCGGGTGCGCGAGCGCTATGATTGGCTGTTCACCTACGACGCCTTGAGCGTGCCGGTGTGAGGCAGGCGTCCGACCAGCCTCGTGCGCGCGCGTCAGTGGGCGTGATGGCGGCGATGCGCCCGGCGCTTCGGAGGCGGCGGCGGCGCAAAGAAGGGATTCACCGAGCACATCGCGCCCCGGCCCGACGCGCTCGCTTGGCATTGCGGAATCGAGGTGAAGCTGCAGTCGATATAGTTGCCGCCACCGAATCGGCCGCCATAGACGTGCATGCACACCGGATAGTTCGGATCATAGGCCTGCCCGGCGGCAGGTCCTGCCAGGGCGACCGCAAATGCGGCGATCGCGAACAGTTTCAGGCGCATCGGTCTCTCCTTGTCGTTCGAAGGCTTCCCCGCAACAGCCGGAGCTGGTCAACTGCGCTGGCGACGCGACGGCGCCCTAGTCGGCGGGCTGGCGCTGTCGTTGCCCCCGCTCCCTGGTCGGCTTTTTTGGGCCTTTGTAGTAGGGATTGACCGAGCATGTCGCCGATCGTCCCGACGCCGTCGCCTTGCATTGCGGAAGCGACGTGAAGCTGCAATCGATGTACTCGGGCGTCAGCCTGCCGCCATAGACTTCCAGGCAAACCGGATAATTCGGATCGTACATTTGCGCGGCGGAGGGCGAGGCGATGCCAACGCCGATGGCGGCGATGATGGCGAATTTCAAGCGCATCGAATTCTCCTCGAGCTTGCTCCGCAACGCCGGGCGCGCGGCTATCGCTGTTCGCCGGCCGGCTTGCCGTCGTCCTCACCGAGACAACGGATCATGAAGGCCGTGGTGTCCCGCGGCAGAACCTGCGCGGCCCGCGCCTTGAGGCGGCATTCGAGCTGCGCGATCTGGCGCGCCCGTTGCCGTTCCGACGGCAGCGTCGATTGCCGCAGCCGGCGCAAGGTCATCGGCGAGCCGTCCGACTCGAAGCTCAGCTCGTACCGCTTGCCGTTCTGGTCGGTGGCGGCGCAGGTGATGGTCGACACCTGCCGCGTGATGAAGCTTCCGACCTGACGGCAGGAGCCTGTCGACATCTCGACCAGCGGCACCGGCAAGCCATCGACACGCGGACGGTCGCTCGACTTCAGCAACATGCGGTCGACCGCGAGCTCGAACAGATTGTCCTGGGTGCGCTCGGTGCTCTCGCCGGAGAACGAGACGATATGGCTCTTGTCGGCGGGATCGTCGAGCACCACGGTGAACTCGGAACGGCCGCGCAGGGTGTGGAAGTAGGCCACCGCCTTGCAGGTATAGCTGCGGCCGGCGACGCTGACATTGCGGCAGGTGCCCGACATCAACGCATACAGGTCGACGTCGTAGACCGGGCCGGCGGCCACGGCGAGCGCGGGCCAGCACACGATAGCAATCGCAATCAATTGAGCGAAACGGGAGATCATGCTGAAACGATCGAGAACACGGTCAATGGAGAGGTCCATGGCGCAAGGTCGCCGATTTCCACGGACTGTGCAACGATGAAGCGGGCCGAAATGTGGACGCTCCGCAATCGACCGGGGAATGCAGGCGAGCCGTGCTGAAAGGCCGCGCCGCTGGCGCCGTGCCTCAGATCTGCGGGCCGGACAGCGTGACCTCGCGCTCGGCGCGGAAGACGTTGCTGTAGAGGTTCGCGATCCACTGACGGCCGCTTGCCGTCATGTTCAGGCAGTTGATGGCGCCCTGAATGTGCGGCGCAACCATATTCCAGTAGAATTGCGGATAGCGGTCGACGATATCGGCCGGCGATTCATAGCCGAGCTGGCGGTTGATGCCGACCTCCTCGAACTCGTGATAGAGCGCGTTGGCTTTCCTGATGTAGTTGGGATCGCCGAGCTGACCGATGAAATCAGCGGCCCGGACGATCGCCGCCTCGTCGTCATATTGCTGGCCTTCCGGCGCCGGAAACCGCGTGCCCTCGATGTTGCGTGCGACGCGCTCGCGATCGAGCGGAAGCACCGCCTCGAGCCTGTCGAGCACATAGAGCTTCGAGCGATCGACGTGATACGGCATCAGGCCGGCATCCGACGAGCCGCGCGGCAGCACCACCTTGTTGCCGGAGGCATCGATGACATATCCATCCGGTCCATCGCCCTTCAGCAGGCCGCGCACATAGCCGATGTCGTGCGTCAGGCACGCGATGATCGTGTGAGTATAATCCTCCGCGGTGACATGGGTGTGCAGCGCGCGACCGCGGATGATGTCATGCCCGGCCAGCGTGACCAGCATCGTGTGCTCGACATTGTGGTAGAGCGCATCGCTGTTGCCGATGCATTCAAGCGCAATGCGGGCTGCGGCCGGCAGGAGTTCGCCAAAGCGGGCCTGCGAAGCCCCGAAGGTGCGGCTGACATGCGTGGCGAGAAACTTCTCCAAAGCGCCTGCCGCCAACTCAGGTAACGTCATCATCGATGCAGCCCCCGACAGCGCAACGTTCCTCACTCGCCCCCGATCTCACGTCGTAGTTGGGGAGAACTATAGCGTATCTGCGGGCGTGCGGCTACGCGCCGGCGAGCGCGTGATTCGGTCCGCCGTACTTTTCCGGTCTTGCCGGCTGTGACACCAAAGTCGCTGATAATGGCATGAACCGTGCATGATTCGGTTCAGACCGGGTTAATCCTACGGATAAAGACCATCATGCTCGTTACGCTCGTCGCCATCCTTTGCAATGCTCAGCTCTGCATGGAAAAGGTCGTCACCAACAGCGACCAATCCGGCATCACCATGGGCGCCTGCGCCGTGAACGCCCAAATCGGCATCGCCGACTGGCTCGCCAAGGGGCCGTATCACGATTGGCGCTTGCAGAGCTATAAGTGCATCATGGGCAAGTACGTCCCCAAGAACGAAGTGTGATGTGTGCTCACAGCCCCGGAAGGGGCTGACCACTTCGCGCGCCCAACTGGAACAGCCTGCGAAAGCCGCGTGACGCAGGCGCGTGCACCTCAAGTCAAAGTCCATTTTATGGGCTATCACTGTCGTTCACGATGGTGAGACGTGAGGTCGCCCAGGAATGGCACGAGAATGCCTGCAACGCCGCTGATCGCCTACGCGCATGTCGGCAAGAGTTTTGACAATGGTCGCGTGGTGGCGGTCGACGACGTCTCGCTTGACGTCGCCGAGGGTGAATTCCTGGCTGTTGTCGGCGGCTCGGGCTCCGGCAAGACGACGCTGCTTAGGCTCGCCAACCGCCTGATCGAGGCCGACCGCGGCCGGATCGCCGTCGAGGGCGAAGACGTCAGCCGCATCGACCCGATCCTGCTGCGGCGCCGTATCGGCTATGTCTTCCAGAGTGGCGGACTGTTTCCGCATCTCACCGTCGCCGACAATGTCGGCATCACGCCAAAACTGCTCGGCTGGCCGCAGGCCGAGATCTCGGCACGGGTCGACGAGCTGCTCGACCTCGTGCGGCTCGACCGCGCCCAACATCGCGACCGCCTGCCGCACGAACTCTCCGGCGGTCAGCGCCAACGCGTCGGCGTCGCGCGTGCGCTGGCTGCGAAGCCGCGCATCGTGCTGATGGACGAGCCGTTCGGCGCGCTCGATCCGCTGACCCGCGACGCGCTCGGCGACGATTATCGCACACTGCACCGCGAGCTTGGACTGACCACAGTCATGATCACCCACGACATGACCGAAGCACTGCTGCTGGCCGACCGTATCGCGGTGATGCGCGGCGGCAAGCTGCTCGCTTTGGGCACGCCGGCGGAGCTCGCGGCCAACACCGATGCCTATGTCGGCGAACTCTTGCGGACGCCGCGGCGACAGGCGGAACGGCTGGGCGCATTGCTGCCGCGGGACGGCACGGCATGAGCGATCCACGCTGGAGCGAGGCGCTTGCGCATCTGCCCGACTATCTCGGCAACCATGTCCGGGTCAGCGTCGCCGCGCTGGCGCTCGGACTTCTGATCAGCCTGCCGCTTGCGCTCATCGCGCGCAACCGGCCGGTGCTGCGCGGCACGCTGCTCGGGCTTGCCAGCATCGTGCAGACGGTGCCCGGTCTTGCGCTGCTCGCGCTGTTCTATCCGTTGTTGCTGGCGCTCACGGCTCTGACCGCGACGTGGCTCGGCTTCAGCTTCTCCGCCTTCGGCTTCCTGCCGGCGGTGCTGGCGCTCGCGCTCTATTCGATGCTGCCAGTCTTACGCAACACCATCACCGGCCTCTCCGGCGTCGATCCGGCGGTGCTGGAGGCAGCCCAGGGCGTCGGCATGACGCCGCGGCAATCACTCACCATGGTCGAGCTGCCGCTCGCGCTGCCGGTGATGATGGCGGGCATCCGCACCGCCGCGGTGTGGGTGATCGGCACCGCGACGCTGTCGACGCCGATCGGCCAGACCAGCCTCGGCAACTACATCTTCGCGGGGCTGCAGACCCAGAACTGGGTGTTCGTGCTGTTCGGCTGTTTCGCCGCCGCCGTGCTCGCGCTCGTCGTCGACCAATTGCTGGCGCTGATCGAGAATGGCCTGCGCAATCGCAGCCGCGTCCGGACCGCACTCGGCGGGCTCGGCATAGCCGCCCTGATCGCGGCGACGCTGGTGCCAGCGATCGCACGGCAGCAGGCGCGCTACGTCGTCGGCGCCAAGACGTTCACCGAGCAATACGTGCTGTCGGCGCTGATGGCGCAGCGGCTACAAGCGGCCGGACTGCCGACGACGACCCGCGCCGGACTCGGCTCCAATGTGATCTTCGATGCGCTCGCGGCCGGCGATATCGACGTCTATGTCGACTATTCCGGGACACTGTGGGCCAACCAGTTCCACCACACCGACATCAGGCCCCGTGCCGAGCTGCTGGGCGAACTGAAGACGACGCTGGCGAAGCAGGACATCACGCTGTTCGGCGAGCTCGGCTTCGAGAACGCCTATGCACTGGTGATGCCGAAGAAGCGCGCCGAGGAGCTCGGCATCCATTCGATCGCCGACCTGGCGTCGCACGCTGCGACGATGTCGATCGCCGGCGACTATGAAATCTTCTCGCGGCCGGAATGGGCCGGCATCCAGAAGGCGTATGGGCTGACGTTCCGCGCCCAGCGCCAGATGCAGCCGGATTTCATGTATGCGGCGGTTGCCTCCGGCGAGGTCGACGTCATCGCGGGCTACACCAGCGATGGGCTGATCGCAAAATACGACCTGGTTGCGCTCGCGGACGACAGGCACGCGATCCCGCCCTATGACGCGATCGTGCTGCTGTCGCCAAAGCGGCGCGACGACGAGGTCCTCAAGGCGGCGCTGCGTCCGCTGCTCGACAAGATCGGCATCGCCGAGATGCGCGAGGCCAACCTGCGCGCATCGGGCAACGACGCATCATCATCGCCCGACGCCGTGGCGCGCTGGTTGTGGGAGAAGGTCGGGGGAAAATAGCCTCTTGCCGTCATTGCGAGCGAAGCGAAGCAATCCACCTCTCCGCATGCGAGGAAAGATGGATTGCTTCGTCGCTACGCTCCTCGCAATGACGAATTCTCAAAGTCCCTTGATGATCCCCGCATCGATCAACAGGCGGTTGAAGCGGCGCGCTTCCGCGCCATCCTTGCAGGCGTAGAACTCGCCGTTGCAGCGAAGCATGATCGCCTTCTGCTCCTCGAACGACGGATCGAGCGGAATGCCCGCGGCTTCCTGGATCACCAGCGGCAGATAGGCGGCGTCGATCGTGTCCATCACCGTCGGGCTCTTCACCGGTTCGAAGTTGACGGCGTCGATCGCGTAATATGTCGCGTAGTAGCGTGGATCGTAGTCCATTAGCTTCTTGCCGATGCCGGCCTCGTCGAGCCCGGGATCGAGCAGCTGCGGCGAGAACTCCGGCTGATGATCGCCGTAGCGCACGATCAGGAACGGCTGCGCCGGAAACTTCTTCTTCAGCGCCGCGACAAAGCCGGCATAGTCACTGGCGCTCATCGCCTGCCGGCGCAGATATTCGTCGACCGACGGCGTGTTACCCGGCCGCTTCCATGCCGGCAGCAACTCGGGACGGAATTTCGTCTCCCACGGGAAATGATTGGCGGCGAGATAGACGAAGGTGAACAGCGGCGTGCTGAGCGTCTTCTGCTCGGCCATCAGCTTCAGCGCCTTGTCGTAGAAGAAGCTGTCGGGCTCGACGTCCTTCGCGTGCAGATCATGCGCGTCGTAGAATTGCTGGATGCCGGTTGTGGTCTGGAAGCTGCGCGCGCTCATGAAGGCGCCGAACGCCGGATAGAGCGACAGCGTGTCGTAGCCGCAGCGGCGCAGCGCCAGCGGCAGGCCGCGCGCGACGCGGCCCGATGCGATGCGGGTGACGAAATAGGCGAACCGGCCGAACGAGCGCGAGGACAATCCCGCCAGCACATTGTACTCGGTGAACCAGCTCGGCCCGCCATTGCTCTCGGCGAGGAATTTGCGCTCGACACCGTCGTAGGATTTGAACTGGCCGCCATAGCCCGGCGGGACCTTGACGCCGGACGCAGCGCGGATGTCGAAGCTCGATTCATCATGGATCATGATGATGTTCGGCCGCCGCCCGGCGGGATGGCAGGCGTCGACCAGGGGCACCTTGAGCTGGTCGCTCGCACTCGGATCCGACTCCATGAAGCCATAGGCGACGAAGTCCGACACCGCAGTCACGCCGGAGCGCGCGAATTTCGACAGATAGCCGTCGTCGTAATAGCCGCGCCAGGCCTCGTCCGGCCAGGCGAAGGCATAGCCCGAGAGCGCCGCGGTGCAGGCAAGGCAGGCCGCTGCGGCCGGCAGGCGGCGGATGCGGAACGGGTCGAGCCACCACAGCGCGTACATCAGCGGCAGCGTGACCAGGCCGGCGCCGATGATCGACCAGCGCAGGTTCGGAAAGATCGTGAGCAGAAACGACGCGGTGTCGCGATCGATCACCATCAGGTCGACGAAGTTCGCGGTCATCTGCACCACGTCGTGCTTGAACCGCGACAGCAGCACCAGCACCACGACCAGCGTCAGCGACAGCGCGCCCGACAGCGCCGGCCGGCGCAGCAGCGCGATGAACAGGAAGTTGAGAATTCCCCAGCTGAGCAGGAAGCAGAGCCGCGAGCCGAAATCGGTCTCGGTCCGCAGCATCAGGATCAGCGCGCCGAGATGCGGTGCGGCGACCGCCAGCAACCGCCAGATGCCGATCGCGGCGAGACCGCCGGCCAGCGCGGCAACGGACGAGTTTTGCTGAGGCGCGGGCGCCATGGGTGGGACGCAATACAAACCCGGCGCAATGCCACGGCCTTGACTGGCAAAGGCCAGGAGGCACACCGCACAGCCGGAGTCTGCGCCGTGTCACAAAAACGTAATTGAATCGTCATGAACGCGCAATGAATTTGCCCGCCCGGAGCACGCCCGGCCGGCGCGACGCGCCTCAGACCTTCGCAGCAGGCCTCGCGATGCCGGCAATGAAGAGGTCGACGATGTCAGCGGCCATCTGCTCGGCCTCAGCTTCGGCGACGCCCCAGCGCGGTAAATGGCCGTCGATATGCATCCGTGCAAAACCGTAGACGAGCGCGCGGCCGGCGATCTGGACCTGCTTCAGGTCGCGCGCCGCAAGCTGGCCGGCTGAAAAGGCCTCGGCCAGCGTCCGCTCGGTCAGGCCGATCAACTCCGCATTGTCACTGGAGACCCCAGCCGAGCGGTCGTGGTCGAAGAAGCGGCGGCTGGAGATGATCTCGAAATGGGTCGGGTTCTTCATCGCCCAGCGCAGATAGGCGATCCCGAGGCAGCGGAAGCGGCCGAGCGGATCGCCGGGCGGTGCATCGGCCAGCGCCGCCACGATCTCGGCGCGGAAGCGGCGCTGCGCCTCCTCGGCCACCGCATTCATCAGGGCATCCCGGCTCGGGAAATGCCGGAACGGCGCGCCCGGCGAAACCCCGGCGCGGCGGGCGGCTTCGCGCACACTGACCGCCTCCGGCCCGCCCTCGCCGACCAGTTGCATGGCGGCCTCGATCAGGACCCGGCGGAGGTCGCCGTGGTGGTACGGCTTGGCCGCCGGCGCCCGCGCCGCAACGGCCGGACGCGGCTTGGCGGACCGGCGTCCGGCCGACGGGCTTTTGGCGGGTGGGGTTTTGGCGGGACGGCGCATCGCGCCATCTCTAGCATCACCCGCTTGTGAATGTAAGCGGTGATTACACGGATTGACCGCGCTCCATCGCGAAATGTAACTGGCGATTACATCAACGATGGGAGGCAGGATGTGACGACGCGTCGAAACTGGTTCGAGGGCTGGCGGCTGTTCGGCCTGCTCACACTGACCCTGATCGGGCTTTCGATCTGGATCGCCGCGATGCGGCAGTTCGAGGTCGAGGGCGTGCGGATGGTGATCCGCTTCACGGCGCGGACCTCGCTGCTATTCTTCTGCCTCGCCTTCTCCGCGGCGGCGCTGGCGCGGCTCCGGCCGAATGCCTGGACGCACTGGCAGCGCCGCAACCGCCGCTATCTCGGCGTCACCTTCGCCGCCTCGCACGCCATCCACGCGGTCGCGGTATCAGCGTTCGCAATGCTGGACCCGGCCGGCTTCGCCGCCGCCACCTCTATCGTCTCCTACATCTTCGGCGGCATCGGCTATCTCGTCATCATCGCGCTGACCGCGACCTCGTTCGATCGCACCGCTGCGCTGCTGGGCCAGCGCGCCTGGCGCAGGCTGCATCTGATCGGCGGCTATTATCTGCTGCTGCAGTTCATGGTTTCGTTCGGCAAGCGGATTCCCGAGATGCCACTCTACGCGCTGTTCCTGGTGCCGCTCGCCGCGGTGTTCGCGCTCAGGATGGTCAGCATGGCCGCGCGGCCTGCGCCACGTCAGGCACAGGCGAGCTGAAATCCGGCCGCCTCACACCAGGTGAAACTTGCGGCCGAGCCGGCGATGCACCGACAGCACCGCGCGGTCGACGTCGCTGATCAGGCTGTCGCCGAGCACCACGTTCGGGATCTCCCAGTTGCGCCCGACCTGCGCATCAGGCAGCGCCGCGACCGCCCGCACGCGGGCGGTCTCGCAGCCGGGCTGGGCGCGCAGCGCCTCCTCGGCAAGCTGGGTCAATTCGTCCTGGCTCTTTCCGTCGGTCATGACCCCGGTCCTGACTCCGGAAGATGGCTCACTGATGGCCGAGATTTTCCAGTTCCTTGGCACGGACTTCCGTCATGCTGCGCATGCATTCGCCGGCATCGAGCCGGGCGATGGTGCCCTCGCCGAGGTCGTAATACAGGCAGTTCGCGTCGCGGTACTGGATCCATAACCGTTGCGCGGTGCGCAGCTGGTCGCGCTGCTTGTCGCCGGCGGCATCCTTCAGCGCTTGCTGATAGGCGACGTTCATCCGCTTGTCCCATTGCGCGGTCTTGGCCTTGAGGCACTCGACCATCTGGTAGGTATTGCCGTCGCAGGACGGCTCGGGATCGCCCTGATCGCCGGCCCATGCCGACGAGGTGGCGATGATGAAAGCGGCCGCAACCAAGCGCCCGAGCCTGCACAGGCCTGTCGTGAGAGCCGATTTCATGCCGCCTTCCCTTTCCGATGGATGCCGTAGCTGGGCCATACGTTAGTGCGGCCGTAGCACATCCCGTTCATATCAATCGCCTGCGGCTGGCCTTCCCGATCCGTGCAGGATATTTCATAGGCATGGAGGGACCATGCGGCGGACGGTGACGCCTGCAATCGTTTTGGCCGTGCTCGGCCTGCTCGTCGGCGGGCTGTTTCGCTACGTCTTCGACCAATCCGACGAGGCCTCCGTTGCGAACTATACGCGCAGCGCGCTCGAAGGCGCCGTCATCACCCTGATCGTCTGGGCCACGCATCTCTATCTGGCCGCGCGTGGCGGCTGGCTGCGGCGGCGGCCGCTCATCGTCGAGCTGATTGCCCGCTCCGTGATCCTCGCCGTTATCGTTGCGGTCGCTGCGATTGTGCTCGAGATCCTGCTGTACGGGCATGGGCTCGAGGCGAAGTGGATTCGCGAGACCTTCTTCAAGATCATCGGGGTCGGCCTGCTGCTCTCGATCCCGATCACGACGATCTACGAACTGGTCCGGATGATCGGCGGGCATACGCTGCTCAACATCGTGCTTGGACGCTACCGCCAGCCGGTGCGCGAGGAACGCGTTCTGCTATTTCTCGACCTGGTCGGCTCGACGACCTTGGCGGAAGCGATGGGAGAGCTCCGCGTGCAGGAGCTCTTGACGCGCTTCTTCTTCGACATCGACGAGCCGATCGTGGCGCATGGCGGCGAGGTTCATGCCTATGTCGGCGACGAGGTCATCGTGACCTGGCCGGCCGGCGCAGGCCAGCCGTCGCGGCGCTACCTCGACTGCGTATTCGCGATCGAGGACCGCCTCGCCAAGCGGGCCGATCGCTATCGCAAGGAGTTCGGCGTGGTGCCGGCGTTTCGCGCCGGGATGCATGCCGGCCCTGTCGTCATCAGCGAATGCGGCGACTCGCGGCGGCAGATCGCCTATTTCGGCGATACGGTGAACGTCACGGCGCGGCTGCAGGCGCATTGCAAGGAGGCCGGCCGGCCGCTCCTGATCTCGGGCGAGCTGCGTCGCCTGCTGCCTTCGGACCTGGATTTTGTCATCGAGCCGCTCGGCTCGACGCAGTTGCGTGGGCGCGCCGCTTCGATCGAGCTATTTGCCGTCGCGCGGCGCGCATCGTCCTAAATAATCTCTTAAGGCGCACCGCCATGGCGGCGAAAGCACCAATTGCGCCCTGTCCGGTCGTAGCCCGTTAAGGATGCGATGCACCCGTATTTGCACCGGGTTCCACCTTAACGCAGGTGTAAGACGACGCCATGCATGGTGCACGGACAGGTGTCATTCAACAAAAACAAGGTCGCCCATCGATGGCGCAACAGGCGTCACAATCGATTATTGCCGAACTCGAGGATGCGGTCCGGGACGGGACGTCCGCCAAGCGCGTGCAGACGCTGCGGCAGGTCACCGATCTTTTCCTGAACGACGGCGACCGCCTCAACGATGAACAGGTCAAGGTGTTCGACGACGTGCTCTGCCTGCTCGTCGCGCGCGTCGAGACGCGTGCGCGGGCCGAGCTCAGCAAGCGGCTCGCGCCGCTGGACTATGCGCCGTTTGAGGTGATTCAGCACCTCGCCTGGGACGACGACATCGGCGTCGCCGGCGACGTGCTGACCCACTCCAGCCGCCTCTCAAACGACGCACTGCGCGAGATCGCCGCCAGCAAGGGCCAGGACCATCTGTTCGCGATCTCGGCGCGGGAAAACCTGCCGGCATCCGTCACCGACGTGATCATCGACCGTGGCGAGGACAAGGTGATCCGGCGTCTTGCCAAGAACGCCGGCGCGCAGTTCTCCGACAACGGCTATTCCTCGATCGTCGCCCGCGCCGAGGGCGACGACGAGTTGGTCGAGATCCTCGGGCTGCGCATCGATATTCCGGCCAAGCTGCTGCGCGACCTGTTGCAGCGCGCCAAGGATACAGTGCGCGCCCGCCTGCTCGCGATCGCATCGCCCAGGGCCCGCGAGGAGATCAGCCAGGTGCTGAACGACATCGCGCAGGAAGAGGCCGCCGCCCCGCGCCGCAACTACGGCATCGCCGAAGAGCTGGTCAAGCTGATGAAGCAGCTGAACGAGCTCGACGATGCGGCGGTCTACAAATTCGCCGAGGACGGCAAGTTCGACGAGGTCACGGTCGCGCTCGCTGTGCTTAACGACATGCCGATCGCGATGATCGAGCGCCTGATGCTCGGCCTGCGCTCCGACCTGTTGCTGATCCCGTGCCGCTCGGCGCGGCTCAACTGGCCGACGGTCGAAACCATCCTGCGCAAGCGGCCGCTGCCGCATCAGATCGACCATGCGACGCTCGAGATCGCGCACCGCGATTACCAGCGGCTGTCGCTGGAAACCGCACAGCGCACCGTGCGGTTCTGGCAGCTGCACAACAGGATCGAGAAGCAGCCGATGGCGGCCGGTTAGCTGCCGCTGCTTTGTCGCGACAAAGAAAAAGGGTGGGCAACGCGCCCACCCTTTTTGATTCGATGCGTAGGGTGGGTTAGCCGAAGGCGTAACCCACCATTCGTTCCGCGGAGGCGCGGCGGGTTACGCTTCGCTAACCCGCCCTACGCATCCAGCCTTAGTTCTTGCTCTTGTCGACCAGCGCGCCCTTCTTGATCCAGGGCATCATGTCGCGCAGCTTGGCGCCGACTTCCTCGATCGGATGCTGGGCGAGCTTGGCACGGGTCGCCTTGAACGAGGTCTGGTTGACCTTGTTCTCCAGCATCCAGTCGCGGGCGAACTTGCCGCCCTGGATGTCGGCGAGCACGCGCTTCATCTCCGCCTTGGTCTCGGCCGTGACGATGCGCGGACCGGTGACGTACTCGCCGTATTCGGCGGTGTTGGAGATCGAGTAGTTCATGTTGGCGATGCCGCCTTCATAGATCAGGTCGACGATCAGCTTCACTTCGTGCAGGCACTCGAAATA
Organism: Bradyrhizobium sp. RD5-C2; assembly: GCF_019972155.1. Classification (GTDB taxonomy): domain Bacteria; phylum Pseudomonadota; class Alphaproteobacteria; order Rhizobiales; family Xanthobacteraceae; genus Bradyrhizobium. The sequence goes on along the minus strand of NZ_BOVL01000026.1, from coordinate 265,373 downwards.
GGCCATCTCCGGCGCGTAGCCGGCCTCGACCAGCGTCTCGTAGCCGCCCTTGATCAGCTCGACCAGGCCGCCGCAGAGCACCACCTGCTCGCCGAACAGGTCGGTCTCGCACTCTTCCTTGAAGGTGGTCTCGATGATGCCGGCGCGGCCGCCGCCGATCGCCGAGGCGTAGCTGAGGCCGAGGTCATGGGCGTTGCCCGACGAATCCTTGGCGATCGCGATCAGGCAGGGCACGCCGCCGCCGCGCTGATATTCCGAACGCACGGTGTGGCCGGGGCCCTTCGGCGCGATCATCAGCACGTCGAGGTCGGCGCGCGGATCGAGCAGGTTGAAGTGCACGTTGAGGCCGTGGGCGAACACGAGCGCCGCGCCCTTCTTCATGTTGTCGTGCAGGTGCTCGCGGTAGATGTCGCCCTGCAGTTCGTCCGGGGTCAGCATCATGACGAGGTCGCCCCACTTGGCGGCTTCGGCGACTTCCATCACCTTGAAGCCGGCGTTCTCGGCCTTCTTGGCCGAGGCCGAACCCTTGCGCAGCGCGATCGCCACTTCCTTGACGCCGGAATCCTTCAGGTTCAGCGCGTGGGCGTGGCCCTGGCTGCCGTAGCCGACGATGACGACCTTCTTGCCCTTGATCAGGTTCAGGTCGGCATCGCGATCGTAGTAAACTCGCATCGTATTTTCCTCGTTTTGAAGGGGGCCAAAATCGGCCGATGAGTCAGGCTTTCGGAAGGTCAGAACCGCCGGGCGCCCGCGAATTTCCGGCGTTGTCTAGAGCATTTTTCCCCTCAGGGGAAACCCCCATCTCGCATGGCGCGGTGCGGCATCATGCGTCCATGAAGACCGGGTAGAGCGAGGCCAAGAGCAGGATGGCCATCAGCACATTGAAGACGCGGATCGCCCGGGGCGAGGTCAGGACCGGCCGCAGGGCGGTGCCGAACAGCGCCCAGACGATGCAGGACACCGTCCCGAGGGCCAGGCTCAGGCCGACCTGGATCGCGATGTTCCAGGGGAAGGCGGCAATCGCCGCATAGGCCGTAATGGTGCCGATCACCATCACCCAGCCCTTGGCATTGATCCACTGGAACATGGCGGCGCCCCAGAAGGTCATCGGGCCACGGCCGGGCCTGTCGTCCTTGTCCGCCGAGGGCGGCTCGGCCATGGCGATGACGGCTGCGAGATAGACCAGATAGGCGACGCCGCCATATTTGAGGATCGTCTGCAGCACCGGATAGGCGATGAAGACCGCCCCGAGCCCGACGCCGACCGCACCGACCATGAAGGCGAAGCCGACCGTGATGCCGGCGATGTGGGGCACGGTGCGGCGGAAGCCGTAGGTCAGCCCCGACGACAGCAGCATGATGTTGTTGGGGCCGGGCGTGAAGAACATCACGACGGCAAACACGACAAAGGCGAACATCAGCGAATGCGACATGGTGCCCTCACGCCACTTTCGGCAGAGCTTTTGGCCGCTTCGACAGCAGCATCACGGCGATACCGGCGATGACTGTGAGCATGCCGGCTAGCCGCAGCGGCCCGAACCTCTCGCCGAACACCATGCTGGAAGCGGCGGAGCCGACGAACGGCACCAGCAGCGCGAACGGCACCACCTGCGCCGCCGGATAATCCCTGAGCAGCCGGCCCCACAGCCAATAGGCGATGCTGGTGGAAACGGTGCCGACAAACAGCATCGAGACAATGCCGGCGGACGACAGGTGCGACAGCGCCTGCCACACCGGCTTCGCACCCAGCGTCAGCAGCGACAGGCCGAACAACGGAATCGCGGCACACAGGCACAGCCATGCGAACAGGTCGAACATGCGCGCGCCCTGCGCCGGCCGCAGCAGCAGGTTTCCGATGGCGAACGAGACCGGCGAGATCATCAGGATAGCAAAGGCTGCGACGCTGAAATCGTATCCGACGGTGCCGCAGATCATCAGCAGACCGATCGCGGCGATGCCGATGCCGACGGTCTGCAACCGCGACGGCAATTCGCCGAACAGCACCGCAGCAAAACCGATGGTGAACAGCGCCTGGCTCTGCACGATCACGCTGGTCAGCCCGACCGGCATGCCATGGGCGATGGCGATGGATTGCGCAAGGAACTGGCCGAGGAACAAAGTGAGGCTGATTCCGACCAGAAGCGGCCACGACACCTGCCGAGGCCTGGGCAGGAACAGGCACGGCACCGCCGCGATACCGAAGCGCAGCGCCGTCATCAATTCGGGCGGCAGCTCATCGAGCGCGATCCGGCTCGCGACGAACGCAAGCCCCCAGATCACCGCGACCATGACGGCGATGCCAACATCGGCCGGCTTCATTGTTCTTCTTCTTTGGTTCGGTTTGGCGCTGTCGATGCAAGCTCTAGATCTGTTCGTCCGGCTTCGGCTTCCGCAGCAGATAGGTGCCGTGCAGCGGCGCGTGATAGTCGGCGGCGACCAGGGTGAAACCGGTCTCGGTCAGCATCCGCTCCATCACCCAGCCGAAGGTCGAGTACTCGTCGCGCATATGGGTCATCACGCTTTCGCGCTCGAAATCGTGGTTCTTGATCGAGAAATCGGCCCAGCCCTCGACATCGCGATCGACCCCGTCGGGCATGCTGACGAACACCATGTCGCGCAGATAGAAGTTCGCGCCGGGCTTCAGCGCGTTGAAGATTCGCGACAGCGCCACCGCCTTCCAGAAGTCGGGCAGGTGATGCAGCGTGAACTCGCTGACGATGACGTCGTAGGAGTTCGGCTGGTAGGCAAAGGACAACAGCCCGGCCGGCTGGGTCCGGATCTTCGCCTTGCGGTCGCGCGCATAAATTTCGGCAAGCCCGATCATCGCCGGCGAGATGTCGATGGCGTCGACCTCGGCGCCCATCAGCGCCGCCTCGGTCGCCAGCACGCCGTTGCCGCAGCCGATATCGGCGATCCGCCAGCCCGGCTTGACGCCGAGCATGGTCAGCGCCTGTCGGGCACGGACATCGCTGTCCTCGCTGACGTCATAGATCGAGGCAACCGCGGTATCGAGACCGACCTGCCGCCGTTGCGTGTAGTACCAGTCGCGCGCCAACATGATTCACATCCCTTCCGGCCCACGCGTGATCGCGGCCACCCCGGTTCGTGACACCTCGACCAAGCCCAGCGGGCGCATCAGGTCGATGAACTGACTGATCTTGGACGAGTTGCCCGTGATCTCGAAAACGAAGCTCTCGGTCGTGGCGTCGATCACCCGGGCGCGGAACGCATCCGCCAGCCGCAGCGCCTCGACGCGGTGATCGCCGCCGCCCCTCACCTTGACCATCGCGAGCTCGCGCTCGATCGAGCTGCCGGTCAGCGTCATGTCGACGACGCGGTAGACCGGGATCATGCGGTCGAGCTGATGCTTGATCTGCTGGATCACCATCGGCGTGCCCGTGGTGACGATGGTGATCCGCGAGAGGTGCTTCTGGCTTTCGGTTTCCGAAACCGTGAGGCTCTCAATGTTGTAGCCGCGGCCGGAGAACAGCCCGATCACGCGCGCGAGTACGCCGGGCTCGTTCTGCACGAGGACGGACAGCGTGTGCGTCTCGTTCGGATCGTGACGCTCTTCGAGGAAGTAGGCGGATGCGGGCTGGTTCATTGGTCGTCCCCTTGCATTCTTTTCACGCCACCGCCCGCTGGGCAGCCGGCGCAGCATCTGTCCCGATCCAGGTCCGGAACAGATCGAAATCGATATTGCCGCCGCTCAGGATCAGGCCGACCCGCTTGCCGGCGAGCTTGCTCTTTTCCTGCAGCGCGGCCGCGAGCGCCGCAGCACCTGCGCCCTCGGCGAGATTGTGGGTGTCGGTCCAGTAGGCACGGATCGCCTGCCCGACCTCGTCGTCGGTGACCTGCACGATGCGCGAGGCGCCCTTGCGGATCAAAGCGAATGCATCCGCATCCGGAATCCGCGTCGCCATGCCGTCGGCAAGCGTGTTGCTGGTCTCGGTGGTCACGATCTTGCCGGCCGCGAACGACAGCGCGTAGGACGGCGCCTCGGTCGACTGCACGCCAACGATCTCGGTCTTGAGGCCGAGCAGGTCGCGCGCCATGATGCAGCCGGAGATGCCGGAGCCCTGCCCGATCGGCACATAGAGAATGTCGAGATCGGGCGCCGATCGAAACAGTTCCAGCGCATAGGTCGCAACACCCAGCACCAGGTCCGGGTGGAACGACGGCACCATGTGCAGGCCTGCGAACTGGGCGCGGCGTTCGGCCTCTTCCCGCGCGGCCTGAAAGTCCTCGCCGTGCTCGACGAGCTCGGCGCCGAATGCGTGCATGGCGCGGTTCTTCTCGACCGAGTTGCCGCGCGGCACGTAGATCACGGCCGGCACGCCGTGGCGGCTCGCGGCAAACGCCAGGCTCTGGCCGTGATTGCCGCGCGTCGCCGAGATGATGCCGGGCAGATCGGGCCGCTCGCGCTTCAGCCGCTCGAGATAGACCAGGCCGCCGCGCACCTTGAAGGCGCCGATCGGCGTGTGGTTCTCATGCTTGACCACGACCTCGGTGCCGAGCCGCTCGGCCAGCAGCGGCCAGGCATACGCCGGCGTCGCCGGCACCGCGGTGCCGACGATCCTGTGGGCGCGCTCGAGCTCGCTGAGATCAAACATGATCCACCCTCACCTCACACCAGCGCCTTGCCGCCGGCGAAGGCCTTCGCGGTGGCCTCGTCGGTCGCTTCTTCCGGCAGCAGCATCTCGTTGTGCGCCTTGCCCGACGGGATCATCGGGAAGCAGTTCTCGAGCGCGGCGACGCGGCAGTCGAACAGCACCGGGCGCTTGATCGAGATCATCTCCTTGATCGCGCCGTCGAGATCGGACGGCTTGGTCGCCCGCAGGCCGACGCAGCCATAGGCTTCGGCGAGCTTGACGAAGTCCGGCAGCGCCTCGGAGTACGAATGCGACAGGCGGTTGCCGTGCAGCAGCTGCTGCCACTGCCGCACCATGCCCATGTACTGGTTGTTGAGGATGAAGATCTTGATCGGCAGCTCGAACTGGACCGCCGTCGACATCTCCTGGATCGTCATCTGCACCGAGGCGTCGCCGGCGATGTCGATCACCAGGCTGTCCGGATGCGCCACCTGTACGCCAACCGCGGCCGGCAGGCCGTAGCCCATGGTGCCGAGACCGCCGGAGGTCATCCAGCGGTGCGGCTCCTCGAAGCCGAAGAACTGCGCGGCCCACATCTGGTGCTGACCGACTTCGGTCGTGATGTAGGTGTCCTTGCCGCGGGTCAGCTCGAACAGCCGCTGGATCGCGTATTGCGGCAGGATGATATCGTTGTTCTTGCGGTAAGACAGCGAGTTGCGCGCGCGCCATTGCGCGATCTGCTGCCACCACGCCTTGATGTCGGGCTTCCTGGCCTCCGCCTTGAACACCTGCAGCAGGTCGCCGATCACGTTGCCGGCGTCGCCGATGATCGGCACGTCGACGCGGATGTTCTTGTTGATCGAGGACGGGTCGATATCGATGTGGATCTTCTTCGAGCCCGGCGAGAAAGCATCGACGCGGCCGGTGATGCGGTCGTCGAAGCGCGCGCCGACGCACAACATGACGTCGCAATCATGCATCGTCATGTTGGCTTCGTAGGTGCCGTGCATACCCAGCATGCCGAGCCAGTTCGGCCCCGACGCCGGATAGGCGCCGAGCCCCATCAGGGTCGAAGTGATCGGGAAGCCGGTCGCCTCCACCAGCTGACGCAGCAGTTGCGAGGCCTCGGGACCGGAATTGATCACGCCGCCGCCGGAATAGATCACGGGACGTTTGGCATTGGCGAGCAGCGCCACCGCCTTGCGGATCTGGGTCGCATCGCCCTTCAGGCGCGGCGTGTAGGAGATGTGAACGTCCGACTTGCGCGGCGGATGATAGGTGCCGGTCGCGAACTGCACGTCCTTCGGCACGTCGACCAGCACCGGACCGGGGCGGCCGGTGGTGGCGACGTAGAAAGCCTCGTGCAGCACCCTTGCGAGGTCGTTGACGTCGCGCACCAGCCAGTTGTGCTTGGTGGCGGGCCGCGTGATGCCGACCGTATCGCATTCCTGGAAGGCGTCATTGCCGATCAGGTGGGTCGGCACCTGGCCGGTGATGCAGACCAACGGGATCGAGTCCATCAGCGCGTCGGTCAGCGGCGTCACCATGTTGGTGGCGCCGGGCCCTGACGTCACCAGCACCACGCCGGGCTTGCCGGTCGAGCGGGCATAGCCTTCGGCAGCATGGCCGGCGCCCTGCTCGTGGCGGACCAGGATGTGCTCGACTTCGCTTTGCTGGAAAATCTCGTCGTAGATCGGAAGCACCGCGCCGCCGGGATAGCCGAAGACATGCTGCACGCCGTGATCGATGAGCGCGCGCACGATCATCGCGGCGCCGGTCATCTGATTGGGATCGTGGCTCTTGTCGGTCATGGTTCGCTCCGGATGCGCTTGTTTTTGCGCGGCTTTTGTCAGTTCTCGTCAGTTCTGTTTCGGGCAATAAAAAGGGGCCCCAGAGGCCCCATGCACACCGCCCGAATTTGGATGGCCGCTAGCCATCCCCGGCGGTGTGCCTGGGTACGACGGCGATAAGCAGTTTGGTAATAATGTTGCGCACGAGGTGACCCAGTCTTCCCAAAGGTTGCGCGAACATAGCGGCCAAAGCCCGAATGTCAAGGCAAGGCAAGCAGTTTCGCGATTTTTGAAGTGTAACGGGGTTCCAGCCGTTCGGCGAGTGTTTTTGCGCGGCGCAACGCGCATGGCAGACGGGCGCGCGGCGGCGCCGCAGTCCGAGAGAGAGCCCGTAACCCGGATCGGAGCCAACGGGGCTACGGGATTTGCACCTTCAGCCACTCCCTCGCCGCCTCAGGCACCACCCACTCGAATTCCGGGAGCTGGTGACGAAACCAGGTGAACTGGCGCTTGGCGTAGTGGCGGGTGTCGGCCCGGCCGATCTCGGCGGCCTCCTCACGGCTGATCTCTCCCTTGAGGTGCCGGATCAGCGCCGGGACGCCATGAGCCTTCATGGCCGGCAGCAGCGGATCGAGCCCGCGCGCCGCCAGCACCGCGACCTCGTCGAGCGCGCCGGCATCGAGCATCGCGCCGAACCGGGTGTCGATCCGCGCATAGAGCCGCTCGCGCTCCGGTGCCAGAAACAACGCGTGGAATTGGCCCGGCGGCAGCAGCGGCGGCAGGCCATCGCGATGCCAGTCCGGCAGCGGGCGGCCGGTGGTCTCGATGACTTCGAGCGCCCGCGCGATGCGGGTGCGGTCGCGCGGCTTCAGCCGTTCGGCCGACACCGGATCGCGCGCCGCAAGCTCGGCATGCAGCGCCTCGACGCCGTGCTGCTCCAGCCGCGCGCGCACACTGTCGCGCACATCGGCCGGGATCGGTGGCACCGCTGACAGCCCGCGCGTCAGTGCCTTGAAATACAAGCCCGAGCCGCCGATGAAGATCGGCAGGCGTTGGTCCGCCCGGGCCTCGTCGAGCACTTTTGCCGCGTCGGTCACCCAGGCCCCCGCGGAGAAATTCACGCCGGCGTCGACATGGCCATAGAGCCGGTGCGGAACCTGTGCCTCCTCGGCAGCGGTCGGCCGCGCGGTGATGATCCGGAGATCGCGATAGACCTGCATGGAATCGGTGTTGATCACGACCCCGCCGGTCCGTTGCGCTAGCTCGAGCGCCAGCGCCGACTTGCCGCTGGCGGTCGGCCCTGCGATAAGCACTGCCTTGTCCAACAATCCTGAATGCGCCTGCATGTCCCTCGTTGCCACGTTGATCTGCAATCCTGCAAGCCCCGCGCTCGACTCCACCATCGTCGACGGTGCGCGGGCCGTGCTGCCCTCACCGGGTCCGGCGCAGTGGCTGTTCAACGAAGTCGCCGTCGACATTCCGTTCGAGAGCCAAAATTCGAGCGGAGACGCCGGCAGGGACGAGATCAAGGCTATCGAGGAGCGCTTGCGCCAGGCCCGCGGCGACCTGCCGATCGACATTGTCGTGCAGCCTCGGCTCGGCCGGCGCAAGAAGCTTTTTCTGGCCGACATGGATTCGACCATGATCGGCCAGGAATGCATCGACGAGCTCGCCGACTTCGCCGGGCTGAAGGCCCATGTGGCCGCCATTACCGAGCGTGCGATGCGCGGCGAGATCGAGTTCGAGTCCGCGCTGCGCGAGCGGGTGGCCCTGCTCAAGGGTCTGCCCGTCGGCGTCGTCGACGAGGTGCTGGAGAAGCGCATCACGCCGACGGCGGGCGGCCGCGCGCTGGTGATGACGATGCGCGCGCACGGTGCCTATACCTGCCTGATCTCCGGCGGCTTCACCCTGTTCACCACGGTGGTCGCGGAGAAGATCGGCTTCCAGGAGAACCGCGCCAACCAGTTGCAGGTCGCGGACGGCAAGCTGACCGGCGAAGTGATCGAGCCGATCCTCGGCCGCGCCACCAAGCTCGCCACCCTGGTCGAGCTGACCGAATCCTTCGACCTCGACGACATCGACACGCTGGTCACGGGCGATGGCGCCAACGATCTCGGCATGATCCAGGCCGCAGGTCTCGGCGTCGCCTATCACGCCAAGCCCGCGGTCGCAGCCGCCGCGGCGGCGCGGATCGATCACGGCGACCTCACCGCGCTGTTGTATGCGCAGGGCTATCGGCGGGATGAGTTCGTCGAGGGGTAGTCTACGGTGTCGTCCCGGCGCAGGCCGGGACCCATAACCACCGATGCCGATTGGCTAGAAAAGCCGTTGCCCACTTCCTCAACAAGAGAGGTCGCGGCGTACTGGATCCCCCGCTTTCGCGGGGGATGACAGTGACGGGTGAGGCGTGAGCGCGCGCCTCTACTGCACGCCGAGCGCGACGAAGCGCAGCTCGCCGTCGCCGTTGGAGACCAGCAGCAGCACGGACTTCTTGCCGTCCTTCTTCAGCTGATCGAGACGCTTCTTGATGTCGGCGGCGCTGGACACCGCCTCCTGCGCCACCTCGACGATGACGTCGCCGGCCGACAGACGCTTCTCGGCAGCATCGGAGTTGCTGTCGACGCCTGTGACGATAACGCCCTTCACGCTGTCTTTGATCTTGTACTTGGTGCGCAGATCCTTGCTCAGCGCGGCCAGGTCGAGACCGAGCGCCTTCTGGGTCACCGGCTTCTCGGCGGTGTCGTCCTTGGGCTTGGCGTTGGCCTGCTGAGCCTTGTCGTTGTCCTCGAGCCGGCCGAGCGTGACCTTGCGGGTCTCTTCGTTGCCCTTGCGGATGACGACGACGTCGACCTCCTTGCCGACCGCGGTGTCGGCGACGATGCGCGACAGGTCCTTCGGATCCTTGACGTCCTTGCCGTCGAACTTGACGACGACGTCGCCCGGCTCGATGCCGGCCGGCTTGGCCGGACCCTTGTCGTCGACGCCGGCAACCAGCGCGCCGCGCGCCGGCTTAATGTTGAGGCTGTCGGCGATCTCGTCGGTGACCTGCTGGATGCGCACGCCGAGCCAGCCACGACGCAGCTCGCCGAACTTCTGCAATTGGTCGACGACGCCGGCCACCGTCTTGGACGGCACCGCGAAACCGAGACCGATCGAGCCGCCGGTCGGGGAGATGATCAGCGTGTTGACGCCGATCACCTCGCCATCGAGGTTGAACAGCGGACCGCCGGAATTGCCGCGGTTGATGGCCGCGTCGGTCTGGATGTAGCTGTCATACGGGCCCTGGCTGATGTCGCGGTTCTTGGCCGAGACGATGCCTGCCGTCACCGTGCCGCCGAGGCTGAACGGGTTGCCGATCGCGACCACCCAATCGCCGAGGCGGATCTTGTCGCTGTCGCCGAACTTCACCGAGGTGAGCGGCTTCGGCGGCTTGAACTTCAGGACCGCGAGGTCGGTCTTCTTGTCGACGCCGACCAGTTCGGCCTTGATCTTGGTGCCGTCGTTGAGGATGACGTTGATCTCGTCGGCATCGGCGATGACGTGGTTGTTGGTAACGACGATACCCGCGGTGTCGACGATGAAGCCGGAGCCGAGCGAGTTGGTCTTGCGCGGCTGGAACTCGCCGCTCTTGTCGCCGCCCTTGCCAGGCGGGCCGCGGCGGTTCTTGAAGAAGTCGTCGAAGAATTCCTCGAACGGCGAGCCGGGCGGCAGCTGCGGCATCGTCCGGTCCTTGGCCTCGATCGTCTGCGACGTCGAGATGTTGACGACGGCGTCGATCACCTTCTCGGCGATGTCGGCGATGCCCTCGGGGCCGCGCGCTGACGCCGGCCCGGAGCTCAGCATGCTCGCAGCACCGATCGAGATCGCAGCTCCCATCATGCGGAGGCGACGGCTCAGGGCTGGTCTGGCAGCGATCATGTCGGAGTTTCTCCAGGCAAACGGGTTCAAATTAGTTGGTCGCAGTATGCGCCCGTGATCATAGAGTGCGCCCGAACGGGCATATGGCGCAAGCATCTCAGCCGGGCATTTCGGCGAAAAACCGGCCGCACGAGGCTCACGATTATGTTCATTCCGGTGCGATCTGCGCGGTGGAACAGGCAGTGATCAGCGCCGCACCAGCCAGATTAGGATCAGTCCCGCAACCGCCGAGCCGATGCCGACGATGCGCAGGATGTTGTCGGGCGTCGCCAGTGCGCTCTTCATCGCCCGGCGCATCCAGGCGGGGCTTGCCGCAAACAGGATGCCTTCGAGCACGAACAGGATTCCCAACCCGATGAGGAAGTCGCCGAACGCTATGGACTTCATCGGATGGCAGCCTCCCGCTCGATGCTTATTGTTGTTGAGTGGCAGCGACGCGTGTTCCGCATCGCCGCCAAGTCTTGATACTTAGGTCGTGGTGTTCGTCGTGACGTTACTGTTTCGGCGCGGCGGCCGCGTCAGGCGACTTGCCGTTCGCATTGCCGAAGTATCTGAAGAATTCCGAGTCCGGCCGCAACAGGAAACGTGTATCGCCGGAGCGCAGACTATTCTCATAGGCCGTCATCGAGCGATAGAACGCGAAGAAGTCCTTGTCCTTGCCATAGGCTTCGGCGAACAGGCGGTTGCGCTCGGCATCGCCCGCACCGCGGGTTTGCTCCGCGGTCGAGTTCGCCTCGGCGACGATCACCGTTGCTTCGCGGTCGGCCTTAGAGCGGATCTCCTGCGCCTTCTGGTCGCCCTGGGCACGGAACTCGGCCGCTTCGCGCTGACGCTCGGACTTCATCCGGTCGTACACCGCCTGGCTGTTCTGCTCCGGCAGGTCGGCGCGGCGGATCCGGACGTCGACGACCTCGATCCCGTAGCCGTCGGCCTCCTTGTCGAGCTGCTCGCGAATCCGTGCCATCAGCTTCTCGCGCTCGTCACGCACCACCGTGATGAAGGTGACCTCGCCGAGCACGCGGCGCAGCGCCGCGTTGAGCAGCGTCGTCAGCTGCAGATTGGCGGCCTGGATCGAGCCGACGCTCGTGTAGTAGCGCAGCGCATTCTTGATGCGATAGCGCGCGAAGGCGTCGACCACCAGCCGCTTCTGGTCGGAGGCGATCACCTCCTGCGACGGGTTTTCGAGATCGAGGATGCGCTTGTCGACGTTGATCACCGAATTCCACGGCGCCTTGAAGTGCAGGCCGGGATCGGTGACGACCTCAACCGGCTCGCCGAACCGCAGGACGATGGTCTGCTCGGTCTGCGCCACGGTGAACATCGAGCTGTAGCCGACGGCGAGCACGATGAAGAGGACGATCAGGGACACAATGCCGGTGACAGGGGACCTCATCGGGTGGCTCCCTGCTGCTGGCCAGTCGTGGCCGGCGCTGCCGGCGGACGCCGCGGCGTCAGTTCGCCGAGCGGAAGATAGGGCACGATATTCTGGCCCTGGCCGCCGTCATAGACCAGCTTCTCGGAGCTACCGAGCACGCGTTCCATGGTCTCCAGATAGATGCGCTCGCGCGTCACTTCGGGTGCCTTCTTGTATTCATCATAGACTTTCAGGAAGCGTGCGCTCTGGCCCTTGGCCTCGGCGACCGCCTGCTCCTTGTAGCCCTCGGCGGCCTGCAGGATCTGCGCGGACCGACCACGCGCTTCCGGCACGATCCGGTTGGCGTAGGTCTGCGCCTCGTTCTGTTTGCGCTCGAGGTCGGAGCGCGCCGCCTGCACGTCGCGGAATGCGTCGATCACCTGCGCCGGCGGATCGACCTTCTGCATCTGCACCTGGGTGATCTGGATGCCCGCGCTGTAGTTGTCGAGCGTCTTCTGCATCAGTTCCTGGACGTTCTGCTCGGTGACGTTGCGCGCCCCGGTCAGGATCGGCTGGATCTGCGAGCGGCCGATCACCTCACGCATCGCGCTTTCGGCAACCGCCTTCACGGTGCCCTCGGGATTCTGGATGTTGAACAAATAGGCGCCGGCCCCGCCCGGCTTGATACGCCAGAGCACGGTGAAATCGACGTCGACGATGTTCTCGTCGCCGGTCAGCATCAGGCTCTCTTCCGGCACGTCGCGCATGGTGCGGCCGCGCCGTGCGGGATCGTCGATCAGGGTCATGCCGATCGAGATCGTGTTGACGCGCAGCGCCTTCGGCAGCAGCACCGTCTCGATCGGGTACGGCAGGTGGTAGCGCAGGCCCGGCTGGGCATCGCGGACGTATTTGCCGAAGCGCAGCACGACGCCGAGCTCTTCGGACTGGACGCGGAAGATCCCGGTGGCGAACCAGATCGCCAGCGCGGCGACCAGCACCAGCGCGATGCCCATGCCACTGAAATGACCGCCGGGCAGCCACTGCTGCAGCCGGTCCTGGCCGCGCCGCAGCAGATCCTCAAGATCCGGCGGCCTCGGCCCGGCTGACTGCGGACCTGTGCCCCATGGTCCTTTCGGACCCGAGCCCCATGGCCCCCCGCCTTGATTTTTCCACGGCATCAAACATCTCCTCGACAAGTCCGGACGGGACGCCCGGCCTCGAATGTCCGGCCCGGTTATAGGGGACCGCTCAGGCCCTTACAACGCAAGCTTCCTTGCCGGACGAGCTATGCGCCGGGGCAAAATTGTCAATGCAAACATTGGTTAACCCCGGCCGCGCCGACGATATGTCACATAGGAGAAGTCCGCGCTGTCGTCCGGACCAGCCGGATTTCGCACGCGCGCGACCTCGTCCCACTCTTTCGCGTCGATAGTGTCGAACCGTGTATCGCCGTCGGGCCGGGCGTGAACCTCGGTGATCTCCAGCCGATCGGCCATGCCCATCGATTGCGCATAGATTTCCGCGCCACCGATGACGGCAATTTCAGTGGCGAAACGCCGCAGCGCGTCACCAAGCGCAATGGCGCGGGCATTTTCGAACGACGTAGTGACGATGGCGCCGCGCGCGCGATAATTCGTATCGCGCGTCACCACGATGTTGGTGCGCCCCGGCAGCGGCCGGCGCAGAGACTCAAAAGTCCTGCGCCCCATCACGATGGGCTTGTTCAGGGTGATCGCCTTGAAGCGTTGCTGGTCGGATTTCAGCCGCCACGGGATTGCGTTGGCATTTCCGATCACGCCGTTCTCGGCGACCGCGACGACGAGCACGATTTCCATCAGCGCGTTCCTTGCGCGAGCGCCGACAGCGCCGGGCCGGAGACGCGGCAAATCGTCCATTCGTCCATCATCTCGGCGCCGAGCGACTTGTAGAATGCGATCGACGGCGCGTTCCAGTCGAGCACCGCCCATTGCAGCCGCGACCAGCCGTTGGCGAGGCATTGCTTGGCCAGATGCACCAGCAGCGCCTTGCCGATGCCCTTGCCGCGCAGTGCCGGACGCACGAAGAGATCCTCGAGATAGATGCCGTGGCGGCCGGCGAAGGTCGAGAAGTTGACGAACCAGACCGCGAAGCCGGCAGGCTCGCCATTCCATTCCGCGATGTCGCAAGTCAGCCGCGGGTTGGCGCCGAACAGCGCCTCGGCGATATCGGCCTCGCTGGCGTGGACCTCGTGCAGGAGCTTTTCGTAGTCGGCGAGTTCGCGGACCAGCGAGAACACCAGTCCGGCCTCATCGGGCCGCGCGCGGCGGATGGTGAGCGACATCAGACCGCGACTTCAGCCTTGATGTGCGGATGCGGGTCGTAACCCTCGAGCTTGAAGTCCTCGTAGCGGAACGCGAAGATATCCTTCACGTCGGGATTGATCGCCATCGTCGGCAACGGCCGCGTCGGCCGCGTCAATTGCAGCCGCGCCTGCTCGAGGTGGTTCGAGTAGAGATGCGCGTCGCCGAGCGAGTGCACGAAATCGCCGGGCTTGAGGCCCGTCACCTGCGCGACCATCATGGTCAGCAGCGCATAGGAGGCGATGTTGAAGGGCACACCGAGGAAGACGTCGCCGGAGCGCTGATAGAGCTGGCAGGACAATTTGCCGTTCGCGACATAGAACTGGAACAGGCAGTGGCACGGCGGCAGCGCCATCTTGTCGACCTCGGCCGGATTCCAGGCGCTGACGATTAGCCGCCGCGAGTCCGGATTGCGCTTGATCATCTCGATCACGCCAGCGATCTGGTCGATGCTGCGGCCATCGGGCGCGGGCCACGAGCGCCATTGCGAGCCGTAGACTGGACCGAGATCGCCATTGGCGTCGGCCCATTCGTCCCAGATCGTGACGCCGTTGTCGTTGAGATATTTGATATTGGTGTCGCCGGCGAGGAACCAGAGCAGCTCGTGCACGATCGCCTTTAGCGGCAACCGCTTGGTGGTCAGCATCGGGAAGCCGGCCGACAGGTTGAAGCGCATCTGGTGGCCGAAGATCGACAGCGTGCCGGTGCCGGTGCGGTCGTGCTTCTCCGCGCCATCGGCGAGGATGCGTTCGAGCAGGTCGTGATACTGGTTCATGGCGTTGGTTTCGGACCCTTCGGGGGAAGCGGCGAACTTAACGGTCGAGGCCGCCGGCCGACACGCTGATTCGGCTGATTGCACCGATTATACCCCGAAAAGTGAGCACCCTTGCGCCAAACGACAAGGGGCGGAACTTGTGTTCCGCCCCTGCTCTATCCGATTGATCGCGTTGGCTTAACTTGCCGGCTTGAGCACCGGGGTCCACTTCGCGATCTCGCTTTTGACGAGGGTCGCGAGCGCCTCCGGCGTGCGGTGGGTGGGCGCCGGGATCACACTGCCGAGCTCGAGCAGCCGCTTGCGCACGTTCTCGTCGTCGAGCGCCTTGATGGCCGCGGCATTCAGCGTGGCGATGATCGCGGGCGAAGTTCCCTTCGGCGCGAAGATCGCGTTCCAGGCCTGGGCCTGGAACGCCGGCAGGCCGGCCTCTGCCGTGGTCGGGACATTGGGCAGCGACGGATTGCGCTCGGCGGTCGCGACCGCATAGGCCTTGATGGTGCCGGCGTTGATCTGCGGCACCGCGTTGACGATCTGGTCGCACATGTAGTCGACCTGGCCGGCGACCAGTGCGTTCATGGCAGGGCCGGTGCCGTTGAACGGCACGCCGACCGGCTTGACGTCGAGGATCGAATTCAACAGCTCGCAGGAGGCGTGCGAGACCGAGCCGATGCCGGCATGCGCGGCGTTGACCTTGTCGGCATTGGCCCTCACGTAGGCGACGAATTCCTTCAGATCCTTCGGCGGGAAATCCTTGCGGGCAAGGATCAGGATCGGCGTGCCCGCGAGCAGCGCGACGGGCTCGAAATCCTTCTCCGGATGATAGGCAAGCTTCGGATAGAGCGGCACGGACGCCGCGTGCGTGCCCATATGTCCGGTGACCAGCGTGTAGCCGTCATTGGCGGCGCGTGCGGCGCGCGTCGTCGCCGTGGTGCCGCCGGCACCGACCACGTTCTCGATGACGATGCTCTGTCCGAGCGTCTGCGCCATGTGCGCGGTGACGATGCGCGAGATCACGTCGGTCGGACCGCCGGCTGCGAACGGCACGATCATGGTGATGGTACGGGTCGGATAGTTTTGCGCCGAGGCCGGCACGGCGAATGCGCCCAGCGCGGCAAATGCCGAAAGGCATGCGCCCGCAAGCGAGCGAACGGACATCATCTCAATTCCTCCCGGGAACGTTTTGACCAAATAAAAATGCCGGCCAAATCGGCCGGCATTTTCATTTCATGAGACGACATCGAGTGTCGATTCGACTTCCGCCTGCGGCGCGCCGACGCAGGCGAAGCACTCAGCCCTCGGACTCCACGAACACTTCGTCGCGCTTTGCACGCAAGGTCGGCAACACGGCGAGCACCAGGAGACCCGCCGCGATCGCCAGCAGCACTGCCGACAGCGGCCGCGACAGGAACACGCTCCAGTCGCCGCGCGAGATCAGGAGTGCACGACGCAGGTTCTCTTCCATCAGCGGGCCGAGCACCATGCCGAGCAGCAGCGGTGCCGGCTCGAAATCGTGCTTGATCAGCCAGTACCCGACCAGACCGAACGCGCCCGCGAGCACGACGTCGACCGGCGCGTTGTTCACCGAGTAGATGCCGATCGCGCAGAAGATCACGATCGAGGGGAACATCAGCCGGTACGGCACGCGCAGCAGACGGACCCAGATGCCGACCAGCGGCAGGTTGATGATGATCAGCATCAGGTTGCCGATCCACATCGATGCGATCATGCCCCAGACCAGGTCCGGCTGCTTCACCATCACCTGCGGACCCGGCACGATGCCATGAATGGTCATCGCACCGACCATCAGCGCCATCACCGCATTCGGCGGGATGCCGAGCGTGAGCAGCGGGATGAACGAGGTCTGCGCCGCGGCGTTGTTGGCGCTTTCCGGCGACGCTACGCCCTCGATCGCGCCGCGGCCGAACCGCGACGGATCCTTGGCAATCTTCTTCTCCAACGTATACGCGGCAAACGACGCGATCACGGCCCCGCCGCCCGGCAGGATGCCAAGGATCGAGCCCAGGATGGTGCCGCGCACGATTGCCGGCGCGGAATCCATCAGGTCCTTCCTAGTCGGCATCAGGCCGGTGATCTTCTGCTGCACCAGATCGCGGCTCATCCCGGCGCCGGCGTCGAGATTGCGGATGATCTCCGCGAAGCCGAACACGCCCATCGCCACGGTGGCAAAGCCGAGGCCGTCGGCAAGCTCGGGGATGTTGAAGGCCATGCGCGAGGCGCCGGTCTCGATGTCGGAGCCGACCATCGACAGCAACAGGCCGAACACGATCATCGCGATCGCCTTCAGCACCGAGCCCTTGGCGAGCACCACCGCGAAGATCAGGCCGAGCACCATCAGCGAGAAGTATTCGGCCGGACCGAACGCCAGCGCGAGCTTGGTCAGCGGCGCACCGAGCACGGCGATCAGCACGGTCGCAACGCAACCGGCGAAGAACGAGCCGATCGCGGCAATCGCGAGCGCCGGGCCGGCGCGGCCTTGTCGTGCCATCTGGTGGCCGTCGAGCGCGGTGACCACCGAAGTCGCCTCGCCCGGAATATTGACCAGGATCGAGGTGGTCGAGCCACCATATTGCGCACCGTAATAGATGCCGGCGAGCATGATCAACGCGCCGACCGGCGGCAGGCCGAAGGTGATCGGCAGCAGCATCGCGACGGTGGCGATGGTGCCGATGCCCGGCAGCACGCCAACCAGCGTACCGACCAGTGCGCCGATCAGGCACATCAGAAGATTAATCGGCGAAAGCGCAACGGCAAAACCGTGGGCGAGATTGGCGAACAGTTCCATTGCGCCCTCACTGAATCAGGAAACGAGGGAACATCGGCATCGGAAGTCCCAGCACGTAAGGAAACAACAATGCGCAGCCCAGCGTCAGACAGGCACCGACGATGGTCGCCTCCAGCCACTTCGTCTCCTCCGAGCCGAGTGCCGCAATCATGAAGCTGGCAAATGCCGTGACGACGAGCCCAAGCGGCCGGATCGACACCGCAAAGAACACGATCGCTGCCGATACGAACAGCGGCCCGCGCCATGAATAGGCCGCGATATGCGGGCCGTCGTTCAGGAGCCCCATCAGCGCGACAGCGCCGCCGAGCAGCAGCAACAGCACGGCGAACATGCGCGGTGCGGTTCCGGCACCAAACGAAAATCCATGCATGCCCTGCAGATCGCTCGAAGCCCACAACGCAAACAGGGCAACCGCCATCATGACAAGCCCGCCGACAAAGTCCTGCGGACCGCGCACCCATTTCTGCAAGATCGATTTGACCGGCGCCTCGCTTGGCGTATCGCTCATGACTGCGCTTCCCCCGTCAGGGCTGTCCCGCCCGTTGTAATTGAATGGCTTGGCTTGTGGTGCGTTGACCGAACGCCTTGCTAGCGATTTTCGTCAGACAACGCCAGCAAAACCCAAGAGACCTCCGGCAAGCAGCATCCATAAGGGATTGATCCGTGTCGCAAAAGCAAGCGCGGCTGCGACAATGGTGATCAGGATCGCGATCCAACTTTGGTCTGATGTCTGCGCCACGATCAGGCCGGAGGCAGCCATCAAGCCGATCGACAGCGGAACCAATGCGGCCTGAATGATCGCCGGCCAGCGCGCGTCGCGCGAGCGATCGAGGAAACGGCTCACATAATAGGCAAGCAACGCGGTCGGTCCGCACATCGCGACCGTTGCGGCCAATGCCCCCGCGACGCCTGCGACAGAATAGCCTATCAGCGTCACGATCAGCACGTTCGGTCCCGGCGAGAGTTGCGAGATCGCGAACACGTCGGCGAACTGCTTGTCGGTCAGCCAGTGATGCACGTCGACGGCAGCGCGGTGCATTTCGGGGATCGCCGAATTGGCCCCACCGACCGCAAACAGCGACATCAGACCGAAGGTCCAGACCAGTGCTGCGATCGGGCTGGGCTCCGAGCTCATGCCTTCACCATGCGTCGCGCCAAAACTGTCGTCGCGATGCTGAGCGGGATCGCCACCAGCAGCACGATCTGGAGCGGCCATCGGATCAGACCGATCGCGACGAAAACCGCCGCCAGAATGACCAGGCCTGTGACATCACGCCGCTTCAACAGCGGCATCATCATCTTGAGGACGACCGCGAACAGCAGACCGACCGCGGCACAGGCCACGCCGGCGAGCGTCCGGCGCAGGACGTCGATATCGCCGTAGCGGGCGTAGAGCGCGGCAAGGATTGTCGCGATCACCATCGGCGGCCCCACCAGTCCGGCGAAGGCCGCAAGGCCGCCGGCTATGCCGCGAAAGCGCGAGCCGAATACGACCGACAGGTTGACGATGTTCGGACCTGGCAGGAAATGGCACAGCGCGAAGGTCTCGTTGAACTCCTCCGCCGTCATCCAGCGGTGCTGTTCGACGATCGACCGCCGGGCCCAGACCAGGACCCCGCCAAAGCCGGCCAGCGACATCTTGGCAAAGGCCAGGAACAGCTCGAGCAGGCCGGGCTGGAGGGGCGCAGACGGTGCGGAGGCATCCGGCGCCGGGGCGGCAACCGGCGGGGATTCCGGGGGCATGGCAAAATCTAGAACGGCGTCAGGACGCGGGCCAACCCAAATCGGCGTGTTTTCACACCTGAACAAGGCTGAATCGGCTCTATTTTTCTTCGTTCGTGCCGCCTATATTGGGGGTGCCGGTTCGCCGGCTATGGAAATAAATGGCCGTCGCAATAAACCATTCGGACCCGGGGGCGGTACCCGGCGCCTCCACCAAAACCCATCCGAGCCTCTAGCTTCGGTGGCTTTTGGCGGGGGCGAAATAGGATCGACGAGGGCGTAAAGGGCGTGTTTTTTCTCGGTATGGTTCCGCCGTTATCGGGCTAATGCAATAGTTGCCAACGACAACTTTGCTCCGGTTGCTCAGGCTGCGTAACGCAGTTTGAAAGACCATCTTAAAGTCCTAACGGGTTAAGCTCCGTTAGGCGGGGTTCGGAGGCACCTGGCAACAGAAGCCTCCACTTTATTTCCCGATCGGGCGTCCGCCCGCATTTTCCGCTGCCAGCCCTGCTGATTTCCGGGTCCCGGCGGGGTAGCATGGCCAAAAGGGCGAGTCGGACAGGTCCGACGAGGCCCTGCCGGCATTTTCGAAGCGACAGGAATACGATGGCGACCGATCACATCCGATATGACGTGCTGGCGCGCGACGCGCTGCGCGGGGTGCTGCGCCGGGTATTGTCCGACGCCGCCGAACATGGCCTGCCGGGTGAGCACCATTTCTACATCACCTTCCTCTCGCACGGCGACGGCGTGAAGCTGTCGCCGCGGCTGCTCGCGCAGTATCCGGAGGAGATGACCATCATCCTGCAGCACCAGTTCTGGGATCTGGTGGTGACCGAGGACCGGTTCGAGGTCGGCCTGTCGTTCGGCGGGATTCCCGAGCGGCTGAACGTGCCGTTCGCCGCGGTGACCCGCTTCCTCGATCCGTCTGCTCCGTTCGATCTACGGTTCGACGTCTCGGAGGCGCTGTCCGAGGACGCCCCGCCCGCGACGGCACCGGCCTCTCCCCTTCCCGCACCGGCCGCCCGGGCGGTCGAGCACGAGACGGCCGAGACCGAGCAGGAGCCGACGAAGCCCAGCGAAGGCGCCGAGGTCGTGCGGCTGGACCGCTTCCGCAAGAAATAATCTAAACACCGATCGATCCGCGACCTTGTAGGATGCTTGCGAGGGCCGGGATGACAGACCGTCATCACGGACTATCTTCTGCATGAACGTGCCTCCGCGCGTCCGCTGTCGCGTGGCCGCGCCGGAAAGCTGGCGCCCCGCCGGACCACGTTCTGATGACGCAACGGAGAGCATGCATGGCTCAATCGACGACACCATCCAACGCCGCGACCCGCAGCGAGACCGACAGCTTCGGTCCGATCGACGTCGCCGCCGATCGCTACTGGGGCGCGCAGACCGAGCGCTCGCGGCAGAATTTCAAGATCGGCCACGACCGGATGCCGATCGCGATCATTCATGCACTCGCCATCGTCAAGCTCGCCGCGGCCGAGACCAATCGCGAACTCGGCCAGCTCGATGCGCGCCGCGCCGACGCCATCATCAGCGCCGCCAGGGAAGTGATCGAGGGCAAGCTCGACGATCATTTTCCGCTGGTGGTCTGGCAGACCGGCTCGGGCACGCAAACCAACATGAACGTGAACGAGGTGATCGCCAACCGCGCCAACCAGATGCTCGGCGGCGAGCTCGGCGCCAAGCAGCCGATCCATCCGAACGATCACGTCAACATGAGTCAGTCGTCGAACGACTCGTTCCCGACCGCGATGCATATCGCAGCGGCCAGCCGCATCATCGCCGACCTGATCCCTGCCCTCACCGAGCTGCATCAGGCGTTGCACCAGAAGCAGGAAGCGTTTGCCAAGATCGTGAAGATCGGACGCACGCATACCCAGGACGCGACACCGTTGACGCTCGGCCAGGAATTCTCCGGCTACGCCGCGCAGGTCGAGAGCGGCATCGCGCGGCTGCACACCGCGGTGAAGGAGCTGTTCCCGCTGGCGCAGGGCGGCACTGCTGTTGGCACCGGCCTCAACTCGAAGCCGGAATTCGCCAACGCTTTTGCCAAGCACGTCGCCGAAATCACCAAGCTGCCGTTCACGAGCGCGGCAAACAAGTTCGAGGCACTCGCGTCCAACGACGCTTATGTGCTGGTGCATGGCGCAATCAATTCGGTGGCGACCGGCCTGTTCAAGATCGCCAACGATATCCGCTTCCTCGGCTCGGGCCCGCGCTCCGGCCTCGGCGAGCTGGTGCTGCCCGAGAACGAGCCGGGCTCGTCGATCATGCCGGGCAAGGTCAATCCGACCCAATGCGAGGCCATGACCATGGTCTGCTGCCAGGTATTCGGCAATCAGACCACGATTACCGTCGCCGGCAGCCAGGGCCATTTCGAGCTCAACGTGTACAAGCCCGTGTTGGCATATTGTATGATAAATTCCATTCAGTTGCTGTCTGATGTTGTCCGCTCATTTACTGAGCATTGCGTTGTCGGAATACGCGCCGACGAAAAGCGCATCAACGAGCTGATGCAGCGCTCGCTGATGCTGGTGACGGCGCTCGCGCCCAAGATCGGTTACGACAACGCAGCCAAGGTCGCCAAGTCGGCGCACGCGCACGGAACGACGTTGAAGGAAGAGGCTTTGCGGCTCGGATTCGTAACCGCCGACGAATTTGATCGCCTCGTGCAGCCGGACAAAATGACACACCCCGGCTGAAGTGACGCGCGCAATGTCCGGATAATTACGGTCAGCGCGCGTGATATAATTATGGATCATAACGCCTAAAGGCTAAGGCTGTTTGCCTATCAGCTCTGCGCTGGCGCATGGTACAGACGTCTAGTTTTCGCAGAGCGAAACGGATTCTTTGATGCTATCACAAGCATCAAATGGGGATTCGGGATGGATATCAAGCCGGGCGCTTAGCGCGATCGCTCTTGCTTTCGTCACGATGCATCACCAATTCCGCTCTGGGGACGATGAGGACGACGAGCATGGGCGACGTGGTCAACCTGAAACGATTCAAGAAGCGCGGTGAGCGCGAACAAGCAGCAAAGCAGGCCGAAGCCAATCGTGCGCTATTCGGTCGCACCAAATCCGAACGAGCGCGTGACGAATTTCTCGGCGAGCGCAGTGAGCGCGTGCTCGATCAGCACCGCATCGAAAGTGGTGACGCATCATGAAGTCTCCGGTCGTCAAGCGGTCGATCGTCGTCGCCGGTCACAAGACCAGCGTCAGCCTCGAAGAAGCCTTCTGGAACGGCATGAAGGAGATTTCCGGTCTGCGGAACATGACGCTGTCGGAATTGGTCGGCGAGATCGACAGCAATCGTCAGCAGGGCAATCTGTCCTCCGCGATCCGGCTTTTCGTGCTCGACTATTTCCGCTCGCGCGCCACTCCTGCGGTGCCGACGGATGTCAGGCCGCAACAGGTCGACACGCGCCAGCAAGCCTGATTGCCTTGCCGACCGTCGCTTCGGCAGATGGTCGTTCCGCCACGCGGACTTCAGCATGAAGGTCAATCGCATCGTCGCGAACGTTGCCGCATCAGATGTAGCGGCAGCGAAGTCGTTCTATCTCGACATCCTCGGCCTCGACCCGCTGATGGATTTCGGTTGGATTGCGACTTACGGTTCATCCGAAACGATGCAGGTTCAAATCAGCTTCGCTTCCGAAGGCGGCTCCGGCACGCCGGTGCCTGATCTCTCGATCGAGGTCGACGACCTCGACGAAGCACTGCACCGGATGAAGGGTGCCGGCATCGCGATCGAATACGGACCAGCGGACGAGCCATGGGGCGTACGGCGCTTCTACGTCCGCGATCCGTTCGGCCGGCTGATCAATGTTCTCCAGCACCGATCGTAGGCTCTGGATTCCCGTTCCGACGCGTTTTCATCACGCGAACCGGACCCATTTCGCCTGAAGACACTCGCTAGTTCTGCACCGCTGGCCGCGGCGGCGGATTGGCGACCTGCGGCGTCAGCGACAGCGGCGGCCGCAGCGGCCTCGACCTGGCCGCACCGGGCACCGGCTTGACCTCGATCGGCGGGGGCAGCGGCGCCAGCTGCGGCTGGCTCGCAACCGGCGCAGGCGGCGCAATGGCGGGCGCGGTGACGACCGGCGGGATGATCGGCGGCCGTGGCGCAACGATCTTCGGCTTCGCCGGCACGCGGCGTGGATCAGGGCCCGGCACCGGCAGATTGACAGAAGGCACGCCCGCCGAATTTGGATTTGACACATCAGGCGCCGGCGCGGCGGGCGGCGGAAGGGCTGCCGGGGTCGGCGGCGGCACTGGTTCGCCGCGCTCGATCGCGTCGAGCCGCTTGGTCTCCCGGTCGATCGCGCGCACCGCAAGCCATGACGACAACGCCGCAATGTCGATGCTGCGCGACAATCCGTCCGGCGTGCCTACGGCGAGCAGCTGGATTTCCGGGCGGCTGCTCGCAGTGCCGATCTGCGTCGGTGCCAGCGCGGCGCGGATGTCGGCCTGGTCGGCTGGAATATCATAGCCGCCGGACACGGTGACGTTGGCACCGCTCGCCGCAAGCGTGGTGGTGCCGAACCGGACGCGGCCGTCGCGGATGTTGAAGGGGATTTGCGCCGAAGCGACCGCCAGCCCGCCGGCGGCCAGCGCCGGTTCGACGATCTGCTTCAGCCGCGTGTCGTCGGTCGCCTGCCCGGAATCGCTGGCGCGGATCGCAACGTCGAACGCGCGCGGATCGAGCCCTGGAAGGTTCAGCCCCTCCAGCGTCACGGCGCCGCTGCCGGACAGCGCACCGATCAGCGCCGAGGCGCTGCGCCCCTGCGTCAACAACGTCATCTGCATCGAAGTGCGTCCCTTGGGCATCGCGAGGCTGCGGTACCGCAAGGCCGAGCCGTCGACACCCGAGAGCTGCACATTTGCATTCAAGGCAAGTCCGTTGACGCCCTGCCGCGCATCGATGGAGGCGGTCGCCTCGCCGCCGCCGATCTTGCCCTTGACGCCGTCGAAGGTCAGCGACTGCCCGTCCGACCTGATGGTGCCGCTGACCGGCTGCAGCTCGGCCCCGCCGGGCAGCAGGCCGTGCAGCGCTTCGAACGTGACCTTGCCGCGCCAGGCGCTCGTCAGTCCCTGGCCGAGCGGCTCCGTCGCATCGTGACCGGCCGCGCCGATCGCCGCCGTGAAAATCGGCGCCAGCGTGATCTGATCGAGGCCGACTTCGCCCTCGATGCTCTTCTGGTCGGCGAGCGTCAGCGCCAGCCGGCCGCGCAGCCGCGAACCGGCGACGATGCTGTCGAGATCGTCGAAGGTCAGCCTGTCACCCGCAAGCGTGACCCGCGACGACAGGCGGATGTTTGCCGCCGGATCGGATGATTTCAGACCGAGCAGCGGACTGAGGTCGGCGCTGCGGACGCGGAGGCTGATGTTCGATTTGCTCTCCCCGGCCCCGTTCTTGGACCACGGCTCCGCGGTCCCTTCCGCATCCGCGTCGAGCCCGGCGCCCCAGAGCCGTGCCTTGAGCCGCAACGGCGCCTGCCACGCGCCGCTCACGTTGCCCTCGAACTGCGTCGTGCCCGCACCGGCTGCAACCGCACGGTCAAGCCCAAGCAGCGCGAGCAGTGCATTGCCCTCGCCGGCGGAGAATTTCGCCTCGGCCGTCACGTCGCTGCTGCGAAGTGCGTCGAAATCCAGCGCACGGATCGCAGTTGCCGGCGGCGTCGCCGAGATCACCGTATTGCCCTTGAGCTGCGGCGTGTCGAGATCGATCGTCGCGCGCGCGCTGACCCGATCGGCGGTCTTGCCTTTGCCGAGGTCGAGCGCAAGCCTGGCACGGACCGGACCGGCGTCCGCGCGCAGCACACCGAGCCGCGTGGCAAGCGCCGGCGCGAACGGCTGCACCACAGCGGTCAGCCGGCCGAGCGACGCGGCGGTCGCATCGACCGCGAGCTTGCCGGTCGCATTGGCGCGATCGAAATTGCCACTGCCGTCAAGCGTGACATTGTCGGGCTGACCGATCCTCACGCGCTCGAGCACGATGCTCTTCGGGCTGTAGGCGATCTTCGCGAGCAGCGGCCGCAATTCCTGCCCCGAAGAGATCGCGCGACCGATATCGAGCGACAGTTGCGCCTCGTCCGGCCATTCGGCTTGCGGGCCGGCCAGCGAGCGGATGAAGGCTGCGGTCGCATCGAGATCGAGCCGCTCCGCCTTCAACTGCGCCTCGACCTTGGAGCCGCTCGCTCCCTCGCGATGCGCGACCGCGACGCGGCCTTCGATCGCGCCGCTCTCGATTTCCGCCTTCATCGCGTCGATCGAAAAGCCTGATGGCGACACCGTGACGTCGCCGCGCAACCGCAGCGGCTTCTGGCTGCGATAGGCGATGTCGCTCCGCCCCTGCAGCCAGCTCATCAGCGTATCGGGGTCGGACGATTCGATATTGAGCGCGGTCTTGAAGCTGTTGGCGACGCCGGTCTGCGCGCTGGCGCCGCTCATCGAGACCCGCGTCGATCCCGGCGCGCGAAACTCCAGCCGGCGCACGGTCCATGATTTCGCATCCGATTGCAGCTCTGCCGAGATGTCCTGCAACGGGCGGCCGCCGAGCATGATCTGCTCGGAGGTGAGCTCGACCTGCGCAGGGATCGGGCTTTGCGGGAGACCCGACAACACCGCGCGCATCGCCGGGAGCACGCGCACCGGCTCGACATTGCCGTTGCTGCCGTCCTTGGCGCTATCTTTGGCGGCGAACTTGTCGCCATCGAGCTGTCGTGCTGAAAGCGATGCGCGCAGCAGCGGCGACGCGCCGAACCGGAGATCGCCATTTCCTGCGAGCTTCAGCGCGCGGTCTTCGCCGCCATAGCTCACCTCGACCTGGTCGAGACGCGCCGCCGAATAATCCGATTTGATCCTGGCCGCGATACGCCAGGGCGGCATATCGCTGCCGCCGCGCTGGCCAGGTGTGCCCGCCAGCGTCACGCTCCCCTCGAACCGCGGCGCGCGGGCCTCGAAGGTCAGGATGCCGTCGAGATCGGCCGACACTGGCCGCTGCCCGGGATCGATGTTGAAGTGCAGGCGGGTGCCGCTGCCGTCGGCGCTTTGCCCGGACGAGATCCGAAACGGGTAGCGGTTGCCGTCGAACATGAAATTGCCGTCGCCGCGGATCGCGCCGGCAAGCGAACGAACATCGCCGCTGAAGGCAATGTCGTTCAGCTCGAGCGTGCTGCGGCTTGCGGCGTCATGCAGTGTGATGCGGCCGGTCAGATTGAGACGGTCGATCGCCAGCGAAGCCAGGTTGAAGCTCCCGCTCGACGGCGACCAGTCGATCCGCCCATTCGGATCGAGCCCGAGATCGAGCGACATGCCATTGACGGTGAGTTCGTTCGCGCGCCATTCGCCGCGCATCAGCGAGCTCAAGCTGAGCTCGACGTCGAGATTGGCGGCCCGGACCTTGCCGCGGTCGTTGGCGCCGCCGACGGTGACGTTTTTCAACCGCAGCGAGGGCGCAGGCAGCAGACGCGCGTCGAGATTGCCGGCGACACGAACCGGCATGCCCATGATCTTGGACGCCTCCGTCTCGAACTGCGGCCTGAACTGGTTCCAGTCAACGAAATACGGACCGACCAGCGCGGCCACCAGCGCAAGAATGAAGGCGATTGCCAGGCCGAGCAGTGTCGTCTGCACGGTGTCTCCCTTTGAGCCCGCTCCGCGGCAGCCTCCTTATGCTGAACCCTTTGCCAACCCTTGGCCGGAGCAACCCAAATATAGAGACAAGTATGGCGAAGTCACAGCGGCTTTACCGCTGCGACGTCAGGCGGATGACGGTTTTCCGCTCAAGCGTGCGTGCACACCGGCCTTCCGCGGCAGGATTACTGCCCTGCCGCGCATCCCGGATGTCGCCACATCCCCGATGTCACCAGCTCGCAGGCAGCCGCTTCAACCCGCGCAGCACGAAGGTCGGCCGCCACTCCGGATTTTCCGCGTCATCGAGCCGCAGGTCGGGGATCCGGCGCAGCAGCGTCGAGATCGCGACTTCGGCCTCGATCCGCGCCAGCTGGGCGCCGAGGCAGAAATGGATGCCGCCGCCGAACGACAGCGGCCTCACGTTCGGCCGCTGGATGTCGAGCTTCTCGGGATGGTCGGGATAGACCGCCTCATCGTGGTTGGCCGAGCCCAGCAGACACAGCACGCTCTCCCCCTTCGGGATGCGCTTGCCGCCGAGATCCTCGATGTCTTCCAGCGCGACGCGGCCGGTCAGCTGCACCGAGGAATCGTAGCGCAGGAACTCCTCGATCGCATTGGTGATCAGGCCGGGATTGGCCTTCAGCAGCGCGAGCTGATCCGGGTTGCGGAACAGCGCGAGCAGGCCGTTGCCGATCAGGTTCACGGTCGTCTCATGGCCGGCGCCGAACAGCAGGATGATGTTGGCGGTGAGCTCCTCGTTGGTCAGCTTCTGGCCGTCCTCCTCGGCCTGCACCAGTTGCGTGGTGAGGTCGTCACCGGGCTGCTTGCGGCGCAGCTCGAACAGCTGGTGGAAGTACATCGCGGCCATCGCGTTGCCGGCGTTGCCCTGCTTGATCTCCTCCGCCGTCAGCGGCACCGGCTCGAGCAGGCGTCCGCCGTCGCGCGAGCCATTGTAGAAGGCATCGCGATGCTCCTCGGGGATGCCGAGCATGTCGCAGATGATCGTCACCGGCAGGCGGAACGCGAAATCCTCGATCAGGTCCATCTTTCCCTGCGGAATGATGCGGTCGAGCGTTTCGTCGACGACGTGCTGGATGCGCGGGCGCATGTCCTCGACCCGGCGTGCGGTGAACGCCTTGACGACGAGGCCGCGCAGGCGGGTGTGGTCGGGCGGGTCCTGCTGCAGCATCCAGTGGCTCATGCTGCGGATGACCGGCTCGTCCATGATCTTGGGGCCGTAGCGGCGGATCGAGCGCTCGACATAGTCCTTGCCGAACCGCTTGTCGCGCAACACAAGGCTCGCCTCCGCGTGACGGCTGGCCACGAAGGCGCCGTGCGCGTTGACATGCATCGGATCGAGGCGGCGTAGCCGCTCATAGTAGGGATAGGGATTACGAATGAATTCGGGCGCCAGGGGGTTGAAAAGCGGCTCGCCGCTGGCCGGCTGAACTTGCTCGTTCATGGTGACCTCGTTCGTGCGCTACGCCGGTGCCTGCACTCTGGCGCGCCTTGGTGTCATCCTCAAGACCGCACCAACACGGGTACGGCCATTCTGGTTTTAGCAACTCTCGTTCTATAAAGCGCAACTCGATACACTCTTGTATCGAGTTGCATTCTGCCCTAAAATGCGCCGATGTCAAGGGTTCGAACCAGACCGACACGCGACGACACCTGCGAGAAGCTGTTCGAGGCGGCGGCGCAGGTGTTCGAGGAACAGGGAATCGGCGGCGCCAGCATCGAGACGATCGCGGCCGCGGCGGGTTTCACCCGCGGCGCCTTCTATTCGAACTTCAAGAGCAAGGACGAGCTGATCTTTGCGATGCTCGAGGATCACGTCGAGCAATCGATCCGGCGCAATCTCGATTTGCTCGCCAAGCACAAGGACCTCGCCGACTTCCTGGAGGCGCTCCGCACCGTGGACCGCAGCCGGCAGGATCCGCTCGGCCGCTCGCCTCTCCTGCATATGGAGATGATCCTGTTCGTGGCGCGCGCCGAGAAGCGCCGGCCCGAGCTCGCCAAGCGCCTGCGCGCGCGGCGCAAGCTGATTGCCGACATCGTCGAGACCGCGCAGAAGAATAGCGGCAGGAACGCGAGACTCAATCCGGACTGGACCGGCGCGATCGTGCTGGCGCTGGAAGATGGTTTCCGCCTGCACCGCCTGATCGATCCGGAAACCACACCGGCCGACAGTTGCCTGCGCGCGATCACCGACCTGCAGCGGGCGATCGGCGTTTCATCCGCCTGATGCGTCAGGCCGCGCTGGCGACCTTGTGCATCTGGCCGGCGACGGCGCGGACCTTGCGCGGCGAAGCCTGCCAGATCGCGAATGCCGACAGCAGGCTGACGGCAATGCCGAGCAGGAACGCGCTCGTATAGCTGCCCGAGAGATCGTAGAGTTGTCCAGTGATCCAGGGGCCGGCGGCTCCACCGGCGAGCGCGGCCAGCATCACGGTGCCGAAAATGCTGCCGTATTGCTTGCCTTGGAAGATCTCCAGCACCACCGGTCCCATCACGGATGTCAGGCCGTAGCCGAGCGCGCCCTGGGTGAAGACCATGAGATAGATCAGCGTCATGCTCGGCCAGTATTTCAAGGCGGCGAGCGCAGCAAAGCAGATCACGAAGCCGAAGCAGGAGATCGCCCACACCCATTCGCGTCCGATGCGATCGGAGAGATGCCCGAGCCAGATCTGGCCGGGAATGCCGAGCAGGCTGACGACGCCCAGCGCCCAGACGCCGACATTGGAGCTGAAGCCGATGTCGAGCAGGAACTTGGTCTGGTGCACCTGCACGGCGTACCAGATGTACAGACCGCAGAAATAGCCGGTCGCAATCCACCAGAACCGCGCGGTGCGCAGCGCGCGCGACAGCGTCCAGTCGGTGCCGGCCCACACCGGATCGACGATGTTCGATGCCGGCCTGGCCGACGTCGCCGTCGGTGCGGCATCGCCGTCCGGCTGCAGGCCGATGTCTTCCGGCTTCTTGTGCAGCAACAGGTTGATCGGCGCGAGCACGACCAGCACCAGGATCCCCATCGCGGTGCAGGCGGTGCGCCAGCCGGTCTGCTCGATCATGTGCTGCACCCACGGCAGCAATGTCACCGAGCCGATGCCGACGCCGGCGAAGGCGAGCCCGATTGCGAGGCCGCGGCGGCGGGTGAACCAGTTCGGCACGAACAGCGACTGGCCGGAATAGCCGAGGCAGACACTGCCGGAACCAACCAGCACGCCGATGGTGAGATAGAGATGCCAGGGCTGCGTGGTCAGCGGCGCCAGCAGCAGGCCGGAGCCCATCAAGAGCACACCAAGCTCCATCACCGCGCGCGGACCGCGGCGGTCCATCAGCCTGCCGATCAGCGGGCTCGCGATCGCGGAAGCGACAAACCCGAACGAGAATGCGCCCGCGGTAACGCCGCGCTCCCAGCCGAATTCGGAGATGATCGGCGGATAGAACAGCGAGAAGGCCGTCCGTGCGTTGACGCCGATCGCCATGGTGACGAAGGTCACCGCGACGATGATCCAGCCGTAGAAGAAGGGGAGACGCATGGAGGTCTTCGTTGCCAGGGTTGGAGGACGAATACCTGTTTCAGCCCGTGCTCGCTGACGGTCAAGTCCCATCGACCGGCAAGGTGGCTTCAAGGGCGGGTATTCCACCCGCCCGCGTCAATTCGCTCAATCAACGGTCCAAATTTTGTGAAGCAATTCATAGACAATCAGGCCCAGCGCTGCAGACTTGCGCGCGATGTCGAACGCCTCGGCCATATCAGTTGACCTTCTGTTGCCTGCGGGACTTCCGAGTACGCTCAATCGGACGACTGGCAGCCCCGGATACGACGATGGCGATCGCTCCAGCGGTAACGCCGCGCTCCCGGCCAATCTCGCCCGTGATCGGCGGGAAGAAAGGAGAACACCGCTCCCGCATTGACGCAGATCAACGGAGACGAGTTTCGCCGCGGCGATGATCCAGCCATGAAGCCAAGGAACGCATTTGCGTGTTCAAGGCGCCAATGCCTGCCTGGTCCGCACCGTATCCACCCGTTGGGCGGATCGCGATTGCGCGCCCACGGACGCCCCCCTCAAAGGTTGCAAACATCACACTGTACCAGCGCACTTGGCTGGCACACCCATCCGGATGGAGCCTTCCTTTATGATCTTGATGAAGATATCCTTTTCGCGTTGGTGTTCTGTTTTTTTGTGCCAGATTTTAGTCGCCTATCAGTAAATTTTGCAGAAATATCAATCATATGATGACCCCATCGGTCCCGGAAGTTCGCCGACGCCTTGCGGCAATCCTCGCGGCAGACGTGGTCGGCTATACGCGCCTGATGGAGGCGCACGAGGAAAACACCCATACCCGGCTGATGCGTTTGCGCTCGGAAGTCCTCGACCCGGGCGTCTCGGCGCAAAACGGCAGGATCATCAAGAATACCGGCGACGGCTTCCTTGCAACCTTCGATACCGCGCGCGACGCGACGCGGTGCGCACTTTCGCTGCAAGAAGCTCTGGCCGTGAATACAGCCGGGATGCCCGCCGACGAGCGCATCAGCTTTCGCATAGGGCTGAATGCCGCTGACATCATCGTTGAAGAAGATGACGTCTATGGCGAGGGCGTGAACATCGCGGCGCGCCTTCAGAACTATGCGCAAGCGGGCGGCGTGGTGGTTTCTGGAGCCGTCGCGGAGCAGATCGGCCAGGACCTCGACGTCAGCGTGATTGATCTTGGCGATCTGCATCTTCGCAACATGGGTCGGCCAGTCCGCGTGTATGCGCTCCACCGACCCATGCAGCCCGCGAAGCTTGTCGGCGAAGCCCCGGTGGGCTCGGAACCTCGTCCCTCGATAGCCGTTCTGCCGTTCCGAATGAACCTGGCCACTCCGGAAGAGGGGTATTTCGCCGATGGTGTCGTTGACGACATCATTCGCGGCCTTGCCGGGCTCAAGGAGCTTTTCGTCGTATCACGCGGGTCCAGCCTTGGCTTCAGCGGCCGAAACATAGACGTGCGCGAGATCGGGCGTCGGCTCGGGGTTCGCTATGTCCTCTATGGCGGGATTCAGAGGACGATGACCTCGGTCCGTATCGTGACCGAGCTCAGCGACGCCGAGTCGGGCGAAGTCATTCGTTCGGATTTGCACGAAGGCGACCTTCGCGAACTCTTTGCGCTTCAGGATCGGATTGCCGTCAATGTCGTCAGACAGATCGCGCCGCAGGTTCGCGAGCGTGAGCTTATGCGATCGATGCGCAAACATCCGCAGAACCTGACCGCCTACGATCTCGTACTGCAGGCGCTCGATCTGTTGTTCCGGATGGACTACGATTCCTTCTCCAAGGCGCGGGGCCTGCTTGAGCAAGCCATTTCATACGACCCTAATTTTGCGCTGGCCTATTCCTACGTCGCGCTGTGGTATGTGTTCCGGATCGGGGAAATCGGATCGCCGGATCCCGAGGGTGATGTCATCGCCGGCGCCAGATATGCCAGGGAGGCTATCGATCGAGGCGGTGACGATGCATTCGCGTTGGCGGTGTATGGTCACGTCCAGTCATTTCTGCTGCATGACTTCCAAAGCGCAAGGATTGCCCTCGACCGCGCTGTTGCCGCCGGCCCGAGTTCAGCCATGGCCTGGACCATGGCGAGCGCAACATCCGGCTTTCTTGGTGATGGCCCTGCCGCCCTGCGCCAAGGTGAACAGGGCGTCCGGCTCTCGCCGCTCGACGCGCGCTCGTTCTGGCACGAGGGATTGTTCGCCCAGGCTCACTACGTGAATGGCGACTATGAGCAGGCATTGGAGTGGGTACGTGGCGCGCTGAACCGCAACGGACTTATTCGCTTCAATCATCGCCTGCTCATCGTCACGCTCGGTGCCTTGAGCCGTCGTGAAGAAGCAGCGGAGGCGGCGCGCCGCTACCTGGAAATTCAACCCGGATTCCGTATTTCGTCCTACGCGCCACGCTGCCCGTTTCGCGGCGAGGCATTGGAAAGCTGGCTCGGCCACCTGCGATCGGCGGGGCTTCCTGATTGACTGATACTGCTGACGACAACTGCCGAACAAGGGAGCGACGTCAATGACAGGCAACACAGGTAACACGGGCAATACCGGAAACACCGGCAATACGGGAAACACCGGCAACGTCGGAGGGGGCGGTTGGTTTATCTCAGACCGCGTCGACTTGCCGTTCGTGACACGGCTCGATCCCTCCGGCACAAACGAGCTTGGCAGCCTGCGGCGGACGCCGCCGGCGCATTTCGGCAGCCGACAATGGTCGGCAAACTGGTATGCGTGGCGTGTCCTGCATCAGTTCATCGCCAATGCCCCAGGCTGGGCAACGACCATCGATGCTGACGCCACACTCACACAGATTCGGACCGATTTGGTCACCGGCTATGCCGCCCAGATCGACAACCTCGTGCTCGCCGCGCGGGATGAACGGCCGGATGCGATGGGCTTGATCCTCTCGCAGGACGCTGAATTCTTCACGGATTTTCTGGCTGTGCTGACCGCGAGGCCCGGCTCGCATACGCAAACCTGGCGCCTGTTGAATATCGCGAGTTTGATCGGGTCCTTTGCGGCATTGTATTTCAAGGACAAGTACGATTTGCCTCGACCGTCACAGATTTGCCCCGCATTGCTGCCGCCGATCCAGGTCCCCGGTCACTCGTCCTGGCCGAGCGGGCATTCCACCCAGGCGCATTTCATGAAGAACTGCATGCTCAGGGTGTTCGCCGCGACGGCGATGTCCGCGGCTGACCAGACCGTCTGGAAATCCGACCTGTCCATCCTGGCGGATTCGATCGCCCGAAACCGCGAGATTGCCGGCGTGCACTATCCGAAGGATTCGGAAGGTGGCGCCAGAATCGCCGATCTGCTCGACACCGTCATTCTGACACCAAACGTCGTGCCGATGTTTGACGCCGCAATCGCGGCTGCCGCAGGCGAATGGCAATGAGCACGCGGGACGGGCGGAGCCCCACATACGACACCGAAGGCCTGAGGAAGGTCATCAAGGACTCGACGACCAGCGTGCTTCCTCCCACCGGATTTCGCACGTTGGTCGCCTCGCAGGACGAGCTGACGGCGCTCGGCTTTCCAAGACGACCGGACCCCGTGCTTCAGCCGGCCGAGTATGCGTTCTGGCAGAAGATGTTTGGTCCGACGGTGGCGTTCGAGGCCTTCGATTTCCAGGTGCTTTCCCCGGTCACGGCGGGCCTCCGCCGATCGTTCGACCAATCGCCGCGGCGGGAAAGCAGCCTCAACTGGTCCGGTGCCTACGTCACGCCGAGGGATGGCACCGTATTCTCGTCGGTCTGGGGGAAGTTTCAGGTGCCGACGCCAACCCAGCCGGCGAGCGGCCGGGCCAGCGAGACATATCACAGTTCGACGTGGATCGGCTTTGATGGACAACGTCGGTATTACAGATCGACGCTGCCGCAAATCGGCACCGCGCAGAACATCGACCCTGCCACAGGCGCCGGCAACCCGACGACCTCGTTCTTCGCGTGGTGGCAATGGTGGGTCAGGGGCGACCCGGCCCAGGCGCATCCGATCACGCTCGTGTCGCCGAAGATTCATGCCGGCGATCTGATCATGTGCCTCATGCAGGTGGCGCCGGACCGCACCGGGGTGTCGTTCGTGATCACGAACCTCACGACCAGTCGCTCTGTGCAGTTCTTTCAAACAGCACCCCTGACCCAGCTGGGGCAACCCTTCAAGATTCCCGGCGCAACGGCGGAATGGGTGATGGAGCGGTCGGCCCTCCCGGGAAATCCAACCCCACTGCAGCTCCCGGACTACGGCACCGTGGTCTTCCACGACTGCGGCGCGTCCGCAATCAACATGGATACCGGAGCGACGGTGGAGCGCAATCTCTCCGGCGCGAAGCTCATCGACATGTACGTCGTGAAGGAAGGCCCGGAGAGGACCGAGAAGCCCTCCATTGCGAGGCCGATCGATTCGACGGAGTTTCTTACCTACTTCCGCTAGCGCTGCGTTCGACACTGCGGGACTCGGCGCCGAAGAAATTGGAACTGCTACCTACCCCAACGCGTGGCTTTCATGGCCGAAATAAGCGCGCTCGAGCCGGCGCGCGAGGTCGCCCTCGCCGGTCACAGCCTCCAGCGCGATCGTCCCCTGCACCAGCGCGTAGACCCGATCGGCGCAGGCCAGCGCCTTCTCCAGCAATTGCTCGACCAGCAGCACCGAGGTGCCCTGCTCGCGCAGCCGGCCGATGACGTTGAGGACGCGATCGACCAGCACCGGCGACAATCCCGCGGAGGGCTCGTCGAGCATCAACAGCCGCGGGCGGCGGACCAGGCCCTGCGCCACCGTCAGCATCTGCTGCTGCCCGCCCGACAGCGCGCCGCCGCGCTCATGCCGCTTCTCGGCGATCTCGGGAAAGAACGACAACGCCTCCTCGATGCGCACGGCGCGTTCGGCGCGCGGCAGGTCGTAGCCGGCGAGCAGCAGATTGTCGGTCACGGAGATCTGCGTGAACACGCGATGGCCTTCGATCACATGCACGAGCCCGGCACGCGCGGCCTCGCGCGGCGTGGCGTTGGTCATGTCGCGTCCGCCGAACCGCACTTGCCCGGCATT
The DNA here is from genome assembly GCF_019972155.1 of Bradyrhizobium sp. RD5-C2. GTDB lineage: Bacteria > Pseudomonadota > Alphaproteobacteria > Rhizobiales > Xanthobacteraceae > Bradyrhizobium. The sequence goes on along the minus strand of NZ_BOVL01000026.1, from coordinate 229,845 downwards.
GACTGGCAACAGTCCCGACATCGCGCGCAGCAGCGTGGTTTTGCCGGCGCCGTTGGGGCCGAGCAATGCGACGACCTCGCCGGCGGCGATCGTCATGTCGATGCCGTGCAGCACCCGGATCTTGCCGTAGCCGGACTCCAGCGCGCGTACGTCAAGCAGAGGTTCAGCCGCCGAGGTAAGCACTGACGACCTCCTTGTGGACGCGAATCTCCGCCGGCGTTCCCGCCGCCAGGATGCGGCCGAGATTGAGCACGGTGACCTGGTGGCAGATGTCGAAGATCAGGTCGGCATGGTGCTCGACCAGCAGCACACCGGTGCCGCGGCCGCAGATCGCCTTGATCAGGCTGGCGAGCCGCTCGATCTCGTCATTGGAGAGGCCAGCCGCGGGCTCGTCGAGCAGCAGGAAATCCGGATCGAGCATCAGGGCGCGTGCGATCTCGATGAAGCGCAGTTCGCTGTGCTGCAGACGGTCGGCGCGCACATCGGCGAGCGCCTCGAGGCCGACGACGCCGAGCAGCGCTCGCGCCTTGGCGGCGAGCAGACGTTCGTCCGCACCGTTGCGCGGCAGTGCCAGCATCGCCTCGACGAAGTTGGCCCTGCCCTCGATCGAACCGCCGATCATGACGTTCTCCAGCACCGAGGCTTCGCCGATCACGCGCGGCGTCTGGAAGGTGCGTGCGATGCCGCTGGCCGCGCGTTTGACCGGTGCGCCCGCGGGCAACATCGCGTCGCCTAGCGTCATGGTGCCGGCCTTCGCGGCGTAGTAGCCCGAGATCACGTTCAGCGTGGTGGTCTTGCCGCTACCGTTCGGCCCGATCAGGCCGTGGATCTGGCCGGGCGCGACGTCGAGGTCGAGGCCGTCGATCGCCTTCACATTGCCGAAGCTCAGCGCGATGCCGCGCAGCTGCAGCGGCTTGCCGCCATCGCGCCGGCGCACGATGTCGGCGAGCGCCGCCGGGCGCGGAACGATGGCGCGGTTGCTGGCGAGCGGACGGCGATTGCGGAAATCGAGCAGCGCCGCGATGCCACCGGGCATCACCAGCACGATCAGCAGCAGCAGCACCGCGTAGAGGAAGGTCGACCACGCCGCGAGCGGCGCCGCAATTTCGGGCAGGATGGTCAGGATGATGGTGCCGAGCATCGGCCCGAGGATCGAGCCGCGGCCGCCGATCAGGATCGCGATGAAGAACAGCACCGAGAGATCGAAGGTGAAGGCATCGGGCGTGATGTAGGTCTGCAGAGTCGCGAACAATCCGCCGGCGATCGCCGCCAGCGCGCCGGCGAACAGGAAGATCGCAATCAGCATGTTCGGCTTGGAGATGCCGCTGGCTTCGGCGGCGACCTCGGCGTCGCGCACCGCGATCAAGGCACGGCCGAAGCGGCTGCGCGCGACATTGGCGCTCATCCAGGTCGTGACCGCGGCGAACGCGATACAGAGCCCGTAGAATCCCCAAGGCGTGTTGAACGGCGCCGGGAATTCGGGGCCGGTGATGCCGATGCCGCCGCCGGTCACGCTCTGCCAGGCCAGCGCGATCTGGGTCACGATGGTCGCAAAGCCCAGGGTCGACATCGCGAAATAGAAGGTACGCAGGCGCAAGGCCGGCAGACCAACGATCACGCCGAAGATCGCGCCGATCAGGCCCGCGATCGGCAAGGCGGCAAACACCGGAATCGCCGGCATCACGTTGCCGGCGACCAGCACGCTGGTCGTGTAGGCGCCGAGCGTCAGCAGCGCGACATAGCCGATCGCGAGATGCCCCGCGAAGCCGACGACCAGATTGAGGCCGGACACCAGCACCCAGTAGATCGCGGCGCGGGTGCCGATCAACACCCAATAGTCGTTGCTGACGAAGGGCAGCAGCACCGCCACGACCAAGATACCGAGGAACGGCGCGATATGCGGCAGCGCGGCGCGCCATGCGCCGCTGTCGGTCCGGGGCGGCGTGGTCGTGACCGACGTCATCAGACTCTCCGCGCGGTCGAGGCGCCGAACAAGCCTTGCGGCGCTGCGAGCAGCACCACGATGAACAGCGTGAACACCGCGACCGAGGAGAAGATGCCGCCAACCAGGAAGTTCGCCGCCTGCTGGAACAGGCCGAGCGCGAGCCCGCCGATGATCGCGCCTCGGTTGTTGCCGAGTCCGCCCAGCGCCACCGGCACGAAGCCGTAGAAGTTGAGCAGCGCGCCATTGGCGAAGAAGGCGAGCAGCAACTGCCCGCCGGAGAATCCGGCGATACCGCCGACCACGCCGGCAAGCGCGTAGCTCGCGACACGCAGATTGCGCTCGGGCAGACCGAGCGCCCGCGCCGCGAAATTGTCCTCGGCGATCGCCAGGAACGCGCGGCCGACCAGCGTGCGGCGGTAGAGATACTCAAGGCCGATGATGGTGATCGCGCAGGCAGCGACCGGCAGCCAGAATTTCTCGTCCCAAACGCCCTCGCCGAATCCTGCGATGCGCGGGAACGGCTGCGGCTCGGTGCCCCATTTGATCGCGGTGACCTGCTGGATCATCAGTGCGACCGCCAAGGTCGACAGCACGTAAAGATGCTGGTCGAGGCTTTTCAACACCGGCCGCACCGCGACGAATTCGGTGATGATCCCGATCACCGCGCAGCAGAGTAGCGTCAGCACGAAGCCGACAGCGATCGGCAGGCCGAGCTTCAGCGTGAACAGCGAACCGAACACGCCGCCCAGCATCGCAAGCTGGCCGGCGGTGAAGCTCATTACCCGCGAGGTCGAGAACATCGTGTTGTAGGTGACGCCGACCAGCGCGTAGATCGCGCCCGCCGCGAGACCGGATGCAAGGATAGAGGCCAGCATCGGCTGCGCCCTCGCCCTGCTATGTGTATCCTGGCGCCAGCGCGAAGGTGCCGTTCTTGGCGGTCGAGGATTCCGACATCACGATCTCTTCGGTCAAATAGCCGTTATGCTGGGTCGGCGAGAAGCGGTAATTGCCGAAATAGCCGGGATAGGTCGACAGCGAATTCCAGTAGTTGACGATGGCGGCGCTGTCGGTCGAGCCGCTCTCCGCGACCGCTTTCGCGATCAGCTCGATGCAATCGATGCCGCCGGCGACCCACCACAACAGCGTATCGTTCAGCGCGATATTGGCCTTGGTCAGGCGCGCGACGAGATCCTCGCTCTTCGGCGGCAGCTTGCCGGCGCTGTCATAGCTGCAGCTCTTGTAGCCGATCGCATAGACCTTCTTCCAGTTCTCCGGTTTTGCGACGAGGCTCGCAAGCTCCCCCGACGCCATCGAAGGGTGGCCGACGAACGGAACGTCCCAGTTCATCGCGGCGCGGGTGTTGAACATCCGCGCCTCCATGCCGGTCGAGACGCTCCACACCACGATCGCCTCGGCGCCGGCGTTCTTGGCGCGCAGCATGTCCGGCGTCATGTCGGGCTGGGTGGCATCGATATTGGCCTGATAGACCACTTCGGCGCCGTCCTTCTTGAACGCCGCGACCGACGCCCCCACCGCGGTGACGCCGTAGCCGGTGGTGTCGCCGATCACGGCGACCTTCTTCACCTTGAGGATCTTCAGGCAATAATTGCGCACGGCATCGTCCCACTGATTGTTCGACGGCGCGATGCGGAACGCATTGGGGAATTTGACCGGATCGATCAGGGTCTCGACGACGCAAGGATGCAAATCAGGCATCTTGGCGCGCGCCATAATCGGCGTCGTCGCCAGCGCCTCACCCGAATTCAGCGGCCCCCAGATCGCGTGAACCTTGGCCTGGCTGATCAGTTCCTGCGTGGCGTTCACCGCCTTGGTCGGATCGCCCTGAGTGTCGCGCATCACGAGCTCGATCTTGCGCCCCTTCACCCCGCCCGCGCCGTTGATGGCATCGACCGCGAAGTTGACGCCGCGGTTGAAGCCGACCGTCGGCGCCGAGCTCGGCCCGGTGATCGCCGCGAGGCAGCCGATCTTGATCGGTTCCGATTGTGCGATGGCAGGAGCCGGGAAGGAGAATGATGCGGCGCCGAGTGCGCCGGCGCTGCCCAATAAAACGTCACGGCGTGAAATGGCCATGTGATGCACTCCCTGTTTCCCTCTCGGCGCCCGTCGTTTGTTGCGGGACGTCCGTTGATTGATTGTCCGCGCGCTCAGGGGCCGCGGTTGACGGGCTCAAGTTTGAGCTGGATGTGAAGGTCTTGTCCAGCCCCTCCGCGACATTGAGATCAGCGGAACGTTCATGGCTTCGGTCGCCGCGTCCAGTGCTCGGCATTGACGGCGCCGACCGGGATCTCGCCGGCGATGATCTTCGCGACCTGGCGCACGGTCTCCGACGACTGATGCTCGATGGCTTGCGGCGTAAGACCGCCGATATGCGGCGTTGCAATGACATTGTGCAGCTTCGCGAGTTCCGGCGTCGGCATCTGGTCCGGCGCGCGGCCGACATCGATCGCCGCGCCCGCGATGCGGCCCTCACGCAACGCGGCCGCCAGCGCTACGTCATCGACGAGGTTGCCGCGCGACAGGTTGATGAAGAACGCGTGCGTCTGCATCCGCGCCAGCGCGGCCTGCCCGATCAGGTTCTCGGTCGCTGCATTGGCGATCGCAAGGCAGACGACGTAGTCGGCGCGCGCCAGGAGATCGTCGAGCGGGACATGCTCGATCGCCGCGTCATCCGGCATCACGAAGGGATCGGCGACCAGCACGTTCATGCCGAGCACCTTGGCGATTCCAGCCAGATAGCGCCCGATGCTGCCATAGCCGATGATGCCGATCGTGCTGCCCGCGAGCTGGCGGCCCATCACGACCTCGGGCGCCCTGCCCGCGCGATAGTCAGCGGTGGCGCGCGAGACGCCGCGCGACAGATCGACCATGAAGCCGAGCGCGAGCTCGGCGACCGACTGGACAAAGCCGGCGCTCGCCTGCGTCACCAGCACACCGGCGGTAGACGCTGCCGCGACGTCGATGTTGCGGATATCGACCGCACAGCGCACGAAGGCGCGCAGTTTTGGCAGCCTCGGAAATATTTCGCCGGGCCCCGGCGTCATGCGGTCGGCGACGATGATGTCGACATCGGCTGCGGCCGCGACCAGCGCCGCCGCGTCGAGCGCATCGTCACCCTCGTGCAGCGAGACGTCGGCAACCGCGCGCAACCCGGTCAGGCTGCGCTCGCCGTAATAGTCGCGGCGCATCTGCGGCGTATGGGCGAGCAGGACCTTCACGTTTCCATCCCCCTAGTAGCCGAGCGCATGCGGCAAGGCCGTGCTGATGGCGGGTACGAAAGCGATCACCAGCAGGCACAGCAACAGCAGGCCGAGATAGCCCGAGATCGGCTTGATGGTCTGCTCGATCGGCACATTGCCGATCAGGCAGGCGCCGTAGAGGCCAAGACCAAGCGGTGGCGCAAACAGCCCGAGCCCCATCGCGATGACAAGCACGACGCCGAAATGCAGGGGATCGATGCCGAGCTTGACGGCAACCGGCAGCAGCAACGGCCCGAAGATGATCAGCGCCGCAGCGCCCTCCAGCACCGAGCCCATCACCACCAGCACCAGGATCGACAGCAGCATGAACAGCCAGACGCCGTGGCTGCCCGAGATCGCCAGCATGAGCTCGCCGACCGCGTGCGGCACCTGTTGCAGCGTCAGGATGAAGGCGAGCGATTGCGCCGCCGCAACGATGAACAGCACCAGTCCCGAGCGAACAGCCGATTGCACGAAGCAATGTGCGAGGCTCTTGGCGCCGAGTTCGCGGAACAAGAGGCTGCCGACGGCGATGGCGTAGACCGCAGCGAACGCGGAGATTTCGGTTGCGGTGGCAAAGCCGCTCTTGAAGCCGAAGAAGATCATGAAGATCAGCCCGAACGAGGCGATCGCGCCGGTCCACAGGCCGGATACTGCGGCGCGCGGCTCGGCTTCCTCAGTCGCGGCGGGACGCTTGCCGAACACGATCGATACCGCGATCAGCGCCAGCGCCATCAGCGCGGCCGGCAGCATGCCGGCGACGAACAATCCGCCGATCGACAGATTGGCGACGAAGCCGAGGATGATCAGGTTGATGCAGGGCGGAATGGTCTCCGCCATCACGGCGGAGGCGGCGAGCAGCGCCACCGCGCCGCCCGGATTCTGCCGCGAGCGGCGCGCTGCCGGGATCAGCACCGAGCCGACGGCTGCGACGTCGGCCATCTTCGAGCCGGAGATGCCGGAGAACAACACCATCGACATCACCATCACGACGTTGAGCCCGCCGCGCATCCGCCCGACCGCACGCTGCAACAACTCGATCAGCCGGACCGACATGCCGTTGGCTTCCATCAGATAGCCGACCAGGATGAAGAACGGGATCGCCAGCAGCACGAAATTGTCGATGCCGCGCGCCATCTGCTGCGCGAAGATCACGCCGGGCAGCGTGCCTTCCACCCAAATGAAGATCAGCGCCGCCAGCGCCAGCGCAAAGCCGATCGGCAATCCGCCGAACAGCGTCAGAAAGAAACCGATCAGCATCAACGCCTGCGACGACGGCACCGACGATGGCGCTAGCGCATCCCAGGCCAGATAGAGGCCGGCGACGACGGCGGTGGCGACGATGCCCGCAACCATGTCGCGCAGCGGCGGGCCACAGAAGGTCTCGAACGCGAAGATCGTCATGAACGCCGCACCGATGCCCATCGGATAGAACGTCCATTCCAGCGGCAGGCCGGAGCCGGAGGTCTGGCCGGTGGTCAGCCAGCCCATCTTGACGGCGTTGAACGCGACGGTGCCTGCGACGATGGTGACGAGCAGCGCCCCGACCGCGTCGACGACCCGCCGCACGCCAGGCGGCAGCATGTCGACGAAGAAGGCGACGCCGAGGTTCTCGCTGCGCGCCAGCGCGCTCGCCGCGCCGAAGAAGCTCGACCCGACCATCAGACCGCGGGCGACGTCGTCGGACCACTCGACCGGTGCGTTGAACAGGAAGCGGGCCAGCACCGAGACGCACACCACCACGAGATCGGCGGCGAGCAGGACCGCGGCGACCGTGTCACTGATGGCGAGCAGCGGCGCCGTGACCCGATCGGTGCTGCTTCTCGTCGCAACTGCGGCGACTGACATGCGCCGACCTCAGGCCTGGGTGGCGCGGATCAGATCGACGACGGCCTTCGCCTCGGGCCGCGCCTTGATGAAATTGTCGGTCTGCGGCAGCACGCGCTTGCGGAACGCCTCCTTGTCGCACTCGACGACGGTGACGCCCTTCTCCACCAGGGTCGCCAGCGCCTCCTTCTCCACCGCAAGGCCGTGCGCGCGGGTGTCGGTTGCGGCCTGCTTCGCCGCGTCGAGAAAGCCGTCGCGCAGTTTCGGGGCCATGCGATTGAACGTGGTGTCGCTGAAATAGACCGCGAGCGGCGAGAAGATGTGCTGGGTCAGCGCATAGTGCTTGGCCGTCTCGTAGAACTTGCTGGCCAGGATGGTCGGCGGATCGTGCTCGAGGCCGTCGAGCACGCCGGCTTGCAGCGCTGTGTAGATCTCGCCGAACGCCAGCGGCGTTGCCGCCGCGCCCATCAACCGCAAACATTCGGTGATGATCGGGTTGGGCAGCGTGCGGATCTTCAGGCCGGCCAGATCTTCCGGCGTCTTCACCGGCTTCTTCGCCAGCACGCTGCGGGCGCCGAAATTGTAAGCCCAGGCGATGATGTGGATGCTGCCGCCCTTGAGCAATGCATCCTCGATCGGCTTCGCGGCGCCGGCGTCGAACGCCTTGGTCTGCTGCTGGTAGCTGGTGAAGAGGTAGCCGAGATCGAACGTCCCGACCAACGGCACCAGATTCGCCGAGATCGACGAGCCCGAGACCATCAGGTCGATCACCCCGAGCTTCACCGAGTTGATGACGTCGATCTCCTGGCCGAGCTGGTTGTCGGGGAAGAAAGTGACCTCGATCTGCTCGCCGAGCCCGTTCGCCTTCAGGCTCTTGATGAGGTTGGCATAGTAGACCCGGCCGTTGGCATATTTGGGGTCGTTCGGAAGCGATGACGAGCAGCGCATCTTCATGGTCGCGGCCTGCGCGCGGCCGATGATCGCCGGCGCGGCGGCAAGCCACGCCGCAGCGGCGGCCGATGACCGCAGCACGATGCGGCGGTTCACATGCTTCGAGATCATGATGGTGCTCCTCCCCAGGAACAGATCTTGTTGTCTCAGCTACCCGCCCTGTTGGTGCGAGCTTGGCAGCTCTTTTGTCATAATGTATGACAAAAGACATTCGGTTGTGCAAGAGTGCCGCGGCGGCGGCGGAGACAACCAACCGCAGCGAGGCTTCCGATGTTCCAGACCTCCAACGCGTTGCGCCGGAGCGTGCACAGCCAGGTCGCCGACCGGGTCGGCAGCAGCATTGTGCGCGGCGAGATCGGCGTCGGCGAGACGCTGCCGCCGGAAATGCAGATCTGCGCGATGATGGATGTCAGCCGCACCGTGGTGCGCGAGGCGATGCGGACGCTGACCGGCAAGGGGTTGATCGAGTCGCGCCCCAAAAGCGGCACGCGCGTGCGGCCACCCGAGCAGTGGAATCAGCTCGATCCCGACGTACTGCGCTGGCACCTCGAGACCACGGAGATCGATCGCTATCTCGCCAAGCTGTTCCAGCTGCGCTCCGCGGTCGAGCCCGCCGCCGCAGCGCTGGCGGCGAACCATGCCGAGGCTGACGACATCGCCCGCATCCGCGCCGGCTGCGACGGCATGGACGCGGCCAAGACCAACGACGACTTCGTCGCCGCCGACATCATGTTCCATCAGGCGATCTATTTCGCGACCCGCAACCAGTTCTTCTGGCCGATCGCGCAGATGTTCGAGATCACCCTGCGCCAGAGCTTTACGATCGCAGCGCCCGGCTCGCACCGCCCGCGCGCGCTGATCGAGCACCGCGCGGTGCTGGACGCGATCGTCGCGGGAGATGCCGAGGCTGCGCGCGAGGCCACGGTGGTGCTGCTGACGCATTCCGCCGACGATCTGGTGCGGATTCGGGGACGCGAGTTCGAGACCCCGGTTCGCCGATAGCAGCTCCTGGCGTCAGGCGCTCGTCTCGGAAAACTTCCGGCCAATCAGCACGTGTGCGCCATCGGCCTCGATCCACTCGTCGTGCAATTCGCCCTCGGCAACCGAAAAGACCTGTCCTGAACGATAGGCGACGGGTTCGCCGGTTTGCCTGACAACAAACGTTCCGGAGATGACCAAGCCGCGGATCTCGAAATGATGCCGATGCCGTCCCTTGCCGGGGCGCGGATCAAGCTTCTGGCGTTCGATTTCCTGGAAACCGTCGGCCTTCAGTTGCTGTTCGAACTCGTGGGCGTTCATGCCGCTCTCCCGTCCACCCCTGCGATCGGCAAACGATAACGCCATTTTGCGCGGACTGGCAAAAACCGGCAGCACTATTTCGAGCGCGCCACCGTGGTGCCGTCCCAATCCTCATCGGTCGGATTGTCGAGCTGATGCCGGCATCGGGCGATCATCAGCGCAGACGCCGCGTCCGTGCCGCGCAGTTGCTGTGCCGTCTCGAAGGCGACCGCCGCCACGGTGAAATCGCCGACGCGCCAGGCCGCAAGCCCGGCCTCATAGGACGCGATCCAGTCGCGCGCGATCGCGCCCTCGTCGGCCATTGCGATCAACTCGTAGATCTCGAGACCGCCGGCGCGGCCGTAGACGGCGAGCCGGTCGAGCTCGCGGACGACGATGCGGTCACCGGCCAGACGCCGCGTCTCCGGACCGATGATGATGGTCGATCCATAGACCTTGTTGGTGCCCTCGAGGCGGCTTGCGATGTTCACGGCGTCGCCGATCACGGTGTAGTTGAGCCGCACCTCCGAGCCGATATTGCCGACCAGCATGTCGCCGGAATTGATGCCGATCCGGATCCTGACCGCCTCTCCCTTGTCGTCGGCGAGGCCGGCCTGCGCGACCGCGCGCTGGCAGGCGAGCGCCGCCCGGCAGCAATCCACGGCATGGTCCGGATTGGCAGTGGGCGCGCCCCAGAACGCCATCACGGCGTCGCCGATGAACTTGTCGATGGTGCCGCTCTCCTGCTGGATCGCCGCGGAGACGATGTCGAAATAGCGCGACAGCAAGGGGATGATGCGGTCGCCGAGCCGTTCCGACATGCCGGTGAAGCCGGCGAGATCGACGAACATCACGCTCATCGGCCGCACGGCGCCGCCGAGCCGCGCGCCATTGCCGTCGCTGACCAGCCGCCGCACCAGATCGGCGGGAATGTATTTGCGGAACGCGGCGAGCCCCTGCGCCATGTCGCCGATCGCACCCGACAGGTTCTCGATCTCGGCAAGGCGCGACGGATGCCGCTCGACCTTGTCGAGGTCGAAGCGCTCGACATGTCTGATCTCGCCGACCACCTTGATCAGGGGCGCCGCGATCAGGCGCTGCGCCAGCCAGGCCGACAACAGCCCGGCGGCCGCGATCAGCGCCGCGAGCCCGATCAGCAGGTTGCGGATCGTCATCCGCACCGGGCCGAGGAATTCGGATTCCGGCACCACCGTCACCAGCGACCAGCCCGGGAACGAGATCGGCGTCAGCACCGCCTGATAGGCCTGCCCGTCCCGCGTCACCTGGGAGCGGAACGCCTCGCCCTCGCCGGGATCGTAGGCCTTGCCGGCCTGCCTGACCGCGGCGAGCGCAACCGGCAACAGCGGATGGTCGGTCTTCAGCGCATTCAGTTCGTCGGCGTCCTGATCCGGAGACGCGATCACGCCGCCGTCGCGATCGAGCAGGAAGGCGCCCGCCGACTTGCCGACCGTGAGTTGCGAAAGGAAGTTCGACACCCGGGTCAATTCGATGATGATGGCGAGCACGCCGGTGCGCTCGCCGTCGACATCGATCGGCACCGCCAGCATCGCGGCCAGCCGCTCGCCGCGGGGCAGCGTCGTCAGCGTCGACCATTGCTGGTCGCGGGCTGCGATCGCGTCGCGAAACCAGGGCTGCTCCGTGACCAGATATTTGCCGTCCTCGACGGTGCTGCCCTTCGGCTTGATGTCGATGCCGGCATAGTCGTATTGATCGGTCCGCAGCTTGCGGTCGGGCGAGATGGTCAGCATCTCGACGCCGGCGTCGCCGAGCTTGTGGGCGCCAAAAAACGAGCCGTCCGGCCAGCCGAACGCAACCCACGAGATGGTCGGTTGCGACTGCAACTGCGACAGGAACACGAACTGCCGCTTGCGCGCGTCGCGGGCGTCCAGCACCTTCTCGGTCAACAGCGTCCGCACCGCCGTCATCGACGAGCGCGCTTCGGTCGTGATCGACTGCAACTCGTCGCCGACCGCGGACACGATCTGGTCGTTGATGGTGTCGGCCAGCGTCTGGCTCACCCGTTGTGCGGTGCGCCACCACAACAGATGCACGCCGACGGCGCTGACCACGATCGAGGTCAGGACGAGGGCGGAGATGGCGCTGCGGATGCCGATGCGCATCGATGAGGTCCGGTTCAGCGGTTGCTTTACCGCACTACGGAACATATCCGCGATTGTTTCACCAGCCCGGGACGCAACGCAGCCCCCGGACACGGGCCTGTGACCATAGTTGAATGCATCTGCGACGAAACTTCTGGATTGTTGGCAGCGTACACGCCAAGACAAGACAGCTATCTTCGAAGGTTCCTTGATGCACGACGTCACGATCCCGGCCGCCTTGATCGCCGGTCTAGTCAGCTTCCTGTCGCCCTGCGTGCTGCCGCTGGTGCCGCCGTATCTGATCTACCTGACCGGTGCGACCATCGAGCAGGTGAACCAGGACGGCGCCACCGCGGCCTCCAAGCGCGCCGTGATGACGGCGGCGGTGATGTTCGTGCTCGGCTTCTCCACCGTGTTCGTCGCGCTCGGCGCCAGCGCCTCGATCGTCGGCGGGCTGGTGCGCGCCTGGTCGGCCGAGCTCTCGATCCTGGCCGGCATCGTCATCATCATCATGGGCCTGCACTTCCTCGGCATCACCCGGATCGGCCTGTTGATGCGCGAGGGGCGGCTGACCGCGCCCAAGCCGGTCGGGCTGTGGGGCGCCTATGTCATGGGGCTGGCGTTCGCGTTCGGCTGGACGCCCTGCATCGGGCCGATCCTGGCTGCGATCCTCTCGATCGCGGCCGCGGAGGCCACGGTGACCAAGGGCGCCGGCCTGCTCGCGGTGTATTCCGCCGGGCTCGGCATCCCCTTCCTGCTCGCCGCCTTCATGGTCAAGCAGTTCTCCTCGGTGTTCGCGCGGATGAAGCGCCATCTCGACACCGTCGAGCGCGTGATGGGCGTGCTGATGGTGGTCACCGGCATCGGCTTCCTGACCGGCGCGGTGTCCGGCGTCAGCGTCTGGCTGCTGGAAACCTTCCCGGCGCTGCAAAATATCGGCTAGGGCCCGTAACAAGCCCGCCATGTCAGGCGAAACTCCCACCATGACGCAGCCGTAGCTTTTGGCTCGTGCCGGTTGACGTGCGTTCGCACTGAACGCCGACGCCGGCTGCGTGGCGGAATATTGGGAGGGTTTCGCATGAACTCCATCGTCAACCTGCTGATTCTGCTGCCGGCGCGGATCGCCGCGCATTTTGCCTGGGCCGGGCCGCTGATCATGCGGATCATCGTCGGCTACACGTTCATGCTGGCCGGCTGGGGCAAGCTCACCAACCTCGCCCAGGTCACCGAGAACTTCGTCGGCTGGGGCATTCCATTCCCGACCATCCTCACCCCCTTCGTGTCCGGCGTCGAATGCTTCGGCGGCGCGATGCTGATCCTCGGCCTGTTCACCCGCATCCCGGCCGCGATGCTCGCGGTGGTGATGATCGTCGCGATCAAGTCGGCGAAATGGGGTGACGTCGACTCGCTGGAGACCTTGCTCGGGTTCGAGGAAGCGACCTACTTCGCCGCCTTCATGTGGCTTGCGATCGCAGGTCCCGGCGCCGCCTCGCTCGACCGCCTGCTGGTCAACGCGGTCGAGGGCCGGAAGGCGTCGACCTGAGATTAGGCCGGAAGACCGGCTCACAATGCCGTGACATCGCGAGCCCCGATGCCGGCGGCCCCGTAGCTCAGACGACCCTCGCCTTCGGGAGCGCGCCATGAGACTTGTCCGCAGCATCGCAATTCTCATGGCGTTGAGCGCGTCGCCCTCACTTGCGGCGGACGCCCCGGCATGGAGCGGCTGGAGCCACGATCTGTTCGCGCGCGCCACGACCGAGCAGCGCTTCGTCATCCTCGATCTCGAAGCGGTGTGGTGCCATTGGTGCCACGTGATGGAGAAGACCACCTACGCCGACCCCAAGGTGCAGGAGCTGCTTGCAGCGAGATATCTCCCGGTCCGCGTCGACCAGGACGCCAATCCGGATCTGTCGAGCCGCTACGGCGACTGGGGCTGGCCCGCGACCATCGTGTTCGCGCCCGACGGCAGCGAGATCGCCAAGATCAGGGGCTATATCGAGCCCGCGCGGATGCAGGCGCTGCTCAAGGCCATTATCGACGATCCCTCGCCCGGCCCGTCGGTCGGCGAGGCGTTCGAGATCAAGCCCGCAACGTCGGCCTTTCTCGGGAAGGCGCAGCGCGCTGAGCTGACCAGGACGTTCGACGAATCCTACGACGACAAGCTCGGCGGCTGGGGCGAGAACCAGAAATATATCGATGCCGACAGCCTCGACCTTGCGATCAGCCGCGCCGAAGCCGGCGACGCGACGGCAACAAAGCGCGCAAGGCAGACGCTCGACGCCGCGGTCGCTCTGATTGATCCGGTGTGGGGTGGCGTGTTCCAGTATTCCGAAGCCGGCTCCTGGAGCCATCCGCATTTCGAGAAGATCATCTCGTTCCAGTCGCAATATCTGCGGCAGTACAGCCAGGCTTATGCACAATGGAAGGATCCGAAATATCTCGCAGCCGCGCGCAACGTCGAGCGTTACCTGACGGATGTCCTGCTGAGCCCCGACGGCGCCTTCTATGTCAGCCAGGACGCCGATCTCAATCATGACGTCGACGGCCACGTCTATTATGCGCTTGATGATGCCGCGCGCCGCAAGCTCGGCCTGCCGCGCATCGACAAGAACCTCTATGCGCGCGAGAACGGCTGGGCGATCTCGGGCCTCGTCGCCTATTACGACGCGAGCGCCGATCCCAAGGCGCTTGCGATCGCCGAGCGCGCAGCCAAATGGGTGCTCGCCAATCGCGCGCTGCCGGACGGCGGCTTCCGCCATGGCGATACGGATCGCGGTGGCCCTTTCCTCGGCGACACCGTCGCGATAGGTCAGGCCCTGCTCGATCTCTACGCCGCGACCGGCAATCGCGACTGGCTGACGTCGGCGGTGCGAGCCGGCGACTTCGCCGCGACGTTCCGCGACGACGCCAGCGGCTTCTTCACCTCGAAGACGTCGGAAGGCCAAGCCGGCGTGTTCGCCAAGCCCGCCAAGCTGATCGACGACCAGATCCAGGTCGCGCGCTTCATGAACATGCTCAATCGTTATGTCGGCAGCGACGGCACCCGCGAAGTGGCCGCGCATGCGATGCGCTATCTCGGCGCGGCTTCGGCCGAGATGCCGCGGCCGATGCCCGGCGTGCTGCTCGCCGACGAGGAGCTGGCCACCGAGCCGACGCATGTCACCATCGTCGGACACAAGGACGACGCCCGCGCGCAACGCCTGCATGCGATCGCCCGCGCCCTGCCCGCCCGCTACAAGCGGCTCGAATGGCTCGACCTGCGCGAAGGCAAGCTGCCCAACCCGGACGTCGACTATCCCGACCTCGGCGAGCCCGCGGCCTTCGCGTGCAGCAACCGCATCTGCTCGTTCCCGGCGTTCAGTGCTGAGGAATTGCAGGCGAACGTGGCGCAGATGGCGAAGCTGAAGCCGGCACGCGCCGCGCAAAACTGATTAAAATGCAGACTGTGCGATGCAGCAAACCGATCGGCCTGGCGCAATGAAATACTCTTTGGCCGACGGTGTTTGACATGGACCGGGCGTCAGACCCGGCCCAAGCAAAATTTTCTTTTGAAACGCTGTAACCAAATCGCCTGATACCCCGTAGCTGATCTTGGACGAGCACTCAAATCGCGGGAAGCACCGCGCCGCGGATGCCCCTGCGATCTGATTGCTCTCCGAATATCCACCCGTTGTGCGGTCCGGGATCGAACGATCGAAGGATGCTCACGGCGCCATGTTTTTTTGCTTTCAAACAATCACCGAGGAGATCGTCATGAAGTTGAGTTCGAAGTCCGGCGCAACGCTCGCCGTCGCTGCGGCTACCCTGTTCCTCGCCGGCTCCGTGGTTTCGACCACCTCGACGTCCGCGAATGCCGCCGCGGGCAAGTGCATGGCCGGCAATGCCTGCAAGGGCCAGAGCGCCTGCAAGGGCGGCGCCAATTCCTGCAAGGGCCTGAACGCCTGCAAGGGCACCGGCTTCTCGCTGAGCTCGGAAAAGCAGTGCAACGCGATGGGCGGCAAGTTCGTCAAGGGCTGATCGCATCGCCCCAGGAAGGCCCGGCGACGGCGCCGGGCCTTCTCACGCCAAGGCGCGGATAAATGATCCCGGCATTGGTAACCAAAGCGGGACCACATCCGTAGCTAACTTTGGGTGCAGCCTTCGGCCAACTCACACGGCTTGCGGGCGGCGCACCTTCAACCAACTTGCACAAGGAGACGCCCATGAAGCTTACAACCAAGTCCGGTGCCACTCTCGCCGCCGCTGCAGCGACGCTTTTCCTGGCCGGAGCCGTGGTGTCGACGCAGTCCTACGCTGCGAGCGAAGGCAAATGCGTTGGCGCCAATGCCTGCAAGGGCCAGAGCGCCTGCAAGGGCGGCAACCACGCCTGCAAGGGTCAGAATGCCTGCAAGGGCCAGGGCTTTGCGGAGATGACGAAGGCCGACTGCACCGCGGCGAAGGGCAAGTTCAAGGCCGGGTGAACGGATCGGACCAAGCGGGGCCCGGTGTAGGCCGGGCCTCGTTTCCATGATAGTTTTTGAAGTTGGGCGCCGCGATCCTGGCGCCGGAAGCGCGGAGCCGCCATGAACGTTGCGAGCCGATCACCGGACAAGTCGGTGCTCGCAGAGCGCCCGCTGCAATCGGCCAAGCCGCCGTTCCTCGGCTTCGGCCTCGGCCTGCGTGCTCAGCACTACGACGAGATCCTGAACGGAAATCCGCCGATCGACTGGTTCGAGGTGATCAGCGAGAACTACATGCTGCCGGGCGGCCAGCCGCTGCGCATCCTGGACCGGATCTGCGCGCGCTATCCCGTGGTGATGCACGGCGTCTCGCTGTCGATCGCCTCCACCGCGCCGCCGAACTTCGACTATCTGCAGGGCCTGAAGGACCTCGCACAACGCGTGCAGCCGAAATGGGTGTCGGACCATCTGTGCTGGACCGGCGTGCACGGCAAGAACCTGCACGATCTGCTGCCGATCCCCTACACGCGGGAGGCGCTCGATCACGTCGTGAGCCGGGTGCAGCTGGTGCAGGATTTCCTCGGCCGCGCCATCGTGCTCGAGAACGTCTCGACCTATGTGCAATTCAACAATTCCGAGATGACGGAGTGGGAATTCCTCTCCGAACTGTCGCGTCGCTCCGGCTGCTGGCTGCTGTTCGACATCAACAATGTCTATGTCAGCGCCTTCAACCACGGCTACGATCCGATGGCCTTCCTCAACGGCATTCCACCGGATCGCGTGGTGCAATTCCACATGGCGGGCCACAGCCACATGGGCACCCACATCATCGACACCCACGACCATCCGGTGTGCGAGGACGTCTGGGACCTCTATGTCGCGGCGCTGAAGCGGTTCGGACGGGTCTCGACCATGATCGAGCGCGACGACAACATCCCGCCGCTCGACGAATTGCTGCACGAGGTCGAGCGCACCCGCGAGATCGCGGGGCAGGTGCTGCCCGTGGGCGCGCCGGCGGCATGACCGACTTCGCGCGCCAGCAAGGTGACTTCCAGCGCGCCATCCTCAGCGGCGACGACGGCATCCTGAGCGAAATCCTCGACAGCCCCAAGGAGACGCGCGCGACGCTGTTCGGCGTCTATCGCTATGCCTACGGCTCGCGGCTGGTCGAGGCGATGCGTAACGACCACGAGCTGTTGCATCGCTTTCTCGGCGACGAGATGTTCGACGAGATGGGCCATGCCTATGTCAAGGCACGGCCGTCCGAGCACCCGAACCTGCGCTGGTTCTCGCAAGGGCTCCCGGATTTCCTGAAGGCCACCACCCCCTACAGCAACCATCCCGTGCTCGCCGACCTCGCCGCGCTGGAGAAGGCGTTGAACGACGCCTTCGACGCCGGTGAAGGCGCCGTGCTCGCGCTGGAGGCGATGGCCGGTTTCGCGCCCGAGGTCTGGAACGACCTCGTATTCCAGCCGCATCCCAGCGCTGCGAGGATCGACCTATCGACCAATGCGGCTGCGATCTGGATGACCCTGAAGAACGACGAGACGCCGCCCGAGGCGGAGGCGCTCGCCGAACCCACCCGCCTCCTGATCTGGCGCCAGGACACCACGCCGATGTTCCGCGAGCTGCCGACCGAGGAAGCGATGATGTGGGACGAAGCCTCCGATGGCGTTCCGTTCGGCGTGCTCTGCGAGATGCTCGCGACCTATGACGATCCCGACAATGCCGCCGCGCGCGGCGCCGGCTATCTGCATGGCTGGATCACGGCGGGGCTTCTGACAGCGGCTTCCATCGGCACATAGAGGGCCCGCGGCATGGGCGCCGACATCGTCAGCCATCGCATCGAACGCCTCACCTGGGACGAGGTCGCGCGGCGCGTTGCGGCCAAACGGCCGGCGATCCTGCCGATCGGCGCCGCCGCCAAGCAACACGGTTTCCATTTGCCGCTGAACACCGACCGCCTGCAGGCCGAGTGGTTTGCAGCGCATCTCGCCGAACGCTTCGACGCGCTGGTCTGGCCGACCATCACCTACGGTCACTACCCCGCTTTCGTCGAATATGCCGGCAGCGCCAGCCTGTCGGCGGCAACGTTCGAAGCCATGGTGCATGAGATCGCCGCCGGCATCCTCGACAGCGGCATCGGCACCTTGTTCGTGCTCAACACGGGGATCAGCACGCTCGCTCCGGTCGAACGCGCGCTGGCGCCCTTCGAGCCGGCCCGCGTGAGACATCTGCGGCTCTACCAGGGCCCGCGCTTCCGCCGCACCGCCGAGCAGATCTCCGAGCAACGCCATGGCAGCCATGCCGACGAGTTGGAGACATCCCTGATGCTGGCGCTGGCACCGGACGTGGTCGATCGGGACCGCGCCGAGGCGAGCCCCGCCCTGCAGCACGAGGCGCCCGGCCGCCTGACGCTATCGGACAGCACTTCGCCGAACTACAGCCGCTCCGGCAGTTACGGCGATCCGACGCTGGCGACATCAGCCAAGGGCGAGACGCTGCTCGCGGCGATCCTCGACGATCTCGGCGAACTAGTGACCGCGGCGCTTGGCGAGAACGCCATGTCACAGCGGCACGGCACGCCGCGATGAAGAGCATCCCGACATATCGCGTGATCGCCGCCGCGATGCTGGTCGCTGCGATCCTGATCGGCATCGCATCATGTCATGTCGAGGCGCAGTCCGAGTTCATGCGCGGCGAAGGCATGCCCTACGACGCCTTCGACCGGCTGCCCAAGACCGATCTCGAGGTCGCCGGCGCCGCCATCCATGTCGGGTTCGCACCCGGCGAGATGGCGCTGCCGAAGGACCGGATATTCGACTGGATCAAGGCGTCGGCCCGCGCGGTCTCGACCTATTACGGCCGATTTCCCGTCAGCTCGTTGCGGCTCTTGATCGTGCCGGTCGACGGTTCGCGGGTTCGCGGCGGCACCACATGGGGTTATCGCGGCGCCGCAATCCGGCTTCCGATCGGCCGCGACGCAGGCGTCGACGATCTCAAGCACGACTGGGTGATCGTGCACGAGATGGTGCACACCGCCCTGCCCGATCTCGACGACCGCTATGCCTGGCTGTCGGAGGGGCTCGCGGTCTATGTCGAGCCGGTCGCGCGCGTGCAGGCCGGCGATCTCACGGCGCGCGAGATCTGGCTGGCGATGCTGCGCGACATGCCCAAGGGCCTGCCGCAGGCCGGCGACGAGGGCTTGGACAATACCGACACCTGGGGCCGGAAATACTGGGGCGGCGCGATGTTCTGCCTGTTCGCCGATGTCGAAATCCGCAAACGCACCGGCAACAAATTCGGCTTGCAGGATGCCATGCGCGGCGTGCTCGCCGCCGGCGGCAACCACGAAAAGGACTGGCCGATCGCGCGCGTGCTCTCGACCGCCGACAAGGCGGTCGGCGTCGACGTGCTGACGCGGCTGCACGGCGAATGGGGATCGAAGCCGGTGACGCCCGATCTCGCCGCGCTGTGGCGCGACCTCGGCGTCAGGCTCCAGGGCGACAGCGTCGAATTAGACGACAGCGCGCCGCTGGCCGATATCCGCAAGGCGATCACCGCAGCACGCGCGGGATAGCGACTTGCTTCGCGGCTGCACACGGCCCACTGCGCTGGATTTTGCCGGCGCGATGTCGGACTATCGGCGAATCGTCATAATCCTCACGGGAGACCGATGGCCGACGTTCATCAGACACGCGCCAGCTGGCCTATCTTCCGTTCGCTGGCCAGCTTTCGGCCGGGCGACTTGCCGGGCGATTTGATCGCCGGGTTGACGCTCGCCGCGATCGCGATCCCCGAGCAGATGGCGACCGCCCGGCTCGGCGGCTTCTCGCCGCAGATCGGCTTCTTCGCCTTCATGGCCGGCTCGCTCGGCTTTGCGATGTTCGGCGCCAACCGCTTCCTGTCCTGCGGCGCCGATTCCACCATCACGCCGATCTTCGCGGCCGGCCTGGCGCTGATGGCGACCGCTGGCTCGCCCGACTATCAGTCGCTGGCGATGGCACTGGCGCTGATGGTCGGCGCGATCATGATCGCGGGCGGCCTGTTCAAACTGGGCTGGATCGCCAATCTGCTGTCGACGCCGGTGACCGTCGGCTTCCTCGCCGGCATTTCCGTCCACATCCTGGTCTCGCAATTGCCGGGCGTGCTCGGCCTGACCACGCCGGACGGCCCGACGCTCTACAAGCTCGGCGTCCTCACCGAGAAGATCGGCCAGACCAATGGCTACACGCTGGCGATCGGCCTCGGCGTGCTCGCGCTCGTTGCCGGATCGGAGAAGATCAGCGCGCGGATTCCGGGCGCACTGATCGGCCTTGTCGTGGCCACCATCGCCGTGATCGCCGGCCATCTCGAGAGCAAAGGCGTCAAGGTGGTCGGCACCGTGCCCGGGTCGCTGCCGACGCCATCGCTTCCGGACATCGCGCCGGAGCGGTGGATCAAATTGCTGTCGCTGGCGATCCTGATCGCCATCGTCGTCATGGTGCAGACCGCGGCGACGACGCGCTCGTTCCTGTCAGACCCGGACAAGCCGGCCGACGTCGATCGCGACTTCCTCGGCGCCGGAGCCGGCAGCGTGCTCGCCGGCCTGTTCGGCGCTTTCCCCGTCAACGCCAGCCCGCCGCGCACCGGCATCGTGTCGGAGACTGGCGGGCGCACGCAGGTCTCGGGGCTGTTTGCCGCGGCCATCGTGCTCGCGCTGCTGGCGTTCGGGGCGACGCTGCTGCAGCACGTGCCCGATGCGGCGCTCGGCGGCGTCCTCTTGTTCGTGGCGCTGCGCATCATCCGCGTGAAGCAGATCGTCGCGATCTTCCGCCAGTCGTTCTACGAATTCCTGCTGGTGGTGGCGACGGCCGCCGCGATCATCGTGCTGCCGATCGAGCAAGGCGTCGCCGTCGGCATCGCGCTGTCGCTGCTGCACGGCATCTGGACCACGACGCGCGGCCAGCTGGTGGAATTCGTCCACGTGCCCGGCACCACGATCTGGTGGCCGACCGGCCCGCACGTCACCGGCGAGCGCAAGCCCGGCATTGCCGTGGTCGGCCTACAGGCCCCGTTGTCGTTCCTCAACGCGGAAGGTTTTCACGGCGGCGTGCTCAAGACCATCGGCCACGCGACGCCCAAGCCGAAACTGCTGGTGATCGAGGCCAGCGGCATGATCGAGATCGATTTCACGGCGGCGCAGGCGCTGCGCGACCTGTTTCGCGAGTGCCGCGATGACGGTGTGACATTGGCGGTGGCGCGGCTCGAATCCTCCCGCGCCCAGGAGGCGTTCGAGCGCTTCGATCTCTACGCCGTGCTGCCGAGGGACCACGTCTTCCACAGCGTCGATGAAGCGGTTCGCACGCTGGGCGGGCAGACGTAGCCCGGGTGAGCGCAGCGATACCCGGGAAAATCGTTCCCGCATATCGCTTCGCTCATGCGGGCTACTGGCTCTCCACTCAGCCGGAACAACTCAGGCCTGCTCGCCCTCGAGCGTCGGATGCTCCTTCAGCACCTCGGCCTTGATCGAGTTGGCGTGGATGGCGCGGAACAGCGCCCGCCCGGTCTTGACGTTGTTAGCCTTCATGCAGAGGCAGACGATCTCGCGCACCGCGGAATCCCGCACCAGCTCGTCGGATATCCTCATCGCGGTCTTCATCGCGACCTTGGCGGCACGCTCGTAGCGATCGCGCTCGATCTGCTGCTTCTCCGGCGAGCGTATGTCGGCCGAAGAGACCGCCTCGGCACAGCCGGCCGCATCGCGGCAGATCGCACGGATTCTCTGCGCAGCCTCGATGTCGCCGAGCGGCTGCGCGACGGGGTCGTCCCAAATATCCTTGCGCTTGGCCTTACTGAACCACGACATCGCAACGTCCTGTGGCCCCGGAATATCCGATTCGTCAGGCCACAGGAACGATCTTGCCGGGATTGAAAATGTTCTGCGGATCGAGCGCGTGCTTCAGCGCCCGCATCGCGTCGAGCGCCTCAGGGCCGAGCTCGGCCTTCAGATATTTCTGCTTGCCCTGGCCGATGCCGTGCTCGCCGGTGCAGGTTCCGCCCATCGCCTGCGCCCGTTCGACCAGCCGATGCATGAACTCCTCGCCGCGCGCCATCTCGTCGCTGTTGTTGACGTCGCAGACCAGCGAGCAGTGGAAATTGCCGTCGCCGACATGGCCGACGATCGGCGACAGCAAATTGAGCCGCTTCAGATCGTCCTCGGTCTCGGTGACGCAGTCGGCAAGCCGCGAGATCGGCACGCAGACGTCGGTTGCGACCACGCCGATGCTGTCGCCGGGACGAATCGCCTTCACCGACCAATAGGCATCGTGCCGAGCCTGCCACAGCTTGGTGCGGTCCTCCGGCTTGGTGGTCCAGGTGAACTCGCCGCCGCCGCACTCGGCGGCGATGTCGCGGAAATTCTTCGACTGCTCGGCGACCTCGACCTCGCTGCCGTGGAATTCCAGCAGCAGCAGCGGCGTCTCCAGCAGCGACAGCTTCGAATAATTGTTGCAGGCCTTCACCTGCGCGGCATTGAGCAGCTCGATCCGCGCGACCGGAATGCCGGTCTGGATCGCGAGGATGGTGGCCTGGCAAGCGCCCCGCACGGTCTCGAACGAACAGGCGGCGGCCGCGATCGTGTCGGGAATGCCGCGCAGGCGGATGGTCAGCTCGGAGATGATGCCGAGCGTGCCTTCGGCGCCGATGAACAGATGCGTCAGGTCGTAACCCGCCGACGACTTCTTGGCGCGCGTGCCTGTGGTGATGATCTCGCCGTCGCCGCGCACCACTTTCAGCGCCAGCACGTTCTCTCGCATGGTGCCGTAGCGCACCGCGTTGGTGCCGGAGGCGCGGGTCGAGGTCATGCCGCCGAGCGAGGCATCGGCGCCGGGATCGATCGGGAAGAACAGGCCCTGGTCGCGCAGATGCTCGTTCAGTGCCTTGCGGGTCACGCCGGGCTGGATCACGCAGTCGAGGTCCTCGGCGTGCACCTCGAGCACCTTGTTCATGTCGCGCAGATCGATGCAGACGCCGCCTGCCGGGGCGTTGACCTGGCCTTCCAGCGAAGTTCCGGTGCCGAAGGCGATGACGGGCACGCGATTGGCGGCGCAGATCCGCACCACGTCCTGGATGTCGGCGGTTTCCTGCGCCATCACCACCGCATCGGGCGGCTGGGTCGGCAGCCAGGTGGTGGTATGGGCGTGCTGTTCACGCACGGCTAAAGACGTCACGAGCCGGTTGCCGAACCGCGCCGCCAGCGCGTCGATCGCGCGCTTCAGGGCCTCCGGCTCAGGTCGCGTCAGATTGCTCGAAATCGTTGTCGCCACGTCGAATTTCCTCCCGGCTTTAGCCGACCGTGGCAAAGCTTGTATAAGGGGTCAAGAGAGCCTGACTTGAAAAAGTGGACGCCGGAGTCACAGAAAAGCTCATGCTCGAACGCCAACGAACCGGGGACGGATGATGACTTCAGCGACTGCCGCCAGCGAGATGCCGCTTCCTTCGGCTCCGTTCAAATCTTCCGTGATGCAGATCGATCCGCAATGGATCGACTATAACGGCCATCTCAACATGGCCTATTACAATGTGATGTTCGACCGCGCCATCGACGAAATGTGGCTGCAGCTCGGCATCGGGCCGGCCTACATGAAGGCGCGGCACTGCTCGACCTTCACTGCCGAGTGCCACGTCCGCTATCTGAGAGAGATTCATCTCGGCGATCCCGTGCAGGTCTCGGTCTTCCTGCTCGGCGCCGACGAGAAGCGGCTGCACACGTTCGAGGAGCTGCGCCACGCCACCGAGGGCTGGCTCTCCGCGACTTCGGAAAACCTCACGCTGCACATCGACATGGAGGCGCGCAAGGTGGCGCCGTTTCCGCCTGATATTCGCGCCCGCACTCAGAAGATCGTGGATAGCTATGCGGGCGTGCCGCGACCCGAGGGCATCGGCCGCAACGTGGCGATGCCCTCGAAGAAATAGCCAGCCCTTCGCTAGACCCAGCCTTTCGCTAGACCCAGCCCTTCGCTAGACCCTCGTGCGGCCGCGCGCCAATCCGACCACCGCCGACACCAGGAACAGGATGATGGCGATGAAGAAGATCGCCTTGGCGATTTCGATCGAGGCGCCGGCGATGCCGCCGAAGCCCAGAATGCCCGCGATCAGGGCGACGACCAGGAATGTGACGACCCAGCTCAACATGATCAAACCTCTCGCTTCGTTTCCTTGTTCGGTTCTTGGCGCGGGCGCTTAGCCGGCGCCGCATCTGTTGAAACAATCCTGCGGGGAAACGCTGGTTCCT
This sequence comes from Bradyrhizobium sp. RD5-C2, assembly GCF_019972155.1. GTDB lineage: Bacteria > Pseudomonadota > Alphaproteobacteria > Rhizobiales > Xanthobacteraceae > Bradyrhizobium. The sequence goes on along the minus strand of NZ_BOVL01000026.1, from coordinate 205,753 downwards.
GAGCGCGAAACCGGGAAATTTTCGCCGATTTCAGGAACCGGGCCTGTTGTGCGCTGCTGCCAAAACCGTTCCAAACGGCCACGATAAAACCTGTCAAAACGGCCGATCAGGCCCTATATGGCCTTCAATCCCTGTTAAGAAGGCTCCCCTTCACCGTCCCACGGTGCCATCGTGGGGCCGAGACGATTCGCCAATGACCGAGCCGAGCAAACTGCCCCATCACGGCGTTCCCGAGCACCAGCCGGTGGCTGGCGGCATCGCCGCGCGTGCGCGGGCTGCGGCGGGCGCTCCGCAATATCTCAACGGCCTCAATCCGGAGCAGCGCGAGGCGGTCGAGACACTCGACGGGCCCGTGCTGGTGCTTGCCGGCGCCGGCACCGGCAAGACCCGCGTGCTGACCACGCGCATCGCGCATATCCTGAGCCAGGGCCGCGCGCGGCCGCAGGAAATCCTGTCGGTGACCTTCACCAACAAGGCGGCGCGCGAGATGAAGCTGCGGCTCGGCCAGATGCTGGGCCAGGCGGTCGAAGGCATGCCGTGGCTCGGCACCTTCCATTCGATCGGCGGCCGCATCCTGCGCATCCACGCCGAGCTGGTGCAGCTCAAATCCAACTTCACGGTGCTCGACGTCGACGACCAGGTACGGCTGCTGAAGCAACTGTTGCAGGCCGAGAACATCGACGACAAGCGCTGGCCGGCGCGGATGCTCGCCGGCCTGATCGACAGCTGGAAGAACCGCGGCCTGTCGCCGTCACAGGTGCCGGCGGGCGAAGCCGCCTCGTTCGGCAACGGCAAGGGCGGCAAGATCTACGCGACCTATCAGGAGCGGCTGAAGATCCTCAACGCGGCCGATTTCGGCGATCTCCTGCTCGAGAACATCAGGCTGTTCCGCGAAAATCCTGACGTGCTCCGGCAGTACCAGAACCGCTTCAAGTTCATCCTGGTCGACGAATATCAGGACACCAACGTCGCGCAGTATCTGTGGCTGCGGCTGCTGTCGCAGGCGCCGTCGCGGCCGGGGCGATCGCTCGCCGATGTCATTCCGGGCGACATCACCTCTCCCGTCATTCCGGGGCATGCCGAAGGTATGAACCCGGAATCCAGAGGTCATGAGGACTCATCTCGAGATTCCGGGTCTGCGCCTGCGGCGCATCCCGGAATGACAGAGAATGCGGCCCCACTGAAAAACATCTGCTGCGTCGGCGACGACGACCAGTCGATCTATGGCTGGCGCGGCGCCGAGGTCGACAACATCCTGCGCTTCGACCACGATTTCCCCGGCGCCAAGGTCATCCGCCTCGAGCGCAATTACCGCTCCACAGGCCACATCCTGGCCGCGGCCTCGCATCTGATCGCGCACAATGAGGGCCGGCTCGGCAAGACGCTGCGCACCGAGGATGTCGACGGCGAGAAGGTCACCGTTACCGGCTCCTGGGATTCGGAGGAGGAGGCGCGCGCGATCGGCGAGGAGCTCGAGGAGTTGCAGCGCGCGGGCGAAAACCTCAACAACGTCGCCATCCTGGTCCGTGCCTCGTTCCAGATGCGCGAGTTCGAAGACCGCTTCGTCACGCTCGGCCTGCCCTATCGCGTGATCGGCGGCCCCAGATTCTATGAGCGCGCGGAAATCCGCGACGCGCTGGCATACTTGCGCACCATCAACTCGCCGGCCGACGATCTCGCCTTCGAGCGCATCGTCAACGTGCCGAAACGGGGGCTCGGCGATGCCACCGTGCAGCTGCTGCACGACCACGCCCGCAAGCGCCGCATTCCGCTGTTCGAGGCGGCACGCGCCGTGGTCGAGACCGACGAGCTGAAGCCGAAGGCGCGCGGGTCGTTGCGCGATCTCGTCATGCAGTTCGACCGCTGGCGCGCCCAGCGCGAGGTCACCTCGCATACCGAGCTCGCCGAGATCGTGCTCGACGAGAGCGGCTATACCGAGATGTGGCAGAAGGACCGCTCGGCCGACGCCGCGGGCAGGCTCGATAACCTCAAGGAGCTGGTGCGATCGATGGAGGAATTCGAGAACCTGCAAGGGTTTCTCGAACATATCTCGCTGGTGATGGACCGCGACGGCGAGGCCGGCGACGAAGCCGTGTCGCTGATGACGCTGCATTCGGCCAAGGGCCTCGAATTCGACAACGTGTTCCTGCCGGGCTGGGAGGAAGGCCTGTTCCCCAGCCAGCGCACGCTCGACGAACAGGGCCGCGCCGGGCTCGAGGAGGAGCGCCGCCTTGCCCATGTCGGGCTGACCCGCGCCCGCCGCCGCGCCAAAATCTATTTCGCGACCAACCGCCGCATCCATGGCACCTGGTCGACCACGATCCCTTCGCGCTTCCTCGACGAGTTGCCGGCGCACAATGTCGAGATCACCGAATCCAAGGGCGGCTCGGGCTGGGGCGGCAGCGGCGGCTATGGCGCCTCGCGCTTCGACAACCTCGAATCATTCGGCTCGAGCTATTCGACCCCGGGCTGGCAGCGCGCCCAAGCCAACCGCAATCGCGGCGGGGGGGGGCGTAGCGGCGGCTTCGAGGAGCGGCAATCGTCCTTTTCCTCCGAAAGCTTCAATCGCACCAAGCGCGGCCCCATGGTGATCGAGGGCGAGTTGGTGGCGAAGTCCACGGGCACGACGTCGGAATTTTCGCTGGATGACCGGGTGTTTCACCAGAAATTCGGCTACGGCCATGTGGTGAAGATCGACGGCAACAAGCTGACCATCGCCTTCGAAAAGGCCGGCGAGAAGAAGGTGGTCGACAGCTTTGTGGAACGGGCGTGAATAGCGGCTTTCCTTGGCGGCCTTCGTTAGTGGCCTTCGTTGGCGGCCTTCTCTGTTCGTAGCCCTTGACCATCGCTGATTTCACGGGTTGAGATGGCCCCATGGTCCGGGGTGGGTTTTTCCTTTTTGTCATCGCGCTCACTGCGCCGTCGCTGGCGGTCGCGGAAACGATCAGCTTTGGCGATTCCGCAGCGCAGCTCGCCAAGGCCTGCGGCGCCGACATCACCGCCAATTGCCGCGGCGTCAATCTCGACTCCAACCGCCTCAAGGAGTGCCTGTCGCGCAACCGCGACGTGATCTCGCCGCAGTGCAAGGAGAGCTACTTCTCCACCCTCGATGCGATCCAGAAGCGGATCGCGGCGCGCGTGACAGTTGCCAACGTATGCACCCGCGAGATCGTCAAGGTCTGCGGCGGCTCGACCAAGGAGACCAGCAAATCGGTACCCTGCCTCGTCACCGCCAAGGGCCTTAGCCGCAATTGCGCCCAGGCGATCAATGACGCGGGGTATCAATGATGCGCCTGACGACGCGAGGCTTGCGCAATCCTGGCCTTCTGGGCGTGCTCGGCACGCTGGTCTTGCTGGCGATGCCGCTTGCGCCAGCCCAGGCGCAAACCGCCATCACGCGCGACGACGTCATCGCCAAGCTCAATCACTACGAGACGGACGCAACGATCGACGTCCCCGCATTGCGCCAGCAAGTGCTGGAACGATCGCGGTCGCGATCGAAAAACGAGCCGCCGCCGCAAAAGCGGCCGCCGATCGCCCCCGACCTGACCAACCTGCCGACATTCAACGCCGACATCCAGTTTGATGTCGACACGCCGATCGTGCTGCCCGACTCCTATCAGTCCGTCGGGCGCATTGCCGATGCGCTGACGCACTCTTCGCTGTTGCCCTACACCTTCCTGATCGTCGGTCACATCGAATCGACCGGACGGCGCGAGAACAACGTGCTGCTGAGCCAGCGGCGCGCCGACGCGATCCGCGACATCCTGGTCAACACCTTCAAGATCACGGCGAAGCGCCTGCAGTCGGTCGGGCTTGGCGAAGAGCAATTGCTCGACGCCGCCCGCCCCAACGCGCCGGTCAACAACCAGGTGCAGATCATGCTGGTCGGCAAGGTCGCCGATACCGCGCCGCCCGCGCACCCCGCCCCGGCGGCGGCCGCCAAGAAGCCAGCGAAACCGGCGAAGCGGCACTGATTGGATTGAATAGCGGAGCGTCGGAACTGCGTCCCCTCCCGCCCGTATGCGATGGCCCCGGAACGAAGGGCGCCGCCACAACTTCGGAATACTAGAAGAGCACCGCTGATTTGCCCGACTGGTCAAATTGCAATGCCCGCCGCCCGCCGCCGGCTCCTTTGCATGGGGTTGTTTTCGATATTTTGGCAGTGCGCCCCTAAGGCGCGCCGCAGAATAAATTTCTCCCTCGCCAACCGATTGCAGAACGGACCGTGCGTCCCTATCTGGGCTGAACCCGCATCACGCCCCCCGCCCGCCCGCCCGGGCTCCAATCCGCGCGCGCCCTTCCCTCACGCTTCCGATCCTCCATGTCGCCGATCATCTCCGTATCCAATCTGTCAAAGACCTATGGCTCCGGTTTCAAGGCGCTGAAGGGCATCAATCTCGATATCTTCAAGGGCGAGATCTTCGCGCTGCTTGGGCCGAACGGCGCCGGCAAGACCACGCTGATCAGCATCATCTGCGGCATCGCCAATCCGAGCGAGGGCCGCGTTTCGATCGGCGGACACGACATCATCGCCGACTATCGCGCGGCGCGGTCGATGATCGGGCTGGTTCCGCAGGAACTGCACACCGATGCCTTCGAGACGGTCTGGGCGACGGTCAGCTTCAGCCGCGGCCTGTTCGGCAAGCCGAAGAACCCTGATCATATCGAGAAGGTGCTCAAGGACCTGTCGCTGTGGGACAAGAAGGACAGCAAGATCATCACGCTGTCCGGCGGCATGAAGCGCCGTGTGATGATCGCCAAGGCGCTGTCGCACGAACCCCAGATCCTGTTCCTCGACGAGCCCACCGCCGGCGTCGACGTCGAGTTGCGCAAGGGGATGTGGGAAGTGGTCCGCACGCTGCAGGCGGCCGGCGTCACCATCATCCTGACCACGCATTACATCGAAGAAGCCGAGGAGATGGCCGACCGCATCGGCGTCATCAACAAGGGTGAGATCATCCTGATCGAGGACAAGGCGACCTTGATGCAGAAGCTCGGCAAGAAGCAGCTGACGCTGCAATTGCAGAGCAAGCTCGACGCCGTTCCGCCCGCGCTCGCCGCCTATAGCCTCGAACTCTCCGACGACGGCCACGCGGTGACCTACGACTACGACACCAAGGGCGATCGCACCGGCATCACCAGCCTGCTCAACGATCTGCGCAACGCCGGCGTCCGGATCTCCGATCTCGATACCAGGCAGAGCTCCCTCGAAGACATCTTCGTCAGCCTCGTGAGGGCGCCATGAACTACCGCGCAATCCGGGCGATCTATCTGTTCGAAATGGCGCGCACCTGGCGCACGCTGCTGCAGAGCATCGTCTCGCCTGTGGTTTCGACCTCGCTGTATTTCGTGGTGTTCGGCGCCGCGATCGGTTCGCGCATCACCGAGGTCGAGGGCGTCAGCTACGGCACCTTCATCGTGCCGGGGCTCGTGATGCTGTCGGTGCTGACCCAGAGCATCTCGAACGCCTCGTTCGGCATCTACTTCCCGAAATTCGCCGGCACGATCTACGAGATCCTGTCGGCGCCGATCTCCTATCTCGAGATCGTCATCGGCTATGTCGGCGCCGCCGCCACCAAGTCGATCATCCTCGGCCTGATCATCCTGGCCACCGCCGGACTTTTCGTACCTCTGCATATCCAGCATCCGGTGTGGATGCTGACCTTCCTGGTGCTGACGGCCGTCACCTTCAGCCTGTTCGGCTTCATCATCGGCATCTGGGCCGACGGCTTCGAGAAGCTGCAGATGATCCCGATGCTGGTGGTGACACCGCTAACCTTCCTCGGCGGCAGCTTCTATTCGGTGAACATGCTGCCGTCGGGCTGGCGCACCCTCACGCTGTTCAATCCGGTGGTCTATCTGATCTCCGGCTTCCGCTGGAGCTTCTACGAGATCGCCGATGTCAGCGTCGGGCTCAGCCTCGGCATGACTGCGGGCTTCCTGATCGCCTGCATGGTGATCGTGGCCTGGATCTTCCGGACCGGCTACCGGCTGAAGAACTGACTTGCGAAGCAAGTCATTCCGCGGCGCGCCCTGGCGCGAACCTCAGATGCGCAATTGCGCATCTGGGAATCTCGCGCCATCACCTCGAGATTCCGGGTTCATGCTTCGCATGCCCCGGAATGACGATGCCGATCAATAGCAATGGAAATGGCCGTGGCGGTAATAGCCGCGGCAGCGGTGGCCACGGCGGTAGCCGCGATCCGGGATACCGAACACGCCCTTGACCGCGCCCATGGCGCCGCCGACCCCGGCACCGACGGCACCGCCAACCACGCCACCTATCGGACCGGCGGCCCGATTACCCTCATAAGCACCTTCATGCGCCCCGCGGACGATACCCTGGGCATGGCCGGCTTGGGGGACAGTCACCAGCGCCAAAGCGAGGGCTGCGGCCGCAAGCAGGAGTCGCGCGGAGAGGCCGGCCGGGACGACGGCCGCGGTCTTGACCTTGGTGTTGTTCATCTTGGTTCCTTGGTACGCGGCGCGAACGCGCCGCCGGGGCGGGACTGTGAAACGCCCATGCGGCCAAATGGTTGCGTAGCAATGACCGGTTGGGGCCGTTGTCGCGGCTTGCTCGCGAAAATGTCAGTCCGCCGTGACAGGAGAGCCCGGCTTCGGCCTTGTTTGCGCCGCGCGCGGGATTAACGATGCACGAGGTCCGCGACTGGAACCAAATTCGGATTCCGTGCATATTGGTTGCGGGACGGAGAGCCGCTGCTGCGATCGGGCCTGGAGGCCAAAGGTAAAATGCGTTCGTTCCTCATTGCGTTCACTTCCGTGATGCTTTTCACGGCCGGCGCCGCGCAGGCCAAGGTCGATATCACCATCGACAAGGACAACCAGCAGATGACCGTCGCGGTCGACGGCGTCGCGCGCTATCACTGGCCGGTCTCGAGCGGCATACCCTCGCGCGAAACGCCGAACGGCACCTTCCGGGCCTTCCGCATGGAAGAGGACCACTACTCCAAGGAATTCGACGACGCGCCGATGCCGCACTCGATCTTCTTCACCAAGATCGGACACGCGATCCACGGCACCGACTCGGTCGGCCGCCTCGGCACGCCGGCCTCGCATGGCTGCGTACGGTTGTCGCGCGACAACGCATCGACGCTCTACGCCCTGGTCCAGAAGGAAGGCGTGCTCAACACCACGGTGACGCTGACCGGCTCGGCGCAGGTCGCGCTGGCGCGCAATCCGCGTGGGCGCAACGGCACCGCGGTCGCCCGCCGCGCGCCGCAGCAGGACGAGCAGTACGGCACCGCCGCCGCCGGCGACCCTGTCGTCCTGACGCCGCGGCCACGCGAATATCCGGCGCAGGCCCGCCCCGACGACGGCTACATCTATCCGGCCGACGGCAGCTCGACCGCGCAGCGCTACCCGGCGCCACCGTCAAGCCGTCGCGTCTACGACGCGCAGGCCTACGGCCAGCAGCAATACTACGGCAACCAGGGCTACGCGGCGGCGCCGCAAGGCACCTATCAGCCGCGGTCCTACTACCAGCAGCAGCAGCGCGGCTTCTACGGCAACAACTATCAGGACTGACGCAATCTCCTGATCCGCTGACGGCGCCGCAGGCAGCGCGCCGTCAGTTCACGCTCCCCTCACCCGCTTGTGACCGTCGCAAATGGCCCGCGATGTCGTCCGCCGTGGCCCGTTGTCGCGCTGTCATCTGATTGTAAAATTAGCTCGATATTCGGCGGCAAGAGCGCCCGCCTTGGCCCCTGGAGGCCGATTCACGCGGAATGCCCCGTGAAGCCAGGGCGAGAAGCGCGGGTCGCGTAGGCAATATCAGAGGTCGACATGAAACGGGGCATCATTGTCCTTTGCCTGTGCATCGTGGCGATGGCCGGTTATTTCACGACGGACAGATGGGCCATCCGTCACACCACGCTGACGTTCCACGACGTTCTGCGCGACGACCGCAACGTCACGGTCGAGGTCGCGGTCCGGCGCGACCGGCAAATGCAGGCGATGGCCGAGATGATCGAGCTGCCGGTCGCAATCCTGAGCCACGGCAACACCGTTAGGAACACCGAGTACTCGTTCCTCACCAACGTGTTCGCGTCACGCGGCTATCTCGTGGTCAGCATCCAGCATGATCTCGACAGCGATACGCCGATGGTGACCAAGGTCGGCGAGGAATATGTCGGCCGACGCATGCAATATAATCGCGGCGTCTTCAACATCATGTACGCGATCGACGAGCTGAAGAAGCTCTATCCGAACGCAAACTATCGCGCGCTGACGCTGATCGGTCACTCCAACGGCGGCGACATCTCGATGTACTTCGCCAAGCAGCATCCCGACCTGGTCAAGAAGGTCGTGACGCTGGACAATCTGCGCGTCCCGTTCATCACCGACAGCAAGATCAAGATCCTGTCGTTCCGCTCCAGGGACCCGGTGTTCAAGGCCGACCCGGGCGTCGTGCCTGACGACGAGACCTGCGCCAGACTCGGCATCAAGGTGGTCAGAACCGAATTCCACCACAACGACCTCAGCGACCGCGGCCCGGACAGCGCGAAATCGTCGATCCAGGCCGGCGTGGAGCAATTCCTCGACGAGGACGCTGGCGAGACCACGCCGACGATGCCGCTGCTCGCCGCTTCGACACCCGCCTCCGCGACGACAGCGGCGGAGAAGAAATAGCTACCGCGGTGACGTCGACTGGCGCTCTCTGATGCTGCCAGGAGGCGCCTACGCACGGGCGCTGCGATGGGCCCTGGCAACGAGCCAGATCGCCGAAAGCAGGAAATAGAACGCGCCGAATCCCGCATAGGGCGCGACGTCCAGAATCGTCGGCGCGACGGTGCCAATCGATCGGCTGATCATGTAGCCGCCGGCCAGTGCCGACTGTGCACCACTGAGGATCATCGCCCATTGCGCGCCAACCTGACGCCAGCGCCTGACGCCGGTGGACAATTGCAGCACTCCGGCGAGGATCGCCCAAACCCCAAACACCGCCAGAACGGCATGGGTGTCACGGCTGACCGCCACGATCACGGCGAGCGCCGTGATGGTGCTGACCACGACATTCAATGCCTGGGACGGGTTGGCCTTCAGCCCACCGTTGACCCGCGCGTCGGCCAGATTGGCGATCGCGTCCCATGCCGGGTAGATCACCAGCAGGAACGCGGCGGGGCCCGCTTGCCTGCTGAAAAGTACGGCGGCGGCAACCCAGGCGCTCGAGAAGATCGCACGCCCGAAATAGTAGGATTGCAGCCAGCTGGATTGGGCCGAAAGTCGGCTTTGCATTGAGTAACTCCTCTGTTTATCTACCTACTAGTAGGTAGATAAATATCGCGGGTCAATCGGGCGCCGGGACACCTTCTTGTGTCGAACAGGTGCGCGGCCCCGCCTTGACAAGCTACCTACCGGAAGGTAGGCGCCGCTATGAACTCAGTGATTTCGACCTCGGACCGGATTCTCGATGTCGCGCAGTCCCTCATCGTGGCGGGCGGCTATAACGGGTTCAGCTATGCCGACATCTCGGATGCGATCGGCATCAGGAAGGCCAGCATCCACCACCACTTCCCGACCAAGGCCGAACTGGTTTCGGCGCTGGTCGATCGCTACCGGCAGGAGACGGAGCTGGGCCTGAGGTCGCTTCGGGAGCAGTCCGCCGACCCTGCCGACCAACTGCAGTCCTATGTGAACTTCTGGCAGGGGTGCATTCAAGACGCCTCGCTGCCGTTCTGCGTCTGCGCGATGCTTGCCGGCGAGATGCCGATGTTGCCGGACGAGGTCGCCGCGCGCGTCCGGGGCCATTTCGATCATCTCGCGGGATGGCTTACGTCGGTGCTGAAGACTGGCGCAGATCAGCACCTGTTCCGGCTGGGCAGGCGGCCGAACGAGGAGGCCCAGATGCTGATGGCATCGGTCCATGGCGCCATGCTCTCTGCGCGCGCTTTCGACGATCCCGGACTGTTTGCCGCAATCGTCAAGCCCCAGGTCGCAAGGCTGCTAATGGCGGACCGCTAGAGCAAGATCGCTCGCCCCTATTGCTCGCCGTCGCGCAGGCGCCGGTACACCGCGCCAAGCACGTTCGAATAGTCGTCGGTCCAGACCCGCTGCTTCTCGTTGGCATCGGTCTCGGTCCAGACGTCCGATGATGCGAGCTTGCCGACATCGGCGTCCTCGCGCGCGGAGACCACGACCGAGGTCGAGAAGATATACTCGTTGTCGCGCCCGGAATCCTCGCTGTAGACCCAGCTCCTCATGTCGTTGGCGTCCGCAATGCCGACCACGACGCTGGCAAGTTCGAGATGCCGGTTGGAGACGTGCATCACAACCGCGCCCTGCGGCGCCAGCTTCTCCTTGTAGATCGCCATCGCCTCTTCGGTCGCGAGATGGATCGGGATCGCGTCCGACGAATAGGCGTCGACGATGATGAGATCGTAGACGCCGTCCGGCTCCTTGGCGAAGGTCAGCCGCGCGTCGCCGATCACAGGCTTCAGGTTCGGCTCGCAGTTCTGGATGTAGGTGAAGTATTTCGGGTCGCGCGCGGTATCGACCATCGACTGGTCGATCTCGAAGAAGCGCCAGTCCTCGCCGGGGAGCGATGAACAAGTCAGCGTCCCCGAGCCGAGCCCGATGACGGCCACCTTCAGCGGCGCGCCCTTGCGCTCGCGGATTGCGGTGATGGCCTGCCCGATGCCGCCGTCCTTGTGGTAGTAGCTGATCGGCTCCGGCTTACCGGTGACCGGCGTGCCGTCGTCGTTCTTGAACTTCTCGGCGCCATGGATCGTGGTGCCGTGCATCAGCACGTGATATTGGCCGTTCGGCGTCACCACGATCTTGTGCACGCCGAAGAAGCTGCGCACGGTTTCGACGCGGCCGTCGTCGGAGGGATAGGCGCGCAGCACCACCAGCGCGACGGCGACGGTGGCGAAGATCTTCCAGCGATCGGCATTCAGTGCGAGCGCGAGCAGCGCCGAGAGCACGCCGACGGCGCCGATCACCCACACCCGGTGGTCGTCGAACCAGTTGAAGATGTCGCCGGCAGAATAGCTCGGCGCGATCAGCGCCACCGCCAGCACCGCAAGGAACGGCCAGTACCAGGCGCTCCAGCGCGGCAGCCGCTCCGCGCCGCCGGGCGGACGGCACAGCGCCGCGAGCGCCAACAGGATCGGATATTCGGCGATCCACGAGAAGGTGAACGGCGCGATCAGCCCCGCGAACAGGCCACCGACCATGCCGCCGAACGACAGCGCGACATAGAAGCCGGTGAGGTATTTCGCCGCGGGACGGGTGCGCGCGAGCTCGCCATGGCAGGCCATCGCGATGATGAAGAAGCAGAGCTGATGGCCACCGAGCGTGAGCAGCAGGTTCTGCTCGCCGCCGACCGCGAGCAGGATCACGACGCCGGCGATCGCCAGCGGCTGCGCCAGCAGCATCCATTTGTGCGGCAGCAGCGGCCGCGACTGGAACACCAGCACCCAGGTCAACAGATACAGCGACAGCGGCAGCACCCAGAGCAAGGGAGCGGCCGCGACGTCGGTCGAGATATGCGCCGTCACCGCGATCAAGAGGCCGGACGGCACGGCAGCCAGGAAGATCCAGCGCGCCCGCCGCGACCAGGACGGCGCCGGCGCATCGGCATCATCGACTTGCATATTGCGTGCGGCGGCATAGGCCGGCGCACGCAACAGCAGCACGCCGCAGCCTGCGATCAGAACGATCAGCAGACCGTAGCCGCCGGTCCAGATCAGGTTCTGGGTGCGCAATGTGAACATCGGCTCGAGCAGCACCGGATAGGACAGCAGCGCCAGGAAGCTGCCGATGTTCGACGACGCATAGAGAAAATACGGGTCGGGCCCGTTGGGGTGACCGGTGCGGACGAACCAGGCCTGCAGCAGCGGATTGTTGGCAGCGAGCGCGAAGAACGGCAGGCCGATCGAGACCGCGAACAGGCCGAGCAGCCAGACCGCATAGCCCGAGGTCGGCGGCTCGCCCCAGCCGCTCTTGATCGAGAGCGGCAAAGTCAGCAGCGCGACGACGAGCAGCACGAGATGCACCACGATCGGCACAATGCGGCTGTTCAGCTTCATCAGGAGATGCGCGTAGGCGTAACCGCCGAGCAGCAGCGACTGGAAGAACACCATCGCCACCGACCACACTGCCGGCGAGCCGCCGAGCCGCGGCAGCACCATCTTGGTGAACAGCGGCTGCACCGAGAACAGCAACAACGCGCTGACGAAGATCGCGGCGGTGTAGACAACCAGCACCAGCCGGTTTCGCGAAGCGGACGGCTCAGACGACATGAATACTCCCGGTCACGATCCGGCAGATCAACACCGGGTACATACATTGCATTGAATCATAGCGCCACGCAGCGGGCAACACGGCCACCGATGCCAATCGCTTGAGCGGTTCAGCCTCTCACGACATCATCGGCCGAACTTGCCGCGCCGGTGAGCGATGCGGTTTCGTCCATCTGCGGCCGGAACGGCGTCCGTCCCATCCACGGCTGCATTTCCAGATGTTGCAGCCAATCCTTGACCGAAGGGATCCAGCCGAGATCGTCCTTGACGTGCTGCTCGCCGACCGTCCGCATCGGCACCTGCTTGCCGGCGCTGTTGGTCAGCGTCGCACCGAAGATCTTCTCGCAGAGGAAGATGCCTTCGCTGTGATGACGCAGCGCGCGGTGCCGCACGTCGGCGAGATGCGCCTTGCTCTCGTCGAACCAGTCGTGGATCGGCAGGTAATCCTCGGCAACACCGCCGAACAGGCGCGCGGAACGCACGGCATGATGATAGGGATGCGCCATCGCAGGCTACCTCGTGATCTCGACGTTGCTTGTGACCGCATCGGCCTTGGGATCGTCGATTACGGTGCAACTGTCGAGATCGACTGTGAAGGCGCCGTACATTACGTACTCGCCGGTGCCGAAGCCGCGGCCAAGCAGCAAGGTCGCCCATTCCGTGCACAACCAATCGCGGACGAAGGAAGCAACCTGGTCGCGTTCACTGGCGCCATCGACCCGCTTCATCACGCCGTGGTCCACCAGTCGATCGAGAAATTTCTGCTCGGTGAGCCGCTGCGCCAGCGCATCGGCGTCGATGCGCGTGCCTTCGCGGAGCGCGGCGCTGTCGAGCCAGGCGAATCCTTCGTCGTTGCCGCCGTCATAGCGGCAATACAGCCGTTGCACGCCGAGTTCGCGGAGCGCCGGCACAGCGACCGCGATCAGACGCTGGGGGGTAAAGACCTCCCGGGCAGCCCGCGCCGTCGCGGCGGCCCTGACCGCCGGCGTGATCTGCGCGGTCGGATACCGTCGGCCCCGCAGGCGATCCCAAAGGCTCGGCGGCTTCATGACCGGCGTGATCAGCGCCGGCGCGGGCGGCTCGGGTGGAACGTCCAGCGAGAAATGCACCGGCTCGCGTTCCCCGCCGAAATCCGGCGCCGGCAGATAGACGAACTGGTCGGCACGCGGCGGCGGCAGATCGGAATCGTCGTCGGGCCACTCGATTTGAGTTTGATCAAAAACAAACGGCATTTGCACTCCACGGCTTGGCAACACGGAACGAACGAGGCGCCTTGCCTGCCCCGCCGGCGGCTCACGGCCCGCACCATCGCGGTCGAATTATCGTATCCGGATCGGTACGGTTTTGTGACCCGCCGGATGCGAGCCATCGCGGATGGTGGCCGGATGAGATCATCCGGCCTATAGAAGCACCATGTCCAATCATGAAGTCGACGTCGTCATCATCGGTGCGGGGCACAACGGCCTCACCTGCGCGGCCTATCTCGCGATGGCCGGGCTCAAGGTCAGGATCGTCGAGCGCCGCAAGGTGGTCGGCGGCGCCGCCGTTACCGAAGAATTTTGTCCGGGCTTCCGCAATTCGGTCGCCGCCTACACGGTGAGCCTGCTCAATCCGCAGATCATCTCCGACCTCAAACTTGCCGATCACGGCTTGCGGATCGTCGAGCGCCGCGCGCAGAACTTCCTGCCCGCACCCGATGGCAGCTATCTGCTGACCGGCGAAGGCCGCACACAACAGTCGGTGGCGAAACTCAGCCAGCGGGACGCGGCGACAATCGGCGTGTTCTCGGCGGAACTCGAAGCCATCGCCGATGTGCTGCGCCAATTCGTGCTGCGCGCGCCGCCGAACGTCGTCGAAGGCTTTGGCCTCGGCGCCATGAGTGAAGCCTTCAACGCGCTTGGCTCCGCCAACATCCTCAGGCGGCTGTCGCTCGAGCAGCAGCGCAATCTGCTCGACCTGTTCACACGTTCGGCCGGCGAGATGCTCGACGAGCGCTTCGAGAACGACCTCGTCAAGGCGCTGTTCGGCTTCGACGCCATCGTCGGCAACTATGCCAGCCCCTACGCGGCCGGCTCGGCCTATGTGATGCTGCACCATGCGTTCGGCGAGGTGAACGGCAAGAAGGGCGTCTGGGGCCACGCGATCGGCGGCATGGGCGCGATCACCCAGGCGATGGCGCGCGCCGCGCGCATCCATGGCGTCGAGATCGAAACCGATGCTGGTGTCCGCGAGGTGATCGTCGAGAAGGATCGCGCCACCGGCGTCATCCTCGACAATGGCGAGACGGTGCGCGCCAGATATGTCGTCTCCAACGTCAACCCGAAGCTGCTCTACACGCGCCTGGTGCCGGAGGGCGCGCTGGCAAGCGAATTCCGCGCGCGCATCGCGCGATGGCAGAACGGCTCCGGGACGTTCAGGATGAACGTGGCGCTTGATACCCTGCCCTCGTTCACCGCGCTGCCCGGCCCGGGCGATCACCTCACCGCTGGCATCATCATCGCGCCTGGTCTCGGCTACATGGATCGCGCCTGGCGCGATGCGCGTGAGTCCGGCTGGAGCCGCGCGCCGGTCGTCGAGGTGCTGATCCCCTCGACGCTCGACGACAGTTTGAGCCCGCCGGGCCAGCACGTCGCGAGCCTGTTCTGCCAGCACGTCGCGCCGCAATTGCCCGACGGCAAATCATGGGACGATCATCGCGATGAGGTCGCCGATCTCATGATCGCAACCGTCGATAATTACGCCCCCGGCTTCGCGGGCAGCGTGCTCGGCCGCCAGATTCTGTCGCCGCTCGACCTCGAGCGGCAGTTCGGCCTGCTCGGCGGCGACATCTTTCACGGCGCGCTGACCTTGAACCAGTTGTTCTCGGCGCGTCCGATGCTCGGCCATGCCGATTACCGCGGTCCGCTGCGCGGTCTCTACCATTGCGGTTCCGGGGCCCATCCGGGCGGCGGGGTCACCGGCGCCCCTGGGCATAACGCTGCGCGGGCCGTGCTCGCCGACCATCGCGCGCTGTTCACATAGGGCGGAGGACGCACCGGGCGCGCCGATGGCGTGGCAAGCTGTGGACATGTCTGTTGAGAAGCTGTGGGTCGACCGGGGTCAGACCTGGTGTCCCCTAGCGGGACAATCGGTGAGTATCCCGGTGGACTGCCTGTGGAACAGAGGCCGACAACCCCGGGACGACTGGCTGTATATCTTGTGGACAGGCTACGCGTGGCGCTGTGGACAACCTGTCAAAAAGAAAACACCGGGCCTCGTTGCCCGGTGCTTGCTCGAGAACGCCGTCTGCGAAATTACTTGAGCGAACTGGCGACCGTGTTGAACGTCCCGCTCAAGTTGGTGCCGACGCCATTCACCGCAGCGATGATGGCGATGGCGATACCGGTCGCGATCAGTCCGTATTCGATGGCGGTCGCGCCGGCTTCATTCTTCAAGAATCTAACGAAAAGAGTCTTCATTGCAGCCCTGCCCTGGGTTGTGATGCCTTGGAACCGGGGAGTTCCCTGTTCCGGAACCGGTACTACTACGGTGAAATCTAAAGTTGCCTGAATCGGGAACCTATCGATTCTCGCGAAATTCGATTGAATACGGGTTGAAATTTTAACAAAAACCGCGCTACCGGCCTCCGATGACCCCGTCCACACACCGCGCCAGCGTCACCCTTCCGGACGAATCGACCGCAAAACGCGTGGTCGACGCGCTGTCCGAGCTGTATTTCGAGGATCAGGCGGCTTTTGCGGCCTTCGAGCGGCCGGACGGCCGCTGGGACGTCACCGTCCATTTTGCCGACGCGCCGGACCAGACCTTGCTGCGCGAGCTGGTCGGCCAGGCGATTGTGCGGCAGGATGTCGCATCGACTTTGGTATTTGACATCATCGAGGCGAAGGATTGGGTCAAGGCCAGCCTGGAGGACCTGATTCCGGTAGCAGCCGGCCGGTTTATCGTCCACGGCCAACATGACCGGCACAGGATACCTCCGAACAAGCTCGGGATCGAGATCGAAGCGGCGCTCGCCTTCGGCACCGGCCATCACGGCACCACGCGCGGTTGCCTGCTGCTGCTCGACCACGTGCTGAAGGCCTATCAGCCCCGCCGGGTGCTCGATCTCGGCACCGGGACCGGCGTGTTGGGGATTGCCGCCGCCAAGGCACAGCATCGCAAGGTGCTGGCGAGCGACATCGACCCACCGTCGGTCAAGGTCGCCGAGGAAAACGCCCGGCTGAACGGGGCGGGACATCTGGTGGATGTGATCCGCGCCACTGGCTTCGCCGCGCCGCGGTTTGCCGAGGACGGGCCGTTCGATCTGGTGCTCGCCAACATCCTGGCCAATCCGCTGCGCCAGCTGGCGGGGCCGATGGCCCGGCACCTCGCATCGTCGGCGCAGGTCATCCTCTCGGGCTTGCTGACGCACCAGGCGCCGGCGGTCATTGCCGCCTATCGCGCCCGCGGCCTGGTGCCACTGCGGCACCTGAAGATCGAGGGCTGGAGCAGCCTGCTGCTGCGCTCGGTCAGGTGACATGACCGCCGCCGGCAGACAGTGCGACTGCACGCTCTGCTGCAAGGTGATGGCGATCGAGGCGCTGGCGAAGCCCGCCGACAAATGGTGCCCGCACTGCAGGCCGGGGCGCGGCTGCCGGATCTATCCAAGCCGGCCGGCGGAGTGCCGCACGTTCAGCTGCGTCTGGCTGGTCAACGAGCTTTTGGAGGAGCACTGGAAGCCCTCCCGATCGAAGCTCGTCCTGACCACTTCCAACGACGGCCTCGAGGTCAGATGCGATCCGGGCTTCCCGGATGCCTGGCGCAGGCAGCCGTTTCGCAATGAGCTCAGGGAATGGGCGAGATCCGGCGAGGCGCTCGACATGACCGTCGTCGTGATCGTCGGTCAGCGCATCACGCTGCTGACGGCGGAGCGCGAATTCGATCTGGGTATCGTCGGCCCCGATGAGCGGATTGTGCGTGAACTCGAGGGCACCAGAGTCGTCAACGTAACCGTGGCGAAGGCGTCCGACCTGGAATAGTCGCCAAAGGGGCAAGGACTAAAGCCTTGCAACGGCAGGTATCATCAAGCGTTGGTCCGGAATCTTGGCAAGGGAGACCATGTGCATGAAACGTACGGTTCGCGCTTTGACAATTGCGGCGATCCTCACCGTCGTGTCTCCGGCGGTCGCCAATGAAGGGGCCGGCTTCCGCCCCGTCAGCGGCCGCAGCCATGCTGGCGAGTCCTATCGCGATTATGCGATCGGGAGGCATGACAACCGGCTGCGGCTGCGCAGCGGCGGTCGCGAGCGTGGCTGGCCGAGCGGATCGTATCCTCTGGAGTACGAAGACCGGGACCGAGGCGTGTACCTCGGCCAGCGTCACGACGATTGAAGGAGTGCTAGGCGGATGGCTCAGAATCGCGGCCGGGCGTCTCGACGTTGTCCTGACCGGCTGCGCGCCTGGCCCGCGCCGCGACCAAACGGTCTAGCATCTGCACGATGACGCCACGCTGCTTCTGTTCGATCGGAGGGATCGGGCCGCGGGGGACCGGCGGCGAGATCTTCTCAAACGTGAATGCAGGCATCGTGCTTCTCCTCACCGTTGAGTTGAGACACTCCTGGACACCCCCTGTACGCTTGACCGGCGATGGTGGACATCGTCCAGTCACTTCAACTATGCCATGATTCAAGCATAAGTAATGCCAAAAATGTGGTCATGCCTCAGCGCGTTTACGCGAAGGTCATGCGGCATCCGAAGAGAGTGCAAAGGCGATGTTCGAAGCCCATTTCCAGACGTTCGAAGAGCCCGAAGGCGGCGTGGCGCTGACTGCGCGCTTGAGCGCGCTGCGCGAGGAATTGGCGCGGCGCAAGCTGACCGGGTTTGTGGTTCCGCGCGCCGATGAGCAGCAGAATGAGTATGTTGCGGCGTCCGAGGAGCGGCTTGCCTGGCTGACCGGCTTCACCGGATCGGCCGGACTCGCGATCGTGCTGGCCAAGGAAGCCGCCCTGTTCGTCGACGGACGCTACACGCTGCAGGCCGGCAAGCAGATCGACCGCAAGGCCTGGCAGGTCGAGCCGCTGGTCGAGCCGCCGCCGGAGCATTGGCTGACCCGGCATCTGGCAGCCGGCGACCGCCTAGGATTTGACCCCTGGCTGCACACTTCTGCGGCAGCCGAACGGCTGGCGGCGGCCTGCGCCAAGGCCGGCGCCGAGCTGGTCGCCGTCGACGGCAACCCGATCGATACGATCTGGCACGAACGGCCGGCGCCGCCGCTCGGCCCGGTCGCGATCCACGGCGCGCAGTTTTCCGGCGAGATCGAGGCCGAGAAGCTGAAGCGCATCCGGCTCGAGATCAACAAGCTCGGCGTCGATGCGCTGGTGCTCTCCGACAGCCACGCGGTGGCGTGGACCTTCAACATCCGCGGCGCCGACGTCTCGCATACGCCGCTGCCGCTGTCCTACGCGCTGGTGCCGAAGGAAGGCCGGCCGCTGGTGTTCATCGATCACCGCAAGCTGTCCAACGCGACCCGCGACCATCTCGAGCAATCCGCCGATGTCGAGGAGCCGGAGGCGCTGACACCGAAGCTCACCGAGCTCGCCAAACGCGGCGCCTCGATCGCACTCGACAGCGCGACCGCGGCCAACGCGTTGAGCCGCCTGATCTCCGGCGCCGGCGGCAAGCCGGTGCGCGGCAACGATCCGGTCAGCCTGCTGAAGGCGGTCAAGAACCTCACCGAGATCGACGGCACGCGCACCGCGCATCAGCGCGACGCGGTGGCGCTCGTGCGCTTCCTCGCCTGGATCGACCGCGAGGCACCGTCAGGCCACCTCACCGAGATCGACACTGTCGAGGCGCTGGAAACCTTCCGCCGCCAGACCGGCGCGCTGAAGGACGTCTCGTTCCCGACCATCGCCGGCACCGGGCCGAACGGCGCCATCGTGCATTATCGCGTGACACGCAAGAGCAACCGCCGCATCGCGCCCGGCGATCTGCTGCTGATCGATTCCGGCGCGCAATATGAGGACGGCACCACCGACGTCACTCGCACCATCGCGATCGGCCAGCCGACCGACGAGATGCGCGACCGCTTCACCCGCGTGCTGCGCGGCCATATCGCGATTGCCCGCGCGGTCTTCCCCGACGGCACCACCGGCGCACAGCTCGACAGCTTCGCGCGGCAACATCTCTGGCAGGCCGGCATCGATTTTGAGCACGGCACCGGCCACGGCGTCGGCAGCTATCTCAGCGTCCATGAAGGGCCGGCGCGGATCTCGAAGCTCGGCACCACACCGCTGAAGCGCGGCATGATCCTGTCCAACGAGCCCGGCTACTACAAGACCGACGCCTATGGCATCCGGATCGAGAACCTCGAGCTGGTGATCGGCACCGACATCGCCGGCGCCGAGAAGCCGGTCAACGCATTCGAGACGCTCACCCTGGCGCCGATCGATCGCCGCCTGATCGAGGTCAGCATGCTGAGCGAAGCCGAATTGAGCTGGCTCAACGACTACCACGCCCGCGTCGCCCGCGTGGTGCGCCCGCATCTCGACGACAACGCCACCAAGCTGTGGCTGGATGAGGCAACGGCGGCGCTGACGTAGCGTCGAGTTTAGCGCTCAACGCTCCTCATACTCGGTGTCATCCCCCGCTTTCGCGGAGGACGACAGTGGAATTTGTGGCTCACGACAGCGGCGCTTGTTGCGCGAGACGAAACTCCACCGGTTCGCCACCCGAAATGCATGGCCGTATGCCGAAACTCCCGTATTCCGCGCGAACCGGCACGCTACAGTCGTTCCACAATGCTGGATCGGATCTGAATGCACGGCGTGATGGGCAAGCCGCCCGGCGCGGCCACAAATAACATCGCGACATCGAAGGTCATGCTGCTGATGCTCGTCGTGATGACGGGCGTCGCGCCGATCTCGCTCTACATGCTGGTTCCGGCGCTGCCGGTGCTGGCGACGACGTTCGGCCGCGACATTTCAATCGCGCAGATGACCGTGTCGCTCTACATGGTCGGCATCGCGCTCTCGCAGCTGATCATGGGACCGCTGTCCGACAAGTTCGGCCGCCGTCCGGTGCTGCTCTCCGGCCTCGGCCTGATGGTGGTGGCCGGCATCGCCTCGGTGTTCGCCGAGACCCTGCCGCAGCTGATCGCGGCGCGCTTCTTCCAGGCGCTTGGCGGCGCCAGCGGCATGGTGATCAGCCGCGCCATCATCCGCGATCTCTATCCGCGCGAGCGGGTCGGCGCGATGATCAGCCTCGTCGTCGCCGCGCTGATGATCGCGCAGATGGTGAGCCCGCTGACCGGCGGTCTGCTGGAGACCACATTCGGCTGGCGCGCGATCCTCTATCTCATCACCGCGGCGTCGCTGATCACCACGATCTTCATCGCGCTCGCATTGCCTGAAACCCGCCGCGACCGCGCCGACAGCTCGAGCTTCCGCGGCGACCTCGGCAAGCTGATGCGAAGCCGCGCCTTCGTCGGTTATCTGCTGTGCCAAGTGCTGGCCTCGCAGATCATCTTCGCCTTCGCCGGTGGAGGCCCCTACATCGTCGTCACCCAGATGGGCCGCAGCAGCGCCGAATACGGCGCGTGGTTCGCGATGACCGGGTTCGGCTATTTCATCGGCAATCTGCTCTGCGTCCGCTTCGCGCCGCGCCACTCGCTGGAGAAGCTGATCTGGTTCGGCCTCGCGCTGCAGGTCGGCGGCAGTCTGTTGAACCTGATCTGGAGTTTCGCTGGGCTGAACCAGGCGCCGCTGTGGCTGTTCGGCACCCAGATGATCGTGATGATCGCCAATGCCTTCGTGATGGCCAATTCCGCTGCCGGCGCCATCAGCATCCGCCCCGAGGCCGCCGGCACTGCCTCCGGCGCCATGGGCTTCCTGCAGCAGGGCATCGGTTCGCTGATCTCGCAGTTCGGCGCCTATCTCGGCGGCCACTCGACCACGACGCTGCCGCTGACATCGGCGGTCTTCGCGATCTCGCTCGCCTGCGCCTGCACCATGATCTTCGTGGTGCCGCGGCGGAACCTGGTGGTGAGCGAAGAGCTGATCGCGCAGGCCGAGGAGGATGAGCAGGGAATGATGTGAGGCTGCGCTCGTACCGCGCTCTCGCCTCGTCATCCCCCGCGAAAGCGGGGGATCCAGTACGCCGCGGCCTACCGGGTGAATCACTGCGGTCTCTGGAATACTGGGTCCCCCGCTTTCGCGGAGGACGACAGCGGAGAACGCGGCGCTGCTGCGCGCACCTCACTCCTCGATCAGCTTCAGCCACTCGTCTTCGGTCAGCACCGCGACGCCGAGCTCGCGCGCCTTGGTCAGCTTCGAGCCGGCCTCTTCGCCAGCGACGACGTAATCCGTCTTTTTTGAAACCGAGCCCGCGACCTTGGCACCGAGACGCTCGGCCATCGCCTTGGCTTCGTCGCGGGTGAATTTCGTCAGCGACCCCGTGAACACCACGGTCTTGTCCGAGACCGGCGAGCTGTTGCGCGGCTGCTCGGCGGGCTTCACCTCGATCTGGTGCAACAATTCACCGAGCGCCTTGACGTTGCGCGGCTCGGCAAAGAACTCGACCACCGCATCGGCGACGATCTCGCCGACGCCATCGATATCGTTGAGGTCCTGGTAGGCCTCGGTGGTGTTCTCCTCATCCGTGCTGCCCTTGGCGGCGGCCAGCATCGCGTCACGGAAATTCTCGATCGTGTGGTAGTGGCGCGCCAGCAGCTTGGCATTGCCTTCGCCGACATGGCGAATGCCGAGCGCAAAGATCAGCCGATGCAGGTCGATGTTGCGGCGGGCGTCGATCGCGTCGAACAGGTTGCGTACCGAGGTTTCGCCGTAGCCTTCGCGCTCCATCAATTTGCTGGTCGAACGTTTGTCTCGCTCGCGAAGGGTGAAGATGTCGACCGGCGACATCACCAGCCCGTCGTCGTAGAATTCCTGGATCTGCTTCTCGCCGAGACCATCGATATCGAAAGCAAGGCGCGACACGAAATGCTTCAGCCGCTCGACCGCCTGCGCCGGACAGATCAGCGCGCCGGTGCAGCGGCGCACCGCCTCGCCCTCCTCGCGAATCGCGTGACTGCCGCACACCGGGCAAGTGTCCGGAAACTTGTACGGCTTTGCACTCTTCGGCCGCTTGTCCAGAACGACGCTGACGACCTGGGGGATGACGTCGCCGGCGCGCTGCACCACGACGGTGTCGTCGATGCGCAGATCGACGCCATCCCGGATCGGATTGCCGTCGTTGCCGATGCCCTTGATGTAGTCCTCGTTGTGCAGGGTCGCGTTCGAAACCACGACGCCGCCGACCGTCACCGGCTCGAGCCGCGCGACCGGCGTCATCGCTCCGGTGCGCCCGACCTGGATGTCGATGCCCCTGAGAACCGTCGTTGCCTGTTCGGCCGCGAATTTGTGTGCGATGGCCCAGCGCGGGCTGCGCGACACGAAGCCGAGCCGCTCCTGCCAGTCGAGGCGGTCGACCTTGTAGACCACGCCGTCGATGTCGTAGCCGAGCGAAGCCCGCTCCTCGCCGATCTTGTTGTAGAATTTCAGGACGTCGTCGACGCTCTTGCAGAGCGTGATCAGCGGATTGACCACAAAGCCTGCTCTGTCCATCCACTCCAGCATGCCGTGCTGGGTGTCGGCGGGCGGCTCGCTCATCTCGCCCCATGTGTAGGCGAAGAATTTCAACGGTCGTGACGCGGTGATCGAGACGTCCTTCTGGCGCAGCGAACCCGCTGCCGAATTGCGCGGATTGGCAAACACCGTGTCGTCGGCCGCGGCCTGCTTCTTGTTCAGCTCAAGGAAGTCCTTCTTGAGCATGTAGACTTCGCCGCGCATTTCGCAGGCGGCCGGAACGTTGCGCCCCTTCAGGCTGTGCGGGATGTCCTTGATGGTACGGACATTGGCGGTGACATCCTCGCCGGTGAAGCCGTCGCCACGGGTTGCGGCGCGGACCAGCTCGCCATTTTCGTAGCGCAGCGAGAGCGACAGGCCGTCGATCTTCGGTTCGGCGACCAGCGCCGGAATATGGTCGGCATCCAGCTTGAGAAAGCGCCTGATGCGTTCGACGAATTCGGTGACGTCCTCGTCGCTGAACGCGTTGCCGAGCGACAGCATCGGAACGACATGCTGCACCTTGGCAAAGCCGCGCGCCGGTGCCGCACCGACCGTCTGCGTCGGCGAGTCCTTGGTGACGAGATCGGGAAACCTGGTCTCGATTGCTTCCAGGCGCTGCCGCAAGGCGTCGTAGGCCGCGTCCGATACAGTCGGCGCGTCCTTCTGATAGTAGCGCTCGTTGTGCCCCTCGATCTCGAGTGACAGCCGCATGTGCTCGACCTTGGCCTGGGCCTTGGTGAGCTTGTCGACGTCGACCAGCGCTTTCTTCGCCTTGGTGGCCATGGGCGCAACTAGCTCGCGGCCCTAAGCAGCCGTTCCGCAGCGGCGCGGGCCTCGGCGGTGATCTCGGCGCCGGCCAGCATGCGCGCGATCTCTTCGCGGCGGTGATCGGCGGCGAGCGCGTTGACGCGGGTGGCGACCCGCTTGCCCTTGTCGAGCGCATCCTTGGAGATCAGAAGATGCTGGCTGGCGCGGGCTGCGACCTGCGGCGCATGCGTCACCGCCATCACCTGTACCTTGCCGGCGAGACGCGCCAGCCGCGTACCGATCGCATCCGCCACCGCACCGCCGACACCGGTGTCGATTTCGTCGAACACCAAAGTCGGCGCCGAGCCGCGATCGGCCAGCACGACCTTCAGCGCCAGCAGGAAGCGCGACAGCTCGCCGCCGGAGGCGACCTTCATCATCGGCCCCGGCTTGGTGCCCGGATTGGTCTGGACCCAGAACTCGACGCGGTCGATGCCCTGCGGCCCCGGCGCGGCGGCATTTGCCTCGACCTGGGTCATGAATTTCGCACGCTCGAGCTTGAGCGGCGCGAGCTCGGCATTGACGGCCTTGTTGAGCTTCTCGGCCGCCTTGGTGCGCGCCGCCGACAGCTTTGCCGCCGCGGCAGTATAGCGCTTGTCGGCTTCAGCGGCGGCCGCTTCCAGCTTCTTCAGCTGGTCGGCGCCGGCATCGATCAGCGCGACGTCACCGGCGTATTGCGCCGCCAGCGCCGCCAGCAGATCGACCGGCGTCGAGTATTTGCGCGAGGCGGCGCGCAACGCGAACAGCCGCTCCTCGATGCGCTCGAGCTCGGCCGGGTCGAAATCGGTCGCAGCAAGTGCGGCGTGGAGGTGCTGGTCGGCCTCTTCCAGCGCGTTGATCGCGATGTCGATCGCCTTCACCGCCGGCTCGATCAGGCCGGGCGCATTCGCGGCGCGCCGCTCCAGCCGCCGCACTGCGGCCGACAACGCCGACACCGGCGAATGCGAGCCGCCGATCGCCTCCTGCGCCTCGCGCAGATCGGTCGCGACCTTCTCGCCCTGCATCATGGTGGTACGGCGGTTGGCGAGCTCGGTCTCCTCGCCCTCCTTCGGCGCCAGCGCCTTCAGCTCCTGGGAGGCATGGCGCAGATAGTCGGCCTCGCGCGCGGCGCGCTCCATGCCGGCGCGATGCGCGTCGAGATCGGCGTTGGCCGTCCGCCTGATATCCCACAACGCTTCCAGCGCCGTGACGTCCTTCTCATGGCCGGCGAAGGCGTCGAGCAGCTGGCGGTGGGTGGAGGCGTCGACCAAAGCGCGCTCGTCGTGCTGGCCGTGGATTTCGACCAGAACCGCGCCGACCGCCTTCAGGGTCTGCACGCTGATCGCCTGGTCGTTGATGAAGGCGCGGGTGCGGCCGTCGGCGAGCTGCACGCGGCGCAGGATCATCTCGCCGGTGTCGTCGAGGCCGTTCTCGGCGAGGATTTTTGCGGCCGGATGCCCCTTCGGGACATCGAACGTGGCGGTGACCTGGCCCTGCTCGGCGCCATGGCGCACCAGCCCGGCATCGCCGCGGCCGCCGAGCGCCAGCGCAAAGGCATCAAGCAGGATGGATTTGCCGGCGCCGGTTTCGCCGGTCAGCACCGCCAGGCCACGGGAAAATTCGATATCGAGCCGTTCGATCAGGACGATGTCACGGATCGACAGACGGGCCAGCATGCGAGGACAATTCCTAGCCGAGACCTATCTTCTTGAAGGTCCTGCTGATCCAGGATCCCTGATTCTCGCTCGGCTCGAGACCGCCGGACTTTACTAGATTATACGCGTCCTTGTACCAGCGGCTGTCCGGAAAATTGTGGCCAAGCACCGCGGCGGCGGTCTGCGCCTCGCCGGCGATGCCGATCGCCATATAGGCCTCGGTGAGCCGGTAGAGCGCCTCTTCGACGTGGCGGGTGGTCTGGTACTGGGTGACGACGGTCTTGAAGCGGTTGATCGCAGCGGTGAAGTCGCGCTTCTCGATGTAATAACGCCCGACCGCCATCTCCTTGCCGGCGAGCTGGTCGCGCGCAGCCTGGATCTTG
This sequence comes from Bradyrhizobium sp. RD5-C2, assembly GCF_019972155.1. Taxonomy (GTDB): domain Bacteria; phylum Pseudomonadota; class Alphaproteobacteria; order Rhizobiales; family Xanthobacteraceae; genus Bradyrhizobium. The sequence continues at coordinate 180,059 of NZ_BOVL01000026.1, read as the reverse complement.
TTCTTGGCCTGGGTGGCGTATTCGGAGGTCGGATATTTGCGCACCACCTCTTCGAGGGCCGCGATCGCCTTCTCGGTGCGGCTCTGGTCGCGCGAGATGTCCGGGATCTGGTCGAAATGTGATGCCGCAATCAGGTACTGCGCGTAGGACGCGTCCGGGCTGCCGGGATGCAGCGTCACGTAGCGGGTGGCGGAGCCGATGCAGCTGTCGTAATCGCCCGCCTGATAGTACGAATAGGCCGACATCAGGAGCGACTTGCGCGCCCAGTCCGAATAGGGATGCTGACGGTCGACTTCCTCGAACTTCTTCGAAGCGGCCTTCAGGTCCTTCTTCTCGTTCATCATGTACAAGCCCTCATTGTAGAGCTTGTCCGCGGGCTCATCGACGAACGTGTCGTCCTTGGCCATGAACTTGTCCCACAGCGCGCCGGTGCCGCAGCCTGAGAGTGGCAATGCAAGTATGATCAGGCCCGCCGCGAAACGCAGCGTGCGCACGGCCCTGGTCAGGCCGGAGACGTCAGAAGAAGAGCGTGGTTCGAGCGCCATACGCATTGCCGACATGGATTGTAAAACCTGACGCCTTTGATGCGGTTAACGGCGACCCCACTCCACCCATGAACCGCGATCATGGATGCAACATCACTCGCGCCGTTGGCGCCGTATCAAGGCAACCGCAGGCCTGTTTAACCGAAAAATGACCGTCGACCAACCGAATAGGGAGCCAATCCGCCGGGAATAAGGCGACCCGGCGATGCTCACAGCCTGCTGTGGTTATTACGGAAATCGGGCCGACCGGCGAGGCGATCAGGACTTGGGCGCTCAGGACACGTCCGGACCGTAGGCCGGGGCGACGAGGCCGCCCACCGCGCTTGCACCGGCCTCGACATGGCCGCGGACCGGCCGCCGGGCGGTTTCCGATTCGACCATGCGCCAGGCGCTGCGGTCGGCGAGCAGCGCTTTGAGCACCGCGTTGTTGAGCTTGTGACCGCCGCGAACCGAACGGTAGCTGCCGAGCAGCGGCAGGCCGGCCAGTGCGAGGTCGCCGATCACGTCGAGCACCTTGTGGCGGGCACACTCGTTGGCGTAGCGCAGGCCCTCGGCGTTGAGCAGGCGGGCCTCGTCGAACACCACGGTGTTGTCGAAGGAGGCGCCGAGCGCGAAGCCGGCGCCCCACAGCCGCGCCACGTCGTTCATGCAACCGAAGGTGCGGGCCCGCGCGACTTCGCGGCGGAAGCCTTCCGGCGACAGATCGAAGGCGTAGGTCTGGTGACCGATCGCCTTGTTGGCGAAATTGATTTCGACTTCGGCGCGGAACCCGCTGGCGAACGGACGCAGCTCGCCCATCGCATCGCCGATCTTGACCTGCACCGGCTTCAGCACCTGGATGAAGCGGCGGACGGCGGGCTGGGTCACGATACCAGCCTGATCGATGGCCGCGACAAACGCCGCAGCGCTACCGTCCATGATCGGAACTTCTGCAGCGTCGACTTCGATCGTGGCGTTGTCGACGCCCATGCCGCGCAGCGCGGCGAGAACATGCTCAGCGGTCGAGACCAGCGGTCCTTCGCGGTCACCCAGCACCGTCGCGAACTCGGTCGCGATCACAGCGTCGGCGGTGGCGGTAACTTCGCGGTCGGCACCGTCGAGACCGGTGCGGACAAAAATAAAACCCGCATCGACGGGTGCAGGTCCCAGCGTGAGACTGACAGGAAGACCGGAATGAACGCCTACGCCAGTCACGGTGGCTTGCGACCGAAGCGTTGTCTGACGGCTGAACTTCATTCGATAATGCCCACTACCCGACTTCGCTCAACATCAAGTGGCCAAACTTCCCCAAGGCCGACTCGCATGAGCTCCCCAAGTCCCGGCAGACCATAGTCACAGCCCCAAACCGCGCCAACTCACGCTTCTTTACCGATTGTTACCCCATCTCCGCCGCATTCGCGCCCAAGGTTAACCCAATTGCGGCAGCGAAAACGGCCCTCGGCGAGTGACTATCTGACCACCAAAATAATAATTAATCATTTAAAATCAGTTGCTTGTTTACCCGATGCAACCGCCTGCCCGCCAAAAGGAGAAGGCCCCGGCGGTTCCCCGCCGAGGCCTTCTTCGTGGTCAAGGTTGTAACAAACTTCAGTTTGCCTGCCGGCGCAGGAAGGCCGGGATATCAAGATGGTCGTCACCCTGTGGCGCCGGGGCAACAGGCGCCTGACGGCCATGGGCGTCCAATCCCTGCGGTGCCGGGCGCTTCGCATATTCCGATACCGGCGATTCGTTCGCCGAGATCTGCTGGGCGACGCTGCGAGCCGGCTTGCGATCGGGCAGCGGCGGCATCGTCGGCATCGCCGGACCCGAGGCACGGGCCGCGATCGGCGGTTCGGTCTCTTCGTCGCGGCGGCCGAGGCCGACATTGGCCAGCCGCTGCAACAGCGACAGCCGGGTCTTCTGCGGGTGCTCCGCCTCGCCGTCACCGCTGGCCTGGCGGATCTCCGCCTGCGCCGGCATCGGCAGATCCTCGAACTTCGGCATCCGCGGGGCACGGACCGGCGACCGCTCTGCCGCCTGCGGGATGAAGGTCTCGGGCGGCATCGGCTCGTGCTGTTCGGCGCGGGCCGCCTCGTGGTCCGGGAACAACGTCGGCTTCTGGGCGATCGGCCGCACGGTGACGTCACCGTAGGACCCCGGCTGCATCGGCGCCTGAGCCGGTGCGCTGTCCGGGGCAACCGCGGCGGCGATTGCCGCGAGCGCGGCGCGCTCGACAGCCGGACGCTGCTGGGCTGCGGCGGGAGCTGCAATCGGAGCAACCGTCACGCCGGTCGGCGGTTCCAGCTTCTGGGCGCGCTCGGCCATGCGCTGGTTGTCGGCACGCAGGCGCGCGGTCAGATCGGCCAGCCGGCTCTCGGGCGAGCCGCCCGTCTGCTGCGCGGGGGCCTGGGCACGGGAGGCGATCGCGGCCTGCTCGATACCGGTTGCGACCACCGAGACGCGAATCACGCCGTCGAGCGACTCGTCGAACGTGGCGCCGACGATGATGTTGGCGTCGGCATCGACTTCCTCGCGGATGCGGGTTGCGGCTTCGTCGACCTCGAACAGCGTGAGGTCCTTGCCGCCGGTGATCGAGATCAACAGGCCGCGGGCGCCCTTCATCGAGCTATCGTCGATCAGCGGGTTGGCGATCGCAGCTTCGGCAGCGGTCAGCGCGCGCTTCTCGCCGGTGGCCTCGCCAGTACCCATCATCGCCTTGCCCATTTCCCGCATCACGGCGCGGACGTCGGCGAAGTCGAGGTTGATCAGGCCTTCCTTGACCATCAGGTCGGTGATGCAGGCGACGCCCGAGTACAGCACCTGGTCGGCCATCGCGAACGCGTCGGCGAAGGTGGTCTTCTCGTTGGCTACCCGGAACAGGTTCTGGTTCGGGATGATCAGCAGCGTGTCGACCACCTTGTGGAGCTCGGAAATACCGTGCTCGGCGGTGCGCATCCGGCGCTGGCCCTCGAAGTGGAACGGCTTCGTCACCACGCCGACGGTGAGGATTCCCATCTCGCGGGCGGCCTTGGCGATCACGGGCGCAGCACCGGTGCCGGTGCCGCCGCCCATGCCGGCCGTGACGAACACCATGTTGGCGCCGGTCAGGTGATCGCGCAGCTCGTCCATGACTTCCTGCGCGGCCGCAGCACCGACATCGGGCTGCGATCCGGCGCCGAGGCCCTGGGTGACCTGGGTGCCCATCTGAATGATGCGCTGCGCCTTCGACATGGTCAGCGCCTGCGCGTCGGTGTTGGCGACGACGAAGTCGACGCCCTGCAACCCGGCGGTGATCATGTTGTTGACGGCATTACCACCCGCGCCGCCAACGCCGAAGACGGTGATCCGCGGTTTCAGCTCGCTGATGTCAGGGGGTGTCAGATTGAGTGCCATGGTTGCCTCTCTCGATTATGCGCGCGTTGGTTCGTCCCGGCCGCTGGCCGCAGGATCTGGTGAAAATGCAATGAGCCGGGGTGTGGTCATCAGAAGCCCTCGCGAAGCCATCGTCCGACCTTTCCGAAGTAACCGTCTGTCCCTGTCCTGAGCTGCCGCGTGCGCCGCGGTTCGACATGTTCAAGATGTGCGTATTGCGGATAGACCAAGAGGCCCGTCGGCACCGAGAACGAGGCGCCCTTCGCCTCGTTCGGCAGCCGGCCGAAGCCGAGCGGGCGGCCGATGCGGACCTGACGGTTCAGGATACGGGTGGCAAGCTCGACGGTGCCGGTGAGCTGCGACGCGCCGCCGCTCAGCACGACGCGCGCCCTCGGCTCTGCCGCAAAGGGAGAATCCGCGAGCCGGTCACGGATCATTTCGAAAATCTCCTCGGCCCGATGCCGGACAATGTTGGCGATCGTGGCGCGGGACACGATTTGCGGAGTCTCCCGATCGTCGCCTGCAGTGGGAACGGACATCAACTCGCGCGAGTCCGAACCGCCGGTCAGTACCGTGCCGTATAAAGTCTTGATTCGCTCGGCATCCGCAATGCACGCGCCGATGCCGCGCGCAAGATCCATCGTGATGTGTTGCCCGCCGAGCGCAAATCCGGATGCGTGCACGAGGCGCCCGCCGGAGTACGTCGCGATCGTCGTCGAGCCCGCGCCCATCTCGACGACGGCAGCGCCGAGATCGGCCTCGTCATCGGTCAGCACCGACAGGCCCGCAACGTACGGGCTCGACGCCATGGCTTCGACGTTGAGATGGCAGCGCTCGACCACCAGCATCAGGTTCTTGGCGACCGTCGCATCCGACGTCACCACGTTCATGTCGACGCCGAACTGGCGCGCCACCATGCCTTTGGGATCGCGGATGCCCTTGACGCCATCGAGCGCGTAGCCGACCGGCAGCGCGTGCAACACGGTGCGACCGACGCCGGCGGCGTGGCGCATGCCGGCCGAGGTGACGCGGCTGATATCGTCCGCGGTCACCGAGCCGCCGTGGATATCGGCCGCGGCTTCGACCAGTTGGCCATGCAGCCTGCCGCCGGAGACCGACAGCAGGACGGATTCGACACGGACCTTGGCCATGCGCTCGGCCAGCGCCACGGCATGGCGCACCGCCTTCTCGCATTCGGCGAGATCGACGACGGAGCCGGCCTTGACGCCGCGCGACTGGATCTGGCTGTAGCCGATCAGTTCGACCGCATGGGTGCGGCCGCGCAGCGCCTCGTTCGGCGGCGACGGCCTGAGCCGCGCGATCATGCAGGCGATCTTGCTGGAGCCGACGTCGAGCGAAGCCACCATCGCGGTGCGCTTCTGCATCGGGCGGGTCTTCGGGGTCAGATTGCGATCGAGGCCGGTCATGCGGAGTCACCCGGCTTCTTCTTGGACTTCTTGTCCTTGAACAGTTCGTCGCGCGCCTTGCCGGCTTCGTCGGACAATTGCACGATCAGCCGGTCGGGCAGCCGCATGTCGACGGCGACGATGTCGCGCGAGAACAGCTTCTCGTCCTTGTCGAGCCTGGAGAGCGCGGCCAGCGCGTTGCCGACGTCGTTCTCCGGCAGGCGGACGTCGAGGCCGTCCTTGAGGCGCAGGTTCCAGCGCCGCTCGCCGACGAAGATCGCGGCCTTGGTCACCGAACGCACCTGCGGATAACGGTCGAGCAGCGCCAGGAAGTCCTGGGCGCGGGTGTCCGCGCCCTTGCCCACCACCAGCGGCAGATTGAGAAAGCGGCGCGAGACGTAGGGCTCGAGCACCGCGCCGTCGGAGGCGATCACCGACAGGCGGCCGTTCTGCTGCCACAGCGCGAAGGCGGTGCGCTCGACGATGTCGATCTGCAGCCGGCCCGGATAGAGCTTGAGGATCGTGGCGTCGGCAATCCAGGGATTGGCCTTCAGCTTGGCGCGCACGGTATCGGCGTCGAGGAACAGCAGCGAGGAGCGGCCGTTGACGCCGCCGATCGCAAGCACCTCGTCCTGGCTCAGCTGCTTGCGGCCGTTGATGCCGACGGTGGTGATGCGGAAGCCCGCGGAATTGGCCAGCGCGTTGCGGGTGTCGCTGAGCGCGGTGGTGAACTCCTCGAGATGGCCGCCCCTGACGATGCCGAAGCCCAGGCTGCCGAACAGGATCGCGAGCGTCGCGACCAGGCCGATGCGGCGCGGCAGATAGCGTTCGACCAGCATGATGTAGCGGTTCGGCGGCTCGCGATCGATCACCTGCGGCCGCCTGGCGGGACGCCGGCGGCGACGCGCGAGATGGGCGCCGACATACTCGCGCAGCAGCATTGCCGCTCCAATAGCGGCTGCTTTCAGGTCAGCTTGAGGCCCCAGCGATCGCAGCGATCGGGTGAGGCGTCCTGCACCATCCATTGCACGAGCTCGTCACATGTTGCGCCCGCAAACCCTGCGGGATCTCGGCACAAGTGTCGTCTCGGCTAGACCGGTGGGATTAGAGAGGCCCCCTGTTCCCTGGTTGCGATCCTCGAAGCGGTAATCCGCGACAGCTCACGCCCCGGCAGCCAAGCGCTACATGCGCCGCCAGCGTTAACCTTCGGGCTTCCTGGTAAACAAATGGTAAAGGAGTTCAGCCTGGAGTGTATTTTGATCAACGCTCTGAATACTTTGCCGCGAACCCGTTAGCATTTTAGCAACAGCGCCCGGGTTCCATCCGGCCGAGTCTGGCGGGTTCCCCGCCCAGTCGGCCTTAACTCCTGGCGCGGCGGCGACCGAGCTCGATCTGGTCGGCCAGGAAGTCGGCAAAGGCGATGCCCTGTGCTTTCAAGGCCTTAGGGTACAGCGATGCCGCGGTGAGGCCGGGCAGCGTGTTGGTCTCAAGGTAGACCGGGCCATTGGCCGACACGATGAAATCGCTGCGCGAATAGCCGGTGCAGGACAATGAGCGGTGCGCCCGCAACGCATGGTCCATGATCGCGGCACTGACCTCGGGCGCGAAACGGCCGGGGCAGATCTCCTGGGTCGACTTCAGGAGGTATTTGGCTGTGTAGTCGAACCCCCCCTCCGCCGGCACGATCTCGATCGGCGGCAGCGCGAACACCGTTCCGTTGGATTGCTCGAGCACGCCGCAGGTCGCTTCGACGCCCGACACGAACGGCTCGATCAGATAGTCTTCATGCTTCGCGGCATTGCGGACCGCGACGAGGTCCTGCTTGGCGTTGACGAAGATCAGCCCGTAGCTCGATCCGTCCTTGGCGGGTTTTGCGATCAGTCTGCCATGTTTCGCGAAGGCATCATCGATCCGGTCGACGGTGATACCCTGCGGTGCGTTGAGGCCCGCGATCGCGGCGAAGCGTTTCGCCGAAGGCTTGTCGAACGCCAGATGCGACGACGCCGAGCCGGAGCCGGTGAAGGCGACGCCGCGCATCTCGCACATCGCCTGCAATTCGCCGTTCTCGGCGCGACCGCCGTGCAAGCCAAGCACCAGCACGCGCTGCTCGGCGCCTGCTTTATCGAGCGCCTGGTCGAGCGCGATGCCGCGACCATCGGGCTTGAAGTCGATCTCGAAGGGCCGTGTGTGGCCGAGCAACTGTTCGGACGTCACCGCATGCACGGTGTCGTCGACGTCCCAGAACCAGAGGTCAGCGTCGGGCAGTGCGCGGTGCAGCGCCTGCGCGCTCGCCACCGAGACCAGCCGCTCCTTGTTGGTGCCGCCGAACAGAATGGTCACCTGCATGTTCTTTACCTGTCGCTCGCTACTTCTGTCATTCCGGGGCCCGCGAAGCGAGAGCCCGGAATCCATACTCCCGATCGTGGTTATGGATTCCCCGATGCGCAACTTGCGCATCTGAGGCCTGCGCCTTTCGGCGCATCCCGGAATGACGACTACAATGAATTCCCGATCCGCTTGATTTCCCAGTGCAGCTCAATTCCGCTGGTCTGCTTGACCCGTTCGCGCACCGTCTCGCCGAGCGTCTCGATGTCATGCCCGGTGGCGTTGCCGGTGTTGATCAGAAAGTTGCAGTGCATCTCCGACACCTGCGCGCCGCCGACCTTGAGGCCGCGGCAGCCGGCGGCGTCGATCAATTTCCAGGCGCTGCTATCAGGCGGATTCTTGAAGGTCGAGCCGCCGGTCTTCTCGCGGATCGGCTGCGCGGTCTCACGATGGATCTGCACTTCATTCATGCGTGCGCGGATCGCGTCCGCATCGGTTATCCTGCCGCGAAAGCGCGCTGAGGTGAACACGATGGACGGATCGACGCCAGAGTTGCGATAGACGAACTTCATGCCGGCATTGCCGAACGTGTGCTTGGTGCCGTCACGGCCGATGCCGGTGGCCTCCATCAGCACGTCCTTGGTCTCGCCGCCATTGGCGCCGGCGTTCATGCGCAGTGCGCCGCCGACCGTGCCGGGAATGCCGAAGAAGAATTCCATGCCACCGATGTTTGCAGCAGCCGCCGTCTCGGCCACGCGCTTGTCGAGTGCCGCGGCGCCTGCGGTGACGACATCGCCGGCCGCGCTGGTCTCGCCAAAGGCACGCGGCGCCAGCCGGATCACGACACCCGGCATGCCGCCGTCGCGCACGATGAGATTTGAGCCGACGCCGACGACATAGACCGGCAATTCCTGCGGCAGCCGCTTCAGGAAATAGGCGAGATCGTCTTCGTCCGCGGGCGTGAACAGCACCTGCGCAGGACCGCCGACGCGAAACCAGGTCAGCTCCGCAAGCGACTGGTTCGCCAGCAGCCGCCCGCGCAGCTCCGGCATTGCGGCTTTCAGGTCGGGCGTGATGTCGGGGAAGGTCACGCTCACCCCAGCGCCTTCAATTCGTCCGGCAGTGCGTAGGCCCATTGCGTGATGTTGCCGGCGCCGAGGCAGACGACGAGGTCGCCGGACTTCGCGAGGCCGTGAACGATCTTAGCGAGCTCGCCGGCGTTCGGCAGCGGGACAACGTTGCGATGACCGTGGGCGCGCAGGCCGGCGGCGAAATGGTCGCGGTCGATTCCTGCGATCGGCGCCTCGCCGGCCGGATAGACGTCGGCAACCACGACCGCGTCGGCATCGTTGAAGCAGGTGCAGAATTCCTCGAACAGCGACTGCAAGCGAGTGTAGCGATGCGGCTGCACCACGGCGACGATCTTGCCGTTGGTGGATTCCCGCGCCGCCTTCAGCACAGCCGCGATCTCGACCGGATGATGACCGTAATCGTCGATCACGGTGATGCCGTTGGTCTCACCGGTCTTGGTGAAGCGCCGCTTGACGCCGCCGAAGCCGGCCATGGCCTGGCGGATCACATCGTCGGACACGCCAAGCTGATGCGCGACCGCGATCGCCGCCGTCGCGTTCGACGCGTTGTGGCGCCCCGGCATCGGCAGCATGATATCAGCGATCTCGTGCGTCGCGCCTGACTTGCGATCGCGGATCGCAACCGTGAACTTCGAGCCGCCGCCCATCGGCGTCAGGTCCAGCAGCTGCGCGTCGACCTGCGGATTCTGCCCATAGGTGATGATGCGGCGGTCCTCGATCTTGCCGACCAGCGTTTGCACCACCGGATGATCTGTGCACATCACGGCAAAACCATAGAACGGAACGTTCTCGACGAAATTGCGGAACGCGTCCTGGATCGCCTCGAAGGTCTTGAAGTGATCGAGATGCTCGGGATCGATGTTGGTGACGATGACGACATCGGACGGCAGCTTCAAAAACGTACCGTCGCTCTCGTCTGCCTCGACCACCATCCAGTCGCCGGCGCCGAGCCGCGCATTGGAGCCATAGGCATTGATGATGCCGCCGTTGATCACGGTCGGATCGAGCCCGCCTGCGTCGAGCAAGGTCGCAACCATCGTCGTCGTGGTGGTCTTGCCATGGGTGCCGGCGATCGCAACGCAGCTCTTCAGCCGCATCAATTCCGCCAGCATCTCGGCGCGCCGCACCACGGGAATGCGCCGCGCGCGCGCCGCCATCAGCTCCGGATTGTCGCGCTTGATCGCGGTCGAGACCACGACGACATCGGCGCCATCGACGTTCTCGGCGGTGTGGCCGACCGAGACCTTGGCGCCCTTCTTGCGCAGCCGGTCGAGGTTGTAATTGTCCGATGCGTCGGAGCCCTGCACCGTGTAGCCGAGATTGATCAGCACCTCGGCGATGCCGCTCATGCCGATGCCGCCGATCCCGACGAAGTGAATGGGTCCGATCTCGCGCGGCAGTCTCATGATCCGGTTCCTGATATCATCGTCTCTGTGCGCCTCACATTGGTCGCGCAGACTACTGGATGCCCCGCTTTTCCCATGCGTGACAAGGGCTTTTTCCACCCCGCAGCCGCGGAAATGTCGCTGTTGTCAGCTACCGGCCAGTGCTGGTGATCTGACGTCACGGACATCTCCATCCCGGCCGGCGGTTACGCCGCTCCCGGCCGCACGGCGCGCGCCGCAAACTCGTCCTGCATCTCGATGACGCGAAGATAATTGCGCAGCCGGTTGGTCTCGAGCGCGCGCAGCAGCTTGTTCTGGTGATAGGGCAGCACGAGCTCGGCAAGCTGTCCACTCCAGGCAGCGTTCATATCGAACAGCACACCGAGGCCGAACACGGCGGGGATCTCGGCAAAACCGAACTCCCTGCCCTGCGCCAGCTCCTCAGCCAGGAAGTCATCGATCGCGGTCATCACGCCATTGCGCGCACCGCCGGCGACGTTCGCGAATGCGGCGAAGCCCGCGCCGCGAAATCCGCGGCCCTCGACCAGCGCCGGGCGATCCAGCGTGGCGCCGGCGTTGAAACTGTGCGGGTGACGAAACTCAGCCGGAATCTGGCCGGGCGCGTAATACATGTCACGCCGCCCGCAGGGCCAGCCGACATCGTGGAGGAAGACCAGCACCGGCTTGCCGTCACGGCGGCTGATCGCCTCGATCTGCCGGAGCTCGTGATAGACCGTGTACCAATTGTGGTCGCCGTCGACGATCCAGGCGTCGACGGCATCAAGCTCGCCGAACGCATCGAGGCTGGGTTTCGCGACGTGACGCACATCCGGATTGGCGCTCACCCAATCAAGGAATTCGCGCTTCGGCGCCGGATCGACGCTGGTGAACTGGCCGCCGCGGGCCCGGCAGTGATCGGCAAGCAGCGCCGACATGCCGCCATACTCCGCTCCGATCTCGACGATGTCTCGCGCGTCCGCCACGCGCAGCGCTTCGAGGATCAGGTCCGAGAATTCCGAGACGGAGTGGATCAAAAGACCCGTCATGATCAAGTCTCCCCCGGCCTCCTGCCGGATTGGCGCATCAAATCCCGGCCACCTTGGCAACCAGATCGGCCAGCCGCTCGGCGGCATCGAGCCGGCCGACGCTGCGCGCCGCATCCGCCATCGCGGTCAGTCTCTCGGGCGCGGCGGCGAAGGCCGATATCTCGGCCGCGAGTCTTTCGGGCGTGAAGTCGCCCTGCGTGATGCGTAGCGCGCCATTCGCCTGCGACAGCACACCGGCATTGGCGAACTGGTCCTGATCGATGGCGCCCGGCAGCGGCACCAGGATCGAGGGCCGGCCGATCGCGGCGAGCTCGGCGACGGTACCGGCGCCGGAACGCGAGATCACGAGCTGGCTCGAGGCCAGCCGCGCCGGCAGGTCAGGAAAGAACGGCGCGAGCTCGGCATCGATCTTGAGCCGATCATAGACCGCGCGCACCCGCGCCATGTCCTCTTCGCGCACCTGCTGGGTGATGATCAGGCGGCTCCACAGCGCGGGATCGAGCTGCTCGATCGCCGGCGGCACGATGTCGCTCATCACCCGCGCGCCCTGGCTGCCGCCGACGACGAGCAGGCGCAGCGGGCCGTTCAACGCGGGCGGGGTGTATTTCACCGCAGCGGCGGCGAGGATTGCCGGCCGCATCGGCGTGCCGACGGTGGTCGCCTTGCCGGCGAGCGCAGGATCGCGATCGAGCACGCCGGGCAGCGAGGTCGCGATCGCGTTGACGCGGCCGGAGAGGAAGCGGTTGGCGCGGCCGAGCACCGCGTTGGCGTCATGAATGATGCCGGGGACGCCAAGCATCCGCGCCGCCATCAGCGGCGGCAAGGTCGGGTAACCGCCGAAGCCGACGACGGCCGACGGCTTCAGCCGGCGCACCACATTGGCGGCCACCAGCGTGCCGTAGCCGAGCATCAGCACGGTGTGCGCCAGCGAGATCGGGTTGCGGCTGCGCACGGTCGCGCTCGGCACCAGCTCGATGCTCTCCCGGCCGAACAGGCCGGAGTAACGCAGCGCGCGGCCGTCGGTCGCTAGCCGCACCCGCAGGCCACGCCTGATCAATTCCACGGCGAGCGCTTCGGCCGGGAACAGATGGCCGCCGGTGCCACCGGCCGCCAGCAGAATCAGGGGGGACTCAGCCATGGCTACAATTTATACCGTCATTGCGAGCGAAGCGACTTGTCCGCCGAAGCCTTGGCGAAGGCGGAGCAATCCATGGCGCTCCTCGCAATGCCAACGGGAAGCTTCATGCATAGGCGCGCCGAGCGCTGGCGCCTTCCATCGATTCGATCTCGGTGCGCGGCCGCTGCCGCGTCAGCGCCAGCATCATGCCGACGCCATAGGCCAGCGAGACGAATGAGGAGCCGCCATAGGAGATGAACGGCAGCGTCATGCCCTTGGCCGGGATCAGTTGCAGATTGACCGCCATGTTGATGGTCGCCTGCACGCCGAACAGGATCGCAAGCCCCGATGCCGCAAAGCGCGAGAACATGTCCTCGGTGGCATAGGCGCGGGTCAGCGTGCGGATCACGATGAAGCCGAACAGCGCGACCAGCATCAGGCAGAGGATGATGCCGAACTCTTCCGCCGCCACCGCGAACACGAAGTCGGTGTGGCTGTCCGGCAGGCTGCGCTTGGCGATGCCCTCGCCCGGCCCGAGCCCGAACCAGCCGCCATTCCAGAACGCTTCCATCGCGGTGTCGACCTGGAAGGTGTCGCCGGAGGCCGGATTCATGAAACGCTTGATGCGGCCCGCGACGTGCGGCACCAAAAGATAGGCGCCGAACAGGCCGGCGCCGGCGGCGCCGGCGAGCCCGAACACCCAGATCATCCGCATGCCCGCGATGAAGAACAGCGCTCCCCACACGGTGAGGATCAGCATGGTCTGGCCGAAGTCGGGCTCCATCACCAGCAGCGTGACCAGCATCATCAAGAGCACCAGCGCCATCGAGGTTGCCGGCATCTCCGGCCGCTTGGTCGATTCCGCAAACAGCCAGGCCGCGACGATGACGAACGAGGGCTTGGCAGCTTCGGAAGCCTGGATGTTGACGCCGAGCAACGTGATCCAGCGCCGCGAGCCCTTGACCTCGGGCCCGATCAGCAGCGTCAGCACGATCAGCACGATCGAGACCGCGAACACGATCAGCGCAGTGCGCCGGATCTGCCGCGGCGTCATGAACGACACCCCGATCAGCACGATCAGCGACGGCACCAGGAACATGACGTGGCGGTTGAAGAAGTGGAACGGATCGAGCCCGATCCGGGTCGCGACCGGCGGGCTCGCCGCCAGCGACAGGATGACGCCGGCCAGCATCAACGCGGCGATCGCCACAAGCAGCAGCTTGTCGACGGTCCACCACCAGTCCGAGAACGGGGTGCGTTGGTCACGGGCGAGCATGGGCGTCCCCAGATGGCAGAGATAACGTTCATTCGTGGCGCAGGATGGTTTCCAAGGGATTAACGGGATCGGTAACTTTTGAGGGAGGTGGATTGGGAGGCCCGCGGCGCCTCCGGTGTCGCCATCCGGGCATGCGGTCGCCTCACACAGCCGTCGTCCTGGCGAAAGCCAGGACCCATAACCACCGCATTCAATGATGAAGAGGATGGCGGCCCCAGCGTCGCGCAACAATTGAGATTTGGGGTAATGGGTCCTGGCTTTCGCCAGGACGACGATGAGTTATGGGTCCCCGTGCGCAATCGCGCACTAGGCCGGGACGACAGCGAATGCGTGGCGCGATCTGATGGGTTCGCTACGCTACCCATCCTACAATTCTGCAGGCTCTCACACCACCGGCTTCACACCCGGCAGCGCCTGGACGATGTCGCGGAAGGCGGTGCCGCGGATTTCGAAATTGCGGTACTGGTCGAACGACGCACACGCCGGCGACAGCAGCACGACGGCCTCTGCGAGCCCCGACGCTTCCGCATCGCGCGCGGCGCCGGCGATCGCGACGTCGAGCGTGCCGGACATGTCATGCGGGACGCGGTCACCGAGCGTGCCGGAGAATTCGGCCGCCGCCTCGCCGATCAGATAGGCCTTGCGGATGCGCGGGAAATAGCCGGTGAGGCCCGTGATGCCGCCGGCCTTCGGCTTGCCGCCGGCAATCCAGTAGATGTCGGCGAACGACGACAGCGCATGCGCGGCGGCATCCGCGTTGGTGCCCTTGGAGTCGTTGACGAACAGCACGTTGCCGCGGCGGCCGACCTGCTCCATGCGATGCGCCAGACCCGGGAAGCTGCGCAGGGCGTTCTGCAACACATCGGTCGCGATCCCCATCGCCAGCGCACAGGCCGAGGCGCAGGCGGCGTTCTGCGCATTGTGCAGGCCGCGCAGCGAGCCAATGCCGCCGAGACGCGCGATCTCGCTGCGCGCCGCGCCCGAGGCGCGCACGATGCTCTCGTGCTCGACATAAAGACCGTCGGGCAGCGGGTTCTTCACCGAGATGCGCACCACACGCTTGCCGGCGCGATCGAGCCGGTCGGCGATGTCGCGGCACCAGCCGTCGTCGACGCCGACGATCGCGGTGCCGCCCTGCTGCACACCCGCGACCAGCCGCTCCTTGACCGCGGCGTAGTGCGCCAGCGTGCCGTGGCGATCGATGTGGTCCTCGCTGATGTTGATCAGGATGCCGACCGAGGGATCGAGCGACGGCGCAAGGTCGATCTGGTAGGACGACATCTCGATGACATGGACGCGGCCCATCCGCGGCGGCTCCAGCGACAGGATCGCGGTGCCGATATTGCCGCCCATCTGGGTGTCGTAGCCTGCCACCTTCATCAGATGCGCGATCAGCGCTGTGGTCGTCGACTTGCCGTTGGTGCCGGTGATGGCGACGAACGGGGCGTTCGGTGCGTGACGGCGCCGCTCGCGGCAGAACAGTTCGACGTCGCCGATCACCTCGACACCGGCCTCGCGCGCCATCAGCACGCTCCAGTGCGGCGCCGGATGGGTCAGCGGTGCGCCGGGGGTCAGGATCAGCGCGGCGAAATTCGCCCACGACACCGTGCGCAGATCAGCGGTGGTGAAGCCGGCCTGCGCCGCCTTGGCGACGTTGTCGGCACTGTCGTCGGCCGCGACCACCTCCGCGCCACCGGCCTTCAGCGCGTGGCAGCTCGCGAGCCCGGAGCCACCGAGCCCGAAGACTGCGACCGTCTTGCCCGAGAAGGAGGTGACCGGAACCATGATGGCGCTCAGCGCAGCTTGAGGGTGGAAAGGCCGGCGAGTGCCAGCATCACCGAGATGATCCAGAACCTGATCACGATCTGCGGCTCGGTCCAGCCCTTCTGCTCGAAATGATGGTGCAGCGGCGCCATCCGGAACACGCGTTTTCCCGTGAGCTTGAACGAGGTGACCTGCACGATGACCGAGACCGCCTCCAGCACGAACAGGCCGCCGATCACGGCGAGCACGATCTCGTGCTTCACCGCAACCGCGGTGGCACCCAACATGCCGCCGAGCGCGAGCGAGCCGGTGTCGCCCATGAAGATCGAGGCCGGCGGCGCGTTGAACCAGAGGAAGCCGAGGCCCGCGCCAAGCACCGCGCCGCAGAGCACCGCCAGTTCGCCGGTGCCGGCGACGTAGTTGATCTGCAGGTAATCCGAGAACACCGCGTTGCCGGTCAGATACGAGATCATGCCGAAGCTCGCGGCTGCGATCATGACCGGCACGATGGCAAGGCCGTCGAGGCCGTCGGTCAGGTTCACCGCGTTGCCGGCGCCGACCATCACGAAGGCGCCGAAGATCACGAAGAACCAGCCGAAATTGATCACGAGGTCCTTGAAGAACGGAATCACAAGCGAGGTCGAGGACACGTCACGCCCGAGCCGGACCAGCGCGTAGGTGGCGGCGAGCCCGATCGCCGCCTCGATCAGGAGCCTGAGCCTGCCGGCGAAGCCGCTGTGCGACTGCTTTGTGACCTTCAGATAATCGTCATAGAAGCCGACGAAGCCGAAGCCGAGCGTCACCGCCAGCACGATCCAGACATAGGGATTGAGCGGGTTGGCCCAGAGCAGCGTCGACACCACGAGCCCGGACAGGATCATCAGCCCGCCCATGGTGGGCGTGCCCTTCTTGGAGATCAAATGCGACTGCGGACCATCGGTGCGGATCGGCTGGCCCTTGCCCTGCCGCAGCCGCAGATGATCGATGATCCAGGGCCCGAACAGGAACACGAACAGCGCGCCGGTCACCATCGCGCCGCCGGTGCGGAAGGTGATGTAGCGGAACACGTTCAGAGCGCTGCGGAATGCCCCAAACCCCGGAACGGTGTTGGACAGTTCGATCAACCAGTAGAACATTCAAAAAGTCCTATACCGCTTCTTCGTGCGCGGCCTTGTCGGGGAAGCGTTTTTCCAGCGCGCTGACAATGAGCTTCATCTTCGATCCCAGCGAGCCCTTCACCATGATCACGTCACCGGCACGGACCGCGGCGACCGCCTGCGCTTCGAGCGCCGCCGAACTCTCGGCATAGCCTCCCCGCTTGCCGGTGGAAAGGGCATCCCACAGATTCCGCATCAGCGGACCACAACAATATACGAGGTCGATACGGTTGGCGGTCACGGCTTCGTTGAGGCCGCGGTGCAGGTCGGGCCCGGTCGGCCCGAGCTCGAGCATGTCACCGAGCACGGCGATGCGGCGGCCGTGCGGCCCGGTCTGGGCCTGGCCGAGCACGTTGAGCGCGGCACCCATCGAGGCCGGGTTGGCGTTGTAGCTCTCGTCGATCAGCGTCGCCTCGCCATGGCCGACCTCGAGCGTGCGGCGAAGACCGCGGCCGGTCGGCGCCTCGAGCTGCGACAGCGACAGCGCCGCGCGCGCGATATCGGCGCCGAGCAGCGAGGCGCCCGCGAGCACCGCGAGCGAGTTCATCGCCATGTGGCGGCCGGGCATGCCGATCTTGTAGGTGATGTCATGGTCCAGAATATCGGCATGCACCGCCGAGCAGGTCGCGTGCAGCGACAGGTCGATCAGCCGCGCCTCGGCGCGCTTGTCGGCGCCGAACGAGACGATGCGCGAGATGCCGGCCTTCTTCGCCTGCTTCTGCAGCCGCGCGAATTGGGCGTTGTCGCGGTTGAGCACGACGGCGCCATTGGGCTCCAGCCCTGCGAAGATCTCCGCCTTGGCGTCGGCGATCGCCTCGATGCCGGAGAAGAACTCCAGATGCACTGGCTCGATCGTGGTGATGACGGCAACATGCGGCCGCACCATCTTGACCAGCGGCGTGATCTCGCCGGCATGGTTCATGCCGATCTCGAACACCGCAAAGCGCGCGCTCGCCGGACAGCGCGCCAGCGACAGCGGCACGCCCCAATGATTGTTGAACGACGCGACCGACGCGTGCGTCTCGCCCTGCGCCGACAGCACGCGCCGCAGCGCCTCTTTGGTCGAGGTCTTGCCGACCGAGCCGGTCACCGCGATGATCTGCGCCTTGAGCCGCGCCCGCGAGGCATGCGCGAGCTCGACGAGGCCGGCGAGCACGTCATCGACCACCAGCAGCGGCGCGTCGGCGGGAAATTTTTCGCGCTGCGCGGTCTCGACCACCGCGAGCCCGGCGCCGGCCTTCAGCGCCGCCGCGACGAAGGCGTGGCCGTCATGGACGTCGCCCTTGATGGCAAAATACGCATCGCCCGGCGCGATGGTGCGGCTGTCGATCGAGAGACCGGTGACGCCCTCCGGCAATGCGCCTTGCGTGGCGGCGCGCATCGCTTGCACCATCGCATCCGAGGTCCACAACATCGTGCTCATGCGCCCTCCTCGGCCAATGCATTCGCGACCGCTTCATGATCGCTGAACGGCAGCGTCGTGCTGCCGACGATCTGCCCGACCTCATGGCCCTTGCCGGCCACGACCAGCGCGTCGCCCGGCTCGAGGCCGGCGATGCCGGCGCGGATCGCGGCGGCGCGGTCGCCGATCTCGCGCGCGCCCTTTGCGGTTACCATGATCGCGGCGCGGATCGCCTCCGGCTTCTCGCTGCGCGGATTGTCGTCGGTGACAATGATGTGATCGGCATTCTCGGCGGCGATCGCGCCCATGATCGGACGCTTGCCGGCGTCGCGGTCGCCACCGGCGCCGAAGATCACGACCAGCCTGCGCTTCGCATAGGGCCGCAGCGCCTGCAGCGCCTTGGCGAGCGCATCGGGCTTGTGCGCGTAGTCGACGAAGATCGGCGCGCCATTGTGCTCGCCGACGAATTCGAGCCGACCCTTGGCGCCTTCGAGATGTTCGAGCGTGCCAAACACGTCATCGGCGGCGCTGCCGGTGCCGATCGCAAGGCCCGCGGCGACCAGCGCATTCTCGATCTGGAATTCGCCGACCAGCGGCAGCCGGATCGCGTGCTTGCGGCCGCGGTGCTCGATGGCGAGCTGCTGGGCGAAGCCTTCGATCGCAGCGTTCGTGAGCTTGATGCCCTCGGTGAGGTCAGCGTTGCGGCCGACCGTGATGATACGCAAGCCGCGCGCCCGTGCTGCATCGATCACCTCTCGCGAGCAGTCATGATCGGCCGAGATCACGGCGGTGCCGCCGTCGGCGACGAGATCGCGGAACAGCCGGAGCTTTGCATTCAGGTAATGCGCGACATCGGGATGATAATCCATGTGGTCGCGCGACAGATTGGTGAAGCCGCCGGCCGCGATGCGCACGCCGTCGAGCCGATACTGGTCGAGGCCGTGCGAGGAGGCCTCGAAGGCTAGATGCGTGACGCCGTCGCCCGTGATCTCGTCGAGCTGGCGATGCAGCGCGATCGGATCGGGCGTGGTCAGCGAGCCGTAGACGGTGCGCTTGTCCGAGACGAGGCCGATGGTGCCGATGCTCGCAGAGGAGTGACCGAGCCGCTGCCAGATCTGGCGCGTGAACGCCGCCACCGAGGTCTTGCCGCTGGTGCCGGTCACCGCCGCAATCGTCGCGGGCTGGCCGGAAAAGAATTTCGCGGCGGCAAGCGCCAGCGCGCGGCGCGGATTGGGCGTGATGACGAACGGAACACGGCCGTGGCCTTGCGGCAGATGGTCGCTGGCGACCGCGACTGCGCCGGCGGCAATCGCCGCATCGACGAAGCGCGCGCCGTCGGTCCTGCTGCCTGCCAGCGCAAAGAACAGGTCGCCCGGCTTCACCGCGCGGCTGTCGACCGCAAGCCCTCCGACAACGATCGTGTCGGCACTCGGATCGATCGTGGCATCGGCGCTGAAGAGGTCGCGAAGTCTCATGATCTTCCAGTCTGGCCGGCGCCGTTCTGGCGCCGCGTGATGATACGCCTTACTGGGTTGTTCTGGATGCCGCAAGAATAAGGCGGTCGGACGGCGGCAGGTCGAAGCGCGGTTCAACGCCCAAAAGCGGCGCAATTCGGGCGATCACGTTGCCGCCGGTCGGCACCGCATTCCAGCCCGAGGTGATGAAACCGTACGTCTCCTTCAGGGGCTGCGGCTCGTCGAGCATGATCAGCAGCTGGTATTTCGGATTGTCGGCGGGCAGGATCGCGGTGAAGGCGTTCAGCACGCGCTTCTTGGCGTAGCGGCCGTTGATCACCTTCTCCGCGGTGCCGGTCTTGCCGCCGATGTAGTAGCCCTTGACGTCGGCCTTCTTCGCGGTGCCGATCTCGGCGTTGAGCCGCATCAGATAGCGCATCTTGTCCGAGGTCTCGGGCTTGATGACGCGCTTGGCCAGCGCCATCGCTTCCTGCTCGGTGCGCTTCAGGAAGGTCGGCGGGATCAGGTAGCCGCCATTGACCAGCGCGTCGATGCCCATCACCGCCTGCAGCGGTGCCACCGCGATGCCGTGACCGAACGAGATCGTGACGGTGTTCAATTCGCCCCACTTCTTCGGCACGATCGGCGAGGCGCTCTCCGGCAATTCGGTGCGCAGCCGCTCGAGCTGCCCCATCTTGCGCAGGAACGCCTTGTGCGCGTCGACGCCCATTGCGAGCGCAATGCGCCCGGCGCCGATGTTGGAGGAATAGTAGAACACCTCCTTCATGTTGATCATGCGGCCCATGTTGTGATCGTCATGGATCGCGAACTTGCCGTAGTGCAGCGGGCCGCGCGCATCCCACATCGAGTTGAGATCGAACCGGCCGCTGTCCAGCGCCATCGCCAGCGTGAACGCCTTGAAGGTCGAGCCCATCTCGTAGACGCCGGTGGTCAGGCGATTGATGCGATCGGGATCGTGCGCTTCCTTCGGATTGTTCGGATCGAAATCCGGCAGCGACACCATCGCCACGATCTCGCCGGTGCGCACGTTGGAGACGAGGCCGGAAGCGGCCTTGGCCTTGAACTTCTCCTTCGCCTTGATCAGTTCGTCGCGCAGCGCGTGCTCGACGCGCAGATCGACCGACAGCTCCACCGGCTTCTGCAGCCTGTCGGTGGCGAAGCCCGCGCGATGCAGATCGGCCAGACCGTTGCTGTCCAGCCACTTCTCCATGCCGGCGATGCCCTGGTTGTCGATGTTGACGAGACCGATCAGGTGGGCGACCTCGTTGCCGGTCGGATAGACGCGCTTGTTCTCGCGCAGGAAGCCGACGCCGGGAAGACCGAGGCGGTGGATGTCGAGTTGCTGCTTCGGCGTGATCTCGCGCTTCAGCCAGACAAAGCCCTTGCGCGACGACAGGCGGTCGCGCACTTCGCTGTTGTCGAGGTCGGGCAAGGCCGCGGTCAAGAGCTCGATCGCCTCGTCCTTGTCGATCAGGCGGCGCGGCTCGGCGAACAGGCTCGGCGCCTTGACGTCGGTGGCAAGAATTTCGCCGTTACGGTCGGTGATGTCGGGCCTGGCGGTGGCGATCGCGTCCTGCGAGGCGGTGCGCCGCGCGCCATGGCTGTCGGCACCAACGGCGAACAGCACCAGCCGTCCGGCCAGCACGCAATAGACCGCGGCAAAAGCGAGGATCGCAAGACCGACGCGCGCGCGCGCCTTCGCGGCGCGGTCGACATTGCTTCCGTACAGCAGCGTGCGGATCAGCCGCGTGCGCCAGGGTTCGGCGGATTTCGCGGCCGGCGTGGTGGCGGGTGCCGGATCGGTCATGGCAGGTCCCGTCATTGCTGGTCTCCCCCGCCCTGCTCGGAATCTTCTGCGGACGCGGGCTGGTCGGCGGCCGGCTGGTCGGTCGCCGGCTTGCCGATCGAGCCGGTCGTGCTGTCGGGCGCGGCGGCGGCCTCGATGGTGTCGATCATCGCGCCGATCGGATCGCGCGAACCGGGCCGCGTGAAGCTCGGCGGCCGCTCCGGCAGGTTCTTCAGGGAATCATACTGGTTGGCGTTGACCGGCTTCAGCGGCAGATGGCGCTCGGCAAGCCCTTGCAGCCGCAGCGGCGCGTCGAGCTTGGCCCATTCGGCGCGCAAGGTCGCGATCGCGTTGCGCTGCTCGCGGATCTCGGCATTGAGCTGCAACACGCGTTCGACGCGCGCGGTCGATTCCATCTTGATGCGGTAGACATAGGATGCCGCGAAGATCAGCATGCCGATGACGAGGAGATGGAGGAGACGCATCGTCAGCCTCCTCGCTTCAGGTCTGATAGACGCGGCCATGATGGCAGCTCGTCGTCCGCATGCGCCGGCGCCGCAGTGCGCTCGGCTGCGCGCAGCTTGGCCGACCGGGCGCGCGGATTGGCTGAGACCTCGGCGTCTCCGGGCGTCACCGGGCGCTTGGTCAGGATCTGAAAGCTCGGCGCGGATTGCGCCACTTCCGGCAGATGCCGCGAGCCGCCGGAAACCTTGCCGCGCTCGCTCAGGAAATTCTTGACGATGCGGTCTTCCAGCGAATGGAACGAGACCACGGCAAGTCGCCCGCCCGGCTTCAGCACGCGCTCGGCCGCAGCCAGCGCGCGATGCAGCTCATCGAGCTCTTCATTGACGAAGATGCGCAGCGCCTGGAAGGTCCGCGTCGCCGGATGAATTTCGTTCGGCTTGGCGCGCACGACTTTCCCGACGATGTCGGCGAGCGCCTCGGTCGTCGTGATCGGCGCGTCCTTGCGCGCGGCGACGATGGCGCGCGCGACGCCGCGCGAGTGTCGCTCCTCGCCGAAGATATAGATGATGTCGGCGAGCTGCTTCTCGGACGCGGTGGCGACCACATCGGCCGCGGTCGGGCCGCTCTGCGCCATTCGCATGTCGAGCGGACCACCGAGGCGGAACGAGAAGCCGCGCTCGGCCTGGTCGAGCTGCATCGAGGAGACGCCGACATCCATCACGACGCCGTCGACCTGATCCACCCCCTGCGATGCGCAGACGTCGGCAAGATTGGAGAAGCGATCCTCGACCAGCGTCAGCCGGCCGCCCGCGCCGTCGACCAGATCGAAGCCGCCGGTTATCGCGGTGCGGTCGCGGTCGATGCCTATGACGCGCGTATCGGCGACATCGAGAATCATGCGGCTGTAGCCGCCGGCGCCGAAGGTCGCGTCGACATAGATGCCGCCGGCGCGCGGCTCGAGATAGGCGACCGCCTCGCGGCCCAGCACGGAAATGTGACGGGGAGCACGTTCGCTCATGCGCCGCCCCCGGACAGGGCCGCATAACAGGCATGCAAGCTGGCTGCGCGCCGACTCATTGCGTCTCGAATCCTCGCGCTGGCTGTTCCGGCAAAAAGGCCGCTGCGTGATCCCAGCGCCAACTCCCGTCCTCGGCCGCAAATCCTGATATCCGACCGGAATTGGGAGGGTTTCCATGGGATTTCGCGCAACAGCGGACCTTGGCCGTCCCCGAAACCGGTTCGGCACTTCACCTCTCAGTAACGGCACTTAACGTTAAGAAAACGTTGATGATCGGTTAGCGGAATCGCACGACTTTGATCCGCATTCGAGTGATATTCTCGGCCCTCGCTCCGGCATCATTGCGCGGCTCATGGAGCAGACCCTGGAACCGGCAGGCCGATTGCGGCGGCCCTCACGGTAAAGGAATAGTAAACGCCTATTTGTTTATCCATATGTCAAAATGCTTTCTCCTGGTTCGGGTTTTGAGTGATTCGTATGGCTTCTGGTTCGTCCTCGTCCGGCAACGCTGATTCGAAGCGTCAGCGCGTCCTTCCTGTTCCGAAGGGCGTGGCCGACGTGGAGACGTTCACGCCGGATTCCTCGATCGCCTCCGACGTGATCCCGTCGGTGAATTTCGGCGACCGCGCCAACAATCGGCAGCCCGACATGATCGTGCTGCACTACACCGGCATGCCCGACGTCGAGGGCGCGATCGCCCAGCTCTGTACGGCCGGCACCGAGGTCTCGGCGCACTACATCGTGCTCGAGGACGGCCGCATCGTGCAATGCGTGCCGGAGAGCAAGCGCGCCTGGCACGCCGGCGTCGCCGCCTGGGCCGGCGAGGACGACATCAATTCCTGTTCGATCGGCGTCGAGATCGTCAACCGCGGCCACGATTGGGGCTATCCCGACTTCCCGCTGCGGCAGATCGCGGCCATCATCGCGCTGTGCCGCGGCATCATGCTTCGCCGCAACGTGGTCTCGCATCGCGTGCTCGGCCATTCCGACGTGGCGCCGGGGCGCAAGAAGGATCCCGGCGAGAAATTCCCCTGGCACTCGCTGGCCAATTCCGGCGTCGGGCACTGGGTGCAGCCGGTGCCGATCGTGCGCGGCGACGCGTTGCAGCTCGGCGCGATCAGCGACAGCGTCTCCAACATGCAGGCCGCGTTCCGGCGCTATGGCTACAACATCCCGACCAACGGCAAGTTCGACGGCCCGACCATGGAGGTCGTCACCGCCTTCCAGCGTCACTTCCGCCCCGAGCGCGTCGACGGGATCGCCGACCGCTCCACCATGGCGACGCTGCACGCGCTGCTCGAGAGCCTGCCGCCGGATGCGACGAAGTAAGCTCGGTCTCTCCATCGTCATTGCGAGCGAAGCGAAGCAATCCATTCCTCCGCCCATGGATAGATGGATTGCTTCGTCGCTTCGCTCCTCGCAATGACGCGGAGACGTTAGTGCGTCACCCCATCTCGGCGATCCGGCGCGCGTAGAGCCGTCGCAGCGGCTCAAGCTGCGTCGCGGCGGTGGCCGCAACATAGGCCTGCCGCGCCTCGTCCTTGCGGCCGAGGCGGCGCAGCAGATCGGCGCGCACCGCGGGCAGCTGGTCGTATCCCTTCAAGCTGCCACGCGCGTCCAGCGCATCGATCAGATCGAGCGCACGCGCCGGGCCATCGACCATCGACACCGCGGCGGCATGATTGAGCTCGATCACCGGCGACGGGCTGATGCGGAGCAGCACCTCATAGAGACCGGCGATCTGCGGCCAGTCGGTATCCTTATAGCTCGGCGCGCGCGCGTGCAGTGCGGCGATCGCGGCCTGCACCGCGTAGGATTGCGGCCGGCCTGGCATCTGCAGCGCCTCCTCGACCAGCCTCACACCTTCGGCAATCTGTCGGAAATCCCACAGCGAGCGGTCCTGCTCCTCGAGCAGCACGATGTCGCCGCCTGCGGTCTGGCGACCGGCGCGGCGCGCATCGTGCAGCAGCATCAGCGCCAGCAGGCCCTTGATCTCGCCGCGCGCCGGAATCAATCCGTCGAGCAGCCGCGCCAGCCGGATCGCCTCGCGCGCCAGATCGGGCCGCATCAGATCCTCGCCGGCGGTCGCGGCATAGCCTTCGGTGAAGACGAGGTAGATCACGGCAAGCACGACGGTGAGCCGCGGCTCCAGTGCCTCGCGCTCCGGCACCTCATAGGGAATGCCGGCGAGTTTTATCTTCTGCTTGGCACGCAACAGCCGCTGCGCCATCGCGTCCTCGCTCACCAGGAACGCGCGCGCGACCTGCGCCGTGGTCAGGCCGCACACCGTGCGCAAGGTCAGCGCAACCTGGACCTCGGCGGCAAAGGACGGATGGCAGCATGTGAAGATCAGCCTCAGCATGTCGTCATCGAGCGTCGCATCGGCCGGCTCGGGCGACGCCTCCGCATCCAGCAGCAATTGATGCGTCAATTCCTGCTGCTTGCCGCGAAACGAAACCGCGCGGCGGACGCGGTCGATCGCCTTGTTGCGGCCGACATTGACCAGCCAGGCGCGCGGATTGGCGGGGAATTCACCGATCGGCCAGCGCTCGAGCGCGACCGCGAAGGCCTCCTGCAGGGAATCCTCGGCCAGGTCAAAATCGCCGACGAGACGGATCAGCGTTGCGAGCGCCCGGCCCGCCTCGTCGCGGAAGATTTTCTCGATCTGGCGGGGGGTCATGGCCATCAATCGTTGCTCAGCGGCCGCGCCAGGCGACGCGGCCGCTGCATTCATGATGCGATAATGGCGTCATCGCGGGTTGTCGTAGATCATCACCGGCCTGACTTCGATCGAGCCGGTCTTGGCGCCGGGAATCCGCGCCGCGAGGCCGAGCGCGGTGTCGAGATCCTTCGCTTCGACCAGATAGTAGCCGCCGAGTTGTTCGCGGGTTTCCGCGAACGGCCCATCGGTCGTCAGCGTCTTGCCGTCACGAACCCGCACGGTGGTGGCCGTCGACACCGGCTGCAGCCCGTCGCCCGCCTTGAAGTGCCCGCTCTGGATGATCGACTGCGTGTAAGCGCCGTACTCCGCCGTCACGGCCTTGCGGTCGTCAGCGGTCATGTGGGTGTATTCCGCGTCGCTCCGGTAGATCAGCAGCAAATATTGCATCTCGTCTCTCCTCTTGATCGGCTGGATCGCCGACACCCAGTCGAACGGGCGGCATGCAGGACGACAGGGTCAGGATAAATTATTTTGGCCGGCCCGCGTGAGCGCATCTCCGGCGCGCGGCGGGCGGACCCGGCCGAAGCTTATATCTGACAATCCGATACCAACCGCCAATATTATTCGTTTGTTAAATTCATGGCCGCGCGTAGCCTTGGGTGGGATATCAGGAGGACTGGCCATGACATTACTGCCGCAGTCAGCAACACGCCTTTGGCGGCTCCTGCTGTGGACGCTGTATCGGATGCTGCGCGGCCGGATGGTCGCGCAACCGGGCCACCGTGCCAGCCAGGTCGCCTCTGCGATCGCCGCGGCCGGCCATCCGCTCGGCGTGTGAACAGGCGATGCAAGGGGGCATCACGCGCCTGAAGGCGCTGCGTCAGCTAGTCGCCGACGAAGGGCTGACCATCGCAATCCTTGCGGCAGTCGCCTCGGCGACGGCAATCGTGTTTGGCTTCGGTGCAGAAGCCGACATTGTCGCCTCGATGCTGATCGTCGGCCTCGTGACCGCGCTGGCTGAATCCCGTCTGCGATCGGGAAAATAGCTGGCGTTGCCACCAGCGGCCTTGTCAGGATGGCCCGCCTTGCGCGGCGCGGCGCCGCAGCTCCTTGAGCTCCACGAAGCGCTTGGTCACGTCGCGCATCACGGCGACGGTGCCGGCGACCTTGTGCTCCGCATCATGCAGCATCACGATGGTGAATTCGACGGAGATCCGCGCGCCATCCTTGGTCAGCGCAGGCACCGACAACAGATCGCCCTGACCGTAACGACTCGTCCCGGTCGCCATCGTGTGGCGGAAGCCGGCCCAGTGACGCGCGCGCAAGGCTTCCGGAATGATCAGGTCGAGCGATTGTCCGACGGCCTCCTCAGGCGTGAAGCCGAATACCCTGGCCGCGCCGGGATTCCACAGGGTGATGCGGCCTCTCGCATCGGTCGCAACGATCGCGTCGGACGCGCTGTTGAGCAACGCATCTCCCACCGCTGCCGCAATGTCCATCGCCTGACCTCCTGCTGATCCCGATCCTGCTCTGGACTCTGGCGAAGGCGCTGACAAGCGAAGAATGCCGATGCAACCGATCGGCGATGCCGATAGCAATTGCGATCAACGCCGCCGCCGCGTGCCGGTCTTGGCCCGCGGGACCTCCGTGGCGACCTGGACCTGAGATGCGGCGAGGCGATGCATGATCGCGACCGCACGCGCCAGATGGTCGTCCTGGCGATCAGCCGGATAGGCGACATAGGCCGGCATCGCAAAGCTGGGTGCGCCGGCGACGGCGTGCAGCCGCCGTGCCTTCAGGAGCGGCTCCACGATGCGGCGCGC
Source organism: Bradyrhizobium sp. RD5-C2 (assembly GCF_019972155.1). Classification (GTDB taxonomy): domain Bacteria; phylum Pseudomonadota; class Alphaproteobacteria; order Rhizobiales; family Xanthobacteraceae; genus Bradyrhizobium. The sequence continues at coordinate 152,965 of NZ_BOVL01000026.1, read as the reverse complement.
GAAGAAGCCGGAGCCGCCATTCACCAGCAGATGCTGCAATCCGAGCCAGCCGATATTCACCGTCAGCGCAGGGCCGGTGAAGTTCGGAAACAGCGTCGCGTGACGCGCATAGAATTCCGGTCCCCAATCGACATAGACATAGCCCTGCCCCGGCTCCGGTGCGCTCTTGGGATCGGTCGACACCAGGATGAGCTGTTCCTCGAACAGCTGCTCGACCTTGAGGCCCGGGCGGCTCTGCGGCGTGTACATCACGCCGATATCGATGCGTCCCTCGACCAGGCCCTGCATCAGCTCGGGCTCGAGTGCGCTCTCGGCGCGGATCGAGATGTCGGGATGCGCCCGCGTCATCAGCGGCAGCCAGCGCAGCAGATACTCTTCCCAAAGTCCGATGCGGCCGCCGACCACCAGCGTCGCGGAAAACCCCTTGGGGATTCCGACATCGTGGCGGGCCTGCTCGACGGTGCGGACCAGCACCGAGGCGTGACGCTGAAACTGCCGGCCGGCCGGCGTCAGCGTGGTGCCGGCCTTGTTGCGCACGAACAGCACGCAGCCGAGCTGCTGCTCGAGGGTGTGAATGCGGGTGCTGACCGTCGACTGGCTGACGTGAAGCCGTTCCGCCGCGGTGATGAAATTGCCGGCGCTCACCACCGTCAGGAACGTCCGGGCCAGTTCGGTGTCCATGGCGCCTCACCCCTTTGGTTCGATCAAATCGATATCAAAAGCTCCTCCTTCGCGGATGTCAAAATCGAACGCCGGCGACCGGTTAACCATCGCAATCGCTTGACGCGGGCGGCCAAAGCCCGCATGCACAGGCCGTCAGTCGGCCGGACGGCCGCTCCCGCTGGTGCCGAAAGGCCGCGGGGGAGGAAAGTCCGGGCTCCATCGACATGCGGTGCCGGATAACGTCCGGCGGGGGCGACCCCAGGGAAAGTGCCACAGAGAACGAACCGCTCCCTCCTCGGAGGAAGCAAGGGTGAAAAGGTGCGGTAAGAGCGCACCGCGTTTCCGGCAACGGAGACGGCATGGCAAACCACACCGGGAGCAAAACCGAATAGGGACGGCAACGCGGTTAGTTCGCGCTCGCGCGATAACACCGCAGGGCGATGTCAGGCCCGCTGTCCGGGTAGGTTGCTCGAGGCAAGGTGCAAACCTTGTCCCAGAGGAATGGCCGTCGCGTACCATTCGCAAGAATGGTGCCCTACAGAACCCGGCTTACAGGCCGGCTGATATTTTGGAGTATGAGGGGCTCGGCGCAACACGCCGGGCCCCTCGCCATTTTCGGTAAACTTCGTTCCAGCTACGCGCGCCCTCGGCCGGTCGAGCCGACCCATCGTCTTGCGTCAGAACGACCCGAACGCGGTGCCGATTGCAATCACCGCGGCGAGAGCAATGACGGAACTCACAATGCCGACCATGACGATGTCGAGATAGCTGTCGCGATGCTTGAGCCCGCAGATCGCGAGCAGGCTAACGACCGCGCCGTTGTGAGGCAGAATGTCCAGTGTTCCCGAGCCGATCACCGCGACGCGATGCAGAAGGCCGGGATCAATACCCGCCTCCGCAGCAAGACCCATATAGGTCTTGCCCAGCGCATCGAGCGCAATCGTCAAGCCGCCGGAAGCCGACCCCGTCAGCGCGGCAAGGATGTTCGTCGCGACTGCGAGCGACACCAATGGGCCGCCCTCAATTCGCAATACCCATTCCTGCACCACGCCGAAAGCGGGAAGCGAGGCGACTACGGCGCCGAATCCGACAAGGCTTGCGACGCTGAGCGCCGGCAGCACCGACGCATTGGCGCCGGCATCCATGGTTCGTCGCAATGCGGGCAGTCGCGTCCAGTTGCAGAGTATGACCGTTACGATCGCTCCCGCCAGCGCCACGACAACCGACCAGACACCGGCCACGGCAGCCAGTGATGTATTTCCCCATCGCTGTTCGGCCAGGAATGAGAAATCAAGCCGGGGCAGGACAACGAGCGACATCAGCAGATTGACTGCGACAACGACGATCAGGGGAAGGATGGCGTTGAAGACCGGGACGGCGGCGTCGCTGTGATGTCCGTGGCGGATCTCCGCCGGGTCGAATTCTCGCGCCGTCGTCGCCCGCTCGCGCAACAACTCATCGTCGGCTACATCCGCCGAAACCGGCGGCTCGTCGCCATAACCCTCATTTGTGCGACGCGCCGCTTTCTCCGCGCGAAGAAGCCACCAAAGCCCGACACCAAGCATGATCATCGATGCGACAATGCCAAGGCCCGGCGCGGCAAACGGAGTCGTGCCGAAGAAAGGCATCGGTATCGCATTCTGTATCGACGGCGTGCCCGGCAGCGCCGACATGGTAAAGGTCGAAGTCCCGAGAATAACCGCCGCCGGCACCAAACGACGCGGAATCCCTGCCGTGCGAAACAGCGACTGCGCCATCGGAACGATGACGAAGAACGCGACGAAGAGGCTGACGCCGCCGTAGGTGACCAGTGCACCCGCGAGCACGACCGCGAGGATGACACGGCGTTCGCCCAGACATCGGGAGATGAAGCCCGCGACCGCACCGACCGCGCCGCTGTCATCCATGAGTTTCCCGAACACGGCGCCAAGCAGGAAAATCGGAAAGAACTGCGCGAGAAAGTCCGACGCGCTGCCCATGAAGGTCTGCGTCCAGTTGGCAAGCAACGGCTCGCCACCGAAGGCTGCGGCCACCAACGCACAGAGCGGCGCGAGCAGCAGGACGCTCCAGCCGCGGAACGCAAGACCGACCAGCAGTCCAAGCCCGACGAGAATGCCGAGTAGACCCATCGGCTCAGCACTCCGCCAGCAGAATATCCAGATCGGCGGTCGAGCGCTCACCGATATCGGCGCCATGCGCGTCGAGGAATTCGCCGGCGGCACGCCGCCCTTCCTCGTGCAGCTTGGTCACGAACGCCCATTCGGCATTGAGCTTGGATGATGAACCGAACGTCGCAAGCATGTCGCTCTTGATCCGATGCGTTTTCATCTGGGCCCAGCGGGCGCCCTCTCCGGTGCCGGGGTCGGCAACCTGACGAAGCAACGCGATCATCCGCAGCTCCTTTGCCAGCGGCGAATTGAATGAGATCTCGTTGAGCCGGTCGAGAATGTCAGCGGCCGTGCGCGGCTGCTCCGGCCGCTCGGTCGGGTTGATCTGGACCACGACCGTATCGTGTGCGTCGGTCTCGCGGACCAGCGGCGTGATCGTGGGATTGCCCACATAGCCGCCGTCCCAATAGGGCTCGCCATCGATCTCGATCGCACGAAACATCGTTGGCAGGCAGGCCGACGCGAGCAGGACATCCGCGGTAATCTCCGCGTTGCGAAAAATCCGCCCCCGCCCCGTACGGACCCGTGTGGCGGTTATGAAGAGCTTGATCGGCGCGCGCGCAAGGCGCTCGAAATCGATGCTGTTGTTCAATATGTCGCGCAGCGGATTGAAGCCGAGGGGATTGAGGTCGTAGGGTGAAAGCATCCGCGACATCAAATCCGTGAAGAGATAGGCCGGAGAGCTGTCGAGCGACCAGCGTCCCATCAGACGGTCGAGCGGCGAGCGTTGCAACGGACTGAATGCGGCGGCGCGTGAGACGCTTCGCCAGTATTTTTCAAGCGCTTCGCGTGCGCCCGCAGCGCCGCCCGCGGTCCAGCCATCCGCCAGCACGGCGGCATTCATCGCTCCGGCCGATGTCCCGGATATGCCCGCGATCTGAAACCATGATTCTTCGAGAAGTCGATCCAGGACGCCCCATGTGAACGCACCATGCGATCCTCCACCCTGGAGCGCCAGATCTACGAGCACGGGGCTGCGGTTCATGAGGCCATGTTCACCAGCACGCGAGACGCTGATTATGTCGCGGTTTGGCGGAACATGCGAGACAAAGTTGCGGTCACCGTCCGGTTCCGATGGCGAACTTCTCGAAGGATGTTGCCTCATCGTTGGCGGCACCAACGCGATTGGTTCGCTTCGCGGCGTAGGCGCACGTTTCTTAAAAGGCGACATAATGGGTTGGCGGGCGTAAGATGTGTGCCTCGCGGAGGATCGCAGATGGACCTTCAGAAAATCATGGCGAAGGCGCGGGATATCGCCAAGAGCACTGGCACGATCACGACCGAACAACTCAACGGAATGTGTCCCAACAACATGGAGCCCGGAGACATCGCGGCTCTCTTTGCGGCTCTGCGAACTGAAGGGATTCGTCTCAAGGACGACGAAGCAGAAAAGTAGGAGCCACCGTACTTTGACGCTATCGCAAGGCGATCGATCGCTGCGATCGAAACTGTCCCAGTTTGGATGGTGGCAGATTGGCCATCCGGCGGCATTGCAGCTATGATCCGCTCGAGTTGGGCGTGTCCTTCTGCCCCCAAATTCAAGAAGATCAAGAGGAGGAATGATAATGTCGGTTGCCTGCAAGTTCGAGCGCAGCATTCTCAGCCACGAAGAATATGAAGCAATCCGCCTGACGCATCATCCCGCAATCTATGGCGTCGAGGTAGCCGAGCTCGAGGCCATGCGCCCCCGCTTGCGCAAGATGCGCGACAAGGAACGAACGGTCGGCCGGCAAAAGCAGCGAGAGAGCCGCGGAAAAGCCGAGGCTCGCGGGACAAGCTTTCCGGGAACCGCCACGCATGCATCAGAACGGAAGCAAGTGTTCGCAGCGGCGTTGAAGCGGGTGAACACGGAGCTCAAGCGTCAGCACAATCTGGCGACCCGGACTGCGCATGTCGAAGCGGCTCGAAAAGCCCTCGCGCTGCACCGAGCTGCGAACTTCACAACCCGTCCCTCGGCCGGAGCAACCCCGAGCGAAGGCATGGCGCCGAAGCCAAGCGAACGTCGAAGAAAGATCATTGCAGGCGCGAAAATCGGACGCGTGTCGCAGGCGACGAAAGTCGCTCAGGCCGCGCGCGACGCGCGTGGCGCATGACGCCGGGTGAACACACGCACCCGATCGATTCCGGGACGATGCTTCGCGTCGCCCCGGAATGACGGCTCGTCAGGAACCGATCTCCTGCTGCGGGCCGTGGGCCTAATTGGACAACGGCCACCGCAGCAAGGCTGCACTAGCGACGGATCATTCCGGTGATACGTGCTCCCCCATAGGGAAACGCAGTAGCGCCGTCCCAAACACCAGACCGCATGCAGCCACGAAACACGCTCATGCAGACCTCTTCGGACCCGATCGGACCAATGCGAAACCGGTAGGCAACGCACCGATCGCGCTGATTGCTGCAAGTACGGGGGCCCACATCGACCCGCGCCGCATTGGCGTCGACACTCGACAGCAGCAGCAGTGCGACGATCGCCGCTTTCAGAGTCAAGCCTAGTGTTTGCACCGACAACCTCCAGCTGAAACAAGCCGATCGAGTTGTTATATAGGCTAAAGCTGGTTTGCAAGAGAGATGCGGCTGCCTCGCTCGGGTCGGCTGCGAAGGCTGTCTCGCGGTAGCGTCGCGCACAATCGGCGACAGAATTCGAGATGCCGGGTGCGATGCTCCGCATCGAACCCAATGACGAATCGCTACGCCACGATCTCCTGCAGCAGCGCCATAAGCGCCTCCGGGGCGGTGACGTTCGGTGAGTGGCTGGCGTCGATCTCGAAATAGCGCCAGCCGGGTTCATTCTTGATGCGCCTGGCGAACTGGCCGAACGTATCGGCTTGGGTGGTGCGGGTCGCGTAGACGTAGCTGCGCGGCAAATTCGTCTCGCCGTGTTGCAGCTTCAGCTTCTGCTCGAAGCATTTGATCGGCATGTCGACGCGGCGCGCTGTGAGCCATTCGACATCTGCTGGAGACGTATCCGGCGGCGGCGGCATCGGCGGGATGCGCCAGCCGTCGCCGTCGCTAGCGAGCTCGCGCATGGTCTCGATGGCCGGCTCGTTGAGGTCGAACAGCGACTGGCCGTCGCGCGGCACGAAGGCGTCGATATAGATCATCTGCGCGATCCGCCCGCGCACCCGGTCTGCGACGCCCGTCGCGACCATGCCGCCATAGGAGTGGCCGATCAGCACGATGTCGCGCAGATCTTCGTATGAAATGACGCTGAGCACGTCCTGGATATGCGCCTCCAGGTCGAGCCCTTGATGGGCAAGGTGCGCGCGCTCGCCGAGCCCGGTGTAGCTCGGCGTGACCAGCCGGTGCCCGGCGGCCTGCATCAAAGGATGCATCTTCTTCCACGCCCATCCGGCCGACCAGGCGCCGTGACAGACCAGAACGGTTTTCGACGAATTCGCAGTCATGGGCACGCTTCCATTCCGATTGTCGTTGATGAGCCGCGATTTTGAAGTGTACCCGCCGCGCGCGTCGTGTAAACGTCGCGGCAAAACATGATCGTCATTCCGGGATGGTCCGAAGGACCAGACCCGGAATCTCGAGATTCTCAGGCGCGCAATTGCGCGCCATAGTTCGATGCTTCGCATCGCCCCGGAATGACGATCGAAAGGCCACGATGAACCCGGCAAGCTACGCGGTCCTGTTCTTCGGCGCGCTTGCCGGCGGTTTCGTCTCCGGGCTGGCCGGCTTCGGCACCGCACTGATGGCGCTCGGCATCTGGCTCTATGTGCTGCCGCCGACGCTTGCGGTGCCGCTGGTGCTGGTCTGCTCGGTGATCGCGCAGGTGTCGACGCTGCCGTCGATCTGGAAGACCATCGATTTCCGTCTGGTCTGGCCGTTCGTCATCGCGGGCCTGGCCGGCGTGCCGATCGGCATCCTGCTGATCGCCCGCGCCGACCCCGAGGTCTTCAAGCTGACGATCGGCGTTTTCCTGCTGGTGTTCCCGACCCTGCTGTTCCTGCAACGCAAGCCGATGTCGATCGCCTTCGGCGGCAAATGGGCCGACGGCGCGATCGGATTTGCCGGCGGCATCCTCGGCGGCCTCGCCGGACTGTCAGGCCCGCTCCCGATCCTGTGGGCAAGCCTGCGCGGCTGGGGCAAGCAGCAGCGCCGCGGCGTGTTTCAGATCTTCAACTTCACGATCCTGGCGGCCGCGCTTCTGGTCCAGATCGCAAGCGGCCTGGTGAAGCCCGAATTGATCTGGCTCGTGGCCTGCGCGTTTCCGGGAACGCTGCTCGGCGCCTGGCTCGGCGCCCGCCTCTACCACGCACTCAGCGACCGCAATTTTTCCGACATCGTGCTGGTGCTGTTGTTCCTGTCCGGCGTGGCGCTGGTATGGAACGGGCTGGCGCCGAGATGACCGACCGCCACCGCAACATCGGCTGAGCCGGTCATCCCACCGGCTCGAGACCAACGCGTTCCGGCGCGACGTCGCGCGCCGGCGGCACGAGACGCTTGCTGAATTCGCGACGCAGCAACCACAAGCTCAAACCGGCCTGCAGCGTCGTCGTCGCGATCGACAAATACCACACATGCTCGATCCGGAAGCCGGGCTGTCTCGAGAGCCAGATCACCGGCACCGCATAGGTGAAGAGGCGCACGGCCGAACTCAGCAACACCGGCCTGGTGTTGCCGAGGCCCTGGAACATGCTGTTGCAGGTAAAGATCACGCCCTGCGCGACGAGATTGATGGAGACGAAGTGCAGGAACCCTCCTGCGACCGCCATGGTCTCGCGATCGTTCGAGAAGCCGTCGAGCAACAGTCCCGGCTTCCACTGCGCGAGAATCGTGAAGACGATCATGACGACGGTGCCGATCGACACCGCCTTGGCGAAGGTCTCCTGCACGCGCCTGCCATTGCCCGCGCCATAATTCTGTCCGGCGATCGGGCCGGCGGCGAGCGCCACCGCCAATGCCGGCATCTGGATCAGGCCGAGCACGCGCGTCCCGATGCCGAACCCGGCCTGGGCCGCCGGGCCGAAATCGCGCAGCACATAATAGATCACGCCCATCCAGGCGAAGATCAGCGCGAACTCGCCGCCGGCAGGCAGGCCGACATTGAGGATGCGCGCCCATTGCCGCAACCGTGGACGCCATTGCGCGGGATCGAATCCGACATAGCGTTCCAGCTTGCGGAAATACGCGAACAGCATCAGCACGCCGATGAGAACGGCGATCGAACTTGCCAGACCCGCGCCGCCAACGCCGAGCGCGTGACCGGTGCCCCAGCCCGCGATCAGGACCGGCGCCAGCGCGATGTTGATGATGACCGCCACCGCCTGCACCAGCATGCTGGGCCGCACGATACCGGTTGCCCGCAGCGCGGACCCCATCACCTGGATGATGAATTGCAGCGCCAGCGCCGGCATGAACCACAGGAGATAGGTGGTGCCCGCCTCGATGGTGGCCGGGTCGGTCGCGACCGAGCGCATATAAGGGCGCGACAGCAATGCCCCCACGGCCAGCGTCAACAGCCCGCAGAGCACCGACAGCACGACCGACTGATTGAACACGAGGTTGGCGTCGCCGCGGTCCTTGCGTCCCACCGCATGCGCGATCAGCGCGACGCTGCCGACGCCCAGCACCTGCATCAGCGCGTTGACGAGGAAGCCGGCATTGCCGGCTGCGGCCACCCCGGCGACGGCCGCGTCGCCGAGACCCGCGACAAAATACAGGTCGACCAGCTGGCAGATCATGATCGTGATCATGCCGACCACGATCGGGGGAGCCATGACCAATATGTGGCTCACAATGGAGCCGCGCGTAAGGTCTTTCATTTCAATTCCAGTCTCAAATCGTCTCGTGTCAATTCGGGCGCGCGGCTGCCGGAGATCGATCCGTCAGCCGCGCGCCGCCGCCTTATTCCGCCGCCGCCTGGCCAAACTCGGTCGCCTGCCGCTCGAACAGGCCGCGGTAGATACCGCCCTGCCGCGCGGCAAGCACCTCATGCGTGCCCTGCTCGACGATCTCGCCACGATCGAACACCAGGATGCGATCCATGCTGCGCACGGTCGACAGCCGGTGCGCGATCACGATCGAGGTGCGGCCCTTCATCAGCCGCTCCATAGCCTGCTGGATCAGCGCCTCGGATTCCGAATCGAGGCTCGAGGTCGCCTCGTCCAGGATCAGGACCGGCGCATCCGCCAGGAAGGCGCGCGCCAGCGCCACGCGCTGCCGTTCGCCGCCCGACAGCTTGACGCCGCGCTCGCCCACCAGCGTGCCGTAATCCTTCGGCAGCCGCATGATGAAGTCGTGCGCATTGGCAAGCCGCGCCGCCTGCTCGATCGCCTCCATGCTGGCGCCCGGCCGGCCATAGGCGATATTCTCCGCCAGCGTGCGGTGAAACAGGATCGGCTCCTGCTGCACGATCGCGATCTGGCTGCGCAGCGATTGCTGCGTCGCCCTGGCGATGTCCTGACCGTCGATCAGGATCTTGCCACTGGTGACGTCGTAGAGCCGCTGCACCAGCTTGACGAAGGTCGTCTTGCCGGAGCCGGAGCGCCCGACGAGGCCGACGCGTTCGCCGGCATCGATGTCGACAGACAGCCCGTCATAGAGCGGCAAGCGATGGCCGCCATAGTGGAACGTGACGTCGTCGAACACGATGCGGCCGCCCTGGATGTCGATCGTCCTCGCGTCATCTGCATCGACAATGCCGAGCGGCTCGCCATGGATCTGCACCAGCTCCTCCATGTCGTTGACCGAACGCTGCAGGTTGTTGATGTGCATCCCGACATCCCGCAGATACGCGTGGATGATGTAGTAGCTGGTCAGCACATAGGTGACGTCGCCCGGCGTGGCGTGGCCGGCCGCCCACAGCAGGATCGCGCCGCCGATCACCGAAGCGCGGAAGCACAACAGCACCAGGAGCTGCGCCGTCGAGGTGTGGTTGTAGCGCAACCAGGTCCGCCGCACCCGCCGACGCCAGCGACTGATGACGCCGTCGAGCCGCATGTCCTCGCGCGTCTCGGCGCCGAACGACTTCACCACCGCGTTGCAGGTCAAGGCGTCGGCCAGTGTGCCGCCGACCTTGGTGTCCCACGCATTGGAGACGCGCGCGGCCGGCGCGACGTAGCGCACCTGGAACACCATGGTCATCGCGACATAGATCACCGAGCCGACAGCGATCACCGCGCCGAGCGATGGCCAGTGCAGCCCGAGCAGGATCATCGAGCCGAGCAGCACCACGAGCGACGGCAACAGCGCCATCAGGATGGTGTCGTTCAGCAGGTCGAGCGCCCACATGCCGCGCGTGATCTTGCGCACGGTGGAGCCCGCGAACGAATTGGCGTGCCAGTCGGTCGAGAAGCGCTGCACGCGCATGAAGGCCTGCTGCCCGACATCGGACATCGTCTTCAGCGTGAACGGCACGATGGTCTGGATACCGACCAGCCGCAGCATCAGCGACAGCGCGCCGAGGCCGACGATGGCGCCGAATGCCAGCATCGCCGCATGGCGCGCGGCGGCATCGGTGGCACCCGCGGTCAGCGCATCAACCAAATGGCCGGAAAACACCGGCATGAACAGGTCGGCCGCGGTCGCACCGAGGAAGCCCGCCGTGACGGCGAAGGCGCGCAGCGGCTGCTCCAGCCAGTGGCGGAACACGAATGGCAGGACGATCCGGATCGCGGCCGGTCGCTTGGTCGTCAGAGAGGTCATGGCACATTCCGGCCACGCTTCTGCAGCGCAAGCCGGCTCCATCTGAGGCGACAGGCGGACGGAATCCGGCCGCTAATGTCGCTGGAAATTGTAGATAACGTGTTGGGAAGTTTGGGTGATCGGGGATCAGGCCCGATCAGCGCCGGGAGCTAACGCGCTACGACGTCAAGCACCATCGAACGCGGGCGCGCGATCTGCGGAATAAACGACTTCATGCGCATCTCCCGGGTTCGAGTAAGGAATGCGCTGCTTATAAATGCATCACGCGCAATTGGCAAGATGACAAGAACGAGAGTGCGTCAATGTGTCGGCGATGCAACGCTCTGCACGCGACCGGGCGCACACCACGCAAAAGCCGATGCGCTCAATGCGCGTCGCCGCCGCCCGCGGTCATCGACGGCGGCTTGTTGACGAACAGCACCAGGAGGCTGAGGCCGACATAGAACAGCGACAGCATGAAGAATGCGTCGCCATAGCTCATCACCTGAGCCTGGCGATGCACGAGCTGCGAGAGCTGCTTCATCGCCATGGTCGTGGCATCGCCCATGCCCTGCAGGCGCTGGGCGAAATTGTTGAGGGTCTCGACCGCGGTCGCATTGCCCCAGGTCACACGGTCCTGCAGCCGCGAGATGTGCAGATCGGTGCGGTCGTTGAGCGCCTCGTTGATCACGGCAAGCCCGACCGCGCCGCCGAGATTGCGCATCAGGTTGAACAGGCCGGAGGCGTTCTTGACGCGGTCCTGCGGCAGCGTGGCGAGCGCGATGTTGTTGGTCGGCACCATCGCGCACATCATGCCGATGCCGCGCAGGATCTGCGGCACCAGGAGCTCGTAGAAATCGTACTCGCGCGTGATCCAGGTCATCTGCCAGGAACCGAGCGCGAAGGTGACGAGGCCGAAGGCGATGATGTAGCGCAGATCGACCTTCTGCATGAGACGGCCGACCACCGGCGCCATGAAGAACATCGTCATGCCGGAGATGAACATGGTCTCGCCGATCATCAGCGCGCTGTAGCCGCGGATCTCGGCAAGATAGCGCGGATAGACGTAGGTCAGGCCGTAGAGCCCGATGCCGATGCAGAACTGCAGCACGCAACCGACCGCGAAGTTGCGGTTGGAGAAGGCATAGAGATCGACGATCGGCTCCTCCGCGGTCAGCACCCGCCAGAAGAAGGCGACCGCCGAGACGAAACCGATCGCGGCGCAGATCGCCACCGAGGTGTCCTGCAGCCATTCATATTGCGGGCCTTCCTCGAGCACATATTCGAGCGAGCCGAGGAAGCCGCCCATGAAGATCAGGCCCCACCAGTCGAAGCGCTCGAGCAGCGCGAAGTTCGGCTGATCGAAATCGACCAGCGCCAGCACGCCGACGGTGATGATGATTCCGGGCACGATGTTGATGAAGAACAGCCAGTGCCACGACATCAGATCGGTGATGTAGCCGCCGACGGTCGGCCCAACGGTCGGCGCCAGCGTCGCGACCAGGCCGATGATCGGCGCCACGATGTAGAACTTGGAGCGCGGGAAGATGGTGTAGGCCGAGGCGAACACCGTCGGGATCATGCCGGCGCCGAGGAAGCCCTGCAGCGCGCGCCACAGGATCATCTGCTCGATCGAGGAGGCGAAGCCGCACAGCAGGCTGGACACCGTGAAGCCGAACGCCGAGATCGCAAACAGCAGCCGGGTGCCAAGCGCGCGCGACAGGAATCCCGACAAGGGGATCGCGATCACCTCGGCGATCAGATAGGCGGTCTGCACCCACGACACTTCGGTCGACGACGCCGACAGGCCGGCCTGGATCTCGGTGAGCGAGGCCGAGACGATCTGGATGTCCAGGATCGACATGAACATGCCGAACACCATGATGATGAAGGCGACCACCCGCTTGGGCTGGAGCCGCTCGGTCTCCGAGGCGCCGGTCATCATCGAGGGCGAAGCAGTGGTCGCGTCGGCCATGGGCTCATCAGGCTCCGCGCTTCGAACCTGCGGTTCGAAGCTTCAAGGCATCACTGCGGATGGATCATCATCGACGCGTCGAGGTCGGTATCGGCGTCGGCGTCGGCCGCGCCCTCTCGCGTGTCGACGGTGGTGTAGACCGACATCCCGGCGCGCAGCATGCCCTGCTTCGCGACGCTGTTCGGCACCCGGATGCGGACCGGCAGGCGCTGCACGATCTTGGTGAAGTTGCCGGTGGCGTTGTCGGGCGGCAGCAGCGTGAACACCGAGCCTGCCGCCGGCGAAATGCTGTCGACGATGCCGGTGAACTTGCGGAAGCCGTAGGCGTCGACCTTGATCGTCACCCGCTGTCCGGTACGGATGCGCTTGAGCTGGGTCTCTTTGTAGTTGGCGTCGATGAAGACGCCGTCGAGCGGCACCACATTGCCGAGCCGCTGGCCGACATTGATGTAGTCGCCGGTGTTGACCAGGCGGTTGGAGAAGGTGCCGTCGACCGGCGCGCGCACCTGGGTGAAATCGAGATCGCGCTCGGCCTTGGCGAGCTGGGTCTGCAACTCGGCAAGCTGGGCGCGGGCCTCGGCCTGCTGCGCCTTGGTGACATCGACGTTGCTCTTTGCGGCATCGTAGGCAGCCTGCGCCGACCGCACCGCGGCCGCGCCCTGATCACGGCCGGCTTCGGAGACTTCGAAAGTGGCGCGCGAGGCAAAGCCCTTGGTACTCAGGGCTTGCTGGCGATCGAAATCGAGATCGGCGCGCTTCAGACCGGCTTCGGCGGAGACGAGTTGCGCCTGCGCCTGCTCCACCGAGCTTTCGGCCGCCGCGACCTGGCGACCGATGCGCTCGATCGTCGCCTGCTGGGTCGCGATCCGCGTGCGCGCGGCATCGACCGCGATGCGATAGTCACCGTCATCGATCCGGAAGATCACATCGCCAGCGCGCACCAGCGCGTTGTCGCCAGGCAGGATCGCCGCGATATGGCCCGCGACGCGCGCGCCGAGCATGGTGTTGTTCGCCCGGACATAGGCGTCGTCGGTCGAGATGTAGAAGCGCCCGACCATCAGGTAATAGGCGGCATAGCTCGCGGCGGCGAGCGCGAGCAGCCCGAGCACACCCATCATCACGAATCTGCGCTTGCCGGACTTCGGTGCTGCGGCGACAGGCGACGCCGCCGGCTGCTCGGGTGCGGAAGCGGGCGGCGCCTCGGCGGGACGCTTGTCACCAGGACCTTTGTCGCCGGGACTCTTGGCCTCGTCAGTTCTGGCCTGCTCACCGAGATCGACGGACGCGTCGCGCGCCATCGCGTCCTCGGCCATGTCAGGCTCGGAACGAACAATGCGTGCAGCCTGATCTCGTGCTGCGGCCATAACCAAGGCTCCCCAGAAAAAATCTCGACGCCCGCAATGGCGGAAGAAAGGCCGTACGGCGCATCGCCACTCGCACCAATACCATTGACCGAACGGTTCGGTCAATCTATATTCCCGTCCAGCGGATTATAAGGCTTCGATTCTTCCCGGACTGATTCTGGGTTGGGTTCTTTCGTGAGAAGCTAAATCAATGGTTGCAGCGCCCCCAAACCCCCTCCACCTCGTCGCCGGCGACGAGGAATCCTCGAAGCGCCGCCAGATCCTGGACGGCGCCCGCAAGGTATTCCTGGAGCTCGGCTTCGACGGCGCCAGCATGGGCGAGATCGCCCGCGCCGCCGCCGTCTCCAAGGGCACCCTGTACGTGTATTTCCCCGACAAGGCTGGGCTGTTCGCGGCGATCGTCGAGGAGGAAAAGCGCGAACAGGGCAAGGTCGCGTTCAACTTCGATCCGGCGCGCGACGTCGACACCACCCTCCCCGAATTCGGCCGCGCCTATGTCGCGGTGCTGTGTCGCCCCGGCGGCGGCTCGGCGATCCGCACCGTGATGGCGATCGCCGAGCGGATGCCCGAGCTCGGCAGCCGGTTCTACACCCATGTGATCGCCCACACCGTCGACCGCTTCGCCGCCTATCTCGAGGCACGCGCCGCGCTCGGCGAGCTGGTGATCGACGACTATCAGCTCGCGGCCTGGCAGTTCATGCAGATGTGCCAGGCAACGCTGTTCCAGGCGTTCATCTTCCAGGCCAATCCGTCGCCCTCGCCTGAGCGGATCGCTGATGTCGTCGACAGCGCGACACGGGTGTTCTTCGCCGCATACCGGCCAAAGCAGGCGGATTGAACCCTCGCCGTCGCAAGACGGGCGAGTGACGATCCAATACGACTATTTCCTTTGGCAGGACTGCAACTTAGCGCTTGTCGCGCGACGCCACCTCGCGCAACACTTCCCTGCATGAACGGGGATATCGACCCAGATCGAATGTCCAGCGTGATGGCGCGGCTGGGGGACGCCGTGGTCGACCCGGCGGCGTGGACCGGCATCATGACGTCGATCTGCGAAGCGGTAGGCGCAACCGGCGCCGTGCTACTGCAAAGCGACGTGCGGACCCCGGACGTGCCGCGCACGGCGTCGACCGAAGAGATGGTGCAGCACTACTTCGCACACAACTGGCATGAGCAGGATTCGCGCGCTCCAGGCGTTCCGCGAGCAATGGCCGGCGAAGTGATCACCGATCAGGACTTGCTGACGCCCGAGCAGATCCGGTCCGATCCGATGTACAACGAGGTGCTGTATCCGTTCGGCTTCAAATGGTTCGCCGGCATCGGCTTCTGGGCCGACAGCGCACCGTGGGTGCTGACGTTGCAGCGCACCGGAGAGGAAGGACATTTCGATACACGCGAGACGCGGCTGCTGGCGCAGCTGGGGCCGCGCCTGACGGAGACAGCGACACTGTCGACTGCGGTCGGCCGCATCGCGCTCGCCTCCATCACCGGCATTCTCGACCGGGTGCGGCAGCCGGCCGTCGTACTCGACCGCGCGGGCCTCGTGATCGATCGCAACGAAGCGGCCGATGCCGGCTTCGACGCTGATATCAGGATCAGGGATCGCCGGCTGATCGTGCGCGACAAAGCGGCACAGGCGCGGCTTGATCAAGTCGTCGATCTGATCCGGGCTGCCCCCGAGCGCGCGGCGCTGCCGATCGAACCGATCGTGATCCACCGCATGCACAAGGGGCCCGTGGTGTTGCGCGTGTTGCCGATCGACGGTGCGGCACGCAACGTCTTCCTCGGCGCGCGGGCGATGCTGATCTTCGTCAATTTGACGCCACGCGCGATGCCCGAGCCCGGCATGATCGCGCAGGCATTCGGCCTCACGCCGGCAGAAGCGCGGCTGGTGGCGCTGCTCGCGGGCGGCCTCTCGATCGACGACGCTGCCGAACGGCTCGGGATCGTTCGGGACACGGCACGCAACCAGTTGAAGTCGGCCTTCGCCAAAACCGGCACGCACCGCCAGCCCGAACTGGTCAGCCTCGTGCTTCGGATTGCCTGAGCATGGCGCCGCACCGGCGCGGCGCTTACCCTTCGAGACGCGCTGCGCGCGCCGTAGCGTCACGGGAGAGAGAGATTCGACTCAATCCACAATGATGGTTACCCGCCCGATTTCGCCCAGCACGGCCGGGCGTTGACCGCCGTACGCGCCGCTCTTGAGCACGGCCGTATACGATCCAGCCGCGCGATAGACGTGCGTCCGCCGAAAGCCGCGGATCGGTGAGATCGTGTCATCGGTCCGGCCGTCGCCGAAATCGAGCACGACCACCCCCTCCAGCATCCCCGGCCCCATGCCGGTGAAGGTCACCTCAAGCGGCGCGGCGCCCGAGATCGGCGAAGCGGCAAGTGCACTTGTCGCGTTCATCTGCGTCGTCGCGGTCATGTCGATCACACCAAGGGTGATTGCGGAGATGGCAAATATCGGCAAACGCCACGTCATTTCGAATGTCCCGATCACCCACCCGCCGCAAGCAGATTGCGG
>NZ_BOVL01000026.1:0-136607 GCF_019972155.1 Bradyrhizobium sp. RD5-C2 | reverse complement strand
CGTCTTTTCAAATGCCCCGACCCCCCCCCCGCCGCAAGCAGATTGCGGCGGGTGGTTTTATGAATCAAGCCGCAGGACGCCCTCCTCCGGCTCAGACCAGATGGAAATCGCCTGCGTGCGCTTGCAGCTCGGCCGCCTTGATCCCGGCAAAGGTGATCGTATCGCCGAACGCGTCCGTTATGACAGCGCCGGCGGCGGTATCGGCCGTGTGATTGGATAGCATGTCGTTCACGCTGGCGAAGATCGACTTGTCGAGTTGCACGGCGTCATTGTGCGCAACGAAATCGGTGATCACGTTGGTGCCGAAATGCGGGCGGAACAGGAAAGTGTCCGGCCCGTTGTTGCCAGTCAACGTGTCACCATCGCCGCCGATCAGCACGTCCGGGCCATTGCCGCCGATCAGGATGTCGTGCCCCGCCGAGCCGTCGAGCACGTCCTGGCCGTTGCCGCCGTTCAGTGTGGTATGGCTTCCGGCCTGGTAATTGACGCCGGGATTGAACACGACGATGCTCAGCGTCGACGACGCCGTTGCGCCATGCGGATCGGCAATCGTGTAGGCGAAGGTGTCCTGCGCGACGATCTGCGACGGCAAGCCCCCCTTGTTGGCGACGTAGACATAGCTGCCGTCGGCATCCAGCGTCAGCGAGCCGTAGGTGCCGGCGATGGTGTGCCCGACATTGCCGGCCGCCCCGTCGACGGCGCTGACCACCGAGTGACCCTGATCGTGGATGTCAGGATCGGTGTCGTTGGACAGCACACCGTGCAACGCGTCAACCGACAGCGTCGACTTCTTGGCCGTGCCGTTGCTGTCCGCGACCGCGATCGGCGCGTCATTGGCGCCGTTGATGGTGAGGACGACATCCTGGGTGACGGCCCCGCCATGCGCATCGTCGATGATGACGGGCACCGTGACGGTGAGGCTCTCGCCGACCGACAGGAAATCGAGATCCTTGTCGACGATGCTGTAGCTCCAGTCGATCTTGCCTGCGTTGGTGTTGCCGGCCTCGGGCATGATCGTAAAGGCTGCCTCGAGCGAGGCGATCTGCGTCGGCGTGAGTTCCGACGTGTAGTCGTGCGTCGAGTCCTGCCAGGTCACCGTCTCGCCGGCGGTATTGATCGTCGCAGTCGGCCGGTCGTTGAGGTCGGGATCGGTGAAGGCGATCGTGCCGGCGGTCGCATCCGGCGTCGAACTTCCTGTGACGCCGGGCAATTCGCTGATCGTCCCCGTCAAGTTGGACAGTGCCGGCACTACCGACACGGGATCATTGGTGCCGGTGAAGACGACCGTGATCTGTTGGGTCGAAGCGTCACTGACGCTCGAGCCGGTGTGGTGGTCGGCCACCGTGACGTCGTAGACCACAGTCAGCGTCTCGCCAGCCGACAGGAAGTCCAGATTCTTGTCTGCCAGGTCGAACTGCCAGTTGAGCGTCCCGCTGGTGCCGTCGACGCCAATCGAATCGGTCAGCGCCGTTGCGAGGGCTGCCTGCGTCGCGAGCGGAATCGTGGCGCCGCCAGACCAGGTCGCGGTATCAAACGCCTCACTCGCGGTGTGGGTGTCGCCGGCATTCGCATCGGTGAACGTCAGTGTGCCGAGAAGTTCCTGCAGCGAGGCGGAATTGGTGGTGTTGGCCAATTCGGTCAGCGGATGCGGCGATCCCGGATCGGGCGACAGCACCGGCGGACGGTTCAGCACCTCAGTCTCGTTGAATGTACCGTCGGCGAACTCGAATTTCTGGATGTTGGTGACGGTGTCGGTCCCGTCAGGTGACCCGCCGCGCTGGTCGGCGATCAGGATCGCACCGCTGCCGAGCAGGGTCGCGATGTATTGCAGCCGGGTGCCGCTGTAGACGACCGTATTGGTGCCGCCCCCGCCATCGATCGTGTCGTTGCCGCCATTGCCGCGAAGCACGTTGTCGGCGGCGTTGCCGACGATCGTGTCGTTGCCCGAGCCGCCATTCGCGTCCTCGATCAGCGACGCGGTCTCGGTCGGCTTGTTCGGATCGATCAACGCATTGGCGATGTTGCCGCGCGCGAAATACTCCGCGCCGCCCGCCCCGTTATTGCCGAGATCGGCACGCTGCGCGTGCGCCGCGCTGGTGTCCAGAATGGTCCAGGCGCCGGGATTGAGATCGATGGAGAGGTTGGTCGTGTAATTGGAGAAGTCGTAGGTATCGGTGCCGCCGCCATCCCACAGCGTCATCAGCACGAAATTGCTTTGCGGCGCGCCCTGCCCGACGCCATCGATGAACTCCTCGCCGGTGGTCGGGCTCCAGGTGTAGGTGGTGTTGCCGTTGTGCGCCGTGGCACCATAGTTCGCGCCGTACATGTACTGGAGCGCGGCGATGTCATCCTGCATGTAGGTGGTCGGATGATCGGGCGCGTTGTCGCCATTGGTCGCGTTGTCGCCAGGAAACTGGCTGTAGGTCATCACCGAGTATTCGTAAGAATTGTGATCAGCCGGCAGCGCGGGGAACGTCACGCCGTGCCCGTCCTGCGTGATGTGGCCGTGCTTCAATCCGAGATTATGGCCGGTCTCGTGCATGATGCCGGCCGCATCCTGGAAGCTGCCGAGCACCGGATTGGTGTAGCCGCCGGTGACGAACCATGCGTCGCCTTGCGCGCCCATCGCGGAGAACGGCGCGTTGCCGTTGTAGCCCAGTTCGGGCGGATTGGCCTCCGCGGTGCCGGGCGCGTTGCCAGGCACGTGCAATCCGGTGTGCTGGGCGACACTGCTGTCGTCGGTGTAGTCAATCTTGTCGGCATTGGCGTAGCGCAGCGTCGCGCCGGCGCTCGTCGTCTCGGTGAAGGTGAGATTGGTGAAACTTGCGACGTTGGCGAGCGCCGTACGCACCGCCGTCTGCTGTGACGCGGTGAACGCGCCGAAATTGTCGATCTCCTGATAGCCGTATTCAGCGCTGCTGGTGGGAAACGAAAACGTCAGATTCTGCGCGCCGCCCGAACCCCACTCCCATCCCCAGAGAATGCCATCGATATCTGGATTACCGGACAAATTAACAACTTGAGTCATGGGAAAACTCCGTTTTGGGTGAAATGAAAAACGTCCCCAATTCCGTTCAGTTGTCTTGCTGACGTGCGATGCAATCCTTTCTGCTGAGGGTGCTTCCGATTTCAAAATTTGCGGCGCAAAGGCCGCTTGATTCGGGATTCACGAGCACCGCACCTGAAATCCGCGGCGGCGCGCGAGATTGTTAGGCTTGTGGCAACTACAAGTCAAACGTGTTTCTAATTATATAAAAACCATAAATTGTTAGACGAATTCGTTGAAAATTTTGTTCGGTTCAAGCACCGTCTGTGGGCAGCCTCATTCTGTGAGGGTAGTGTGATCGTCACAAACATGGAGGCACAGTCCGTGACTCCAATCACACGGGATTATCGCCGATGAGCGACCTCATCATCCGACATATGCGACCCGACGAGATCGCGCTCGCGATCGACTGGGCCGCGGCGGAGGGATGGAATCCCGGTCTCGCCGATGCGCCCTGCTTTGCCGCCGAGGATCCGTCGGGATTTTTCATCGGCGAGCTCGACCGAGAGCCGGTCGCGGTGATCTCCTGCGTCAATTGCGGCGCAGGTTTCTCCTTCCTCGGCTTCTATATCGTGCGCCCGGATCTGCGCGGCCGCGGCTACGGTCTGAAGATCTGGAATGCGGCCATCGCGCATGCGCATCCGCGCGTGATCGGGCTCGATGGCGTGGTGGCGCAGCAGGCGAGCTACCAAAAGTCCGGCTTCGCGCTCGCTTACGCCAATGTGCGCTACGGCGGCACGGTCACCGCACCACCAGCGCCGAACGCCGGCATCGTTGCGCTCGCCGATCTGCCGATCGCGCTGGTCGAGGCCGATGACGCCACGGTGTTTCCCGCGCCGCGTCCGGCCTTCCTGCGCGCCTGGATCAATACGCCGGGTCATGTCGGATGCGCGCTGATGCGCAAGGACAGGCTGGCCGGCTGGGGTGTGATCCGTCCATGCCGCACTGGCCGCAAGATCGGTCCGCTCGTCGCCGACGACCGCGCCGGCGCTGAAATCATTCTTTCGGCATTGCTCGCCAGCGCAGGCAGCGGCGAGATCTTCCTCGATGTGCCCGCGGTCAACCGCGATGCCGTCGCGCTGGCGCAAGGCCTTGGGCTGTCGCCGGTGTTCGAGACCGCGCGGATGTACACCGGCGCGATCCCGCCATTGCGGATCGATCGCGTGTTCGGCGTCACGACGTTCGAACTCGGCTAGCGAAGCGCATGCGTTCAAATGACGCATGATCGCGAGCACGGCTCGTGTGAAGCGGCTCATAACGCGATTATTCAATACAAGAATACACCTCTGGTTGAGCGAGAGAGCCAGTTCGGTGCACTTCTGCACGCGCTGCGCTCGTCCGCAACAGAAGGAGGTGTCGCATGGCGTTCCTGTTTTTCAATTTCCGCAGCATGGGCCTCAGCGAGGCGCTCGCCAATGTCGGCGAGCTCAAGGGCGTCGTCGCCAACACGCTGAAGCAGAACGGCTTCACCGATGTCGTCAATACCCAGTCGGAGGTCGCCGGCAACAAGAACGGCGTTCGCGTGTCCATCCTGCACCTGCACAATGTCGATCGGCAGTTCTGGCAGGTCTTCATGGCCGGCGGCGATACCGCGGCCACCAAGCAGACGCTCGACGACGTCGTGCACAAGGTGGAGCACCTCGCCTTCCTCTAGAGCTTCCGGTTCTGATTGAACCGGAGCTCCGGAGTCGTGCGAAATCCCCGCGGGCAAGCCGCGGGGGTTTGCGCCCCTAAAGCGCGATGAGATCAGGTTGAATCGTCATCGCGCTTTAGCTCATTGCTTAAGCATGATCTCTTTGGAAAACCGCTTCGCACTTTTCCGGATCATGCTCTAGTTCGCCGCCGCGTTGACCCGTGGCGTCGCAACGTTGTCCTGCTCCAGCTCCTCGGGCAGTCCGGCGAAACGCCTTAGCGCCTTCGCCATTTTCACACGGCCGCTGACGCCGGTGATGATGACGTCGACCATCACGAACGACGAGTGGAAGTGGCCCTGCGCCTTGAGCTGCTCGACCTTGACGCCGGCTCTCGCAAGCGCGTCGCCATAGGCATTGCCCTCGTCGCGCAGCGGATCGAACTCGCTGGTCGCGATGAATGCCGGAGGCAAGCCTTCGAGCTTGCCGCGCAACGGCGCGACGCGCGGATCGGTGCGGTCGGCGGGCGAGCAGTACAGGTCCCAGAACCAGAACATCAGCCCGCGGGTCAGGAAGTAGCCGGCCGCGTTGTCGACATAGGACGGCCGGTCGAACGACGAGTCGGTGACCGGGCAGATCAAGAGCTGGCCCGCGATCTCGGGCCCGCCACGATCGCGGGCGAGCTGGCAGGTCACGGCCGCGATGTTGCCGCCGGCGCTCCAGCCCGCGACCAGCACCGGCCCTGCCCGGCCGCCGAGCTCCGCGGTGTGGGCTGCGATCCAGCGCGTCGCCGCATAGCCGTCCTCGGCCGCAGCCGGGAAGCGATGCTCAGGCGCGTGGCGATAGCCGACGCTGACGATGATCATGCCGGTGCGCCGGCACAGATCGCGGCAAAACGGATCGTCCGACAGCTCGTCGCCAAGCACCCAGCCGCCGCCGTGGAAATACACCACGATCGGATGCGGCCCCGGCGTCGCCGGGCGATACAGCTTGTACGGCAGCGGACCTTCAGCGCCCTGCAGCATGCCGGTGCCGACCTCGCCGACCGGACGGCCCGCGGGACGGCCCTTGTTGAACTCGTTGAGGAAGTCGCGCGCGCCCTGCGCGCCCATCGTCTCGATCGGCGGCAGGTTCATCTCGCCGAGCATGCCGAGCACCAGCCGCACATCCGGCTGCAAACGCACCACCTCGCCGTCATTGCACTGCTCGGCAACGCCGGGTCCTGTGAGCTTGAAGCCGAGCATGCCGCGCCCGACCACCTCGTTGCAGATGCTGCGATACGGACCGACGCCGCCGGTATAGGGCATCACGCCCTGCGGCTTGCCGGGCACATTGGCGCCCGTGTACCAGGTATTGGCCAGCCGGTGCAGCGTCAGCGTCGCGCAGTCGGCCATGTGCCGTTCCCAGCCGGCCTGCGCGGCCTCGGTCGCTTCCATCGTGGCGAAACCGGCGTCACGCAACGCGGCGATGCGGTCGACCACCCAGTCGACATGCTGCTCGATCGAGACAGCCATGTTCGACAGCACCGACGGGCTGCCGGGACCGGTGATCATGAACAGATTGGGGAAGCCCGCGACGGTGACGCCGAGATAGGTCTGCGGTCCGTGCGCCCAGACATCCGACAGCGACTTGCCGCCGCGACCGGAGATCGGATGCACCGCCATGATCGCGCCGGTCATCGCGTCGAAGCCGGTGGCGAACACGATAACGTCGACATCGAAGCTGCGCTTGTCGGTCGAGATGCCGCCAGCGGTGATCGCCTTGATCGGCTCCTGCCGCAGATTCACCAGCGTCACGTTCGGACGGTTGTAGGTCGCATAGTAGTTGGTATCGAGGCAGGGACGCTTGGCGCCGAACGGATGATCGTGCGGGGCTAGCGCCGCGGCGATCTCCGGATCCTTGACCACGGCACCGATCTTCTCGCGGATCAGATCGGCGACCAGCCGGTTGCCGTCGACATCAACCGCCTGGTCGGCCCAGAGCTGGGTCAGGATGTGGACGAGGTCGCCCGCCGCCCACGCCTTCTCGAAACGCTCGCGGCGTTCCGCGTCGCTCAATTGCCAGCTCACCACGGTCTGCTGCGGATACGGCACGCCGGCCATCGACCAGCGCGCCTGCTCGCGATAGGCCGCACGATCAGTCTCGAAGAAGGTCTTGCGATCCTCCGGCGCCGGACCGTTGCCGGCCGGCAATGCGAAGTTCGGCGTGCGCTGGAACACGGTGAGTTGCGCGGCCTGTTCGGCGATCAACGGGATCGACTGAATGCCCGACGACCCGGTGCCGATCACGGCAACGCGCTTGCCCTTCAGGTCGACGCCCTGATGCGGCCAGCGGCCGGTGAAATAGATCTCGCCCTTGAAATCCTTGACGCCGTCGATCTCCGGCGGCTTCGGCGACGACAGGCAGCCGGTCGCCATGATGTAGTGGCGGCACGAGACATTGGCGCCGTTGTTGGTCGATATCTGCCAGCGCGACGTCGCATCATTCCAGGTCGCCTGCGTCACCTTGGTGCCGAACCTGATGTCGCGGCGCAGATCGTAGCGGTCGGCGACGAAGCCGAGATAGCGCAGGATTTCCGGCTGGGTCGCGTATTTCTCCGACCAGGTCCATGCCTGATCGAGCTCGGGATCGAATGTATAGCTGTAATCGATGGTCTGGATGTCGCAGCGCGCGCCGGGATACCGGTTCCAGTACCAGGTGCCGCCGACGTCGGCGCCCTCTTCGAGCGCAACAACCGAGAAGCCCGCCTTGCGCAACCGATGCAGTAGATAGAGACCGGCGAAACCGGCGCCGACGACCGCGACGTCGACCTGCTGCGTGGTTCCGCTGTGCGAGGAGTCCGAAGCGCGTGCTGCAACTGCTGCGTCTGGCATGCCATTCCTCCCGTATGTTTTGATTTGACGGAAGGCTAGCGCTGCGCTTTCAGTTTGTCATCACGACAAACGCAATCTGAGGTCGCCGCAATTGTGACGCGCGCAGCCTGGAATGCGACGCGCAGCGCGTAGACGCAAGTGGTGCGGTGGCGAACGAGATGACGAAAGCCAAGTGCGCGACGGCAGATCCGTCATCCCCGGACGAACGCACTTGCGTTCGCTCGGGAGGTGCGAGCGCAGCGAGCCTCGAAGGATGCACGGCCACCAGCCGGGCCGTCGATCCTTCGAGACGGCCGCGTTGCGTCCTCCTCAGGATGACGGGTTTAGCGTGTGCCTCTTTCCCCATTGCGAGCGAAGCGACGCAATTCCCCCGCACCGCATCTATGGGTTGGGCTCGCCAACGACGCGGGTCGAGCGGCCGGCACGCCCATTCACAACTCTGCGACCTGTCGCACCCTTCGCGTCCCTCAGCTGGGCACCTCGCGGCTGTTGTTGTAGCTTGCACGGAGCAACTGCACGGTCGCCAGGAGGAAGAATCCACATGACCACCGTCGTGTTCAACCGTCGCAACCTGCTCGCCGCTGGCGGCTCCGTCCTGGCAACCGGGGTTGTCGGGCTTCTGCTGCCCGCCCGCGCGGAAGGCCTCGCACCGACGGACTCGATGGCCGGCGGGGCCAACAACTATCGCAAGGGCGCGCCGATCGTGGATCGGATCGGCAAAGGCGGCTTCTGGATGAGCGGCACCGTACGCCGCGCCGGCGACGGAGCTCCGCTCGCCGGGCAACGCATCCAGATTTGGGCACACACGACCGAAGGGCAGGAGCACGAGCCGCAGAGCCATGGCGCCACGCTTACCGACAAGAACGGGGCGTTCCGTCTCGAGATTCCGCAGATCATTCCGATCTTCGGCCAACCGCATGGCCACCTCGCCTATGACAGCGGTGAATTCAGAACCGTTTTTCTGCGTCCCGTGATGCGGAGCGCAAAAGATACCAGCCTTGAGGCGCATTTCGTGCTTCAACCGGCCTGACCGGGTTGGGACCAAACAGGATGAGATTGGCCCGGGCGACCCTGATCTGGGCCGCCCTTGTTGCCGCGGTTTGCGTGCCGATCGCCGCGGCAGCGGCGAGCCCCCTGCTCGCATGGCGCGGTCCGGTTTACATCCTGGCGGGATTCGCAGGAATTATCGCGCTGGGTCTTGCGCTCGTTCAGCCCTTGCTGATTGGCGGATACTTGCCGGGACTGGCCGCCTATCGCGGACGGCGAGCCCACCACTGGATCGGAGGCGCGCTGGTCGCGGCGGTGGTGATCCATGTCGCCGGCCTTTGGATCACCAGTCCGCCAGACATGATCGACGCCCTGCTCTTCTCATCGCCGACGCCGTTCTCCCCGTGGGGTGTGATCGCCATGTGGGCGATCTTCGCCGTCGCGCTGTTGGCAACGCTGCGCCGCCGATTGCGCCTGCGACCGCGAACGTGGCGCATTGCCCATATGTCGCTGGCGGTGGTCATCGTCGGCGGCAGCGCGATCCATGCCATGCTGGTCGAAGGGACGATGGAGACGGTGTCGAAGGCTGCGCTGTGCGCACTGGTGCTCGGCGCCAGCCTAAAGGTCATGGCTGACTTGCGGGTATGGCGAAAGCGCGCGACGTCGCGCGGAGAGAGCATTGTGCGATAGCGAACCAAAGCGGCATTCAATTGTGGTGAGGACCTTCGGAACGTATTCCGAATAGGGTCCCATTCCCGCCTTTCCGCACGACCTCAAATCGACCGCATCAAGCCGCCATCGACGCGGATGTTCTGGCCGGTGATGTAGCCCGCGCCGTCGGAGACGAGGAAGCTGATGGTCGCGGCGATCTCCTCCGCCTTGCCGTAGCGCTTCATCGGTACGCTGTCGCGGCGTTCATCGGTTGCGGGAAGGCTGTCGATCCAGCCCGGCAGCACGTTGTTCATGCGGATATTGTCGGCCGCGTAGCTGTCGGTGAACAGTTTGGTGAATGCGGCGAGCCCGGCGCGGAACACCGCTGAGGTCGGAAACATCGCGCTCGGCTCGAACGCCCAGGCGGTGGAGATGTTGACGATCGCGCCAGACTTCTGCGCCTGCATGTGAGGCGCCACCAGGCGCGTCGGGCGGATCACGTTCATCAGGTAGACGTCGAGACCGGTGTGCCACTGCTCATCGGTCAATTCGAGCACGCCGGCGCGTGGACCGTGGCCGGCGCTGTTGACCAGCGCATCGATGCGGCCCCAGCTCGCCATCACGCCGTCGACGGCGCGCTTCAGATCATCGTTCGACCGGTTCGACCCGGTGAAGCCGAGGCCGCCGAGCTCGGCAGCCAGAGCCTCGCCCTTGCCCGACGACGACAGGATCGCAACGCGAAAGCCATCGGCGGCAAGTTTCCGCGCCGCCGCCGCTCCCATGCCGCTGCCGCCCGCGGTGACAAGTGCGACCTTCTCCAAAGCCATGATTTGGTATCCCTGTAGATGACGAACCCGACGCTATTGTTCGAGCATGATCTTTCGGAAAACCGCTTCGCACTTTTCCGGATCATGCTCCAGGTCTATCATCAGGGATCGCGCCGCGCGACAGGGGGCCTGCTGCGCGGTGTCGCACTACTTGCGGAACACCTGCTTCGAGCAGGCGTCGAACCTGGCGACGGGCCGGTCCATCTGCCACAGCTCGACGTCGTGGCGGTCGACAAGGCGGCCGGCCGATGTCACGGCCTGATCGTCATCGCTGCAATCCATGTTGACCACGCCGATGGATCGGCTGTGCGGTCCGACGATATAGGCGCGATAGATCGTCATCTTCGTTCTCCGGCTGTTGCGGCGAACATGCGCGCGAGGGCGTATGAATTCGAGGAGAACCGCGACGAGATCTTATAAAGACGGAATAAGCGCCTGCCGCGAACGGCCCACCGCGCGCGGCGGGCCGTTCGAAACCACCGTCAGGCCGGCGCGCCGTTCTTGAGCAGTTTGGTCACGGCCGCGACCAGTTCGTCGGGCGAGAACGGCTTGTTCAGCAGCACGCTGTCCGGCACGCCCCGGGTCGGCCACTCGTCGCCGCCACCGCCGGTGATGTAGAGCACCGGAAACGACGGATCGATCTCGCGGGCGCCGCGCGCCACGCGCCAGCCGTCGAGCCGGCCGAGCAGGCGAATGTCGGTGACGAGCGCACTGTATTTGGTTCGGAACGCCTTCAGCAGCGTCAGAGCTTCCTCGCCCGAGCCTGCGATCGCCGGCTCGTAGCCGCCGTCCCTCAGGGCGTCCTCCACCATCATCTGAAGATCACGATCGTCTTCGATGACGAGAATGATCGGCACGTCTTGCAAAGCTATCCCCCAGAAACAGCCGGGTGCGCCCGGCGCAGCGAGCATATGCAGCAAATAGTGGCTACCGTTTGCACGGCACCCCCAGTAATAATACGGGTATCAGACGCGTCCCTATTCGTCGGCGAATTCGTCTTCTTCGTTGACCCCCGCTTTACCCCGCGGAGCCGGCTTTCTGCCGCCAAGCGATCCTGTGACATAAGGTTCGCGCGTTGCATAGGGGCCACCACGGCCGCCGGCACGCGCCGCAACCTCCTCGCCGGAGACCGCGGCCGGCTGGCAGATCAGGCGCCGGCTGGCCCGGCGCATCAGATCCACATGGATGTGGTCGTAGTGATAGACGTTGGAACCGGGCGCTAGCACGGTGGTGAATTGCTGGCAGGCGGCGGCCTGGACGTCGCGCAGGAAGCCCTGCTCTTCCGGCAGTCCCTTCCAGCCATCCTTCACCGAGATGCGGCGGCCGTCGGCGAGCGTGAAGGCTGCGATGTCGAGCGCATTGCCGAACGCGTGCTCGGAAATATGGGCGTGCGAATTGCCGTTCATGCCGCGGCAGGAATAGGCCGAGATCTGCTTGATCTCGACGACGCGTGCGCCGAACCAGCGCTGCGCCGCCGGCTGCACGGAATCGGCGAGCCAGCGCTCGAGCACCGAGACGATCGGGCACGCCAGGGTAGCCGCCGGCTTCACTGCGACCGGGCCGACCGTCATCACCGGATTGCCGTTCGACGGACCGAGCCGCGGCGGCGGTGCTGCGCCTGGCGGCTGCTGCGAATACGGCGCAGGTGAATAAGGCGCGGTCGCGCCCTCGCGCTGCGGATTACTGCGCAGGCCCGGATAATAAGGTCGCTCGCCGTTGGCATCGGGCGAGCCATCCGGCGGCAGGTCGATTTCGCCCTGCTGCGGCGGGACGCCGGGCGCCGACAGCGACACCGGTCCGCTTTGCTGGCTGCCATAGTTCGGCTGACCGACCGCCTGTTCGGAATAGGGCGCCTGTGCGGGCGGCGGGCCCGGCTGACGATTGATCGGCCAACGCGGCTGGCTGCCGACCGACGCCGGTGGACGCAGGCTATCGTCGGCAAATCCGTAAGCCGAACTGGCTTCGCCGAGCGCGGCGACCTTGAGCGGAAACTCGGCGCCGCAGACACCGGGGCCGGAAATCGGATCGATGCGGACGAGGTCCGGGCCTTCCTTGACCGCGCCTGATTTCAGGCATGCGGCCTCGGCCTCGGCCCGCCACGGTTCGCGCTCGGCAGTCTGAAACAGACCGCGGCCGCAACCAGCAAGCGACACAAGGACAAGGGAGCCGACGAGATACAAACGAACTCCACGCGTCATGGCGCGGAGGTTCTGCGAATTTGATTAAAGACTCTTCAACGCATTTCGACTGATTGATTTCAGCCGTCTTTAACCATGCGGTGGAACCCGGCACCGCAATCTTTGCGTTCGCATCGATCTCATTGTGTCAACAACCGTTGCGAATGCTCTGCATCACGACACTGCAGAGCGAGGTGATCGCCACCGCGCTGTCGTGATCGAGAATGCATCGGGCTCGACATTCTGTGCCTGGCATCGTCATTCACCTTATGATTGCGTTTCTAAATACCACAATCTTGCTGAGACCTGACAGACGGTATCCGGGGCCGGCGGCCGGTCCGCAACCCGCAACGCCACGGAATTTATTTGCGGGTGCTTCAACATCTTGATTCGTCGCCTGTTTGAGGCAGGCATCGCAATGCGGCATCACGCGGGAACATCGAGCTTGGCAGCAAGGCTGACTTTTTTGGCCAGGAACCACTTGCTAGCTTTTGCGTTAATGCGGGCAGCGTTGTGAACCAAGGGAGCGTCCCAATGGATTTCGCGAGTCCTCTGCTGAGCAAGCTGAGCATTGTGGCCGCGTACATCGCGTTCGCCTTCGTCGGCGCCATCGTCCTCGGCGTGTTCTAAAGTATTCGACTAGGCTTGAGTTCAGCGCCCGGCGGCCGCCCCCGCCGGGCGCTTTTGCTTTTCTCGTCGACACTACCACCCCGTCACCCTGAGGAGCGCGAAGCGCGTCTCGAAGGGTCGACGGCCACCAGCCGGGCCGTGCATCCTTCGAGGCTCGCAGGAGCTCGCACCTCAGGATGACGGTAATAGAGCGAACCAACTCGCCCTCAAAAATTCGAACAGCTCGATCCGGTGATGCCGCCGATCGTAAAATCGTGGCAGACGAGGCCGGGATTATCAGGATCGGGATAGCCGTCGTCGCGCCGGCCCGGCTCACGGATGGTGTGGCTGAAGCGCCAGCCGCGGGTGCGCATGCAGCTCTTGTATTGCCGCGACGTCGGCGTGCCGTTCTGCGGCGCGCCGAGCTGCGCATCGCAGACCGCAGCGTCGGCATGCAGCGCGTCGTCGCCGCGCTTCTGTTTTGACATGTTGGTGTAGATGTCGTTGTCGGCATGGGCGGCGGCGACGCTGCCGGCGAGCAGCAGCGCGACCAGGCTCAGGCGCTTCATATTTGCCTCCATCGCTTGCGAAGACAGTGTTGACCTCTATCGGTCGCGCGCGAGACGGCAAACGGTTCGACGGCGTCCGGTTACAAATTGGACAGCTGCGCGTTCAGGAGCGCGGCTCACCCCGGAGCTGCCCCTGGGTGATCACGCGGTGCCGTGCGCGCGAGACGCGGACCCAGTCGGCACCGGTGCAGTAGACGCGACCGAGCGCGCAGGACAAGACCCGCAGTCTGTCCGCCCCCTTCAACTCGATCGTGCCGTAACGGATGTTTCCGCTGCTCTGGCTGGTGACGCCGCCATTCCAGCGCGCCTCCTGCTTCGGCTTCATGTTGATCAGCACCGCTTCACCGAGATCGCGCGTGGTCCTGTCGAGCGCATAGCCGCACAGCGCCGTGCCGCAGAGACGGATGCGCACCAGATCGTTGGCTTCGGTCTGCCAGTCGCCGATCGGACCGTCGTCGGGTTCGTCGGCCTCGCGCGAGACCCGCAGCACCGGCGGCGCCGGGTGCGCAGGCACCGCGGCCGGCGGTGGAGGCGGTGCGGCGACAACCGGCGGTGGCTGGGGCGTCATCACGCGAGGCGGCGACGGGGCTGACGGCGGCGGCGCGGGAGGTGCTGCCGGCATAGGCGCGGGCAGCGCGCTCGCTGCCGGCGTGGCAGGGGTTGCTGCCGCCGCCGCAGGTGCGGGCAGCGGCTTCAGCGTGCGGCCATTGTCGCCGCCGTCATCGCGCCTGGATGCGCCCAAGACCGAGACGCAGGACAGCGAGCGGCACCGCGACGAATCGAGATGGACGCGGTGGCCGCCAATCGAAAACGAGATGCCCTCGCGGGCATGGGCGAGCGGCATGAACAGCATCAGCGCGACGAGCAGGCAGAAGCGCTTCATCGAAACCTCCAAAACGTCCGATGACGCTAGGAGCGCGGCGCCCACGGCGCAGTGATCTCCGTCACCGTGGCGAGCTATTCGGCTCTGCCTGGCAACGTGATGCACATCACGGAAACGGGAGCCGGCGGCGCGTAGCGTCCGGACCAATCGCTGCACCCCCCGCTCAACGCCACGGAGACCAAGATGAAGAAGCTCGTTGCGATCGCCGCACTGCTGATGGCCACCACATCAGCGCATGCCGGCGGCACCGGCATCACCTTCCAGATCGACGGCCGGCGCATCCATGTCGAGGCGCTGCGCAATTGCAGCGCGCTATCCTGCATCCGCATCTCGGCGCCGGGCTATAACGGCACGATCGGCGGCATCAGCAAGAATCTCGGCTCGAAGTACGACGATGATGACGATGTCGCCTCGACGACGAGCTCGCCGCCACCCGCGCCACCGTCCGCGCCCGCTCCTGCGCCGGTACAGGCCGCCGCGCCGCAGCCGGTCGCGCCGGTCGCAGCTGCCGTCCCGCCGCCCGCTCCTCCCGCCGCCTCGACGACGGTTGCCACTGCGACCCCCGCGCCGGTCGACGCCGCACCCGCTGCGCCTGCCCCGGTCGCCGCACAGCCTGCGCCGCCGCCGCAAGCCGCTCCGATTGCCGTCGCGCCAGCTCCGGCGCCGACCGGACCGATCGGCGTCTGGGCCACCGAGGAGAACAAAGGCAATGTCCGCGTCGAAGCGTGCGGCGACAATCTGTGCGGCTATTCGGTGAAGAGCAACGAACGCATCCTGATCAACATGAGGCCCGACGGCAGCAAATGGAGCGGCCGCATCCACGATCCCGACTCCGGCCGGAATTACGACTCGACGATCGCGATGAAGGGCCCGAATGCGATGCGCGTGCAGGGCTGCGCCTTCGGCGGCATGTTCTGCGGCGGCCAGACCTGGAAACGGGTCGGCTAGCACGCCAATCTTCGGTATCTGAATCATTTTCCGTCATGCCCGGCCTCGTGCCGGGCATCCACGTCTTTGCGCCAATCATGCAAGAAAGACGTGGATGGCCGGGACGAGCCCGGCCATGACGAAAGGTGAATCACATTTCGCACCCGCCCGACGGTCGCTTCATGTCGATCGCCGGACGCGCTATAAGCGTCGCAATGTCGAGGTTGAATCGAACCTGCGGGCGGCTTGCGATGGCGATGACGGCTCTTGAACTCGGTCTCCGCGGCGCGGTGGTCGCGCTGTTCCTGGTGGTTTGCGCGGTGCTGCTGCTGCGCTACGCGGCGGTGCATCGCGCCGCGCATCTCGGTGCCGCGATGGGCGTGGCCGGCGCGGCCTACGCGATCACGACCGCACCGTTCTTTCCCGCATCGTCATTCGGCTGGAGCTCTCCATTCATCGCCTTCGCGATGGGCTCGCCGGTGATCTTCTGGCTGTGGGCGCGCGCGATGTTCGATGAGCGGTTTGCGCTGCGGCCCTGGCACGCGGCGGTGTGGACGCTGGTCGCCGGGCTTGGGGTCGTGAGCCACAATTGCTGGACGATCTGGCCCGATCTCGCCGGGCCGTGCGGCCGCGCCCTGGCGCTGGCGACGATCGGCTTCGCCGTGCTCGGGATCGCGCAAATTCCGAAGGGATGGCGCACCGCCGTGACGACGGCACGCGGCCGGATTCTGATCGCACTGCTGATCGGCATTGGCCTTCAGATGATGTTCGCCGCGGCGGCCGGGCTTGCCGCAATGCCGACCCGGTCCATCAGCCTTAGCGCCGCACTCGCCCTTGGCGCATTCGCGCTGATCGCGATCTGGATGATGCTGTTCGATCCGCCCGAGGGCCAGCCGGCGGTTGCCGGCGTCGGCGGACGGGGCCAGGCCGCACCGGTCGCCGCGCGTTCGCTCGCCAATGCCGCTCCGCCGCCGTTCAGCCAAGCCGCGCTCAATCACCTCAAGCATCTGATGGCGACCGAGCGGACCTACCGGCAGGAGGGGCTGACCATCGGCGTGCTCGCGGTCAAGCTCGGCATGCCGGAATACCGGCTGCGGACGCTGATCAATGACGGGCTCGGCCACCGCAACTTCAACGCCTTCCTCAACCGCTATCGGCTCGACGAAGCCAAGGCGGCGCTCGCCGATGCCGGCCAGGCCGAGGTGCCGGTGCTGACGATCGCACTCGACGCCGGGTTCCAGTCGCTGGCGCCGTTCAACCGCGCCTTCAAGGCGGACACCGGGCTGACGCCGACCGAGTTTCGGCGCCGGGCGACGGCCGCTCAAACCACGGATGCTGCGGAAAACGCCCGGTCGAGGTGAGAATTCGCTCCTCGATTTCAGAAATCGATAGGCTTGCGGCCCCACAATCTGCCTAGCTGTGCCGACACAGGCGCGGATCGCGCCACGGCGTGGCATGATGCGTGACCTGGCAAGCGGAGTTCGACGGCCGATGAAGTATTTTTTCACTGCGGCAAAACTGCTGGCCCTCGACCTGGCGTCGACGCTTGTGTTTCTCGTTCTGTTCCTGCTGACGCACAACACCGCGCTTTCGGTCGGCCTCGGCATCGCCTTCGGCGTCACGCAGATCGGCATCCAGATGGTGCGCCGGAGGCGGATCGACACCATGGAATGGTTGAGCCTGTTCCTGGTGGTCACCGCCGGCACCGCGACATTGCTCACGAACGACCCGCGCTTCGTGCTGTTCAAGCCGAGCGTGATTTACGCCATCGTCGGCGTCGTGATGCTGAAGCCCGGCTGGCTCAACCGGTATCTGCCCGAGATCGCACAGACCGTCGTGCCCGATGTCGCCGTCATGGTCGGCTACGCCTGGGCAGCCCTGATGTTCACCTCCGCCGCCGTGAACGCCTTCGTCGCGCTGACGTGCGAGATCACGACATGGGCTGTGGTGATGCCGATCTTCGGCATCGTCAGCAAGATCGTGGTGTTCCTCGGCGGCTTTGCCGCGATCCGCTTCACCGCCAGGCGCCGCATCCGCGCCATGCCCGAAGCCCAGCGCGAGGCCGTGCTCGCGCTCGAAGGGGCTCCGGCGACGACGACCCCGTAAGGGCTGACGTCAACCGCCCGCGTGTGGTTGACGAAACAAACCGGCGGGCGACGAAACCATTTTGCCGTGCGCACGAAGAATTGCCGAAACCGAGCCTCCCTACTGATGGCCTCGACGACGCGCTGCAACGGCGCGATCACCACAAGGGGACATCATGGCTTTCACCGCTTCCGTGCTTCGTCACGGCAAACTGCTGGCGGCAACCGCGTTCACGCTCGGCCTGCTGACCTCGGCGTCCTATGCCTACACCGACGAGCAGCAGCAGATGTGCACCGGCGATGCGATGCGGCTGTGCAGTTCAGAAATCCCCGACGTCGATCGCGTCACCGCCTGCATGGTGCGCCAGCGCGCGCTGCTCAGCGACGGCTGCAAGGCGGTGTTCCACTACGTGCCGCCTGCGACGGCCGCGCAGCCTGCAAGCTACGCTCCCGCGGCTAAGCCGGCGAAGCCACTCAACATCACTCCTCACAAGCGCGGCTAAGCAAAACCCCAACAACGACCAGGCACCGCGCCTCCTTCCGGAAGCGCGGTGCTTGATCGTTCGGGGCCGCCATGACAACAAGGCAGGACCGTTCATTCGGCATTCAGCCTGACGCGGCTCAATTGCCGATCCCCAATGCCTCCCGGGAATCGATGGTGATGCGCCGCGCCTTCCTTTATGCGCTTCTGCTTTGTGCCGGCGTGACCATCGGTTGGCATGCAAGGGCGAATGCCGCGCCGGACCCGATGCAGCTTGCGCAAGCGCAGCCTGCAGCGGCCCCCTCGCCCACCCCGGCGCCGAGTGCGACACCGTCGACGCCGGCGCCTGTCACCCGCGCTCCGGCCGCCGCGCCGCAGGCGACGGCGCCCGAGCCGATCGGCAACGTCGCGACACTGACCGGCACCGCCACCGTCACCCGCAACAACACCACGACGCCGCTGCAGATCCGCGACGACATCTTCGCCAATGACGACGTCGCCACATCCGCGACCTCCTCGCTCGGCATCACCTTCAACGACGGCACCACCTTCAACCTGCGGGCCAACGCCAGGATCACGATCGACAACTATGTCTACGAAGACGGCGGCCAGCAGAACAGCGCGCTGTTCAACGTCGCCAAGGGAACGGCGGCGTTCGTCGCTGCCGCCGTCGCCAAGACCGGCGACATGAAGATATCCACGCCGACCGCGACGCTCGGCATCCGCGGCACCACCGGCCTTGTCGAGGTGCCCGAAGGCGCGACCGCGACCAGCAACAATGTCGGCATCAAGCTGTATCCCGACGCCGACGGACACGTCGGCCGCATCGAGGTCAACGACCGCGGCGGCGCCTCGCTCGGCGTGCTGACGCGCGGGGCGAGCGGGTTTGCGATTCGCCCCGGCACCGGCGGCGCCCGCTTCGCGGCCGTGCCGCTGACGATCTCGCCGCAACAGATGACGCGTGACCAGGGCTTTGTGCGCGCGGTGCATTCCGCGCAGACGCTGGGCCGCCAGGTGGTGACCGAGCAGCGTGACTTCCGGCGCGCCAATCCCGACTTCCGCAGGGCCAATCCGGCGGCGCCCTATCCGAATCGTGGCCAGCCGGTGCAGCCGAACCCGCAGCGCCAGAACGGCCTGCCGGGCCAGAACCGCAATGCGCCGCAGCAGCCGGGTCAGCAGAACCGTCCGGGCCAGCCGCAGCAACCGGGCACGCAACCCGGCACACCTGGCCGGCAAGGCTCGCAGCAGCAGCCGGGAACGCAGCAGCAAGGCGGCGCACAGCACGCGCTGCCCGGGCAGCCCGGCGGCACGACGCTGCCGCACGCGCCCGGCGTCCAAACGCCGGCCGGACAGCAGCCCGCGGGACAGCCTGCGCGTCAAGAACCCGCACGCCAGGGCGGCGCGACGCCACCCAGCGGACAACAATCGCCTGCACGTCAAGGCGGCCTGCAGCCCGGACGCACACAGCCGCCGGGCGGCGTGCGCCAGCCGGGACAGCCCGGTCAACCAAGCGTGCCGCGACAAGGCGCGGCGCAGCCTGCGCCGCCGGCACCGGGTCAGGCACGGCCCGGCATCCAGCAGGCCGCACCTGGCGTCCGCCCCGGCGTGCAACGGCCCGCAGTGCAGGCACGCCCCGCCTTCCAGCAACGGCGCGCACCGCCGCCGCGCGCCGCGAAGCCGCCGCCCAAGAACAAGCGTCAGTGACCGAACGAAGTGGCACCGGCGACAAGCGCCGGCGCCCCATTCCAAGCTGCGAACCGCAGATCAGCGCTGCCTGGTGATCACCGCCTCCAGATATTCGCTGGGGATGACCAGCGTCCCATCCTTGGCGACATTGAA
The DNA here is from genome assembly GCF_019972155.1 of Bradyrhizobium sp. RD5-C2. Lineage (GTDB taxonomy): Bacteria > Pseudomonadota > Alphaproteobacteria > Rhizobiales > Xanthobacteraceae > Bradyrhizobium. The sequence continues at coordinate 117,023 of NZ_BOVL01000026.1, read as the reverse complement.
CTGGTCCATCAGGCGGAACAGGTCGGCGGCGAGCAGTTGCTGCTTGACGGCATCGATCGCGCCGAAGGCTTTCAGCACTGGACCGTAATAGGTGCGGAAGATCTCGAGGAAATGCTCGCTCGACCTGTAACGGAAGTTGAAGTGCTTGCGCTTGGCGTCAACCGTCGCCTGCGGGCCGAACAGCGCGGCGAGATGCGCCTCGGTGCCCCATAGCGCGGGAGACTTCACGCCCGGCGCCGGCGGCACATATTTGCCGATGGTCTTGAATACCTGGCCGATGAATCCCTCCGGCGTCCAGTTCGCGAGGCCGATCTTGCCACTGACGCGGCAGACACGGCGCAATTCATTCGCAGCCTGCTGCTGGTCGGCGGTGAACATGACACCGAAAGTCGACAGCACGACGTCGAAGCTCGCATCCGCAAACGGCAACCTCTCCGCGTCCGCTTCCTGGAACGTGACGGGTAGACGCTCCGCGGCGGCACGCTCGCGGCCGCGCTCGAGCAACGCTCCGACGTAATCGGTCGAGACCACATCGGCAAAGCGCCGCGCCGCGGCCAGCGTCGCATTGCCGTTGCCGGCGGCGACGTCGAGCACCATCTGATTGCTGCGCAGGTCGACAGCCTCGCAGAGCGTCTCGCCGACGATCTGAAGCGTAGTGCCGACGATCGCATAGTCGCCCGAGCTCCAGGTGGCTTGCTGGCGTGCCTTGACGGCGGCGAGATCGACGGCCGGCATTTCGGTCTGAACGTTCATGTGCATCTCCTTTGAAAATGACGCGCGGCTCGCGGCGAAGCCGCTGGCTTCGCCTGAAGTCCGCGCGTTGCGCCAAAACGGCGTCATGCGGTGCAATGACTTCAATGTGCTGCGAACTATGTACGACGGTCGAGCAGGACCGGGATGCGAGACGCGGCAATCATGCTCCAATCCGAGCGATGCCTGCAGCCACTCTTGCTGCGTTGAGACCAAACGGCCTGCTGCGCCGGAGCTGCATGAAGCTCCCGAACCACAGGCTCCTCCGCTCGCGTGAACAAGGGCGAGGACAAGCCCGCGATCATCAGCCCGAGCACAGCGCTTCGAATGATCGGCCGAGAGCCGCGGTTGCCGGCGCCCTTCGACCGCCGGCCGCCGGGATCGCGCGACATCAGGCAATTTGCCTGCCGCTCGCGGCGTGCGAGCATCCCTGCGACCGACTGATTGACGATCCGGCGAATACGCAAGAGCAGAATGGAAAAATGCCTTCGCACCGGATTGGAAAAAGACTCCATGAATGAAATCGACATCATTGTTTCCTTGATCGAAGTGTGATGGCGCCCCGGATAATGGTTGGGCCGGGATGCGCCATGCGACGCCTCGCAGGCGTCATTCGGCTGCAATGGGCGGTTGGAGGGGATCACCACGCACCACCACTGTGGTCGCGACCTTGTAGAATTCCTCGCCCGGCATGCCGACGCAGCGCGCATGATCTCGGATCGAGTCACCATCACGCGCCTCGTAGATGCAGAAAGTGCCAATGCGACCATCTGCCTCATGCACCACGTAGCTGCGGATCCAGCGGACGCGGTCCGGCATCTGCTCGTCGCCGATCCTGGCGGAGGTTGCGCCGGCGAGTTCCAGCTCACCCATGTTTGCCCAGGCGCTCGGACGGCGAATGACATAGAGTTCCATCGAAATCTCCTCGGTTGCGACGGTTGAACGGCAGGCTGCGGTGATCGCGGCCATGCTCAGCTATAGGCGCGGTCAACGCCAACTGTCCTTACCGCGGGCTGATCATTGTCTGATCTTTGCCTGAACCTTTTCCGGCATCCCCGGACCCATACACATGGCATTCTCATTTGGACTGTTCGAGCTTGATGAAGCTGGACGCGTGCTGCTGTGCGCGCGGCAGGAAGTCGCTTTGCAGCCGCGTGTGTTCGATCTGCTGGTCTATCTTGTCCACCACCGCGAGCGGGTCGTCTCCAAGGACGAGCTGCTCGAAGGTGTCTGGCCGGATGTCACGGTCACCGACAACTCACTGCAGCGGGCGGTGAGTTCGTTGCGCGCCGCGCTGCGCCAGGGCGGCATGGACGGCGCGATCCGGAATCTGCCGGGCAAAGGATATCGGTTCTTCGTTGATTCCAGGCAGCCGGAACGCATTGACCACAAGCAAGTCGATGGCACCGTCGGTGCAATCGGAGCAATCGGCCTCGCCCGACGTGCGGCGGTCGGACATCTATGGCTGCAGGCGGCAACGCTCTTTCAGAGCGCCGACAGAGACAGCCAGCTCAGCGCCGAAGATTTCCACGATTGGGCAATTGCCCTGCAATGCCTCGGCAGGACCGCGGCAGCGATTCCAGTTCTGGTTCGCGCAGTCGCCGCGCGAAGCGAGGCCGGCGACGCTGCCGGAGCAGCGGTCGACGCCATCGCGCTCTCGGGCCTGCATTTCGAGAGCGGTCAAGCCGCGATCGGAAAGGGCTGGCTCGCGCGCGCAGAAGATTGGGCCTCGATGCTCGACGATCCTCCGACGACCGCCCTGCTGTTATGGATGAAGTCGAAACTGGCTGCCTTCGATGGCGAGCCGGAACAGGCACTCGCATTGGCCGACGCGGCCTACACCGCCGTCAGATACAAGGATGCGCTCAACATCGAGGCGCTGAGCCTGGCCTATCGCGGCTTCTATCGGCTATGCCTCGGCGACACGCATGGCGGGCTGGCCGATCAGGACCATGCCGCCGCGGTCGCCCTGTCCAGCAACAATCTCGACCCGATCATGGGCGGCAGCCTTTATTGCAACATTCTCTGGGCAGCCCGGATGTTCGGAGATTGGGCCCGGGCCGACCAGTGGACGCGGAGCTACCAGAATTTCTGCTCGAGCAGCGGTATGGAGCTGACAGGTTCATGCCAGCTGCATCGTTCCGAGGTGCTCGGCATCAGGGGCTCGCTCGACGAAGCGCTGGCTCGCATCCAGGATGCACTCGCGCGCCTGACCAGCGATGCGCCATGGTCGATGGGCGATGCCAACCGGGTGCTGGGCGATATTCTTGCAGCGATCGGCAATGACGACGCAGCGCTCGAAGCCTACGACAGGGCGTACACGATGGGCTGGTGCCCGGAGCCGGGCCGCGCGATGTTGCTGCTCGCAAGAGGCGAAGCGGAAGCCGCCCATGCGAGCCTCGAACGGAGCTTGATCGGCAAGTCCTGGTGGACATTGCAGCGCCGGGGAATCCTGCTCGCACACCTGGCGCTGGTCGCGGCACACACGCATCGGACCGGCCAGGCGAAGGCATTGATCTGCGAACTTTCCGGAAGTGCGGATCGCTGGCCGATGCCCTCGATCCGCGCGCTCACCAACGAAGCGCAGGCGATCCTCGCTTTGTCCCGGCAGGATCACGAAGCAGCGATGCGGCATCTCCATCTCGCCCGCCAGCTCTGGTCGAGCATCGACGGGCGGGTCCAGATCGTGCGGCTCAGACTTCAGATCTCCCGCCTCCAGCTCGAGCGTGGCGACATTCGCGGCGCCATGGCCGAGGTTCATGCGGCCCAGCTCGTGGCTGGTGAATTGGGTTCGCCCAAGCTCCGCGCTGACTGCACTGCCTTGCAGCATGACATCGACGGCTGGCAACCAGCCGTACGACGTCAAAGCATCGGCCGATGATCAGGCTGCGCGGCGCAGCCAGTCGCGCACGCGATCGATCAGGTTCTTGCGCGGCTTAGGCTGAACGGCCGTCGCAACCGGCTCGATCTGGCGCGCGGATGACGGCGGCGCTTCAGCGGCAGGCGCCGTCTCGACCACTTCGCCGGCGTCCGCAACGGGGTGTTCCGGCACCGTGGCGGGCGTATCGGGTTCGCTCCGCGCCAACGCCGTCTCTTCGATGGCTGGTATCTCCGTCGGCACGGGCACATCAGCGACGTCAAGCGCGCTGGCGACCTCGCGCTCCTCGATAACCGGCGGCACCATCGCCGCGCGGCTGCGCCGCCGCTCCGCGGCCGCAACCCGCAACCGCGCGCGCCGCTCGCGCATGGCATTCGCCGCGGCCTGCAATGCGATCGGGCCGACATTTTCCAGGAACGCACGTTCATAGCCGCGCGACAGGCGATCGAGCGCTTCATCGAGCGGCAGCCAGTCGACTTCCTTGATGTCGCTCATCAGCGCGCGCACCGGCTTGCCGCCGGCATCCATCCGCCAGTAGTGGACCACCTTCGAGCGCCCGCCGGAATCATAGACCAGCGTGCCGAGGAATTCGTGCACCTCGACGTCGTGGCCGGTTTCCTCCAGCACCTCGCGCTCGGCGGCGTCGCGCGGCGTCTCGCCATCGTCGAGCTTGCCTTTCGGCAGCACCCACTCATTGCGCTTGCGCAGGCGCACGACGGCGAAGCGCTGCGGAGCGTCCCGCCGCAGCACAATGCCTCCCGCCGCCAGAACAGGCGTCCGCGCCATCTCGTGTCCATCAGGTTTGCGATTTAGGATCGTCGCGCGACGATCCCGGCTATTCTAAAGCATGATCTTGAAAAGTGGAAACCGGTTTTCCCGGCAGATCGTGCTCAAAGAATGGCGCGAACGAGAAAGCGAGATCAGAGTCCATATTTTGACGCGCTTTCTTTACGTGAACCGGTGCCCACTTCGCTCGAAAGCGCTTATGAGGGCTTCCGCAACAGCGGCTCGCCGCATTTGATCCGTGTTCCCTCCGCGACATTGTCGCAGAATTCGAAATGGCCGGGCGCGAGCACGATGATGGTCGAGCCGTGCTCGAACCAGCCGAGCTCGTCGCCCTTCTTTACGTGCGCGTCACAGGGGAAATCCACCGGGCCGCGCGACTGCGCGTTCAGCGTGACGTCGAGGAAATGCAGGCGGAGGCTCGCCACCAGGATCGCAGCGACCGGAACCAGCGTCAACGGCTCGCCGGTCGGCAGCTTCGCGCGCAGCACCGCGCGCTCATTCTTGCAGAACAGCCGCTCGACCCGCTTCAGCGCGATCGGATTGACGTTCCAGACGTCGCCATGAATGAACGTCACCTTGTCGATCGCAAGATCATAGGGCGCATGGAAGCGGTGATACATGCTCGAGGTGAGCCGCAGCGTGACGAAGCGGCCGTTGCGGTGCTGCTCCACCAGCGCGGGATCGCCGAGAAGATCGAGCAGCGAATAGGGTGCGCCCTTGACCTGGAACAGCTGCCCATCCTCGATCCGCCCATGGGCGCCGACGATCGCGTCCGACGGGCTCGCGATGACGGCGGGATCGGCCACAGCCGGGCGCAGGCCGGGCTTGAGCTCGCGGGTAAAGCAATCGTGCAAACTCTTGAACTCGGTCTTCTTCGCCTCGGACAGATCGAGGTCGGAGAACAGCTTCCAGCAGGCGATCGAGGCGTCGCGCACCAGGGGGTTCTCGACCTTGGAGAACCAGCCCATGAAGCGGGTGATCGCCGCCCGCGGAATCCGGTTGGTTAGCAGGAAATTGAGGTCTTCCTGCTGGGTGAATGCCGAGATCAGGCCCTTGACTGTCATGAATTTGTTAGGTGCCGAGGCTAGCGCTTCTGTCATGGAAACATCCCTTCCGATTCTCTCGCTGTCCGCCGCCGCGCTTGCCGGCGCCGCCGCAGCTTTCCCCAAAATTCAGGCCCGCCTCGCGCTGTCGCGGGCCAAGCACCGCTCGCTGACCGGACACTCCAAGATGTCCAAGATGGTGGCGCGCATGGTGCCGCACTACGAATTCGACATCGACGAGTTCTTCCGCTCCGACGGAGCACCGAAGGACGTCGCGATGCAACGGCAGGACGGCTTCTTCCGCCTCGCCGGCCTCTACGCGGATCGCTACCCCAAGGGCCGCGCGCTGACCGCCGAGGTGACGGAGCGGATCTCCGACCTGCAGTTCACCGAAACCTACCGCGTGCCGTTCCAGTACAGCCGCCTGGTGCGCGAGCATCTCGGCACCTCGGCCTTCGTCGAGGCGTCCAGCGGCGTCACCGTCACCGACGTCGACGGCAATGTGTCCTACGACCTGACCGGCTCCTACGGCGTCAACATCTTCGGTAACGACTTCTACAAGGAGTGCATCGCCGAGGGTGAGAAGCGCGCCCACGCGCTCGGCCCGGTGCTCGGCCCCTACCACCCGATCATCGCCGACAACGTCAAGCGCCTCTGCGAGATTTCCGGCCTCGACGAGGTCTCGTTCCACATGTCCGGCACCGAGGCCGTGATGCAGGCGGTGCGGCTTGCGCGCTACCACACCAAGCGGACCCATCTGGTTCGTTTTGCCGGCGCCTATCACGGCTGGTGGGGCGAGGTGCAGCCCGGCGTCGGCAACCCGGTGTCGCCGCACGAGACCTTCACGCTCGCCGAGATGTCGGAGAAGACGCTGCACGTGCTGCGTACCCGCAAGGACATCGCCTGCGTGCTGGTCAATCCGCTGCAGGCGCTGCATCCGAACGGCAACGCACCCGGCGATTCCGCGCTGGTCGATTCGTCGCGTTCCTCGAGGTACGACCGCGCCGCCTACACCGAATGGCTGAAGCAGCTGCGCGAGGTCTGCACCGAGCGCGGCATCGTCTTGATCTTCGACGAGGTATTCGTCGGTTTCCGCCTCGCCGCCGGCGGCGCCCAGGAATATTTCGGCGTCAAGGCCGACATGGCGACCTACGGCAAGAGCCTGGCCGGCGGGCTTCCGGTCGGCGTGGTGTGCGGCCGCAAGGACCTGATGCGCCGCTTCCGCGACGACCGGCCGGCCGATATCTGCTTCGCGCGCGGCACCTTCAACTCGCATCCCTACGTCATGACGGCGATGGACGAGTTCTTGAGCCGGCTCGCCAGCCCGAACTTCCGTTCGATCTACAACGGGCTCGAGGAGACCTGGAACGGCCGCGCCGAGGCGCTCAACGACCGGCTCAAAGCGCAGGACCTGCCGGTTCGCGTCGGCAACATCTCGTCGATCTGGACCGTCTCCTACACCGAGCCGTCCCGCTACAACTGGATGCTGCAATACTATCTGCGGGCCGAAGGACTGGCGCTGAGCTGGGTCGGCACCGGCCGGCTGATCTTCAGCCTGAACTACACCGACGCTGATTTCGCCGAGGTCGCCGACCGCTTCGTCGCGGCAGCCGAGAAGATGAAGCGCGACGGCTGGTGGTGGCACCAGGAAGGCCTCACCAACAAGAACATCAAGCGGCAGATCCTGAGAGAGATGGTCGCCGTGAGGTTCGGGCGCTGAGGCGACGCGCGGCTCTCGCGCTCCCTCGCCCCGCTCTTTCCCATCATCCCTTACCTCTCCCGCTTGCGGGAGAGGTCGGATCGCATCGAACGATGCGATCTGGGTGAGGGTTCTCTCCCCATAAAGACCATCGCAAGCGGCGACACCCCCACCCCAACCCTCCCCCGCAGGCGGGAGAGGGAGCGCAGTCCCGTTGTAGCCAGCAGCGCGGCGGAGTCTCTTCACGATAGCCCCAAGACGTAGATGCCCGGGACGAGCCCGGGCATGACGCAGTTCAAAGACGTTGGGAGCAACGATCAGGCGTGCCTGACGTGCTTCTCGAGACCCGGATCGATCAGCTCGCCCTTCATCAGGAACAGCGGCGCCTTGTGATAGAGCTTCAGGTCGTGGAAGGGGTCGGTGACGATCTTGGTCATCCAGACAAGGCCGGTCTCGACGTCGCGGATGAAGAACAGGTGGATCGTGCGGAACAGGAGGCCGCCGATGCCGACCACGAGCCAGACCTTGGCAACCTGACGGGTGAAGTCGCCCATCGTGACCCAGGGCTTGAACAGGCCGAACAGGGTCGGATCGAAGTACAGCACCATCGGCGACAACGCCCAGATCGCCATCAGCACGACCTTGCGCTGCAAATTGTAGCCTACCTTGATGTCTTCCTTGTGCTCGTGGGTCGCCTGGTTGACGTGGTCATACCCCTTCGGCTCGAAGAAGAAGTGACCGGCCTGGCGCGAGGTCATCGAGACCAGCCAGCCGACCAAAGCCGACACGACCGGATCGAAGAACAGCATCACATAGGCGAACAGGAAGCTCAGCGCGCTGACGAAGTGCAGGCTCTGGTTGATCCGGCTGTGATGGTAGAAGCGATGGTCATCCCAGCGCTGGGTACGCAGCTCTTGCAGAAAATTCTTGATCATTGGTTCCCCCAACATCTTTCGGGACAGGATTTACAGGGATTCGATGTATCGCGTGTGACATCATCATAATGACATATGACAATGCGGAGCGACGCCTTGACGCAACCGGAGAAGGATCCTGCCTCATCCCGGCGAGATCTGCGGGGATAAGGCAGAGGAGATCTTAGCCTCCTGGCTTGGGGCGCTGTGCGCCACCTCACCCGGAAGGACCGGCGGCTCTGGGCCGCCTTGGCCAGGCCCGCCTCAGGCCGCCTTGGCGACGTCCGCCTTGCGGAAGCGGACCAGCGAGAAGTGGCCGAGCGGCGGGATCAGGCGGCGCTCCGCGAGCTCCATGCCGCGTGCACCGGCCAGCCACTTGGTGTAGCGCGACCAGGCGAATTCGGCGGTGCGGAACCCGAGCGGGCGCACCACCGGCTGCAGCTTCTGCTCGATGAAGCGGCGGACGCCGGCATCAGCGCTGACGCGGGTCAGGATGATCAATTCGCCGCCCGGACGCACCACGCGGGCGAATTCGTCGAGCGCGGCTTCCGGGTTCGGCACCGCCGACAGCACGTACTGCGCCATCACCACGTCGAACGAATCGTCGGGGAATTCGAGCTTCTCGGCGTCCATCACCGCGAGGCCCTCGACATTCTTCAGGCCCTGCTCGGTCACCCGCTTCTTGGCTTTCTCCAGCATCGCCTCGGAGATGTCGGTGCCGAAGATGCGCACATTTTGGCTATAGAGCGGCAGCGAGATGCCGGTGCCGACGCCGACCTCGAGCACGCGGCCGCCGATCTTGTTGGTGGCCTGGATCGCGGCCTGCCGGCCCTTGCTGAACACGCCACCGAATACGAGGTCGTAGATCGGGGCCCAGCGGTCATAGGCCTGCTCGACCGTTTCGCGGTCGAAGTCCATGGAACGGTCGGCGCCCAGCTTGATGATTTCAGCCATAGATTAGGTCTCTCGTCTTTCGTTCGTTTGAACCGTTAATTCGGAACCGCACTGCGGCCGGCGACGCGGCGGGCGGGTCGCGGCGCGCGGCTCGGCTGCAACGTGGCCAGATTGCCGATGAACTGACGCGCACTGTTTTCCCAGGAACGCTCCAACGCAAAATTGCGGCAGTCCGCGCGCGACATGTTCAGCGCGCGCAGGCAGGCGCTGCGCAGATCGTTGTCGATCGCGCCGATCGGATGATCCGCGATGACGTCCTTCGGGCCGGTGACCGGGAACGCCGCGACCGGCGTGCCGCAGGCCAGCGCCTCGAGCTGCACGACGCCGAAGGTGTCGGTCAGGCTCGGGAACACGAAGACGTCGGCGGCGGCGAGGTGCGAGGTCAGATCCTGGCCCTTCTTCTCGCCGAGGAAAATCGCGTCGGGATATTTCTGTTGCAGTGCCGCCCGTTGCGGGCCGTCGCCGACCACGACCTTGGAACCCGGCAGGTCCAGCGACAGGAAGGCGTCGAGATTCTTCTCGACTGCGACGCGGCCCATCGTCATGAAGATCGGCCGCGGCAGATCGAGCAGCGCCGGCTGGTCCGGATTGAAAATTTTGGTGTCGACGCCGCGGGTCCAGAAGCCGAGCTTGCGGAAGCCGCGCTCGGCAAGCTCTGTGCGCAGCGAGTCGGTCGCGACCATCGTCATCGATCCGGATGCGTGGAAGTGGCGCAGTACGGCATAGCCGACGCTGTCGGGAATTCCGGTGCGCACCGAAACATATTCCGGGAAGCGCGTTGTATAGGAGGTGGTGAAGGCGAGCTTGTTGCGCTGGCAATAGCCGCGCACCGCCCAGCCGATCGGTCCTTCGGTCGCGATGTGGATCGCCTCGGGCGCGGCCTCCTCGATCCGGCGCGCGATCTCGCGGCGGTTCGGCAGTGCCATCCGCAGGCCCGGATAGGTCGGCACGCCGACCGAACGGAAACCGTCGGGGGTGAGGAATTCGATCTCGGCGCCGAGGGTCGCTGCGCTGCGCGCGAGCGACGTCAGCGTCCGAACCACGCCGTTGACTTGCGGATGCCAGGCATCGGTCGCAACGAGTATGCGCATCGCAGGAGACCCAAATCGTTAATCTTGATTCTGCTCGCACGACGTTCTGACATGGATGTTTCAAACGTATGACGTCATCGAAATGTTAGGTTGTTTTTCACGGCGAACTGCCGGTTTTTCGTGTAACATGACAGTCAGATGTCAGAGCAGCAGAGTGAACATCCCGGCACCACGCGCCGCAGGCTCAAACGGCGAAACTCGTCGCTCCTGATCCTGGCGGCCGGCATCTTCGTGTTTGCCGTCGTCGCAGGCCTGCTGTTCTACGGGCTGCGTCCGGTGACGTTGAAGATCGCGGTCGGCCCGACCGGCAGTGACGACGTCAAGCTCATCCAGGGCTTCGCGCAGGCCTTTGCGCGTGACGGCCACTCGGTGCGGCTGAAGCCGGTCACGACACAGGGCGCCGCCGAAAGCATCGCGCTGTTCACCGCGAACAAGGTCGACCTCGCGGTCGTGCGCGGCGATCTCAGCCTGCCGGCGAGCGCCGAGGCGGTTGCGATCCTGCGCAAGAATGTCGTCGTGCTGTGGGCACCGTCAGGCGGCAAAGGCAAGCCGCGGTCCGCGAAGATCAAGAGCATCGACGATCTCCCCGGCCACAAGGTCGGCGTCGTCGGCAGCACCCAGGCCAACGTCACGCTGCTGCGCGTGATCCTGACCGAGTCCGGCGTCAACCCCGACAAGGTCACGATCAGTCAGTTCGCCGTCAACAAGGTCGCCGATCTCGCGCGCGATCCCTCGCTCGACGCCTACATGACCGTCGGGCCGCTCGACAGCAAGATCACGGCGGAGGCGATCGCGGCCACAGCGGCCGCGCGCGGCGAACCGAAATTCCTTCCCGTCGATGTCTCGGAAGCGATCGCGCAGAAGCATCCGCTCTATGAGTCCGAGGAGATCGCCGGCAGCATTTTCTCCTCGTCGCCGGCCAGGCCCGAAGACAAGGTCGAGACCGTCAGCGTCAATCACCTCATCATCGCGCAACATGCGCTGGAGGAAGCGACCGTCGGCGCGCTCGACCGGCAATTGTTCACGCAGCGGCTCCAGGTCGCGCGCGATCTGCCGGCGGCCGCCAAGATCGAGAAGCCGGACACCGACAAGGATGCGGCACTGCCGGCGCATCAGGGCGCGGCCGCCTATATCGACGGCACCGAGCGCACCTTCCTCGAAAAATACTCCGACTACATCTGGGGCGGCGTCCTGCTGGTCTCCGGCCTCGGCACGGCGGGCGCCTGGCTGCGCCACTACGTCAAGCGTGACGAGCGCGAGCGCTACATCACCCATCGCGACGGTCTGCTGACGCTGATCGCGCGGGTACGCGCCGCCGAGACGCCGGAGGAGCTCGCGAAAATGCAGGGTGACGCGGATGCACTGCTGCGCGAAGCGCTCGATTGCTACGACGACGGCGCGATCGAGGAAGGCGATCTCACGGTGATCGGGCTGACGCTCGAGCAATTCCATCACGCCGTCTCCGATCGCCGGGCGGTGATCAGCGGCGACCGGCCGGGCCTGCCGAGGATGCGCGCAAGCTAGGCGCGCACGCCGATTGCTCCGAGAGCAATGTGCACCGAGAGCAATGTTTGGATTGCGCGCGCATGCGCGCGTGGCCATGTTGAGTACGACCACAACGCTCGGCACGACACCATGATCACGTCCATCATCGCCGACATGCCCGCGCCGTTTGTGTTCGCGGTCGCGCTGGCCGGCGTGTTCCTGATCGCCTTCATGAAGGGCGCATTCGGCGGCGGCTTTGCCATCGTCGGCATTCCGCTGCTCTCGCTGGCGATGGATCCGATCGCGGCCGGCGCGCTGCTCGCGCCGCTGTTCGTCGTCATGGACATCACGGCGCTGCGGTTCTGGCGCCCCAATACGTGGTCGCGCGTCGACCTCGCGATGCTGCTGCCGGCGCTCGTCGTCGGCATCTGCCTCGGCTATTTCGTGCTGCGCGATCTCGACCGGCATGCCGTCGAGATCGTGATGGGCCTGGTGACGCTGGTGTTCGCCGCGCTGTGGTTCATCGGCGGCGGCGAGATCAAGCCGCGGCCGCGCTCGACGATCAAGGCCACTTTCGCCGGGCTGTCCTCCGGCGTCACCACGATGGTCGCGCATTCGGGCGGGCCGCCGCTTGCGATCTATCTGCTGCCGCTCGGCATGTCGAAGGCGCTCTACGCCGGCACCACCAGCCTGTTCTTCACGTTCGGCAATTTGCTGAAGGCCGGTCCGTGGCTCGTGCTCGCCACGCCGTCGCGAAGCCTGTGGATGCTGATGGCGCTTTGCATACCGGCCGTGCCGGTCGGCGTCTGGGCCGGTTGGCGGCTGCACGAACGCCTCGACCAGCGCGCGCTCTACCGCCTCTGCTATGCCATTCTCGTCGTCACTGCGGCCAAGCTGCTGTGGGACGGACTGGCCGGATACGTTCAGCTCTGAGCGCGGGCGACGTTGTTGCTGCCCGTCAGGAAGATCGCGCGCTCCGGCTGCCGCTCACGCTGACGGCGAGTGGCCCGATCCCCTCGAGCGTTCGGGCCATATCGTCCGGCTCGAGCCGCTTGCGCGCCACGAACGAGAAATGGCGACGCAGCTTCAGGACCGGCTTCTCGATCCAGTGCCAGGAGAACGCCGCGAACGCCGTGATCAGCACCAGCGCGACGGCGAACTGGACAATCAGCGACGCGTACGGCAGCCACACCTTCACCACCTGCTGCATCGGGAAACCGTACAGATAGATCCCGTAGGAATAGTCACCCCTCGAAAGCAGCGGCAGCCGCGGAAGCTTCGAGACACCGAGGAACACGGTGATGTAGACCAGCGCCGGAGCAATGACGGCATTGAGGACGGGCTGGGTCATCCACGCCGCCGGCCCAAGCAGCACGGCGCCGAGGCAGAGCGCACAGCAGGCGGCGAGAATGCGCCCGTCATAGGGAATGCGGTCGCGGTAAAGGTAGACCGCGATTGCAAGCAGACAGGCGACCGGCAATTTCGCACCGCGCCCGAGGAACAGCGCCGTGCTGAAGATCCTGTCATGCAGCGTGCCTGCGACGCCGGCAGGCAGTTGGGGCGGCGTTGCGGCATGCCCCGTGAACTGCACGGCGAAGCCGATACCGACCAGCACGACGGCGCCGGTCACGATCAGGGCCGGCTTGCGCAGCAGCCCCAAGGCCATGATGACCGCCATCACCGCGTAGCAGCCATATTCGAACGGCACCGTCCACAGCGAACTATTGACCTCCGGCGCGGGATTGTCGCTGAACACGCCCGGCAGGGTGTAGTTCACGAGGCCGACGACGTTCGTGAAATATTTCCAGGTGCCGGCGCTGGTGAAATAGTCCCAGAGCGGCAGCGTCGTGAAGATCGGCCCGAGGATCAGCGCCGACAGCACGATCTCGACCGCCAGCGCCGGAATGATCCGCAATCCGCGATTGATCAGGAATTCCTTAACGCTGAGCCGCAGCCCGCTTGCGGCGATCAGGAATCCGCTCAATGCGAAGAACATCACGAGGATGGCAAATTGCGGAAACCAGAGGACCGACGTCGGATCGGTGTCACCGCGACCGGTGGCGACGTAGGGCGTATGGCCGGCGACGACGGCGATGGCGAGCGCAACGCGGAGAAAATCGAACCCGGGACCAAAGCCCTTCTGCTGATCCAGCATGCTCCCGATCGAAGGCGCTGGCATGACTTCCACTCCATTCCAAACCACGCCTTCGGACAGCAAGCCTCGTGCCGGGATAGATGTCCTGATGCGGTACAACCTACCCGGCAACGCTCCCTTAACCGTGCGACGAAACACGGACGAAACAAATCCCTAACGCCACGAAACCATTTTGGCGATTTCGTGCAAACGTCCTGAAACGCCTCACCTGTACTGGTTTGACCCAACGACGCGCCGGAACCGGCGCGCAGGGCGCAAACAACAGGGGTCGACAATGTTCAATTCCATCAAGCTGAACGCACGTCTCGCTGCCGCCGCCTTCGGTGCGCTGGCGATCGGCGCCGTCGCTTTCTCGAATTCCGCCGCGGCCGCGCCGCTGCCGATGTTCCCCTTCATCCTGACGCCGCCGACCGAGGCGGTGCAGCCGCCGGTGCAGACGATGCCGCAGGCGCAGGAGGAAGACCGTTCCGTCGAATTGCCCGCCCGCCTGCGCCGCCAGGTCGTCGCCTATCCGACCCGCGAGGCGCCGGGCACCGTCATCATCGATACCCCGCACACCTACCTCTATCTCGTGCTCGGCAACGGCCAGGCCATGCGCTACGGCATCGGCGTCGGCCGCGACGGCTTCACCTGGTCGGGCACCCAAACCATCACCAAGAAGGCGGAGTGGCCGGACTGGACCCCGCCGCCGGAAATGATCGCCCGTCAGCCCTATCTGCCGCGCCACATGGCCGGCGGCCCCGGCAACCCGCTCGGCGCCCGCGCCATGTATCTCGGCGGCACCGTGTACCGCATCCACGGCACCAACGCGCCGGAGACGATCGGCACCCACGTCTCCTCGGGTTGCCTGCGCCTCACCAATGAGGACGTCACCGACCTCTATTCGCGGGTCAGCGTCGGCACCAAGGTGATCGTGCTGCCGATGACCGACCGCCGCGCCGACCTCGGCTCGGCCGTCCGCTAGGCCCGACACATTCAGACATTGACGACGGCTCCGGCATCATGCCGGGGCCGTTGTTGCGTTCATAATCGCTAACGTCCGGGTCGTTAGCGTCCAGGTCGCTAACGTCCAAGTGATCTTGGGCGGCCGCCCCTGAAGCAGCTTGATCCCGCCACACTGGCGCCCTCGTCGGCGGGCCTGTACAACCCGTCAAGTTGATTTCATCCGGGGGAATGATGCGTCTACCGATGCATCCAAGAACGATCGCGCTCGGGCTCACGGTGGTGCTGGTCTCGTTCGCGATCAGCCTGAAGGCCATGGATTGGCTCGCGCCGAGCGTCACGGTGCAGGCGCCGCCGCTGGTGCAGCTGCCGCCGTTGCCGCAGGCGCCGCGGTCCTCGACGGTCGTGGCGCAGGTCTCGGTCGCGCTGTCGGCGATCCGCGATGCCGCCGAGCGCGGCGCGCCGAAGACCTTCGGCGGCAAGGCCGACAACCCGGTCCAGCAGATCCTGCAAAATGCCGACATCGGCTGGACCGCCTCGCGCGGGCCGATCGCAGCCACCGGCGCGCAGGACGTGCTGACGCTGACGACCCCGATCAACGGCACGCTGAAGGTCACCGGCTCGCTGTCGGCGCAGGCGACCGGCGCGGTCAGCAACGCACTCGGCAGCCTACTCGGCGGCAACGTCGCCAAGCAGATCGGCGCCGTGAACATCAAGAACATCAACGCCAATGCCGACATCAAGGGCAGCGTCACGCTGACCGCGCGGCCGAAGCTCGGCGCGTCCTGGCGGATCGAGCCGAACCTGCAGGCGCAGGTCAATCTCGGCGACACCAGCCTGTCGGCCGCCGGCGTCCGCATCAGCGTGCCGGCCCAGGTCAAGCCGGTCATCGACAAGGCGGTCGCCGACCAGATATCCGTGGTCGAGGCGCGGTTGCAGAACAATCCGGTGTTCCAGAACGCCGCCCGCACGCAATGGACCAAGGCCTGCCGCTCGATCCCGCTGCAAGGCACCGGCGGCACCGCGTCGATGCCGCCGATGTGGCTCGAGCTGCGGCCGACCCGCGCGATCGCCGCGCAGCCGAAGGTCGATGCGTCCTCGCTGATCCTGACCATGGGGATCGAGGCCGAGACACGGATCACGGAGACGCAGACCACGCCGAACTGCCCGTTCCCCGATAAACTCGCGATCGTGCCGCCGATGCCGAGCAAGGTCTCGGTCGGCCTGCCGGTCGACATGTCCTTCACCACGCTGACGCAACTGGTCGAGGCGCAGTTGAAGGGCAAGACCTTCCCCGAGGACGGCTCCGGCCCGGTCGACGTCACCGTCAAGAGCGCGAGCATCGCCGCCTCCGGCGACCGGCTCCTGATCTCGCTTCTGGTGCGCGCCAAGGAGAAGAAGAGCTTCTTCGGCCTCGGCGCCGAGGCGACCGTGCACATCTGGGGCCGGCCACGGCTCGACCAGGCGGCGCAGACGCTGCGGCTGACCGACGTCGAGCTGGCGGTCGAGTCCGAGGCCGCGTTCGGTCTGCTCGGCGCCGCCGCGCGCGCGGCGATCCCGCATTTGCAGCAGGCGCTCGCCGACCGGCTGGTCGTCGACCTGAAGCCATTCGCGACCAACGCGCAGCGGAAGATCACCGCCGCCATCGCCGACCTGCAGAAGAACGAGGAAGGCATCCGCGTCGATGCCGACGTCAACAGCATCCGCCTTGCCGGCATCACGTTCGATTCGAAGACGCTCCGGGTGATCGTGGAGACCGACGGCACCATCAAGGCTGCCGTCAGCGCGCTGCCGGCGCTGTAGGGCGCGAATCCCGGCGTTCCATCCGCCCCGCGCCCTACGCATGCCCAAAAAGTCGTCTTTGCGACAGGTTGCCGCACCGGATAGAAGGTGCCCCGTGGAAGCAACCTCGAACGAAAAATCAGGGAGAGAAACAAGATGAAATCGCTCTTGGCCGCAGCAGCGGCCGGCCTCGCGCTGGCGGTCTCCGGCACCGCGGCAAACGCCCAGATCTCCGACGACGTCGTCAAGCTCGGCGTGCTCACCGACATGTCGAGCCTCTATGCGGACGCCACCGGCAAGGGCTCGGTCGCCGCGGTCGAGATGGCGGTCGCAGATTACGGCGGCAAGGTGAAGGGCAAGCCGATCCAGGTCGTCGTGGCCGATCACCAGAACAAGCCCGACGTCGGCGTCAACATCGCGCGCAACTGGTACGACAACGACAAGGTCGATGCGATCCTCGACGTGCCGACCTCCTCGGTCGCCCTGCCGATCTCCGCGCTGACGCGCGAGAAGAACAAGATCCACATCAATTCCGGCGGCGGCTCCTCCGACATCACCGGCAGTGCCTGCTCGCCCAACACCGTGCACTGGACCTACGACACCTACGCTCTGTCGAACGTCGCCGGCAAGGCGATGGTCAAGCGCGGCGAGGACACCTGGTTCTTCGTCACCGCCGACTACGCCTTCGGCATGGCGCTGCAACGTGACGCCGCCAACGTCGTCAAGGAGAGCGGCGGCAAGGTTCTCGGCGAGGTACGAGCTCCGCTGAACTCGCCGGACTTCTCGTCCTTCCTGCTGCAGGCGCAGGCCTCCAAGGCCAAGGTCGTGGCGCTCGCCAATGCCGGCGGCGACACCACCACAGCGCTGAAGCAGGCCGCCGAGTTCGGCCTCGCCCAGGGCGGGCAAAAGATGATCGCTCTGCTGATGGAGATCACCGACACCCACGCGCTGGGCCTGAAGGCGACGCAGGGCCTGATCGTCACCGACGCGTTCTACTGGGACATGAACGACGAGACCCGCGCCTTCTCGAAGCGCTTCAACGAGAAGGTCGGCCACATGCCGACCATGATCCAGGCCGGCCTCTACTCGGCGACCATGCATTATCTGAAGGCGATCGAGGCGATCGGCACTGATGAGGCTCCGAAGGTGATGGAGCAGATGCGCAAGACGCCGGTCAACGACTTCTTCGCCAAGAACGGCCATATCCGGATCGACGGCCGCATGGTGCACGACATGTATCTGTTCGAAACCAAGAAGCCCGAGGAATCCAAGGGCGAGTGGGATCTCTACAAGCTGATCGCCACCGTGCCCGGCGACGAAGCCTTCCGCCCGCTCGACAAGGGCGGCTGCCCGCTGGTGAAGTCGAACTAGCCAGCCGAGCGTCGACGCATTCGCTCTGGGTGCGGCGGCCATCGAAGGTTGAATTTGGAGGATGCGGGTCGATCGATCCGCATCCTCTTTTTGTTTGCGTAGCTGTGTGAGCCCTCAGCGCCGGGCATGATGCGCACTGCGGCGCGGCACATGAACGATGCCGATGCCGCTCTCCTGCGCCTGCAGCGCTTGCAGCACCGCGGGCGGCAGCAACACCAGCCTGGCAGCGGGGGTCGGCGCGCCGTTGTTGAGCACGTCGCGATACGGATACAGCGCCTGGTAGGCGGCCGGCTCGGAGATCGCGGTCTGGGCCGAGGCCGCCGTCGCCGTGATGGCCGACAGCGCCACGACCAGCGCGACGGTTTTCAACGTCCTGGTCCTGAACGTCCTGGCGAGATGGGAAATCCTGGTAGTCATGGTAACGCTCCCGCGATTTACATCGCATACGATTAATTCGTTCGCGCCTGATAAAGGCATGGCACGACCGGGCTTCAAGTATCCCGATTTAATCGGATGCGATTTATTCGGACGCGGGGCTTCAAATATCCGTGTGAAACGGGTGATCTTGCGCAGCTTGCAGGGCAGGTCTGATCGCGCGGCACGGCTGCAGCGTCGGCGACGCGCGCAAGTGCCTCAGCCGCGTTCCTTGGGCATCGCCCCGAACACCGTCTCGTCAACGAGGCGCCAATACGCCTCGACGACCTTCGGGTCCGCGGAGGACAGTCCGCCGGTCACCTGCATTTCCGGCCCAAACTCGGAAAGCGTCGCGGTCAGGCTGACCATCATGTAGTGAAACAGCATGGGGTCGACGGCGGGGAGCAAACCCTGCTTCTGAACCGCGATGATCTGCGGCAGCAATCGCTCCAGCAGCGGAGCCAGGATCGCTTCCGCCACCCATTTCAGCCGCTGATTGTTCGTCAGCGTCTCCTGCCGCATGAAGCGGTGAAATTCAGGAAATGCGACCGTGTACCGGAACAGTGTCGTGTATTCCTGGCGGAGCCGCTGCAGCGGCGACAAATCGGATGTTTCGGGCGCCGAAATATCCCAACCGGCGCGAATCTGGGCGAAGGCGTGCTCCGCTGCCGCCCGCCACAGGATGTCCTTGCTGCGATAGTGATAGGTGATCAGCGGATGCTGCAGGCCGAGACGATCGGCGATGGCACGAATGCTTGCGGCTTCGAACCCGCGTTCGGCGAATTCGGCGATGGCTGCATCGAGGATCGAGGCTCGGGTCTCGATCGAACGTTGTTGTTCGGCTCTCTGCCGCGGGCGGCCGCGCCGCGCAGCCGCCGGGCTCGCTTTCTTCGTCATGCGGCCTTGGCCTAACATGGTTTCCGGTCCGACGTCACCCGACGTGTCCACGAGCCCATCGCCAGCACCATGCCGTCCTTGTTGCGCAGTCGGTCTATTTGCCTTCGAACACCAGCGGCGGCGGCTCGATATCCTTGTCGAAGGCCGCCGCCGTATTGACAAAGCCGCGCTGGGCGTCGGGGCCGTCGTAGAGCTCCATCGTGACATCGAGCATCACGAGATCCGCTGCGGCGACGCCGCCGCTTGACCACGCCTTGAGCAGGGTGCGCGTCGCGGCATATGACCTGGTCGGTCCTGTCGCGAGCTGCCGCGCCAATGCAGTCGCCGTCGCCGTCAACGCACTTTCGGGCACCACATGGGTGGCAATTCCGAGCGTGCCCGCTTCAGCTCCGGAGATCGGCTCGCCGAGCATCGCAAATCGCGATGCACGCGCCCGCCCGGCGCGCTCGGCGATGCGCTGCAACGCGCCGGCGATCGGCAGCATCGCCGTCGTGACCTCGACACAACGGAAGGTCGCGTTATCGGCTGCAACGAGGAAATCGCACGCCAATGCGAGCTCGAAGCCGCCGCCGAAGGCTATCCCCTGCACCACCGCGACTGTCGGGATCTTCAGCATCTCGATGGCGCGATAGGCGATGTTCACGTCGGCAACGAACGTCCTGAACCAGTTGACGTCCTTGCCCGGCCATTCCCGCACCTCGCCGCCGAAGCTGAAATGCGGTCCCTCGGCGCGTACCACCAGCACGCGAATGTCGCTTTGACTCGCCTCACGCACCGCCGCGCGCAGGTTCTCCGCGAAACGTGCGTCGAGGCGGTTGAATGGCGGGTTGGCGAGGACAATGTTGCCGACGGCGCCATCTCTTTCAAATCGGATCGTCTTCATGGTCGCGTTTCCTTCTATGAGATGTCAGGCCGGACGCCGGTCAGCGGACGAGGGAATGATCGGCAGCAGCAGATGGGACGGCCGCTCCGCATCGCGATAGATCTTGTGGGTGACGGTCTTGCTGCTGCAGACGTGGTACGGGATGTACTCGACGTTGGTCATGGCTCCCGTGCCGGTCGGGACATCCATCGACGTGATATCGAGGCAGATGCGATGGCCCGCCTTGAACTGGTTCGCGGTGGCGAGGATCTGGATCTGGTATTCGACCACGTCTCCCGGCGTCACCGGCGCGATCGCATCCTGTGTCAGTCTGTGGAATGGCTCCCAGGGTTTCGAGCGCTGCTCATCGAGCGCGCGATAGGACGCCTTCAGCCAGCCCCGCGTCAGCTCGCGCTCCGGCAATGTCGACGGAACGTCGCGTTCGCCCTCGCGCGCGGTGCGCACCGACACGTCCGGCCCGACATCCTTGAGCACAATGATCCAGTTGGTGTCGTCCTGGTCGATCGCAGCATGCAGCGTCAGCGTGATCGGGCCGGCGACGGTGACGTCGTGCGGCAAGGGCTCGGTCATGTAGCGCAGCCGCTCCACCTTGGTCGTCCGCGTCACCGGCATCTGCGTGAAGACATCGGGCTCGCGCGCCGAAGCGCCGACCTCCGCGGCCGGCCGCGGCGGCTCGGTCGACAGCGTCTCCCAATGTGAGAGATAGTATTTGGTCCACCGCGTTTCCGGCAGCGGCCAGTTCGTGCCGGTCCGCCACTCGTTGGCGCCCATCAGCCAATAGCGCACCGGCGGCTCGTCCATGATGCCGGTGTCGTGCCCCTTCAGCCAGTGATCGTACCAGCGGATGATTTCATCGTGGTGCTGATGGAACGGCCGCTCGAGATGCGCCGGCCCGGTGAACAGCAGCTTCTTCGGCGCATCGACGTTCTGGAAATAGTGCTGCGCTCCGAGCCAATGCAGCTTGTAGGTATACGCATATGCGCCCGAGCCCGTGTAGAACGGAATCTTGATCTTCCGGAAAGTCTCTTCCGCGCGCTCGACGGTGCCGTCCACCTCCCAGGGATGCGTCATCATGAGATACATGATGAAGGTGCGCTGTCCCTTCTGGGTCAGGATGTTGTAGAGGTTGATGTACTGCTTGAAGTCCGGGTTGCGCATGGCCCGACGCCAGAGCTCTTCCTCGGCGGGCGGCAGCTCGGCGGGGCGGTCGCGCGATTCATGGATGGTGCTGAAAACGTCGAGCAGATAGGGAAAGCTGTGCAGCACGCCGCCGGGATTGAAGTCGCGAAATCCGAACATGCCACCATAGGCGCTGCACGCATCATAGGGGAAGATGGCTTTCAGCGCGGGATGCCCCTGCGCGGCCGCGCGCCATTGCTCGCCGGCAAATCCCGAGATTCCGACCATCCCGACTTTTCCGTCGGACCATGGTTGCTGCGTGATCCATTCGATCAGGTCATAATGGTCGGTGTCCTCGTGGCCGTAATGCCCCTCCGACTTGGCTGAACCACGCGGCTGCGCGATCACGTGGACGTAGCCGTTGGCGATGAAGCGACGCGTATCGCCCGCCTCGATTGGACCGAACCATAACGGCGCGTGAGCCGGCTGCGGCGGCAAGACGTCCGCAATGTCCGGGCCCTGGATGTCCTTGTTGTGCAGCGCCGAGGCGTACAGCACGGGGTATCGGCCGGCTGCGTCCGGACGGTAGACGTCGACCGCAAGACGGGTCCCGTCCCTCATGGCAACGCTGATGTCGCGTTCCTCGATCATCGTTTCATCCCGGTGTTCGCGACCATTTTCGGTCGATGGCCCGCGGCGGTGGAGGCACCCTGCCCGCCCGGTCGAACGCACCATGGCATAAAACTTTACTATCGTAAAGTATATAAATCTCATTCCCTCGGAACACGACGGAACGGCTCGATATTCCGCGACAGTTCCAAAATCCCGAAATGATCGTGGTGGCGGGCGCGGCTGGAAGGTTCGATGCGCCCGCCATCTCCATCTGAGATGGACGGCATCCCGTGCGCCACGCGCACGCGTCAGCAGCACCGGACGCGGTTGCTCCGGTCAAATTCGAGCCGGATCGGACAGGCTGGCGAGGTTGGCAGGATTTAACATCCACGCCATAGTGAATGACTATCCTGGTCGTGAGCCAATGTGGGGTCAGCTATGGACGTGTCACCTTCTGGTAGCGAGAGCCGAAGCACGTCGGAGCCACCACAAGCACCACGCCAGGACGCGCACACGGCAACGCGCATGCCGGCGATCATTGTCGGCGTGATTGCCGCGATCATCGTTGCGCTGTCGATCTATTATCTGCTGCGGCCCGAGCCGCTGCTCGTGCAGGGCGAGGTCGATGCGACGCGGCTCGATATCGCAGCGCGCGTCGACGGACGGGTCAAGGACATCCCGGTCGAGCGCGGCCAGAACGTGGCGGCGGGCGCCGTGCTGGTGAAGATCGACAATCCGGAAACGCTGGCAAAGCAAGATCAGATGCGCGCCGCCAAGGCGGTCGCGGACGCCCAACTCGCCAACGTCCTGGTTGGAACGCGGGCGGAGACCATCGCCGCGCGGAAGGCGGAAATGGCGCGCGCGGAGGCCGCGCAGGTGCTGGCCCAGAAGACCTTCGACCGCGCCAAGGCACTGACCGAGCAAGGCAACGCGCCACAGGCGCGCCTCGACCAGACCACCGATACGCTGCACGAAGCCGAGCGCGGGCTCGATCAGGCGAAATCGGCCTATGAGCAGGCGGTCAACGGCTACACCAAGGAAGAACGCGCGATCGCGAAAGCCAATGTCGAGAAAGCCGAAGCCGACATTCAGAGCGTCCAGTCGGTGATCGATCAGCTCGCGGTGTACGCGCCGGTCGCGGCGCAGGTCTATCAGCGCAACGTCGAGCCGGGCGAATTCGTCTCGCCGGGCGTGCCGCTGGTGACGTTGATCAATCTCGGCGATCTCTGGATCCATTTCGATCTGCGCGAGGATCTGGTCAAGGGCATGAAGGTCGGCGACAAGTTCGACGTCCGGATTCCGGCGCTCGACGACCGTCATGTCACGGTCGAAGTCAAGCTGATCGCCACCAAGGGCGAATATGCGAGCTGGCGGGCGACCCGCGCCACCGGCGATTTCGACTTGCGGACATTCTCGATCCGCGCCTATCCGGTGCAGCCGGTGCCCCAGCTGCGGCCCGGCATGAGCGCCTATCTCGACTGGCGGTCGCGCCAATGAGGCTGGCATCGCAGCCCGGATTCTGGCGGGTCGCACAGCGCGAGTGCCGATGGCTGTTGCGCGACCGCGTCGCGCTGCTGCTGATCTTCGGCGTGCCCTTGTTTGCGTTCATGGTGCTTACCACCGTGTTCAGCCAGCCGGTGATCCGCGGGCTCGGGGTGACGATCGTCGACGCCGACAAGTCGGATGCCTCCCGCGTACTGACGCAGCTCGTGGCGGCGTCGCCGAACCTGAGAATCGTCGACGACTCCGGGTCGCTGTCGACCGCAGTGCACGACATCCGGTCCGGCAAGTCGATTTCGGCGATCTTCATCCCGCCGAATTTTGAACGCGACCTGCGGGCCGATCGCCGCCCGCAGGTGGTCGGCTTCTACAACCAGCAATTCCTGACCGCCGCCGGCATCGCGTCCTCAGGACTGAGCGACAGCCTGACTGCCGCGGCGAACGCCGGCGCGCCCGCCAGGCGCGCCGCCGCGGCGCCGGCCGCGATCGGCACGCTGAGCGCAGAGACCATCGCGCTGGTCAATCCGCAGAAGAACTACGCGCAGTTCCTGCTGCGCGCGCTGCTGCCGACCATCATCCATGTGGTGATCACCCTCGCCGCGGGCTATTCGGTCGGCTCCGAATTCCGCCGCCGCAACGCCCGCGAGTGGCTCGCAAGCGCCGGCGGCAATCCGGTCGCCGCGCTGGCCGGCAAGCTGGCGCCGCTATTCTGCATCTTCGTCGTGATCATGCTGGCCGTGACGCTTGCGCTGGAGGGTGCGCTGCGAATCCCTTTCAAGGGCGACGTGCTGCTGATGGTCGCGGCCGGCTCGCTCCTGATCATCGCCTATCTGTCGCTCGGCGCGCTGTTGCAGCTTCTGGTCGGCGACCTCGCAACGGGGCTGGGACTTGCCGGCCTGATCGCCTCCCCCGCCTTCGGCTATGCAGGTGTTGGCTTTCCGACCATCGGCATGAACACGTTCGCGCAGGTCTGGAGCGCGATCCTGCCGCTACGCTGGTACATGGCGGTCCTGATGGGACAGGCGGCGCGCGGGTTGCCGCCCTCGGAATCCGCCGTTCCCTTTGCGGCGCTCGCCGGCCTCACATTGCTGTTCGCCGGCCTCGCATGGCTGCGCATGGCGAGCCTCACGCACAGGGGCTGGTTCGAGACGGCGCGGCCCGCCGAAGAGCCGGCGAG
Source organism: Bradyrhizobium sp. RD5-C2 (assembly GCF_019972155.1). Taxonomy (GTDB): domain Bacteria; phylum Pseudomonadota; class Alphaproteobacteria; order Rhizobiales; family Xanthobacteraceae; genus Bradyrhizobium. The sequence continues at coordinate 92,571 of NZ_BOVL01000026.1, read as the reverse complement.
TGAGCCAACACCGCCAGGCGTCGGCGGCGCGTTCCTGGCGGAGTGGCGGCGCGTGCTCGGAACGCGCAGCGCCTTCACTTTGCTGTTCCTGGCCCCCGTGATCTACGGCATCTATTATCCACAACCCTATCTCAACCAGATCCTGCGCAAGCTGCCCATCGCGATCGTCGACGACGATCTGAGCGAACTCTCCCGGCAGATCGTCGAGACGCTCGATGCCAGCGGAACGTTGAGCGTGACGGTCCGCGCCCGCACCCTCGCGGAGGCGCGCACCGCGATCGATCGCGGCGACGCGCTAGCCGCGATCCAGATTCCGCCGGGCACCGAGCGCGACGTGCTCAAGGGTCTGACGGCTCATATCCCGGTCTACGCCGACGCCACCTATCTGTTCGTCTTCAGATCGACCGCAAGCAGCGTCGCCACCGCGATCGGCACGCTGACATCGCAGCTGGCTTCGCGGGGTGCCCGTTCCGAGGGAAGTCTTGCCAAGGCAAGGCTGGCGAGCCTCAGCCCGGCCAACGTCCTGCTGCAACCGATCTTCAACCCGGTCGGCGGCTATGCGAGCTACATCGTCCCGGCGGCGTTCATCCTGATCCTGCAACAGACGCTGCTGATCGGCGCGGCGATGCTGACCGGCACGGCGCTGGCGAACTCGCGCAACACTGTTGCGAACTCTCGCAACTTGGTCGCGGGCGTGTTCGGGCGCGGCATTGCCCATCTGACCATCTATCTGCCGGCGCTCGCGCTCTATCTGATCGTGCTGCCGCGGATCTATGGTTTCTCGACGCTCGGGCATCTGCCGCAGATCTTCGCGCTGGCGACCGTCTTCCTGCTGGCGACGAGCTTCCTGGGACAGGCGATCGGCGCCTGGTTCACGCGGCCGGAGAACGCCACCATCCTGCTGCTGGCGACCAGCCTGCCGCAATTCTTCACCGCCGGCTTCGCGTGGCCGCGCGAGGCCATCCCTCCTGCGGCGACCGCGCTCGGGCGGCTGTTTCCGGCCGACTCGGCGATCGACGGCCTCGTGCGTATCAACCAGCTCGGCGCCAGCATCTGGGAGGTCTCGCATGACTGGCTCAGGCTGTGGTGCCTGGCGCTGGGCTATTTCGTGCTCGCCGTGATCTCCGCGCTGGTGTTCAAGAGAGGACAGCAAGATGCCCAACGCTAGGCGCGCAGCCATTGTCGCGATCCCGCTTGTGCTCGTCGCGGGTGCGTTGATCTACGCCGAGAGCCGCGCGACGCCTGTCCCCGCAATCGTCGGCGTGGTCCGCTCGACCGAGGTCAGGATCGAGCCGGAAGTGAACGGCCAGCTGGTGTCGATCGCGGTCGAGAAAGGCGCCAAGGTGCGCGCGGGCGACGTCCTCGCCAAACTCTCAGCCGTCGAGCTGACCGCACAGGCGGACCAGGCGCGGGCCACGCTCGCCGCCGCGGTGGCGAGCCGCAACAACGTCTATGCCGGCGTACGCCGCGAGCAGGTCGACTCGCTGAAAGCCGCGATCTCCAAGGCCAATTCGCGCCTCGACTATGTGGAGACCCAGCTCAAGCGGATCACCACCTTGGCGAGCCAGAGTTTTGAAACCCAGCAGGCGCTCGACCAGGCCGAGAACGACGTTGCCGCAGCGCGCGCCGGCGTGGCGGCGTCCCAGGCCAATTACGATGCGGGTGTGGCAGGGCCGACCAAAGAAGAGCGCGCCATCGCCGAAGCGCAGGTGCAGGCGGCTGCGGCTGCCGTCGCGGTGCTCGAGCGCCGTCTCGACAAGATGGTGCTGCGCGCGCCGGTAGACGGCGTGGTCAGCGTGATCGCAGCGGAATTGGGCGAGAACGTGCGGGCGGGTCAGCCGATCCTGATGATCGCGGCGGCCGGCAAGCAATGGCTGTCGTTCAATGTGCGCGAGGACCATCTCGACGCCCTTGCGATGGGCAAGACCGTGAGCGTGATACCGAACGGCTCCGGCGCCGCCACCAAGGCTGCCGTCACCGAATTGCGGCCGCTCGGGGTGTTCGCCACCTGGCAGGCCGAGCGCGTGATCGGCGATCACGATCGCAACACGCTGCGCCTGCGTCTCGATCCCGCAGGCGCCGCGGAAAGTCTCGAACCCGGCATGAGCGTCCGGATCGAGCGTTGACAACGCGCCGCGCCGGTCGCGAGCCGCAATGACGCGCGAACTGTCGCCCTCCGGCGCGTCGCGGAAGCTTGTGTCTGCCCGCCTCGCCGAATAGTCATCGGACTGTCAGAAGATTGCGACAAAGAAGACAACAGCGGCGGCCCTATGCGGCTCGGCCCTCATGGCATCGCCCCGATGCCACGCAAAAGATGGAGACTTGGCCGTGAGGCAGATTCGTTCGCGACGGAAGATGCATGTTGGCGCGATGCTGCTCGGTGCGGCGGCTTTGGCGGTCCTGCTGCCGTCGATGGCATCAGCGCAAACCGGCTCAGCGCCGGCGGGCGCCAAGCCGTTCCTGACCGTCGACGGCAAGCTGCCGCTCGTGATCGGACATCGCGGCGTGCCGGGCCTCGTGCCCGAAGAGACCGAGGCCTCGTATGAGCTGGCTGCCGACCTCGGCACCGACGCGCTCGAAGAGGACCTGCATTTGACCAAGGATTGCGTGCTGGTGGCACGCCACAATCCATGGCTCGGCGACAACACCAACGTTGCCGAAGTGGCGAAGACCAATGCGGAAGTCGCGAAACGCAAGCGCACGGCGCCGGGCGTTGCCGTCAAGGTGAAATGGCCGCAAACGCCGACCAGCGGGCCGGCCGAATATCCCACCGACCTCGTTGATCCGGCCGATCCCAAATCGGTGCTGAAGGCGCTGATCGTCGACGGCGACGACCACACCAATGATTGGTCGATCACCGATTTCACGATGGACGAGCTCAAGAGCTGGATCGCCGGCACCACCTATGATGCGGCCAACGAACGGCCAAAACTGTTCAACGGCAAGTTTCCGATCATCAGCTTCCAGGACATCATCGATATCGCCAAAGCCAAGAGCAAGGCGACGGGACGTTCGATCGCGGTCTATCCGGAAACCAAGAATCCGACCTGGAACAATGCCCAGGCGATCGCCAATGGCTGCGGCGCGCCCGGCAGCCACCCGCTCGAGGATGCCCTGATCAAGATCATCAAGGAGAACGGCCTCAACGCGAAGGACGCGCCGATCATCGTGCAGAGCTTCGAGCCCGGCAGCCTGAAATACCTGCGCAGCCATGGACTGGAAACCCGGCAGGTCCAGCTGATCGACGGCAACGGCGTCGACTTCAAGACCGGCAAGGTGCTGCTCAACAACATCGCCAATTCCCGTCCATACGACTGGACGGTCGCGGGTGACAGCCGCACCTTCGATGCGATGCTGACGCCCGCAGGCCTCGCCGAGATCAAGACCTATGCCGACGGCATCGGTCCATGGAAGGCTTACATCGTCCCCTACAAGGTCTCACCGTGGAAGGACAGCACCGCCGACGGCAAGCCCTACAAGGGATCGACGGCAGAGGCTACGACGCAAGAACCAACCAGCGTCATTGCCGACGCGCACAAGCTCGGCCTGTTCGTGCATGTCTTCACGTTCCGGAACGAGAAGAAATATCTGGCTGCCGACTACCGCGGCGATCCCGGTCTGGAATATCTGAAGTTCTTCCGTCTCGGCGTGGACGGGGTCTTCACGGATTTCACCCACACCGGCGTCGCTGCCCGCGCGGCGTACTTGCGCGAACTGGGCTGGTAAAAACAGGCGCAGATTTCTTGCACCTTGCGACAAAATGCGCCCGGCATCGCCGGGCGCATTCGTCTTTCAGGCAACGCAATGCGCGTTACTCGGTCGCGTACTTGAACTCGGGCATCGCCTTCAGCTCATCCTTGGTCGCGCTGAACACCGCGTGATCCGGATACCAGGGATTCGGCTTCGCCGCCGCCGCCGCGGGCGCCGCGCCGGTGGTGGTCGTGGACTTGGTCGTGCTGCCGGCGTTCGAGGCGCCAGTGTAGGCGACCGGCTCACTTGCGAACTTCACCTTGTCGAGCGGCACGGCGACCAGATGCTCGCCGACGCCAAGGAAGCCGCCGACGCCGATCACGACAGCCTTGATGGCGCCGCCCTTGTCCATCAGGAGATCGTTGATCGAGCCTACGCTCTCGTTCTTGTCATTGTACACGCTGAGGCCGACGACCTTCGACGCGCGCCAGTCGCCATGATACGAGGTCGCCGACGTGGTCGACGTTGTCGTCGACGCCGCAGGAGACATCTTGTCGCCCTTGTCGGTGGGTGTCTGTGCAATCGCGACGGTTGCAAGCAAGGCGGAGCCGGCGACGCCGGCGATGATGGATCTAACCAACATTGTTGCGCTCTCCTCAGTTCGCAAAATCGATGCTGGGAGAACCCGTGATTTGCGTGACCGTTCCTAATGCACCTGCGGTCAAAAGCCGCCCCGATGCTTGGGAACACCATGCTGGCAACGCGATGGAAGCGATGCGGCAAGCCCGAGAATTGCGCACCGCATGGAACGTTGCGGTCCTTGACGAAAACGACCGTGATCTCTCAAGTGGGTTGCGGTTGAGCCCCACGACTGCGCCGGACGCGCAGTTCCCGATGTGACGATGTTTGGCTCACTAAGTCGTCCCGGCGAACCGCGCTTGCGCAAAATCATCCGCACGCGCATCTCGCAGCGCGCCCCGCATCACGAAAGCCGATCGAGCGCGATGTGCCGTTCAGAAGCCGCCCCAATAGGGCGGCACGCCGTAGAAGCGATGCAGCTCGACTTCCTGCGAGCGGTCGCCCCAATCGAATTCCTTGTCGGCACGGAACGATGGCGCGCGCTTCAATTCGTCATCCTCGATGTCGAGCTCGTAGGCCTCGAACTTCGTATTGTAGTGCAGCCGGCCCCACGGCAGCGGGATCAAGTTGGTTCCGATCCCGAGGAAACCACCGAAGCTCAGCACCGCGTACGACACCTTGCCCGAGACCTTGTCGATCATCAGGCGCTCGATATGGCCGATCATGTCGCCGTTGGCGCGGCGCACCGCCGTCCCCTCGACGCGATCGCTTGCAATGAGCTGATGCGGCCTTGCCATGACCTCGACAGCCATCTCACCCTCCTGGCCTGAAAGAGAAACAACGCGTCTGGCCTGAAAGAGAAACAACGCGTCGCCTGGGAACGGGTTCCGGCGCTGGATATGACAGCCGCCCTACCCTTTTCCGGGCGGCCCTGGCGCCACGGACCCGACGTGCGGCATCGGAAATTTCCGCCCGTATTTCAACGGATTAGGCTTGATGACAGAACGATAACTTTTCTCCACAGCGCCGACCTGTTAACTCGTTATGCTGGGCAAGATTCCAGAAATGCACTGAAACAAAATTCCTGAGCCGCTTCCCCCGAATCACGGACAAAAGAGTCGGTATGACCCAGGCTGCGCCCAATATCCTCGTCGTCGAGGACGACCGCGAAACGCGGTCTCTCATCGCAAAATATCTCCGCACCAATTCCTGCCATGTCACGACCGCCTCCGACGGCCGCGAGATGGCCAAGGCCATGACCGACCACCGGGTGGATCTGCTGGTGCTCGACGTCATGCTGCCGGGCGAGGACGGCCTCAGCCTGTGCCGCAAGGTAAGCGCAGAGTCGCAGACGCCGATCATCATGCTGACCGCGCGCGGCGAGGACGTCGACCGCATCCTCGGCCTCGAGATGGGCGCCGACGACTATTTGGCCAAGCCATTCAACCCGCGCGAGCTGCTGGCGCGGATCAACGCGGTGCTGCGCCGGCAGGCCGCGGCGCGCAACGCCAGCGCGATCGAGGGCGCGACCACGCTGACCTTTCTCGGCTGGCGCATCGACATCCGCCTGCGCGAGCTGCGCAACCCCGAGGGGGCGCGCGTCGCCATGACCAGCGCCGAGTTCGACCTGCTGCGCACCTTCTGCGAACGGCCCGGCCGCGTGCTGTCGCGCGACAGCCTGCTCGACCTGACGCAAGGCCGCAGCGCCGGCTCGTTCGAGCGTTCGATCGACGTGCTGGTCAGCCGTATCCGACGCAAGATCGAGCCCGATCCGCAGGAAGCCACCATGATCAAGACGGTGCGTTCCGGCGGCTATGTGTTCACTCCGAGGGTGGGGGCGGTTGCCGCCACGAGCAACTGACCATGAAGCTGCTGCGCGTGCTGAGTCTGCGGGGGATCGGCGCCCAGATGGCGGCGCTGGTCGTCGTCTCGATCGTCGCGCTGCACCTGATCATCACCGCCACCTTCCTGATTCATCGGCCGGACCGGCCGGAGCCGTCCGATCGCTGGCACACCCAGCTCGCCGCCGCCGCGCAACTGCTCGGGCACGCGCCGGCATCGGAGCGGCCGCGGCTCCAGGCCGACGTCATCAGAGCCTTCCCGCAGCTTGCGATCGCTGACTTCACGTCCGATACCGGCGCCCTCACCGAGACCGACCCGCCGAGCCTGCACGCGCTGCGCCGGCTCGGCGCCGGCTATCACGTCTACTCTCTGCCGCGCGAGGCGGGCGGCACGCCGCATGACAACGAGATTCGCCGCGTCGCGATCCGCCTGCCCGACGGCAGCATGTTCGCCGCGAACCTGATGCCGGACCAGCACATGCGGCCGTTCTGGGGCGGGCCATGGATGATGACGGTGCTGTTCGCCGTCATCAGCGTCACCCTGCTCGGCCTGTGGGCGGCATGGGCGCTGACGGCGCCGCTGTCATCCTTCGTCAAGGCCGCGGAGACCTTCAGCCTGAGCGGCGCTGCCGCGCCGCTGCCCGAACGCGGCCCCGAAGAGATCCGCTCGCTGGCCAAGGCGCTGAACCGGATGCGCGAGCGCATCACGGCATTGATCGACGACCGCACCAAGATGCTGGCCGCGATCAGCCACGACCTGCGCACGCCGATCACGCGGATGCGGCTGCGCGCCGAATTCATCGAGGACGAGACCCATCGCCACCGCATGCTGCGCGACCTCGACCAGATGCGCTCGATGCTGGAATCGGTGCTGTCGTTCCTGCGCAACGACCGCAAGCTCGAGGAGATGACGCTGGTCGACATCGCGAGCACACTGCACCTCGTCACCGACCAGTTCGCCGACATGGGACACAAGGTCAGCTACGAAGGTCCGCAGCACGCGATGGCGACCGCGCGGCCGGCCGACCTGCATCGCAGCATCACCAATCTGGTCGACAATGCCGTGCGCTTCGGCGGCGAAGTTGCGGTTCGCCTCGACGTCAAGCCGGATCGCCTCGTCATCGACATCGAGGATGACGGCCCCGGCATTTCGGACGCGCACAAGGCAAGCGTGCTGGAGCCGTTCGTGCGCGGCGACCAGGCGCGCAACATGGACGAGGCCGAAGGCTTTGGCCTTGGCCTGTCGATTGCCAACGCAATCGTGCTCGCGCATGGCGGCACGCTATCGCTGCACGATCGCAAGCCGCACGGGCTGGTGGTCCGGATCGAACTGCCGGCGCGGCAGCAGCAATTGCAGCCGCGGAAATCCGCAGCCTGATCAGCTGGAGCTGATCGGCGACGAAGCGGACCGATAACCTAGAGCATCAGGCGGCGAGCGGCGTGAGCTGCGCTGTGTCGTAGATTGCGATGGCCTCGAAGCGGTAATTGCAGGCGCGGCAATTCCACAGGAACGACGTGCGCCCCTCGCTGTGCTCCACCCAATCGGGCCGGGCGATCGGCTTGCCGCATTGCGCGCAGGGATTTTCGCGAGGCATATAGCCGGTGTCCTGACGGACCATGGCGCATCTCCCGAATGTTGTTTCTTGCGTGCTTTTGAATGGACAGACGTGCTGACTCAACACGCTCGCTGTCACTGACGAGTGTAAACCTTCATCGCGTCGTTTGCACGACAATCCGCTGTGGATAGTGTGCGGTAAAACGCGGGCGAGAAAATCGTAGAAGAAAATTGGACGCGAAAGCAATTTTCGGCTGAGACGATTGAAGCAAACAATTTGAAGCATCTGTCTGCGCAGAAGCGTCGTCCGCTTCACCCGCACCCGAACAATCACGGACGCAGAACGTTTCGCTGACGCGAAGGTTTTGCCACATTCCTGCCTGCTCGCCGTACCAATGAGACCGCAGAACCGACGCGCGTTTGATCACCCGGGCAACCCGAGATGAAGATCCTTCAGAGCCTTAGCTGCCTTGCCGCCGCGATTGCGGTGCTGGCGTCCTGCGCCGGTGCGCATGCACAATCGCGGGCGCAATATGAGGCGATGGTGGCGGCGGAGGCCCAGGCCAATTTGGTGCCGGAAGAGCTGGTGCATCGCGTCATCGTGCGCGAGAGCAAGTACCATCCGCAGCTGATCGGGCGCGGCGGCGCCATCGGGATGATGCAGATCAAGCTCGCGACCGCCCGTGGGGTCGGCTACACCGGTACCGCCGAAGGTCTGCGCGACGCCGCGACCAACCTCGAATACGGCGTCAAATACCTCGCCGGCGCCTATCGCGCCGCCAATGGCGATTTCGACCGAGCCGTGCGTTATTTCGCAGGCGGGTATTACTACGTCGCAAAGCGGCAGCGCGGCGGTCACCTCAAGGAGGCGATGCATGGAGGCGCAAGTGCGCCACCGAAGGAGCTCGCCAAACAGGACCTGATGCCGGACCAAATGTCGGCCGATACCGCCGAGCCGAAGCCGGAACTGGCTCCCAAATAGCTGCTTGCGTGTCCCGGACGCGGCGCACCGCTGTCGCGCTGCGCTGCTTTCGGAGCAGCGCGCCCTGCGCCCACCGCGGTGCCGCTCCTGGCATACAAGTTGACACGACCGCCCATCCGCCTACATTAGGGGCGTTCCGAGGGGTGCTCCGAAGGAGGAGCTGAGATACCGCAAGCTTGGACTTCGCCATCACGGCGATTGGTTCGGGACCGCGGTGACCCTTTGAACCTGATCCGGGTCATGCCGGCGAAGGGACAGGGATGTATCAGACGTTACGACCGCGGGGGGATTCCCCCGTCTCCATCATCGGCGCAGGCATAACCGGCGCCTGGCATGCGTTGTTGCTCGCAGAGGCCGGACGTGCGGTTACCCTGCATGAGCGCAGTGACGCCGCGATGACGCAATCCACAAGCCACTTCGCCGGCGGTATGCTGGCGCCGTGGTGCGAGGCGGAGGCCTCCGAGCCGGTGATCTCGCGGCTCGGCATCCGCTCGCTGGACCTCTGGCGGCAGCATCTTCCGGAAACGGCGTTCAACGGCTCGCTAGTGGTGGCGCATCCGCGCGACCGCGCCGATTTCGAGCGCTTTGCGCGCCTCACGTCAGGTTATCGCCGGCTCGACGCCGAGGGCGTCCGCGAACTCGAACCGTCGCTCGAGGGCCGCTTCGGTAGTGGCCTGTTCTATCCCGACGAGGGTCATGTCGAGCCGCGCCGCGTGCTGCCGCGGCTGCATGCCGCGATCGCCAACGCCGGCGGCGACATCAAATTCGGCAGCGACGCCGAGGCTGACGATCTCGACGGCCTCGTGATCGACTGCCGCGGTCTTGCCGCGCGCGACCGCGAACCGAATTTGCGCGGCGTCAAGGGCGAGATGATCGTCATCGAGACCGCGGAAGTCGAATTGTTGCGCCCGGTGCGGCTGATCCATCCGCGCTGGCCGCTTTACGTGATCCCGCGCGGCGACGGCCGCTTCATGCTGGGGGCGACCTCGATCGAGGCCGAGGACAACGGCGTCAGCGTGCGCTCGGCGCTCGAGCTGCTAGGGGCCGCCTATGTGGTGCATCCGGCGTTCGGCGAGGCGCGCATCGTCGAATTCGGCGCCGGCCTGCGCCCGGCCTTTCCGGACAATCTGCCCAAGATCAAAATCGAGCAGGAACGCATCACGGTGAACGGGCTCTACCGTCACGGCTTCCTGCTCGCGCCGGCGCTGGCCGAGCTGACGCTCGCCTTTCTTTCGCGGGGCGAAATCGACAATGAGGTGATGCAATGCGCGTGATCGTCAACGGCGAGCAGCGGGAGATCGCGGCTTCCAGCGTCGACGCGCTGCTGGCCGAGCTCGACTACGAGGGCACGCATTTTGCGATCGCAGTGAATTACGACGTGGTGCCGAAGGGGCGCTGGGCCGACACCGCGCTCAAGGCCGGCGACGAGATCGAGATCATCACGCCGCGGCAGGGAGGGTGATGTGATGACATTTCATGCAAGCTCTCTCCCCTCGTCGTCCCGGCGAAGGCCGGGACCCATAACCACGACCGGTAATTGTCGGAAAGAACGTCGCCCAGCGCGCCACATTGAAGGGCCGCGGCGTATGGGTCCCGGCCTTCGCCGGGACGACGGCATAGTGTGAGGAGACACATGGTCACCTTCTACGGCAAATCCTTCCCCTCGCGCCTCCTGATCGGCACGGCGCTGTATGCCTCGCCCGCGATCATGCAGGGCGCGATCCGCGCCTCGGGCGCCAGCATCGTCACGGTGTCGCTGCGCCGCGAGGCGGCCGGCGGCAAGACCGGCGATGCGTTCTGGGCGCTGATCCGCGAGCTCGGCGTCACCGTGCTGCCCAACACCGCCGGCTGCCGCAGCGTGCGCGAGGCGGTCACCACCGCAAAGCTCGCGCGCGAATTGTTCGGCACGCCCTGGATCAAGCTCGAGGTGATCGCCGACAACGACACGCTGCAGCCCGACGTGGTCGGCCTCGTCGAGGCCGCCACCATCCTGATCAAGGACGGCTTTGAAGTGTTCCCCTATTGCACCGAGGATTTCTCGGTCGCCTCGCGGCTGGTCGAGGCCGGCTGCAAGGTGGTGATGCCGTGGGCCGCGCCAATAGGAAGTGCAAAAGGCATCACCAACCGCGATGCGCTGAAGCTTTTGCGCGACCGCCTGCCCGACATCACGCTGGTGGTCGATGCGGGCTTGGGCGCGCCGTCGCATGCCGCCGAAGCGCTCGAGCTCGGCTACGACGCCGTGCTGCTCAACACCGCGGTGGCGAAAGCCGCCGATCCGGTTGCGATGGCCAACGCCTTCCGGCTCGGCGTCGAGGCCGGCCGTACCGCCTATGAAGCCGGGCTGATGGAAGCCCGCGACTTCGCTTCCCCTTCCACCCCTGTCGTTGGGACCCCGTTCTGGCATGCCGTATCCTGATCCGTTCTATCCCGTCGTCGACAGCGTCAAGTGGGTCGAGCGACTGACCAAGCTCGGCGTCGGCACCATCCAGCTCCGCGCCAAAGAGCTCGACGATGCCGAGGCGCTGCAGATCGTCACCGACGCGCTGGCCGTGACCAGGGGCACGCCGACCAAGCTCGTCGTCAACGACTATTGGCGCGCGGCTGTTGTCGCCGGCGCCGAGCATCTGCATCTCGGCCAGGAAGACCTCGCCGACGCCGACCTCGCCGAGATCCGCAAAGCGAAACTCACGCTCGGCGTCTCCACCCATGACGATGCCGAACTCGACGCCGCGCTCGCGGCGAAACCCGACTATGTCGCGCTCGGCCCGATCTTCTTCACCACTTTGAAGTCGATGCGGTTCGCGCCGCAGGGCATTCCGAAGATCACCGAGTGGAAGAAGCGGATCGGCGCCATTCCCCTTGTCGCGATCGGCGGCATCAAGTTCGAGCACGCGGCCGAGATCTTCGCCGCCGGCGCCGATTCGATCGCCGTCGTCAGTGATGTCACCCAGAACGCCGACCCCGACGCGCGGGTGCGGCAATGGCTCGGCATCCGTGCGGAGGCCGCGTGATGGCCACCAATCTCACCACCGTCATTGCGAGGAGCGCAAGCGACGAAGCAATCCATCCCTCCGCTTGCGGGACCATGGATTGCTTCGCTGCGCTCGCAATGACGAATTCAACTGACGCGAAATAAACCGGAGGATCCCATGAACATCCGCTCCAACCCCGACACCACGCTCCCCGCCGTCACCACCGGCTCGCTGCCCTCATCGCGAAAAATCTTTGCAACGCCGGAGGCCGCGCCCGACATCCGCGTGCCGCTGCGCGAGATCATCCTCTCCGAGGGCGCCGGCGAGCCGAACCTGCCGGTCTATGACACCTCGGGCCCCTACACCGATCCGGCCGTCACGATCGACGTCAACAGCGGCCTGCCGCGCAATCGCCTCGCCTGGGTCAAGGAGCGCGGCGGCGTCGAGGAATATGTCGGCCGCGACATCAAGCCGGAGGACAACGGCAATGTCGGCGCCTCCCACGCCGCCAAGGCCTTCACCGCGCACCACACGCCGCTGCGTGGCCTCGACGGCCACAAGATCACGCAGCTCGAGTTCGCTCGCGCCGGCATCATTACCAAGGAGATGATCTACGTCGCCGAACGCGAGAATCTCGGCCGCAAGCAGCAGCTCGAGCGCGCGGAGGCAGCGCTCGCCGACGGCGAGAGCTTTGGCGCGGAGGTCCCCGCCTTCATCACGCCGGAATTCGTGCGCAGCGAGATCGCGCGCGGCCGCGCCATCATCCCCTCGAACATCAACCATGCCGAGCTTGAGCCGATGATCATCGGCCGCAACTTCCTGACCAAGATCAACGCCAATATCGGCAACTCGGCGGTGACTTCGTCGGTCGAGGAAGAGGTCGACAAGATGGTGTGGGCGATCCGCTGGGGCGCCGACACCGTGATGGACCTCTCGACGGGCCGCAACATCCACACCACCCGCGAATGGATCCTGCGCAACTCGCCGGTGCCGATCGGCACCGTGCCCATTTATCAGGCGCTGGAGAAGTGCGAAGGCGATCCCGTCAAGCTGACCTGGGAGCTCTACAAGGACACCCTGATCGAGCAGTGCGAACAGGGCGTCGACTATTTCACGATCCACGCCGGCGTGCGGCTGTCCTACATCCACCTCACCGCCAACCGCGTCACCGGCATCGTGTCGCGCGGCGGCTCGATCATGGCGAAATGGTGCCTCGCGCATCACAAGGAGAGCTTCCTCTACACCCATTTCGATGAGATCTGCGACCTTATGCGCAAGTATGACGTCTCGTTCTCACTCGGCGACGGCCTGCGCCCCGGCTCGATCGCCGACGCCAACGACCGCGCGCAGTTCGCCGAACTGGAGACGCTCGGCGAACTGACGAAGATCGCGTGGGACAAGGGCTGCCAGGTCATGATCGAGGGCCCCGGCCACGTGCCGATGCACAAGATCAAGATCAACATGGACAAGCAGCTCAAGGAATGCGGCGAGGCGCCGTTCTATACGTTGGGCCCGCTGACGACCGACATCGCGCCGGGCTATGACCACATCACCTCGGGCATTGGCGCGGCGATGATCGGCTGGTTCGGCTGCGCGATGCTCTGCTACGTCACGCCGAAGGAGCATCTCGGCCTGCCTGATCGTAACGACGTCAAGGTCGGCGTCATCACCTACAAGATCGCGGCCCACGCCTCCGATCTCGCCAAGGGCCACCCCGCCGCGCAGCTCCGCGACGATGCGCTCAGCCGCGCCCGGTTCGACTTCCGCTGGCAGGACCAGTTCAACCTCGGTCTCGATCCCGAGACCGCGAAGAACTTCCACGACGAGACCCTGCCGAAGGAAGCCCACAAGGTCGCGCATTTCTGCTCGATGTGCGGCCCGAAGTTCTGCTCGATGAAGATCACCCAGGACGTCCGCGACTACGCCGCGACGCTCAACGACCCGACCGGCGTCGGCGCGTCGATCTCAGGCACCATCGAGGACGGCATGGCGACGATGAGCGCCAAGTTCAAGGAGATGGGCGAGAACCTGTATCTCGATGCGGAGAAGGTGAAGGAGAGCAATCGGGTGTTGTAAGGGCACCTCCTTACCGTTCGTCATGTCCGCGCAGAAGCGCGTTCTCGCACTAGATGAAAGGCCGGGCGAAAGCCCGGCCTTGCTTCGAGGGCCCGCGCTCATCAACGATGCATAGGGCCAAAAGGCAGACTCATGCTCGTGGTTTTGAGCTTGATGAGAGCACAGTCACAAATTGCACCTTACGGATTGCGTTGGCGCACCGTAATTATATCGCCAATTTCGAAGGACATTAAGTCCTCACCAACCTCCAGCGGCCCGCTATAAGTCTCGCGGGTGCCCGCCACGATGTCGTCAACGGTTGCACGAGGGATCTTGTCGCTGCCGAGAAAGACGAGATGGGAATAAACCGCCAGCTTAGGCTTGGTCAAAGAAAACACCTGTCCTGCTTCCCTGGGATTAGTATGGTGGTCCATCACGCGCCGCATGTACGGATTTGAGGAAAGCAATTCGGGTCGAGCGGCACAGACTTCGTGAATGAGCAGGTCAACGCCGGCGCCATATTTTATGACGTTCTGGTCGTAGCGAGTATCGCCCGAAATCACCACCGCGCGACCTTTGTATTCGATACGGTAACCTACGGCAGGCTTGATGGCAGCCCCGTGATCGACCGTGAAAGCAATGACCTTGACGTCGTCCCTCTCATAGACGACGCCGTCCTTCTCGAATTCCTCCACGACAGTTGCGATGCCCTCAGGCAGCAGTTTCTCGTCCTCCAGCCGGATCTTGATGTCGAGGGCGTAAGCGGCCTCTAGGCCGGTCATCAGCGACCTCGCGCCAACCGGGCCGATCAATCGGAATGGCTCCTTTCGACTGTTATTCAGCCACCCAGTAAGCCATAGGTCGGGGATGCCCAAGGTGTGATCCGAATGATAGTGAGTAAGGAAGAGTGCATTGATCTTGCTCATGATCGTGTTTTGCGTCGGGTTGATTTGCCGCAAGCGGATCGTCGCGCCGCGCCCAGCGTCAAACAGCAATCTCTGATTTCCCGCTTCTACTAGCGTGCTCGGGCCGAACCGATCGGCATCGGGAATTGGCGTGCCGGTGCCAAGCAGCGTGACTCTAAAATCGCTATCAGCTTTGACCTGCGCACCGACCGTCGCACCGAGTAGGAAGGCCAACAATCCGAAGAATGAAGCGAGCGTCTTAGACATCGTCGCAACCTTTCGTTATCGGCGAAACCAAAAGGCTGATCTTTAATTGTGGCGCAGTCAACGTCTGCTTTGGGTCACAAGCCGACATTCCGAAGTCGTGGCCGCTCTCCGTCGAAAGCGGACATCTCAATCTATGTATTCGTACGCACGGGGGGTTAGCCGAAGGCGTAACCCGCCGGCTGCTCGACGAGACAATGGTGGGACACGCTGCGCTAACCAACCCTACGACGCCGAGGCGCCAACCGCCACCTGCGTACCGACTGCTGCCACCGCACCAAACTCAATCTCCCGATACCCCTCCGCCGCCACGCCGTTGATGATCCCCAAGAACTTCGGCGTACCGCCGTTGTAGACGAAGTAGCGGACGGTGCCCTCCTCGTGGCCGGCGACGTTGGAGTTGTAGCCGGTGAACCACGACTTGGCTTTGCGCATCAGCATGATCTCGTACATTTTGGCGACATGCGCGGTCCAGCGCTGTTGCGCTTCCAGCGTGGCGTCGGCGCGGGTCAGGCCACGGTCCCACATATATTGCAGCAAATTGGTGCACCAGTTCACGCCGTTCTCGATGCCGCGCGGGAAGTTGGTCGAAGCTGACGCGCTTTGCGGGCCGGTCGGCATCAGCAAATTCGGGAAGCCGTGCACGAGCATGCCGAGGAAGGTCGACGGCGCCTGCTTCCATTTGTCCGATAGCTTCGCGCCGCCGATACCTTCGATGTCGATCAGGTCGTAGGCGCCGGTGATGGCATCGAAGCCGGTGGCGTAGACGATGATGTCGAACTCGTAGTCGCGCGCCGTGGTGCGCAGGCCGGTCTCGGTGACGCGCACCAGCGGCGTCTCGCTGAGGTCGACGAGATGCACATTGTCGCGATTGTAGGCCTCGAAATACCGGGTCTCCAGCGGCAGCCGCTGCACGCCGAAGCCGTGATCGCGCGGGATCAGCTTTTCGGCGACCTTCTGATTCTTCACGCGGCGGCGGATACGACCGGCGATATATTCGGAGAGCTCCGCATTGGCGGCTTCATCCATGAAGATCTCGCGAAAATTCGCGAGCCAGATGCCGAAGCCAGGCTCATCGTAGAGCTTGTCCCACAGCTTAAGCCGCTCCTCGCGGCTCACCTCGTAAAAGCCGCGCTTGTCGGGGCCATGGACGAAACTGCCGGGCGTCAGTGCGCAGGCGGCGAAGATCTCGTCATAGCGGGCGCGGATGTCGGCCATTTCGGCTTCCGAGATCGCGCTGTTGTTGAGCGGCGCGCTCCAGTTCGGCCGGCGCTGGAACACGGTGAGTTGGCCTACCTTGTCGGCAATCTCGCCGATCACCTGAATGCCGGTCGCGCCGGTGCCGATCACCGCGACTTTCTTGCCCGCGAGATCGACCGGCTCGTGCGGCCAGTAATAGGTGTGGAACGAGCGGCCCTTGAAGTCGGAGGTGCCCGGCACGCGCGGCATGGTCGGCGCTGAGAGCAAGCCGATCCCGAGCACGACGAAGCGGCAGGTCAGCGTGCGGCCGTCGCTGAGCTTGAGCTGCCAGAGATCGCGCGTCTCGTCGAACTGCATGGCCTCGACCTTGCAGTTGAACTGCATGTGCCGGCGCAGGTCGAACTTGTCGGCGACGTAGTTGAGGTAGCGCAGATTCTCGGGCTGGCCGGAGAAGCGCTCCTTCCAGTGCCACTCGTCGAGCAGCTCGCGCGAGAACGAGAAGCCGTAGGTATAGCTTTCCGAGTCGAAACGGCAGCCCGGATAGCGGTTCCAATACCAGGTGCCGCCGAGATCGGGTGCGGCTTCGAGCACGGTGGCGTCGATGCCTAGATCGGCGAGCCGCTTGATCTGGTAGATGCCGGCGACGCCGGCGCCGACCACGATCACCTCGTAATGGGTCTTCGGCTCTCCCGTCATGTCCTGCTCCCGAAATTCTTCTTGATCTGTTGGGCCGGATTACAGACCCTTTTGCCTGATCAGGCAACCGGGCGCGGCGTGCGCTCCACTCGCGCGACTTGCGTTGAGGCGCTGCCTGCACCACATCGATCTCTGCAATTCGACGCGCGCAATCCGGACGAGCAGCATGACCGACAATCTCACCGGCGTCTGGGACGGCAGCTATGTTCAGCCAAGTGGCATGGTCACCTTCCTGGCGACGCTGATCGACGCCGGCGGCGCACTCGGCGGCAGCGTGACCGAACCCTGCGTGAGGCCGGGCTGCCCGCTCAGCACCCACAATGCCTCGCTCGCGGGTCATCGCTCCGGCAGCGCGGTGTCGTTCGTCAAACGCTACGAGCCGCCGGGCTACGGCTATGACACCGTCCACTATGAAGGCGCCGTCAATGCCGACGCGACCGAGATCGACGGCCGCTGGAGCATCCGCGGCACGGCGTTCTCGGGACGGTTCTTGATGCTGCGCGCGACGGGGCCGGCGCAAGCGGTCGCGGCGGAAGACGAGGTCAAGGAGCCGGCGCGCTAGCACCTGATGAGATCAGGGCAATCGAGTCGCGACCTCGCCCCGCTTGCGGCAAGGCACGTCCCGTCGCGTCGCGTCGCGTCGCGGAGGGTGAGGCGCGCTTGCGTCATTTCGGAATAATAGAATAATGTCACTGATTTGCCCGACATGTCAAGTGGCCACGTCGAATGCCGGCACGCCGCCGGCTACTGTGCATGGGGTTGTTTTCGATATTTTGGCAATGCGCCCCTGCGGAGGCAGGACATATGCGGATGGAGCCCCTCACCCCAGCGACGCGATCTCGCGCGCGAGGTTGTCGCGGGCGCGGCGGTCATAGGTCGCGGCGAAACCGGCATCGGGGAAGATGACCTGGCGCGCGGCGAAGTGGCGAAGCACCTTGGCGCGGCCGGCGCGATAGTCGGCATCGGCGACATGGATGAACTCCTGCCGGATCGCCGCGGCATAGGCATCGTAGTGCGCGGGTTCGGCGCCGAGAATGCTGAGGTCGATTGAGATTAGGATCGCGCCGAGGCGATCATCGGCCTCAACGTCGTGCGTCTTCGTCAAACGGATCAGGCGGCCGACCTCATGGCCGAGGTCGGCGCGAACGTGTTGTTCGGCGAGCTGCGCGCTGCGCTCCTCATTATCAGGCCGGGTCGGATCGTAGACGACATCGTGCCACCAGATCGCTTCCGACAACATCTCGCGCTCAGCCGCGGAAAGATCGTCGAGCCAGCGCCGCGAGGCAGTCGTCGATATGCGCAAGGTTGTGATAGTGGCGGCCGGGCGCCGTGTAGGCGGCGACCAATTCTTCGCGGGTCATCGCCGAGGTATATGACGGGAGCGGCGGAAATGGTAGCGGTCGGGTCCGTCACACCGGCGGCACCTTCCACGATCTCAATGCCCGACAACGACACTCATCGCCTCCCCGACCAGCTCCGCGCCGATCTGCGGCTGGTGTTCGTCGGCACGGCGGCCAGCACGCGCTCCGCCGCCGTCGGACATTACTACGCGCATCCCGGCAACCGCTTCTGGCGTGTGCTGCACGAGGCCGGCATCACGCCGCGGCGCTATCGGCCGGACGAGTTCGCAGCGCTGCTCGAACTCGGCATCGGCTTCACCGATCTCTCCAAGACCGGCGCCGGGATGGATCATGAGATCGCGCGCGGCTCGTTCGATGTCGCGGGCTTCAGGACGAAGATAGAGATCGTTCGGCCAAAGACCATCGCCTTTACCAGCAAGAAGGCGGCGAGCCTGTTTTACGACAGGCCGACCAGTGCGCTTGCGCTCGGCCGGCAGCCGGCGACAAGCGGTTTTCCAGATGTGTTCGTATTGCCGTCACCGTCAGGTGCGGCGTCCGGGCACTGGAGCTTGCAGCCGTGGCGTGAGCTGGCGCAGTGGATCGTAGAATCGTAGGGCGGGTTAGCGCAGCGTAACCCGCCATCTTCAATCGCGGACATAAGTCGGTGGGTTACGCCTTCGGCTAACCCACCCTACGCACCGGGCTGTTACTCCTTCAGCGTGATCGCAAGCCCGCTGAGATCGACATTGGCCATCAGTCCGATCTGCTTGCCGCTCAATTCGAGCACGGCGCCGTTCTGGTTGGTCAAGAGGATGCCGCGCACGCCGGCGCCGACCGCAACGCCCATGCCCGCCGCGGCGTAGACGCCGGCGATATCCTGGGCGCGGCGGATGTTGCGCACCCGCCCCTGCAACGTGGTCTGCGAGCCGCCGAACACGAGGCCGTAATCCAGCCCGCCCGCCGTGAGCCCGTAGGTCTGGCCGTGGAAGGTCAGCACGCCCTTGCCGGCGGAGCCGCCGAATATCCAGCCGCCCTTGAAGATGACGAGCGTCACCGCGCCCTCGTCGGCCAGTGCGGCGGACGAGCCGGTGAGCAGCGCCAGCGCGAACAGCACGGCGCGAGCAGCGGATGACAATCTCATGGGGAGTTCTCCGGACGAAGTGAAGCGAATCGCGGCAATCCGACCGAGCGGCGGCACATTGAAATGCCGGCAAAACATGCAGGATTGCGCTTGTTCCTGTTATTGCGGAGTCTATCATCGCCCACGCAGCCACGCGACCATTGGCGCATGTGCGCCCACCGCTTTGCGCCATCGCTGAGGAGTTTGCGCAACAGGGACCTGCATCGATGCACGATTTCACCCCAGTTTCCGGCCTTCTCGGCGGCGCGCTGATCGGCCTCGCCGCGGCGCTGCTGATGCTGCTGACCGGGCGGATCGCAGGGGTCACCGGCATCGTCGGCGGCCTGCTCCAGCCCGATATCGCCGACCGCAGCGCCGATCGTTCCTGGCGCATCGCGTTCATCGCGGGGCTGATCGCGGCGCCCCTGATTGCGGCATTGTTCGGCGCGCCGCTGCCGCGGCCGGCGATGCATGCGAGCCTCGTGGTGATCGCGATCGCGGGCCTTTTGGTCGGCTTCGGCACAAGGATGGGCAATGGCTGCACCTCGGGCCACGGCGTCTGCGGCTTCGCGCGGCTGTCCGGCCGCTCGATCGTGGCCACGTTCATCTTCATGACGGCGGCGATCGTAACAGTTGCGATCGTCAGGCACGGGATCGGAGGCTAGCCATGCCCCTTTTCGCAAGCTTCGTGTGCGGCCTGATCTTCGGCGCGGGCCTTCTGATCTCGGGCATGACCGATCCGCAGAAGGTGCTCGGCTTCCTCGATCTGTTCGGCGCGTGGGATGCGACACTCGCCTTCGTGATGGCGGGAGCCGTTGCGGTCGCAGCAACAGGCTTTGCGATCGCGCAGCGGCGTGCGGCGCCCGCCTTCTCGGCGCGCTTCCTCTGGCCCGACCGCAATGACATCGATGCGCCACTGGTCGGTGGCGCCGTGCTGTTCGGCATCGGCTGGGGCCTCGCCGGCATCTGCCCCGGGCCCGCACTGGTCAATCTCGCCGGGCTCTCGCTGCCGATCGTGGTGTTCGTCGTCGCGATGCTGGCAGGCATGATCGGCCAGAACCTGTTCGGCAAGAATCTCTGGCGGCGGCGTACGCTGGCGCCGCGCCTCGAAAATCCTCCACTTCCATCTCGCGCAGACGGGTGATCCCATGCCAACGATCAAGCACTTCCCTCCTCCGCCCGGCGTCACGGCGCCACCGCTCTCGTTCGGCGCCCGCGTCGGCGATTTGCTGTTCATCTCGGGCATTCCCGGCTTCGACGCCAACCGCGAGCTGCCCGATGGCTTCGAGGCGCAGTTCGCCAACGTCGTCACCAATTTCAAGCGCGTGCTGACCGAGGCCGGCGCAACGATGCGCGATCTCGTCAAGGTCAACGTGCTGTTGACCCGCGCCTCTGACGTCGCGACGATGAACGTCCTCTATGCCGGCGCGTTCGGCCCCGCGCCCTACCCCGCACGCACCACCTGCGTCGTGGTGGCGCTGCCCAATCCGAAGATGCTGATCGAGATCGAGGGCGTGGCGTCCGTGAAGGGGTGATGCCGCGATCGTAGGGTGGGTTAGCCGAAGGCGTAACCCACCGATGCTCCGGCAAGGAAGACGGCGGGTTACGCTTCGCTAACCCGCCCTACGAAGCTGGCACATCGCGAAAGCTCGGACAAAACGCATCGCGAGAACGCGGGGTTGCGAGTTTTAGAATCCGGGCCGTGCAACACACTCGCAGTCGTCCTGGCGAAAGCCAGGACCCATTACCCCGCATCTCGATTGTTGCGCGGCGCTGGGGCCGCGTTCCCGTTCACAAGCAAATTCGGTGGTTATGGGTCCCGGCTTTCGCCGGGACGACGATGTGGAGAGAGCTAGGCGCAAATCCACGCTGCACCGCGCTTCTTCAGCCAGCCCCTAAAACAACGACCCCTGCCCGTCGTCCTCACGCACCGGCGCCTTGCGCGCTGCGGCCTTCTTCGCCGCCGGCGCGTCTTCCGCCGCGATCTCTTCCGTGGTCATCGGCAGCAGCAATTGCGCGTCATCGTTGGCGACGGCATTGACGCGCATCGTCACCTGGTGCCAGGCGAACTCGCCGACGTCGGGGCCCTTCAGCATCGGCATCACGTCGTCGACATCGTTGGGCAGGCAGTCGAGCCAGCGGGCGAATTGCTCGGGCCGGATCGTGACGGGCACGCGGTGATGCAGTTGCGCGAGGTCGGGGCTCGCAGGCGCGGTGACGATCGCGACCGTGTCCTGCTCCTCGCCGTTCGGTCCCATCCAGGTTTCGGCGAGCGCTGCGAAGGCGAGCGGATGGCCGTCGCGGCGATGAATGAAGAACGGCCGCTTGCGGCCGCCGGCATCCTGCCATTCGTAATAGCCGTCGGCCGGGATCAGCGCGCGACGCCGCTTGATCGCGTTCTTGAAGGCCGGCTTCTCCCGCACCGTCTCGGAGCGGGCGTTGATCAGCAGCGAGAACGTGCGGGGATCCTTGACCCAGGACGGGATCAGGCCCCAGCGCATCAGTTGAAAATGCCGGCCGCCATTCTGCAGCAGCACGACCGGGATCGGCTGGGTCGGCGCAACATTATACCGCGGCGGAAAATTCGGCTGCTCGATGTAGCCGAACATCTCTCGCAAGGCCGCCGGCGGCGAGGTAATGACAAAGCGTCCGCACATATCCTGTCCAGGGTGGTATCCGTTTATTCCGCCTTAACTTGGACCGTTAAAGACTGCGACCAATGACCTCAACGGCCGCCATAGCGGGCTCTCGCCCGCGACCGACGTACCCCGACGAGGCGCGGGCGGCGCAGTTGCGCGCCGCCAACATCAATCCCCGCACCGGGCTTGCGACCGACTACCTCAATCACTTCAACGAAGCCATCATGCTGCTGGAGATGGTGCCGGACCTGCCGGAATGCGCCAGCGATTTCCTGGAATGGCAGCCACTGTCCTATGCCGAGCATTTCACCGCGTCCAACTTCAAGGCGCGCGACCTCGCGATCGAGGCCTATGAGACCGCGGACGCTCGAATCCGGGCCGAATTCGACCAGCTCACCGCCAGCATGACCAGTATCCTGACCGAGGTCGGCGCCGCGATGCGGCAGTTGCATCAGGACAAGAGCCGGGTCGCGCTGGCCGAGCAGGCCATCGTCTGGGTCAAGCCGCTGGTGATGCAGACCGCCGGTGTCATCAACGGCGCCGCCGAGGCCGATGTCGACAGCATCATGGCCGGCGCCTGATTTATCGGGCATGATGGTCGTCAAAACTGGTTGTCGTCTTGAGCTCTCCCGAACCTCCGATCCGCCCGCAGCTCGCCGTCTCCGGCGTGATTTTCCGCGACGGCAAGGTGCTGCTGGTCCGCCGCGCCCGCTCGCCTGGCAAGGGCTTCTATTCGCTGCCCGGCGGCCGGGTCGAATTCGGCGAGACGCTGCACACCGCCCTGCACCGGGAGATCGACGAGGAGACCGCCTTGCGGGTCGAGATTTTGGGGCTGGCCGGCTGGCGCGAGGTGCTGCCGACCGGTCCCGGCACCGGGCACTATCTGATCATGACGTTCGCGGCACGCTGGGCCTCCCGCGAGCCTGTGCTGAACGACGAGCACGACGATTTCAAATGGCTGGCGCCGGAGGAGATCGGCGATCTCAAGGTCACCGGCGGGCTGCACGAGGTCATTGCGGCCGCCCGGCGGCTGGTTTGAGGCGTGTTTTGGGGCGGTATCGGAGCCTTGCCGCCTTGCCTCGGGCGCATTGAGGAGGCATACCACGGCGATTCCGGAACCCCTGATGATCAGAGCCTTTCTCGCCGTTGTGATCCTGATGTCGGCATGCCTCGCGACGCCCGTCCGGGCGCAGGATGCGGCTGCGCCGTTCGACGGCGACCTGCAGCGGCTGGCCGAGATCCTCGGCGCCCTGCACTATCTGCGCGGCATCTGCGGCTCCAACGAAGGCGCCAAGTGGCGCAACGAGATGCAGGCGCTGATCGACGCCGAAACCCCCTCCGGCGACCGCCGCGCCCGCATGGTCGCCGGCTTCAACCGTGGCTACAACGGGTTCCAGCAGACCTACCGGACCTGCACCCCTGCGGCGTCAGTGGCGATCCGCCGCTATATCGAGGAAGGCTCGAAGATCTCGCGCGACCTGACGGCCCGCTATGCCAACTGACCGCGCGATCTTCTTCGACCTCGACGGCACCCTGACCGACCCGAAGCCCGGCATCACCGGCTCGATCCAGTATGCGCTGGCAAAGCTCGGCCGGCCGGTTCCGTCGCAGGACGAATTGACCTGGTGCATCGGGCCGCCGCTGCGGGCGAGCTTTGCCATGCTGCTCGGCGGCGACGAGCTCGCCGACCGCGCCGTCGAGCTCTACCGCGAGCGGTTCGGCGATGTCGGGCTGTTCGAGAACAGCGTCTATCCCGATATCGCTGATGTGCTGGCGGAGCTGCGGCAGGCGCCGGCGCGCATCTTTGTTGCGACCTCGAAGCCGCACGTGTTCGCGACGCGGATCGTGGCGCATTTCGGCCTCAGCGCGTATTTCGACCACGTGTTCGGCTCCGAGCTCGACGGAACCCGGGTCAACAAGGTCGACCTGTTGGCCTACGCGCTGGCGGAGACCGGGGTCGATCCGAGCAAAGCGGTGATGATCGGCGACCGCAGCCACGACGTGGTCGGTGCGAATCGCAACGGCATCCGCGCGATCGGCGTCACCTATGGTTACGGCACGCCGGAGGAGCTGGTCGCAGCCGGCGCCAGCCATCTGTGCGCCTCGCCGCGCGCGGTGCTGGACCATATCCACAGCTCATTTGGTTGATCGCGGCGGCGGCGTCAGGAATTCCCCTTTAAATGCCGTCCCGGCCGTTAACCTTTTCGAAAGATGTGGGCTAGGCGGTACCCGCATGCGTGATACATCTCGCGGGCCTCGCAGTGGTTCGCTCCTCGGACCGCGCGCATTCATTTTGCAGAGTTTCATGCGCCATCCAGCGTCTTCCCCCCATCACCAAGACCCTCGTCCCGATCACGAACAGAAGCAGGCCGCGCTGGGCTACCTGAACGAGGCCTGGGCGGAAGCGCGTCACGACGGCGTCGATGGCGACTGCCTGGCGCAGGCGAGCCTGTTTGCGGCGCTCGCCGAGCTGGTCGGCACCTATGGCGAGGACGCAGTGGCGAAGTTTGCCGAGGGTCTCGCCGCGCGCGTGCGCAACGGCGAATTCTCGCTGGCATTGGCCCGGCAGTAATCCCACAAAGCGCTTTCGAGCGAAGTGGGCACCGGTTCGCGTCAAGAAAACGCGTCAAACAAGAATCTAGCGCATTTGATGCGCTAGGCCTTCAACGTCTCGAGGAACCGGACGGGCTCGCCGGTTGACGGCGTCGTGACCTCGCCCTGCCACATCACCCGCTTGCCGCGCACGAAGGTGCCGACCGGCCAGCCCTGCACCCGCACACCGTCATAGGGCGTCCAGGCCGCACGCGAGGCGATCCATTTGTTGGTGATGGTCTCGCTGCGCTTGAGATCGACCACGGTGAAGTCGGCATCGTAGCCCGCCGCGATGCGGCCCTTGCAGGCCATGTTGAACAGGCGCGCCGGCCCCGCGCTGGTGAGGTCGACGAACCGCGCCAGCGACAGCCGACCCGCGTTGACGTGATCGAGCATCAAGGGCACCAGCGTCTGCACGCCGGTCATGCCCGACGGCGAGCCCGGATAGGTCTTGGCCTTCTCCTCCAGCGTATGCGGCGCGTGGTCGGAGCCGAGCACGTCGATGATGCCCTGCTCGATGCCGTACCAGATGCCGGCGCGGTGATCGGCCGAGCGCACCGGCGGATTCATCTGCGCCAGCGTGCCGAGCCGCTCGTAGCACTCCGGCGCGGCCATCGTGAGGTGGTGCGGCGTCGCCTCGCAGGAGGCGACATCCTTGTGGTCGCGCAGATACAGAATCTCTTCCTTGGTCGAGATGTGCAGCACATGGATGCGCTTGCCGGTCTCGCGCGCGAGATTGACCAGCCGCTCAGTCGCCATCAGCGCCGCGGTCTCGTCGCGCCACACCGGATGCGAGCGTGGATCGCCCTCGATCCGCAGCGGCTTGCGCTCGTTGAGGCGGTACTCGTCCTCGGCATGGAACGCGGCGCGGCGCCGGATCACCTGAAATATCCGCCGCAGGCTCTCGTCGTCCTCGACCAGTAGCGCGCCGGTGGAGGAGCCGATGAACACCTTGACGCCGGCGCAGCCCGGCGCGCGCTCGAGCTCCGGCAGGTCCTGCACGTTCTCGCGGGTGCCGCCGATGAAGAACGCGAAGTCGCAATGCATGCGATGGTGGCCGCGCTTGATCTTGTCGGTGAACGCCTCTTCGGTCACCGTCAGCGGGTTGGTGTTCGGCATCTCGAACACGGCGGTGACGCCGCCCATCACGGCGCTGCGCGAGCCGGTCTCGAGATCTTCCTTCTGCGTCAGCCCGGGCTCGCGGAAATGCACCTGGGTGTCCATCACGCCGGGCAGGATGTGCAAACCCTTGCAGTCGATCACTTCGCCGGCCGAGGCTTGGCCGAGCGATCCGATCGCGGCAATGCGGCCATTCGTGACGCCGATATCGCGCACGCCCTCGCCGTCCTGATTGACCACGGTGCCGGATTTTAGAATGGTGTCAAAATGCTGATTCATCGGTCCTCGGCGCCCGCTTTCGGGTGTCGCGCGGGCCTTGTTCGGCGCACTGTAGCGCCTTAGCTTGGCTGGGGATATCCGCGCGCCGCGCGTTTCCCAAGGAACTTGGAAAAGAGCCAATTTTGCGAATGAAAGCAGCGTTTCTTCCAGATCGCGGCGTGATCAAGGTCTCTGGCGAGGACGCCCGCAACTTCCTCAACGGCCTCATCACGACCGATGTCGAGCAGCTGGCCCCGGGACTGGCCCGATTTGGCGCGTTGCTGACGCCGCAGGGCAAGATCATCGTCGATTTTCTGATCACCGAGATACCCCCAGGTCATGGCGGCGGCTTCCTGATCGACGCGCCGCGCGCCCTCGCCAAGGGGCTTGCCGACAAGCTCGGCTTCTACAAGCTGCGCGCCAAGGTCGTGGTCGAGAACCTCTCCGACAGCCTCGGCGTGCTGGCCGCCTGGGATGGCGAGCCGGCGGCGATCCCCGATCTCGCTTTCGCCGATCCGCGCAACCCGGCGCTCGGCTGGCGCGTCCTGATCCCGGAAGATCTGAAGCAGAAGCTCGCTGACCTGGTCGGCGCCGATCTCGTCGACAGCAGTGCCTATGAGGCACATCGCATCGCGACCGGCGTGCCGCGCGGCGGGCTCGACTTCATGTATGGCGACGCCTTCCCGCACGAGACCAATATGGACCGTCTCCACGGCGTCGATTTCGACAAGGGCTGCTATGTCGGCCAGGAAGTCGTGTCGCGCATGCAGCATCGCGGCACCGCGCGCACCCGCACGGTGAAGATCATTCTCGACGGCCCCTCCCCCGAGACCGGCGCGACGATCCAGGCTGGCGACAAGCAGGTCGGCACCATGGGCTCGACCGCCGGCGACAAAGGCCTCGCGCTGGTGCGCATCGACCGCGTCGCCGACGCGATCGACGCCGGCCTGCCGCTGACCGCAGGCGGGCTTGCGCTTCACCTCGCCGAACCGGACGCTGTCCGCATCACACCCAAACAGACCGTTGCATGAGCCGTACCGCACAACTGCATCCCGACGGCAAGACGCGCTGCCCGTGGCCGGGCGAGGACGCGTTCTACGTCGCCTATCACGACAATGAGTGGGGCGTGCCGGAATATGACGACCGCGCACTCTATGAAAAGCTGATCCTCGACGGCTTCCAGGCCGGCCTGTCCTGGATCACGATCCTGCGCAAGCGCGACAACTTCCGCAAAGCCTTCGACGATTTCCAGCCCGAGAAGATCGTGCGCTACACCGACAAGAAGGTGCATGCGCTGATGAACGATGCCGGCATCGTTCGCAACCGTGCCAAGATCGAAGGCACGATAGCGAGCGCGAAGGGCTATCTGGAGATCATGGAGAAGGGCCCCGGCTTCGCGAAATTCCTGTGGGACTTCGTCGACGGCAAGCCGAAGGTCAATCAGTTCAAGACCACCGCGAGCGTGCCGGCCTCGACGCCGGTCTCGATCAAGGTCTCCAAGGAGCTCGGCGCGCGCGGCTTCAAATTCGTCGGCCCCACCATCGTATACGCCTTCATGCAGGCGACCGGCATGGTCAACGATCACCTCGTCACCTGCTTCTGCCACGAGGCGTGCAGCGGCAAGCTCCGCACACCGCGGCTCAAGAAGAAATGACTGCGCGTCGATCGACCGAGACCACCCGCGCCTGGCAGCGGATGTTGTCGGGGCGCCGGCTGGACCTACTCGACCCGTCGCCGCTCGATATCGAGATCGTCGACATCGCGCATGGACTGGCGCGGGTCGCGCGCTGGAATGGGCAGACCTCTGGCGCGCACATCTTCTCGGTGGCCCAGCACACGCTGCTGGTCGAGGCCGTGA
This sequence comes from Bradyrhizobium sp. RD5-C2, assembly GCF_019972155.1. GTDB lineage: Bacteria > Pseudomonadota > Alphaproteobacteria > Rhizobiales > Xanthobacteraceae > Bradyrhizobium. Next base: position 64,906 of record NZ_BOVL01000026.1, on the reverse strand, counting down.
TGCGCCAGCAGACGCCGCGCGTCGATATCAGCCATCGTCTCGCAGCACTGCTGCACGACGCGCCGGAATATGTCATCGGCGACATGATCTCGCCGTTCAAGGCCGTGCTTGCCGGTGAATACAAGGTGGTGGAGAAGCGGCTGCTGTCGGCGATCCATATCCGCTTCGGCCTGCCGGCGGTGCTGGCGGACGAGATCACCCAGCAGATCAAGGCCGCCGATCGCGGCGCCGCCTATCTCGAGGCGACGCATCTGGCGGGGTTTTCGCAAGCCGAAGCCAGGCGGCTGTTCGGCCGCGATCCGGAATTGCCGGAAGCCACCGAGCGCGACTATCTGACGCCATGGACCGCAGCGAGGGCCGAAAAGCAGTTCCTCGAACGCTTCAACGCATTGCACGCATCGTAGGCGCGGCATCACGAAGCTTGCTGCCGGTTGCGCCGCAAAACGCAGCGCGGGCATCGCGCCGCCCGGCTTTGCCCGCCCGGGAGCAGCCGTTATAATCGGGCGTACCGATAGCCAAGGACCATCATGCTTCACGTTTGCTCGCTTGCCGCGCTCTCCGACACGGTTCGTGCCACCGGCGCCAGCCACGTGCTGACCGTGATGGCCAATGTCGACCAGGTGCAGCGGCCGCCCTCCGTGCTTCCGGCCAACCATCTGAAGGTGTCGATGGACGACATCGTCGAACAGATGGACGGATTCGTTGCCCCCAACGAGACCCATATCGAGCGCGTGCTGACCTTCGTGCGCGGCTGGGATCGCCGCGCGCCGATGGTGGTGCATTGCTACGCCGGCATCAGCCGCTCGACCGCAAGCGCATTCGCCACCGTCTGCGCGCTCAATCCGCACCGCGACGAAATGTCCATCGCCCGGCTGATCCGCGAGGCCTCGCCGATCGCCGCACCCAACCGCCTGATCGTCAGCCTTGCCGACAAGGCGCTGGGGCGCGAGGGCCGGATGCTGCGCGCGCTCGATGCGATGGGCCCCGGCAGCATGAGCGTCGAGGGCCGGCCCTTCCACATCGATCTGGACTAACGCGGCCTGCCACGCCCGAGCGCTTGAACTTCCAGTCCGCTCAACTGCACTACTAGAGCGGGATGACTTTCTTCGAATCGTCATCCCGCTCTAGTTCTTTGATTTGAGCATGATCTTTTCGGAAAACCGCACACACTTTTCCGGATCATGCTCTAGGTTGCGACGGGCGGCCGGCTGGCCGATGGTCCGGCGCGTCCTGCCGGAGGCCCGATGTTCGATTCGCCGTTCGATTTCCTCACGCTCGTTATCGCCATTGTCGCGATCATTTTCGCGCGCAAGGCGCTGGGCCAGATTACGGTGCTGCAGCGCCGGCTGGATGCGGTCGAGGCCGCGGGCGTGTCCGCCGCGCGGACGGCCGTGCCGCCACCGCTGGCGCCGCTCGAGGCGTTCGAGCAGACGCTTCCTGCAGCGCCTCCCGTCGCGCCGCCGCCGCTCCCAGAGGCAGCCGCGAGCGAGCCGGATGCGCATGCAGAGAAAGCCGCGGCAGGCGCCGCGCCACCGCCGCTGCCAGAACCACCCGCCCCGCCGCCCCCGGCGCCCGGCTTCGAGGAGACGCTCGGCACGCGCTGGGTGGTGTGGATCGGCGGGCTGACGCTCGCGCTCGGCGGCTTCTTCATGGTGCGCTATTCGATCGAGGCCGGGCTGCTCGGCCCCGGCGTGCGTACGCTGCTCGGCGGACTATTTGCGCTCGCTTTGCTCGGCGCCGGCGAATGGACGCGGCGCAAGGAAAGCATCTCCAGCATCGCGGCACTGCCGGTCGCCAACATTCCGGCGATCCTCACCGCCGCCAGCACCGCAGTGGCGTTCGCGACCGTCTACGCTGCTTACGCGCTGTATGGTTTCCTCGCGCCGGCAACCGCCTTCATCCTGCTCGGCATGGTCGCACTCGCCACGCTCGCGGCCGCGCTGCTGCACGGGCCAGCGCTGGCCGGGCTCGGCATCGTCGGCGCCTTCGTCACGCCGATCCTGGTCTCGTCCGACAAGCCCGACTTCTGGTCGCTCTACATTTATCTCGCCATCGTCACGGCGGCGGCGTTCTGCCTCGCGCGCATCCGGCTGTGGCGCTGGCTCGCCGTCACGACGATCGCCTTCGCGCTGCTATGGACCTTGCCGTGCCTGCAATGCGGGCCGGAGATGATCGCGCCGCACGTCTTCCACGTCATCGCGGGCTTCGTGCTGGCGGCGCTGCTCGTGGTCTGCGGCTTCATGTTCGGTCCCGACGGCGATGGCGAGGAGATCGAGCCGATCTCATCGGGCTCGCTCGCGGCCTATCTGTTCGGCGCGATGCTGATCGTGCTCAACAGCGCGCATGCCGACAGCGCGATGATCGGCTTCGCGCTGCTGACGGCGGGCAGCCTTTTCGTCGCCTGGCGCGCGCCCGCCGCTGCCGGCGCAATCGCCGCCGCGTCGGCATTCGTCTTCATCGTGTTCGGCGAGTGGGCCGTCCGCCGCAACGTCGACATGCTGGTGCTGCCCGGCGGGGCGATCCCGGGCATCGGCTCGTCCGCGACCGACGGCTCGGTCTCGCTGCATCTCGTCACCGCCGCGCTGTTCGCGGCCGCCTTCGGCATCGTCGGCTTCCTCGCGCAATTCCGTTTTGCCACCACGAAGATCACGGTGACCTGGGCCGCAGCAGCCGTGTTCACGCCGGTCGCGCTGCTGGTCGCACTCTATGCACGTATCGCGCATCTCGATCGCTCGATCCCGTTCGCGATCCTCGCCGTGCTGCTCGCAGCCGCCTACGCGGCCGCGACCGAAGCACTGACCCGGCGCGGCGAGCGACCGGAGCTGTCGCCCTCGATCGCGCTGTCGGCCACCGGCGCCCTCGCCTCGCTGGCGCTGGCGCTCACCTTCGCGCTCGACAAGGGCTGGCTCACCATCGCGCTGGCGCTGGTGTCGATGGGCACGGCATGGCTGTCGGTGCAGCGGCCGATCCCGTTCCTGCGCTGGCTCGCCGCGATCCTGGCCGGCATCGTGGTGCTGCGGATCGGCTACGAGCCGCGCATCGCCGGCGACGCCGTCGGCACCACGCCGATCTTCAACTGGCTGCTGTGGGGCTACGGCGCTCCGGCGCTGTCGTTCTGGGCGGGAAGCCATTTCCTGCGCCGCAATGGCGACGACGTCCCGCTGCGCATGGTCGAATCCGCCGCGATCCTGTTCACGGTGCTGCTCGCCTTCATGGAGATCCGCCACGCCGTCAATGCCGGCGACGTCTATCGGGAAAGCGCCGGACTGACCGAGGTCGCGTTGCAGGTCGGCGTGACGCTGGCGATGGCGATCGGGCTGGAGCGGCTGCGGCTGCGCAGCGGCAGCATCGTCCACAATGTCGGCGCGGTGCTGCTGACCGCGTTCGCCGGCCTTGCCAGCCTGTTCGGGCTGCTGGGGCTGGAGAACCCGATGCTGTGGTGGCAGGACGTCGGCGGCAACTTCATCAATCTGCTGCTGCTCGGCTATGCATTGCCGGCCGTGCTGGCGCTGCTGTTGTCCTACGCGGTGGCGGGGCATCGTCCCGCAAGCTACGCCAACACGATCGCCGCCGGCGCGCTGGTGCTTGCGCTCGCTTACGTCACGTTCGAAATCCGCAGGCTCTATCATGGACCGGTGCTGACGCGCGGCGAAACCACGGGCGCAGAGCAATACACCTATTCGATCGCGTGGCTGATGTTCGGCGTCGCGCTGCTCGGCATCGGCATCGTCGTCAACTCAGAGCGGGCGCGGCTCGCCTCCGCCGCGGTGATCGGGCTTACGATCCTGAAGGCGTTCCTGGTCGACATGTCGACGCTGTCAGGTGTCTACCGAGCGCTGTCGTTCATGTGTCTTGGCATCGTGCTGGTCGCGATCGGCTGGCTGTATCAGCGGATCCTGTTCCGCAGGCGGGCCGCTCCGCCTGTCCCGCAGGCTGAGGGTTGAAGTTAGTCGTCCTGAACGGCGAACGCCTCAGTCGACGGATTCGGCAACCAGCCGAATCCTGAACACGGGCTTGTGGCTCTCGTCGAGCAGCTCCATGTGCCATTCGCTGTCTTGCTTCATGTTGCGCGAAATGCTGCCAAGGAAATTGCCGCAGACCTTGGTCATCTCGGCCCAGGCCACGTCACGGCTCTCAAACTCCGTCGCGTGGTCGGACGCACCAGCGTAATCGCCATCACTGATACGGAAAAAATACTGCGCCATATGACTACTCAAATCGGTGTCCTCGTCATCCCGCCTGTCGGCGAACGCTAAGGTATTGAGTAGCTATCAACGCGTGGCGACCGCCATCCGTATGACTACGGCTCGGCAGCTATTCCCGCTAGCGCGCAGATGAAATGTTAGTCAGTGGAGCGACGTAGTTCCGGCGCGCTCTCGACCTTGGCGGGCTCGGCCTTGACCGGCTCGAGCTTCGCCCTTTCGACCTGCGGCGTCTCAACGCGCGACACTTCGGTCGGCGAGGCATCCGCGGATCGGGTGCGCGGGTGCAGCGAACGCGGACGCGCCACCGCGCGTGCCATCAGCATCTGCTGGCCGCCCTGGTGATGGAAATCGCAATAGGCGAAGCCCATGCCGGAGACCGAGCCGCGGAAGGTGCGGTCGTCCTGCTTGTCGAGATTGAAGCACGGTTCGAACGGAATGCCCTTCAGCGAGGCGCACACGCTCTGACCGCGGATTTGCAGCGTATTGCCGGGCAGGCGCACGTGGCGGATCGGTCCGGAGCCGGAGAACTGGATCGAGCCTGTCGCGCCCAGATCGTCGAGGATACGGCCGGCACCCCTTGTGCCGTCGAAACAGGTGAAGGCGAACACCTTGCCCGCGACGAACTTGCGGGCCTCATCGGCGTTCATGCTGCCTGCGAATGCCGGCACGACCATTGCTCCGGCCGTGACGGCCCCCAACACCAAACGCGCAAGCATGAGCTACTCCACTTACGAGCGCGGGCACCCGCTCCTTGTTGAGCATGATCCCCACACCGACGCTTCTCGACGTCTGCGCGAGGACACCCGGCCCCCCGGGATCATGCCGCAAGTCTCTTTACCCGCTGCTTACCATACCAACCGTGGCAACATTGGAGCAGCTTGGTTGGTAAAGTCTGAACGTCCTCAGACTATTTTTACCACGATGCGGCCGCGGACCTGGCCATTGAGGATTTTCGCGCCATAACCCATGACATCGTCCAAGGCGATTTCATGAGTGATATCAGCCAGTTTTGCCTTATCCAGATCGCTGGCAAGACGCCGCCAGGCGGTCCTGCGAAGCTCGATCGGGCACATCACGGAATCGATGCCGAGAAGGCACACACCGCGCAAAATGAAGGGCGCGACCGACGACGGCAGGTCCATGCCGGCCGCCAGGCCGCAGGCCGCGATGGCACCGCCATACCTGGTCATCGAAAGCAGATTGGCGAGCGTGGTCGACCCGACGCTGTCGACGCCGCCGGCCCAGCGCTCCTTCGCAAGCGCCTTGGGGGCACCCGACAGTTCGGCGCGGTCGATCACCTCGGTGGCACCGAGGCCCTTGAGATAGTCGGCCTCCGACATCCGCCCGGTCGAGGCGATGACGTGATAGCCGAGCTTCGACAGCACGGCGATCGCCACCGAGCCGACGCCGCCGGCGGCGCCCGTCACCACCACCGGGCCGCTCTTCGGCGTGAGACCTTGCTTTTCCAGCGCCAGCACCGAGAGCATCGTGGTATAGCCGGCGGTGCCGACCGCCATCGCGTCACGGGCCGAAATGCCGTCCGGCAGCCGCACCAGCCAGTCGCCCTTGACGCGGGCCTTTTCAGCATAGGCGCCGAGATGGGTTTCGCCCATGCCCCAGCCGTTGCAAACGACCTTGTCGCCCGCCTTCCAGTCGGGATGGCTGGATTGCTCGACGGTGCCGGCGAAATCGATGCCGGCGATCATCGGGAAGCGGCGCACCACCGGCGCCTTGCCGGTCAGCGCCAGGCCGTCCTTGTAGTTCAGCGTCGACCATTCGACGCGGACGGTGACGTCGCCGTCCATCAATTCCGCGTCGTCGAATTGGGTCAGTGCGGCGGTGGTACCCTTGTCCGCCTTGTCGATCCTGATTGCCTTGAACGTTGCCACGATAAGCACTCCCCGTAATTCTGGTTTCGGGGGAGTGTTTAACCCATCAGGCAGGCTGCGCAACCGGGCGCACGACCGGCTTTTCGACGATCGGCAGGTTGATCAGCGCCGACAGCACGCCGAACAGCACCGACAGCCACCAGATCGGCGTGTAGGAGCCATACTGCTCGAACACGACGCCGCCGAGCCAGACCCCGAGGAAGCCGCCCACCTGATGGCTGACGAAGGCGAAGCCATAGAGGGTGGAGAACCAGCGGGTGCCGAACATCAGCGCGACCAGCGCCGAGGTCGGCGGCACGCTCGACAGCCACAGCAGCCCCGAGACTGCGCCGAACGCGATCGCCGAGAACGGCGTCACCGGGAACGAGATGAAGGCGACGGTCGCCAGCGCGCGCGAAAAGTAGATCACCGAGAGCAAATAGCGCTTCGGAAAGAAGTTCTGCAGCCAGCCGACGCTGAGCGAGCCCACGATGTTGAACAGGCCGATCGCCGCAACCACCCAGCCGCCGGTGGTCGCCGGAATGCCGCGGTCGGCTAGATAGGCCGGCAGATGGATGGTGATGAAGGCGAGCTGGAAGCCGCAGGTGAAGAAACCGAGCACCAGCAGCACATAGGAGCGATGGCCGAACGCCTCGGCGAGCGCGGTCTTGAACGACTGCTGGTCGACAGCCGGCACATTACCGGTCGCGGCGGGTGGCGTCGCCAGCGCGAGCGAAAGCGGCACGATCAACAGCATCAGCGCGCTGAACACGACGAGCGCGGTCTGCCAGCCGAAATTGTCGATCATCGCAACGCCAAACGGCGCGAACAGGAACTGGCCGAACGAGCCGGCCGCGGTGCCGGCGCCGAGCGCGATGCCGCGCTTCTCCGGCGGCAACAGCTTGCTGAATGCCGCCAGCACCAGATTGAACGACGAGCCCGACAGGCCGAAGCCGATCAGCACGCCGGCGCTGATGTCGAGCGACAATGAGGTGGTCGAGTAGCGCATCAGCAGCAGGCCGGCGGCGTACAGCAAGGCGCCGACGACCATGACGCGCAGCAAGCCGAAGCGGTCGGCAATGGCGCCTGCGATCGGCTGGCCGAGCCCCCACAACAGGTTCTGCAGCGCGATGGCGAGGCCGAACACGTCGCGGCCCCAGGCGAATTCGCGGCCCATCGGCTGCACGAAGAAGCCGAGGCTGGAGCGTGGGCCGAAACTCAGCAGCGCGATCGCACAGCCACAGACGATGATGACGAGCGGCGTGCGCCAGGTGCCGGACGTCGGTCGAAGATCCCCGCTGGTAACGGCCATGTTGTCTTCCCCCGCAACTGCTGCGGGGGAACCGCCCCGCGAAACATTACGGGGAGTTAATGCATATGCATGAAAATCCCAAGAGGAGGCGGAGAAAAATATTCGCTCGCAAGGCAGCTCTGCAGATTATGCGGCTGTCATTCCGGGGCGCGCGAAGAGCGAACCTCAGATGCGCAATTGCGCATCTGGGAATCTCGAGGGATTGCCCCTTACATCGGGATTCCCCGATGCGCTGCGCGCATCTGAGGTCTGGCCCTACGGGCCATCCCGGAATGACGTATCAGCTGCTATCGCTTGGCGCTGGCCTGCTCGGCCGAGCTCTGGGCGGCCTCGGCGAGTTGCGCCGAGATCTTGGCGGTCTCGGCCGGGTTGCCCCAGCTCGGCGCATCGCTGCCGTCGCCCCAGGCGCGCGGGCGATAGAAAGTGTGGACGCCGAACTTGTACGTCTTCTTCATTTCACTGACCCAGGACGGCCGCACCCAATAGGCGTGGTAATGGGTCGAGCGGTCGACTTCCGGCAGCCACAATTTGCCGTCGAGGATCGCCTTCGAGATCTTCTTGGCGCGGTCCCACATGTCGGGCTCGCGGACCACGTCGGGGATGTTGTCGCAGGCGAAGGTGAACTGGCAGGCGTAATGGCGATTCTTGTTCTGGTAGACCACGCCGCACACCGTCTCCGGATATTTGCCGGAGAACGCACGGTTCAGCACCACCTGGGCGACCGCGATCTGGCCGCGCACCGCTTCGCCGCGCGCCTCGAAATAGACCGCCTCGGCGAGGCACTTCTCCGACTTGGCGCGCGATTTCTCGTCGAACAGGCCGAGCCGTTCCGCCGGCGTCTTGGTGTGCTGATCGTCGGCGTTGACCTCGCCTTTCGGCGCGATGCTCTCGCCCATCTCACCGGCCTTGACCGGGCCGTCGGCATCGACCGGCAGTGACGCCATCACCTTCAGGTCGGGATCGGGCTGCACCGCGGGCGCCACCACGACCGGCGCCTCGCCGGGCTGCCAGCGCTCGAGATTTTCGGGCGTGCCGAGCGACGAGCCAAAAAAGAGACTGGCGGTCTTGAATGCAAACGGATCGCGCGCATGCGTTGCATCGACCGGCGGCGCAGCGGCAGGCTTCGCGGGCACAGGCTTCAGATCGTCGAGCGGGCTGGCCTCGAGCGACATCGACACGTCGTATTGCTGCGGCGACGGCTTGGTATATTGCGGCAGTGGCGGCGCACGCAGCGCCTCCTGCAATTCGGGATCGAGCGGCGCGTTATCGGCCGGCGCGGTCGCGGTCTTCATGCCCTTGACCGACGCATTCGACGTCGCGGGATCCTCGTTCGCCGGAGCGGTATTGGCGGGCTGTGCAGGATCGGCCTGGTCGGGCCGTCCGACGACGAGACGATCGCCCTTCAGGGTGCGATCGACCTTGGGAAAATCCGATGCCTGGTAGCGCGGCGGCGTTGCTGTGATCGGATTGCGCGTCACCGTGCCGGTGATGTCGACGCTCGAACTGTCCAGCCGTGCGAGCAGGATTTGCGGATCCTGCGGCGCGGAAGTTCCGATCGGACGGCCGAAGCTGTAGGTCGCGACCTGGATGGAGCCGACCGCGGAGGCGAAGACGCGCTTCTGCCAGCGCTCGGCGACGCCGGGCTGCCGGGCCAGGAGCGAGGCAATATCCTGATATCCGAGCTCGGTCGGCATCAAGGCGAAGATGCTGAGACCGAGACCGAAGAGCGCAAGACGTGCGCCCTTCGGCTGGTTACGCGACACAAACATCGTACGCTCACGCAACGCTTACTGAGTGCAATCGAACGCGGTACATCCGCGCAGTTCGACCTTTCCCGTTGCTAACTTGTTTAGGTTGCCGCGGAGTTAATCGGCGTTGCCCGCGCGCTACACTCAGGCGATCGCACACCCGACGCGCGTCGCATCACGCGGCTTGGTAAATGCGCGGCGCATGAAAGTCGTAAACAACAGGTCAACGGAGATGGTGAACAAAGTGTTGCAGGCCTCCGTCATTGCGAGGAGCGCCAGCGGCGAAGCAATCCACGTCACCGCAAGCGGCGCGATGGATTGCTTTGCTCCGCTCGCAATGACGATGTCTTCTGGCGGTGCTCAAACGAAAATGCCCGGGACAAGCCCGGGCATGACTTTGTTGGCCGCTGCGCGATCACTCACGCCTGGCTGGCGATCTCCTTGCCGAGCGCGGCCTGGGCGGCTGCGAGACGCGCGATCGGCACGCGATAGGGCGAGCACGAGACGTAATCGAGCCCGACCTCGTGGCAGAACGCGACCGACGCGGGATCGCCGCCGTGCTCGCCGCAGATGCCGACCTTGAGGTTCGGCCGCGTCTTGCGGCCGCGCGTCACGCCGATCCTGACCAGCTCGCCGACGCCGTCGCGATCGACCGAGATGAACGGATCGATCTCGAGGATGCCCTTGGCGACGTAGGTGCCGAGGAAGCTCGCGGCGTCGTCGCGGCTGATGCCGTAGGTGGTCTGCGTCAGGTCGTTGGTGCCGAAGGAGAAGAACTCCGCGGTCTCCGCTACCTCGCCCGCCATCAGGCAGGCGCGCGGCAGCTCGATCATGGTGCCGACCTGGTAACTGAGCTTGGCGCCGGTTTCCTTCATTACCGCATTGGCCATGGCATCGATCCGCGCCTTGACCAGATCGAACTCGGCCTTGGTCGCGATCAGCGGCACCATCACCTCGAGACCGACCGGCTTGCCGGTGCGCTTGCCGGCTTCGACGGCGGCCTCGAAGATCGCACGCGCCTGCATCTCGGCGATTTCAGGATAGGCGATCGCGAGACGGCAGCCGCGGAAGCCGAGCATCGGGTTGAACTCGGACAGTTCGCGGGCGCGGTCGGCGAGCTTGCGCGGATCGGTGTTCATGGCGCGCGCCACTTCCTCGATCTCGGCCTGGGTGTGCGGCAGGAACTCGTGCAGCGGCGGATCGAGCAAGCGGATCGTGACGGGTAGGCCCTTCATGATCTCGAACAGCTCGACGAAGTCGGCGCGCTGCATCGGCAGCAGCTTCGACAGCGCAGCGCGGCGCGACTGCTCGTCCTCGGAGAGGATCATCTCGCGCACGGTGCGGATGCGGGTCTCCTCGAAGAACATGTGCTCGGTGCGGCAGAGGCCGATGCCTTCGGCGCCGAACTTCACCGCGGTGCGCGCATCATCGGGCGTGTCGCCGTTGACGCGGACGCCGAGCTTGCGGACCTCGTCGGCCCAGCCCATCAGCGTGCCGAACTCGCCGGACAGTTCCGGCTCGATCATCGGCATGCGGCCGGCCAGCACCTGGCCGACCGAGCCGTCGATGGTGATGACGTCGCCGGTCTTGAAGGTGCGCGAACCGACGCTCATGGTGCCGCGGCCGTAATCGACGCGGATGGTGCCGCAGCCGGAGACGCAGGGCTTGCCCATGCCGCGCGCGACCACCGCCGCGTGCGACGTCATGCCGCCGCGGGTGGTCAGGATGCCTTCCGCGGCGTGCATGCCGTGGATGTCTTCCGGGCTGGTCTCGATGCGGACCAGAATCACCTTGCGGCCGTCGGCCTGCAGCTTGGTGGCTTCGTCCGACGAGAACACGATCTCGCCCGACGCCGCGCCCGGCGACGCCGGCAGACCGGTCGCCACCACGTCGCGCTTCGCGGCCGGATCGATGGTCGGATGCAGCAGCTGGTCCAGCGATGCCGGATCGATCCGCGTCACGGCGTCCTTGCGCGAGATCAGGCCCTCATTGGCGAGTTCGACCGCGATGCGCAGCGCCGCCTTGGCGGTGCGCTTGCCGCCGCGGGTCTGCAGCATCCACAGCTTGCCCTGCTCGACCGTGAACTCCATGTCCTGCATGTCGCGGTAGTGCTTCTCGAGCTGCGTGTAGATCCGCGTCAGCTCCTTGAACGCGACCGGCATCGCGGCTTCCATCGACAGCTTGTCGGAGCCGGATTCCTGGCGCGCCTCTTCGGTGATGTCCTGCGGGGTACGGATGCCGGCGACGACGTCCTCGCCCTGCGCGTTGATCAGGAACTCGCCGTACAGCTTGCTCTCGCCGGTCGAGGGGTTGCGGGTGAAGGCGACGCCGGTCGCCGACGTCTCGCCCATGTTGCCGAACACCATTGCCTGCACGTTGACGGCGGTGCCCCAGGATTCCGGGATGTCGTGCAGCTTGCGGTAGGTCACCGCGCGCGCGTTCATCCAGGATGAGAACACGGCACCGATCGCGCCCCACAGCTGGGCGTGCGGATCCTGCGGGAAGTCGTGGCCGGTCTCCTTGGCGACCGCCTCCTTGTACTTGCCGACCAGTTCGACCCAGTCGTCGCCGGTGAGGTCGGTGTCGAGCGAATAGCCCTGGCCGTCCTTGAAGGTGTCGAGGATGTCCTCGAAGTGATGATGCTCGAAGCCGAGCACCACGTCCGAATACATCGTGATGAAGCGGCGATAGCTGTCATAGGCGAAGCGGCGGTCGCCGGAGAGTTCGGCCAGCGCTTCGACCGTTCGGTCGTTGAGGCCGAGATTGAGCACGGTGTCCATCATGCCCGGCATCGAGGCGCGCGCGCCCGAGCGGACCGAGACCAGCAGCGGGTTTTTGGCATCGCCGAAGGTCTTGCCGGTCAGCTTGCCGACATAGTCGAGCGCCTTCTCGACCTGTGCTTTCAGTTCCTTCGGATAGGTCTTGTCGTGGTCGTAGAAATAGGTGCAGACGGAGGTCGGAAGGGTGAAGCCGGGAGGCACCGGAAGGCCGAGATTGGCCATTTCCGCGAGATTGGCGCCCTTGCCGCCGAGCAGATTGCGCAAGGTCGCCTGGCCCTCGGCCTTGCCATCGCCGAACGTATAGACCCACTTGCCGGCCTTGATCGCAGGCGGAGCCGCCTTTTTCGCAGCGGTAACGGCCTTTACCGGCGCCTTGCTGGCGGGCTTCGCAGCCGATTTGGCGGCGGGCTTCGGCGCCGGCTTCGGGGCGCTCTTCTTCAGCGCCTTGCGCGCCGGCGCGGCCTTCCGGGCCGGTGCCGAGGACTTTGATTTCGCTGCGGTTTTCTCGGCAGTTTTCTTGGACTTCGCGACGGCTTTGGCCATGTCAGACAACAATCCGAAAAGAGGGGTCGAAGATGCGCGCCTTACACCATTTTGGGGGGTTCCGCGCAAGCCGCGAAACCCCGCTTTCCCGCTACAGGTGCAGCCAGCGCAGCAGCCCCATTCCCACGAGCCCGACGAAGATCAGGTAGATCGCGACGATGTAGTTGAGCAGCCGCGGCATGATCAGGATCAGGACGCCTGCGATCAGAGCGACAATGTGCGGCAAATGCCCAGCGGTGATGACCATTGAAGTGTTTCTCCGGCGGTTTTTGGAGGAGCGAATCGAGCGGCAGTTTATCCGCTGCGGGGGTTTCCACATCAAGACGTCCGTCACGGCCTGCGAGTTCCCGCAACTCACGAAAATTGCTCCAAATTGCCGCGTATGTGGCGGCGGTTTTTCCGGAACATCGCCACACCAGATGCATTGGCTCGCCGTGCGCATCGGCGAAGGTCGGCGCGCGCGTTAAAAGAATGGAGCGAGCCATGCGAAACAGAATACTTGCCGTTGCAGCGGTTGCTGCTGCGATCACGGTGCCGGCTGTTGCCGCACAGGCCCAGACCGTCGGCATTGTCCGCGGTGGCCCGCCGGTTGCCGTCGAGGATGACGAGGGCATTGCGGTTGAGCAGCGCCCGGCGTTCCGCGAATACATCGTGCGCGAGCGCGTGCCGAACTACGCCGTTCCGGATCGCGTCGTGGTCGGCACCGTGCTGCCGGATGCCGGCGTAACTTATTACGACGTGCCGCAACGGTTCGGCGCGACGCCCTATCGCTACACCGTCGTGAATGGCGAGACCGTTCTGGTCGAGCCGCGTTCGCGGCGGATCGTTCAGGTGGTCGAGTAGCTCAGCTTCAGCATGATCGCCTGAACGAACAGTCCGGGCGCCGCGCAAGCGGATGTGCGCGCAGTTCGACCGGACCAGAAAGCCCCGCCCGGCCTCCCCTCCGGGCGGGGCTCTTCTGTTCTGTCGCTAGAAATTCCAGATTCTTCTTTTGACGCGTTTTCTTCACGCGAAGCGGTACCCACTTCGCTCGAAAACGCTCTGCTGGCTTACGATTTGAGGATCGAGAGCAGCGTCGAGGTCGACTTGTAGTTCTTGATCGCGGCGTCCTGGAAATCCTGCGTCCAGTTGGCAGCCTGGCGTTCCTCCGCGCTCATCGAGGAATATTGCTTGAGGATGCCGAGGCTGAACTGGCGCGGATCGCCGGCGGACTGGCTCTGCTTCAGCGCATCGAGCACGGCAAGACGGGTCCGCGTGTTGAGTTCGTGCTTGGCCGCGAAGATCTCCTCGCCTGAAAACTTCTTGTCCTGGTTTAGCGAGATCGCCGACAGCGAGCGATTGTCGAGCGAGGACAGGTCGGCGAGCTGTCCGGTCTTGCGGCGGGAATCGTACACCAGTTCCTTGCCGCTCTTCGCCGCCTCGCTCTTCTGCCGATCGAGGAAGGCGCGCGCATCGCTCGCCACGCTGCCGAAATCGCGTGGCTTGCCCGTCGTGGGCGACGTGGTCCCCGCCAGCGCGGCCGCGACCGGGTCGCCTGAAATTCCCGTCGGCGCCTTGTTCGGATCCTGCTGCGTCGCCTGATAGCCTTTCAGCACCGCGGCGCGCTGGTTGGCCCAGGTCGCGGTTGCCTTTTCCTCTTCGCTGGCGCCGTCGAGATAGTCGAGCGCCGACTTGTAGCTGACGCTGTAGTCGCCGGTCAGGCGCGTGGTCGCAAGCGACGGCGCCAAGGCCTTGTCGAAGCGCTGCTTCAGTTCGGTGGCGGCGACCGCCTGCTCGTCCGGCGTGAACTTGCCACCATTGTTGGTCGAGATCGCAAACAGCGAGCGGCGATCCAGTGTCGAGAGATCGATCGTGGTCTTGCCATCGACGATCGGCTTCTTCACGCCCGCGGCGGTGTAGAGCTGGTCGAGCGTGACGCGCGCGTCATGGGTGACGGTCGCGAAATCCGGCAGCGGCGCCTTGGCGAGCTGCGCGCGGGCGGCGTCCGACAGCGTGAGGTTGGTTGCGGCGCTCGAGGTCGCGGGCGCCGACAGGTCGCCGGCGGTGCCGTCACCTGACAAGGTCGCCGCCAGCGAGGGTGTCTCGGCGGCCCGCGCATAGGCCGAGCCATATCGGGCGTAAGGATTGGGCGTGGTGCCGATCGAGGTCATCGGGGAGGTCCCTGCATTGGCGCGAGGGGCGATTTCTTAAGAAATCGTTGACTCACCAGGACCCTCGCAGGGCATGGTTAATAAATTGCAAATTATTTCCAAATATTTCTGACGCGACACATGTTGCGGCGGTGGCGGCTTACCTGTCGACGACCCAGGCGTGGCGGCGCTGGGTGAAGACCGACTGCGACGGCGCCGGAAAATCGGGGTCCGCAAAGGCGCCGACGGCAACGCCGACCAGATCCGGCGCGCGACCGGGCTCCCAATAGACCGACGATCCGCAATTCGGGCAGAAATGAAACACCACCGCAGACCCGCTGCCGCCGATACGGCTGTATTCGCGCGCCTCGCCCTGCGGCTCGACATCGGCGCGCGGAAAGAACGCCGCGACGCCATAGGTGCTGCCGGTTCGCTTTTGGCACTCCAGGCAATGACACAGCGATACCATGACGGGTTCGCCCTGACAGGTGACGCGGAGCTGTCCGCAGGCGCATGTCGCGAGCCGCGCCATCATTCCCTGCCCTTGCTGGCAACCAGCCGGTGAATGACCTTGCCGGACGAGGCGCTGACGACTTCCGCGTCGAGCAGCAATTCGGCCGCCGCCAGCTCAGCCCGCACCAGCGCGGTATCGAACGCCGCGTAGAGCCGGCCATGCGCATCGCGCGCATCGTCACCGGCAGTGACGCGCCAGCTCAGATAGAAGATGCCGCCGGGCTTCACGAGTTCGAACATCCGGCGGACCGACGGCGCTACAGCAACGTGATCGAGATGCATGATGACGGTCTCGCACAGCACATTGTCGAAACTATCGGCGGCGATGCCGGATAGTTCGGGCAATTCGGCGTGAGAAAAGCGCAGCGCCGGGTAGCGCGTGCGCGCTTCCGCGAGCAGGCCCTCGGAGGCATCGAAGCCTTCGGCCGGAAAGCCGTTGGCATTGAGCCACGCCACCTCGCGGCCGCTGCCGCAGCCGATATCGGCGGTCGCACCGCCCTTGATGAAGAATTGCCCGACGATCTCCTGCAGATCGCGAGGTGCCGGCTGGTCGTGCCAGTCCTGCGCAAACGTCGCCGCCTCCTTGTCGTAAGCGGCGAGCGTTGCGCGGTCCATCGGTCAACCCTCGACCCTGGAGAAATCTGCCACCGCACGCGTCGCGGCGCGGATCTCGTTGAGCAGCTTCAGGCGGTTTTCGCGCACCTTGGGGTCATCGTCGTTGACCTTGACCTTGTCGAAGAACGCATCCACCGCGGGACGCAGCTTCGCCATCGCGCTCATCGCGCCGGCGAAGTCTTCTTTTGCAACCGCGGCGGAGGCCTCGGCCTTCACCTGGTCGATCGCCTTGGCAAGAATCTTCTCTTCATCGAGCTTGTAGAGCGCAGCATCAGGCGCGCCGTCGAAGGTGCGCTTGTCCTTCTTCTCCTCGATGGCGAGGATGTTGCTGGCGCGTTTGGTGCCCGCGAGCAGATTCTTGCCGTCGTCACTGTCGAGGAATTTGCCGAGCGCTTCGACGCGGCGAACGACGAGCAGGAGATCGTCCTGACCGCCGAGCGAGAACACGGCGTCGACGAGATCGTGCCGCGCGCCCTGATCGCGGAGCTGAACCTTCAGGCGGTCGGCGAAGAAGGCGAGGAGATCGCTCGGCAGTGTTTCGGCATCAGCCTTGACCGACAGCCCGAGCAATGCGGATTTGGCCGCCTTCAGGATCGGCAGGCGCAGCGTGTTCTCGACGATCAGCCTGATCGCGCCCAACGCCGCACGACGCAGCGCATACGGGTCCTTCGATCCCGTCGGCTTCTCGTCGATTGCCCAGAACCCCGCCAGGGTGTCGAGCTTGTCCGCCAACGCCACCGCGACGCTCACCGGATCGGTCGGCACGCGATCGGTCGGCCCCTGCGGCTTCCAGTGCTCCTCGCTCGCGGCGGCGACCGAGGCATCCTCGCCCTGCGCCAGCGCGTAGTACTTCCCCATCAGGCCTTGCAGTTCGGGGAATTCGCCGACGACCTCCGTCAACAAATCCGCCTTGGCAAGGCGCGCGGCGCGCTTGGTCTTCTCGACATCTGCGCCGACCAGCGGCGCAATTTCCGCCGCCAGTTGCTCGATCCGCTTGATCCTCTCAGCCTGGGTGCCGAGCTTCTCATGGAACACGATCTGCTCGAACTTCGGCAGCCGGTCCTCGAGCCTGGTCTTCAGATCGGTCTCGTAAAAGAACTTCGCGTCGGACAGCCGCGGGCGGATCACGCGCTCGTTGCCGGCGACGATGGTCTTGCCGCCGTCGGGCGCCTCGATGTTGGCGGTCAGCACGAACTTGTTGGTCAGCTTGCCCGTCTTGGGGTCTTTGACCACAAAGCACTTCTGGTTGTTGCGGATGGTGGCGCGGATCACTTCATCCGGGATGACCAAGAATTCCTTCTCGAACGATCCCATCATCACGACCGGCCATTCGACGAGACCGGAGACCTCGTCGAGCAGCACCTGATCCTCGACCAGCTCGAGGCCCTGCGCGAACGCGAGCTCCTTGGCGTCCTCGAGGATGATGTCCTTGCGCGCCTGCGGATCGAGGATGACCTTGGCGGCCTTCAGCTTGGCCTCGTAGTCCTCGAAGCGGCGCACGCTGATCGCACCCGGCGCCATGAAGCGATGGCCATAGGTGGTCTGCCCGGCCTCGATGCCGTCGACCGCGAACTTGACGACATCAGGCTCCTCGGTCTCCAGACCGAAGGTCGCGGTGATGGCGTGCAGCGGCCGCACCCAGGTGAGCGCGCCTGATTTGGCCGAGCGCGCGCCCCAGCGCATCGATTTCGGCCACGGAAAGGTGCGGATAATCACCGGGATCATCTCCGCGATCACGTCGATCGCGGCCCGGCCGGGCTTTTCGATCAGCGCGATGTAAAAATCGCCCTTCGGATCCTTCTGGATCTTCGCTTCATCCAGCGACTTGAGACCAGTCGCTTTCAGAAAGCCCTGCACCGCCGCATCCGGGGCGCCCATCTTCGGGCCGCGACGTTCAGACTTCAGATCGGGCTGGCGCGCCGGGATGCCGTGCACGGTCAGCGCCAGGCGGCGCGGGGTCGCGAACGCCTTGGCGCCTTCATAGACGAGGCCCTCGGCGACCAGCTTGTCGGTCACCATGCGGCGCAGATCGTCTGCCGCCTTGGCCTGCATGCGCGCGGGGATTTCTTCGGAGAACAGTTCGAGGAGAAGATCGGGCATCAGACCGCCCTGCCCGTTTCAGTGTGAATCCATGCGTCGCCGCAGGCCTTCGCCAGATCGCGCACGCGCCCGATATAGCTCTGCCGCTCCGTCACCGAGATGACCCCGCGGGCGTCGAGCAGATTGAACACGTGGCTCGCCTTGATGCACTGGTCGTAGGCCGGCAAGGCCATCAGATGTTCCTTTTGATTGCCACCCTCGCGCCAGCCGGCGGCGAGATATTTGCGGCAGGCCTCTTCCGCCATCCTGAACTGCTCGAACAGCATCGCGGTGTCGGCGTATTCGAAATTGTGCCGCGAATATTCCTGCTCGGCCTGCAGGAAGACGTCGCCATAGGTCACCTTCTCGCCGCCCTCGCGGCCATTGAAGTTGAGGTCGTAGACGCGGTCGACGCCCTGCACATACATCGCGAGCCGTTCGAGCCCGTAGGTGAGCTCGCCCGCGACCGGCGCGCATTCGACGCCGGCGACCTGCTGGAAGTAGGTGAACTGGCTGACTTCCATGCCGTCGCACCAGCATTCCCACCCCAGGCCCCAGGCGCCCAGCGTCGGGCTCTCCCAGTCGTCCTCGACGAAGCGGATGTCATGGACAGCGGCGTCGATACCGATCGCGGCCAGCGACTTCAGGTACAGGTCCTGAAGGTTCGGCGGCGACGGCTTCATGATCACCTGGAACTGGTAGTAGTGCTGCATCCGGTTGGGATTTTCGCCGTAGCGGCCGTCCTTGGGCCGCCGCGATGGCTGCACATAGGCCGCGTTCCAGGGCTTTGGCCCCAGCGCCCGCAGCGTGGTCGCAGGATGGAAGGTGCCGGCGCCCATTTCCATGTCGTAGGGCTGCAGGATGACGCAACCCTGCTCGGCCCAGAATCGCTGGAGAGCCAGGATGAAGCCCTGGAACGAACGTTCCGGGCGCATGTGGTCAGGCAGGGCGTCCATCGTCAGTACAGGTCTCGCGAGGGGGTTTTGAAGCGCGCGGGACCGTATCGGCGGCAGCCAATGGAATCAAGGCGATGCCGGAAAATCCGGCACCGCCATCTTGCGGAATCCGAAAGCTGTTAGCCCGGCCGATAGGCCCCGGTGACGGGGTCGCGGCGCAGGGTTTTGATTTCGCTCGCACGCGTGGGCTCGGCCACGCGGGACAATCGCGCCTCTTCCAGTTCCTGGTTGATCCGAACGGCCGTCTTGTATGCCCAGCGGACCACGGCCAGGCCACCCAGGACGCCTGCGAATGCAATCAGCGGCGGCATCGGTCGATCCTTGTCGTTCACGTCTGTCAGGCCCCCAACGACAGGCATTCTCGCGCAAGGCGGCCTGCGCCGCAATCGCGCTTTTGGGGCAAAATGGCGCGCTCAAATCCCCGTGTTCACAGCCCGAATCTGGCCCAAATCGCCCTTGTTTCGACCGCCGAGATCAGGTCGTCCGGCAAGCTTGCCAGCCCGTCCAGCGCCGCCATCGACCCCGCGCCGGGCGACCGCCGGCCGAGCAGGCCGGACAACATGCCGCTCGCGGGCGCGATCACCGGGGTCAGCACCTTCTCGCCATACCGGGCCCGCAGCGTCGCGCGCAGGTCGCCGATGCCGTCAGCAAGCCCGAGGCCAACAGCGGTCTCGCCGGCCCAGTATTCGCCGGTGAACAGCACGTCGTCGGCAGCCTTCAGACGGCTGCCGCGGCTCTGCTTTACAAGGTTGATGAAGGTTGCATGGATCTCGCGCTGGATCGACTTCAGCCGGGCGACGTCATCGGGGTTCTCGGGGAGAAACGGATCGAGCATCGCCTTATGGCTGCCGGCTGTGTAGAGCCGCCGCTCGACCCCGATCTTCTTGATCGCCTCCTGGAAACCAAAGCTGCCGCCGACCACGCCGATCGAGCCGAGGATCGACGACGGGTCGCAGTAAATCTCGTCGCCGGCACAGGCGATCATGTAGCCGCCGGAGGCCGCGACGTCCTCCGCGAACACCAGCACCGGCAGCCTCTTCTCGGCGGCCAGTTGCCGGATGCGCAGATAGATCTGGCGCGACTGCACCGGCGAGCCGCCCGGCGAATTGATCACCAGCGCAACCGCCTTGGCATTCCGAGTGCCAAAGGCGCGCTCCAGCATCTTGGCGACGCCCGCGAGCGACATGCCGGGCCGCAGCGGCGTCACCGCGCCGATCACGCCCGACAGCCGCACCACCGGCACCACGGCCATGCCGCGCCGGAAACGTGCCGGCAACATTCCCTGCACGCGTTCGAGCAGTCCCGAACGTCCTCCAGAATGCCCCTGGCGATCACTTGTTTGTTCACTCATGCCGTTACCTCGAATTAACCACTTTTTATCACGCCAGTGTCATTGGATTTCGTGGAACGCGTTTTGCATTTTGTCATTGGGGTTGCAACGCGCGGGCGGAGAGGAAACCATGAAGATCTACCTGCTGATTTTGCTGATCGGTACGCTCCTCACGGCGATCCACTTCACATCCAGGCCTGAACGCCAGTCAGAAACGGCCCCGCAGTAACTTTGTGCCAATGACGATGCGGGCAGCGCCTGCTCGTTAGCGCCGCGCCAGCGGCAATTCTCCCTTTCCAGCCAAAATCTCCTGCACCCATTTATTGGGCACACCTGACTCTTCATTGAGCAACAGCGCGGCATGCAGCCGTGTCGGCGCCCGGCCGCCCTTGGTGGCCCGCACCAGGATTCGGATCGCCGGCGACGTCGCCTCGCCGTGAACCGGCAGGATCTCGAGGCTGCCAAAGCCGCGATCCAGCGCGGCCAGCACCTCGGCAATCCCGTCGGCTCGCCAGATCATCGCAAGCTGCCCGTTCGACTTGAGGATCCGCCGCGCCACGTGAACCCAGGCTGCCAGCGTCGTCGCGGTCGCGACATGGGCGCGCTGCCGGACGCTGTCCGGCGAGGCGCGGTGCCTGGTGGCATCGTTGAACGGCGGGTTCATCAGCACGACGTCGGCGCTGTCGGGCGCCAGTCCGGCGTCATCGAACGCTGAAGCGCCAGCCTCGACATCGAGCACGATCACCTCGGCCATGATCGCGTTGGCGCCGGCGTTATTCCGGGCAAGCTCGGCCAATGCACGGTCGATTTCGACTAGGACCAGATCGATCCCCCCCACCCGCTTTGCGACCGCCAGCCCGGCGGCGCCGACGCCGGAGCCGAGATCGACGACCCGGTCGCCTGATCGCGCCGGCGTCGCCGCGGCCAGCAGGATCGCGTCATGGCCGGCGCGGTGGCCGCTGCGCGGCTGCCGCAGCCGCAATTGCCCGCCGAGGAATCCGTCTTCGGTGATCTCGGTGGCCGGAGACTGGTTTTTTGACGCGTTTTCTTGACGCGAACCGGGGTCCACTTCGCTTGAAAACGCCCTAGTCATCGGCCCGCAATTCGTGGCCAAGGCCGGCATCAGTCAGGAGCTGGCGGGCCTCGTGGTTGTCGTCCTCATGCACCAGAATCCGCCGCGGCAGCACGCCGAGCGAGCCCTCGATGATGCTCATGTTCTGGTCCAGCACCAGATGATGGATGTTAGCGCTGTCGAGCAGCGCTCCGACGGCGGAGACCAGCACCACGTCATTGGTCCGTACCAATTCCCGCAAAATCCACTCTCCTCTCCGCCCGGCTGTGCGGCCAATGCATCACATGTCAACAACTTCGTGGCCTTGCCGCTGCACCGCGCAGTTTCTATTGTTATAGCTGAGCTAGTGCGAATTCGGCAAAATTGGAGACCAGCGTGGCGGTTATTGTACCCTTCGAAAGCCCGTCCAATGCTTCGATCGACGGGCTGGTGGGACTTGTCGCCGCCGACATGGAGCGCGTCAACGCGACCATCCTTTCGCGGACCGGCTCCGAAGTCACCATGATCCCCGAGGTCGCCAATCATCTGATCTCCTCCGGCGGCAAGCGGTTGCGCCCGATGCTGACCCTGGCAATGGCGCAGCTCGCCGACTACACAGGCGACGGCCATATCAAGCTCGCCGCCGCGGTCGAGTTCATGCACACCGCGACCCTGCTGCACGACGACGTGGTCGACGAGAGCGAGCTGCGCCGCGGCAAATTGTCCGCGCGGATGCTGTGGGGCAACGAGGCCAGCGTGCTGGTCGGCGACTTCCTGCTCGGCCAGGCATTCCGGATGATGGTCGAGGTCGGCTCGCTGCGCGCGCTCGACATTCTCTCCGCGGCCGCCGCCACCATCGCCGAGGGCGAGGTGATGCAGCTTGCCGCCGCCAAGAACACCGCGACCACCGAGGACGAGTATCTCGCCGTGATCCGCGGCAAGACGGCGGAGCTGTTCGCCGCCGCCTGCGAGGTCGGTCCCGTGATCGCCAACCGGCCCAAGGCCGAGCAGACCGCCTGCCGCTCGGTCGGCATGAATCTCGGCATCGCCTTCCAGCTCGTCGACGACGTGCTCGACTATGGCGGCAAATCCGCAAAACTCGGCAAGAATGTCGGCGACGATTTCCGCGAGGGCAAGATCACGCTTCCCGTGGTGCTCGCCTTCCGCCGCGGCAACGACACCGAGCGCCAGTTCTGGATCCGCGCACTGGAGCGCGGCGAGATCGGAGCAGCCGATCTCGATCACGCGATCGGGCTGATGACCAAGCACCGTGCACTGGAAGACACCATCAGCCGCGCCCACCACTACGGCGCCATGGCGGTCGACGCGCTGGCGCTGTTCCCGTCCTCGCCGATGAAGACGGCGCTGGAACAGGTCGTCGCGTTCTGCCTCGCAAGATCGCACTGATCTAGGCACTTTCGAGCATCAAAGACAGTGTCGTCCTGGCGAAAGCCAGGACCCATAGCCACCGAATTTGATTGTGAAAGAGATCGCGGCCCCAGCGTCGCGGAACGATTGCCATTTGGGTAATGGGTCCTGGCTTTCGCCAGGACGACGATGAAGATGGTCCTCCGCTCAACCTTTCAAACAGCGCGGTGTCATCACCCGCGCAAGCGCATACGGGTGATCCAGTATTCCAGAGACGCCAGTGCTTGAGCCGAGCGGCCGCGGCGTCCCGAGGCTCACGATATCCGCTTTCGCCCGGTAGCGGACACGCGAGCCGCCACCGAGAGCTAGTTGAAGGCAAACCAGGCCTTCGCAACAAACGTCGCGCCGCACCAGTTCGAGACCAGGCCGTCAGGGTTGGTGACGGGATTCACGTGGCCACCCGAACGCGCATTCGGATCGCCCGTGAAGACAAAGCAGTTCTCCCTCGACAGATTGGTGTCATAGTAGCGCAGATCGAGATTGAAGGCTTTGTGTGTGAAGGTCACGCCCGCCTGCCAGTTGAGATAGGCAGGTAGCGGGAAGCCGCCGAGTTGCGCGGCCTGATTGCCGAACCAGGAATAGCCGGCAGCAGCCGTGAACGACACGGCCAGGTCCTGCGGCAGCAGCCGGTCTGGCACATCGTAGCCGATACCGGCCGCGGCATACTGGCTCCAGGCTCCGGTGTTCGAGACGTCAGGCGAATAGGCGTAGCCGGCCGCGATATGGATGTCTTCGGTGATGCGACGATCGCCGCGAATAACCGCTTCCCAATAGTTGATGCCGTTCGTCTCACCGGGAAGCCGTTCACTGGGATAAGCGAAATAGGTGACGCCAAGATCGAAATCGATGTTTGCGATCTTCGGCCGGACCCCGCCGGCAAACGTCAACTCGGCGGCCGGCTGGGTCGGTAGCTTGACGGTGGCCACGGTAGTTCCTGCGTATACCGCACCAAATCTCGTTTCGAAGGCGGCACCTGCCGCGGGCCCATGATCGGAAAGCGTGGTCCCGCGATAGATGTAGTCGGATGCAACGCCCGCGCGGGCGCTGAATTCGAGTTCGTTTGCCGAGCTATCACGGTTGGTATCGGCCGCCGACCATCCGCGGTTACCAAGACCGATTGCACTGCCTGGACCTGGGGGATTGGCTTGTGCGAGAGCGCCGGTCACCGGTGCAAGGCACATCCCGACCAACGCGGCGCATGAGGCATCGCGTAACCGCCGAACCAATGCAGCACCGGGCCGCCTCACCGTCGCTATCCTCCAAGAGCCACCGCTATGCCAACCAGCGCACCACCAACTGCCAGCATCGCAAGGCCAGCAGCCCAGGGCCGTAACCCGCTTTGAATTCCGAACACGTAACCACAGCAAAACAGCATGATGATAGCGACGGCGTAGGAGACGCGCAGCGCCAATCTGGCGTCGCTCAGGAATAGAAACGGGATTACCACCGGGAAGGTCGAAAGGAAGCTCAGCAAGCAAAGACCCAGCGCCCCGATCCAATCACGCTTCGTCAGTTTCGGTCCGCCGGACGTCTCGGGCAAACCTTGCAGTTTCTGCCGTATCGCTTCCAATTGCTGCGCAGGCAAAAACGCCGCCAATTCCGGTGGCAGTGCGTCAGCGACGACGCTGCGCGCGGTCTCGGAATCCGGCGCCTGCCGCACCGCGTGGAGCATTCGAAGCTTGCTTCCCCGACTGTTGATCCGGCCCAGCAGATAAAGACCGCCGTCAACGATACCCCAGGCAAGGTTGCAGCCGAGCGCACCGATCAGCATGGTCTTGAGATTGATGTTTGTCCCGGTTGCGATACCGAGCGAGCAGATAAAGGTGAGAGCCATGATCAGGCCGAAAAGGGTTTCGGAGATCCGTTCCATCGGATCCAGCACGCTCCCGAACTGGGAATCCGAAGCCTCCGACATCTCAGCCCGCCAGTTCCGAGCCATCTGCCGAAATGAGAAGATGCCAATACATGCCCCACCTCCCGATCGCCTGGACGTATCGCAGGATTGCGAGCAAGGCTGGGTCGGCATTTCGAACGGAGATTGAGATAGATCAATCCATCGGCCCATCGCGTTCAACGGAGGTCCGCAGTGCAGCAGTCCCAGTTGTTTCGGTTGGTTTCCGAGGCACAAAGTGCACTAGCTCGCCGAGTTCCACCGGGTGTAGGTTCCAGTCCCAACGCAGGAGTTGCGTCATGGACAGTGACATACTTGAGAGCGTTTGCATCGTTCTGATGGGACTAAGCCCGCTCGTCATTATCGGCATTGCGATGTTCGTGTCGTGAAGGCGTCCTGTGCTGCTCCTGAGCCCGCGCGAAAAGAAGCTCCTGAGGCGCATGGCCCTCGGGCGGTGCGATGCCCAGATTGCCGCGCAGATCGGTGGGACCGAAGCGCAGATATCGGTCCAGCGCGTTCGCTTGCTCAGGAAGCTGCAAATCCACTCGCATGTTCAGATCATGGATGCGGCCAAAAGATTGGCTCGGTGGCCCGCGTCGCAACAGCCGCCATAGCCTTGGTCCAAGTGGAGCCCCCGCGAACCTGGCTCGGCGCATCGGGCCGGTAGATGGCCCCAGCAGCCGCCGCATCAGGCCCCCAAAGGCTGCTGGGGTCGCTCGAATGGCAACCGTTCCATGCTTGGAGAAGGTGCCCTACCCTTCGACGGGCACCCAGATCTCGAGCCCGCCGCTACCGCTGTTCTTGTCGAACTTCTCGTCATAGCGCTCGAAGTCCGGTCCGCCCGCGACCTTCGGCTACACGTCCTGCACGCAGTCGAGCACGGCGTTGAACACGGCTCCGGGAATACGCACCCGCTCATCACGATCAAGCGCACCGAGTTCATCGACGTGAGCATCGGGCTCGCGACTGACGCTTGCCAGCCGGTCGAAGAAGGCGAGGTCGAGTTCGTTGTCCCGCATGCGCATGGCGCCCCAAACGTCCCACGGCAGCATCTCGCGATTGTTCAGCGCGCCGATGTCGCGGACAAGATTGCCGGCGATGAACCAAAGTCCGTGCATGTCGAGGATGCCGAAAGCGCCGGGATCGCGGCTCCCCTCGCGGCAGAGCGACCAGGCATCGCCGGCGACCAGGAACTGATCTCGCGGCACATCCGCCGCATCGAACCCGATCCTGAACAGCTCGCGCTGCCGATCGTCGATCTGGGAATCGAACAAGACCCAGCATTTCCGTTCCTCGTTCCAGTACTCCGTCACCCAATGGTCGAGATATTTTCCCGCTTCGAAATAGGCGCCGAACCCGCAACGGGCACGCGCCGGAATGCCCTGCGTGCGCAACATCGCCACATGAAGCAGCGTGAAGTGCCTGCAGACACCGACCTGCCGCTCGTTGACGGCACGCGCCACGGCAAGCGGCCGCGCATCGCGCGTCACGATTTCATCCAGCATCGTCTCGACGGCACGGACCTGCGATTGCGCTTGCCGGTCACCGCCGAGCGTGACCCCATAGGCCGGAGCGATGTGCTGATGGATCAGCAGACCCTGCACTGTCGTCGCAAGCGCGCCGGCGCCCCGCGGCAAGCCATCGAATAGAGCGGCGTGACGCCCCGGATCGCTCATGGCAACCGGCTTTTCATATCTGTCGACGTTCATCTGAAAGGTCTCCCGCAAGTTTCGCCTCCCGCGCAACCACCACACCGGCCGTTACTCCTCGACCGGCACCCAGATCTCCAGCCCGCCGTTGCCGCTGTTCTTGTCGAACTTCTCGTCGTAGCGCTCGAAGTTCGGCGCGTCGGCGACCTTCATGCCGGATTGCGGCAGCCAGCGATTCCAGATCGTGTTGACGGTGCGGCGGATGGTCGAGATGTGGTCGGCGTGGGTGAACACCACGTATTTCTGCGCCGGGATCCGGACCCGCGCGAACTCGCGCGGCAGGTCAGAGAAATCGGCGACCTCGACACCTGCGATGTAGTCGAAATTGCCGGCATCGTCGCCGTTGCAACCGACACCATAGGCAACGTCACCGGCCTGGCGGGGAATATGCGCGAATTGCTGGTGGAAGCCGTGCCACTGATTCGGAATGCCGGCCGTGCTGCCATTGGCGTGATTGTAGCGCTCGCCAACCCCGGCGACGAGAAAGGCCTTGCCGATCGCGATACGCGGCGGATCGAGATGATCGAGGGCGGTCGAGATCATGGTGATCGGCTCCTGGAGCTTGAGCTTGGTTAGGCATGTCGTCGCGCGCACCGTCTCCGGCGTGACGCCGAAATGGTCGCGGAACGCACGGGTGAATGCCTCGTGGGAGCCGTAATCCGCATCCAGCGCGAGCGTGAGAATGTCGGGCGCACCGGCCGCAAGCTCGCGCGCGGCCTCGCTCAACCGCCGGGCCCGCACATAGCGCATCACCGAAAAGCCGGTCGCCTCCGCGAACGCCCGCACCAGATGGAAGCGCGAGACCCCGGCGACAACAGCGATATCGTCCAGCGTCAGCGACGTGCGCAGGTGGCTTTCGATGTACCAGAGCGCCTTCTGGGCTGGATTCATGGACGACGGCCTTCCTGCAAAGCTCGGGCATCATGCATGGCCGCAGCGCACGGCATTTGACAGTCCTTGCTGCGCAACGGCGAAACTGTGGTTCCGCTCTGCGAAATTTTACCGCAAAGCCGTCGCTGGCAACACCGTTGCAATCGTGCATACTCGCAGTTGCATCGATCCGACGGCTCACCAAGCTGCCCGAAAATCAAGACTGCACGAGCCGCGGCCAGCATGTCAGGGAGGACAATGATGCACCACCATCGCCTGAGCTATGTCAACTGCGTCAAGTCTGCGGTGCTTGCGGGGCTTTTGACGATCGCCGTCGCCAGCGCCGCCAACGCCCAGAAGAAATATGATCCGGGTGCGACCGACACCGAGATCAAGGTCGGCAACATCATGCCCTATTCAGGCCCGGCATCCGCCTACGCCACGATCGGCAAGACGGAAGCGGCCTATTTCAACAAGCTCAACAGCGAAGGCGGAATCAACGGCCGCAAGATCAACTTCGTCTCCTACGACGACGGCTACAGCCCGCCGAAGATGGTCGAGCAGGCCCGCAAGCTGGTCGAGAGCGACGAGGTGCTCTTGATCTTCAATCCGCTGGGCACGCCGGGCAACACCGCGATCCAGAAATACATGAACGCCAAGAAGGTGCCGCAGCTGTTCGTCTCCACCGGCGCCGCCAAGTGGAACGATCCGAAGAACTTTCCGTGGACCATGGGCTGGCAGCCGAGCTACCAGGTCGAGGCCCGCATCTATGCGAAGTACATTCTGCAGAAATATCCCGGCAAGACCATCGGCGTGCTCTACCAGAACGACGATTTCGGCAAGGACTATCTGATCGGCCTGCATGACGGGCTCGGCGATGCGGCCAAGAAACTGATCGTCGTCGAATCCTCCTACGAGACCACGTCGCCGACGGTGGATTCGCAGATCGTGCAGATCAAGGGCGCCAACCCCGACATCTTCGTCAACATTGCAACGCCGAAATTCGCGGCACAGGCGATCAAGAAGGCCGCCGAGCTCGATTGGCATCCGGTCCAGTTCCTGACCAACGTCTCGGTCTCGATCGGCGGCGTGATGAAGCCGGCCGGCTATGAGGCGAGCCAGGACATCCTGTCGACCCAGTATCTGAAGGATCCCGCGGATCACGAGTGGAAGACCGATCCGGCCATGAACGAGTGGCGCGCCTTCATGACCAGGTGGTATCCCGAGGGCGACCAGAACGACGCCTCGACCGTGTTCGGTTACGGCGTCGCCAAGGGGCTCGAGCAGGTGTTGCGGCAATGCGGCGACAACCTCACCCGCGAGAACCTGATCAAGCAGGCGGCCAGCCTCAACTTCGAGATCGGCATCTATTTGCCCGGCACCAAGATCAAGACCGGACCGGACGACTATGCACCGATCGAGCAGTTGCAGATGATGCGCTTCAAGGGCGAGAGCTGGGAGCGGTTCGGGCCCGTCATGAGCGGCGAGAAGAGCTCGTAGCAGCCCTCCCCACAGGTCCGGAGTTCGTGATGCCCGGCGGCTACGCCGGGCATCCACGTCTTCGACACGATTGACGAGCAAGACTTGTCAGGAGCAAGACTCGTCACAAGCAAGCCTGCGATCGGAAGGAGAACAACAATGAAGATCACCGACGTCCGCGCCCACCACATCCGCATTCCCTATGACGCCGGCCCTGCGAGCTTCCGCCAGGGCGCTTCCGCGATCTCGGCGCTCGACATGGTGCTGGTCGAGGTTTCGACCGATGCCGGTCTGACCGGCTGGGGCGATGCCTTCGCCTATGTCTGCCCGAAGACGAGCTGCGCGGCGGTGGCCGAGATGATCGCGCCGCAGGCGCGCGGCCTCGAGGTGCCCGATGCGGCCAGCATTCCCGCCGCGATGGAGCAGATCCAGCGCAATCTGCATCTGTTCGGCCGCTACGGCATCACGATGTTTGCGATTTCGGCACTCGACATCGCGCTGTGGGATCTCGCCGGCAAGGTGAAGGGCGTGCCGCTGCATCAACTGATCGGCGGCGCCAAGCGCAGCACGATTCCGGCCTATGCGAGCCTGATGCGGATCGGCAATCCCACGCACATCGCCGCCGAATGCAAGAAGGCGATCAAGCTCGGTTACGCCGCGATCAAGCTGCACGAGACCACCGTGCCGGCGGTTGCCGCGGCGCGCGAAGCGATCGGTCCCGGCGTGCCGCTGATGGTCGACATGAATTGTCCGCTGGATGGGCCGGCGGCGATCCAGTTCGCTCGCGACTGCAAGCAGGCCGCGCCGATGTTCCTGGAGGAGCCGGTCTGGCCGCCGGAGGATTTTGCGACGCTCGCGGAGGTGCGCAGAGAAGGCCGGCTCGATATCGCCGCCGGCGAGAACGCCTGCACCGTGCATCAATTTCGCCAGATGATGACGGCGGGCGCAGTCAGTCACGCCCAGCCCTCGGTGATCAAGGTCGGCGGCGTCACCGAATTTTTGCGCGTGGCGGTGCTCGCCGACGAGTTCGGCGTCCAGGTGATTCCGCACTCGCCCTATTTCGGGCCGGGCTTCCTCGCCACGCTGCATCTGATGGCCATCCGCGACGAAGGCCTGATCGAAATGTTCTTCATGAAGCGCCCCGCCTGCCTGTGGGGCGACCGCATCGACGTCGACGCCAATGGCCATGTCGCCGTGCCGCATGGCCCCGGGCTCGGCTACGAACCGGATCGCGATGTGATGGAGAAATACCGGGTGGCGTGACGAGCCACACTCTCTGCCGTCATTGCGAGCGAAGCGAAGCAATCCACAGTACCGCACGTGCTGAAGCATGGATTGCTTCGTCGCTTCGCTCCTCGCAATGACGATTTCCTACTTCGTCCCGTCCTTCGCAGCCGGCGTCGCATCCTTGGCCGGTGGCGCGTCGGCTTTCTTCTTCAGGTCGTCGGTCAGCTTGACTTGCGCCGCCTGCAAATCGGTGACGAGCTTCTGCAAGCTTGCGACCGAACCCTTCAGGCTCTCGATCTGCCGGTTGGCGGCGTCGAGCTTCTGCTGATGATCCGATGTGAGCTTGCCGATTGTCTTCTGCAGGAAATCGACATTGCTCTGCAGGCAGCTGGTGCGCCGCTCCATGGTTTTCTCGACGGTGCAGATCTCGATACCGGGAACGTCCTGCGCATGCGCGGTTCCGACGACGCCGAGTGCAAGCGGCACCAGCAAGGCAACAACGAAGCGCGCGATCATCGGCATCCCCCAATCACATGCGTCATTCACAGATTTGTGCTCGCGACGCTGAAAGCCGGGCAGACATACCACACTGAAACCGCATTCGAGCGGTGTGCTTCACCCATTACGGGGACTACTCGTGGGGACGGGGGCCTTCGGAACTTGTTTGGTTCGACCCCTTTTGGCTCGACCTTGGGCAGTGGAGACAGATCGTATGGCTACGCGCGAAAAACGGCTGGCGCAATTCGACGGCAATGGCGAACCTTCGCCGGAACAACGCGTGGAAGTGCTTTGTGAGGATCACAGCGGAACGTATCAGCTGCCGTTCGCCTGCCGATTCATCGACGGCAAGTGGCGCAATGACACGACCGGTGGCCCGCTGGAAGTCAATGTCATCGCCTGGCGCACGCCGCGCGAGAAGCGTGCGGGCGTGGCCTGAGGGGTGCATTGGCGCGCGCTGTTTCAAAACGCGACGCGCGCGCGCAGGCGCTTTAAGATTTGGAACGCGGATGGAACGAACCGCGTCCGAATCACTGATTGAGCGACGTACTCCGTTGTTCACGGCTAGATGTGGTCATCAGCCCGAGGCGGCGCACCACATACAGAAGCATGACGATCGGCCGCAGCCAGCGGCCGACGACAAAGGTTAATTCCTCCGCGGACGACATTTGCGAACCCTCCTCTGATCCTCCTTGGCGATCATTTCCACGGCGTCACCGGCGGCACGGTCTCGGTTGCCGGCGGCACATCCACGGTCTTGAAATCGGCGGGGCTGACGATCTCGAGGTATTCCATGTCCTTCGAGTAATCGAACAGGTAGTGGGTGATGCCGGGCCGCTGATGGATCACGTCGCCGGCCTCGACCAGCGTCTCCTTGTCCTCGTACATGAAGCGCGCCCAGCCCTTGGTCATGATGACGATCTGAAAATCGCACAGATGCTTGTGCCAACCGGTGCCCTCCTCCGGCGGCAGGTCGGGATTGGCCTTGACCAGATGGCAGATCACCTGCCCGCCGGTGGCATCGGCGATGCCGAGATCGCGATACAGGAAGAAGTCGCGCAGACCTCCGCCCTTGAACTCGGTGTCACCGGGTTTGACGTGAGAGAATTTGCTGACGATGGCGTGCTGGTTCATTTCAAGCCTCCACGGTTCTCGTGTTCGCGAGATCGCGGCGCGGCTCAGCGTCCAAATTTTCGGCAGCGTCGCATCGTCGCGGTCACAGCTCGCTTGTTGCTATGCGAAATCCTTGCCAGCCCGGTTGTGCTGCGGCGATCGGCCTCGCCATGCTCCGCCATCTCAGCGGAAGCATCTGGAGCAAGGCGTGAATTTGCGTTCGGCGCGCGCTGCGCCCGATCGCCGCGCGGCGCCGGGGCCGGGCGGCGGCGGCACGTCGATTGAGCAAGGCTTGCCTGGAGCTTGAGCCGCCGGCGCCGGCAGGCCCCGGCGCGCGTTGCCTAATATTCGACCTCGAGCTCCTCGACGTCGGCAGGCTCGGCCTTGGCGGCCTCGATCCATTGCTGCATCTCGGGCATCGCCATGATGGTCCTGGCATACGCCGTCAGAACAGGGTCGAGCTTCACGTCATAGGTCATGAAGCGGGTCACGACGGGGGCATACATCGCGTCCGCCATGGTGCGGCGCTCGCCGAACAGGAACGGTCCGCCTGACAGGCTAAGGCAATCGCGCCAGATGGTGCAGACACGGTCGATATCGGCCTGCGCCCGCGACCAGATCTTGAAACCGGGAAAATGCCCCTTGAGGTTGACCGGTAAAGACGAGCGCAGCGTGGTGAAGCCGGAATGGATTTCACCCGAGATCGAGCGGCAATGCGCGCGCTGGATCCGGTCGTCCGGCAGCAGCCCGGCGTGCGGCATGATCTCGTTGAGATACTCGCCGATCGCCAGCGTGTCCCAGACGGTCGCGCCCTCGTGGCGCAGGCAGGGCACCAGGATCGACGACGACAGCAGCAGCAGCTCGGCCCGCGCCGTGGGGTCATCCGGCGCGGTGACCACCTCCTCGAACTCCAGCCCGGCGAATTTCGCCAGCAACCAGCCGCGCAGCGACCAGGACGAATAATTCTTGCTGCTGATGGTGAGTGTCGCCTTCGCCATGCCCGCTCCTCACGCCCTGAACGCGTCCTTACCCCCGGGCAGCGCGCGCCGGTCCAAGCCGCCGCGCCCCGAAGCCGTTCATTTTTGCAGCAAGCCACGTGCCAATTTGCCGGGCAGCCCGCCCCTTCTCTGGCGTC
The DNA here is from genome assembly GCF_019972155.1 of Bradyrhizobium sp. RD5-C2. Classification (GTDB taxonomy): domain Bacteria; phylum Pseudomonadota; class Alphaproteobacteria; order Rhizobiales; family Xanthobacteraceae; genus Bradyrhizobium. The sequence goes on along the minus strand of NZ_BOVL01000026.1, from coordinate 32,427 downwards.
GATATTGCATATCCATCCCTGCCAGGGGCGGATGCGTATGATGTCAATGATGTACCAAGCCTATCAGAACCACATGGACCTCACGGCGCCATGGCGGACCGGGGCTGCGGCGGCGCTGAAATACCTCAATCTGGTGCCGCAGGGCGCCGCCGACAGGGCGTACGGCCGGCTCGCGGCAGCGCTCGAGCTGATCTCGCGCTCCACCCTGACCTACGCCCGTCCCGACTACGCCATCGGCAGCGTGTCCTCCGGCAACCGGGAATGCCAGGTGAGCGAGGAGGTCGCCTATGCGACGCCGTTCGGCTCGCTGCTGCATTTCAGGAAGGTGGACGGACCGGAGCAGCCGCGGCTGCTGCTGGTGGCGCCGATGTCCGGACATTTTGCCACGCTGCTGCGCGGCACCGTGAAGACGCTGCTGCAGGACCACGACGTCTACATCACCGACTGGCACAATCCGCGCGATATCCCGCGCAAGGAGGGCCGCTTCGGGCTCGAGGACTACACCGACCATCTGATCGACTTCCTGGGGCAGCTCGGCCCGCGCGCGCATATGGTGGCGATCTGCCAGCCTTCGGTGTCGGCGCTGGCGGCTGCCGCGATCATGTCGGAGGACAATCATCCGGCGCGGCCGGCGTCGCTGACCCTGATGGCCGGCCCGATCGACACGCGGATCCTGCCGACCAAGGTGAATGAATTTGCCAAGAGCAAGCCGATCAAATGGTTCGAGGACAATCTGATCAACTACGTGCCGATGCAGTGCAAGGGCGCGCTGCGTCAGGTCTATCCCGGCTTCGTGCAGCTGACGGCGTTCGTCTCGATGAACCTGGAGCGCCACATCAAGCAGCACATTGACCTCGCCGATCATCTCGCCAAGGGCGAGACTGCCAAGGCTGAGCTGATCAAGACCTTCTACGACGAGTATTTTGCGGTAATGGATCTGCCCGCGGAATTCTATATCGAGACGGTGCGCGATGTGTTTCAGGAGCATCTGCTGCCGCAGGGCATGCTGATGCATCGCGGCCGCCCGGTGAACCCGGCGGCGATCCGGCGCATGGGCCTGATGACGGTGGAAGGCGAGAAGGACGACATCTGCTCGATCGGCCAGACGCTCGCCGCCCAGGACCTCTGCACCGGCGTGCGCACCTATCGCAAGGTGCACCACATGCAGGCCGGCGTCGGCCATTACGGCGTGTTCTCCGGCAAGCGCTGGAACAACGAGATCTACCCGTTGCTGCGCGATTTCGTGCATGTGAATTCGTGAGGACTGGCGACGCTCGTTCCCTGTCATTGCGAGCGAAGCGAAGCAATCCATATTCCCACCCAGGATAGATGGATTGCTTCGTCGCTTCGCTCCTCGCAATGACGAAGGATGGCTAGTCACGCTCCCCACTGACCAGTAGTCTCCCCGGCCACGACGACCCGTTTCCCAAGAATCGTCCAGGGAGAAACTCCATGCGCGCCACCTTCCGCACCCTCACGCTCGCCGTCATCGTCGCCCTCGCCTTCACGTCAGCCGCATCCGCCGCCGAAGTCCATGTCATGATCTCGGGCGGGCTGACCGCGGCCTACAAGGCGCTGGTGCCGGAGTTCGAGCGCAAGACCGGGCACAAGGTGGTGACCGCCTTCGGGCCGTCGATGGGCACCACGACCAACGCCATTCCGGTGCGGCTGGCGCGCGGCGAGCCGGCCGACGTGCTGATCATGGTCGGCTATGCGCTGGGTGACCTGATCAAGCAGGGCAAGGTGGTGGCCGACAGCCGCGTCGACCTCGTGAAGTCGCCGATCGGCATTGCGGTGAAATCAGGCGCACCAAAGCCGGACATCAGTTCGGCCGACAGCGTGAAGCAGGCCCTGCTGGCAGCAAAGTCGGTCGCCTATTCCGACAGCGCCAGCGGCATCTATGTCTCGACCGAGATGTTCGCAAAACTCGGCATCGCCGACCAGATGAAGGACAAGGCGCGGATGATCCCGGCAACCCCGGTCGGCGAGATCGTCGCCAAGGGCGAGGCCGAGATCGGCCTGCAGCAGATCTCCGAGCTGAAGCCGGTCGCCGGCATCGACATCATAGGTCCGCTCCCGGAGCCGTTGCAGAAAATCACGGTGTTCTCCGCCGGCATCGCGACCGCCTCGAAGGAGCCCGACGCCGGCAAGGCGCTGATCAGTTTCCTCGCCTCATCAGATGCGCGCGACGCGCTGGTCAAGAGCGGTCTCGATCCGATTGCCGCCGGCGCGACGCATTAGGCGCAGCGGACTCAACTCTCCTCCCGTCATCCTGAGGTGCGAGCGCAGCGAGCCTCGAAGGATGAATCGGCCACCAGCGGGGCCGTCGACCCTTCGAGACGCGCTGCGCGCTCCTCAGGGTGACGGGAAAGGCCGGCGGATTTGGCCCTGCTACCGCCAATGATGCGCGCCGTAGGCGAGCAGCAGCACCACGACCAGCGCCAGCACCAGCGTGGTCGACTTCCAGAACAGCACCGGGTTGCGCTCGATCAGCGGCGTCGATGACGTCGTCAGATATCTTGCGTTGGGATTGCGCAGGTCGAACAGAAACTCCGAAAAGCTGTCGTAGCGCTTCAGCGGATTGACGTGCACGGCACGCTCCAGCGTGCCGTCGACCCAGTTCGGAATTTCGCGGCCGCCATATGCGGCCGGACGATAGACCAGCCGGTTGAAGTCGGATCGGGTGCGGGCGCGCGCGATCTGCGCGCCGTAGGGCAAGCGGCCCGTCAGCATCTGATAGGTGACGACACCGAGCGAGAACAGGTCCGAGCGCGCGGTGCCGCCCTCGCCCAGGAAATACTCCGGCGCGGTGTATTGCTGGGTGCCCAGGATATCCTCGACACCCGCCGGCACCGCCTCGGCGACGCCGGAGATCCGCGTCGAGCCGAAATCGATGATCTTCACCGTGCCGGTCCGGTCGATCATGATGTTGTCGGGCCTGACGTCCTGGTGCAGCATCTCCTTGCGGTGGAAGGCGCGCAGCCCTTTTGCGATCTGCTCGGTGATGTCGCGCACCGTCTCCAGCGACGGCGCAGGATCGTCGATCATCCACTGCGTCAGGGTCTGGCCGTCGATGTACTCCATTGCGACATAGAGGAAGTTGCGCTTGCGCTGCGGCAGAAACGGCTTCAGCACATGCGGGCTGTCGATCCGCCGCGCGACCCATTCCTCCATCATGAAGCGCTTCAAATAGGCGCCGTCGTCACGCAGGTCGATCGAGGGGATCTTGATCGTGACCGTGGTGCCGCTCTCCTCGTCGACTGCGAGATAGATGTGGCTGCGGTGCGATGCATGCAGCTCGCGCACGATGCGGTAGCCGTCGAACAGCATCCGTGCATCGAGCAGCGGCGGCAGCGGCAGCTCGGTGGGCTGGCCGAACACCTCGCTGGCATCGCCGTCCGGCAACTCGTCGATCCGGATGATCTGCGCGGTGAGATTGTCCGGGCTGCCGTTGTCATAGGCTTGCGCGACGATCGACTTCGCGGCAGCGTCGAGATCGGCAGCGCCATCCCTGATCGTCTTCGCCAGCTGCCGCGCCGGGACGTGCTCGTAGATGCCGTCGGTCACCAGCAGGAAGGTGTCGCCCCGCTCCAGCCGGAGATTCTGGTAGTCGATCTCGAGCTGCGGGTTCACGCCGAGCGCGCGGCCGAGATAGCTCTGCTGCGACGACAGCACGACGCGGTGGTCGTTGGTCAATTGCTCGAGGCTGTTGCCCGCGACGCGGTAGATCCTGGAGTCGCCGACATGGAACAGATGGGCCGTGGTCGACCGGATCACCAGCGCGCTCAGCGTGCAGACGTAACCCTTGTCCTTGTCGTAGGGGTTCTGGCTGCGCCTGGTCTGCGCGTGCAGCCAGGAATTGGTCGCCTCCAGCACCCGCTGCGCCGAGGTCTTCACCGACCAGGATTCCGAGGTGCAGTAGTAATCGGTCAGGAAGCTCTTGACCGCGGACTCGGCGGCGATGCGGCTGACGCTGCTCGAGGAGATGCCGTCGGCAAGCACCACGGCGATGCCCTTCAGGCCGAGCAGCGGCTCGTCGGGGATCAAGACGCCGTGGAAATCCTGATTGGTGTCCTTGCGGCCCTGATCAGAGAATTGCCCGACCGATATTGTCAGCGCGCGCGGCATCGACCGTCTCAATGCGAATGGGGCCCTCCGTGACAGGAGAGCCCCATAAGCCGCCCGGGATCAAGCCGCGAGGCGCTGGCGCTTCGGCGCCGTCTTCACATGCGTCGTGTAGAGCGTGAGCCCGGTGAAGGCGAGGCCGCCGGCGAGGTTGCCCAGCACGGTCGGGATCTCGTTCCAGATCAGGTAATCCATGATCGAGAACTTGGCATGCAGCATCAGTCCCGACGGGAACAGGAACATGTTCACCACCGAATGCTCGAACACCATGTAGAAGAACACCAGGATCGGCATCCACATCGCGATGACCTTGCCGGGCACGGTCGTTGAGATCATGGCGCCGACGACGCCCGTCGAAACCATCCAGTTGCAGAGCATGCCGCGGATGAAGAGCGTGGCCATGCCCGCCGCGCCATGCGCCGCGTAGCCCAACGTTCGCGCCTCGCCGACGTTTCCGATGGTCATGCCGACCTTGTCGGGCTCCTGCGTGAAGCCGAAGGTGGTCACGAACGCCATCATGAACGCCACCGTGAGCGCACCGGCGAAGTTGCCGACGAAGACGAGGCCCCAGTTGCGCAGCACGCCGCCGAGCGTGACGCCGGGGCGCTTGTCGAGCAGCGCGAGCGGAGAAAGGACGAACACGCCCGTCAGCAGGTCGAAGCCCAGCAGATAGAGCATCACGAAACCGACCGGAAACAGCAATGCGCCGACGAGCGGCTGACCGGTGTTGACGTTGATCGTCACGGCAAACCAGGCTGCCAGCGCGAGGATCGCACCGGCCATGTAGGCGCGGATCACGGTGTCGCGCGTCGACATGAAGATCTTGGATTCGCCGGCGTCCACCATCTTGGTGACGAACTCGGACGGTGCGAGATAGGCCATTCGTAAATTCCCCTTGCGCAATTCGGCCGCGCCGGCTGCCTGCCGGAAGCGACGCGGGTTGGTTGAAATGCTCGTCCGTCGGGGAGATGGGGGTGCAACGATTGCTCGCGGCGCCCGAGCGGGACGCCTTGATCCCCTCGCCGCGGCCAGCACTGGCTTCGGCGATCCGGAGGACGGCAGTCGTCATTGACTGGTGCTATCAAAAGCAATGGATGTGCCAACCGGAGGCGCCCGAGGATGGCATTAAATCCATGTGAATACAATGAGTTAGACAGACGACGTAGGAGCTGCCCCGCGCGATGGCGCGGAATTATGCAGCATGCCCAGATGTCACCCAGTGCGCGCCTCTCCAGCACCATCACCCTGAGGAGCGCGCAGCGCGTCTCGAAGGGTCGACGGCCACCAGCCGGGCCGTGCATCCTTCGAGACGCGCTACGCGCTCCTCAGGATGACGGGGATAGTTGAGAACGACGGCGCTAGAGTCGATACGCGCTGGTCTACTTCACCTCGGTACGAACCGGGGAGCCCTTCAGCCCGTTATTGTCATAGGCCTTGCGCAGCGCGCCGTTGGCGATCGCATCGGCCATGAACCTGGCGGCGAACGCCGCGGCCAGCGGATGGTTGAGCGGCACCGCAACCGCGGTGACGGTCTGCTTGAAGGTCTCGTCCAGCACGCGGGTGCCCGGAATCTTCTTGGCCATCGCATTGAGCTGATCGCGCGACAACGCGAACGCGTCGATCTCGCCGCTCTTCAGGAGATTGAAGATCTCGTCATAGGTCTGATAGCCCGTGACCTTGGCGTGCTTGAGATGCGCCATCGCGCCACGCATCGTGGTGGTGGCGTTGACGGCAGCGACCTTGACGCCGTCCTCATCCAGTGCCGCGAAATTCGCGATCATCGACCCCGGCTTGACGATGTAGGTGGCGTCGGCGACCTCGTAGATCGGCCCGAACGTCATCCTGGTCTCGCGCTCTGGATCCTTGGGCAGGAAGGTGATGTCCCAGCTGTTGCTCGACGCCGCGTCGGTGATCTGGCCGGAATTCTGGTGCACGACATATTCGACGGGGACGCCAAGCTGCGCCGCCATCTCCCTGCCGAGATCGACGGGAACGCCGGCATAGCCGCTCTCGGTCCGGGTCGACCAGAATGCGCCGCCCGCCGGGCTGATCGCAATCGCGACCCGGAGCTTTCCGGTCGGCGCGATCTGATCCTTCAAGGCGTCAGCGTTGGCGGATACGGCCATAACGATCACTCCCAGAACGAGGCCAGCCAGACGCAGCGGTCGAGACAACATCGGAGGCCCTCCACGTCGGGTCTTGCGCCCGGCGGCGCGCAACAAACAGCACGAGGCCGCTTTGCGCAAGCGGCGGTTCGCGCAAGGGAGCTATCCGTATCGGGCTATTTGACCCGGATGGTGATCTTCTCGGAGACGACCGGTGGGTTGAATGGATAGTGTTTGGCGTCGCCCAGCACCAGCTGCAAGGTATGCTTGCCGGGCGCCAGATCGAGCTGCGTCTCGGTCTGGCCGGCACCGAAGTGCTGGTGAGACTTGTCCGACGGGATCGGCTCATTCGGATTCAACGGCTCATTCACATCGATCAGAAGGTGGTGATGGCCGCTGTTCGGATACTCGTCGCCGGCATGGGTGACGCCCATGTTGCGCAGCCCAAAGCGGCACCAGAACGGGCTTTTGAGCCTGGCCCCGTCGTGCGGCCAGATGAAATACAGCTTGGTGTCTTTCCCCGCCGGTTTGTTTTGCGCGCCGGCCGGACCGGCGAGCAATGTCAGCGCCGCAGCGAGCGCGATCAAGCCTGCACTTTTCATAACCCCTCCAAACCTGGCGAATGCTCAGGGCGACAGCGCGACCCGGAAACCGTGGGTCGGGTAGCGAACATTGGTGTCGTAATTGTCGCGATTGGCCGGACGGACATAGCGCGCATCATTCTTCCAGGAGCCGGAACGAATGACATGGGAGCCGCAGTCGCCGCCGGACCACACCGCGCCGTCGGCCGGAGCGCCCTGGTAGTTCCTGTGCCAGCAATCCTCGACCCACTGATCGACACCGCCGCCCATGTCGTAGAGACCGAACGGATTCGGCTTGAGGCTGCCGACCTTGACCGGCTGTTCGGCGGCATCACCGCCGCCGCAATCCTTGCAACCGACGTTGCCCGATTGCATCTGGTCGCCCCACCAGTATTTCGATTGCGTGCCGCCGCGCGCCGCATATTCCCATTCGGCTTCGCTCGGTAGCCGGTAGGCCTTGCCGGTGCGCTCGGCCAACCATGCCACATACTGCTTCGCGTCACTCCAGCTCACATTGGTGACCGGCATGTCGTCCTTTCCGCCGGCCGTGAAGCCGCACGCCTTGGCCGCCGCGCAGGCGTTCCATTCCAGCACCGTGACCGGATATTTGCCCATCGCGAACGGCTTGACCGTCACCCTGCGGATCGGCCGTTCCGAGGGATCGTCATTGCTGCCCATCGAGAAGCTGCCGCCCCGCAGCGAGACCATTTCGGGCTCCGGTACCGACGCGGCCGGAGCCGCAGAGGGTGCGGCTTGAGGCGAGGCTTGCTGCGTCGGTGCGGCACTCGGGACCGGACTTGCAGCTTGGCCTGGAGCCGGCGCCGGAGCCGGGCTCGGCGCGGGCTGCTGAACGGCCGGCGATGCGGCCGGTGACGGAGGCGCCCGCGCCACGTCGATCGGCTTGCTGCGCGGTTGCGCCAGCATGTACCAGAGCACGCCGCCAGCGATGATTGCGACCGCCAGTCCGAGCAGCGTAAGCAGGATGGACTCACGGCGCCGGCGCGTCCTCTGGTATGCGGCAGCGTCCGGCAACACGCGATAGACCCGGACCGGATCGGTGATGTTCTTGACCTTCTTGTCGCCGAGCGATTCGTACCCGCAGACCATCTTGTGCTTGATCTGCTCGTAGATGCCGCCGGAGATGAAGACATCACCCGGCGCCGCGATCCCTTCCAGGCGCGAGGCCACGTTGACGCCGTCGCCATAGATGTCGTCGGGCTCGATGATGACGTCGCCGAGGTTGACGCCGATCCGGTACTCGATCCAGTTATCTCGCGCGACCGCCGCGTTGCGGCCGATCATGTTCTGTTGAATCACGATGCTGCACCGAACGGCCTCGACCGGGCTGTCGAACATCGCGATGAAGCCGTCGCCGGTGGTCTTGACCAGCTTGCCGTGGTGTTCTGCAATGGTCGGTTCGATCAGATCGCGCACGGTCCGCTTGACGCGGGCATGGGTGCCTTCTTCGTCAAGTTGCATCAGCCGGCTGTAGCCGGCGATATCGCCGGCTACGATCGCAGCCAGGCGCCGCGGCACTGAATTGCCGGGAGGCTGTGTATTGTCGGACTGTGACCGACCTGACTTGAAGTCGCGAATCTCGCCCATGGCGCTCCGGCTGCTCCAAAATACGTGCAAAGAGGCGCAACCGACGCCTTCGTCCCCGAGGCCCAGCTAAAGGTACCACACCTGCGGGTTGGAACAAAGTTCGCGAAGCGTGACCAAGTCACGAATGCCGGCAGGCGCCGATCAGCGCACCCGCCCGCCGGCGGGTGCGCTTTGCCTCAACGGCAAGCGGCGCAAGACGCCCGGGATCAGCCCCCTTGCGCGGCCGGCGTACGGATCTCGCGCGGCAGGATAATCGCGGCCGCGATCGCCAGCAGGCACAGCGCGGCAAAGGCGCGCAGCATCATGGAGAAGCCGCCCTGGTCGTACAGCCACGCCACCAGGCCGACGGAGGCGCCCGCGGCGGTGAAGCCGACGAAATAGCGCACCGCGTAGGCGCGCGAGCGCCATTCCTCGGTGGTGTACTTGCCGACCATCGCATCGTTCACCGTGACCTGGCCGAACGCACCCATCACGATGCCGATCGAGACCACGATCAGCGGCAGGTTGGACAGGCTCGCCGCCAGATAGAGGAACGGCGCCAGCATGAACGACAGCGGCAGCGCCACCGTCTTCAGCGAATGCCTGTCGAGCAGCTTGCCGATCGTGTACTGCGTCATCGCGCCGAACACATAGACCCCGGCGGCGATCACGCCGAGCAGCGCCGGGCTCCTGGTCAGATCGGCGAGCCGTTCGGCGAACAGCTTTGGCAGCGCCACCGTCACCGCGTTGAAGGTGGTCGAGATCGCGATCACCACGATCAAGAGCGACAGCACGACCCGCCACATGTCTTCCTTGGCGACCCGCACCTGGGCTGCGGCCTGTTTGGACCCCTTGCGGTCCTCATGCACCACCGTCATCGCAAAGGCGATGCCGACCAGCACGGTGACCGTGCCGGGCACGATGAAGGCCCAACGCCAGCCGAGATACTGGCCGATCACGCCGGTGACCAGCGCCGAGGAGGCGACGCCGAGATTGCCCCAGACGCCGTTGATCCCCATCTGGGCGCCGAGCTTCTCGGCATAGGACACGATCATCGCAGTGCCGACCGGATGGTAGATCGAGGCGAAGATGCCGATCGCCAGCAGCGCGGCGCCGAGTTGCAGCGGCGTCTGCACGAAGCCGACCGAGATCATCGACAGGCCGATGCCAACGAAGAAGATCAGCATCATGTGGCGGCGGCTCCAGCGGTCGCCGAGCCAGCCGGTGATCAGCGAGCCGGCGCCGAAGGCGATGAAGCCTGGCGTCGCATAAGGCAGCAGCTCCGAATAGGCCATGCCGAGCGCCGGGCCCATGATGATGACCGCGGCCGCGAAAATCAGCATCGCATAGTGGTCGATGAAATGGCCGGCGTTGACGAAGCTGATCACCCGGCTAGGACTGTTCGTTGGGCTGCTCATGAGGCACGTCTCTCGCGCGATTCTTCAATTGCTCGAAAATAGGTTATAGGTGCTTGTCCTGACGGGATGTCGCCAATGACTATCGCTGAGCCGCCAATAAGAGCCCTCCACAAGGACCGGCGCGTCACCGGCGATGGCGTGCACATGGTCGCGCGCAGCTACCAAAAGGGCGTCCGCCTCGACCCGCACATGCACCGCGAGGCGCAGCTGGTCTATGCCGCGAGCGGCACCATGCAGGTGACGACGCCGAAGGGCCGCTGGCTGGTGCCGCCGGACCGCGCGGTTTGGGTCCCGGCCCTGCTCCCCCACGCGATCGACGTGCTCGCCGATATCGAGATGCGCACGCTGTATTTCGACCGGGCGTGGCTCGCGCGCGAGAAGCGCAGCGACAGCCTCGGCCATGAATTCGTGGTGCGGGTGTCGCCGCTGGTGCACCAGGCGATCCTTGCGCTGTTCGACGCTTCATGCGGACGCGAGCGCACCGACCTCCTGATCAGGCTCGTGATGCTGGAGCTGCACCAGGCCGAGGATTCCGCGACCTTCATCCCTCTGCCGCAGGAGCCGCGCTGCCGCCGCGCCGCCGACATCGTATTGGCCGATCCGACCAAGGACCACGAAATCGATGCGCTGGCGCGCACGATCGGCACCTCGGCGCGGACACTCTCGCGCCTGTTCTCGGCGGAGACGCAACTGTCCTTCAAGAGCTGGTGCCAGCGCGCCCGCATCGCGGCCGCGATCGAACGCCTGTCGACCAGCGCAAACGTTTCGGTCAAGCAGGTCGCCTCCGACCTCGGTTATGCCAGCGTGCCGGCATTTTCCCATGCGTTCCGCCAGGTCACCGGCAAGACGCCGACCGCGTTCGCGGAGAAAACGTGACCCCGATTGGTCACCGGCGACGAATTATACCGTTGTCGTCCTGCGACATATTTCCGTACGATCCATGCGCTTGACTGCAGTCCTCCCGACCTTAAATCCCGTGTAAGGTCCGGCTTCACTGAATACGACCCGCTGGATACGAACTGCCCATGGCCAACGCCTTCTTCTCCGACCTGCTCTCGACGATTTCCGAACGCGGCCGCGTCCTGCTCGGCCGCGCCAGCCCGACCGACGACAAGCAGGATGCGTCCGAGCTGCTGGAATTGTGCGAGGCGCTGCTGTCCGGCCGCGGCGAGGCCTCCGGCACCGCGATGGCGCGCGAAGTGCTCGACCGCTACCACCACCTCGATGCCGCCGGCCGCCTGTCGTTCTTCCAGACGCTGGCGCGCGATTTCGGCCCCGATCACGCCAGACTGGCGCAGGCGATCGAGAGCTGGCGCGCCAAAGCCAATGGCGACGACGCCAGCGACCTGCATTTCGCCTCCGAGCCGCGCCGCCAGGAATTGATCCGCCGGCTCAATCGCGCGCCGGGCGGCACCGGCGAGCTGGTGTCGATCCGCTCGGATCTGCTTTCATTGATGAAGGGCAACAAGGACCTCGCCGCGCTCGATCGCGACGTGGTGCATCTGCTCTCGTCCTGGTTCAACAGGGGATTCCTCGTGCTGCGCAGGATAGACTGGTCGTCGCCGGCCAATATTCTGGAAAAGATCATCCGCTATGAGGCCGTGCACGAGATCCGTGACTGGGACGACCTGCGCCGCCGCATCGATCCGGTGGACCGCCGCTGCTACGCGTTCTTCCATCCGGCGCTGGCCGACGAGCCGCTGATCTTCGTCGAGGTCGCGCTGACCGAAGCCATTCCGGGCGCGATCGCGCCGCTGCTTGCCGAAGAGCGCGAGCCGGTGCCGGTCGAGCGCGCCCGCACCGCGGTGTTCTATTCGATCTCCAACACCCAGCGCGGGCTCGGCGGCATCTCGTTCGGCAGCTTCCTGATCAAGCAGGTGGTGGAGGAACTGCGCCGCGAATTGCCCAAGCTCGACAATTTCGTGACGCTGTCGCCGGTGCCGGGCTTCATGCAGTGGGTGAAGCAGGCCGATGACGTGCCGCTTACCGACGAGGACCGTCAGCTCCTGGAGAGCCTTGGCAAGCCCGACTGGTTCGAAAACGCCGAGCTCGCCACGCAGCTTCGCGCCGTGCTGGAGCCGCTCGCCGCCTACTACTTCCTGAAGGCGCGCACGCCGAAGGGACGGCAGATCGATTCGGTTGCGCGCTTCCATCTCGGCAACGGCGCGCGGCTGGAGCGGATCAACTGGCTCGGCGACCTCTCGCCCAAGGGCCTGCGCGAATCTGCCGGCGTCATGGTCAACTACCTCTACCGCCTCGACGACATCGAGAAGAACCACGAGGCCTACGCCAACACCGGCGAGGTGATCGCCTCGAGCGCGGTGAAGAAGCTGCTGAAGGGCGAAGGCCGGCGGCTGCTCGACATGCGGCTGGGGTAGCAGGCCGCCTCTCTCCACGTCATTGCGAGGAGCGCAAGCGACGAAGCAATCCATCCTTCCTCTTGTGCGGAACGATGGATTGCTTCGCTTCGCTCGCAATGACGGCACGATAGTCGGCGCCCTCTATCCCTAAAACCTCGCCCGCGCCGTCAGCCGCACCGTGCGACCCTGTCCCGGTGAGATATTGTTGTTGCCGTCGGCGGAGGCCCAATAGCCCTTGTCGAAGATGTTCTCGACATTGAGCTGGGCGCTCCAGGTCTCGTCGATCTTGGCATAGACCGCTGCGTCGAAGCGGACGAAGCTCGGCAGCCGCACGGTGTCGTCGGACGAGGCGAAGGAATCGCCGAAATAGATCACGCCGAGCGCCGCCGCCCACATCGGCGTGAACTGATACTTGTTCCACCAGGCAAACTGATTGTACGGCACGAGCTGGACGCGGTTGCCGGGAACGACCGTCGGCGAGGTGGCGCCGGTGATCTTCGCATCCGTATAGGCATAGGCCAGCGACGACTGCCACTGCTCGGTGACATGGCCGGTCAAGCTTGCCTCGACGCCGCGGGTCAATGTGCTTCCCGAGGGGAAGAAGAAGCCGGGATTGTTGCCGTCGGGGATCGGCTGGTTTGTGCGGTTCAGATTGTAGACCGCGGTCGAGAACAACAGCTTCGGATTGATGTTCCACTTCATGCCGAGCTCGACATTCTCGAAGCGCTGCGGCTGCAGGATCAGCGTGCCGTCGGTCAGCGAGCTGAACTGGTCGCCCGAGGCCGGCAGATAGGAGATGCTGTAGGCGGTATAGACCGACATCTGCTCGATCGGCTTGATGATCAGGGCGGCCTGTGGCGAGACCAGATTGTCGACCCGGCCGCGATTGGTGTTGGTGTTCATGTCGGTCGCCGACATGTCGAAGCGGTCGAACCGCGCGCCGGCGATGATCTGAACGGCGCGGGAAATCTCGATGGTGTCCCTGACATAGCCGGACTGGATGTTCAGCGCATAGCGGCTGTTCGAGTCCGGCGTGGTGACGCCGTCGGTGTTGGTGCCGGTGAAATGGTGAAGGAACGTCACCGCGCCGAAATAGGTCGGCGCGAACGGGTTCTGCACGATGGTGTTGGTGCCGTTCGGGAACACGCCGGTGTTGCGGATGTCGACGCCGCTCTGGCGGCCGAATTCAGTGCCGAAGCCGACGGTATGGAACAGCGGACCGGTCCAGGTCTTGTAGGTGAAATCGGTCTGGTTGAAGACGTTGTCGCGGTTGGTGGTGTGCTGATAGGCGCCGAGATTGACCGCGGTATCCGCCGGGTTGACCGCACCCGCCAGCGCGCCGCCGGTCGGATAGATGTTCTGGTAGAACTTCTGGTAGTCGGCGGCGATGGTGCCGTTGCGCACCGTCAGCCCGTTCTCGAAATCATGCTCGATGATGGCCATGCCGGTCTGCACCGTCGCCTGCGCGGTGTTCAGCCTCGGGCTGCCGAAGAAGGTCGAGAAGTCGCCGTTCGGCGCAAACGGCGCCGTCGGATTGAAGCGGGTCGCGCCGCCCGGCACACCCTGCGAGGGATTGCCGCGGTCGGCGGTGCGCTCGTCGTGGAAATACTCGTAGCTCAGCTTGATTTTGGTGTTGTCGTCGGGCTTCAGCGTCACCGTCGGGTTGATGCCGTAGCGCTCCAGATGGTTGAAGTCGCGGAAGGCGTCGGCGCCCTCGTAGAACACGTTGAGCCTTGCTGCGACGTTCTCGTTGATCGCCTGCCCGGCATCGAGGGTGACGCGGCGATCGCCCCACGAGCCGGTCTGCGCCGTCGCCTCGTAGACGCGATTGCCGTCAGCCTCCTTGAGCGTTCGGTTGAGCAGGCCGCCGCCGGCGCCGCGGCCGAAGGTCAGCGCGCTCGGGCCCTTCAGCACCTCGATGCTCTGGGCGTTGTACATGTCGCGGAAATACTGCACGTCGTCGCGGAAGCCGTTGACGAAGAAATTGGCGCTGGAATCGACGCCGCGGATCACGAGTTCGTCGCGATTGCCCTCGCCCTGGTGCACCGCGACGCCCGGAACGTAGCGGGTGACGTCGGTGAGGCCCTGGTAGTTCTGGTCGCGGATCTGCTCCCGCGTCACGACGTTGAGCGATTGCGGGATGTTGACGATGGCGGTGTTGGTCCTGGTCGCAACCGATGTGCTGTTGGCGAAATAGCCTGACGTGCCGGTGCGGGCATCCTGCGATTCCGCAAACGGTTTTGCCGCGACCGCAGGCTCGATCCGCCGCGCGGTCTGGGTACGGCGGCCTCGCGCGGCCGTCGTGCTGCGCGATGTCGATGGCGCGCTGCGGCGGCGTTGCGCGGCCGGCGGCGTGATGGTCACCGGCGGCAGCGTCGAGGCGCCGGCTTGCGAGGGCGTCGATTGTGCCTGCGCGGCGGAAGGCGTGAGCGGAACGCTCAGTGCGAGATAACTCACCGTGAGCAGCGACAGCTTCGCGAGCAAAACACCGCGACGGCTGGTTTGTGATCCTGATGTCATGACGTCGTCCCCAAGCAACTGTCGCCTTGCGCGAAAGCGATGCGCCGTCCTCTAGAGAGGTGAGGCGCTCTGCGTCCAGACGACGGACCTCAGAAAATTTTTACGTAAGGCCGGAATAAAATCGCGACGAAAGCGCGCAGGCGCTGCGCGGAGCAAGCGCCGGGTTGGAAAAGTCAAGGATGCAAATGGTTTCTGTCGGCTTCCGGATTTGCGCCGGGAAACGAAGAACGGCGCTCGCGCGCCGCACTTCTTGTAGGAATTCCAGATTGTACCGGTTCTAAAGCAGCCTTTCGATGCCGTCCGGCGTCACGCGGTGGCGGACCGCGGACGCAGCCCCGCCGGCAGATGCGCCGCGAGCCAGGCGGCGATCGCACGCTCGTTGCGATGGTAGAGCAAGCCTGCGGCGATCACGGCAATTCCGATCAGCGACAGCGAGAACGGAAACCACAGCGAATCCTTGAAGACGACGTCGGCGAGATGTCCGAGATAGATGCAGATGCCGAACGCGCCGAACACCGCATAGGCGCGCCGCATCAGGATCACCGCAATCGCGACGAGACCGACATTGAGCAGGCAATACACCGCTTTCGAGAGTTCGGTTGACCCTTCCGACGCGGTGATGCCGCCCCAGAACGCCATCAGGCCGAACAGATGCAGCCAGAACGCAAAGTCGCCATTGCGGCTGCGATAGTCGACGATCCAGGCCACCGCGAGCACGGCCAATCCGAACCACACCGACACCCGGCGCCGCGTCTCGAAATCGGCATAATTCGTGCCGCTGAACCACGGCGCCAGATCCATCGACATGAACCACAGCGCGAACGCGATGATTGCGACGATGAAGGCGAAGCGGAAGTAGCGCAGCGCGACGACGCCGGCGACGACGGTCGCGATCTCCATGAAGATCCAGCTGCCCTTCACCCAGATGTAGAAATCCTGCACGGTTCCCGGCTTGCCGAACTTGCCCCACCAGCCGAGTTCGTCCTGGATGCCGTAGACGGCAAGCGGCGCCATCGAGACCGCGATCGCGATCATCAAGCCGCCGGGAACCCGCAGATTCTTGCCGTACCAGAGGTGGTGACCGGCCACGGCGAAGGCGGTGGCGTAGGCGATCGCGCAGGCCGTCAGCGCCCGTCCGCCCATCTGGGTGAAGGCCAGGGTCGAGAACAGGCCCATGGCGCCGATCACGATCAGCGCGCCGGCGTACCAGAGCACATGCGCGGCATCGAACCTGGCCGCCGGGCTTGCGTCGCCCACCGCGCCCTGCCCGTCATGGCTCGCCAGGAAGGCGAGAAGCCGGTCCAGATCAGCGGCGCTAATCACCCCGGCATCGGCGGCGTCCCGGAGATTCTTCGCTGAATATGGCATGCGGTGATCCTCATGTCCGGTTGGGGCGCCTCCCCGGGGATCCGCGGAAGACGCCACTCCCGTATGAGTATATCGGAACGTGAGCGACGTTCAATATTTTTTGAGCGACGCTCAAGATATTTCGCAAGCGGACTCGAGCCTGCCGGGCTGGCCGGACGAGCGCCGCTTACGCTGCCAGCGCCTTCATTTCCGCATAGAGATCCGACTTGCCCTCGAAGCCGATGCCGGGGAGATCAGGCATGACGATGTGGCCGCCCTCGACGCGCACGCCGTCCGGGAACCCGCCATAGGGCTGGAACAGGTCGGGATAGCTCTCATTGCCGCCGAGGCCGAGGCCGGCCGCGATGTTGAGCGACATCTGGTGGCCGCCATGCGGGATGCAGCGGCTCGGCGACCAGCCGTGGGTCTTCAGCACCGCGAGCGTGCGCTGATATTCGCAGAGCCCGTAGGACAGCGCGCAGTCGAATTGCAGCCAATCACGATCCGGCCGCATGCCGCCGTAGCGGATCAGGTTCCGCGCATCCTGGTGGCTGAACAGGTTCTCGCCGGTCGCCATCGGGCCCGGATAGAACTCGGCGAGCGCAGCCTGCAACGCATAGTCGAGCGGATCGCCGGCTTCCTCGTACCAGAACAGCGGATACTCCCGCAGCATCTTGGCATAGGCGATCGCGGTCTCCAGATCGAAGCGGCCGTTGGCGTCGACCGCGAGCTGCGCCTCGCGGCCGATCTCCTTCAGCACCGCATCGATGCGTTCGCGATCTTCGGCGAGCGGCGCGCCGCCGATCTTCATCTTGACGACGTTGTAGCCGCGGTCGAGATAGCCGCGCATCTCCTTGCGCAATGCGCCGAGGTCCTTGCCCGGATAGTAGTAGCCGCCGGCGGCATAGACGAACACGCGCGGATTGGCGGTCAGGCCATGACGCTCGGCAAGCAGCCGGAACAGCGGCCTGCCCGCGATCTTCGCCACCGCGTCCCACACCGCCATGTCGATGGTGCCGACCGCGACCGAACGCTCACCATGGCCGCCCGGCTTCTCGTTCGACATCAGCGTCGACCAGACCTTGTCCGGATCGAGGTTGGCGCCATCAGCATCCAGCAGCGATTTCGGATCGGCTTCGAGCAGCCGCGGCGCAAAGCGCTCGCGGATCAGTCCGCCCTGCCCGTAACGTCCGTTGGAATTGAAGCCGTAGCCGACCACCCGCCTGCCGTCGCGCACCACATCGGTGACCACGGCGACCAGGCTCGTGGTCATCTTGGTGAAGTCGATATAGGCGTTGCGGATCGGCGAGGAGATCGGCTTTGTCACCTCGCGGACGTCGACGATGCGGACGGACATGGGAGTTGCCTTCGGAGTTGCTAGGCGCGTAATTCCGGGGCGATGCAAAGCATCGAACCCGGAATCTCGAGATTCCGGGTTCACGCTTCGCGTGCCCCGGAATGACGGTGGCTACTTCTTATCCCGGAAATACGGCTCGACCGGCCCGTGCACCTTGATGGTCAGCGGATTGCCGTAACGGTCCTTGGCGTTGCCGGCGGTGACCCGCACCCAGCCTTCGCTGATGCAGTACTCCTCGACATTGGTCTTCTCGGCACCCTTGAACCGGATGCCGACGTCACGCGACAGGATCGCCTCGTTGTAATAGGGGCTCTTCGGATCGATCGAGAGACGGTCCGGAAATTGATCGTTGGTGGTGTCGTTGTCGTCGCTCATAGCAGCGCCTCGATTTCCTTCTTCAATCCTTCGGGCCGGGCGGTCGGCGCATGCCGCGCCACGACCTTGCCGGCGCGATCGACCAGGAACTTGGTGAAGTTCCATTTGATCGCCGGCCCGAGCAGGCCCGACTTCTCACGTTTCAGGTGCTCGTACAATGGATGCGCACCTGAGCCATTGACGTCGATCTTGGCGAACATCGGAAACGTCACGGCGTAGTTGGTCTCGCAGAACGTGGCGATCTGCTTGGCATCGCCCGGCTCCTGCGCGCCGAACTGGTTGCAGGGAAAGCCGAGCACGGCAAAGCCGCGCGGCGAGAGACCGGCGTGCAGCTCCTGGAGGCCCTTGTATTGCGGCGTGAACCCGCAGGCGCTCGCCGTGTTCACGATCAGCAGCACCTGGCCCTCGAACCGCTGCAGCGGCACCTCGTCGCCGACCAGCGACTTGGCGGTGAAATCGTAGACGGTTGCCATGTTAAATCACCGGATCGATCGGCGACGACGGCGTGCCGCCGGCTTCCACCGCCTCGCCCGCGGCAAGGCAGAGATCCTCGCGGTAGCGGCCGGCCACCAGCTGCACGCCGACCGGAATCCGCCCGACGAGCCCCGTGGAGACGACAAGCCCGGGAAGCCCCATGAACGGGATCGCGATCTGCGGCAGCTGCGCGTGCCACACCCGCGCGAACGACGCCTCGTCCTTGCGGTCGAGATGATCGGGGAACGGCAGCTCGCCCGAGACCGGCATCAGCAGCACCGGATATTTGTCGAGGAAGGCAAACCATTCGCGGGTCAAGGTCGCGCGGCGGGTCAGCGCCTGCGACAGGTCGAACGGGTGCACTTTTGAGCGGACGCCGCGCAGGCAGGCCAGCGCGCCGGGATCGCCCTCGCGCTCCGCGAACGCAAGCTGGGCCTCGTAGCCGTCGCCGAGCCACAGCCGGGTCTGGATCTCGGCCGCCTCGCGCAACGACGGCGTGTCGGCGATCTCCTCGACGATCCAGCCGGCGTCGCGCAAGCGCCTGCCGGCATCGGCCACCGCGGCGACCACTTCCGGCACCGGGTTGAGGCCATCGGGATTGAGACACATCGCAACGCGCTTCTCGCGCGGCGGTCCCTCGAGCGGCACCGGCGCATACCAGGGATCGCGATAGTCGGGTGCCGACATCGCCGCGAGCGAAATGCGCAGATCGTTGACGGTGCGCGCCAGCGGGCCCGACACCGCGCTGATCTGCGGGCCGATCGGGCGCTCCGGCAACGCCGCGTTGAAGGCGGGGATGCGGCCCATGCTCGGCCGCAGGCCATGCACGCCGCAGGCATAGGCCGGATAGCGGACCGAGCCCGCGATATCGGTGCCATGCGCAATGTGGCCGATGCCGGCCGCGACCGCGGAGCCCGCGCCGCCCGACGAGCCGCCCGGCGTGATGCCGGGATCGCGCGGGTTCTTGGTGTCGCCGTGAATGAGATTGGTGGTGAACCAGCGGTAGGAGACCGCCGGACAATTGGTGCGGCCGAGCAGCACCGCGCCGGCCTTGCGCAGGTTGGCGACGACCGGATTGTCGATCTTGGCGATGAGGTCGCGCTGCGCCTTCAGCCCGTTGGTGGTGGCGTAGCCCTCCTGGTCGACATTGACCTTGATCGTGATTGGCACGCCGGCCAGCGGCCCGACCGCCTCACCGCGTGCAATTGCCGTATCGATCGAGGCTGCCTGTGCCAGCACGTCGTCCGGCCGGTGATCGACCACCGCGTTGATCTTGGGGTTGACCGCGTCGAGCCGGGCGAGCCCGGCCTCGGCCGCCTCCTTCGCCGATACCTTCTTGGATTTGATAAGGGAGGCGAGTTCAGCCGCCGACAGACGCCAAAGATCCTGCATGTGCTACTCCGTATGACGGACGCGTTTTAGCGCCGCACGAAGGACATGGCCAGCGGCCCCCGCCTAACCGGTCAGCGGAAATGGGCGATGTAATAGGCAAGGTCGCCGATCTGCTCCTTGGTGACCGTCTGCATCACGTCCGCCATGGTGGCGTCGTAGCCGTGGCGGCTGTTGTCCTTGTATTCGGCCAGCGTCTTGGCGAGATAATCCTCGCGCTGGTTGGCGATGCGAGGGACGTTGTCCTTGCCCGAAAAATCGGTGTTGTGGCAGGTGTTGCAGCGGTTCTGCTGCACCAGCGCCTGGCCGCGCGCCATCCGTGCCGGATCGCCGGCCTCCGCGGGCGGCGCAGGCTTCGGCAAGGTGGCGATGAAATCCGAGAAGGTGCGCAGATCGTCGTCGGTCATCGGTTTCGCCATCTCGTTCATCGGGTCGAATACCCGCAGTTTCTCGCGAAACATGAAGAGCTGGATCAGCGCATAGGGCGCCTGCTGGCCGCCGAGCGAAGGCGTGTTCTCGGTTTCCGACGTGCCATGCTCGCCATGGCAGGCAAAGCACGCGACGGTGCGCTCCTGGATGGTCTCGGCGTTTGCGGAGAAGCTGAGAGCGGCCAGCGCCGCGGCGATTGCGAGCTTACGCATCGGTCCATCCTTGCATGCAGTTCAAAAGAAAATCGGGGGCAGCAGACGCTGCCCCCGATCGCTGACTTCAGCTTACTGGTTGGCGACCTTCGGCTTGCCGTAGCTGATGCGATAGACCGCGCCGTTCCAGTCGTCGGAGACCAGCAGCGAGCCATCCTTCAGCAGCATCACGTCGACCGGGCGGCCGACATACTTGTTGTCCTCGAGGAAGCCGGTCAGGAACGGCTCCATCGACTTCACGGTGCCATCCTTGTTCAGCTTGACGACGACGACGTCACCGCCCTGCTTCTGCGACTTGTTCCAGGAGCCGTGACGCGCGACGAAGATCGCGTTCTTGTAGGTCTTCGGGAACTGGCTTCCGGTGTAGAAGCGCATGCCGAGCGAGGCGGTATGCGGACCCATCAGGCCCACCGGCGCGGTGTAGTCCTTGCAAGACTTACCCCAGCCGAGCTCCTGGTCGATGATGTTGCCCTGGTAGCAGAACGGCGCACCGAAATCCTCGCCCGCCTTGGTGACGCGGTTGAGCTCGTCCTCCGGCACCGTCTCCGACAGCCAGTCACGGCCGTTGTCGGTGAAGTACATCTGCTTGGTCTCGGGATTCCAGTCGAAGCCGACCGAGTTGCGCACGCCGAGCGCGTAGACCTCGGCGCCGGAGCCGTCGAGATTCATGCGGCGGATCTGACCGTGGTCGGCGTCATGCAGCACATTGTTGCCGGGCTGGCCGACCGGGACATAGAGCTTGTTGTCGGGACCGATGGCGATGAACTTCCAGCCATGCGCCTCGTCCTTCGGCAGCTTGTCGTAGATGACGGTCGGCTTCGGCGGGTTGTCCAGATTGTCCTCGATCTTGTCGATCTTGGAGACCTTCGACAGCTCGGCGATGTAGAGCGTGCCGTCCTTGAAGGCGACGCCGTTCGGGCGGTAGAGGCCGGAGGCGATCACCTTGACCGAGCGTTTGCCGTCCTTGTTGACGATCGCATAGACCTTGTCGACGAGCCGGCTGCCGACGAACACGGTACCCTTGTCGCCGAGCGCCAGTGAACGCGCATTGGCCATGCCGGCAGCATAGACCTCGATATTGAAGCCGGCTGGCACCTTGAGCTTGGCGAGCGGCAGCTTGTCGGGCGCGGCCGGAATCGGCGGGCCCACGACGGGTGCAAGCTTGGCGGCGGCTTCATTGTCCGGACGCCCGATCATGGGCGAGCCCGGCGGCAGCGGCTGGGCGGCCGGTGCGGCACCTGCGGCCGGCGCGGCCGCGGGCTGTTGCGCCGCAGCGGAGAGCGTGAACGCTCCCAGCATGGCCCCCGCGAGCAGCAGGCTGCGCGGAGCGAATGAGTGTTTTTTCATGATGATCTCCCCTGGGTGGAAGCCGTTTGTTCATTGCGCCATTGAGGTCGACCGGCGCTATCAGGCTTTCCGCTCATAGTCTTGCGAATTTGTCCGGACAATTGCAATCGGAAACATGCCGGCATCGGCCAACGCATGGTTGTGGCCACGCGACCGTGTCGGTGTGCCTCCGTCCCGGTGTCTCTCAGTGCCTTGTGATCGAGTGATCCGGGCGATCGAGAATCGCCTCGGTGAATGGAAACTCCAGCACGATCTCGCCCTCGTCGTCGGTCACCTCGATCACGGCGCTGAGCAACGCGCCGTCGGCCCCCTCGGTCTTCAGCAGTTCGCGAATCATCGCCCGCGCCATCTCCCACGCGCGATCCGGGTCGCGCAGGATTTCGCCGTCGGGGTCGGAGATCAGCTCGTCGCCGATACGGGTATTGAAGAAATAGCGTGGCATCGGCAGAACTCGGCTCGGTTAGTCGCGTCCCGTCACCGGGAAGCACAGAATCGTCATCAGGACCTTCGGAGGATCGCGTGGCCCCCTCTCTTAGTCCAAGATCACCATTCACCGTGTGGCGAACAACAGTAAAAAGGTCTGATGCCACCGGGTTTTGACCGGAAATGCGCGCACAAATTTGTGAGTGGGCCGGATTTTCTTCCCGCAGTGCAGCATGCGCTTCCGCAGGGCAGCTTGCGAAAAATTTAAGTGGCGAACTTTTCGAACCGCAGTAGTTTAACTGTAGGGCGGAAAGTTCGTCCGGTTGCAACAAGGAGAGCCTAATGGCCTGGAAAGCACCGAAGATCGTCGAAGTGTCGGTCGGCATGGAAATCAACATGTATATGTGCGCCACCCGCAAGTAAGCGGCAGCGCCCTATACACGTTTAGCGTTTTAGCGCAGGTGGACATCCGGGCGTAACGCGCTCCCGAGCATGGGGGTGTGTTCCAAGCCGGGGTCCACCTCGTAACGTTTCTGGGTCCAGGTTATTGGGCCGAGTTGATGGGTCCGAGTTAAACGTCTCCAGGGGACGGATCATGCTTCGTGTCGTCGTCCTGGGTGCCGCGGCGGGTGGCGGCGTTCCGCAGTGGAACTGCGGCTGTGCCGTCTGCAGGACGGCGCGAAGCGACCATCCCGAATTGCAGAGCACGCAAGCCTCGATCGCCGTCAGCGGCGATGGCGCGCACTGGTTCCTGGTCAACGCTTCCCCGGATCTGCGCCAACAGCTGATCGCGACGCCGCAGCTGCATCCGAAGCAAGGCGCGTTGCGCCACAGCCCGATCGCCGGTGTCATCCTCACCAATGGCGAGATCGATGCCGTCGCCGGACTGCTGTCGATGCGCGAGGGCTCGCCGTTTGCGATCTACGCCCATGAGCGGGTGCTGGCGATCCTGCGCGCGAACAGCATCTTCAACGTGCTGAGCGAGAAGAACGTCGCCCGCCGGCCGATCGCGGTCGACCAGGCCTTTGAGCCGGCCCTGCCCGACGGATCGCCGTCCGGTCTCGAGGTGCTGCCGTTCGAGGTTCCCGGCAAGGGCGCCTGGTATCTCGAGGGCAAGGCGCACCCGGCGGGCGCCGACGGCGTCGGCGATACGCTCGGCCTGCGTATTGCGGACAGGCGCAGCGGCAAATACTTCTATTTCCTGGCCGCCTGCGCCCGGGTGACCGACGACCTGAAATTGCGGCTCAAGGGCGCGCCGCTGGTGTTCTTCGACGGCACGGTGTGGCGCGACGACGAACTGATCGCAGCGGGGCTTGGCAACAAGACCGGCCAGGGCATGGGACATATCGCGATGTCGGGCGATCAGGGCGCGATCGCAAGCCTCGCCGGGCTCGACATCGGACTAAAAGTGTTTTTGCATATCAACAACTCCAACCCGGCGCTGCTTGGGACCTCGGCCGAACGCAAGGCGGCCGAACAGGCGGGCTGGCAGATTCCCTCCGACGGAACGGAGATCGTGCTGTGAATGCCGTGCCTACCTCTGGAATGACCGCGCTCTCGATCGGCAAGGGCATTACGCTCGACAGTGCCGAGGCGATGGAATCCGTGCTGCGCACGATCGGCGCGACGCGCTATCACAGCCTGCATCCGTTCCACCGCCTGCTGCACGGCGGCAAGCTCAACAAGGGCCAGGTTCAGGCCTGGGCGCTGAACCGCTATTACTACCAGAGCACGATCCCGCTGAAGGACGCGATGGTGATCTCGCGCTTCCGCGACCGCAACACACGGATCGAATGGCGCCACCGCATCGAGGATCACGACGGCGATCTCGGCAACGAGGGCGGCATCGAGCGCTGGCTGAAGCTGACCGAAGGCCTCGGCCTCGACACGGCCTATGTCGAGTCCACCGAAGGCATCCTGCCGGCGACGCGCTTTGCCGTGGAAGCCTATGTGCATTTCTGCCGCGACCGCACGCCGCTGGAAGCGATTGCCTCCTCGCTCACCGAATTGTTCGCGCCGAACCTGCACGAGGAGCGCATCTCGGGGATGTTGAAGCACTACGACTTCGTCAATCCCGACATCATGAGCTATTTCAGCCGCCGACTGACCCAGGCGCCGCGCGACGCCGGCTTTGCGCTCGACTACGTCAAGCAGCACGCCAAGACGCCCGCCGAACGCGAGGCGGTCTGCAACGCGCTGATCTTCAAGACCAATGTGCTGTGGGTGCAGCTCGACGCGCTGTATCACGCCTACGTCGATGGCCAGATCCCGCCCGGCGCCTTCGTGCCGAAAACCAGCTAGAGACGTAACATGGCCAGCCGCAACATCAGCGTCAGCGAGACCAGCCGGCCGAAACTGCCGCGCCACACCAAGCTGAAATTCGACGAGACGCGGCAGGTGTGGGTGATCCTGGCGCCGGAGCGCGTGCTGGCGCCGGACGAAATCGCGGTCGAGGTGCTACAACTCTGCGACGGCGTGCGCAGCGTCGCCGAGATGGTGGACCAGCTCGCCGAAAAATACGCCGCGCCGCGCGATGCGATCGCGACCGACGTGATCGCGATGCTGCAGGATCTGGCCGACAAGGGCTTTCTCACTGAAGCGCGCGAGAGCACAGCATGAGTGACACGCTCGCCGGCAACAAGACGACGACAGCCGGCACGACCGACGGGCTCGCGGTGCTCGAGCAGACGCGCTCGGCGGCCGAGACCTACGGCATCCCGCTCGCGGTGCTGCTCGAGATCACCCACCGCTGCCCGCTGCAATGTCCGTATTGCTCGAACCCGGTCGAGCTCGACCGCGGCTCGACCGAGCTCACCACCGAGGAATGGAAGAAGGTGCTGAGCGAGCTTGCCGAGCTCGGGGTGCTGCAAGTTCATTTCTCCGGCGGTGAGCCGACCGCGCGCAAGGACATCGTCGAACTGGTGCAGCACGCGACCGATGTCGGGCTGTATTCCAACCTGATCACCTCGGCGGTGCTGCTGACCAAGGACAAGCTGTCGGCGCTGGCCGATGCCGGCCTCAGCCATGTGCAGATCAGCTTCCAGGGCAATGAACCCATGGTTGCCGATCGCGTTGCGGGCCTGAAGGACGCGCATCGCAAGAAGCTCGAAGTCGCGAGATGGACCCGCGAGCTTGACATGCCGCTCACGGTGAATGCGGTGATGCACCGGCAGAACCTGCATCAGCTGTCCGACATCATCCAGATGGCGGTCGACCTCGACGCGGACCGGCTCGAAGTCGCCAACGTGCAGTATTACGGCTGGGCGCTGAAGAACCGCGCCGCGCTGATGCCGACGATCGAACAGATCGAGGAGACCAGCCGGATCGTCGAGGAAGCGCAAGTGCGCCTGAAGGGCACGCTCGCGATCGACTACGTGGTGCCGGATTACTACGCGCTGCGTCCGAAGAAATGCATGGGCGGCTGGGGCCGCCAGTTCTTCAACATCTCGCCGGCCGGCAAGGTGCTGCCGTGCCACGCCGCCGAAAGCATCACCGGGCTGGAATTCGAGTCGGTGCGCTCGAACCATTCGATCGCCTGGATCTGGCAGAACTCGGAGGCCTTCAACCGTTATCGCGGCACCGGCTGGATGCCGGAGCCGTGCAAGTCCTGCGAATTCCGCGAGGACGATTTCGGCGGGTGCCGGTGCCAGGCCTTTGCGCTGACCGGCGATGCCGGCAACACCGACCCGGCCTGCGCGCTGTCGCCGCGGCATGAGGAGATCTTCAAGCAGGCCGAGCAGGAATCCGCCGGCACGCAGAACCGTTTCCTCTACCGCAACTTCGCCGGTGGCACGCTGGAGACCGAAGCTCCCCAGGAAAAAATCAATGGCGCCTGACGCCGATGCCGGCAAGGCCGCGAGGCGCGCCGATCCCTTTGCTCCGCTGACATCGGAATGGCTCGCTGTCGGCGATGGCCACGAGCTCCATGTCGAGAGCGTTGGGTGCGAGGACGGCATTCCCGCGGTCTATCTGCACGGCGGCCCGGGCAGCGGCTGCCAGCCCGATCATCGCCGGCTGTTCGATCCCGAGCGCTTTCACGCCGTGCTGTTCGACCAGCGCGGTTGCGGCCGCAGTCGGCCGAAGGGCAGTCGCGACAACAACACGACGCAGCATCTGATCGCCGACATGGAGAAGATCCGCGAGCGTTTCGGCTTCGCGCGCTGGATGGTAGTCGGCGGCTCCTGGGGCGCGACGCTGGCCTTAGCCTATGCGCAAGCCCACCCTGACAGGGTCAGCGGGCTGGTGCTGCGCGCGACGTTTCTCGGCACCAGCGAAGAGCTGGAAGACGTGTTCCTGCGCGCGTTGCCGCGCTTCTATCCCGGCCTCTCCGAGGATTTTCTCAACTTCCTGCCCGAGAACGAGCGTGCCGCACCGCTTGCGGCTTATTACCGCCGCATCCTCGATCCCGACGCCGCCGTGCATGGACCGGCCGCGCGGGCCTGGCACGACACCGAACGCACGCTGTCGGAGCACACGCCGAAGCAGACCCGGCTCGATCTCAAGGCATCAGGCGCCCTGCCCTCGACGCCGTTCATGGAGGCGCACTACTTCGCCAACAATTGCTTCATGCGGCCTCGCCAACTGATGGACGAGGCCAATAAGCTCGCCGGCATTCCCGGCATCCTGGTGCAGGGCCGCTACGATCTGCTGTGCCCGCCCGCCACCTCGCACGCGCTCGCCGCGCGCTGGCCGGGCAGCGAGGTCCGCATCATCGATGGCGCGGGCCACATCCTCTACGACCCCGGCATCCGCAACGCCGTGATGAAGGCGATCGCGGATTTGGCGGCGAAGGCGTAGCCGGCGCCATATCAGAGCTAATGACCGATCAAATGCTCGACTTTCCTGCCTTGACCAAGCCCGTTGCCGTGTTCGACGCCGGCATTGGCAGCTATGCAGCCGTGGCCGCCTTGCAGCGTGCGCTTCCTCGCCAGGACCTCGTCTATTTCGCAGATCGTGCGAGCTTTCCCTATGGCAGCAAGAGCCGGCAGGAGCTGCTCGACACGATGCGGCGAACCTTTGATTTCCTGCTTCGCTTCGATCCCGCCGCCATCCTCGTCGCATCCAATGCCCCTTCGATCACCGTCCTCGACGATCTCGAGGACATGGTTTCCGTGCCGGTGTTCGGGGTACGTCCGCCGGTGAAGGAGGCACTCGCGCAGGCGAACGGAAACGTCGCTGTTCTCGGCGTGAAGTCGCTGGTCGAGAGCGCGGAGATGCGCGCCTTCGCCGCGACCGAGACCGGCGATCAGGTACGGCGCGTTCTCTTCGTCAACGCCTCGCCGCTCGTCGACCTGGTCGAAAGCGGCGCCTTCCTGTTTGACCAAACCGGCGTCCAGCAGAAGGTCGATGCGTTTATCTCAGAGCTCGACGCACAACACGCAGACATCGGTGCGATGACGCTATCGAGCACACATCTGCCCTGGCTCCGCAGTTTCCTCGAGCGCTCCGTCGAGGGACGGCCTCTGCTTGACCCGCTGGACAGCGCCCTTGGTGCAATTGGGCCGGTGGCTGTCGAAGGGCAAGGGCAGGTCCTTGGGTTGGTCACCGAGAACGACCGCTACACGGCAGGCGACTTCCAGCGCATGCTCGACCGGCTCGGGATCGCGCTGCCGCTGCGGGTCGTTCCGCATCCGGCTTGAGACCAGGGCGGACGCTTCCGAGCCCGGCTTCATCGGAGCAAGAGGCGACTCCGGGTGGGGACCGCCTCCTATCGGCCATGGGCGACGACTTGGTTGCCATACTTAGGCGACTTGATGCTCAAGCCAGGCTGCTAGCTGCCTGACCGCCGCGGACCGTGGCTTCTCCTCTTGTGTCGTCACAAGGAAATAGCCTTCGGGAAGTTCTGTGGCTCGGCCGTGCAGGCGAAGTCGGCCTGCTGCGATATGGGGTCGGGCATAGGCCTCGTCCATCATCGCGACCCCAGCGCCGGCCAGAGCCGCATCCATCGCTTGGGCGCGGGTCTCAACGACGACGCTTCGGATCGGCGGCTCCCCCGTTTTGCATGTAGCACGCCACCAGCGTGTCCAGTCCGAGAAGCGGGATCGCGCCCTGATGACCGTGCTTGCAACAGAAAGGTCGGCCAGATCCGGACGGGCGACTGGCACAAGCGTTTCGTGGAACAACAGAGTGGCTGACAGGTCGTGCCAATCCCCAAGACCATGGCGGATGGCGCAATCAATATCTTCTGCTGCAAGATCGAGCACCCGTGTCGTGGTGGAAATTGCCAGCTCGATGTTGGGATGCTGCTGCTGCCAGTCCGCAAGACGGGGGATCAGCCAAAGCGACGCGAAGGTCGCCACGGTGCTGATGCGCAACTGTCCCCGCCGCCGACGAAGCGGCGCCACCGCCGCCTCGATACGGTCGAGAGCGTTGCCCAACACCATCAGGAGGGACTGCGCGTCGTCCGTGAGCACGGCACAGCGGCCAGACTGGCGGACGAGAACGACACCGAGTTGTCGCTCCAGTTCTGCGATCCGGTGCGACAGCGCCGAACGGGTCACTCCGAGCGTCGCTGCTGCGGCGCTGAGGGAGGATGCTCTCTTCAGGGCTGCCAGGGCCTGCAAGTTCCTTGTCGAAGGTAGGTCCATATCGCTGAAGCTCCGACGCGAAGCGTGAATATATCTCACGCATGGGCGTGCGCGAAGCCACTATGGTCGCCTGTGGAGGTGCCCATGACCAAAGCTATCTTTGACCAGTTCGCGGCCTACAATCGGTGGGCGAACGCCCGCATTTACGCTGCGGCGCTGGCGCTTCCCGAGGACGCGTACAGGCGGCCGACAGGTGTGTTCTTCGGCAGCCTACATGGGACGCTCAACCACCTGCTCCTCACCGATCGACTGTGGCTTCGTCGACTGACAGGCGAAGGCGAACATCCTGACCGTCTCAATGCCATCATCTTTGATGACCGGCATGACCTTGCCCGCGCTCGCTTTGAGGAGGACGAGCGGCTCGTGACGGTCGTCTCGGCTTATGGGGAAGCGGAGCTGAATCGCGTTCACGCCTACAGAACGACGAGCGAGCAACCGCAGGAACAGCGGCTCGCCGACATCCTACAGCATCTGTTCAATCATCAGACGCACCATCGAGGCCAGGCCCACGCTTGCGTATCGATCCTGACCGGCAAGGAACCACCGTCGCTCGACCTTCTTGCGTTTCAGCGCGGCGTGCCGGCGCCGCCTATCTTCGAAGGTCCGCGTTCAAGCTCCCCTCAAATGCCATCGCACGGCTAGCACAGCGATGAACCTGCTCGACGGCCAGGTGGCCGCCATTGCATTATTTCTGAATAATAGAAGAATACCGCTGAGTTGCCCGACGTGTCAAGTCGCCGTGCCGAATGCTGGCGACCAGCTACTTTGCATGGGGTTGTTTTCGATATTTCGGCAGCGCCCCTTCAAACCAGGTTCAGGTCCTTCGGCTTGATGCCGGTGAAGATGCGTTCGAGGCTCGCCTGCTGCAGGCCGTAGACGTGCTGGATCAGACCGGCGAAGAACGCCTTGTAGTCGGTCAGAACCGGGAAATCGCGGTTCTGGAACAGCGTCGCCTGTGCGACCTGGACCTGCTCGCCGGCCATGCGTCCGCCATTGATGCCGCCGCCCATCACCCAGTACACGCTGCCATGGCCGTGATCGGTGCCGCGGTCGCCATTCTCGCGGAAGGTGCGGCCGAATTCGGAGATCACGACCACGACGGTGTCGCGCCACATCGCAGGGCCGATCTCCTCGGAGAAGCCGGCGAGGCCCCTGCCGAGTTCGCCGAGGCGGTCGGCGAGATAGCCGGTCGCCGCGCCCTGGTTGACGTGGGTGTCCCAGCCGCCGACGTCGACGAAGCCGAGGTTGAACTGCTCGCGCATCAGGCGACCGATCCGCCGCGCCGACAGTTCGAAGCCGCGCGGCGACACGGCGCCGCGGTTGGCCGCCATCATCTCCTCGGAGACCGACTTGTAGACGTCGTCGCGGACCCGAAAACCTTCCGACACCGAATTGGCGAGATCGCCCTTGGCATACATCTCCCGGATCAGCCGCGCCTGCCGATCGTCGACACCCGGCTTGCTGACGCTGGCGATGCCGATGTTCGGGATCTGGTTCTGGCCGCGGAAGATCAGCGGCAATTGGTCGGTGAAGGAGATCGGCTTCACCCGCGTCAACTCGGTCGCGAGCCGACTCATGAAGCCGGATCGGTAGTCGCGGCTGCCGCCGACTGCCTGCCCGAGCTCGATCGTGTCCTGGGTCTCGAAATGGCTGCGCGAGAGATCGTCGCTGGTGCCGGCGAACGGGACGAACGCGATCTCGCGCTTGGCCCACAGCGGATAGATCGAATCGCGCAATGCCGGATGCAGCCCCCATCCGGCGTCGAGCGCCAGCGCCGCATTCGGATTGCCAGCGTCGGGCCGCGCGACCGCAAGCGTCGGGCGCGAGGCGTAGTAGAACTCGCTGCCGACCGGCACCACCACGTTGGCGGCGTCGTAGGCACCGCGCAGAAACACGACGAGCAGCCGCGCGTCGGTCGCGGGTGCGGCCCAGACCCGGCCGGCCAGGGTGAGCGAGGCGGAAGCGGCGAAGGCCTTGAGCAGTTCACGGCGGTTCATTGGCGAACCTCCCTTTCAGTGCATGAACTCGGGTGACGACAGAAACAGCGTATTCCAGTCCTGCGGCGAGACGGCCTGATCGAGCGCGGCGAGCGTGGTCGGGCTCAGCGTCTGCCTGATGTTGCTGAAATAGAGCCCGTTCATGACCAGCGGAAACGCCGGCTGGTCGACGGCGTTGGGCTCGTTCGGCTTGAACAGCCCGGCCGATCCCGAGCCGATCGCGCGCGCGATCTCGAAACGCAGCATCATCTGCCCGGGGCCGTTCCAGGCCGCCGACAGCATCGAATAGCCGTCGGGCGTCTCGTGATTGAACAGGCCCTCGGACAGGCGGTTGAGCCAGCCCTGGATCGGCAGCGTGTTGAGGACGACCTTGCTGTCGTAGGCGAGCCGCACCGACGACATCACGTAGAGCATCGGGTCCTTGAACTTGGCGCCGCCCTTCAGGCTCGCGGCAAACTCCGGCGCATGAACCAGCGTCGACATCACGGCCGCGATATCGCCGTCGGTCTTCTGGAAGGTCTGCGCCATCTGCTGCACCAGTGCGGCCGGCGGATTGTCCGACACGAAATAGGTCGCAAGCTGCTTTGCGACGTGCGTGGCGGTCGCGGGATGATGACAGAGGATGTCGAGAGCCTCATCGACCTCGGCAAGACCACGGCCCTTGATCTGATGGCCGAGGAAGGTCTTGTCGCCGAAATCGTGGCGCGCCGGATTGAACTCGAACGCGCCCTCGCGGACCAGCTGGGATTGCTGCTCGGGCTTCAGCTTCGGGTCCTCCGACTTGAAGTCAATGCCGACGCCGGTGAGGATCCGCGCCAGCGCCTCGACATCGGCCTGGGTGTAGCCGGAGCCGACGCCCATGGTGTGCAGCTCCATGATCTCGCGGGCGTAGTTCTCGTTGAGATGACCGGCCGCGTTATCGGCATTGTCGAGGTAACGCAGCATCACGGGATGATGCAGCGTCGCCGACAGCAGGTTGCGGAATTTGCCGAGCGCATTGGCGCGGATCGCGCGATCCTCGTAGTCGCCGACCAGCACGCGGATGTTGGCCTTGTACTGGTGGACATTGAAGTGGTTGAACCAGAACCATGTCAGGCGTTCGCGCAACTGATCCGGCGCATAGAGCGCGTGCAGGATGGTGCGGGCCGCGGCCTGCCTGGCGCGGTCGTTCATGGCCTGCTGATAGACCTGTTGCGCCGCCTTCTTCTGCTCCGGATCGGCAACCTGGTTGGCGGATTTGCCCTGCTGGTCGAACGAGGCGGCAATGTCGAACGGGAAGCGATGCACGTCCGGCATCGCCTCGATCTGCTTCTGGACGGCGGCCGGCAGTGCGGTGTTGGCCGGATGCAGCTGCTCCTGCAGCCAGCGTTCGGTGCCGACCTCGCGCAGATGCGCCGCGCTCGAGGCGCTGACACCCCAGGTGAGGCGATCGAGCAGCGCGATGTCCTGCGCTGCGAGTTCGGCCGCCCGCGCCGGCTGGTGGAACACCACCAGCCCCACGATCGTACCGATCATCAGTTTCGCTGATGTCCGCGATCCGAGTGTGGCCGTGATGCTCATGAAGGCTGACCTGCCCGGCTCATGGTGTCATCCCCTCAGTGTTTGCATTTGCCGGGAGGGCATGCCGGCGCTGCCCGTGCTGCTGCTGCTGCTGCGGGCCTTGGCGGCGGTGCCGGCCGAGGCGGCGGCGGTGCTGCGCGTTGCGCCTGCACAGCCGGCCGTGGCGGCGGCGGCGCGGCGCGCGGGGCCGGTGCCGGATGCGGCGCAACGGCTGCGGCGCGGGGCGGCGGGGGAGCC
>NZ_BOVL01000025.1 GCF_019972155.1 Bradyrhizobium sp. RD5-C2 | reverse complement strand
ACGCCGGGCAGCGAACGCATTAACTTCGCATCGTCCGCGATCTCCGCTTCGGCTTTAATCAATGCGCTGATGTCGGCCTCGATCTCGGCGATCTCGCTGTCGAGGACCTCGATGAGGCGGCCAATGCGTTCGGCCATGGCGCGATCGTCGGCCTCGCTGCGCCGGTTCT
>NZ_BOVL01000024.1:169102-175398 GCF_019972155.1 Bradyrhizobium sp. RD5-C2 | reverse complement strand
GTCTTTCCTTGGAACACTGAAGCTTCGCAACCTCAGCTTCCTCGGTTCAGACCAGATGGACAACCTCCTGAAAGAGCAAAGCTAGCGAAGCGTAACCCACCACCTTCCTCGCGGAGGAGCGGTGGGTTACGCCTTCGGCTAACCCACCCTACTTCGAGCCGCCTTACGCTTCCTCGCGCGACCCGTTGGCTGACCGGGACGACAGGCCTATAATCCCCTCCGAACAAGGGAAGATAGGGAGGATGCCATGCATCATACCTTGGTGCCCAGCGACCGCGTCGAGCATGTCTGCGTGTTCGGAAGCGATGGCTCAAAACTCGGCTCGATCGAGCGGCTGATGCTCGACAAGGTGAGCGGAACGGTGGCCTACGCCGTGATCAGGACCGGCGGCGTGCTCAGCAGCCACCACCATTACCCGGTCAAATGGACGGCCCTGAAATTCAATCCCGCGCGCCAGGCCTTTGAGGCCGAGGTGACGCTGGACGATCTGCGCACCGGCCCGTCCGAGTTCGACGGCGACGAATTCGACTGGGGCGACCGCTCGCACGGCTACACGCACCCGAATTATTGGGCGGTGTAGCGCGAAGGCGAGGAGACGGTTGTGGTAGCCCGCATGAGCGAAGCGACATGCGGGACAGAGGTCGACGACTACGAGAAGGCTCCCGGATATCGCTTCGCTCATCCGGGCTACTGCTCTAATCTACGGCGGATCGTCGTGGCCTAGGCAAAGACAGACGCATGCCCCAGTTCAAGCCCGCCGGCTGGCCTTCCGTCATACCGCGAATTGTCACGCGCGACCTCACCGGTTTGGCCGGATTCCTGAGAGACGTTTTCGATGCGGAGGGCGACGTCCGGTCCGGCGCGCCAACGGAAATTCGGATCGGAGACTCGATCATCCTGATCAGCGACGGCGGAGGCGTACGGGACGCCATGCCGGCCTTTCTCTATGTCTATGTTGAGAACGCGGACGAGACCTACCGGCGCGCGATTGCGGCAGGTGCCGAATCGATCGAGGCGCCTGCCGATACGCCTTATGGCGACCGACGCGCGATGGTCCGGGATACCTGGGCCAACGTCTGGCAGATCGCCACCTACCGTGGCAACTGAGGTAGTTCGTAGGGCGCAACCCGCCGGTGTTGAGGCAACGGACCGGCGGATGACGCTTCGTCGATCTGCTCTACTGACGGACGTTGAACTACTCCGCCGCTTCGCTCGCCGAGCTCTTCCTCGGCTTGCTGTTCGCCTTCTTCAACACCGGCGCCAAAAACTTGCCGGTGTAGCTGCGCGGTGCCTTGACGATGTCTTCGGGCGGGCCCCAGGCGACGATTTCGCCGCCGCCGTCGCCGCCTTCGGGACCGAGGTCGATCACCCAGTCGGCGGTCTTGATGACTTCGAGATTGTGCTCGATCACCACCACCGTATTGCCCTGGGCGACCAGCTCGTGCAGCACCTCCAGCAGTTTTGCGACGTCGTGGAAGTGCAGGCCGGTGGTCGGCTCGTCCAGGATGTAGAGCGTGCGGCCGGTGGCGCGCTTTGACAGCTCCTTGGCCAGCTTGACGCGCTGGGCCTCGCCGCCGGACAGCGTGGTGGCCTGTTGGCCGACATGGATGTAGTCGAGGCCGACGCGGTGCAGGGTCTGGAAGGTCTCGCGCACGCGCGGCACTGCCTTGAAGAAGTCGGCGGCTTCCTCGACCGTCATGTCGAGCACGTCGGCGATGCTCTTGCCCTTGAACAGCACCTCCAGCGTCTCGCGGTTGTAGCGCTTGCCCTTGCAGGTGTCGCAGGTGACGTAAACGTCGGGCAGGAAGTGCATCTCGATCTTGATGACGCCGTCGCCCTGGCAGGCCTCGCAGCGGCCGCCCTTGACGTTGAAGGAGAAGCGCCCGGGCTCGTAGCCGCGCGCCTTCGCCTCGGGAAGGCCTGCGAACCATTCGCGGATCGGCGTGAAGGCGCCGGTATAGGTCGCGGGGTTCGAACGCGGCGTGCGGCCGATCGGCGACTGGTCGATGTCGATGATCTTGTCGATGTGCTCGAGGCCCTCGATGCGGTCGTGCGGGGCCGCGCCTTCGCTGGCGTTGTTCAGCTTGCGCGCGATCGACTTGTAGAGCGTGTCGATCAGCAGGGTCGACTTGCCGCCACCGGAGACGCCGGTGACGCAGGTGAACAGACCGAGCGGAATCTCGGCCGAGACGTTCTTCAGATTGTTGCCGCGGGCGTTGATGACCTTGATGGTGCGCCGGTGGTTCGGCGGCCGCCGGTCGGGCACGGGGACCGAAAGCTCGCCGGTGAGATACTTGCCGGTCAGCGATTTCGGGTTGCGCATGATCTGGTCGGGCGTGCCTTCAGCGACGATGTGGCCGCCATGCATGCCGGCACCGGGCCCGATGTCGAGCACGTAGTCGGCAAGCCGGATGGCGTCCTCGTCATGCTCGACCACGACCACGGTATTGCCGAGGTCGCGCAGCCGCTTCAGGGTGTCGAGCAGCCGGGCGTTGTCGCGCTGGTGCAGGCCGATCGACGGCTCGTCCAGCACGTAGAGCACACCGGTCAGTCCCGATCCGATCTGCGAGGCCAGGCGGATGCGCTGGCTCTCGCCGCCGGACAGCGTGCCAGACGAGCGCGACAGCGTCAGATAGTTCAAGCCGACGTCGAGCAGGAAGGTCAGGCGCTCGCGGATCTCCTTGAGGATGCGTGCGGCGATCTCGTTCTGCTGCGCATTCAGCGCCTCCGGCACGGTCTCGAACCATTCGCCGGCGCGCCTGACCGAAAGCTCGGAGATCTCGCCGATATGCTTGCCGCCGATCTTGACGCACAGCGCCTCGGGCTTCAGCCGGTAGCCGTTGCAGCCGGCGCAGGGCACGTCGGAGAAATACTTGCCGAGCTCCTCGCGCGCCCACTCGCTTTCGGTCTCGCGGTAGCGGCGGTTGATGTTGGTGACGACGCCCTCGAACGGCTTCTTGGTGTCGTAGGAGCGGACGCCGTCCTCATAGGAGAACTTGATCTCGTCGTCCCCCGAGCCGTGCAGCAGCGCGGCCTGTACCTTCTTGGTCAGGTCCTTCCACTTGGTGTCGAGCGTGAACTTGTAGTGCTTGCCGAGCGCGGTGAGGGTCTGGATGTAATAGGGCGAGGACGACTTCGCCCAGGGCGCGATCGCGCCCTTGCGCAAGGTCAGCTCCTTGTCGGGAATGACCAGGTCTTCGTCGATATGCTGCTCGACGCCGAGACCGCCGCAGGCAGGGCACGCGCCATAGGGATTGTTGAACGAGAACAGGCGCGGCTCGATCTCGGGGATGGTGAAGCCGGAGACCGGACAGGCGAATTTTTCCGAGAACAGGATGCGCTCGGGCCCGCTCTTGTCGTGGATTTTTGCGGTCTTCTTCTTGTCCTCGGCCGGTGCCGCTGCCGGCGCGTCGGCGTATTCGATCACGGCGAGGCCCTCGGCGAGCTTCAGCGCGGTCTCGAAACTTTCGGCGAGGCGCTGGGAGAGGTCGGGACGCACCACGATGCGGTCGACCACGACGTCGATGTCGTGCGGGAATTTCTTGTCGAGCGCGGGCGCCTCCGACAGCTCATGGAAGGTGCCGTCGATCTTGACGCGCTGAAAGCCCTTCTTGAGATACTCGGCGAGCTCCTTCTTGTACTCGCCCTTGCGGCCGCGCACGACCGGCGCCAGCAGATAGAGGCGGGTGCCTTCCGGCAGTGCCAGCACGCGGTCGACCATCTGCGAGACGATCTGGCTCTCGATCGGCAGGCCGGTGGCCGGCGAATACGGCACGCCGACGCGCGCCCACAGCAGGCGCATGTAGTCGTAGATCTCGGTGACGGTGCCGACGGTGGAGCGCGGGTTCTTCGACGTGGTCTTCTGTTCGATCGAGATCGCAGGCGACAGGCCGTCGATCTGGTCGACATCGGGCTTCTGCATCATCTCGAGGAACTGGCGCGCATAGGCCGACAGCGACTCGACGTAGCGGCGCTGGCCCTCGGCATAGATGGTGTCGAACGCGAGCGACGACTTGCCGGAGCCGGACAGGCCGGTAAATACCACGAGCTTGTCGCGCGGAATCTCGACGTCGATGTTCTTCAGATTGTGTTCGCGCGCGCCGCGGATCGTGATGGCGCGCGATGAGGAGCCGGCGGTCTGTTGGCGCTTCGCCTTGAGCACTTCATCCATTGCGACAATTCCGGGCGCATGATCGGGCGCCTTTTGGGCGCGCATCGCCGGTGCTGCCGGGACCTTGCGCCGATGGGTGAGAAGACTGGAACGTAGGAAGAACGGCCGACAATTTCCAGTGCTGAGTCGCGTCCATCAACGGATAGTTTGCCTGTTGGCAGCAGCCGTCAGCAGGGCCCGGTTCCCGGACGCAAAAAAGGCCGGCGCGAAGCCGGCCTTTCCGAGACCCTGAGGTCTGTTTTTCGCTCAGTACTTGGCGACGATCGGGCCGCCGAAGTGATAGTTCACGCCGAACTGCACGGTGTGCAGGTTGATGTCGGCAGACCGAATGCCGAAGTAGGTCTCGCCGCCGAGGCTGCGATACAGGTACTCGCCCTTGATCGACCACTGTGGCGCGATGAACGCCTCGATGCCGGCGCCGACAGTCCAGCCGGAGTGGAAGTTGCTCTGCGAGACGCTCACGCCGCCCGCGCTGAGGGTGAGCTTGTTGTCGGCCCAGGCGTAGCCGCCGGTGCCGTAGAACAGCACCTTGTCGACGGCGAAGCCGATGCGGCCGCGCGCGGTGCCGAGCGCGTCGATCTTGCTCGTCGCGGTGATGCCAAAAGCGGTAGCGGACGCATTGACGTCAGCCCAGGCGCCGTCAGCCTCGAGGCCGTACACGATGTTGCCGGCCTGCCAGTTGTAGCCGACGGTGCCGCCGCCGAAGCCGCCTTCCATCTTCGGGTTGCCGGAGTCCTCGCTGGCATAGCCACCGAAGCCGCCGATGTAGAAGCCGGTCCAGTTGTAGATCGCGGCCGGCGGCGGAGCCTTCACGTAAGGCGTGCGTGCCGCCATGTCGGCGGCCATTGCCGGTGCAATTGCGCTGAGGGCAAACATGCCGGCCGAAGCCAGCAAAACATTCCTGATTTTCAAAGTCCCAGTCCCATTTTCTTGTTGTCCCTTCAAACGCTGAAGGGAACGTCACAGCAGTGTCGTGTGACGATCGCGTGCCTCTACATAGAAATCTTGGAAGTTGTGTATCCGTGAAACCACAATGCACGGAAAATGGCTCGGCGAAGCGCGCGCTTGCACGCAACGAAAAGCCGGCGCAAGGCCGGCT
The DNA here is from genome assembly GCF_019972155.1 of Bradyrhizobium sp. RD5-C2. Classification (GTDB taxonomy): domain Bacteria; phylum Pseudomonadota; class Alphaproteobacteria; order Rhizobiales; family Xanthobacteraceae; genus Bradyrhizobium. The sequence continues at coordinate 170,128 of NZ_BOVL01000024.1, read as the reverse complement.
CTTTTCTCCGATGCGAAGCGACCGCCGGTAGCTCAGTATTTCGCTGATGCGACCGGGCTCAGCGCGTTGAAGTGGTAATTGATGCCGAGCTTGACGGTGTGGAAGGTGTCCTTCCACTCCGAGCGATCGTTGATCGCCGGCGTGTACTGGGTCGGCGCGACCTTGCCGAGATCGATGTAATTGTACGCGAGCTTGGCCGACCAGTTGGCGGCGAACATGTATTCGACGCCGGCGCCGGCGGTCCAGCTCCAGTGCGTGTCGCTGGCCGAGACCGAGGGCGGCGCGAGCCCGACATTGTAGCGGTGCAGGATGTCGCCGACCGTGGCGCCGCCGTTCACGAACCACAGCGTGGCGCCGTCGGCGTAGCCGAGCCGGCCCTTGATGTCGCCGAAGCTGCGCAGCTCGGTGGTGTAGTTGTCGAGCACATCAGGCGGTCCGACGTTGGAGCGCGCCGCCCACGCAAACAAAAAGGCCGGCACGAAGCCGGCCTTTCGTCTGGATCAAATCCGTGTCACGCGATCAGTAGCGCGCAACCACCGGGCCGCCCCACTTGTAGTTCACGCGGACGGTGACGAGGTCGACGTCCTGGCGATCGCGGATGTTGCTGAACAGCGCGCCGGTCGGGGTGGTGAGGTTGTAGGTCTTGTCCTGCATGAACAGGTGGTCGTATTCGACACCAGCGGTCCAGTTCGGTGCGAAGCCGACTTCGATGCCGGCGCCGATGGTGCCGCCCCAGCGGGTGTCGCTCGCGCTGCCGGCGAGGACGCCGGTCGGCGTGAAGTAGGTGTTGAAGCGATTGTCGGTCAGCGCCGCACCGCCCTTGGCGTAGAGCAGCACGTTGTTGACGGCGTAGCCGATCTGGCCGGTGAACAGGCCGAACGCGTCGATCTTGCTCTGGTTGGTGAACAGGCCCGGGAAGATCGCGCTGTTGTTGCTGCCTTTCAGGTCAGCCCAGTTGCCCTGCGCTTCGAGGCCGAACACCCAGGTGCCCGCCTGCCAGCGATAGCCGATCTGACCACCGGCAAC
>NZ_BOVL01000024.1:0-168994 GCF_019972155.1 Bradyrhizobium sp. RD5-C2 | reverse complement strand
ATTTGGGCCCCGACCCCCAGCCGCCGTTGGCGCCGATGTAGAAGCCGCTCCAGTCATAGACGGCGGCGATCATCGGCGGCGCCTTGGTGTAGGGGCGCGCAGCGAGATCGGCAGCCGCGGCAGGCGCAGCGAACGCAATCAGGCCAACCGTAGCGAGCAAAAACTTCTTCATAATCAAACCCCCAGCTTCCCAATCGGCTTCCAACGGTCCCGAAGCGCGACTTCAGACGCGAGCGCCCGTCTGATGGGTGGTAGCTATACGCTGATTCAACCTGAAGCGCCGTCTCCCAAATGCAACACTCGCAGAAGAAGTATCGACAAGGCAAGGCATTGATTTAACTTACATTTGTGTAGGGCGTCAGAGCCCGCTGGTGGTCGGGCCGAAATCGGCGGCCACTCCATCACCACCGGCTGCTTCTACGGCTGGTTGTGGCGAACAAAACTGGAACATTGTCGGCTGCGATGCTATATCCTGAATATCGTGGATAACCGCGCGACGGCGAGGGCATCGAGCCGGTACCGGCCGTATAGGTCATTCGCGACGCCTGCGAGTAAGTGGCGATGGTTGAGAGTGGCGGCCGATGTCCGGTGCCCGGTTCTTGAGCGGAGATGATGCGATGGCGGGAAGCGTGAACAAGGTGATCCTGGTTGGAAACCTCGGCAAGGATCCGGAAATCCGGCGGACGCAGGACGGCCGACCGATCGCAAATCTTTCCATCGCCACCTCGGAAACCTGGCGCGACAAGGGCACCGGCGAGCGCAAGGAAAAGACCGAGTGGCACCGCGTCGTGATCTTCAACGAGGGCCTCTGCAAGGTCGCCGAGCAGTATCTGAAGAAGGGCGCCAAGGTGTACATCGAGGGTCAATTGCAGACCCGCAAATGGACCGACCAGAGCGGCGTCGAGAAGTACTCGACCGAGGTCGTGCTGCAGGGCTTCAACTCCAACCTCACCATGCTCGACGGGCGGGGCGGTGGAGGCGGCAGCTTCGCCGATGATGGCGGCGGCAGCGATTTCGGCTCGTCCGGTCCGGTCAGCTCGGCGCCGCGCCGTGCGGTCGCCGCCGGCGGCGGCAGCCGCAACAGCGACATGGACGACGACATCCCGTTCTGATCGCAGGTCAGGCTTTCCGAGATTCCGTCAGACGCCGTTCCGTGACGATCATTATCCCGGAGCGGCGCTGAGATTTGTCGCGGAAGTTTCCTCGTGTGGATTATGAGGATAACTCTCTAAACGCCTGCATGACCTTGTCTAACCGAGGGCGACCAGCGCGAGTTCCCCGGACTTTGACACAGACCAATGTGAATGATATTTACATTGGCCTGCGGCGAGCGACGTCTGGCCGCGAGCTTCACTCGAGGGCTGCCATCATGAGCCTCGCGCCATTGCTCGACGCTGCGCCTGCGATCCCGCTCCATGCCTTCGCCGCGATGGCCGCCTTCGTGCTCGGCTCCATCCAGTTCGCCGCACCGAAGGGCACGCTGCCGCACCGGACGCTGGGCTGGATCTGGGTGATCCTGATGCTGGTGGTCGCCGGGAGCTCGTTCTGGATCCATCAGATCAAGCTGGTGGGCCCGTGGAGCCCGATCCATCTGCTGTCGATCTTCTCGCTGGGTATGCTGGTGCTCGGCGTGACGGCCGCGCGGAGCCACAATGTCCGCCGCCACAAGTTCACGATGATGGGCATTTTCTTCGGCGCGCTGGTCATTGCCGGGATATTCACTTTCGTGCCCGGGCGGATCATGCACGCGGTGATTTTCGGCCAATAATCGGATGATCGGGGCGTTGCGAAGGCCGGTTCCACCAGGTCTTCGCGACCTTGCAACCGCCGGGCTAAGCAGGCGCGTCGCAAACCTGCAATGCGGCTGGTAAGTGCATGAAAAAACGAAGGGAAAAACGGCTTGCCGGAGCCGTGCAAGGGTGGTTATCAGGCCCTCGATGGTCTATATGATTCTCCAGCAGAACTGACCGGATTTCCCCTTTGTCCGAACCCGAAGACGACAAGCCCGGCGAGCCGCCGGTGCCCTCAGATATTCGTCCCGTTTCCATTCTCGACGAGATGAAGAAGTCCTACCTCGATTACGCGATGAGCGTGATCGTGTCGCGTGCGTTGCCCGATGCGCGCGATGGGCTCAAGCCGGTGCACCGGCGCATCCTCTATTCGATGCATGAGCAGGGACACACCCCGGACAAGAAATACGTTAAGTCCGCGCGCGTCGTCGGCGACGTGATCGGTAAGTATCACCCGCATGGCGACCAGTCGATTTACGACGCGATGGTCCGCATGGCGCAGGACTTCTCGCTGCGGGTGCCGCTGATCGACGGCCAAGGCAATTTCGGCTCAGTCGACGGCGATCCGCCGGCGGCCTACCGATATACCGAGGCTCGGCTGACGAAGGCGGCGCTTGCCGTCCTCGCCGACATCGACATGGACACCGTCGATTTCCAGCCGAACTACGACAACTCGGAGAAAGAGCCGGCGGTTCTGCCGGCCCGGTTCCCGAACCTCCTGGTCAATGGCGCCGGCGGCATCGCCGTCGGCATGGCGACCAACATCCCGCCGCACAACCTCGGCGAGGTCGTCGACGCCTGCGTGGCGCTGATCGACAATCCGGCGCTCACGATCGACGAGTTGATCGACATCATTCCCGGACCGGACTTCCCGACCGGCGGCATCATCCTGGGCCGCCAGGGCATCCGCTCGGCCTACCATCTGGGCCGCGGCTCGATCGTGATGCGCGGCAAGGTGGCGATCGACACCATCAGGAAAGATCGCGAAGCGATCATCATCACCGAGATTCCCTATCAGGTGAACAAGGCGACGATGGTCGAGCGCATCGCCGATCTCGTCAAAGAGAAGAAGATCGAGGGCATCGGCGACCTGCGCGACGAGTCCGACCGCGACGGCTATCGCGTCGTCATCGAGCTGAAGCGCGAAGCGGTGCCCGACGTGGTGCTGAACCAGCTCTACCGGTTCACGCCGCTGCAGACGAATTTCCCGGCCAACATCCTGGCGCTGGATTCCGGCCGTCCGCAGACGATGAATCTGAAGGACCTGCTCACCATCTTCGTCGCGTTCCGCGAACAGGTGGTCACCCGGCGGACCAAGTTCCTGCTCGGCAAGGCCCGCGATCGCGCCCACATCTTGGTCGGCCTCGCGATCGCGGTCGCCAACATCGATGAGATGATCCGTGTCATTCGAACCTCGCCCGATCCGAACACCGCGCGCGAGGCCCTGATGTCGCGCGACTGGCCGGCACGCGACGTCGAGGCGATGATCACGCTGATCGACGATCCCCGGCATCGCATCAACGATGACGGCACGCTCCGGCTGTCGATGGAGCAGGCCAGGGCCATCCTCGATCTCCGGCTGCAGCGCCTGACCGCACTGGGGCGGGACGAAATATCCGAGGAGCTCGACAAGCTCGCGGCCGAGATCGCCGACTATCTCGACATCCTGCGCTCGCGCGCGCGCGTGCAGGGCATCGTCAAGACCGAGCTCGCCGAGGTGAAGCAGCAGTTCGCCACCCCGCGCAAGACCGTGATCATCGAGCATGAAGGCGAGGTCGAGGACGAGGACCTGATCCAGCGCGAGGACATGGTCGTCACCGTGTCGCATGCGGGCTACGTCAAGCGCGTGCCGCTGTCGACCTACCGGGCGCAGCGCCGCGGCGGCAAGGGCCGCGCCGGCATGCAGACCCGCGACGAGGATTTCGTCGCGCGCCTGTTCGTGGCCTCGACCCACACGCCGGTGCTGTTCTTCTCGTCACGCGGCCAAGTCTACAAGGAGAAGGTCTGGCGGCTGCCGATGGCGGCGCCAAACGCGCGCGGCAAGGCGCTGATCAACATCCTGCCGCTGGAGCAGGGCGAGCGCATCACCACGATCATGCCGCTGCCGGAGGATGAATCCTCCTGGGGCAATCTCGACGTGATGTTCGCGACCACCAGCGGCACTGTTCGCCGCAACAAGCTGTCCGATTTCGTCGACGTCCGCCGCTCCGGCATCATCGCCATGAAGCTCGGCGAGGGCGAGGCGATCGTCGACGTGCAGATCTGCACCGAGCGCGACGACGTGCTGCTGACCGCCGCCGGCGGGCAATGCATCCGCTTCCCGGTCACCGATGTGCGCGTCTTCACCGGCCGCACCTCGATGGGCGTGCGCGGCATTGCGCTGGCCGAGGCGGACAAGCTGATTTCGCTGTCGATCCTACGCCATGTCGAGACCACTTCGGACGAGCGCTCGGCCTACCTGAAGATGCGCCGCGCGGTGGCCGGCGAGGCCACGACCGAAGAACCGGTCGAGGCAGAGGGCGAGGAGCCTGCGAACGATGCGATCCAGCTGTCGCAGGAGCGCTATGCCGAGCTGTCGGCGGCCGAGCAGGTGGTGCTGACCGTCTCCGTCAACGGCTTCGGCAAGCGGACCTCGTCTTACGAGTACCGCACCACCGGCCGCGGCGGCAAAGGCATCGTCGCGATGAGCGTCAACAACCGCAACGGCAATCTGGTGGCGTCGTTCCCGGTCGAGGACGCCGACCAGATCATGCTGGTCACCGACAAGGGCCAGCTGATCCGCTGCCCGGTGGCCGACATCCGCGTCGCCGGCCGCTCGACCCAGGGCGTGATCGTGTTCGACACCGCCGAGGACGAGCATGTCGTCTCGGTCGAGCACATTCCGGAGGAAGAGAACGGCGCGAATGGGAACGGCGAGTAGGGCCGTTCCCGAACGTGGTTCGTTGCAGGCGGCTCAAGGTCGGGGCGCCACGCCAGGTTGACTGATGCCTGATTGCTTGGGCGCGCAGGGCTGCGCCCATACGTCGTTTCGCCGGGCTTCGCGAACGTGCGTCTCTGTTCGTCGAAGGGCGCCCCGCTCAGGGCGTCTGGGGCGCGGATAGCATTGTGAACAGAACGCTATCGCCGTCCCGTTGCGCTGTTTCGCGTGACGTCGCGTAGCCGTGCACGAGCTCCAAACCGCCTTCGGAGACATGCCATTTCCAGCGAGTGGGCTCTTTCTGCGCACTCACGACAACCTCGAGAAGACGAACGCGGGTTTGTTTGGCCATCTTGCCGACATGCGTCTGAGTTGGCATTTGCCGATGCGCCCAATCCGGTCGCGCCGGAGCTATTTCTTCTTCCTCGGCGGTGGAGGATTGATCTCGGCGATCTTGCGCAGGCAATCGGCTTCGGTGTCATGCGGGCCGGTCACGAATGTCCCGCTGACCTTTGTGGAATACCAACCGGACGTCACGCCGAGGCGCACGGACTCTTCAGTCTTGACGTGACGAGGCGAGAGATTTTGCATGAAGCTCTTTCGGTGAGTGCGTTCGAATCTTTCTCGAACGCACGGAGGAGGCTTTCGACCATCCGACTGGAACTTCGTCGGGTTCGCCTCGCGCTGGAAAGCCGCGCCAGTCGGCAAGCGTCGTCGTTCCTGCGCGCGATTGCAGCAAATAGCCAGCACTTTCTCGCGCGATACGGGTATTTGTCCGATCAGGCAGATCGTACCTTGTATTCGACCGCATCGTCGCCATGTCGGTAGGACATAGAGGAACGTATTTCGAATGAAGCTTCGCGTCGGATTCGAAATGCACTACGAGTTCCCGCAGCCAACGCCCATGATCATGGTGCTGGGCACGCATTTCACGCGCGCATCCGATATCATCGTCCCCGACCACCTGACCACCAGCCCGGCGGTGCCGATCACGCCGTACCGCGATGGATTCGGCAATTGGTGCAGCCGTATCGTTGCGCCGGCCGGTCCAATGCGCCTGGCGGCCGATGGCGTCGTGCGCGACAGCGGCGAGCCTGATCCGGTGTTTGCTTCGGCCGGTCAGCACGCGGTCGAGGACTTGCCGGCGGACACGCTGGTCTATCTGCTGGGCAGCCGCTATTGCGAGACTGACCGGCTTTCGGAAATTGCATGGAAGTTGTTCGAGGGCACGCCGCCGGGCTGGCCGCGGGTCCAGGCCATTTGCGATTTCGTCCATCGCCACATCGCTTTCGGCTACGAGCACGCCCGCGCCACCAAGACGGCGCGGGAGGTCTTCGACGAAGGCAAGGGCGTGTGCCGCGACTACGCGCATCTGGCTATTGCGTTCTGCCGCTGCATGAACATTCCGGCGCGCTATTGCACCGGCTATCTCAGCGACATCGGCACCCCGCTGCCTTGGGCGGCTGGTGATTTCGCCGGCTGGTTCGAGGCCTATATCGGCGGCCGCTGGCATATGTTCGATCCGCGGAACAACGTGCCGAGGATTGGACGGGTTTTGATCGCACAGGGACGGGATGCCTCCGACGTTCCGATCACCCAGACGTTTGGGCCAAACACGCTGGTTTCGTTCAAGGTCTGGACCGACGAGGTCGCGTCATGACGGATGATCCCCAAGTCCTCAGTTCGGACGAGTTCGCCTCCCTGGTCGAGGTCGGCAAGGGTGAAGGGCAACGGGAGATTCCTCAGTTGCACGGGGAGCGACTTGTCGGTCTCGGTTACGCAGTCAGACGGCTCGGTGAACTCGGCCTGACCGCATCCGGCGTGCGTCGTCTCGCGGCGGGCGAATAGGCCGTCCGGCCTTTGCCAGGCCTTCGATGCCCGCGTCCGATTTCGGTCAATAAGCCACGGCCTGACTGGTCGAATTCTCGAGCTCTCTGGTGAGGCCGGCCAGCGCATCCGCTTTGCCGATCTGCGCGAACCAGCACCACAGCTCTAACATGGAGGCGAGCCGGTAGAGCGCGATCGTCGCTTTCCAGTCTGGGCGATCGAGCGCGCCATAGCCGGCGAGCAATCCTTCACGCCGCGCCGCATCCTTCGGGGTGAAGTAGTACAGCGCCTTGGCGATATCCATCAGGGGATCGCCGGCCGTCGCGTTCTCGAAATCGACGATGCAGCAGAGTTGCGACTTTCCTTCCGGCGTCACCAGCACGTTGCCGGCATGGAGATCGTAGTGGCAGAGGCGGGGCCTGTCGGCGGCGTCGAGCAGGTGCGCACGGGCGGCGATGCCGGTCCGGAGCCGCTCGGCCAGCGCCCTGTCGCCGCCGCGGGTACAAAACTCGGTCAGCTTGCGGTCGAACTGCGCGGACATGTAGGCGCGGTTGGTGGGGTGGGGCGTCCAGACCCCGCTTGGGCCGATATAGCCGAAACTGTCGAGCGTGATTTCGTTGATCCTGCGCAGCGCCGCGCCCATCTCGGCGAAGATCGCAAACTGCTCCTGATGGCTCAGCTCCGGATCGCGCCGGCTGAGCTCGACGCCGTCGAGTTTGCTCATCAGCACGAAGCTGAGATCGATCACCGAACGGGTGTCGTCGGCGAGCAGAATGCGCGGGACGGGGATATCGGCGTCGCGCAACAGCCCGTGGACATAGACCTCCTTCGCCATCTTCCAATGCAGCTGGGCGGGGTAGACCTTGAGGATGCGGTTCGGTGCATCCGCCAGCACGATCTCGAGGATCGTGCTGATCTCGCCGCCGCGCAGCTCAGTGATGCCTGCCACGCGCCTGCGTGGCGCAACACGATCAATGATCGCCTGCGCCTGGTCGATCGAAATCGCCAGCCGCGGCTTCAGCTGAAGAGGCGGATCGTCTGACATTGCCGGTTATCGTAGCCCGGATGCAGCGCAGCGAAATCCGGGGTCCTTGCGATGTGGTTTTGTTTGTCCCGGATTGCGCTGCGCTGCATCCGGGCTACGCAAGCCGCTCGATCAAATCTCGATCTCGGTGCCGAACTCCACGACCTGACCGGTCGGCACGCCAAAGAAGGCCGCGGAACGCTCGGCGTTGCGCTGCAGGAAGGCGAACAGCGATTCACGCCACACCCACATGCCCGGGATATCCTCGCTTGGAATGATGGTTTCGCGGCCGATATAGTAGGTCACGTCGGAGAGATCGATGCCGGGTAGCTTGGCCTGCAGGCAGGCGGTCTTCAGCCCCTCATAGATCGTCGGATACTGCATGAAGCCGTAATGCAGGACGATGCGGGTGATGCCGGGGCTGATCTCGAGCACATTGGCGCGTTCCTCGTCCGAGATCCGCGGGCGCTCCTCGATCAGCACGGTGACCAATAGCACGCGCTGATGCAGCACGTGATTGTGCTTGACGAACTGGGTCAGCGCGAGCGGCACGCCATTGGGGGCCGAGGCCAGGAACACCGCGGTGCCGGGCAGGCGGGCGCTGCATTTGTTGACCGCGGTCTCGATCAGATCCTCTTCCGGCTGACGCAACTTGCCGCGCGCCTTTTCGACCAGCTTGACGCCGCTGCGCCAGGTCAGCATCAGGAACGCCACCGCGGCCGCCAGCAGCAGCGGGAACCAGCCGCCCTCGAACAGTTTCTCGGTGTTCGCCGCAAAGAAGATCGCGTCGATGATGAAGAAGAAGCCGTTCACCGCGATCACGATGATCGGCGAATAGCCCCACTGGATCGCGACCAGGGCTGCGAGCAGCGTGGTGATCGCCATCAACAGCGACACGGCGATGCCGTAGGCGCCGGCCAGCGCGTCCGAGGTGCCGAAGGCGAGCACGGCGCCGAGCGTTCCCGCCGCAAGCAGCCAGTTCACCAGCGGCACGTAGATCTGTCCGATCGCATCGCTCGTGGTGTGGCGGATATGCATCCGCGGCAGGAAGCCGAGCTGGATCGACTGCTGGGTCAGCGAGAACACACCGGAGATGATGGCCTGCGAGGCGATCACGGTGGCAACGGTCGCGAGCAGGACGAGCGGGTAATGCGCCCAGTCAGGAGCGAGCTGGAAGAACGGGTTATCGATCGAGCTCGGATCGTTGATCAGCTCGCCGGCCTGGCCGAAATAGTTCAGTACCAGCGCGGGCAGGCAGATCGCGAACCAGGCGAGCCGGATCGGAAAGCGGCCGAAATGCCCCATGTCGGCATACATGGCCTCACCGCCGGTCACCGCGAGGAACGCGGCGCCGAGGATGGCAAAGCTGACGTGAAAATCCTGATGGATCAGGAAATCGAACGCATAGAACGGGCTCAGCGCGACCAGCACGCCGGGCGCCTTGACGATGCCGTGAATGCCGAGCGCTGCGAGCACGGCGAACCAGAACAGCATCACCGGGCCGAAGATCTTGCCGATGAAGCCCGTGCCCTGCTTCTGCATGAAGAACAGGCCGATCAGGATCACGACGGTGAGCGGTACCACGGCCGGCGTCAGCGACGGCGCATCGACCTTGAGGCCTTCGATCGCCGACAGCACGGAAATGGCCGGCGTGATCGCGCCGTCGCCATAGAGCAGGGCGGCGCCGATGAGGCCAACGACCAGCAGATGGGCGCGCCAGGTGCCGGGCGCCGCGTTGCGTGCGGAGAGCAGCGCCAGCAGCGCGACGATGCCGCCTTCGCCGCGGTTGTCCGCGCGCAGGATCAGCATGGCGTATTTGACGGAAATGATCAGGATCAGTGCCCACAGGATCAGCGACACCGTGCCCAGCACGGCAGCTTGGCTGAGTGGCCCACCATGCGCGGCGGCCTTGGCGGCTTCCTTCAGGGCGTAGAGGGGGCTGGTACCGATGTCGCCGTAGACAACACCCAGGGCACCGAGCGTGACGGCAAACGGGATCGGGCTGGTTGGAGGATGGCCAGAAGAAACGATGGCGGGCGTACTGGTCACGGCAATCCCCCGATGGCTTGCGCCCGCCGGGTGATCCGGTCGGGCGCCTTAGACGATAGTCTGCGACGGGACGTCGCAAATTACCATTGGGTTTTGTGTGACGGACGGAAGTGACGCCTTTACGGGTCAGAAGTGACTACGGGGTCCGATCGGCGGTGACGAGGCGGGCTTCGCGAACCACCGTCTTGTTGCCGGCACTGCGCAGGCAGGAGGCTTCGAAATTCGGCCACGCCTGCTGCGAGCACTCCTTGCCGACCGAGTGGACGTCGAGACGGTCGCTCTTGGCCAGCGGCTGCGGGGTGGAGGCTGCGACCTGAGGCGCAAAGCCCGGCAGAACGGTGAGCGCGGCGGCAATGAACGCGGCAACGGCGATAGCGGAAAGTGCCTTGATCATGACGGTCCCCATATGATCGGACCCCCCGGGCCCGTCGTTTCGTTGTCCAATCTCTACCGGCCGCAGGTTTCCTGGTGTCTTCGCCAGGGTGGAAAATGGTTTCATCGCCGGCCGGTTTTGTTTCGTCCGCCAACGGCCGACGAAACATTCACCACGTAGACGCTGGCATCCCAGGACTCGTTCACTGGGCGAGCAGGTATTTATTTCGCGCGACGGGTGGAACCCGGGCGGCTTGCCGGGACGAGCCGGGCGGGTTAGGAGGGACGATGTCCCGTATCGCGCTCTATCCCGGCTCCTTCGATCCCGTCACCAACGGCCATCTGGACGTGGTCCGGCAAGCCGTCGGCCTGTGCGACCGCCTGGTCGTCGCCGTCGCCATCCATGCCGGCAAAAAGCCGCTGTTCTCGACCGAGGAACGGCTGGACATGCTGCGCGAGGTGTGCGGCCCGATTGCCCAACAGGCGGGCTGCGCCTTCGATTGCACCACCTATGACAATCTGACCGTGACGGCGGCGCGCAAGCTCGGCGCGACCATCATGATTCGCGGCCTGCGCGACGGCACCGATCTCGACTACGAGATGCAGTTGGCCGGTATGAACGAGGCGATGGCGCCCGAGGTGCATACTGTGTTCGTTCCGGCGTCGGTCGCGGTCCGCCCGATCACCGCCACACTGGTGCGCCAAATCGCCCAGATGGGCGGCGACTTCTCTGCATTCGTGCCGTCATCAGTCGCCGCTAGCCTGAAGGCCAAGTTCGCCGGCTGATGCCGGCGGCCTGCCACATCCAGAACGCCCAGAGGTCCGGAGTTTCCATGATCCGCATTCTTGCATTCGTTGCCGCGCTGCTCTGCGTCGTGCCTGCGGTCGCGCAGCCACTGCCTGCCAATCTCGACAAGGCCAATGCGATCGTGATCGACACCACCAAGGGCCGCATCGTCATCAAGCTGCGCACCGACATCGCGCCCCAGCATGCCGAGCGCATCAAGCAGCTGGCGCGCGAGGGCTTCTACAACAACGTTCCGTTCCATCGCGTGATGGATGGCTTCATGGCGCAGACCGGCGACGGCCAGAACTTCAACGGCACCGGCGGCTCGAAATATCCGAACCTGAAGCAGGAATTCTCGCAGGTCCCGTTCAAGCGCGGCATCGTCGGCATGGCCCGGCGCGGCGACAGTGTCGACAGCGCCAATTCGCAGTTCTTCATCATGTTCGCCGACGGATCGAGCCTCAACGGCCAGTACACCGTGGTCGGCGAGGTGGTGTCGGGCATGGACGTGGTCGACAAGCTGAAGAAGGCTCCCGCGGGCTCTCCCGGCGGCGCCGTCACCGATCCCGACAAGATGGTGAAGGTGCAGGTCGCATCCGACATCAAGTGATCGGCGATGGCGGCGCGCAGCAAGCCACTTGCCTGGTTCGCCGCGCCGCTGGTGCTGTGGCTCGCGCTGACCGGATCGGCGGCGGCCGAGCCGGAGCAACTCAATACGATCCGGGACGTTGTTCTGGCGATCCATCGCTGCTGGCGGCCGCCGGCGGCGGACAAGGCCGCTCCGATCGACATTACCGTCATTGTCAGCTTCAACCGTGAGGGCGCGATCCTCGGGCATCCCAGGATCAGCTATGAATCGCAGGAAGCGACCGACAACGACCGGATCGCGTACCGGGTCGCGGTGATGGAGGCGTTGCAACGCTGCACGCCGATGCCATTTACCGAGAGCCTGGGCGGCGCGGTTGCGGGCCGTCCATTCGCGATCCCGTTCCGGAATAAGAAATATCCACCCCGAAGCCAGGAGAAGCGAGCATGGCTGCTACCGAAAATACTCTGATCCTCGAAACCACCCAGGGCCCGGTCACGATCGAGATGCGCCCGGATCTTGCGCCCGGTCACGTCGCGCGGATCAAGGAGTTGGTGCGCGAAGGCTTCTACGACGGCATCGTGTTCCATCGCGTGATCGACGGCTTCATGGCGCAGACCGGCTGCCCGCAGGGCACCGGCATGGGCGGTTCCGGCAAGAAGCTGAAGGCCGAGTTCAACAAGGAGCCGCATGTCCGCGGCACCACCTCGATGGCGCGCGCCGCCAGTCCGGATTCCGGCGACAGCCAGTTCTTCATCTGCTTCGACGACGCCTCCTTCCTCAACGGCCAGTACACGGTCTGGGGCAAGGTCACCGAGGGCATGGAGAACGTCGACAAGATCAAGCGCGGCGAGCCGGTGAAGGATCCGGACAAGATCGTCAAGGCGCGCATGGCCGCCGACGCGGCTTGAGCTATTCGCTGTCATTCCGGGGCGATGCGCAGCATCGAACCCGGAATCTCGAGATTCCGGGTTCACGCTTCGCGCGCCCCGGAATGACGGCGCTGAAGTAATAGTCACCGCCATGCGCACCGATCTCTTCGATTTCGAACTGCCGCCCGAGAGCATCGCGCTTCGCCCCGCGAGCCCGCGCGATTCCGCGCGGATGCTGGTGGTGCATCCGGACGGCGTGCTGCGCGACGCCACGATTGCCGACCTGCCGCATTGGCTGGAGGCGGGTGATCAGATCGTCGTCAACGACACCAAGGTGATCGCGGCCCAGCTCAGGGGCCGCCGCATCGGGCGCGAGACCGAGCCGAAGATCGAGGCGACCTTGATCAAACGGCTCGACGGCTCGCGCTGGCAGGCGCTGGTGAAGCCGGCGAAGAAGCTTGCGCCCGGCGACACCATCCGCTTCGGCAATGAGGGCAAGGTCTGCCTGCTCGGCAATCTCGATGCAGAGGTCGAGGCCAAGGGGCAGGAGGGCGAGGTGACGCTGTCATTCTCGTTCCATGGTCCGGTGCTCGACCAGGCCATCGCCGATGTCGGCGCCACGCCGCTGCCGCCCTACATCGCCTCCAAGCGCACGCCTGACGACCAGGACGTCAGCGACTACCAGACCATGTTCGCCACCAATGAAGGCGCAGTTGCCGCGCCGACGGCGGGGCTGCATTTCACGCCGGCGCTGGAAGCCACGCTGAAGAGCCGCGGGGTCGCGCTGCATCGCCTGACGCTGCATGTCGGGGCAGGGACATTCCTGCCGGTCAAGGCAGATGAGACTTCCGAACACAAGATGCATGCCGAATGGGGCTGCATCAGCGCCGAGACCGCGTCTGCCCTGAATGCAGCACGCGCAAAGGGTGGCCGGATCGTCGCTATCGGCACCACGTCGCTGCGGCTGCTGGAGAGTGCCGCAAATGCTGACGGCACCATCCAGCCGTTCGCGGCGGAAACCTCGATCTTCATCACGCCGGGCTATCGCTTCCGCGCGGTCGATATCCTGCTGACGAACTTCCATTTGCCGCGCTCGACGCTGTTCATGCTGGTCTCAGCATTCTCCGGCCTCGAGACGATGCAGCCCGCTTACGCGCACGCGATCAAGGACGGCTACCGGTTCTATTCGTACGGCGATGCCTGCCTGCTGTTCCGCGCAGGCGACTGAAGGTCACGCGCGAGGCTCAAGCTTCGCGCAGAGATAGCGCACCGTCTTCGCGCCGCCGTCGATCGTGGCCCGGCCGACTTCCTCGAAGCCGAGCGAACTGTGGAATGCGTCCGACGTCGGGTTCGGCGGTTCGACGTTGACCTCGCAGACGACGCGGCCGAGGTCGCGCTGTGCAGTCTGCTGGAACACCTCGCGGTAGAGCATGCGCGCCAGTCCGTACCGCCGCCACGCTGCCCCAACGACGATGCGATCGACGTAGATGAACCGGTCCATCCGGCGGCGAAACCAGCCGAAATGCGTGCCGTCGTACTCGTCGCAATGCGCAAACGCCAACAGCAGTGCGGCGGAAGGCGGCACGAACAGCGCGATCGATGCGGTATCGATCAATTGCGCGAAACGCTGCGCCGTCAGCAGCGAAGTCTCCCGCGCGCTGGCGTTGTTCAGGTGCAGGAGGTCGTCGCGCTCAGAATGAGTGTGAAGATCTCTGATCTCGAACTGTTCGGATGAGGAATGCATATCGAGAAGGGGTCCATCGGCAACGCATCGAAGTGGGTTACGGCAGCTCGCCCGATGGTGTGACTTGAGCGAGTTTCACCGGGCATGCCCGTCAGACGTCAACCTTGAACCCGAGGTCAATTTCGGACGCGGGCAAACCTCCGCGTAAACCCCAATTGTCGGATGGAACCTCGATCAGAACGGTCTTGATCTCATTGGCGGGCACCCCGAGGGCGGCGAGGTTTGCCACCACGGCGCTGTAGAGCGCTCTCTTGGCCGCCAGCGATCGTCCGGAAAACAGCAAGATCTCGATCCGTGTGTAGCGCTCCGATCGGCCGGTGGGCACGATCCGGGCGGCGTCGTCATAGAGGTCGAGCACGACATAGCGGTCGTAGTCAGGGATTTTCAGCGCCGCGAGCAGGGCGTCCTGGACGGCTTCAATCACCTCGGTCTCGATGCCGCGGGCCCAAATGCCGGTCGTGATCCGAGTGCTTGGCATGATACGTCCTGCTCTGTCTGTCGCCGAACGATGCGGCGGATCGCGGGGTGGGCTACGCTTTGCCCACCCTGCGCAGTTCATCACATCACGCCATTGCGCGTTCGGGCAATAACTCAGCGATCTGCACCGCGTTCAATGCAGCGCCCTTGAGCAGCTGATCGGCCGCGACGAACATCGAGATCGAGTGCCCGCTGGGATCGCTGAGATCCTTGCGGATGCGGCCGACCAGCACGTCGTCCTGGCCGGAGGCGTCGATCGGCATCGGGAAGTAGTTCTTCGCGCGATCGTCGACGATCTTGACGCCCGGCGCCTGCGCCATGATCGCGCGCACCTGGTCCTCGGTGATCGGCTTCTCGCACTCGAAGGTGATCGCCTCACAATGCGCGCGCAGCACCGGCACCCGCACGCAGGTGACGCCGACGGCGATCTTGTCGTCCTCGAAGATCTTGTGGGTCTCCTTGATGACCTTGGTCTCTTCGTCGTTGTAGCCGGTCTCCGGATCGATCGCCGTGTTGTGGTTGAACAGGTTGAAGGCGTAGGGGTGCGGCATCACCTTCGGGGTGTAGACCTGTCCGTTGAGATTGGCGCGGGTGGATTCGACGAGCTCCTCCATCGCGGCTGCTCCCGCGCCGCTCGCGGCCTGGTAGGTCGAGATGATCACGCGCTTGATGCGGTTCTTCTGATGGATCGGCCACAGCGGCACCAGCGCGGTGATGGCGGCGCAATTCGGGTTGGCAATGATGCCCTTGTGGTCGCGGATGCGGTTGGCGTTGATCTCGGGGATCACCAGCGGCACGTTCGGATCCATCCGGAAGGCCGACGAATTGTCGACCACGACGGCGCCCGACTTCACGGCAACCGGCGCGAACTTCTTCGAGATGCCGCTGCCGGCCGAGAACAGCGCGATGTTGACGCCCTCGAAGGCGCGCTCGGTCAGCTCCTCGATCACGACCGGCTTGCCGCGGAAGCTGACGGTCTTGCCGGCCGAGCGGGCGCTCGCCAGCGCCTTCAGCTTGCCGACGCGGAAGCCGCGCTTGTCCATGGTGGCGATGAATTCGGCGCCGACTGCGCCGGTGACGCCGACAATCGCGACGACGGGATCGTTACTCACTTTGTCCTCCATTCGAATTTGAGCATGACGCAGGCAACAAAAAAGCCCCGGACCTTCATCAGGCGGGGCTTCGGGTAGAGATGATGCTGTACGACCGACTACGCGCGCACGCCTCCCGAGGCCCCAGAGGGCTTGGTGGTTTTGGTCGTGCGTTTGGTCGCGGTGATCATGATGCGGACTTATGCGGCAGAGATCGGCGTCCGTCAACGGCTTTTGGGCGAAAACTTGGCAAGGGAGAACCGGGTATCGCCTGCGCCGCTCTCAGCGCTTGCGCGCGCCGGGCGGTTCGAGGATCACCTCTTTCAGATCGCTGCCCGTCAGCACCACGATGACGAAATTGAGCTTGCCGCGTTCGCGCATCAAGCCGCCGCTGATCGCCTTGCCCGAGGTCGTATGCTCGGCGACACGCACCGCATCGGCGAGGCGATGCCGGAGCGCCCTGAGCACGACAAGGTTGTCGCGGTCTTCAGCGCCGAGGGAGGCCAGCGGCGAAGGCGGCTCGCCGCCGATCACTTGGCCGGTCGAGGCGTCGATCGCATGCTGCCAGATCCGGTTCTGCTGCATGGTCTTGACCCGGTAGACCGCGGGTTCCGATGCGCCGTCGAAGCTGATGTCGGCGGTGATCGAGCCTGAGTGCAGCGCTTCCGCAATTGCCATCGCCTTGCGCAGCGAGATCTGGGCGGACTGGAAGCTGTCGAGCTCGCGGCGAACCGCATGCACGTCGAGCCCGCTGTCACTGTCCTGCGGGGAGAGCGCGGCGGCAGCCGAGCTCGAGATCGCATAGGCCGGCGACGCGAAGGGCAGGGCCAGCAGCGCGGTTGCAAGCAGCCGTGTTCCCAATGCCAAATGCCTCAGTGCGTGCAATCGTCCTGTCCTCATCGTCGAACCTGTATCGAATATGTGCACGCGCATGACCCGCGTTCGCAGCGCGACGGGGCGGGTCGAGAAAGATGCGGCCGACCCTTGTTAGTCAGAGGTCGGCCGCCGAACGTTCAGGCGGAGCGATGGCGGCAGCTCCGTCGTGACGGTCGAAGTTACAAGGCGACGCAGAACCCTTTGGGGGGCGATCTGGGTTCGGCGTCTCTTTGCAACTAAACAATACGGTTTCGTTCTGTTTATTCAAGGTTCATCACGGCAACGTGTAAGACGACGAAACGATCCTCTAAAAGCGGTCAGCGGGTCGGCCGGCGACGTGCCTTGGCGGCGTCGCGCAGCCGGTCCCGCGGTCCCACGGCACCGGCAAGGAACAGCCGGATCGAGACTTCCATCCGTGTCACGGCGGCCTTCATGTCGATTACAATCCCGAATGTCGCCATCCGGTGGGTGTGGCCCACCACCATGTTGAGGAAGGTCTCGGCCGCGATCGTCGTGTCCTCGAGGTCGAGGGCGCCGTTGTCGACCAGATGGTCGAAGAAATCCGCCGTGGTCGACACCGCTTTCGACCAGCCTTCGTCGACGGCAAGCTTGGCGACCTCGGGGAAATTGATCGCCTGCGCGGTCAGGATCCGGCTGAAGGCGATCGAGTCGGCGCTGCAGTTCAGCACCAGCAGCTGGCGCCCGAGCTCGATCAGCCGTTCCTCGACCGAACCATCGCAGCTGCCGCCGGCCTGCGCTTCGGCCGCCGCGGCGGCGAGCGGGGCAAGCCAGCGGGCGATCTCGCGCCGGAGCACTGCGGTGAACAGGCCGCGTTTGTCGCCGTACTGTCCGTAGACGGTCGGCTTGCTGACGCGGGCGGCCTCGGCCACGGCGTCGATCGATGTCGCATCGAAGCCGCGCTCGAGGAACAGGCGCGTGGCGACCTCGATCAGCCGCTGGTCGCGCTCGATCGCAGCATCCCGGGTCGGCCGGCCGCCGCGTGACTTGATCACGCCGCGCTTGGCCGCCTTGGCCTTGGTTGCCGTCAATCCCATTGCCCATTCATCTCGTTGTGCGTTCGGACGGGTCTGTCCGGTCTATAACCCGCGCGATGCGGATTCGTCCATTCGGCGGTACCGGGAGCTGGCCCGCTTTAGGGCGGCGTCGCGGTCCAGGCCTGCCCCGCGGCGGCCTTCTCGTAGCCGTGCTGGTAGAGCGCGCGCATATAGGCGGTGTCGAAGCCCTGGGTTTCCGGCGCCGGATAGTCGCGCTCGATGTAGGACAGATGGAAGCCGAGCCGGTTGCGGCGGGCGAAATCATAGGTCGAGAGAATGAGCGAACGCGTCTGCGCCTGGGTGATCGCGGAAATGCTGCGCGAGGCGACGTCGATCGTCGAGTTCGACACCAGCTCGAAATTGCCCTCGAGCTTCTTGTTGACGAGGATGTAGATGTTCATGTGGCCATTGGCGGGCCAGGCACGCTCGCGGAACATCAACGCGTCCGGCAGCGTCAGGACCGGCGCGGTCACGCCGCCGTCGACATGCATCTCCTGGAACCGGCGGCCCTGGCCCTCGGCGTCGATCATGATCGGCGGAAACACCAGCGGGATGCTGGCGGAGGCCGCCATCACGTCGCGAAACAGCTGCAGCGCCTCGGGCGTTCCGACGGCGGCGATCCGTCCCATGTCCCAGATCACCGTGCGCTGGGTGTCGAGATCGGTGGTGACGATCAGGAGCTTTCGGCCCTTTGCGTTTTCGCGCGCCACCTCGCTCAGGATGTCCTGGCCGACGTAACGCGCCACCAGCTCGCGCAGCCGCTTGTTGCCGAACAGGCCGGAGCCGAACAGCACCCGCATCAGGCTCGGGTCCTGCAGCAGGCTTTCGGCGATGCCGGACGTGTAGACCTCCCTCAGCGTGTCGTCATAGCGCGGGCCGAGGAATGCAAAGGGCGCGATCAGTCCGCCGGTGCTGACACCGGAAACGACCGAAAAGCTCGGGCGGTTGCCGGCCGCGGTCCAGCCGTTGAGAACGCCGACGCCATAGGCGCCGTCGGCGCCGCCGCCGGAGAGGGCGAGATAAGTCTTGATCGGGGCAACGGTGTTCTTCTCGAGCTGGAATTTGGACGCCGGCTCGTCGGCGTAACGGCGCAGCCCGTCGAGATCGAGCACCCGCGAATTGGCGGCGTCGGCAGCCGTGTAAGGCATGCGCGGCAGCGAGCTGCAGGCCGCCAGTGCGAAGGCGAGCCCGCACAGCAGCACCGCTTGCCGGATTGCATGAGCGGGTGTCATCCGATGGCGGACGCCGTCAGGCCGGGCGCTGGAGGATGGGAACATCTCGGCCAGTCAGGTTTTCGCGCGGATTGCATTCACGGGCGGGAGGATCCGCTGCCTTATTCTCGACATAAAACGATACGGTTTCGTTTTGTTTAGCGAAAGGACCGTTCCGGGGCAAGCATCGGTCCGGCCGTTGGCGTTCACGAAGTCGCGCGAAGACCGTTACCCGACGGGTTGATCGGGCATCGGCGACACGCAATAAGCAGCCGCATGACTCTTCCCAATCATTTCGAGTTGCTGGCAACTGACGGCGCCGCCCGCACCGGGCGCCTGACCACGCCCCATGGCGTCGTCCGAACGCCCGCATTCATGCCGGTCGGTACCGCCGGGGCGATGAAGGGCATGCATTGGCGCGAGGTGCGCGATGCCGGCGCGGATATCGTGCTCGGCAATACCTATCACCTGATGCTGCGGCCGGGCGCCGAGCGGATCGCAGGGCTTGGAGGCCTGCAGCGCTTTACCGGCTGGGGCGGCCCGATGCTGACGGATTCCGGCGGCTTCCAGGTGATGTCGCTCTCCGAGCTGCGCAAGGTGACCGAGAAGGCCGTGACCTTCCGCTCGCATATCGACGGCGCCAAGGTCGAACTGTCGCCGGAGCGCTCGATCGAGGTGCAGCGGCTGCTCGGCTCAGATATCGCGATGCAGATGGACGAGTGCGTGCGGTTGCCGGTCGAGCGCGCCGACATCGAGCGGGCGATGCAGTTGTCGCTGCGCTGGGCCGAACGCTCCAAGCGTGCCTTCGCGAGCGCGCCGGACGGCTACATGCTGTTCGGCATCGTCCAGGGCGGCGACATCCCTGATCTCCGTCACGCCAGCGCGCGCGGGCTGACCGACATTGGCTTTCACGGCTACGCGATCGGCGGGCTGGCGGTCGGCGAGCCGCAGGCGGTGATGCTGTCGATGATCGAGGAGACCGTGCCGGCGCTGCCGTCTGATCGGCCGCGCTATCTGATGGGCGTCGGAACGCCCGAGGACATTCTGGAGGCGGTGGCGCGCGGCGTCGACATGTTCGACTGTGTGATGCCGACACGGAATGGGCGCCACGGCATGGCATTCACCCGGTTCGGGCAGATCAACCTGCGCAACGCGCGGCACATCGACGATCCGCGTCCGCTCGATGAGGAGAGTTCGTGGCCCGCCGCGTGCAACACTTCGCGCGCCTATCTGCACCATCTGGTGCGTGCCGGCGAGACACTTGGGGCAATGCTGCTGTCCGAAATCAACGTCGCCTATTACCAGGAGCTGATGCAGGGCATCCGCGATGCGGTGGCAAACGGCACTTTCGAGGATTTCAAAACGAAAACGCGCGCCGGTTGGGCGCGCGGTGACATCGCTCCGAGGTGAGCTTAAGTGATCAGTTGCACACGATCGGTTTCACCGTGTGCTTGGTCACGAATCCGTAACCGCAATTGTCGCAGGTCCAGAGATAGCTGATCAAATTGTCGAACAGGTACGCGGACGCTTCCGCCGCTACCATGGAGTCAGCACACACAGGACAGGTCGGCAAATCGCTGCCGCGCGGATCGGGCCTGGACGCTACGGTCGACAGAACTTCAGCAAGTGCCGGCATGCGCGTCTCCCTTTACGTTCTGAGCTACACCTGACGAAAGTATATAGACGCACTTGTTTGACCTTGTCGCAACACAAATGCGTAGGTTTTACGTTATTTGCGCAGGTTCTAGTTTTTGCAATGCAACGAATCTGCACCTCGGCGGTTTCTCACTTGCGCGTCATGATGCGCTGCTTCTAATGAGAGAAGACCGCATATTTCCAGCATATCCCGCAACAGGAGCCGTTTGATGGACGCGCCGTCGACAACGAGTGCAGTGCAACCCGGACGCGGCCGCGTCTTTGACTCCATCGTTGATGCGATCGGCTCGACGCCGATCGTGCGGCTGCGCAGACTGCCGCAGGCCAGTGGCGTCAACGCGGCGATCCTCGCCAAGCTGGAATACTTCAACCCGGCGGCCAGCGTGAAGGATCGCATCGGCGCGGCGATGATCGTGGCGATGGAGAAGGCCGGCATCATCAACGCCGACACCGTGCTGATCGAACCGACCTCGGGCAATACCGGCATTGCGCTTGCCTATGTCGCGGCGTCGCGCGGCTATCGGCTGAAGCTCGTGATGCCGGAATCGATGTCGATCGAACGGCGGCGGATGCTCGCCTTCCTCGGCGCCGAGATCGTGCTGACGCCGGCGGCGCAGGGCATGAAGGGCTCGATCGCGACCGCGGAAGAACTCGTGCGCACGACCCCCAACGCCGTCATGCCGCAGCAGTTCAAGAACCTCGCCAATCCCGAAATCCATCGCCGCACCACGGCGGAGGAGATCTGGAACGACACCGGCGGCAATATCGATTATTTCGTCGCCGGTGTCGGCACCGGCGGCACCATCACCGGCGTCGGGCAGGTGCTGAAGCCGCGCAAGCCGTCATTGCGCGTTGTCGCGGTGGAGCCGGAGGAGAGCCCGGTGCTGTCGGGCGGCCAGCATACGCCGCACAAGATTCAGGGCATCGGCGCGGGCTTCATCCCTGACATCCTCGACCGCTCGGTGATCGACGAGATCGTCAAGGTCAACAGCGCCACCGCGATCGAGACCGCGCGCGCGCTGGCGCGCAACGAAGGAATTCCCGGCGGCATCTCGTCAGGGGCGGCGATCGCGGCCGCCTTGCAGATCGGCAAGCGGCCGGAGGCTGCGGGCAAGACCATCCTGGCGATTGTGCCGTCATTCTCGGAGCGCTATCTCTCGACGGTGCTGTTTGAAGGAATCTAGGACATGGCCGACCAGCCGAGACGACCGCGAACCCTGAACGATGCCCGTAGCGAAGCCGAGGCGGCGTTCAAACGGGCCACCACCAAGGTCGCGGATGCACTGCCAAAGACTGCGGCCGTCCCGGTCCCCGGCGTCCGGGAGCAGGTCACGCTGCGGATCGATCAGGACGTGCTGGCATATTTCCAGGAGGGCGGCCCTGGCTGGCAGGACCGCATCAACGCGGCGCTGCGCAAGGCCGCCGGGAAGTAACGTACTTTCGAAGCAACGAAGCCCGGGATGATCCCCGGGCTTTGTGGTCGAGCGGCAGCGGTGTAGCACTGCGCGGCGGTCATCTTGCACGCGCCGGCAGCTTTGCCCCGGGCTTCAGGTTCAGGAGGTTGCCGGCCAGAATCATGGCGGCGCCAAGCACCGTGTAGGCGTCGAGCTGCTCGGCATAAATCAGCCACCCGACGATCGCGGTGAGCGGCACCCGGACGAAATCCATCGGGATCACGACGGTCGCATCGGCATGGAGCAGGGCGCGCGCCATGCAGTAATGCGAGAAGGTGCCGCAGAATGCGATTACCGCAAGCCAGCCCCAGGTGGATAGCGGCGGCCAGGTCCAGACATAGAGCGCAGGCCCGATGCTGGCGAGCGACTGCACCACCAGCATCCAGAAGATGATCGTCAGCGCCTGCTCGGTTCGCGTCAGCGATTTGACCACGACGATCGAGACTCCGAAGCCCATGGCCGCGCCGAGCGCGATCAGCTGGCCCGGATTGATCGCACCGGTCGCCGGCCGCACGATCACGATGACGCCGACCAGACCAAGCACGATTGCGACGATCTTCCAGGATGTCATGCGTTCGCCGAGGAAGCCCGCCGCGAGGATCGCGGTCCAGATCGGCATCGTGAACTCGATCGCGACCACTTGGCCGATCGGGATCAGTGTCAGTGCATAGAACCAGCCAAGCTGCGCGCAGAAATGGATTAGGTTGCGCGCGATGTGGACGTGCACGCGTGCCGTCTTCACGATCGAAAAGCCGCCATTGATGTGGATCAACGGATACAGCATCACGAAGCCGAGCACGCCGCGCACGGCCATCAGCTGGAAGACGTTGACCTCGCGCGTCGCCTCGCGGCCTGCCACCGCCACGATCAGCATCAGCGCGAGCCAACCGGACATCCACAGTGCTGCGCGGGTCTTTGAGGGCGTGCGATCCATGACGGGAACGAGATGAGGAGGGATCCCGGTATCGGCGAGCCGCTATGAATTTGCAACGCGCAATTCTGCCGATGCGTGGTGCGCCAACCGCGTGATCTCTGCTAAGCAGGGCGGGACTAATCACATCAGGAGGATCTGCTCATGCGTGTCTTGCAACCGGCCGAGTGGTCGAAACCCCGCGGCTTCTCGCACGGTGTCGCGTTCGACGCGCCCGGCAAATGGATCGTGCTGGCAGGGCAGACGGGTGGCGACGAGAAGGGCGAGTACGCGCCCGAGATGGCTGCCCAGGTCGGCATGGCGCTGAAGCGCATCATCAAGCTGTTGAACGAAGCCGGCGCCGGTCCCGAGCACATCGTCCGCCTGACCTGGTACCTGACCAGCCGCAGCGAATACGAGGCCGCGGGCGCCGGTATCGGTGCGGCGTGGAAGGAGACGCTCGGGCGCAATTTCCCGCCGTCCACGCTGCTTTACATCGACGGGCTGGTCGATCAGCGCGCCAAGGTCGAAATCGAGGTCACGGCATTCATTCCCGCAGCATAGGACTTTCAGCGATGAACAAGAGCAACATGCGAAAGGCGCCTGAGCTCCTCACGGGGTTCGCGACTGGTTGGCCGGAGCAACAACCGGACATCATGGTGATCTCCATGACGACGGACAAAGGCGTGCACGACTTTGCGGTCACCAAGGATCAGGCGCTGTTGATCGCCCGCACCATCCAGCAGACCGCCGAGAATCTTGGCAAACCACGCACTGCGTAGCGAGCGCATGGCGAATGAAAAACGCCCCCGAGATTTGGGTCCCGGGGGCGTTGTTGTCTGAAGGCCGGTTACTTCGTCAGCGTGATGTTGGCGCCGCGGAACTGGCTGTCGGCCCGGATCGTGACGGACTGCTTGTTGCCGGCGGTGCGCATCGAGATGTCGGCGTTGAAGCCTGGCGCGCTGGCGACGACCTGGAAGTTGCCGCCGCCGCCGCGACCACGCAGATCGCCGCTGACATTGCGGCTGGACTCGCTCCAGGAGCCAGTGACCGCGCTACCCTCGGCCTCCACGTCGGCCGCCAGATTGAACTTGTAGGCGTCGCTGGCGCAGGTAAGGCTCATGGTCATCCTGGGCCCACCGACGTGGTAGGTCGCACGGCAGCGGATACGCTCGCTGGAACCGTCGTCGAGGGTGACCGAGCCGGCGCCGGACCAGGTGCCCGCCATGCCGGCAAACGGGCTGGACTGGGCATGGCCTGCGGTGCTTGCCAATGCGGTGACGAAAAACGCGGCGGCTGCAAATGCTGGCCGCCGCGCGATGGCGAAGAAATTCGATACGCTGGTGATCTTACTGACGGGACGCTTCCCATCGGCCGCTGCACGGTACGCCAGCTGATGCCCCATTCCACTTCCCCGATCCGGAGTTGCCACTGAGTTGTCCGTTCGCATATGCACCATTGATCGAGACTCGCACAAGTCCCCCGCTGCCGACGGTGCCGGAGATCGCCGCGCCCTGCGCCGAGATCTTTCCGTCGATGACATTCACCGTCGAACTGGACGACGGCTCGCAGCTGCCGGTCTTGGTGACGACAGTGACGCTCCAAAGGCCGTCATAGGGCTGCTGGGCGGAGGCGGGAGCAGCGGTGAGGGCGGCAGCCGAAGCGACCGAAGTGACCAAAATCAGGTCGCGAATGCGGATCGAACGCATGAATCAAATCCCTGTAATTTCGTGTGATGACGCGGCTTATCCTGTCACAATGTGTTCAAAATTTGCTGCGTCGCGGGAGCGTCGGATGTTCCTGTGAACTCAAACACATCATGGTGAATTCGGTTCCGGATCAGGAACGGAGAATCTGGCTCACTCTTTCGAATTTACTGGTATTTTGATACCGTAGTTGCGGATTAGTGCTTGTCGGGGCTGAGGTTAGGCGCCTTGGTCGCAAACTGCTCATCCTGGGGCTTGGCCGGCAGCGAGCCGTTGACCTTGCCGTAGTCGATGACCTCGCCGAGCAGACGTAGCCCGAGCGGCGCCAGGGCGCGCTCCCACAATTCGCGTGCCGTTTCGCCCTTCTTGACGAACACCCAGTCCTGCGCGGCGATCGCGCCGGCGTCCATGCGGTCGGCGAGGTGATAGATGCTGCCGCCGGCGATCGGATCGCCTTCCTTGATGGTCCATTCCACCGCTGCGATGCCGCGGTGACGCGGCAGCAGCGACGGGTGGTACCCGATGCCGCCAAGCTTGGCCACGGCAAGGGCTTCCTTGCTGACCCGGGCGTGGCTGTGGGCGGTCACGATCAGGTCGGTGCCCGGCGCGATCTCGGCGGCCGTCACCAGCTTGGGATCGGCCTGGACCACGACCTCGATGCCGGCCGCCCTGGCCGCTGTCGCCAGCCGGTCCTCGCCGTCATGGACGACCACCCTGACCAGCGTGACGTGGTGCTCGCGCAGCATGTTCAAGGTCGTCACGCCGAAATGGCGGGAACCGACAAGGGTGAGGCGCATGGGATCAATTCCGTGGGGGTTACGCGGGATTTGCTTGGGCTGCCGCTATGCCGATAGCACACCGCGGTCGCCTGTTTCGTTGTCCTGCCCGTTATCAACAGGCCGGCCGGCTGGCAACCTCAGGCCGCCGGCTGCTTGCTCGCCAGCACCTTGTCGATGCGCCGGCCGTCGAGATCGACGATCTCGAAGTCCCAGCCCTGCGCCGTGGTTTTCGCACCGGTGTCGGGGATCGCGCCGAACGCATGCAGCAGGAAGCCGGCGGCGGTCTGGTAGGGCCGCGGCGAGGGCAGCACGATGCCGAGCAGTTCGCTGAACTCGAGCGCCGGCATCCAGCCCGAGATCAGATAGGAGCCGTCGTCGCGCCTGACATAGGCGGGCTCGGCCGGGCCTTCCTCGGTATGGAAGGCGCCGACGATGGCCTCGAGGATGTCGGCGCTGGTCACGACGCCCTGGAAGGTGCCGTATTCGTCGTGCACCAGGCCGATATGCACCGCGGAGTCGCGCAGGATCGCGACCACGTCGCGGGCGTCGACGGTCTCCGGAATGATCGGCGCATCGCGCGTCAGCGCGCGGATGTCGGGCGTCTGGCCGGCGAGGTAGACGTCCAGCACGTCCTTGGCCTGCACGATCCCGAGCGCATGATCGCGGTTGCCGTCGAACACCACGCAGCGCGAGTGACTGCTCTTCTGCAGCGTCGCCAGGATCTCGGCCGCGGGCGCGGCGAGGTCGATCAGGCTGACCTCGTGGCGCGGCGTCATGACGGCGCCGACCGGCAGATCGCCAAGCCGCATCACGCCGGCGATCATCTCCTTTTCGCCGGGCTCCAGCACGCCGGCATTCTCGGCTTCCACCACCAGCGTCTTGATCTCGTCCTCGCTGACACGGTCCTGCGCATCCTCGCGATGGCCCAATAGCCACAGCAACGATTTGCCGGAGCGGTCGAGCAGCCACACCACCGGCAGCGACAATTTTGCCATCACCGTCATCGCCGGAGCGGCCCGCACCGCGATCGCCTCGGGATCGCGCAGCGCGATCTGCTTCGGCACAAGCTCGCCGACGATCAGCGAGGCATAGGTGATCACGCCGACCACGATGCCGACACCGGCAGCGTCGGCGACGTTGGCCGGCACGCCAACCTCGAACAGCCATTGTGAGAGGCGCTGGCCGAGTGTCGCGCCCGAGAAGGCGCCCGACAGCACGCCGATCAGCGTGATGCCTATCTGCACGGTAGACAGGAACTTTCCGGGATCGGAGGCCAGCGCAAGCGCGCGGCGCGAACCGCTGACGCCTTTCTCGACCAGCGCCGCGAGGCGCGCCGGACGGGAGGAGACGATCGCGAGCTCCGACATCGACAACAGACCGTTGACGACGATCAAGACCGCCACGATCGCAAGTTCCAGATATAACACGGGAGTCCCTGAGGTTTGGCGGCATGGGCCGCTCTGCGACGCCCTATATAGGCATACCGGAGCGGTTTTGCTGTGCCTTGTCGGGCGTCCCTGCACAAGCAGAGGGTGCGTATGGCGCGCATGCAGCAGGAGATCGCGGCATTTTGGCGCGCTGGCAATTGTGACGCCTTCACCTGAACCGGAATCCGTTCCGCTGGAAAACGCGGCTAGGCGAGGATCCGAAGCTCAGGTCTGACGAATGTCTTGCCCGCTGGCGCCGGCTGACTCAGCATTTGCTTGGAAGCGGCTTGCAGCTGCACGCGCAGATCGGCGTGGCATTGCTTCATCTGGTTGCGCAGCTCGCGGCGGGAGAAGGCGGTGAGCGAGGGATCCGCGAGCTGCTGCCATGCAGTGCGGAGCCACTCCTGCAGCTCGCGAATGTTCTGATCCAAAATCTTCTGATCCAAGACGCTGGGCTGGGTCATGCAGCCAAATCCCACGAAGTGATCAGTTGCAAAGTAACTCCGATTCGCGTCGCTTCACCTAGCGCTATGTTGCGCGGGCGCGTGAACGGCAGGGGAGATCAGCGTCAGCGCGAGTTGCTCGGGCCGGTGCGCAGCAAATCCAGCGCGATCGGCAGCGCCAGGAACAGCGCAGCCACCATCGAGAAATGGCGCGTCTGCGTGGCGGTCAGCCCGAGATCGTCCTGGGCGAGATAGGCGAGCATGATCGCAGTGTAGGCGGCGACGCAGATCGCGACGGCGATGCTCCCGAAATCGGTCTTGCTGTCGGGCTTGCAGTCCATGGCACCACCACTTCGTTGCGGGAGTGGTGTAGCGTGCCTCGCCTGCACCGACTATGAGCTGGATCACGCGCGCGAGCCTGCGGATTGGCTCCGCGCGTCGCGGCGATCAGTCAGGCCGGCTCGCGGCGCGAAGCCTAGCGAGGGAGCTTGCGTTCCGGCTGGCCTTCCTGCGGAAGCTTGACCGGGACGTGGGGCGATGTGCTCACCACACGCGGGCTTCCGTCGGAATGGGTCTGGCCGTTGAGCAATGTCTCGAGAACCAAAAAGAATTTTTCAGAAAGCATGGGCGTAGCCCTCGTCGTCTAATGTCCTTATGTCGCCGGGCGCGGCGGAAAATTCGATCAATTAAAAGCGAGTCGCGCCGCGATGGCGATGGCGATGCTGCGGCGCGGGGTCTGCCCTGTGCAATCCGGGAGAATACCGGCGCCGAAGCCTTCAGCCTGCGCGCCAATGGTTGCCAAATTCCTAATGGTGGCTGGCGCAGCGGGTGATTGCGTCACACCGTTCCTTCAAGGATCGACGTTAACGATAGCGGCATGGATCGGGACCAGGACATCGACGAGGGATTTGGGTCGGCGCTGCGCCGCAGCTACGGCCGGTTCGCGTGGTGGATCGTGCGGCTTAACCGCGTGCTCGAGCCGTCGCGCGCGGCAGAGCCGCCGCGCATCCAATTGCCGCCGCGCGCCGCCGTTCCGCCACGCCGATCCATGCCGCCGCGCCCGGAATAGACCTCACCGGAATACCGCCGTCTCCTGTATCGGCCGTTCGGCCGGACTGCTATGCATGCGCCATCTGCGGACCTCTGAGGGTCCGCCGTTTTTGACGATGCGGCCGCGCGGCGGCGCAAGCGACGAGAAGGGACAGACACAATGATCGAGACGGTTGGCATCATCGGCGCCGGAACCATGGGCAACGGTATCGCGCAAATCTGCGCGGCGGCGGGCCTTGCCGTGACCATGGTGGATATCTCGGACGCGGCGGTGCAACGCGGCCTGAAGACGGTCGGGTCCAGTCTCGATCGCCTGGTGTCCAAGGAGAAGATGACGGCGGCCGATCGCGACGCGACGCTCGCGCGGATCAACGCGACGACCGACAAGTCCAAGCTTGCCGCCTGCGATCTCGTGATCGAAGCGGCCACCGAGAACGAGGAGCTGAAGGTCAAGATCCTGAAGGATCTCTGCGTAGGGCTGAAGCCGAGCGCGCTGGTCGCGACCAACACCTCGTCGATCTCGATCACCCGCCTTGCGGCCTCGACCGATCGTCCCGACCGCTTCATCGGGATGCACTTCTTCAATCCGGTGCCGGTGATGGCGCTGCTCGAACTGATCCGCGGCCTGCAGACCTCGGACGACACGGTCGCCAAGGCCGAGGCGTTCGCCAAGCGTGTCGGCAAGGTCGCGATCACCGCGAAGAACAGCCCGGGCTTTGCCGTGAACCGCATCCTGTGCCCGATGATCAACGAGGCGATCTTCGCGCTGCAGGAAGGCATTGCGACCGCGGAAGAGATCGATGCCGGCATGAAGCTCGGCTGCAACCATCCGATCGGCCCGCTCGCGCTTGCCGATTTGATCGGGCTCGACACCATGCTGTCGGTGATGGAGGTGTTCTACACCGGCTTCAACGATCCCAAGTACCGGCCGGCGCCGCTCTTGAAGGAGATGGTCGATGCCGGTCATCTCGGCCGCAAGACCGGGCAGGGGTTCTACAGCTACCGCAAGTGAAATCTGCGCGCGCCCGACCCCGTAGTCATCCGGGATGGATCGCGCGGACAAGCTCGCGTAACCACAACGCCTGATCCGCCACTGAGGCGGGGGACATCAGACACGAGGCCCGGGCTCCTAGGCACACCGGGCCTCGTGTTTTTTGTTGGGTGCCCCGCGCCTGTCCATGGCGCCCTGGCTTCCCCCGCGCGGGTCACACCTTCTTGAGGCGGTGAGCGGAAACCTCGCAGATCTTCCCGGCGTACCTAGATCAACTGCTAGGTGTCGATCGAGAAGGAAGCAGGCTCATGCGCAGGTCAAATTTGGCAATTCTGGCGTTCGCGGCGCTCGGGACGAGCTGGATTGTCGGTTCCGCACAGCCGGCTGCGGCCGATCCCTACGATTATCCCTGGTGCATCCAGGGCAGGGATGAGGGCTATCCCGGCTATTGCGGCTACCAGACCTACGAGCAGTGCCAGGCGTCGGCGTCGGGCCGCGATGCCTATTGCGGCATCAATCCGCGTGTGGCGTTCAGCCAGCAACGGATAGCGCCGCGGGCAACCACCCGGTAAGCGCCACGAGCGTATCGGCCGGGCGGCCATCAGGCATGATGGTTGCATTGCCGATGGTCGGAGAATTCCCCCTGCGTTGGAGAGCAAATGGGCGAGATCATCAGGTTCATCTCGAAGTTTGAACGCGAGCGTGCGCGTCTGATTCGCGAGGCCCGAGCCAATTACGAGCGCATCTTTCCGTCGGCCGATTCGGCTGACGTGGAAGGCGCCGCGATCGAGGGTGACGGCGGCGAGGCGTCGTCGAAGCCGTAGCGCGGGGATTGCGCTCGAGAGGACGCGGCGATGGGGAAACGGAACTGGCGGCAGCTGTGGCAGACGTTTTGGCAGACCTGGACGATCGACAAGCCGGCCGCGCTCGGCGACTGGCTCTGGCTGGTCCTGGTGGTTGAGCTCGCTGCCTTGCTGGATCGGCTGACGTTACGGAAGCTGATCGCGCTGATCCCGGTCGTCATCGTGATCGGCGCCTATCTGCACCGGATTCCGCTTCCTCCCGAATTGATGCTGGTCGGCGATGTGCTGGCCTATATCGACGTCTTCTCGATGGTGTTCCTGATCGGCCTGTTCACGCGCGTGGCAACCGTCATGGCCGTCGTCAGACAGGCCATCGAGCTCGCTCAAAGCCTCGCGCGGCGCGTGCCGATGGCGCTGCGCCGGTTTGACACGCGTCATCGTCGCGCCAGGGACAGTGCGCGCCGCAGGCGCCTCACCGGCGCGAGGGCCGACGATGATGAGCCCGCTGTCGTCCCGGGGCTGGCGTGGGCCTAGGTCGAGGCGATGCGGCAGTGAGGAACGCAATTGCGCCATCTATCGCGGCTGTCGGGCCCGTTCGTCGCTGTCGTCGGCCGCGGGCCGAGGAGGGCCACTCGCGGAAGAGCCGTCCTGGGAGCCGTCCTGGCCACGCCAGTGCGAGCTGGAGAGATCGGTCGGGGCCTGCCGGGAGCGATGAAACGCGATGCCCATCTGGAAACTCCAGATACCGAACAGCAGCGCGCCGGCCGCACAGGCGGCCACAAAGGCACAATCGCGTTTCTTCATCTGATGTAACAATGCCAACTCAAGGATGCACCGGCCGTGGCCAGCGCCAACCAGTCCGCCAAAATGCCCACCGCGGCAATCCGCGCGAAGATGCCCCGCGCTCCCGTCAAGACGTTGCTGCGTCCGAAGCAAGACTCACGCATAGTGATGCGATCGGGCGCGCTTGTCGATCCGCGCAGCACGCACCCGCGCTGGTCACGGAGCAGTGATTATTAAATCATGCCTCCAGCAACACTCCGACCAGATCATCCCGTGTCCGCAACAATCTTGCCAAACTTTCACTAGGCCGTTGGCGCACTGAGTTCGAAGATGCAGATGAAATCGGACGAATCGCAATGACCGAACTTGAGGAGCTTCGCTACTTCGAGCACCAGTGCCTGGAGATGGCCAGGCAGTCCACGCTGCCGGATGCTCGACGCGCGCTCCAGATCCTGGCACGCAACTACGCTACAGCTGCCGAAATCCTCGAACGGCGCGCCCAATCCGCCAACACGGCGCTCGCTCAACTGTTTCGATGCCTGAGGCTCTGAACTAGGGGCCGTCGACGTCCTGCTGCCTGACCAGATCCGTCATCAGGACGAGCAGTTCGCGGCCCATCTGATCGCCGTCGATCGCGGACGGGTTTGCAAGCAGGCCTTCCATCTTGCAAGTCCAGGCCGGGCCGGCAGCGGCGCCGGCGTAAGCCATCGACCAATCGGGGAAGCGCCGCGGCGTCGCCGGCCTGAAGGTGAGCAGGGTGATGTCCCGGTGTCTCGGATCGGACTCGATCGCGCTGAATATCTCCTCGACGGCAGCCCGCTCGCCTTCGAGGACCTGGCAGAAGTAACCCTCACTGAACAGCAGGGCGCCGGTCACGCCGAGCCATGCATTCTTCGCGCGCGACTGCGCCAGGATGCTGCGAATGATCTCACTCGCGGAACTGTCGCGCAGGTTGCCGGTGCTACGACTGACGTAGATCAGGGCATGCTCGGTTGGCGACATCCTCAAATTGCCTCAGCGCGTCGAAGGAAGCAGCCGGCAACGAACACGCGGTCCAAAATGAAAAGGGGCCGCGTCACGCCAACGGCCCCTACCGGCAAATCTGAAAATTTCGATCTTGATGCAATAGCCCAAGTTCCCCGTTGGTTAGCGCGGTTCCCGATTGAAGGGGAATCCGGAGAAACACGGGACGGCAGACGGTGTCGGCGAGCTCCAGGAAGGTATGCCGCCGCCGCGCAAACAACGTTTCGTTAACCCGACTCGCCCACGCTCCTATTGGGCCGTCTGGATGGGCCGCTACGCCGAAGGCCGCCACGATGAGTTTCGTGGCGGCCTTTTGGCTTCTGACAGTGCTGAAGGAGACGACCGATGGACTACGGCGCCTTCACCGACGCCAGCCTGAAGATGATGTACGAAGCCATCCGCGGCGCGCTCAAGGCCGACGATGAATTCGAGGCACACGGCGAAGAGCCCAAATTCCGGGTCCGCGCAACGCCCGAATGGAAACGCCACGCCGGCAGTCTCGAGGCCGAGATGCTGAAGCGGGGGTTGCAGCTCGACATCATCGACTGGACGAACGGCCAGGGCGAACTGCCGCTGACGGTTGGGCCGTGAACATCTTGCTCAGATGCGGGATGCGGCGGGCACGTTGGCATGTGCTCTAGAAGCAGATGCCGGGTAGCCGCGGCGATCTCTCGCTTGAGCATTGCCAAAAGACAAGCGTTCCGCGCTGGCATTGTGAATATGGAGACGATGGCCGTAGAAACACGGGAATCTCGGGCGGGGAGAATAGGGTAAAATGCAGGTGTACGATAAGCGCTTCGAGGAGTTTTTACGTGCAAGTCATACGGAATGGATTTTTATCGCTTCTGGCCTTGGCAGCATTGACCCTGGAAGGTCACGCTCAAACCGTGGTCGCAGCATTGGAGTGCGATTTTCCACCAGCTTCAAGTGATGATTGGAACATGGCCGCGGCGACCCTGCAGTATTACGTTGATCCCGCAGGAGGCTGGAAGGTGGAGCAGGATTCTTTCTCCTTCGATGGCCCGACAAACATTACCATCGGTGGAAAAGATCGCGCAGCTTCGCTTTCGATCACTATTTCTCGACAGTCAGGCAAAGCCACCAAGACCCTGTCGTCGGACCGGAAATCCCTTACAATCAGCGGGGAGTGCAGAAAGATGGACTCTTCCGGACGTAAGTTTTAGGCGAACCCGTCGGCTCAAATGCGCGAGCCGGCGAGCGGAAAAGCCCCTAACCCGGAGCACCCTTCACGAAGTTAGTGACCTCGCCCCAGTCCAGGCAGGTATCCACCCAGCCGACCTTGCCGCACGCGGTGCACTTGAGATGCGCCGAGCGCACATTTGTGGAAGCGGTCCAGGCCTGACGAGGGAGGCCGCGAGCTAGCCGACGCGCGCGATCAACCGGGCCGAACCAATAGCGACAAGCGCACTTGCCGGCGCCAGGGCGTGCCCGAATGAACTGAATCGCACCGGAAGCGCAATCGACACAGCGGCTGTCTCACTAATCCCAAAAAGATACGCCGCCGGGCCCGAAATGATTTGTCCCGGCGGCGCCCTGTTTCAATCTGGGGACTGCAATCCCAGCGGATGAATATCAGCAATGGCTATGCCACGAGGCTCCGGCGGAGGGGCGGGGTACGGCCCTGCGCCTACTTTCTTTCCGGTGGCGTCCACACGCACACGACCCGGCGCAACACTAGCAACGGGTTTTTTCTGCCCTCAATGATAGCGCGATCGGCGTCATCGCCGCGGGATCCGTCGATCGGGTCAGGCGCGAAGGCGAGGCCCGTGTTCACCGAACTGCCTAAAAGCGTCACGGTATGATCCGCTTGAGGTATTGACGAAGCCGCGTCAGCGGTTCTGAATTTCAGCACGACGCCCACACCGCCGCTAGCTGGGGCGCCGGTCCAGGGCGAGGTGCCGAAGTCCCCAAACCCCGACGCCTCGCTTGCCCACGGCCCTGGTCTTCCCAAGACTGGGGCCGTGCCGCTTTGACCGGACCTCTAACCGCGGTTCCATATGCTCACGGCGCGAAGAGGGAAATTGGCGCCAGCACCGTCAGAGCCATAGCGAAAAGTCCAATCATGGTGATTGCTGCCGCCATGGGATCCGAACTCGACGACTATCGGCGCCTAGAGCGCATCTGCCGACAGGAAACGGAGAGGGTGGTGCTGTCCGAGAGCGGGCGCCGCTGCTCGTCATGGCGGGCCGCTATCGCGTTGCCGCCGCGGCCGTCGAGCGCGGTAATGTGTTTGCCAACACAGTGCCCACACGATGGATTTTCTGGCTGGTTAGATTTTCGTCGAAGCTATTGAATTTGATTGGTGAGCGCGGAGGGACTCGAACCCTCGACCCCATGATTAAAAGTCACGTGCTCTACCGCCTGAGCTACGCGCTCACTCACCTGAACATCGGATCCGGACGAAGGCTTCGCGCCGCTCCGGATCATGCTCCAGCCCGCGCTGTGTAGGGGGCAGGGCCCATCGGGTCAATAGCCGAGGGACGGTCAATTGTGCACCGTGGCGGCGGATTTGCCGTTCCGGCGCCTCGGGTTAGGCCGGTTTCTTGAAGTTAGTCAGCTGTCGTGGCGGATTTCCGAGCCGACTGGCTGCGACGGGGCGGCGACCGAGGGCAGGCTGACCGGGCGGAGCCCGATCAGTTCCGCGGTGCGGATCGCGCTGTTGCGCCAGAACGCGAACTCGTTGATCCTCGAATTCTCCAGGATCGCGATGGAAACCGCGGCAAGGAATGGCAGGCTTTGCAGCACCAGCACGCCGGCGAAGATGTAGATCTCGCGCACCTGCTTGTAGCCGTTGGTGACGACAAGCACGATGGCGCCGATCAGGAGCAGCACGCCGATCACGGCCTCCCAGAACGCCTGGAATTCGATCGACATCCGCGACAGGCCGCCCTTCGAGGTGCGGGCGAACGCGAGATGCTCGGTGATCAGGCCCTGCGCCACCGCGCGCGACACCGTCCACTGCACGCTCATCGCCGCGATCATGGCGCCCAGCATCTGGGCCGCCTTGATGTTCACCCGCAGCCGGTAGAGCGCGACGAAATGCACCAGCGAGACGATGAAGGAGGCAATGATCGGCAGGGTAAGGATCTTGTCGGGGATCGCGATATCGGCGAAGGCGACGATCGGCACCCAGATCAGGTTGAGGATCGCGACCACGACGCCGAGGCTTTCGGCGCCCAGCCAGTTGAGCCAGCCGAGCGAGAATTCGCGGCGCTGGTCCGGCGTCAGCCGACTAGCGCCGGGCAGGAAGCGGCGCCAGTGCTTCTTGACGATCTGGAAGCCGCCATAGGCCCAGCGGTGGCGCTGCTTCTTGAAGGCCTCATAGGTGTCGGGCAGCAGGCCTTCGCCGTAGCGCACATTGGTGTAGTGCGTGAGCCAGCCCTGCTGCTGGATCGAGAGGCCGAGATCGGTGTCCTCGCAGATCGTGTCGGACGACCAGCCGCCGGCCTTGTCCAT
Organism: Bradyrhizobium sp. RD5-C2; assembly: GCF_019972155.1. Taxonomy (GTDB): domain Bacteria; phylum Pseudomonadota; class Alphaproteobacteria; order Rhizobiales; family Xanthobacteraceae; genus Bradyrhizobium. The sequence goes on along the minus strand of NZ_BOVL01000024.1, from coordinate 133,814 downwards.
CGCGGCGCGGCGGATCAGGCACATCGTGCCGTGCACGATGATGGCGTTGAACTCGTTGCGCTGGACCATGCCGATGTCGAAGAAGCCGGCATATTCGCCGTTCATGATGTAGTGCATCAGCGAACGATCGCCGTCGCGATGCTCCTGCGGCGCCTGCACCAGGCCGACGCGCGGATCGGCGAAGGCCGGCACCAGGTCCTTCAGCCAGTCCGGATGCACGACATAGTCGGCGTCGATGATGCCGATGATCTCGGCATCCGCCGCGGTCCGCTCCATCGCAATCCGCAGCGCGCCGGCCTTGAAGCCCTGCACCTTCTCGGCATTGATGAACTTGAAGCGCTCGCCGAGCATGCGGCAGTGATCCTGGATCGGCCGCCAGAAGTCGGGATCAGGTGTGTTGTTGATGATGCAGACGCACTCGAAATTCGGATAGTCGAGCCGCGACACTGCGTCGAGCGTCTGCTTCAGCATCTCGACCGGCTCGAAATAGGCCGGGATGTGGATCGAGACCTTCGGAAACTTGACGTCCTCGCCCATCGTGGCGGGCGCGAGTGGTTCGCTCTTGCCGATCAGCCGGCGCGGGCCGCGGCCGAATGCCACCGCCGCGATCTCCTCGATCCGCGCCATCGCGATCAGGACCAGCGGAACAAGCAGCACGAGGCCGAGGCTGAGCGCAAAGGCCGAGCCCCAGACGAAGTAGTGCGTGGTCCAGTACGAGAACACGGTTGCGGTCCAGGCGCCGACGCCGTTGGCTGCGGCCGACAGCAGCAGCGCCTGCATCACGGTCGGCTGGTCCAGCCGCAGGATCGGCAGCGACATGAACAGGCCGACCAGCACGGCGACCAGCGCGATCTTCCAGTAATTCGGATCGGTGACCGGGCCGGTCCAGGCGAACTTCGCCTCGCGGTCGGCATTGAGGATGCCCCAATAGGGACCGACGCCGCCTTCGAAGAACTTCCAGGGTTGATCGATGGCCTCGACGATGTTGTAGTCCATGCCGATGGCTTCGGCGCGTGCGACGAAGTTGCGTAGCACCGTGGCCTGCTGGAACGGGCCGGGTACGGCGCTGCGCAGATTGTAGCCCTGGCTCGGCCAGCCGAATTCGGCGATCAGGATGCGCTTGCCGGGGAAAGAGTCGCGCAGGAGGTTGTAGCGGTCGACCGCCTGATCCACCGCCTGCTTGTCGGTGAAGTTTTCCCAGTACGGCAGCACGTGCGCGGCGACAAAGTCGGACGAATTGGCGAGCTGCGGATGGTCGCGCCAGATGTTCCAGATTTCACCGGTCGTGACGGGAACGCTGACCGACTTCTTGACCGTTTGGATCACCTTAATCAGCCGGTGCACGTTGTTCTCGGCGATCGCCCACTTGATCGCCTCGGCCCGCTTGTCCTCGGGCTGCGCTTCGGCATCGTGGAGGCGTGTGTCCTCCTCCCGCTGAACGCGCGGGGCCTCGTCACGAAGGAAGCGAGCAAAATCCTCGCGAAAGCGCTCGGCCTCGTCAGGGCTGGGGTCGTCCTTGGGCAACGGTCCGAGATTCTCGATCGGAACCTGCTCGCCGCGGAACACGGTTTCGTTGCCGACCACGATCCCAATGACATTGCTGTTGCGCTTGGCGAGATTGATCGCATTGAACAGCTCGCGGCTGTTGCGGTTGGCGTCCTTGTCGATCCAGGCGCCGACCGTGACCTTCATGCCGAACTCGGCGGCGACCGGCGGTACCAACTCGTTGCCTTCGGTCGACGAGTAGAGGCGGACCGCTTTGGTGAGCGTCGAGAGCTTCCTGAGGTCGGCGCGCACCTTCTCGCTGTCGGCGGCAACGTCTGCGACGGAGTGGCCGGACTCGAACGGGGCGTAGGACAGGCTCGGCAGCGTGCCACGGAAATCGGGCGCCGACTGCTTCTCCTGGAAGAGACCCCACAGGGCAGCGTGGGCGGCGGTGACAAGCAACAGGACGGCGACGACGGCGCGCATCGCGGTTAAACCATACGGGGCCTGAGATTGAGGACTAAGCGAACCCGTCCCCTGGGTTCGGCCAACATAGCGGCGGAGGGAAAGATATCTCCGCCATCCGACTTAACAACTGGTGTGCCGCAATGGCGTTTTAAGGGCGCAAGCCGTTCCAGCTGCGAAAAAAAAACGCGGCCGGATCCGAGCGCGCGATGCGGCTATTTCGATGCCGGCGCCGGTGTCGCCGACGGGGTCGGCGCAGGCGAGGGCGACGCGGCCGGCGCAGGCGCGGCATTGCCGGCCGTCGGCGGCGCCGGGGTTGGCGCGGCGGCCGCTGCCGCCGCCTGCGGCTGGGCGCCCGGGTTGACCCAGCAGGCGTGGATGCGGCCGTCGAGGCTGCCGCGCACCTTGTCGTCGATCTGGGCGCCGAACCGGGTCAGGCAGCGGAACGCGGCCTGGACGTGACCGCCGGGGCAGCCGAACCGGTCATAGAGGTCGAGATGGCGGAACGCGGTATCGAGGTCGTCGTTCCACATCAGGCGGACCACACGGCGGCCGAGCCAGACGCATTCCGGGTTGCCGGCCGGGCCGTTGATCGCCTGCTGGGCCTCGACGAATTCCTCGACCTTGCGCTGGTTGGCCTCCCGCACAGCGTTGGCATTGGCGTCAGCCTGACCAGGCTGCTGCTTGGCCTGATCGGGCGGGTTCGGCGTGCCGCTCTGGGCGAACGCGCCGCCGGCTCCGTTCACGAGCGCGAGCGCTGTAACCAGGCCCGTTACGGCAAGATGGCGCAAAGCAGTGTTCTTCAAGTCAAGCAGCCGTCGACGCATGCATTCCCCGATATGTTCCGGCCCCTGCGGGATCATCCTAACGGCTGGCGTGATGCCGTCCAAATAGGTCTCCAGTGCGGCGGAGACTCTGGCGAAATCTGATGACTGGAATTTGGTATTTTGTCCAGCAAACTCACAACTTTATCGACCCAGCGCAAAACTGTCGCAGGACAACCATGGTATTGACCGATTCCTGGACTTGGCAGACGGGCTATGACCGGCTAATTCGACGGTCCCCCGGAGGATGGAACCGATTTCGCTTCGTACGCCGCTGGCGCTTCTCCTGATCTCGCTCGCTGTGATTGCAACCGTGTGGTGGTGGCTCGCCACGCCGATTACGCTCGCGCGTGCGCCGATCGATCCTGCCGCAAAGCTGCAATGCGTGTCCTACACGCCGTTCCGCGGCGCCCAGACACCGCTTGATCCCACCACGCAAATTCCGGTCGAGCAGATCGAGCAGGACCTCGCCGATCTCGCCAAGGTCACCGATTGCGTGCGGACCTATTCGATCGAGAACGGCCTCGACCAGGTCCCCGGCGTTGCGGCCAAGGTCGGGTTGAAGGTGATGCAGGGCATCTGGCTCAGCAGCAACCGCTTCAAGAACTTGCAGCAGATCGCGATCGCGGTCCGGCTCGCCAAGGAATATCCCGGTGTCGTCACCTCGCTGATCGTCGGCAACGAGGTGCTGCTGCGCGGTGAGATGACCGCCACCGATCTTGCCGGCAACATCCGCGCGGTGAAGGCGGCGTCGGGCAATCTCCCGGTCACCTATGCCGACGTCTGGGAATACTGGCTGAAGAACCGCGAGATCTATGACGCGGTCGATTTCGTCACCATTCACATCCTGCCGTATTGGGAGGACGTTCCGATCAAGGCGAAGTACGCCGCGGCGCATGTCGACGATATCCGCAAGCGGATGGCGGTGGCGTTCCCGGGCAAGGAGATCCTGATCGGCGAAACTGGCTGGCCGAGCGCGGGACGGATGCGGGAGGGCGCCTTGCCGTCGCGCACCAACCAGGCGCGGGTGGTGTCCGAGATCCTCGATCTCGCCAAGCGCGAGGGCTTTCGGGTCAACCTGATCGAGGCCTATGACCAGCCCTGGAAGCGCAAGCTCGAGGGCACCGTCGGCGGCAATTGGGGCCTGTTCGATGCGGTCAAGCGGCAGGTGAAGTACCCGCCCGGCGTTGCGATCAGCAATTACCCGGACTGGAAGCTGCAGATGGCTGGCGGCATGGCGCTGTCGATCGCCACCTTCCTCGCGGCCTGGCTGACGCTTCGCCGCCGGCCCTGGACGCCGCGGCCGTCGGCCTGGATCGCGGTCGCGATTTCGGCGACGACGGCGGGGACGCTGCTCGGGATCGCCGGCGACAAGATGTACTATGAGAGCTACGGCGTCGGTGGCTGGCTGCATTGGGGCGTGCTGCTCGCTGCCGCGATCGCCTCGCCCTTGTTGACTGCGCATGCACTGATCGCCGGGCGCTCGCTGCCGACCTTCCTGGAGCTGGTCGGGCCGCGCGACTATCGCGGCAAGGGCGCGATCGGCGCAGTGCTGGCGATCGTGCTGGTCATCACCACGGTGATCGCAGCCGAGACCGCGCTCGGCTTCGCCTTCGACCCTCGCTACCGCGATTTTCCGTATGCTTCGCTGACCATGGCCGTGGTGCCGTTCGCGTTGCTGACCATGCTCAATCGCCCGAAGGAAGGTATCCGCCCGCTCGCGGAATCCGTATTCGCCGGTCTGTTGGCGATCGCCGCCGTCTACACGATCTGCAACGAGGGCACGATCAACTGGCAGTCGGACTGGACCTGTGTGATGTACCTTCTGCTCGCCGCTACGCTGTGGCGGGCGCGGGCCGCGCAAAACCCAGGATGAACAGTCCGATCGCGAGCCCCGACAGCACGACGTTGTAAAGCACGATCCCGAGCCCGGCTGCGATCAAGCCGACGGTGAGCAGCACGATCGACGGCCGCGTCAGGTTGAGCACCGCAATCACCAGCGCGGTGATCCCGAACACCGAGTTCTTGAACAGCACGGTCGACAGCGCGCGGGCCTTGCAGAGCATGGTCTGCGTGCCGGCGTCGCAAGCCAGTGCAACGGGCGAGAATTCGATCGCGAGATACCGCACGTACAGCGCGTAACCGACAGTGACGAAGCCCACGACCATCAGGAACTGGACCTGATAGGGGGAGAGACGGAACGGAGGTTTTGTCATCGCGGCACTATGGTCGGGAACGGGGCTTCGGACAAGACTCGGCGAGACGCAGCGAAATTAGTTGAGAATTTGGCCGCAATCCCTTGCCGGACATGATTATTGGCTGTTCCGCCGGAACATCGAGGAGATTGTCGTCGGCTCCGGCTTCTTTTCCTCCGCAACCGGCTGCGGCGGTGGTGCGGCGGTGCGCCTCGGCGCGACCCGCCGGTGCGGCAAAGCCGGCTTGGCGCCGGCAGGCGGCTCGTTCAGGGCCAGCCGCTGGCCGTCATAGATCGCCGTCTCGCAGGTCCGCTGGACCAGGCTGAGGCCGGCGCAAATCTTGGCGGCGGTCCCGGCATCGTTCAGCGGTCCGGCGACCAGGCGCAACTGCATGCCGAGCCCGTTGCTGTTCTCCTTGATGACGATGATCGGCCGCAGCGCCGCCAGCGGCGCGTTGGCCTTCGACTTCAAGAGACCGCGCCACAGCGCGCGCAGTCCATTGACCGAATTTGCCGTGCCGAGATCGACGCCGAACTCGGTGCGCTGGACCTGCGCCTTCGGCGCATCCTCTTCAACTTCGGAGTCCGGATCCGGGGTGATCACCAGCGGCGGGATCGGCGCGGCGCTGACGTCGCTCGCGGTCGGCGGCTTGGCCGCTTCGGTTGCCCTGTTCGGCGCGGGATCGCGCGATGCCATCAGCGGCTTGTCCACCGGCGTGGCCGCGGCTGCTGGCGCGGCCGGCTTTATTTCGTCGGTATTGGCCGCGGCGGCCGCCGCGCTCATCGGACTGGCAACCGATGGGGCGGCGGCAGAAACCGGCGGCGAACTCTCGGGGGCCGACGGCTTCTCCGTGGCAACCAGCGGCCTGCTCGTGGTGGCCGTCGGCTTCTTGTCGGCCGCCATGGGCTTCTCGGTCGTAGCAACTGGCTTCTCGACCGGTGCCGGCGCCGGCGCCTTGCTGTCGATGGATGCCACCATCTTGTCGGTCGCGACCAGCTTGTCCACCGCGGCAGGTGGCGTCGTTGCGACCGCGGCAACAGCGGGTGCCGCCACCGCGGGCGCCGAATTGGCTGAAGCGGGCGGCGTGGCCGGCGCCGCTGCCGAGGATGTTGGTGCCGGCACGGCTGCCACCGGCTGTTTCGCGATCGTGCCGGTCACGGAGTCGAGACCCTGTTCCAGCGTGGTGACGCGCGAATACAGCCGGTCGCGGTCGCCGTTGAGCGTATCGATCGCGGATGCCAGCCGGCGCGTCTCGTTATGGCTCTCCTTCGCCAGCGTCTGCAACTGCTGGGCCTGTCGTGCGACATCGGATGCGGCGACCTGGTCGCGCCGCAGCGTCAGCGCCGACTGGTTGGCCATCACGGCGATGGTGACGGCGCCGACCGCAGCCACGCCCCACGACCCGAGCCGCCACAGCATGCGGCGATCGAGAGCATCCTCCTCGGCCAAAAAGCCGGTGCTGCTCTCGGCATCGAAATCCGCCGCCAGATTGTCGGGATCTTTGGCCAAAGCCCGCTTGGCCCTCCTCAAGGCCCGCCGAATCACGAGGCAAAGATTAACAGGAAATGGACCGGGAACTTGAATCTGAGGGGCCACCGAGGCGAATCGGTTTCTTCTGCCGGGGAAAACAATTAAAGACGGCCTCAAAGAAAGCGTTGCGCAGCGGATTGCGCGAACCGTCGAGGATACTGAATGACTGCGCGATCGAGCCTGACAGTGGTGCTTGCGGCCGGCGAGGGTACGCGGATGCGTTCGTCGCTGCCGAAGGTGCTGCACCCGGTGGCCGGGCAGTCGCTGCTGGCGCACGTGCTCGATGCCACAGCCTCCGGCGAGGGCTCGCAACTCGCGGTCGTGATCGGTCCCGACCACGAGGCGGTCGCCGCCGAGGCGCGCCGGGTGCGGCCCGATGCGCAGATCTTCGTGCAGCGCGAGCGGCTCGGCACGGCGCATGCGGTGCTGGCGGCGCGCGAGGCGCTCGCCCGCGGCGCCGACGACCTGCTGGTCGCGTTCGGCGACACGCCGCTGATCTCGGCCGAGACCTTTGCGCGGATGCGCGCGCCGCTGCGCGACGGCGCAGCGCTCGCGGTGCTCGGCTTCCAGGCCGCCGACCCGACCGGCTACGGCCGGCTGGTGACCGAGAACGGCAGACTGGTTGCGATCCGCGAGCATGCCGATGCCAGCGCCGAGGAGCGCAAGATCACGCTGTGTAACGCCGGCGTGATGGCGTTCGGCGGCAGCAAGGCGCTCGCGATCATCGAGAAGATCGGCAATGCCAACGCCAAGGGCGAATATTATCTGACCGATGCGGTCGGCATCGTCAGGGAACTGGGACTGGAGGCCGTCGTGATCGAGACCAGCGAAGACGAAGTGCGCGGCATCAACACCAAGGCACAGCTCGCCGAGGCGGAGGCCGTGGTGCAGGCGCGGCTGCGGAAGCAGGCGCTCGAGGCCGGCGTGACCTTGATCGCGCCGGACACGGTCTATCTCGCCGCCGACACCAAATTCGGCAAGGACGTTGTGATCGAGCCGTTTGTCGTGATCGGACCGGGCGTTACGATCGACGACGGCGCCGTGATCCATGCCTTCTCGCACATCGTCGAGGCTCGTATCGGCAAGAAGGTGTCGGTCGGTCCCTATGCGCGGCTGCGGCCCGGCACCTCGCTCGGCGACGGTGCACGGATCGGCAATTTCGTCGAGACCAAGGCCGCTGTGCTCGAGGCCGGCGTCAAGGTCAACCATCTCTCCTATGTCGGCGACGCCCATGTCGGCGCCAATTCCAATCTCGGCGCCGGCACCATCACCTGCAACTATGACGGTTTCCTCAAGCACAAGACGCTGATCGGCGAGGGCGCCTTCGTCGGCACCAACACCTCGCTGGTCGCGCCGGTGACGATCGGCAAGGGCGCCTATATCGGCTCAGGCTCCGTCATCACCAAGGACGTCCCCGACGACGCGATGGCGCTCGAGCGCAGCGAACAGTCGATCCGCGAAGGCGGCGCCGCGCGCTATCGCGCAGCCAAGCTGAAGGCGAAGGCCGCGAAGGGGAAGTGAGCGGCTGGCGTGATTGTCGTCATGCCGGCGCAACGGCTTCAACACTGTGCCGGCAGAGCGGTGATAGATTTGGTCACGCAATCTCCCCAATCGTCGTCCTAGCGAAAGCCAGGACCCATAACCACGACATGTGATTGTGAGAGGGATTGGGGCCCCAGCGTCGCGCAGCAATTGGCGTAAGGGGTAATGGGCCCTAGCTTTCGCCAGGACGACACTGAATGTGTTGCACGATATGTGAGTTACCGCGCTATCGCGACATCTCACCCTGCGCGCCGCTGTTCAGGCCGCACTCTTGGCCCGGGCAGGCTCATCGGTGTTCGGCTGAATCGGTCCGAGCAGGATGCGCCGTTGCATCTCGTCAAAGGCGCGATTTGCGTTCTTCTCCCGTGTGACCAGCGATAGCAGGATCGCGACTGCGAATGACAGCGGCATGCTGATGATCGCCGGGTTGCGCAGCGACACGAACCACCATTGGTGCTCGATCGCGGCCAGCGGCTTGCCGAGAATGTCGACCTGGATGGTCGGCGACAGATAGATCAGCACCAGCGAGCTCAGCGTGCCGACGAGGATGCTCGCCACGGCCGCAGGTGTCGTGAAGCGGCGCCAGGTGATGGCGAGCACCAGCGATGGGAAGTTGGCGGCGCAGGCGATCGAGAACGCAAGGCCCGCCATGAAGGCGACGTTCTGGCCCTCGAACGCGTTGCCGAGGAAGATGGCGAAGATCGAGATCATGACGGTCGCGACACGTGCGACCTTGAGCTGCTCGGCCTCCGAAGCGCTGCCGTTGCGGATCACATTGGTCCAGACGTCGTGGCAGAGCGTGGCGACGCCCGACAGCGTCAGCCCGGCGACGACGGCGAGCATGGTCGCGAACGCGACCGCACAGATGAAGCCGAAGAAGGCATTGCCGCCGACCGTGAGCGCCAGCAGCGGCGCTGCCATGTTGCCGCCGCCTCCGGCCTTTGCCACCGCGTCGGCGCCGACCAGCACCATGGCGCCGAAGCCGATGATGAAGACCATCAGATGAAAGACGCCGATCAAGCCGGTGGCATAGAGGATCGACAACCGCGCGGCCTTGGCATCCTTCACCGTATAGGCCCGCATCAGCACATGCGGCATCGCGGCTGTGCCGAACATCAGGCCGAGCCCGAGCGAGATGGCGTCCCATTGGCCCGAGACCACCTTCGATCCCGGCTGCAGCACCTTGGTGCCGTACTTCTCGGATGCCGCGGCGAACAGCTTGAGCGGGTTCATCTCGAAATGGGTCAGCACGAGGAAGGCGAGCAGGATGCCGCCGCCCATCAGCAGCGCAGCCTTCACCACCTGCACCCATGTCGTCGCCAACATGCCGCCGAACAGCACATAGACCAGCATGACGCTGCCGACCACGATGACCGACCAGGTGTAGGGCAGGCCGAACAGCAGCTTGATCAGCGATCCCGTCGCGACCATCTGGGCGATCAGGTAGAACAGGATGACGGCCAGTGTCCCGACGGCGCCGGCGAGGCGCACCGGGCGCTGGCGCAGCCGATAGGCCACGACGTCGGCGAAGGTGAAGCGGCCGACGTTGCGCAGCGGCTCGACGATCAGGAACAGAATGATCGGCCAGCCGACCAGCCACCCGATCGAATAGATCATGCCGTCGAAGCCGTTCGAGGTGACGATGCCGGCGATGCCGAGCAGGGCGGCGGCGCTCAGGAAGTCACCTGCGAGGGCCCAGCCGTTCTGCCACGGCGTGACCTGGCCGCCGGCGGCGAAGAAGTGTTCAGTGGTGCGCGTGCGCCGCGCGGCCCAATAGGTGATCGCCAAGGTCAACGCCATGAAGGCGAAGAAGAACCCGATCGAAAGCGTGCTGCTGCCCATCTTGCTCTGCCCCTTCAGCGAAGATTGCGGATGCCGGCATCGAACACCCGGTTCGCCCACAGCACGTAGACCAGGCAGAGCGCGAAGGAGGAGATGATGACGAGCGGGCCGAGCACAATGCAGAGCGACAGGCCGGGCATCAGGATGGTGCCGAGCAGCGGCTTGTCGAACGCGAACAGCCCCATGAAGCCGAAATAGATCACGATCATCGCGGCACTGAGCACGAGCGCGACTGTCAGCCGCTTTTTGGCCAAGGCGCTGACACTCGGCGCCGGATCGGGTTTGCCGGGAATAACCACGTTCATGCTTGCCCCTCGAAGCTTCAGCGTGCGCGACCTTGCGCCAATCGAATGAGCTTCAGCCGGGCTCCAGGGGAAGGGAACTATGGATTTTTGCAATCTGCCGTGCGCGGCTGCGGCAGGGCATCGGCCAGCGTGACCTGCATGTCGGGGTCCTGCTTCAGGGTATTTTTCAGAAACGCGCGGACAGCGCGGATGCGCGGGGCAAATTGCAGGTCGCTGTGGACGTTGAGCCAGACCTCGCGAAAGGTGCCGGCGAGGGCAGGCAGCACGGGGATCAGGTCGGGCCGGTCGTTGGTGGCAAAGCTCGGCAGCATGACGATGCCGAGGCCGCCCGCCGCGGCGTTCATCTGTGCGATCATGCTGTTGGAGTGGAAGGCGATCTTCGGCTCCTCGATGACGTCGGCAAGCCAGCGCACCGAATCGACCTGGATCAGATCCTCGATGTAGGAGACGAACCAATGATCGGCGAGGTCGCGAAGGCTTGCAGGCGTGCCGTGATGGTCGAGATAGCTCTGGCTCGCGAATAGCCCGAGCCGAAACTTGCCGATGCGCTCGGAGATCAGGCCCGGACCGGGTGGCCGGAAGAACGACACGAACAGATCGGCTTCGCGCTTGTGCACATAGACCGTCTGCGCTGATGTGACGAGCTCGACGGAGAGTTGCGGCGCGGTGCGACGCAGTTTCGCGAAGCGTTGCGCCAGATAGAGCGAGGCGATCCCCTCCATGGTGGCGAGCCGCACGGTCCCGATCAGTCCCTGGGTGTCGCTGGCGCTGGCCTCCTCACGAATGGCGATCACCGCGCTCTCGACCCGCTCGGCATGACGCAACAAGCGCTCGCCGACTTCGTTGAGCTTGAGCCCGGTGCGGTGGCGTTCGAACACCGCGATTCCGAGCGAAGCTTCCATCTGGGCGATCCGCCGGCTCACGGTGGAATGGTCCAGCCGCAGCCGCTTTGCGGTCTGACTCAAATTTCCGGCGCGAGCGGCACAGAGGAAGACCCGCAAATCGTCCCAGTTGATCGTATCGAACATGGCGTGCCTCCGGATTTACGGCCCCTGTCAGCAAAGCAATTCCCGTTCCAATGCGCCGACGGCTCCGATCCTTCGCAACCGACCTTGCGACAATTCCCATGCGTGCCGGAAAGGCAGGGATGATACCGCTTCGTCTCCCTGATCCTAGAGCTTTTCCGTTCCGATTGGATCGGAACGGAGCTCTAGATCTTGTTTTGACGCGTTTTCTTCGCGCGAACCGGTATCCACTTCGCGGGAAAACGCTCTAGCCGGAATTTTCGTCATGCTCCCTCGTTTCAAGGCTGCTTCCGTCCACGCCGCGCCCGTCTTCCTCGACAGCCGGGCGACCACCGAAAAGGCGATCGCCATCATGCGCGAGGCGGCCAGGGCCGGCGCCGAGCTGATTGCGTTTCCTGAAACCTACATTCCCGCCTTTCCGGTTTGGGCCGCGCTGTGGCCGCCGATCGACAATCACGATCTGTTCGTGCGGATGGCGGAGCAGTCGGTGCTGGTGGACGGGCCGGAAGTGGCCCGGCTGTGCGCCGAGGCGCGCGGCCTCGGCGTCACCGTCTCGATCGGCATCAGCGAGCGCTCGGCCGTCAGCGTTGGCGGCCTTTGGAACTCGAACCTGCTGATCGGCGAGACCGGCGAAATTCTGGTGCATCACCGCAAGCTAGTTCCGACCTTCTATGAGAAGCTGGTGTGGTCGTCGGGGGACGGCGCGGGCCTCAAGGTCGCGGAGACGCGGCAGGGCCGGATCGGTGGGTTGATCTGTGGCGAGAACACCAATCCGTTGGCCCGCTTCGCGCTGATGGCGCAGGGCGAACAGGTGCACATCTCGAGCTGGCCGCCGATGTGGCCCACAAGGCGCCCGGCAGGCGGCGGCAATTTCGACAACGTCGCCGCCAACCGCATCCGGGCCAGCGCCCACTGCTTCGAAGCCAAGGTATTCGGCATCGTCACCGCCGGCTACATGGACCAGCCGATGCGGGCCTTCCTGATTGAACGCGACAGGACCATCGCCGACGTGATCGACCAGACGCCGCGTGCGGCGAGCTTCTTCGTCGATCCGACGGGTGGTGTCTTTGGCGATGAATTGCAGGACCAGGAAGGGATCGCCTACGCGGAGATCGATCTCAATCGCTGCGTCGAGCCGAAGCAGTTTCACGACGTCGTCGGCTACTACAACCGCTTCGACATCTTTGGCATCACCGTCGACCGCAGCCGGCTGACCCCGGCGCGATTTCGCGATGAAGAACAGCCGATAGCGAAAGCGCAGGACGAGGCAATTCTGTCGGTCGTCGCTGACGTCGTATCGAATGGGCAGAGGCGCGAATACCGGAGCTGACCAAGAGCTGGATATCGGACATCGCAGAGCCCGGCGCTTTTGATCGGTGCGGAGACGAGCACCGTTGCCAATGCGGAAATCTATGGCTACGTTTTACCTTAGGTTAGCCCCCAAGCGCTCGTTCGATCGGCCGGACGCTCATGCCCAAATTCCTTCGCATCGGAGTCCATCAGTCGAACGTGTCCGGATACACATCGAAGGCATGGTGCATTCGACGGGCCGGCTCGACGGTCTTCCTGAAATGGGGCGCCGTGGAGGTTCAGGGCGCCGGAGCCGGGCGAAAGGTCTATTGGACGTTTCCGCCGCAGGAAAAAACCGTTCGCTGCCGCACGGTGCAGCGTGCGCAGGACTACACCAAGGCGGCCGTCGGGCGGCGGCGCAGCCATAGCTATGAACCGCTGACGGGAAATATTGCGAACCGGCGCCGGACCGCGGACCGAGGCTCGGAGCTCAAACAGGCGCTCGCCACGATCCTCTTTGTCGACATCGTCCGATCCACCGAAAAAGCCGCGCGGCTGGGTGACTCGCGCTGGGCAACGGTGATGAATCACTACTACGCCGCCGTTCGCCGCGAACTGAAGGCCTTGCGCGGCAAGGAGGTCGTGACGACGGGAGACGGTGTGCTGGCGACGTTCCGCGCGCCCGCTGCCGGGATCAATTGCGCGACCGCGATCGTCAAGGCCGTGCGCACGCTCGGGCTCGAGATCAGGGTGGGACTGCACGCCGGCGAGTACAAGGTGAGCGGCGCGGAGGTCATCGGTCTTGCGTTTCACATCGGTGCGCGTGTCGCCGCCAAGGCGCGCGCCGGCGAGGTGCTGGTCTCGAGCGCGGTCAAGGACCTGATGCCAGGGTCAGCCATTCAGTTCAGGGATCGCGGCGCGCATCAGCTCAAGGGCGTGCCGGAGCGATGGCGGCTCTACCGGGTCGAACAATAAGGGCGTCTTGAACGGACGCCTGGGTTGCAATCAATGCCGACCGCTGATCGCTCGTCATTCCCCGGTGCGCAATTGCGCACCGGGGAATGACGATTGGAGATTGACCTGTGGAGATAATTCCGCGCCGCCGCTCAGGTGAAGGCGACCTCGATCCGGTTGTCGGCCTTCGCGGTGATGCGGCAGGCCCGCGACAGCGCGTCGGCGGCGATCGCGAGCTTGAACTGATCGGGAATGCCTGAGATCGACAGCACCTCGATCGTCGCGGTGTCGCGCGACAGGCCGCGCACCGTGCAGTCGATCGTGGAATGGCCGGCGTTGAAGCTGATCTTGCCGGCCTTGAATACACGACGCGCGGTCGGCGCGATCGACGGCGCCCGCTCGACCCAGGCCAGCGCCTGATTGCGGCCGGCCTGCTTGGCGCCGTACATCGCAAGGTCGGCGTTGCGCAGCATGTCGTCGAAGCAGTTGCCGGGCGAGAGCACCGCGCCGCCAAGGCTGCAGGTGACACGGATCGTGCCGGCCGGCGTCTCGATCCGGGTCGCTGCGACGGCGGCGCGCACCTTCTCGAGCACGCCCATAGCCTGGTCCAGTGGGGTGTGCGGCAGCAGGATGCCGAATTCCTCGCCGCCGAGCCGGCCGATCACGTCGGAACTGCGCAGCGCACATCGCGCGGCGTCCGTGACGGCCGCCAGCACCATGTCGCCGACGGCATGCCCATAGGTATCGTTGACCTGTTTGAAGTGATCTACATCGAGCACGGCGCAGGCAAGCGGACTGAGATGCCGTGCGGCCAGCGCGGTCAGCCGTTCCCCTTCGCCGCGGAAGGCGCGCCGCGAGGAGCAGCCGGTGAGGCCATCCTGCATGCTCAAATTCCGCAGCATCATCTCGTCGACAGCGATCGCGGCGAGGTCGGTCAGCATGCTGACCGCATCGGCATCGAACTCGCGGGGGCGCGTGTCCATTGCGCACAGGGTTCCGACGATCGCGCCTGAGATCTTGAGCTGCGCGCCGGCATAGAAGCGGATGAATGGCTTGCCGCGCACGAAAATGTTGTCGGCGAGGCGCGGGTCGCGTTCCGTGTCGGGAATGATGAGGGGATGGTCCTGCGCGATCGCAAAGTTGCACAGCGCAGGTCCGCGTGCGGTCTCGCGATCCGCCATGCCCTCAGAGGCCTTGAACCATTGCCGATGGCCGTCGATCAGCGTCAGCGTCGACATCGGCACGCGAAAGATCTTGCGGCACAGCCCGGTCAGGCGATCAAAGGCGAGCTCGCGCGGCGTATCGAGGATGTCGAGTTCGGCCAAAACATCGAGGCGCTGCGTCTCACGTTCGTGCGTGGCTTGCATCAGGGTACCTCCGGCGGCGGCACCCTCTCCGAAAGCCGTTAATGACTGGTTTCGACGTGAATAAGCTGGGTTGCAGGACGGGCAATCAGCTATCGATCTTGGGAAATAGTGATGCGAATTCAGCCGCTTGGTTCATGACACGCGGGCGCATCGCGCAGTTTGCCACCCCCAACGAACTATCAACAACTTGCGCGTGCGAACCTCGTTCTTTCAGAGCGGTCTTCAGGTACGAATAAATCGAGACACATTACGGGTTGCCAAATGTCGTTACCGCACTTCGAGTATTATGATCAAAGCGCCTTACTTGAACGACTTACCACTGGCATTGCGCGATCAGAGCAGTCAGTCGTTTTTCTCGTCGGATCAGCTTTGAATGCTCCGATTGATGATGCACTTGGTGTTCCCAACGTCACGGGCGTAATCGACCTGATCAGGGAGGAGTTTCCTTCAGATCAACTGCAGGCCTTTGAGCGCGAAATGCAAGGGAGCGCGCAGCCTTACCAAGCCGCATTTTCCTATCTTATTGGTCGACGTGGTCAGAATGCCGCGAACGATGTGATCAAACGCGCCGTGATGATGGCAAGACCGGCACGCTCGTTCTCCAGAGTTCCGACAGACACGGAGTGTGAGGGTCTCGATCAAGAAAACGGAAGCTGGTTCACTAGCCAAGCTACGCGAGCGCTCGGACGATTGGCTGTTCTTGAGCCTCGCAAATTTGGTCAAACATTGCTCACGACCAATTTTGATCCCCTTCTCCAAGTGTCAATAAGAGAGGCCGGCGGCCTGGCATTTCGGACCGTCCTTCACAGAGACGGCAATCTGAGTCAAACGCACTCGTCCGGGTGCCACATTGTCCATTTGCACGGATATTGGCATGGAGCGGACACGCTTCACACATCGCGTCAGCTAACCCAGTCACGTCCACGGCTCAAAGCTTCGCTGAAATCTTTGATTGGTTCGAACGTCTTAGTTGTCATTGGCTACGGCGGTTGGGACGACACATTCACGGAAGCTTTGAGCGAAATTATCGAAGACGATATTGCTCGTCCCGAGATTATATGGACTTTCTTTTCAGGCGCGCCACCACAAGATAATCCTCTCAGCAAACGACTATCTGCTGGCCTCGATCGAGGTCGAGTAACGTTCTACGCGGGAGTGGATTGCCACTCGTTCTTTCCGGCATTGCTCGAAAATTGGCAGTCGACACAGAAAGAGAACCGAAATTTCGGGCCGGCAGGTGGCGAAAAGGCGCAAAATAGCAGCATTGATCGCGATGAGGACCGGCCACCGCGTGCCGAAGTGTTCGTGGGCCGTGACAGAGAGATAGATCAGCTCCGCCATATGCCTCAGCGCGCCTGCTTCATCACAGGTTTCGGCGGGCAAGGAAAGTCAACGATCGCTGCTAGATTCTTTGAAGTTGCAAAGGAGCATGGACTCTTTGATACCTACGTTTGGAGGGATTGCAAAGAAGAGGGCGAGCGGTTTGAGAATCAAGTAATCAGCATCATTGGGCGTTTATCGGGCGGTCATTCGTCCGCAAATTATCTTGCTCAACAGACTATGGAGTCACTCGCTGAACTGCTGGCGGGCTTGACAAGGAGCCGGAGAGTTCTCTTTGTTTTCGACAATGTCGATCATTACGTAGATCTCGAAAAGAACAGTTTAGTTGGAAACGCCGCTCGGTTCTTGGCTGCTTACCTAAGTCATGGGACGAATTGTCGTCTCATTTTTACGTGTCGCCCGGATATCCA
Source organism: Bradyrhizobium sp. RD5-C2 (assembly GCF_019972155.1). Classification (GTDB taxonomy): domain Bacteria; phylum Pseudomonadota; class Alphaproteobacteria; order Rhizobiales; family Xanthobacteraceae; genus Bradyrhizobium. The sequence continues at coordinate 117,239 of NZ_BOVL01000024.1, read as the reverse complement.
ATATCTGGATGTCAACGTGTTGACGTTCAGCGTTTCGGGCTTGGACGTTGTCGCTACAGCACAGCTATTTGAAAGGCGTGGTGCCGTCAGGTCCAGTATCGAGATTGAGGAGGTGCACCGATTCACTGGTGGGCACGCGTTCTGGCTTGATCTGATAGCTGCTCAATCTGCCAAGAAACCTGCGGTATTTCGCGGGATTTTAGATCAGATGACCAGCAAAAGCGGAACGGTTCCTGCTACCGTCGTTTCGTTTCTTGAGCTGATTTGGCGAACCCTCGACGAAAATCAAAAGTTCGTTCTGCAGACGATGGCGGAAGCAGTGCGACCGGAGACAGCTCAAACGCTAGGGGATTACCTAGCGCACCAAATCAGATTCAATAAAGTCAGTCGAGCACTGCGTGCGCTTAGAGATCAGAATCTGATTGTTATCAAGCCGAGTCCTCCAACAGACGATCTCTTTGATCTGCACCCGCTTGTTCGCGAGTTCATTCGACGCACGTTTCCTCTTGAGGATCGAGTTCGTTTCATCGATTCTATCATTGCTGTTTATGTAAAAGTCATAAGTTTGTTCGCAAAGGACATCACAGTTAGGCCAGTGCGCGATCTTCAAAATTGGACGGAGAACGCGGAATTGCTGATCGAGGCAGAGAAGTATGAGCAAGCCTTCGATACGCTATCCGATGTTGCATATGCATTTTATGCGAGCGACGCGCCCGGTGAATTCTCTCGCGTAGCAAGGCTCCTTTTTCGGAGGATCGATTGGAAAAATCATCCCGCCTATGGTCGTTTTGATCGCGTGCTCGGAAGGCATTTTCGAATTTTGGTGAATTTGGGTCGCGAAAGCGAGTACGTGGAGCTGCTCAAGGACTATAAGGGAACAATGCCGGCCAAAGACGCGCGATATATCAATTATTGCGCGCTCCGCTCCCACATGCATTGGACTAGGCTTGAGCACACCGAGGCTGTGAAATGGGCGGAAGCTGGCAAGGCGCTTAAGGATCGCACGAATGTTGATACGCGATTTAATACAGACCATGAGCTAGCTCTGGCCCGACGTGATGCTGGTTACCCAGAGTTGGCTATCGACTATTTTCTCAACGGCATTTCGGTCGATGAGATACTTGATCCTGACGAGTTTGATGAAAGTAAAGGCGAGTCGTTCTATGGCAATACGGGCCGTTGTTTGCACCTGATGGGAAAGATTGACGAAGCGCTAGTTTGCTACCGAAAGTCGGCGCTAGTTCTTCATCGATCTCCTCGGGGGCATGCCGAGAACAAAGCCTTCGTCCGGAATTGGATTGGCGAACTGCTTATCGCCAAGGGAGAGTTTTGCAACGCCAAAACGTTCTTAGAGGCCGCGGAGGCGATTTGGAACTTGGTGGCGCCGACGCGAGCTAGGGCGGTGAAGGAGAAGCTTGAAGAAATAACGCCGCTTACTCGGGACTGCGCCCAGATCAGTGCCCTCGATGCGGAACGATACGTGGTGGCTTGGGTAAACGATCGCGCAAGGTACTTCGTCGGTCTGGGATAGTCCAATCGTGAGGGCCGCCTTCCTCCCGCTCCCGCGCTCTTGCCAAAATAGTTAGCCCCGATTAACCAGCCGGTCGCATCAACGTTGCCGTTTAAGACTGTCGCAATCGGCAATAATTATTGAGTATCTTGCGACCGGCGATTCCCGTTAAGGGACCATGTCGCTGCTTTGGCAAATTTTCGGCGATTTTTGGGGACATTGAACCGCATGTGCGGCATCGTCGGCATTCTTGGACGCGCTCCGGTCGCGGAGCAACTGGTGGATTCGCTGAAGCGGCTGGAGTATCGCGGCTATGATTCAGCCGGTGTCGCCACGCTGGAGAACGGCTTGCTGGCGCGGCGCCGCGCCGAGGGCAAGCTGAAGAACCTCGAGACCCGGTTGCAGGCCAAGCCGCTCGGCGGCCACACCGGCATCGGCCACACCCGTTGGGCCACCCACGGCAGACCGACCGAGAACAACGCGCATCCGCACGCCACCGAACGCGTCGCCGTGGTGCATAACGGCATCATCGAGAATTTCCGCGAGCTGCGCGAGCAACTCGAGCACAAGGGCGCAGTGTTCTCGACCGAGACCGACACCGAGGTCGTGGTGCATCTGGTCGACGATCTGCTCAAGGGCGGCGTCGCGCCGGTCGAGGCGGTGAGGGCGGTGCTGTCGCAACTGCGCGGCGCGTTTGCGCTCGGCTTCATCTTCGCCGGCCAGGACGATCTGATGATCGGCGCCCGCAACGGCCCGCCGCTCGCGGTCGGCCATGGCGAGGGCGAGATGTATCTCGGCTCGGACGCGATCGCACTCGGGCCGTTCACCGATACGATCAGCTATCTCGAGGACGGCGACTGGGTGGTGCTGAACCGCAAGGGCGCGACGATCTTCGACAAGGACAACGCCATCGTCCACCGCGAGGCGATCAAGCACACGACCGCGACCGCTTTGGTCGACAAGGCTAACTATCGCCATTTCATGGCGAAGGAGATCCACGAGCAGCCGGAAGTGGTCGGGCACACGCTCGCCCGCTACGTCGACATGGCGACCGAGCGCGTCGCTCTGCCGGTCAAGCTGCCGTTCGATTTCAAGGATATCCAGCGCATCTCGATCACGGCCTGCGGCACCGCGAGCTATGCCGGCTTTGTCGCAAAATACTGGCTGGAGCGGCTGGCACGCGTTCCGGTCGAGCTCGATGTTGCCTCCGAATTCCGCTACCGCGAAGCGCCGCTGCGCAGGGGCGACCTTGCGATCTTCATCTCGCAGTCCGGCGAGACCGCCGACACGCTGGCGGCGCTGCGTTACGCCAAGTCGCAGGGCGCACACACGCTCTCGGTCGTCAACGTGCCGACCTCGACGATCGCGCGCGAAAGCGAGACCGTGCTGCAGACGCTCGCCGGTCCTGAGATCGGCGTCGCCTCGACCAAGGCGTTCACCTGCCAGCTGATGGTGCTGGCCTCGCTCGCGGTTGCCGCCGGCAAGGCGCGCGGCGAACTCTCCGATGCCGACGAGGCCAAGCTGGTGCACGGCCTTGTTGAAATTCCGCGTCTGATGTCGGAAGCGCTCACCTCAGAGCTGCAGATCGAGAAGCTGGCGCGCGAGATCTCGAAGTCGCGCGACGTGCTCTATCTCGGCCGCGGCACCAGCTATCCGCTGGCGCTGGAAGGCGCGCTGAAGCTGAAGGAGATCTCCTACATCCATGCCGAGGGCTATGCCGCCGGCGAGCTCAAGCACGGGCCGATCGCGCTGATCGACGAGCACATGCCGGTCGTGGTGATCGCGCCCTACGACAAGGTGTTCGAGAAGACCGTCTCCAACATGCAGGAGGTCGCCGCCCGCGGCGGCAAGATCATCCTGATGACCGACGCCAAGGGCGCCGCGGAGGCGACCATCCAGTCGCTGGTGACGATCGTGATGCCGGACATGGGGGCGACCTTCGCGCCGATGGTCTATGCCGTTCCGGTGCAGTTGCTCGCCTATCATACTGCCGTGGTGATGGGCACCGACGTCGATCAGCCCCGGAATCTGGCCAAGTCGGTCACGGTCGAATAGCCGCAAGTGACGCTGTCACGCAGCCCTTCAAAAACCTGCTAGAATGGCTTAGCTCAGGGGTGCTGCGCGCCGAAGTTCGGGACAGGATCATCATCTCGCGCTAGCCTTTTGTTTATGCACGGTCTTTTCGGAAATCCGCGGCGCACTTTTCCGGATCATGCTGGTGAGGACGGCCGCTTCGACGATCTGGAACAGCAATGACGTCCAACAAAGTGCCTCCCCACGCGCCAGGTGAACTGCCTCCGGACGCTCCCCGCGGGCTGATGGCGCGGTTCCGCAACTATTTCCTGACCGGCCTGGTGGTGGCCGGGCCGATCGCGATCACGTTCTATCTGACCTGGTGGTTCGTGAACTGGGTCGACAATCTGGTCCGGCCGTTCGTGCCCACGGCCTACCGGCCGGAGACCTATCTGCCGTTCGGATTGCCGGGTTCTGGCCTGATCGTCGCCGTCATCGCACTGACGCTGCTCGGCTTCCTCACCGCCAATCTGATCGGGCGAACCTTGGTCGATCTGGGCGAGCGGCTGCTCGGTCGGATCCCCGCGGTGCGTGCGATCTATCGCGGCCTGAAGCAGGTGTTCGAGACGTTGTTCTCCGGCAACGGATCGAGCTTCCGCCGCGTCGGCCTGGTCGAGTTTCCCTCGCCCGGGATGTGGTCGATCGTGCTGATCTCGCAGGCGCCGAGCGCCGAGCTCGCGGCCAGCCTGCCCGGCGAGGAGGAGCACATCTCGGTGTTCCTGCCGTGCGCGCCGAACCCGACCACCGGCTTCTTCTTCTACGTGCCGAGGAGCAAGATCATCGAGATCGACATGAGCACCGAGGATGCCGCGACGCTGATCATGTCGGCCGGCGTGGTGCAGCCCGGCGCCAACGATCAGAAGCAGCGCGCGGCGGCGCTCGCCGGCATGGCCAACGCCGCGCGCGTCGCCAACCAGGCCTCGTTGCAGCCGGCCACTCAGCCCGCGCCGGCGAAGGTGGAGTAGAGGCTAGCGCGCCCATGCGGCGTGTCTGGCCGTACGATCGCGCTATCGCACCGTCATCCCCGCGCAAAGGCTTCGCCTTTGTCGCTCGAGGGGCGCGCTCTTGCGCGCGTCTCGAAGGATGCACGGCCACCAGCCGGGCCGTCGATCCTTCGAGACGGCCGAGTTGCGGCCTCCTCAGTATGACGGTGTGAGGGCTCGGCGTGTGTCGCGTAATCACCCCGCGCCGATCAGCGGCACGGCCTCGTCGCGCTCATAGAGATAGAGCAGGCAGCGCAACGCTTCGCCGCGTTCGCCCTTCAGCTTCGGATCGTCCTTCATGATCCGCAGCGCTTCGTCGCGGGCCTGGGTGATCAGCTGGCCGTGCACCTCGGAGCGCGCGATGCGGTAGCCGGGCAGGCCGCTCTGGCGGATGCCGAGCACGTCGCCTTCGCCGCGCAGCTTCAAATCTTCTTCGGCGATCCGGAAGCCGTCCGTGGTCTCGCGGATCACTTTCAGCCGCGCCTTCGACATCTCGCCGAGCGGCTCCTTGTATAGCAGGAGGCAGGTCGAGGCTTCCGAGCCGCGGCCGATCCGGCCGCGCAGCTGATGCAGTTGCGCAAGGCCAAAGCGTTCGGCGTTCTCGATCACCATGATGGTCGCCGCCGGCACGTCGACGCCGACCTCGACAACGGTCGTTGCGACCAGCAAGCCGATCTCGTGCGCGGCGAATTGCGCCATCACGCGATCCTTCTCTGTGCCTTTCATCTGGCCGTGCACCAGGCCCACACGATCGCCGAACCGCTGCTGCAGGCTCTCGAAACGCTCAGTCGCGTTGGTGAGGTGCTCGGTGCCCTCGGCCTCGGATTCATCGACCAGCGGGCAGATCCAGTAGACCAGCTTGCCGGCGCCGAGCGCGCGGCCGACGCCGTCCATGACATCCTCGATCCGGTTCATCGGCACCGCGCGGGTGTCGATCGGCTGGCGGCCGGCGGGCTTTTCGCGCAGCTCCGAGACGTCCATGTCGCCAAAGTATGTCAGCACCAGCGTGCGCGGGATCGGCGTTGCGCTCAGCACCAGCACGTCGACGGCCTCGCCCTTGGAGGTCAGCGCGAGGCGTTCGCGCACGCCGAAGCGATGCTGCTCGTCGACCACGGCGAGCGCCAGCGCCTTGTAGATCACGTCATCCTGGATCAGCGCGTGGGTGCCGACCAATAGGTCGATCTCGCCGGCCTCCAGCCGCGCCAACAGCTCGCGGCGCTCCTTGCCCTTCTCGCGGCCGGTCAGGATGGCAACCCGCATGCCGGCGCGCTCGGCGAGCGGCGCGATGGTCTTGATGTGCTGGCGCGCCAGGATTTCGGTCGGCGCCATCAGCGCGGCCTGCTTGCCGGCTTCGGCGACGGCGGTGGCCGCCAGCAGCGCCACCACGGTCTTGCCGGAACCGACATCGCCCTGCACGAGGCGCAGCATCCGCACCGGCTGGCGCAGATCCTCGGTGATCGCCGCGACCGCCTCCTGCTGTGACTTGGTCAGCGCATAGGGCAGGGCGTCGATGATCCGGTTGCGCAGATGGCCGTCACCGGCATTGCGCACGCCGGCGGGGCGGCGCAGCGTGGCGCGGATCAGTGCCAGCGCGAGCTGGCCGGCGAGCAGTTCGTCGAAGGCGAGCCGCGACCAGAACGGGCCGTCGGGCAGGATGTCGGTCAATTCGACCGGAACATGGACGCGGGTGAGCGCCTCCCTGATCGGCGGGAAGTTGCAGCGGCGCAGCACCTCGGGACTGATCCACTCCGGCAGGTCCGGCAGCTTGGTCAGCGCCTGCGCGATGGCGCGGCGGAGCGAGCCGATCGCGAGCCCCTCGGTCAGCGGATAGACCGGATCGATCCCGGACAGCTTAGCAAAGCCGACGTCATCGATGACGCGGTCGGGGTGCACGATCTGCGGGATGCCGTCATACATCGCCAGCGTGCCGGAGACGTAGCGCTTCTCGCCGACCGGCAGTAGCTTCTCGACATAGCCGGGCTGGGCGCGGAAGAAGGTCAAGACGACATCGCCGGTGTCGTCGCTGGCGTAGACGAGGTACGGCGCGCGCGAATTGCGCGGCGGCGGCGGACGATGGCGGTCGACGGTGACCTCGAGCGTGACCATGGTTCCGACCGCGGCGTCGCGGATCTTCGGCCGCGCGCGGCGATCGATCACGCTGGCCGGCAGGTGCAACAGCAGATCGACCAGCCGCGGCGTCTCGCTGCGGTCGAGCAGATAGCGCAGCAGCTTGTCCTGCTTCGGGCCGACACCCTGGAGGGTGGTGACCTGGGCAAACAGCGGATTGAGCAGGCTGGGGCGCATCAGGAGAATCTAGGTCCGTTTCGACACGTCATGCCCGGCCTTGTGCCGGGCATCCACGTCTTTTTTTAACGAGCATGAATTGCCGGGTCCCGTCTACGCCAAGGCTTCGACGGGCGCGCAAGCCCGGCAATGACGGCATGCGCCCAAAGCATCTCCAAAACGCGGCAAAAGAGGGCTGACATCGGCCCCCGCCGTCGCTATATCAAGCCCGCCCGGCACGTCCGGGCTTTTGGCGTTCGATGGATTTTGGGACATGACGGGATCGACACGATCGAGCAGCGGGCTCGATGACCGCCGCAAGCGGCTTTTGTTTCGCTGCTGGCATCGCGGCACCCGGGAGATGGACCTGATCCTCGGCCGCTTTGCCGATTCGACCATCGCCGACCTGTCCGATCTGGAGCTCGGCGAGCTCGAGCATTTGATCGAGGTGCCGGACCCCGACCTCTATGCCGCGCTGACCGGCGATAGGGTGCTGGCTGCCGAGCATCAGACCGCGCTGTTTGCCCGCATCAAGGCGTTTAGGGTGGCGGATCCCAACGCATGAAGCAGCCCATGAAATCGCCGGCCGCGATGCTCGCGCCCGGTCGGGTGCTGACCATCGCCAATGTCGCCGAGGGCGCCGAGGGGCTCGTGATCTCGGATCTCGCGCGCGCGATCGCCGCGCAGCCGAAGCGGTCGGCGGTCAGTCTCGCCGTGGTGTGCCGCGACGGCGCGCGGATGCAGCAGCTCGCCCGCGCGCTGGAATTCTTTGCGCCCGATATCGCCGTGATGCAGGTTCCGGCCTGGGACTGCCAGCCCTATGACCGCGTCTCACCGCATTCCGGCGTTCTGGCGCAGCGGCTCACCGCGCTCGCCAAGCTGTCGCGCCTGGTCGGCTCCGACAAGCCGCTGATCGTGCTGACCACGGTGAACGCCGCCGTGCAACGTGTCCCGGCGCGCGATCAGGTCGCAGCGCAGGCGCTGTCGGTTGCGCCCGGCAACGTCGTGCCGATGGACTCGGTCGTGGCCTGGCTCGAGCACAACGGCTACACCCGTTCGTCCACGGTGCGCGAACCCGGCGAATATGCGGTGCGCGGCGGCATCCTCGATCTGTTTCCGGCCGGCCTCGACCAGCCGGTGCGGTTCGACTTCTTCGGCGACTCGCTGGAGTCGATCCGCACCTTCGATGCCGAGACCCAGCGCACGCTGCTCGACATGCGTGGGCTCGACCTGGTGCCGGTGTCCGAGTTCCAGCTCACGACCGAAACCATCCGCCGTTTCCGGATGGGCTATGTCGCAGCGTTCGGCGCGCCGGGACGCGACGACCAGCTCTATGAAGCGGTCTCCGAGGGACGGCGTCATCCTGGCATGGAGCACTGGCTGCCGCTGTTCCAGGAGCGGATGGACACGCTGTTCGACTATCTCGACGGCGCAACGATCGCGATCGAGCCGCAGGGCGAGGACGCCGCGCGCGAACGCTTCACGCAGATTGCCGATTATTACGACGCACGGCGCGAAGCGCTGGAGCATCCCGGCAGCGGCGCGATCTACAAGCCGCTGCCGCCGGACAAGCTGTATCTGTCTGAGGCCGAATGGACCAGGCTGCTCGGCGATACACCGCTCGCGCGGCTGACGCCGTTCGCGGTGCCGGAAGGCTCGCCCGACATGTTCGACGCCGGCGCGCGGCAGGGCCGTAACTTCGCGCCCGAGCGCGCCGACGGTAATGTGAACGTGTTCGAGGCCGTCGTCGGCCATATCGGCGCGCTGCAGTCGCAGCGCAAGAAGGTGATCGTCGCGCTGTGGAGCGAGGGTTCGCGCGACCGCATGGGCGCGATGCTGCGCGATCACAAGCTGCTCAACACGACCAGCGTCAACACCTGGCGGATCGTGCAGGCGACCCCGCGCAACGAGACCATGCTGGCCGTGCTCGGCATGGAGTCCGGCTTCGAGACCGACGAATTCGCCGTCATCAGCGAGCAGGACATTCTCGGTGACCGCCTGGTGCGGCCGCGCAAGGCGAGCCGCAAGCTCGACAATTTCATCTCGGAGGTGACGAGCCTTGCGACCGGCGACCTCGTCGTCCATGTCGAGCACGGCATCGGCCGTTTTGTCGGGCTGCAGACGCTGGAAGTCTCCGGCGCGCCGCATGACTGTCTCGAGCTGCACTATGCCGCGGAGACCAAGCTGTTCCTGCCGGTCGAGAACATCGAGCTTTTGTCGCGCTATGGCTCCGACAGCGCCAATGTCGAGCTCGATCGTCTGGGCGGTGGCGGCTGGCAGGCGCGCAAGGCGAAGCTCAAGAACCGCATCCGCGAGATCGCCGGCGAACTGATCAAGATCGCGGCCGAGCGGCAGCTGCACGAGGCGCCGAAATTCCCGCTGCAGCCGCATGTCTATGACGAGTTCTGCGCGCGCTTCCCCTATGAGGAGACCGAGGATCAGTTGGGGGCCATCAACTCGACCTTGAAGGACCTCGAGATCGGCCGTCCGATGGACCGCCTGATCTGTGGCGACGTCGGTTTCGGCAAGACCGAGGTGGCGCTGCGCGCGGCCTTCGCGGTGGCGCTGGAGGGCAAGCAGGTCGCGGTCGTGGTGCCGACCACGCTGTTGGCGCGTCAGCACTCCAGGACCTTCACCGAGCGCTTCCGCGGCTTCCCGGTCAACATCGCGCAGGCATCGCGGCTGGTGTCGACCAAGGAGTTGAGCCAGGTCAAAAAGGGCCTCACCGACGGCAACGTCGACATCGTGGTCGGCACCCATGCGCTGCTCGGCAAGGCCATCAAGTTCAAGGACCTCGGCCTCCTGATCGTCGACGAGGAGCAGCATTTCGGCGTCAGCCACAAAGAGCGGCTGAAGCAGCTTCGCGCCCAGGTCCATGTGCTGACGCTGTCGGCCACCCCGATCCCGCGCACGCTGCAACTCGCGCTGACCGGCGTGCGCGAGCTCTCGATTATTGCCTCGCCGCCGGTCGATCGCCTCGCGGTACGCACCTTCGTCGCGCCGCACGATCCCCTGATGATCCGCGAGGCGCTGCTGCGCGAGCGCTACCGCGGCGGGCAGGCGTTCTACGTCGTGCCGCGGATCGAGGACCTCGCCGGCGTCAAGGATTTCCTCGACAAGAACGTGCCGGAGATGAAGGTCGCGGTCGCCCACGGCCAGATGCCGCCGACCGTGATCGAGGACATCATGTCCGCGTTCTACGACGGCAAATACGACATCCTGCTCTCGACCACGATCGTCGAGTCCGGTCTCGACATCCCGAACGCCAACACGCTGATCGTGCATCGCGCCGACATGTTCGGTCTCGCCCAGCTCTACCAGCTGCGCGGTCGTGTCGGCCGCTCCAAGCTGCGCGCCTATGCGTTGTTCACCTTGCCGGCGCAGCAGAAGATCACGGCGCAGGCGGAGCGGCGGCTGAAGGTGCTGCAATCGCTGGAGACGCTCGGCGCGGGCTTCCAGCTCGCCTCGCATGACCTCGACATCCGCGGTGCCGGCAATTTGCTGGGCGAAGAGCAGTCCGGCCACATCAAGGAAGTCGGCTTCGAGCTGTACCAGTCGATGCTCGAGGAGGCGATCATCAACCTCAAGGCCGGCGTCGCCGAGCCCGCCGCCGACCGTTGGTCGCCGCAGATCACGATCGGGATGCCGGTCCTGATCCCCGAGGACTACGTCAACGACCTCAGCGTGCGGCTGTCGCTCTATCGACGCCTCGCCGATCTCGAGACCGACGACGAGATCGACAGTTTCGCCGCGGAGATGCGCGACCGCTTCGGCGTGCTGCCGGACGAGGTGCGTTATCTGTTCAAGGTCGCCGCGATCAAGGCCTATTGCCGCCGGGCCAATGTGGGGAAGGTCGATGCCGGCCCGAAGGGCGCGGTGATCGCGTTCCGCGACAACAGCTTTGCGCATCCGGAGCGGCTGGTGACGTTCATCCGCCAGCACGGCCAGGCCGCCAAGGTGCGACCCGATATGAAGGTGGTGTTCTTCCAGGAATGGGATACGCCCGAAGAGCGGCTCGCCGGCACCACCGAGATCCTGCGCCAGCTCGCCAATCTCGCGGAGAACAAGAAGGCGGCGTGAGGTTCACCCTCCCGGTGGTTGTTGCGTCTGCAAGCTTGAGGCGATCTCACGCAAACTCGTCATGCCCGGGATAAGCCCGGAGATGGTGGTTCTCAAACATCAGTTCGTTTCCAAATATTTCTGCACCTTGGCGCGGCTCGACTCAGAGAGCGAACGGAAGATCTGAGGCGGGCGCGACGATTCCACAATGTGAACAACTGGCGAGAAACATTGAACTTTTGCGACCTGGATCTTGACGGCTTTGGGGCGAATTGTAAGCTGATCGTGTTTTTAGTTCAGATCGGCCTTTATATTTTGGATGACGTAGCAACTTGAATCTGGTTGGCGTCCCGCCAGCATTTCAACTGCTCTCCAAAACTCAGTGATCGAGACCCCGCGCCAAGTGAGTTGGTGAGGGCCAGGAGGCGTTTGCGTCGACTGTTGGGCCATCGGCCAGGCTCGGCTGCGGGGGCGAATTGCCGGCCAGATTTATTGGATTTCGAGATCAGTTTTTTCGGGGGAGGGGTTGATGGGTGTGAACGTCGGCAGCGGCAGCACCGTTTCTGTGTCCGATACGGAGAGCGGCAACACGGTCCAGGACGGCGGCACGCTCTACGTGCTGAATGGTGGGTATATCAGCAGCACGCTCGATGTCGGCACCGTCGTTGTGTCCTCCGGCGGCACCGATTTCGGCGACACCGTATCCAACGACTCAAATGGTGCCGCGCAGCTCTACGTTCTCGGCACCATCATCAGCGCCGTGATCAGCGGTGGCAACGCGATCCTCGGCTTCAGCTATCTCCCTTCCTACACAACCGGCGTTGGAACCGCGATCAGCACGACGATCATCGGTGGCCGACTGACAATTGACAGTGGCTCAACCGCAAGCAGCACCACGGTCACCAGCGGCGGCAGTCTGACCTTTTTCGGCGGCACGGCAATCAATACCACTCTCAATGGCGGTAGGCAGGACATATATGGCGGCACCGCGATCAACACCACGGTTGTGAGCGGAGGATACCAGTACGTCTCGAACGACTACAATAACAACCCTGGCGCCTATGGCAGCGCAGTCGTGTCCAACACCACGGTGGTGGGAAGCAGTTCCGAACAGATCGTTGGATTTCTCGGCGCCGGCAGCGCGGTCAGCACCATCATCGATGGTGCTACGCAGTACATCGGCTATGCCGCCTTCGGAACCGCCGGTATTGGTTACGCCAGCAATACCACCGTCACCGACGGTGGAATCCAGTACATTGCGCCGTACGGCTACGTTGAAACCGGCACGGCCGTCAACACGACGGTCACCGGCAGCGGCAGCATCCAATATGTCGGCGAAGGCCAATACTGCGGCAGCGCAACGGCGATCTCCACCACGCTGATCGCGGGCGGTGAACAGATCGTGTGGGGCGGCGGCGTGTACAGCCCCATCGCCAGCAGCACCGTGATCAGCTCCGGCGGTGCCCAGATCGTTTCATCCGGCGGCATCGCCAGGACCACCGTGATCAGCGCCGGCGGTACCGAGACCGTTATGGCGGGCGGCATTGCCAGCAGCACAGTGATCAGCTCCGGTGGCACCGAAGTCGTTTCGTCCGGCGGCACCGCAAGCGGCGTCGTCGTCGACAGCGGCGGCACCTTGATTCTCATTACCGGCGCCAGTGTCACGAACGTCACCAGCAATGGCGGCACAGTCGTTATCGAAAGCGCCCCTGTGACCGTAAGCAGCGGATCGTCCTACACCGTTTCGAGCGGCCAAACCGACACCGGTGATACCGTGCTCAATGGCGGTTCGATGTTCGTTGCCTCCGGCGGGACAGCCGTCGGCACCACCGTCAGCAGCGGCGGGCTTCTGACCATCAGCAAGGGCGGCGGCGACACGGGTACGGCCGTCTCGTCCGGCGGCACGGAAGCGGTCGCGGGCAACGATACGAATGCCTTCGTTGCAAGCGGCGCGACGATATTTGTCAGCAGCGGCGGCACCGCCAGCGGAACGCTCGTATCCGGAGGAACGCTCGACGTCCTGGCCGGTGGATTTGCCACCGGGACGACCGTCTCGGCGGGCGGCACTCTCAACGTGACGGGGACCACGTCCAATACGGTCGCGGTGTTGAGCGGTGCTATCGAGAACGTCTCGTCCGGCGGCGTCATCCAGGGCACCATCAGCGGCACGGCCGGTACCGGCACGTTCGTCGCAGCCGGTGCGACGCTCAACGTTCTGGCCGGAGGCTCGGCCAGCATGATCAACGTGTCCGGCACGCTCAACGTGCGGGGCAAGATCACCAGCAATGTCACCGTTCAGAGCGGCGGCCACGAAATCGTCTCTGCGGGTGGCTCCGTCACCGGCGTCACTGGTTCGGGGACCGTAATTTCGGGCGTGGTTGACGTTCTCTCCGGCGCTTCGTTCGAATATGCGACCGTCTTCAGTGGCGGTGACCTGAATGTCTCGTCCGGCGCGACCGCGGACCATATCTCCGTCTCGAGCGGCGGCATCTTCAACGTCGGCGGCACGGTCCTGAGTAACGTCGCGGTCTTTGCCGGCGGCATCGAGAACGTGTTCTCGGGAGGTGTGGTTACCGGCGTGACCGGCTCCGGAACCGGGATTTCGGGCGGCACGGTCAACGTGTCGTCGGGAGGCGCGATCGACCACACGACCGTCAGCAGCGGCGGCATGTTGAATGTTCTGTCCGGGGCGACGGCCCACAATGTTTCCGTCTCCAGCGGCGGCACGTTCAAAGTGGCTGGCGCAGTGACCAGCAACGTGACGGTGTTTGCCGGCGGCGCGGAAGTCGTTTCCTCCGGCGGGTCGACTGGTCCGGTGACGATTTCGGGCGGCGTGGTCGAGTTGCAGGTCGGCAGCGTCGCGAGCGGCGGCATCACCTTCAGCGGGTCCGGCGGGCAGCTCAAGATCGACAGCACCTCGATGCCGACGACGACCATCAGCGGGCTGGTGCTGGGCGACAGCATCGATCTGGCCGGGGTGACGTTCTCATCCGGCGGCTCGGTGACCTTGCTCGCAGGCAATGTCCTGCAGGTCACGGAGGGGGGGACCTCCTACGATCTGCAGCTTGATCAGACGCCTGGCGTGCGGTTCAGCGTCAGCACGGATTCCGGCACCGGCACGCTGGTCACGACGCGAGCCGATATCGCACCGGTCACGTCAGCGCCCAATGTACAGGCAACGGTCGGCCAGACCTCTGTGGCGGCGTCCAGCCTGTTTACGGTGTCGGACGCCGATGGCGATCCCATCACCCAATACGCGTTCTGGGACACCCAAGGTAACGGCCACTGGGCCATCAACGGCGTCGTCCAGGCCACCAATGCCGAGATCGATGTTGCGGCGGCGAACCTGTCGCAGGTGAGCTACGTCTTTGGTCCAAGCGGCTCTCCGGCCGATACGCTCTACGTCCGAGCCAATGACGGTACGGTTTGGGGCGGCTGGACCCAATTTGCAGCAACGGGATTTGTGGACACCGCGCCGACCGTGAACGCAGTCAACGTGACCGGGGCGCATGGTCAGACGTCGGTTGCCGCATCCAGCCTGTTCACGGTGACCGATCCGGATCACGACACGATCACCGAGTACGCCCTCTGGGACACCGGGGGAAGCGGCCACTGGGCGTTGAACGGCGCGGCTCTGCCTGCCAACACCGAGATCGATATTCCCGCGGCGCAGTTGTCGCAGTTGACCTACGTGTTCGGGCCGCCAGGATCAGCCCCTGATACGCTGTTCATCAGGGCGAACGACGGAACGTTGTGGGGGGCCTGGAAAGCGTTCACGGCAGGGCCGGGGAGCGATACTGCCCCGGTTGTTACGGCACCGAACGTCACCGCCAATCACGGGCAGGCGTCAGCTCTCGCCTCGAGTCTATTCACGACCTCGGATGCCGAGCACGATACGATCACGCAGTATGCGTTCTGGGACACCGGCGGCAACGGCCACTGGGTGGTGAATGGTGTCGCCCAAGCGGCCAACACCGAGATCGATGTTGCCGCCGCGAACCTGTCGCAGGTGAGCTACGTCTTCGGCCCCGGCGGCTCGCCGTCGGATACGCTCTACGTGCGGGCCAATGACGGGATGCTGTGGGGAGGCTGGACTGCGTTCACGGCGGCGCCGGGCCCCGATACGGCTCCGGTGGTGACGGCACCGAACGTGACCGCGACTCATGGTGAGACGTCGGCGCTCGCCTCGAGCCTGTTCTCGGTCACGGACGCGGAGAACGATCCGATCACCCAGTACGGGTTCTGGGACACCGGCGGCAACGGTCACTGGGTGGTCAATGGTGTCGCCCAGGCGGCCAATGTCGAGATCGATGTCTCCGCGGCGAACCTGTCGCAGGTGAGCTACGTGTTCGGCCCCGGGGGCTCGACGCCAGATACGCTCTACGTACGAGCGAACGACGGACAGAAGTGGAGCACCTGGGCCGCGTTCACGGCAACCCCGGGGATCGATGATCCTCCGGTCGTGACGGCACCGAACGTGACCGCCAATCACGGGCAGTTCTCGGCGCTCGCCTCGAGCCTGTTCACGACCTCGGACCCCGAGAGCGATCCGATCACGCAGTATGCGTTCTGGGACACCGGCGGCAACGGTCACTGGGTGGTCAATGGCGTCGCCCAGGCGGCCAACGCCGAGATCGATGTGTCCGCGGCAAACCTGTCGCAGGTGAGCTACGTGTTCGGTCCCGGCGGCTCGGCGCCCGATACGCTTTACGTGCGGGCGAAGGACGCCGGATCGCTGTGGAGCGCCTGGGCCGCGTTCACGGCGACACCAGGGATCGATACGGCCCCGGTCGTGACGGCACCAAACGTGACTGCCAATCACGGGCAGTTCTCGGCGCTCGCCTCGAGCCTGTTCTCGGTGACGGATGCCGAGAGCGATCCGATCACCCAGTACGCGTTCTGGGACACGCAAGGTAACGGACACTGGGTCGTCAACGGCGTCGCCCAGGCGGCCAACATCGAGATCGACGTGTCCGCGGCGAACCTGTCGCAGGTGAGCTATGTGTTCGGCCCCGGCAACTCGACATCAGATACGCTTTATGTGCGCGCCAATGACGGCAGCATGTGGGGCGCCTGGACCGCGTTCACGGCAACCCCGGGGATCGATGATCCTCCGGTCGTGACGGCATCGAACGTGGCCGCGGTCCACGGCGAGACATCGGTGCTCGCCTCGAGCCTGTTCGCGACCTCGGACCCCGAGAGCGATCCGATCATGCAGTACGCGTTCTGGGACACCGGGGGCAACGGCCACTGGGTGGTGAATGGTGTCGCGCAGGCCGCCAACACCGAGATCGATGTTGCGGCGGCGAACCTGTCGCAGGTGAGCTACGTGTTCGGCCCCGGCAACTCGACATCAGATACGCTTTATGTGCGGGCCAATGACGGCAGCGAGTGGGGCGCGTGGGTTGCATTCACGGCAACGCCGGGCCCCGACACGGCTCCGGTCGTGACGGCATCGAACGTCAGTGGAGTTCACGACCATTCGGTGGCGGCCTCGACCCTGTTCACGACCTCGGATGCCGAGCACGATCCGATCACCCAGTATGCGTTCTGGGACACCGGCGGCAATGGCCACTTTGTGGTGAATGGTGTCGCACAGGCCGCCAACACCGAGATCGATGTCTCGGCGGCGAATCTCTCGCAGGTGAGCTACGTGTTCGGCCCCGGCAGCTCGCCGTCGGATACGCTCTATGTGCGGGCCAATGACGGCAGCGAGTGGAGTACGTGGACAGCGTTCACGGCCACCGCCACCAACCAGGCGCCGACCGTCTCGGTCGCCAACGTCGTGACGGTCTCGGGGCAGACGTTCGCCGCATCGAGCCTGTTCGGCGCCACGGACGCTGACGGCGATACCATCACGAAATATGCGCTGTGGGATTCCAACTCGAACGGGCACTGGAGCATCAACGGCACATCGCAGGCCGCGAATACCGAGATCGACATCACCGCGGCGCAACTCTCGCAGACGACCTATCAGGCCGGCTCTGGTACCGACCAGCTCTGGATCCGTGCGTATGACGGCATCGCGTGGGGGGCCTGGCAGTCTTTCAACGCGACCGGCGAGAGCTCCGGCAGCGCCAACATCGCTGCGGGCGCCACCCTGGAATTGCCGGGAGCGTCGAGCGCCACCGTCGCATTCCAGGGCTCGACAGGGACGCTGAAGCTCGACAATTCCGCGAGCTTTGGCGGGACCGTCGCCGGGATGACCGGTTCGGATGCGATCGATTTCGCGAACATCAATTTCGCGAGCGTTCACACGCCGAGCATCAGCGGAAACGCAGCGAGCGGAACGCTCACGGTGACGGACGGCACCGTCACGGCGAGTATCATGCTGCTGGGCAACTACATGGCCTCGACCTTCACGACCTCGAGTGATGGCCATGGCGGGACCCTGGTTGTCGATCCGCCGGCGACGCAGGTCAGCCAGCTGGCGCAGCCACAGCATGCGTGAGGCTTGAGGATGAGAGGCATACGGAGCCACCAAGATAAGGTGGCTTCGCCTGCTGCCGACGCTGCCTGCGCAGCGATTGCAGCAACTGAAAAGCGGCATAGAGCTTGATTACGACGCCGCGCGCTCCGGCGTCCCGAACAATCGTCCCAGCAGCGACATCGCGGAATCGCCCGGCAGCAGCGTTGCGATGCTGACGGCGGGCTCGGCCCTGCTGTCGCGGCGGCCGTTCTGGGTGTGGCGCATCACGCTTGCCAATCGCCGCGTAATTGCCTGGGCGTTGCGCATGTCGGTCCCGGCGAACGCCACGACGAGCGACCGGTCGTCGTGCACGGCGCCGAAATCGGCCTGGCGCATCAGCCGGCTGATGATCCGCGCGCCGTCGAATTGCGCGCGCGGCTGCGTGTTGTCGAAGGTGAAACGCGCCACCGAGAGCGCGCCGCCGCGCTCGGCGGTCTGGTAGACGGCGGTTGCGAAGTCGCGCTCGAACGCGGCCTTGGTGAGCAGGCCGGTGCGGGGATCGATCAGGCCCTTGGCGTCGATTGCCTTGAGCATGCGGCCGAGCCGCGCCTCGAAGGCATGCTGGCGGATCATCGGCAACACCATGTCGCCGACGCGTGTCGGCCCGGCCGTGACGATCTCGAGATTGGGCAGCTCGTAACGCGGCGTCAGCTCGCCGGAGGCGACGATCACCGGCAACGGACGGAAGCGGACATCCTCGGTCAGCACCGTCAGGAACGCATCCATCACGCGCGGGGTGAAACCCTCGGCCAGCACGATGCCGTCGATGTCACGGTTGGAGAGATGTTTTGCGGCCGCCTCGATGCTCAGCGCACCGACCACGCCGGCACGTTCGCCGAGCGCGACCGACAGGGCCGGGTAGGCGCCGCCGCGGCCGATCAGGAGCGCGGTGGCCTCTCCGACCGGATCGATATCGGACATTGCGATCGGCGCCGGCGGCACCAGGCGGCGCATCACGGTCGCATGCAGGGCGCGAACGCGTAAGGACGCGTTGAGCCGGGCGACCAGGCGATCCGGCATGCCCTTGTGCTGGAAGAACGCGATGACGGTGTCGGGCAGGGTGGTCGCAGGATCGACCGCGATCAGCGGCAGATAGGGCGCGCGGGCGGCCGCGCGCTTGGCGAGGCCCGACAGGGCGACGAAGTCGATGCCCTCGGCGGCTGCGATGATCGCAGCCGGCTTGACCTGCTCGATGGCGCGTCCGACCTCGTTCCAGTCGGTGACCACGACCGGAAACAGCTTCGTCTCATCGAGGACCGCGGCAAACGGCGGCTTTGCCGACGCCGATACGATGAGGACCGGACCTTGTTGAGACATTCGAACGCTCGAAACCAATGCACAGATCAGCAAACGGCTACGATGCTAGTTGGCATGGCTTAATGCGGCGTCAACACAATGCTAAGACTAACGCAATGATAAGATTCTAGGGCGTTTCGGTGCCGCTGCGGTCGCGAAATGCTTCGACCATCAAGGGGTTAAGCCCAAGTTCTGTCAGGGCGTCGCGGGCCCGCGCATTGTCCTGGGCCCGTCCGGCCAGCCGGTGGCCACTGAGGCGGTCGGGCAGTGCCGTCAACAATGCGCCCTGGCCGAGGCGGCGCGACCACTCCTGTAGCTCCTGGGCGAGGAATCGGTAGCCGCCGACCGTCATGACCCCCGACGGCGGGGCGGTGATGTTGACGGCGCCGGTCGCGCGATCGACCCGCGCGGCATATTCGGTGTCGACGTAATCGCGCGGCGCTGGCGCAATCAGGGTGTCGCCCGGGGGCGGCGGCGGCGCATAGGCGGCGACCGGCACCATCGGGCCACGCAGGCCGAGCGTCCCCTTCGGGGTCAGCAGGATCTCGCCGGCGATCGATGCGCCGGGAGCCTCACGCGGCGCGCTGTGCGGACCGGGCTTGATCGGGGCCGGCGATCCGTCCTCGGCGTTGCGGCGGGCGCCGAACAGCCCGGCCTCGCCGAACAGATAGACGTCGGTCAAGGTCACCCGCCGCGACGTCCAGTGCGCGCTGGAGGCAACCTGCTCCGGCGTCCGCCAGAGGCCGATCGCGTTGCGCAGGGTGGGCAGGCGCTCCGACAGGCCGCACTCGTCGAGCCGCAGCGCGAGTTGCGCCGGCGCGATCAGCGTGTCGCAGCCGTGATCGTTGAACTGGGTTTCGAACGCTTCCTCGTCGAACGGGTGATGCATGACGAGCGTTCCGCCCGACAGCAGCCAGATCACCAGCGACGAACAGACGCCGGCGAACGACATCGGCGCGAACGCCGACATAATGGTCGCGCCCTGGGCCAGGTCGCTCTCCAGCGACATCGCGAGCCCGCCGGCGATCAGGCCGAAATGCGCGCGCGGCACCGGACGAAAACCCTCGCTGGTGACGTCGAAGGAAATCAGCGCCGCCTTGCGGCCGTCCTGGATCATCGGGCGCGCGGTCCGCGAGTCCTGCAGGATCGCGTCATCGAGCGACGCCATGCCTTCGGGCAGATCGGCGCCGAACCCGCAGACATGGCGGATCGAAAAAGCTTCCGCCGCGGCGTTCATGGCGATGTCTGCGTAGGAGACGCCGTCGATCCTGCCGCAGGTGACGATCGCCCGCGCCGCGGTGCGGTTGAGGACGGACGTCAGCTCGGCTTGCCGCCACAATAGCGGCAACGGCGCCACCACGAGGCCGACGCGATGGGCGGCGAGCACGGTCAGGGCGAATTCGATCGTCGAGGGAAGCTGAACCGCGATCACGGTATTGGCCGGCAATCCGCTCTCGACGAAGTGGGCGGCAATCGCCGAGATCGCGCGGTCGGCCTGAGCATAGGTCAGGCGCTTGCAGGTCTGTCCGGTGATGCGCTGCTTGTTGATCGGGTCGACCAGCGCCAGCGCCTCGGGTTGCCGCGCCAAAGTGCGCTTGAACAGCGTATCGAGCGTGGGCGAGGTGATCGACTGGTTCACAGGTTCAACGTCGGTTGCATCGCTTCGATCAGACCGGTCCATGCCGCGTCGGGTCGCAAATCACTTGGTCGCTCAACTTGGCAGCTCAATTGGATTGCGCGCCGGGCTTCTGCCACCAGGTCTCCGGCAGGTAGCCCGTCAACGCCGTGGCCGAAGGCCGTTCTATCCGATTCCAGCGCGCGATCCATTGCTCTCCCAAGTTAAATAGGGGGATAGCGTAGAAGCCGGACATCAGGGTCCGGTCCAGCGCCCGCACCGCCGAGACGAAGGCCGGCCGCTCCCGCGCCGCGAGCAGCGCGGCGATCATGGCGTCGATGGCCGGATCCCTGGCGCCCATGTAGTTGCGGGTGCCTGGCACGTCGGCGGCCTGGCTGCCCCAGTAGAACCACTGCTCGTTGCCCGGCGACAGCGACTGGTCCCAGCGAATGGGGATCATGTCGAAATCATAGGCGACACGGCGCTGCTCGAACTGCACCGCGTCGACCACCCGGACCGCGGCGTCGATGCCGGCCCGCTTCAGGTCGCGCTGATAGGCGAGGGCGATCCGCTCATGCTCGCGTGTCGTCACCAGAAGCTCGATCCGGAGCGGCGTCCCGGTCGCGCGCTGCTTCAGCACCGTGCCGTCGAGCGCGTAGCCCGCCTCCGACAGGAGTTTAAGCGCGTCGCGAAGGATGGTGCGGTCGCGGCCTGAGCCGTCGGTCTCGGGGAGGCGATAGCGGCCCTCGAGAATGTCGGGTGCGATATGCGACAGATACGGCTTGAGGAGCTCGCGCTCGCGGTCATCGGCGGGGCGGCCATAGGCGGACAGGTCCGAGCCGGCGAAGTAACCGCCGGCGCGCGAGTAGAGTCCAAAATAGTAATTGCGGTTGATCCATTCGAAATCGAACAGCATCAGCAGCGCCTGGCGCACTCTGACGTCGGCGAACTTCGGCCGCCTGGTGTTGAACACCAGGAATTCCGACGGATCGGGCGTGCCGATCTTGATGGTGTCGCGGATCACCTCGCCGCTTTTCGCGGCGGGGAAGTCGTAGCCGTCATGCCAGCGGAGCGGTTCGGGCTCGGTCCTGAAGTCATAGAGGCCGCGCTTGAACGCCTCGAACTGGCCGTTGGCGTCGCGATAGTAATCGAGCCTGATCTCGTCGAAATTCCAGAGCCCGCGGTTCACCGGCAGGTCGCGCCCCCAGTAATCCGGATTGCGGGTGAAGGTCACGCTGCTGCCGGGCTTGACCGCCGTCACGCGGTACGGGCCGGTGCCGATCGGCGGCGCCAAGGTGGTCTCTTCAAACTTGGAGACGTCGGTGGCATGGCGCGGCAGGATCGGCATCAGCCCGAGGATCAGCGGCAATTCGCGGTCCGCAACGCCGCCGAAATCGAACCGCACCGTGAGCGGGTCGAGCACCTCGGCCTTTGCGACTTTCGAATAATACTGGTGATGCAGCGGGCGGCCGTGATCGCGCAGCAGCTCGAGCGAAAACACAACGTCGTCGGCCGTGACCTCGTGCCCGTCGGAGAAGCGCGCGCGGGGGTCGAGGTGGAATGTCACATAGCTTCTGGCATCGTCGGTCTCGACGCTGCGGGCGAGCAGGCCGTACAGCGTGAACGGCTCGTCATTGTTCCGCACCAGCAGGCTTTCGTAGACATAGCCGCGCTCGTAGGCGTAGCCCCGGAGCTGCTGCACGGCGAGACCCCTGACAATCAGGGGATTGAGGCTGTCGAAGGTGCCCTCCCGGGGGCTCAGGACCAGACGGCCCCCCTTGGGGGCGTCAGGATTGGCGTAGGGCAGGTGGCTGAAGTCGGCAGGCAGCGCGGGCGCGCCATGCATCGCGATGGCGTGGCTCTCACTGGCGGCCACAGGGGCAACCGCGCTCGTCAGGAAACCCAGAATGGACGCCAGGACGAGCCAGATGGCGGCCGACGCGGTGCGCCAAACGTGACCGGGAACACGTCCATGAGGCGCCGGATTTGATTCGCGAAACGTCACATCGGAAGGTTTATCACAGGGCGGCAAAACTCGCCGTGACAGGTGCGCAAATGCGCTTGTCGGCATTGATCTTTCCGCGCGCCGCTGTATTGAAGGCGTGCAATTCGAAGGCGGGAACGCCTGTCACGTATCCGCCTCAATTGACTAGGAGACAGCCGCCCAAACGGCTATGTGTCGGCGCCTGCAGCGGTTTCGGGCGCTGCCGTTCAGAAAGGGTTTTCCGCAATGAATTTCCGTATCTTGGCCGCCCCGGTCCGGCCGCATGGGCGAATTGTTGCCCTGATGGCGGCGACGGCATTCTCTGCAGCGCTCCTGGTTCCTGCCGCTCAGGCCCAGCAGCCGGCAGCGCCGGCGCCTGCGGCACCGAAGGCCGCGCCCAAGGCGGCACCCAAGGCAGCTCCGAAGGCGCCGGCTCCGGCAGCCCAGGCGGCGCCCCAGGCACAGGCCCCGGCCGCAGGTCAGGCGCCCGCCGCGGCAGCCCAGCCGCCCCAGGATCAGCAGATCCAGCTCATCTACGCCCCCTGGACCAAGTTCTGCCTGAAGGGCCAGGAAGCCAACGCCAAGCAGGTTTGCTTCACCGGCAAGGATGGCCGCATCGAGTCGGGCCAGCCCGTGATCGCCGCCGTGATCATCGAGCCGGAAGGCGAGCCGAAGAAGATCCTGCGCGTCACGCTGCCGCTCGGCATGCAGCTGGTTCACGGCACCCGCATCATCGTCGACAGCAACCCGCCGCAGCAGGCGCCCTATGTGATCTGCTTCCAGAACGGCTGCATGTCCGATTATGAAGCAACCCCCGAGCTGATCGCCAACATGAAGAAGGGCCAGAACCTCGTGGTCCAGGCGATCAATTCGAACGGCGCGCCGCTGACGCTGCCGCTGCCGCTCAACACCGAATTCGCCAAGGCCTATGACGGCCCGCCGACCGATCCGAAGGTGTTCGAGGAAAACTCGAAGAAGCTGCAGGAAGAGTTGCAGAAGCGCGCCGAAGAACAGCGCAAGAAGCTGGAAGGCGCGGGCGGTGGCGCTGCGCCGGCTCCGGCCAACCCGGCCGCCAAGTAACAACGTCGATCGCGCGTTCAAGAAGTCGCGAGTTCGTCGCAAGCAAAAGGCGCCCGTAAGGGCGCCTTTTTTTGTCATGCGAAACAGACTGGCTGATGGCAGCCTGCCGCGCTGGTGATCGCACAGGTCGTGTGCGATGGTCGCTCAAGGCAAATCGATCGCGCCAAGCCGCATCGTCGTTGCCTTGTCCGGACAAGTCCGGCGTCGAAGCACAATCATAAATCTGTCACGGGAGGCCGGACGAAAGCGCGCAACACGCGCCTTCGATGCGCAAATGCGCGCGTGGTTCGCTGCGAACCCCGGCCACTGTGTGGAAGCGTGATGGCGCGATGCGACTGGACTTTGCCTGGGCCGCAAGTCCGTCCGTCGTTCGCAATCATGAAAGTCCCCAATGTCCCAGCGAGTCAGCACGCAGCGGCGGGAACCGGTTTCCCGGCCTTCGGAGCAGCCGACCGGCCGTGCTTCGGTCGATGCCGGCGGGCGTCTCAACCAGGACAACGCCCCCGGGAGCTTTCATCCGGGCATCGTTCATCTTGCGCTGGCGATGGGCGGCTTCGCGATCGGCATCGCCGAATTCGCCACCATGAGCCTGCTGCCGTTCTTCGCCCATGACCTGCACATCAGCGAGCCCCAGGCCGGCCACGCGATCAGCGCCTACGCGCTCGGCGTCGTGGTGGGCGCGCCTGTCATCGCCGTGCTGTCGGCGCGCATGACGCGGCGGACGCTGCTGATCGCGCTGATGGGCTTCTTTGCGCTGATGAACGGGCTCTCCGGGCTCGCGCCGGATTATCACACCATGCTGCTGCTGCGCTTCCTCGCCGGGCTGCCGCACGGCGCCTATTTCGGCATAGCCATGCTGGTCGCGGCCTCGCTGGTCCCGATCGACAAGCGTACGGCGGCCGTCGGACGCGTGCTGCTCGGCCTCACCATTGCGACGACGATCGGCGTGCCGCTCGCCAATGGCGTGGGCCAGGCGATCGGCTGGCGTTGGGCGTTCGCGATCGTTGCCGGCCTCGCACTGCTGACGTCCATCCTGGTTCTGATCTTCGCGCCGCGCGACGTTGCCGACAGCAAGGCGAGCCCGTTGCGTGAGCTCTCGGCGCTCGGGCGCAAGCATGTCTGGCTGACGCTTGCGATCGGCGCCATCGGTTTCGGCGGACTGTTCTCGGTCTACACTTACCTAGCGTCGACCATGCTGGCGGTGACGCACACCTCGCCCGCGCTGGTGCCCGTCACGCTATGCGTGTTCGGCGCCGGCCTCACCGCCGGCAACATCATCGTGCCGCGCTTTGCCGACCGCGCGCTGATGGCAACCGCGGGCGGGCTCTTGCTGTGGTCGGCCGCGACGCTGGCGCTGTATCCGCTGGCGGCGGCGAACTTCTCGACGCTGAGCGCCGACGTGTTCCTGATCGGCCTGGGCGGCGCGCTCGCCACCGTGTTGCAGACCCGGCTGATGGATGTCGCAGGCGAGGCGCAGAGCCTCGCCGCGGCGCTCAACCATTCCGCCTTCAACGTCGCCAATGCGCTGGGGCCGTGGCTCGGCGGAATGGCCGTCGCAGCCGGCTACGGCTGGACCTCGACCGGTCTCGTCGGTGCTGGACTGGCCCTGGCGGGTTTTGCGGTGTGGGCAATCGCGGCGGCGCTGGCCGCGCGTGAGGGGGTATGAGCAGTTCGGAAGCCGCGCCGTCGCGTCCGTCGCCGGACGGGCGCCGCGCGTCAGTTCAGCGACGGGTTGCGCGGACGATAGCCGCCCGATTTGTCCTTCACGAAGATCTCAGCCACCTGCGAGTGTCGGATCGGTTCGCCGGAATCGTCGGGCAGCAGGTTCTGCTCGGACACATAGGCGACGTACTCGGTCTCCGAGTTCTCCGCGAGCAGGTGATAGAACGGTTGGTCCTTGTGCGGCCGCATGTCCTCGGGGATCGACAGCCACCATTCCTCGGTGTTGTTGAACTCCGGGTCGATATCAAAAATCACGCCCCGGAAGGAGAACACCCGGTGACGGACGATCTGCCCGATCTGAAACTTGGCGGTGCGCGCTTTGATCATGGTTCGTCGATAGACCAACATTGTGGCCGATGCTAGGGGCTAAGCCTCGAATTAACCCCCGGCTTACCGATTCTAGCGGCACTAAAACGACCCGAAATCCGGCCGAGAAACTACTTTCAGAATGATCGATATCCTCAATCTGGCGTTGCCGTATTTCGGCTTGATCTTCATCGGCTACGCGTGCGGAAAAGCCAAGGGTTTGCCCGAGAGCGGGCTCGCCTGGATGAATTTCTTCCTGCTTTACGTTTCGTTGCCGGCGCTGCTGTTCGGGATCATGTCGAAGACGCCGTTCGCCGAGCTGAACAACCCGCCATTCCTGATCGCCACCACGCTCGGAACCGTGATCGCGTTCTTCCTGGCGATGATCGCAGGCAAACTGATGGGCGGGCTGTCGCTGCGCGAGGCGACGCTTGCGGGCCTGTCGGGAGCCTACGGCAATATCGGCTATATGGGGCCTGGGCTGGCGCTTGCCGTGCTCGGCGCCAAGGCGGCAGCGCCGACTGCGCTGATCTTCTGCTGCGACAGCATCTTCCTGTTCTCGATCGTGCCGCTCCTGATCGAGCTCACCGACCGCGACCATCCCTCGCTGCTGCACGCGTTCGGCGTGGTGCTGCGGCAGATCGTGCAGAACCCGTTGATCATGTCGGCGGTGTTCGGCGCGCTGGTGGCCGCGTTTCACATCCCGATCCCGGTCGCGCTGGACCGCACCATCCAGTTCCTCGAGAACGCCGCCGCACCGACGGCGCTGTTCGTGCTCGGCATCACCGTGGCGCTGCGGCCGTTCGAGCGGGTGCCGTGGGAGGTGCCGGGCGTGGTCGCGATCAAGCTTCTGATCCATCCGCTGCTGGCATTCGGACTGATGCTGCTGTTCGGTCCGTTCGCGCAGCCCTGGGCTGCGACCGCGGTGCTGATGGCCTCGCTGCCGCCGGCGCTCAACGTGTTCGTGATCGCGCGCCAGAACGACACCTGGATCGAGCCGGCATCGGTCGCGGTGCTGATCGGCACTTTCGCCTCGGTGGTCACGCTGACCAGCGTGATGTGGTTCATCCAGAGCGGACGGCTGGTGTTTCCCTAAGACGAGTAGGGGCTACCGCCGCCATGACGGCGCGAGACCCTCGCGCATCGCGAGCCGCCGCAGCGGGCCGAAGGCGCCGAGCAGATGCAGGCCGGCGGCCCGCGCCGTCTGGACGCCCAGGAAATCGCTGAGCAGCGACCGGTTGGCGATGTCGATCGCCCAGGTCCGGCTGGCGACATCAGGACGCCGCGCCGCCTGGTAGCGCGACAGCACATTCGGCGCGCCGGGATCCTCGCCGCGGCCGATCGCCTGGCCCGTGATCTCGGCGATATCGGCGGCATCGCGCAGCCCCATGTTGAGCCCCTGCGCGCCGATCGGCGGCAGCACATGGGCGGATTCGCCGACCAGCGCGATCCGGTCCTTGGCGAATTGCCGGGGCCGCTCGATGGCGAGCGGAAACACGTGACGGCCGCCCTGGACCTCGACGCGGCCGAGAATCGAATGCGACTGCCGCTCGGCCGAATCGGATAATTCGCCATCGCCAAGCGCCTTCAGCCGTTCGGCCTCCTTGGGCGCCGAGACCCAGACCACGCTGCTGCGGTTGCCGCTGAGCGGCACGAACACGCAGGGGCCATGCTCGGTGTGAAACTCGGTCGAGATGTTGTTATGCGGCCGGCTGTGGGTGATGTTGAAGGTGAGGGCGGACTGGCCAAGCTCGCGGCTGACCACCTCGATGCCGGCGGCCTCGCGCGAGAGCGAGTTGCGTCCGTCGGCGCCGACCACGAGTCGGGCCGATAACGTCTGGCCCTGTCGCGTCACCACGGTGACCGCGGCATCATCCGGTTGAACCGAGGCGGCCTCGTCGTCGAACCGCGTCAATGCGGCCATCTCGCCGGCGCGCTCCTCGAGCGCTGCGACCAGCGAGCGATTGTCGATGTTGAAGCCGAACTGCTCGCGGCCGATCTCCTCGGAGGAGAACCGCACCTCCGGCGCGCGGATCAGGCGGCCGGTGTCGTCGACGAGGCGCATGGTCTTGAGCGCGGCAGCCTTGTCGCTGCAGCGCCGCCAGACGTCGAGCCGCTCCAGGATCTCGGTCGAGGCGCCGAGCAGCGCGGTGGTCCGGTTGTCGGCATAGGGGGCGCGGCGCGCCAACAGCGCGGTGCGCGCGCCGGCGTCGGCGAGGGCAATCGCAGCCGTCAATCCGGCCGGGCCGCCGCCTATTACGATAACGTCATAATCCTGCGAGCTGTCGGACATATCAGGACATTTGACATGCTTGGCCCGATTTTCAAGCCGTCGGTAACCACTGAATCCTTCCAATGGTTTGCGCGGCGGAACGCCGCAAGACTGCATATGCAAAGGGGGCCGATTCCTGATAGCACTCGGCCGATGGAGCACTCGAGCCAGCCGGATGCGTTGCCAGAACGGATGCGGACCGCCGCATTCTCCGTTCATATCTTCACGGCGCTCGGCGCCGGTGTCGCGCTGCTGGCGATGCTGGAGGCGGTGCGCGAACACTGGGCCAACATGTTCGCCTGGCTCGGGGTGGCGCTGATCATCGACGGGATCGACGGCCCGCTGGCGCGCCGGCTCGACGTGGTGCGGCTGCAGCCGAACTGGTCGGGCGAGGTGCTCGACCTGGTGGTCGATTTCGTCACCTATGTGTTCGTGCCGGCCTATGCGATCACCGCGAGTGGCATGCTGCTGCCGCTGGCTGCGCCGATCCTTGGCATCGGCATCGTGGTGTCCAGCGCGCTGTATTTCGCCGACCGCCGCATGAAGGCCGACGACAACCATTTCCGCGGCTTCCCGGCGTTGTGGAATGCGGCGGCGTTCTATCTGTTCCTGCTGCATTTGCCGCCGGTGTTGTCGACGATCGTGGTCGCGCTCCTGATCGTGCTGACCTTTGCGCCGTTCCATGTGCTGCACCCGTTCCGGGTGGTGCGGCTGCGCTGGCTGACGCTGTGGCTGCTCGGCGCCTGGGCGCTGCTCGGCATGTACACGCTCGCCAACGATTTCGTGGTCGGAGCCCCGATCACCTTCGGCCTCTGCGCCATCGCCGTCTACATCGTCGGCAGCGACACCCTGATCCGCCGGATGAAAGCCTTCAGAGCATGATGCAATTGATCACCAGCCCGGAAGCCTGGGCGGCGCTGCTGACCCTGACTGCGCTCGAGATCGTGCTCGGTATCGACAACGTCATCTTCCTGTCGGTGCTGGTCTCGCGGATTCCGCAACCGCAGGCCAACCGCGCGCGGCAGATCGGCCTGCTGCTGGCGCTGGTGTTCCGCATCATCCTGCTCAGCGTCCTGGTCTGGCTGATCGGGCTGACGCAGCCGGTGATCACCATCGAGAGCGTCGCGCTGTCGTGGCGCGATATCATCCTGATCGGCGGCGGCCTGTTCCTGATTGCGAAGGCGACCCACGAGATCCACGCCGAGGTCGAGGCGCGTGACGCCGAGGAGAATGACAAGCCGAGCCCCAACGCGTTCTTCTGGGTGATCGTGCAGATCATCATCATCGACCTGGTGTTCTCGCTGGATTCGATCATCACCGCGATCGGCATGGCGCAGGACATCGAGATCATGATCGCGGCGGTCGTGATCGCGTGCATCATCATGTACGTCTCGTCGGGACCGGTGGCCCGGTTTGTCGCGGAGCATCCGACCACCAAGATGCTGGCGCTGGCGTTCCTGGTGCTGATCGGCGTGGCGCTGGTGGCCGACGGATTCAAATTCCACATCCCGCGCGGCTACATCTATTTCGCCATCGCATTCTCGGCGGCGGTCGAGATGTTCAACGTGCTGGCCAAACGCAACCGGAGGAAGCCGGCGTGCTAAGGGGCATGATCTTTTCGGAAAACCGCTTCGCACTTTTCCGGATCATGCTGTAGCCCCCGGTTCCGGCCGGTTGGTTGACAAGCCGGTGCCGATGGCATTCGCTCGGCTGACACTGAGATCTGAGGGAGCGACGACATGACCAAGGCTGTGCGGGTGCACAAGGTGGGGGGCCCCGAGGTCCTGACCTATGAGGATGTCGAGGTGGGGGCGCCGGGGACCGGGGAGGTCCGCATCCGCCAGCATGCGGTCGGGCTGAACTTCATCGACGTCTATTTCCGCACCGGCCTCTACAAGGCGCCCGGCCTGCCATTCATCGCCGGCAACGAGGCCGCGGGCGAGGTCGTGGCGGTTGGTCCGGGGGTGACCAATTTCCACCCCGGCGATCGCGTTGCCTACTACTACAACCTCGGCGGTTACGCCTCAGAGCGCGTCATCCCGGCGGACAAACTCGTCAAACTGCCCGACCACATCACTTACGAGCAGGGCGCCGTCCTGATGCTCAAGGGGCTCACGGTCTGGTACCTCCTGCACAAGACCTTCAAGGTCGAGCAGGGCCATCGGGTGCTGATCCATGCTGCGGCCGGCGGCATCGGACTGCTGGCCTGCCAGTGGGCCCACGCGCTCGGTGCGCATGTCATCGGCACCGTCGGCTCGAAGGCGAAGGCCGATATCGCGCTCGCCAATGGCTGCGACCACGTCATCCTCTACAACGAGGAGAATTTCGTCGAACGCGTCAAGCAGATCAGCCGCGGCGAGCTCTGCGACGTCGTCTATGACGGCGTCGGCAAGACCACGTTCCCGGGATCGCTGTCGTGCCTGCGGCCACGCGGCCTGTTCGTCTCGTTCGGCAACGCCTCGGGTCCAGTGCCGCCGTTCCCGCTCGCCGAGCTCAACAACCACGGTTCGCTGTTCGCGACGCGGCCGAAGCTCAACGACTATGTCGGCACCCGCAAGGAATTGCTCGAAGGCGCCGACACGCTGTTCGCTGCCGTGATCAACGGCAAGCTGCACGTGCCGATCAACCACGCCTATGCGCTCAAGGACGTCGCCAAGGCGCATATCGACCTGGAGAGCCGGGCTACGACGGGTGCGGCGATCTTGCGGCCGTAGCGATGCTACGGTCGCAAGCACTTTGCCGGACGAGCCAACCCGGCAAGATGGTGGTCCCGCGAGGACTCGAACCTCGAACCTTCGCGTCCGCAACGCGGTGCTCTGTCCAATTGAGCTACGGGACCATGCCATCATCGGCCGCGATCTGATATCGCCTGTCTACGCCACCCGTCTGGCCGCACCGACCTTCGTCAGCACTCCCTCCAGACAATCGATGACAGCGGAAATCTCCTCCCGCGTGACGTCGAGCGCCGGCATGAAGCGCAGCGTGTCCGGCTGCGGCGAGTTGACCAGCATGCCGGCCGCGAACGCCTCGGCGACGACGGCGGCGCCGATCGGCATCTTGAGATCGAGCGCGAGCAGGAGGCCGCGGCCTCTGATCTCGCCGAGCCCGTGCCGCGCCGACAGCCGCTGCAATTCGCGCTCGAGCAGCAGACCGGCATCGACGACCGATTTCAGGAAATCGGGCTGGCTGATCTTGTCGAGCACGACAAGCCCCGCGGCGCACATCAGGGGGTTGCCGTTGAAGGTGCCGCCCTGATCGCCATGATCGAAGCATGAGGCATGCTCGGTCGCAAGCAACGCCGCGAGCGGCACGCCGCCGCCGATGCCCTTGCCGAGCGTCATGATGTCGGGCGCGATTCCGGCGTGCTCATAGCCGAACAGCTTTCCGGTCCGGCCGATGCCGGTCTGGATCTCGTCGACAATCAGCAGCAGTCCGCGCTGCTGGGTCAGCGCCCGCAGCTCTTGCAGGAACGCGTCGGTCGCCGGCCACACGCCGGCTTCGCCCTGGATCGGCTCCAGCATCACCGCGACCGTCGATGAATTGATCAGTTGCCGCACCGACTCGATGTCGTTCAGCTTGGCCTTTCGGAAGCCCGAGACCTTCGGCTCGAACAGCGGCTCGAACGCCTTCTTGCCCGACGCCGACATGGTCGCGAGCGTGCGCCCGTGGAAGCCGCCTTCGAAGGTGATGATCTCGTGCGCGCCACCCTTGTACTTGGCGCCGAATTTGCGCGCGAGCTTGATCGCGCCCTCATTGGCCTCGGCGCCGGAATTGGCGAAGAACACCTGATCGAAGCAGCTCTTGTCGACCAGCATCTTCGCCAGTTTCAGGCTCTGCTCGTTGTAGAATGCCGGGCTCGGCGTCAATAGCCGCCTGGCCTGCGCGGCCAGCGCATCGGCAACGATGACCGGCGAGTGGCCGAGCGGATTCACGGCCCAACCCTGCACGAAATCGAGATAGCGGTTGCGGTCGGCGTCCCACAAATACGAGCCTGCGCCGCGCACGAACACGACCTCGGGGCGAGCGGTGATGTCCATCAGCGCATCGAACGGATGGGTGGCGTTGGTCATGTCGATCTCCTCTGGGGGCGGTGTGGGGATTAAGGGCAGGCCGAAAAGCGAGAAGGCCGCGCTTTGGGGGCGCGGCCTTCTCGAAAACCTTGGCTGATTTAGCTAATCAGCGGTGGCGTCGGACACGGCGCAGCCCAGCATCGTCGCGGGTGCGACGACGGTTGATGGCGCGGCGGTGGGTCCGGTTCAGCTTCATGGCGCAGGGCCATACAGCCGAAGGGCCGGTGGTGTCAAGCGGGAGGTGATATCGCACGCGAGTCGCTCGCGGAGCGTGTTAGATTGCGACGAGGCAATCTTGGAGCAATCTTGGAGGTGGCGCCGTGATCAAGCTGCTGATCGAACGAGACCTTCCGGCCAATTTCGACGTAACGGACGATGCGCAAGCGGCGCGTCATGCGCGGATTGCGCTGGACGCCATCAACGCAACGCAGGGCAGGGCAAGATGCACTGGCTCTGCACCTATGCGACCGATGACCGCAAGCTGTTCGGCCTCGTCGTGGTCGAGAGCGAGGCGGTCATCGATGCCTATGTGCGCAATGCAGGCATCACAAGCTCGGTCCGCATCCATCGCGTGCTTCGCACGCTCGATCCAGCGTTCGCCGCGCCGCCGACGACCAACTAGCGTTTCATCACAGCGATTTTGACTCTTTGGGAGTTGCTGGATAGGCGCAGCGGAGTTTGCCGAAGGGGACGCCATGTACAGTCTCGATATCATTCGGCCCGCGATCGTGTTGGCGTTGTTCACGCTGGCGGTTTTGCTTCTTATGGGGATCAGGAGGGGCCTGTCCAAGGAGACAACCGCAGACGACTACCGGTTCGGCGAATCGCATCGGGTTCCGCCTTCGGTCAGCGTCATCAACCGCAACTATATGAACCTGCTGGAATTACCGGTACTGTTCTACACGATCAGTCTCCTGATCCTCATCCTCCAGAGGTCCGACACCGTTTTTGTGTGGCTGGCCTGGACCTATGTTGCGCTGCGCATCGTTCACAGCGTTGTCCATCTGACGTACAACCGGGTACTTCACCGGTTGCTAATTTTCGTGGCGAGCAATGTCGTGCTCGTCATCATGTGGCTTCGCATCCTGTTCATGACCTGGTGAAGACAATCGACCGTCCTACTCACCGCAAATAGCTGCTGCCTGCTCGGCTGCTCTTGCCCCAGCGGCGGCTGAGCGCGACTTCGTCTCCGTGTCTCGACTTCAGAATCCGGCGACGCTGCCGTGCAGGTCGTATTCGTCGGCGCGCTCGATCTTGGCGGTGACGATCTCGCCGACCTTGAGCGGGCGGCGGCTGGTGAGATAGACGGCGCCGTCGATCTCCGGTGCGTCGGCCTTTGAACGACCTTTCGCGACCGTCGGGCCGACCTCGTCGATGATCACCTGCTGGCGGGTGCCGACCTTGCGCTTCAGGCGCTTTGCCGAAATCTTCTGCTGCCGCGCCATCAGCGCATTCCAGCGCTCCTGCTTGACCTCGTCGGGCACCGCATTGCCGATTGCGTTCGAGGCGGCGCCGGCGACCGGCTCGTATTTGAAGCAGCCGAGACGGTCGATCTCCGCTTCATCGAGCCAGTCGAGCAGATAGGCGAAATCGGAATCGGTCTCGCCGGGGAAGCCGACGATGAAGGTCGAGCGCAGCGTCAGCTCCGGGCATTGCTCGCGCCACTTCTGGATTCGCGCCAGCGTCTTCTCCTGTGCCGCCGGGCGCTTCATCGCACGCAGCACGTCGGGGCTCGCATGCTGGAACGGGATGTCGAGATAAGGCAGCACCTTGCCCTCGGTCATCAGGCCGATGACCTCGTCGACATGCGGGTAGGGGTAGACATATTGCAGCCGCACCCAGGCGCCGAGTTCGCCGAGCTCCTTGGCGAGATCGAAGAATCTTGCGCGCACGCTGCGATCCTGCCACGGGCTCTCGGCATATTTGATGTCGACGCCATAGGCCGAGGTGTCCTGCGAGATGACGAGCAATTCCTTGACGCCGGCCTTCACCAGCTTCTCGGCCTCGCGCAGCACGTCATTGGCCGGCCGCGACACCAGGTCGCCGCGCAGCTTCGGGATGATGCAGAAGCTGCAACGGTTGTTGCAGCCTTCGGAAATCTTCAAGTAAGCGTAGTGCCGCGGCGTGAGCTTGACGCCCTGCGGCGGCACCAGGTCGAGATGCGGGTTGTGCGCCGGCGGCAGCGCGCGGTGCACGGCGTCCAGCACGCTCTCATATTGCTGCGGCCCCGTGATCGACAGCACACCGGGATAGGCGCTCTCGATCTGCTCAGGCTCGGCGCCCATGCAGCCGGTGACGATGACCCTGCCATTCTCGGCCATCGCCTCGCCGATCGCGGCGAGCGATTCCTGCTTGGCGCTGTCGAGGAAGCCGCAGGTGTTGACGATGACGATGTCGGCGCCGTCATGCTTGCGCGCCAGCTCATAGCCCTCCGCGCGCAGCCGGGTGATGATGCGCTCGGAATCGACCAGCGCCTTGGGGCAGCCGAGACTGACGAACGAAATATGGGGCGCTCTTTCCATGTGGTCGCCTGGAGCCTGATCTGAATTGTTCGGATATGGTGATCCAACTAATTGATCTCATAGCAAAATTCAACCGCTAGCGCGTTCCGGCGATGAGAAAGTTTTGCTTGTTCTTGACGATCTGCAATCCACCAGTTCTTTGGGATGCAACAATTCGACGCGCGCGAGCGCTTCGCCCAGGCAGTCGGCCGGATGCCCAACCCCGCAACCGGCACAAGAACGAACATTCGCCGGCCAGCGATCGGCCAGCCGGAAAAATACTGCTATTGGATACGCATGACCCGAACACACAACTGGATAGCGACGTCCGGCGGTCCTCACCTGGTAATTGCTGATGAACAGCTGTTACATTGGCGGGGTATCGAGGGATGGCGCGACCATGGAGATCCGGCTGACCAAAGTGACTATGCCCGTGCGTGCAGAGTGACGACCTGGTTGGGGTCAATTGCCTGCCACCGAGGCAAAGCTGTTGTGTTATCTGGCGATGCCGGCGACATCGCATGGTATTCCGATGGTCAGGGTGACGGGGGCTTTCTCGTTCAATGGATCGGCGTCGATGACGAACGACTCATCGAGCCTGCATTGCGCACACCACAATTGCGGGACATTTTGGGAAGCTCAGACGCTGAGCGGCTTGAATTGGAAACAGGTGCGTCCGGCACGATGTGGCTGATTGATGCAAGCGATCGAGGCCGCGATCTGCGCGGCAATCATCAAGCTCTCGCGTTGCTGCCAGGGAGCTACCTCGCGAAGGCTGCGTACTACTGTTCAGCCGGGCTCGCGATTGTCGTTCGCGAAATCCGCCGGATCAAATCACCGCTCAACGAAGCTGGTTAGATTCCGGGGCCAGTCGACCGGCTTCGGGCTGAATAGCCGGCTCGAAGAGTTTACATTCCTTGCCTCAGGACCAACCAAGGACACAAAGCTTACCTTCGGCGCGGCGGCCTCTTGCATATCTGTGAATCTGCCTGATTGATGGGCAGGAGCTAGTCCCAATTGCCGAGAATTACAACCCTTTCCGCGCCGCCCCGGCGTGATATGGGTGGTTGTTGCCGGGCTTTAAGAGTGGTCGATGAGCGCTGAATCGTCTCCCAAGATCGTCATTGTCGACGAGAGCCCGATCCGTGCGGCCATCCTGGAGGAGGGGCTGCGGGAGGCCGGCTACACGGACGTGGTCCACATCAGCGAGATGCAGAGCCTGCTGTCGCGGATCTATGCGCTCGATCCCGAGATCATCGTCATCGATCTCGAGAACCCCAGCCGCGACGTGCTGGAACAAATGTTCCAGGTCAGCCGTGCGGTCCGCCGGCCGATCGCGATGTTCGTCGACCAGAGTGACGCCGCCTCGATCCAGGCCTCGGTGGAGGCCGGCGTCTCCGCCTACATCGTCGACGGCCTCAAGAAGGAGCGGATGAAGCCGATCCTCGATCTCTGCGTCTCCCGCTTCAATGCCTTCGCCAAGCTGCAGGATGAACTCGACCGTACCAAGCATGCGCTGGAGGAGCGCAAGGTGATCGACCGCGCCAAGGGCATCCTGATGAAAGTGAAGGGGCTGACCGAGGAAGAGGCCTACGTGCTGATGCGCTCGACCGCGATGCGCGAGAAGAAGAAGATCGGCGAGATCGCGCAATCGATCCTGACGGCGTCGGAGCTGTTGAAATGACCACACCCCTGCACATCGGATTCATTCCGCTGGTGGACGCTGCCGCCTTGATCGTCGCGGTCGACAAGGGGTTTGCGGCGACTGAGGGCCTCGACGTCACGCTGGTGCGCGAAGTGTCGTGGTCGAACGTCCGCGACAAGCTCAATATAGGCCTGTTCGACGCGGCTCATCTGCTGGCGCCGGTGGCGATCGCATCACACCTCGGGCTCGGTCACGTCAAGGTGCCGATCGCAGCCCCGTTCAATCTCGGGCTCAACGGCAACGCCATCACGGTATCGCCGGCGCTGCACGCCGCGCTGATGGCAGAGATCGACGGCGACCGCTTCGATCCGATGGCGACCGCGCGGGCGCTCGCGCGCGTGGTTGCAAAACGGCGGAAGAGCGGGGCGGAGCCGTTGACGTTCGGCATGACCTTTCCGTTCTCGACCCACAATTATCAATTGCGGTTCTGGATGGCCGCCGGCGGCGTCGATCCCGACGAGGACGTCCAGCTCGTGGTGCTGCCGCCGCCCTACATGGTGGACAGTCTGGCCAACGGGCATGTCGACGCGTTCTGCGTCGGCGCGCCCTGGAATTCGATCGCGGTCGATCTCGGCGTCGGCCACATCCTGCACTTCGTCTCGGACATCCTGCTCAGCGCGGTGGAGAAGGTGCTGGCGGTGCGCCAGAGCTGGTCGGAGAAGCACGCCGACGTCGTGGCCGCGTTGGTGCGCGCGCATCTGCGCGCCGCGGAGTTCATCGAGCAGCCGGAAAACCGCCCCGAGGTCGCGCGCATCCTGGCGCAGCCCGAGCGGCTCGGCGTCGACGCCAGCGTCATCCAGCGCACGTTCGATGGCCGGCTGAAGATCCTGCCCGACGGCACCATGCGCGAAAGCAGCCGCTATTTGCTGGTCGGGCGCGAGGCGGCGGCGCGGCCGGACCCGGGGCAGGCGGCCTGGCTCTACGCGCAGATGGTTCGCTGGGGCCAGACACCGTACCGGCCGGAGGCGCTGAAGGCTGCCATGGCGGTGTTCAGGCCGGACCTCTACGACGCCGCGGCCGGGCGCCCGGCCGATACCTCCCACGCCATAGGCGCGTTCGCCGGTCCGCCGTTCGATCCGACCGACGTTCCCGGCCATCTGGCGGCCTTCAAAATTGGGCGCTGGAAGCCCTGAGCGCGACGCAGCGGCCGCGCCTCAGTTGGCCACCGTCGGCTACTTTGCATGGGGTTGTTTTCGAGATTTTCGGTTATTGCAAGCTTGGCGCGGGTTCCCGACGCCTCGAATTGCAACGAATAAGATTCTCGGGCCGGCCTTCGGGGAAGAATATTCCTCTGGGAACCGGGTTCGCCGAGGGAGCGACGTCGCTATTTTTGCCACCCGCTTGAATCGGCGCGCGAACGATATTCCATATGCCTGAGAATGGGGCGTTGGAGATCGACCATGCGCGAGCTATCGGCGGAAGCCCGCCTGCACTTTTACGCGCGACAAATTTCAAGGAAGTCCGGGACCGGAGTTCACACTGCGGCGCTCTACAGCGCGTTTGCAGTGATCGCGGCCATCGTGTTCGGCACACTCTCCGTCCACCCGTTCTGAGGCCCTGAGAGAACTGCAAAGCCGCCGTCTGATGTCCTCAGGCGGCGGCTTTGTGCTGTCTGGACGCTGACGGCTCAGTAGCCGTAGCCGCGACCATAACCGTAACCGTAACCACCGCCGCAGGTGCTGCAGGTCGGCTGGACCGGCGCGTAGTAGGAATAACCCGGCGAGACCATCTGGGTGCGTTCCTGGGTGGCGTATTGCGGCGCGATGCGCTCATAGGCGACGCCTTCGGGCGCGACCATCACGGTCTTCGGCACCATCACGGTACGATACTGCGGCGGCGTACGATGCGCGATGACGCGGCCCGGCGACACCATCACGGTCTCCTGCACGGTGCGATACTGCGGCGGCACGGTCTGCACCTGATAACAGGTCGTGCAGGGCTGGGGCGGCGGCGTATAGCAGCTGTAGCAGCCGGCGGAGGCCGCGCTGGTGAAGGCGGCCGTGGCCACCGCAGCAATTGCGAGGGAGAGGCTGGTGCGGAACATGCTTTCGTACCCAATTTTCCTGAGAGGACAATCAAAGGCTCGGAAGCTGCACCTAGCAATCAAACGGCAAGTTTGGGTTTAAGAAGACTCTTAACGGAATCTAAAAGGGTCGGCGCGGCGGCCGGCCCTTGCTGCTCCGTGTGTTCGCGGCTCAGTGCGCGGTCTTGAACGGCGCGACCGTGATGCCGGCCTTGCTCAGCGCCTCGCGCAGACCGCGCGCGATCTCGACGGCGCCATGGGTGTCGCCATGGATACAGACGGTGTCGGTCTGCATCTTGATCACCTTGCCGGTGACCGAGACGACCGCGCCATCCTGCACCATCCGCACCACACGCTCGGCGATCGCCTTGGGATCGTGCAGCACCGCGCCGGGCTTCTTGCGCGACACCAGATTGCCGTCGTCCTCATAGGCGCGGTCGGCAAACACTTCATGCGCCATCCGCAGATTGGCGGCTTCGCCCGCGCGCACCAGCTTCGAGTTGGCGAGCACCACGAAGATGAGATTGCGGTCGACCGCCTTGATCGCATTGGCGATCGCGCGTGCGGTCATGTCGTCCTCGCAGGCGACATTGGAAATCGCGCCATGTGCCTTCACATGGGTGACCTTGTGGCCGGCCGCGGTTGCAATCGCCTGCAGGGCGCCGATCTGATAGGCGATCAGGTTCTCGATCTCGGAGGATGTCAGCCCCGGCATCGGGCGGCGACCGAAACCATGCAGGTCGCGATACCCAGGGTGGGCGCCGACGCTGACGCCGCGCGCCTTTGCGAGCTCGACGGTCTTGCGCATGATGTCGGCATCGCCGGCATGGAAGCCGCAGGCGACGTTGACCGAGGTCGCAAGCTCGATCATCGCGGCGTCATTGCCCATTTCCCAGGGGCCAAAGCTTTCGCCGAGATCGCAATTGAGGTCGATGGTTGCAGTCATGACGATCGATCCGTTTGTTGTTGATATTGGCTCTTTTGTTTGAGCATCATCTGATCGGAAAACCGCTTCGCACTTTTCCGGATGATGCTCTAGGGTAGCGCAACCTGCCAGGTAGTCACATCGACGGCGCTGACGGCCTGACCCGCGACATTCGCATCCCGCAGCGCCTCGATGTTGAGGCCGAGATCGTCGATGCCGCGGAGGCGATCGGGCAGGGAATGCAGCAGCGTGTGGAATTTGATCGCCTCGGCCTGCGCTTCCGCCATCGTGACGGCCTTGAAGTGGACCGGTCGGCCGGCCGAGGTCTGCGCGAAGCGGCCAAGATCGGCCGTGATCACGGTTGCGATCTTCGGATAACCACCGCTGGTGCCGCGGTCCGGCATCAGCACGATCGGCTGGCCGTTGCCGGGCACCTGGATGCTGCCGTTGACGGTGCCGTCGGAGACGATGTTGTGGCCGTCGCGGTGCTTGATCACAGCCCCTTCGAGCCGGTAGCCCATGCGGTCGCTGGTGGCCGAGATCTTCCACTCGTTGTCGAGGAACAGCTTCCTGTTTTCCGCGGTGAACTCGTCGTCCTGCGGGCCGAACAAGATGCGGATCGGCGCATCGGAGGCGGCCGGCAGTTCGATGCGGCGCTCAGTGGCGCCGCTCGCAGCTTTGGTCTTCAGCTCGTCGCCGCTTTGCAGCGGCCGGGGGTAGGGACTGCCGAGCCCGGCCCGGGCGTTGACGGCGAGGCTGCCGAACATCGGCTCGCCCTCGATGCCGTGCTCGATCGCGAGATAGCTGAACGAGCCGCCGCGCGCAAAGCCGAGATTGAGCGTCTCACCTTCGGCGAGCGTTGCCGAACTGTCGAAGGCAACCGGCCGGCCACCGATGTCAGCATTGCGTGACGCGCCGGCGAGCCCGATGCGCACCGCGCCGCCGCGTGCGGCGAAGGTGGCGCCGAACGGGCCGATCTCGACCACGGCAGCGAACGGCTCATTGCCGACCAGCGTGTTGGCGGCCGCCAGCGAAAGCCGATCCATCGCGCCGCTCGGCGTCAGGCCGTAGCGCTGCGAGCCCGGACGTCCGCCGTCCTGCACCGAGCTTGCCGGGCCGATCGAGGTGACGACGAGCTTGCTCATGGCGTCACCAGTTCTGCGACGAACTCGCCCGCCTCGGCGGCGCGGTCCTGTTCGGCAAAGGTCTTGGCATCCACCGCCGTGAAGGTGACGGCATCGCCCGGCTCCAGCAGGAAGGTCGGGTCGCGATGCAATTGATAGGTTCGCACCGGGGTGCGGCCGAGCAGGTGCCAGCCGCTCGGGCCGGCCAGGCACTGCACGCCGGTCTGAATGCCGCCGATTGAGATGGTGCCGGCCGGGGTCACGAGCCGCGGCTCCTTGCGCCTGGACATATGCAGGAACTTGTCGAGCCCGCTGAGATAGGACCAGCCGGGCGTGAAGCCGATCATGGCGACGCGATAGTCGCCGCCGGCGTGGCGCGCGACGATGTCATCTGGCGTGGTCTGGAGCGCCTTCGCCACATCCTCGAGATCGATGCCGTGCTCGCCGCCATAGGTGATGGGGATCCGCCAGCGCCGCGTTCCGGTCTCGGTCGGCGGCGCCTTGGCGGCGCGCGCAAGCAGCTGCTCGCCGAGTGCATCGAAGGTGATCTGCACGGGATCGTAATGCACCAACAGCGACCGGTAGGTTGGCACGGTCTCGATGATGCCGGCGATCGGCTCGGCTGCGATCACGCGGTCGAGCGCGAGCACCCGCCGGTTGGCGGCGTCATCGATGGTGCGGCTGAATTCCACCGTGATGGCGCTGTCGCCACTCGGCAAAAGGCGGGGAGGACTTAAGGGTTCGGCCATCGGCTCAAGCAGATTGGATTAGCCATCAAGCTAGCGTGTTTCGATTCAAAACGGAATTCGCTTCGTGCAAAATGATGCAGCAACTTCAATAAATTAATCGGCATGCCGGCGATAAATTTGGATGATCGCAGGTTTTTCGCGCAGCCCTTGACGCAGGGCCTTCGCCCGGCAACATGCGCCGGTCTTTTCCTCCCATCGGAGCAAGCTTTCGAGATGTCACTGTCCGCCGAAGCGATCGCGACGCTGTCGCACGTGTCCACCGCCACCATCACTACGGTCCTGCTCAAGAAGGGCCTGCGCAACATCTGGATGCGCGGCACCAAGCCCTTGAAGCCCGGGCAGAAGCGGTTGGTCGGACCGGCCTTCACGCTGCGCTTCGTGCCGGCCCGCGAGGATCTGGCGACGCCGGAATCCTGGTCGTCGCCGATCTCGACCCGTACCGCGATCGAGGCGATGCCTCAGGGATGCATTGCCGTTGTCGATGCCATGGGCATCACCGATGCCGGCATTTTCGGCGACATCCTCTGTGCCCGCATGGTCAAGCGCGGGGTGACGGCGCTGATCACCGATGGCGTGGTGCGCGATCTCGAGGGCGTGCTCGGCACCGGCCTGCCGGTGTGGTGCGATGGCTACGCGGCGCCGCCGTCGGTCGCAGGTCTGACCTTCGTCGGCTGGGGCGAACCGATCGGCTGCGGCGGCGTTGCCGTGTTTCCGAACGACGTGGTGGTGGCCGATCAGGATGGCGCGGTGCTGATCCCGCAGGCGTTCCTCGACCACGTGCTGGCCGAAGGGCCGGAGCAGGAGCGGATGGAGGCCTGGATCGTCAACGAGGTGAACAACGGCGCCCAGCTGCCCGGCCTGTATCCGATGAACGCTGAGACCAAGGCGCGCTACGCCGCATCCAAGAAATAACGTCAAGAAAGGGAGGTAACCCCATGGATATCCACGTTTCCGGCTCGCGGCCGACCCGCCGCGCGCCGAAAGAGAACTTCACCGGCAGCGTGCTGCAGGACCCGATCAACATGGCGCCGGCGCCAGCACGGCTGAATGCCTCGCGGGTGTCGTTCGAGCCTGGCGCGCGCACCGCCTGGCACACCCATCCGCTCGGGCAGACGCTGTACGTGATCTCAGGCATCGGCCGCGTTCAGGCCAAGGGCGGGCCGATCCGTGAAATCCGCCCCGGCGATGTCGTCTGGATCCCGCCGAACGAGAAGCACTGGCATGGCGCATCGCCTGACAACAGCATGACCCACATCGC
Organism: Bradyrhizobium sp. RD5-C2; assembly: GCF_019972155.1. Classification (GTDB taxonomy): domain Bacteria; phylum Pseudomonadota; class Alphaproteobacteria; order Rhizobiales; family Xanthobacteraceae; genus Bradyrhizobium. The sequence goes on along the minus strand of NZ_BOVL01000024.1, from coordinate 75,232 downwards.
CATGCAGGAGGCGCTCGACGGCGTGTTCTCGACCTGGATGGAGCACGTCACCGACGAGGAATACAACGGCAAGCTCGGTTGAGGCGTCGTTGCCTGCCCAAAGGAAAAGCCCCGCTCACGAGCGGGGCTTTTTGCTTTCACGACGCGGCGTCGATCAATTCACCCGCGTCCAGGTCTGGCCGCCGCAGAACATGCCGCCGAACGCGCAGCCCTGGACACGCAGCGTGTCGGGGCTCTTCAGTGCGATAGTGGAGTCGTAGGTGCTGCCGCTGTTCGGATCGAAGATGCGGCCGCTCCATTTGTCCTTGCCCGGCTTCATCTTGATCAGCACCTGCTCGCCATTGGCGTTCGATTTCTTGTCGACCGAGTAACCGCAGAGATTGGCGCCGCATTGTTCGATGCGGACCTTGCCTTCCTTCTCCTCGGTCAACCAGACGCCGAGCGGCGAGTTGGCTGCTTGTACGGCGTTCGCTGCCGGCTTGGGCGCAGGCGACACGGCGCCGACCGTCGGCGCTGAAGCGGGATTTGCCGCCGGCGCGGCGCTTTGCTGCACTACTGGCGGCGCGGGTGGTGGCGGCGGTGTGGTCGCTGCCGTGGCCGGAGGTGGCGTAACGCTCGTGTTCGCGGGGTCTGTCGTTGTTGCGGTCGGCGCCGGAGCGGCGGCCTGATCAACGGCAGGCGGAGAGGGTGAGGCAGCGGCTGCGGGTGGCGTGGCAGGCATGGACGGAGGGTCCGCTTTGGCGTCCTTCGGGGCCGTCTCGCGCTTCTGCTCGGCGTCCTTGTGCTTGGCGCGCTTGGTGCTGCGGCCGGCATTGTCATAGACGCCGGGGATCGAAACCGTTCCGCGATCCGGATCGATGCGAATGGTACGGCCGCCGTAATCGAACGTGTATTGCGCCTGCGCTGCCGCCGTGCTCGCCAGCACGAGTGTGGCGATCGCCAGAAGCTTTCTCATTTCGACCTCCAGTGCAGGGAATCCCGTTCGCGAGGCTATTTGGTGGCCGCCTCGCTGAACGTGCCCCAAATCACGGTCAGAAGATGAGTCGTGTCCTCGCGCCCGAGGTTCAAATCACTGGATTGCGATCCGGTTTCAGGCCGTGCGCATCAATTTGCGGCCGTGAGCAGCAGACTTGACGCAGCCTATTCAAACCACGCGGCATAGATCTTCGCATAGCTGCCGTCTTCGCGCGCGATGTGGAGCCACTGGTCGACGAACGCCTTCAAGGCGACGTCGCGCTGCATCCAGTAGGCCTTTTCCGCGAAGTCGAACGGCTTGTCGGGATGCACGGCGCAGAGCACGCCGGGATGCAGCTTCTGCTGATAGCGCGTCTCGGATGCATCGGTCATCATCAGGTCGGCGTCACCCTTGGCGATCTCGTCGAAGATTTTGGTGTTGTCGTTGAAGACACGGATGTCGGCGGCCTTCACGTTGGCGCGCGCAAAACGCTCGTTGGTGCCGCCGGGATTGACGATGACGCGGGTGCCGGGCTTGTCGATCTCGGCGATCGTCTCAAACCTGCCCTTGTCGGCGCAGCGTGTGATCGGCGTCTTGCCCTCGCGCATGATCGGCGTCGAGAACAGGCCCTTCTTCTGCCGGTCAAAGGTGATGGAGACGCCGCCCATCACGATGTCGAAATTGTCGGCTTCGAAATCCCTGGTCATCTGCGGCCACGATGTCGGCACGAACTCGACCTTGACGCCGAGCGCCTTGCCGAGCGATTGCGCCATGTCGACGTCGAAGCCGCGAAACGCCTTGGTCTCCTTGTCGAGCGCCGTGAAGGGCAGGTAGTCGCCGGTCATGCCGACGCGCAACGTGCCGCGCTTGACGATCTCATCGAGCCGGGACGGCGCCGGCTGCGCGTGCGCGGCAGACAGAAGCAAAACGAGAGCGAGGCCGGCCAGCGCGCGAAACATCAGACTTCTCCGTCAATTCCGATGACATGTCGTTGCGGACCATTTAGACCAGATGAGACTTTCCGGCCAGCACAGCGGGCACAATAGTGACCATCTCGCTCCACGAAGCATCCGTCGGCGTCTATGTGCCGTATCTGCGCAATCTTTCTGCGCTGCTCGATCATGCCGAGGCCCATGCCGGGGCTCGCAAGATCGATCCAGCCGTGCTGCTCGAGATGCGGCTTTCGCCGAACATGTACAGTCTTCGCCAGCAGGTCAGGGAGGCGAACCGGCATGTCCTCCTGAGCTGCGCGTTGCTGGCGGGGTGCGCGCCGCCGGTCTTGGCCGACACGGCGCCCGGCATCGCCGGGCTGAAAGGCGCAGATTGCGGCAACGATTGATTTTGCCCAAGGCCTGCCGCCGGACGTGATCGACGCCGCCCGCGACAGGGACGTCGTCTTCACGTTCCGGAGTGGCGCGACCAGACCGTTCACCGGCAAGTCCCTGATCCTGACCTTCAGCGTCCCGCAGTTCTTCTTCCATGTCGCGACGGCCTACGACATCCTGCGCCATGCCGGCGTCGATCTCGCGAAGAAGGACTTTCTGGGACCACCGAGGCCGCCGCAGGGCTAGAGCGTTTTCGAGCGAAACGGACGCCGGTTCGCGTGAAGAAAACGCGTCAACGCAAGAATCTAGAGCTTCGGTTCTGATTGAATCAGAACCGAAGCTCTAGGCCTCGTGGCGGTCCCTGCTTGCCTGAAGGGCGGCGGCCGTGCGGCTGACGATCTCGTGCTTGAAATGCTCGAAGCGCTGCCGTGCCTCGGCCTCGCGATCGTCGACGAATTTGATCGCGGCGTCCCTGTCCATCGGGCCGTTGACCAGCGGGTTCGATCCTTCGCCGACAGTCTCATCGACATAGTATTGGGCGCCGTCCTCGCGCACCGTCCAGCGGAAGCGCAGCGCGGCCATCGGGCCCGGGCCGGACTTGGAATAGCCATTGGCCTCGATCGGTTGGGGCGGCGGGATCGGCTCCGGCTCGCTCGGCTCCGGTGCGACCGCTTCGGGTTCGACCGGCTCGGGTTCTTCGAGCTCGGCCTGCTCGATGTTTGGTTCGACCTGCTCAATCGGCGGCGGCTCCACCGCCGGCGGCTCGGCCACGATGGAAACCGCCTCGACAGAAACGTCTGTGACGGACGATGGCAGGGGCGGTGGCATCGCTATCGAGGCCGGCGGCTCCTCGGCAGGGTCCGATGCCTCGTCCTTGTCGGTCGACTTGTCGTCGGACGATTTGGACTTCTCGGGAGGCGTCGTCGTCTGATCGAGAATGCTCGCGATGGCGGCGAGCGCATTGTCGGTCGGGTCACTCACGGTTCGGTCTCCCAGGCATAACGCCGGCGGAATCGTGCCGGCTCCCTTCCTATCTACCTGATTGGACTGCCCTTTGTCGCGCCCGATCGAGCTAGGCGCAGACCGGCGGACGCCGGTCCTTCCAGGGGCGGACCTGTTCGAGCTGACCGGCCAGGCGGAACAGCAGTCCTTCCTCGCCAAGCCTGGCCGCGAACATCATGCCGAGCGGCAGACCGGCCTTGTTCCAGGCCAGCGGCACCGACATCGCCGGTTGCCCGGACATGTTGAACATCGAGGTGCCCGGCATGTAGCGGCGCAGCACGGGCGCGATGTGCGTCAGGTCCTCGGACATCGTGTTCAGCTCACCAATGCGAAGCGGCGGCGCGCACAGCGTCGGGCTGAGGAAGATGTCGCAGCCCTCGAAGAAGGTCGCAAGCCCGCGCGAGATCTGGAACGCCGCAAGCTGCGCGGCGACGTAGTCGGCAGGCGTCATCTTGACCGAGTTCTGGCCGCTGGCGAGCGTCAGCCGCTCGACATCGTCCGACGTCAGCGTGCGCCCGACGCGCTGCTCGAGCAGGCGGATCGTCAGCGCCGTGTTGCCGCCGACGATGGTCGTCATGACCGCGGCGGGATCGGCGGCAAGCGGCGGTGCGCGCTCCTCGACATGATGGCCGAGGCCCTCGAGCACCTTGGCGATGTCGCGAACCGCCGCGGCGATCTCGGGATCAACAGCATCGCCGTAGGGCGACTTGTCGGTGAAGCTGATGCGCAGATGGCCGGGGTCGCGGCCGACCTCCTGGGAAAACGGCCGTTCCGGCGCCGGCGCGACGTAGAGGCTCGACGGCTCCGCGCCATGGATCGCATCCATCATGACTGCGCTGTCGCGGACGCTGATGCTCAGCACATGGCCGACCGAGAAGCCGCCCCAGCCTTCGCCGCGATCGGGACCGCATGGGTTGCGAGCGCGCGTCGGCTTCATGCCGAACACGCCAGAGGCGGAGGCGGGGATCCGGATCGAGCCGCCGCCGTCGCTGGCATGCGCGACGGGCAGGATGCGCGCCGCGACCGCAGCCCCCGCGCCGCCGGACGAGCCTCCGGAGGAATGGTCGAGATTCCAGGGATTGCGGGTCGGGCCGAACAGGCGGGATTCCGTCGTCGGCATCAGGCCGAACTCCGGGCTCGCGCTCTTGCCGAAGATCGCAAGACCGGCATCGAGGAAGCGTTGGGTCAACGTACCGTTGTGGTCGGCAACGAAGTCCTTCAGCAGGCTGGCGCCCGACGTGGTGCGGGTGCCCTCGAGCAGGTCGAGATCCTTCAGCAGGAACGGCACGCCGGTGAACGGGCCGTCAGGCAACCCCTTGGCGATCTGGCGCTCGGCGTGGTCGTAATGCTTGACGACGACCGCGTTGATCTTCGGATCGACGGCGGCCGTGCGCGCAATCGCCTCGTCGAGCAGTTCCTTTGCCGTGACGTCCTTGTTGCGGACGAGCTCGGCGAGACCGACCGCATCGTAGTTGCCGAATTCCTTGAAAGCCATGTGCATGCTCCGCATCGCCGGGCCGACCTCGCGGGATCGGCCGCGGCGCAAACGAGAAAGGCTGAAAGCTCAGCCGAGGACGTCCTGGTTGATCACGTTCTGGCGCAGCGGATTGCCGTCCAGCACGCTCAGGATATTGCGCGCGGTCTGCTCGCTCATGCGATCGACAGCCTCGACCGTCACGCCCGCGACGTGCGGCGCCATGATCACGTTCGGCAAAGCATGCAGCGGCTGGCCGACCGGTGGAGGCTCGACCTCGAACACGTCGAGGCCGGCACCGGCGAGCTTGCCCGACGCCAGCGCGTCGTGCAGCGCCTTCTCGTCCACGATGCCGCCGCGGGCGGTGTTGATGAGATAGGCGGTCGGCTTCATCAGCCTGATCCGCGCGGCGTTGAACAAGCCGACCGTCTCAGGCGACTTCGGGCAGTGGATCGTGACGAAATCCGCCCGCGGCAATGCCGCTTCGAGGCTCGACACCGCCTCACAGCCGGCCGCGGTGATCTCGCTCGCGGGCTTGTAGGGATCGTAGACCAGCACGTTCATTTCCATCGCGAGGCAGCGCTTGGCGGTGCGGGTGCCAATGCGGCCGAAGCCGACGATCAGAACCGTCTTGCCGTAGAGGTCGAACGGCAGCACGCCGAGCCGGCTCGCCCAGGTACCTTCCTTGACCATCGCGTGCATTTCCTGCGCGCGCTTGGCCAGCGTCAGCATCATGAACACGGCATGCTCTGCGACCGACGGCGAGTTTGCGGTGCCTGCGACCATCAGCGGCACCTTGCGGCGGGACAGCGCCGGCACGTCGACGGCGTCGTAACCGACCCCGATTCGGGTCACCACCAACATGCCCTTGGACGCCTCCAGCTCCGCCTCGCCGAAGCGGGTCGCGCCGAGCGCCACGCCATGGACCGGCGCATGCTGCTCCAGCATCGCCTGGAAGTCCTTGGCCGAGATCAGGTTGGGAAATTCGACGAGTTCTACATCATCCCGTTCATTGAGGAGGACCCGCGCCCCCGGAGACAGAGTCTGGGTGATGAAAATCTTCTTCTTGTTGGTAGCCATTTCCTGCCCTTGAGGTTTCTTGTGCGCCGTCAAAGCACGGCGCCGGTCACCTCGTTTAGCAAATGCATATTGTTGAGGTCCACAGCCAATCGGAGCGGGCTGCCATCCTGCGCGCCGGCATTGGGATTGACCCGGCCGCAGAGCTGGGAGCCCTCCAGCGTGAAGTAGACCAGGGTCTCCATGCCCATCGGCTCGGTCACGTCGAGCACCGCGTCGAACGGCTCGATGCCGGGCTCGGCATGCGGCCGCGCCTCCATGACATGCTCGGGCCGCAGACCCAGCAGCAGCTTGTCGGTGCGGGAAAGGCCCTGGTAGCGGGCGGCGCGCGCCGGCGGCAGCGGGAAGGAGAGGCGATCGGTCAGCCGCACGTTGAGCTTGCCGCCGACGTCTTCGAGCCGGCACGGCACGAAATTCATCGCGGGAGAGCCGATGAAGCTGGCGACGAACCGGGTCGCCGGCTTGTGATAGAGCTCGTTGGGCGTGCCGATCTGCTCGATCCTGCCGTGGTTCATCACCACCACACGGTCGGCCAGCGTCATTGCCTCGACCTGGTCGTGGGTGACGTAGACGGTCGTGGTTCGGACCTTCTGGTGCACCTTCTTGATCTCGATCCGCATCTGCACGCGCAGCTTGGCGTCGAGATTGGACAACGGCTCGTCGAACAGGAACACCTTCGGGTTGCGCACGATCGCGCGTCCCATCGCGACACGCTGGCGCTGGCCGCCGGAGAGCTGCTTCGGCTTGCGGTCGATCAGGTCGGTGATGTCGAGCATGCGGGCGGCTTCCGTGACCCGGCTCTTGATCTCGGCTTTGGGGTAGTGCTTCAGCCGCAGCCCGAACGACATGTTCTCGGCGACGGTCATGTGCGGATAGAGCGCGTAGTTCTGGAACACCATCGCGATGTCGCGGTCCTTCGGCGGCACGTCGTTGACGACATCGCCGCCGATCATGATATCGCCGTCGGAGATGTCCTCGAGGCCGGCGATCATCCGCAGGGTCGTCGACTTGCCGCAGCCGCTTGGTCCCACCAGCACGACGAACTCATGGTCGGCGATATCGAGGTCGATGCCGCGCACCGCCTCGACCTCGTCGTAACGTTTCACCACCTTGCGCAAACTGACGTCGGCCATGAATCCTACCCTTATCCTACCTTTGTCGCGTTCAACCCTTGGTCGCGCCGGCGGTCAGGCCGGCAATGTAGTAGTCCATCAGGAAGGCGTAGATGATCAGCGGCGGCGCGGCGCCGAGCAGGGCGCCGGTCATGATCTGGCCCCAGTTGAAGACGTCACCCTTGATCAGGGTCGTGATGATGCCGACCGGCAGCACCAGCTGATCGGTCGAGGTGGTGAACACCAGGGGGTAAAGGAACTGGGCCCAGGAGACGGTGAAGGCAAAGATCGTCGCCGCGATCAGGCCGGGCAGTGCGACCGGGATGAAGATCCGGGTCAGGGTCTGGAACCAGCTCGCGCCGTCGATGATCGCAGCTTCGTCGAGCTCCTTCGGGATCGAGGCGAAATAGCCGATCATGATCCAGGTGCAGAACGGCACCGTCAGCGTCGGGTAGATGAACAGCAGCACGTACCAGCGATTGACCAGCTGAATGCCGGTCCAGTCGCCGAACACGGCAAACATCTTGAACAGCGGGATGAACAGCAGGCTGTCCGGAATGAGATAGGTGAGGAACACCCCGGTCGCGAGCGTCGCCGAGCCCCAGAACTTCATCCGCGCCAGCGCAAAGGCCGCCGGCACGCTGATCAGCATCGTGATGGTGACGACGATGATCGAGACCCAGGCCGAATTCCAGAAGAAGCGCAGGAACTGATTGGAGGTCAGCAACTCAACGTAGTTGGAGAGCGTCGGATGATATACCCACCACGGGTTGGTCGCCGCGGAAATCTCCGCGCTGCTCTTCAGCGAAGTGATCAGCATGTAGAACGGCGGCACCAGCGAGAAGATCGCAAACAGCGTCAGGAAGAAGTAGGACCAGCGCAGCGCCCAGGTCCGATCGCGGCTCATGCTGCCGTATTTGACCTTGCGGGTCGGTCCCGACTTGTCGATCGTCACGGTGCTCATCAGGATTCATTCCCGCGTTTGGTGATGTCGCGCAGGATGAAGATCGCCGCGACCGCGAGGATCGGCACCATGAACAGCGAGACGCTGGCGCCGAGCGGAATGTCGCTACCCTCGATGCCGACGCGGAACGCCCAGGTGGCGAAGATGTGGGTGTGGTCGAGCGGTCCGCCCGCAGTCAGGATGCGCACGATGTCGAAATTGGCGAAGGTCACGATCAGCGAGAACAGCGTCGTGATCGCGATGATGTTGCGCATCATCGGCAGGGTCACGTACCAGATGCGCTGCCACCAATTGGCGCCGTCGATCGCGGCCGCCTCATAGAGCTGCTCCGGCACCGATTTCAACGCCGCCAGATACATGATCATGAAGAACGGGGCGCCGTACCAGACGTTGACCAGGATCACCGAGAAGCGCGCCCACATCGCGTCGCCGGTCCACGGGATCGGGCCGAGGCCGAAGAACGACAGCGTGTAGTTGAAGGCGCTGTAGGACGGGTCGAACAGCCACAGCCAGGCCAGCGTGCTCATCGCCGGCGGGATCACCCATGGCACCAGCAGCATGCCACGCCATTTGCGCTGCTTGTTGGCGGGAACGTTGTGCACGAAATGCGCGACGATGAAGCCGATCAGCGCTTTGAAGACCACCGCCGAGATCGCAAAGATGCAGGATTGCTTGACCACCAGCCAGAAGGTTTCGCGCTTGAACAGGAACTCGAAATTGCCGAAGCCGACGAACTTCGTCATCGCCTTGTTCAGCGTCGCAAGGTGCAGAGAATAGAGCGCCGGATAGATCACCAGCACGGCGATCAGGAGGATCAGCGGCAGCGTCATCAGGAACGCCGACATCGACTTGCGCCGCAGCGCGTTGCGCAGGCCGGCGCGCTTTCGCCCTGCCTGGGCCGTAGCTGTGCGGCTGGATTGGAGTGCGACATCAACCATTACGCTGGTCCCTCGCGCGGGTTGGTTGCACGGCTCGCCGTGTTCGGCGGCCGCGATGCAGAGGCGAGATCTCGCGCGGCCAACATGATCGGCGACCGCGCGCGAACTCGTCCGTTCGTCAGCTTCGCATGAAGCCTTCGCACTCGCCCTCGGCCCAGGCGAGTGTCTTTTCCATGGCTTCACCCTGGTAGTAGCGCAGGCACATCTTGGTCAGGGTGGCCTGGAAGTAGATCTGCTGTGCGACCTTGGGCGGCGCGGGCGAGGCCGCAATGGACAGCGTCTGGTGCTTGAAGGGGTTCGGGTAGTGATAGAGCGTGCCCTTCGGCGGCCCAACCTCTTCCCAGACCTTCAACGTCGTGAGCTTCTCATAGGCCGGCAGATCGTAGCCGCCGCTCGCCACCACCATCTTCTCGATCGATGCCGGTTGCGACAGATAAGACAGCAGGCTCTTGGCCGCTTCCTTGTTCTTCGAGAACGACCAGATCGACCAGAAGAACGGCAGATAGGGCGCGAAGCGTCCCTTCGGCCCGGCCGGGAACCCGTGCGTCCAGCATTGCTCGGCGACTTGGGGGGCGTCGCGCTTGGCGACTGCCCACGCGCTCGGCGGATTCATGATCATCGCGCCCTTGCCCGCGACCAGCCACTTGTTGTTGGAAGCATCGTCCCATGCGGCAACGTCGGGCGGCAGGAACGCCAGCAGCTTCTTGTAGAATTCGAGCGACTGGCGCACCGCGTCGGTCTTGACGGTGAGGTTGCCCTTGGCGTCGACCAGCTGAGCACCGAACGACTGGAAGATCGCGCCGGCAGTGTCGACATTGTCACTGGTCTCGCCGAGACCGATGCCGAACGGGAAGCCGGCCTTGTGGCAGGCTTCAGCCGCCTTGAGGAATGTATCGAGGGTCCAGTTGTCCGCCTTCGGCGCGCTTCCGGCAGGATACATCTCCTGGACGTCGATATTGGCGTACTTCTTCATCAGGTCGATGCGCGAGCAAGGACCCTTGATCTGGCTGCCGACGCTGGCGGGAACGCCGAGCCATTTGCCGTCGGCCTGGCCGAGATACTTCACCGTGCCGTTGACGTCGCCGTTCAGCTTGATCAGCGGGTCCATGATGTCGTTGACCGGCTCGAGCAGCTCGGCGTTGGACTGTGGCCACCATGTCGGCATCTGGAAGATATCGTGACCGGATTTCGCCTGCGCCTCGGCGGCGATGGTGACGATGTTCTTGTTGCCCTGGCTGGTGATGTAGTCGAGCTGGACCTCGACCTTTTCCTTGGCAGCCCATTCATTGACGAGCTCGGTGGAGGCACTGTTCGCACCCGGCACCCAGTGATCCCAGAAGCCCATCGAGAGCTTGCCGGCTGCGTAGGCGCCACGGACGTAGGGGGCTGTAATGAGCGCCGCCGATGACAGCGCTGTCGCTGCAACGAATTCTCGGCGCGAAAGCTTCTTCCGTGACATGGCATTCCCTCCCTGGTAGCCGACGGACAAAAGACTTTTTGAATCCCGTTGTTGTTTTTGTGCGTCGCGTTCGCGCGACGTCGTGGGATTTCGTTCACACTGATCAGAACAGAATTGCCGCCTGCTGTCGAGAAACGAGATGCCTGTGCCAAGTAGTACTAACGTTGTGGTCAAATCGCAGGCAGTGTCACCGGCATCACCGCAGATGCCCGTGGTTTGCCGCGCTTCCGGTCATCATGCTGCGACGCACGCGGAGGTTGGCGCAAGCGATGCTTGCAGACGGTGCGCGGTTGAGCCGCAGGTTTCCGGCCACGCCTGATCGAGCCGCGTTCCGTCATGTTGATGGTCGTCGCGACCAATAGACTTGCCGAAGCCGGAAACGATAAAGTCCGGATTCGTCGAACCCGCCCGCCGCGTCAGTCCTGCAATCCACCATCGATCACGGAGACCCGATCATGCTCATCCCGGTAGCGAAGCTGCGAGCGCAATGGAAATTGTGCGTCGCGGTTGGGGCCGCCGCCGTCACCCTGCTTGCAGTGCCTCATATGGTCGATGCGCAGATCGTGCAGGGCGTCGAAAACGGCGCGCGCGAAGGCAACAAGGCTGCCGGCCCGGTTGGCGGCGTGCTGGGCGGAGCAATCGGCGGCGTTGTCGGGGTAGTGACCGGCGTGACCGGGGTGCTGACCGGCAACAACAACGCCAACCCCAATGCCGGCAACGGCAAGAATGCGCAGGCTCCGGCGTCCGGTGACAAGCAGGGCGCCAAGGCCGCCAAATCGGCCAAGGCTGCCGCCAAGGACAAAGGTGCGAAGCAGGCGCCGACCGTGCTGACCCAGGCAGGCGCGCCGCAGCTTACGGCCGAACAGATCGTCGCCAATAGCGACGCCAACATCGAGCGGATCAAGAAGGAGCTCAACCTGACCCCGGAGCAGGAGAAGAATTGGGCCGGCTTCAACAGTGCGATGCACTATCTCGGGCACAATGGCGCCGACCGTCTCAACCTGCGCATTGCGCGCGCGCAGCGCGATCCGCCTGACGACATCATCGAGCAGATGCGCAACGAGGCCCAGTTCCTCAATGACCGCGCAGGCGATCAGCGCGGCGTAGCCGACGCCGCCGAGCCGCTCTATGCGAGCCTCGACGACAAGCAGAAACAGATCTTCATCAACGAAATGGTCCGCCTCAGCCACGAACGCGGGCTCGATTGAGCCCCATCGACGGCGAAGTGGGGACGAATAGCCGGGCTACCAGGCCCTGGGGTAGGTTAAAGGCGCAGCACCCGGCTATTCTGCCGCAGCGGCGCGGCCGGGTTAATTCGTCATTCAATGTTGAAGAAAAGCGGACCGGATCACGCCCGAGTGATGGCCGAGTCAGGGCCTTGTCGGGAACCGGTTTGCTGACATGAGAAATTGGCCGGCACATGCGCCGGCCAATTGTTGAGCAGGGGCAAAAAACCGGCGAAGACCGCTTCAGCTGTTCGGGAAATTCAGCTCCACGCCGACGCCGTCGGGATCGTAGAGGAATATCTGGGTGTCGCCGGTGCGCGGCACGATCTGCTCACGGAAGCTGACGTTGTTCGACTGCAAGCGCTTGCGCACGGCGTCGACGTCGGTGGCGGCGAAGGCAATATGATCGAGCCGGCCGGTGTCTTCATATTTCTTCTCGGTGCCGCGCACCACGATGCCGTCGCGCGGCTTGCGGGTGCCCATTAAATGGACAGTGGCCTGGCCGCCGGAATAGAGCCAGTAGCCGGGGAAATCGAGCGGTGGGCGATCGCCATTCTCGAGCCCGAGCACATCGCAATAGAACGCCTTGGTCTTCTCCAGGTCCTGCGGTTCGATCGTGAAATGCTGTAGTCCACCCAGTGGCATGGTTCTTCTCCCTGAGAAATCGGGTTAAACGAAGCTGAGGTCGGCATCGACGCCGAGCATCCAGGCGCCGACGGTCTCGAAATGACTGAAGCGGCCCTGCAATTGCTGGGTCACGGTGTGGATGTCGCGGAAGCGCCGTTCCAGCGGATGGCCGTCGAAGATCGCGGTGGCGCCGGCCGTGTTGTAGGCGAAGTCGACGGCTTCCCGCGCCTTGTGGATGGCGTGCGTTGCCGCCATCCGGATCGTCATGCGCTGCGCGACCGTAATGCTGTGGCCGGCAACCAGATCCTGCCAGATATCCGCCATAGACTGCAGCAGGAAGGCCCGGGCGGCGCGCAGATTGACCTCGGCCTGGGCGAGGCCGGATTGCACCACGGCATTGTCGCGCAGCGTCTTCTTCATGCCGCGCGGCACCTTGTTGCGGGCGACGTCAACGAAATTGTCCAGCGCGCTGCGGGCGATGCCGCAGGCGACCCCGGCGAAGCCGACCTGGTAACAGGTGTGGTTGCTCATCCGGTACAGCGGGCCACTCTCGCGGCATTCGCGATCGAATTCGCGGGTGATCGAATGGTCCGCACGGACGAAGACGTCGTTGAGCGCGAACTGGTCGCTGGCGGTGCCGCGCAGCCCGACCGTGTTCCAGATATCGGTCCATTCGACGTCTTCGGTCCGCACCAGCATGGTGCGCTCGACCTGCTCGCCATTGGCGTCGCGGCGCGGCGAGCCGTCCGCGGCATAGACCGGGCAGTGTGCGCCGAGCCAGGTGGCGTGCCGCCCGCCTGATGCAAACGACCAGACCCCGGTGACACGGTAGCCGCCCGCGCACTCGATCGCCTTGACCTTCGGGCCAGGTCCCCAGGCCAGCACGGCGCGTGGGTCGGCGAACATCTCCTGCGCGACCGGCAGGTCGAGATAGGCCGCCGACATCGCACAGCCGCCGGCCTGGCTCAGGCACCACGCCGTCGACGCATCGGCCTTGGCGATGGTCTCAATGACATGGAAGAAGGTGACAGGATCGGTCTCGATCCCCTCGGTGGAGCACGGCAACAGCAGGCGGAACAGCCGCGCCTCATGCAGCCGGTCGAGCAGATCGGGCGGCAGGCGGCGCGTCGTCTCGATCGCGTCGGAGGCGGCCGCAACCGCCTCCCTGACCGCCTCCGCGCGGGCGATCACGTCGCGATCACCGGCAAGATCGGCAGAAGTCACGCTCATGTCAGCCTCCCTCAGGCGCGCCGTATGGTTGCGGAGGCCGCGACGTCAGCCGTCGCGTTGAGCTCCTTGTCGATCTGCTCGATCGACTTGCCCCGGGTCTCGAGCCCGAAGAACAGATAGACCGCGCCCGCCATCAGGAACCAGCAGCCGAGATAGACGAAGGCGGTCGGGATCTGGGTCAGCGGCACATCCGGCTTGAGATAGTTGTTCGAGCCGACGATCAGGGCAAGCCCGACCGGTCCGATGATCTTGCCGATGCCGCCGAAGCCATAGGCCGATCCCATGCCGGTGGTGCGCAGATGCGACGGCCAGACCTCCGCGGCATAGGGGCCGACGATCGCAAAGCCGCCGTCGGCGAAGAAGAAGGCGGCGCCGAGCAACAGCCAGAATGCCGACATGCCGAACAGCGTCGCGTCGTAGTGATAGCCGGCGATGATCGTGAGCGCGCCGGCGCCGAGGCCGAGCAGGCCGCCGGCGATGCGCCGTCCCAGCAGTTCCGAGAACCAGGAGAACGAGATGCGTCCGAGGAAGCCGGTGATGCTGAGCAGGATCATCATCTTGGCGGCCTCCTGCGGCGTGACCTTCAAGAGCAGCACGAACAGCGCGGGCGCCCACAGCGTGATGCCGTAGACGCCAGTCTGCGCGCCGGCATTGCCGAGCCAGGAGACGATCAGGCTGCGCGGATATTTGAACAGGTCGAACCAGCTTGTCTTGACGATCGGGCCGGCGTCTGCCGCGCTTGGCAATGGCAGCTCCGATGGCTGAACCTCGAGGGCCCAGGCCAGCGACTTGCGGGCCTCGTCATAGCGTCCCTGACGGCACAGCCAGCGCGGCGATTCCGGAACCCAGAGCCGGACCAGCAGCACCAGGACAGCAGGCAGCACGCCGATCGCAAACAGCAACCGCCACTGATCGGTGCCCATGATCGCGCCCAGCACCGCGCCGAGGCCGACGCCGAGCGGGATCACGCAAGTGACGAGCCCGCCGACCCAGCCGCGCTTGTGCGAGGGCATGAACTCCTGCACCAGCGGCAGGTCGACACAATAGAGTCCGCCGACGCCGGTGCCGACGAAGAAGCGCAGGATTGCCAGATAGACCCAGCCATTGTCGGGCGTGAAATAGAGCAGGCCGGTCGCGATCGAGAAGTTCAGGACAGTGCCGATGAAGACGATGCGGCGCCCAACCCGGTCGGCCAGCCAGCCCCAGAGATAGGCGCCGAGGATGGCGCCGATGCCGGAACTCATCAGCACGGTGGCCGACTGGCCAAAGGTGAGTTTCCACGGCCCGATCAGGAACGCGAGCACAAAGCCGATCAGGAAGTAGTCGAAGAATTCCAGGGCATCGCCGATGATGGCCGCCGCAAGGATCTTGATCTGGTTGCCGGTCAGAGTCGTCCTGCGATCGAGGATCTCGAACATGGCGCGTCTCCCCATGGCGCCTGTTCGTTGTTGTTGGGAGCGTGCGTTGCGCCGGCGCATCGCCCATAGGGTGAGGATATCCTTGCGCCGTCGCGAACGGCAAGCCCGCACCGACGCGGGGCTCATCTGCAAGGGCGCGATACGCAAATCGGCTTACTGCTGCGCACAAATCGTGGTGCGAAAGCCTGATGCGGGCCGCGGGAGCCGTTGACTCCGGCAATGCCGATCGCCCACGTTTGCGTGAAGAAAGTTTGAGGGGGGCAAGGCCGGGTGGACGAAAAGCGCAAGCATCCGCGAATCGAGGTCAACGAACCCGGCTACGTCTCGTCGGGCGGTTCGGTCATGCATTGCACGATCGTGAACATATCGCCGGAAGGGGCCGCCATCGAGGTCGAGAATCCGGCCTTCGTCCCGCACAGATTCCGCTTGGTGATGGCCCGGGACGCCTCGGTCGTCTATGACTGCCAGGTGATCTGGAGCAAGAAGACGCGGATTGGAGTGAGTTTCGTGACGGCCGCCTGAGTGCGGCAATCTCCAGGGAACGCCGTGACCGACCGTGCCAGGTGGGGCGTGTCTGGTTGGTGGAACAGCAGGTGAGGCGCCGATGACTCCGGAACCCGCAACGATCTGCCTCGGCTGCTGGCAAAACCTGCATATGCCGATCCCGTTGCGCGGTCCCTTGTCGGCGCCGTTCCGCCTGTTCGGTGTCCGGCCGAGCCGTATGAATCCGAACACCTGCACGATCTGCGAGATGGCCTTCTCGAAGATCATGAAGGCGCGCGCCGTGACCATCGACGCCACCCTCCTGTTCGCCGATTTGCGCGGCTACACCACACTGACGCAGACCATCGCGCCGGCCGGGCTGACATCGTTGCTCGATGCGTTCTACGACGACTGCGCTGCCGCGATCTGGCGCTATGACGGCATTCTCAACAAGACGATCGGCGATGCCGTGTTCGCGATCTTCAATTTTCCGGTGCGACGGGAGGATCATGCCGTGCAGGCCCTGCTGGCGGCGCGCGAGATCCAGCGCCGTTTCCAGGAAAGGCACGACGCGCTGGTGCGGGCGATCGGCGCCGGCGACATCGAGCTCGGCATCGGCATCGGATTGGACAGCGGCGACACCAATTTCGGAGAGTTCGGCCAGACCCATCGCGACCTGACCGCGGTCGGCACGGTGGTCAATCGGGCGGCGCGCGCCCAGGCCGCGGCGAAGTCCGGCGAGATCCTTGTCACGACGGCCGTTCGGGATCGAACCCGCGACATGATCACCGCGGTCGGTTCCGACTATACGCTGAAGGGCTTCGACCAGCCGGTTACGCTATTTTCTGCGTGAGTTGATGCGGCGCAAAAAAAGACGGCTCCAGCGTGCAGCTGCGCGCCGAAGCCGTCGGGATGGTCGTTTGCCGATTACGAACGTCGCCTCAACGCGGGATCGGCGGCTTCGTTCCTGCCCAAACGAAATTTCTTTTGACCCGTTTCAGCGCCACATGCCGCGCATCCGGGCGCCGATGTCGATCGGCGGCGCCCGGCTGGCGGAGGAGGCCTGCGCGGCCGCGGCGCGCGGCCAAGTGTTCCGCTCGAACATCGGCAGCAGCCGTTCCGGGATGAAGCGGGTGCGCGAGGCGTACATGTGGCGGTCGCCCTTGGCGGCCTGGCCGTGGACGAAAAACCGCTGCGGCACCAGCAAATGCAGATCGTCCTTTGCCCGGGTCATGGCGACATAGAGCAGGCGGCGCTCCTCCTCGAGCTCGGCCGACGTGCCGGCGCCAAGATCGGAGGGCATGCAGCCGTCGACGACGTTGAGCACGTAGACGGATTTCCATTCCTGCCCCTTGGCGGAGTGGATGGTCGACAGGATCAAATAATCCTCGTCGAGCAGCGGCACCCCGGCCTGGTCGCTGGTCGCATCGGGCGGATCGAGCGTGAGTTCGGTGAGGAAGCGTTCGCGTGAAGGATAGCCGGCGGCGATCTGCTCGAGTTGAATGAGGTCGGCGCGGCGGACCTCGCTGTCCTCGTGGATTCGATCGAGATGCGGCTCGTACCAGAGGCGCGCGCGTTCGATGTCGACCGGCCATTCCGAGTAGCGGAGGTTCTCGATCGCCTCGACGAACAGCCGCCAGTCGGCGCCGGCGCGGGGCGGGGCAGGCAGCGCCACGAGCGCTGCGATCGGATCAGGGGCTTCTGCCATGCAGTCGAGCACGCGCTGCGCCGAGGCCGGCCCGACGCCGGGCAACAGGTGCAGGATGCGAAAGCCGGCGACCCGGTCGCGCGGATTGGCGGTGAAGCGCAGCAGCGCCAGCATGTCCTTGACGTGCGCGGCGTCGAGAAATTTGAGGCCGCCGAATTTCACGAAGGGAATGTTGCGCCGGGTCAGCTCGACCTCCAGCGGACCGCTGTGCGAGGAGGTGCGGAACAGCACCGCCTGGTGCTTCAACAGCGCGCCTTCCTCACGGTTGGCCAGCACCTGCTCGACGATGTAACGGGCCTGATCGGCCTCGTCGCGGATCGTGACCAGCAGCGGCTTGCGGGTCGAGGTCCGGTCGGTCCACAGGTTCTTGGTGAAGCGCTCCTTGGCGAGCGAGATCACGCCGTTGGCGGCCGCCAGGATCGGCTGCGTCGAGCGATAGTTGCGGTCGAGCGTGACGATCTCGGCGGCCGGGCTGAACTGCGCCGGGAAGTCGAGGATGTTGCGCACGGTGGCGGCGCGGAACGAGTAGATCGACTGTGCATCGTCGCCGACGACGGTGAGCCCGCGTCCTGCCGGCTTGAGCGCGAGCAGGATGGAGGACTGCAGGCGGTTGGTGTCCTGATATTCGTCGACCATCACATGGTCGAAGCGGCCGCCGATCTCCTCGGCCAGGGCCGTATCCGTCACCATCTGCGCCCAGTAGAGCAGAAGGTCGTCGTAATCGAGCACGTTCTGCCGCTGCTTGGCTTCGACATAGGCCGCAAACAGTTGCTTCAACTCGCTGGCCCAGCCGGCGCACCACGGGAAGAACTGGCCCAGCACGGCCTCGATCGGCATCTCCGCGTTCACGCAGCGCGAATAGATCGCAAGGCATGTGCCTTTGGTCGGAAACCGGCTTTCGGTACGGGAGAAACCGAGATCGTGGCGGACCAGGTTCATCAGGTCGGCGGAGTCCTCACGGTCATGGATCGTGAAGGCCGGGTCGAGCGCGATACGTTCGGCGAATTCGCGGAGCAGCCGCGCGCCGATGCCGTGGAACGTGCCGGCCCAATTGAGCGCATCGGTCATGATCGATGCGCGATCGCCGAGCACGCGCCGTGCGATACGCTCGACGCGGCCCGCCATCTCGGCGGCTGCGCGTCGCGAAAAGGTCATCAACAGGATGCGGCGCGGATCGGCGCCCGCGACGATCAGATGCGCGACGCGATGGGCGAGCGTGTTCGTCTTACCGGAGCCTGCGCCCGCGATCACCAGCAGCGGGGCGCCGACGATGCCATCCGCGCCGACCCCGTGCTCGACGGCGCGGCGCTGCTCGGAATTGAGCGCATCGAGATAGGCTGTGTTGGCAAGATCAGGCACGAATCACCTCCACGAAACGCTAACAGACATTGCGATTCCGTGGAGCCGGCGCGCCGGCGTGGGAGCAGAGAAATTAGATTGACATTAACGCACCGCGGAGCACAACCGCGCCATGGCTGACGTTTCCAAATCCGACACGCCGCTGAAGGCGACATTCAGAGTGCGGCTGAACGGCGAGACGGTAACGCTCGCGACCGTCGGCCAGGCCCACCGCTTCATCAGCAATCTCAGCGCCGTCGAATGGATGGAGTTCCGCTCACTGCATGACGACGCGCTGGTCGCGCTGGAGCGCGCGGCCGGCAACGCCATGCTGACGGTGCAGGCAACCTCCGCGCTGCGGGTGCTATTCGTCCGGGCCAAATTGCTCTGAAAAGAAATGGGCCGCCTTGGCCCTCCGAAGGCGGCCCGAGAGTGCGGCCGAAGCGCATTGCGCCCCTGGCCGTCGCGTGTACCGCCGTTACCTTGTTTGCGGCCATAACGAACGGGCCTTACGAAAGGAGTGCCGATTCGGCTGTAGCTGCAACACCACAATCAGTGGCCGACGTCGTCGACGAGACGGTCATACACAAGCGCAGAGCGCAGATTCATCGTTGCGATCCTCAGATAGCTGGGCTCGCGCATGGCGTTGTTGAACATCATGATTGCCGTCTTCCAGTACCCGCGCTCGCGCTGATCGACATTCAGCGCTGACAGGTAGTCCGCCGCGTCGCCAACGGTCGCGAGCGTTCGCCCGTCCTTCAGCGTGATCGGAAACGCTAGCGGCGACCGCTTCTCCAGCTCCAGCACGAAAGGCTCCCCCACAGGCAAACAGCAATAACAGACCAGACCTAGCTGCGCCGCTATATCAAAGCCTTAAGGGAGTGTCCGGCCCGGGCGGTTCAGAAGGAATCCGCCAATGCGATCTCGGCCCTGAGCGCATCGATGCGCCGTTCGGCTTCCTCTGACGTCAGGCCGTGCACGTACTGGTTCGGCTGATAGGCCTCCTCGGCTAGACTCCTCAACCGCAGCGCCTGGGCACGCGACATCAGCCCGCCAAGCCGCTCCGCAACCCCGCCAAATCTTACCGCTGCCATGCTCATCGCTCACCTCACTTGCCGGATCGTGACTTGACAATATGTTCTATTTTTGTTCTAACAAGCCATGGACAACAAGATCAATGAAATTCGTCGTAGGATCAGCACTTTGCGGGCTGAGATGACCCTGGTCGAGGCGTCGATCCGGGACCAGGTCAACCGCGATCTGGATTGCAGCGAGGCGTCCTACCGGCTGATGGCAATGCGCGCCGAAGTGACCGAACTCATCGGCCGCTGGAAGGCCGCCGGCGGTGGCGAGCGCCTCCCCACGGTTCGGGAGCGGCTGAGCCGAAGCTTTGCGGATCGGCCGGTCGCAACCGCTAAGCCGGCCCCAGTGAAATCACACAAGGCCAAGCCCAGCGCCAGGGTGTGATCCGGCCGCTCGGGTAAACAGGAGCGTCCGCACCGTCTCGCGCTCAAATCAGGTTTCGGGGCTGGAACCCTGGCCGCGGGTGGGCATTTTCTTGTGGTGAGAGCCAACACCATAGCATCGCCCAGCGCCATGATCGCCGATCCAACCGCGCCACCGCGGGCATCGATGAATGACGATCGCAGTCCACTGCTGACGCTGATTTCCTGCATCAGCTGCATCAGGACGATGCGGCTTGAGAGCAGCTCTCCGGGCAGCGAGGGCAGGGACATCCTTCAATATCGCTGCGAGCAATGCAGCCGCATCGAACGGGTGCAATTGGTGCGGCGAACCTGGCCGGCGGACCGTTCGTCCTCAACTTGAGAATTACTGCCGAACTCTCACCTTTCTGGGCGCATCTTGATGCGCTGGGAGATCCGGAGCGGTTTCGGATCGTTGCCCCGTCAGCTTCGAGAGTTCTCGGCTGAGGTCGTGAATGTGGTACGGCTTGCGCAGAACCGGAAAGTCGGACCGCACGTCGCGCGCACTCTCGCTGTAGCCAGTCGTCAACAGGATCGGCAGCTCGGGCTTCCTGTCCCGGATCGTGCGCGCCAGCTTCAGCCCGTCCATCCTGCCCGGCATCACGATGTCGCTGAACACCACGTCGACGCCATCGGCGTCGATTTCCGATAAGGCAGCCTCAGCGTTCGAGGCCCAGCGCACGGTGTAGCCGAGCTGTTCGAGCAGGCCCGTGCTCGCGTCCGCAACGGCCGGATTGTCCTCGATCAGCAGGACGGTCGCGGAGCCGCGCACGCTGTGGCGCTTGGTCGTGCCCGTTGCGGCCGCGGTCCCGCGCGGGAGGTAGACGCTGACCGTCGTGCCCTTGCCAAGCGCGCTTGCAATCTCGATCCGCCCGTCGGCCTGGTGGGCAAAGCCGTGGACCTGGGACAGTCCGAGGCCGGTCCCTTTGCCGACCGGCTTGGTGGTGAAGAACGGGTCGAACACCTTGCTCAGCACATCCTGGGGGATGCCTTCGCCGGTATCGGCCACGCTGACGGCCACCTCGGTGGTTTCGGATACGTTTCGGGCCGAGACGGTCAGCGTACCGCCATTGGCCATCGCGTCCCGCGCATTGACGACGAGGTTGATCAGCGCGGTCTCGAACTCGTTCGGGTCGACGAAGACCGGCCAGAGATCCGGCTGGATCTCCATGTTGAGCTTGATCGCGCCGCCGAGCGCGCTGCTCAGCACCTCTCGCACCGCGGTGATCCGGTCGGCGACAACGATGGTCTGCGGGTTGACGCTCTGGCGGCGCGCGAACGTGAGCAGTTGGCTGGTCAGGGATGCGGCGCGCTCGGATGCGGTTTCGATCGCGCTCAGGGCAAGCTGGCCGCGCTCGCTCGTCACCTCGCGCTTGATCCGGTGCAAATTGCCCGAAATGATCATCAGCAGGTTGTTGAAGTCGTGCGCGACGCCGCCGGTCAATTGGCCCAGCGCATCCATCTTCTGCGATTCCGCCAGTTGTCGCTGCACCAGTTCGAGCTTCTGCTGCGCCTCACGCCGCTCGGAAATGTCCCGCGTGATCTTGGCAAATCCGACCAGACTGCCGTCGTCGTCGCGGATCGGATCGATCACGACGCTGGCCCAGAAGAACGAGCCGTCCTTGCGGACCCGCCAGCCATCCTCCTCGTAGTGGCCGGTCTCTTCCGCGATCTTGAGCGCGCGAGCCGGCTTGCCCGCGGCCTGGTCCGCCGGCGTGTAGAACCGCGCGAAGCTCTGGCCGATGATTTCGCCGGGCGAATAGCCCTTGATGCGCTCGCCGCCGGCGTTCCAGTTGGCGACGATGCCGGCGGGCGTCAGCATGTACAGCGCGTAGTCGGTGACGTTGCTCACCAGCAGGCGGAACTGGCTTTCGCTGGCGTCGAGATCCGCGCGCGCCTGTTGGTGCTCGGTAACGTCGCGGGTGACCATCGCGTAGCCGATCAGCTTGCGCTTCTGGTAGATCGGATCGATGACGACCGAGGCGTAGAATTGCGATCCGTCCTTGCGGATGCACCAGCCCTCGGCCACGGCGTGCTTATCCTTCCGCGCCACCTGTAACGCCTTCGCGGGAAGGCCCGATGCACGCGTCTCCGCAGGATAGAAGGCCGAGAAGTGCTTGCCGAGGATTGCCTTGGCCGGATAGCCGGTGATGCGTTCGGCGCCTTTGTTCCGGTTGATCACCCGTCCATCAGGGGCGAGCGTGCAGATCGCGTAGTCTGCCGCTCCTCCGGCCAGCAGCCGGAAGCTGCGCTCGTTCTCGAAAATGCCCCGCCTGAGCCCGTCTGATTTCTTAACCATCACCAATCCTGCCAACGCCGGGAACGTTCCGGAGAGGCCAATGTTCCAATGCGATCAAATGCGCCGACGACGGCCAGGCAATACGAACGGCTTACGCTACTGCGCAAAAAGTTCCAATGCGCATGGGAACTTTTGGTTCCATTGGCGATTAAGCCCCTCGGTTTGCGTCACAAATCGCGGTTTTGGCGTTTTCCCGCTTGAATAGATCAAGGGCAGTCATTCTTATGGTCGCACTGGCTTCTCCGAGTCCCTGGATTCGTGGCCGGCGCGTAGGGGAAATTACATGACCGATCTCGGTTCGCCGCCTCGTCCCCGTGCTGATACACGCCGAACTCAATCATCGAACGGAAGCCTCGATTCCTCGCACGATCTGCTGCAATCGCTGCAGGCGATGCGCGGTGGCGACTTCTCGGTTCGCATGCGTGGCGACTATCTCGGCATCGACGGCAAGATCGCGGACGCCTTCAACGAAATCGCAGCCGCCAACGAGCGCATGGCGCAGCAATTGGCGCGCGTCGGACAGGTCGTCGGCCGCGAAGGACAGACCCGCCAGCGCGTCAATTTCGGCCTCGCCAGCGGCGCCTGGGCCGATATGGAAAGCTCGGTCAACACCCTGATCGACGATCTGCTGTGGCCGACCCGCGAAGTCACCCGTGCGGTCGCCGCGGTGGCGCAGGGCGACCTGCTGCAGACCGTGCAACTCGACGTCGAGGGCAGGCCGCTGCGCGGCGAATTCCTGCAGTCGGCGAACATCGTCAACACGATGATCAAGCAATTGTCGGTCTTCACCTCCGAGGTCACGCGCGTGGCCCGCGAAGTCGGCACCGAGGGCAAGCTCGGCGGCCAGGCCCAGGTGCCGGAAGTGACCGGCGTCTGGAAGGACCTGACCGAGAGCGTCAACTCGATGGCCAACAATTTGACCGGCCAGGTCCGCAACATCGCCGAGGTGACGATCGCGGTCGCCAACGGCGACTTGTCAAAGAAGATCACGGTCGACGTCCGCGGCGAGATCCTGCAGCTCAAGGAGGCCATCAACACGATGGTCGATCAGCTGCGTTCGTTCGCCTCGGAAGTGACGCGCGTGGCGCGCGAAGTCGGCACCGACGGCAAGCTCGGTGGCCAGGCTATCGTGCCCGGCGTCGCCGGCACCTGGAAGGACCTGACCGACTCCGTGAACGCGATGTGCGGCAACCTGACCGCCCAGGTCCGCAACATCGCCAACGTGACCACGGCCGTGGCGCGCGGCGACCTGTCGCGCAAGATCACGGTCGACGTCAGCGGCGAGATCCTCGAGCTGAAGGACACCATCAACACGATGGTGGACCAGCTCAATTCGTTTGCCTCGGAAGTGACCCGCGTGGCGCGCGAGGTCGGCACCGAAGGCAAGCTCGGCGGCCAGGCCCAGGTGCCCGGCGTCGCCGGCACCTGGAAGGACCTCACCGACAACGTCAACTTCATGGCGTCGAACCTGACCGCCCAGGTCCGCAACATCGCCGACGTCGCGACCGCGATCGCCGGCGGCGACCTGTCGAAGAAGATCACGGTGAATGTGTCGGGCGAGATCCTTCAGCTGAAGGAGACGCTCAACACGATGGTTGACCAGCTCAACGCTTTCGCGTCGGAAGTGACGCGCGTGGCGCGCGAGGTCGGCACCGAGGGCAAGCTCGGCGGCCAGGCCAATGTGCTCGGCGTCGCCGGCACGTGGAAGGACCTGACCGACAACGTCAACTTCATGGCGTCGAACTTGACCGCGCAGGTGCGCAATATCGCGGGCGTCACCACCGCGGTCGCCAATGGCGACCTGTCGAAGAAGATCACGGTGGACGTGCGCGGCGAAATCCTCGAGCTGAAGGACACCATCAACACGATGGTGGACCAGCTCAACGCCTTCGCCGGCGAAGTCACGCGCGTGGCGCGCGAGGTCGGCACCGAAGGCAAGCTCGGCGGCCAGGCCGAGGTGCGCGGTGTCGCCGGCACCTGGAAGGACCTCACCGACAGCGTCAACTCGATGGCCTCCAATCTCACGGGACAGGTGCGCAACATCGCCGAGGTCGCAACTGCCGTGGCGAAGGGCGACCTGTCGAAGAAGATCACCGTGAACGTGTCGGGTGAAATCCTTCAGCTGAAGGAAACGCTCAACACGATGGTTGACCAGCTCAACGCCTTCGCCGGCGAAGTGACGCGCGTGGCGCGCGAGGTCGGCACCGACGGGAAGCTCGGCGGCCAGGCCGAAGTGCCTGGCGTCGGCGGTACCTGGAAGGACCTGACCGACAGCGTCAACTCGATGGCCGGCAACCTGACGGCGCAGGTCCGCAATATTGCGGAAGTGGCGACCGCGATCGCCGGCGGCGACCTGTCGCGCAAGATCACGGTGGACGTCCGCGGCGAGATCCTTCAGCTAAAGGAAACGCTAAACACGATGGTCGACCAGCTCAACCGCTTCGCGGGCGAGGTGACGCGCGTGGCGCGCGAGGTCGGCACCGAGGGACGTCTGGCCGGCCAGGCCAACGTGCCCGGCGTTGCCGGCACCTGGAAGGATCTGACCGACAGCGTCAACTCGATGGCCGGCAACCTCACGGCGCAGGTCCGCAACATCGCCGAAGTGACGACCGCCGTGGCGCGCGGCGACCTGTCGCGCAAGATCACGGTCGACGTGAAGGGCGAAATCCTCGAGCTGAAGAACACCATCAACACGATGGTCGACCAGCTCAACGGTTTCGCGGGTGAAGTGACGCGCGTGGCGCGCGAGGTCGGTACCGAAGGCAAGCTCGGCGGCCAGGCCGAAGTGCCCGGCGTCGCCGGCACCTGGAAGGACCTGACCGACAACGTCAACTTCATGGCGTCGAATCTCACGGCGCAGGTCCGCAACATCGCCGAGGTCGCGACCGCGATCGCCGGCGGCGACCTGTCGAAGAAGATCACGGTGGACGTCCGCGGTGAAATCCTGCTGCTCAAGGACACCCTGAACACGATGGTCGAGCAGCTGCGCTCGTTCGCCGCCGAAGTGACCCGCGTGGCGCGCGAGGTCGGCACCGAAGGCCGGCTGGGCGGCCAGGCCGTGGTGCCCGGCGTCGGTGGCACCTGGAAGGACTTGACGGACAACGTCAACCTCTTGGCCGCGAACCTGACCACCCAGGTCCGCAACATCGCGGAAGTGACCACCGCCGTGGCGCGCGGCGATCTGTCGCGCAAGATCACGGTCGACGTGAAGGGCGAAATCCTCGAGCTGAAGAACACCATCAACACGATGGTCGACCAGCTCAATGCCTTCGCCGGCGAGGTGACGCGCGTGGCGCGCGAGGTCGGCACCGAGGGCAAGCTCGGTGGCCAGGCCGAAGTGCGCGGCGTCGCCGGCACCTGGAAAGATCTGACCGACACGGTCAACGTCATGGCGGCGAACCTGACCGAGCAGGTGCGCGGCATCGTCAAGGTGGTGACCGCGGTCGCGGACGGCGACCTCAAGCAGAACCTGACGGTGAAGTCGAAGGGCGAGGTGGCCGCGCTCGCCGACACCATTAACAACATGACCGAGACGCTCGCGACCTTTGCCGACCAGGTCACCAGCGTGGCGCGCGAAGTCGGCGTCGAAGGACGCCTGGGCGGCCAGGCCAACGTGCCCGGTGCGGCCGGCACCTGGAAGGATCTGACCGGCAACGTCAACCTGCTGGCCGCCAACCTGACGTCCCAGGTCCGCGCCATCGCGGAGGTGGCGACCGCCGTGACCAAGGGCGACCTGACGCGCTCGATTCAGGTCGACGTTCGCGGCGAGGTCGCGGAGTTGAAGGACAACATCAACACCATGATCGGTAACCTCCGTCTCACCACGGAGCGCAACACCGAGCAGGACTGGCTGAAGACCAACCTCGCACGCTTCACCAACATGCTGCAGGGCCAGCGCGACCTTGCGACCGTCGGCCGCCTCCTGCTGACCGAGCTGGCGCCGCTGATCAACGCGCATATGGGAGTGATCTATCAGGTCGACAATCCGGAGAGCCCGCAACTGCGGCTGCTTGCTGCCTATGCCAACGATAGCAGCAACCCGCATTCGCAGATCGTCCAGCTCGGCGAGGGCTTGATCGGCCAGTGCGCACTCGACAAGCGCCAGCGCCTGGTCTCGGACATTCCCGGCGATGCGGTGCCGATCAATTCGGCGCTGATGCGGATTATGCCGAAGAACCTCGTCGTGTTCCCGGTGCTGTTCGAGAACCAGGTCAAGGCGGTGATCGAGCTGTCCTCGATCTCGTCGTTCACGACTTCGCAGATCACCTTCCTCGAACAGCTGACCGACAGCATCGGCATCGTGCTCAACAGCATCGAGGCGACGATGCAGACCGAGGCCTTCCTCAAGCAGTCGCAGACGCTCGCCGGCGAGCTTCAGACCCAGCAGAGGGAGTTGCAGCAGACCAACGACCAGCTGGAGCAGAAGGCCCAGCAGCTTGCCGAACGCAACGTCGACGTCGAGCGCAAGAACCAGGAAATCGAGCAGGCGCGTCGCGCGCTGGAAGAGAAGGCGACCGAGCTGTCGCTGACCTCGAAGTACAAGTCCGAATTCCTCGCCAACATGTCGCACGAGCTGCGCACGCCGCTGAACTCGATCCTGATCCTGGGCCAGCAGCTCACCGAGAATCCGGATGGCAATCTGACCGGCAAGCAGGTCGAGTTCGCCCGCACCATTCACGGCGCCGGCACCGACCTGTTGAACCTGATCAGCGACATCCTCGATCTCTCCAAGATCGAGTCCGGCACGGTGACGGTCGATGCCGAGGAAATTCTCACCTCGAGCCTGCTCGAAACCGTCGGGCGGCCGTTCCGGCACGAGGCGGAGAACCGGCATCTCTCCTTCAGCATCGACGTCGACGCCAATCTTGCGCGCAGCATGGTGACGGACTCCAAGCGGCTGCAGCAGGTGCTGAAGAACCTGCTGTCGAATGCGTTCAAGTTCACCGCGGATGGCGGCGTGAGCCTGACCGTGTCGGCCGCGGTCGGCGGCTGGAGCGCCGAGCATCCGATCCTGAACGCCGCAACGGCCGTCGTCGCATTCGAAGTGTCGGATACCGGTATCGGCATTCCCCAGGACAAGCAGAAGCTGATCTTCGAGGCGTTCCAGCAGGCCGATGCCGGCACCAGCCGCAAATATGGCGGCACGGGCCTTGGCCTTGCCATCAGCCGCGAGCTGGCCGGCCTGCTCGGCGGCGAGATCCATCTGCGCAGTGCGCCGAGCAAGGGTTCGACCTTCACGCTCTATCTGCCGCTGAAATATGCCGGACCGTCGGCGGCGTTACGTCCGCAGGCGCTGGCGCTGCCGCACACGGCGACGCCGTCGCTGCAATCGTCCAGCGTGCAAGAGCGCGTGATCGAGCAGCTGCCGGACGACCGGCTCGATCTCGAGCCCGGCGACACGATCCTCCTGATCGTCGAGGACGACCCGCATTACGCGCGGGTGCTGATCGATCTGGCGCGCGACAAGGGCTTCAAGGTTCTGGTCGCAAGCCGCGGCGCCGAGGCGCTGGATCTCGCCAAGCAGTTCCAGCCGAGCGCGGTTTCGCTCGACGTCTTCCTGCCCGACATGCTGGGCTGGACGGTGCTGAGCCAGCTCAAGCACAATCCGCTGACCCGTCACATTCCGGTCCAGATCATTACGCTCGACGAGGACCGACAACATGCGCTGGCGCGCGGCGCGTTCTCTTTCGTCAACAAGCCGACCACGACCGAGGGCGTCAGCGCGGCGCTATCGCAGATCAAGGAATACGCCAGACCACGTCGCAAGCGTCTGCTGATCGTGGAGGACAATGCGGCGGAGCAGCTTAGCATCACCGAGTTGCTCGGCCACGAGGATATCGAGATCGTAACCAGCGGAACCGGGGCAGGGGCACTCTCGACGTTGCGCGAGCATCCGTGCGACTGTGTCGTGCTCGATCTGCGGCTGCCCGACATGAGCGGCTTCGAGGTGCTGGATCAGATCCGCAAGGACGAAACGCTCTCCAATATTCCCGTTGTGGTGTTTACCGGTCGGGAACTTTCGGCCGAAGAGGACGCGGAACTGCACACGATGGCGCGCAGCATCGTCGTCAAGGGTGTGGAGTCGCCGGAACGTCTGCTCGATGAAACGTCACTGTTCCTGCACCGTGTGATCACGGAATTGCCTGTCGAAAAACAGAGGATGCTGGAGAAGCTCAATAGTTCCGATGAGGATCTTATTGGCAAGACCGCGCTCCTGGTCGACGACGACGCCCGCAACATCTTCGCGCTGTCGAGCGTGCTGGAGCGGCGAGGTATGAAGGTGTTGACTGCGACAACCGGTCACGAGGCGATCTCGCTGGTCGAGTCCAATTCGAAGATCGCGATCGTGCTGATGGACATCATGATGCCGCAGATGGACGGTTACCAGACCATCGGCGCCATCCGGCTAAATCCGGCCTTTGCGCGGCTGCCGATCATTGCACTGACCGCGAAGGCGATGAAAGGCGATCGCGAGAAATGCCTGGAGGCAGGCGCATCCGACTATCTGGCGAAACCCGTGAATACCGAGCAACTGCTGCTGGCGATCCGCATGTGGCTGCACCGCTGATCGGCGATCGAACATGATGGACCATGAAAAGGTAAACATCCTTCTGGTCGATGACCAGCCGGCCAAGCTGCTGGCTTATGAGGTGATCCTGAAGGAGCTCGGCGAGACGCTGGTTGCCGCTTCGTCGGGCCGCGAGGCGCTCGAGTTCCTGCTCAAGAACGAAGTCGCGGTCATTCTGGTCGACGTCTGCATGCCTGAGCTCGACGGCTTCGAACTCGCCGCGATGATCCGCGAGCATCCGCGCTTTCAGAAGACCGCGATGATCTTCATCTCGGCAATCCAGGTCAGCGACATCGATCGGCTGCGCGGCTACGAGATGGGCGCGGTCGATTACGTGCCGGTGCCGGTTGTGCCGGAAGTGTTGCGCGCAAAGATCCGCGTGTTCGCCGAACTCTACCGCAAGACACGGCAACTCGAACGCCTCAATGCCGAGCTCGAGGACCGGGTGCGCGCGCGTACCGCCGAGCTCGAGCAATCGACCACGCGGCTGGTTGAGAGCGAGGCGCGCCGCAGCATGGCGATTGCCGCGGGCAAGATGGGCTCGTGGGACTGGGATTGGGTCAACGGCGACTGGATGTGGGACGAGGGACAATACAAGATCTTCGGCGTCGAACCGAAGTCCTTCGCGCTGACATCAGACAATATCCAGGCGCTGTTTCATCCCGACGATGTCGAACAACTCCGGCAGGGCTGGACCGGTTTCGACAACGGCCGCACGTCTTATGAGGCCGAATTCCGCGTGGTGCGGCCGGACGGCGAGATACGCTGGTGCGTCGGCACGGCTGCGGCGACCAGCGACAGGAACGGCAGGGTGGTGCGGGTCAGCGGCGTCACCGTCGACATCACCGATCGCAAGAAGGCCGAGGAACGGCAGAGCCTGTTGACCCGCGAGGTCGACCATCGCGCCAAGAACGCGCTCGCGCTGGCGCAGTCGATCGTGCGCCTGACGCGCGCGCAGAACGTGACCGCCTATGTGCGGGCGGTCGAGGGCCGCATCACGGCGCTGGCGCGGGTTCACACCGTGCTGTCGCTGTCGAGCTGGCAGGGCGCCGAAGTCCGGCGGCTGGTGACCGAGGAGATCGCGCCTTACTCCGAGGCCGGGCAGATCCAGATCGCCGGCGGAGAGGTGCAGTTGCAGCCCGCGACTGCGCAGACATTGGCACTGGCGCTCCACGAGCTCGTCACCAACTCCGCCAAATATGGCAGCCTGTCGGTGTTGCCGGGCCGGCTCGCGATCACCTGGGAAGTGGCGGACGACACACTGATCCTGGCCTGGGTCGAATCCGGCGGGCCTCCGGTGACCAAGCCGAAGCAGAAAGGCTTCGGCACACGAAGTGTCATCGCCAGCATCGAGACCCAACTCGGCGGACGGGCCGATTTCGATTGGCGTGCCGAGGGCCTGATCTGCCGCCTTACGGTTCCTCTCAAGCCGCTTGTCGGAGACACGCCGGCGTTCCGCGAACCGTCGGCAGCCGAGCGCAAGCCCATGGTCAGGTCCCGGGCCGTGTAGCGCATCCTGCGGAGCGCTCGCCTGTCGCTGTCACGGCGCCTCCCGATGAACATTGATGCAGCCGACATTGTGAACGCAGCTTGCGCGCGAACTGCGCTATGAGCTTCGCGTCTGACAGGGACCTCGCGCGAGGAGCAAATGCGTAAGACAAATCTTGCCGGCGTGAGCATGTCCGTCGTCATCCTCGTGGTGAGCAGCATCGCGCGGTCGGGCGCAGAACCTGTGCTGAAGGGCGTGGAGGCCTTCGGCGACTGGCAGCGCGACAGACCCGGCACGGTGCGCCTGATCACGCCGCAGGACCTACCCAAGCCGGGCGCAACGGCTTCCAGCAGCAATTCGTCCCGCGTCGTGTCACGCCCCGCATCGGCGGTGCCGCAGGTGCCGGCGGGCTTCAAGGTCGAGCTATTTGCCAGCGGATTGAGCGGTCCGCGCATTATCCGGACCGCGCCCAATGGCGATATCTTCGTCGTGGAAACCAGCTCCGGCCGCATCCGCATCCTGCGCGGCGCCGATGGCGGCTCGAAGTCGGCGACCAATGAGGTCTACGCAACCGGACTGAGCCGGCCGTTCGGCATCGCGTTCTTTCCAAACGGCGACAATCCGCAATGGCTCTACGTTGCCAACACCGACAGCGTCGTGCGCTTTGCCTACCGCAACGGCGATCTCAAGGCGTCGGGAAGGCCTGAGAGCATCGTCGCAAGCCTTCCGCACGGCTACGGCCACTCGACGCGCGACATCGTGTTCACGCCGGACGGCAAACGGATGCTGGTCTCGGTTGGCTCCGCCGGCAACGCTGGCGAGGGCCTTGGCCGGCCGCCGGAAGGTATCGAAAGCTGGAGCCGCGATCACGCGCTTGGCGCTGCCTGGGGATCGGAAACCGACCGTGCGGCTGTGCTGGCCTTCGATCCCGACGGCAAGAGCCAGAAACTGTTCGCCACCGGTATCCGCAACTGCGTCGGACTTGCGATCCAGCCCGGAAGCGGCACGCCCTGGTGTTCGACCAACGAGCGCGACGGCCGCGGCGACAACCTCGTGCCCGACTATGTGACGCGTGTCCGCGAGGGCGCGTTCTACGGCTGGCCCTGGTACTATATCGGCGCCAACGAAGACCCCGCACATGCCGGCGCGCGGCCCGACCTCAAGGACAAGGTGACTACTCCCGACGTGCTGTTGCAGGCGCACTCGGCCTCACTCGGCCTGACCTTCTACACCGGCAGCAGTTTTCCGGCCGAATATCGCGGCGATGCGTTTGCAGCCGAACACGGCTCGTGGAATCGCGCGAAGCGCACCGGCTACAAGGTCATTCGCATCAGGTTGAAGGACGGCGTACCGACCGGCGAGTACGAGGATTTCGTCACCGGCTTCGTCATCGGCGACAATGAGGTCTGGGGCCGTCCGGTGGGTGTCACCGTGGCGCGGGACGGCGCGCTGCTGGTCTCCGAAGACGGCAACGGCACGATCTGGCGCGTCAGCCACGACTAGCCGTTCGATCTTTACCGGGGCTCTTCAGGGGCCGCCGCGACGGCGGCTGCTATCCCAGTCCGTCCTTGAGGCCGTATTCCTCATAGATGGTCAGGGGATCGGTATCGGGAAACAACCGGCACTTGGCTTGTGCAAGATGCAGGGTGACGGCGCCGGCCTCACATCTCGCGGTCAGGATCTTCCGCACGTCCTCCATATGCGCGCGCGGCTGATGCTTCGACGGCAACTGCTCGAGCGCGACCAGCGCGGTGGCCAGCGCTTCCGTGACCGCCCAATCGTCGTGTCCGGTAATTCCCTTTCGCGGCATCACCACACCCTCCGTCACACCGGCTGCGACATTGTAGCGCGAGAAGGGTGGGGGCTGTCATCAGCCAACATGGCAGGCCGGCCAGGAACCGGTTGGCACGGCGCTGCCACGATGCGCCGCAGGGAGCCAGCGTGGCGGCGCGCGCAGGCAATGCTTACAACGACGGGTACGTCCCCTGATCACTCAATCAGCCCGCCCGATGTTCGAACCCTATCTCTCGGCCTGGAGCCTCGTCCGCGACGGCGATCCGATCGTGACGCACGCCGCACGGTTGCTGCCGGTGCGGCAGTTCGGCGAACCGGCGATGCTCAAGCTCTCTCACGAGCCGGACGAACGCCTCGGCGCCATCGTCATGGAATGGTGGGACGGCGACGGTGCGGCGCGCGTCCTTGCCTGTGACGGCGAGGCGCTCCTGCTCGAACGGGCGATGGGCTCGGCTTCGCTCAGCGACATGGCGCGAACCGGCCAAGACGATGAGGCCTGCAGAATTCTCTGTGCAACGGCCGATCGGCTTCACGCCCGGCGAACGAAACCGCGGCCGGACCTGACGCCATTGAGGGACTGGTTTCGCGAACTGTGGCCAGCGGCGAGGGCGCACGGTGGCATCCTGAACCGATCGGCTGCCGTCGCCGAAGCGCTGCTCGGCGATGTCAGCGAGATCGTGGTGCTGCATGGCGATCTGCACCATGACAACGTGCTCGACTTCGGCGCGCGCGGCTGGCTCGCGATCGATCCCAAGCATCTGGTCGGCGAGCGTGGCTTCGACTTCGCCAACATCTTCACCAATCCGGATCTTGCCGATCCGGCACGGCCGGTCGCGACCGAACCCGGACGTTTTGCGCGGCGCCTCGACATCGTCGTGGAAGCAGCAAGGCTGGATCGCCGGCGCTTGCTGTCATGGATCGTCGCCTGGACGGGCTTGTCGGCAGCATGGTTTCTCGGCGATGACAATCCGCTCGCCGAAATCGACCTGCAGATTGCAAACCTTGCCGCGGCCGAGCTCGACCGGATGGCGTAGGGCGCGCAGCGACTAAGCCGCGGCGGCGCTGGCTCCGCTCAGCGACACGCTCAAGATCCGCCATTTCGATATGTCGAAGAAGTAGGCCGCCTTGATACGCGCGGACGCGGCATCCGGCGCCTGAATCGCCGTGTGGAATTTCCGCTCCCCGTCGCTCAGCGAAATCCGGAATGTCTGCATTGGTCGAACCTCCACGCGCGGATGCTGCGGCAAGGACGGTTAAGATCCGGTTGCTGACAGCGGTCCTGCGTGGAGCACGCGCGTCTCACGCGATGCCGTTCTCAGGTGAAGTCTGCGGCAGCCGCACCATCGTGTCTCCTGCACCAACGACGCGTCCGTCCTGCGCTCTCAGTTCGAGGCGGCGCACCGGCAGCCCGCTCTTTCGGTCGACCAGCAGCACATGCGCTTCGTCGGGTTCGAAGAAGAAGTCCTCACCCCATTGCCGGAGCGCGACAAGGAGCGGAAACAGCCCGCGTCCCTTTTCGGTCAGCACATATTCCTGATACGGGCTGCCGTCCGCGGCGGGCACGGTCTCCATGATTCCGTGCGCCAGCAGATTGCGGAGCCGGGCAGAGAGGATGTTCTTGGCAAGCCCGAGGCTCTTCTGAAATTCGCCGAACCGGCGCAGCCCATCGAATGCATCGCGCACGATCAACAGCGACCACCAATCGCCGATCGCGTCCAGCGGCCGGGCCACGCCGCATATCGAGTCCCTGTGGCTCACTCGCTTGGCCATCGTGCTCCGCCTGACGCTCCTCATTCCACGTCGTGAATCGGTGGCGCGGTCCCGAAAGACCGCCCGAGTCGGAGCTCGATATATCGGTTGCAAAGTAAAACCTCAAGCGCTACAGGGTGGTTTCAATTTAAAACCGCTCGAGGCCAGCCATGATCCAACCCGACGCCACCTTCGACGGCACGTTTCCGTTCGCACCGCATTTCAGCTCGGCGCCGGGCTTCCGGATGCACTATCTCGACGAAGGCCCGCGGGACGGCGAGGTGGTGCTCTGCCTTCATGGCGAACCGACCTGGGGCTATCTGTTTCGCCATCTCGTGCCACTCCTCAGCACCACGCACCGCGTGGTCGTTCCGGATCACATGGGGTTCGGCAAGAGTGCGACGCCGGCGGAGCGCAGCTATTGGCTGCAGGACCATGTCGACAATCTCGAAGCGCTGGTCCTTGCGCTCGATCTCGCCGACATCACGTTGGTCATGCATGACTTCGGCGGCCCCGTCGGCATGGGGTTCGCGGCGAGGCATCCGGATCGCATCCGCCGCATCATCTCGGCCAACGGGCCGACGCCGTTCGGGCAAAGCGATCTGTTCGAGCGCGTCACCGCCAATGCGCTGGCCTCGCCCTGGTTTCAATGGATCGCAAAGGCCGAAGCGGACGGTGAGCTCGAGCCGATTCTCGGCCAACTCGGCTTCAACATCCTGAGCACGCTCAAGCTCAACGGCTTCGAGAACAACGCCATCATCACCGACGCTTGGCTCGCCGCCTACGGCGCACCCTTCGCGCGTCCGGCTGACTGCCTCGGTGCGATCGGATGGGCCAGGGGCTTTGCGATCGGCGCGCACAGGTTCGACGCGCCGGATCCCACAGCCGACCGCGTGATCCGCAGCAAGACTGCACTCGCTATCTGGGGCGAAGCGGACCGCACGCTGCACGCAGAGCATTTGCTGCCGCTGTTTTCCGCGATCTTCCCGGCGGCACCGGTCAGGCGTCTTGCCGGCGTCGGGCACTATTGTTTTGAGGATGCCCCGGAGGAAATCGGCGCCCTGATCACGGAGTTCATCGGGCAGACCTGACCGCGTGCCCGATCGCATGCGACGGGCAAGGCAGCGACGGCGCTGGTCAGGCGGCAGAGGAGTCGGACGTTGATCGGATCATGCCTGCTCGCAACAAGCGAGCAGGACGGTCAGATCGCCAAATCTCGATTGGGATGTGTCTGGTTCAGCTCGCGCCTGCGAGAAGGACGAGGTTGTTGATGACGGGCGTCGCGCAAAACGCCACCACAAGGGCAATCCTGGAAAGGCTTTCGCTGCGCCAAAGCAACGCGATGACGAGGAACGTTAAACCCAATTTCGGGATCAGCCACCAGGCGCCGAACCAGGCCTGCGCCATCTCCATGAACGGGTTCGCCTCGCCGAACCCGAGCTCCAAAATCCGGTTGGTGGTCGCGAGGTCCGCGCATCCAAGGAGCAGCACGGAGAGCAGCAGCAGTGCCTTGACCCAATTCATTTCAGCCTCTTGGTGTCGAGCGCCAGCCTGGCAATGACCCCATCATTTTAAGCTGATTCGTTAATTGTTGGTTCCAGCAGGAGATTCAACCGCGGCACCGGGATGAGCGCGCGGCCGTTTGGCATGGCCGCTGCTCCGGTCACCCCCTTGCATTTGCTCTAAACGACACCAACGACCCTGATCGTCGCTGGCTTGGCTCGCGCAAATCGTTTCCTCGCGTAGCCGATCAGCGGAGACTCGATCGTGCGCCAGATGATCTCCGCCAGGACGCAGACAACCGGAAGTGCAAGGCACCCTGCAAGCGGACGGCCGAAGTCAAAGAACACATCGTAGACGAGCATGTGGAATAGATAGAGCGAATAGCATCTGCGTCCCGGCCATACGAACGGACGAAGCAGTTCTGTCCGTTCCATGTTGGCGCCCAACCACACAATCGCGCAGCATGCGAATGCTGCGATGGAGAGAAAGCCGAAGGGTTCAACCACGATGGCATACGCCACATCGCAAAGTGGCGGCACGCAGGCCAGCATCATCCACACGGAGCGGGAGCGGCAGTAGCCGCGCATGAAGCAGGCGAGGAGGACGCCGCCGAACAGTTCATCGAGGCGACCGGGCAGCAGAAACTGCCAGGAATGGTCGGGCAGATAGGCGTGAAACAGCCAGCGCCAGACCGGCGCCAGCAGCACACCCGCCCAAATGGTAGGGATCAGCCATCGGCGTGGCAGCCAGTAAATCAGGATGGGCAGGATCAGATAGAACTGCTCTTCGATGGCCAGCGTCCAGGTGACGAAGGTCAGGTCAGACTGCGGATAGCCGAACTCCAGCCACGGGATGGCCTGGATGAAGAACAGGTAGTAACCCCAGTGATCTGGCGGCACGAGCGCCAGCAGCAGCCAATACAGCGGCAGGATCCGAAACGCCCTCCGTCCATAAAAGGACGAGAAATAGCCGGGCTGTTCGCGGCTATCCAGCAGGATGCCGCCGATCAGAAAGCCGCTGAGGACGAAGAACAGATCAACGCCCAGCATGCCGTATTTAAAGCCGAAATAGTGCCGGGCGATGACCATCGAAATGGCCAGCCCTCTGAGCGCGTCAAGCGGTTCGGAACGGCCGGACTGACCCTTGCGTTCCGCGCTCATGGATCGCCGATAGTAGCAATGTCCATCTTGCCCCGCCTTCAGGAGGAACGGAAAGGCTCCCGCACCCGACAGCGGAGGGCAACCCGGGACTCTACGGGGCTTTCCGGTCTTCGCTGAACGGAAATGCGTGGCTTCGGCGATCGTGCCAATGCCGTCCAGAAATGACTCATCCAGCGACGACGACCACCATGACCGATCCCCAGGTGGTCAGTAGAATGTTCGAGATCGGATAAGCGGGCGTATAGCCCAGCACTACCACCGAACTGCCGGAGCGCTCCTGAATGGCGGCCATCGCTGCCGTGACCGTCTGTGCCCCGGTCAATGCACCGAGCAGGAGGATGGGATTCATGCGCAGCACGAAATGGCCGAAGCAGAAGCCGACAATCTGCGGCAACAGGGTGACGATCATGCCGCCCAGAAGCAGGCCGATGCCCGACTCGCGTATGGCGGAAAGGAAGATCGGGCCGGCATGAATTCCGGTCAGGCCGACAAAGGCCGCCAGTCCGAGCGACGTCATCAGGCTGATGGCGCCGTCGGGGATCCGGCCGAAATGCGGCAGACGGGTGCGGAGATAGCCGACCAGAAGTCCGGCGAGCAGCGTGCCGACGCTGGTGCTCAGCGAGATGTTGATGCCGCCGACCGTAAAGCTGACGAGAACGCCGACGAGGCCGCCGAGGAAGATCGCGAGCCCCAGCACCACGAAATCGATGCTGGTGCTCGGCGCAACGATGACGCCAATGCTCTTGGCCGCATTCTGCACCACTGATTCGGGACCAACGATGCGAAGCAGATCGCCGCGCTGCAGGACGACCCCGGCGGCGACGGGGAGCGCTTCTCCACCTCGGCTCAACGAGCGCAAATAGAGGCCGCGAGCCCAGCTCTGTTCCGAGGCTTGTTCGAGATTGGTGCCCGCAAGCTTCGGGTTGATCAGGAACACGTCTGCCGAGATCAGAGGGATATCGAGCAACTCCCGGTCCTCCACCTCTTCGCCGCGCGGTTCGATCAGCTCCACGATGGTCTGGCGCGGTGCGGACAGCGCGATCACGTCACCTGCCGCGAGCGTCGTTCCAGGCTCCGCCTCGAGGATGTGCTCTCCACGGCGAATGCGGTGGATGAACACGCGTTGCCCGGGTACGCGGGCTTCGGCGGCGGCAACCGTCAGTCCGGCGATCGCCGCGTGATCATCGAGCCGGTAGCCGCGCAGTTCGAATTTGCGCCGGGCCGACGCCAGACCGGGCTTGGCGCGCGTGATCCCCAGGGCCTGCTCCAGCCTGAGCGCTTCCGTCTTCAGGTCGATCTTCAGCAGCGCCGGGACGACGATCGTGCAGAACGTGATCACGCCGGCATAGCCGAAGATGTAGCAAACCGCATCGGCCACCGCGATGTGCGAGACGAACAACGCACGCTGTGCGTCGGACAAAGGCAGCGAGTTGACTGCGTCGGTCGCCGTACCCATTGCGGCGCTCTGGCTGAGCGCACCTGACAGGAGCCCGGCCGCAAAGCCGGGGTCAAGTCGCAGCACGCGTGCCACGACGATCGCCGCCGCAAGGCCGGTGAGGCTCACGACCACGGCCATCAGCACCGGCTTCAGCCCGTCACGCTTCATCGCCAGCACGAATTGCGGACCGACCGAATAGCCCACCCCGAACAGGAACAGCAGGAACAGGAACGATTTGGTCATGCTGGAGACGGGCACGTGCGCGAAGTCGCCGACCGCAAGGCCAGCGAATAGCGAGCCCGTCACCGGGCCGAGGCTGAAGGCGCCGATCCTGAAGCTTCCGATCCAGTAGCCCGCTGCGATCACCAGGAACAGCGCGAGCTCCGGATAACGGACCAGAAACTGCTGCAGCCAGATCGACATGTTCCGGGCCGCGGCTAAGTCATCATCATCACCAGCACCATGCCCCAGATCGTCAGCAGCGTGTTTCCGACCGCGTAGGTGACGGTATAGCCGAGGCCGGGTATCTGGCTTTTCGCGCGGTCGTTGATCATGCCGAGCGATGCAGTGGTCGTGCGCGCGCCGGAGCAGCATCCGAGCAGGATCGCGTCATGGAAGCGGAACAGGTACTTGCCGACGAACATCGCCAAGATCAGCGGCACCGTGGTCACGATGACGCCCCAGAGGAACAGGCTGAAGCCGAGCTTCTGCAATCCGGCGACAAATCCCGGTCCCGAGGAGATGCCGACCACGGCAATGAAGACATTCAGGCCGACCGAGTTCATGAACCACACGGTCGGTGAGGGGATGCGGCCGAACGTCGGGTGCACGGATCGGAGCCAGCCGAAGAACAGACCGGAGATCAGCGCGCCGCCGGAGGTGGACAGGGTGAGCGGCACGCTACCGATCTTGTAGACGAAGGCGCCGATGAGCGCGCCGATCGCAATGGCCGCCCCGATGAACGCTACGTCGGCAACGTCGGTCGCGCGATCCGGCCGGCCCAGCAGCTTCGTGGTGGCCGCGACATCTGACGTGCGGCCGACCAGGGTGACGATGTCGCCGCGGTTGATCTTCGTGTTCGGCAGGATCGGGATCTCGGTCGCGATCGCGCCCCGGGCGATCTTGCGCAGGAATACGCCACGAGCGCCCGGTTCCTTCGCCAGTTCCGCCAGCGTCTTGCCATCGACGTCCTTGCTGGTGACGTAGACATCGACGCCCTCGATCGGCACCGCCAGCAGCTCGCGATCGTCAACCTCCTCGGCCTGCTCGCCGATCAGCTGCACGAGCACGTCGCGGCGGCCGGCGACGGCGACGACATCGCCGGCGTGAATCACGGTGCCGGAGCTTGCCTCCATGATCTTGCCAGCTTGCCGAAGCCGGAGGATGAAGATGCGATGATCGGGGATCAGCGCCTCGGCTTGCTCGACCGTCTTGCCGACGACCGGCCCGCGTTCGCTGACGCGATAGGCACGCAAATCGAACTGGTGCCAGGCCGTACCCGGACCGCCCACCTCCTTCTTGCCGCCATGCTCCTCTTCATATCTCTTGCAGGCGGTCTCGAGATCGATGCCGAGCAGCGCGGGCCCGAGCAGGGCAAGGACGATCGCCGACCCAACCGTGCCGAAGATATAGGTCACGGCATAGGCGACTGGCATCGCATCGAGCAGCTTCTTGGCCTCGTCCGCCGGCAGGCCAAGGCGATTAATCGCGTCGGTTGCGAGCCCCATCGACGCGGAGATCGTCTGCGAGCCGGCATAGAGGCCGATGGCCGATCCGACGTCGTAGCCGGCGATCTTCGCGCCGAAATACGCCGAGAGAAGGCAGAACACACAAACCACGGCCGCGAAAATCGCCTGCGGAATGCCGTCCTGCGCGATGCCGCGCACGAATTGCGGTCCGACACCGTAACCGATCGCGAATAGGAACATCAGAAAGAAAAACGGCTTGAGCGGACCTGAGATGGTGATGCCGATCTGGCCGATGATAACCGCGGCCACCAGCGTCGCGGTGACGGCGCCAAGGCCGAGACCCTTGTAGGTGAAGGATCCGAAATAGTAGCCCAGGGCCAACGAGAGGAAGATCGCGATTTCGGGATAGGTGCGCAGCGTCTGAAAGAACCAATCGATCATGATGTCACCCGTTCATGCTGTCCCGGGGCTTCGGCATGCGCCCGCTTCGATCTCACGCAGGGGGCCGAAAAGGGCGAGCAACTGTATCGATCGACATCAGACGGCGGTCGGCGAGGTGGATGTTGATCTATGTCAACCGCGAGTGCGACAGCCTCGTGATTTCATCGTCTTGCCGACAACGCACGCGTGAGCTGCTTGCGATCGCAAGGCCCGCACGAGACCGTTGACATAGATCAAGGCTCGTCACCGGCCGCCGCTCATGCTGAGCGCAAGGCGCCTGTCCACCTCCATTCCAACACCTTGCATCGTCCCGGGAGTATCAAATGGCCGATCTTCTGACCTTAAAGAAATTCGAGGCGTTGAGCCCGTTCGAGATCAAGGACGAACTGATCAACCTCGCGAAGAGCAATTCGAAGCGGAGTCAGATGCCCTTCCTGAACGCCGGGCGGGGCAATCCGAACTGGGTGGCCACGACGCCGCGTGAAGGCTTCTTCCTGCTCGGACAGTTCGCCATGACCGAGAGCAAGCGGGTGATGGAGCACCCGGCGGGCATCGGGGGCATGGCTCAGGCAAAGGGCATTGCCGGACGGTTCGAGGCCTGGCTCGCACAGCACAAGGACATGCCGGGCGCGAGCTTCCTGACCGAGATGCTGCCCTTTGCGGTGAAGAAATTCGGCTTCGATCCCGACGCTTTCGTCCACGAACTCGTCGACTCGATCATCGGCGACAATTACCCGGTGCCGGATCGCATGCTGGTGCACAACGAACGGATCGTGCACGAATATCTGATGTGGGCGGTTTGCGGCGAGCCCCGGCCGACCGGGAAGTTCGACATCTATGCGGTCGAAGGCGGCACGGCGGCGATGTGCTACCTCTTCAAGTCGCTGAAGGCCAATCGGCTGCTGGTGCCCGGTGATACGATTGCGCTGGCGACGCCGATTTTCACGCCCTACATCGAGATGACGCACCTGGAGGACTACGATCTGAAGGTCGTTCAGATCAGGGCTCCGCAGGAAAACAAGTTCCAGTTCACCGACGAGGAAATCAAGAAGCTGGAAGATCCGAAGGTCAAGGCCTTCTTCGTCGTCAATCCGTCCAATCCTCCGGGGATGGCGTTGAGCAAGGAGAC
This sequence comes from Bradyrhizobium sp. RD5-C2, assembly GCF_019972155.1. Classification (GTDB taxonomy): domain Bacteria; phylum Pseudomonadota; class Alphaproteobacteria; order Rhizobiales; family Xanthobacteraceae; genus Bradyrhizobium. Next base: position 34,154 of record NZ_BOVL01000024.1, on the reverse strand, counting down.
GATCGCCAAGCTGGCCAATTTGGTCAAGACCAAGCGTCCCGACCTGATGATCCTCACCGACGACGTCTACGGAACCTTCGTGCACAACTTCCGTTCGTTGCTCGGCGAGCTGCCGCACAACACCATCGGCGTCTACTCCTATTCGAAGTATTTCGGCTGCACGGGATGGCGGCTCGGGGCCATCGCGATCCACGAAGACAACATCTTCGACAAGAAGATCGCCAAGCTCCCGGACGAGGCCGTGAAGGCGCTCGACAAACGTTACGGGCCGCTGACGCTCGAGCCGCGCAAGCTCAAGCTGATCGACCGGATCGTCGCCGACAGCCGCGACGTGGCGCTCAATCACACTGCGGGACTGTCGTTGCCGCAGCAGGTGATGATGAGCCTGTTCTCGCTTGCGGAGATGCTGGATGTGAAGAAGGCCTATCAGGCCGCCTGCATGGAAATCGTCAACAAGCGCCTGTGGTCGCTGCTCGACGGGCTCGGGCTCGCCGACAAGCTGACCCCCAATCCGAACTATGATGCCTACTATGCCCTGATCGACTTCGAGTTCTGGGCCCGAAAGAACATCGGCGACGATGCCGTCGAAAATCTCAAGAAGAACGTCCACCCGCTGGACCTTGCGTTCAGGCTGGCCGAGGCCCACGGGATCGTGCTGTTGAACGGAGGTGGCTTCGATGCCCCCGAATGGTCGCTTCGCGTGTCGCTCGCGAACCTCCCTGACGATGTTTACGACGACATCGGACGCGGCGTCCGCGCGATCGCCAGAGGCTATCGCGATGCCTACGAAGCGGCGACAGGGAAGGGCGCAGGCGCGAGGCGCTGATGAACTGAGTTCCACGGGCGGAGAGACCCGTTGATTTACGGCGCGACGGTTGGCCACGGTTGTCACCATTCAGCTGTCCAGATGTCGCGTCGTCAACGGCCCGGCTCTCATAGCCCGATTGGGTTAGGCAGGTTGTCGCAAGTGATTTCGATCGCGTGGCACAAGCTGCACTGGTCATCCGGTTTCCACGTGATCTACGATGACGATCATGAGGAACGGCGGCGACAAATTTAGTCGAATCGTTCGTGCAGGCCGCGCTCGCGGTTGGTTGAATCATGGGCTTGAGGCCATCGACGGCGATTTTGCTTTCAGGATGATTGTTGTCGCGGCCGGCACTGTGTCGACCATGGCGATTGCATTCGGATTGCTATCGCCCTGAGCGCGCCGTTACCCGAAGTCGAGCGAGCTGATGTCGGTGACGAGATCGGCGCCGGCAACCGCAGGCACGAGCCCGGTCTTGACGGCATAGCCGCCGACGATCACATGTGGCCGGCCCGACGCAGGGAGCGCGGCAACTCGTCTGGCAATATCGGCAACGGGCTCGCGTTGTTCAGCCAGTGCCATTGAGATCAGCAGGTATCTTGGCTTGGTCGCAACGAGACGCTTCTGCAGTCCATCGAAGCCAATGGGACCGTCAACGATCTCGGCGTGGACTCCGCGGCTGCCGAGCCAGAGCGCAAGGATGCGGATCGCGAGCGTGTGGGTGTTGCCTGGCGCATTCATGAGCAGGATCTGACCGGAGGGCGGGGCCCTCGGTGCTTGGCCGAGCGCGCTCGTCCTCGCCGTGATCAGGTCGACGACCTCCTCGCAGAAGGCGGTAAAGCGACGCTCGCCTTCGACGCTGAGCACGCCGGTCTTCCAATCCTCTCCGATCTGATACAGCATCGGGGCGATCATGCCGATCAGGATGTCGACCGGCCGGCAGCTTGCGCCGATTGCCTCGTCGACGACGGCTTCCGCGGCTTTGACGTTGTTGTGGCGCCCGGCAATGAACAGGCGGCCGAAGATATCGCGGAGGAATTGTGCATGCGCGAGCTCGCGCCCCTCGAAGGACCAGTAGTGCTTCGCTTCGCAATCCGCGCACAAGCCGTGCGTGATGCTGAAATCGTCGTATTCAGGCGCTTCGCCCGCGAAGTGTTGGCAGTATGAGCACCATTTCAGCACGAGACGGTTACTCCCGGCGGCAATGAATGCGCTTCAGAATAATTGCAAATTCGACCGGACGTCGAGATCGCTGTGCGGCCAGGCTCGGTATCGGGGCCTGCGTCACGACCTTCTTGTTTTGCTGCGCGCAAGAGGCGGTCGCGCTACCGCTGACACCATTCCGCTATGAGGCCCAGGCGCATCGGCATTGTCCCGGGGATACCGTGGTCTGGCTCGATCTCCGCCGCGGACGCTATTATCTCAAGGGACAGATCCGTTATGCCAGAGGCTTCGACGGCAGTTACGTGTGCAGGAACGAAGCTCGCGACAGCGGCTATCGGCGATCGTTGCTAGGCCTCCGCTGATCCCAGCAAAGGCCGGCGTAGTGTCCGACGACCGATCTACCATCCGTAATAGGCGCGCGGCTGGGCGTAATATCCGTAACCTCCATATCCTCCATAAGTCGGGCAATAGCCGGAGCCGTAACCATATCCGCCGCCGTAATAGGGGTATCCGCCATAGGCCGAGCTTGCGATGGCTCCGCCGACGATCGCCCCGGCTGCGGCGGCGCCCCATCCGCGATAACCCCAGCCACGATAGCCCCAGCCGCCGTAGCCTCCTCTCCAACCGCGGTAGCCCCAGCCACCGCCCCATCCGCCCCAACGGACCTGAACGGCGCTGTTGTCGACCGCGGCTTTCATGGCCGCGATGTTGGTCGGCAGCGGGGCGGCCTGGCTCGCGTCAACGCCGGTCGCGCTCGCAAGCAGGGTCAAAGCCAGCAAGGTTCTGGTGTTCTTCATGATGTCCTCCAGATCGGGGTGATAAGGCAGTCGTGATCCAACGGCTGGCAAATCACGAGCGGCTTCCAGATCATGTGCAGCCCAGACTGTCAGCCGGCGGGGGCCGACGCTTGATTTGAATCAATGTGACCGTGGGGCTCTCGGTGAAGCGGACGATTGATGCTGCACCTTGGGACAATTGCCGCGGGCTGCCGTCCGTCGCCTAATCGGAGCGCGATCGCGATCGTGATCCCGGCCGTGATCGCATCCCGACGAGTTGGAGCGGCCCCGATTCCCATCCCCGAACCGGGGCCGTTTCTTTGGCGAGGCAGCGGACGCGCGACGCTTGATCTGGATCAACTCGTGCGCGGCAGTGCGATGGCACCGCTTCCTGCGTGCCTGCTGACGCTCAACCGAAAGCACGCTCTTGAAAACCCTTCGCCAGCTCGTAGCGGGAGACGAGTTCATCCAGCTCGCAATTCGCCTCGGATTGCTGGCGCTGCTGATCTACTGGTCGTTCGTCCTGGTCCGCCCGTTCGTGCCGATCCTGGCCTGGAGTGTGGTGCTCGCGGTCGCGCTCTATCCCGTCTTCACCTGGCTCACGAGGATACTCGGTGGCCGCGCCAGCATCGCGGCTCTCGTTCTGACCTTGATCGCACTGGGAGTCGTCATCGGACCGGCGACCTGGCTCGGGATCGGGGCGGTGGACGGGGTGAGGGAGCTGGCCGGACAATTGAGCGCCGGGAACGTTGTCGTACCGTCGCCGGTGCCGCAGATCAAGGATTGGCCGCTGATCGGCGGCCCGCTCTACGATCTCTGGGATCGGGCCTCGACCAATCTGAGCGCCGTGCTGCGCGAGGTCGTTCCGCACCTAAAGCCGCTCGCCGGGATCTTGTTTGCGTTTGCGGGCGATGCCGGGGTCGGGATGCTGAAATTCCTGCTCGCGGTTGTCCTGGCGGGGTTTCTGTTTCCCTATGGCTCGCAGCTTGCCGCAGCCTGCCGGAGCTTCCTGTCCCGCATCGTGCCGGAGCAGAGCGAGCACTTCCTCGACCTGGCCGGCGCAACCATTCGGGCGGTGTCCCGGGGCGTCATCGGCGTTGCCGTCCTGCAATCGCTGCTGGCCGGGGTCGGCTTCAAGCTGGCGGGGATTCCAAGTGCGGGCCTGCTGGCGTTTGTCGTGATGCTGCTGGCGATCGTGCAGATCGGGGCGGCGATCGTGCTGATTCCGGTGATCATTTGGCTCTGGTCGACCAAGGACCTGGCGACGGCGCTTGCTTTCACGTTGTTCTTCCTGGTCGTCGGGGTCATCGACAATGTGCTGAAGCCGCTGGTCATGGGGCGGGGCCTGACCACGCCGGCGCTCGTCATCTTCGTCGGCGTGATCGGCGGGACGCTTGCGCACGGCATCGTGGGCCTGTTCATCGGGCCGATCATTCTCGCGGTCGCCTGGGAGCTGATCACGGCATGGATCCGGGACGACCGTGCCCGGCTAGCAGGACAGCGGTGATGCTATATCAACTCATCGTTGGATCGGCGGTCAGTGCGATCAATATCGTGCTCCATTCGCTGTTCACCGTCGGGGTGATTGGGCTGCTGCGGAACATCGCCTTGAGCGCGGCCGGCAGGTCTGGGTTGCAACTCAGCGGCGTGATGGTGGCGGCTGCGCTGATCCTGATGGTCGCACACACGCTGGAGATTATGGTGTGGTCACTGGCCTATTTCGTGATGAGTGCAGTGCCTGCGGGTAGCGATCTGATCTATTTCGCGTTCGTGAACTACACCACGCTCGGTTACGGCGACGTGATCCCGGTAAAGGCGTGGCTGTTGCTCGGACCGATGGCGGCCATGAACGGTATTCTGATGTTCGGCTGGTCGACGGCGGTCCTGTTCGAAGTGCTGCAAAAGACCATCGAGCGCCAAGCCGCGCCCGTGAAGTCCCCGTAAACTCGCGGTCAGTTGTCCAGCCTGGACAGCTGGTCGCGGTCGACCAGCATGATTTCGCGCTGGTTCGAGCCGAGGAAGTTGAGCGCTCCGTAGGCGTGCAGCTTGGAGAGCGCGCGCGATACCGTCTCCAGGGTCAGCCCGAGATAGTCGGCGATATCGCGTCGGCACATCGGTAGGGCGACGACGTCTACTCCAGTCAGCCGGCGGTCCATTTCGAGCAAGAATGCTGCAACCCGCTCCAACGCGGTCTTGCGGCCGAGCAGCAGCATGTGATCCTCGGCATGCTGCAGATTGCTCGTGGTCATGCTCAGCAGGTTGCGGGACAGGGCGGAATCCGAATGGGCCACCCGTTCGAGGCTCATCCGCTTGACCAGGCGCACATTCGTGTCGACGACAGCTTCGGCGGTGAAGCGATGGAATTCGGTATTCTCGAGGCCGAAAATGTCTCCGGCGAGATGAAAGGCGCCAATCTGGCGCCGTCCGTCGGAGAGGAGCTTGTAGCTGCGGACGGCCCCCGAGACGACCTGGTAGACGTACTCCGCAGGCTCCTTCTCGCCGTAGATCTCGGCGCCCTTTCTGTAGTGGAATTCGCTGGTGATGAAGTTGGCGTGCCGGGCGGTCAGCCCACCGAGGATGTTAGGTCCATTGGCCGGTCTGACATTGACGTGAGCGAACATGGACCAACTCACTCTGTAATGAACTTGCGGCGTCCGAGCGGTTCGAAATGCCTGTCCGCACGCAATGACTACGACAGGGCTCGATCAGCCTCTATTGGTCCTGAGGTCATTGTCCTAAAGGACAGGGCGCGGGAATGCGGCGATTTGTTCGTAATTGGTGCGGAAGTCTTCGAGGAAAATTCAATTCTCTCGACGATAATGGGGTGCTAGGTTTTGAACCCGTTGATCTCCGGCTCCGAGCGCTATGGGCAAGCCAATTCGGCTCTCTGGACTGATCATCCTGCTGGCTATCTTGCTTTCTCCGCCTGGTCTCCGGGCGCAAGAGATGCGTCCGCATTCGGCGCTGGTGCTGGACCAGTCCGATCGGGGCGGCCCGTTCTACGATCAGGTGTTCGTCGGGCTGAGGGATGCCGTGAGCGCGCACGGTCACGCGCCGACGACCGTCGACACGGAGAGCCTCGATTTCAGTCGCTTCGGTCGCGAGGCTTATCAAAACGGATTTCGGCGTGAAGCCGCTCTTCAATTGGCAGCCGATGCAGCGCTGCCGCAAGGCAGCGAAAGTCGCCTCCGTGAGCCGGGTTTTATTGAAAGGTACCGCTGGCGGGCGATCGCGCTCGCCGCTGCAATACTAGCCCAGACCTTGCTCATCGCGTTCCTGCTGCACGAGCGGCACATGCGGCGGAAGGCCGAGGTCGAATCCCGCAATCAGCTGTCCCAGCTTGCCCACGTCAATCGGCAGGCGACCGCCGGAGAGCTGTCGTCCTCCATTGCCCATGAGCTCAACCAGCCGCTTGGCTCGATCCTGACCAATGCCGAGACCGCGGAGCTGATCCTGGCTTCGCCGACGCCCGACCTTCAGGAGGTCCGGGAGATCATTTCCGACATCAAGCGCGATGATCTGCGCGCGAGCGAGGTGATCCGTCGGATGCGCAGTCTGCTGAAGCGTGCGCCATTTGAGAAGAAAGAGATCGATCTCAATCAGACCATGCGGGAAGCGTTCGATTTCCTCAAGCTGCAGGCCTCGGCGCGCAACGTCGCGATCTACCTGCAGACCTCACCGGAGACCCTGCGGGTGACGGGTGACCCGGTTCAGTTGCAGCAGGTCATTCTCAACCTTGTGGTCAACAGCATGGACGCGATGGCCAAAATGCCCTACGGGCGCACGATCATCGGTCGTACCGAGGTCAACGGCGACGCGCTGGCGATGATTTCCATCTGCGATTCAGGTCCGGGAATTCCCCAGGACAGGCTGAACGATATTTTCGATCCGTTCTTCACCACGAAGGAGCAGGGCATGGGCATTGGCCTGTCCATCGCGCGGACGATCGTTCTGGCGCATAGCGGTCAGATCTGGGCCGAGAACCAGTCCGGCGGCGGAGCGGCTTTTCATCTCTCGTTGCCGCTCGCTGCATAGCTCGTTTGGGGTCTTTTCTTGGCGGGAGGCCGTGATAATACGAATGGAGGATCTCGCTGTCGATCGCGCAGGAGAGGGCGTCATGCACGCTTACGTGCATATCGTCGATGACGATGACTCGTTTCGTACAGCACTTGAGCGCAGGCTCAAGCTCGCGGGCTATCGTGTTCTGACGTATGCGTCGGCCCGGCAACTGCTCGATCGATTGCCGGGCGACGAAGAGGCCGGCTGTATCCTGTTGGACGTGCGCATTCCCGGAATGAGTGGTCCCGAGCTGCAGGGCCGTCTGAACGAGCTGCAATCCACGCTCCCGATTGTATTTCTCACTGGATATGCCGACACGGCGACGACCGTCCAGGCGATCAAGGCGGGAGCCGAGGATTTCCTGACCAAGCCGATCGCGTCAGACCAGCTGATCGAGGCGATCGAGCGCGCCGTTGCGCGGCACGAGTTGGCCCGTAGCCAGCGAGCCAGGTTCGACTCACTCCGCGCGCTGCTGGCAAGGTTGACCCCACGCGAGCGGCAGGTGTTCGATCTGATCGTGTGCGGCCGGATCAACAAGCAGGTTGCCTATGAGCTCGGCACGACGGAACGCACGATCAAGGCGCATCGTCACCAGGTCATGGAGAAGATGCAGGTGCAGTCACTGGCCGAGCTGGTCTCGATCGCGGAGCGGCTCGGCACGCGCCAACCCGGTGGCGCGGTCAGGGGATAATCCGCTGCGGCCGCCTGTCCCAAGGTACAATATGAAAACCATGTGACGGCGGATATCTCCGGTATTGGCCGCGGTGATGTCGCGTGCCGGTGAGATTCCGATGCGCCCGTCGTCCAGGTGCCGACGTTAGGCAAAAATCGGGCTTTTGATTCAACAACGAGTGAAGGCCTCCGGATTTGCCGACCGCGAAATTTGTCTTCGTCGTGGATGATAATCCCTCCATGCTCCGTGGAATCGGGCGGCTGCTCAGGGAATACGGATTCGCATCCAGATTGTTCGAGACCGGAAGCGCTCTGCTAAAGCATGGCAGCTTCGACAGCGCGCTGTGCCTCATCCTGGATATCAATCTCAGTGATGGTTCCGGGATTGAACTGCGTCACCAACTGACGGATCTGGGCGTCGACGTCCCGGTCATCTACATTACCGGGAATGACAACCCGGCGACACGCATGGCGGCGATGGCATCGGGATGCGTGGCCTATCTGACCAAGCCATTCACGGCGAATTCATTGATGCAGCCGATCGAGCGGCTGCTGGCCGGCGTAGTCTAGCGGCTGCGAGCCTCAATCATTCGTCGATGGCTTGATCGAGTGTCAGCGCGGGTGCTCCCTTGCGCACGGTCGCAAAGCGGTCGAGCGGCACCGAGGTTGTCACCGTCAGAATGCTGGTGTCGACGGTGACGATCGACAGCGACTTTCCGCCGTCCATCTCCTCGAGGAGCTTCGGATCGGCAACATTGGCCGCAATGCACATATTGGTCACGCACCAGGTGTAGGGCAGGCGATGAACTTCCATCTGGTCAACCGATAGCTTGACCCCGGCCTGCAGATACATCCCGACCGGCAGGAAGAGCTGGAGGCGCGCGGTCCCGTCCTCACGCTCGACCAGATCGATGCGAACGGCGGTCTGGCCGGTGCCGAGCGTGCCGGTGATCGACGTCCGGCATAATGTCTTGGCGCCTGCTGCGTTGAAGCAGAGCTTTCGCCACTCGCCATACTTGACGTCGCGCGCCACGCGCGCTCCCCGCGGGGCGACCTCGTCACCATCCTTCACCGCAGCCGGCGGTGAGGGCGTCTGTTGACCGTGCGTGGCACTGACGCTCGCCACAAACAGCATTGAAGTAACCAAAGCACCATATCGGACCATAGATTCTCCTTCAGGGAGGCTTGGCCGCCTAGCGAACGTTGCCCAGAAATCGTTCGACCAATGGCGACCAGATGGGAATCGAATTGGGAGAGCCGATCAGGAAATGCCCTTCGTCGCCGAACGGCGGCAATAGATGGTATTCGGCCCGCCCGCCGGCGCGCGAGAACGCCTCGTGCATTCGCTTTGACAGGACCGGGCCGAAGAAGGTGTCGTTCTCGATATAGAGCCACAGCATGGGCACCCGTGAAGTCTGGCCAAAGAAGCCGGTCGTTTCGACCAGTTTATCGGGATTGCAATTGTTGTTGGGCTTGCCATCGACCCGGCCGCCGCGGCCGGCCGCGAAGGTGATGATGGCTTTGACCTGCGGAGGGTTGAGGCTCGACAGCGCGATCGCCGCCCAGCCGCCGGCCGACTGTCCGACGACGATGACGTCTTTCGGCACGATGCGCTTTTCGGCTGCCATGTAGTCGATGATCCAGAGATCGACCTGCGCGACGGCGAGACCCGGATCGAGGAAATTCGGATTGGTGCATTTCCCGACCTTGGAGAAGAACGGGCCGTAGAGACCGCGTTCGGGAATATCGATCGCCGCCGCGCCATAGCCGGTGCCGACCGGTGCCACCACGAGATAGCCGCGCCGCGCAAACCACATTGCGGCATCGCGAAATTCTACCAGCGGGAAGAAGCTGCGATCCCTGGCGTTCAGCGACACGCCATGATTCATGATGACCAGCGGGAAGGGACCGTCGCCCACGGGGCGAACCAGGTAGGCGAACATTGGTAGCGGTAGCGGCAACGCCCAGATCTCCTCCTGGATGCGCTGGGATGTGCCTTGATCATCGGTGCGTGCGGGAGCGGTCAGGCCAAGCAACAGAAGGGTTGCGGCAGCGAGGGTCCGTAAGCGGTGCTGACGCATGCCATGCGCTCCAGCGGTCGTCCGGCAAATGTGCAGGTCAGGATGATCGAGCCGAGCAAGGTAAGAAGCATTGCGGGCAGCAAGGCTTGATCTGAGTCAACGAGCATCGCGTCCGCCGGCGCAACCACATGCACCCATTGCGGCTTCATACGGCGGGCTTGATGTCGATCCGGGGCGAGATGAGTTGGATGCGTCGATTTCCGCCGGCGATCTGGCTCGCCGATTACCGCGTCTCCTGGCTTGGCGCGGACGCGATCGCCGGGGTCACGCTGGCGGCCTACGCCATACCGGTGTCACTGGCCTATGCGGGCCTCGCCGGCCTGCCGCCTCAGATCGGCGTGTACGGCTACCTGCTTGGCGGCATGGGCTACGCCCTGCTGGGCTCCTCCCGGCAACTCGCGGTCGGGCCGACCTCGGCGATCTCGCTGATGATCGCCGGTGCTGTCGGCATATTGGCCGGCGGCGATGCCACGCGTTACGGACAGATCGTCAGCCTCGTTGCGTTCAGCGTCGCAGTGCTCTGCCTGATTGCGTGGCTGTTCAAGCTCAGCCTGCTGGTGCGGTTGATCAGCGATAGCATTCTGGTGGGCTTCAAGGCCGGGGCAGGGCTCACCATCATCATGAGCCAGCTGCCGAGCCTGTTCGGCGTCGCAGGCGGCGGCCACAATTTTTTCGACCGCGCGATCAAGCTTGCCGGCCAGCTCGGCGATACCAGGCCGCTGGTGCTCGGCATCGGTGTGGCTGCGACCATGCTGCTGTTGCTCGGCGAGCGCAGGCTGCCCGGCAAGCCTGTTGGGCTGGCGGTGGTCGCGCTGTCGATCCTCACCGTCTCCGTGCTCGGGCTTGCGGAAATGGGATTGCCGGTGACCGGAAAGATCCCAACCGGGTTGCCGGTCCTTGCGTTGCCGACATTTGGCCTGCTCGAATTTGACGATCTCTTTCCCATCGCCGCCGGGTGCCTGGTGCTGGCCTATGTGGAAGGCGTATCCGCCGCGCGAAGCTTTGCGGCAAAGCACGGCTACCCGCTGGATGTCCGGCAGGAGTTCTTGGGACTCGGTGCGGCCAACCTCGCGGCAGCCCTTGGGCACGGCTATCCCGTTGCGGGCGGCCTGTCGCAATCGGCCGTCAATGACGCAGCCGGCGCGCGGACGCCACTGGCGCTGGTGTTCTGCTCCGTGACCCTCGCACTCTGCCTGCTGTTCTTCACCGGTCTGCTGACCAATCTGCCGAAGACCGTGCTTGCCGCGATCGTCTTTTCGGCCGTCTACAAACTGGTCGATATTCCCGCGCTCGCCAGAATGTGGCGGATCAGCCGGATCGATTTCTATGCCGCGCTCATCGCGCTGATATCCGTGCTGTTCCTCGGAATCCTGCAGGGTGTGTTGCTGGCCGCTGTCGCCACCATCTTCCTGCTGCTGTTGCGCGCGTCCCAGCCGAATATCGCGTTTCTCGGCCGTCTCCCTGGCAGCGGCCGTTATTCCGACAGGGCGCGGCACGACGACGTGGAGCCCTTGGCCGGGATCCTCGCGTTTCGCCCGGAAACCTCTCTCCTTTATGTCAATGCCGAGACGATCTTCGAGACGGTATTGGCGGCGCTTCGGACGTCCCCCGACGTCAAGCTGGTGGCCTGTGACCTGTCGGCCTCGCCATTCATCGACCTAGCGGGGTCGCGCATGCTCCACGATCTGCACCAGGAACTCGCATCGCGCGGAATCACGTTCCGCATCGTCGGGGCGCACGCGCAGTTGCGCGACCTACTTCAGGCGGATGGCCTTGCCGACAAGACCGATCGTGGAGACTGGATGCGCACGCTTGACAGCGTGTTGGACGACGGGAAACCGCCGGCAAACACCTAGGGTGTGCGACCGAGCGGATCGCCCCGGACACAGTAGCCCTGTCGCATCGCAAGGCGTGGCACCTGCTCGGAAGCTGTGAGACGCGTCTCAATCCGGCATCGGCTTGACTTGGATCAAAGGGAGCGTTGGGCCCGGTTTCTACGATCGGACAGAACCAGCGCCAGGATCACGAGATCAGGAGTCATTCATGGCCAACGACGCGAAGCCGGCACAGCAGCGCATCGACCAGTTCTTTTCCGGACCCGGCGGACGCGCCGACAATTGGCGCGATCTGGTTGAGGCGGCAAAGCGGTGGAGCGGAGGCGGCGACCGTGCCGCGTATGACGCGGCGCTGTCGGCGCTTGCGGTCACGGAGGAGTTTCACGGCTACCCGGGCCTTCGTTTGATGGCGGCACTGAAGGAAGCCGCGGCGGCGGGTGATGCCGCCACCTCGCTTATGCTTGCAACGCGGATCACGCAGGCCCTTCAAACGAAATCCTTCCGCCAACAGGCCCACGACTGGAGCACGCAGGACGACGGCAATGGCGACGTTCCTGATCTGCTTCCGCCAACGCTCGGACAATCGGGGGGCCGCCGCCCCTACTTCGAGACGCTGATCGTGACTGGGGTGCCGGCCGGCAACTGGCCGGGACTGCTTTCGGAATGGCGCAGGCTGCGGCGTCCGGTCGACGCCTTCATCTATGAGCCCGTGGTCGTGGGCAGTCTCGAGGACGCCTTTTGTGCGGCCATGCTAAATCCCAACATTGCGGCGGTGGTGATCAACGAAGGTTTCGGCTTGCGCTCGCGCCACGACGCGCCTGTGCTTCGTGCCATGACCGGCGCCATGGGGCTCAACGACGAGTCCGACGCGTCCGCGCTCCGGCTGGCCCATATCCTGAAGCGGATCCGTCCCGAGCTTGATCTCTACCTGATGTCCAACCGCGACGTCGAGGAATTGGCCGGCAATCCCGAGGCCGACGTGGCGCGCCGGGTGTTCTACTCGGTCGAGGATATCCTCGAATTGCATCTGTCAATTCTGGAAGGCGTGCAGGATCGCTTCGACACGCCGTTCTTCGACAATCTGAAGAAATACGCGCAGCGGCCGATCGGAACCTTCCACGCGCTGCCGATCGCGCGGGGCAAGTCCGTGTTCAAGTCGGACTGGATCCGCGACATGGGCGAGTTCTACGGGCTGAATCTGTTCCTTGCCGAGAGCAGCGCCACCACCGGCGGCCTCGACAGCATGCTGGAGCCGACCGGCAACATCAAGAAGGCGCAGGAGAAGGCCGCTCGCGCGCTCGGCGCCGACCGCGTCTTCTTCGTCACCAACGGGACCTCGACCTCCAACAAGATGGCGGTGCAGGCGCTGCTGGGTCCCGGCGACATCGCGATCGTCGATCGCAACTGCCACAAGTCGCACCACTACGGCATGGTGCTGGCGGGCGCGCAGCCGCTCTACGTTGAGGCATTCCCGATGACGGAATACTCGATGTACGGGGCAGTACCCCTGAAGACGATCAAGCAGGCGCTGCTGAATGCGAAGGCCGATGGCCGGCTCGACCGGGTCAAGATGATCGACCTGACCAATTGTACCTTTGATGGTCACATCTACAACACGCGGCGGGTGATGGAGGAATGCCTCGCGATCAAGCCCGACCTGATCTTCCTCTGGGACGAGGCCTGGTTCGGCTTTGCGCGGTTCTCGCCGTTCCTGCGGCGGCGAACCGCGATGGGCGCGGCCAACGAGATCGAAGCCTGGATGCGCGATCCCAAATCGGTTGCCGCTTACGAGAAGCAGCAGGTCGAACTCGGCAAGAACCCCTCGGACGAGGTGCTGCTCAAGACCCGGCTGATTCCCGACCCGCGCCAGATCCGGTTGCGGGTGTACCAAACCAATTCGACGCACAAGTCGATGTCGGCGATCCGGCAGGGCTCGATGCTGGCCGTCAAGGACATCGAATTCCACACGGTCGAGGCGCAGTTCAAAGAGGCCGTGTTTACGCACGCTTCGACCAGTCCGAACCAGCAGTTGATCGCAAGCCTCGACGTCTCGCGCCGGCAGATGGAGCTCGAGGGCTATGGACTGGTGGCCAATGCGATGGAGATCGCGTTCGCCATCCGCAATGCGGTCAACACCAATCCGCTGATCTCCCGATATTTCCGCGTTCTGGGCGCGGATGCGATGGTGCCGAAGGCCTATCGCCAGAGCGGGTTCACCGATTATCTGGCTGATGGCACCAACTGGGCAAGCGCGCTGAAGAGCTTGAACGACGACGAGTTCTGCCTCGATCCGACCCGCATGACGCTCGTCTGCGGCACGGCCGGCTACGACGGAACGCAGTTCAAGGGTCTGCTCGCCAGCCGCTACAACATCCAGGTCAACAAGACCTCGCGCAATTCGGTCCTGATCCAGTCCAACATCAACAATACGCGGAGCGACGTCGCGCATCTGGTCCGGGTGCTGGCCGAAGTCTCCGGCGAAATCGATCGGGGCCTGGCCAAGGGCGGAGCGAACGCCAGGCGCGATTTCGACGCGCGGGTCAACAGCCTGATGAAGGACGTGCCCGACCTGCCGAACTTCTCGCATTTCCACGACGCTTATCGCGGCGACGCGGGCACGAAGACGAACGAGGGCGACATCCGCGGTGGATTCTATTCAGCCTATGATGCGGCTGGATGCCAATACATTCGCCTGAACGATCCCGAGATCGACAGGCGCCTGAAGAACGGGCCCGCTCTCGTTTCCGCGAGCTTCGTGATCCCGTATCCGCCGGGCTTCCCGATCATGGTGCCTGGCCAGGTCATCACGCAGGAGACCATCGATTTCATGCGCAAGCTCGATGTGAAGGAGATCCATGGCTACGACGCCGCCGAAGGCTTGAAGCTCGTGACCACCGAGGCGCTGGCCAGGATGGGCAAGCCGCGGGCGGCAGCGCCGAAGCTGAAGGCCGCATCATAAGGGCACGAGATCTCGCAAGGCGTCTTCGCATTCTCGGAGCGATAATCCTTGCACAACAAGTCGTAACGCAACCGGTTTCTGGAGAGAGTCATGAGGAAAGTGAGTTTGATCGGAGTTCTTGCTGCGGTGGTGATGGGATTGGCCGGCTTCAGCACGCCATCACTGGCCGAAACCGGCTCGGTCGCCGTCATCTTCACCAAGGGCGGCTTCATCGTGGGTGTCGGAGGCGGCGAGGGCGTATTGACGCTGCGCGGCAAGCATTATCCGTTCACGGTGTCGGGGATGAGCGTTGGCTTCACGATCGGCGCTTCGACCACCAAGTTCGTCGGGCGCGCCATCAATCTCAGGGGGCCTGCCTCAATCGAGGGCTCCTACAGCGCCGCAGGCGCCGGTGGTGCGATCGCCGCGGGCGCCGGCGGCGTGCAATTGCAGAATGCCAATGGTGTGATCCTGCAGCTCAGCGGCCCGAAAGTCGGCGCCGAGGTCTCGGCCGCCGTGGGCGGTGTCACGATTCGCTTGAAATAGATCTGAGGGACCAAGGCCGCGCCCGGCGCGGCCTTGCCCTTCAGTAGCGTTCCTCGACGAACTTCATCCCGCGCAAGCCGGTCTGGTCGTTGTAGCGGCCCTTGTTCGAGCGCTTGGGCAGCTTGACCTTG
Organism: Bradyrhizobium sp. RD5-C2; assembly: GCF_019972155.1. Lineage (GTDB taxonomy): Bacteria > Pseudomonadota > Alphaproteobacteria > Rhizobiales > Xanthobacteraceae > Bradyrhizobium. Next base: position 19,144 of record NZ_BOVL01000024.1, on the reverse strand, counting down.
ACGCGCTTGACGCGTCCGTGAGGAATTGTCTTGAGCAGGAATGAGATGCAGTTCAGTCGCGCCCGCCGCTTGTCATCGGATCGGATGATGTTCCAGGGCGCATGCTTCGAGCTCGTCGCCTTGAACATCAGGTCGCGCGCGCGTGAGTAGTCATACCAGCGGCGATAGGATTCGGTGTCCATCGGGCTCAGCTTCCACTGTCGCAACGGATCGTCGATCCGAGCCCTGAAGCGCCGTTCCTGCTCATCCATCCCGACCTCGAGCCACAGCTTGATCAGGATGATGCCGCCCTCGATGATGTATTGCTCCATCTGCGGGCAGAGCGAGAGGAACCGCTTGTGGTCCGCAGGCGTACAGAATCCCATCACATATTCGACGCCTGCGCGATTGTACCAGCTGCGATCGAAGATCACGATCTCGCCGGCGGCGGGAAACTGCTGCATGTAACGCTGGATGAAGAGCTGGGACTTCTCGCGATCGGATGGTGCCGGCAGCGCGACCACCCGAAACACACGTGGGCTCACCTTCTCGGTCAGGGCCTTGATGGTTCCGCCCTTGCCGGCTGCATCGCGACCCTCGAACAGGATGATGACCCTGAGCTTGTTCGCTACCACCCAGTCCTGGAGATGGCACAGCTGGACCTGCAGCTTGTGCAGCTCTTCCTCGTACTGTTTGCGCGTCATCTTTTCTGCGGACTTGTCTTTCGCCATGGATACCCGTCCATCGTTCGAGCTGTTAACCCCAGGCAATGACGATGCCGATGTCGCCGGGCATGCCCCCGGGGTATTCAACGACCTGGTATCGGATGCGATAGCCGCGCGGCTGCAGATAGTCCGCCCAGAGCTGGTATATTTCCTTCGGTATGCCTGTCAGCGTCTTTTCCCAGCCGACCTCCATCTGATTGATGGCGCGCCCCTTGTCGGTGCACAGCGTGTTGGGGAAGCGGTAGACCTGCACTTCGGTCAGTCCGTTGCGTACTGCGCGCTGAATCACCGTCGATGCCAGCTTGACCTTCTCGTCCTCGCTGAGCCCGGAGGGTTTGCTCAACCGCTCGATCAAGGCGCGCTTCTCGGCCTCCACAGCAGCCGCACGCTTGGCATGTTCCTCGGCCTTCCCCGCTTCCTGGAGCGCTGCCTGCTTCTGGATCTCGTGCGCATTCGGGATCAAGTCATCGATCTTGTCTCGCATGGCTGGGGACTCCTAAGCCCGATCTCTCACCGTGCCTCCAAACGGTAGGGTCGGGCCAACGGGCCTCCTTGATCCAGATCAAGCAAGCGCGATAGGATGATCAGCAGTGTCGATCAAGATTGCTTGCGGTTTTATTGCAACCGGGAGACTTGGCTTGAACGAACAGATCCATCCGGCAGCGCCCCATCATCTGCCGTTTTTCATTCCCGGCGCCGACGGGTCGGATACCTTGATGGTGGTGATGGGCATTTTCCTCGTAGCCACAGTCTTGTGGGTTGGCACTCTCTACTGGAAGCTGCACAGCCTGCCGGAGCGCATGGCGCACAAGAGCCAGAAGCTTCAATTTGAGATCGTCGCGGTCCTCGGACTGATATCGCTTTTCACCCACATGCATATCTTCTGGGTCGCCGGCTTGCTGCTGGCGCTGATCGACCTGCCGGATTTCGGCACGCCGATGCGCAGCATTGCCGATTCCGTCGAGCGCATCGCCGACGCCACGCCAGGCGCGCCCGCTTCAGAACCGGAAGCCGAATCCGTACCGGGCGGCGGTCCCGACGTCCGGACGCCCGCGAAGCAAGGGGTGCACAACCATGCTTGAGCTGATGATCTGCTCGCTGGTGACGATCCTACCGGATTACCTCTACCGCCGCTATCGGCAAGGCAAGCGATTCGGCAAGGAGATCACGTTTTTCTCCGTCTGGTACGAGCTGAGATGGGGGATCACCGGCTGCCTGATGCTCACGATCTCGCTGATCACGATGATCTTCTACTTCCATCCCTCGACAAGCTCCGCGGCGATCTACTTCAGGACAGTGCCGATCCTGCCCGAAGGGTCCGGCCGCGTCGTCGAGGTCAATGTCGACTTCACCGCGCCGGTGAAGAAAGGCGACGTTCTGTTCCGGCTTGATAGTTCGAAGCAGGAGGCTGCGCTGGAGACCGCCAGGCGAAAGATCGCCGAGGTCGATGCGTCGCTGATCTCGGCGCAGGCCGATGTCGTCAAGGCGGACGCCCAGATCGGCGAGGCGAAAGCCTCGTTGCAGCAGGCCAAGGACGAACTCGACGTGAAGAGCGAATTGCAGCGCCGCAATCCCGGCATCGTGCCGCAACGCGACATCGAGAAGCTGCAGGTGCTGGTCGATCAGCGACAGTCCGGCGTCGATGCGGCTAGTGCAGTCAAGGAATCGGCGACGTTGCGGGTCTCCACGCTCCTGCCGGCCGAGCGGGCGAGCGCCGAGGCCGCGCAGGCGCAGGCCCAAGTGGATCTCGACAAGACCTTCGTCCGTGCCGGCGTCGATGGCCGCGTCGAGCAATTCCTGGTTCGCCCAGGAGACCTCGTCGCTCAGATCATGCGGCCGGCGGGAGTCCTGATACCGGACGAAGCGGGCCGCAACAGGTTGCAGGCGGGCTTCGGGCAGATCGAGGCCCAGGTGATGAAGCCCGGCATGGTTGCGGAAGCCACGTGTATGTCGAAACCCTGGGTGATCATCCCGCTCGTCGTCACCAGCGTGCAGGATTTCATCGCCGCCGGTCAGTTTCGGGCCACCGAGTTGTTGATCGACCCGCAGAGCCTGCAGAAGCCGGGTTCGATCCTCGTGTTCCTTGAGCCGCTTTACAAGGACGGCCTCGACGGCGTGACACCGGGCAGCAGTTGCATCGTCAATGCCTATACTAGCAACCATGACGTGATTGCCGATCCGAAAACCGGCGCGTTGAAAGGTTTTGCCCTGCACGCCGTCGACGCGACCGCACTCGTTCATGCACTGCTGCTGCGGATCCAGGCTCTGCTGCTGCCGATCCAGACGCTGGTGCTCAGTGGTCACTGACGGGCGCGAACAGGGAGACAGCATATGAAACCGGATCGCAAATTTCGCGCAATCGTGGTCGCGGGCATGATCTTCGGATCGCCGGATTACGCGCGCGCATTCGATCTCACCGGCGCCTGGGCCACGAGCGCCGAACAGTGCCGAAAAGTGTTTGCCCACAAGGGCCGGGCGAGCCAGCTCACCTTCACGAATTTCTCGGGCGTCTATGGCGGTGGGTTCATCGCCGAGGCCGATCGCCTTCGAGGCAAGTTCGAGAACTGCAAGATCAAATCGCGCAAGGACGACGGCCAGAACATCAACATCATCGTCGGTTGCGCGTCGGGAATCATGGTATCGAACGTGCAGTTCTTCCTTAAGGCCGTCGACGACGATACCATTACGCGCCAGTTCCCGGGCATCGAGGGGATGGAGGTCAACTATCATCGTTGCAAGCTCTAGAGGTGTCCGCTCCCCGCGCTGGCTCAGCGCCGCCGCACTGTTGCGTGCTGACGCCGGACCGATTGGGTAGCGCGCCGTGGATCCGGGCAGGTTGCCAAGGTCATTCCGCATCGCCCTGGTGGTGGGTATTGTCCTTCTGGCAGCGGGCGCTGGCTTGTTGGCCTACCGCTGGTATGAGCGGCCGACGACCTTGACGATTGCAGTTGGCTCGCTGGATGGCGAGGCCGGCAGGCTGATCTCGGCGATCGCCGGAAAGCTCACCCAGTCGAAAGCGCCGGTCAGGCTCAGCCTGGTCCAGACCCCGGGGCCGCTTGAGTCCGCCCAGGCATTCGCGTCCGGAAAGGTCGATCTCGCCGTCGTACGTGGGGATGTCGGCGATCTCTCTCAGGCTCAGGCCGTCATCGTACTGGCCCACGCCACCGTGCTGATGATTGCGCCGCCCGGCGCTGCGATATCCGACGTGGCGGAGCTGAAGCGCGCCACCATCGGCGTGATCGGCGCCGAAGCCAATCAGAAGCTGATCAAGGTGCTGACCGATGAGTACGACCTGGCGCGGGCCGGCGTGACGTTCAAGCCGCTGGCGCCCGCGGACGCGCGCCGGGCCCTCGACACCAAGGAGGTCCGGGCAATCCTGCTCGTGATGCCCCTGACCGAGAAATATCTGGCGCTGCTGCGCAACGTCTTCCCGCACACTGCGCGAGCCGGCCCGGTGATGATCGCCATCGAGTCCGCCGGTGCGATCGCGGAAAAGGAGCGCGCCTATGAGAGCTTCGATGTGCCGAAGGGTACCTTGCGCGGCTCGCCGCCGATTCCTGCCGACGACCTGACGACGCTGCAGACATCGTTCTATCTGGTGGCGCAGAAGAAGCTCGGGAATGACCTGATCGGCGACCTGACGCAATCGATCGTGAATGCGCGGCGGGACCTGCTTGCAGAGCTGCCGGGGCTTTCCCAGATCGCCACGCCCGACACCGACGCGGGCGCCTATTTGCCGGTGCATCCCGGGGCGGCAGCTGTCTTTGAGGGGACCCGGGAGAGCTTTCTCGACCAGTGGGGCAACGCGATCTTCCTGGCGCCGATGATCGCAGGCGGGCTCGCGTCCGTGCTCGCGGCGGCGTGGAAATTCCTTCGGCCGGTCGAGACACCGAGCCGCCAGGAGGCGCTCGACGCGCTCTATGCGCTCGGGCCTCGGGTCCGGGCGGCCGGTCTCGAATCGGAACTGGAGGAGATCGAGCGTGAAATCGACCAGGTGCTGCGGACGCAACGCAAGGAGCCGGTCGCAGACGACAAGGCAGAGCGTGCCGTCACCGCGGTGAATGTTGCGGCTCACCGGCTCGAGAACCTGATCCACGATCGCCGCGTTCATCTTGCATCGCGGCAGCCGAGCCAAGTCCAAAGCTGAACCGCAAGCTGAGCGGAAGGATGCTTTCCTTTGATCTCGATCAAGGGGAGGACGTGGCTGTGGCGGATGCTGCCGACCGTCGGTGTCGATGGAGGTCGCGATGGTCCGTTGGGGCAAGACTCTGCTTGTGGTTGCGCTGGTGTCGGTGACATCAGCTGCCGGATTCGCGCAGACTGCTGACAAACCGCCAGCTCCGGCCAGCCAGCCGGCCGCGGCAACAGCGCAGCCGGCGGATCAGCTCTTGAAGCCGGAGCAGTTGGAAGCCCTGGTGGCGCCGATCGCGCTTTATCCGGACTCGCTGCTGGCCAATGTGCTGGCGGCCTCGACCTATCCGCTCGAAGTCGTGCAAGCCGATCGCTGGCTGAAGGAACGCAAGAGCCTGAAGGGCGACGCGCTGAAAGCCGAGGTCGACAAGCAGGCCTGGGATGACAGCGTGAAGGCACTCGCGAGTACCGCCGACGTGCTCTCGATGATGAGCGACAAAATCGACTGGACGAAGAATCTGGGTGACGCCGTGCTGGCCCAACAGGCCGACGTCATGGATGCGATCCAGCGGCTGCGCAGCAAGGCGCAGGCGAACAACAAGCTGGTGACGACCAAGCAGCAGAAAGTCAGCGTCCAGACCCAGGAGAACAAGCAGGTTATCGTCGTCGAGCAGACCGATCCGGACACGGTCTACGTACCCTATTACGATCCCGCCACGGTCTACGGCGCGTGGCCCTATGCTGAATACCCGCCGTATTATTTCGGCTATCCGTCCTATATCGGCGCAGGTGTGATCGCGACCGGCCTTGCCTTCGGCGCCGGATGGGCGATCGGACGGTGGGGCAATTATTGGGGCGGCGGCTGCAACTGGGGCAATCGCAACGTCTATGTGAACCATTTCAACAGAACCAACAATATCGCGAACGGCTGGCAGCACAATTCCGCGCATCGCGGGGGCGTGCGCTACAACAACAGCAGCGTCCAGCAGCGCTTCGGCGGCAACAACAATCGTGCCGGCGTCAGCGACCGGATGAACTATCGCGGCCGCGACGGTCAGCAGGTTCTCAACCCGGGCGGCGATCGCGCGGGTGGCGCAGATCGGGCAGGAGACCGGGCAGGAGACCGCGGCGGCGATCGCGCCGGAGACCGTGCGGGTGATCGCGCTGGGGATCGTGGAGGTGACCGCGCCGGAGATCGCACGAAAGGCGGTGACCGTGCGAGTGCGGCCGATCGTGCCAAGGGTGGCGACCGCGCCGGTGCCGGCAACAAGGCCAAGGGCGGCGGCGATCGCGCAAAGGCCGCCAACCGCGGCAGCACCGGTAACCGCGCCGCGGCGGCTAATCGCGGTGGCGGTGGCAGTCGTGGCGGCGCCATGAACGTGTCGTCCGGACGGGCAGCCGCGGCGGCATCGGCGCGCGGGCGATCGAGCATGGCCAGCATGCCGCGCGGCGGCGGCGCAAGCTTCGCCGGTCGCGGTGGCGGCGGAGGCGGCGGAGGTGGCGTCCGAGGTGGCGGAGGAGGTGGCGGGTTCCGCGGTGGTGGCGGCGGTGGACGGCGTTCCGACATCGCGCTCAAGCACGACATCGAACTGCTTGGGTATCTCGCCAACGGCATCGGCTATTATCGCTTCAGCTATCTCGGCAGCAACAAGGCCTATGTCGGCGTGATGGCGCAGGAAGTCGAGCGAGTGATGCCGGCGGCGGTGACACGCGGCGCCGATGGCTATCTCAGGGTCTATTACGACAGGCTCGGCCTCAAGTTCCGCAGCTACCACGACTGGCTTGCCGCCGGTGCGAAGATTCCATCCTCGTCGGAGGCATCACGATGACAGGCACTTCGTACTTGCGATTGGATCGCCTGGCTTGGATCGGCATCGCGGCGGCAGCAGCATTCGCCTTGCTCCTCTCTCCGGTTCGCGCCCAGCAGGGCTTCCCCAATCCGGAGGACGCGGCGTCCGCGCTGGCAACCGCCGTCAAAACCGGCACGAGCCGGGCCATGCTGAAGGTGCTGGGCCGCGATGCTGCTGATATCATCGAGTCCGGCGACGATGTCGCCGACGCAAATGCGCGAGAGCGCTTCCTGTCGGCCTACGACGCCAGGCATTCGATCAAGGCCGATGGCAACAAGAAGGCTACCCTGATTCTGGGGCCGGACGATTTCCCGTTCCCGATCCCCCTCGTCAACAACCAGGACGGCTGGAGTTTTGACGCGGCCGCGGGACGTCGCGAAGTCCTCTACCGCAGGATCGGCCGCAACGAGCTTGCTGCGATCCAGACCAGTCTCGCCTATGTCGACGCGCAGAATGAATATGCCGAGAAGGATCGCGGCGAGGGCGTCGGCACCTATGCCCAGCGCATCGTCAGCAGCCCAGGCAAGACCGACGGATTGTTCTGGCGCGACGACAAGGACCCGAGCCCGCTCGGTGAGCTGGCAGCACAGGCCGCGGCGGAAGGCTACAAGGTCGGCGAGCAGGCCGAGCCGTACCACGGATACTACTATCGGATCCTGAAAGCGCAGGGCTCCGATGCTCCGGGCGGTGCGCTGAACTATGTCGTGAAGGGCAAGATGATCGGCGGATTTGCACTGGTCGCCTGGCCCGCCGAGTACGGCAATTCCGGCGTCATGACCTTCCTGGTCAACCACGCCGGCACTGTCTACCAAAAGGACCTCGGTTCACGCACCGATTTCCTCGCCAAGCGCATGATCGCCTTCGATCCGGATCAGACCTGGAAGAAAGTCGACCCTACAAATCCTTGAGCGAAGAGGGGCTGCAATGATGCGAGGCATCCGTCCCGTCATACTGGCGCTTGTCGCGATGGTTCTGCTGGTTGCGCCGTGCTTTGCGCAGGCGACCGGCCACGTCCAAGTCAAGTTCGTGAAGGCGGCGCTCGTCGTGGGTGGCGGCGGCGGGAGCGGCACGCTCACCTACCGTGGGCGGCACCATCGGTTCATCGTGTCCGGCTTCAGCCTCGGCGTCAGCGCGGGCGCATCGGTGACGTGGCTGGAAGGCACCGCCTCCGGCATCAGGGAAGTCAACGATTTCGCCGGCAGCTATACGCTGGTCGGCGGAGGCGGCGCATGGGCCGCCGGCGTCGGCGGTGTGAGTATGCGAAATGAGCACGGCGTTCTGCTCATGCTCAAAGGGCCGAAAGCAGGCCTGGAGTTTGCGGCAAATCTGGGCGGGCTGACGATCTCACTGCAATGAAGTCAGGCTTCTTGCGTAGCGCCTGGCAATGGAGCTGCATGGTGCGCCTTTCCTGGCGAGCATCCAAGCGTCGAAACTGTGCCAGTGAAAATTCAATCCTCTACCAGCAGAGCTGACGGAAAGTAGGCGAGCAGTTTTCCGTCCGGCGGACCGTACTTCCAGAAGCCGGCAGCGCGGTGAAAGCCGTCGATCAATATCGGAAAGCTAAACGAGCGACCAAACGTAATCGGATCCGCGGGAAATTCATAGCTCGTTCCCCTGGGAAGTACGCTTCGAGGATCATCGAGATCGAGGCTCGTGGTTTCCATGTATTCCTCGAACGAAATGAAACGTCCCTCGCTTTCGGGATCCCACACATTTGGAGGCACGAACATCGAGCCTAATCGGGCCCGTCCGATCTCGACAACGTCGAACGAAATTACGCCGGTTAGAAATGCGAGCAGGACGGGCCTCGCGCACGCCGCGCCAAAGGCAAGTTCATATAGTTCGGCTTCAGAGAGCTGCTCGAATGATGTCCCACTCAATCGCTTTGCGGCGAGATGCGCCAGGTCAGAATAGTGCCGAGCGGCCGGAGAATCTGTCAACTCGCTGTAGCCCCACCGAGCTTGAACTTCCAACAAAGGGACGTTTTGCAGTGTCAAGACGTCTACTTTCTCTCGATCGAGAAATTGGGCTCGCTTTATCCAGGCCATTCCGGAAATTGCGTCAAGTTGATGGTACTCGCGACTATTTGGTGCTCAGCCGGTCGCTGACACCATCGTCACGCTGAACCACCAGGGGAGGGATGCAGACGTAGCTTTGCATCGTGGGATACGCCAGGTTCATGGCTCCATCGATCCCTTGGTCCTCATCGACGATCGGTGTTCCAGGAAACGGTACGAGCTGCTTCTTGAGCGGCAGCACGCTTCCCAGGAAGCGCCGCGCTCCGCGTGGGCTAATCGAGTATGCCTGTATTCCGTAGGCGTGCCTGAGCCGGTAGGGGCGATAAGTTGGTGGGCCGTCCGGAGTATCACTCCAGGAAAACGGTTCGCTTCGATCGTAGAACCGAAGCTCCGAGGCGGAAAATCCAAGATCGATCCAGAGATAAAGTGGATCGTAAATGAAACCCCACAAGATTATATCCCAATCGCTGGGCATCTGTGCCAGCACCGACAATCGGTGCTCATCGAATGCAGGATGACTAAGCGCGTCGTCCTCGAAAATCGTCAAAGGCTGGTCTTGAGACGCCGCCTTTTGCCAAAGGGTTATGTGAGAGAGCGCGCAACCCAAGGCTCCCGCACTGTAGTCAAGTCCGGGGGCAATGAGCCCCTCCCGTTCGAGCCGTGAGCGATCCAGCTTGCTGCCATCGATCGCTGAAACTCGCTCAACGTTGCTGAGTTTGGCGTTGCGAGATTTGAACTTATCCCAGCGGGCCGCGCTTCGGTCCAAATTGATGACCTGGATGTCATTCGTTGATTGCTTGTTTCCTTGCGCTGCTCGAGGTTGCGTGTTTGCCCCCTTCGCCAGCAGGAATGTACCCAAACCATCTGATACGATCGAGCGAGCCGCAGCCTCGGCGCCGACTGGATTTAGGTGAAAAGCGTCTTGAAAAATGTCAGTGCGGCCGGCTAATCGCGCTTCCAAATCGCACAAGATATGTTTTCCGGCACGAGCGGCCGCGCGAGTGGTTTCGTTGACCAACGCGCGGGTTCGGGCCACGGCTGGACCGATACGTTCGCCTCGCAGATGGGGAATGGTCGCAAACCAAAACTCGATGCCAAACGATCGCGCCGCGAGGGAAAAGAGATCGAGTAGCCGACGACGATCCGCGACGCTCGGTACGGAAAGCAAGTTTTGGTCGCGCCACGAGTTGTTCGTGTTGAGGTCGACGATCGGCTCGAGCCAACAATCGCGGCTCCAGAAACTGGCCTCAAGACCCGCGACATCCACATCCACAATTCCCGTCATCAGAATGACGACGTCCGGCTTGAGCGGTATGATCTTGTTGAGGAACAGATTCAGCATATGGAGAGTGGTCGCTCCGCTGTACCCTCCGTTTCTCACTATGACGTCCAGAGCACTCTCGCTACGCAGAATTGTCTCGAGCTTGGCGCAAAACCGGTCATCGGGGTCGAGATACATGCCCTCGACCACACTGTCGCCGAGAACGATCACAGTTCGAGCCGCCGTAGCCGGAGACTGTGACCCGCGAATGAAGCCGAGCGCGTCAGTCTCCATGAGATATGGCTTCCGGACGAGGGTGTGCTTTCGGCTTTCGACGTACTCATCTGAAGGCGTGTGCGACAAGGATACGTTCGCAGGATATTCCTTCAATCGTATCGTCCGTTTTCCATTGCTAGCCGGAACAGTCTCCTTGCTCTGTGTCTCCAGTGATAGTTTTGCCGCAAATTCTCCAGCAACCAGCGGCCGAATTGCCTCCCCATCGGACGCAAACGTCAACCATCCGTAAATCTCGCGAGTGTCCAACGTTTGCGAAATGCCCGCGCGACGCGCGCTATGGGAAAATATCACGTATTCATACCGACCCGAACCATCATCGTAGGTCAAATGCGGTATCGCGTCTGCGCGAACCAGATATGTGCAATGGACGACAGGTACCTCGTAGAGCCCTGGCGAGGAGCGGCCCAGGATGTTGTTGTATTCGTCGCTGGGTAGAAAATATCCGTTCGCGTCGATCTTCTGGTGATAATTTGAGTACAGCGGCCTGTCTTCGTCCACGCATTTGAGCAGCGGCGCTACGATCGGACGATTCAAATCTACGAGGCTTCGTAGGGTGGAGGGGCGCAGATAGTTGTCGACGTCGACCACGAGATAGTAGTCGCATCCCAGGACCAGAGTCCGGTTCATGCTGTGCTGACGGATCCGCCCTAGCACAGAAAAACGAGTAGCATTCCACTCGTGGTCGGCAAACTCCTCGACCCGTTCGGCTGCGTCGCTGTCGTCGAGTTCTACGTGCGAGTATCGCCGTCCAACCCGTTTGATCCAGTCCCGGAGAATGTTGGCGGTGTCATCTTGATTGTTGTTGGTTCGGACGTGAACCGCAATGCGATCCGGCGGATAGTCGAGCGCCTCAATGCATTCCAGGTACAACGGCAGATGGCCGGCTTTGCTCTTTGCGAGGATTGCTATCAGCACTTTGGGAAGAAGACGCGTTGCGCCGGGCTGCGGGGGTGCATCCGCAAGCCTGACCCTTTCGGAAATCCGGTCCTTTGCAAAACGCAGATTGTCCTCTACGCGTCTCTTCACACCCTCATCGATCGATGGAATTTGAAGGATGCGAAGGCAGGCGTCGATGCAGCCTTCATAATCGCCGGACCAATAGGCATTGACCGCGAATTCGTCGAGGAGCCCGAATTCATAAATCCACTCTTCGACGAATAGCGCTCCAATAGGGATCGGCAAATCGATGCCACCGCGAGCGATATCGGCCCCCTGCTTGTTGCGGCTCTTTGAACGGCAGTATCGGCTGGCACCGTGTAACGCTTCGGCCCTCAGGGGTTGAGCGTCGGTGGCCCGCTGGTAAGCCGCAATGACGTCGTCATCTGCGTGGGCAAGAGCCTCCTTGAGCCGTGCCGCGCTGTAGAGGGAAATGAATACCTCTTCCTGCCAGAAGCCCATTTCGGCACGAGCCAGGTAGTGGGGGAGTGCTTTCTCGGGTTCATTGCAGTCTCGATAGCTTTGGGCAAGATAGAACGTATAACGAGAGCGAAGAAACGCATCCGTCTCGCTCTGAAGGGCGCGTTCCAACAGCGCAGCGTCCTTACGGTACTTCTGAGGATCTTGGCTGCGCGCGCCCCCGCCGCCTATCTGGATCGCAAGGCCGGGAGCTGTCTCTCGACCAACAGCGTCGGCCGGCGCCTCGACGAATTCGTGGAGCACGCCCCGAAAATAGAACTCCTTTTTGTTGCTGCAAATGTGTGGTCGATAATGACGGATGCCGTTGTGGTTGATCGCCGCGTCATAGAGGTCTGCGGACATGCCAGACTTGAAGCCAGCAACGTCGAATCCCGGCTCGATGGTGAGTGCGTCGTCGGCGTCGATGATGAAGGCGTAGTCGACGTCCGGTCTGCGGCGAAGGCAAGCTAACGCGTGCGATCGGTTGTATGCGAAATCCCGCCACGGTTCGTCGACGACTTCACCCGCCAGCCCATTTCTGTCGAGCCACTGCCTTATGACCTCTTGCGTGCCGTCGGTTGATCCTGTGTCTTCGATCAGCACATAGTCGATCAATGGCCGAACGCTGTCGAGACAGCGGTCGATGACCGCGGCCTCGTTCTTGACGATCATGCATAAGCCGATCGACTTTCCGACTCGTTGCGGCAATCTAGGCTCCTTCGCCACGTGCTGTTCGCTTCTGGGCGTGTTCTCTGACGGCAGAGGAGGCGACACAGCCGAAGCCTTAGGCCGGGACGCCGGATCGCTCTCAAGTGTCGAGCGGACCTCGGTCGCATCGATCGAGGCGATCCAAGACTCGCTGTCGGCGACCCCGTAGGACACGAGTAGCCGACGGCCGTCTGGATGCCACGCCAGGCCAGCTGCAAATTCTACACCTTTGTCCTTGAAAAAGAACGGTCGGCTAAGCCGGCGCAGACGATTGTCGCGATCAAACCAGACAAAGCGATGCTGATAGAACCTTCGATCGTTCTGCCACTGAACTTCGTGGACGAGCGCGAGCCATCCATGGTCGAATTCGACGAGTGGCGTTCCGCCCCGAAACTGTTCGACGGCAAAGGCAGCATCACTCTCTGAGACAAGTTCACCCCTGTCGTTGACGATCTTGGTCGGGCCGCACGAGTAGACGAAACGCAGACTTGTGCCATTGGCTTGTGGCATCCAGTTCTTTTCGTGGAGTCGAGGACCCTCAGGACGAAGCACGCGCCAATCGGTGAGCCGGGTTTCCGAACTGCTTCGCTGTTCAATCCGGGCGATCAACTGTTCGCACCAGCCTTCGGCATTCAACTCGCGGACGCATGAACTGCCCCACAGCGAGCCATTCCAACTGAACAAACGGATATCCTCGAGTCCTTGCACTTCCTCGAACTGGGCTATTGGGAAGTCGGCGGGCGGCAAGATTTCGGCCGACGTTTGCACGCCGAGATTCGTGTCCAGCCGTAGCAGAAAGTTGCGGGTCCGAATGGGATCGCCGCTGTCGGTCTCATAGGTGCCATCTTCGAGCAGACGAAAATTCACTGCGCGCTGCACGAGGTAGAGGTCATCTCCATGACGCGAGACGGATGGGTTGGTTGGCCGATAGCCTGTAGGCACATCGTAATGCACCGGTTGTGCCGAAAACGATTCAAATAGCTGCTGCGCTGACTGTAGGTAAAAGAATAGATTTGCCCGCGCGAGCTCGCGTGGGTCGTCTGGAATTGCTCGGTTGAGCGCTAATCCGTTGCAGATTGAGTACCCACGGTCCCAGCGGGCAGCGTCCTGACTGTAATTCGCAGCGATCGAGAATTCCTCATGCAGGCCGGTCTGATAGACGTCGGTTTCGATGAAAAGGATGTCGCTCTCGGGAGCTGGTATGGAAAGTCCGAGCTCGGAAAAGTGGAGGCTCGTCTCATGTCTGCCGCGTTCCCGATAGTATCGTGCTAAATCGTAGAGGGGTTCGGCGCGTGTCGGCCGCTGCTTGAATGCCTCAAGCGCCTTGCTGACGAACGCGTCTTCATCGCCCATATCTCGCAGGCAACGCGCGTGCTGCAGCCGTGCCATCCACGCCTCTTCGTCCCAGCCTTCCATCTCGGCGCGCTTGGCAAAAGTTGCCGCGGATTTGGCATACTGGCCGGCATCTCGATACGACCACGCGAGATAAAACCAGTATCGGGCGTTGTCCGGCTCCCGCTCGAGTGCAGCTTCCAGCAGTCGTATATCCCGCTCCGATTTATCTCCGCGGTTCGCCCCGCTGGCGTGATCGATGTACCAGGCGCCGTGCAATTCAACGACATCTCCGGGGACGTCGATATATTCGTGCGTGACTCCAATATACCTTGAGCCGCTGTCACGCCGCACCAATCGCGTGTTCCAATAGCTCAATCCGCCCGACGCGCGTTGGAGGAGGCGATAGCCGGGACCGGCAAGGGATTGGCGGAATTTGGCGTCGTCGACAATGAACTCCATATCGGCGTCGTTGAACAGGACATAGTCGAAATCGAGCTTTGAAGCGCAGGCGCGATCGAGCGCTTCGTTCCGGGCCTGGCCGAAATCGTGGAAGGGAATCGTATGAATTTCACCCGGAAGATTGCGCCGGGCAAAGAATGTTCTGATGAAGTCCTGCGTGCCGTCGGACGAGCCAGTATCGCAGATGACCCAGCAAAAGATGTGATCAGCAACCGCCGACAGGCAGCGCTCGAGATTTGCCATCTCGTTCTTGACGATCATGTTCAAGCAAAGGCGCTTATTTTCTGCCACCGCCAAACTTTTTAGGTTGATGCAAGCAATTACAAAAAGCTCAAACTAGAAGAAGAGTTGATCGGTTCGACACGGCATGCGCCGGCCCTTTGGTTCCATTAACGGAAACAGCAAACAACGTAGCTGAAAATGTTCGGGCAGCAAATTCAGCAAGTTGCGCCGCCTGATGCGCAGTCAAATCGTTGTTAATGGAACCCGTTAACCGAAATAATTTGACATAACTCGCGCTCGATTTTGAATCTTCTTGCGCTATTTTTCTCGATCTGCTTATGCTTAAGCGATTATTAATTTCTGCGGTCCGTCTGCGCTTCAGGCGGGGGTATTTGGAATGACGTTCAATCTTGGAATGTGTTCGTTGGCTGTTTGCTGATGGCTTAGGTATGCGTAGCGGCTAACCACCCAAGGTTGAACCACTATTTCTAGTTGGATCGAGCGTCGGTTTCCGGGCGAAGGGGCTCCGGGCGTCGACCTCGTCCGTGCATTGGGTGGCGTCGCATGGTTAAGTCAGGTCGAGCCGGCAAGTCGTCGATTTCCCACAACTTCCCATCCATCGCACCTCCGATAACTGCGGCAGGCGTTGCCAGATACGCGGGAGTTCTCTCCGCGGGAATCATTAACGAGATTTTGGTCATCGGGAATTTGCCGCGCGGGCAGACGACCCAGAACGTCACCTATTTCATTGTCGACCGCAATACGAAGGCGATCGTATCGCAGGTCACGCTTCCCGACGCCTCGAACCATTTCAACGGCGTCGAGATCCGGCTCAAAGTGGCGCGCCTGTCCGGCGCTTACGACATCGGCACTTTTCAATCCGACGGCGAATTCCAGCCGGCCGAATTTCTGGCAGTCCGAAGTGACTTGGATACTCCGCCGTCAAGTGGAGTTGGTGCACGCGGCGCCTGAGCGGTTTTGCCAGGCGGCGTCTTTTTTTTGATTTCGGGCCGAGCGCCAAAAAGCGCGCGGCCCATCATTTGTTATTGATGAAGGGGCTAGGCCGATGGGTGGCAAGTCTGAGTCTGAGTTTCTTTTTGTCGATTCATTTGTTCCCGATCTCAGCACTCTGCTGGAAAACCTCCGGCCCGAAGTTCGGGCGCTGGTGCTCGATCACGGCAGGCCGGCCGCGCAGCAGATGGCCGAAGCGCTCGAGGGGATCGACGGGCTCGATGCGATCCACATCGTGGCGCATGGGGCGCCTGGCAAGGTTGCATTCACGGCGGGAGAGTGGTCACGCGAAACGATCGCGAACTACAAGGACGACCTGCGGGAGATTGGTCGATCTTTATCCATCGAAGGTAATTTAAGGCTTTGGAGTTGTGACACCTCCGCGGGGACCGTCGGCAAGAGATTTATCGAAGCGCTCGTCCAATTGACGGGTGCCGAAATCTTCGGTGCAACTGGAAAAGTAGGCGCTGAAAAGCTTGGAGGCGCGTGGGCTTTATCTACGGCTTCCCAACCTCCGCTAACCAGATCCGGGCAATTGGCTTACGGCGGCGCCTTAGCGGCAACCACAGAGCTCACAATAAGCGGAAGCCTAACAAAAGGATCGAATAGCTTCGACAACGATTCGAATGACGGCCCTGTCACAATTTACGTCGTCAATACAACTGACAATATCATTGTCGGCAGTTTCATCCTACCACTAGCTTCTTTTACCGGTAGTAATGAAAATTTCAGCGAGACCATCGTACTTCCGTCTAGTTCGAGTTCTTCAGACACCTACACCATCTACTTACAGGCGAACAACAGTGGCACAATCTCAACGCTTGCCACGATTACAAATGGGGTTGTTGCCAACACTGGTGTTACTCTAACTGGTACCAGTGGGACCCACACCAGCACCTACGCTGTAACTTCTGCTGGCACTGGCTTCAATTCCAATCAAGGTGCAACTGGTGCGACCGGCGCATCAGGCGCCACGGGTGCGACCGGCGCAACCGGTGCGACAGGCTCATCCGGCGCTACAGGTGCGACCGGAGCCACGGGCTCGACGGGCGCGACAGGCTCATCCGGTGCCACAGGTGCGACCGGCGCCACGGGCTCGACGGGCGCGACAGGCTCATCCGGTGCCACAGGTGCGACCGGAGCCACGGGCTCGACGGGCGCGACAGGATCAACCGGAACCACAGGTACGACTGGCGCATCGGGAGCTACGGGCGCGACAGGTTCATCCGGCGCCACAGGTTCGACCGGCGCTACGGGTGCGACTGGCGCGACAGGTTCATCCGGCTCCACAGGTGCGACTGGCGCAACGGGGGCGACAGGCTCATCCGGCGCCACAGGTGCGACCGGCGCCACGGGTGCGACGGGTGATACCGGCGCCACAGGATCGACCGGTGCAACGGGCGATACCGGCGCGACTGGAGCAACAGGCGCGACGGGCGACACTGGCGCAACTGGAGCCACAGGTTCGACCGGCGCCACGGGTGCGACGGGCGACACCGGTGCAACCGGAGCCACAGGATCGACCGGAGCAACAGGCGCGACGGGCGACACCGGCGCAACCGGTGCCACAGGATCGACAGGCTCCACGGGTGCGACGGGCGACACCGGCGCAACCGGCGCCACAGGTGCGACCGGCGCCACGGGTGCGACGGGCGACACCGGCGCAACCGGCGCCACAGGATCGACCGGCGCCACGGGTGCGACGGGCGACACCGGCGCGACTGGAGCCACAGGATCGACCGGCGCCACGGGTGCGACGGGCGACACCGGTGCAACCGGAGCCACAGGATCAACCGGAGCAACAGGCGCGACGGGCGACACCGGCGCAACCGGCGCCACAGGTGCGACCGGCTCCACGGGTGCGACGGGTGACACCGGCGCAACCGGCGCCACAGGTGCGACCGGCGCCACGGGTGCGACGGGTGACACCGGCGCAACCGGAGCCACAGGATCGACCGGAGCAACAGGCGCGACCGGAGATACCGGCGCGACTGGAGCCACAGGTTCGACCGGTGCCACGGGTGCGACGGGCGACACCGGCGCAACCGGAGCCACGGGTTCGACCGGCGCCACGGGTGCGACGGGTGACACCGGCGCAACCGGCGCCACAGGATTGACCGGAGCAACAGGCGCGACGGGTGACACCGGCGCAACAGGATCGACCGGAGCGACAGGAGCGACGGGCGACACCGGCGCTACAGGTTCGACCGGTGCGACAGGCGACACTGGTGCAACCGGAGCCACGGGTTCGACGGGCGCCACGGGTGCGACGGGAGCCACCGGCTCGACTGGCGCAACTGGAGCGACCGGTGATCCTGGCGCGACGGGTTCGACGGGAGCCACGGGCTCGACAGGAGCAACTGGTAATACGGGAGCAACCGGCTCGACGGGTTCGACAGGATCAACCGGAGCCACAGGTGCAACGGGCGCATCTGGAGCTACAGGTTCAACCGGTGCCACGGGCGCGACGGGTGCGACCGGCCGGACCGGTGCGACGGGTGCGACCGGACCGACAGGGCCTACGGGACCGACGGGTCCGCGCGGCAACACTGGTGCGACTGGTCGCACCGGTGCAACCGGTTCGACCGGCGCCACTGGGGCAACGGGTGCGACCGGGCGTACAGGCGCCACCGGCTCGACGGGGGCCACTGGTTCGACGGGCGCCACCGGCTCGACGGGAGCTACCGGCTCGACCGGAGCAACCGGCGCGACTGGGGCCACTGGTTCGACAGGCGCAACAGGTAACACTGGAGCAACCGGAGCCACAGGTGCGACCGGAGCTACGGGCTCGACGGGTGCGACCGGCTCGACTGGTGCGACCGGTGCAACCGGCGCGACTGGGGCTACTGGTTCGACAGGCGCGACGGGAGCAACAGGTAACACTGGAGCAACCGGAGCCACAGGTGCAACCGGAGCCACCGGCTCGACGGGAGCTACCGGCTCGACTGGTGCGACCGGATCGACCGGAGCAACCGGCGCGACTGGGGCCACTGGTTCGACAGGCGCGACGGGAGCAACAGGTAACACTGGAGCAACCGGAGCCACAGGTGCGACCGGAGCTACGGGCTCGACGGGTGCGACCGGCTCGACTGGTGCGACCGGATCGACCGGTGCAACCGGCGCGACTGGGGCCACTGGTTCGACAGGCGCAACGGGAGCAACAGGTGACACCGGAGCTTCGGGTGCCACCGGCGCGACCGGCGATCCTGGTGCGACTGGCGCGACGGGTTCGACCGGCGCAACCGGATCGACCGGGGTAACGGGAGCCACAGGTGCGACCGGAGCCACGGGCTCGACAGGTGCAACCGGAGCCACCGGCGCAACCGGCTCGACGGGTGCAACTGGTGCGTCCGGCTCGACGGGGGCCACGGGCGCGACGGGAGCAACAGGAGGCACTGGAGCAACCGGAGCCACAGGTGCGACCGGAGCCACGGGCTCGACGGGTGCAACCGGATCGACGGGTGCCACTGGCCGAACCGGAGCGACGGGTGCGACCGGACCAACAGGGCCTACGGGCCCGACGGGCCCGCGAGGCAACACTGGTGCAACCGGGCGCACCGGTGCGACCGGCGCAACAGGGGCGACGGGTTCTACAGGCGCCACCGGCTCGACAGGGGCGACTGGCCGAACCGGCTCGACCGGTGCAACTGGTGCAACCGGCTCGACGGGTGCCACGGGAGCCACCGGCTCGACGGGTGCAACTGGTGCGACCGGCTCGACCGGTGCAACGGGAGCCACCGGCTCGACGGGTGC
>NZ_BOVL01000023.1 GCF_019972155.1 Bradyrhizobium sp. RD5-C2 | reverse complement strand
AGCAGCGACGATGGTCTCGAAGCCGCCGGTTGCCTCCACCGCAATCAGCGCCGGCGAGATCACCTGCAAGCGCGCAACGAGCTCCTCCAAGCCTTTGCCGTCACGTGCCACGGCAAAGGCTTCCCCGCTCGGACGCACATGCACGTCCAGCCGGTCCTTCGACACATCAATGCCAACGTAGATCGCGTCC
>NZ_BOVL01000022.1:287238-468778 GCF_019972155.1 Bradyrhizobium sp. RD5-C2 | reverse complement strand
ACGGTCCTCAATGCCATCATGCGAGACCGAAAGCCGTACCTGCAAACCAAACCAACATAACAGTTGCCGGCTTTCGCCGGGACGACACCGTGTTGGCGGCTTGTGATTACCGTACGACGATTACGGCTGCGGCTCGGCCTTCGCGAAGCGGTCGTCGAGCGCGTAGCCGGCACCGCGCACGGTGCGGATCGGATCCTGCTCGCGGCCCGGATTGAGCAGCTTGCGCAGGCGGCCGATATGCACGTCGACGGTACGCTCATCGATATAGATGTCGCGGCCCCAGACGCTGTCCAGCAGCTGCTCGCGGCTGAACACGCGGCCGGGATGCTCGAGGAAGAATTCGAGCAGCCGGTACTCGGTCGGACCGAGATCGATCGGACGTCCCGAGCGCGCCACGCGGCGCTTCTCGCGGTCGAGCTCGATGTCGCCATAGGTCAGCACGGTCGCAAGCCGCTCCGGGCTCGCACGGCGCAGCAGGCCCTTCACCCGTGCCAGCAGTTCCGGCACCGAGAACGGCTTGACGATGTAGTCGTCGGCGCCGGTGGCAAGCCCGCGCACGCGCTCGCTCTCCTCGCCGCGCGCGGTCAGCATGATGATCGGAAGCTGCTTGGTCTCGGGCCGCGCCCGTAAACGGCGGCACAGCTCGATGCCGGACAGGCCCGGCAGCATCCAGTCCAGTACCACGAGGTCGGGAACGCGCTCCTTCAGGCGGGTGTCGGCATCGTCGCCGCGCCCCACCGTCTCGACATCGTAGCCTTCCGCATCGAGGTTGTAGCGCAACAGTGTCGTCAGCGCTTCCTCGTCTTCGACTACCAGAATGCGTGCGCTCATCGGTTTAAGTTCTCTCTCTGTGATGATCCGTTGCCCAGACGCAAACCGAAACGCTTACTTTCCTGAGCACAACCCCCGCGGAAACGACTTGTCGTGAAGACAATCCGGCTCCGCGCCTGCGGATCATGTCCTAGGTACCCGGCACCGTGGTGGCAAAGTTGGTCATGTCGCCCTTCGGGCGCTTGTCGGTGATCTGCTGGCCCTCGATCATGTAGAACACCGTCTCGGCGATGTTGGTGGCGTGATCGCCGATCCGCTCGATGTTCTTGGCGCAGAACATCAGATGGATACAGAACGAGATGTTGCGCGGATCCTCCATCATGTAGGTCAAGAGCTCGCGGAACAGCGAGGTGCAGATCGCATCGACCTCCTCGTCGCCCTTCCAGACGTTCATCGCCGCCGGCAAATCGTGCGCGGCATAGGCGTCGAGCACCGACTTGACCTGCGACAGCACGAGGTCGGTCATGTGCTCCAGGCCGCGGATCAGCTTCAGCGGCTGGAAATCGCTCTCCAGCGCCGCGACGCGCTTGCCCATGTTCTTGGCGAGATCGCCGATCCGCTCGAGGTCGGTGGCGACGCGCATCGCGCTGACGATTTCGCGCAGGTCGATCGCCATCGGCTGGCGGCGGGCGATCGTCAGCACCGCGCGCTCTTCGATGACCCGCTGCAAATTGTCGATTTCGATGTCGGCGGCGACCACGCGCTTGCCGAGCGCGACGTCGCGACGGATCAGCGCGTCGACCGACTCGGTAATCATCCGCTCGACGAGGCCGCCCATCTCGGCGACCAGGCGAGTCAACTCCTGCAGGTCGCTGTCGAATGCCTTGGCGGTATGTTCAGAAGCCATCTTGTATCTCCTCAGCCGAACCGGCCGGTGATGTAATCCTGAGTCCGTCGATCGCTCGGCGAGGTGAATATCTTGTTGGTGTCGTCGAACTCGATCAGCTCGCCGAGATACATGAAGGCGGTCTTGTCGGATACGCGCGCCGCCTGCTGCATGTTGTGGGTGACGATCGCGATCGTGTAGTCCTCGGAGAGTTCCTGGATCAGCTCCTCGACCTTGGCGGTCGAGATCGGATCGAGCGCCGAGCACGGCTCGTCGAACAGGATCACCTCGGGCCGCACCGCCACGGTGCGCGCGATGCACAGGCGCTGCTGCTGGCCGCCGGAGAGCGACAGGCCGGAGGCGTTCAGCTTGTCCTTGACCTCGTTCCACAGCGCGCCGCCGCGCAGCGCCTTTTCGACCCGATCGTCCATCTCGGACTTCGATATCTTCTCGTAGAGGCGAATGCCGAAGGCGATGTTCTCGTAGATCGTCATCGGGAACGGCGTCGGCTTCTGGAACACCATACCGACCCGCGCGCGCAGCAAATTGAGGTCGAGCTTGGGATCGAGAATGTTGGTCTGGTCCAGCATCAGCTGGCCAACCGCGCGCTGGCCCGGATAAAGGTCGTACATCCGGTTGAAGATCCGCAGCAGGGTCGACTTGCCGCAGCCCGACGGGCCGATGAACGCCGTGACGCGGTTGGTGCCGAGCGTCAGGTTGATGTTCTTCAGCGCGTGGTGCTCGCCGTAATAGAAGTTGAGGTTGCGCACCGTGACTTTCGGCGGCGCTTCCGGCAGCGGAACCTGGGGAACGTGGCTCGCGACGGTCGTGGAGACGGAAAGCTCGGTCATTTTGTGGCCCTTTCGGCACCAAGGATACGCGCGCCGATGTTCAGCGCGAGCACAGTGAAGGTGATGAGCAGCGCACCGCTCCACGCCAGCTCTTTCCAGTAGGCGTACGGGCTCTGCACGAAGTTGTTGATGGTCACCGGCAGGTTGGCCATCGTCTTGGTCAAATCCCAGCTGAAGAACTGGTTCGACAGCGCGGTGAAGAGCAGCGGCGCGGTTTCACCGGCGACACGGGCGGTCGCCAGCAGCACGCCGGTGATCAAGCCGCTACGCGCAGCACGATAAGCGATCCGCTTGATCACCAGCGAACGCGGCAGGCCGAGCGCGGAGGCTGCCTCGCGCAGCGGATTGGGCACCAGCAGCAGCATGTCCTCGGTGGTGCGCACCACGACCGGGATCACGATCACGGCGAGCGCGAGCGCACCCGCAATCGCCGAGAAGCCGCGCATCGGCACCACCACCACACCATAGATAAACAAGCCGATGATGATCGAGGGCGCGCTGAGCAGGATGTCGTTGATGAAGCGGATCACCGAGGTGAGCTTGTCGTGCTTGCCGTATTCGGCAAGATAGGTGCCGGCGAACAGGCCGAGCGGCGCGCCGATGCCGACGCCGATCACGGTCATGATGACCGAACCGACGATGGCGTTGAGCAGGCCGCCGTCGGTCGAGCCGGGCGGCGGCGTGTTCTGGGTGAACAGCTGCACGCTGAGGCCGGCAAGGCCGTTGTAGAGCAGCGTGAACAGGATCAGCGCCAGCCAGGTGACACCGAACAGCGCCGCACCGACACAGAGTGCGCGAATGACGATGTCGTTGCGGCGGCGGGATTTGTAGATCGGGTTCATGGCGCTATTTCCCCGCCTTCTTTTCAAGCCGCATCAGCATCAGCCGGGCGCCGGCGAGCACGAAGAAGGTCAGCACGAACAGCAAGAGGCCGAGCAGGATCAGGCCGGACTGGTGCAAGCCGTCGCTCTCGGCGAATTCGCTGGCGATCGCCGCCGAGATCGTGGTGCCCGGCGCGAAGATCGACGACGAGATGCGGAACGAGTTGCCGATGATGAAGGTCACCGCCATGGTCTCGCCGAGTGCGCGGCCGAGCGCCAGCATGATGCCGCCGATCACCCCGACGCGGGTGTAGGGGATCACGACGTTGCGGACGACTTCCCAGGTGGTGCAGCCCATGCCGTAGGCGGCTTCTTTCAGGACCGGCGGCACGGTCTTGAACACGTCGACCGAAATCGCGGTGATGAAGGGCAGCACCATGATCGCGAGGATCAGCGCGGCATTGAACAGGCTGAGATAGGACGGTGGCCCTGCGAACACCGCACCCAGCACCGGGACGCCCTCGAAGATCCTGATCATGAAGGGCTGGAACGTGTTGGCCAGGAACGGGCCCAGCACGAAGAAGCCCCACATGCCGTAGATGATCGAGGGGATGCCGGCGAGCAGCTCGATGGCGATGCCGATCGGACGGCGCAGCATTTGCGGGCAGAGTTCGGTGAGGAACACGGCGATGCCGATGCCGACCGGAATGGCGATCATCATCGCGATGACGGACGTGATCAGCGTGCCGTAGATCGGGCCGAGCGCGCCGAGCACCGGCGGATCGGCCGAGGGCGCCCAACGCTGCGTCCAGAGGAAGGCGAAGCCGTATTCCTTCATCGCCGGCCAGGCGCCGGCGATCAGCGACAGGATGATGCCGCCGAGGATCAACAGAACCGAAATCGCCGAGATCCGGGTGATCCAATAGAACGTGAGATCACCGAGCTTGAAGGCGCTGAGGGCCTTGGCGCGATCGTAAGGTCCCGCGGCTTCCATCACATCGCTCTGAACAGCCATGTCTGCCACGCCAATCCCCTCATTACTATGTGAAAGCTACGCAAACCGCTACGCCCCGAAGCGATCTTCACTGACGCATTTGGCCGGGCGTCGTTCCGGCTTGCGCCACCCGGGCGCGACCCCCGGCCCCGGCCCGCGTTTCTTGCCGCGGTGATGGAGCCCGGGTCTCAATCGGTCGACCTGTGCCGCCCTTGGGAGGCGGCACAGGCCGTGTTCGAAACGTCGGACTTAGCTCTTGATGTCCGAGGACCAAGTCTTCTCGATCAGCTTGACGACCGATTCCGGCATCGGGATGTAGTCGAGCTCTTCGGCCGCCTTGCCACCCTTCTCGAAGGCGTACTTGAAGAACTTGATCGCTTCCTGCGAGGCCGCCTTGTCGGTCGAGTCCTTGTGCATCAGGATGAAGGTCGCCGCGGTGATCGGCCAGGAGGCTTCGCCCGGCTGGTCGGTCAGGATCACGTAGTAGCCGGGAGCCTTGGCCCAATCGGCATTCGACGCGGCAGCCTGGAAGGCGGCGATGGTCGGCTGCACGGTCTTGCCGGCCTTGTTGACCAGCGCGGTGTAGGTCAGCTTGTTCTGCTTGGCATAGGCGTATTCGACATAGCCGATCGCGTTCTTGGTCTGGCTGATGTTGCCGGCAACGCCTTCGTTGCCCTTGGCGCCGACGCCGACCGGCCACTCGACCGCGGTGCCGGAACCGACCTTGGACTTCCAGTCGGCGTTCGACTTGGAAAGGTAGTCGGTGAAGTTGAAGGTGGTGCCCGAACCGTCCGAACGGCGCACGACGGTGATCGCGTCGGCCGGCAGGGTCAGCTTCGGATTGAGCTTGGCGATCGCCGCGTCATTCCACTTGGTGATCTTGCCGAGATAGATGTCGCCGAGCACTTCGCCGGAGAGCACGAGATCGCCCGACTTGATGCCTTCGACGTTCACGACCGGAACGATCGCGCCCATCACCATCGGCCACTGGACGAGGCCGTCCTTCTCGAGCTGCTCGGCCTTGAGCGGCGCGTCGGTGGCGCCGAAGGTCACGGTCTTGGCCTGGATCTGCTTGATGCCGGCGCCGGAACCGATCGACTGATAGTTCAGGCCATTGCCGGTGTCCTTTTTGTAGGCATCAGCCCACTTCGAATAGATCGGGAACGGAAACGTCGCGCCCGCGCCGGTAATATCGGCAGCGAAGGCCGACGTCGAAGCGGCGATCATGCCGGCAGCGACGATTGCTTTGATGAAATTCATGGGGTCGTCTCCATTTGTGAGCGAAGCGCCGCATGCGCCCGATAGCGCTCACGCCGGTCCATCTAGGAGCGGTCGGTGCTGCTTTTACGAAGGTTGGATGACAGTTCGATGACAGCGCTAAGCGGCTGAAAACGCTTAGCTTTGGGTCGGTAACGGGGTCTTCGGCCGGGGAAAACAGGCGGTAAAAGTCGCGCCATTCTTCGGCACGCTCTCGATCACGAGACGGCCGCGATGACGGTTAAGAATATGTTTCACCAGCGATAATCCGAGGCCGGTTCCACCCTGGTTGCGGCTGTCGCCGACGTCCACCCGGTAGAACCGCTCGGTCAGCCGCGGCAGGTGCTCCGGGGCGATGCCGGGGCCGAAATCCCGTACCATGACACGGATTTCGGGGCTCCCCTCGCCCGATGCGCCCGAAACGGCCTGATTGAGCGACACCATGACGCGGCCGCCCGAGGCGCCGTATTTGAGGGCGTTCTCGATCAGGTTCTCGAACAGGCGGAGCAGTTCCTCGCGGTCGCCGGCGATTGTGACCGGGGTCGGTGGCAGGTCGACGTCGATCTCGACCTGGCGCTCGCTGGCCAGCGCCTCGAGCCCGTCGGCCACCTGGCGGATGATCGGCACGATATCGATCGACGCCTCGGGCCGCACATGGGCCGACAGCTCGACCCGCGACAGCGACAGCAGGTCGTCGATCAGCCGAGCCATGCGGGTGGCCTGGGTGTGCATGATGCCGAGGAAGCGCTCGCGCGCCCGCGCGTCCTCGCGCGCCGGCCCCTGCAAGGTGTCGATGAAGCCGGACAGCGCGGCGAGCGGCGTGCGCAGCTCATGGCTGGCATTGGCGACGAAATCGGCGCGCATCTCCTCGACCCGGCGCAGCGGCGTCAGATCGTGGAACGTCATCAGCATACACTTCTCGGTGCCGCCGAACTGGGTTGGCACCGGCACCGGCGTGATCACCAATTCCATCCAGCGATCGACCGGAACGTGGTCGGAGTAGGTGGCGCGGCGCGGCTCGGTGGTCGCGATCGCCTCGCGCAATGCGGTGATAATCTCCGGCGAACGCAGGGCAAATTGCGCCAGTTCGTTCTTGCGCAGCGCCGGCGCAAGCTGGGCCGCGGCGGTGTTGAGATGGATGACGCGACCGGCGCGATCAAGCAGCACGGCCGGGTCCGGCATGCCGGCGACGACCGCGCTGACGGCGGTCGCCTCGACCGGATTGCCGTGGCGGACATCCTCGCGCGAGGTGCCGGCATCATGCAGCCGCCAGGGCACCAGCGCCGCGGCCGCGATGCAGACGAACACCGCGCAGGCGCGCACCAGCGACAACTCGCCGAGCGCGACCACGACGCTCAGCGCCAGCGCTGCGGCAAGCAGGATCAGCGCGGAATGGCGCAAGCGGTCGGGCCAGGGCGAGAAAATCGAATGCGGCGTATCGTCAATGGCCATCGCGGCGGCTTTCTTCCCGTCGGTTCATGTCTCGCCCAGGCGCGGTCATATCGACCTGCCCTCGGGAGGCATCGGGCCGCGTCATCAGACCCCTGAATCACCGCGCTTGCGGACCAGAACCGCCTCATGATGCGGCTCAGCGCGGGGACCCGAATCAGTCTGCGGCAGCCGTTTGAGTCGGGCGCCGACGATAACCTCCCGAAACGTCAGCAAGATTACAGATATGACGAACGGCGCAATATAGTAGAGCAGGCGGAACAGCAGCATACCGCCGAGCAGGTCCTCGCGGTCCATCTGCCAGAGGCCGACTAGCATGGCGGCGTCGAACACCCCGAGCCCGCCGGGGGAGTGGCTGGCGAAGCCGAGCAGGGTCGCCGACACGAAGATGACCGCGACCACCACGAAGCCGAGATTGGGCTCGTCCGGCACCAGCACGTACATCGCCAGCGCGCAGAAGCCGAGGTCGACGATGCCGATCGCGATCTGCAGCAGCGTCAGCGGGCCGCCCGGCAGGGTCACCGTCCAGGGACCGCGACCGACCACCCGCGGCTGGGTCCAGACCCAGACCACATAGGCGACCAGCGCGATGATGATGCCGCACGCCAGGGTGCGGTTGAGCCAGGGCGGCAGCTGGTCGATGTTGGCGGCGGCTTCCGGATGATAGGCGATGCCGAGCCCGAGCACTGCGGCATTGCCGAGCCAGAAGGTCAGGCCGGCGAGAAAGCAGATCTTCGCGACGTCGATCGCGTTCAATCCCCAGGCCGAATAGATCCGGTAGCGCACCGCGCCACCAGTGAAGACGCTGGCGCCGACGTTGTGGCCGATCGAATACGAGGTGAACGCCGCGAGCGCATTGATGCGATAGGGCACGTGGACGTGACCGATCGCGCGCACAGCGAACAGATCGTAGAAGGTCAGCGTGAAGTAGCCGGCTGCGACGAACAGTCCCGCCAGCGCGATTTGTCGCGGCTCGGTGCTCTTGATGGCCTCGAGCACCTCGTTGGTGTCGATGCCGCGCAGCATGTGATAGAGGACGTAGCAGGCGATGCCGATGACGGCGATGCTGATGACAACACCCAGCCGATGCAGGATTTGCTTCTGGCGCAGAAACGCCATCGCCCTGCGTATTGCTTCCAGCATCTAGACCTCGAATTGCGATCCCGCGACGACGGCTCCCGGGCGAACTCCGCCGGCGCTTCGCTGTGCCCCGACCCCTGTAGCGCGTTTTAAGCCGGAGTGGAATTCGTCAAACGACAATAAAACGCGCATCTTCAAGATATTAGGGATGATTCATGACAGCGGGTGCACAAATATGCGCGTTTCTCGCCACGTTCGACAAGACTTGACATCGACGTGCGGCAGTTAGCCCGCCGAACGCTGCGCAAGGCCATCCGGGAAACTACGGGGGCGAGAGCGACGCGCGGCGTCCGCGCAGCGAAAATCGCCGCCGCAATGGTCATGCGACGGCGATCAGGCAAGCCTGCGTAGACTTTTATGCCCGTGCCGCAGCCACTGCGGTGACGATTTCGGCGGCATCGGGGAAATGCCCCTTCACGCGCTTGGCGATCACTTTGCCGTCAACCTTGACCTCGAAGACGCCGCCCTTGCCGGGCACCAGCTCTGCATCGAGCGCAAGCCGTTCGCGCAGCAGCGCGGCGGCCTCCCTGGCGCGCTTCTCGTAACCGCACGGACGGCAATAGATGATCGAGAGATCGGTCATGGCGTGCTCTCCCATCCACTCATGCTGCGAGATGTTGCGCGTTGACGGCTTCGATCCCGGCGATCCACCCTGCAACCGAGCGGCCGATCGCCTCCGGATGGTCTTCCTGTAGATAATGCGCGCCGGCGCCGAGCTGGATGACCGCGCAATGCTGCAGCCTCGCCGCAAAATCGGCGGCGAAGGCCGGCGACACCAGTGCCCCGGGAGATCCCGCAAACAGCAGTTTCGGATAGGTCGATGCCGCGAGCGCCGCATGCGCTGTGGCGAGCGCCTGATCGACGTCGGCAGGTTCGCCCGCGATCGGCAGCTCGCGCGGCAGCATCAAGGTCGGCTTGCGGCTCTCGCGCGTCGCAAACGGCGCACGGTAAGCGGCCATCTCTTCCTCACTCAGCTTGCGCAGCATCCCGTTCGGAAGAACGCGCTCGATGAAGGCATTGCCATCCAGAATCATCGCCTCGCCCACACCTTCGGTCCTGAACTTGCGAAAGGTTTCTTCGCGCACGCCGTGATCGGGATCGAAATCGCTCCATGTCGACATCGGCCGGATAAATTCCATGAAGGCGACCCCGCGCACGAGTTGCGGACGGCGCGCCGCGAGATGGAACGCGAGCGCGGTGCCCCAATCCTGGGCGACGAGATATGCCGAGCTGATGCCGAGCGCGTCGATCAGCGCATCGAGATAGTCCGCATGGTCGAAGAAGCGGTAGGCGATGTCGGGCTTGCCGGACTGGCCGTAGCCGATCAGGTCGGGCGCGATGCAGTGCCCGACCGGCGCCACCAGCGGCATGATGTTGCGCCAGATATAGGATGACGTCGGATTGCCGTGCAGGAACAGCACGTGCGGCGCGTCGCTGCGGCCGGTTTCGCGATAGGCCATCGTGGTCCCGAGCACCGGGCGATGATGCAGACTGATATCGGCAGACAGGGTCATGGCAACTCCTTGAACACGGTTTGGAAGGCGATCGTCTTGAAACGCTCGAGCGCGGCCGCGCTGCGCTCGACCTTCATGCGCAGCATCGCGCCCTGCCAGGATGCGAGCAGGAAATCGGCAAGTGCATCGGGATCGAAGTCGGACGCGATCTCGCGTTTGGCCTGGGCCTCGGCGATGCAGGCCGCAAACGGCGCACGCCATTCCCGGAAGATCGCGTCGAGCTGCTCGCGCAGCATCTCGCTCGAGCCGGACGCCTCGAGGCTGAAATCCCCGATCAGGCAGCCGCGGGTGAAGCCGTCATGCGCGAGCTTGCCGGTAATGAGATCGAGATAGCGCCGGAGCCTGTCGCGCGGCGGCAACGCCGTGTCGCCGAGAGCTTCGGCGACG
This sequence comes from Bradyrhizobium sp. RD5-C2, assembly GCF_019972155.1. Taxonomy (GTDB): domain Bacteria; phylum Pseudomonadota; class Alphaproteobacteria; order Rhizobiales; family Xanthobacteraceae; genus Bradyrhizobium. The sequence continues at coordinate 458,708 of NZ_BOVL01000022.1, read as the reverse complement.
AGGCCGCGCACATAGAGGAAGTAGCGGTCGAGCACTTCCGACGCGAACAGCTCCTTGGAGCGGAAATGGTTGGTGAACGAGCCCTGCGGCGCGCCGGCCGCGGCGGTGACGTCGCGCACGCTGGTGCCGTGATAGCCGGTCCGGAACATTTCCTTCAGGCCGGCGTCGAGGATCGCATCGCGGAGAGAGGGTTTTGGCATGGGCGCCACTTAATACGTACGTACGTATTTACGTCAAGCGGTAAAATGCATGCGGCTCGCCCTGCACTTGGCGACGCCGCTCGGACCTGTTGGATCAGGGGTTTTGGGTCAGCTCGCGGGCCTGCTGCGCGAGACCACCCAGTCACGCAGCCAGGAGCCGATCGCACAGCCGACGAGATAGAGCGCGAACATGACAAGGAACAGGTCGAGCCAGTAGCCGAAGCGGCCGGGCACGACCCGCGCAAACGATGCCGCGACCAGCGCGACGGCGAGCAGAGCCAGCCAGCGGATCCACACCTTCGAGACGCCCTGCGCCCGATGCACCACCGCGATCCAGCCCATGCCGAAGCCGAGCAGCGCGGCGCCGAGCAGCCAACCCCAGAAGAATGTTGCGAGCACGGTCATCGCTACTTCACCACGAATTCGATGCGGCGGTTCTGCGCCTTGCCGTCTTCACTCTCGTTGCCGGCGAGCGGCTGCGTGCTGCCATAGCCGATCGACGTGAAACGGTTGGCAGGCAGTCCGGCGCGCACGAGGTAATCGACCACGGCCTGCGCGCGGCGCTCCGACAAGGCCTGGTTGGCCGCCTCCTCGCCGTCGCTGTCGGTATGGCCGGCGACTTCGATCGTCGCGTTGGGACAGCGCATCGCGGTCTCGATCAGGCGGTCGAGCAGGCCGGCGGAGTCAGGGACGATGTCGGCCTTGCCGGACTCGAAGCGGATCTTGCCCTTGGAGAGGATCTCGGAAAACAGCTGCTGGCACACCGTCGGGTCGACCGGCGCCGCCGCCGGCTTCACGGTGACCTCGGCCTTGTACTGCCAGCCCTGCGGAAAATCCTTGCCGAGCCCGTCGCGGATCTGGCCGGCTGCGGCATCATAGAGCGCATCGCCCGACAGCTTCACCTCGCGGTCCGACACCACGAGCGTCCCGGTCGACAGCCGCGACAGCGCGCCGAGCGCAGGCACAACTGCCGCCGCAAACCCTGAGGGAGCGCCGATGCTGGCCTTCAGATTGTCGACCACCTTCTCGCTGAAGAACTTGCGGCCGGCGGCGGCGACCAACGCGGCATGCACGTTGTTGTCGGGCACGTAGCCGGTCAGCGTCAGCGTCACCGCGACCGGATCCTTGTAGGCCTGAAACACGTAAGGCGGCGCCTTGATGTCGTTGGCGGCGATCGAATAACCTTCCGGCAGATTCTTCAGCGCCGCCGCCACCGCTTCGCGTCCGCCGAGCTCGCGCGCCATGCCGGCAAGCGCAACCTTGTTGTCGGTCAGCGTGATCTTGCCTTCCTTCAATTTGCCGATCTGGTCGAGCAGCAACAGCGCCGCCGGGTCGAACCGCGACGGCGCGCCGCGCGCGAGCGCCATCTGGTCCACCACCTCGACGCCGCCGAGACTGGCCTTCGCGGCCTCGGTCAGCTTGCTCTTGCTCGACGGCAGCGGCGCGTTGCCGCCAAGCGTGACCCGCACCACGTCGCGTTCGGCGGACCACACAAAGGGCTTGGCTTCGGCAACGAGCCGGGTCTCGTCGTTGACCAGCCGCACGCCCGGCACGGCCTCGACCGACGCCACCGCGCTGAGACGGCCGTCCTCGGAGAAGGCATTGGCCGCAAAGGTCACGTCACGGCCATCGACGCTGATGCGGCGCTTGTCGAGCACGGTGTCCTTGAGTGCGGCATTAGAGCGCGCAGCAAGGTCGGCTTCGACCGTTCCCGTTGAGGTCCAGGCCGCGATGCCCCACAGGACGACCAGTGGAATCACCCCCGGCCACCACTTGCTACTCCACTTGAAAAGTCCGTGCATTCAGCGTCCTGCGGGTCTGGAACCAGAGAGAAAACAAACCCTTGGCTGCCTGTCAAACCCCAAATCAAAGGCCGAATCAAAGACCATGGCGGGGGTGCCATATTGGATCGGGATAACAGTTTCTTCAGTGGTGTTTCGCTAAGTTTCCGGCGGAATGCAAATCGGCCAGCCCGTGCCCCCCATGAAACAACTCCGCAACACCGTGATCCGTGCCGGGATGGAGGCGTTGTATTTCTCGGGTGCGCATATCCTGCTGCGGCCGATCTTCGCCGGCGTCGGCGCCATCTTCATGCTGCACCACGTCCGCCCGCGCCGCGCCGACGCGTTCCAGCCCAACCATCATCTCGAGGTCACGCCCGACTTCCTGCGCGCGATGCTGACGCATCTGCGCGCGCTCGACGTCGACGTCGTCAGCATGGACGAGGCGCATCGCCGCCTCACCGAACGGAATTTCGCGCGTCGCTTCGCCTGCTTCACCTGCGACGACGGCTACCGCGACAACCGTGACTTCGCGCTGCCTGTGATGCGCGAGTTCAGCGCGCCGTTCACGGTGTTCGTCGCGAGCGATTTCGCCGAGGGCTGCGGCAAATTGTGGTGGATCGCGCTGGAGCGGATCATCGCGGCGGCATCGGCCATCGAGGTGCCGATCGCCGGCGTCATGACGCGGATCGACACCGCGACGCCGCAAGCCAAGCGCACGGCCTTCGGCCGCATGCACGACTGGCTGCGTTCACTGCCGGGCGAGACGGAGATGCAGGCGGAGATTTCCGCGCTGTGCGTCCGCCACGGCGTCGACGAGGCCGGCATCGCGCGCGAGCTCTGCATGTCCTGGGACGAGTTGCGCGGCTTCGCCGACGATCCGCTGGTCACCATCGGCGCGCACACCATCACCCATTGCAATCTCGCCAAGCAGAGCGAGACCGTCGCATCGTTCGAGCTCGCTACCAGCCGGGCACGGATCGAGGATGCGCTGCAGCGGCAGGTCGCGCATCTCGCCTATCCCTATGGCGACCGGATCGCCGCCGGGCAGCGCGAATTCGCGCTCGCCCGGTCGATCGGCTTTCGGACAGCGGTGACGACGCGGCCGGGCATGCTGTTTCCCGAAAGCGCCGAGCATCTGACCGCATTGCAGCGGGTCTCGCTGAACGGCAATTACCAGGACGCGCGGCTCTTGCCGGTGCTGACCTCAGGCGCCGCCACCGCGGTGTGGAACGGTTTTCGCCGCATCGACGCGGCGTAATCAAGCAACGTCCTAAACCACCAGCAGCAGTCCCGACACCAGCAACAGGCCGAGGATCACCCGCCTGAAGTTGGCCTCGTCGATGTTGCGAAAGGCAAAGATGCCGAGCCACGAACCGGCAAGCAGCGCCGGAGCGCCAAGCACGACGTCATAGGCGACCTTCATCGAGAGGTCGCGATGCAGCAGCATCATCACGAGCGCCGAAATCTGCATCGCGGCGATGAAGGGTTGCACGAGGCCGCGCTGTTGCTGCTTCGGCACGCCATGCATATCGCACCAGATGGTCGGCAGCGCGCCCGGCATCGCCGTCAGCCCGCCGATCAGGCCGCCGCCAAATCCGACAAGCGCGTTGCGCCCCTCCGGCAACCGGCCGTAGCCGATCGCAGGCCTGAACAGCATGTAGCCGGCATAGAATGCGACCAAGAGTCCGAAGCCTTCACGAAAGGTCCGGCTGTCTGTGTTGTGCAATAGCCAAAGCGCGAGCGGCACGCCGAGCAGCCCACCGGCGATCAGGGACAGGCTCTGCTTCCACTGGATGTTGTGCCGAAGCGCCCACAGATTGGCTGCCTGCACACCGACGCTGCATGCCATCATCAGCGGCACCGCCTCGGTCGGCGACATCGCATGCAGCAGGATCGCGCCGGCGATTGCGGAAAAGGCAAAGCCGGCGAGACCGGACACGAAGGCGCCGCAAAACACCGCAGCGCTGAGCACAAGAAATGACGTGACGTCGGCCACAGCGTGGACCTCCGTTGATGACGGCGATGATGGATGGATCGGGAAGGCGCTAGTCGGTGTGAACCGCCCTCGCCTCTTGCGGCGCGGCCGCATCGGCCGTGGCCGCTGGCATCAGCAACGTCGCAGTCAGGAAGTGCAGCACAAGAAATCCGATTGCGATGGCAACAAGCAGCGTGATCTCGCTGACCTCCGGAAGCCGGATGACCGATTTGCGCGTCGACGACCGTTCAGTAACGGACATTGCGGCCGCCCTCCAAATTGGTGCAATGCCGGTCGGCGCGGTCGATCAGATGCTGATATTGCTTGAGAACGCGTCGCGCCTGAACCCGCCGCGAATAGTGAATTGCGCCGACGATCGCTGCGAACAGTCCTTTCCGCCTGCGGCGAAATTGAATGGGGGTGACAGGCATCACACCGGCCACCGGCAATGAAATGTGCTTCATCATTGGAACTCCTTGATCTGGAATTCCACCCCGCGCGCATGATGCGGCAAAACCGGCTGACCAGTTTGTGCACTGCATCACATCTCAAGAAAGCTTGATCGATTCGAAGCCCGCCCTTCGCGGGTAAACTGATCAGAACATCGCCGGAGGTCGAGCAGGCTGCGCGTTCGCCGGCGGCGGCGGTTCCTTGACTAGCTCCATCAACCCGGCCAGAACGCTAGGCATAGCTAAGGAGGCAACATGTTCAAGGATCTGTTCTCACTGAAGGGCCGCGTCGCACTGGTGACCGGAGGATCGCGCGGCATCGGCAAGATGATCGCGGCCGGCTTCCTCGCGCAGGGCGCTGCGAAGGTCTATATAACCGCACGCAAGGCCGGTCCCTGCGAGGCCACCGCCCAGGAACTCACCGCCGCGTATGACGGCGAATGCATCGCGCTGCCGATCGACATCTCGACCGTCGAGGGCTGCGAGAAGCTCGCGGGCGAGATCATCAAGCGCGAGCCGAAGCTCGATATCCTGGTCAACAATGCCGGCGCGGCATGGGGCGCGGACTTCGACGAATTCCCGGAGAGCGGCTGGGACAAGGTGATGAACCTCAACGTCAAGTCGATCTTCTTCCTGACCAAGGCGCTGGCCAAGCCGCTGCGCGCCGCGGCGACGCAGGACAAACCGGGCAAGGTGATCAACATCGCCTCGATCGACGGCATCTTCGTCAATCCAATGGAGACCTATTCCTATGCCGCCAGCAAGGCCGCGGTGATCCATCTGACGCGACGGATGGCGACGCGCCTGGTCAAGGACAACATCAACGTGACCGCGATCGCACCCGGCGCCTTCAAGTCGGACATGAACCGCGCCGCGCGCGACCACGCCGACGAAGTTGCACAGCGCGTTCCGTCGCGGCGCGTGGGCAGCGACGAGGACATGGCGGGCACCGCGATCTATCTCGCCTCGCGCGCCGGCGACTATGTCGTGGGCAACACCATCGCGGTCGATGGCGGCGTGGTCTACGCGACCGCGGGGCTGGAGATCGCGGGGTAGCACGGTATCGCGACGATCGGCCGTGGGCGCCATTCTACCGCTGTCATGCCCCGGCTAGACCGGGGCATCCAGTACGCGGCGGCCTCTCAATCCTGCTCTGCTGCCTCTGGAATACTGGATCACCCGCTTTCGCGGGTGATGACAGGTCAGCTCAAAGACTCGATGCAAACGCGTCGACGAGCCGGTCGAACGCGTCGGCCCTTTCCCACTGCGTGGCGTGGCCGGCACCGTCGACCACCTGAACCTGGCCGCGCCATAGCGTCGGCGCGGGCAGCCGTTGCAGATAACCGAGATCGACCATCTGCTCCTCGCTGCCATGCACGATCGCCAGCGGAATCCTGAGGCCGCGCACGATCTCGACCTCGTCGGCGAAGCGGCCGGCCTGCACGCTGGCGCCGAGGTAGCCGCGCGCATTGCCATCGGTGCGGCGGAAATCGGCATCGACGAACGCGGGCAACGGCGCATAATCCGGCGCGAAGACCGTTTTCAGCCAGGCCGCGATCTCGGCGTCGCTGGGCGCCGGCGTGAACGTTGTGGCCGACAGCCCCTTGAACCCGGAGAACCCGTCCGGCGTCTTGGCGATCGGCGGCGTACCGAAAATCATCAGCCCGGCCGCCATCGGCAAAGACGGGGCTGCGTTGAGCACGGCGTGTCCACCGAGGCTCCAGCCCACCACCACCGCGTCCTTCAGGCCGAGCTCCTTTGCGGCCGCGGCAATGCAGCCGGCATAGCCTGCACCCGAATAACCGTGTTCCGGATCGGGCGCAGGCGACGAGCCGCCATGACCGGGAAGATCGATCGAGACCAGGCGGTACTTGGCGCCAAGCGGCCCCTGGAGTTGCTTCTGCCAGATCTGCGATGACGACGAATTGCCATGGATCAGCAAGATGTCGCGGCCGGTACCCGCGCTCTCGAAGCCCGCGATCGTCTGCTCACCGAATTGGAGCTTGAGCGGACGCAGGGTCGGCCCCTGAAAAATCTCTTCACTCATGATGACCCCGCCGTATTCCTGATCCGCGACAACCAGCTCAAGCGGTCATTGCAGTTCATGTTGAAGCTGCGTGATTTCCGCGCGAAGGCGTCTCGCTTGTCAAGCCGGGAAGCTCCAAGGCTTCATCGCGCACGCGAACGCACGTCTCAAAAGAAAAGGGGCAAGCCAGGACCTTCTCGGCTTACCCCTTTTCGGCCCCTCCGGGAGGAGAGGAACTACCAGCTGAAACTCAGCTCTCGATTCTCACATATTCGAAGTCGCCGGGCTTGTTGTCGATGCCGACCTTGGGCGCCGAAATCCACGAGGCGAACTCGCCGGGTTCAGTCACAGGCTTCATCAGCGAGGCGATGAAGTCGCCATCCGCAGTCGACGGCAGCCAGTCGTTCTTGCGCTTGGCCCAGGTGGCATCGTCGATCAAGAGGCCATCGGGCGTCGCGTGGATGTCCTTGAACTCGCCGATCTGGCGGTGGAAGGCGGTGTTCGGCACTGTGAGCTTGTAGTCGATGCCTGCGGTGGAGATCACCTTGTTCCAGCGCAGCATGCCCTTGACGCAATCCTGCGTGTAGTCGTCGCGCAGCCGCATGTTGAGCGCGGTCAGCGCCGGCTCGTCGACCATCTTGATCTGGCCGTCCACCATCTTCATGACCGGATAGGTCGAGCTCTTGAGCTGGTGATCGTCCTCGATCGTGGTTTCCTTGTAGCGGCCCTTGATGCCGGCGTTGAAAGCGTTGGCCGCATTGGTCGAGACTTCGGAGCCGAACAGATCGAGCGACAGCGAATAGTGCAGGTTCAGCTTCTTCTGGATGGTCGGAAGATCGATGACGCCGAGCGCGCGAATTTTTGCGATGTCGTTCGGATCGGTGATGCCGGCTTCCGTCATCGCATCGCAGGTGCGCTGCACGACGCGGGTGATGCCGGTCTCCCCGACGAACATGTGATGGGCTTCCTCAGTCAGCATGAAGCGGCAGGTGCGCGACAGCGGATCGAAGCCCGACTGCGCCAGCGAGTGCAGCTGCATCTTGCCGTCGCGGTCGGTGAAGTAGGTGAACATGAAGAACGACAGCCAGTCCGGCGTCGCCTCGTTGAAGGCCCCGAGCATGCGTGGGCTATCCGCATCGCCCGAGCGGCGGCGCAACAAATCGTCGGCCTCCTCGCGGCCGTCGCGGCCGAAATACTTCTGCAAGAGGTAGACCATCGCCCAGAGATGGCGGCCTTCCTCGACATTGACCTGGAACAGGTTGCGCATGTCGTAAAGCGAGGGCGCGGTCTTGCCGAGATGACGCTGCTGCTCGACCGAGGCCGGCTCGGTGTCGCCCTGGATCACGATCAGGCGGCGCAGCATCGCGCGATGCTCGCCGGGGACTTCCTGCCAGGCCGGCTTGCCGTAGTCTTCGCCGAACGGGATGACGCGGTTCTCTTCCTGCGGCGCAAGCAGGATGCCCCAGCGATATTCGGGCATCCGCACGTAGTCGAACTTGGCCCAGCCGCGCGGATCGACCGAGTAGGCGGTGCGCAGATAGACTAGCGACTCCTGGAAGCCGTCCGGCCCCATGTCCTTCCACCAGTCCATGTAGCCGGGGTGCCAGCCCTCCAGCGCCTTGAGCACCTGGCGGTCTTCGGCGAGATTCACGTTGTTTGGAATCTTGGTCGAGTAATCGACGTTCATGATGTTCATGGCCGTGCTCCCTTAAACTCGTGTCATGTCGAATTGCGCCTTCTGGCCGGTGCCGTAACGGCGCAGCGCGCCGTCCTCGCCGACCGCATTGGGCCGCTGGAAGATCCAGTTCTGCCACGCCGTGAGGCGCGAGAAGATCTTCGATTCCATCGTCTCCGGACCGACGAAGCGCAGATTGGCTTCCATGCCGGTGAGGCCATCGGGAGAGAACGAGGTACGCTCCTCGAAGAACACGCGGACCTCGTCGTCCCAGTCGATGTCGTCGAGCGCGAAGGTCACGAGGCCGAGCTCCTCGGCCTCTTCCGCGTCGAGCGCCTTGCCGATCGAGCCTTGTGCGCGCTCAATATCCATTGGGTCGGCCTGGAAGCGCGATTGCAACCGGGTCAGGCCATGGCTCATCGGATACGGCCCGAAATTCATCGCCGTCAGCTCGATCGCCGGCGGCGGGCGGTTGTCGCCCTGCTTCTGGCCGATCAGCATGTAGGAGCGGTCGGCGGCGAACACGAGCTCGGCCAGGGTGCCGACGAAGCAGGAGCCGGGCTCGACCAGCGTCACCAGCGTGCGCGAGGTGACGTCGATGCGCTTGAGCACGCGCTTCCAGTAGTGCCTGACCTCGTTGACCAGCCAGTGCGCCTTGTTGGTTTCCAGGAACGCGTCGTAGGACACGACATTGGCGCGGTCGCCATGGCTCTTGAACACCAGCATCGCGGTCTCGAGCTCGTTGATGCGCAGATGCAGGATCGCATCGTCGAGCTCGCGGGCGACCTGCAGCGGCCAGAACGAAGCACCCTGCGCGATCATGCCGTCGATATCGACGGGCGCGGCAGCTTCCGGCGCCTTGATCGAGATGGTGGCGATGCGCGCGGCGCGATCGATATCGACGCTGACAAAGCCATAGCGGATCGCGCTGTCGTCGATGGTGCGCGTGAGCGGCGCCAGCGCGATGCCACGGCCCTCGCCGTTGCGCTTCGACCTGGCGGCGAATTCCTTGACGCGCTCGGCAAGCTTGCCCTCGAGCTTGGAGTTCGGCGCGATCTCGTCGACCAGCCGCCACTGCACCGCGCGCTTGCCCTTGATGCCTTCCTCGATGGTGCAGAAGAAGTCGGCGTGGTCGCGGCGCACCTTGCGCTTGTCGACCACACGCGTGAGGCCGCCGGTTCCCGGCAGCACCGCGAGCAGCGGCACTTCCGGCAGCGCGACGGCGGCCGCGCCGTCGTCGGCCATCATGATGTGATCGGTCGCGAGCGCCAGCTCATAGCCGCCGCCGGCCGCGGTACCGTTGACGACCGTGATGAAGCTCTGGCCGGAATTCTCGCTGGAATCCTCCAGCCCGTTGCGGGTCTCGTTGGTGAATTTGCAGAAGTTGACCTTGTGGGCGTGGGTCGAGCCCGCCAGCATCCGGATGTTGGCACCGGCGCAGAACACGCGGTTCTTGCCCGAGCGCATCACCACGACCTTCACCTCGGGATGCTCGAAGCGCAGCCGCTGCACGGCGTCCGCGAGTTCGATGTCGACGCCGAGGTCGTACGAATTGAGCTTGAGCTGATAGCCCTCGAACAGGCCAGCGTTCTCGTCGACGTCCATGGTCAGCGTCGCGACGTCGCCCGCGACATCGAGCTTCCAGTGCCGGTAGCGCGACGGGTTGGTCTGGAAGTCGATGTACTTCGCCCCGCCTGCAAGGACGCGATCGTCACCAGCCATGGGCCACCCTTATCTGTTGTTCGTTTGAAGGTTCGTCGTCGAGGTCTTCATGCACAATAATGCATGTTTTTAGTTTCGTCTAGTTCAAAACGCCAAAACATGCATTTTGTTTCATGTTTGGGAAATTCGCCCGCTAGGCCAATGGCCTGGCACCGGCACCAAAAGTCAGGCCGCCAGTGCCGGATCGTCGCGCAGCGCCGCTTTGGCGAATTCGGTGACCGCGTCCAGCGTCACCGCGGGTGCCTCGCGGTGCGGCGAGTGGCCGGCGCCGCCGATCGCGGCGACGTCGACCGGGCAGTAGCATTCGTCCTGGGCGATCTCGACCTGGCGCATCGTGCCGTATTGATCATCCGCGCCCTGCACGATCAGCACCGGCACGCGGACATAGGCGAGATATTCGGAGATATCCCAGTCGCGGAATGCCGGATCGAGCCAGGCGTCGTTCCAGCCGCGGAAGGTGTTGTCGACATCCTTGTGCCAGCGCGCCAGCTTCTCTTTCAGATTGGTGGTCTCATACGCCGTCTTGATCTCGGCGATCGACTGCACCGAAATGTCCTCGACGACGAAGTGCGGCGCGAGCAACGCGAGGCCGTGCAGGCGATGATCCTGATGCGCGCCGGCATAGATCGCCGCGATCGACGCGCCGTCGGAATGGCCGACCAAGAGGCCGCGGCGGAAGCCGATCCGATCGAGCAGCTTCGGCAGCACGTCGAGCGCTTCGCGATGCATGTAGTCGACCGGACGCGGCAGCTTCGCCGGCGACGATGCGCCATAGCCCGCGCGCGAATAGGCAAACACGCCGGCGCCGGTCGCCGCCTGCAGCTTGTCGGGAAAGTCACCCCACAGCCCGACGCAGCCGAGACCTTCATGCAGCATCACGAGGGTCGGCGCGGTCTCGGGTGACGGACCGATCATGCGGTATTCGAGCTCGGCGCCGTCGATGGTGAGGAAGCCTGTGGGGTTCAAGTTCGTCATGATGGGCCTTCCTCATCGTCGTCCCGGCGAAGGCCGGGACCCATAACCACAGGCGTCAGTTGTTGCGCAAAAGCCGTTGAACAGCGTCTTTCAAAAACGAAGGCCGCGGCGTATGGGTCCCGGCGTTCGCCGGGACGACGCAAGTGGAAACGCTAGTGCGCGCCGTCGCCGTCCCGCAACTTGAACCGCTGGATCTTGCCGGTTGCCGTCTTCGGCAGATTGTCGACCACATCGATCCAGCGCGGATATTTCCACGGCCCGATCTTCTGCTTGACGTGTTCCTTCAGCGCTTCATGCAAACCATCGGCCGAACTCTCGGGCCGCAGCACCACATAGGCCTTCGGCTTCAGCAGCCCTTCCGGATCGGCTTCCGGCACCACGGCGGCTTCCAGCACCGCGGGATGGGTGATCAGCGCGCTCTCGACCTCGAACGGCGAGACCCAGATGCCCGAAACCTTGAACATGTCGTCGGCGCGGCCGCAGAAGGTGTAACGGCCCTCGGCATCGCGCGTGTATTTGTCGCCGGTGCGGGTCCACGCGCCCTCGAAAGTGGCGCGGCTCTTGGCGCGCTGGTTCCAGTAGCTCTCGCCGGCCGAGGGCGCATCGACCAGCAGTTCGCCGACCTCGCCATCGGCGACATCGGCCCCGAGCTCGTTGACCAGCCGCACCTTGTAGCCGGGCACCGGACGCCCCGAGGAGCCGTATTTGATGTCGCCGGGCGCATTCGACAGGAAGATGTGCAAGAGCTCGGTCGAGCCGACGCCGTCGAGGATGTCGACGCCGAACCGCGCGCGCCACGCGTTGCCGACCGATTCCGGCAACGCCTCGCCGGCCGAGGTACAGACCCGCAGGCGATTGCCCGCGGTTTGCGCCTTCGTAGCCTCGTCGTTCAGCATCGCCGCGAACAGGGTCGGCACGCCGAAGAAGATGCTAGGATGATATTTGTTCATCAGCGCGAACATCACCGCCGGCGTCGGACGCTCCGAATTCAGGATGGTCGTTGCGCCGACCGACATCGGGAAGGTCAGCGCATTGCCGAGCCCATAGGCGAAGAACAGCTTTGCCGCCGACAGGCCGACATCGTCCTCGCGGATGCCAAGCACCTGCCGGGCATAGGTCTCTGCGGTCGCCGCGAGATTGGAATGCAGATGGCGCACGCCCTTCGGCATGCCGGTCGAGCCCGACGAATAGAGCCAGAACGCCGGCTCGTCGGCATGCGTCGGCGCCGTCGCGAACACGTCGCCCTCGCGCGAGATCTCATCCGACAGCTTCTTGTGGCCGTGCGCGTCCTTGCCGGAGACCACGACATGCTCGAGGTCTGGCATGCGCGCGATGATGTCCTTCACCACCGGCAGCAGCGCCTCGGACACGAACAGCACGCGCGCGCGGCAGTCGCCGAGGATGTAGGCGTATTGCTCCGATGTCAGCAGCGTGTTGAGCGGCACCGGCACCACGCCGGCGCGGATCGCCCCAAGAAACACGATCGGGAAATCGACCGTATCCAACATGATCATGGCGACCCGCTCTTCGCGGCGGACACCGAGCCGGCGCAGCATATTGCCGACGCGCCGGGTCTGCTGCTGCAACTCGCCATAGGTGATTTGCGAGACCGTATCGTCGAACACGACCTTGGCGCCGCGGCCCTCATCGACATTGCGGTCGAGCAGCCAGGTGACTGCATTGTAGGTCATGGCCCGCTCCTCAGGCACAGGCGCGCCGCGCCTGTCCTCTCCCGTCAAGATTTAAGAATTATAATTCATACAAAGCCACCACATTGGCTTGCTGTCAATCCTCATCGGCATTATGTTTCCTAGACCATTGGACCTGATTCAGTCAGGACCGCGCGTCGCATGGGGATCATGACCGAAGCCAACGATCCGGAAACCGACTTCCTCGAACAGCTCGGCCAGCGTGTGCGCACCATGCGCGCGCTCCGCGGCATGTCGCGCAAGGTGCTCGCCAAGGTCTCCGGCATTTCCGAACGCTACATCGCCCAGCTCGAAAGCGGCAAAGGCAATGTCTCGATCGTGCTGCTGCGCCGTGTCGCAGGCGCGATGGGCGCGCATCTCGAGGACCTGATCCCCTCGAGCGAACCCATTCCGGACTGGGCCGTGATCCGCGATCTGCTGCGCAAGGCGTCGCCGAGCCAGATCGCGCAGGCCAAGGACATGCTCGCCGGCAGCAGCCCGCTGGCGCCGCGCGGCGCCTCGTTCTCCGGCATCGCGCTGATCGGCCTGCGCGGCGCCGGCAAGACCACGCTGGGGCGGATGCTGGCGAAGAAGATCGGCTGGAGCTTCGTCGAGCTCAACAAGGAGATCGAGGCACAGAACGGCCTGTCGGTTGCCGAGATCATCGCGCTGTACGGCCAGGAAGGCTTTCGCCGCATGGAGCAGGCGGCGCTGACGCAGTTGCTGGCGCGCAAGGAATTGATGGTGCTGGCGACCGGCGGCGGCATCGTCTCCGAGGCGCTGACGTTCGACCTGATCCTGTCGTCGTTCTACACGATCTGGCTGAAGGCCGAGCCGGAAGAGCACATGGCCCGCGTCCGCCGCCAGGGCGATCTGCGCCCGATGGCCGACGATCGCTCGGCGATGGCCGAATTGCGCAATATTCTGGTCAGCCGCGAACCGCTCTACGCTCGCGCATCCGCGGTGGTCGACACCGCCGGGCTCTCGGTCGATGCCGCGGCCGCGCGATTGATCGATTCGGTGCGGCCGGTGCTACAGAACGAGGCGCGGAGCTTCGGCTTGCGCAGCGTGGCGCTTTAACGGCCTTTACAACAACCTGCTCTTCACATCATCCGCACCGTCGCGCAGCAGCGGCAGGAAGCGGTCGATCAATTCCTTGGCCGGCACGCGATCGACGTGCGCGCCCATGTTGATGGCGGCGACGATGGTGCCGTCATAGCGATGCACCGGCACCGAGATCGAGCGGAAATGCGGCTCGGCCTCGCGGTCGACCAGCGAGTAGCCCTGCGCGCGATCGGCGACGATGATGGCGAGCAGTTTCTTCGGATCGGTCGTGGTCTGCGGCGTCACGGGATCGCGGCGCATTGCCTTCAGGCGTGCCGCGAGCTCGGCATCGCCGAGTCGGCCGAGCATCGCGCGGCCCACTGACGTGCAGAACGCCGGCAGCCGGTAGCCGATATCGAGACCGGCGGAGAACACCCGCGTCGGGCTCGAGCGCGCGACGAACACCACGTCGTCGCCATCGAGCAGCGCGAGCGAGGCGATCTCCTGTGCAGCGGTCGCGATGCGATCGAGCACCGGCTGCAGCACCGTCACCACCTGGTTGGATTGCAGGAAGGAGCCCGCGAGCGTCAGCACATGCGGCGTCAGCGTGAACAGCTTGCCGTCGGTTGCGACGAAGCCGCCATGCGCTAGCGTGAACAGGATGCGGCGCGCGGTGGCGCGCGGCAGGTCGGCGGCGCGCGCCAGGTCGCTCAAGGTCGCAGGACCCGAGACGGTGCCGAACACCTGCAACAGGCGCAGGCCGCGATCGAGCGCCTCGACGAAGTCGGTGGCGCGCTCGTCCTGATCGGTCCGCTTCAGCTTGGGCATGGAGGCTCGCGGATTTGAACGGTTCAAAAATTGCGCTTGCGGTTGGAATGAGACATGGCATAATTCGCACATTCGTTCAATAGGCGAACAAATCCAAATTCGGGAGACGCCGCCATGATGAGCCAGGAAGCGAACGATCTGATCACCCGCACCGGGCGCAAGCACCCTTGCGGAAAGCTGATGCGGATGTACTGGCAGCCGGCGGCGCTGGTGGATGAACTGGAAGGGCCGCGCCCGGTTCGGCCAGTGCGGCTGCTTGGTGAAAACCTGGTGCTGTTCCGCGGTGAGGACGGCAGCTACGGCCTAATCGATCGCCACTGCGCGCACCGCGGCGCCGACCTCGCCTTCGGCCGGCTCGAGAATGGCGGGCTGCGCTGCGCCTTCCACGGCTGGCTGTTCGACAGATCAGGCCAGTGCATCGAGACGCCGGCCGAACCTGTTGGATCGCAACTGTGCAAGGGTATCAAGCAGCGCTCCTATCCCGTGGTGGAGAAGAGCGGCATCCTGTGGGCCTATCTCGGCGAAGGCGCCCCGCCGGCATTTCCGGAGCTCGACTGCTTCGTCGCGCCTGACAGCCATACCTTCGCGTTCAAGGGACACATGAACTGCAACTGGCTGCAGGCGCTCGAGGTCGGCATCGATCCGGCGCACGCCTCCTTTCTGCATCGCTTCTTCGAGGACGAAGACACCTCGGCGGCCTACGGCAAGCAGTTCCGCGGCGCCTCCGCCGGCAGCGACATGCCGATGACCAAGATCCTGCGCGAATATGACCGCCCGATCATCAATGTCGAGCACACCGAATACGGCCTGCGCCTGATCGCGCTGCGCGAGCTCGACGAGGAGCGCACGCATGTGCGCGTCACCAACCAGCTGTTCCCACACGGCTTCGTCATCCCGATGTCGACCGAGATGACGATCACGCAGTGGCACGTGCCGGTCGATGACGAGAACTGCTACTGGTACGCGATTTTCACCAGCTACGCGGCGCCGGTCGACAAGCAGAAGATGCGCGACCAGCGGCTCGAGCTCTATACGCTGCCCGACTACAAGTCGCGCAAGAACCGCAGCAACGATTACGGCTTCGATCCGCACGAGCAGGCGACCGAGACCTATACCGGCATGGGCACCGACATCAACGTCCACGACCAATGGGCGGTGGAATCGATGGGGGCGATCCAGGATCGCACCAACGAGCATCTCGGCCAAAGCGACAAGGCGATCGTGCAGTACCGCCGCCTACTGCGGCAGGAGATCGAAAAGGTTTCCGGCGGCGAGAAACCGATGCTGTTCCTCGACGAAGCCTCCGCGCGTAGCATCCAGGGTCCGGCGACGATGGACGGCATCGGACCGACGCTGGGTTGGGAGCTCTACTGGATGGAGGTCGACGTCAAGCGCCGCCGCGGCGCGCCGTGGGCCGCGCCCGTGCCGCGCGAGATCGCCGGCAAGGTGCATCACCTGACGGCGGCGGAGTAGCTATGTCCTTCCGTCATTGCGAGCGAAGCGAAGCAATCCATCGCGCCGCTTGTCGAGATGTGGATTGCTTCGTCGCTTTGCTCCTCGCAATGACGGCTGAGAGAGGAGCAACGCGGTGAGCTTCGTCGAGCGTCACGGCCTGTGGTCGGATGAGCAGAAGGAGGCCGCGACCCGCCTCCGCCGCATCGTCGAGGAGAAGAACCTCGAAGTCATCCGCCTCTCGTTCCCCGACCAGCACGGTATCCTGCGCGGCAAGACCTTGATCGCAAGCGAAGCGGTGCGCTCGCTGGAGGGCGGCTGCTCTATCACCACGACGATGCTCGCCAAGGACACCTCGCACAAGACGGTGTTTCCGGTGTTCACCGCAGGCGGCGGCTTCGGCATGAAGGAGATGGAGGGCGCGGCCGACGTGGTGATGGTCGCTGACCCCACCACGTTCCGCGTGCTGCCCTGGGCGGAGAACACCGGCTGGCTGCTCTGCGACCTCTATTTCAGCGACGGACGACCGGTGCCGTTCGCGACCCGCAACCTCTATCGCAAGGTGCTCGATCAGCTCGGAAGCCGCGGCTACGATTTCGTCGCCGGCCTCGAGGTCGAATTCCATCTGTTCAAACTCGACGACGCCCACATGGCGCCGGAGGATGCCGGCCAGCCCGGCCGGCCGCCGTCGGTCAGCCTGCTGTCGCACGGCTATCAGTACCTCACCGAGCAGCGCTACGATCAGATGGAGCCGGCGCTCGAGATCATCCGTCGCGACATCATCGCGCTCGATTTGCCTTTGCGCACGGTCGAGGTCGAGTTCGGCCCGAGCCAATGCGAATTCACCTTCGCGCCGACCGTGGGGCTTGCACCCGCCGACATCATGGTGCTGTTTCGTTCGGCCGTGAAGCAGATCGCGCGCCGCCACGGCTATCACGCCACCTTCATGTGCCGACCGAAGCTGCCGAACGTGTTCGCCTCGGGCTGGCACCTGCATCAGTCGCTGGTGTCACGCGCGGGCGGCGAGAACGTCTTCATGGCCAAGGAGACCGGCGAGCCGCTGAGCCCGCTCGGCCGCGCCTGGCTGGCCGGCCTGATCGAGCACGCACGCGCCTCGACCGTGTTCACGACGCCGACCATCAACGGCTACAAGCGCTACCGCTCCTATTCGCTGGCGCCCGACCGGGCGATCTGGGGCCGCGACAACCGCGGCGTGATGATCCGCGTGCTCGGTGGCACGAATGATCCGGCAACGCGGCTGGAGAACCGGATCGGCGAGCCCGCCGCCAATCCCTATCTCTACATGGCCTCGCAAATTCTTTCCGGCCTCGACGGCGTCGACCGCAAGCTCGATCCCGGCCCATCCGCCGACACGCCCTACGAGACCAAGGCCGCGCTGTTGCCGAAATCGCTGCGCGAAGCCGTGTTCGCGCTTCAAGACGATCCGTTCTTCCGTCAGGCGCTGGGACCTGAGTTCGTCGACTATTACGTCTTCATCAAGAACGCAGAGATCGAGCGCTTCCAGGCCGAGGTGTCGGACTGGGAGCAGCGCGAATATTTCGAGATGTTTTGACCTCACCGCGGCACAACCACCTGACCCGTCACCCTGAGGAGCGCGAAGCGTCTCGAAGGGTCGACGGCCACCAGCCGGGCCGTGCATCCTTCGAGACGCGCGAAGACGCGCTCCTCAGGATGACGGGGATGGAGTGAGCGCACCTGCTCCGCCTCAAATCCCCAGATACTTGTGCTGCAGATCGGGCTCCGCGATCAGCTGCTCGCTCGTCCCGCTCCACACCGTCTTGCCGCGCTCGATGATGTAGTGGCGGTCGGCGATGCGGGTGAGGTTGCCGACGTTCTTGTCGATCACCAGCACCGACTGCCCGCGTCCCTTCAGCATCGACAGGCAGCTCCAGATCTCGTCGCGGATCAAAGGCGCCAGGCCTTCGGTCGCCTCATCGAGGATCAGGAGCTTCGGGTTGGTCATCAGCGCGCGGCCGATCGCCAGCATCTGCTGCTCGCCGCCGGACAGCGTGACGCCCATATTGCTGGTTCGTTCGGCCAGCCGCGGGAACAGCGCATGGATTTTTTCCAGCGTCCACGGATCGGAGGCATTCAGCCTATTGCCTGATGCCGCGACGAGATTTTCGCGCACCGTCAAGTTCGGAAAGATCTGGCGTCCTTCCGGCACGAGGCCGATGCCGAGCTTGGCGATCCTGTAGGACGGCAGGCCGCGCACCGCCTCGCCGGCGAAGCGGATCGCGCCCGACCGCGCCGGCGTCAGGCCCATGATCGAGCGGATGGTCGTGGTCTTGCCCATGCCGTTGCGGCCCATCAGCGCGACCATCTCGCCCGACTTGATCTTGAGCGACAGGCCGAACAGCACCTGGCTCAACCCGTAGCAGGTCTCGATTGCGTCAACTTCGAGTAAGGTATCGGCGGTGTTTGCTTCAGCCATGATGCGTCACCGCATGCTGCTCGCCGAGATAGGCGCGCTTGACCTCTTCGTCCTTGCGGATCGCATCCGGCACGCCGCAGGCGATGACGCGGCCATAGACCAAGACCGTGATGCGGTCGGCGAGCGCGAACACCGCTTCCATGTCGTGCTCGACCAGCACGATGGTGACTTCCTTACGCAGCTCCTTCAGCAACGCGACCATCCGCGCCGACTCCGTGACACCGAGCCCGGCCATCGGCTCGTCGAGCAGCAGAAGCTGCGGCTTGGTGGCGAGCGCGACCGCGAGCTCGAGTTCGCGCTGCTCGCCATGGCTCAATTGCGACACCACGATATCGGCGCGCTTGCCGAGGCCGACGCGTTCCAGCGCCGCGCGGGCGGTGTCGCGCAGCTGCCGCTCCTTGCGCGCATTGCCCCAGAAGCGGAACGAATGGCCGTCATGCGCCTGCGCGGCGAGCGCGACATTGTCGATCGCGGAAAAATCCTTCAGCAGCGAGGTGATCTGGAACGAGCGCGCCAGCCCGAGCCTGGAGCGCTTGTAGGACGGCAGGCTCGTGACGTCGCGGCCGGCGAAGTAAATGGTGCCGGAATTGGGCATAACCTGCCCGGTGAGCTGGCTGATCAGCGTGGTCTTGCCGGCGCCGTTGGGCCCGATGATGGCGTGCAACTCGCCCGGAATGACCTCCATCGAGAGGTTGTCGGTCGCGGTGATGCCGCCATAGCGGCGCACCAGATTGTCGACGCGGAGCAAGGGATTTGGCAAGGGATCAACCACGACTCATCCTCCCGAGCAGGCCCATGATGCCGCCGCGCGCGAACAGCACGATCAACAGCAGCACCGGTCCCAGGATCAGTCCCGAATATTCGGTGAACTGCGACAGCAGTTCCTCGAGCAGGAGATAGACGATCGCTCCGACGACAGGGCCGAACAGCGAGCCCATGCCGCCGAGGATCACCATCACCATCAGGTCGCCGGAGCGGGTCCAGTACATCACGGCGGGGCTGACGAAGTCGGTGTTGTTGGCAAGCAGCGCGCCGGCCAGGCCGCAGATCGTGCCCGCGATGACGAAACAGACCAGGCGATAGCGGTTGGCGTGGAAGCCGATCGCCTGCATGCGCTGCTCGTTGGAGCGGACACCCTGCACCACGAGGCCGAAGCGCGAATTGACGATGCGCCAGATCAGATAGAGGCCGCCGAACAGGCAGCCGAGGCAGAGATAATAGAACTGCGTGCGGTCGGACAGATTGATCAGGCCGGCGAAATCGCTGCGCTTGTAGACGGTGAGCCCGTCGTCGCCGCCGTAGCGCGACAAAGCGGAGGCGACGTAATAGGCCATCTGCGCAAAGGCCAGCGTGATCATGATGAAATAGACGCCACGGGTGCGCAGTGAGAGCGCGCCGATCAACAGCGCGAACAGTGCCGAGACCGCAAGCGCCACCGGCCACTGGATGAAGCCGGAACCGATGCCCTCGGCAGCGAGAATGCCGACCGCATAGCCGCCGATGCCGAGATAGGCGGCATGGCCAAAACTCATCATGCCGCCATAGCCCATGATCAGGTTGAGGCTCGCAGCCGCCAGCGCATAGATCGCGATGCGGGTGAACAACGTCAGGATGAAGATATTGCCAGTGACGGCCGAATAGACCGGCAGCAGGACCAAGGCGGCGCACAGCAGCGCCGCGACCGCATTGGAGGCGTTGAGCTTGGGCGTCATCGTTTGGCCGCCGGGAACAGCCCCTCGGGCCGCAGCACAAGGATGATCGCCATCAGGAGATAGATCAGCATCGAGGACAGCGCCGGCGCCGCGGTCGAGGCCGCCGCCCCGCTCAGCACCTTGCGCAGCAGGTCGGGCAGGAAGGCGCGGCCCATCGTGTCGATGATGCCGACGAAGACCGCCGCCATGAAGGCGCCGCGGATCGAGCCGATGCCGCCGATCACGATGATGACGAAGGCGAGGATCAGGATGTTCTCGCCCATGCCGATCTGCACGGTGAGGATCGGCGCCTGCATCAGCCCGGCGAGACCGGCGAGCGCGGCCCCCAGGCCGAACACCAGCGTGAACAGCAGCTTGATGTTGATGCCGAGCGCCCCGATCATCTCGCGGTTCGAGGCGCCGGCGCGGATCAGCATGCCGACGCGGGTGCGCATCACGACGAGATAGAGCATCGCGGCAACCGCCAGCGCGACCAGGATGATCATCAGCCGGTAAGCCGGATAGTACACGCCGGGAATGATCTGCACCGGCACGGTGAGCCAGGCCGGCAGCGGCAGCGCGAGGCCGGCCGGGCCCCAGATCAGCCGGACGGCGTCGTTGAAGAACAGGATCAGGCCGAACGTCGCCAGCACCTGGTCGAGATGGTCGCGGCCGTAGAGATGCCGGAGCGCGACATATTCGAGCACTATGCCGAGCAAGAGCGTCGCGCCCAGCGCCAGCAGCGCACCGAGCACGAAGCTTCCGGTCCAGGCCACGAAGGTCGCCGCGAAATAGGCGCCCATCATGTAGAGCGAGCCGTGCGCCAGATTGACGAAATCCATGATGCCGAACACCAGCGTCAGTCCGGCTGCCAGCAGGAACAGCAGCAGGCCGAATTGCAGGCCGTTCAGCAGTTGTTCGACGACGAGATACATCGTGAGGCTACATCATCCCTAAAAAAACAGCGGCAGTGCATGCCCACCGCCGCATTGCTCGCTGCGTGTTCTCCCTCGCCCCGCTCTTGCGGGGAGAGGGTTGGGGTGAGGGGCTGCCTCCGCAGACCGGACCTGTGGAGAGTCCCCCTCACCCAATCGCTTCGCGCATAGCCGAAGCTGCGCTTCGGCGTCGTTCGTCAAGAACGGCCGCCGGAGGCGGCCTATGCTCTCCCCGCAAGAGCGGGGCGAGGTGAAGAAAGCAAGCCGCGCGCCAAAAGGCGCCCGACCTCACTTCATCGAACACTTGTCGTGAAACTTGTCCTGGTCGTCCTTGACGATGGTCGCGACCGTCTTCAGCGAGAGCTGGCCGTCGGCGTCCTTGACCACGTCCTGCAGATAGAAATTCTGGATCGGGATGTGGTTGTTGCCATACTTGAACGGGCCGCGCAGCGACTTGAAGTTGGCCTTCTCCATCTCCGCCTTCATCGCGTCCTTCTTGGTGAGGTCGCCCTTCACCGCGACGACCGCGCTGTTGATCAGCTGGGCGGCGTCATAGGCCTGAGCGCCGTAATAGGTCGGGCGCAGGCCGGGATACTTCTTGCGATAGTCCTCGACGAACTTCTTGTTCTCGGCGTTCGGCAGGTCGTTGACCCATTCCTGTGCGCCGGGAATGCCGATCGCGTTGTCCTTCTGCAGCGGCAGCGACAATTCGTCGACGGTGAAGGCGGTATAGAGCGGGATCTGCGCCTTGATGCCGGCCTGGGCGTACTGGTTCAGGAACTGGACGCCGGCGGCGCCGGGATAGAACACGAAGATCGACTCGGCCTTGGAGTTGCGCGCCTTGGTCAGCTCGGCGGAGAAGTCGAGCTGGCTCGGCCACACCGTGTATTCCTCGCCGACTACCTCACCCTTGAAGGTGCTCTTCACGCCCGCGAGCATGTCCTTGCCGGCGGCGTAGTTCGGGCCGATCAGGAACACCGACTTGACGCCCTTCTGGTTCATGTAGAGGCCCATCGCGGCAGGCGTCTGGTCGTTCTGCCACGAGGTCGAGAACACGTAAGGCGAGCACAGATCGCCGGCGAGCTGCGACGGACCGGCATTGGCCGAGATCAGGAAGGTTTTCGAATCGACCGCGGTCTTCAGCGACGCCAGCAGCACGTTCGACCAGATGTAGCCGACGATGAAGTCGACCTTGTCGGACTGCACCAGCTTCTCGGTCTTCTGCTTGCCCACATCGGGCTTCTGCTGGTCGTCCTCGTAGATCACCTCGACCGGCTTGCCGTCGATCTTGCGGCCGAGATGGTCGAGCGCGAGCTCGAACGAATTGCGCATGTCGTTGCCGATCACGGCGGTCGGACCGCTGAAGGTCGAGACAAAGCCGATCTTGACGCTGTCAGCCGCCGTCGCAGGCTGCGCGAGCGCCAGAGCCATGGCGCCTGCCAGCCAGAATGCCTTTTTCATATTCACTCCCCTCCTCAACCAAAGATCCCGCCAGGCATCACGAGGCCCCGGGGGTCACGCTTTGCGCGCGCCGTTCTGTGACGTGTTTTGTGCGCGATATCGCAAGTGTGCAGCAAGCATGAACCGACGGCACCCAATTAGAACCTTCGGCGCATACCCCCGCACCTTGCATCATAATTCGTCCAAATCGACCATTGCAAGAAATATAATGCCGGTTGCGTAGGCAACGATTGTCGCAGGGCCCGGCGCAATGCCAGCGACCGGCGCCCGCCCACAGCCGCAGGCTCTAACGATCCGGTAAAGCACCCGGAAACCACGGGCCGGCAAGGGCTCGCGGGCTTCATGGTCTTGAAAGCATCACCGGGCGAGGCTGGGCCCAAAGGGGTGCGTCACATGCTGAATTACATCTTCGGCTTCAATGCCCGGATGGGCCGGTTGGCCTTTTTCTTCTGCACCCTCGTCGTGGGCCTTGGCTTTCTGATGCTGGTCTACGGGATCACGGGCAATGTGCCGCGCGGCAGGACGGACGTGCTGCTGGCGCAGGCGTCGAACAGCCCCGCGCTGATCTTTTCCTTCTACGGCATGCTCGTCGTCTGCTTCATGCTGCAGTCGATGCGGGTGCGTGACATCGGATGGGATCCGGTCTGCGTGATGGCGGCATGGATCGCCCTCATGGTGCTCGACAGGGCCATTGCCGGACGATTTCCCGAATACGCACTGACCTATCAGCACACCGCAACGGTGGTCGGCACGGCCGTCAATGGCGTGATGAACCTGGTCCTGACGTTCTGGCCGGGCAACGGTCATGTCGATGAAGCGTCGCCCCTGCCGCGCGAGAGCGGCGGCGATGGCATGTTTGAAAGAAGCGGCGCACCGGCCGCGGCCGGCAGCCGGGTCGCGCGCATCGCCAAAGGCGAGTTCGGCGGCAAGACGCGGTAGCGGCCTCTCTCCACCGTCGTCCCGGCGCAGGCCGGGACCCATAACCACAGGCTTGAGTTGTCGAAGCAGGCTGTGGCCCCAGCATCGCAAACCAATGACCATTCGTGGTTATGGGTCCCGGATCGCGCTTCGCTTGTCCGGGACGACACCGAGCTTGTGGCATGGCATCGAGCCACAGCGTAAGCAGCAATCAGTCACCCCTGATCCACCGCCCATTCGGCGCCGTCGATCGCATAGGGCGCGTGGCGGAAGTCCCGGATCGTCGCGACCTTGTCGGCCGACCAGTCGAGCAGCATGAACGATCGCGGCGGCCCACTCTGCGCATTCGGATCGAACACCAGGATCGCGGGACGTCCCTCGACCTGTCCGGTCACCAGGCGCCAGTCGTCGATCTTCGCATAATTGCCGAAGTAGCGTGACACCTCGGCCTTGCCGTTCAGCCGCGTCTTGTTGACGAGCTCGAGCCTGATGTCATCGGCGATCATGGCGCGGATGGCATCGAAGTCGTGAGCGTTGAAGCGGCCGACATAGACGTTCAGCCGGCTGCGATCAGCCGGCGACAGGCCGGGCCGCGGCGCATCGTCCGGCTCGCGCGCGAACGCACGCAGTTGCGTACGTCCGCGGTACAGCGCGGCCTTCACCGCGGGCAGGCTGAAATCCATGATGCCGCAGACCTCCTGCAACGAGCAGCCGAGCACATCCATCAGGATCACGCTGGAGCGCTGCGCCACCGGCAGCCGCATGAAGGTGCGCAGGCTGCTTGCAGCGATCTCGCGGCGGCTGACGTCGTCAAGCTCTCCGGCCATCATATCCACCTCCTCCGGCGCGTGCAGCGCGTCCTGTCGGTTGCGCCGCCTGAGGAAATCGAGCGCGGTGTTGTGCGCGATCCGGAACAGCCAGGCTTCCGGATGCTGGATCGGGGCTGCGGACGCGACGGCTTCCATCGCCTTGATCAAGGCGTCTTGCAGCACATCCTCGCCGTCGATGACCGATCCGACCATGCGGGCGCAGTAGCGATGCAGCCTCGGCCGCATCGCCGCCAGCAGCGCGTCGACATCGGCCGGCGCCTGGGGTGGTGACGTCATGATGGCTCCGCCAGATCGCTTCAAGGCCAGTCGGTTCAAAGCCGGTCGGTTCACGGCGCATCCAGCATACGATAGTTTCCGACAATCACAGCACTGCGAACCAGCGGCGGCTCGGCGCAACGATCGCGGATGCCGTCCTGGAAGGCCTGGAACGCCGCCAGCTTCGGGATCGGGCTAGAACCGTCGTCGGCCGCGGTCTCGACCATGTGGATGAAGGTGTCGTCCTCCAGCCGCAGGGTCAAATAGCGCACGCCATCGGGGTTTGCCGCCTTCAGCTCGGCGAACACCGCCGCAACCAGCGCGGCATTCTTCTCCGCCATGTCCGGCTTGGTCTTGTACCTGATCAGGGTCCGTCTCATCGCAGCCTCCTTGGCCTCGGTTTTCGGCCTGAACCGGCCGCGTCAGCCCTAAGGACGTTTGCGGACGGCCAAAGGATGCGGTCCGGCAAAAATAATTCTTCGGCCGCATCCTTTGCCTGCTCCGGTTCGTCCTGGCCTGCGAAGCGCGCCGCAACCTTGCGGCGCGCCAATGGAGAACCACCATGCAAACCTCACAGCAGCGCGCCGAGCAGCGCTGGGTGCTCGGCCTCACCGCGCTGGCATCCTTCATGATGGCGCTGGACGCCATGATCATGACCACGGCCTTCGCCACCATCCGCGCCGATTTCGGCAGCCGGGTCGAGACCCTGCAATGGACCGTCAACGCGTTCAATCTGACCTTCGCGGTGCTGCTCCTGACCGGCGCGGCACTCGGCGACCGTTTTGGTCGGCGCAAGATGTTCGCCGCCGGGATCGGCCTGTTCGTCGTGGCGTCGGCGACCTGCGCGCTGGCCGGCAACGCCGCGGCATTGATCGCCGCGCGCGCCCTGCAGGGCGCAGGCGCGGCGCTGGTGATGCCGCTGGCAATGGCGATCCTGAGCGGCGCCTTCGGCCGCGAGGAGCGCGCCCGCGCGCTCGGCATTTTCAGCGGCATCACCGGATGCGCACTGATCATCGGCCCCGCGATCGGCGGCTTCATTACCGAGCATCTCGGCTGGCGCTGGATCTTCTGGATCAATTTGCCGATCGGCCTCATCGCGATCGCCCTCGTGATGGCGCGCCTGCGCGAGAGTTTTGGTCCGACCGCGCCGCTCGACATCACCGGATTGACGCTGGTCGCGCTCGCGGCGCTGGCGCTGGTCTGGGGCCTGTTGCGCGGCAACAGCGCCGGATGGGCCAGCGCGGAAGTGACGGGCGCGCTGATCGCCGGCATCGCGCTGGCGGTGATCTTCGTGCTGTGGGAGCTGCGTGCGACCAGCCCGATGGTGCCGATGCGGCTGTTCGCTGCCAGACCGTTCGCGGCCGGCATCGCCGCAAGCGTGCTGTTCTACGCCGCGATGTATGGCGTGCTGTTCCTGCTGCCGCAATTCCTGCAGATCGCGCTCGGCTTCGACGCCTTCGGTGCCGGGCTGCGGCTGTTGCCATGGACGGCGACGCTGTTCGTCACCGCGCCGATCGCCGGCGCCGTGGTCAACCGGTTCGGCGAACGCACGCTTGTGGTCACCGGACTCCTGATGCAGGCAATCGGGCTCGGCTGGATCGGCGAGATCGTGAGCCCCACGGTGCCCTACTCCGCACTGATCGCGCCGCTGATGCTCGCCGGCGTCGGCGTCTCGATGGCGATGCCGGCCGCGCAGAACGCGGTGCTGAGCGCGGTCGCCGTCAGCGAGATGGGCAAGGCGTCGGGAATCTTCAACATGGGCCGCTTCCTCGGCGGCATGTTCGGCATCGCGGCGCTGGTGGCGAGCTTCACTGCCAATGGCACGGCCGATTCGTCCGGACATTTCACGAGCGGATTCGCTGCGGCGATGAGCCTTGCGGCAACGCTGTCGTTCGCCGGCGCGGTCGCGGGACTGTTCCTGCCGATGCGGCGGCGGGTCGTCGCCACGACTGCGTCGCAGGACGCGTGAGGCGCGCAGCGATTGGGTTTCGCTATCGGGCGATCAGGCATTTCGTGTTGGAATGAGGCTGCGAATGATTACATAATCAGACGACGAAGCCGTTCGAAACCGAGGGCGACATCAAATGACGCAAGCGCCGGCCAAACCTCATCTCGTGGTGATCGTCGGCGCCGGCTTCGGCGGGCTGGAAGCCGCCTTCGGTCTCGCGGGCGCGCCGGTCGAGATCACGCTGATCGACCGCCGCAACCATCATCTGTTCCAGCCGCTGCTCTACCAGGTCGCGACCGCATCGCTTGCCACCAGCGAGATCGCCTGGCCGATCCGCTATCTCCTGCGCGACCGGCCCGAGGTGACGACATTGTTCGCCAATGTCTGCGGCGTCGACGCTGCAGCGAAGAGCGTGCAGCTCGATGACGGCGGCAGCATTCCCTACGACACGCTGGTCCTCGCCACCGGCGCACGCCACGCCTATTTCGGCCATGACGAATGGGAGCCGTTCGCGCCCGGCCTGAAGACGCTGGAGGACGCGACCACGCTCAGGCGGCGTATCCTGGTCGCCTTCGAGCGCGCCGAGCGCGAGACCGATCCCGACAAGCGCGCGGCGCTGCTCACCTTCGTCATCATCGGCGCCGGGCCGACCGGCGTCGAGATGGCCGGCACGATCGCCGACCTCGCCAAGGACACGCTGCCGCAGGACTTCCGTCACATCGACACGCGCAGGGCGCGCGTGGTGTTGATCGAGGCCGGCCCGCGCGTGCTGGCCGGCTTCCCGGACGATCTCTCGGCCTATGCGCAGGCGTCGCTGGAAAAACTCGGCGTCGAGGTGATGCTGGGCGAGCCGGTCACCGAATGCTCGGCCGACGGCGTCGTATTCGGCGGCAACAGGCTGGAGGCGCGCACCATCGTGTGGGCCGCCGGCGTGCGCGCCTCGCGCGCCGCCGAATGGCTGAACGCGCCGGCCGATCGCGCCCATCGGCTGCAGGTCGAGCCCGATCTGACCGTGCCCGGTCATCCCGACATCTTCGCGGTCGGCGACACCGTCACGATCAAGGGCCCCGACGGCAATCCGGTGCCCGGCATCGCGCCGGCCGCCAAGCAGGAAGGACGCTACGTCGCCGCACTGATCAAGGCGCGGCTCGACGGCAAGACGCTGCCGCCATTCCGCTACAAGCATGCCGGCAGCCTCGCGCAGATCGGCAAGAAGAAGGCGGTAATCGATTTCGGCTGGCTCAAGCTGCGCGGCTCGCTGGCATGGTGGATCTGGGGCCTTGCCCACATCTACTTCCTGATCGGCGTGCGGCATCGGATAGCGGTGGCAATGAACTGGCTCTGGATCCACACCCGCGACCAGCGTGCCGCGCGGCTGATCACGCAAGGCAGCAGCAAGGTCGCGCAGTAGGCGCTGCTCGGCGCGGCCCCCATCTCAGACAGTCTGGACCGTCACCCTGAGGTGGCCGTCCCTTCGGCAGCCCTCGAAGGGTCGACGGCCCGGCTGGTGGCCGGTTCATCCTTCGAGGCTCGCTCCGCTCGCACCTCCAGCGACAAAGGCGAAGCCTTTGCGCGGGGATGACGGAACTACGTTCAAACCATTGTGCGGCAAGATAGCGCGTGAAATACTTGCCATAGCAACAATATTTGAATGGGGAGGAAACAATGCGGATCAATGCGCGCACATGGGCGCTCGCGACTTCGCTTGTCACGTTGATGTCGTGCGCTTCGACCGCATTTGCGGCCGGAATGACCGGCGATCCAGCGGCGACCTGCAGCGGCCTTGCCGGTCCCGCCGACGGCGCCGTCAAGATCGACAGTGCCACGCTCCAGGCACCATCGCCGCTCTCGGTCTCCGAGAAGGCGCCGACGCCGGCCGGCCGCATCATCCCGGCCAATCCCGCGTTCTGCAAAGTGCTCGCCCATATCGATCCCGC
This sequence comes from Bradyrhizobium sp. RD5-C2, assembly GCF_019972155.1. Classification (GTDB taxonomy): domain Bacteria; phylum Pseudomonadota; class Alphaproteobacteria; order Rhizobiales; family Xanthobacteraceae; genus Bradyrhizobium. The sequence continues at coordinate 430,460 of NZ_BOVL01000022.1, read as the reverse complement.
CGATCCCACGGCGCCGCCGATCAAGTTCGAGGTCAACTTGCCCGTCGAGTGGAACGGCCGCTCATTGCAATATGGCGGCGGCGGCTTTAACGGCGTGCTGATATCAGGCCTTGGCCTGCCGCCGGCCTATCCCTTCGACAAGGCCTCGCCGCTGGCACTCGGCTTTGTGACCGTCGGCACCGACTCCGGCCACGAGCAGAAGCCCGTCGAGCCGCCGCAGCTGTTCGCGCTCAACGACGAGGCGTTCGCGAATTTTTCGCACAAGGCCTACAAGAAAGTGCGCGACGCGGCGCGGGCGCTGACGGTCCGCGCCTACGGCAAGCCGCCGGCGAAGATGTATTTCATGGGATCGTCCGAAGGCGGCCGCGAGGCGCTGACCATGGCGCAGCGCTATCCCGACGATTTTGACGGCATCTTCGCGCGCGTACCTGTCATCAACTGGGTCGGGTTGCAGCATGCCGGCACCCGCTCCGGCCTCGTCACCATGGGCGACGGCTGGATCAGGCCGGCGCAGGTCAAGCTCGTCGCCGACGCCGTGCTCAGGGCTTGCGACACGCAGGACGGCTCCGACGACGCGCTGGTGCAGGATCCCGTCGGCTGCAAGTCCGCGTTCAAGCCGGCGTCGCTGGCATGCGCCGCGGGCCACAGCGGCGACGACTGCCTGACCGACAAGCAGATTGCCGCGATCGAAACGCTGCATGCGCCGTATAAATTCCCGTTCCCGCTCGCCAATGGCCTCGACGACTATCCCGGCTGGGGCGTGTCGGGCGAGAATACGCCGGCGTTCGGCCCGACCGGCGGCTGGAAGGCCTGGTGGCTAGGCAGCGCGGCGCCGGCACAGCCGCCGGCTCCGACCAACGGCATCGCCTGGATCTACGGCGCCGGCGGCATGCAATATGTCTTCGCCCGCGATCCGAAACTCGACGTCACGACCTACAAGCCCGAGGACCACAAGGCGCGCGTGCTGGAAGTCTCCGCGCTGATGGACTCCACCGATCCGGATCTCACGCGCTTCCACGCCCACGGCGGCAAGCTCGTGATCCTCGAACACATGTCCGACTACGCGCAAAGCCCCTATGCCGGCATCCGCTACTTCGAAAATGTCGAGAAGACGCTCGGCAAGGACAAGGTCGCGGAGTTCGCCCGGCTCTACACCGCGCCCGGCGTCGACCATGTCGGCTCCGGCGCACCCGCCAATGTCGACATGCTGACCGTACTGGTCGACTGGGTCGAGAACGGCAAGGCGCCCGGCGATCTGGACGTGCGCGAGCAGAAGACCGAGGCACCGTCCTTCGACACAATCCGCGCACTGCCCCTTTGCCGCTGGCCCGCATGGCCGCATTACAAGGCAGGACCGGTCACCGCGGCCGCGAGTTTCTCCTGCGCGCCGTGACGAGAGGAGACCCCCTCGTCACCCCATCACTTGATGCGGTGAGCGGCCGAACGCGGCCTTGAAGGCGCGGCTGAAATGCGAGACGTCGCTGAAGCCGAAGCTCAACGCCGCATCGGTGACATGGCTGAAGCGCCGTTCGGCCAGCGCCTGGTAGGCGCCGGCGAGGCGCTGCTGCCACAGCCAGCGGATCGGCGTCGTGCCTTCGCGCGCAAACAGGCGATTGAGCGTGCGCGGCGCCATGTTCTGCGCCGTCGCAATCGTATCGAGATCGAGCTTGGGATCGTCGAGATGGGCCAGGATGTAGGCCTTGACCCGCGCCAGCCGTTCGTCACCGCGCTGCGGCACCTCGTCCGTCAGCTCGGTCTGGAGTGTGGTCGCGAAAATATCGAGCGCTGAGGCGCCAAGCCTTATCGCAGCAGGCCCGGCCTCGTCATCGAGCCGCGTCAGCCGGCGGATCAACGATCCCGCCAGCGCGCCCACTTTCGAAGCGTTGCCGACCCGCCGTGCCGTCAACCGCTGCGCATCCGGCAGGCGCGCGAGCAGCAGCGGCCGCGGGATCGACACCATGATCGAACGCGCGCTCGGGGCGAATTCCAGCGTGAACGGCTGCGCCTGGTCATGCAGCATGAGATCGCCCCGGCGCATCCGCACCTCGCGGCCGCCTTGCGCGAAGCTGACCTCGCCGCGCAAGGTGAGCCACAGCATGAAATAGTCGCGCGGGTCCCTTCGGACATCGCTCGCGCTGCGCATCACCCCGATGCGGTCGGCGGCCGGTGTCGACGACCAGATGTCGTTGATCGCGAGCGGGCCAAAATGGCGGATCGAGATCGCTGCCTGAAACGCCGCGTCGGCGACGCGGCGGCACTCGGTCAGCGAGAATTCGCGGCAGGTGACGTGGTGCCAGCGGTCGAAGCTGTCACCCGGCGCGACAAGCGTCTGCGCGACGACTGCGTGATCTGGGGTCTGCATTGGCCTTGCTCCCGCCCAACCCGGCAGCGGGATATTCGGCGTCTACCGCCTGTCTGGCAAGCAGAGTCCAGCGATTGGCCCGCACAGCCAAGAACGGCCGCGGGAACCGGCGTAGAAAATGTTTCCCACCAGGAGAGGAGACATCAAATGGGCTACCAATGCGACATCATCGATCCCGACCGCACCGTCATGATCGTTGTTGACATGCAGAACGATTTCGTGGCCGAAGGCGCCAAGCTGCGTTCGGCGCAGGCCGCCGCCATGGTGCCGCGGCTGGCGCAGACCCTGAAGGCCTGTCGCGACAAGGGCATCCGCGTCATCTACACCGCGCATGTGCATCGCCGCGACGGCAGCGATATGGGGCTCTACGACGATCTCTATTCGCCGATCGCCGACCGCTCGTCGCTGGTCGACGGCACCGCGGGCGTCGAGATATTCAATGACCTCGCGCCGGCGCCGGGCGAGCACGTCATCAAGAAGCACCGCTACAGCGCCTTCTTCGCCACCGATCTCGACCTCATCCTGCGCGAATGGGGCATCACCACGGTGATCATCTCGGGGACGACCACCGAGAACTGCTGCCATGCCACGGCGCGCGACGCCATGTTCCACAATTACAAGGTCGTGTTCCTCTCGGATGCGACCGGCACGTTCGACTATCCCGATGTCGGCCAGGGCGCCCTGTCCGCCGAAGAGGTGCACCGCGCCACGCTGACGATCCTCGCATTCTCAACGGCGCATGTGATGACGGCAGCCGAGATGCTGGGGCGGGTGAAGGCTGCCGACGGGGCGGCGAAGGCTGCGTAGTTTGTTGCGAACAGCGCGCCGCACGTTCTGTCGGCCTCTCCCCTCGTGGGAGAGGCCGGAACGCATGAAGCAGAGCGAAATGCGATCCGGGTGAGGGGCTGCGGTCCTCCACCCGGTACGCCGTGTGTAGAGCACCTCACCCTCCCCTGGAGGGGGAGGGTCGGATCGCAACGAGCGAAGCGACGTGCGATCCGGGGTGGGGTGATCTCTCAACACGGGCACTGCTCGACTGGAGGGACTTTCACCCCACCTCGGTTCGCATTCTCATGCGAACCGATCCTCCCCCTCCAGGGGAGGATGCGCGCGCGTCCGGCGGCTCACTTCACCAAGGCGCACCCGCCGTCGGCGATCGGCCGGAATGCCTGGTCGGCCGGGATGGTCGCGATCAGCTTGTAATAGTCGTAGGGATATTTCGATTCCTCCGGCTTCTTCACCTCGAACAGGTACATCGGGTGGATGACGCGGCCGTCCTGGCGGATCGTGGTGTCGCCGAACAGTTTGTCCTTGCCCTTGAAAGTCTTCATCTGCGGCACCACGACCTTGGCGTCGTCGCTGCCGGTGGCGGCGACGGCGTTGAGATAGGCGAGCGTCGAGGCGTAGACGCCGGCTTGGTTGCCGCTCGGCATCTTGCCGTTCATGCCGGGACGCGCGGCGAAGCGTTTTGCGAACGCACGGGTGTCGTCGTTCATGTCCCAGTAAAAGGCCTCGAGCAGTTGCAGACCCTGCGCGACCTTCAGGCCCATGCCGTGGACGTCGTTCACGAACAGCAGGAACGCCACCATGGTCTGGCCGCCCTCCTGGATGCCGAACTCGGCCGCCTGCTTCACCGCGTTGATGGTATCGCCGCCGGCATTGGCGAGCCCGATCACCTTTGCTTTCGAGTTCTGCGCCTGCAACAGGAAGGACGCGAAGTCCGACGTGCCGAGCGGATGCTTGCTCGATCCCAGCACCTTGCCGCCGTGCTTCTCGATGTAGTTGGTCGCCTCGGCTTCGATGCCTTTGCCGAGCGCATAGTCGACGGTCACGAAATACCAGTCCTTGCCGCCACGCTGCATCATCGCGGCCGCCGTGGTGTTGCCGGTGGCCCAGGCGTCGTTGACCCATTGAATGGTGTTCGGCGAGCAGGCCTTGCCGGTGAGGTCGGAGCTCGCGGTCGACGACGCCAGGAACGTCATCCTGGAGTCGCGCAGCACGGTGTTGATGGCGAGGCCGACCGCCGAGTTCGGCACGTCAACGATGGCGTCGACGCCTTCGACATCGAGCCATTTGCGCGCGATCGCAGAGCCGATGTCGGCCTTGTTCTGGTGATCGGCATAGACGATCTCGACCTTGATGCCCTTGCCGCCGCCGTTGAAATCCTCCGCGGCCATGCGCGCGGCCTCCACCGAACCCATGCCGTTGGTGTCCTGGAAGATGCCGGAAATGTCGTTGAGCACGCCGACACGCACGACGTTGTCGGAAATCTCCGCACGTGCGCTGCCAGCGGCGCAGGCCAATGCCAGCGCAAGTCCGATCCCAAATCGCCCAACCCCGAAGCCCCTCATCGTATCCCCTCCCATGTTTGCTCACCGACCTTTTGGCTGTCTTGAGCGTCTCGTCAGGCCGGCGTGATCTCGACCGGCAGGCTGCTGAGCCCGCGTAGCGTGTTGTTGAACAGCCGCTTTGGCTCGGCTGTGATTTCGATCCTGGCGACACGACGCGCCAGCGCCGCCATCATTACCTCGCCTTCGAGGCGGGCGACCAGTTGGCCGACACACATGTGGATGCCCGATCCGTAGCCGACATGGCCCGAGGTACGACGCGTGATGTCGTAGCTGTCGGGCGCCTCCCAGCGGCGCGGATCACGATTGGCCGCGGCGAGGAACATCAGCACCTTCTCGCCTTCGGGAATGGTGGCCCCGCTGAGCTCGACGTCGCGGGTCGTGGTGCGGAAGAAGGTCTGGACCGGACTTTCGAACCGCACGGCTTCCTCGAAGGCGTTGCGCGCCAGTGTCGGATCGCTACGCAGTTTCTGGAACTGGTCGGGGAAGCGGGCGAGACAATAGACGGCGGCCCCGATGCCGTTGACAGTCGTGTCGAGACCGGCCGACAGCAGCGAGCGCACCAGCAGCGGCGCCTCGGTCGCGGTAATGGCGCCGCTATCGACATGGGCGTGGATGCAGGCGCCGATACCACCCGGGGTGAGATTGTCGCGCTGACACTGTTCGGAAACATAGGCCTGGTGCGGCGCGGAGCGCTCGATCGCCTGCTTGCGCAGTTCGTTCGGCGGCCCGAAAGCGTTGAACACCAGGCTTGCGTATGGCAGCAGATTCTCGCGGCCCTCCGGCCGCAGGCCCAGCGCATCCGGGAAGATCGACAGCGGATAGGCTTCCGCGAGGTCCTCGATCGCATCGAAACGGCGCTTCTCCAGCAGCGCATCGATGCAGGCCTCCGCCGCGGCGGCAAATCGCCCGCGAAGCTGCTTCATCACGGTCGCCGACAGCACGCTGCTCAGCACCGCGCGGGTGCGGGTATGCGCCGGCGGGTCGGCCTCCAGGATCAGGCTCGGCGGCCGCCAGGGCTTTTCCCTGGAGAAGTCGCTGAGGCCCACGCCGCGGCTGGAGCAGAAGGTCGCGGGATCGTTCAGGACCGCATGGACCTCAGCATAGCGCGCTACGCCGTAGACATTCCACTTGTCGAGATAGACCACGGGTGCGGCCTCGCGCAGCCGTTCATGGGTCGGGAACGGGTCGGCGAAGAACTCGAGCGCAAACGGATCGACGTCGAGATGCGGGATGGACGCAGCTTCTGTTGCAGTCATCGGGACCTCCCGAGGTTTGATCTTGTCAATACGGGCCGCATGTCTATTGCTCCCGAGCAGTTTCGCAGCGATGATTTGGGAAATGAGCAGCCAGCCCCTCCCCCGAAAACCCCGCCGGCCCAAACCGGCCGATCCCGCAGATGCCACCGATGGCCCGCTGCTGGACCTCAATCGCTATGTGCCGGCGTTCATCACCTTCATCGGCAACAAGCTGTCGAACAGCGCCACCGCATTTTACCAGAAGAATTTCGGCGTCAACGTCACCGAGTGGCGAATCATCTCGCAACTGGCGATCGAGCCGGGGATTCCTGCCTCCCGCATCTGCCAGGTGATCGGCTTCGACAAGGGGCCGGTCAGCCGCAACCTCGCGGCGCTGCAGAAACGCGGCCTGCTGACGATCCGCACCGCGCCCGACGACGGCCGCACCCATTCGATCACCCTGACCGCGCGCGGCCGCGCCATCCACGACAAGGTGATCGTCGCGGCGCTGGAGCGCGAGCGGCGGCTGCTGTCGTGCCTGAAAAAGGACGAGCGCGAGGTACTGATCGACCTGCTGCGCCGGCTGCACGAGAATCTCGGCGCCGTGACCGGGCAAAGCACGACCTGACCGCACGGCGGGACCGCGGGCGGCGCCCTGCGCCACCGCGATATTCGCCCGGACTTCCATGCGTGCCGCTCGCGCGCTGCTGCGCAACATTGTCCTCCCGAAAGCGCGGCCGTTGACCGGCCCTGTCCCTATGGGTGCGGAAACTCGCACAGCTTAGTTGCTATGGCAACTAAAAACGCGCGCGTGCGGCGCGAGGCCCCAGGGAACCGGTGCCAACGGCTCAAGTGGGGTCCACCAGACGTGCCACAAATTCGGTGTCGCCCCGGCCTCCGAGCCGGGACCCATAACCACCAATGCTGATTATTTCACGCCGGCGGAACGACGACCTTTGTACACAAAGTCGGCCGCAGAGTATGGGTCCCTGCTTTCGCAGGGACGACGGCGATGTGCGTGGCCTCCTCCCAACACCCTACCGGTACAAATCACGTCACGACCCCGCGCAGCGGATCGCCTCACCCGACGCGTCGTCCTCCAGCACTGCCACCGCCGCGGCGCGGCGCGTCAGCACGGCGCGCTGGTTGATGTAACCCTTGTCTGTGATCTCCCCGCCGTCGACCGAAGCGGGCTCGGCGAGCAGCAGCGCCCGGGTGGCATGGCCGGAGGAATGGCCGCCCTGCGCCTTCAATCGTGCCAGCCCCTGCCCGATCGCGGAACGGACCGCCGGATGGCTGATCACCTCCCTCGCGTCGGCGCCCTCGGGCAGTCCCGCCAGCGAACGGCAGGCGGCGAGGTTCGGGAACACCAGGAAGCGGACCTCGTCGCGGCCGTGGCCGGTGACGACGATATCCTGCGCGAGCGGCGCCAGCGCCGCGATGCCGGCGACGCGCAGGGTGCCGACGCTGACCCAGGTGCCGGAATTGAGCTTGAAGTCCTCCGCCACCCGGCCATCGAAGAACAGGCCGAGATCGGGCCGGTCGGGATCGGCGAAGGTGACGGCGTCGCCGATCTTGTAGAAGCCTTCGTCATCGAAGGCCTCTCGGGTGAGTTCGGGCGCCTTCCAGTAGCCCGGCGTGACGTTGGGCCCGCGCACGCGGACCTCGAGCTTGTCACCCGACGGCACGAGTTTCAGCTCGGTGCCGGGAATCGGCACGCCGATATTGCCGGAGCGCTCTGCCAGGAAATGACAATCGGTCGCCAGCGGCGAGGTCTCGGTCGAGCCCCAGGCCGACACCATCGGCAGGCGTCGTCCCACGGTTTGCAGCGACAATTCCTCCAGCGCGTCCCACAGATTCTGCGGCAGCGCCGCGCCGGCATAGAAGGCGAATTTGGTGCCTTCGAAGAACTTGCGGCGCAACTCGTCATCGGTGCGCAGTGCCGCGATCAGCATGTCGAAGCCGCGCGGCACATTGAAATAGACCGTCGGCACCACGCTGCGCAGATTGGCGAGCGAGGCCGCGAACAGGCCGGGCGCCGGCTTGCCGCTGTCGATATAGAGCGTGCCGCCGTTGCGCAGCACCAGATTGAAATTGTGGTTGGCGCCGAAGGTGTGGCTCCAGGGCAGCCAATCTAGGATCACCAACGCCTCGCGGGACTGCTCGAGGAATGTCCAAGTCTGCGCCTTGGCCTGCTGGCTCGAAGTCAGCATGCGCTGGGTGTTGATCACGGCTTTCGGCGTACCGGTCGAGCCCGAGGTGAACAGGAATTTCGCGATCGTGTCCGGCGTCACCGTGGCAAAGGCGATGGCGACATCAGGCGATTCAGGCGTCGCCGCAACAGCGCGGAACGGCAACGCATCGGCATCGTCCGGATTGCCGCTGACGATGGTCGCCCGATGCAGCGGTGCGATCGCGGCAAGCGCCGCCGCGAACGGTTTTGTGCCCACAACATAGATCGCGCCGGGATCGAGCAGGCTGATCATGCTCTTCAGCTTGTCGAAATCTTTCGACATCAGGGAATAGGCCGGCGAGATCGCGGCCGAGGGCACGCCGACATGCTGGGCGGCGAGCGCGAACAACGCGTGATCGATGCCGTTATCGGCGAGAATGACAAGCGGCCGCTCGCTGTTCAGCCCTTGCAGCAGGATCCACGACGCGGCCCGCCGCACGATTCCGAGCGCATCGCGATAGCTGACGGTGCTCCAAGGCACCTCGGCGCTGGCGCGCTCACCGAGGAAGATACGTTCCGGCGCCTGCCGCGCCCAATGCTCGAGCCAGTCGCCGACGCAGCGGGCGCTTGGTTTCAACGGCGTGGTGGAGCGGACCAGGATGCTGTCATCCCCGCGGCTGACGGCAACGATCGCGGGCGTCGCGAACAGGCGGTCCGGATCGTCTCCGCTGGCAGCAGCCGTCGTCATGATTTCCTCCTCGCCCGTATCTTATCAGGTTCGCGCTGCAACATGGTGCGGCGCCGCGGTCCCGGTCGGGCTCTTTGGTCATAATGTTGCGGACATCAATTGTTGTCGTCAACAACAATCTTTCTCTCGCGACGCCGTCGCGCTAGCCTTGAGGCATGGCGATCAAGCAACAGACGTCGCGCAAGGCGGCAGGAACCGGAGCGGCAATCCGCCGCCCCCAGACACGCGCGGCGAATGACCGGACGCTCGGCGATGCCGGCGACGACATCGGCCTCGACGCGTTGGTCGGCCACGCCGGCTATGTGGTGCGGCGCTTTCAGCTCTGGATCTTCCAGGACTTCGTCAAGACGCTGGCGACCGTCGATATCCGTCCGACGCAGTATTCGGTCATGACCGTGATCGGGGCCAATCCGGGCCTCAGCCAGATGGCGGTCGCGAAACGGCTCGGGATCGAGCGCGCGCGGCTGGTGCATCTGCTCGACAGCCTGGAAGAACGCGCCTTCGTCAGCCGGATCCCTTCTGCAACCGACCGCCGCTCCCACGCGCTGCATCTGACCGGGCGCGGCAAGACCGCGCTGGCGCAATTCAAGCGGCTCGCCGCCGAGCACGAGCGGCACGTCGCCGACAAGATCGGCAAGGAAAACCGCGAACAACTGCTGCGGATCCTCGCCTGCTTCACCTGATTGATCGACCGGATTTCGGCCTGGTCACGCCTGCCTTTAAATTGAGCAGGCACGTTCTCGCGCGAATCTGCTTCAGCTCCCAGCGACCATTTCAAGCAACTGATATTGTGCAATAATCCGTCGCGCCGCCGGCGCAGGTAAATTGTACACAATGGCACATTGCTTGCTTCGATCAGGCGGCAATTCCCTCGCGGCAGGCATCCGATGCCTCACCGCGCCAGAGACGAGGCCAACCACGTGACTGAAACTGTCGCCGCGATCGTTGCCGCACACCGCGCCGGGACCATGACGCCGGCGCAAACAGTGGCGCGCAGCTACCAGCGCATCCGCGAGCACAACGACCCCGCCATCTTCATCAGCCTGCGCGAAGAGAAGGACGCGCTCGCCGAGGCCGCGCGGCTTGCTGACCCGACGCTGCCGCTCTACGGCGTGCCGGTCGCAGTGAAGGATAATATCGACGTCGCGGGGCTGCCGACCACCGCCGCCTGCCCGGCGTTCTCCTACCTGCCGGCACAGGATTCCACAGCGGTGGCAAAACTGCGCGCGGCCGGCGCCATCATCATTGGCAAGACCAATCTCGACCAGTTCGCCACCGGCCTGGTCGGCGTGCGCTCGCCCTACGGCATTCCCAAAAATCCCGTACGCGGCGATCTCGTGCCGGGTGGATCGAGCTCGGGCTCCGCAGTCGCGGTCTCGGCGGGCCTCGTGCCGCTGTCGCTCGGCACCGACACCGCGGGCAGCGGCCGCGTACCGGCGATGCTCAACAACATCGTCGGACTCAAGCCGAGCCTCGGGCTGATCTCCAACGCGGGGCTGGTGCCGGCCTGCCGCACGCTCGACTGCATCTCGGTGTTCTCGCTCACCGTCGACGATGCGCTGGCCGCGCTCGCGGTGATGGCGGGGCCGGATGACGCCGATCCGTTCTCGCGCGACCGGCCGCTGGCAGCGATCACACCGTTTCCGGCCAAGCTGAAGCTCGGCATTCCGAAGAGCGTCCAATTGATCTTCTTCGGCGACCGCGAGGCCGAGAAGGCCTATGGCGAAGCCTGCAAGCGTTGGCGGGCGCTCGGCGCCGAACTCGTCGAATTCGATCTCGAGCCTTTCTACGAAACGGCGCGGCTGCTCTATGAAGGCCCGTGGGTTGCCGAGCGCTATCTCGTGATCCGCGACCTCCTGGCGTCGTCGCCGGACGCGATCCACCCGGTGACACGCGAGATCACGATCGGCGGCGCGCGGCCCACCGCGGCGGATACCTTCTCCGCGTTCTATCGCCTGCAGGCGCTGCGCCGCGTTGCCGCGCGCACCTTCGCGCAGTGCGACGCGATCGTGCTGCCGACCGCGCCGACGGTCTATTCCACGACTGACGTGCTCGCCAACCCGATCGAGCTCAACTCGCGGCTCAGCGCCTACACCAATTTCGTCAATCTGCTCGATCTGTGCGGCCTGGCGCTGCCGGCGGCGATGCGGCCCGACGGCGCGCCGTTCGGCATCACGCTGCTCGCTCCAGCCGGCCGCGACGCCGAGCTTGCCGGTATCGGCCGTGTCTTCCACGCCGACACCGGGCTCGCTGTCGGCGCCAAGGCGGTGCCGCAGCCGCCGCTTGCCGCGGTCCCGGCGCAGGCCGGCGCCGATGAGATCACGATCGCGGTGGTCGGCGCGCATCTCTCCGGCATGGCGCTGAATCATGAACTGACCACGCTCGACGCGCGCCTGCTGGAGGAGACGCTCACCGCAGCGGACTACAAACTCTACGCGCTCGACACCACGCCATCGAAACCCGGCATGCTGCGCATCGAGCCGGGTGCGGGTCATGCGATCAAGCTCGAGCTGTGGGCGATGTCGCCGGCCGCGTTCGGCACATTCGTCGCCGCGATCCCGCCGCCGATGGCGATCGGCACGCTCCGGCTCGCCGACGGACGGTACGTCAAGGGCTTTATCGTGGAGCCCGCCGCGATCGCCGGCGCGAAGGACATTTCGGCCTATGGCGGCTGGCGGGCGTTCATGGCGGAGAAGGCGAAGGGATAACCGACTTTCCTGCCGTCATTCCGGGGCGCGCGACCTACACCGACACCGCGTAGGTCTCGTACTCCCCGCGCACCTGCTCGATATGGGCGCGCATCGCAGCCGCAGCACCTGGCTTGTCGCCGCGCATGATAGCTTCGACGACGCGGTCGTGCTCGGCGTGGGATTTCGCCAGCCGCCCGAGGTTGCGGAACTGGGCGCGGCGGAACGGCTGCACGCGCACCCGCGTCGCGAGCGTGATCTCGGCAATATAGGCGTTCTGCGAGCCGGCATAGATCGCGTTGTGAAAGCGCTCGTTGACCTCGTGGAAGCGGTCGGGATTGCCGGTGTAGCTCAACACCCGCAGTTCCTCATGGACCGCCTCGAGCGCGTGGCGCTCCGCTGCAGACATCCGCTCGGCGGCAAGGCCGGCGCACATCGCCTCGAGCTCGGCCATCGCCTCGAACATGCCGGTGAGCCGCTCGAGCGAGGGCCGCGCGACCACCGCGCCGCGGTGCGCGCGCGCGTCGATCAGCCCGCTGGCGGCGAGCTGTCGCAGCGCCTCGCGCACCGGTGTGCGCGACACCTTGAAGCGGCGCGCCAGATCGGTTTCATCGAGCCCGGCGCCCGGCGGCAGCGTGCCGCGCACGATCTCGTCGGCGAGTTGCAGCCGCAATTCTTCGGCGCGGGTGGTCTTGTCGACCAGAGACGACGCGCGATCGACACGCCGCACCAGCGGCTCCGGCTCGGTGCCCTGCGGCTGCGGAGCGCGGGTCGGAAGATCGTCCAGGCTCATGGCTGAAACGCCCTTTCAATCACCCTGGTTCAAGCCCCCTTTGGTTCATCGATGACGCTGACATGGGCGGCGACGATTCTCCAGCCCTCAGGGAAGCGAATCCATGTCTGCATCTGCCGCCCCACTCGGCCCGGCGTGCTGTCCCGATAGAACAGCGTCGAGGCGATCGCGGTGTCGCGGCCATAAGTCGTGATCACGGTGCGGTCGATCTTGCGCATCAGCCCGGCCGCCGGCCGCCCCGCGCGAAACGCCGCGATCTCGCCGTAGCCATAAAGGTTCTCGCCGATGCCATAGCGCAGCGTCCGGCTATCGTTACGGAATAGCTCGTCGAGCACGGCGACATCGTTCGAGACCAGCGCCTTCTCGTAACGCTCGAACTGCGCGGTGACCTCGGCGAGCACGTCGGGAAGATCGATTTCCATTTTAGAGTCCTCTTGGCGCGGGAGCCGCCACGACACCCATCTGTTCCAGCGCGTAGGCGACCCGCAGCGCAATGTCCTCGCGCCATGGCGCCGCAATGATCTGCACGGCGATCGGCATCGGTTCAAGCGGGACCGGCACGGCGGCCACCGGCAGGCCGATGAAGGAGATCGGCTGGGTGTGGATACCGATATTGGGACGCACCGGAAGCTCGACCCCGTCGAGCGTGAAGGTGGCCTGACCGATCTTCGGCGCGGTGCACGGCGTTGCCGGCGCCAAGATCACGTCGACCGACTGGAACAGCTCCAGCACCCTAGCGCGGTACCAGCGGCGGAATTTCTGCGCCTTGTCGACATAGACTGCCGGGATCATCGCGCCCGCAAACAAGCGGTCGCGCACCGGCGGATCAAAGTCGTTTGGACGCTTGCGCAGCCGATCGAGATGCAGCGCGGCGCCCTCGGTGGTGGTCATGATGAAGGCGGCCGCGCGGGCGCGCGCCGCTTCCGGCAGCTCCACTGTCCGCGTCGCACCGAGCGCCTTTGCCACGCGCGCGACCGCTTCGACGGCCTCCGGCAGCAGATTCTGCTGGAAATAGCCGCCGGCGATCGCTACGCGCAGCCGGCTGACATCATTGGCAAGCAGCGGCACGGTCGGCTCGACCGACTGCACACTGCAGGCGGGATCATCGGCATCAGGCCCCTGCATGACGTCATAGGCGAGCGCGAGATCCTTCACGTTGCGCGCAAACGGACCGAGGTGATCGAGGCTGGCGACGAACGGAAAGGAGCGCGCGCGCGACAACCGGCCATAGGTCGGCTTCAGGCCGAACGTGCCGCAGAATGACGACGGCACCCGGATCGAGCCGTTGGTATCGGAGCCGAGCGCGATCGGCACCAGCGCGCCGCCAACGGCGCTGCCGGAGCCGCCCGAGGAGCCGCCGGCCATCCGCGTCGGATCATGCGGATTGCGCGACGGACCGTCATGCGCGTTCTCGCCGGTGAAGTCGTAGGCGTATTCGCCCATGTTGAGTGCGCCGACCAGCACGGCGCCGGCTGCTTCCATCCGCTCGATCAACGTGGCATCACGCGGCGACGGAGGCAGGTCGCGATTGATCTTCGAGCCGGCGCGGGTCGAGAGGCCCTGCACGTCGAACAGGTTCTTCACCGCGAACGGCACGCCGGCAAGCGGGCCGGCCGGTTGGCCCGCCGCGATCGCGGCATCGACCGCCTTGGCCCGGGTGCGCGCGCGATCGGCGGTGACGTCGGTGAAGGCATTGAGGATCTTGTCGTGCACAGCGATCCGGGCGAGCGCAGCCTCGGTCGCAGCAAGCGCCGTGATCTTGCGGCTCGATACGGCCTGCGCGATTTCGGCGGCGGACATAGCAGCGGGAGTTTCGGACATCGCGATCTCAGGTCGAATAGACGGCGGCCGACGCGACGTCGTCAGGCAGCGGGAAGTCATCGACCAGCCGCGCCAGCCGCAGCGCGACCTCGAGATTTGCGCGCACCGCCGGACGCCAGGCGTCTTCCAGCGGCAACGCCATCGTCCGGGCGACGGCGGTCATGTAATCGTCGAGATGATCGTCCATTTCGCTCCCAGTACGTTTTTTCAGGCTACCGGCAACGGCGGATGCGGGATCGCCGTCAGCAGCTCCCTTGTATAGGCATCCTGCGGATTGCCCAAGACGTCATCGGATGCGCCCTGCTCGACGATGCGGCCGCTGCGCATCACGATGACGCGATCACACAGCAGGCGCACCACGTTGAGATCGTGCGATACGAACAGATAGCTCATGCCCATCGACTGCTTGAGGTCCTGCAGCAGATTGAGCACAACCGCCTGCACCGAGACGTCGAGCGCCGCGGTCGGCTCGTCGAGGATGACGAGCTTCGGGTGCAGCGCGATCGCGCGCGCGATGCCGACACGGGCCTTCTGGCCGCCGGAGAGCTGGTGCGGAAAACGATCCAGCAGATTGACCGGCAGACCGACCAGCCGAGCGAGTTCCTCGCAGCGATCGCGGAGCGCGTCGCGCCCCCTGATATCGCCGAGCTGCATGATCGGGTCCACGATGGCGCGCGCCGCGGTGAAGCGCGGGTTGAGGCTGTCGGTCGGATCCTGGAACACCATCTGGATCTGGCTGCGCCGCGGCAACCGCGCGAAGGATTGCGGCATGATGCCGCCGATGTCTTCGCCGTCGAACATGATGCGGCCGGAGGTCTGGTCCAGCAGCCGCATCACCATCATCGACGTCGTCGACTTGCCGCAGCCGGATTCGCCGACCAGCCCGACACTCTCGCCATGGTCAATCGAGAAGCTGATGCCGTCGACGGCACGGAAGATGTCCTCCTCGACCGGCGGCTTGCGGCCGAACAGTTTTGCGAGCACCGAGCCCGCGCCCTGGCGAGGGTATTCCTTGACGAGCTTTTCGACTGACAGGAGGGGTTCTCTCTTCTCGTCACCCCCGGGCTTGACCCGGGGGTCCATCGAGGAAGGAGCATCCCGCGAAGATTGATGGATGGCCGGGCATAGGCGAGCGGAAGCGACGCCGTCCTTCGGACGGCTATGCCCGGCCATGACGGGCGGAGATGTTGGCGCCTCCTCCGGCAGCAGATCGCGCAACGACACCCCGATCCGCGGCGTCGCGCGCATCAGCTTCTTCGTATAATCGTGCTGGGGCGCGGCGAAGATGTCGGCCGACTTCGCGGTTTCGACCACGCGGCCCTTCTCCATCACGATGACGCGGTCGCAGTAGGCGGCGGCGAGGCCGAGATCATGCGTGATCAGGATCGTCGACATCGACCGGCGCCGGGTCAGTTCGACGATCAGGTCCATCACCGCCTTCTGGGTGGTAACGTCGAGGCCGGTGGTCGGCTCGTCCGCGATCAGAAGCTGCGGATTGCAGGCCAGCGCCAGCGCGATGACGACGCGCTGGCACATGCCGCCGGACAGCTCGAACGGATAGGTATGATAGCGCTCGCGCGGACGCGCGATCTTGACCTGCTCCAGCGCCTCGATCGCCTTCTCGCCGCGATCGGTGACCTGTGCCTGCTGCACATGCTGGCGCAGCACGTCCTCGATCTGGTGCCCGACCTTGCGGATCGGATTGAGCGCGGCGCGCGGATTCTGGAAGATCATCGAGACTTCGCGGCCGCGCAGATCGCGCATCTGGCTCTCGGTCGCCGCCTTCACATCAATGCCGGAGAACATCACCGAGCCGTCGGCGATCCGGCCGGCGCGGTCGAGGATGCGCATTACGGCATATGACGTCACCGACTTGCCGGAGCCGGACTCGCCGACGATGCCGACGGTCTCGCCCTTGCCGACGGAGATGTTGACGTGCTGCACCGCCTTGACGATGCCGCGACGCGTCGTGAACTCGACCGTGAGGTCGCTGACGTCGAGCAGGGGCTGGGCGGTCATGCGCGGCTCCCCTCATGCGAGGGGGCATCCAAAAATCCGCAAAACAACCCCATGCAAAGTAGCGAAACGGTAGCGCAACACCGCGTTGAGACAGCCATCACGTCCTCCGCTGCGGGTCGACGATGTCGCGCAGGCCGTCGCCGAGCAGGTTGAAGCAGAACACCGCGATCATCAGCGCAAGGCCCGGAAACAGCGCGATCCACCACTCGCCTGAGACCATGAAGCCCGCGCCCTCGGCGACCATGATGCCCCACTCCGCGGTCGGCGGCCGCACGCCGAGGCCGATGAACGAGAGTCCCGCGGCATTGAGGATCGCATAGCCCATGGTGAGCGACATCTGCACGATCATGATCGGCATGATGTTGGGCAGGATGTGTCCGAGCAGGATGCGATATTCTCCGTTGCCGGACAGCCGCGCCGCCTGCACGAAGCCGGCGTTGCGGCGGACGTTGGCTTCGGCGCGTGCGACGCGGGCGTAGAGCGGAAAGTTCACGATCGCGGTGGCGATGATGATGTTCTGCACGGTGTTGCCGAGCGCCGCGACGATGCCCATCGCCAGCACGAACAGCGGAAACGCCATGATGGTGTCGGCGATGCGGCCGACGATGCGATCGGTCCAGCCGCCGAAATAACCGGCGGCGATGCCGGCCAGCCCGCCCATCAGGAACACCAGCACGACGGAAGCCACCGCGATGAAGGTGTCGAGCCGCGTCGCCACGATGACGCGGCTGAAGATGTCGCGGCCGAGCTGGTCGGTGCCGAACCAGTGCGCGGCGGACGGCGGCTTCAGTGCGGCCGCTGTGTTCGAGGCAAGCGGGTCATACGGCACCACGTAGGGCCCGAACAGCGCGGCGAACATGATCAGGATCAGCAGCGCGAAGGCAAAGCCGGTGACCTTGTTTTCGCTCAGGACATAGCGGGTCTGCTCGATGATTGCGGCGAGCCCGGATGTCCGCGCAGGACCGACAGGCTCGACCGTTGGCGCAACGGAGCTCATGGTTTCAACCCTCCAGCCGCACGCGTGGATCGATCACGCCATAGAGGATGTCGATCAGGAGATTCAGCAGCACGTACATGACCGCCATGGTGAGGACAAAACCCTGCACCGGTGCGAAATCGGACGCGATCAGCGCCTCGACCGCGTAGGAGCCGATGCCGGGCCAGGCGAACACCTTCTCCACCAGCACATTGGCCCCGAGCAGGAAGGAGAACACCATGCTGAGCGTGGTGATGACCGGCAGCATCGCGTTGCGGAAGGCGTAGGTCACGATCACCTTGCCGGGCGACAGGCCGCTGGCGCGCGCGGTGCGGACGAAATCGGACGCCAGCACCGCCAGCATCGAGGCGCGCGTCATGCGCGCGATCGGCGCCAGCGAAAAGATCGCGAGCGTCACCGCCGGCAGGATCAATTGGCTGAACGCCGAACGGAACGCCTCGAAGTCGCGCGCGATGAGTGTGTCGATGAGATAGAAGCCGGTGACGGTCGGCGGCGTACTGTAGAACACGTCGAGCCGGCCGAGCGGCGCCGGCGACCAGCCGAGCCGGAAGTAGAACACGTAAACCAGCACCAGCCCGGTGAAGAACACCGGCAGCGACACGCCGGCCGTCGTGGTGACGCGGCAGAGATGATCTATCCAGGAGCCCGGCCGCGTCGCCGCCAGCACGCCGAGCGGGATCGCGATCACGATCGAGACAACGAGGCCGAGCAGCGTGAGTTCGGCCGATGCCGGCAGGCGGTTGCGCAGCTCGGCGGCCACCGGCTGCCCCGTGGTGAGCGACGTGCCGAGATCGCCATGGGCGAGATCGTTGGTGTAGCGGACGAACTGCTCGATCAGCGGCTTGTCGAAGCCGAGCTTCTTCCTGATCTGGTCGACCGCTTCCTTGGTTGCCGCTGGCCCAGCGAAATACGCCGCCGGATCGCCCGGCAGCGCGCGGGTCAGCAGGAACGTCACAATCACCACCCCGATCAGCGACGGGATCGCAAACAGCAGCCGCTTGCCGATGAGGGTCAGCATGGCGTGCTCCTGATGGCATCAGGCAAAGCCACAACGGGACTGTCAGGGCTCCCTCCCCCCTTGTGGGGGAGGGTTGGGGAGAGGGGTGCCGCTTGCTCCGATGCCAAACAGAACGCTCCGCTGATCCGCGCGTGATGCTGCGAATGGTTGGGCACGATCTCGGTCGATGTCGTTCTTTCGAGTATGCGGCTTACCCCTCTCCCCACCCTCCCCCACAAGGGGGGAGGGAGCCTGAGAGATGTGGCCACCTCACTACGAGGCAAACACGCGAGATCGTCGCGGACTGCGCGCATCACACCCTCACCCCTTCGCCATCGCGCGATAGTCGAGGCGGCGGTGGAACCAGTATTGGTAGCCCGAGATGTTCTTCTGCATCGCGACGTTGACGAACGGCTGATAGAGCGGGATGCGCGGAATGTCGGTGTAGGCGAGATCGACGAAACCCTTGACGTCGGCGTCGTAGGCCGCGGTGTCGCCGTTGGCGGCGGCGATGCGCGCGCCGTCGATGAGTTTGTCCATCTCCGGCGACTTGTAGCTCATCGTGTTGAAGATCGAATTGTTGCCGTGATAGCACCAGTAGAAGAAGTACTCGGGGTAATCGAGCCAGCCCGAGAACACGTTGGTGAACAGCGGCATTTCCTTCTTGGTGAGCTCGGTGCGCCAGTTGGCGCCGGGCACCTTGTTGATGGTGGTCTTGATGCCGAGCTGCGCGAGGCTCTCCTGCACCAGCACGCAGAGCGGCTCGTTGACTCCTGCGAAGTTCAGGTCGAACGAGATCGTGGTCTCGAAGCCGTTGGCGTAGCCGGCCTCGGCTAACAGCGCCTTGGCCTTTTCCATGTCGGTGTTGTATTTGGTCGGCTGCGGCCAGGCGACCTCGGTCGGCTTGTCCTTCGGTGCGCCGAACATCGGGTTGGCGAGACCGAACAGCACCGCATCCATGATCTTCTGGTACGGCATTGCATAGGCCATCGCCTGCCGCACCTTCGGATTGTCGAACGGCGGCTTGGTCACGTTCATGCCGATGTACTGGATGCCGTTGGAGAACGGCAGCGAGACCACGTTGAGCTTGCCGTTCGTCTTCATCTCCTGGAAATCCTTGAACGGCAGTTCGTAGGAGATATCGGCATCGCCGCGTTCGAGCAGCGCGCGGCGGTTGCCGGCCTGCGGCACCATGCGCCAGATCACGCGCTTGATCTTGGGCATCGGGCCGGAGACCCAGTCGTCGTTGCGCTCCATGACCACTTCGGTGCCCGCGGTCCATTTGGTCACCTTGTAGGCGCCGGAGCCCGCAGTCTGCTGCTTGGTGAATTCGAGGCCCCACGGATCCTTCTCGCTGGCGTTCTTCTTCACCAGCTCGGAGTTGACGACGCAGGGCACGATGACAGCGAGGTCGGGGATCGTGAGCTTGTCTTTCTTGAGGAAGTCGACGCGCACGGTGTGGTCATCGACGACGACGAACTGCTCGGGCTTGGTCAGCGAGCCCGCGCTCATCTGGAAGGTCGGGAAGCCGCCGACGCTGACGGCACGGTCGAGCGACCATTTGACGTCCTTCGCCGTCACCGGCGTGCCGTCG
The DNA here is from genome assembly GCF_019972155.1 of Bradyrhizobium sp. RD5-C2. GTDB lineage: Bacteria > Pseudomonadota > Alphaproteobacteria > Rhizobiales > Xanthobacteraceae > Bradyrhizobium. The sequence continues at coordinate 410,683 of NZ_BOVL01000022.1, read as the reverse complement.
TGGAATTTGGCGTTCTTGCGCAGCTTGAAGGTGACCGACATGTCGCCGATGTTGAAGTCCTCGGCGAGCTCGGGCTTGAACTTGTCGCGGTCGTAATAGGGCACGCCGCCCGGACCGCTCTTCATCTCGTGGCTGATCAGCCGGTCGTAGCAATTCCACGACACCTCATAGCCGGGCACGTTGGTGCCGACGCCGTGGATATCGAGATTGTTGGGACCGCCTTCGGAGACGATCAGCAGCGTCTCGGAGCGCGCGTCGGCCTTGGCCGGCGACCAGATCGCGGGCGCGGTCGGCGCCAGCGCCCCCGCTGCCAGTCCAGACACCGATTTGAGGAAATCGCGACGCTTCATGTGATGCTCCAACGCCCTTGAGAACGGCCTTGGAACTCAGATCGCAAGGATTGTGCCAACCCTTAACGAAACCTTATGAGGCGATAACACACTGGAGATATAGGAGAAATTGCCGAAGGTATCTTGTTCTGACGTCAATTAGGACGGCAAGCATTGCATACAAAGAAGAGCTATCTGCTCAATAGATAGGCGCACCATAGATATTGCTCGCTTTCTGACCGGCGACCGACGTCAGTCGGGCCAAACCAACTCCTGCAACTGCACGAGATCGTCGACCCGGTCCGGCCAGCCCGCGATGCAGATGTGCCGGAGCGGATCGCTGGCCGAGTGCAGCATCATGAGCGCCAGCAGCCGCCGCTTCAGCGTGAAAGTCACCTCGCTGCGCGGGATGCCGTAGCCATCGAACAGGCTGCGCACGCGGCGCGGATGACCGGCGGCCATGAAGGCGCTGGGACCGAGCAGATCGTACTCGCCCCACCCCGTCCGAACGTCGCCGAAGTCGAAAAGGCCGGCGACGTGCCAGCCGTCGGGGCGGCGGCCGAGCAGGAAATTCTCCGGAATGTACTCGCCGGTCAGGATCACCGGCGGCGCGTGCATCGGGATCAACTCAGTGGCGTCACGCAGGAGATCGTCGAGCGAGGTGAGGAATTTCGCCGGCAGGCCGAGCCGCTCATGCCGCGCCCGGCACTGCGCGATCTGTCCGCGCATGAAGGCCTCCCAGCGCGGCTCGATCGCAAGCAGGCTGCCGGGCGGCACGCGCTGCACTTCGGCAATCACGGCGCCGATCTCGCCGAGCACGCGCTCGCGCTCGGCTTCCGGCAGCGACGGCCACACCTCCGAGCCGACGGTGCCGGCGAGGCGCGTGATGACGAGATAGGGCCAGCCGTCGCGCTCGCCCTCCGCAACGAGATCCGGGATCGGAATGCCGAGCCGTCCGCGCAGCTCGGCAAGCGCGCCGCGCTCGGACGCGAATTGCGGGCGCAGAAACGGCGGAAACAATTTCAGGATCAGCTCACCGTCGAGCCCGACGACGAGGTTGGTGCCGGTCGAGAACACATGCGGCGTGCCACAGGACAGCCCGTGGCTGTCGGCGATATCGCGCGCGACCGGCAGCCAGCGCGACGTGTCACCGCGCCAGGCGCGGTAGGTGTCGTAGTCGGTGATGGGCGGAAGGGATATCATTTCAAGGAATCTCGTAGCGGAATCTATCTCCCGTCATCCTGAGGTGCGAGCGGAGCGAGCCTCGAAGGATGCACGGCCCGACTGGTGGCCGTCGACCCTTCGAGACGCCGCTTCGCGGCTCCTCAGGGTGACGGAAAAGAAAGCGAGCGGACTGGATGTGCCCCTCACCGGTCCGGGTTGGCGCGCTCGAACTGGCGCAGCAGGCGGTTGCCGCGCTCGACGGCGTTGTCCATCGCTGCCTGCGCCGAACGCTTGCCGGCGAACACCTGCTCGAGCTCCTCCTCGATCACGTCGCGGATCAGGACGAACGAGCCGAGCCGAATGCCCTTGGAATTGTCGGTCGGCGGCTTCAGCGTGACCTCCTCGATCGAGATCGAGGCACCTGGATTGCGCTCGTAGAATCCCTGCGTACGACTGAGATCGAATGCGGCGCGGGTGATCGGCAAATAGCCGGTGTTCTGGTGCCAGGCGGCCTGCACCTCCGGCCGCGACAGATAGGCGAAGAATTTTGCCACCCCCGCATATTCGGCGCGCGGCCGGTCGCGCAGCACCCACAGCGTCGCACCGCCGATGATCGAATTCTGCGGCGCGCCCTGCACGTCAGGCTCATACGGCATCATGCCGTAGCCGACCTCGAATTTCGAATTGGCCTGGATGTCGGCGCGCGTGCCTGACGAGCCGATGAAGATCCCGCATTCGCCCTTTTGAAAACGCGGCTCGGCCGCCTGCCCGCGGCCGCTGTAATCGAAGGTCTTGTCGGCCTGCCATTGCGCCAGCTGCGCGATGTGGCGCAGCACGATCGGGTTGTTGAAGACCAGCTGCGCGTCGAGCCCGGCAAAGCCGTTGGACCTGGTCGCGATCGGCAAATTGTGAAAGGCGGAGAAGTTCTCGACATTGATCCAGGACGGCCATGACGTGGTCACGCCGCACATCGCACCCGCGGCACGCAGTCGTTTGGCGGCGACGCCGAGCTCGGGCCAGGTCTTCGGAGGCACGCTCGGATCGAGCCCGGCGGAGCGGAACATATCCTTGTTGTAATACAGGATCGGCGTCGAGGCGTTGAACGGGAACGACAGCATGTTGCCGTCGACATCGGCATAGTAGCCGGCCACCGCGGGCAGATAGGCCGACGGCGCGAACGCCGCCGACTGATCGCGCATCAGCTCGAACACCGGATAGATCGCGCCGCGCGCCGCCATCATGGTTGCGGTGGCAATCTCGTTGACCTGAACGATCGCCGGCTGGCTGCGCGAGCGGAACGCGAAGATCGCCGCGGTGACGGTCTCGGTGTAGTTGCCCTTGTAGGCCGGCACGATCCGGTAGTCGGATTGCGCGGCGTTGAAGTCGGCGGCGAGTTTTTCGAGCTGCTTGCCGAGCTCGCCCGACATCGCGTGCCACCACATGATCTCGGTCGCCGCTTGCGCTGGTGCCACAAGCAGAAGGGTCGCGACGGCGAGATACAACAGCTTCAAGGCGAACTTCACAACGAGTCGTTCCCGGATGCCAACACGCGGTCATACGGCGCTACAACCGTAAATTCAATCGACACCGCAGGTTGCAGCGCCGTTCTAGCGTTTGGCCGATGGGCGAACCACTGCCATTCTGCTAAAAGCGTTGAACCTTTTGCTCCCGCCCTGGACACAAATCACAAGGGGAATTGTAACCAGTGTACCGCCGCGCCGGCCTTTCGCGGACAATAACGCTTGCCGTCGCGCTGTTATGCACAGCGGTCTCGACGAGCGCTTTTGCGCGCGAATTCCGCACCGCCGATACCCAGAATGAGGACTATCCGACGGTCCAGGCGCTGAATTACATGGACCGGCTGATCGCCGAACGCACCGGCGGCCGGCACCACATCGTGGTCTTCCATTCCCGCCAACTCGGCGAGGAAAAGGAGACGCTGGAGCAGACCCGGGCCGGCGCCATCGATCTGAACCGGACCAATGTCGCGCTGATCGGAACCATGGTGCCTTCCGTGAACGTGCTGGCGATGCCGTTCCTGTTTCGATCCCTTGAGCACCTGCAGCATGTGCTGGATGGACCGATCGGCAACGACATCCTGAACAGCCTCGAGGCCCACGGCTTCGTCGGGCTGACCTTCTACGATTCCGGCGCCCGCTCGATCTACAACAGCGTCCACCCGGTGCGTTCGCTCGACGATCTCAAGGGGCTGCGGCTGCGGGTGCAGCAATCCGAGCAGATGTCGGACATGATCCACGCGCTTGGTGCCCAGCCGATCCAGATGGCCTACGGCCAGGTGCTGACCGGGCTCGCCAACCGGCTGATCGACGGCGCGGAGAACAACTGGCCGTCCTTCGTCACCACCGGCCACTACAAATACGCCGGCTACTACACCCTGACCCAGCACACCGTGAGCCCCGAAGTGCTGGTGATGTCGCGCAAGGCCTGGGCCAGCCTCACGCCGGATGAACAGATCATCTTCCGCGAAGCCGCGCAGCGCTCCAGCCTCTACATGCGCGAGAAGTGGCGGGAGCTCGAGGAGCGCTCGCGCAAGCAGGCGGAGCTGGCGGGCGTCAAGGTCGTGACCGATTTCGACCGCAAGCCGTTCGAGGCAGCGGTGGCCGGCATCTATGCCAAGGCGGAGCGCGATCCGGCGATATCAGCGCTGATCGAACGCATCCGCAATATGGAGTGACCGGATCTTGGACGCGCCCAAACAGGACGGGACGAAGCGACGGCGGGCGGCCTTTGGGCCGCAGGGCCGTTTCCGCATCGTCCAGCTCCTGCGTGCGGTGCCTATCCGCTGGCGCATTCTTTCGATCGCGCTGCTCAATTCCGCGGTCGTGATCGTGCTCGCGGTGCTGATCTGGAACGGCGCGAAGGTGCTCGGCTCAGCCTGGGACGATGTCCGCCAGGTCCGTGAATCCGACAAGATCCTGGCCAAGCTCGAAAGCGAGACCAGCCGTCTGCAGAACCTGATCCATCGCTACATCAACCAGCCGAGCCCGGACCTGTTCGCGGAAATCCTGCTGCTGCGCGAAGCCGTGCTCGGCACGCTGACCAACCGGGCCTCGACCGACCCGATGCTGTCGGGCTCGGTCGAGCAGCTCGAGCGCGTCACCAGCCGCTTCCTCGACGGCTTCGGTGAATTGCGCACCGTGCAGACCAAGATCTCCAAGACCTATGACGAAGAGGTGCTGACGCCGACCAGGGACATGGCCGGGCTCTATTCGATCATCGAGGGCGCCACCGGCCATCGCGACGCGCTGATCTGGCCCGCGCTCGGCAAGTCGCGCGAAGCCTTCACCTCGCTTTTGGTCGCCGCCAACGCCTACTATCTCTCGCTGGCCTCCTCGTCGGCCGAGGAAGCCCGCCGCAACATCGATACGATCGAGAAGACGATCCCCGTCATGACCGATATGGCCGAGAACGATCTGCAGCGCATGGCGTTGGCGCGGCTCAAGGTCAAGACCGCCGAGCTGCGCGACGGGCTCGGCAAGCTCAGCGAACAGCTCACCAACCGCACCGATCTGTTGCGCAACTCGATCGACGCCAGCCAGGCCGACGCGATCGGCGCGATCGACGATCTCTCGGTGAAGATGCGCCAGCGCGAACAGAAGGCGCAGGAGACCTTCGACAGGACGCTGACGTCGATCTCGCGCCGGGTGCTGTCGATCGCCGTGATCTTCCTCGGCGTCATCATGTCGGCCGGCGTCATGATCGCATTGTCGATCCGGCTGCCGCTGGCGCAGATCATGGCCGCGATGCGCACCATCACCTCGGGCGACCTCGACCGGCCGGTGCAGGGCACCTCGGCCAAGGACGAGGTCGGCGCCATGGCGCGTGCGGTCGAGGTGTTCCGCGAAAACGCCATCGCCAAGCGCAAGACCGAGGACGAGCTGCGCACCGCCAAGGAGAAGGCCGAGAGCGCGCTGCTCGAGCTCAACGCCGCCCAGCAAAACCTGATCGATGCCGAGCGCCTCGCTGCGCTCGGCGGCCTCGTCGCGGGCGTCGCCCACGAGGTCAACAATCCGATCGGCATCAGCCTGACGGTCGCCTCGAGCTTTGCCCGCCGCAGCGAGATGTTCGAGAACGATCTGAAGACCGAGCCGCTGCGCCGCTCCAAGCTCGACGAATTCGTGCGCGCCTCGCGTGACGCATCGCAACAACTGGTCTCCAACCTGCAGCGCGCCGGCGAACTGATCCAGTCGTTCAAGCAGGTCGCGGTCGATCGATCGCATGCCGAACGCCGCCAGTTTGCCTTGAGCGAAGCGACCGACCAGATCGTGGCGAGCCTGCGGCCGGTGCTGAAGAAGGCCGCCATCGCGCTGTCCGTCGATGTGCCCGACGGGCTCCTGATCGACGGCTATCCCGGCGCCTATGGGCAGATCTTAACCAATCTTTTCCTCAACGCTGTCAATCATGCCTTCGCCAACGGCCGCTCCGGCAACATCGCGATCTCGGCGCGTGGCCGCGGCGCTGACGACGTCGAGATCATCTTCGCGGACGACGGGGCTGGCATGACGCCGGACGTGCAGCGGCAGGCGTTCGACCCGTTCTTTACGACGCGCCGCAACGAAGGTGGTACGGGCCTCGGCCTCCATATCGTCTATAACCTCGTCACCCAGCAACTCGGCGGACGCATGATGCTGGAGTCAAGGGTAGGACAAGGCACCACTTTTCGCATTATCATGCCCAGGATCGCCAAGGGTGAGCCCACGATCACTGACGCAGCAGCCGACGGAACCAGTCAATGGCCGAACAGGACGATGTCCTCCAACTGATCGACGACACCGAGAGCCCCCCGGAGGACTCGCCGGTACGGAAATGGAAGATCGCCGTGATCGACGACGATCACGCTGTCCACGAAGGCACCCGTTTTGCGCTCAGCGACTACAATCTGAACGGCGCGACGCTGGAGATCCTGTCGGCCTACTCTGCGGCTGAAGGCCGCACGGTGATGCGGGACAACCCCGACATCGCAGCCGTGCTGCTCGACGTCATCATGGAGACCGACGTCGCCGGCCTCGAGCTCGTCGAATACATCCGCAACGAGATCAAGAACGAGACCGTCCGCATCATCCTGCGCACCGGCCAGCCCGGCCAGGCGCCGGAGCGGCGTGTCATCGTGCAATACGACATCAACGACTACAAGGCGAAGACCGAGCTCACCGCCGACAAGCTGTTCACCTCGCTGACCGCGGCGCTGCGCAGCTACCAGCAGCTCGAGCGCATGGTGCAGACCAGGCGCGGCCTCGAGATCATCATCGACGCGGCTTCGACGCTGTACGACTTCAAGTCGATGCAGCGGCTGGCCGAGGGCGTGCTGACGCAACTCGCCTCGCTGCTCAATGTCGATTGCGCCGGCATTCTGGTGCTGCGCGACGACGGCAATTCGGCCGCCGCCGATTTCTCTGTGCTGGCCTGCTCGGGCTGCTACAGCCGCTTCATCGGCACGACGTCCTCGAAGGCGCTCGATCCCGACCTGCGGCACATGGTGGAAGAAGCCTTCCAGCGCCGCAAGAACGAGTTCGCCGACCACCGCAGCGTGCTCTATTCGCGCACCGGCAGCGGCCGCGAGGTCGTGGTGCTGCTGCAGGCCGAGCGCCAACTCTCCGACACCGACCGCGCGCTGGTCGAGATCTTCTCGAGCCGGCTGTCGATCGCGTTCGACAACGTGATCCTCTACCAGCAGCTTCACGAGGCCAACAGCCAGCTCGAGGACCGCGTCGCGCAGCGCACCCGCGCACTGATGCAGGCCAACCGGCGGCTGTCGGCGCAATGGCTGCGGCTGCAGCGCGCCAACGGCTTCAAGAACGAAATCCTCGGCACCGTCGCCCACGATCTGAAGAATCCGCTCGGCGTGATCCTCGGCCGTACCGAGATGCTGACCGAATTGATCGGCGCCGGCTCGCCGAAGGAAAGCGTCACCTCCCAGGTCGAGCACATCAGGGACGCCACCAAGCGGCTGACCTCGATGGTCGACCATTTGATCTCGGATGCGATGGCCGACGCCTTCGACATCACCATCCGCCGCGAGCCGGTCGACATCGCGGCCCTCGTCAACGAGGTCACCGAGGCCAATTTGCCCTCGGCCGTCAACAAGCAGCAGAGCATCTCCGTCTCAGGACCGCAGCACTTCGTCACGATGTGCGACTCCGACCGGATTCGCGAGGCGATCGACAATTTGGTCAGCAACGCCATCAAGTACTCGCCGATCGGCGGCAAGATCACGGTCACGGTCAGCCATGAGGGCGAAGACACCGTGATCCGGATCGCCGACCAGGGCCCCGGCCTCAGCCCCGAGGATCTCGGCCGGCTGTTCGGCCGGTTCCAGCGGCTGTCGGCCAAGCCGACCGCGGGCGAGAGCTCGACCGGGCTCGGCCTTTCCATCGTCAAGCGCATCATCGACATGCATGGCGGCCATGTGACCGCACAGAGCCCGGGCCCCGGACAGGGGTCGACCTTTACGGTTACACTGCCGGCGACAGAGACATCATGAACCAGAACCCGCATATCTTCATCGTCGACGATGAGGCGCCGGCCCGCGAGATGGTCGGCGATTACCTCAAGATGCACGGTTTCGGCGTGACGCTGTGCGATGGCGGCAAGAGCCTGCGCAAGGAGATCGAGAGCAGCACGCCCGATCTCGTGGTGCTGGACCTCAATATGCCCGAGGAAGATGGCCTGTCGATCATTCGCGACCTCAAGAGCAAGATCAACGTCCCCGTCATCATGCTGACAGCTACTGCCAGCCCGATCGACCGTGTCGTCGGGCTCGAGCTCGGCGCCGACGATTACGTGGCCAAACCCTGCGAACTGCGCGAGCTGATGGCGCGCATCCGCTCGGTGCTGCGGCGGAGCGGCCCCGCGAAATCAGCTGCACCGGAACCGGCGAGCGCCAAGGCCGAAAAGGAGCAGCTGGTGCGGTTCGGCACCAAATGGCTCGATCTCGAGGCCCAGGCGCTGCGCGACGACGAGGGCAATGAGCACCCGCTGACCGCCTCCGAATTCGGCCTGCTCAAGGTGTTCGCGGCCAATCCGAAGCGCGTGCTGTCGCGCGAGCGGCTGCTGGAACTCGCCAATGCGCGCGACGCGGAAGCCTTCGACCGCGCCGTCGACCTGCGCATCATGCGCATCCGCCGCAAGATCGAATTCGACCCGACCAAGCCGTCGGTGATCCGGACCATCCGCGGCGGTGGCTACCTGTTCTCGCCGACCGGGGATAAGGCGTAGCCTTCTCGGCGTCGTCCTGGCGCTGTTCCCGTCGTCCCCGCGCAAAGGCTTCGCCTTTGTCGCTGGAGGAGCCGCGCAGCGGCGTCTCGAAGGATGCACGGCCCGGTGGTGGCCGTCGATCCTTCGAGACGCCTGCTTCGCAGGCTCCTCAGGATGACGGGACTATGCTCTGCATATCATCCTCGAATTTATCGATTTGGCTGTGCGGCACACCCGGAATCCACACATGTAAGGCTGTCAATCCGCGCAAAAATCCCTAAGTTTCGGCCATGCCGAAAACAGCCTCCCAAGACCCCGCCAAATCAGCCCCGAAGACCGCAGCCAAGCCCGTCGCCGCCAAGCCTGCGGCGAAGGGCGACCACGTCTTCCTGGTCGATGGTTCGGGCTACATCTTCCGCGCCTATCACGCGCTGCCGCCGCTGAACCGCAAGTCCGACGGGCTGCAGGTCAATGCCGTGCTCGGCTTCTGCAACATGCTGTGGAAACTGTTGCGCGACATGCCGGAGGACCACCGGCCGACCCATCTGGCGATCATCTTCGACAAGTCGGAAATCACGTTCCGCAACAAGCTCTATCCCGATTACAAGGCGCACCGGCCGCCGGCGCCCGACGATCTGATCCCGCAATTCGCGCTGATCCGCGAGGCGGTGCGCGCCTTCGAGCTGCCCTGCCTCGAGCAGGCCGGCTTCGAGGCCGACGATCTGATCGCGACCTATGCGCGGCTCGCTACCGAGCGCGGCGCGACCACGACGATCGTGTCATCGGACAAGGATCTGATGCAGCTCGTCAACGACAAGGTCGTGATGTACGACACGATGAAGGATCGCCGCATCGGCCGCGACGAGGTGATCGAGAAATTCGGCGTGCCGCCGGAGAAGGTGGTCGAGGTGCAGGCCTTGGCCGGCGATTCCACCGACAACGTGCCCGGTGTGCCCGGCATCGGCATCAAGACCGCAGCCCAGCTGATCATCGAGTATGGCGATCTCGATCAGCTCTTGTTCCGCGCCGGCGAGATCAAGCAGCCGAAGCGGCGCGAGGCGCTGCTGGAGAACGCCGAGAAGGCGCGCATCTCGCGCCAGCTCGTGCTGCTCGACGACAAGGTCGATCTCGAGGTGCCGCTCGACGACCTCGCGGTGCACGAGCCCGACTCGCGCCGGCTGGTCGCCTTCCTCAAAGCGATGGAGTTCTCCACCCTCACCCGCCGCGTCGCCGACTATGCGCAGATCGACCCGGCCAATGTCGATGCCGATCCCGGCAACAAGAGCGGCGCCAGCGTGTTCTCGCCGCTGCCGCCGTCGGACGTGACGCCGGCACCGGGAGACGCTCCGACATCGGCCGCGGCACCACCTGCGAAGGCCAAGCCGACCGGTGCACGCGACGACAAGAACTCCAGCCTGAAGGGCACGCCGGCAGCGCTGGCCGAGGCCCGCGGCGAAGCGATCCGCAAGACCGGCTTCGATCGCAAGGCCTACCAGGCGATCGGCAGTCTCGATCAGCTCAACGCCTTTATCGCGCGCGCACACGACACCGGCTACATCGCGATCGAGGCGATGTCGGAATCGATCGATCCGATGCAGGCCGAGCTGTCGGGACTGGCGCTCGCCGTGGCGCCGAACGATGCCTGCTACATCCCGCTCAGCCACCGAGAGCCTGGCGGCGGCGCCGGGCTGTTCGATGCCGGCCTCGCACCCGGCCAGATCAAGACCGCCGATGCACTGAAGGCCTTGAAGCCGCTGCTGGAGTCCGCCGGCATCCAGAAGGTCGGCTTCAACGTCAAGTTCACCTCGGTGACCTTGGCGCAGCACGGCGTCACGCTGCGCAACATCGATGACGCGCAGCTGATGTCCTACGCGCTCGATGCGGGCCGCGGCTCGCACGCGCTGGAGGCGCTCGCCGAGCGCTGGTTCGGGCATGCCGTCGTCAGCTACGGCGGCCTCGTCGGCAGCGGCAAGGGCAAGCTGACTTTCGATCAGGTCACGATCGACAAGGCCACCGAATATGCGGCCGAAAGCGCCGACCTGATCCTGCGGCTGTGGCGGGTGCTGAAGCCGCGCCTCGTCGCCGAGCGGATGACGACGGTCTACGAGACGCTGGAGCGGCCGCTGGTCTCGGTGCTGGCGCGGATGGAGCGTCGCGGCATCTCGATCGACCGCCAGGTGCTGTCGCGGCTGTCGGGCGATTTTGCCCAGACCGCGGCGCGCGTCGAGGCCGAGATCCAGGAGATCGCCGGCGAGCCGGTCAATGTCGGCAGCCCGAAGCAGATCGGCGACATCATCTTCGGCAAGATGGGATTGCCCGGCGGCACCAAGACCAAGACCGGTGCCTGGTCGACCACCGCGCAGGTGCTCGACGATCTCGCCGAGCAGGGCCACGACTTCCCGAAGAAGATCCTGGAATGGCGCCAGGTCTCGAAGCTGAAATCGACCTACACCGACGCGCTGCCGAACTACGTCAACCCGCAGACCCACCGCGTGCATACGACTTACGCACTCGCTGCGACCACGACGGGCCGGTTGTCGTCGAACGAGCCGAACCTGCAGAACATCCCGGTTCGTACCGAGGACGGCCGCAAGATTCGCCGCGCCTTCATTGCAACACCGGGCCACAAGCTGGTGTCGGCCGATTATTCGCAGATCGAACTGCGGCTGCTCGCCGAGATCGCCGACGTGCCGGTGCTGCGCCAGGCGTTTCGCGACGGGCTCGACATTCACGCCATGACGGCCTCCGAAATGTTCGGCGTGCCGATCAAGGACATGCCGAGCGAGGTGCGCCGCCGCGCCAAGGCGATCAATTTCGGCATCATCTACGGCATCTCGGCGTTCGGCCTCGCCAACCAGCTCGGCATCGCGCGCGAGGAAGCCTCGGCCTACATCAAGAAGTATTTCGAGCGCTTCCCGGGCATCCGCGCCTACATGGACGAGACCAAGGACTCTTGCCGCCGCAACGGCTATGTGACGACACTGTTCGGCCGCAAGATGTACTACCCGGATATCAAGGCGTCCAACGCCTCGGTGCGCGCCTTCAACGAACGCGCCTCGATCAACGCGCGCCTGCAGGGCACCGCGGCCGACATCATCCGCCGCGCCATGATCCGGGTCGAGGACGCGCTCGCCGAGAAGAAGCTCTCGGCGCAGATGTTGCTGCAGGTGCATGACGAGCTGATCTTCGAGGTACCCGACAACGAGGTCGCAGCGACGCTGCCCGTGGTGCAGAAGGTGATGCAGGACGCGCCGTTCCCGGCCGTGATCCTGTCGCTGCCACTGCAGGTCGACGCCCGCGCCGCAAACAATTGGGACGAGGCACATTAGCTTTCTTCGCCTCTCCCGCTTGCGGCGGGTGGGGGCTCTATCCGCTCAAAGATTCTACGTGGAGACACCCCCACCCCGCCCTCCCCCGCGAGCGGGAGAGGGAGCCCTCGCATCTCGCTCGCTGTCGACATTGCTCCGAGAGCAATTCCAACATGGCCGCGCGGCGGATGACACGCTAGAAGTGCGTGTATCCCCCTCGCGAGACCCATCATGCCCCACACATCCGCGTTGCTCGGCTTTGCGCTCGTCTGCCTCGGCATGGTGCTGACACCCGGGCCGAACATGATGTACCTGATCTCGCGCTCGATCACGCAGGGTCCGGCAGCCGGCATCGTCTCGCTTGGCGGCGTCGCGCTCGGCTTCGTGTTCTATATGCTGTGCGCAGCGTTCGGCATCACCGCGCTGCTGTTTGCGATTCCCTACGCCTATGACGCGCTGCGCTTTGCCGGCGCCGCCTATCTGCTCTGGCTGGCGTGGCAGGCGCTGAAGCCGGGCGGCCGCTCGCCGTTCCAGGTCAAGGCGCTGAAGGTCGACGGCCCGCGCAAATTGTTCGCGATGGGCTTCATCACCAACCTGCTCAACCCGAAGATCGCGATGCTTTATCTCGCGCTGCTGCCGCAGTTCATCGATCCTGCCGGCGGCAGCGTGCTGACGCAGTCGCTCGCGCTCGGCTCGATCCAGATCGTGATCAGCGTCAGCGTCAATGCAATGATCGCGCTCGCCGCCGGCTCGATCGCGGTGTTCCTCGGCACCCGCCCGACCTGGCTGCTGGTGCAGCGCTGGCTGATGGGCACGGTGCTCGCGGGGCTTGCGATGAAGATGGCGCTCGAGGCAAGGCGAGCGTGAGCCTAACTCGTCATGCGCGGGCTTGACCCGCGCATCCATCGCCCGCTCAAGCGGGCGGCAACTAAAGCGTTCTTGCGGAAAAGGATGGATTGCCGGGTCAAGCCCGGCAATGACACACCCAATCAATCCAGCTTCGCGTCCATGCCCCGCTTCGTCGCGGGGCGGGCCATCAGCGCATCGTACCAGCGCTTGACGTTGGGGAAGTCTGATAGCTCGACCTTGTGGCGCGGATGGCGCCAGGCCCAGCCGAGGATGGCGAAATCGGCCACCGACAGATCGCCGGCGACGAAATCGCGGCCATCCAGCCGGCGGTCCAGCACGCCATAGAGCCGCCGCGTCTCGGCCATGTAGCGCTTAAGGCCATAGGCGCGGTCCTGCTCGTTCTCCAGCGCGATGAAATGGTGCACCTGGCCCGGCATCGGGCCGAAACCGCCCATCTGCCACATCAGCCACTCATAGACCGGGATCCGCTCCGCCAGCGGTTTCGGCAGGAACTTGCCGGTCTTCTCGCCGAGGTAGAGCAGGATCGCGCCGGACTCGAAGATGCTGACCGGCTTGCCGCCGGGACCATCGGGATCGACGATCGCCGGGATCTTGTTGTTCGGGCTGATTGCGAGGAAGGCGGGCGCCATCTGCTCGCCCTTGCCGATATTCACCGGGATCACCTTGTAGGGCAGCCCCATTTCCTCCAGCGCCACCGAGATCTTGCGGCCATTCGGCGTGTTCCAGGTGTGCAGCTCGATGGTCATTTCCGCTTCCCTCGCAAGTGTTTGGCGCCTGCTTTAGGGGGATTGGAACGGGCACACAACCCGCGCTTTCCGCACGCGGCTGCGCTGAAATGGCGGCGCGGGCACTGTTGACGGCGGGATTTACCCGCTGGAATGTGCGCCAGACCGCCGATAGATTGCCGGCCGCCTGAAAGCCCCAAAGAACCCCCAAGGGAAAAAGCCTTTGTCCAAATCAGCCTCCCGCGCCCGCCTCGCCGAGATCATCCGCAAGCGCTCGTTCGGCCGCGGCGAGATCACCTTGGCGTCGGGCCGCAAGAGCGATTTCTATTTCAACCTGAAGCCGACGATGCTCGATCCCGAGGGCGCGGCGCTGCTCGCCGAGCTCACCTATGAGGCGCTGAAGGACGACCGGCTCGATTTCGTCGGCGGGCTCGAAATGGGCGCGGTGCCGCTCGCCGGCGCCATCGCGCAGCTGTCCTGGCTGAAGGGTCATCCGATCGCGGCGTTCTTCGTGCGCAAGAAGCCGAAGGAGCACGGCGCGCGGCTCGCCGTCGAAGGGCTCGCCAAGGGCGAGAGCCTGGCGGGCAAGCGCATCGTGATCGTCGAGGACGTCACCACGACAGGCGGCTCGGCGCTGAAGGCAGTGGAAGCCGTGCGCGAGGCCGGCGGCGAGATCGCGCTGGTCTTCACCATGGTCGACCGCGAGGAAGGCGCGACCGAGACGTTCGCCGAAGCCGGGCTGCCGTTCCGCGCGCTGTACAAGGCCGGCGAGTTCCTGAAGGACTGACGGTCTCTCTCCTTCTTGTGACGCAGTCACGCGCAATCAATCGCTCGTTTACCATCCCGCCTTAAGGTGAATCCGCCGGGGCACCTTGTCGCCGCGGCGAGGCGCGTCGGGTGGAGTTGGCGTTGCGTACAGAGTTGAGTGATCGGCGCATGCGGCGCCGCGTGATGCTTGCCGCCGCTGCCTTTGCGGGTTCCGTCCTGGTCGTTCCCGCTCCCGTCTCGGCCGAAGGGCTGTTCGACTTCTTCTTCGGCGGTTCCCAGAAGCAGCAGGGCCGGCAGGCCCCGCCGCAGGCCAATTTTTTCGCCGATCCGTTCGGCCTCAACCAGCAGCCAGAACGGCAGACGTCCGCACCGGTCTCGGGGACGCGCGTGGCCGGTTCCGGGCCGGCGTATTGCGTGCGCAGCTGCGACGGCAAGTATTTTCCGCTGACGATGCGCGGCAACGCGACGCCGGCGCAACTCTGCCAGGCGTTCTGCCCGGCGAGCGCGACCAAGGTCTATTACGGCGGCCATATCGACAGCTCCGCCTCGGCCACGGGTGAGCGCTACGCCGACAGCGAGAACGCCTTCGCCTATCGCAAGGCGCTGCGCGCCGACTGCACCTGCAACGGCCGCGACCCGGCCGGGCTCGCGCCGGTCGACCTCGCGCTCGATGCCTCGCTGAAGGCCGGCGACGTGATCGCAACCACCGACGGCCTCGTCGCTTACACCGGCGTCCGCGTCGGCAACGAGCAGTCGTTCGACTTCACGCCGATCGCCTCCTATCCCGGATTGACCGCGGCGGTCCGCGCGCGGCTCGGCGAAATGAAGGTCGCGCCCGTCAGCGCCGAGATCGCCAGCGACGCGCCGCTGCCGGAAACCAGCCGCGATGTCGCGCCCTCGACACCGACGTCTGTTGTGCCGAAGGGCCATGCCGCAAAGCCCGCCAAGCGGGCCGAGGCGAACTGACGGCTTGCTTTCGTCATTGCGAGGAGCGATAGCGACGAAGCAATCCACACTTGGGTTGCGGGACGGTGGATTGCTTCGCTGGCGCTCGCAATGACAGAGAGATAGCTAGCGCGCCACGATCACGCCGATCACATTCGGCGCGGCCATGTATTTCTCCTCGATCGCGGCCCGCGCGGCCGCGCGGTTCTCCGAGTTGAGGAGACCGCGCTTCTCGGCGAGGATCATCCAGCAATAGCCCCACCAGTCGGTCAGCATGCCGTGATCGTCGACGAGATCGTAGCCCTGCTCACCGGCGAAGATCCGCGCATGCGCCTCATCGAGCGAGTCAAGCCAGGCGTGATCCTCGTTCGAGAACAGCTCGTCGCTGAAATCATCCGTGGTGTAGCCCCAGATCGACATGCAGACCGCGTTGAACTCGCGGTCGAGCTGGTCATCGTCGATCGGCTGGCGCCGCGAGGCCTGGTGCAGCCGCGACAGCGACCGCGCGAAATCGGCAATCCGGGTCAGAGCGAATTGATCAAAGGCGATGGTGGACATGTAGTCCTCGCGGAGACTGAGAGACCATAGATATTGTGTCGGCGCAGGCGCCGAATCACAATGATATATCAAAGACTTGCTAAAGTGTTCTTAATTCGTTCTGTTTGGTTTATAGATCGCCCACAGACGTCGTCCTGGCGAAAGCCAGGACCCATTACCCCGGCTGGTCGACCCATTGCGAGCTTGGGCCAAACCATGAGCGCTGCAAGCAGCTACTACGTCTACGTCCTCGCGAGCCGCCATCACGGAACGCTTTACATCGGCGTCAGCAACGACATTCGCGCTCGGCTCGAACTGCATCGTTCGGGGCGAGGCTCCAAGTTTGTCTACAAATACGAGATATCCCGTCTCGTTCATCTCGAGGAATTCGCCACACCGCAGGAGGCGATCGCGCGCGAGAAGCAGCTGAAGTTCTGGAAGTGCGATTGGAAGATCAAGCTGATTGAAGCTGAAAACCCGGATTGGAACGACCTGTCGGGCCTCATCTGAGGATTGGGGTAATGGGTCCTGGCTTTCGCCAGGACGACGATGTGGCGCGAGCGAGCATCATCGCTCTGTCACGGATATGCCTGCCCGCAAAGCAATTCGGGCCGCTGACTAAGTCAGCGGCCCGTTGAAAAATTGCTTCGGAATGAAATGCGTCGGAGCTGAAAATGTGCCCGCCCCATGCGCGACAGGTGTGTTTGTAAAGAACTCGTTAAGCCTTGGAAATCCGTATCACTCCGGTGTTCACGATCGCGCGTGAAAGCGCGTTGTGCGGCGGTCTAATTCGCTGCGGACAACAGCTTGTCACCGCAGGCATTGGCGTAGAACTTGCCGCCGCATTGCCGCTTGATGGCGGCGCAGCGCGCGGCAGGCGTTGCGTTCTGCGTCACGCTGAAGCTACAAGTCAGACCGTCGGCGCTGCGGCCCGGTTTGCCCGCTGCGTAGGCCGCGCTGGTCGCCGTGATACACACCATGAGCAACGCCGCGGCCGCGATCTCGATCAGGAGTCTCATCACGCATCCTCCGCCAGATTGCCGCAAGATCCCGGCTTTCACGGCCGATCGTAGCACCGGCAATGACGGTTCCGAAGGCCCCCAAATCGGCCCGGTCCTTGCATAAAATATCGGCAGCGCCATGCACGGCAACGTTCCCCGCGGTTTCGGTTGCCATGCAACGCGCGTATCATCGACTTGGGGCATGATCCGGACACTATGATCGCATCATGATCCGGAAATCTGAACGGCAGGATTGGGCGCTTTGCACGAACAAACAAACTACCCGGCATTGAACCAGCCGATCGACGAGCTGGCGCTGACCGAGATCAAGGGCGCGATCCTCGCCAAGCTCCGGCTCGCGATCGGCAAGGACGCCGGCATGGCGACCAGGCGCGACTGGTACAAGGCGGCGGCGCTGGCGCTGCGCGACCGCATCGTGCACCACTGGCTGACGGCCGAGAAGCAGACCTACGACGCCGGCTCCAAGCGCGTCTATTATCTCTCGCTCGAATTCCTGATCGGCCGCCTGTTCACCGACGCGCTGAACAATATGGGATTGCTGCCGCTGTTCGAGGCGGCACTCGGCGACCTCGGCGTCGATCTCTCGGACCTGCGCAAATGCGAGCCGGACGCGGCGCTCGGCAATGGCGGTCTCGGCCGGCTCGCGGCCTGCTTCATGGAGAGCATGGCGACGCTGGCGATCCCCGCGACCGGTTACGGCATCCGCTACGATTTCGGCCTGTTCCGCCAGATCATGAACCAGGGCTGGCAGCAGGAATATCCCGATGAATGGCTCGCCTTCGGCAACCCCTGGGAATTCCAGCGCCCGGAGGTGGTCTACAACGTCCATTTCGGCGGCCATGTCGAGCATGTCGACGAGCGCGGCCGCGACCGCGCGACCTGGCACCCCGCGGAAACCGTCGAGGCGATGGCCTACGACACGCCGATCGTCGGCTGGCGCGGCCAGCACGTCAACGCGCTTCGGCTGTGGTCGGCGCACGCGCCCGATCCGCTCAAGCTCGACGTCTTCAACACCGGCGACTACGTCTCGGCCAGCGCCGAGCAGGCGCGCGCGGAAGCGATCTGCAAATTCCTCTATCCGAACGACGAGAGCGCGGCGGGCCGCGAGCTGCGGCTGCGCCAGGAATATTTCTTCGTCTCGGCCTCGTTGCAGGATCTCGTGAACCGGCATCTCGCCTCCGACGGCGGCCTGCGCAACCTCGCGCAGAAGGCGGCGGTGCAGCTCAACGACACCCATCCGAGCCTTGCGGTCACCGAGCTGATGCGCATCCTGGTCGACCTGCACAGTTTCCGCTGGGACGAGGCCTGGAAGATCACGGTCGCGACGCTGTCCTACACCAATCACACCCTGCTGCCGGAAGCGCTCGAGACCTGGCCGGTCGAACTGTTCGAGCGGCTGCTGCCGCGGCATCTCGAGATCATCTACCGCATCAACGTGGCGCATCTCGCGCTCGCCGAAGAGCGTTTCCCCGGCGACATCGAATACCGCGCCTCGGTCTCGCTGATCGACGAGCGCAGCGGCCGCCGGGTGCGGATGGGCCAGCTCGCCTTTGTCGGCTCGCATCGCATCAACGGCGTCTCCGCGATGCATTCCGACCTGATGAAGGAGACCGTGTTCCACGACCTGCATCATCTCTATCCCCAGCGCATCACCAACAAGACCAACGGCATCACCTTCCGCCGCTGGCTGATGCTGGCCAATCCACGGCTGACCGCGCTGCTGCGCGAGACCTGCGGCGAGGCCGTGCTCGACGACTTCTCGCTGCTCGAACGGCTCGAGACCCATTCGAGCGACCTGGAATTCCAGAAGCGCTTCCGCGACGTCAAGCATCACAACAAGCTGGCGCTGGCGCGGCTGATCGGCGAGCGCAACCACATCAAGGTCGACCCGTCGGCGCTGTTCGACGTGCAGATCAAGCGTATCCACGAGTACAAGCGGCAGCTGCTCAACATCCTGGAGACGATCGCGCTGTACCACGCGATGAAGGATAATCCAGGTGCGAACTGGGTGCCGCGGGTAAAAATCTTCGCCGGCAAGGCGGCGGCGAGCTACCGCTACGCCAAGCTGATCATCAAGCTGATCAGCGACGTCGCCGAAATCGTCAACAACGACGCTTCGCTCGGCGGCAGGCTGAAGGTCGTCTTCCTCGCAGACTACAATGTCAGCCTCGCCGAGGTGATCATCCCCGCCGCCGATCTCTCCGAGCAGATCTCGACCGCCGGCATGGAGGCCTCCGGCACCGGCAACATGAAGCTCGCGCTGAACGGCGCGCTGACCATCGGCACGCTCGACGGCGCCAATATCGAGATCCGCGACAATGTCGGCGAGGAGAACATCGCGATCTTCGGCCTCGAAGCCGGCGACGTCATGGTCCGCCGCAAGCAGGGGCTCGATGCCAGCGACATCATCCGCAAATCGCCGCGGCTCGAGCGCGCGATCCGCGCCATCGAGAGCGGCGAGTTCTCGCCGGGCGATGCCGCGCGCTTTGCCTCGATCGGGCACGCGCTGCGCTACCTCGACCACTACATGGTCTCCGCCGATTTCGATTCATACTACGACGCGCAGCGCGGCATCGACGCGCGCTGGCAGGTGGTGCCGGCCTGGACCCGCGCCTCGATCCTCAACGTGGCGCGCATGGCGTGGTTCTCCTCCGACCGCACCATCCGCGAATATGCCGAGGACATCTGGCACGTGCCGGTGCATCCGAGCGCCTCGCCGCAACTCGGCAACCAGCGCGAGGCGAAGGGGTAATCCCGGGACGCGGAAATCGATTACGTCCGACATCATTGAATTCGTCATGCTTGCCGGGCTATTGCATGTCGAGCGTCATTGCTCCCAGCGATGACGGAAGTGCTAGCCAATATTGAAAGATCTGCATGCTCACCAAGGCTCCGCACCTTTTCGATGAAGCCACCACAGTGACTGCCGGCGACAGCCGCTGGCAGGGACGGACCAGCCCGGATTACTGGGCGTTCGTCGGCCCGTTCGGCGGCTGCACCGCCGCGACGATCCTGCGCGCGCTGATGCAGCACCCGCAGCGCGCCGGCGATCCGCTGGCGCTGACGGTCAACTACTGCGCGCCGGTCGCCGAGGGCGTGTTCGATCTCGATGTCCGCCTGGTGAGAAGCAACCGCTCGAGCCAGCATTGGTCGGTCGAGATGACGCAAGGTGGCGGCGAGGTCGCGACCTTGGCGACGGCGGTGTTTGCCGAGCGCCGCCCGTCCTGGTCGCACCAGCCCGCCGAGTTTCCCGACGCGACCCCGTTCGAAGAGCTGCGGCCCTATCCGAAGCTCGCGATGACCTGGGCCAACCAGTATGATTTCCGCTTCGTCGAGGGCGAACCGAAGTTCGGCGGCGGCGCCGCGAAGCAGCCGTCGAGCCCTTACTCCAAGCTGTGGATCGCCGACCGCGTGCCGCGCAAGCTCGATGCGCTGTCGCTGATGTCGATGTCGGACGCGTTCTTCGGCCGTGTGTTCCACGCGCGCCACGAGCTGGTGCCGTTCGGCACGGTGTCGCTGACCACCTATTTCCACGTCGACGCTGCCGACATGGATGCGGAGGACACCACCCGCGTGCTCGCCACCGCCGACGCCAAGACCTTCCACAAGAGCTACGGCGACCAGCACGGCGAATTGTGGTCGCCGTCCGGCCGCCTGCTCGCCACCACGACGCAGATCGCCTATTTCAAGGCGTAAGCACCACCTGACTATCCACATGGCCCGATTGGACCGGGTTGCCTATTTCAAGGGTTGAGGGAACAGTGGCGCGTCGCTTCTGTTCCACGCCTTTGGGAGCCCTGCCGCATGTCCGAAGCCGACAATTCCAAGCCCTCGCGCATCGCCCTGCTTGGCGTTCCCATCGAGATCGGCGCCTCGCAACCCGGCCCGCTGATGGGCCCGGACGCGCTGCGCACCGCGGGCATCGCGCGGCTGCTCGAGCAGCTCGACTTCCACGTCGACGATCACGGCAACCTTGCGATCCCGGCTGTGGTCGCCGACGGCCCGGCGCCGGCGAACACCAGATTCTACGACGAGGTGAAGACCTGGACCCGCGCCCTCTCCGAGCGCGCCTACTGGCTGGCGCATTCCGGCGCGATCCCGATCTTCATGGGCGGCGATCACTCATTGTCGATGGGGTCGATCAACGGCGTCGCGCGCTACTGGCAGGAAAAGGGCCGGCCGTTGTTCGCGCTGTGGGTCGATGCGCATGCCGACTACAACACGCCGGCTACCACCATCACCGGCAACATGCACGGCATGTCGGCGGCCTTCCTGTGCGGCGAGCCGGGCCTCGACGATTTGCTCGGCGGACTGCCGCGCGCCTCGATCCCGCCGGATCAACTCGACCTGATCGGCACGCGCTCGGTCGATCCGCTGGAGCGCAAGCTTTTGCGGCAACGCAACGTCTCGATATCAGACATGCGCCAGATCGACGAGTTCGGCGTCGCCGTGCTCATCCGCCGCATCATCGAGCGCGTCAGGGCCAAGAACGGCGTGCTGCATGTCTCGTTCGACGTCGACTTCCTCGATCCGGAAGTCGCGCCCGGCGTCGGCACCACCGTGCCGGGCGGCGCGACGTATCGGGAAGCCCATCTGATCATGGAGCTGCTGCACGATTCCGGACTGGTGCGCTCGCTCGATATCGTCGAGCTCAATCCGTTCCTCGACGAGCGCGGCCGCACCGCGCGCGTTGCCGTCGAATTGATCGGCAGCCTGTTCGGCCTGCAGATCACGGACAGGCAGACGCCGAGCAATGCGGTGTTGCCGGAGATAGGGGAGTAGCGGAGCAGCCAGTGCGTTGTGCGCACCGCGCCAATCCCGTAATCCTGAGGAGCGCCGCAGGCGCGTCTCGAAGGATGCACGGCCCGGCTGGTGCCCGTCGACCCTTCGAGACGCGCTTCGCGCTCCTCAGGGTGACGGATTGAGGAAGTGTCGCGCGGATAGAGAAAGACAACTGCAAATAAAAAGGCGGCCACGCGGGCCGCCTTTTCAAATCGCGAGATCAGCGCGAGCGGTCTACTCCGCCGCGAGCTTCACTTCCGGCGCGGCGGCGCGGACTTCGGCGTCGACCTGCGCTTCGAACTTGGCGAAGTTCTTCTGGAACATGCCGACCAGCGCACGCGCGGTCTTGTCGAAGTCGACCTTGTCGGCCCAGGTCTTGATCGGGTCGAGGATGTGCGGCTCGACGCCCGGCAGCGAGGTCGGCACCGCGAAGCCGAAATACTTGTCGGTGCGGAAGTCGGCATTGCGGAGCGAGCCGTTCAGCGCCGCGGTGAGCAGTGCGCGGGTCACCTTGATCGGCATGCGACGGCCGGTGCCGTACTTGCCACCGGTCCAGCCGGTGTTGACCAGCCAGCAATCGACATTGTGCTTGGCGATCAATTCGCGCAGCAGATTGCCGTAGACCGACGGATCGCGCGGCAGGAACGGCGAACCGAAGCAGGTCGAGAATTCCGGCTGCGGCTCGTTGCCGAGACCACGCTCGGTGCCGGCAACCTTCGCGGTGTAGCCGGACAGGAAGTGATACATCGCCTGCGCCGGCGTCAGCTTGGCGATCGGCGGCATCACGCCGAAAGCGTCGGCGGCGAGCATCACCACATTCTTCGGATGCGGCGCGCGGCCGGTGCGCGAGGCGTTCGGAATGAAATCGAGCGGATAGGCCGAGCGGGTGTTCTCGGTCTTCGAGCCGTCGTCGAAATCCGGCACGCGATCGTTCGCGCCGAGCACGACGTTCTCCAGCACCGCGCCGAAACGCTTGCTGGCGGCATAGATTTCCGGCTCGGCTTCGCCTGACAGCTTGATGCACTTGGCGTAGCAGCCGCCTTCGAAGTTGAAGACGCCGTCATCGCTCCAGCCATGCTCGTCGTCGCCGATCAGCGTGCGCTTGGGATCGGCCGAGAGCGTGGTCTTGCCGGTGCCGGACAAGCCGAAGAAGATCGCGGTGTCGCCGTCGGGGCCGACATTGGCCGAGCAATGCATCGGCATCACGCCCTTCTCAGGCAGATAAAAGTTCAGCGTGGTGAACACGCTCTTCTTCATTTCGCCGGCATAATAAGACCCGCCGATCAGGACGATCTTGCGGGCGAAATCGATCGCGACGACGTTCTCCGATTTGCAGCCGTGACGTTTCGGATCGGCGCGGAAGCTCGGCAGATCGATGATCGTGAGTTCGGGCACGAAGCTCGCGAGCTCCGACGTCTCCGGGCGGATGAGTAGCGTGCGGATGAACAGCGAGTGCCAGGCGAGCTCGGTGAAGACGCGCGTCTTGATCCGATGCGTCGGGTCGGCGCCGCCGTAGAGATCCTGCGCGAACAGCGTCATGCCTTCGGCATGCTTGAGGAAGTCGGCATGCAGCGTCGCGAACTGCTCCGAGGTGATCGACTGGTTGCCAGCCCACCACATGCTCTTGTCGGTCAGCCCGTCGCGGACCGTGAACTTGTCCTTCGGGCTGCGGCCGGTGAACTCACCGGTATCCGCGCAAAGCGCGCCATCGGCCGAGAGCACCGCTTCGCCATTGCGCAACGAGTGCTCGTAGAGCTGCGGCGCACCATAGTTCCAATGCACGCCCTTGAGATTTTTTAAGCCGAATTTGTCGGCACCGAAGGCACCGTTATGCACGCCCGTCTCTTGCACGAAGAACCTCCTCGAACCCGCGTATCCTTGTTCGCGCGAATGTCGCTAGTCGCGCCCCGTCGCGGTGATGACCGTCAACAGAATATAGCCTCTCGGCCCCGGTCCGGCGACCTAATAGTGGGGATCGCCGGGCTTGCCAAGCCAGTCGAACGGCTTTTGGTTTATTCCAAGGCCAGCACATCATTGGGTGCAAATACCGCAGCGCGAAACCCTTTCGCTTTGCTTTCGCTTTCCCGTTGTTTTCGCGGCGATCGGGCGAGGTTTCGTCGCCTTTCCCGCCGCCAGCAAGGCGTTGCGATGCACAAAGAGTGCCAGCGATTGGCGTATGTCCGCGCCGCGCAACGCAGCAGGCACGGCGAATGCCCGGTATGCGTTTCGCGCTGAGGATGTGTCGTTGAGATCAACCGCCGCGAGTTGACGCTGCGCTGCCGTGCCAGGCATGTCGTGCACCATCGTGTTGCACGCGGATGGCACCACTGGGTCGGCATTGAGCTGCATGCGATTGAGCTCAACGCTCCGTCGTCCAAGCTGGATCATTTCAATCCCCGGCGACGACGAATGTTCCGCAACGCGCACTGCGTTCGGCGGCAACAAGATCACTGACCGCAACGATCGATGGTAACGCAATCACCGCGTTGGACGTGCATTCAGCGCGGTTGAACTTCGCAATCCGAACGATTTTCCAGCGCAGCAGCACCGGAAATTTTCTCGTAACCCGGATCGCGCCCTCCGGCGATCATGTCAGCGCCGCTACGAAAATGATCGCGCTGTCAGAAACGCTGCACCCGGCCTCGGCAACTGCGCGCGGAGCCGCACCGTGCGACACCATGTCTCGTCGCGCCAGCACCGCCGCTCGGAGCGAGCCGGTCG
Organism: Bradyrhizobium sp. RD5-C2; assembly: GCF_019972155.1. Lineage (GTDB taxonomy): Bacteria > Pseudomonadota > Alphaproteobacteria > Rhizobiales > Xanthobacteraceae > Bradyrhizobium. Next base: position 386,297 of record NZ_BOVL01000022.1, on the reverse strand, counting down.
TGCCCCGCCATCCCTTGCCTATCCCTTGGCGCGCGCTTCGCCGGCGAGCCGCACCAGCATCTTGCGCAGCTCGGTGCCGTTGCTGACCCGCTCGGGGAAATCAAGCCGCAGCGTGTTGCGGCCGGCCTGCATGTCCATGCCCTCGGGGTCGCAGCCGGTGCACAGCCAGTCAGCACTTTCCGCGCCAAGCAGCCGCATAGCGTAGAGGTTCATGGCCTCGCGGTGATCCTCGTTCATATGCGCCACCGCGCCCGCCTCGGCCTCCAGCAGCGCTTCGGCACCACCGAGGTCGGTCAGAAACTGTGCAGGCTTGAGGTCGACGATCCGGCCGAACCCGGCGACCAGATGGGCGCCGCTCGGCCGGATCGCGAAAAACGAGAAATCCTTAAACTCTACAAAGGCTTCCGCCGATGGATGAGCGCCAAGGTAGCGCCGGCGAACGAGCTCCTGCTCGGCCTCCGCGACCTCCTCCGCCCGGCCGGCCAGCATGATCCGGGCGCCCTCCAGCGGATCGCCCTCGGCACGCTCGTCCAGCATCAGCGACACCCTGCTGTCGGCCAGGATGTTCTTCGTATGCAGCGCCAGCCGGGAAATCAGCAGGATCGGCGAGCCGTCGGGGTGGCTGGCCAGATTGACCAGCGAGCAATAGGGATCGCCGGTACCGGCCATCAGCGTGGCGAGCGCGCCCTGGCGGCTGCGGCGGAGCAGCGAGCGGGCAAGATCGGCGGGGTCAAAGTCGGCGGTCGGTTGCATGGGCCTATCGGGTCATTTTGAGGGCGAATCGAGCCGGTTCCCGTTGAAAAAATAGCCTTTTCTCACGGTCTCAGGGTGCTATATGGGGGTCCAACGCGTGGGTCGCAGAGCGTTTTGCGGAACTCGGTCACACTTCAGCCCAGCTTGCATTGCTCGTTGACCGCGTTCGAAGCCCATTTTCTACGGCGAGTCGCCAGAGTGCCCGCCGTCTAAACCACTCTCATTGTGAAAGCAGCTCATGCCCACAATCGCCTTGGTCGACGACGACCGCAACATTCTCACGTCGGTCTCGATCGCGCTCGAAGCCGAAGGCTATCGCATCATGACCTACACGGACGGTGCGTCGGCGCTGGATGGGTTTCGCACGTCGCCGCCCGATCTCGCGATCCTGGATATCAAGATGCCGCGCATGGACGGCATGGAAACGCTGCGCCGGCTGCGCCAGAAATCCGACCTGCCGGTGATCTTCCTCACCTCGAAGGATGAAGAGATCGACGAATTGTTCGGTCTGAAAATGGGCGCCGACGACTTCATCCGGAAGCCGTTCTCCCAGCGCCTCTTGGTCGAACGCGTCAAGGCGGTGCTGCGCCGCGGCCAGCCGAAGGATCCGACCGCGGCGCCGAAGGAGCCGGACGCCCGCGCGCTCGACCGCGGCCTGCTGCGGATGGATCCGGAGCGCCACACCTGCACCTGGAAGAACGAGCCGGTGACGCTCACCGTGACCGAATTCCTGATCCTGCAGGCGCTCGCCACCCGCCCCGGCGTCGTGAAGAGCCGCAACGCGCTGATGGACGCGGCCTATGACGACCAGGTCTATGTCGACGACCGCACCATCGACAGCCACATCAAGCGGCTGCGCAAGAAGTTCAAGGTGGTCGACGACGATTTCGAGATGATCGAGACGCTGTACGGCGTCGGCTATCGCTTCAAGGAAGCCTGATCTGCGCTTCAGGAGCGGCTTGTTAACTGACAGGCTCCGCACGGCTGGGGTAAGCTCGGGCGACTGTCTGCTTCGCGGGACGACATCCATACCAACCGGCAGCTTTGCCAGTGCTTGATCGAACGCAGCTCGAGCAGGGACTGAACCCCGAGGACGGCTCACAGCTCCTCGATCAAGAGGCCGTGGCCGACGATCTGGTGCGGGACAAAGGCTGGCGCCGTCCGCTCGGCTGGGTGCGCCGCGCCGGTCAGTTCTTCTTCGCGCTGTCGTTCTCGAGCCTGACGCGCCGCATCGTCTCGCTCAACCTTGCCGGCCTCGTCGCGCTGGTCGCCAGCATCCTTTATCTCTCGCAATTCCGCGCCGGCCTGATCGAGGCGCGCACGCAGAGCCTTCTGGTCTATGCCGAGATCATTTCGGAGGCGATCGCGGCGTCTGCGACCGTCGAAGGCAACACCGTCACCATCGATCCCGACCGGCTGCTCGACCTCAAGCCCGGCGAGAGTTTTGGCCAGCCGGATGAATCGGCGGATTTTCCGATCAATCCCGAGCGCGTCGCGCCGACGCTGCGCCGCCTGATCGCGCCGACCAAGACGCGGGCCCGCATCTTCGACCGCGACGGCGGCCTGATCCTCGACAGCCGCAACCTGTTCGCGCGCGGCGACGTGCTGCGCATGGAGCTGCCGCCGCCGTCGGAGAAGCCGTCGCTGTATGAGAAGACCAAGGCCACGATCAAGACCTGGCTCAACCGCGGCGACCTGCCGATCTACCGCGAGCTCGGCCCCGAAGGCGGCAAGGGCTATTCCGAAGTCGCGCAATCGCTCGAGGGCATGAAGGGCAGCGCGGTGCGCGTCACCGATCGCGGCGCGATCATCGTCTCGGTTGCCGTTCCGGTGCAGCATTTCCGCGCCGTGCGCGGCGCATTGATGCTGACCACCCAGGGCGACGACATCGACCAGCTGGTGATGTCGGAGCGCCTCGCCATCCTCAAGATCGGCGGGGTCGCATCCACCGTCATGATCATGCTGTCGCTGCTGCTGGCGAGCACGATCGCGGGCCCGGTGCGACGGCTCGCCGAAAGCGCCGAGCGCGTCCGCAACCGCATCCAGACCCGCGTCGAGATTCCCGACTTCACCGGACGGCGCGACGAGATCGGCCATCTCTCGGGCGCGCTGCGCGACATGACCAACGCGCTCTACAGCCGCATCGAGGCGATCGAGATGTTCGCCGCCGATGTCGCCCATGAGCTGAAGAACCCGCTGACCTCGCTGCGCTCCGCGGTCGAGACGCTGCCTTTGGCGCGCAACGAGAACAGCCGCGCGCGGCTGCTCGCCGTGATCGAGCATGACGTCAGGCGGCTCGACCGCCTGATCTCCGACATTTCAGACGCGAGCCGGCTCGACGCCGAATTGCAGCGCCAGGATATGGCGCCCGTCGATCTGCGCCGGCTGCTGACCACGTTGACCAGCGTCGCCAACGAGACCCGGCTCGGCCACGACGTCGCCGTCGAAGCCCGCTTCGAGGGCCGCGGACCGACCGACACGCTCTCGGTGCCGGGCCATGATTCCCGGCTCGGCCAGGTGATCTCGAACCTGCTCTCGAACGCGCAATCGTTCTCCAAGCCGGGCGACAAGGTGCGCATCGTCTGCCGCCGCACCCGCGGCGAGATCGAGATCGTGGTCGACGATGACGGGCCCGGCATCGGCGAGGATGCGCTGGAGCGGATCTTCGAGCGCTTCTACACCGACCGGCCGCACCAAGGTTTTGGCCAGAACTCCGGCCTTGGGCTGTCGATCTCCAAGCAGATCATCGAAGCGCACGGCGGACGCATCTGGGCCGAGAACCGCACGGGCCCTGCGGACGAAGACGGCAAGCCCACCGTCGCCGGCGCTCGTTTCGTGGTCAGGCTGCCGACACTATGAGCGACAATTCAAGCGTGCACGCATCCGCCGTTCTGGTCGGCGAGCGTGCGGTGCTGATCCGCGGCCCGTCGGGCGCGGGCAAGTCGCGCCTGGCCTTCGATCTGATTCTCGCCGGACGCACCGGAGCGCTTCCGCCGGCCATTTTGGTGGGGGATGACCGTGTCCATCTCGACACAGCCGGCGAACAATTGTGGGTTCGGCCGGCACAGCAATTGGCCGGTCTGATCGAGATCCGAGGCCTCGGAATCCGCCATTGTCCGTTCGCAAGCGAGGCCGTGGTCGGCTTGATCGTCGACCTCGCCGCCGACGACGCCGAGCGGCTGCCGCCGCCCGAGGCGCTCAAGATCAGCCTTAATGGTGTTTCAATACCGCGAATTCCCGTGCCGGCCGGCTTCCAACCCCTGCCGCTGGTTGTCGCTGCGCTGACGACAACCTGAAAGTTCATCCTCCCGTAATCTTGCGGCCAATTGTGAGAAGGGAATTGGTAACCATATCACATCCACTATCGCGTCGGATTTTGCCGGCGCAGCCTCCCCTCTCTACCGCCAGGAACCGGGAGACTAGCCAAGATGCCCTCTTGCGCAGGGCCTCTGGATGGTCAAAGTGGCGCGTTCGTGCGGTGCACCAAAGGGCGCCCGCGAGGAGTTTCCGATGATTGGTCTAGTGCTGGTGACCCATGGGCGCCTTGCCGACGAGTTCCGAGCCGCGCTCGAACACGTCATGGGTCCGCAGAAACAAATTGAAGCAATTACGATCGGGGCCGAGGACGATTCCGATCTCTGTCGAAGCGACATCATCGAGGCGGTGAACCGCGTCGATAGCGGCGACGGCGTTGCGATCCTCACCGACATGTTCGGCGGCACGCCGTCGAACCTTGCGATCTCCTGCATGAGCCGCCCGAAGGTGGAAGTGCTCGCGGGCATCAATCTTCCCATGCTGGTCAAGCTCGCCAAGGTTCGCGAGGAGCGCTCGCTGCCCGACGCGATCGCGATGGCGCAGGAAGCCGGCCGCAAATACGTCACCATCGCCAGCCGCGTTCTCGCAGGCAAATGAGCGGCGCGGCCCCGGGCGAAAATCATGTCGGCCCGGGCGTGCCGGCGGGCGCCATTTCGCGCGAACTCCTGATCGTCAACAAGCGCGGCCTGCATGCGCGGGCATCGGCCAAGTTCGTCCAGCTGGTCGAGCGCTTCAACGCCGAGATCTGGGTGACGCGCGGCGGCGAGACCGTCGGCGGCACCTCGATCATGGGCCTGATGATGCTGGCCGCAGGGCCCGGCACCACGGTCGTTGTCTCCGCGAAAGGCGACGAGGCGCAGCAAGCGCTCGACGCCATCGCCGAGCTCGTCGCCGGCAAGTTCAACGAAGAAGGCACGTAGGGCGCGCTCGTCCGCTACGCCAGGCCATCACCGTCCCCCTGAGGAGCGCGCATCGCGCGCGTCTCGAAGGGTCGACGGCCCGACTGTGCCCGTGCATCCTTCGAGGCTCGCAAGGGCTCGCACCTCAGGATGACGGAACGGCACGGCACTGATGCGCGGCAATAGCTACTTCGCCGGCGGCACCAGATAGACCTTCCACATTGTCGACGGACCGGGATGGCCGTTGAAGAAGCGCATGGTGTTCATCACCATCGGCTCGGCATTCTTGGCATGCTCCGCCATCCATGCCTCACATGGCTGCAAGAACACCGGATCGGTGGTGTCGCAGACGCCGATGAAGCCGAGACGCTTGGCTTCGTCGAGCGACGTCAGCCCCGACGACCACGCTTCACCCGGCACCAGCGAGGCCGGATGATCCGGACTGTAGAACGTCATCGGCTCGCCGATGTCGGAACGTGCGACCACCACCGCCCAGCGCGAATGGAATCGGTCCTGCCAGGTCTGGGTCAGCTCGCGCGCCAATTCGGAGCGCGCGGCGTAGGTCGAACCGCCGACACGGTTGGACGCGATCTCCTGCGTCGCGATGCTGGGCGCGGCGATCAGCGTGGCGATCGTGGCCACGAACCACACCGCCGTGATCGAGAACAGCGCCATGCGGGGGAAACGCAGCGAGGGGATCGCAACCAGTGCAAGCGGCACCAGGAAGAACAGCGGGATGCCCCAATCGGTCTTGATGTAGACGGTGAACGCCAGCGCGCCGAGCGGCGGCCCGATCGCGACGATCGACTGGATGATCCAGACGTTGAGCGCCTGCGGAAGATTGACGGCCGGATTGGGTCCGCGCGACCAGATCCGCGCCAGCACGTCCGACGGTCGCCACGGCACCGACCCGAGCAGCAACGCCACCAGGCCCAGCACGGTCGGAATCGCGAGCAGCCCGAGATTGTGCACGATGTAGCCGATCACGAGCTGGACGTTGAGCTCGCGGCTCGACAGCGCGTAGACGTCGCCGGCATAGGTGAACGGCACGAAGTTCACCTCCTCCAGCCACACCAGATGCGGGATCATCGTCACGATCATCGTGCCGATCGCAACCCATGGCGCCGGCGAGCGCAGGAATTGCATCCGCTGCGGATGGATCAGCGCGGCAAGCCCGACGGCGCCAATCATCGTCACCACCCAGTACTTGGTCATCAGCGCCAGCATGCCGGCAAAGCCGAGCCAGAGCCCCGATTTGAAGCTCCGCTTCTCGAACGCGTTCAGATAGGCCAGCACCAGCAGCGGCAACGGCACCAGCTGCGCGAGGTCGGCGTTGTATTTGAAGCCCTTGAAATTGAAGATCGGGTAGAGCGCGAGCATCACCACCATGAAGAACGCACGGCGGCGATCGACGACGCGCAGCGCGATCAGCCAGCACACCACAAGCGCGAAGCTGACGGTTGCCATCGCGAGCGCGTAGGTCGACCAGTTGGTGACGGGAAAGATCCTGAACCAGACCCCGGCGATCCAGCCCGACAGCGGCGGATGCTTGCCATAGCCGAGCAGGAAGCGCTGGCCCCAGGCATAGGCCTCTGCGACATCCATATGGACGTCCTGCGCAGCCTTGAGCCTGACCAGGATCATCGTCCACAGCACCGCGTGAACCAATGCGAAGCCGATCACGAACCACAGGCTGGTCCTGGGATCGACGGCGCGCGAGGCAATCCAGGCGGCAATCCGCCGGATCGTCAGTCTGCGGGTGGTGCGCCTTGCGGCAGGGAGAGCGGTGGCGGTCGACATGGCCTGTGCCTGAGGCATGACCCGGAAACGTGGAAAGCGGTTTCCCGGAAGGATCATGCCGAATGGAAGCGGAAGGAGCGATGAGTGATTGCTCACCAGCATTTCATGGCGCTTTAGCGCGTTTTTGTGGCCAGTGTAATCAGCTTGGCGTGAGAATGCCTCAAGCCGGCCTGTTCACTTTGCGAGAAGCTCCGGCCGGTACTCGAAATGCATGGTGTCGTAGTGGTACCACTTGCCGCCCCAGATGAAGCCATGGCGCTCGAAGATGTCGACGATCTCGCGCGGCATCCGGTTTTTATAGGGGATGGTCCCGCTGCCCTTGCCCGCCCACAGCCAGTAATCCGAGACCTTCAGGTTGAGGTCGATCGCGGCCGCATAACCATGCATGCTCATCCGCCCGGTATCGGCGACGGCGCGACAAGATAGCACACCCGCGATCGGGAAGGCCGCGGCGCGCAGCGCCGGATCGAGCGCGTCGATCTCGGCGGAGACCTGCTTCAGGCGCTCGGCGACGCCGTTGACCCGCGTGACCTGAACCGGCTTGCCCCAGGACCGCGGCAGCCAGGTGATCGTCACCAGGTTCCGCCTGACCTCGACCGTGTTGCAGTCGCCATACATCTTCTTGAAGAAAGCCTCGTTGCGGAAGCGGCCAGGATCGACATTCGCGGCCGGTGGCGCCGCCGGCCCGGACAGATAAGGCTGCCGCATCTGGTCGAGGATCGAGGCATTGCGCAGCATCTGATCGAACGGCTTGCCGGAGACGCCGTCGTCGACCGGCATCACCGTGCCGTCGCGCCAGGTGATCGTGGTGTCGTCGTGGGCGGACAGCGCATCGGGATAGGCGCGCACCAGGCGGTCGAGCAGTTCGCGTCTGTCTTGGGCATGCGCAGGTGGCGGCATCAGTGCGAGCAAGAGCGTCAGTGCGAGCAAGACATCGGCGCACGCCACCCAGCGCACAGCCGTTCGGCGTTTCACGGCCTGATCGAACCGCGCAACATTGGCCTCTTCGATCGCGTTCATCCTCGGATTCCAGCTGTTCGGCGCATGCCAGGAGAAGCGAGGGTTTTGGGCCGAAACACCTAGCAGAAACATGCCCGAAAATCGATCACGGCAGATCTGACTGAAACACGGTCGTGATTCGCCGTCACATCCCTGCAAAATACCGCAATATGGTTGCCCGTGCGGGGGTGCGGATGCTATCCCGCGCCCCATGACAACTGCCCCGATTTCGAACATCCGCAACTTCTCCATCGTCGCCCATATCGACCATGGCAAATCGACCCTTGCCGACCGCCTGATCCAGATGACGGGCGGCCTGACGGATCGCGAAATGGCGGGCAAGGAGCAGGTGCTCGATTCGATGGATATCGAGCGCGAGCGCGGCATCACCATCAAGGCGCAGACCGTCCGGCTGAACTACCGCGCCAAGGACGGCAAGGATTACATCTTCAATTTGATGGACACGCCCGGCCACGTCGACTTCGCCTACGAGGTCTCGCGGTCGCTGGCGGCCTGCGAGGGTTCCCTGCTCGTGGTCGACGCCAGCCAGGGCGTCGAGGCGCAGACGCTCGCCAACGTCTACCATGCGCTCGACGCCGGTCACGAGATCGTGCCGGTCCTGAACAAGGTCGACCTGCCCGCGGCCGAGCCCGAGAAGGTCAAGCAGCAGATCGAGGACGTGATCGGCATCGACGCCTCCGACGCCGTGATGATCTCGGCCAAGACCGGCCTCGGCGTGCCCGACGTGCTGGAAGCCGTCGTCACCCGCCTGCCGCCGCCGAAGGGCGACCGCGACGCGACCTTGAAGGCGCTGCTGGTCGACAGCTGGTACGACGTCTATCTCGGCGTGGTCGTGCTGATCCGTGTCGTCGACGGCGTGATGAAGAAGGGCAGCCGCATCCGCATGATGGGCACCGGCGCGGCCTATGACATCGAGCGCGTCGGCTTCTTCACGCCGAAGATGCAGCAGGTCGATGAGCTCGGCCCCGGCGAGATCGGCTTCATCACCGCGGCGATCAAGGAAGTCGCCGACACGCGCGTCGGCGACACCATCACCGACGACAAGAAGCCGGTCACGGAAATGCTGCCGGGCTTCAAGCCGGCGATCCCGGTCGTGTTCTGCGGCCTGTTCCCGGTCGACGCCGACGATTTCGAGACGCTGCGCGCGGCGATGGGCAAGCTGCGCTTGAACGACGCCAGCTTCTCCTTCGAGATGGAAACCTCCGCCGCGCTCGGCTTCGGCTTCCGCTGCGGCTTCCTCGGGCTGCTGCATCTGGAGATCATCCAGGAGCGGCTGTCGCGCGAGTTCGATCTCAATCTGATCGCGACCGCGCCGAGCGTCATCTACAAGATGAAGCTGACCGACGGCACCGAGCTCGAGATCCACAACCCGGTCGACATGCCCGACGTGGTCAAGATCGCCGAGATCGAGGAGCCGTGGATCGAGGCCACCATCCTGACGCCGGACGAATATCTCGGCAGCGTGCTGAAGCTGTGCCAGGACCGCCGCGGCGCGCAGAAGGAGCTCACTTACGTCGGCTCCCGCGCGATGGTGAAATACGATCTGCCGCTCAACGAGGTGGTGTTCGATTTCTACGATCGCCTGAAGTCGGTCTCGAAGGGCTATGCCTCGTTCGACTACCATCTGACCGACTACAAGCCGGCCGACCTGGTCAAGATGCAGATCCTGGTCAACGCCGAGCCAGTCGACGCGCTGTCGATGCTGGTGCATCGGACCCGCGCCGAGGGCCGCGGCCGCGCCATGGTCGAGAAGATGAAGGAGCTGATCCCGCCGCACATGTTCCAGATCCCGATCCAGGCGGCGATCGGCGGCAAGGTGATCGCGCGCGAAACCGTGCGCGCGCTGCGCAAGGACGTCACCGCGAAGTGCTACGGCGGCGACATCACGCGCAAGCGCAAGCTTCTGGAGAAGCAGAAGGAAGGCAAGAAGAAGATGCGGCAGTTCGGCAAGGTCGACATCCCGCAGGAAGCCTTCATCGCCGCGCTCAAGGTGGATAGCTGAGGCGGTGCTGCCGGCGCGCCTGTTGCCGATTCTTGTCCCAGCAACAAAACGCACCATGATTTGAATCGCCACGGCGCGGCGTGCCGACTAAGCTCCGGCCATGTTACGCATCCTGTCTCTCTCGATCGTCATCCTCGCACTGCTGCAGCCGGACCTGAGCGCAGCCGCCTCCTCGAAGAAGCGGCACGGCAGCACCCGCTGGCATGGCTACGGCTTCCTGCCCGGCTACCGCCAGCCGCCCAACGAGACCATTCCGGTGCTCGGCCCGCGCGGCGCCGCCCGCGGCTATCCGGATTTTTCGCCGGAATATTACTATGGCGGCGATTGGCACTATTTCGGCCGACCCGGCTTCCATGGCGGCGGACGCTATAATGGCGGCAGCTACGGCCCGTGCTGGAGCTGGACGCCGATCGGGCGGGCCTGGAACTGCGGCTAGCCGCGTCGCTGCGACATCCTGCGCATGCAACGCACAATCCGCTGATCCCGGAATGAGAGGCATGTTACCCGTCATATTGCCCCCGGACCTCGGATAGGCCACCATCCTCCCTGCGCGCACGACAACAAACAACAGCGCCGGGGAAACGCATGAGCAAGGCCGCTCGGTTCGACTATGGCTGGGTCGTCGTCGGCGCGGGCGCGCTGATGACCTGCGTCGGCTTCGGCACCATGCTGTCGCTCGCGGTGTTCCTGCAGCCGATCTCGGATGCGATGGGCTGGTCGCGCGCCGGCGTCTCGGCGGCCGCGACGCTGGATTTCCTCTGCATGGGTTTTGCGGCGTTCGCCTGGGGCGCGCTGTCCGACCGCTTCGGCACCCGCATCGTGGTGCTGGCGGGCAGCCTGCTGCTCGGGCTTGGCCTCGTGACGGCAAGCCAGGCGCAGACCCTATGGCAGTTCCAGCTCTGCTTCGGCGTGCTGATCGGGATCGCCGCCGGCAGCTTCTATGCACCGATGATGGCGCTTGCGAGCGCCTGGATCGACAAGCATCGCAGCCTCGCCGTCGCACTGGTGTCGGCCGGCATGGGCGTATCACCGGTGACGGTCGCACCATCCGCGAGCTGGCTGATCACGGCCTATGACTGGCGCTTCGCGATGCTCGTGATCGGCATCGCCGCATGGGCGCTGCTGATCCCCGCATCGTTCCTGGTGCGCCCGGCGCCGCAGGGAACGAACGTCGCGATCCCAACGGCGGGCACTGCGCCGCAAGCGGAATGGACCGTGGCGCAGGCGCTGCGCACGCCGCAATTCATCACGCTGGCACTGGCGCATTTCGCCTGCTGCGCCGCGCATTCCGGCCCGATCTTCCACATGGTGTCCTACGCCATGGTATGCGGCATCGCGCCACTCACCGCGGTCACGGTCTACAGCCTCGCCGGCTTCTCCGGGCTCGGCGGTCGGCTGCTGCTCGGCGTGCTGGCCGACCGGCTCGGCGCCAAGCCGGTTCTGGTCGGCGGCCTGCTGGTGCAGGCCCTGTCGATCGCGACTTATCTTGCGGTGGCGCAGCTCGGCGAGTTCTACGCGCTGTCTGTCGTGTTCGGCCTCGCCTATGGCGGTGTGATGCCGCTCTATGCCGTGCTGGTGCGCGAGTTCTTCGGCGCGCGCACCATGGGCACGGTGTTCGGCGCGGTGTCGGCCTTCGCGAGCCTCGGCATGGCGCTCGGGCCGTGGGCCGGCGGTTACGTGTTCGACACGTTCCACGGCTATACGTGGCTGCACGCCGGTTCCTTCGCGATCGGCCTTGCCGCGGTCGCGGTGGCGCTGAGTTTCTCCACCAAGCGTCAGCCGTCGCTCGATCTCGGCCGCGCCGCCGCCTGAGCGCGGATGCATGCATCGATCGCGCGGCGGATAGCTGATCTGCGCCGGCGCCGCCCCGCCTTGCCCTCGTTTGCCGGATGGGCCACCATCGCCTGCCCCGCCCAACAACAACGTCAGAAGGGGCGCCGAGGACACGCATGAACAAGCCGCAGGGAGTAGACCTTGTCGAGCGGGCGCGCGCGCTGGCGCCGCTGATCATGAGCGAAGCCGACGAAATTGAACGGACGCGGCGGCTGACGCCTGCCGTCACCGCGGCCCTCGTCGAGAACGGGCTCTATCGCGCGCTGCTGCCGAAGCGTTTCGGCGGCGCCGAGGCAACGCTGGACGCCTTCATGCAGATGCAGGAGGAGATCGCCAAGGCCGATGCCTCGACCGCCTGGTGCCTCGGCCAGTGCAGCGTCTGCGCCATGACCGCGGCCTATCTCGAGCCCGACGCAGCAAACGAAATCTTCAACACCGCGCCCGGCATCCTGGCCTGGGGCGCGATCGCCCATGAGGTGCGCGCCGAGCCCGGCGGCTACCGCGCCAATGCGCGCTGGGATTTCGCCTCGGGCTCACGACAGGCGAGCTGGCTCGGCGCCCATGTCCGCGTCGTCGAGGCGGACGGCTCGCCGCGCAAGAAGGCCGACGGTTCGGCGGAGATCCGCACCATCCTGTTTCCGGTGTCGCAGGCTGTGATGTACGACGTCTGGGACGTGATCGGCCTGAAGGGCACCGGCACCGATTCCTATTCGGTCGACAATCTCTTCATCCCGGACAAATTCGCCGCGCTGCGCGACGATCCCGCCGCGTGCCGCGAGGGCGGCCCACTCTACAAGCTCTCCACCAACATGGTGTTCAGCATGGGCTTTGCCGCCACCTCGCTCGGCGTCGCGCGCGCCATGCTGGATGCGGCGACCGAGCTTGCCCGCGGCAAGACCCCGCAGGGCCTCAAGGCGATGCGCGACAACAACGCCGTGCAGGGCCAGATCGGGCGCACCGAGGCAAGCCTGCGCGCCGCGCGCGCCTATCTGTATGCGACGGCGAACGAGGTCTGGAGCGATCTCGCCCGCGGCGATCCGATCAGCGAGGCGCATCGCATCGCGATCCGCATCGCCTCGACCTGGACCATCCACCAGTCGGCCGCCGTGGTCGACATCGCCTATCACATGTCGGGGGCAACGGCGGTGTTCGCGAAGAATCCGTTCGAGCGACGGTTTCGCGACATGCACGCGATCGCGCAGCAGATCCAGGCGCGCGACACCCAGTATGAGGACGCCGGCAAGGCGATCCTGTCGGGCAATCTCGGCGCTCCGCCGACGACGCGCTGAAGCATGATGAAGTCAGATTGAACCAGGGCGGGCACTCATCAATCCGCCATGCAGCTCTACTGCAATTGTGTTTGTGCACAACGTGCCAGGTTGGCCCTGACCACGAGGTGATGAAAAGGCCTGATCGCGTTGAGATAGGTGAAGCCCAGGGCATTGTGGGTATGCACAACGGTTGTCGCGATGAGCAACGCGCCTGTTGGAGAATGGCGTCGGAGCAGAGATAGCCGGAAGTCCAGGTGTCGGTCATCCGTACCGAGCACAATTTCGTCCTTGCCCTCCCAGTGCACCGGGAAGAAGTCCACCCGTTCATGGCTGTCCGGGGTCGTCCTGACCGTATCGGAGGTTTTGATGCCAAAGGGCGTCACCATGGCGTCGCGCAGCGCGATCAACGCCTTTTGCCACGCGGGTGGATTGACGAGCGTCCGCGTCGCCAGCTCGCGCATGCTCGACTGTTCCGATGCACCCAAGTCGATGCTGTAGCTGTCGAGTAAACTGGCGTTCTCGTACCAGCTCGCAACGACACTTTCCGACGGCGGCGTCGTCCGGCGTACCTGCGGCTTGTGGTCTAAACCCATGCTCATGACGATGTCACCTATTCAACGGGCCGATCGGAAGAGCCATTCTCAGTTTCAGACGCGAGTAGTTTCCCGACGCTGAGCTCGCAACTTGTCGCTGGTCTGCAGGTCTTCAACTTTACGGCGATTGGCGCGGGGTCTCAAGCGGGGAGAGCCGGGTTTGGGGGTATCGCCGCTATTCCCATCGTGGAGAGCCCCCACCCGCCGCAAGCGGGAGAGGGGAAACGAGTCTGCGGCCCGACTGATTCAGCTCACCTCATCTCGATTTGGCCGCATGGTACGAAAGTAGGCACCGGCGATAATGGTCACGGTACGAATTTTCGGCGGTGCAACACCCGGTTGTTAAGCTTTTTCTGAGACTTTCCGGCTGGCGCTAATGCCTGGAGTTCCGCTGGTACCATGTTCAAGCTTCGATCGATTGCCGCCCGCCTGATCCTGGCGATTTCACTGACCGTTGCAATCGCCTGCGCCATCCTCGGCAGCTTCTGCATCAGCCAGCAGCGCACGCTGACGCGGCTCGCGCTCGATCAGCAGCTCAAGCTGCAATATGACAGCGTGATTGCAGCGATCGAATACGAAGGCCGCGCCGCGCTGGCGGTCTCGGCCGTGATCGCCGCCCTGCCGCCGGTCGAAGACGCGATCGCCAAAGGCGACCGCGAGGGCCTCGGCAAGCTGCTCAATGCCCCCTGGGCCGAGATGAAGGCGCAAGGCATCCCGCTGATCTCGTTCTGGCAGGCGCCGGCGACGAGCTTCTACCGGGTCCACGCGCCAAAACTGTTCGGCGACGACGCCTCCACGCGGCGGACGACGGTGGTGGAATCGATCAGGGCCGGCAAGCCGATCGTCGGCGTCGAGCCCGGCCGCGAAGCGCTTTCGATCTTCGGCATGACCCCGGTCATGCATGACGGCAAGACGCTGGCCAATGTCGACGTCGGCGCCGCCTTCGGCAAGGAGTTCGTCGACCGCGCCAAGAAGCGCTTCGGCATCGACCTCGCCGTGCATTCCTTCGACGGCCAGAGCTTCAAGCGGCTGTCCTCGACCTTCGGCGACAATGTGGTCGCGACCCAGGACGAGCTCAAGGGCGTGATGAACGGCGCAGCCCTGCTGCGCGACGCCAAGCTCGATGGCCATGCGGTGGAGCTCTATCTCGGGCAGATCAAGAACTATGCCGGCGAGCCGGTCGCCGTGCTCGAGATCATCAAGGACACCAGCGATTATGAGGCCGCCGCGGCGAGCGCGCAGCGCAATCTGATCCTCGGCACGGTCGCGATCCTGGCCGCGGCCGTGTTGCTCGCGTTCCTGCTCGGCCGCGGCCTGTCACGGCCGCTCACCGCGATCACCGCGGTCATGAACCGCCTGTCCAGCGGCGACACCAGCGTCACCATCCCCGGCAGCGAGCGCCGCGACGAACTCGGCACGATGGCCAAGGCCGTCGACGTGTTCCGCCGCGGCATGCTCGAAACCTCTTCGCTGCGCGATGCGCAGGAGGCCGACAAGGTGAAGGCTGCCGCCGACAAGCAGGCGCTGCAGCGGCAGATGGCCGACCGCTTCGAATCCGACGTCAAGGGCATGGTCGCCGCCGTCGCGCAATCGTCGAGCGCCATGCAGCGCGTCGCGGGCGAGATCACCACCAGCGTCAACGGCACCTCCGAACGCACCGCGGCGGCCGCCGCCGCGTCCGAGGAGGCGTCGGCCAGCGTCAATGCGGTCGCAGCCGCCACCGAAGAGCTGGCGTCCTCGATCACCGAGATCGGCCGCCAGGTCACCCATTCCAGCCGCGTCGCCGACAATGCCGTGGCCAAGGCGATGGAGACCACCGAGATGGTGACGAGCCTCGCCGCATCCGCCGAGAAGATCGGCGACGTGCTGCGCCTGATCAGCGCGATCGCCAGCCAGACCAATCTGCTGGCGCTCAACGCCACCATCGAGGCGGCGCGCGCCGGCGAGGCCGGCCGCGGCTTTGCCGTGGTCGCCGCCGAGGTGAAGGGGCTGGCAAGCCAGACCGCGAAGGCGACCGAGGAGATCGCCGGCCAGGTCGGCGCGATCCAGTCCGCCACCGGCAATTGCGTCAGCGCGATCGGCGACATCAGCGGCACCATCCGCGAGATCTCGGGTATCGCGACCGCGATCGCGGCCGCCGTCGAGCAGCAGGACTCGGCGACGCGCGAGATCGCCCGCAGCGTGCAGCAGGCGTCCTCCGGGACGGTCGAGGTCTCCGCCAATATCGCGGGCGCGAGCGAGGCCGCCGGCCAGTCCCGGGCCCTCACCGGCAATGTGCTGGATACGTCCGGCCAGCTCGGCGATCACGCCTCCGCGCTGTCGCACAGCGTCGACACCTTCCTCGCCGGCCTGCGCAACGCGGCCTGAGCGGCGGGCCATGTGACGTTCAAGGCGCTATGGTAGACAGAAGCGACACATTCTCCTCGCGGAGCCCACCATGCGCAAGCCGGCAAGAGCGACCAGCAAGGCGACACGACCGTCTACAAAATCGACCGACGCGCTGTTCGACGCATATCCTGCCCCCGTCAAGGCCAAGCTGCTGGCGCTGCGGCGCCTGATCTTTGAGACCGCGAAGGCAACCAGGGGCGTCGGCTCGCTGGAAGAGACGCTCAAATGGGGGCAGCCGAGCTATCTCACGCCGGAGACCGGCAGCGGCAGCACGGTCCGGATCGATCAGGTGAAGCCCGCCACCGACCAGGTCGCGGTCTACTTCCACTGCCAGACCAATCTGGTCGAGACCTTCCGCGAGCTCTATCCCGAGCTCAGCTACAGCGGCAACCGCGCGATCCTGCTCGATGTCGCGGCCAAGCTTCCGGAGCCCGCGCTGCGCCACTGCGTGGCGCTGGCGCTGACCTATCATTTGAAGAAACAGACGACAGATAGCAGGGCCTAGCTCCACGTCATTGCGGGCAGCCGAGCGACGAAGCAATCCATCTCACCGCGCGTGAGGCTAGGGCGCGTATTCATCATTCCGGGATGTCCGCTTTCGAGGGGTAAGCGGACATGCGGTCCAGACCGCGGGGTGTCGCCTTGTGACCCGTTGCTGACCTCAGCCAACGATCGCCGCTCTGAAGTAGCCGCCACCGAACAGTGTTCGGGGGGGACGAAACAAAATCTTCCGGGATGAAACCATTTTCCGGCCTTCACGAAGGCATGCTGAAACAGTCGGACGTTTAAAAATAGCGTTGGAAGCGATGAGCAAAGTGGAACTGCATAAAGAACAACGATCGCCGTGGGGCGGGGAGCGGGGCCATGTCACAGATTCGCAAAGCTTTTTTAGGCGCTCTCGCGACCGCATTGACGATCGGCGCCGTGCAATTCGCTTCAGGTCACGACCTCGGAGACCGCTGGCAGGCGGCCTCTGAACAGCCAAGGCACATCGTCAATCGCGTCGGCAAGGCAGATCATCTTGCTGCCCCCAAGCCGTTCGCAGTCCAGACGAAAACGGTTTCTCTGCGCTTGGACGATCAAGCCGATACCTCGGTCCTAATCCGTATTCCATTTGCGCAAGTCCGCATCACCAAGACGCCGCTGTGGAATCAGAGCCGTAAGCCGACAGTCGCCTGCGAGCCCATGGTGAGCGCGCTCACGGAAGTCGCAAGGCTCCTGCAGCCCGGCCGTTGCGTGACCTGATCAACTCAATCCGCTTTCCGGGGTGAGGCGGATAGGTCTGTGAAGCGCTTTGATGTCGTGCTTTGACCCGAACCGGAATTCGGTCGGTTTCAATGCGCCGCGAACTCCGGGGGACCACGGCTCCGACGGCGTCCCATAACGGCCGAAATGTGGCGCTTGCCATGCTCACTCGCCTATTTCTTTCCCCTCCTTCGCCCAGCTTAGAGCGCGTTTCGTATCCACGATTGCCACGAGCACACTTAGTGCAGAGAGTTCGTTGCGTCCGGTGGAGCAAGCGATGCATACCGAACTGTCCTTTCAGCGCAAGCTGCGCCGCATGTTTGTTGCTGTCGCCATCGTTGGCCCCGTGGCGCTGGCGCCGGAAATGAGTGCCGCTGAAGGCTTGCTTGATTTCTTTTTCGGTGGCGGCCAGAAGCAACAGCAGCAGACCTCGTCTTTCAACAACAATCCGCAATCACCACCGCCGCGGCCGGTCGTCGTAAGCGCGGGACCTGCCTTCTGCGTGCGCAGTTGCGACGGCAAATATTTTCCGCTGATGCGCGGCGCGGCCTCGCCGGCGCAGATGTGCCAAGCCTTCTGCCCGGCAAGCCCGACCAAGGTTTTCTTTGGCTCCAGCATCGACAGAGCCTATGCCGCAACTGGCGAACGATACGCCGATAGCGAAAACGCCTTTGCCTATCGGAAGGCGCTGCGCGCCGATTGCACCTGCAACGGCCACAATCCCGCCGGTCTTGCGTCAATCGATCTCGCGATGGACGGGTCGTTACGCTCGGGCGACGCGGTCGCTACCGCTGACGGGCTCGTTGCCTATTCCGGCATACGGGTCGGCAACGACCAGAACCCGGATTTCACGCCGTTAGCGTCTTCCGAGTTGACTCGCACGCCACTTCCGGCAGCGACCATCACGCCGAAGCCGGTGCCCGCACGCGACTAGCGCGTAGATGCGGATTGATGTTGCAGTCACTGTCCGACGATCACATCTTGCGAAGCTTCTTCCGGTGTTGGCCCAAGGCCGAAGTTTTACCCGTCCGTCAGCACGTCAGCTAATTTGGGCAGAGCGGATGCCGCCCGGCTTGATCGCCATGGGCCGCCTTTGACCCCAAGCGGACTTCTGTTGACCTAGATCAACATGAGCGGGCACGAGACTCCACTTCCTTGCGTCCATGTGGCCGCGGCCCTCTCCACGATCCCGGGTAGATCAGCATCAAGGACGACCCCGATGAGATGTAGATTGATCAGTCTGACGTTTGCTGTCTCGATAGTTCCAATCGTTGCGAATGCGCAGGTAACCATTGATATGGGCAAGATCATATGTAGCCAATATCTCGCTATGCCGCAGTCACAGTCGGATAAATTTTCTGCCTGGATGAGCGGCTGGTTCAGTTATCAGAACAGCAGGACTTTTGTGGATCTTGCTTTGCATCAACAAAATATCGCCAACGTAAAGGCATGGTGCCAATACCATCCGGCGGAAAGCGTTATGTATGGCTTGCAACAATCGGTAGGCAAAAATTGACGGCCCGGGAGTTTGGAGGATCGTTATGAGATGCAGGACTCTTGTCGCTTCTGCGATTTTGATAGGCGCGGCCTCAGCGCCGGCCTCGGCTCAGATCAAGCTGGACATGAACAAGATCACTTGTGGAAATTGGCTAGGATACGGTTCAGCAGACCAGGATTTCGTAAGGTATTTCATGAGCGGCTACTATAGCGCGGCCGCAAAAAATAATGTCTTGGACTACGACCGCTTGCAAAAGAATTCGGAAAAAGTTGCCGCCTATTGCAAAAAGCACAAATCCGACACGCTGCCGACCGCCATTCAAAAAAGCGCCAGCTAGATTTTGGACCCCGACGGGCGCCGCCGCCGGAGCCTTCGCCGGCGACATTGCCACGCCTCGACCGAGAGTTGAACGGACCACCGGAAACTGCGCAACCGCCTCCTTATCGTTGCGCGCATAACCGTGCGTCGGTTCAGTACGTCTCCTTTTGGCCCTTTGCGGACATTCACTCGCGCATCGTCGATGTCTGCTTTTGAGGCAACCAGGACCTCGCCATTCCCGCGCTCGCGCGTACCGGCTTTTATGAGTACACGCCCTGGATGGATTGCGTCGCGGAGCCTGTCATCCGGCGGCGCTTCGCGCCGACCGGGTGGCTCGCAATGACGCGGTGAAGGCGGCTTCGCTACGCCGCCGTGGCCACGCGCTGCGCCTTCAGCAGGCTGATCACCTCGGCGTTCGGCCGCGCGCGGCTGAACAGAAAGCCCTGGCCTTCGTGGCAGCCCTCGGCGCGCAGGCAGCTCAGCTCCGCCTCGGTCTCGACACCCTCGGCGGTGATGGTGACGCCGAGCCCCACGCCGAGGCTGACGATCGAACGCACGATCGCCTGCGCGTCCGGGTTCGCGCCGAGGTCGCGCACGAACGACTGGTCGATCTTGATCTTGTCGAACGGAAAGCTGCGCAGATAGCTCAGGCTCGAATAGCCGGTCCCGAAATCGTCCATCGACATCCGCACCCCGAGCGCGCGCAGCGCATGCAGCGTCGCCAGCACCTGGCTGCTCTTCTCGAGCAGCAGCGTCTCGGTGATCTCGAGCTCGAGCCGCCGCGCCGGCAGGCCGGATTGCCGCAAGGCGTCGGTGATCAGCGCCAGCAGATTGCCGGTGCGGAATTGCAGCGGCGACAGATTGACCGCAACGCGGACGTCGTCGGGCCATTGCGCCGCGTCCATGCAGGCGCGATGCAGCATCAGGGAGCCGAGCGGATTGATCAGGCCGGTCTCCTCGGCCACCGGGATGAACTCGCCGGGCGAGATCATGCCGCGCTCCGGATGCGGCCAGCGCACCAAGGCCTCGAAGCCCGTGATGCGTCCGCTGGTGAGATCGACCAACGGCTGGTAGTAGGGCCGCAGGCCCTCATTCTGGATTGCATCGCGCAGATCGATCTCGATCTTGCGGCGGCTCTGCGCCCGCGCATCCATCTCGGCTTCGAAGAAGGAAAAGGTGCCGCGGAATTCGCTCTTGGCGCGCGACAATGCCATGTCGGCGCTCTTCAAGAGCTTTTCGGAATCCTCGCCGTCGCCGGGCGACATCGCGATCCCGATGCTGGCGCCGACCACCACCGAATGGCCATCGAGCAGATAGGGCTCGCCGATCGCATCCAGGATCCGCCGCGCCAGCAGCACCGCATCCTCGGGCCGCATCACGCCGCCCTGCACGATGGTGAATTCGTCGGAGTTGAGCCGGGCCAGCGCGTCTTCCTCGCGCAGCGTCGAGCGCAGGCGTTTGGCGACCCCGCGCAACAGCTTGTCGCCGATGCCGTGGCCGAGCGTGTCATTGACCGCCTTGAAATTGTCGAGCCCGAGCATCAGCACTGCGACCTTGTCGGTCGAGCGGCGGGTGTGCTGCAGCATGTCTTCCATCTGCTGGCGCAGCAGATTGCGGTTCGGCAGGCCGGTCAGGCTGTCGTGCTGGGCCATGAAGGCCAGCCGCGCCTCGGCGCGCTTGCGTTCGGTGATGTCCATCAGCGCGAGCAGCATCGCCGGCTGGTCGCCATGCATCAGCTGGCGCGAATAGATCGCAAGGTCGATCAGCGTGCCGTCGGCGCGCACATGCTTCCAGGTCCGCGCCGCTTGCTCGTCGCTGCTGCGGCCTGCGGCCCAGGGCAGCTCGGCATCGAACGCCTGCAGGCTCTTGATCGTCATCCTCTC
This sequence comes from Bradyrhizobium sp. RD5-C2, assembly GCF_019972155.1. Classification (GTDB taxonomy): domain Bacteria; phylum Pseudomonadota; class Alphaproteobacteria; order Rhizobiales; family Xanthobacteraceae; genus Bradyrhizobium. The sequence continues at coordinate 365,479 of NZ_BOVL01000022.1, read as the reverse complement.
GAATTCGGCACGGACATAGCCGTAATGCGCGATCGCGGCATCGTTGACCGCGAGAATTTTCTCTCCGTCGAGCGCGCACAGGATCATCGGCACCGGGTTGCCGTCGAACAGCAGGCGGAACGACGCCTCGCGCTGCTTCAGTTCGGTGATGTCGACACGCAGGCCGACGATGCCGCCATCCGAGGTCAGCCGCTCCTCGATCAGCACCACGCGGCCATCGGCCAGCACCTGCTCGTGCCGCTCGCCCGGCTGATACATCCTCTCGAGCCGCTCGGCGATCCACTCTTCCTCGCGCCCGGCGGCCTCGGGATAATCGCCGCGCGCGACGCCGATGCGGATGGTGTCTTCCAGGCGCGCGCCGTGCTCGAATAGGTCGGAACTGCGCTTGTAGATTTCCGAGTATTTCTTGTTCCAGAGGGTGTAGCGGCCCTCGGGGTCCAGGAACACGATGCCTTGCGGCAGGATGTCGATCGCCTCGCGCAGCCGCGCATTGGACCTGCGGGCCTCGACGATCGCGGCATCGGCCTGCGCGCGCTGGCGCACCAGTTCGCCGATCTCGACGGCGGTGCGGCGCGAACTGCCGCACACCTTCGGCATCGGCCTCACCCGGCGGCCCCCTGGGCCTGACAGTTTGGCCTGCTTCGGCTTCTTGATCTTCTTCGGCCGCATCATCGCTATCGCACGCCCCACGCGCATTCCAGTTCGGTGACATTTCTGCGATAAGTGTCTGAAAAATTGGTATCTCTCGGCGAATAGCTGCGCTGCCTGAGAAAGCCGTAGCTGCCCGCTTTGCAGGCGAGCTCACGCCGGATGCGAGTAGCTTGCGGTGCGCACGCGGCGAACAGCGCAGATTTGCGGCGTGGACCCGCCGGAGCGTGGTGAAGAAAGCGTAAATCGGCGCACCACTGCACAATGAACGCGCCGGATGCGGCTCAAGCGCACGAATGTTTGTCAGCGCGTGACAGGGTTATCGCAGGGTTAAGGCAGCACGTGCAATGACGAGAGGACTTCCGATTGCGGGTTATAGCGGCTTGACCATGCGGATCGTCTCCGAACGAAAACCACCGCGCTCATAAAAATCAACCGCGCGTCGATTGTCGGCGAACACATCGAGACTGAGAAACCGATACAGCATTTCGCGTGCCCAATCCTCGGCATGGCTCATCAGCAATTTGGCGATGCCCTGCCCCTCGGCCTGTTCGGTAAGGGCTAGGATCGCGACATAGCCACATACCTCGTCGGTTACGCCATCCTTTCCGGGCTGCATATGGATGTAGCCCAACCGCACATCATCGTCCGACACGGCGATGAGTGTCCGGGAGTGTTCGACGGCCTGATTCACGGTGGCGGCCGTGTACCGGTCTTGAAACTGTTCCATCGCTTCCAAGCCATGCCACGCGGGACCGGGGACGCCTGAGAGACGAGGAGACAATGCGAGAAGAAAGTCGCGGTCCGATTGGGTTGCCTCTCGCACTCGAACCGAACCTGTGCCAATCGGCATTACATTCTCCCACTATGGCGCTAGCGAAAGCCAGAGGAGTTACAACAGATCGGTCCGTCAGGCCACCGATACGCATTGCTGCAAGGCGCGCGTCTTGCAAGCTCGATCCGCCTTGTGGGCGATCAAGCAAATGGGATGAAAGCGCGGTTCGCCTGCGTCGAATCCATGTTAGCCTTGCGCAGACAGAGTGATCCGAATGACACCCCGCCTGCGTCTGATCCCGCTCCTGATCTCCACCCTCCTCGCCTGCACCATCTCCGCGCGTGCGCAGGACAAGGGTTCGCTCAATCCGCAGCCATTGCCGCCGCTCGCTAACCCTAACGATCCAACGATCGGGGCGAAGCAGCTGTTCGCGCGCAAGGTGCTGCCGGCGGCAATGCCGACCCAATCGATCGGCGGCTATACCAAGGGCTGTCTCGCCGGCGCCGCGCAGATGCCGCTGAACGGCGACACCTGGCAGGTGATGCGCCTGTCGCGCAACCGCTATTGGGGCCACCCCGACATGATCGCGCTGCTGAAGCGGCTTGCGGCCGGCGCGCACAAGGACGCCGGCTGGCCCGGCATCCTGGTCGGCGACATCGGCCAGCCGCGCGGCGGCCCCGCGCTCTCCGGTCACGCCAGCCACCAGATCGGGCTCGACGCCGACATCTGGCTGACGCCGATGCCGGATCGCAAATTGTCGCGGGAGGATCGCGAGGAGATGTCAGCGGTGATGATGGTGCGCGACGACCGGCTCGATATCGATCCGCGCGTGTTCACGCCCAGTCATGTGCTGGTCATCCGCGACGCGGCGCGCGAGCCTGCCGTGCAGCGCATCTTCGTCAATCCTGCGATCAAGAAAGCGCTATGCCGCCAGGCCAAGGGCGACCGCAGCTGGCTGTCGAAGATCCGGCCGTGGTGGGGCCACGACTACCACTTCCACATCCGCATGCGGTGTCCGTCCGGCAGCCCCGCATGCGAGGGGCAGAAGCCGCAATCGGAGGGCGAAGGCTGCAAGCCGTCCGACCTTGCCTACTGGTTCAAGGACTCGGTGCTGCATCCGAAGCCTCCGCCGAAACCGCCGAAACCGCGTCCACCGATGACGCTGGCGCAGATGCCGGCGGAGTGCAAAACGGTGCTGAACGCAGCCGACGCCAAGCAATAAGCATGATCCGGAAAAGTGCGAAGCGGTTTTCCGAAAAGATCATGCGAAAGCAAGAGGCCAACGCAATAACATCTTTGTCAGGCGGCTTTTCCAGCCGGCTCGAACTGCGTTATGATCCCGCGTCGTCGCGCCGTAAGCGCGTTCGAGCGATGGATCGGGGCCGCTGATCTCTTTTCATCCGTCACAAATGCATTGGACCAGTCATGCGCAAATCGCTCCTCGCCGCATCGCTCCTGTTTGTCTCAGTTCCCGCCTTCGCGGCGGAAGAGCCGAGCGGCTGCGACAAGTTCAAATGGTCGATCGACCGCGCACGCGCCGCGCTCAGCGCGCCCGATCGCGCCAAGCTGGCCTCGGGCAGTGAGCAGACGGCAGTACCGTCGACCGCGATCACACTGGCGCTGGTGGCCCCCGCCGACGCCAAACTGCCGAGCCCGCCCGAGCGCGCACCGAAGGACGGCACCTTTGCCGGCTTCACCAGCTTCAAGGCGGCACCGAAAGCCGGGCTCTATACCGTCAGCCTGTCGGCCGGCGCCTGGGTCGACCTGGTGCAGGACGGGCACTTCCTGAAGCCGAAGGCCTTCAGCGGCGCCACCGATTGCGACGGTATCCGCAAGACCATGAAATATGACCTCGCTGCCAGCCCCTTCGTGCTGCAGGTCAGCGGCTCCAAAGAGAACTCGCTGTCGATCGCGATCCAGCCGTCGGATGAATAGCGCGACCAGTTAGACAAACGGTCGCCTTTACCGTAAGTCCCAGCCTGCTATGTTTGCAGTGCGATATCCCTGAGGACCGTAAGTCCTTCGGGAAGCAGCGGAACAGCGCTTCCGTCCGTCGCGCCCAGAACCCACCCAACGCCTGGTTTGCGCGCGCCCGTTCGTGCGCGAGCTCGCACGGAGCGCTTTCCATGTCACGACTTTCGATTTCAAGGCTTGCCGGACTTTTCACTGCCTTCGTCATCCTGCTCGGCGCGATCCATTCGCCCGCGCGCGCCGAAGACAAGACGCTCACCGTCTTTGCCGCCGCCTCGATGAAGAACGCGCTCGACGAGATCGATGCGGCCTATACCGCCAAGACCGGCGTCAAGATCAGCGCCAGCTATGCCGCGAGTTCGGCATTGGCAAAGCAGATCGAGCAGGGCGCGCCGGCCGACGTGTTCGTCTCCGCCGACACCGACTGGATGGACTACGCGATCAAGCAGAAGAACATCAATGAGCCGACGCGGGTGAACCTGCTCGGCAATTCGATCGTGCTGATCGCGCCGAGGGATTCCATGATCAGCAATGTCAACATCGGTCCCGGCTTCGATCTCGCCAAGCTCGCCGGGGACGGCAAGATCGCCACCGGCGACGTCAAGGCGGTGCCGGTCGGCAAATACGCCAAGGCCGCGCTCGAGAAGCTCGGCGCCTGGCAGGCGGCGGAGCCGAAATTCGCGATGGCCGAGAGCGTGCGCGCGGCATTGACGCTGGTGGCGCGCGGCGAAGCCGTGCTCGGCATCGTCTATTCGACCGACGCCAAGGTCGAGCCGGGCGTCAAAATCGTCGGCACCTTCCCCGCCGACACCCATCCCGCGATCATCTACCCGGTTGCGGCGACCACGACCGCCAAGCCCGAGACCGCTGACTATCTCGCCTTCCTGCGCTCGTCGGCGGCGAAGACGATCCTCGAGAAATACGGCTTCAAGTTCCTGATCAGCCCGACGACCTGAGCGTGTTTGATATCTCGCCGACCGAATGGACGGCGATCCTGCTGTCGCTGCGGGTCGCCGTCATCGCAACGCTGGTGGCGACCCCGTTCGGGATCGCGCTCGCCTGGCTGCTGGCGCGACGCGATTTCTGGGGCAAGTCGCTGCTCGATGCTGCCGTGCATCTGCCGCTGGTGCTGCCGCCCGTCGTCACCGGCTATCTGCTGCTGCTGACCTTCGGCAAGCGCGGACTGGTCGGCGGCTGGCTGGCCGATCACCTCGGCATCGTGTTCGCATTCCGCTGGACCGGCGCGGCACTCGCCTGCGGCGTAATGTCGTTTCCGCTTCTGGTGCGCCCGATCCGGCTTTCGATCGAGGCGGTCGACCGCCGCCTCGAGCAGGCCGCCGAGACGCTCGGCGCCGCGCCCTGGCGGGTGTTTGCAACCGTGACGCTGCCGCTCGCGCTGCCGGGCGTGCTGGCCGGCATGGTACTCGGCTTTGCCAAGGCGATCGGCGAGTTCGGCGCGACCATCACCTTCGTCTCCAATATCCCCGGCGAGACCCAGACCATTTCGTCGGCGATCTACTCGCTGATCCAGACGCCTGACGGCGACAGCGCCGCGGCGCGGCTCGTGATCATCTCGGTCGTGCTCGCGGTCGGTGCGCTGGTCGCCGCCGAAGTATTCGCGCGCCGCGCCACCGCGCGCCTGCACGGACAATAGCGATGCTGCGCGTCGACATCACCAAGCAGCTCGGAGAGTTCTCACTCACGGCCGCGTTCACCAGCGAGGGCCGCGTCACCGGCCTGTTCGGCGCGTCCGGCTCCGGCAAGACGTCGCTGATCAACACCATCGCCGGGCTGGTGCGTCCCGATCGCGGCACCATCGTGATCGACGGCGAGACGGTCGACGACACCGCGGCCGGCATTCACATCCCGACATATCGCCGCCGCATCGGCTACGTGTTCCAGGATGCGCGGCTGTTTCCGCATCTCGATATCAGGCAGAACCTCGATTACGGCCGCCGCATGAACGGCCTCACGGAAGATCCTGCGCAACACAAACGCGTCGTCGATCTGCTCGACATCGGCGCGCTGCTCGACCGCCGCCCCGGGAAGCTCTCCGGCGGCGAGCGGCAGCGCGTCGCGCTCGGCCGGGCGCTGCTTTCCAAGCCGCGGCTGTTGCTGCTGGACGAGCCGCTGGGCGCGCTCGACGAGAGCCGCAAGCTAGAGATCCTGCCCTATCTGGTGCGGCTGCGCGACGAGGCCGGCGTCCCGATGGTCTATGTCAGCCACGACGCGGCCGAGCTTCGCCAGCTCGCCACCCAGATCGTGATGCTGCGCCACGGCCAGGTCACCGCGTTCGGCGGTGTTAAGGTGTTGACGGGCGGCGCGTAGCTGGCCGTTTTTCCGAAAGTCGGCATAAGATAGCCCATCTTGTCTGCTAGGCCCGGATCGGGACATCCGATCGGGCATGGGGAAAGGTGCACTTTGCGACTGACTGGCTGGGTATTGCTGCTGATCGGCGGGCTGTTGTGCGCCACGATTTCGTGGGCCGCGCTGGGCTTCCTGCTGATGGGCGTCGGCCTGATCTCGCTGCAGGTCGCCGAGCGCCGCCGACGCCCCGGTGATGACGCCGTCCCGGCCGGGGCTGGAGGATTTACCCCGCCGCGTCTCAGTGCCGGGCTACAGCCGCCGACCCTCGACCCCGTCACTGGCCAAGACACTGGCCAGGACACCGGACCGCAGCGCCAGCCGCGCCGGGTGGCCTGGCCCGAGAGGAACGGTGATGCGCCCTATGACCGGCAGTATGACCGGCAGGCTTGGTGCCGGCTGGTCGAAAGCGATCCCGATCTCGCCCAGCTTGCCAAGGTGCTGGCCGATTACGGCCCGCAATATGTCGATGAGCTCGCGGCCAGCTATCTCGCCGCCCCCGACAAGAGCCGCTTGGGCGCGATCGTCGACGGCATCATCGCGCGCGCCCGCGACGGCCAGCCGGCCCCGCCGCCCGCGACGGTCGAAGCATCGCAGCCACCGCCGCTGCCGTTCCGGCCGGAGCCAAGGCAGGTGGCCGGCCCTGCCGCCAGGCCGGCGACTGCGCCGAGCAATCCCGCCGATGCGCTGGAAGCGTCCCTGCTCGCCACGGTCGAGGAGGCTTCCGCCAGGGTCGCCGCCGAACGCGCGGGTCTCTTCAAGCCTGCCAAGGGGCCGGGCAAGGAGCCTGGCAAGGCCACCGACAGCCGGCCGTCGACAGCGAGCCAGCGGGAGCCGCTGTTCGGCCGCGCCCCCCGGGACGCAAAGCCCGCCGCGCCGCCGCCGTTGCCGGCAGAGACGCCCGCCGACCTCGAAGCATCGTTGATCACCGCCATCAGCGAGGCCGCCGCCAGACGGGCGGACGCATCCAAGCCGGAGCCAACACCGCCGCCTGCGAAGACACCGCCAGCAAAGACACCGGCCGACAATCTCGACGAGACGCTGCTTGCGGCGCTGGCCGAGATATCCGGCCAGAAGTTCAAGGACGAGCCCACGACGGACGCTGCGTCCAAGGGCCCGCCGGCCGACGACGGCCTGTCCGACATGATCAAGAAGTTCGCCCCGGATTCGAGCTTCCTGCGCAAGCAGTGACGGCGCCGGTCTTATTCCGACGCGTTTTCTTCACGCGAGCCGGCATTCACTTCGCTCGAAAACGCGCTAAAGCGCGATGAGATTAGGTTGAATCGTCATCGCGCTTTAGCTCCTTGTTTGAGCATGATCTTTTCGGAAAACCGCTTCGCACTTTTCCGGATCATGCTTCAGACGCCGGCGACCGACGCCCAGATATCGGCGAGCTTGCGGCGAACGGTCTGCATCCGCGTCTGCGGTGCGACCTCCTCCTCTTCCTCCGGCAGGCGCAGGCCGACGACATTGACGCGGCCGCCGCTGATGCTGCGCGCCACCAGCACGATCTCGTCGAGCGCAAGCTCGGCGCCTTCCTTCGGCGCACGGTCGAGATTGACGTCGAAAAAATCCGCCAGCGTCAGCTTGGCCTGGTGCTCGTCGACCTTGACGCCGTAGATCTCGGCGAGCTCGCCGAGCGTATGCTCGCCCGACACCATGAAGTCGCCGAGCAGATGCGGATCGGGCGCGCTCGACGGCGCCATGTCGACGAAGAAGCGGTCGAGCGCCTCGGCGCGCTCCGGCGGCGCCAGCAGGTAGATGTAGTCGCCGGGCGCGACCGGATCGGCCTCGACCGGCGTCAGGATCCGCTCGTCGCGGATCACCAGCGTCGGCTTCGACCACGACGGGATCAGGCCGCGGCGGAAATACAGGCTCTTCGGCCGCACCGGATAGCCGACCAGCTGCTGCTCGAGCTGGCCGGGTAGATCCAGTTCGACGCGGCGCGGGCCGCGTTCGGCGCGCGGCAGCGCGACGTGCAGCCGCCGCGCCGCCGGCCCCAGCGTCCAGCCCTGCAGCAGCAGCGAGATGATGACGACGACGAAGGCGACGTCGAAATACAGATAGGCCTTCGACAGGCCGACCAGCATCGGGATCGAGGCCAGGAAGATCGCGACCGCGCCGCGCAAGCCGGTCCAGGCGATGAAGACCTTCTCCCGCCAGTTGAACTTGAACGGCGCAAGACAGATCAGGACCGCCAGCGGCCGTGCCACCAGCATCAGCGCAAACGCCACCAGCACCGCGCCGCCGGCGCTGGAGAGCAGCCGATGCGGCGACACCAGCAAGCCGAGCAGCACGAACATCACGATCTGGGCCAGCCAGGTCGCGGCGTCGAGGAAGGTCACTACCGAATTATGCGCGCGGGTCGGCCGGTTGCCGATGATGATACCGGCGAGATAGACTGCAAGGAATCCCGAGGCATGCACGATCTGGGAGCCGCCGAAGATCACCAGCGCCGCGGTCGTGACGAACGGCGCATGCAGGCCCTGCGGTAGCGCGACGCGATTCAGCGCGATCACCACCAGCCGGCCGCCGATCACCCCGATGATGGCGCCGAGCACGGCTTCCTGGATGAACTCCATCGCGATGTGCGCGGCCGAGCTCTGGCCGATCGAGATGAACTCGACCAGCATCAAGGTGAGGAAGATCGCGAACGGGTCGTTGGTGCCGGACTCCGCCTCCAGCGTCGCGCCGACGCGCGGGCGCAGGCGCAGGCCCTGGGTGTGCACCAGGAGGAACACCGCGGCAGCGTCGGTCGAGGCCACGACGGCGCCGACCAGAAGCGACTCGGTCCAGTTGAGGTCGAGCACATAGCGGGCGACCGGCGCCGTGATCAGCGCGGTCAGCAGCACGCCCGCGGTCGCCAGCATCATCGAGGGTGCCAGCACCGTGCGGATGCTGGCAAACCGCGTCTTCAATCCACCGTCGAACAGGATCAGCGCCAGCGCCACCGAGCCGACCAAATAGGTGGTGCGGACGTCGTCGAACTGCAGCCGGCCAGGGCCGGAATCGCCCGCCAGCATGCCGACCAGCAAGAACACCAGCAGCAAGGGGGCGCCGAACCGCAGCGCCAGCAGGCTGGACAGGATGCCGGCCATCACCAGCACCGCACCGAGCAGGATCGCTATACTGACGGAGTCGAGGGATGCCATGCGCCTTTGGAGGTCTCAAGGACTTGGGAGGTCTCAAATACTTGCAATTGCATCCTTATCGTCGCCACACTGGGACGCCAACCGATTTCTGTCCTAAGCGGCAATGTGCCCGGTCCCGTGAGCCCCGAGAACCTTTTTTCGTTCCGACAAGATCGGAACGGGGCTCTCGATTCTTGTTTTGACGCGTTTTCTTCACGCGAACCGGTGACCACTTCGCTCGAAAACGCTCTAACTCGCCCCGACACTGTGGTGTATCGATGGTCGCGTGCGCGCCATTGTGGGATTCTGGCTGCACCTTCGAATCACATTCGCCTGACCCGCGCTTCGAGTTGAGATTTTGCCGATGGACATGAGCTGGAAGGACGTCCTGGAATCGATCCAAATGGCGGCGCGCTCGGTCGGTGCCGAGATCGCTTCGCCCTGGTTCTATCTGCAGTTCGGCATCATCCTCGCCGCCGCGGGCGTCGCCTACGCCGCCGATACCGCCATTCATGCGCGGGTCAACATGTCGTCGCTGGCGAGCCGCTGGCCGCTGCCGCTCCGGCACTTTGCCCGCGTGATGGTATCGAGCGCCTCCACCGCAGTGTTCGCGGTGTTGATGGTGATCTCGCGCATCGTGATGTGGCACGCGACCTGGCCGAGCCGCAGCTATTTGATCGCGGTCTCCGCCAAGCTGGCGCTGGCCTGGCTCGTGATCCGCCTCGTGACCTCGGTGATCGACAACGCCTTCATCGTCAAACTGGTCTCGATCGCGGCCTGGGTGGTCGCCGCCCTCAGCATCATCGGCCAGCTCGACTGGGCGGCCGATACGCTGGATTCGTTCGCGGTCATCGTGGGCGGTCTGCGGCTGAGCCCGCTGCTGCTGATCAAGGCCGGCGCGGTGCTGATCCTGGCGCTGTGGCTGAGCAATATCGCCAGCAATTTCATCGATGGCCAGATCACCCGCTCGACCGACCTGACCCCGTCGATCCAGGTGTTGCTGGTCAAGATCATTCGCATCGGCCTGATGGTGATCGCGGTCGCGATTGCCCTGAGCGCGGTCGGGATCAACCTGTCGGCGCTCGCGGTGCTGTCCGGCGCCGTCGGCGTCGGCATCGGTTTCGGCCTGCAGAAGATCGTCGCCAACTTCATCTCGGGCATCATCCTGCTGGTCGACAAGTCGGTGAAGCCGGGCGACCTCGTCACCATCGGCGACAGCCAGGGCCGCATCAGCGCGATGAAGACCCGCTACATCTCGGTCGCCGCCGGCGACGGCCGCGAGTTCCTGATCCCGAACGAGGACCTGGTGACGCAGAAGGTCACCAACTGGACCTACACCGACAAGAACACGTTGGTGAAGATCGCCTTCGCCGCCAATTACGATGCCGATCCGAGGCTGGTCTGCAAGCTCGCGATCAATACCGCCACCGCCCACGCCCGCGCGCTCAAGGGCAAGCCGCCGAACTGCATCCTGACCGAATTCGCCGAACTCGGCATGAAGTTCTCGCTGACCTTCTGGATCGCCGATCCCGACGGCATGGACGGCGTGAAGAGCGACGTCATGCTGTCGCTGTGGGACGCCTTCAAGCAGGACGGCATCAAGGTGCCTTACCCGGTGCGGGAACTCCGCATCCGCGGCGGCGCGCTGCCTGTCGAGAGCGTGGTCGAGGTCTCCAGCTGACGCCTCCGCACGGCTTTTTCGGGCAAGCGGCCGCCGCTGTTCTGGATTTGGCCGAAAAATCAAGCCGTTTGAGCATTGTCCCCATGCCCAAGCTTGGCTTGCGCCGGGCGCGCCGATCATTAAATTAGGGCCTGAAATCAGCCCCTTGCCCGAAGAAACATCCCGCCCATGAGCTATATCGACGCCACCGACACCTCGCTTCGCAAGACCGGCCAGATCAAGCTGCACGGACCGAGCGGCTTTGCCGGCATGCGCAAGGCAGGCGCCCTGGTGTCGAAATGCCTCGATGCGCTCACCGACATCGTCAAGCCGGGCGTCCCGACCTCGGTCATCGACGACTTCGTCCGCAAGTTCGCCTTCGACCACGGCGCCTATCCGGCGACGCTGATGTATCGCGGCTATCGCTACTCGACCTGCACCTCGATCAATCACGTGGTCTGCCACGGCATGCCGGGCGACCGCCCGCTGAAGGAAGGCGACATCGTCAATGTCGACGTCACCTTCATCGTCGACGGCTGGTACGGCGATTCCAGCCGCATGTATGCGATCGGCGCCATCGCGCGGAAGGCCGAGCGGCTGATCGAGGTGACGTATGAGGCGATGATGCGCGGCATTGCCGCCGTCAAGCCCGGCGCCACCACCGGCGATATCGGCCACGCCATCCAGAGCTTCGTCGAGCCGCAAGGCATGAGCGTGGTGCGCGACTTCTGCGGCCACGGCCTCGGTCGCCTGTTTCACGACGAGCCGAACATCATCCATATCGGCCGCCCCGGCGAAGGCGCGCCGCTGAAGCCCGGCATGTTCTTCACCATCGAGCCGATGATCAATCTCGGCAAGCCGCATGTGAAGATCCTGTCCGATGGCTGGACCGCGGTGACCCGCGACCGTTCGCTGTCGGCACAGTTCGAGCACTCGGTCGGCGTCACCGCCGACGGCGTCGAGATCTTCACGCTGTCCGAGCGCCACGGCGAGAAGCCGTGGGTTCAGGTGTAAGCGCCCTCGACAAGGTCAATAGTCGCTCCGCGTCCGCTCGACGATCTCCTCGGGCGTGTGGTTCTCGCCGATCGACATCGCGCAGATCCGCGACAGATGCAGATAGGATAGCCCGGTCTCCTCTGCCCAGGCGTTGAACTGCGCCTGCACCTTGGCGAGATCGCGCTTCGACTTGACCTCCTCGGCTATGTCGAGCCCGGCATCACGCAGGCAGGCGACGACGTCGCGCGAGGTGACGAAGCCGTCCCAGCCGAGAAAGCGCAGCAGCATCTGCCCGGTGTTGCCGCCGAGCCGGCTGCCGCGCTTGCTCAGCAGATCGAGCAGCCCGATCTCGTCCGCTGACGGCCAGGCGCTAAGGAATTTGCCGAAGCTGCCGTGCTCGCGCGCGATCTCCTGCACGAAGCGGCCATTGTCGCGCACCGACATGATCTTGGCGCCGTTACGCACGATCCTGGTGTCGCTGACGAGCTTCTCCCAATATTCGTCCGGCTTGAACGCGAGCTTTGCCGGCTGGAAGCCGAGGAACGCGTCCTCGAAGCCCTCCCATTTGGCGTCGATCACGCTCCAGGCAAAACCCGCGCAGAACACGCGCCTGGTCATTTCGGCCAGCACGCGGTCGTCGCCGAGCTTTGCCAGTGCCTTGGCGCCCACCGGCGGCCGCAGCAGTTTCTCGAGCGCCTTCGGCCCGCCCTTGCGCTTCTCGGCACGCGAGCGGATTACCTTGAATGACGTCACGCCGCCCTCCCCTTTTCGATCTCGTTGCAGGCAACGGTAATTCGCCCGTCGCGTCGTGGCAAACCGGGACGCTGCATCGGCCCTTGCAAAACGCGGCAGGCACGGCATGGTTGTGGCCGATGCCCGCCAGACCCGACGCCAGCAACGACGACACCGACGAGACGCCGCATTATCACGGCCATCGCGAACGGCTGCGCGAGCGCTTCTACGCCGCCGGGCCGGACGCGCTGACCGACTATGAGCTCCTCGAGATGGCGCTGTTCGCCGCGATCCCGCGCCGCGACACCAAGCCGTTGGCGAAGGCGCTGTTGAAGAAGTTCGGTTCGTTCGCCGAGGTCGTGCACGCGTCGCCGGCGCGGCTGCGCGAGGTCGAAGGCGTTAAGGACGCCTCGATCAACCAGCTCAAGCTGCTCGCCGCGGCCGCGGACCGGATCGCCAAGGGCGAGATCAAGCGTAGCATCGCGCTGTCGTCCTGGAACGACGTCATCGACTATTGCCGCAGCGGCATGGCGTTCGCCGACAAGGAGCAATTCCGCCTGCTGTTCCTCGACAAGCGCAACCAGCTGATCGCCGACGAGGTGCAGCAGACCGGCACCGTCGATCACACCCCGGTCTATCCCCGCGAGGTGATCAAGCGCGCGCTGGAATTGTCCGCCACCGCGCTGATCCTGGTGCACAATCATCCTTCCGGCGACCCGACCCCGTCGCAGGCCGACATCCAGATGACGAAAGCCATCGTCGACATCGCAAAGCCGCTCGGGATCGCCGTGCATGATCACATCATCGTCGGCAAGAACGGGCATACGAGCTTGAAGGGGATGAAATTGATGTAGTCTCGCTGCATTGAGACCATCGCCATTCCCCTTTCAACCGAAGCGTCGACACGGAGAAGCCGATCATGTCGAATGGTCCCAGCGCAGTTCTCCCTTTCGACGAGATCGACGCGATTGCACGTGACGCCGTTGCAGAAGGACGGGCGGACCGCAAGCAGGCTGCATCGCAGAAGATCCAACCGCTCCGAAAGGCCCAGCGCCACCAGCCTGAGGCGGCGATGGCGTTGTTATGGATTGTCGACGAACGAAGCCTCACGAGGGAGGAGGCGGCCGACATTCTTGCAGAGATCGCCGACGCCCACGATGACGACATAGCTATCCTCTCAAGGCTCGGCATGTGCCTCGAAGCCGTCCGCGACATCGACGATCTGAATGCGCCGCCGCCGGAGCACCCGATATTTCAGACGATGGTCGCAAAGCTGGACCGCTTGTCGAAACTCAGTGAAGGGCGGCCTGAACAGGAGCAGATCCTGCGCGGGCTCGCCACGTCGGCGCGAATGACGGCGCGCCAGCACGATGCGATCGCCGAGGCCAGTCTTCGAAGACTGATCGACATCGATCCGCAAAGGAGCGCACATCACTATAATCTGGGGCTGTTCTACAAGACGCGCGGCAGGTTCGCCGAAGGCGTGGCGGCGGACCGGGCCGCTGCAAGCCTGTCAGAAGAGGCTGTCGACAGCACCGAATGGAATCTCGGCATCTGCGCCACGGGCGCTCGGGATGCCGAGACCGCGTTGGGCGTGTGGAAGCGCATGGAGCAGAAAATCGAGCATGGACGCTTTGGGTTGCCGGAGGGTGGATATCCGGGTTGCAAGGTGAGGCTTGCCGCGCGTCCGCTCGCCGAGCGGACGGCAGATCGTGATGACCCAGGCGAGGAGGAAACGGTCTGGATCGAACGGTTGTCTCCGTGCCATGGCATTATCCGCAGCGTGCTGTACGGCGATCTCGGCGTCGACTATGGCGATGTCATCCTCATGGACGGCGCCCCGATTACGCATCACACTTATGGCGAGCAGCAGATACCGGTTTTCCCGCATCTGGCAACGCTGCTGCGCCGGAATTACCAGTTCTTCGCTTTCGCAGGCACGCAGGAGACGGCACGGCAGTTGGCCGACATCAGCGAAGAGTTGGACGGGGACGCCGTGATCTATTCGCACTCGGAGAGCTTCAAGATCATGTGCGCAAATTGCTGGCGCAACCCCGATCTCGATCACGCTGAGCACGAGACAATGGAAAAGCACGTCGTCGCCGGCCGCATTGCCGCGTCCCCCGACATCGCGCCTTCGCAGCTTCTGGAGATGATCGACAAGGCGACCGCAGAACGCGGAAGCTGCCAGCTTTATGCACCCGACCTTTGCGCCGCAGCGGGACAATCGGCGCGCGAGCGGATCGACCGACGGCGGTTTGCAATGCTGACGGGCAATTAGTGCGATGGTCTTGGCAAGAATGGGCATGCGGGTTTGACGGGGATGCGGTTGCTGTAAGCCGCGCCGTCGTCCTGGCGAAAGCCAGGACCCATTGCCACCGCATTCGGTGACGGAGCAGATCGTGGCCCCGGCGTCGTGCAACAAATGAGATTTGGGGTAATGGGTCCTGGCCTTCGCCAGGACGACACCGAGTGTGTCGAATGGCCTGTGGATCAAACATCGGCATTCTCGCGACATGACGCGCTCGGCCTGCCCGGACGTCATACGAACCACCGGCAACTGCCGCTAAACTAGCCTATGCAACGTTTTCCGCGCGGCGGCGTTTGTTGCTGGTTGATTTGTCAGTTCCAGGCTTGGGGGACACGATGTCCGATTTTTTGATCGAGGAAGGGCTGCCCTATCCGCTCGGTGCCCATTGGAGCGGCCACGGCACCAACTTCGCGGTGTTTTCCGCCAACGCCACCAAGGTCGAAGTCTGCCTGTTCGACGGCGAGCGCGAGACGCATCGCTTCGAGCTGCCCGAATATACCGACCAGGTGTTTCACGGCTTCATCAACGGCGTGCAGCCCGGCACGTTCTACGGCTATCGCGTCTACGGCCCCTACCAGCCCGATGGCGGGCACCGATTCAATCCGAACAAGCTGCTGCTCGATCCCTATGCCTGCGCCCATGCCGGCAGCCTCACCTGGAATCCGGCGGTGTTCGGCTACAAGATGGAATCGGGCGACGATCTGACCTTCGACGAGCGCGACAGCGCGCCGTTCATGCCGAAATGCGTGGTGGTCGATCCCAACTTCGACTGGGTCCAGGAGGCGCAGCGGCAGGACGTGCACTGGGACGAGACGGTGGTCTACGAGACCCACGTCAAGGGTTTTACC
Source organism: Bradyrhizobium sp. RD5-C2 (assembly GCF_019972155.1). Lineage (GTDB taxonomy): Bacteria > Pseudomonadota > Alphaproteobacteria > Rhizobiales > Xanthobacteraceae > Bradyrhizobium. The sequence goes on along the minus strand of NZ_BOVL01000022.1, from coordinate 350,043 downwards.
AAACAGCATCCGGGCGTCCCTGAGAACCTGCGGGGCACCTATGCCGGCTTCGGGTCGAACGCAGCGATCGATCATCTGAAGGCGCTCGGCATCACTTCGGTCGAGCTATTGCCGGTGCATTCCTTCATCAACGACAGCAACCTGCTGGACAAGCACCTCGTCAACTACTGGGGCTACAACACGATCGGCTTCTTCGCGCCGGATCCGCGCTACGCCGCCGACGTGCCGAACAGCCTGCGCGAATTCAAGGAGATGGTGTCGCGGCTGCATGGCACCGGGCTCGAAGTCATTCTGGACGTCGTCTACAACCACACCGCCGAGGGCAATGAGCGCGGCCCGACGCTGTCGTTCAAGGGCATCGACAATGCAAGCTATTATCGCCTCTTGCCTGACAAGCGGCGCTACTACATCAACGACACCGGCACCGGCAACACGGTGAACCTGTCGCATCCCCGCGTGATCCAGATGGTGATGGACAGCCTGCGCTACTGGGCCGGCCACATGCATGTCGACGGCTTCCGCTTCGATCTCGGCACCATCCTGGCGCGCGAGGTCTACGGCTTCGACGAGCAGTCCGGCTTCCTGAAGGCAATGAACCAGGACCCGTTGCTCGCGACCGTCAAGCTGATCGCCGAGCCGTGGGACTGCGGCCCCGGCGGCTACCAGGTCGGCGGCTTCCCGCCGGGCTGGGCGGAATGGAACGACAAGTACCGCAACATTGTGCGAGATTTCTGGCGCGGCGAGGCGGCGCCGGGCAGCCTGGCGCCGCGGCTGCTCGGCTCGCACGATGTGTTCAACCGCGAGGGACGCCGCACCTGGGCCAGCGTCAATTTCATCACCGCCCATGACGGGTTCACGCTGAACGACTGGGCGAGCTACAACAACAAGCACAACGAGGCCAACGGCGAGAACAACAACGACGGCTCGTCCGACAACCACTCCTGGAATTGCGGCGCCGAGGGCCCGACCGACAATCCCGAGATCCGCACTTTGCGCGAACGCCAGAAGCGCAACATGCTGGCGACGCTATTGGCCTCGCAGGGTACGCCGATGCTGCTCGGCGGCGACGAGTTCGGCCGCACCCAGCGCGGCAACAACAACGCCTACTGCCAGGACAACGACATCTCCTGGTTCGACTGGAATTTCTCAGATGACGCCGAGAAGCTGCTCGCCTTCACCAAACGGATGATCAAGCTGCGGCGCGACTATCCGATCCTGCGCCGCAGCCGCTTCCTCTCCGGCGATCGCGATCCCCAGCTCGAGATCCGCGACGTGGTCTGGATCAGCACCTCAGGCGTGGAGATGACGGCGGCCGACTGGACCACCGGCTGGATCAAATGTTTCGGCGTCGTGCTCGACGGCCGCGCGCGCAAAACCGCGATCGCCCGCGCGGGTGAGGACGACACCGTGATCGTGATCCTCAACAGCTACGAGGGCGAGGTCGACTTCAAGCTGCCGGCAACGTCCGCCGGGCCACAGTGGTCGCTGCTCATGGATACCAATGCGCCGGAGGAGCCGGCAGGTGCGCAGTTTGCGTTCGACAGCACGTACAAGACGGCCGGGCGTTCGTTCGTGCTGCTCACGGCCGGTGACGTGAAGTAGTCTCGATAGGGCGGACTAGCGAAGCATATCGACGGGATGTAGTTCCCTCCGTCGTCATTCCGGGGCGTGCGAAGCACGAGCCCGGAATCCATTGGGCCGCACATCCTGCGGATGAATGGATTCCGGGCTCGACGCTATCGCGTCGCCCCGGAATGACGAGGAGAGAGACACGGTGCATCGACCCACTCACACCGTGCAGGCCTGAACGATCTTCGGCAGATAGCCCTGGCAGAAATCCAGATAGGTTCGCACGATGGTCGATTGGTGACGGTGCTGCGGATAGAGCAGGTTGAGCGACCACTCGGGCAACGGATGCTGCGGCAGCAACCGGATCAGACGTTTCTCACGGATCGCCGCCGCCGCCAGGAAGGGCGGCAGCTCCGTGACCACGTCGCCGCGCAGCGCGCGGGTGCACAGATGATGATAGTCGTTGGTCGACAACACGGCGTTGGGCTCGACCATTTTCCCGCCGAGGTCCCAGCGCACCTGGGTATCGATCCGCGATGCCCATACCCCGCACGGCAGGTGGCGTAGCGCGTCCGGGTGCTTCGGCAGCCCGAAGCGCTTGACCAATCGCGAGCTGGCCACGAGCACATTGCGGAACGACAGCACGCGGCGCGCCACCATCGCCTCGTGCACGATCGCGCCGACCCGAAGCGCGACATCGATGCCGTCCTCGACCAGGTCGACGCGACGCTCGGTCGAGTAGAGGTGAATTTGGATGTCCGGATAGCGCTGCTGGAAAGCGGCCAGCAGCTCCCACCACGGCTCGAATGTTTGCGGCAGCGACAGCCGCAAACGCCCCTTCAACTGCATCTGGTCGTTGACGACCACCTGCTCGGCTTCCAGCAGTTGCTCGATACCCTGGACGGCGCGCTCGTGCAGCCGCGCGCCGGCATCCGTCAGCTTCGCGCCGCGCGCCGATCGCTCCAGCAGCTGCACCTTCAGCTGCCGTTCCAGATCCCGGATCCGGCGGCTCAGTGTCGGCAGCGGAATGTCGAGTCGCGCGGCTCCCGCCGAGAGGCTGCCGGCCTGAACGACCGCGACGAACATCCTGACCGCGTTGAGATCCATGCTGGCAGCCTATCATATCCGGAAAGCTTGTTGCCAATCCTAGGCATTCATTTTCATATTTGGCTGTCCTACCTCTCCGGCCATGAGGGACCTCACCTCCGGAGAGCCTATGAAAACGAGCATCCTGACAGCCATGACATTCGCGCTCGCCAGTTCCGCCGCATCGGCACAAACACCGGCGCCACCGCCGCAACCCGTCACCGTCGCGAACTACGCGCGGGCACAAACCGACGTCTATTTCGCCGGCGTGGTCAAAGCCGGCGGCTTTGGAAAATTCCGTCATGGCCGCGAGCTTGCGCCACCGGTACAGCAAGGCATCGTCCGCCCCAACCGCGATACGCTGTATTCGTTTGCGATCTTCGATCTCGATGCCGGACCGGTGACAATCACGCTGCCGGACGGCGCCAAGCGCTTCATGGCGATGCAAATCGTCAATGAGGATCAATACACCAGAGGTATCTATTACGGCGCGGGCAGCCACACCCTGACGCGCGAGGCGATCGGCACGCGCTACGCCATTGCGGTGGCCCGCTTCCTGGTCGATTTCTCCGACAGCGAAGAGATCGGGCAGGTTCACGCGCTGCAGGACGCGATCACATCGAACCAGCAACGCCCCGGCACGTTCGACATGCCGAACTGGGATGAAGCCAGCCTCAACAAGGTGAAGGCAGCGCTGCTGCAGCTCGGCACCACGGTCTCCGATACGCGGCGCATGTTCGGCGCCGACGCGCATCAGGTCGATCCGGTGAAGCATTTGATCGGCAGCGCCATGCTGTGGGGCGGCAATCCCGAGAAGGACGCGCTGTATCTGCCGATCACCCCGATGCGCAACGACGGCAGCACCGTCCACACGCTGACGGTGAAGAATGTTCCCGTCGACGGCTTCTGGTCGCTCACCGTTTACAACAGTGAGGGCTATTTGCAGCCGAACCCGACCGGCAGCTACGCGGTGAACAGCGTGACCGCCAGGAAGTCCGCCGATGGCGCGGTTACCATCCAGTTCGGCGGCTGCGACGGCAAGGTCGCCAACTGCCTGCCGATCACGCAGGGGTGGAATTACACCGTGCGGCTGTTTCAACCGCGGCCCGACGTTGTCGATGGCAGCTGGACATTTCCCGAGGCGCGGCCTGCAGATTGAGCCACGTCCGAGGTAATGATCCCTCCAAGGTCCCCTCCCCGCGACCCCGGCGGCCAATTGACATTCGGCCATTGGCTGCCAGACTTCGCGGAAAATTCGGGGTGGAGACCTCTGGATGGCCAATCTTTCGGCCTCAAATCACGTCGCCCGTGTTTTATCGGCGGCCAATCAGGTGGCTGGCGTCGACACCGAGGCGCGGATTGCCGCCTCCTGGCGGCGCTGCGTGGTCAATCACAACCTCGATCCGGCCCGGCGCGGGCCGCCGCAGACCCTGACCGAAGCCGAGGTCCGGCACATCGCCGAACCGATGGAGGATTTGATCCAGGTCGCGGTCCCGGAACTCGAGGATCTTGCCCGCGTGCTCCACGACTCCGGCTACTGCGTCAACCTCGCCGATCCCAACGCGACGATGCTGGTGAGCCGGCTGCCTGGGGGCGATTACGCGCGGATGTTCCTGGAGTGGAAGATCTACACCGGCTCGAACTTCGCCGAGACTTTTGAGGGCACCAATGGGCTCGGCACCGCGCTCGCCGAGCAGCGGCCGATCATCGTGCATGGTGACGAGCATTTCCGCGAGCAGTGGCACATGTTCACCTGCGCGGTGTCGCCGCTGTTCGATCATGCCGGGCGGCTCGCCGGCGCCGTCAACATCTCCTCCTGCCGCAGCGATCTCGGCCGCAGCGCGCATGAACTGGCGCTCGCCGTCACCGCGGAGGCGACGCGGCGGATCGAGCAGTCGTTCTTCCGCCGGCGCTACCGTGCCTCATGGATCGCGACATTGCCCGGCGACGGCCACGGCATGCTCGCCTATGACGACGACCGCCGCGTGGTCGGCGCCTGCCGCACCGCGCGCGGCGTATTCGGCCTGACGGATGCGATGATCGACGACGGCATCGACCTGTCGCGCCTGATCCAACTGGACGATCGCGCGACTCGTTCCGCGGACGAGCCGGTCACATTGCGCCGGGCCGACGGCACGCCATGGGGCCGTGGCCGCGTGGCGCCGCCGGCGCGCGCGCGTGTCTCCCGTCCGCCGCCGGCACCGTCGCGCGAGGCGCCGGCCGGACAGTTTTCCGGCCTGCACCGGCTCGCGGGCCGCGATCCCGTGCTGATCAAGGGCGTGAAGCGGCTGATGACGGTCGGCAATCTCGATCTGCCGATCCTGCTGCGTGGCGAGACCGGCGCCGGCAAGGACGTGTTCGCGCGCGCCATTCACGCGGCGAGCAATCGCGCCGGCCGCAACTATGTCGCGCTGAACTGCGCCGCGATGCCGGAGAGCCTGATCGACGCCGAGCTGTTCGGCTACGAGGCCGGCGCCTTCACCGGCGCCCGGCGCGAGGGATCGAAGGGGCTGATCGTGCAGGCCTCTGGCGGCACCCTGTTCCTCGACGAGATCGGTGACATGCCGCTGTCGCTGCAAACGCGGCTGCTTCGCGTGCTGGAAAATCGCGAAGTCTGGCCGCTCGGCGCGCTGAAGCCGGTCGCCGTCGACATCCGCCTGATCAGCGCCACCCATCGCGACCTGGCAGCGATGGCGGAGGACGGCAGCTTTCGCTCCGATCTGTATTACCGGCTGCGCGGCATGGAGATCCGGCTGCCCGCGTTGCGCGAACGCGCCGACCGCAAGGACATCATCACGCAGATCGCCGACGAGGAAGCGCCGCACTGCCGCATCTCGGCGGACGCCTGGGCGCAACTGATGGCCTATCCCTTCCCCGGCAACATGCGCCAGCTTCGCCACGTGCTGCGGCTCGCGGGCGCCACCGCCGAGGGCGGCGTCATCACCGAGGCCGATCTCGATCTGCCGCCGTTCGGCGCGCGCCATGTGGAAGCCGATCATGCGGCGGCCGAGCGCGCAGCGATCGTCGAAGCATTGCGTGCCAATGACGGAAGAGTGACGGACGCCGCCAAGGCGCTCGGGCTCAGCCGCGCGACGTTGTACCGGAAGATCAAGGCGTTAGGGATCGAGTTGGACAGCTAGACCAGAAGCGCACCTGTTGTTCCGGCCGCGCGGGAACGGTGCTATCCTACGCCTTTCATTCAACGCCACGGAGCGGGCCCCATGACACGGTTTCCCCTCGCTGTGGTCGTTGGCCTCATTGCCGCGACCATTTCGCAGCCTGCCGCCTCGGATTCTACTGAACAACGATTGGGCAAAGTGCATTTTGCGACATCCTGCAAACCGGAGGCGCAGGAGCTGTTCGATCGCGCCATGCTGTATCAGCATTCGTTCTGGTACAGCGCATCGCGGCGCACCTTCGAGGAGGTGCTCGAGGCCGACCCGCAATGCGCCATCGCCTATTGGGGGATCGGGCTCAGCTATCTCTACAATCCGCACGGGCCGCCGCCGCCCGAGAACCTTCCGCTCGGCCTCGAAGCCGCCAGGAAAGGCCAGGCGCTAGGTGCGCAGACCCCGCGCGAGCGCGAATACATCGATGCCATCGCCGCGATGTATGTCGACTATGACAAGGTCGATCACCGCACCCGCGTGCAGAGATTCCTCGCGGCCGAAGAGCAGGTCGCGACGCACTATGCCGACGATGACGAGGCGCAGATCGCCTATGCGATCACGCTGAACGTCGCAGCGTCCCCGAGCGACAAGACCTACGCCAACCAGCTCAAGGGCGCGGCGCTGCTCGAGCCGATCTTCAAGCGGCAGCCCGAGCATCCGGGCATCGCCCACTATCTGATCCATCTCTACGATTACCCGGCGCTCGCGGAGAAGGGCCTCCCCGCCGCGATGCGCTATGCCAAGATCGCCGAACGCGCGCCGCACGCCCAGCACATGCCGTCGCACATCTTCACGCGCGTCGGCTACTGGAAGGAGTCGATCGCCTCGAACAAGGAATCCGCGCGCATCGCCAAGGAAGATGGCGAACAGCAGGATCAGGCGCACGCGATGGACTACCTGGTCTATGCCTATCTCCAACTGGGCCAGGACAAGGAGGCGCGCGCGGTGGTCGACGAGCTCGGCAAGCTCGCGTTCAAACAGGATCGGTTCACCGGCCCTTACGCGGTGGCGGCAAGCCAGGCCCGCTATGTCTTCGAGCGCGGCGACTGGAAGGGCGCTGCCGCGCTTGACGTGCATCCGACCAAATACGCCGCTGCGGACGCCATCACCTATTTCGCGCAGGCGGTCGGCGCCGCGCGCTCCGGTGATCCGGCGGCCGCCAAGGCCGATATCGCCAAGCTCGTCGAGCTGCGCGACAGACTGAAAGACGCCAAGGATGCCTACTGGTCTAACATCGTCGACATCCAGCAGCAGATCGCGAGCGCCTGGGTGCTGTACGCCGAAGGCAAACATGACGAGGCGCTCAGCGCGATGAATGCCGCCGCGGAGGCGGAAGACAAGACCGAGAAGCATCCCGTCACCCCGGGACCGCTCGCGCCGGCGCGCGAGCTCTACGCGGCAATGCTGCTCGATCGCGGCAAGGCCGCCGACGCGCTCGCCGCCTACGAAGCCGTGCTCAAGAAGGAGCCCAACCGGCTGGCGGCCTATCTCGGGATGATCAAGAGCGCTAAGGCTTCCGGCGATCAGGCCAAGACCCGGGAATGCGCTGATCAGATCGCCCGGCTCACCGCGGATGCGGATCTGTCGAGGCCGGAGCTGATCGAATTGCGCCAGACAACGGGAAGCAAGTTGTGATGACGCTGACGACATGGCGCAACGGTGGAGCGGCCCTGCTCGGCGCCGTTGCGCTGTCTCTTTGTCACGTGCCGTCGCTTGGCGCGATGGAGATCCTCGGCCAGGCCGGCGTGCTCGGCGAATGGGAGCTGACCGGGCATCTCACCGAAAGCGGACCGGGCACGGCCGGGCAATTCTCCGGCCCGCTGAAGATGAAGCATGTCGGAATCTGCACACAGGACGGGCCGGAGGAGCGCGCCGGAGAGATCCGGCTGCAAATCACGGGTCCGGATTCGCAGGTGACGGCAGAGCTGGTGCTGGACGGCGCACCCTGCACCTACAGTGCCCGCAAGACGCATAATTACGAGGGCACGCTGTCCTGCCAGGGCCGCGCGCCCGTCCCGCTGCTGGTGTGGCTCAAATAGAAGCTGCCGTCAGGCCTTCCCGTCAGGCTGCGGACCGCGAGCGGCGCAGCCATTCGTTCAGGTCGATGCGACCGAGGCGCGCCTCGCCCAACGGTACCAACGAGCGCTCCTCGACCCGGCCACCCCAGTAGAGCGCGTCAGGGTCCTTCACCACTTCGCGCAGGTCGCCTTTTGCCTTCAGGTAGCGGGCCACGAATTCGTTGAACGGCGCACGGTCGGGACCGGCGATCTCGACGATGCCGTTGCGCGGCGGCTCCAGCGCCACATCGGCAACGAGCGCAGACACGTCCTCTGCCGCGATCGGCTGGAACAGGCCGGGCGAGAGCCGGATCGTGTTTCCAACTGCACCCGCATCGGCGATGGCTCCGACGAATTCCATGAACTGCGTCGCGCGAATGATGGTGTAGGGAATGCCGGAAGCCTCGATGAGTTTCTCCTGCGCGACCTTGGCGCGGAAGTAGCCGTTCTCGGGCGTGCGGTCGGTTCCGACGATCGAGAGAGCGACATGGTGCTTGACGCCGGCCGGCTTCTCCGCCGCCAGCAGGTTGCGGCCGGAGGTCTCGAAGAACGCCATCACGGCCTTGTCCTCGAATGACGGCGAATTGGCCAGGTCGATCACGACGGCCGCGCCGGACAGTGCCTCCTTGAGCCCCTCGCCGGTAATGGTGTTGACGCCGCTCTTCGGCGACGCGGCGACAACGTCGTGGCCGCGTTGACGCAGAATGGCAACGGTCTTGGAGCCGATCAGTCCGGTGCCACCGATCACAACGATCTTCATGATTGGGCCTCACTTGTTGATGACGCGAGATTCCGGAGAGCGCTTATGTCCCCGGTTGCGGCCGTCAGGCGCGATGAACGCATCGGCTGATCAACGAGCGCTGCGCGCTGGCGAGACAATCGGCCGTGCTGCTGATGAGAGGTGTTAAAGAGCTCGCGCCGCCTCATCGATCGCTCCTGCACGCGCGGCAGCACGTATAACATGCCGCGCGTGTAGATCGCGTGCGCGTTGAATTGACCAGGATTGGTCAGCGATGCTGATTGACTATGGGAGGCGTGCCGTCCGCCAGCTGCTCTAGGAAAATTCGTTCCAGCTGACGCGCCGCGCGTCGATGTCGCCGAGCACGACCGGATCATGGATGTTGCGCACGCTCTGGAAGCCGCTGCGCAAATAGATCAAGGGATCGACCGTGGTCACGGCGCGGACATGCTGGACTTCGCCGATGAAGACCGAATGGGTCTTGGTCTCGAGCTCCTGGCTCAGCACGCAGTCGAACGCCGCCACCGCGTCCTCCAGCACCGGGGCGCCGGTCGCACCGGTGGTCCAGCGGCCGAAGCCAAAGCGGTCGTCGCCGTTGACGCCCTTCTGGCCGGAGAAGGTCAGCGCCAGCAGCGCGTGGTCCTCGTTCAGGAAGTTGATGACGAAATGGCGCTCGGCGCGGATGCGCTCATGCGCGCTGGCATTACGGTTAACGCAGACCAGGACCGACGGCGGATTGTCGGAGAGCGAGCAGGCCGAGGTCACCGTCAGGCCGGTGCGCTGTCCCGGCTCGCGGCCGACCGTCACCAGCGCCACCGCGCCCGCGCAATGCCGCATTGCCTGCTTGAAACTCTGTGCGTCGACCGTCATGCCCTGACCCTGAACCGGAATAGTTCCCTCAAACATATGCGAGGCAGGGTGCGAGGCAAGCCCCGCACCCTGCCTATCTGTCATGCAGCCTTCTCGAACTCGGCGCCGAGGTGCTTGAGCCGCGGCATCACCTCGTTCTTGAGCAGGTCCAGCGAGTGCCGCCAGGCCTCCGGCTTGTGCTTGTAGTCGAAGCCGAACACGCAGAGCACGCCGAAGCCGCCGACCTCCCGGTAGATCTTCTCGATCTTCTCGGTGACCGTCGCGGGCGAACCGACGATCCAATTCCGGCGCGCGCAATATTCGACGGTGACGTCGCTATCGGGCACGTCGGGGGCGTGCTTCAGATAGTCCTTGAAGCCGAAATGGCCGAGCAGCGGCAGGAAGTACTCACCCATCATCCGGCCCATCATGTCGCCGGTCGAGAGCTTCCATGCCTCCTCATCGGTATCAGCCACGAACACCTCGCGCACCAGCCGCCAATCCCTGCGGCTCGGCTTGCGGCCGGTCTTCGCCGCGCCGGCTTCGACCGAGTCCCAGTGGCTGCCGACATAGGCCGGGTTGAGGTTCAGGCTCATCGGGATGAAGCCGCGCTCGCCGGCGAGCTTGAGCGTGTCGGAATTCTTCGACAGGCCGGCGACGCCGATCGGCGGATGCGGACCCTGCAGCGGTTTGATGTGCGGCTTGAGGAAGTCGAACATCGTGTCCGGCTTCGACACCGTCCAGTACTTGCCTTTGTGGGTCCAGAGTCCAGGCTCGGACCACATCTTCAGGATGATCTCAAGCGCCTCGCGAGTCATGTCGCGGTTCTGGCCCGACATGCCGTCGACGTTGAACATCGCCCAGTCGCTCGGCAGGCCTGAGGCCGCGACGCCGAAGTTCAGGCGGCCGTTCGAGAGATGGTCGAGCATCGCGACGCGGTTGGCGAGTTCGGCCGGGTGATGATACGGCAGCAGGAAGCCGCCGGGCCCGATGCGGATATTCTTGGTCTGCAGCAGCGCCTGCGCGACCAGCAGGTCGGGCGACGGGTGCGGCTCCCACGGCGCGGTGTGATGCTCGCCGATCCAGGCTTCCTGATAGCCGAGCTCGTCGAGCCAGCGCAGCGTCTGCAGGTCCCAGTCGTGACCCTCTTTCAATCCGCACTCCGGCGGGTGCGAGGGCATGGTGAAGTAGCCAAGCTCCATGTGCGTTTCCTTCCTTCGCTTGAGATTCAGTCATGCAATGCGTCTTGCCGCGCATTCGAAGATGCGTTGAGCAAGCGCTGTGCCAGCTGAGGAAATCGCAGGAGAAGAGGAGAAAGGCGGCGTTTTCGGCCAAGTGCAAGCCATGCCTCGGGCCCAGCAAGGCCCTTACCGTCTCATCGTCGCGAGACGCTGTCGCAACGATGAGACGCGCCGATCAGCATCCAGCCAGTTTACTCCCTCTCCCCGTTCTTACGGGGAGAGGGTTGGGGTGAGGGGCTGCCTCCGCACATACGGAAACAGATACTCTCGCGGAGACTCCCCCTCACCCGAATTCGAGCTTCGCTCGAATTCGACCTCTCCCCGCAGGCGGGGCGAGGCGAAGCGGAGCGGCAAATCAGCCCGCCGCGCGGCGCGGCAGCTTGTTGGCATCCGGCTCCGACGGCGCGGGAAGCTGCATCAGGATGGTCTGGCCCATCGAGGCGATCTCGATGCCCTCCTCCTGGAAGCGCCGCTTCATGCGGCGATTGAACTCGCGCTGCACCGACCAGCGGCCGCCGTCGGTGCAGCGGATCTGGCCGACGATGGTCACGACCGAGCCGTCGACCTTGTCGACGCCCCACAATTCGAGATCGCCGCGGATCAGCGCGCGATACGCCGTCTCCTGGCGCATCCCGGCGACGATGTCCTTCAGCACCTCGCCGGCGCGGTCGGTGTCCTCCTTGTAGGACACATTGACGCTGACCGCGGCGTTGCCGGCGCCGCGGCTGGCATTGGTGATCGTCGTCACCGCACTGAACGGCACGATATGCACCGAGCCGTCACCGGCGCGCAGCCGCATGGTGCGGATCGAGACGTTCTCGACCACGCCCGAGAGGCCCGACACCGTGACGGTGTCGCCGACCTGCACGGTGTTCTCGAGCAGCAGGAACAGCCCGGTGATCAGGTCCTGCACCAGCTTCTGCGAACCGAAGCCGATCGCGATGCCGACGATCCCTGCGCCGGCGAGCAGCGGCGCGACATTGACGCCGATCTCGCTGAGCGCGGTGAGCCCGACCACCGCGACGATCATGCATAACAAAGCGGTGCGCAGCATCGGCTGGAAGGTGCGCAGGCGCGCGGCGCGGGCGAAATGCCCATCGCGCGACAGCGTGTCGATCTGCCGGTCCATCAGCGCATTGGCGACCTCCCAGATCACCGCCGCAGCGAGTGCGGCGATGCCGATCGTCACCAGCGCCGAGATCAGCCGAGAGCCGATCTGGCCGCCATAGAACCAGACGATGGCATCGACGCCCCACACCTCGAGCAGCGCGACGAAGCCGATCACGGCGATCACCGCCGTGACCACCTTGCGCAGCAGTGGGAGATAGCGATTGGCGCGGGTCTCGAGCCCCGGGAAGCGCTGCATCAGGTCCGGGCTGATACGGAAGCCGCGATCGATCAGGCTCAGCACCACCATGGTGACGAGCCGGGTGACCAGCAGCACCGCGACAGTGCCGACGAAATATTGCAGCAGCAGCGAATAGCCGTTGCGGATGTTGAGCGCCCACACCGCCCACAGCGCGAGATCGAGCGCGATCGCCAGCACATGCCACAGCGAAGCAAGACGATTGCGCGTCCGCGCCGCAAGGCCGGTGCGATCGGCCGGCGCGCGGATGACGTCGGCGACCTGGCGGCGGCACTGCAGGATGATGACGACGACGAAGAGGTGCACCACCAGCATCACGAACCGGAGCAGCGCAGCGTAACCGGCGCGATGCAGCCCGAGCAGCAGCGCGACATTGGCAAAGGCGATGCCGGAGACGCCGACCGCGACGATGCGCCGCGCCCAGATCTCGATATAGGCCGCGGTCTCGGCCCGGACGCGGAACAAACCGAACGGGCCGGCCAGCGCGCGCACCGCGCAAATCAGCACGCGCGAGAACACATAGGCGTTGACGACGGCGAGGATCACGAGCCGGGTGGTTGACTGGTCGCCGATCTCGGTGCCGAGCAGCGCGGTGGCGATGCCGCCGAACACCACCACCGGCAGCAATTCGAGCAGCAAGCGGCCGAGCACGAAAGGCAGCCGGACCAGCGACTGCCAGGCCCGCGCCAGGCTGAGCCGGCGGCGATGCAGATCGCCCTCCGGCGTGACGTCGGCAACCGACGACGGCGGATCGGCGCTGGCGAGCGCCTGCACCGGCACGCGCGCGGTCTGCGGCAGCCGCGCTTCGAGGAACGCGACCGGTCGCTTGATCAGGCGGAACACCACCCATTCGGCAGCCAGCGCGCAGCCGAACACCAGCGCCAGCTTCCAGGCGATATCGATCAGCAGGCCATAGGCGGCAGGATCGTTGGCAGTGCGCACGAACCAGTAATAGAACGCCGGAAAGTGCGTCAGCGTGCGCGCGACGTCGGCGACCTCGCGCGACATCTCGCCGACCTGCTCCGAGACCATCAGCAGAAGCTGCGCACCGAGGCTGTCCGCGTTGAGCGGGATCGGTGACTGCGACGCGGGTGCAGGCGGCTCGGCCGCTGGCGCAGGTTGCGCGGCCTGCGGCGAGGCGTTGGCGATGGCGCGCAGCGTGTTGATGATCTCGCCGCGCTTCTTGTCGTCCTGCAGCGTCTCGAGCGCGCGCTTCGCCTGCTCGGGCGTCAGCGCGTCGCCGGTAGCGGGTTGCGGCGGCGCCGGCTTGGCAGCGGGCTGCGCCAGCGCGGGCGAGACGAACAGGGTGAGGACGAGAAGGATCGCAAAGCGAAGTTTGTGCGACACGAGGGCCTCTTATTAAAATAATTGCGCGACCGCAGATCCCCAGGAGGAAACTGCTCTCGCGCTCGCGCCATGTCGGATCGCCCCTTTTCGCCTTGATGATGTGTCGGAAGTTTGCTGCTGCGACGACCATCTCTTGGCATTTGCCGCAACACAATCGTCACAGGTGTTGAGCGGCGTTTACGCATGGCGGGCGCGGTAGGCTGAGCCGGCCGAGCCGCGCGCCACACGCCAGGGCTGAAGCCGGACAATCTTTCGCTTGACGCACAGCCGTCGCCATGATGTTCTTATTTTGTTCTTTCTGTTTCCAGTTGCGTTTCGAGGTGACCATGCACGGCGTCTTTGCCGATGACGGTCCGGTCCAGCTCTTCATTCACGACGACGGTGAGACGCCGCTGGAGTTCGTGCAGGACCTGCTGCGCACGGTATTCGGGAAATCCCAGCAGGAAGCCGTCGCGACCGCTGCCTTGATCGAGGCAAGGGGCGCTGTTCCATGCGGCCCCTATCCGGGCGCCGTCGCGCGGGCAATGTTCAACAGCGCCAAGTGGCTAATCCGCTCCAACGGCCACCCGTTGATGATCACGAGCGAGTCCGCCGACGCCAGCCGCCCCTGCGATCTTTGCGAAGCCCCGAAAGCCGTGACGGAGATTATTCTCTCCGGTACGACGGCCTCACTGTGCAGGGACTGCCTGCTCGCCGCGCGTCGCAGCTCGGAAGAATTGCCGAGCCACGAGTTTCGATACGCCTTTGTTGCGCTCGACTGGCATTTCGCCGGCGTGCCGCGCAACCTGATCGTGACGCGGGCACGCCAGTTTCCAGGCCACATGCGTGCCGACGTTCAGGTCGCGATCGACAAGCTGCTCACGGACCCGATCCACTTCTTCGGAATCCATGAGGAATATCGCTACGAGACGATTGGATTTGCGTCCCTAATGAAAGACAGCCGCAATGCGCCGGCGATCGCACCTCCCCAGTACCAGGACGTCGATATCGGCGAGGCCGAGCCGGTGAAATGTCTCGTCAACGGTTTGTGGCTGTGCCGGTCCGGCACGTTACGCTACGCCGTGCTGCTGACCTATCATCGTGAATATGACCGCGAACCCGCTGTTCGGATCGAGATCGCATTGCCGGCAGGCACGGCCGGCGATGCCTTCGTACAGCCGACCTTTGCCGCGCTAGAAGCCGCTGTCCACGCCGCGCGATCCTACCGCGGCAAGATACTCTCGCTCGAGGGTGGTTCGGACTATCGCGGCCGTTCGCGCGGCGTGACCGTGCATCGGCTGCCGACGGTTATCCGCGATGACGTGATCCTGCCGGAACGGACGCTGCGGCTGCTCGACCGCAATGTGCTCGGCTTTGTCGAAAGCCGCGATCTGCTGCGCAAGCTCGGCCAGTCGACACGCAAGGGCATCCTGCTGTATGGCCCGCCCGGCACCGGCAAGACCCACACCATTCGCTACCTCGCCACCAACCTGCCGGATCACACCACGCTGATCATCACGGCCGAACAGGTCGGGCTGCTCGGCGCCTATATGAACCTCGCCCGCCTGCTCCAGCCGGCCATGGTCGTGATCGAGGACGTCGACCTGATCGCGCGGGACCGCGAGGATATGGGCGGACCGTGCGAGGAATCCCTGCTCAACAAGCTGCTCAACGAGATGGACGGCCTGAAGGAGGATTGCGACATCCTGTTCCTGCTGACCACCAACCGCCCCGAAGAGCTCGAGGGTGCGCTCGCCGGCCGGCCGGGCCGCATCGACCAGGCGATCGAAGTGCCGCTGCCCGACGAGACCGGACGCGGCAAGCTGGTCCGGCTCTATGGCAAGGGCCTGCCGCTCGAGCAGCCTGTCATCGACGAAGCCGTACGACGCACCGAGGGCGTCAGCGCCGCCTTCATCAAGGAGCTGATGCGCCGTCTCGCCCAAGCCAGCATCATCCGCGACGGCGGCGGAGAGGTCACAACCTCCGACCTCGACGGCGCGGTCGGTGAAATGCTGTTCGACGGCGGCCGGCTCAACGCCAAGCTGCTCGGCGGCGCGCAGGGAATGAGCGCAACGTGACTGACCGGAAGCCTCGGCTGGTCGTCAGCCGCGGGACGCCTGTGGCAGCAGCAGGTCCCGCTCCCCTCGCACGACCCGTGCAAGCTCGTCGGACATCCGCGTCAGCACGCCCTCCCAGGCCTGCGGTCTGTCCTGGCGGAACAGCCGCATGGTCGGATACCAGGGCGTGTCGGCGCGATCGCGCAGCCAGCGCCAGTCGAGCGCATAGGGGCACAGCATCCAGACCGGGCGGCCCAGCGCGCCGGCGAGATGCGCCACCGAGGTGTCGACGGCGATGACGAGATCGAGCGCGCAGACGGCCGCGGCGGTGTCGGCGAAATCGCCGAGCGTCGGTGCAAGATCGACGACGTCAGCACCGAGACGCCGCAGCACCGGGGCATCGTCCGGCCGCGGCTCCTTCTGCAGGCTGTAGAGCTGCACGCCAGGTGTGACCAGCCGCGGCAGCACGGCATCCGCCGGGAGCGAGCGCTGGCGGTCGCCCTTGTGCCTGGCATTGCCTGCCCAGACCACGCCGACCTTCAGCGCGGACACGTCGGCGAGCGCCTCGCGCCAGCGCGCGAGCTTGGTGGCGTCCGCCTGCAGATAGGACACGGCCGAAGGAATGGTGTCGACGGTGGTGCGGAAAATTCGCGGCAGGCTCAGCAGCGGCAATTGCAGGTCGAACGGCGGCAATGGCTCGCCGCGGGCGAACACTGCGACATCGGGCAGCATCGGCCGCAGCAGCGAGACCAGCGCCGGCTGCACCTGCAGAATGATCCGGCCGCCGCTGCCCGCCAGCATCGGCACATAGCGGACGAAATTGATGGCGTCGCCGAGCCCGTATTCGGCAAACAGCAGCAGCGTGCGTCCCGCCAGCGGCTCACCCTGCCATTCCGGCTCGTCGAACACGGGATCGCCTTCGCTGAGCATCTTGGTCTTGCGGCGCCACTGATACTCCTCAAAACCCTCCTCGAACTCGCCGTTCATCAAGAGGAAATGCGCGTGGTTGTAATGCGCCAGCGGCTGTTCGGGATCGAGCGCGATGGCGCGGCGCGAGGCCACCAGCGCCGCATCGATCTCGCCGGCATTGCGCAGCGCGACCGCAAGATTGGCGTGGCCCTTGGCGTAATTGGGTTCGAGCTCGATGGCCCGCCGATGCGCGGCGACCGCCGCCTCGACCAGATTCTGCGCCTCGAAGATGATTCCAAGATTGGTGTGCGCGGCGGCATAGTCCGGCTTGAGCGCCAGCGCCAGTTCGGCGCAGGCGATGGCGTCGTCGACCCGTCCGAGCTCGAACAGGCAGGCGCCGAGATTGTTGAGGATGACGTGATCGGACGGATCGCGGGCCGAGACTTGCTGATAGATGCGGACCGCCTCCTCGCGCTCGCCCAGCTCGTGCAGCACCATGGCGAGCAGGCGCCGCGGCGCGAAATTGTCGGGCTCGAGCGCGATTGCCCGGCGATAGTGCAGGACTGAGTCCTCAAGCCGGCCCAGCCGGTAGAGGGCCGCTCCGAGGCCGCTATGCAGGCCGGGATGATCGGGATCCGCGCCGAGCCCGCGGCGATAGGCGGTGGCGGCGGCGTCATGCTTCTTCTGATCGGTCAACGCATTGCCGAGGTTGAGCCAAACCCCGCGATAGGCCGGATCGCGCGCGATCACCTCGCGATAGGCCTGCTCGGCCTCGACCGGCCGCTGCTGTCCGGCCAGCGCAACGGCGAGGTTGAACCGCGCCCGCGTCAGGCCGCCATCGAGGGCGATCGCGCGGCGAAACGCCGCCTCGGCCTCGTCGAAGCGCGACAGCTCGCATAGCGCGACGCCGAGCTTGATGTGCAGCCCGGCATCCTTCGGCCGCAGTGTGACGCCGCGCTGGAACGCCGCCACCGCGCCCTCGTGCTCGCCCTTCACGGCGAGCGCATCGCCGAGCGTAGCGAACGCCGGTCCGTGATGCGGATCGAGGCTGAACACCCGGTTCAGCAGCACCGCGCCCTCGGCGGCGCGGTCGGTCACAAAGGCGATGACGGCGGACAGATGCAGCGCCGGAATATGATCGGGATCGGCGGTCAGGATGTCGCCACACAACGTGCCGGCCTCCATCGCGCGGCCCGCGCCATAATGCGCCACCGCATCCAGCAACATCCGATCAACAGCCACACTGCCCACGATACCGCCCCCGCCTCTCAAGACCCCAATGGGGATTAAACGGGCGGCGCCGCCAAATCCGGCACGCGAAGTTCAGCGTCCGCTATCCCCTCTTGACGCTCGGCCCATCATGTAACATATGAAGTTACATGATACGCGACAGCCGTCTATCCGGTGTCCTGCACGGCCTGCTCCACATGATCGGAGCGGGCGAACCGGTCACGTCGGAGCAACTTGCGCAGGCGATGGCCACCAACCCGGTGGTCGTCCGCCGCGTGATGGCGGGCCTGCGCGAGCAGGGCCTGGTCCGCTCCGAGAAGGGCCATGGCGGCGGCTGGACGCTTGCGCGCGATCCCGCCGACATCACGCTCGCCGACATCTATCGCGCGGTCGGCGCGCCCACGATCGTCGCGATGGGCCATCGCTCGGAA
The DNA here is from genome assembly GCF_019972155.1 of Bradyrhizobium sp. RD5-C2. Taxonomy (GTDB): domain Bacteria; phylum Pseudomonadota; class Alphaproteobacteria; order Rhizobiales; family Xanthobacteraceae; genus Bradyrhizobium. The sequence continues at coordinate 332,013 of NZ_BOVL01000022.1, read as the reverse complement.
AATCCCGGCTGCCTGGTCGAACAGGCCGTCAACGACGCGCTGTCAGGTACGTTTCGCGAGGTCGAGGCGATCTTCCTGAAGCGGCTCGGCGCGGTCACGCTCGACGCGCTCGCGAAGGATTTCAAGCGCCGCCTCGCCAAACACAAACAAAGTCTCGAGGACCAGATTCATGCAGCCAAGTGACCAGGCGAAGCCGCTTCCGTTCAACGATCCCGCGCATTGGGACAAGATGGTCGCGACCTACGAGGCGCAGTCGCAGCCGTTCACGACACACTTCGCCGAGGCCGCGGTCGCGATGCTCCCGATCGGCCCGTCGTCGAAGGTGCTCGACGTCGCCACCGGTACGGGTGCCGCGGCGCTTGCCGCCGCGCACAGGGGCGCCGACGTCACCGCGATCGACTTCTCGGCCGGCATGGTGGCACGGGTCCGCGCGCATGATGTGGCGAATATCGAGGCGCAGCAGATGGACGGCCAGGCGCTCGACTTGCCGGATGCCGCCTTCGATGCGGCGGTGTCGGTATTCGGTGTGATGCTGTTTCCCGACTGGCGCGCCGGGCTGCGCGAGATGGCGCGGGTGACGCGGTCAGGCGGATCGGCGGCGATTGCGGTCTGGAAAAGCGCCGACGGCGCCGCCGTGTATCTCTTGCTCTCGCAGATCATCCGGCGGCTCTATCCCGACAACGTCACGCCGATGCCGTGCACCGGCCTCGCGGAGCTCGCCGATCCCGGCCGCCTCAGCGCTGCGGTCATCGCGGCCGGCTTCTCCGATCCTGTCGTCGCCGAGATCACCCACGACTTCAAACTCAATGTCGCCAATCCCGCCGACGTCGACAAACTGTTCGCGTTCATGCCGCATTGGAGCGGGCTCGATGCGGACCAGAGCGCGGCGGTCGCGCGCGCCTTCCGCGCCGAGATCGAGCGCGGGCGGGTCGGAGACACCTTCGCGATTCCCTCGACCGCACTGATCGCGACGGCCCTGCGGCCCTGACCATCATCCGCTTTGCCTGCGCTGAATGAGAAGAGCCCGCCGCGCGATCGCCAGATCGCAACCATGGCGCGCGCCAACGCCTTCTCAGATTGTGCAATGACGTAGCGGCCCGGCAACGGCGCGACACAAAAGCAGATGCACGCGGAGATTCCGCGACGCGCCTGCCGAGCAGCGTACTACAACAATCCCGTATTTTTTAGATGTGCGCCGCCTGCTGCGGACCGGCGCGACGGGGGTTACCTTTGTTGCCGATTGCAAACCTTGCGCGGACTCGCTTCCGCTTGGCCGCCCCGCGTCTTGCGTCCGAGCTTCACAACAAACTGCCGTCGATGGCGATCGCGCGACGCGCCGGATGGCGTCTCGTCGTGATCGCCGCCGCGCTGTTCGGCTCTGTCGCCGCGGCCAGCGCGCAGGCACCGGTGATAGCCTCGATCTCCCCGACATCAGGTCCCGCCGCGGGCGGCACCAGCGTCACCATCGCGGGCGGCAGCTTCAGCACGGCCACCGCGGTGCGCTTCGGCGCCGTCAACGCAACGAGCTTTGTCATCAATTCGAGCGAGCGGATCACCGCGGTCGCGCCGGCCGGGACCGGCACAGTCGATATCACGGTGACCAACCCGTCCGGGACGTCATTCGCGTCTCCCGTGGATCGGTACACCTACGTGGCGTCCGCGCCGACGGTGACGTCGATTTCGCCGACCACAGGCCCGACCAGCGGTGGAACGACGGTCATCATAACAGGCACAGACTTGACCGCTGCGACGGCTGTGACGTTCGGCGCAACCCCTGCAACCGGCTTCACCGTCAATTCCAGCACCCAGATCACAGCGACCTCGCCGGCGGGAACGGGAACGGTGGATATCACGGTGACGACGGCAGTCGGGACATCGGCGACATCAGCGGCGGACCGCTTCACCTTCGCAACCGCAACGACGACCCAGACCGCGCTGACCTCATCGCAGAATCCGAGCAGTCTTGGCCAATCGGTGACTTTCACGGCGAACGTCACCGCCTTGGCAGGAACGCCGACCGGCACAGTGACCTTCAGCGACAATGGATCGCCGATCGGCACCGCGACGCTCGCGGCAGGCACGGCGAGCTTCTCCATCGCGACGCTCAAGATCGGCAGCCACACCATCACGGCGAGCTATGCCGGCAGCGGCGCATTCAATGCCAGCACCTCGCCCGCGCTGGCGCAGAGCGTGAATGTCCCGACCGACAGCGTAAAGCTGCGGGCATTGCAGATCGACATCACCAAGCTGGTGGCGCAGAACTCCGGCCAGGCGATCTCGGGCGCGATCGACAACGCGATCTCGGAAGGGTTCAGCGAAGGCGGCAGCTTCATGACACCAGGCGGCGCCGGCATGCACTTCAACTTCGCGGCCGATCCGTCAGACGGCCTGGCGCAGCCCGATGCGACGGGGAATCGCAGTGCTTATGCGCCGGATCGCACTTCCGGCGCACCCGGACGCAGCGGCAACAGTTCGCGAATCGACAATGCGTTTGCGGCGATCGACCAGCAAATGCCGACCAAGGCGGCGCCCAAAACCCAGACGACGGCCAATCGTGAACCCCGCGACTGGCTGTTCTGGATCGACGTCAGGGGCAGTGGCATCGACCGCTGGTCGTCGCCGACCTCGCCTGGTGTCGGCACAACGGGTTCATCGATCTACGGCAGCCAGCTCAATGCCCTGATGGGACTGACCTACCGGGCGCTGCCCAACCTCCTGGTCGGCGCCGTCGCCGGCTATGAGACGTTCAACTACACGGCCCAGGACATCAACGGAAAGCTCACCGGCGACGGCTGGACCGCAGGCAGCTATCTCGGCTGGATGATCACGCCGGCGCTGCGCTACGACGCCGCGGTGACCTTCTCTCAGATCGGCTACAACGGCGTCGCCGGAACGGCGCAGGGCAATTTCAACGGCGACCGCTGGATGTTCGCGACCGGGCTCACCGGCAGCTACAGGATGAGCAACCTGCTGATCGAGCCGTCCGCACGTCTCTACACGCTGTGGGAGCACGAGAACGCCTATGTCGACACGCTCGGCACGCTGCAGACGGCGCGTGACTTCGTCACCGGCCGCGCATCCGGCGGTGTCAAGCTGAGCTATCCGCTGGCAACGACCGACGCCGCGGTGGTCTCGCCCTATCTCGGCGTCTATGGCGACTATTATTTCAGCAGGGACGACGCCGCGGCGCTGGCCGTGAGCGGCATCCCAGTCAACCCGACGCTGGTGCTGGAGGGCTGGTCGGCCCGCGTCACGGGTGGCCTGAACACGAGGCTCGCGGGCGGCATGATGCTCGGCCTCGGCGCGGAGTATGGCGGGCTCGGCGGCACGGCCCGGCTCTGGACGTTCTCGGCCAGGGCGCGCGTGCCGTTCAACTGATTGAAGACGGCGCCACCGGCTCGCATCCTCGGCGATGCAGGTCCATCGGCGGCACGCTTACTTGCGCTGGCGCTGGTCGTCGCCCGGCTTCTCTGCGTCACTCGGCGGTTGTAGGCCGGGACTATTGGCCCAGCGATCGAGATCCTCGATGACCCGCCGGTGGCTCGGCCGTAGCGACGGCGGACCGCCGGGCTCCTGAGACAATTTTCGGGGCAGCTTGACCTGTTCTGGCATGGCGAGGCTCCAGAGCTGGGCGGTGTGCGGGCCGTTCGCAGCGAGCGTTACGCAACGGAGCCGCGAAGACTATTTGTGATCTGCCGGATTTGCCGGTGCTGCGACCGGCTGCGCGGGAGCGGCCTGCTCCCATGGCGCCGGCAGAATGACCCGCGCCGGCGGCAGGTTCTGCGCCGCGCGCGGCACATTGGCGTCCGCGTTCGCCGGCCGCGACTCCTCGCTGGCACTATCGGCGCGGGCGACGGCGATGGTGATGCCCATCGCCACTACCGCGAGGCCGAGTCCCGCGCCGATCGAAGCGGCAACGACGCCGGCCCGCGGCCTGTTCAGGATGGCAAGATGAGATGGGGTCATCACAACTGCTCCTCACGCAATACACATGGTTCGGAGCCGTGCGCGACGCTAAAGCAGCGCACGGCTCAAGGCGGTGATCAGGTCTTGATGTCGGCCGGCAGCTTGCCGCCATTGGCGGCGAGCTTGGCCATCACCTGCTGATGCAGCCAGACGTTCATGGTGGCGGTGTTGTTGGTATCGCCGGTGTAGTGCAGCTCCTTGGCGAGCTCCTTGCGCGCAGCAAGGCTGCTGTCGAGCCCGAGCGCCTTCATCAGGTCGACGATCGAGGTCCGCCAGTCGAGCTTCTCGCCGGTGGCAGCCGCCGCCTTGTCGACGATCGCCGCGACGTCGACCGTTTGCGCGGCGGGCGTGCCAGGCGCGGTGGATGCGGCAGTTGACGTCGTTGCCGGCGATGCTCCCGGCGCAGCCGTCGTGGTCTCAGGTGTTTTGGCCTGGGCACCGTGGCCGAAGATTGCACCCATGATGCTTCCAAAAATGCTCATGTTCTCTCACTCCGTGCGCCCGGGACACCGTTGGACCCGTGACTGGTTCCAGTGACGGGTGGACGATAGGCAGGCCATTGGCCGAGTGGAAGATGACCATCGTCACTATCGGAGTGTGGGACGGCGTGGTGCAGTTGGTGAGAGAATCGTGCGGTCCTGCACCGCACGTCGCGCGCGTTTCATCGTACGCCCCACGTGCGATGAAGTCAGCCGTCCCGGCCCGATTCGCCAGCCCCGAGAAGTCGGGACGGCTGACACAAACCTGCGCGGAGTTATGTGAGCTAGAGCTGACGGCGGCGAATGGTCTGGGCGAGTTCGACAAAGCATTCGGCAATGCCGACGCCGGTCTTGGCGCTGACCGGCTTGACGCTCGACTTGGCGAGCTCGGCAATCGCGCCGGCGCTGCCAGCGGCTTCCGGCAGGTCGATCTTGTTGAGCAGCGCCCGGTAGGGCCGGCCCGGGAAGCGCTCCTCGAAACCGCGGACCAGCTCGACCATGCGGGTCACGGTCTGCGGTCGCGTGACGTCGGACACGATGATGGCGGCGGATGCGCCGGTGACATAGACCGTGTCGAAGATCTGCGTACCGAAATCGCCGTCGGTGTCCCACAGCACGAGGCGCATCGGTTCGCTGCCATCCGCCGGCGCGACGTCATGGCTCAGGATCTCGACGCCCAGCGTGGATTTGTACTGGCCCTCGAACCGGTTGTAGATCAGCCGATAGAGGATCGACGTCTTGCCGACCCCCATGTCGCCGAGCAGCATGACTTTTGCGGTGAGCATCAGCGGGCCACTTCGCCTCGGTAGACCGTCTCGAACGCCACGCGGCGGTTGCCGCCGACGGTGGCGTCGAGCCGGTCGGTGATCGGCATCGTCGCGGCGCGCGACACCAGAATCAGTCGCGACGGGTCGACCCCGAGCGCGGTCAACCTGCGCTGCACCTGCTCCGCTCGCTTGCGCCCCAGCGTCTTGTTGGTGCCTTCGGTGCCGCTCTGATCGGCGTAGCCGACGATGCGCAGCCTGAGATCATTGTTCGTCAGCAGCCCGGCGAGTTCGCGCAACTGCTGATCGGCCTGGTCGTTGTCGAGGATCTCGTCCGAATTATTGATGAAGAAGATCGCGGTCGAGGCGATGAAGCGATCGAGCCGCGCCGCCGGACCGTCGGCGACGGACTGCAGCTTCGTGACTTGCTCGCCCAATTTCGCAGACTGCTCGCCGAGCTTGTCATATTGCGCGGCGAGAGCGGCATGTTTCTCGTCGCCCGACTTCGCCTGCGCACCCATCGCCTCGCGCATCTGGTCGAGGCTCGCCTGCAGCCGCGTCAGGCTCTGCTGCAGGCCCGCAATGCCGGCCTGCGATGCCGCTGCCTGGTCCGGCGTGGACACCAGTCCGATGCGGTCGACCACCTTGTACGGCGCCGCGGCCGCAGCGAGCGCGTCGATCAACGGCGGGGTCTCCAACTGGCTCGGCTCGATGCCCGAGACGGCCACGCTTGCCTTGCCGTGATCGAAGTCGAGCCGCAGCGGGAAGGTCGCCAGCAAGGGCTGCTTCGCGGCGAGCTGCTCCAGCGCGGCATGGGTCCGCCGCTCCAGCAGCGCACGCGTCACCGAGGTCACGGCAAAATAAAGCAACAGCGCGGCCACAGCGGCGAGCACGGCGAACAGGATCACCTTGCCGCGCCGGCTCGCGATCCGCCGCGGTGTGTCGTCGGTCTCGATCGCCGTTGCGAGTGAGGCGAGCATCGGCCCGTCGCAATCCGCGCCGCGGTCGATGCGCTCGATCGCATCGAAGAACAGTGAGTTGATCCTGGCGTTGTCGGCGGGGCGCAGCGGCCCCAGGCACTCCGCCGCCAGGATGAAGCGCGGCGAGGCGCGCAGCGCGAGCTGCCGTCCGCCGAAATCGAGCGTCTGCAGATTGCCTTCGCCGGCCAGCGCCTGCACGGAAAATTCGAGGATTGCCGCGACCATGGCGCTAAGCAGGTCGGCGCGCTCATCGACCGTCGGCTCGCGCTTCCAGTCGGCGACAAGGCGGCCATTGCCGCGTTCGATGATCAGGAGCCGGTTGATCTGCGGCGGACTGTCGGCGAGCACGAACTCGCTGATCGGACGTCCCGTCACCAGCGACTTGACCCGCCCGACCCACAATTGCGCCGAGGTCAGCGCATTGATGCGCTGCTCGAGCGAGGCAACCAGTTCCCGGAACGCGTTCGCGACCGCGGCGCTGACCAGCCGGCCGACGATCGGATAGAGCGCCTCGATCATCTGCTCGCGCGAATTCTTGATCTCGCTGCGGATCGCGGAGACCACGACCGGCGCAATCGCAGTCGCAAGCTCGCGCGGCCGATTGACCTCGGCGCGCTCCAGCGCCTCGACCAGAATGCCGGCGGTGGCCGTCTCCAGGCGATCGGCGTTGCCGACATAGCGCTGCAGCGAGTCGAGGTCGGCCTCCAGCGACGTCAGACGCGTCGCCTCGGGCTGAAACAGCAATGTCCTGAGCTGCTCGATCTCGCGGTTCTGGCCGGCAGCAGCTGCCATGCTATTTGCCCGTGCGGCCGGATCCCAATCCGCTGATCGCAGCGCCGAGCTGGGTGATGGCCGCGCCGACATCCTTCAGCGAGTCGAGACGCTTCTGCTCGGTATCGCGTTCGAGGTCGGAGAGCCGCGCCTGCAGCGTGGTGAGCTCGTTGTTGAAGTCCGCCTGCATCTGCTTCAGCGATGCCTGCATCTCCTCGCGCAGACCCGACAGATTGGACTCAATCGAGCGTTGCGCGCCGCCGAACAGGAGATCGCGGACCTGATCGATCGCCGCCATGCTAGGCGCCGCCGAATCCGCGCCGTTGCCGGCCGCCGCGTTTGCCAGTCCATCGCTATCCTTGGTCTGGCGCTCGATACCCTTCATGGTCATTCCCTGTTTAGCCAAAGCCGCGCAATCCGGACCTGCCATGTCAAAAAGCAAATCCGAAACAAACCTATAGCCAATTTTGTCGGCGCGGCACAGAGAAAGGCGAGCAATCTCAGCCAGATCAACCGCGTGGTGTGCGATTGCGGGCAGTTATTTCTAGTAAGTTATTGCCTTTATTGCCAGTTCCGTACGGTTCTTGACCTGGCATTTCTCCAGGATGGTGCTGACATAGTTCTTCACCGTGCCCTCGGCCAAATGCAGCCGTTCACCGATCTCGGTATTGCTCTTGCCCTCGACGATCAGCGTGAGAATTTCATTCTCTCGCGCCGTCAGCCCGTCGCGAACCGGCAGCTTTGCCGAGACGCGCGGGCCGCGCAGCCGCTTAAACTCGTCGAGGATGCGCGCGGCGACGCTGGGCGACAGCCCGGACTGGCCGTTGATCACCGCGCGGATGGTCGATGCGATCTCCTCCATCCTGGCGTCCTTCAGGAGATACGCCTTGGCGCCGGCGCTGACCGCCTCGAAGATCAGATCGTTGGTCTCGAACGTCGTCAGCACCACGATATGGGTCTGCGGCAACTCGCGCAGAATCCGTTGGGTCGCCGCGATGCCGTCGACACGCGGCATCTGCAGGTCCATCAGGATGACGTCCGGCCGATAGCGCCGTGCGAATTCGATGGCCTGCTCGCCGTCGGACGCACCGGGAAGGATCTCGAAATCGTCGTTCTGCTGGGCAAGCAGTGTGGCGATACCTTCCCTGATCAGGGTCTGATCCTCGGCGATCAGCACCCGCACCTTCTCAATTATGCTCACGGGCTTCAGTCATCCTCTCGAAGGTCTTGGCGCGGCAACGACATCAATCGGCCAGCAGGCCGGCAGACGCTGCCGGCGGCACCGCCACGGGGAGCGATATCCGGACCAGCGTACCCTGTCCGGGCGCGCTCTCCACCGCGCAGCTTCCGCCGACGAGTTCAGCAAATTCGGCCATCCCGATCAATCCGAAATGTCCGGGAGTAGGCACCGCGAGATCGAAGCCGCGGCCGTCGTCGCGGATCTCGACGACGAGCTTTCGACCGACCGCAGCCGGCGCTTCGAAGGCGTGAAACGAGACACGGCGTGCCTTCGCATGTGCCTGAACATTGCGCAATGCCTCGCTGAGGATGCGTTGAACCGTCAAGCCGCAATCGCGCAAGCCGGGACGCGCCTCCTCGTCGATCTGGATCGACACCCTGACGCCGCTGCGCGCGGCGAAGTCGCTGAGCAGTCCCTCGACATCGGGATCGAGCTTCAAATCGTCGGGCGTGCGCAGGCGATCGATGGCCTCGCGGGCGCGCGAGAGGCCGCTCGCTGCGGCGTCTTCGGCGGTTGCAAGGCTGTCCGCTACGCGCGCGGGGTCGGCTGAGAGGTAATGCCTGATCAGCCGAATCTGGGTCAGCAGCGCCACGATCGAATGCACCAGCGTATCGTGCAAGTCGCGCGCCAGCCGCAGCCGCGTCCGCGCCAGCGAGGCAAAACGCACTTCGGCGCTCGCCGCCTCGAGCTGCTGCTCCATCAGCCGGCGGGCCCGGCGCTCGCTTCCGAGCAGCGTTTCGACCTGACGTCCCGCGAAGTCCGGCATGGCGATGACGAAGTAATGCGACTGCGCGTCATTCCACAGTACGACCGCCGTCATGGGCTGCGCGATATCAGGCGAGGCACCGCGGACACCGGCCAGTGCGATCATGTCCCGCTGGCCGCGAGCCAGCGCCGCCAGCTCGGCTTCCATGCCGACCAGCAGCATGCACTCGCAACAATCGACGCCGATTGCGGGAAGCCATTCGACCAGCCGCCCGATCTTCCGCTGCATGCTTCGGTCGGCACCGATGACGGCGAGACCGATGACGTCGGCTCCTGCGGCCGCAAGCAAATCCGCGCTCAGATCGATCATGCGTTGCCCATCAACTCAGCGAGCGGCCCACTCTGGCGTAAGCCCGCAGCGGCCGCAAACGAATATGACTTTCGTCACAACTGGTCCTGACTTTCGTCAGATGCCGCTGCCGCTCGAAATGCGGTTCTGTCTTACGCATGAGTAACAGCGCAAGCCATGATGTGCCACATGCCGGCGTCCATGGCGATGCCGGCCGGTCGCCGGGCCTCGCGGAAGGTCGCGCCTGTCGGCCGAAATGTGAGCTGACAATGAAGGCCGCGCCACGGAAATCGTTGGGTACCGAGCTCATGCTGGCGGAAGCGGAAAAGCCTGCGCGGCGCCGGCGCCTGAGCGCGACCCAGAAGCTGGCGTTGCAGGAAGCGCTGGCCGGCCGCCTGCAGCTCTACCCGCGCGGATATGCCGCGAGCAAGACCGGGCCGTTCCACTCGCGCCGCGCCATTCTCGGACTGGTGCGCGCCGGCCTGATGAGCCTCAGCGCGACCGCGCGCTACGCGGCCGTGACCCGGCGCGCACGGGACATGTACGCGGCGCCGGCGACCAGCGAGAGCGAATAGCGCGCGTCATCGGGATACTGCGCATCTCCGGCCGACGCCTAGTCCGGCAGGGGCGCGCCCCAGCTTGCCGTCACGTTGCCGCCGAGCCTCGGATTATTCAAAGGCCTTCTCGAGCTGAGAATTGGCGGCAAGCGCGGATCGTGAAACCGGGCGTAATACGGCTCCATCCAGGCAAGGTCTCCCTGGAACGTCCAGGGGAAGAGCTGCTGCGGAACGTTGGTGAGAGCGGCGAAGCTGCGCTCGTCCTGCACCGCGCGAACGATCAGGTCGGCGAGCCGACGGATCGCTCCCTTGTTCTCCGCATAAAGGTCGATCTTCCGGCGGCTTGCGAGTTCGGCGCAGAACACCAGCGGGGTCAGCGCAAAGTTGTGGTAGTGCAGCGCGCGCTCGCCGCGCTTCAACTCGCGCTCCAATTCGCCGTGCGCCCCGATGTCCCTGATGCCCTGGCGCGCCCGGGATATGCCGGCGTCGACCAGATCGCCCCGATCCGTCAGGGTGCCGATCGACATCAGATCGAGCCCGGCCCAATAGACCAGATTGTTGCCGAGGTGGTTGATGCGATCGGCATCGCGCGTTTCCTCGGCGATGCGGATCAGCCACGGCTTGATTTGCGGGAATCGATGGTCGGCTTTGATGGACGCGTTGGGGAAACGCAGCAACGCCAGCGCGAAATCGGTCCCGGCCCAGGAGCGCTCGAAATCGCCCTGATAGTTCGCCCCGATCGTCAGCAGCGCACTTCCGCTCGCCCAGTCTGCGAGCAAGTCCATCACGCAATCGAGGTCGCGTTCATCGGCGGCCTTGTTGACCTGCGCAATGAACGCATGCAGCGGCTTGATGGCGTCCGCGTAACCGCTTGCGTTCTGGTAGAAGCCGGGAGGATCGACCGATGTCAGCGCCGGTGGCGCCTCACAGGTCCGGGCCGCTGCCGGCTGCGCCAGGCAAGCGAGGACGATCGACACGCCGATCGCCGTGAAACGAACATCAAACTTCATTCCAAACAACTCCGCGAGCCACCGCGGGGACGATACGCCACGTTGTGAGCGCAAGCGCAGTCATCGACAACCGCGCGCACGAAGACAACAAAATCTAATGTGATTCACTCCGGAGCCGGGTTCAGGCGCGGTTCAGATTTTGCAGCATCGTCCGACCACAGCACTGACGATCACGGGAATATGAAGGTAATCTGCGAAGCTAATCTTTACAGTTTACCTTCATATATGCCACTATGACCGACATGAACAATGCAGCGGCCCGTACCGGCTCGGCGCGCACATCCGCGCTCGCCGAAGACCTTCGCCTGTTGATCGGAACGCTGAAGCGCCGGCTGCGCGAGCAGGGCCAGCGTGAGGATCTTCCGCCGTCCCAGGTCGCGGTGCTGCTGCGCCTCGAAAAGGACGGCCCCGCGACCGTGTCCAGCCTGGCGCGCTCGGAAGGCATGCGTCCGCAGTCGATGAGCTCGGCGATATCGGCGCTCGAGGCCGCGGGCCTGGTCCGCGGCGTGCCCGATCCGGACGACGGCCGCCAGACCATCATGTCGCTGACCGATAGCTGCCGCGAGCGGCTGCGCACCGGCCGTGCCGCGCGGCAGGATTGGCTGTCGCGCACCATCGCCGCGCGGCTGTCGGCACGGGAGCAGGATGAACTCGCCGCCGCCGTCGGCCTGCTGAAACGACTGGTCGCGGATTGATGCCGGCCGCGCCACACCAATCGCGAGAACAGGAGACGATCATGGCTCTGACGACGCTCGATCCGATCACCGCCCTCATTGTCGTCGACCTGCAATCGGGGCTCGCCGGCGCGCCGTTCGTGCATCCGTTCGGAGACGTCGTGGCGCACGCCTGCGGCCTCATCAATGCGTTTCGACGGCGTGGACTGCCGATCGTGCTGGTCAATGTCGACGGCACGGCACCGGGACGAACCGAGCGGCCGCGCCACAATGGACAATTTCCCGACGGCTGGACCGACCTGATTCCGGAGCTCGACCGGCAGCCGGGCGACATCGTCGTGACCAAGCGAACGTGGGGCGCGTTCGCCAGCACCGATCTCGAGAAGCAGCTGCGGGCCCGCGGCGTCACTCAGGTCGTGGTCGCCGGCGTTGCGACCGGCACCGGCGTCGAATCCACGGCACGGCAGGCCTATGAGGCCGGCTTCAACGTCACGCTCGCGATCGACGCCATGACCGATGCGCGGCCCAACGCGCATGACTACAGCATCGAACACGTGTTCCCGCGGCTCGGCGAAACCGGCTCGACGCAGGCGATCATCGATCTGCTTGAAAGGACCAACGCGCATGAATTGGCTTGACCTCGTCGCCTATTTCTTCGGCGGCGCCTTCCTCACCAACGCAATTCCGCACGTCGTCGCCGGCATGATGGGCGAACCGTTCCAGAGCCCGTTCGCAAAGCCGCCGGGCGAAGGCCTGTCGTCATCGACCGTCAACATCGTGTGGGGCTTCTTCAACCTCGCGGTCGGATATCTACTGGTTTGCCGCGTCGGCGACTTCGGCTTGAGAACGACAAGCGACGTTGCAGCGCTTGGCCTCGGCGGCCTCTTGATCGGCCTGATGCTGGCGCGGCGGTTCGGACGGTTTCACGGCGGGAATGATCCTCAGCGAACATGAGACGCGTCTTTCGATCGCTCGCAAGCTTCAACTACCGGGTCTGGGCGGCCGGCGCGCTGGTGTCCAACATCGGCACCTGGATGCAGCGCGCCGCCCAGGACTGGCTGGTTCTCACCCAGCTCACACAACATAGCGCATCCGCCGTCGGCATCGTGATGGCGCTGCAATTCGGCCCGCAGTTGCTGTTGATGCCGTGGAGCGGCTTTGCGGCCGATCATTTCAACCAGCGCAAGCTGCTGATTGCGACCCAGGCGACGATGGGCGCACTCGCGCTGGCACTTGGAATTCTCACCGTCACCGGACTGGTGCAACTCTGGCACGTCTATGTATTCGCCTTCCTGTTCGGCTGCGCGGCAGCGCTCGACGCGCCGGTGCGCCAGACCTTCGTCGCCGAGCTGGTCAGCGACACCAACCTCTCGAATGCGATCGCGCTGAATTCGACCTCGTTCAATGCCGCGCGCATGATCGGCCCCGCCGTCGCCGGCCTGATCATCGCCTCCGTCGGCACCGGCTGGGCGTTCCTGTTCAACGGCGCCTCGTTCCTGGCGGTGCTGACCTCGCTGACCCTGCTGCGCACCTCCGAGCTGCGCCCGAACGCGCGGGCGCATGCCACCAAGGGCAGCGTCATGCAGGGTTTCCATTATGTCTGGTCCCGCCCAGACCTTCGGGCGACCTTGATCATGCTGTTCCTGATCGGGACCTTCGGACTGAACTTTCCGATCTTCATCTCCACCATGGCGGTCGGCGTGTTCCACACCGATGCGCGTGGCTTCGGCCTGCTGTCGTCGGTGATGGCGCTCGGCACGATGTCGGGCGCGCTGCTCGCCGCGAGCCGCGACCAGCCGCGGTTCTCGTCCCTGATGCTGGGATCAGCGATCTTCGGCCTCGGCTGCACGCTGGCCGCGTTGGCGCCGAACTATTGGCTGTTCGCTGCCGCGCTGGTCGTGATCGGTGTCGCCGCGCTGACCGTCGCCAACACCTCGAACGCGCTGATGCAGCTCGCGACCGAGCCCGCGATGCGCGGCCGCGTGATGGCGCTGCGGCTCGGCGTGGCGCTGGGCGGCACGCCGATCGGCGCCCCGATCGTCGGCTGGGTCGCCGATCACCTCGGCCCGCGCTGGGCACTCGGCGTCGGCGCTGCCGCCGGCTTCGCCGCCGCGATCGTCGCCCTCGGCATGCTGCCGCGGAAAACCGCCGAAGCCGGCCATGGCAGCCTGCCGCCGGCGGAATAAAGGCAATCGCGTAGCCCTATCCACGTCATTGCGAGCGAAGCGAAGCAATCCATTTCACCACATGTGGAAACGTGGATTGCTTCGTCGCTGACGCTCCTCGCAATGAGGGAGTTGGATGCTTTCGCAACGGTTCAGACGAAGGCGCTCAATCCCGTGATCGACTTGCCGACGATCAGGGTGTTCATCTCGCGGGTGCCCTCATAGGAGTAGATTGCCTCGGCATCGGCGACGAAGCGCCCGATATGGTTCTCGAGCAGGATGCCGTTGCCGCCGAGCAGCTCGCGCGCATAGCCGACGGTCTCGCGGCATTTGACGGTACAGAACGCCTTCGCGAGCGAGGCGTGCTCGTCCAGCATCACGCCCTCGTCCTGCATCTGTCCGAGTCGCAGCATCATCGCCTGGGTCGCAGTGACGTTGCCGAGCATCCGGACCAAGAGATCCTGCACGAGCTGGAAGCCGCCGATCGGCCTGCCGAACTGCTGCCGCTCGGTTGCATAACGCAGCGCGTGCTCATAGGCGCCCATCGCGCAGCCGACGGCAAACCACGCCACCCCGGTGCGGGTCATGCGCAGCACCTTGGCGGTGTCCTTGAAGGAGTTGGCGTTCTGCAGCCGGTCCGCCTCGGGCACGCGGCAGTCCTTCAGGGTGATCAGGCCGTTCTGCACCACGCGCAGCGCCATCTTGGTCTTGATCTTCTCGACCGAGAAGCCGGGATTGTCCTTGCCCACGACAAAGCCCTTGACCTGGTTGGAGCCTTCCTCGCGCGCCCAGATCACGTTGATGTCCGCGAAAGTGGCGTTGCCGATCCACTTCTTCTGGCCGTTCAGGATCCAGACGTCACCCTCGCGCCGGCAGGTGGTCAGCATCCCGCCCGACGTCGCCGAGCCGACCAGCGGCTCGGTCAGACCAAACGAGCCGATCTTCTCGAAGCGCATCATCGCCGGCAGCCAGCGCTTCTTCTGGGCCTCGTCCCCACACAGATAGATCGAGCCCGCCGAAAGCCCAGTGTGCACGCCCCAGAAGGTCGCGACCGAGGAATCGACCCGCGCCAGCTCCATCGCGACAAAGCCGTTCAGCAGCCAGCTGCCGCCGGCCGCGCCATAGCCCTGATAGCCGACGCCGCCGATGCCGATTTCGGCCATGTCAGGGATAATCGCGAACGGAAATTCGTCGCGGCTCCAGAACTCCTCGATCACAGGCGCGACGACACCCTCCGTGAACTCACGCACACGCCGCACCAGCGCGCGCTCCTTGTCATTGAGGACAGTGGCAATGCCGTAGAAATCGCCATTGATCGGCGGCGGCGCGTAATCCGGCTTGGCAGACCGTGTCGCCTGTGCGTTGGCCATGATGTCCTCCCTGATGCATGGCGATGGCTCGCCCTTATCCCGCGCTCCCGGCAGGACCCGCGCCCTGCCGGGATTCGTCTCACCGTGGCGTCAGGTTGACTTGTTCGGGCGGACGCTGGCGCGGAACTCCTCAAAGTTCTCCTTCATCCGGTCCTGGATAATCTTCACCGCGTCCGTGGTCGACTGCCGCGCCGTCGACGCGCTGTCCTGCGCGCCCTTGACCGCGATATCGAACACCTTCCGCGCGAATTCGGTTTGCAGAGCGAGGTTCTCATGAATCTTGCCGAGCGGCTTGTACTCGCGCGCCAAAGTCGAGGCCTCGCGCAAGCCCGCCTCGATCACCTCGCGCTGCTTCTGCGCCACCGATTGCGCGCCCTGGGCCGCGACCTTCGCGCTCTGGCCGAGCGCCTCGAGGTTCTTCTTCTGCGCCTGCAGCAATTCGTCCACGTTCAGCTTCGGCAGACCGAGGTCACTGCCGAACTTCCGCAGCATGTCGATGTAAGAGGTATTGTCGGTCACGATATCCTCCCTGGTTGCTGTGTTTAAGGCTTCTGCCGTCCGCCTCCGGACGTCGGAACGAAATCCCTGAAGTAGCTCGTTGTTCGCGCGAGCAGAGATGACGATGCAGCCTGACGGCTCTCGTCAGCCAGAAACGCTTCGATCAGGCCGGCGGTTTCCTTTGGCCGCGTCACCATGAAGAGGTGTCCGTCGTCGATCAGGCGTAGCTCGGCGTTCGGGATCAGGCTCGCCATGATCTGACCGTTGACCGGAGGGACCAGCGGATCGTCGCGGCCCATCAGGATCAGCGTCGGCTGCGGCAGCGACCACAGCCAGGGCAGGCTGGTCCAGCCGGTCATCGCGAGCAGCTGATAGAAGTAACCCATGCTGCGCGCGCCGTGCATCGCGGCGGCGTGCCGGCCGATCAACGATGGATCGTCGCGGAACGCCCCGCCATAGATGTCGGCGGCAATCGTCTTCATATAGCCCTTGTCGGTGTAGCGGCGCGGCGTCGCCATTTTCCACAGCACCGACGGGCTTGCCGGCACCATCGTGAAACCGGGCGCGGTCGCGGCAAGCACCAGGCGGCGGCAGCGCTTTGGAAACTGATGCGCGAACTGCTGCGCGATACCGCCGCCCCAAGACACGCCGGCGACATCGACCTCGGCATAGCCTAGCTCCGCAACGAGCCCGGCGGCAAGACGCGCGAGGGTCGACGGGCGATAGGGCCACGCCGGTTTCGGCGACCCTCCGACGCCGGGCACGTCGAAGATAATGGCGGACGTGCCGGTGAGCGCATCGAGGAACGGCTTCGCCAGCTCCCAATTGGCGCCGATGCCGTTGAACAGCAAGAGCGGCGGCCCGCCGCCGCCGCCATGCCGGATCGCGACCTGAAGCAACTGGCCGTCGACCGTGATCTGCCGCGTCTCGATCGCGCCGCGCTGCGCAACCGCCGCCGGCCCGGCCTCGTCAGCGCTGGTGAGATCATCAGTCAAAGACATAGGTCCCCGGTGCCGCGCCAAGGGATGGATAGCGCGCGCTGCCGAGCGAGGCAGGCGCCGCCACCTCGTCGCCTGAGCGCGCCTGCAGCCAGTCGCGCCAGTCGAGCCACCAGCTGCCCTTGCGCTTCTCGGCCGAGGCCATGAACGCGTCGGGCTTGTCCTTGGAGATCGGCCCTATCATGAAGGACGCCTTCGGATTGCTCGGCGGATTGAGCAGGCTCTGCAGGTGTCCGCTGTTCGACAGCACGAAGGTGGTGCCCTCGCCCATGATCTGCGCGGTCTTGTAGACGCCCTTCCACGGCGTGATGTGGTCGGTCACCCCCGCGACGACGTAGCTGTCGGCCTTGACCTTGCTCATGTCGATGGTCTTGTCATTGAGCGTCAGCTTGCCGGCGTTGACGAACGGGTTGGAGAAATAAAGATCGAGATAATCGCCGTGCAGCGCCGCCGGCAAACGGGTCGTGTCGGCGTTCCAGTACAGGATGTCGAACGCCGGCGGCTGGTTGCCGAGCAGATAGTTGTTGACCCAGTAGTTCCAGATCAGGTCGTTGGGCCGCATCCAGGCGAACATCCGCGCCAGATCGTGGCCGTCGACAATGCCGCGCAGCTGCGACGACGCCTTGGCCGCGCGCATGGTCTCCGGCGTCATCAGGCAGCCGAACGTGCTCTCCTCGGCCGAGTTGGGATCGAGCAGGCAGACCGCCAGCACCAGATTCTTGATCTTCTTCTCGGCGGCGCTGCCGAGCGTCGCGAAATAGGCCGTCGAGGTGATGCCGCCGGAGCAGGATCCCATCATCGAGATGTCCGCGCTGCCGGAAATCTCGCGCGCCGCGTCGACCGCCTCGTCGAGCGCCGCGACATAGGTATCCAGTCCCCAGTCGCGATGCGCCGCGGTCGGGTTGCGCCAGCTCACGGCGAAGACCTGAAAACCGCTCTCCAGCAGGAAGCGGACCATGCTCTTGTCCGGCGACAGATCGAGCGCGTAGTACTTGTTGATCTGCGGCGGCGTGATCAGAAGCGGCCGTTTCCTGACTGTCGGCGTCGTCGGGGTGTACTGGATCAACTCGATCAGCTCGTTGCGGAAGATCACCGCGCCCGGCGTGATCGCGAGGTTCTCGCCGACCTTGAACGCGTTCATGTCGACCATCGACGGCATGCCGCGGTTCTGCGTCAGATCGCCGATATAGTTCTTCAGGCCGCTCCACAGGCTTTGTCCGCCGGTGTCGATGAACTTGCGGACCGCCGCCGGGTTGGTGAGCATGGTGTTGGTCGGCGCGACGGCATCGATCAGGATGTCCGTGATCAGATGCGCGCGCTGCTTGTCGATGTCGCTGAGGCTGGTCTTGTCGACCAGGCCGTTGACCGCCTCGCCCCACGCCAGATAGGCCTTGAGCAGGCCGGAGTGCAGCGAGCTCTCCTTCCAGGTCGGATCGGCGAACCGCTTGTCGCCGGCCTTCGGCGTGCGCTCGGACTTGCCGGCGGCGATCGAGCCGAGCTCGCCGACGAAAGACAGCCACTGCTCGGTCGCGACTTTCGGCTCGTTGATGACGGCCTTGAACAGGACCCCGGCGCCCTCGACGAGGTCCTGGCCCTGGATGCCGACCAACGGATTGAGTGCCAGCGTATTCCTGGACGCCGCCTCGGACATGTCGGACGCCGGGGAATCCGGGCTGCGATTTTCCGTGCTCATTGCTTGGCTCCCGCTGCGGGAATCAGAAGCGCCAGCGTTTCGGCGATCAGAGCGGGCTTCTCCGATCCTTCAACCTCCAGCGTGTTCAGGGTTTTCATGATCACCTGGCCACCGTCCCTCGGCTCGATGCCGGACAGCACCACCCGCAGCCGCACCCGCGCGCCTGATGGCACCGGCGCCAGGAAGCGCACCTTGTCGACCCCGTAGTTCAATCCGGCGGCGGCGTCGCGCGGGATGATGCCGACCTGCATCGCCAGCGGCGCCACCATCGCGAGCGTCAGATAGCCATGTGCGATCGGACCGCGGAACGGACTCTCCCGTTTCGCGCGTTCGACATCGACGTGGATCCATTGATGGTCGCCGGTGCAGGACGCAAAATTGTCGATACGCTGCTGATCGATCGCGACCCAATCGGAAAGTCCGAGCTCTTTGCCGACGTGCTCGTCGAGGCCAGCCAAAGTGAGGTTGCTCATGATGTCGTCCTCCTCGATCCGTTCCCGGCTGTATTGAGCCGTCACATGTCGCCGTACAGCTCGCGCAGCTCCTTCTTGTTGATCTTGCCGACGCTGGTCTTGGGGATGCTGTCGATGAACAGGATCTTGCCGGGGATGCCGTATTTCGAGATGACGCCCTTGTCGGCGAACACCTTGAGATGGTCCTTGATGGCGTCGTCGCTGAGGCCGTCGGCACCGGACGGCTTCTTGACCACCAGCGCGAGCGGGCGCTCGCCCCATTTCTCGTCCTTGACGCCGATCACCGCGGCCTCGGCCACGCCGGCGCATTGCGAGATCAGATCCTCGATCTGCAGCGAGGAGACCCATTCGCCGCCGGTCTTGATCACATCCTTGATGCGGTCGGTGATCTGGACGTAGCCGCCCGGGCTGACCACGGCGATATCGCTGGTGTGCAGATAGCCGCCCTCCCAGAGCTGCTCCGAACCTTCGGGATTGTTGAAGTAGCCCTGAGTGAGCCACGGCGCCCGCAGCACGATCTCGCCGGCGGACTTGCCGTCATGCGGCACGTCCTTCATGTCGGGATCGACGATGCGCAGATCGACCAGCGGGCCGGCCATGCCGGCACGGGTGCGGAATTCGACCTCGCCGTCCGGATCGCCGCTGAGATCCCTGGATTGAACATGGGACACCGCGGCAAGCGGGCCGGTCTCCGACATGCCGTAACCCGCGAAGATGTCGATGCCGGCCTCCATCGCCTGCTTGGCCAGTGCCTTCGGCAGCGCGGAGCCGCCGATCACCATCTTGAGGCCGTGGAGATCGACCTTGGCCGCAGCGGCGGCGTTGAGCAGCATCTGCAGGATGGTCGGCACGCCGTGCGTGAAGGTGACGCCTTCGCTCTTGATCAGCTTGACCAGCATCGCCGGCTCGTAGCGGCCGGGATAGACCTGCTTGGTACCGGCCAGCGTCGCCGACCACGGAAAGCCCCAGGCGTGAACGTGGAACATCGGCGTGATCGGCATGTAGACGTCGTCGCGCGAGAAGCGTCCCTGCGACCCGGCCATGCCGAACAGCGCAAGCCCGGCGATCGTGTGCAGCACCAACTGGCGGTGGCTGTAATAGACCCCCTTGGGCAGACCGGTGGTGCCGGTCGTGTAGAAGGTGGTGGCCTGGGTGTTCTCATCGAAATCGGGGAAGTCGTAGTCCGGCGAGGCTGCCGCAAGCAGACCTTCATACTCGCCGATGAAGGACAGGTTGCCGGTCTGCGGCGACGGCTTGTCCGACATCACGATCATCCGTTTGACCTTGGGCAGCTGCGCCTTGATGCCCTCGAGCAATCCTACGAACTCTTCATTGACCAGCAGCGTCGATGCGCCGGCGTGATCGATCGTGTAGGCGATCTGCTCCGGCGACAGGCGGACGTTCACCGTCTGCAGCACGGCCCCCATCATCGGGATCGCGAAGAAGGCTTCGAGGAAGCGATGACTGTCCCATTCGAGCACGCCGACAGTGTCGCCGGGCGCGACGCCTGCCTTGCTGAGCGCCGAGGCGAGGCGGTCGATGCGTTCTCTGGTCTGTCGATAGCTCTGACGCTTGAGATCGCGATAGACGATCTCCTGGTCTGGCGCCTGCACGCTCGGCGTGTGCCATAGCTGCTTGAAGATGAGCGGATAGTGATAGGCGGATTGGGCAGTCTGAATCAGCCTTCCGACCATGGAAGCCTCCCTCGACCTGGCATGTCCTCCGACCGTTGCGTCCGCAGTTCTAGGCGAGCGGATCGTGTGGTCTGCCGTGCTGCATCACGACGGTCTGACCGTGTGACATTAGGACGAAGCGTCGCGTGGCGCCCGAGATTTGTGAAGGTCCGAAACGGACAGGAGCCGGGTCTGAACCGGACAGAGTGCCGTCGTCGACGGCAACCGGTGTTTTGCCGCCCTCGTCGCAGTCGGCGTTTCCGCGCCCACTTTGCTGCTTCGCAATAAGGGAGACCCATTTGACGAGTCTTGGGTTTTGGCGCGAACCGGCTATGTTCCAAGGGCTCGCGAACGGAAATCCACTCGGGCCAGGTTTGCGGCGCACGGCTTCCGGACTGAAGGAAAGGCTGGTTCACTTTGCAACCAACCACGCGACTGAAGAGGCCTGTGGGCTCCCGCAACGACATCCTGAGCGTCGGCACCGGCGACAAGGTCTATGAGACCACCAAGCTCGGCGCGGTCTTCGACATGCTGGCAGGCGCCGGCGTCCCGGTCGACGCCATCCTGCGCGGCACCCGCATTCCGCTGGCCGACGTGCACTCACCGCAGGCGCGGATTTCGCTGACGCAGCTGATGACGGTTTGTCAAAACGCACTGCGCCTGTCGACCGACCGTCACTTGCCCTATCGCATCGGCGCATCGATCCACATCTCAACCTACGGAATGTACGGCTATGCGTTGCTGTGCTGCCCGGACTTTCGCAAGGCAATGGAATTCGCGATGCGCTACCACGCGCTCGCCGCGCCGCTGGCGACGATCGAATTCACCGAGGACAAGGCCCATGCGCGATGGACCATCGAGCCCAATCTGCACGCACATGCCGATTACGCGCTCTACCGGTTCGTCGCCGAGATGCAGATCGGCATCCACATTTCGTTGATGCGCGACATCATGGGACCAGGCTTCGCTCCCTCCGAAGTCACGCTCGCCTATCCGCAGGCAAAGGACTTCGAGCTTCCGCTCGATCATGTCGGGTGCCCGGTGCGCTTCGATCAACCGGCCAACCAGATCGTCTTCAAGGCGCAGTTGCTGGACCGGAGCGCGGATCTCGGCAACAGGACGACGTATCCGACCATCGTCGCCCTCTGCGACGTCTTGCTTAGTGACTTGAGATTGCGGACCGGCGTCGCCGGAAAAATCCGCGCCATCCTGCTCCGCGATATCGCCAATCCCCCGACCTTCGAAGCCATCGCCAAGCAGCTCGGCATGAACGACCGCTCGCTGCGGCGCCAACTTCGTCAGCAGGGCTTTTCCTTCCGAGGGCTGCACGACGAACTGCGGACCCAGATCGCGCTGAAATATCTCCGCAACACGACGCTGGCCAATGACGATATCGCATTGGCGCTCGGCTTCAGCGATGCGGCAAACTTCCGGCGCGCGTTTCACCGCTGGACCAACAAGGCCCCGAGCGACATCCGCGGCGAATGATTGCATGCCATGACCGCTCGCCGCCTCGGTTGCGCGGACGCGCGCGCTAGTAAGCGTAGGATGTCTTGCCCGGCTGCACGGTCAGCCGAAAGGCGACATCGGTCGAACCGTCCATCAGCTCGATCAGTTGGTCACACACCAGGCATCGAAACTCGCCGGGGATGCCGCCCCTCGACGTCAATTCGATCCGGCGATAGCCGGCCTGGCAATGGGGGCACGTCACGTCAGATTTTCGCATGGAATCAGCAAACCGTTGCGATGCTCAGTTTCTCACACACCCGCCGTCGGAAATGTGACGGCCGTCCAACTGGCATGTCGGTCGACCAGAGCATCGCGAATTTGTGCTGACCTTTCAGCGCGAAAGTTCCCGAACCGCGCCGGAGCGGCGCCGGGCTCAAGGCAAGCGACACGGTGCGCGCCAAAAAACGAGCGAGCGCTCTCTCAGAAAAATTGATCATCCCCCTTTTCCGAATGGCAGTTCGTGGGCTAGGAATTGAGCAAGGGCGTAAAGCCCGGCCCGGACCGGCAATCAAATGAAATGGTCGGGGACATAGCCAGGGAGGCAACGTGGGTCTCGCGCGTCAGCGGCCGGGGACGAATGCGTTCGCGATGGACGTGCTTTGCGCACGCATCCTCGAACGTCATCGGGATTCCATCCGGGTCCAGAAGCCGCATCTCGCCGTTCCGAACCTCACGCGCATCATCGGCGCCACGCTCACGCTTTCCAACAAGCACGGCTTTCACGCCACCACGCTGCGCCAGCTCGCGGAGGCCTCCGGTCTCAGCATGGGCGGCCTCTATACTTACTTCGACAGCAAGCCGACGCTGCTGTCGATGATCCTCGGCGAGGTCGCCGAAACGGCGGCTGAAGTCCTCACAGCGCCGCCCGCCAGCGTGAAGCAGGATGCGCGCAAGCACCTGCACTGGATCATCGCCACCCATGTTCGCATGAGCGAGGCGATGCAGCCCTGGTTCGTGTTCTCCTTCATGGAAGCGAAATCGTTTCCGCCCGCCGAGCGCCAGCGCGCCATCGAGATGGAGGTGATGACCGAGAAGATCATCGCCGACGTCCTGAAGCAGGGCGTCGCCAGCGGGATGTTCGCCATCGACCAGGTCACGCTGACGGCCTCGCTGATCAAGCCGCTGCTGCAGGACTGGTACGTCAAGCGCACGAAGTACCGCCGACGCGGCACCTCGATCGAGGCCTACATCAGCGCCGTCGGCGCCTTTGTCGACGCCGCGGTCGCCGGCAGGACGCGGCCCGGCCGCGTCGCGACCGGCTCCCGCACGAGATCCAGGCAGACGGCGCACCCGTAGCCGAAAGGAAGGACGAGGCAATGAAGCGATTTCGATTCAATCAGCAGGAGATCGTCTTCGCCGTGTTCGCCGTGCTGTTCCTGGCGTTCTCGATTTTCCTGCGCGGCTTTCTGACGCCGGAGAACATGCTGACGCTGCTGCAGAACGTGGCGGTGCTCGGCATCCTCGGGCTTGCCATGGCGCTGGTCGTGATCGGCCGCGGCATCGACATCTCGCTGATCGCAGCCCTCGCGGTGCCTCCGGGACTCGTGCTACAGATGGTGCAGAACGGCCACTCGCTGCCGGCCTCGCTGCTGACGGCCGTGCTGCTCACGATCGCGTTCGGCCTGGTCAATGGCTGGCTGATCGCCTACGCCGAAGTCCCTTCGCTGTTTGCGACGCTGGCGACCGGCCTGCTGCTCGCCGGCCTCGGACAGGCCGCGCTGTTTCAGCTCGACGTCGTGCAGTGGAGCGACGGCATGCAGGGCTTCGAGCGGCTCGGACAAGGCACCATCCTCGGTGTCCCGACCTCGATCGTGATGTTCGCGATCGCCTGCGTGGTGGTCGCCTTCCTGCTGCGCCAGACGCGCTGGGGCGCCTATATCTACGCGATCGGCGACAATCCCTATGCGGCCCGCGTCACCGGCATCCCCTCGCGGCCGATCATCGTGCTGCAGTATGTCGTCGCGGCCCAGATCGGCTGCTTTGCGGGCCTGGTGATGGCGGCGTCGGTCAACTCGATGCCGACCCGGGTCTTCAATTCGACCCTGATCTACGACGTCATTCTCGTCGTCGTGCTCGGCGGCATCGGCCTGTCGGGCGGCCGTGGCGGCGTGCTCAACGTCATCATCGGAACGCTGCTGATCGGCACCATGCTCAACGGCATGACCATCATGGATATCTCCTATGCCGGACAAAACCTCGTCAAGGGCGTCGTCCTTCTGCTCGCCGTCATCACGGATTCATTCCTGAATCCGCGCAACGAAGAAACCGCACAGCAGGGCGACATCTGAACCAAGTCGAAGAACGATCAATCACCACCAAGGAGGAAGCAATGAAATACGCTGTCAGGACTGCCAAGGTGATCGCCGCAGCGCTCGGGCTTGCGGCCATCGCCGCCCCGGCTCTGGCCCAGCAGGGCCTCGACGAGCCGTTCCAGAAGCCGTTCAAGGAGGCCCTTGCCGGCAAGACGGTGGCCTACGTTCCGGTCGCCATGAACTTCGACCTCACCGAGGGCTGGTACGCCGGCATGAAGAAGGAGCTCGAGCCCCTCGGCGTCAAGTTCGAGATCCGCGATCCCAACTGGAACACCAATGCCGGCGCGCAGGCGGTGACCTCGCTGATCTCGGAGAAGCCGGCCGTGATGGTGATCCACAATCCGGACGTGCAGACCTACGCCAAGCTGCTGCAGCGCGCCGAGAACGAAGGCATCTACGTCATCCAGATCAACATGGGATCGGCCTATCGCTCGTCGGCCTTCGTCGGCGCCAACTGGATCGAGATCGGCGAGAAGGACACTGAGGCCGTGGTCAAGGCCTGCCAGGGCAAGTCGAACAAGATCGCCATCGTGCAGGGCGCCCTGTCGGCCGCCGCCAGCGCCTACACGCTCAAGGGCGTCGAGAACGTGCTTGCCAAGCATCCAGAGATCAAGGTGGTCTCGAGCCAGGCCGCCGACTGGGATGCCGCAAAGGCCAAGGCGATCACCCAGACGGTGCTGAAGCAGAATCCCGATCTCTGCGGCATCGTCGGCTTCTGGGACGGCATGGACATCGGCACCGCGGCCGCGGTGAAGGAAGCCGGCCTGACCGGCAAGGTGTTCGTCGCCACCTCCGGCGGCGGCGAGCGCAAGGGCGCCTGCGAACTCGTGAAGTCCGGCGCCTTCGACCTCAACCTGAGCTACGACGTGCCGACCCAGGCCGCGCAGATGGCCGGCACCATCAAATGGCTGCTGTCGTCCGGCGCCAAGGCCGGTTCGATCAAGGGTTCGGAATACACCACCCTGATTCCGATCACCAAGGAGAACGCGGACAGCCAGACTTCGTGCTGGAATCTCAGTGACCTGAAGAAATAGCCCGGCCATTCCCGCCGGACGTCCCGGGCGCATCCCGCCCGGGACGTTCATCTCCCGAAATCGAACGCCTTGCTGGAATGCCGATGCGCGATACCTTGACGAGCCTGCGTTACCGTTACTGGCCGGATCATCTCCTCGGCGAGATCCTGTCCAAGCGTTGGACCGAGACCGCCATTCCGGTGATCCTGCTCTTGATCGTCGGCTTCGCGCTCAGCCGCTCCATCGATCATTTCCTGTCGCCGGCGAGCCTTGCCGACACCGCGCGGCAGGCCGGCGAGATCGGCTTCATCGGGCTCGGCATGGCGCTGGTCGTCATCGTCGGCGGCATCGATCTCTCGGTCGGCTCGATCTTCGCGCTGACGGATTTCTGCGCGCTCTATCTGCTCGACGTGCTGAACTGGCCGGTGCCTGCGGTGGTGGTCGCCACCCTCGCCTGCGGCGCGTTGCTCGGCGCCGTCAACGGCGTCCTGATCGGATATCTGCGGCTGCGCGCCTTCATCACCACGCTGATCACCTTGATCATCTACCGTTCGGCGTTCGACCTGCTGATCCAGCGCTACTCCAATTCGATCGCCGCGGCCTTTCCCGACATCCCGTCCTGGAATTTCATCGGCGGCGGCGACGTGTTCGGCATTCCGAGCGTCGCGCTGGTCTACATCGCGATCGCGATCTTCGGCCACATCTTCATGACGCGGCTGCGCCCGGGCTGGCACATCACCGCGATCGGCGGCTCGCGCCGTTCGGCCTACAATTCCGGCATTCCGGTTCGCCGCACCATCGCGCTCTGTTACGTTGCGAGCGGCGTGCTGACCAGCATCGCCGCGCTGTTCTTCGCAGCAAGGCTCGGCACCGTCGGCGGCGACATCGGCGTCGGCCTCGAGGTGATCGTGCTGACCGCGACCGTGCTCGGCGGCATCACGCTCGGCGGCGGCAAGGGCTCGGTCGCCAAATCGCTGGTCGGCGTGCTGATCGTGCTCCTGATCACCAACGGCCTGACCACGCTCAATGCGCGCGGCGGCATCAACCGCATGGCGCTCGCAGGTATCCTGCTGCTCGCCGCCATGGTCGACATCCGCTGGCAGAAGAACCGCACCCGCATCATCAGCAAGGTCTATGTCGCGCCGACCTATCACGCGTTGCCGCCACCCCCGGCTACCGAGATCGGCCAGGGCGGCCCGTTCGAGCAGAACGACAAGCTGCGCGACGTCGAATTGATCGGCCTCGGCCGCATCGAGGCGCCGGAGGACGTGATCCTCGACCGCAACAACAATCTCTACGCCGGCTCGCGCCATGGCGACATCATGCGCTTCTTCGCGCCCGACTATCAGCGGATGGAGGTGTTCGCCCATATCGGCGGCCAGCCGCTCGGCATGGCCTTCGATCGGCAGGACAATCTCTATGTCTGCATCGGCGGCATGGGCCTATACCGGATCACGCCCGACGGCACCGTGGAGAAGGCGACCGACGAGACCAACCGCAGCATGCATTCGGTGAATGACGACAGCCGGCTGCGGCTCGCCGACGACCTCGACATCACCGACGACGGCCTGATCTTCTTCTCCGAAGCCACCGTGCGCTACGAGATGGACGAATGGCCGATCGACGGCCTCGAGGCGCGCGGCAACGGCCGCATCATCTGCTACGACACCAAGACCGGCGCCACCCATACGGCGCTGCGCGGCCTCAAATTCCCCAACGGCATCTGTGTCGCGAGCGACGGCCAGTCGATCCTGTTCGCCGAAACCTTCGGCTGCTCGATCAAGCGGCTGTGGTTCGCGGGACCGAAGAAGGGCCAGGTCGAGGTGGTGATGGACAATCTGCCGGGCTACCCCGACAACATCAACCTCGCCTCCGACGGCAATTACTGGCTGGCGCTGGTCGGCATGCGCAGCCCCTCGCTCGACCTCGCCTGGAAGATGCCGGGCTTCCGCCGCCGCATGGCGAAGCGTGTCCCGGTCGACGAATGGCTGTTCCCGAACATCAACACCGGCTGCGTCGTCAAGTTCAACGAGCAGGGCAAGATCCTCGAATCGTTCTGGGACCTGCGCGGCGAGAACCACCCGATGATCACCTCGATGCGCGAGCATCGCGGCTACCTCTATCTCGGCGGCATCATGAACAACCGGATCGGCCGCTACAAGCTCGACAATGCCGACCCGAACTACGTGCAGTATGACAAGCGCTGGGGGAAAGCGTCGTGATCGCGGCCGTCAGAGAATTCGCCAACCGCTTCCTCGGCCGCGGCGAGGCCACCATCACCGTGCCGTCGTTCGACGGCGCGCTCAAGCCGAACCAGCAACTGGAGGCCGCGACGACGCTGCTGGAGTGCGAGGCGCTCGAAGATCTCGCAACCGATGGCCGCAACCTCTATGTCGCCGACGGCCGGCGTCTGCTGCGGCTCGACGGCAGCATCGCGACGGAGCTGCGCAGCTTCGAGCAACCGATCTCGGCGCTGTGTGCACTCGCCGACGGCGGCATCGCGGTCGCGCTCGGCGGCCGCGAGGTGCGCCTCTATGCCAATCCTTCATCGGGCGAACCGAGCGTGACATTCAGCGACGCCGCCTTCAATGCGATCAACGCACTGACGCCGGCAGACGACGGGACCTTGATCGCGACCGACGGCTCGGCGACCTGCGGCGTCGACGATTGGGCGCGCGACCTGATGGAGCTCAACCGGAGCGGCCGCGTGTTCCGGCTCGATCCCAGGACCCGATCGGTGAAGCCGCTGGCCTCGAAGCTCGGCTACGCCTTCGGCGCGTGCGCGCGCGGCGATGGCGTGCTGGTCAGCGAGAGCTGGCGACATCGTCTCGTGCTTGTTGCGAATGGCAGGCCGCCGCAGATCGTGCTCGGCCACCTGCCGGTCTATCCGTCGCGATTGTCGAAGGCCGCAGGCGGCGGCTATTGGCTCACGGCGTTCACCGCACGCACCCAGCTGATCGAATTCGTGCTGCGCGAACCGGGCTACCGCCGCCGCATGATGGCCGAGATCGACCCGGCCTATTGGGTGGCGCCGCGGCTGCGCTCGGGCTTCTCGTTCAAGGAGCCGATGCAGGGCGCGCACATCAAGACCATGGGCGTGATCAAGCCGTGGGCGCCGCCGCGATCCTACGGCCTCGTGATCCGGCTGGGCGAAGACGGCAAGCCGCTCTATTCGCTGCACAGCCGGGTCGATGGCGTCAATCACGGCGTCGTCGCGGCGCTCGAGCTGGGCAGCGACCTCGTGCTGATCGCCAAGGGACCGGGCCGCGTGCTGAAACTGCCCCTCGCCGGGCTGGCCGAGGAGACAGGCTCATGAGCGACACCGTGCTGTCCCTGCGCAAGGCCACCAAGCTTTATGCCGGCGTGCCCGCCATCGAGGGCGTCGACTTCGAGCTTCGCCGCGGCGAGATCCACGCACTGGTCGGCGAGAATGGCGCCGGCAAGTCGACCCTGACCAAGGTGATGGCCGGCGTCGTGACATTGACGTCGGGCAGCATGACGGTCGACGGCTCCGACGTCGCGCCGCGCACGCCGCTCGAGGCCCGCAATCTCGGCATCGCCATGGTGTTCCAGGAGAACAGCCTGGTGCCGACCATGACCGTGGCGCAGAACCTGTTTCTCGGGCAGGAAAAGTTCTACAACCGGCTGCGCGGTATCTACATCGCCGCCCAGCAATTCCTGCAGTCGCTGAATTTCGACGTGACGCCGACCGCGACCGTGAGCGGGCTCGGCGCCGCCAAGAAGCAGATGGTGGAGATCGCGCGCGCGGTCCTGCACAAGGCCAAGGTCATCATCTTCGACGAGCCGACCGCATCGCTGACGCCGGAAGAGAAGAAGTATTTCTTCGACCTCGTCCGCGACCTCAAGAAGCGCGGCGTCTCGATCATCTTCATCTCGCACGCGCTGGAAGAGGCCTTGCTGCTCGCCGACCGGATCACCGTGCTGCGCGACGGCAAGCACGTCGTCACCGACGATGCGGCGAAATTCGATCGCGCGGCGATCGTGCAGGCGATGGTCGGGCGCGACCTCTCCAACACGCTGTACGGCGCCAGGAAGTCCAGCGTGCGGCCCGCCGGCGCGCGCGTGCTCACGGTGCAGAACCTCAAGATGGCGCCGATGGTGAAGAACAATTCGCTGTCGGTGTTTGCCGGGCAGATCACCGGCGTGTTCGGCCTGGTCGGCGCGGGCCGCACCGAAACCTTCAAGATCGTATCCGGTGTGCTGAAGCGGGACTTCTTCCATGGCGGCGAGATCCTGCTGCATGACAAGCCGGTGCGCTATCGGGTTCCGGCGCCGGCGGTGAAGGCCGGCATCGCGTATGTGACCGAGGATCGCAAGGTCGAGGGCTTCTTCGAGACCGCCTCGATCGCCCGCAACATCTATCTCGGCCTGCTGTCGAAGTTTCCCGCCGGCCGGATGATGCTGTCGCGGCGCGAGACCAACACGGTGGGCAAGACCTGGACCCAACGGCTCAAGGTTCGCGCCATCGGCGACGAGGCCAAGGTGGTCGAGCTTTCGGGCGGCAACCAGCAGAAAGTGGTGATCGCCAAGTCACTGGTGCAGGAGCCCGAGCTGATCATCTTCGACGAGCCGACCCGCGGCGTCGACGTCGGCGCCATTGTCGAAATCCACGAATTGATCAACCAGCTTGCCGACGAGGGCAAGGCGGTGGTGGTGATCTCATCCTATCTGCCCGAGATCATGGCCCTCTCCGACCGCATCCTGGTCTCGCGCCAGGGCAAGGTGGTCGAGGAATTCTCCGCGGTCGAGGCCACCGAGGAGAAGATCATGTACGCGGCGATCCATTGATGGACGCAAGAGAGATGCGTCGTGACCTGCTGGCCACGCCATGGAAGCCGCACCCGCTGCGCCCCCGGTTCGCCCGCTATTGCTTTGGACCGACGGTCCCGGTCGCCTTCAATCTTGCCGACCTCACCCAACCCGAGACGTCGTTGCCGCCCCGTGGATTGAGATACATCACCGACGACCAGCCGTCATTGGTTTGCGCATAGGCGACGAGCGCGTCATTCGGAATGACGAACACGCCGCCGATCGGGCAGTGCAGATTCGGCGCCGAGTAGAATTGCAGCCGTCCCTTGCCCGTCACCACATTGGCGAGCGGCGGCGAGAATATCGGGACGCGATCGGTGCCGGTCCGCGGCTCCTTGCAGCTCGACGGCGTCTGCGCGTGCACGGTCGCGCCCAGGGCCCCCAGGATCAGGGCACTGCAGACGATGCAGGCGAGCACGGTTCTGTCCGACATCACTCGATCTCCTGACCACCGGACGCGATCATCCGTCATTCCAGAGTGTTTGTCGCCGGACGGGGCGGACAGGTTCTACGAGCCAGAGCGTTTTCGAGCGAAGCCTGTCCCGCACTTGATGCGGGATGGACGCCGGTTCGCGTGAAGAAAACGCGTCAAGACAGCTCTAGAATGAAAGTTTGCCCGCCCGCAACACGAGCATGGCCGCAGGCACGGTGGCCAGCCCGACGACAATATCGCTCAGATGGTGACCGCCGGCGGTCAGCGCCGATACGATGATGAGAACGTTGAGCGGGAGAAAGACGGCGAGCAGGAAAGTGCCCCGGCTCGTCAGGATGAGGATCAGCGCAAGCGCTGCATGGAACGAGGGAAATTGAATGATGCCGTTGATCCTGGCCAGATCGATGACCTTCATGGATCCATCGCGGATCGCATAGAAGTCGGACAGGTAATAGGCGCTTGTCAAATGTGACACACCGTAATGCGCCCAGGCGCCCTCCGCGGGCAGCAGCATCGACAACGGAAGGATCATCAGCAGCGTGACCACAAAGAGCCAGGCGAGTTCTCTGGCCCTCTCGAGCTTTCCGATCGTGTTCAGCACGACCAGCAGGACGCCGAACTGAATGAAGAGGGTATCGTAGATGATATCGAGCGCCCAACCGATGTTGGGATGCTCCAGCTTCACCCAGTTGAAGAATGCGAGCCAATCGAAGCCTACAGCGGAATCGGTCGCAGCGAGAGCGTTGTCGACCAGAGGAAATCCGGCGGACGCAGCAAGATAGCTGAGAACGGTCCCGACATTGCTGAACGCAACCAGCTGCGCGCAGGTGAGGGCAAATGACGCGATGCGTCTGTTGGGCCTGATCCTGGTGTAGACCAGATTGAGGCCGACCAATGCCAGGAAGCCGACGACGATCACAGGGTTGAATGAGACCCGAAGTCCCGACAGAACGAGCCCGGCGGTGGCAACTGCGGTGAGCGCGGCGATGATGATCCAGAGGCTCCTGGCCTCTGGGGCTTCAGAATATGAGTGAGGGAACACGCGCGCGGCCCGTGCTGAAACCGGGCCGGGCACACAAGATTGCACCCCGTCAATTTCACCCATGGAAAAGCTCGTATCGTTCTAAAATAGCCGAACTCATGTCCCGCGCCGCGCGCGGTTCTGTTCATCGTCCTTGCAGCAAGACGCGCCGGACAACACCAGCGCTTCGCGGATTCCGACCACGAGACGAAGTGGCCGGCTCAGTTCGCACCCGCGATGATGACGAGATTGTTCAGGACGGGCGTACAACAGAAAGCGACGACAAGAGCGACGTTGTAAACGTTGGTGCTGCGCCAAAGTAACCACGTCAGGACGAACGTGAGACCTAGCTTTGGGACCAGCCACCATACGCCGAACCATGTCTGAGCCAGATGCATGAACGGGTTCAACTCGCCCAACCCGAGAGTCAAAATCACATTGGTCGACACGAGGTCGGCGTAGCCCAGCAGCAAGGCGAAGAACAGCAAGAGGCCTTTAACCCAGTTCATTCTTTGACTCCCCATGCCGAAGATGCCGGATCGGCCAGATCACGCTGTTGATGATGTCCACCCGTTCGGCAGGCACAAGTCCCGTCGCAGGATACTCGTCCGGCTTCGGCACCCACGCCGTGCCAAACACAATGTCCAGGAGCGGAAAGAAGGCAGCAAAATTCTTGTCCCGATGCTCGGGATGGACCGAATGATGGATCCGGTGCCATTGCGGGTTGTTGACCCATGTCACGAACCGGCCGAGCGGGATGCGGACGTTGAGATGCGCGCACGCATCGGGGACGAAGAAGATGAATCCCGCGGCGATTGCCATATCCGGCGGGATCCGAAACAGGATCGCCAGGATTGGAAGGAAGGCATCAGACAACACCCTCTCCAACCAGAAATGCCGGGCACCGGTGATGAACGTAATGCCGTTGGCGCTGTGGTGGAACGAGTGCATCGCCCAAAGAAAGGGGATCGCATGCTGCAGGCGATGGAATGTGTACTTGTAGAGATCGAGCGCCACCACGACGATCGCGAGGGAGACGTACCACCAGTAGCCTTCGGTCGGCAGCTTGATCCAACCGACCCCGGCGTAGCTCGCAATCGCACCCGCGCTGATCGCCGCGATCGGGGCAAGCATGTGCTCCAACCCGACGCTCACGATAACCGCCAGCCAGTCATCGCGAAACTCGGCGCGGGAAACATCGGCAATCGGCCACCTCTTCTCGAGGATGCGACTGCCGTAGACGACACCCAGAAAAATCGCCGCTAACAAAATGGCGTTTGAGATCTCACTCGACATGAGAGATGACCCGCCGGTTCAAATGGACAGACAAAATGAATAAAAAACGTTCTGCCGCTTATAGGCTGAAAGGCCTTATTTTTTCTCAACGGTCGGACGAGCGCAAGCAGGGTTTCTACGGGATGGCCGCTCGCCATCACCGGCGTCGATAGCGTTCGCAAGTCGGCAATGTCGGGGCCTTGCGGCTGTCCAAGCATGCGATCGAGTTCGACGACGGCCGCATGCTGCTGCGCGGATAAGCGAGGGCGGAGACAGCCGTTGCACACCTCACATATGAGAAAGCCCGCGACGTGGTCGCGGGCTTTCTGGAGTTGGACCAGTTATGCCAGTCAGTGCAACGCGCGGTCCGTCCGGACCGAAGCCCGCGCGGTCGTGATCTTGCTTCGCGGCGTCAGAACACTGAGCTGATGCGGAGTTGCCGACGTCGCAGCTACCGGCGCCTGCTCGTGGACGTTGGCGGCGCCAAGCACACCAGCCTGCACCGGCGAGATCGGCAGGCCCGCGGCTTCGAAAGTCGGACGCTCCGCAGCGGATGCGAACGTCACGCTCGCGATTGCGAGGGTGGCGGCTACGATGGACAGAGAAATCTTGGTCACTTGGAGGCTCCTCGATAGGACTCGAGCAGCACAGGTAGACGCATTTTGTTGCAATGCAATAAAATAATACTGCGTCGCACAAGTACTTGATCGTCGCGACAAGCCCGGAGCCGGCGGTCAACGGCGTCGCTCCCGCTCCGACCAGGAGCGAGCGCGGCATGCGACACGAAACTTCAATGAAAACAATGCCAAATGGCGCGCCCGGAACGATTCGAACGTCCGACCCTCAGATTCGTAGTCTGATGCTCTATCCAGCTGAGCTACGGGCGCATTTTCGCAGGTGGGCCTAAAGCCCGCACGGCTCCGGGAGCCCCGGAACGTCGCGAAAGAGCGCTCTAGCTACAGGCTCCCGGTCCGGTTGGCAAGGTCTGCAAGCGCCAATTTCGGCCGCGGTTTTGGCTGCCCTGGGTTACCAGAATGACCTCAGGCCCTCGCCCGCTCGCTGCGGACCGACAGCAGTTCCACCGGGCGATCCGGGATCGAGATCTGGAAGGTGGCGCCGATGGTGCCCTCGACCAGATGGATATGGCCGCCATGGGCCCGGATCAGCTCGGCCGCGATCGCAAGGCCGAGCCCGCTGCCGCCGGGGCGGCCGGAGGTCTGGAACGCCTCGAACAGGTGCTCGCGCGCCTTGGCCGGAACACCGGGGCCGGTGTCGGAGACCTCCAGGATCGCAACCGTGCCCTCTCGGCGGCCGGTGATGCGAATCTGCTGGGCACCGCCGTCGCTGTCCTGCCGGCTTTCCAGCGCCTGGGTCGCGTTGCGCACCAAATTGAGCAGCACGCGGAACAGCTGGTCCGGATCGGCGTCGATGGTGAGGCCGCGCTCGATTGCACTGATCCAGGTGATCGAGACATCGGTCGCCAGCCCGGCAGACTCGCGCACCTCGGCAACCGCAGGCTCCACCATGATCACGCGGCGATCGGGCGCCGCCTCCTGCGCGCGGCCATAGGACAATGTCGACTGGCAGAAGGCGATGGCGCGCTCCAGCGAGCGCAGCAGTTTCGGCGCGAAGCGCTGCACCCGCGGGTCCGGCACGCTGGCGAGCTGGTCCGACAGCAGTTGCGAGGACGCCAGCAAATTGCGCAGGTCGTGATTGATCTTGGAGACGGCGAGCCCGAGCGCGGCCAACCGGCTCTTCTGATGCAGCATCGAGACCAGGTCGC
The DNA here is from genome assembly GCF_019972155.1 of Bradyrhizobium sp. RD5-C2. Classification (GTDB taxonomy): domain Bacteria; phylum Pseudomonadota; class Alphaproteobacteria; order Rhizobiales; family Xanthobacteraceae; genus Bradyrhizobium. The sequence continues at coordinate 297,472 of NZ_BOVL01000022.1, read as the reverse complement.
GCTGCATGTCCGACAGCTCGCGCTCCGCAACGCCGATCTCGTCGCCGCGCTGGCTGGGCACGATGATTCGCGCCGAACTCTCCGGATTCTCGTGGAACCCGACCAGGCTCGCGGTCAGCCGCCGCATCGGGCGGACGAACAGATAATGCAGCGCCAGATAGACCAGGCCGGCGGTCAGGCCGGCGATCAGGAGCGCGACGACCAGAACGTTGCGCGAGAAGCGGTACATTGCCTGCCGCAACGGCTTCTCGTCGATCACGACCTCGATGAATTGCGCCTGGCCCGGCGCGGGTCCGACCACGCGGATGGTCTGGTCACCGTGCTCGAGCATGATCTCGAAGGCATCCACGATCGCCGACCACACCGTCATGGCCCGCATGTCGACATCATGGTCGATCGAGGCCGGCAGGTCGGCGCTGGCGAGCAGGCGGCGCTGTTGCCCGAGCTTGATGGCGACGGCGCGGGCGCCGATGCTGGTGAGGATCTGCCGGGCCAGCGAATCCGGCACGAGGCCGGAGGGGGCGGCATCGAGCACCAGCGCCGCGGTGTTGGCTGCGGCTAGGCGGTCATTGAGCCGGTTCATCCGGAAGTTGGCGATGGCCGGCACGTAGATCAGGAGCCCGGCGATCATCACCAGCGGAATCGTCAGCAGCAAAAGCTTGCCCGACAGCCCGAGCCGGTGGGACGGCTTGGGCCGCTGTTTCTGCGCGGTCGCCTGATCGTCAGTTAGAGCCACAAGATAAGGCCTTGTTGGGCTTAGGGGTCGGAAGATGCGGCCCGGCCCCCAAGCCGGTCAAATTACGGATCGCTAATGTCGGCGGTTCCCCGAACGCCCCAAAGCGCTCCTCACCGTCAAAAACCCCGCGAAAACAGTTATATTCGCCCCAATTGCGACGTTTCAAAGAAGCCTCTTTGCGACGCCCTGTGACATTGACGAGAACAGGGCGCTCCCTTATAAGCCGCGCCAACTGTCCGCGATGGCCCGGTTCTTGACCGGGGGCGGCTCATTTAGGGCCGTAGACGGCTCGCTTGGGCCCGCCAGCATCATCGGACTCCATCTCAATACAACGGCAAATTGCCCGGTCAGCGGAGAATTACCCGTGAAGCGGACTTATCAACCCAGCAAACTGGTGCGCAAGCGCCGTCACGGCTTCCGCGCCCGTCTCGCCACGGCCGGCGGCCGAAAGGTCCTCGCTGCGCGTCGCGCGCGTGGCCGTAAGCGCCTGAGCGCCTGAGCCCGGACGTCTCCTCTCCGGAGATACCCATTATGGATCGGCTGAGGCAGCGGGCGGATTTCCTCGCCGTTGCCAATGGCGCACGGGCGAATACCACGGCTTTTGTGCTGCAGGGCCGCCGTCGCGACGATCAGGGCCCGATCCGCGTCGGCTATGCCGTCACCAAGAAGAACGGCACCGCGACCGAGCGCAACCGCATCCGCCGCCGACTTCGCGAAGTGATAAGACGGGTCGATGCCGTATTCATGCGGCCACACCATGATTATGTGCTAGTCGGCCGTCGTGACGCGCTGACCCGCGACTTTGCGACCATGATTGACGACCTGCGGTCGGCGCTGGGCCGCCTCGACCGGCCTGCGCCCAAGACTGGTACCAATAAGACGGGTACCAACAAGGCGGGTAACAAAAGCGCTCCCAATCCGAATGGAATGACGAGACCATAAGAGATGTCCGACAACCGCAACACGATCATCGCCGTCATTCTGTCGGGCCTCGTCCTGATCGCCTGGCAATACTTCTATAACGTCCCGCAGATGGAGAAGCAGCGCGAGGCGCAGAAGCAGGCTGAACTGCTGAAGCCGACGCCGCAGGCGACCCCTGGCGCTGCTGCTCCCGGCGCCGCTCCCGGAAGCACCGCGACGCCATCACCGACGGCGGCCGCGCCTGCTGCCGACGCCCCGGTGGCGAGCCGCGAGACGGTGCTCGCGGCCGGCCCGCGCATCAAGATCGAGAGCCCGCGCATCATCGGCAGCATCGCGCTGAAGGGCGCCCGGATCGACGATCTGGCGCTGGTCCAGTTCCGCGAGACCGTCGACCCCACATCGCCGGCCGTCGTGCTGCTTTCGCCGTCGGGTACCGCCGAGCCTTATTATGCCGAATTCCTGTGGCTGACCGCCAGCGGCTCGTCGGTGAAGACGCCGAACGCCGACACCGTCTGGCAGCAGGAAGGTTCGAACAGCCTGTCGCCGAGCACCCCGGTGACGCTGAAATACGACAACGGCCAGGGCCTGACCTTCCGCCGCACCATCTCGATCGACGATCGCTACCTCTTCAGCATCAAGGACGAGGTCATCAATCAAGGCAGCGCGCCGGTGACGCTGTATCCGTTCGGCCTGATCTCGCGCGGCGGCAAGCCGCCGGTCTCGGGCTACGCGATCCTGCACGAAGGCCCGATCGGCTATCTCGGCGAACAGGGCCTGCAGGAATTCACCTACAAGAACCTCGACGAGGCCAAGACCCCGACCGGTGGAAACTCGCGCGGCATCGTGTTCTCGAAGATCACCGACGGCTGGCTCGGCATCACCGACAAATACTGGGCCACCGCGCTGCTGCCGGATACCAATGCGACGCTCGACACCGCCCGCTTCACCACCGGCGACAAGCGCTACCAGGCCGACTACATGCTGGGCGCGCAGACCATTCCGATCGGCGGCACCGGCGTTGCCAACGGGCGGCTGTTCGCCGGCGCGAAGGAGGCCGCCACGGTCGGCCTCAACTTCCCGCTGGTCGGCTTCGGCGGCTACAACAAGCAGCTCGGCCTCAACCATTTCGATCTCCTGATCGACTGGGGCCATTTCTACTTCATCACCAAGCCGATGTTCCTGGCGCTCGACTGGTTCTATCGCCTGGTCGGCAATTTCGGCATCGCGATCCTCTTGGTGACGGTGATCGTGAAGCTGCTGTTCTTCCCGCTCGCCAACAAGTCCTACGCCTCGATGGCGAAGATGAAGTCGGTGCAGCCGCAGCTGGCCGCGCTGAAGGAGCGCTATCCTGACGACCGCGTGAAGCAGCAGCAGGAGATGATGGAGATCTACAAGAAGGAGAAGATCAACCCGATCGCCGGTTGTCTTCCCGTCGCCTTGCAGATCCCGGTGTTCTTCTCGCTCTACAAGGTGCTGTTCATCACCATCGAAATGCGGCACGCGCCGTTCTTCGGCTGGATCAAGGATCTCTCCGCGCCCGATCCGACCAATCTGTTCACGCTGTTCGGGCTCGTTCCGTTCGATCCGATCGCGCTGCTCGGACCGCATTTCGGCGCCTACCTGGTGATGGGCATCTGGCCGATCATCATGGGCATCACGATGTGGGTGCAGATGAAGCTCAACCCGGCGCCGCCGGACCCGACCCAGAAGATGATCTTCGACTGGATGCCGCTGATCTTCACCTTCATGCTGGCCGGCTTCCCGGCGGGTCTCGTGATCTACTGGGCCTGGAACAACACGCTCTCGGTGCTGCAGCAGAGCTTCATCATGCGCAAGAACGGCGTGAAGGTGGAGTTATTCGACAATCTGAAGTCGGCCTTCGCCAAGAAGCCGACTTAACTCCACTGCGTATCCCGTCATTGCGAGGAGCAAAGCGACGAAGCAATCCATCCTTCCCGTGCTGAAGAATGGATTGCTTCGCTCCGCTCGCAATGACGGCGAAGCCGCTTGCGCCTTGATGGGATCCTTCGCATGACCGCCGAACCTGATGCGGAGCTGATCGAGCAGGGGCGAAAGCTGTTCGCCGGCGACTGGCGCTTCATCTGGGCCTCGCCCTCGATCGAGACCCTGCCGCCGATGGCCGGCCTCGAGGTCGCCTTTGCCGGCCGCTCCAATGTCGGCAAATCGAGCCTGATCAACGCGCTGACCGGCCGCACTGCGCTGGCTCGCACCTCGCATACGCCGGGCCGCACCCAGGAACTGATCTTCTTCGAGGGCCCGGTAAACGCGGACTTTCGTCTCGTCGACATGCCAGGTTACGGCTACGCCTCGGCGCCGAAGACCAAGGTGGCGTCATGGACCGCGCTGATCCACAAATTCCTGCTCGGGCGCGCGACGCTGGCGCGGGTCTATGTGCTGATCGACGCCCGCCACGGCATCAAGGACGTCGATCTCGACGTGCTGAAGACGCTGGACAAGTCCGCGGTCAGCTACCAGGTCGTGCTGACCAAGGCCGACCAGGTCAAGGCCGGCGAACTCAAGACCGTCACCGCAGATACGATCGCGACGCTCGCAAAACATCCCGCCGCGTTCCCCGAAGTGCTGGTGACCTCGTCGCGCACCGGCGACGGCATGCCGGAGCTGCGTGCCGCCATGGTACGCCTGATCGAGGAGCGGCGCCGATGAACGGCGCGCCCCGTCTCCTGATCGGCCTTGCCGCCATCATGGGCGCCTGCGGCGTGATATTGGCGGCGGCCGCGGCCCATCTGCCGGACGCCACGCGGCTGGCGGCAGCGTCCTCGATGCTGCTGTTCCATGCCACCGCCGCCATCGCGACCATTGCGGTGGCGGAGCGCGCGATCATCCATGCCAAGCTCGGCGTGGCGGCAGCGGCAGGCTTCGTCATCGCCGCGTCATTGTTCGCGGGCGATCTCACGCTGCGCCAATATGGCGGCCATGGCCTGTTTCCGATGGCGGCTCCATCAGGCGGAACGCTGCTGATCCTGAGCTGGCTGGCGCTGGCGGTTTCGGCGATGTGGCCGAGGCGGTGATCACTGCCTTCCTTCTCCCTTGTGGGAGAGGTTTGAAGACAGCTTTGCGCCCTGCCCGGCAATCAGATAGAAACGCGCCCGTCCCTCCGCTGACGTGAGACCAGCCCCATGACCGACCAGCACATCAGCCCGCTCGATCAGGCCCGCATCCTGTCCGAGGCGCTGCCGCACATGCAGGAATATGACGAGGAAACCATCGTCATTAAATATGGCGGCCATGCCATGGGCGCCGAGGACACCGCCAAGGCGTTCGCGCGCGACATCGTGCTGCTCGAGCAGACCGCGATCAATCCGGTGGTCGTGCATGGCGGCGGGCCGCAGATCGCGACCATGCTGAAGCGCCTCGGCATCCAGTCGGAATTCGCCGCGGGCCTGCGCATCACCGACGCTGCAACCATCGAGATCGTCGAGATGGTGCTGGCGGGCTCGGTCAACAAGCAGATCGTCGGCTACATCAACGAGGCCGGCGGCAAGGCCGTGGGCCTCTCAGGCAAGGACGGCAACATGGTGAAGGCGTCGAAGACGACGCGCACCATGGTCGATCCCGATTCCAACATCGAGAAGGCGGTCGATCTCGGCTTCGTCGGCGACCCCGAAAAGGTCGACCTCACGCTGCTCAATCAGCTAATCGGCTATGAGCTGATCCCGGTGCTGGCGCCGCTGGCGACCGCGCAGGACGGCCAGACGCTGAACGTCAACGCCGACACCTTTGCCGGCGCGATCGCGGGCGCGTTGAAAGCCAAGCGCCTGCTGCTGCTGACCGACGTGCCCGGCGTGCTCGACAAGTCCAAGAAGCTGATTCCGGACCTGTCGATCAAGGAAGCCCGCAAGCTGATCGCCGACGGCACGATCTCCGGCGGCATGATCCCAAAGGTCGAGACCTGCATCTACGCGCTCGAACAGGGCGTGCAGGGCGTCGTGATCATCGACGGCAAGACGCAGCACGCTGTGCTGCTCGAGCTCTTCACCAACCAGGGCACCGGCACGCTGATCCATAAGTAATGGCAGACGAGGTCGTCATCGCGGGACGCGCGGCGAGGAACCCTCGCCGGTCGCCGCCGGCGCGGCTCGCGATGTCGCTGCCGGCCGCACTGGTGTCCTTCCTGTTCTCGGCGGCGCCGGCGCATGCCGACCTCAAGCTCTGCAACCGCATGAGCTATGTGATCGAGGCCGCGATCGGCATCGACGACAAGGCCGCAACCGCAACACGCGGCTGGTTCCGCATCGATCCGGCGACCTGCCGCGTCGTGGTGCAGGGCGCGCTCACCGCTGACCGCGTGCTGCTCAATGCGCGCGCGCTGGGCGTCTACGGCGCCTCGCCGATCCCGCAGAACGGCACCGACACGCTGTGCGTCGCGCAGGACAATTTCGTGATCGCCGCCGCGCGCCAATGCCGCTCCGGCCAGACACCGGCGCAATTCACCCAGATCATGCCGACGCAGAGCGATGACGGCAATCTCGTCGCCTATCTCGCCGAAGACAGCGAATATGACGACGAGCAGGCGCGGCTCGCCGGCATCCAGCGCCTCTTGGTGATCGCAGGCTATGACGCGGCGCCGATCGACGGCGTCGACGGGCCGAAGACCCAGGGTGCGCTCTCGGCATTCCTCAAGAGCCGCGGGCTTGCCAGCGACATCGTGCAGTCGCCGAACTTCTTCACCACCATGGTCGATGCCGTGCAGAAGCCGTCGCCCTCAGGACTGACCTGGTGCAACGACACGCCGCACAAGGTGATGGCCGCGGTTGCAACCGATGACGGCAAGATGGTGACCAGCCGCGGCTGGTATCGGATCGACCCCGGCAAGTGTCTGCATCCCGACGTGTCGGGCACGCCGAAGCAGATCTATTCCTTCGCCGAAGCCGTCGACGGCGATAACCGCGCCATCCGCATCAAGGACAAGCCGCTGAACTGGGGCGGCGGGGTGCAGCTCTGCACCCGCGAAAGCAAGTTCGAGGTCAACGAGCAGGGCGACTGCGCCACCCGCGGCCTCACCGCGCTCGGCTTCACCACCGTCGACATGACCAGCGGCGGCAAGACGCTGCGCTTTGCGATGCCGTGATGAAGACAGTGGCGCCACATGGATCACCGTCGTCGTGGCGAAGGCCAGGACCCATTACCACAGGCAATCATTTGGCGAAGACGGGTCGTGACCGGCCGTTGCGCGGTATTGGCACCGCGCTTCATTTGATGGATCACGCGGTATGGGTCCTGGCCTTCGCCAGGACGACGACGGAAAGATAACATGAAAACTCCCCGCAGCTTCGGCCACGTCGAGACCTGGGTGTTCGACCTCGACAACACGCTGTACCCGCATCACGTCAACCTGTGGCAGCAGGTCGATGCGCGGATCGGCGAGTTCGTCGGCAATTGGCTGAAAATCTCGCCCGAGGAAGCGCGGCGGCTGCAGAAGGACTATTACCTGCGCTACGGCACCACGATGCGCGGCATGATGACCGAGCACGGCGTGCAGGCGGACGATTATCTCGCCTATGTGCACAAGATCGACCACTCGCCGTTGCAGCCGAATCCGGCAATGGGCGCTGCGATCGCAAAACTGCCGGGGCGCAAGCTGATCCTGACCAACGGCTCGGTCGATCATGTCGATGCGGTGCTGGGCCGGCTCGGCATCTCCGACCATTTTGACGGCGTGTTCGACATCATCGCCGCCGATCTCGAGCCGAAGCCGGCGCCGCAGACCTATCAGAAGTTCCTCAGGCTTCACGACGTCGACCCGTCGAAGGCTGCGATGTTCGAGGACCTCGCGCGCAATCTGGTAGTGCCGCATGAGCTCGGCATGACCACCGTGCTCGTCGTGCCCGACGGCAGCCAGGAAGTGGTGCGCGAAACCTGGGAGCTCGAAGGCCGCGATGCCGCTTATGTCGACCATGTCACGGACGATCTCACGGGATTCTTGCAGCGACTGAAGCCCTGATCTCTCCCCTTCGCCGGGACGACGATGGAGTCAGCCTTGACTCCACAGCCCCAAATCCCGAAAAAGCCCTGCAAAATTCCCGTCATATCCCCGATACGCCCAAGGATTGTCCCGATGTCGCTGTCCGCCCTCGAAACCACCGTCAACACCGCGTTCGACGCCCGCGATGGCATTTCGACGTCGACCAAGGGTGAGGTCCGTGAGGCCGTCGACCACGCGCTGGAGCTGCTCGACAAGGGCGAGGCCCGCGTCGCCGAACGCGAGGCCAATGGCAAGTGGAAGGTCAATCAGTGGCTGAAGAAGGCCGTGCTGCTCTCGTTCCGCCTCAACGACATGAGCGCCATTCCCGGCGGTCCGGGCAAGGCGTCGTGGTGGGACAAGGTGCCCTCGAAGTTCGAGGGCTGGGGCGAGAACCGCTTCCGCGACGCGGGCTTCCGCGCGGTCCCCGGCGCGATCGTGCGCCGCTCTGCCTTCATCGCCCGCAACGTCGTGCTGATGCCGTCCTTCGTCAATCTCGGTGCCTATGTCGATGAAGCCACCATGATCGACACCTGGTCGACGGTCGGCTCCTGCGCCCAGATCGGCAAGCGCGTGCACATCTCCGGCGGCGTCGGCATCGGCGGCGTGCTCGAGCCGCTGCAGGCCGAGCCCGTGATCGTCGAGGACGACTGCTTCATCGGCGCGCGCAGCGAGGTCGCCGAGGGCGTCATCGTGCGCAAGGGCGCGGTGCTGTCGATGGGCGTGTTCCTCGGCGCCTCGACCAAGATCGTCGACCGCGAGACCGGCGAGATCTTCGTCGGCGAGGTCCCGGAATACGCCGTCGTCGTTCCCGGCACGCTGCCGGCCAAGCCGCTGAAGAACGGCCAGCCGGGCCCGGCCACCGCCTGCGCCGTGATCGTCAAGCGCGTCGACGAGCGGACCCGCGCCAAGACCAGCATCAACGAGCTGCTTCGGGACTGATCGGTCTTCCGCCGCGAGACCAGTCCATCACCGTCACCCTGAGGTGGCCGCTCCTTCAGCGGCCCTCGAAGGGTCGACGGCCCGGCTGGTGGCCGTGCATCCTTCGAGACGCCGCTTCGCGGCTCCTCAGGATGACTGGTCAAGAGAATCGAACCGAATTCGATCCGACGCCGACAAAACTCCGGGCCGCGAAACATTGCCGCTGCCCGGAGTTCTTTCATGGACTGGGCCAATTACCTGTTCGGCTTCAAGGGCCGCGTCAGCCGGGCCAAGTTCTGGCTCGCGGCACTGATCATCGTCTGCTGGATGATATTCCTGGCCGCCCTGGTGATCTCGGCCGGCCTCGGCGGCAAGCATGGGTCGTTCGGCTTCAATGTCGACGACATCTTCCGGGCCTTCGACCCGGATAGCTACAAATCGCTGACTCTTGCCCGATTGCCGGCGCTGCTGGGCAAGGCCAGCGGGACGGTGCTGTTCGTCTGGGTCTATATCGCGGTCTCGATCAAGCGCCTGCACGACCGCGACAAGAGCGGCTGGTGGATGGTCCCGTTCTTCGCGATCCCCGGCCTCATGAGCCAGTTCTCGGACCGGCTTCCCGATGAGTCCTATTGGGTGATGGCCGCGGGCGCGATCGTCTTCGTGCTCTATATCTGGGGCTTCATCGAGCTCGCCTTTCTGCCCGGCACCTCGTACCCCAATCGCTACGGCCGCAATCCGCTTGGAAAAACCCATGTCAGCCGAGGCGGCGGCCGCGACAGCGGGTCGCGCTCCAGGCAGGGCTGGGATCAGCAGAGCGAGCTCGAATGATGCCGCACAAAGCTGGTCCACCCGCGGTGTGACGTGTTAAGCGAGGCGCATGAATGATGCCGTCTCGATTACCCGCGATCTGGTTCGCTGCCCCTCCGTCACCCCGGCCGACGCCGGCGCGCTTGGCGTTCTTGAAAATTTGCTGAAAAGCGCAGGCTTCGACGTCCACCGCGTAACGTTCTCGGAGCCCGGCACCGCCGATATCGACAACCTCTACGCCCGCATCGGCTCTTCGGCGCCGCATATCACCTTTGCCGGCCATACCGATGTGGTGCCGCCCGGCGATGAAGCGGCGTGGACGCTCGGCGCGTTCTCCGGCGAGGTCAAGGACGGCTATCTCTACGGCCGCGGCGCCGTCGACATGAAGGGCGGCATCGCCTGCAGCGTCGCCGCGGTGCTGCAATATCTCAGCGACCACGGTGGACGACCCAGCGGCTCGATCTCCTTCCTGATCACCGGCGACGAGGAAGACGTCTCGATCAACGGCACCGTCAAGCTGTTGAAATGGTGCGCCGAGCGCGGCGAAAAATTCGACCATTGCGTGCTCGGCGAGCCCTCCAACGTCGAGGTACTCGGCGACATGATCAAGATCGGCCGGCGCGGCTCGCAATCCGGCACACTGGTCGTCGACGGCGTGCAGGGCCACGTCGCCTATCCGCACCGCGCCTCGAACCCGGTGCCCGATATCTCGCGGCTGATCGTGGCGTTGAGCGACGAGCCGCTCGATCACGGCAGCGCGCAATTCCAGGCCAGCAACCTCGAATTCACCACGGTCGATGTCGGCAACACCGCGAGCAATGTGATCCCCGGCCAGGCGCGGGCGAAGT
>NZ_BOVL01000022.1:529-287124 GCF_019972155.1 Bradyrhizobium sp. RD5-C2 | reverse complement strand
GGCGGGCGAGGCCCTGCGGCAACCGCATCCGCGCCCACATCGATTGGCAACCGTCGAACTCGAACGTGTTCGTGACCCAGCCCGGACCGTTCACCGACCTCGCGGTCGCCGCGATCGAGGAGGTCACCGGCCGCAAGCCTGAACTCTCCACCTCGGGCGGGACCTCGGATGCGCGCTTCATCTCGAGCTATTGCCCGGTGATCGAGTTCGGCCTGGTCGGCCAGACCATGCACCAGATCGACGAGCGCACGCCGGTGGCCGATCTCGAGAAGCTGACGAAGGTCTATCGCGGCGTGCTGGACCGGTATTTTGCGTAGTCCTCTTCTCCCTCGCCCCGCTCTTGCGGGGTCGAGACGAGCGAAGCTCGCTCTTAGAGGGTCAGGGTGAGGGGTCTAACCGCAAAGATGGTGAGAGACGGACTCGCGGACAGCCCCCCTCACCCGGATCGCATTCCGATGCGCTGAATGCAATCCGGCCTCTCCCCGCAAGCGGGGTGAGGCTAGGAGAGAGCGCCGCCTAGCTAGACAAAAACATCGAAAACAACCCCATGCACAGTAGGGATTGGGGCCGCTAATAATCCACCCGCATCAGATAGAGCCCGTCTGGCGGCGCGACGGGGCCGCAGGCGGCGCGGTTGCGGGCGGCGAGTGCGCCAAAGAGATCGTCCGGGCTCCAGCGGCCCTCACCGACCCAGACCAGCGAGCCCACCATCGAGCGCACCTGGCTGTGCAGGAACGAGCGCGCCGACGTCACGATGTTGATGGCGTCGCCCTCGCGCGTGACGTCGAGCTGATCGAGCGTCTTCTCCGGCGATTTGGCCTGGCACTCGGTGTCGCGGAAGGTGGTGAAATCGTGCTTGCCGAGCAGCCGCTGCGCGGCCTCGTGCATCGCGGCTGCATCGAGCGCGCGCGGCACGCGCCAGACACGGCCGATGTCGAGCGCGAGGTTCGCCCGCGTGTTGGTGATGCGATAGAGATAGTGCCGCTTGATCGCCGAGAACCGCGCCTCGAATTCGTCGGGTACGATATCGGCCGCCAGCACGCCGATCGGATTCGGCCGCAAATGCGCGTTCAACCCGTCGCGAAAGCGGCCGGGCGGAAAATGCTTGGCGATGTCGCAATGCGCGACTTGGCCGCGCGCATGCACGCCGGCGTCGGTACGCCCTGCGCCATGGACGCGGACGTCCTCGCCGCAAATCGCCTTGACCGCCGTCTCCAGCGCGCCCTGCACGGTCGGTGCGGTGTCCTGGATCTGCCAGCCGGAGAACGGCGTGCCGTCATATTCGATGGTGAGCTTGTAGCGGGGCATCAGGCGAGCCGCGCGGGCGGCTTCAACGGCGTGCCATGTAGAAAATCCGCCGCCTTCATCGGCCCCTTGCCGGCGCGCTGCAATTCGAGGATGCGGATCGCGCCGTCGCCACAGGCGATCGCAAAATGATCGTCGAGTACGTCGCCCGGTTCGCGCGCGCCGTTGGCAAGTTCGCAGCGCAGGATTTTCAGCCGCACCGGCTCGCTTTCGCCGGCGAGTTCGCACCAGGCGCCGGGGAACGGCGAAAGCCCGTGGATGTGGCGCAGCACCGCATGCGCCGGCTGCTTCCAGTCGATCCGCGCTTCGGCCTTGTCGATCTTGGCGGCGTAGGTGACGCCGTCCTCGCTTTGCTTCGTCAGTTGCAAGCCGCCACGCTGCAGCCCACCCATTGCGCGCACCATCAGATCGGCGCCGAGCGGCGCCAGCGCGTCGTGCAGATCGGATGCCGTCATGCTGTCCGAGATCGGCAGCCGCTCGGCCATCGCGACGTCGCCGGTATCGAGACCGACATCCATCTTCATCACCATCACGCCGCTCTCGGCATCACCCGCCATGATGGCGCGGTTGATCGGCGCGGCGCCGCGCCAGCGCGGCAATAGCGAAGCATGCAGGTTGAAGCAGCCGAGCTTCGGCGCGTCGAGAATCGCCTGCGGCAGGATCATGCCATAGGCGACGACGACGGCGGCATCGGCGTCATGCGCGCGAAACTCCTCGAGCGCTTCCGGAGTCTTGAGGGTCTTCGGCGTCAGCACTGAGATACCGAGGCGGCGCGCCTCCTGTTCGACCGGCGTCGGCTGCAATTGCAGGCCACGCCGCCCGCCCGGCTTCGGCGCGCGGGTATAGACAGCCACGACCTCGTGGCCATGGGCCACCAGCTCCAGCAACGTCGGGACCGCGAAGTCGGGCGTGCCCATGAAGATCAGGCGAAGAGGCATGCGATCAGGCTCAGCAGGAGTTGGAGTGCTCCGTCATGCCCGGGCTTGACCCGGGCATCCACGTCTTTCGTACCAGCGAAGCAAGACGTGGATGGCCGGGTCAAGCCCGGCCATGACGCGTCTGAGCAGTCGGCAGCATCTACTCCGCCGCGCGCTTGGCGGCCTTCTCGAATTTCTTGAAGACGCGGTCGCGCTTCAGCTTCGACAGATAGTCCACGAACAGCACGCCGTTGAGATGGTCGATCTCGTGCTGGATGCAGGTGGCGTAGAGCCCCTCGGCATCCTCCTCGTGCAGCTTGCCGTCGAGGTCGGTGAAGCGCAGGCGCACCCGCGCCGGGCGCTCGACCTCCTCGTAATATTCGGGGATCGAAAGGCAGCCCTCTTCGTAGACCGACAGCTCCTCCGAATGCGAAATGATCTCCGGGTTGATGAACACCCGCGGCTGCGGCGTGGTCTCGCCGTTCTCGTCGCGCTTGGCGAGGTCCATGGTGATCAGCCGCAGCGGCTGCGCGACCTGGATCGCCGCCAGCCCAATGCCGGGCGCGTCATACATGGTCTCGAGCATGTCGTCGGCGAGCTTGCGGATCTCCGGCGTCACCTTCTCGATCGGTTTCGACACCAGACGCAACTGCTTGTCCGGCAGGATGATGATTTCTCGTAATGCCATGGCGGCGATTTAAGCTGCTGACTTCATGGGGTCAATGCGCTCAGGAACCGGTTAAGGCGGCCTTAACCACGTTTCTTTACGCAAGATTAACCAAGGAATTTAAGGGAGTGTTTACCATAAATGTTCCCTTTTCGTTCGATGGTGGCGCCGAATCGGCTACAACTGCCGGCATGAACGAGATTCTGCTCACGATTGGCGACCTTCCCCTCCGTGTCTCCGACGCGTTGATCGGCCTTGGCGCGCTGGCATTGGTCCTGCTGTTCGCCATCGCCGTGGTGATCGCGCGCGCCAGCCGGCGCGGCGCGGAACTCGCGATGGCCCAGGCCATTCGCGCCGACGAGCTGGAGGAGCGGCTCGCCGACATGCTGCGGGCCCAGAGCGAGGCCTCAGGACGGGTCGACGCGATGGGGCAGGCACTGGCCGGCCGCCAGGCCGAGATGGCCCGTGCCGTCAACGAGCGGCTGGATTCGGTGACCCACCGGGTCGGCCAATCGATGGAACAGACCACGCGCAACACGATGGATTCGCTGCGCGTGCTGCACGAGCGGCTCGGCATCATCGATCACGCCCACAAGAACCTCAACGAGCTCACCACCCAGGTGACGACGTTGCGCGACGTGCTCGCCAACAAGCAGTCGCGCGGCGCATTCGGCCAGGCGCGGATGGAGGCGATCGTCCAGGACGGCATGCCGAAGGGCTCGTTCGAGTTCCAGTACACACTGACGTCAGGCAAACGGCCGGACTGCGTGGTGTTCCTGCCCGACCAGCGCCCGCTCTGCATCGACGCGAAATTTCCGCTGGAGGCCATGACCGCGCTGCACGATGCGCGCAGCGACGAGGAACGCAAATTCGCAAGCCAGCGGCTGCGCGTCGACGTGCTGAAGCACGTCAGCGACATCGCCGAGAAGTACCTGATCCCGGGCGAGACCCAGGACACCGCGCTGATGTTCGTGCCGTCGGAATCGGTCTATGCCGAAATCCATGACGGCTTCGACGACGTGATCCAGAAAGCCTATCGCGCCCGCGTCGTGCTGGTGTCGCCCTCGCTCTTGATGCTGGCGATCCAGGTGATGCAGCAGATCCTGAAGGACGCCCGCATCCGCGACGCCGCCGACCAGATCCGCAACGAGGTGATGCATCTCGGCGACGACCTCGGCCGGCTGCGCGAGCGCGTGCTCAAGCTGCAAAATCACTTCGGCCAGGTGAATGAGGATGTGCGGCAGATCCTGATCTCCGCCGACAAGATCGAGAAACGCGCCGGCCGCATCGAGGAACTCGACTTCAGCAAGTCCGAGACCCCGATCGAGGTCCCGCGCTTCGTCAAGGGCAGCACGTCCGAGCTGTTCCCCGCCCCGCGCAAGCTGCAGGCGGGGGAGTAGTATGGACCCTGATCTCGCCTCATAGTCGGTGTCATCGCCCGGCTCGACCGGGCGATCCAGTATCCCAGAGGCGCAAATTTGGGAGCACGCAGCTACTACGTCTACATTCTCGCCAGCCACATCGGCGGCACGCTCTACATCGGTGTGACAAATGATCTCATTCGTCGCGTCGGCGAGCACAAGCTGAAACTCATCCAGAGTTTCACTGAGAAATATGATGTGGTGAAGCTCGTTTATTTCGAGCAGTTCGACGATCCCGAGAACGCGATAAAGCGCGAGAAGCGGCTCAAGAAATGGCCGCGCGCATGGAAAATCTCCTTAATCGAGAACGACAATCCGGACTGGAACGATCTCTATCCGGAGATAGCCGGTGGTGGCGGATAGGCCTCTGGGATACTGGATCGCCCGGTCGAGCCGGGCGATGACAGTCTTTTTGGGGCCGAATCTGCTACCAACTCTTCTATGACAGCCCCCGAAGCGACGTCTGACGCGTCTGCAAAGCCGGAGCCGAAGCCCGCCGCCACCTCCTGGCGCGACAGCTTCGCCGTGTACTTGCAGCCGCGGGTGCTGATCGTGCTGCTGCTCGGCTTCTCCTCGGGCCTGCCGCTGGCGCTGTCGGGCTCGACGCTGCAGGTCTGGATGAAGGAGGCCGGGGTCGATCTCGGCACCATCGGGCTCCTCGCGCTGATCGGCACGCCCTACACGCTGAAGTTCCTCTGGGCGCCGCTGGTCGATGCGCTGCACGTACCGCTGTTCACGCAGATCTTCGGCCGCCGCCGCGGCTGGCTATTGCTCTCGCAGCTGTTGTTGATCGCGACGATCCTGGTGCTGGCGCTGGCCGATCCGGCGCGGTCGCCATGGTTTGCGGCGTTCGCTGCACTGCTGGTCGCAACCGCCTCGTCAACGCAGGACATCGTGGTCGACGCCTTCCGCGTCGAAAGCCTGCCGGAGAGCGAGCAGGCCGCCGGCATGGCGTCCTACGTCGCGGCCTATCGCATCGGCATGCTGGTCTCGACCGCCGGCGCGCTGTTCATCGTCAGCGGTTTCGAGTCCGCCGGAGTGGCGCGTCCGTCGGCGTGGATGTGGGGCTATGTGGTGATGGCCGCGCTGGTCGTGATCGGTATCGTCACGGCGCTGGCTGCGACCGAGCCGGCACAATCGAAAGGCGCGGAGGCCGCCACGCATGCGCAGACTGCGGCCGAACGTGTGCTGCACGCGGCGCTCGGCGCGTTCTCAGAATTCCTCAGCCGCAAGGACGCCTTCGCGGCGCTCGCCTTCGTCGTGCTATTCAAGTTCACCGACGCGTTCTCGGGCACCATGACCGCGCCGTTCGTGATCGACATCGGCTTTTCCAAGGTCGATTACGCCGCGATCGTGAAGGGGGTCGGCCTTGCCGCGACCTTGATCGGCGGCTTTGCCGGCGGCTTCGTGGCGCGGCGCTATTCGCTGGCGACCAGCCTCTGGATCGGCGGCGTACTGCAGGCGGTCGCCAACCTCTCGTTCTCCTGGCTCGCGCATGTCGGCGTCGATCAATGGGCGCTCGCGCTTGCGATCACCGCGGAAAATTTCACCAGCGCGATCGGCACCGTGATCTTCGTCGCTTATCTGTCGGCGCTATGTCGCAATCCGCTGCACACCGCGACCCAGTATGCACTGCTCACGGCGCTCGCCGCGGTCGGCCGCACCTATCTGTCATCGGGCGCAGGCTATGTGGCCAAGGCCGTCGGCTGGCAGACATTCTTCGTGATCTGCGTGTTGGTTGCGATTCCGAGCCTGATCCTGCTCGCCTGGTTGCAGCGACGCGGGCATTTTGACGAATTGGGGCCGGTGAGGGTCTAGTTTAGCTCCGCTGTCATCACCCGGCTCGACCGGGTGATCCAGTATTCCAGAGGCGTTCGTGATTCAGTGGAGAGGCCGCGGCGTACTGGATCGCCCGGTCGAGCCGGGCGATGACACCGCAATAGAGGCACGACCCTACTTCGCCACCACGCTCCACTTGGTGACGATGGCTTCGCTCATCTCGCCGGCGTCCTGCGCACAGGCGATCTCGTCGACCTTCACCGAGATGGCCTTGCCGGAGAGACTCTTGAGCTGCGCGGCCTGGGCGTCGTTGGTCGGAACGAGCTGGAAGGTTTCCGGCCCGGTTTCGAGATTGCAGAGACCGTTCGGCGGCGGCAGGCGGCGCGGCTCGCTGGTGATCTGGTAGGTCGCGACGCGCTTGCCGCGGTTCTTGGTGTCGCGCACCTTCATGACGCCGAGTTCCCCCGACAGCACATCGCCGGCCCGGATCATCTTGCCGGGCTTCTGCGGCGCATCGGTCTGTTGCGCGACCGCGCCGGTCGCGGCGAATGTGGACGCCAAAAATGCAACGCCCAAGCGTACGCCGAATCGGTGTGTCGTCATTTGCAGTGGTTCCGTAGTTGATTCGTCAGAGCATGGATGACCGTCCCCGAATCGTCATCCACCCTATCATTTTGTTTCAGTGCGATCTTTTCGACTTGTGACGGATCGCCTGGCGAACGCCGTGGCGTCCCGTTGCTGGATCGCTTGCTAGAACAGCGTCCGCTGCCGCATGGCTGCGGATAGCGTACCTTCATCGAGGTAATCAAGCTCTCCGCCGACCGGCACGCCATGCGCCAGCCGCGTCACTCGCACATTGGCGTCCGACAACAGGTCGGTGATGTAATGCGCGGTGGTCTGGCCGTCGACGGTCGCATTCAAGGCCAGAATGATCTCGCTGACCTCGGGCGCATGCGCGCGCGCCACCAGCTGATCGATGGTGAGATCCTGCGGGCCGACGCCGTCGAGCGGCGACAGCGTTGCGCCCAGCACGTGATAGCGGCCATTGGTCGCATTGGCGCGTTCCAGCGCCCAGAGATCGGCGACATCGGCGACCACGACGATGATCGAGGGATCGCGGCGCGGATCGGTGCACACCGTGCAGGGGTTCTGTGTATCGATGTTTCCGCAGGTCTTGCAGACCTGGATCTTGTCGATCGCGACCTGCAGCGCCGCGGTCAGCGGCGTCATCAGGGCTTCGCGCTTCTTGATCAAATGCAGCGCAGCGCGCCGCGCCGAACGGGGCCCGAGCCCGGGCAGCCGCGCCAGCAGCTGGATCAGCCGTTCAATCTCGGCGCCGGCAACGCTTGCAGCCATTAGAGCATGATCCGGAAAAGTGTGGAGCGGTTTTCCGTCGCGACAAACGCGGAACGCGTTTGCGCGGAGACCATGCTCCAACAAAGAGCGAAGGCACGATGCTTCATCTTGATCTCGCCGCGCTTCAAGTCGGACCAAATCCCGGCGGCAGGCCGAGCCCACCGGTGAGTGCCATCATCTTCTCCTGCATCGCCGTCTCGGCCTTGCGGCGGGCATCGCCATGCGCGGTGACGAGCAGATCCTCGAGCACCTCGCGCTCCTCCGGCTTCATCAGCGACGGATCGATCTTGACGCCCTTCACTTCCATCTTGGCGGTCATGCGCACCGCGACCAGGCCGCCGCCGGAAATGCCCTCGACCTCGACATTGCCGAGTTGCTCCTGCATCTCCTGCATCTTGGATTGCAGCTGCGCTGCCTGCTTCATCATGCCGAGAAAATCAGCCATGCGTGCGTTCCTATCGCCAAATATCAATCGTCGTCGCTGTCGGAAGTTTCAATCGGATCTTCGCCGGTCGCATCCGCTACCGGAACTTCGGCGGCAAGGCGGCGGACCTCGACCACCTTGGTGCCGGGGAAGCGCGCCAGCACCTCCTGCACGCGCGGATCGGCCTCGGCAGCGCGCTGATGCTCGCTGCGTGCCAGTTCATTCTGCGAGCGCACCGTGGGCTGGCCGGCCGCGTTGGAGATGATCACGGTCCAGCGCCGCCCGGTCCACAGTTCGAGCTTGCGCGACAGATCGGTGACGAGCGCGCGCTGCGCCTTCGGCTCGAGCGCGATCTCGAGTTGGCCATCCTCGATGCGCACCAGCCGCACATCGGCCTCCAGCGCGCTCTTGGTCATGATGTCGCGCTTCTCGCCGGCGAGCGCGATCAGTTGCGGAAAGCTGGTGATGCGCAGCGCCGGCGCGGCATCGGCGACCGGCGCCGCCATCTGCGGACGCGCGGCGAGATCGGCGCGCGGCGAGGCCTGCGGCGCACGCGCCGGCACTGAGGACATCGCCGACATCGTCGAGGCCGGCGCGCCGCGCGGCGCTGACGATGCGGCGGAGCCTGCCGTCGCGGGAGCCGCGCCGCCGCCATTCTGCTCGATCATCATCCGGATCGCCTCATCCGGCGTCGGCAGGTCGGCGACATAGGCGATCCGCACCAGCACCATCTCGGCGGCGGCCGCCGGCCGCGTCGCGGTCTGCACCTCGGCGATGCCCTTGAGCAGCATCTGCCACATCCGCGACAGCACCCGTGTCGACAGTTTTGCGGCGAATTCGCGCGCGCGCACTCGCTCGGTCTCGCCGAACGCGACATTGTCGGCGGTCCCCGGCACGAACTTCACGCGGGTGACGAAGTTGACGAACTCGGCCAGGTCGGACAGCACCACGACCGGATCGGCGCCGACATCATATTGCGCGCGGAATTCGGCAAAGGCTGAGGCGATATCACCCCGCGCCAGCGAATCGAAGAGGTCGATGACGCGGGTGCGGTCGGCGAGGCCGAGCATCTGCCTGACCGCGTCGGCCTTCACATTGCCCGCGGCATGCGCGATCGCCTGATCGAACAGCGACAGCGAATCGCGCACCGAGCCCTCGGCCGCGCGCGCGATGATGCCGAGCGCTTCAGGCTCGACCTCGACGCCTTCCTTGGTCGCGATATTGCCGAGATGCTTCATCAGCACGTCGGCCTCGACCCGGCGCAGGTCGAAGCGCTGGCAGCGCGACAGCACCGTGATCGGAACCTTGCGGATTTCGGTGGTGGCGAACACGAACTTGGCGTGCTCCGGCGGCTCCTCCAGCGTCTTCAGGAAGGCGTTGAAGGCCGCCGTCGACAGCATGTGGACTTCGTCGATGATGTAGACCTTGTAGCGCGCGCTGGCCGGTGCATAGCGCACGCTGTCATTGATCTGGCGGACATCGTCGACGCCGGTGTGCGACGCGGCGTCCATCTCCAGCACGTCCATGTGCCGGCTTTCCATGATCGCCTGGCAGTGCACGCCGAGGTCGGGCATGTGGATGGTCGGCCCCTTCACCGAGCCATCGGGCTTTTCGTAATTCAGCGCGCGGGCGAGGATGCGCGCGGTGGTGGTCTTGCCGACCCCGCGGACGCCGGTGAGGATCCAGGCCTGCGGAATCCGCCCGGTCTCGAACGCGTTCGAGACGGTGCGGACCATGGCCTCCTGGCCGATCAGATCCTCGAAGCTGGAGGGGCGGTATTTGCGGGCGAGAACGCGATACGGCTTGGCCGTATCCGGCGCGCCACCCAAATCAAAACCGCCGTCAAGGCTTGCTTTGCCTGCGCCGTCGGACGGTTGGGAGGGGTCGCCAGCGTCATTCATGCATCGATCCGCAACTTGGGAATTGTCTCTTCGGCCGGCGTGCGGATAGGAGCCGAAATCGAGCGCCGGGCGCGGAGACCGCCATTCCAGCACGATTCGCTCGGAAAAACAGGTAGGAGACTGACGAGCGACCCGATCCGGACCTCGTTAGGGCTGCTTCCTTCCGGACCTGACCCGGTTGGCGAGTGGCTCGTCCACCGCCAATCTCCCGGTCCCTATTTGGGGCCAAAACCGCCGGAAAGCAAGCGGCCTGACCCGGCTTTGTAAGGCTGGCTTTGTGGGGCTTGTCTGGGAACACGGAAAGGCATTACTTGCCCCTCATGCCCGCCTCCAATTGGTCGCTGCATTCGCAGCTCAACAAAGACACCATCGACATCGGCGACCTGCCGCTGTGCAAGGTGCTCGTCATCAAGGATGCGCATTATCCCTGGCTGCTGCTGGTGCCGCGGCGCGACGGCGCGGTCGAGATCATCGACCTCGACGAGGTCGAGCAGGCGCAGCTGATGACCGAGATCACCCGCGTCTCGCGGGCCCTGAAAGAGGTCACCAAGTGCGACAAGCTGAATGTCGCGGCGCTGGGCAACCTCGTCCCGCAGCTTCACGTCCACATCATCGCGCGCCGCACCAGCGACGCTGCATGGCCGCGTCCCGTTTGGGGCGTGATGCCGCCGCTGGCGCATGACGCCGAGGAAGTGCAGAATTTCATCAGCGCGCTTCGCCGCAAGATCTGGTTGGGTTGAAAATTCAATGTCTACATCCGATTCATTTCCGCTTGGCCAGCCGGCCTTCGTCACCCATGTGCTGGACCGCGCCGCGCATCTGCGCGGCAACGACGAAAAACTGTTCGCACTGGAGGGCCATCGCGAGGCCCGAGCCTACGTGATCTATCGCGACTCGCTGGTCGTGAAGCAGGAGGATGGCGGGGCGCGCGCCCTGCTCTCGCTGGAGGAGGCCCGCAGCTTCGGCGCCAATCCCGGCACGATCTTCTTAGGGCTCCGCGATGCCGCGCCGATCTTCGGCATGGGGATCGCGCCGCAGGCGGCCGAGAAGCTGGTCGGGCGCGGCGACGTCGCGATCACCGAATTGCGCGGCATGGCGATGCAGGGCGTGGTGCCGCCGGAACAGCTGTCGGCCATCGCGATGGCGAAATCGATGGTGACCTGGCATCAGCGCCACGGCTTCTGCGCGAACTGCGGCACCCGCACGGCGATGAAGGAGGGTGGCTGGAAGCGCGAATGCCCGAGCTGCAAGGCCGAGCACTTTCCGCGCACTGATCCGGTCGTGATCATGCTGGTCACCTCGGGCGACAAGGTGCTGCTCGGCCGCCAGAAGCAGTTCATGCCCGGGATGTATTCCTGCCTCGCCGGCTTCGTCGAGGCCGCCGAGACCATCGAGGACGCGGTCAGGCGCGAGATTTTCGAGGAGTCCGGCATCCGCTGCACCGACGTCAATTATTACATGACGCAGCCCTGGCCCTATCCGTCATCGCTGATGATCGGCTGCACCGCGCGTGCGACCAACGAGGACATCGTGGTCGACCGCACCGAGCTCGAGGACGCGCGCTGGTTCGACCATGCGGAGGCGACGCTGATGCTCAAGCGCCAGCATCCCGACGGCCTCGCCGGCCCGCATCCGTTCGCGATAGCCCATCATTTGCTCGGCCGCTGGGTGCATCACCGAAACCCGTTGGACCAATAGCGGGAACCGGACATCGTTCTGCCGATTACATCTGGCACAGCTTGTGCCAGTAGACGGAACCATTGCGACGGACCTTTGCATGAATTTTCAAGACGGCGCCTCGAAAGTCCCGCCCCGCATCCTCTGCATCGGCCTGCCGGTGCGCGATCTAACTTTCCGCGTCAATGTTCCGGCGCGCGGCTCCAAGGAAAACGCGACCCATTTCGACGAGATCTGCGGCGGCAACGCGCTGAACGCCGCCATCGGCATCGCCCGGCTCGGCGGCCGGGCCGCGATCTGCGGGCCGATGGGCGATTCGCGGGAGACCTCGAGCCGCTACATCTTCGACAAGATGGCCCAGGAGGGCATCGAGACCAACCATCTGATCCATATGCCGGACCTGGTCACCCCGATCTCGGCGATCATGATCGACGACACCGGTGAGCGCACCATCGTCACTTTCCGCGACCCCGAGCTCTGGAAGGTCAAGCTGCCGCCGACCGAGCTATTGCTGGAGGATTGCGCGGCGATCCTGACCGAAAGCCGCTGCGCGCCGTTCTGCACCGAGCTGTGCGCCGAGGCGGTCAAGCGCGGCATTCCCGTGGTGGTCGACGTCGACCGCGCGATGTCGATGCGGGAGGGACTGCTCACCGCCTCGTCCCATCTGGTGTTTTCCAGCGAGCCGCTGCAGCAGACCGCCGATGTCACCGACGATGGCCAGGCGCTGCAAAAGCTAGCCAAGCTCACCCCCTCCTTCCTGGCCGGCACCCGCGGCCCGCAGGGCACGATCTGGCTCAATGAGAAGGGCGGGCTCGAGGAGACGGCGGCCTTCCCGGTCCATACCGTCGACACGCTCGGCGCCGGCGACGTCTTCCACGGGGCATTTGCCCTCGCCATCACCGAGAAGCAGGAGTTGCGGCAGGCGCTCCGCTTTGCCTCCGCCGCTGCAGCGCTGAAATGCACCCGATTCGGGGGCGCTTATGCCGCACCGCAACGTACTGAAGTTGAAGCGTTTTTGGGCGAACACGTCGACGCCCGGCCGGCCTGACCGGCCACGACCCGCTTGATTTGGAAGATTTTTCTCTATATGAGGGAGTTTGAACCTTCATGTGGAACTTTCTTCTATGACCGATGTCGCCATTCAGCTTCATGACAACAACCGCCGCCTCGACGCCATCGATCGCAAGATCCTGACCGTGCTGCAGGAGGATGCCTCGCTCTCCGTCGCCGAAATCGGCGACCGGGTCGGGCTGTCGTCGACGCCGTGCTGGAAGCGCATCCAGCGGCTCGAGGCCGACGGCGTGATCCTGCGCCGCGTCGCGCTGGTCGATCAGAACAAGATCGGGCTCGGAATCTCGGTGTTCGTCTCGGTCGAGAGCGCCGACCATTCGGAAGCATGGCTGCGCAAATTCGCCGACGCCGTCAGCGCCATGCCTGAAGTAATGGAGTTCTACCGGATGGCCGGCGACGTCGACTACATGCTGCGCGTCGTGGTCGCCGACATGCAGGCCTACGACGTGTTCTACAAGAAGCTGATCTCGGCCGTGCCGCTGAAGAACGTCACCTCGCGCTTCGCGATGGAGAAGATCAAGTCGGTGACGGCGCTGCCGGTGCCCGCGGCGTAAGCGGCGTCTCCGCAACTGTCATCAGCGCCATCTCCCAACCGTCATCGCCCGGCCTGTGCGCAATTGCGCACATGGACCGGGCGATCCAGTACGCCGCTGCCTCTCAGCTCAATCACGACCGTTTCTGGAATACTGGATCACCCGGTCGAGCCGGGTGATGACAGTGTGATTGCCGCGAGCAGTGCGCTCAGATCTTCTGATTGTATTCGCCGACCTCGGGATGCGTGCGCAGCACGGAATCCATCGCCTCGAACATGTCGCGCATGCGCTGCTCGCTGACCGGGCTTTCGACCACGACCACGAGCTCCGGCTTGTTCGAGGAGGCGCGCACCAGACCCCAGCTGCCGTCCGCGACCGTGACGCGCACGCCGTTGACGGTGACGAGATCGCGGATGTTCTGGCCCGCGACCTGCGCGCCCTGTTGCTGCAGCGTCTCGAAGTGTTTCACCACGGCGTCGGCCACGCCATACTTCGCCTCGTCGGCGCAATGCGGCGACATGGTCGGCGACGACCAGGTCTTCGGCAGCGCGTCCTTCAGGTCGGCCATCGACTTGCCGGGCGCACGGTCGAGCATCTCGCAGATCGCGATCGCCGACACCAGGCCGTCGTCATAGCCGCGGCCGAACGGCTTGTTGAAGAAGAAGTGACCGGACTTCTCGAAGCCGGCGAGCGCGCCCAATTCGTTGGTGCGGCGCTTCATGTAGGAATGCCCGGTCTTCCAGTAGACGGTTTTTGCGCCCTGCTTCTGCAACACGGGATCGGTCACGAACAGCCCGGTCGACTTCACGTCGACGACGAACTGCGCGTTGGCGTTGATCGCCGACATGTCGCGCGCCAGCATGACGCCGACCTTGTCGGCAAAGATCTCCTCGCCGGTGTTGTCGACCACGCCGCAGCGGTCGCCGTCACCGTCGAAGCCGAGGCCGACATCGGCCTTGTGCGCCAGCACCGCATCGCGGATCGCGTGCAGCATCTCCATGTCTTCCGGATTCGGATTGTATTTCGGAAAGGTGTGATCGAGCTCGGTGTCGAGCGGGATCACTTCGCAGCCGATCGCTTCCAGCACCTGCGGCGCGAACGCGCCCGCGGTGCCGTTGCCGCAGGCCGCCACCACCTTCAGCTTGCGCTTCAGCTTCGGCCGGCTGGTGAGGTCGGCGATGTAGCGCGCCGGATAGTTTTCATGGAATTGATAGGAGCCGCCGGCCTTGTTGTTGAAGTCGGCGCTGAGCACGATCTGCTTCAGCCGCGTCATCTCGTCGGGGCCGAAGGTGAGCGGACGGTTGGCACCCATCTTGACGCCGGTCCAGCCATTGTCGTTGTGCGAGGCGGTGACCATCGCGACGCAGGGCACATCGAGATCGAACTGCGCGAAATAGGCCATCGGCGTGACCGCGAGCCCGATGTCGTGCACCTTGCAGCCGGCCGCCATCAGGCCGGAGATCAGCGCGTATTTGATCGACGCTGAATAGCCGCGGAAATCGTGCCCGGTGACGATCTCCTGCTTGACGCCGAGCTCCGCGATCAGCGCGCCGAGCCCCATGCCCAGCGCCTGCACGCCCATCAGATTGATCTCCTTGTTGAACAGCCAGCGCGCGTCGTATTCGCGAAACCCGGTCGGCTTCACCATCGGCTCGGATTCGAAGGCATAGGTGTTCGGAACGAGCGCGGGTTTCGGCTTGGGAAACATCAGAAATGGCCTCGTGGAAATGCGGAGGAACGATGCCGCTGGCTTTAGCGAATGCATCGCCGCAGCGGAAGGCAGGATTGACGGCTTGTGGCCAATAATTACGGCAGATTTGGCGTCGGCGAAATACTGTCGTCATCCACCCATCCTTGCGCGGCGGCGCAACACGCCGCGCTGTTGCGCCCTGAGAGCTGCTTGACCGCTCATCGCTCCGACCCAGCATGGTTTCTGCAGGGGCGGCGCCAGGCCAGGGCAGGCGTTACCGTACGGTTGTTATTTCAGCCGCTCCCGGCGCTCCGCAATCTGCGCGTCGAACAATTGACACGTCGGGCAACTCACCGGTACATTTTCATCGTCGCAACAATTGAGCCCGCACCGGAAAATCCGCTGCGGGCTTTTTGAATCGGACAAGCCGCTGTCGGCCAATCCACTGCCGAGCGCGCCGCAATTGGCCACCGCAGCGAACCGAACTGGCTAACAGCCAGGGCCGCCCCGCCGACAGGCGGGCGCCCGGCGAGTACGATGGCAAGCCGAGCCGGAAGCGACACTTCCGCGCCCTCGCGCAAGCCATCACTCAAGCACTTGCCTTCAACACATAAAGCCAACCCAGCCTTCTCCGCGAGGTGCGGTCACGCACGCACGCGCCCGAAGGCGTGCGCAATATCTACAGGTGATGATCAATGCCCAATTACTCTCTGGTGCCGGTGGACCATCAGCCGGATTTCGATGACTACTCGCTCGTTCCCGTTGACCACGATCCGTTCGCCGCGGATAGCGTAATTCAACAGGCACAGATTCAACAGCCACCGACACCAACTCAACTAGCGCAGCAGCCACAGCCGCAACCCCAACAGCCTTCGACCGGAGCCGGTCAGCCCGGCGTCAACGGGCCGGCGACTGGCAACAGCTCTAGCGGATCGGGTGGCATCGCCGGCATCAAGCGCTTTGGCGGCGCCGAAGGTGGCGACTATCCTAGCCGCAATGCGGGGATCGGGTTCGAAAGCGCGGAGCGCGCATGGGATGCTGCCCGTAAGGAAATGCTAGATCTTGGTGCCCAACATTACCCGGAAGAGACCAAGAGCAGGGGTTTTATCCCCGAACTGGGCGTGGAAATTCATAAGCGCGGCGGACTATATTACTTCGATCAGATCGCGCGCGGATTCCAAGACGGAGCGCTAGGCGGTGGTGTGGGGTTTGGCGATAGCGGTGCGGTGGCACGTGGGCACATGCACTGGGATAATCAGCTCGAGAGCGATGGAGATCGAGACAATGCGAAGTACAAATATTGAGTGATGACGATGAAAATGTTCGCGCTCGCGGGAGCCTTATGCCTTCTCCTCTCCAGTTCAACGGTATGCAAAGCAAACTCCGGCCCCTGGTGTAAGCCGGATGTCGTGACTTTGACCTTCAAAAATCAACAAGGCGGGGATCTTGCGAAGATCGAACTTCGCACCCTCAAGGCAGTTTGCGACCGAGACCCGGAAAAGAAGGGGTTTGGGGCAGGCTTGGAACGGTCGATGCGCATTGAACACAATGGGCAATGGACCGATGTGCCGAAAGAGTGCCTATCCGTTTTTCCTTTTGGGGAAGATGAGGTGTCGCTATCGGGCGACGATGCCGGCCTGGGCATAGCTATTATTGGGAGACCGACGGAGAAAGGCGAGCGTTTAAAAGTCTCGATATTTAAGCTGCATGATGAGATTTTATGTTCTGAGGTAGTGCGCTGCCCAAATGTCGACGATCCGCCCGACTATATTAGAGAGTGCGCCAGGGATTTACGGTGAGCTCGCCGGGAGGCCGGCTCGACACTCTGCGCAAGCGCTTCAGGTCCGATGTTGCCCGCGAACGTCTGGCGGAAAGGCATCCGACCAATGACCTATCTCAAGGTGAAGTGGATTCACGCGTTACCCCACCGACCAGTCCTTATCTACAGTGAGTTGGATCACGAACATTGGTAGCTCCGTAAGGTTGAAATCTTTCCCGACGGAAGGATCGGGTATGCCGATGCCGAAGTTGAGGTCGGGGACACGGGCCTGGGTCAGATGCCATTGCCGTCCGTTGAGGAGATCGCTGCCGATCCCGAGTTCGAGCCGGAAGTGATATCAAAGGCCGAGTTCGAAAAGATCTGGGCAATCGATCTGGGGATATGGTCCGCATCACAGGCGAAGACATTGAGAGGCCTCATGAAGCTTCTGAAGACCGGGATACTCGCACTTTCGCTAACCGTGATATCGGCCGTTGGGTTCGCTGCGGATTACGAGTTTTCCGCTGAGTTTGCGACTGTGGAGACTGGGGTAAACCATTATGCTATCGAACGCCTCGACCACAAGAACCAGAAGCGTCATCATTGCACCGCAGTCCTCGACGCCGAGACCAAGCAACTGACCGGTCAATGCACCGAGAGGCCCGGCTTTCCAGAGAAACCAACCGACAAAGGACCTAACGTACAGGGAGGGATTTCAAACATTTTTGGCGGATTGCCAGTGTTAGGCTCTTGGAAGATCGATCAGACTACCGGGAAAACTGAGTTCTGTATTTCAGACCCCGCTCAGTGCGTGGAGGTAACTCCGCAATAGAGATTTACGGTGAGTCCGCCGGGAGACCGGCTCGACACTCTGCGCAAGCGCTTCAGGTCCGATGTTGCCCGCGAACGTCTGGCACCAATGCCGCGCCGTCGCGAAGATCGACTCGACTACCCTCTCATTCCCAAAATGTGAACAAGCAGCGCCCTGAATTCCCTCGCAGTGCGAAAGTGCTGCCTATTGCTCCAGCAACAATTTGCCGTTGGCGTATTCGAAGCGCTTCAGCTTCGACAGGAAGGACAGGCCGAGCAGGTTTTCCGACAGCGCCTCGTCCGGCAGCACCAGCGCATCGACGTCGCGCACGGTGAGGCCGCCGATCTCGATCATGGCGAGGTGGGCCCGCGCCGCCTTGATGGTGCCGTTCGCGGTGGTGACGCGCGAGGTGTAATCGCCCGGCACCGGGCGCAGGCCGAAGCGCGCTGCGGAAGTCTCGTTCAGAGCAACCACGGAGGCGCCGGTGTCGACCATGAAGTTGATGCGCTGGCCGTCGATTCGGCCGTCGGTCGCGAAGTGACCGCGCGGATCGGGCGCGATGCTGAGCGTGCGGGCGCTGGCCTGCGCCACCGTGACGGCGGGGGCTGTGGTCTGCTTGGCGGTGGTCGCGGCAGCGGGCGCCATCTTGCTGGCCATCTGGGCCATGAAGGTGCCCAGCCCGATCAGGATGGCCGCGAAAATCATCAAGTTACGCATGACACCATACTCGGAAAACCGAACACGCAATTTCACCACGCCGGACGCCCCGCCGCGAGCGAGGGCGGCAGCGCGAGCCTGCCATTTTGGCGAAAAGGATGAGCGAACAGTTAATGCGAGCCCGCTGAGGCGGCCGAATGTCATCGACCGCCTCGCCCGGACGGATTTTGCCGCCCCTCAGGCCGTCTTTCAGGCCGTCTTGGCGACCGGGCTCGGCATCGCAACCCGCAGCGCGTAATAGACCGCGCCCGCGATGGCGACCCCAAAGAACCAGCCATAGACCGCCCACCATGACGGCAGGATCGAGGTGAAGTTCGGCAGCACCGACGAGAACAGCGCGCCGATCGCGGCTGCGATCAGCGCGCTGACGTTCCAGCCGTTCTGGAAGCGATATTCGCCGTTCTCCTGATACAGCGCCGGCACGTTCACGCGACCTTTGGCGATCAGATAATAATCGACCATCATGATCCCGTAGATCGGCCCCATGGTCGCGCCGATCAGCCCGACGAACGAGGCAGCGCTGCCCTCCCAGGGCGCGAACGGATACAGCGCGAGCGCAATCAGCGCCGCGATGTAGCCGCCCTTCTTGAAGTCGATATGCCGCGGAAACACGTTCGAGAAATCGAACGCCGGCGAGACGAAGTTGGCGACGACGTTGATGCCGAGCGTCGCCACCGCGAAGGTGACCGCTGCGAGCAGCGCCAGGAACCAGCTGTCGAACTTGGCCGAGATCTGGTCGGGATGCAGCAGCACCTCGTGATAGACGTTGAACGCCGCGATCGTGGTGACGCCGGCGACCAGCGAGAACAGGATCAGGTTGACCGGCAGGCCCCAGATATTGCCCTTGCGCAGCGCGTGCACGTCGGGCGCGTAGCGCGAGAAGTCGCAGAAGTTGAGATAGAGCGCGGCGAAATAGGTGATCCACGTCGCAGCGACGGCGCAGAGCGCCGGGAAGGAGCCGGGCACGCCGGGCACGCCGGCCTCCCTGGTCTTCTCCAGCAACACATCCTGCGGGATCGGCGCCGTGAGCGAGATGCCACCGGCCGCGACGCAGAGATAGATCGCAAGGACCAGCATCATCAGCCACACCGCGGGGCCCGCCCAATCCTGGAAACGCCGCACCGTCTCCATGCCGCGCTGGATGATCAGGAGTTGCAGCGCCCAGATCACGACGAAGCAGATCACCTCGAGCGTGGAATGGCCGAACACGTGGCTCGTCTGGTGGAACGCCTTGAAGCTGTCGATGCGGGTCAGCAGCGCGACGATCGCGCCCGAGGCCGCCGCGGTCTGCGCGCCGTACCAGAAGCAGGCGACGATGGCACGCACCAGCGCCGGAATGTTGGCGCCCCAGATCCCGAACGAGGCCCGCGCCAGCACCGGATAGGGCACGCCGGTCCTGACGCCGGCGTTGCCGATCAGGCTCATCAGCACGAAGATCACCAGCGAGCCGGCGCCGATCGCGATGATGAAGTTGACGAAGCTGCCGCAAAGCAGGAACAGGCTGGCGGCGAGATAATAGCCCCACAGGCTATGCACGTCCGAGGTCCAGACGTTGAAGATGCTGAAGGCGCCCCAATTGCGTTCCTTGGCCGGCGCCAAATCTTCGTTGTACAGCGAAGGCGATGCGTTCTTGATCTCCATAGCGGTGTCCCCCACGCGCGAGCCCGTGATCCCGGCACGCAAATCTAACCACCGTTTGCCGACGCTCGCCAGCGCAACCGATGAAGCATGATCGGGGAAATGGAGACCGGCGCCCTTGTCGCCGCACAACACGCCGTCATCGCCCGGCTCGACCGGGCGATCCAGTATTCCAGAGGCGCTTGTGCTCGAGCCGAGAGGCCGCGGCGTACTGGATCACCCGGTCCCGTCTACGCCAAGACTTCGACGAGGCCACGATCATCGGCGCGCCGAAGCTTCGGCGAAGGCGGCAAGCCGGGTGATGACAGTCGAGAGTGCTGCAATAGCGGTGGTCCAGTCTAGCTAGCGCAACACGCGAAACGTTTGCGCCGGCATCAAGTGCCGCGCGGTTTCACGCGCCGGGTCGGCATCGCGCTGGCGGGATCTTCCGGCCAGGGATGGCGCGGATAGCGGCCGCGCAGGTCGGAACGCACCGCGGCGTAACTGCCGCGCCAAAAACCCGGCAGGTCGCGCGTCACCTGCACCGGACGCTGCGCCGGCGACAGCAGTTCCAGCACCAGCGGCACCGCGCCCCTGGCGATCGAGGGATGGGTGTTGAGCCCGAACAGCTCCTGCAGCCGCACCGCGATGGTCGGGCCCTGCTCGGCCTCGTAATCGATTGCAAGCTGCGTTCCGGTCGGCGCCTCGAAATGCGTCGGCGCCTCGCGATCAAGCCGCGCCCGCAACTCCCATGGCAACAGCGTCATCAGCGCGTCCGACAGGTCACCGGCGGAGAGATCCTTCAGCGCGGTCTTGTCGTAGAGCGCCGGCACCAGCCAGTCGTCGGCGCGCGCGGCGAGGGCCGTATCAGACAGATCGGGCCAGCTGTCGTCCTCGGCCTTGCGCAGGAACATGACGCGATCGCGCCACTGTTTCGAATGCTTCGACCACGGCAGCCGGTCGAGACCCGCAGCGATCAGGCCGTCGGCGAACACGCGCGCGGTCTCGGCCGATGGCTTGAGCGACATCGGCGCCTCCGACAGCGTGATCGCATGCAGCGAACGCCGGCGGCGCGCGCGCAGCGCCATCGCGCCGCGGTCGAACGTCACCTCTTCCGCGTTTTCGATCTGGTCGGCGAAGCGCTGCTCGATCTCGTCCTGGGTGATCGGCGCCGCCAGCAGGATGCGGCCGTTCGCAGCCGTCCCCGTCAGTTCGGCGACCGCGATAGTAGGCAGTCGCGCCAGCGCCGCGGTCTGCTCCACGGCGGCGCCGCGGCCATTGGCCAGCACGAAGCTGCCATTGCCGCGGTTTTTCGCGACACGGTCCGGAAACGCGAATGCCAGCATGACGCCGGTGGAGAGATCCTTCTGCTCGCTGACCGCAACCTTCACCTGCGAAGCCCAGCGCGCGGCCATGCTGCGCGCGCTCGATGCGCGCTGCGAGCGGTCGCGGCGGAACTGGTCGAGCCTGTGGTCGAGATCGACGCTGTCGCCGCCGAGCCCGCGCTCGGTCAACACCGCGGCGATCTCGGCCGCCTCCTCGCCCATACCAAAGCGCGCGGAATCCACGATCATGCGCGCGAGCCGCGGCGGCAGCGCCAGCGCGCGCAGGCTCTTACCCTCCTCGGTGATGCGGCCGTCACCGTCCAGCGCACCGAGCTCGCTGAGCAGCGATCTCGCTTCCTTCAGCGCCGGTCCGGGCGGCGGATCAAGGAAGGCCAGGCTCGCGGGATCGGTGACGCCCCATTGCGCGAGGTCGAGCACCAGCGAGGACAAATCAGCCGAGAGTATCTCGGGCGCGGTATAGGCCGGGAGCGACGCGGTCTGCGGCTCGTCCCAGAGTCGGTAGCAGACGCCGGGCTCGGTACGACCGGCGCGGCCGCGCCGCTGGTCGACCGCGGCGCGCGAGGCCCGCACGGTCTCGAGCCGGGTCAGCGCGATATCAGGCTCGTAGCGCGGCACCCGCGCCAGGCCGCAATCGACCACGATGCGCACGCCCTCGATGGTCAGCGAGGTCTCGGCGATCGAGGTCGCCAGCACCACCTTGCGGATGCCCTTCGGCGCCGGCGCGATGGCGCGATCCTGCACGGCCGCATCGAGCGCGCCGAACAGCGGCACGACCTCGACCGAGGCGTCGTGCACGCGCTCGGCGAGGAACGTCTGGGTGCGGCGGATCTCGGCCGCGCCCGGCAGGAAGGCGAGCACCGAGCCGGCATCGGCGCGCAGCGCGGTCGCGATCGTCTCGGCCATCTGCCGCTCGACCGGCGCGTCGACCTTGCGGCCGACGTAACGCGTCTCGACCGGGAAGGCGCGCCCCTCGCTCTCGACAACAGGCGCATCGCCGAGCAGTTTTGCGACGCGCGCGCCGTCGAGCGTGGCCGACATCACGAGGATGCGCAGGTCCTCGCGCAGGCCGGTTTGCGCGTCGCGCGCCAGCGCCAGCCCGAGATCGGCATCGAGCGAGCGCTCGTGGAATTCGTCGAACAGCACCGCGGCGACGCCGGTGAGTTCGGGATCGTCGAGGATCTGGCGCGAGAAGATGCCTTCGGTGACGACCTCTATCCGCGTCGCGCGCGACACCTTTGAGCCGAAGCGCACCCGATAGCCGACGGTCTCCCCGGGCCGCTCGCCGAGCGTCTTCGCCATCCGCTCGGCGCTGGCGCGCGCGGCGATGCGGCGCGGCTCCAGCACGATGATCTTCTTGCCCTTGGCCCAGGGCGCATCGAGCAGCGCCAGCGGCACGCGCGTGGTCTTGCCGGCGCCCGGCGGCGCGACCAGCACGGCGGCATTGTGGCGATCGAGCGTGCGGTCGAGCTCATCGAGCACGGCGTCGATCGGCAGCGGGCTATCGAATTGGTGCGGCAAGCGGTCTCATCGCGGCAGCGGCGCTCGGCCGACCTGCCTCCCTGTGGTTAACGAACCCCGGATTCTCTCGGGATTCTCTTGGGATTTCCGGGCCTCTTAGACCATTCGCCGATTACAGGGAACCGGAGAAAGGGCCGCCTTCGGCGGCACATCATTTGTATGGGTAAAGGAGAAAGCAACAGATCGGGCCGATGATGAGCCCGATCACGCCGGAACAGGACAAGGATGACCACAAACGGCACACAGGCTGCGACAGATCGTTCCCTTGATCGATCACTTGATCGATCACTTGGGAACGCGGCCGCGCGCGTCGATTGGGTCGACTATGCCAAGGGCATCTGCATCGTCATGGTCGTGATGATGCATTCGGTGCTGGGGGTCGAGAAGGCCGCCGAGCAGACCGGCTTCATGCATTATGTCGTGGTGTTCGCAAAGCCGTTCCGGATGCCGGACTTCTTCCTGATTTCGGGGCTGTTCCTGTCTGTCGTGATCGATCGCGATTGGCGCACCTATCTCGACCGCAAGGTGATGCACTTCGCCTATTTCTACGTGCTGTGGGTGACGATCCAGTTCGGCTTCAAAGCGCCGTCGCTGGCCGCCGAGGCGGGCTGGGCCGCGGTCGGGCTGCAATATCTCGAGGCCTTCATTGAGCCGTTCGGCACGCTGTGGTTCATCTATCTGCTGCCGATCTTCTTCGTCGTCACCAAGCTCACGCGCAACATCCACCCGCTCGCGATCTGGCTGGTCGCGGCGGCGCTGGAGAGCGCGCATGTCGTGACCGGCTGGACCGTGATCGACGAGTTCTGCGCCCGCTTCGTCTACTTCTTCACCGGCTATGTGCTCGCTGCCTACGTGTTCGCGCTGTCGGACCGCGCGCGGGCGCGGCCGGCATTTGCACTGCTCGGGCTCGGGCTCTGGGCGCTCGTCAATGGCGGCCTGGTCGCGCTCGATGTCAGCGAATGGCCGGTCGTCTCGCTGGCGCTCGGCCTCGCCGGTGCCTGCGCGATCATCGTGACCGGCACGCTCTTGGCGCGCGCGCACTGGCTCGGCTTCCTGCGCTTCTGCGGCGAGCACTCGATCGTGATCTATCTGGCCTTCTTCCTGCCGATGGCCGCGTCACGCACCCTTCTGCTGCGGTTCGATGTCATCCACGACATCGGCTGGGTCTCGCTGATCGTCACCGCGATCGGCGTCGCAGGCTCCCTCCTGATCTGGCGGCTGGCGCTGGCAGTCCGGGCCAATTTCCTGTTCGAGCGGCCCGATGCGTTCTGGATTGCCCCGAAAAAGGCAGCGCCCGCGCTACAGGCGGCCGAATAGTGCCGAAAGTCATGGCCCGGATTCGTTCCACCGCAGGCGAATCGGCCCGTTCCAATTTTCCGTACATTGAAATGACTGGCTTTTTGGTCCCGAATGTTTCGTCGCCGAGGCCGCGACGAAACAATTCTCCCGGTCACGAAACCATTTTCCGCTTTTCGCGCAGACATCCGGAAACGGGCGCTAACTAACGTTTCTCCCAACGAACCGCCGCCCAACGGCGAACTGGGAGCCTGTCATGCCGAACGTCATCGCCATCAACTCTGCAGCCAAGAAGCACATCGACGCTGCACGCGCGACCTCGGATGAAACGCTGCTCGCGCATATCGCCAAGAATAACCGCACCTCGATGCACACGCTCTATGCCCGTCACAACGTGCGGGTTTACCGCTTCGTGCTCCGCATGGTGCGCGACACCACGATGGCCGAGGACCTGGTGAGCCAGGTGTTCCTCGACGTCTGGCGCACCGCGGCCCAGTTCGAGGGCCGCTCGCAGGTCTCGACCTGGCTGCTGTCGATCGCCCGCTTCAAGGCGCTGACCGCACTGCGCCAGCGCCGGCATGAGGACATCGACCAGGACGACGTGCTGGAGATCGCCGACGGTGCCGACACGCCGGAAACCTCGCTCGATCGCGCCACCACCAGCGAGATCCTGCGCGCCTGCGTCGCCAAGCTGTCGCCGGCCCACCGCGAGATCATCAATCTGGTCTACTACCATGAGAAGTCGGTCGAGGAGGCCGGCCAGATCATCGGTATCCCGCAGAGCACGGTAAAGACCCGCATGTTCTATGCCCGCAAGCAGCTCGCCGACCTCCTGAGGGGCGCCGGCGTGGACAGCGTCGCGGCCTAAAGCAAAGCAAATTCAATTATTTAGAAGGAGATCAAGCGTCCGGATAGTTGTCCACGAAGCCAAAAAAGTTCGGCGACGAAACAATTGAAACAATCGACGACATCACCCGGAAAAACGCGATCTCTATACCGATATCCAACGACGCAACCCGAACCCCAATTCACTGACCCAGGTTTCGATACCTCCTTAAGTTCTAACCTCCCAAGTAACCTCCAACGACCCGGCCGGGATGCCCCCCAGCCGGGTCGCTCTGTTTTTGGCGCGCCGCGGTGCTGTAAGCCCCCGTGTCCCAAGTTGATTCTTGGAGTGTCCTGGTTCGGATTAAACGAACGGAAACGATGGCCGGAACCGATGTTTTCCGCAGGACTGCCGAGAAGGCCTATTCATCGTTCTAGGCACAAAGATTTCGATTGGACGCCATCCGTTCCTGATCCACAGAGCAGAGGGGTTACCGAGGTTCTCCGTGTGGGTGAACGGAACTCGCACGCCGCGATGTCGATGTTATAATTTGGCGTTCTATACCCATCACAGATTTTTATGGGCCATATGCAGTTTGTGCCATAGGATTGTCGCCCCTCGTTCTCGGGAGGACATTCAGGTGACAGTCCGTGAACTAATACAGGTGCTCCAAGCGATCCAAGATCAGGACACGACTGTTGTCATCGGAGATGGAGCGCACCCCGAAACCTGGTTGATCGTATCAGGTGCTGTCCCCCGGCGGATTGCGCGCGTGAGTGATGATCACGCGATTGCCGGCAGCGAGCCGGCTATCGAAATTGTCTAGCGCGGTGCCACCGTGGTGAGGGCTTTTCCCGTAAGATTACGGGGCGGACGAAAGTGGCACGGACTGCACTGGGCGTGGCTGCACCACTAACATAGCTTAGACCCTCATTGAGGGTGCGTCCTATGTCCGAAGTTCTTTTCCGCGCGGGCATCATCGTATTGGGATTGTGCCCGGTCGCAATAGCTGCAGTTGCTCTATTGATTTGACGAAAGCCCACCTGGCCCGCACGCACCAAACGGGCCGGTAGATGGCCCCAGCACCGGCCCCCATGGCCCCCCAAGGTTGCTGGGGCCGCTCAATATGAGGCCGCCTCAGTTGGCAGCCGCCAGAAACTGACGATCCTGGAGCGTTCTTTTCCTCCGCGAGCATCCAAAGAAACGGCCCCAGCGCCGGGGGAACGCTGAGGCCGTGTCCAAGTGCTGTCCGTTCCAGGCACCGGATCGCTGATCAACCACGCGGCTGCACAGCTGTTCCTAATGCACGTTGTTGTGCATGAGCGCGTAGTGACCCGGACATGCTTTCCCGATTTGCATCGTGTAGCTCGCAACCTGGGCCGCCTATCTCACTCAGCACGGGACAACGGCCCAAAGCTCGTCGCCGGTCGTCTCCGCCACAGAGACGGCCGGCGCGGGTGGATGGGCAAGAGAGAAGAAAAAAGGCCCCAGAGCGGGCAAGCCGCCGGGGCCTAGTTTAGACTTTGGTTGTCGGGCGCGTGCGTGACGCACCCCTAGCGGCAACCACGCGAATGGACCGCATCTGCATGGTACCGGGCATAGTTGCCGCGACAACTCCATGTCCGCGCATAGGGCTATGCTTTAATTCCTGTGACGGGTTCCCGGCCCTCTGCGCGCATCAGCGCGTTGGAACGAACGCTGAGGCCGCCTCGCCGCGCCGCTGAGTGGTCTAATCCCCGTCCGTAGCTCGCCTCCTGATAACCGTCAGTCGCGCGCTCACCGCAGCCTCAGTACGCTTCAGCTTTTGGGCGATTTCGCGTTGCGTTAGGCTGGTATCGCGAAGCATCTGCAATAGTCGCTCCTCATCCTCTCGGGACCACGCTGGCACACTGAAACTCCCCAAAATTGTTCCATCGTTGAAATGCCAGCGAGGATTGCAGATTAGGATTTGCCAGTCTGTCCGGTCTTTCCCGGATTGTCCTAATTTGTCGCAGCGAGTGTCCGAATCAGAACAGCACCCGCGCCGCCGTGAGGCTGAGCACGGCTCGTCTCACACGGACGTGACGGCGCCGGCGATTGCTTGGCCGTAACGGCCACGCCGTCGTCGCGAAGAACATCAGGCGTACCCGGCACGGCCTTCTGGCGCGCCGGGACTTCTGATGGACGGACGACGATGCTCAGCCTTGCCCTTGCCCTGCTTGCCGGTGTCGCCACCGTCGCCGCTCCTTGCACCCTGCCGATGCTGCCGATCCTGCTTGGGGTATCGATAGGCCAGACCGGCAAAGCGCGGCCCGCGATGATCGCGCTCGGCTTCGTGATGTCATTCTCTGCGGTGGCATTGCTGCTGAGCGCGATCACGCGCGCCTTCGACTTCGATCCCAACCTGTTGCGGACCGGCGCTGCGATCCTGCTCGCCGGCTTCGGCCTCCTGATGATCTGGCCGGTGCCGTTCGAGTGGCTGTCGATCCGGCTGACCGGCGCGGCCGGCAGCCTCGGTCAGGCCGGGCCGTCGCCGAGCCTGTTCGGCGGCTTCGTGCTCGGCTCGACGCTCGGCCTGGTCTGGACGCCGTGCGCCGGTCCCGTGCTCGGCTCGATCCTGACCATCGTCGCGACCTCGAAGGATACGGCGTGGGCGAGCCTGCAGCTCGTCACCTACGCGATCGGCGCCGCGATCCCGATGCTTGCGATCGCCTATGGCGGGCAGGCCGTGACCACCCGCGTGCGCAGCATGGCGCGGATCGCGCCGCGGCTCCAACAGGGATTTGGCGTCGTGATCATCGCCTTCGCCGCGCTGTCCTACCTGCAATACGACACGCTGATAGTGGCGTGGCTGACCCAGTTCTATCCCAACGGCCAGATCGGCCTGTGAGCTCATAAGGAGAGATCGATGTCCCTGCGCTTGATTGCTGTATCCACGCTGGTGGCGGGCCTTGGCCTCGGCGGCGCCGTCATCCCCGGCCTCTGCACCGAGTCCAACGCGCCGGCCGTGCCCGTTCCGATGGCGACCGCGATGACCACCGCGCAGAGCCAGGCCGCGCCCGAATTCTCAGGGATCAGCAACTGGTTCAATTCGCAGCCGCTGAAGCTCGCCGATTTGCGCGGCAAGGTCGTACTGGTGGATTTCTGGACCTATGGCTGCGTCAACTGCGTCAACACGCTGCCGCACGTCACCCAGCTCTATTCAAAGTACCGGGATCGCGGCCTCGTCGTGATCGGGGTCCACACGCCGGAATTCCCGTTCGAGCATTCGGCCTCCAACGTGCAGGCGGCGCTGAAGCGGCACGGCATCCTCTATCCGGTGGCGCAGGACAACAATTCACAGACCTGGAACGCCTACCACAACGAGTATTGGCCGGCGCAATAC
Source organism: Bradyrhizobium sp. RD5-C2 (assembly GCF_019972155.1). GTDB lineage: Bacteria > Pseudomonadota > Alphaproteobacteria > Rhizobiales > Xanthobacteraceae > Bradyrhizobium. Next base: position 259,129 of record NZ_BOVL01000022.1, on the reverse strand, counting down.
GTCATCGACCAGAGCGGCAAGATCGTGTTCTCGCATGCCGGCGAGGGCAGCTATGACGAGATCGACCGCACCGTCGCCCGGCTGCTCAACGCCAATAGCTGATCGGACAATCCGCCCTGTGTCGTCGTCGCATCTGGCGTGGTAGGGTCCACGCCAGGTCGACGGCAGGTGGTGGATCATGTTCGAAGGCTGGGATGCGGTCGTACTCGCCCGCGCGCAATTCGCTTTCACGATGTCGTTCCACATCGTGTTTCCCGCATTCTCGATCGGGCTTGCGAGCTATCTCGCGGTGCTCGAAGCGCTGTGGCTGGCCACCAAGCGCGAGGTCTACATCAACCTGTTCAATTACTGGCTGAAGATCTTCGCGGTCGCGTTCGGCATGGGCGTGGTCTCGGGCATCGTGATGTCCTACCAGTTCGGCACCAACTGGTCGTCCTTTGCCGACAAGACTGGGCCGGTGATCGGCCCGATGATGGCCTATGAGGTCCTGACCGCATTCTTCCTCGAGGCCGGCTTCCTCGGCGTGATGCTGTTCGGGCTCGAACGTGTCGGCCCCAGGCTGCATTTCGTGGCGACGTTGATGGTCGCGATCGGCACGCTGATCTCCGCGTTCTGGATTCTGTCGGCCAACTCCTGGATGCAGACGCCGACTGGCTATGCCGTCAATGCCGACGGCCAGTTCGTCGCCGCCGACTGGCTCAAGGTGATCTTCAATCCCTCATTCCCCTATCGCCTCGTGCACATGGTGCTGGCGGCGTATCTCACCACCTCGCTGGTGGTCGGCGGGGTCGGTGCCTGGCACCTGTTGCGCGACCAGCATCTCGCCGGCCCGCGCGTGATGTTCTCGATGGCGATGTGGATGGCGACCCTGGTGGCGCCGATCCAGATCCTCGCCGGCGACCAGCACGGCCTCAACACGCTGGAGCACCAGCCGGCCAAGGTGATGGCGATGGAAGGCCACTTCCAGAGCCACAAGGACGGCGCGCCGCTGATCCTGTTCGGCTGGCCCGACCAGCGTGAGGCCAAGGTCAAATACGCGATCGAGGTGCCGAAACTGTCGTCGCTGATCCTGAAGCATTCGCTCGATGCACCGCTTGCCGGCCTCGACACCGTGCCGCGTGAAAACTGGCCGCCGGTGCCGATCACCTTCTGGGCATTCCGCATCATGGTCGGGCTCGGCTTCCTGATCCTCGGCCTCGGCCTGCTCAGCCTGCTGATGCGCTGGCGCGGCATGATGTACCAGTCACCGCTGCTGCATCGCTTCGCGGTCCTGATGGGCCCGGCGGGCTTCATCGCGGTGCTCGCCGGCTGGATCACCACCGAGACCGGGCGGCAACCGTTCACCGTCTACGGGCTGCTGCGCACCACCGATTCGGCATCGCCGCTGGCGGCGCCGGCGGTGGGCTCGTCGCTGATCGCCTTCATCATCGTCTATTTCGCCGTGTTCACCGCGGGGGTGATCTACATCCTGCGGCTGATGGCGCAGCCGCCGCATCCCGGCGAGCAGGGCCCGACCAAAGACCTTCCCGCCCGCGCGGCCGGCATCACGCCGGCGGCAGGTGCTGCCGTGGAGGGCGCGCGATGAGCATTCCCATCGACCTCCCCACGATCTGGGCCTTCATCATCGCCTTCGCGGTGTTCGTCTATGTCGTGATGGACGGCTTCGACCTCGGCCTCGGCATCCTGTTTCCGCTGTTTCCGCAAAAGGCCGATCGCGACGTCATCATGAACACGGTGGCGCCGGTGTGGGACGGCAACGAAACCTGGCTGGTGCTCGGCGGCGGCGGCATGATGGCGGCGTTTCCGCTGGCCTATGCGGTGCTGATGCCGGCGCTCTACACGCCAATGATCGCGATGCTGCTCGGCCTCGTGTTCCGCGGCGTCGCGTTCGAATTCCGCTGGCGCACCCAGAAGGCGCGCAACAAATGGGACCTCGCCTTCGCCGGCGGCTCGCTGGTCGCGACGCTGGCGCAGGGCATCGCGCTCGGCGCCATCCTGCAAGGCATCCATGTCGAGGGACGCCACTATGCCGGCGGCTGGTGGGATTGGCTGACGGCGTTCAGCGTGCTGACCGGCATTGCGCTGGTGATCGGCTATGCGCTGCTGGGGGCGACCTGGCTGGTGATGAAGACCGAAGGCGAGCTGCGCGAGCGCGCCTATCATCTGACGTGGGTGTTGCTGGTCGCGATGCTGTGCGCGATCGGCGCCGTCAGCATCGCAACGCCGTTCCTGGCCGTGCAGTACACCCAGCGCTGGTTCGCCTGGCCCAACATCATCCTCACCGCGCCGGTCCCGATCGCGGTCGCCGCCGTCACCGCGCTCTTGCTGCGTGCCCTCGGCAACAAGAATGACCACCAGCCGTTCTTCCTGACGCTGGCGTTGTTCGGACTGTCCTATGCCGGGCTCGGCATTAGCATGTATCCATACATCGTGCCGCAGAGCATCACGATCTGGCAGGCGGCGTCGCCCGCCAACAGCCAGATCTTCATGCTGTTCGGGGTCTCGATCCTGGTGCCGCTGATCCTCGGCTACACCGCCTGGGCCTATTGGGTGTTCCGCGGCAAGGTGCGCCCCGGCCACGGATACCACTGATGTCACCACCGGGCCCGAATCAGCGGCCGCTCGGCCAGCGCCTGTTGTGGTTTGCAGCGCTCTGGCTCGGCGGCGTCGGCACGGTGACCCTGGTCTCTTTCGCGTTGCGACTCTGGATTGCGCCGAAATAAGGCCGCCACGCGGCGTGCCACGGGTCCAGTGACAAAAAACAGAAGCATTACAGTGATATAGTGTGATGCCCGCCCTAAACTTGCCATCAAGCTGCCGCTGAGATTTGATGCCTCGCGCGATTTGGGTGGAGCAACCATTGGCCGCGCGCCAACAAGGAGAGCTTTGCATGACGAAACTTCGTCACCTGGTCTGGATGTTGATCGCCACGGGCGCGCTCGTGCTGTCGACGTCGCAAGGCTTTGCCCAGAACCGCCCGGACGCCGACGAGCCGGGCCTGGTCGCCGACGACAGCTATGAGCTCGATCCGGAATGGCAGAAGCAGGTCGTCTACTACCGGACCAATGAGGCGCCGGGCACCATCATCGTCTCCACCGCCGAACGCCATCTCTATCTCGTGCAGGGCAACGGCCGTGCACTGCGCTACGGCATCGGTGTCGGCCGCGACGGCTTCACGTGGCAGGGCCTGGTGACCATCACCCGCAAGGCCGAGTGGCCGGATTGGACCCCGCCGCCGGAAATGATCGCCCGCCAGCCCTATCTGCCGCGCTTCATGGCGGGCGGCCCGGGCAATCCGCTCGGCGCGCGCGCGATGTATCTCGGCACCACGGTGTACCGCATCCACGGCACCAACCGGCCCGACACCATCGGCACCGCGATCTCGTCCGGCTGCTTCCGCTTGGTCAACGCCGACGTCGCCGATCTCTACAACCGCGTTCCCGTCGGCACCAAGGTGATCATCCGGCAGAAGCCCGAACTGTAATTTCGACCCACCCGCCTTCGATATCCGACCTGTTTTTCCCCCGATCATTCGCGAGAGAGAACCCATGCGTACATTTCGAGGCGGCCTGACGATCGGGCTCGCGGTCGCCGCACTGGTTGCGGCCGCCGCCATCACCTATGAGCGTTACGACACCCGCACGCTGAAGCGCACCGTCCGCCGCGGCGACGTGCTGTGCGGCGTCAACAAGGGCCTGCCGGGTTTCTCGATCCCGGACGACAAGGGCAACTGGACCGGCTTCGACGTCGACTTCTGCCGCGCGGTGGCATCGGCGATCTTCGACGATCCGACGAAGGCGAAGTTCGTTCCGCTCGACGCCAGCGAACGCTTCAAGGAGCTGCAGAACCGCAAGGTCGACATCCTCTCGCGCAACTCTACCTGGAGCATGTCGCGCGAGACCAATTACGACCTCTATTTCCCGGCGGTCGCCTATTATGACGGCCAGGGCTTCATGATCCCGCGCGCGCGCAACATCGATTCCGCGCTCGACCTCAACGGCAGCAAGGTCTGCGTGCAGGCCAACACCACGACGCAGCTCAACCTCGCCGACTATTTCCGTGCCAACAACATGAAGTACACGGAGATGAAGTTCGACAAGCTGGAGGATGTCGTGAAGGCCTATGACACCGGCCAGTGCGATACGCTGACGTCGGACGCCTCGCAGCTCTATGCGCTGCGGCTCAACCTCTCGAAGCCGAACGACCACACCATCCTGGCCGACATCATCTCCAAGGAGCCGCTGGCGCCCGTGGTCCGCTTGCGCGACGACGACTGGATGATGATCGTGAAGTGGACGCTCTACGCCATGATCAACGCCGAGGAGCTCGGCATCACCTCGAAGAACATCGACGAGGCGCTGAAGTCGAAGAAGCCGGAAGTAATGCGGCTGGTCGGCACCGAGGGCTCCTATGGCGAGGATCTCGGCCTGACCAAGGACTGGGCCGTGCGCATTATCCGCCATGTCGGCAATTACGGCGAAGTCTACGACCGCAACGTCGGCGCCGATTCCAAGCTGAAGATTCCGCGCGGCATGAACCAGCTCTGGAACGCCGGCGGCGTCCAGTACGCCCCGCCGATCCGGTAAACGGCAGCGTACCAGGCCACAGCCGCCACCGCACGCTCAACTGTCGTCACCCGGCTCGACCGGGTGATCCAGTACGCCGCGGCTTCTCGGCTCAAGCACAACCGTCTCTGGAATACTGGATCGCCCGGTCGAACTGGGCGATGACAGAGTGTTGCGTGGCGACGACGCCGCATTATGCGGCGGCGCTGGCGTTCCCGATCAGTATCCCTTGCCGCTCGCCAGCTGGTCGGTGTGGAAATTGCTGTCGCCGAACAGCTCCTGGCAGACGCGGGCGCGTTTCATGAAGAAGCCGATGTCGAACTGGTCGGTCATGCCCATGCCGCCATGCATCTGCACGCCTTCCTGCACGGCGAGCGTCGCAGTTGTGCCGGCGCGCGCCTTGGCGACCGCGACCGCAGTGGCAGCCTTGCCCAGATCGGCATCGAGCGCCTGCAGCGCCTTCAGAACGGCGGCGCGGGTGATCTCGATATCGATGTAGAGCTCGGCGGCGCGGTGCTGCAGCGCCTGGAATTCGCCGATCGCCTTGCCGAACTGCTTGCGCTCCTTCAGGTAGGTCACGGTGCGGCCGAACACCTCGTCGGAGAGACCGACCATTTCGGACGCGACCGCGCCGCGGCCGATATTGAGCACGCCTTCGAGCAGCCCAAAGCCCTGATCGACCTCGCCGAGCACACTGTCGGCATTGACCTCGACATTGTCGAACACGATGCGCGCCGCGTTGTGCGAATCGACCATCGCGGTGCGCTCGACCGCGAGCCCCTTGGCCTTCGGATCGACCAGGAACAGCGTCAACCCGTTCTTATCGCCGGCGCTGCCGACCGTGCGCGCCGCGACGATCAACAGATCGGCGGTGTGGCCGTCGACCACGAAGGCCTTGTCGCCGGACAGCTTGAAGCCGTTGCCGGAGCGCGCCGCCTGCAACTTGGTCTGCAGCGGGCGATGTTTCGCGCCCTCATCGATCGCCAGCGCTGCGAGCAGCGAGCCATCGGCAATCTTCGGCAGATGCTGCGCCTTCTGCGCCTCGCTGCCGCCGCGCGACAGCGCCGAGGCCGCAAGCACCGAGGTCGCGAGGAATGGCGAGGGCATCAAGGTACGGCCGATCTCCTCCATGACGATGCCGGCCTCGACGCAGCCAAGTCCGCTGCCGCCGAACTGGTCCGGCACCAGCAGGCCGGAGAAGCCCATCTCGGCAAAGGTCTTCCAGAGCTCGCGCGAGAAGCCGGTGGTGTCCTTGCCATCGCGCAAGGCGCGCAGATGCGCCACCGGCGCCTTGTCGCTGATGAGACCGCGCGCACTGTCGCGCAGCATGGATTGTTCTTCGGTGAGGACGAGGGCCATTGATGGATTCCGCTCTAACGTTCGAAGCTAATATGTCTGAGTTCGTCATTCCGGGATGGCCCGAAGGGCCAGGCCCGGAATCCATAACCACGATCGGGGGTTATGGATTCCGGGCTCGCTACTGCGTCGCGCCCCGGAATGACGGGTGGAGAGAGCGTGCCTCACGCCCCCGGCAGATCGAGGATGCGCTTGGCGACGATGCCGAGCATCACCTCCGAGGTGCCGCCCTCGATCGAGTTGGCCTTGGTGCGCAGCCAGGCGCGCGGACGGGCGCCGCCCCTGGAGCGGTCGCTCTCCCATTCCAGCGCGTCGATGCCGCCCGCCGACATCAGGATCTCGTAGCGCCGCTTGTTGAGCTCGGTGCCGTAATATTTCATCGCCGACGAGAACGCCGGATGCGATTGCCCGGCCTTGGCGAGATCGACCGCGCGCTCCGCCGCCGCGGCGAGCGCGGCCTCGTCGACCTCGAAGCTCGCGATCTGGCTGCGCAGCTGGGCGTCGTCGAGCCGGCCCTGCGCGTCCGCGCCGACCGAGTCGGCGGCGATCTGGCCGAGCGGACGGCCGACGCCGCGCTCGCCCATGCCCGAGATCATCGCGCGCTCGTGCTGCAGCAGATATTTCGCGACATCCCAGCCGCGATTGACGGTGCCCACGACATGCGATTTCGGCACGCGGACATTGTCGAAGAAGGTTTCGCAGAACGGCGAGTAGCCGGAGATCAAGAGGATCGGTTTCGTGGACACGCCCTTCGACGTCATGTCGAAGAGAATGAAACTGATGCCGTCGTGCTTCTTGGCGGCGGGATCGGTGCGCACCAGGCAGAAGATCCAGTCGGCATAGTTGGCGTAGGAGGTCCAGATCTTCTGGCCGTTGATGATGTAGTCGTCGCCGTCGCCGACCGCGCGGGTCTGCAGCGAGGCGAGGTCGGAGCCGGCGTTCGGCTCGGAATAGCCCTGGCACCAGCGGATCAGGCCCGCGGTGATCTTCGGCAGATGCTCCTTCTTCTGCTCCTCGGTGCCGTATTGCAGCAACGCCGGTCCGAGCATCGAGATGCCGAACGAGGTCAGCGGCTGGCGCGCGCCGATCGCCGCCATCTCCTGGCGCACAATCTTGGCTTCCTCGCCGTCGAGGCCGCCGCCGCCATATTCCTTCGGCCAATGCGGCACGGTCCAACCCTTGTCGCGCATCCGCTCGAACCAGACCCGCTGCGCGTCCGACGAGAATTTCGCGTTGCGGCCACCCCAGAAGGTGTCGCCATCCGACGTCATCGGTTTGCGCATCTCCGGCGGGCAGTTCTGCTCCAGCCAGGCGCGGGTCTCTGCGCGGAATTTCTCGAGGTCAGCCATGGTGCGTTTCCAGTCAAATTCGACGAATTGGATTCGACCTTAGACCTACGCAGCCGCCGAGTTCAATATGCCTCGCAGCCGCGCCATGCTCTGGCGTCGCTACTCACCTCGCGCGATCGGGTGTATCGCCGAAGTGGGGTAACGATTGAAAAACAAGAGGAAACGGACATGCGGCTGAAGCTGCTTTCGCCTAGCGAAATGAACCCCGCCCAGAAAGAAACCTACGACGAGTCGATCTCCGGCAAGCGCGGCGCGCCACCGGCGCCGATGATGGCCTGGCTCAACAGCCCGGAGATGGCGCGGCATGCCACGCGGCTCGGCGAGGTGCTGCGCTTCGACACGGTATTCCCACCGAAGCTGTCGGAGATCGCGATCCTCGTCACCGCGCGGCACTGGACCGCGCATTACGAATGGTATGCCCACAAGCGTCTCGCGCTGAAGGGCGGCCTCGATCAGAAGATCATCGAGGACATTCGCGTACGCCGGACGCCGACTTTCGACGACCCCAAGGCAAAAATGATCTACGACGTCGCCAAGGCGCTGCACGAAGGTCACGGCCTGCCGAAGGGACTGTATGACGAGGCGGTCGAGGTGCTGAGCCTGCGCGGCCTGGTCGAGGTGATCGGCCTTTGCGGCTACTACACCATGGTGTCGATGACGCTGAACACGTTCGAGTTCCAGCTGCCCGGCGGCGAGTTGTCGGAGCTCTGCTAGATCAGGCCGGCCGCGGCGCAGTTCGGAAACGCTGCGTTTCAGGATGGATTGCTCCGGCCCGGCAAATCCGGACTATATCAGGCGGCGAAGCCTTGCCCCTGACGGCAAGGCGTTGATGCCAACGGAGCCAGGTCATGCCGGAAAATCCACCCATCATCGCGGGCACGCGGATCGGGCATGTCCACCTCAAGGTCGCCGATCTCGAGCGCGCGCTCGGCTTCTATTGCGGCGTGATCGGCTTCGAGCTGCAGCAGCGCTTGGGGACGGACGCCGCCTTCATCTCGGCCGGCGGCTATCACCACCACATCGGCCTCAACACCTGGGAGAGCAAGGGCGGCCATCCGCCGCCGCCGGGCACGACGGGCCTGTTCCACACCGCCATCCTTTATCCGACCCGCCCGGCGCTCGCCGATGCGCTGCATCGGGTGCTGTCGGCCGGCATCCAGCTCGACGGCGCCAGCGACCACGGCGTCAGCCAGGCGCTCTACCTGCGCGATCCCGACGAGAACGGCGTCGAGCTCTATTGGGACCGCCCCGAAGCCGAATGGCCGCGCAGCGCCGACGGCAAGCTTTCGATGTTCACGCGCCGGCTGGACCTTGAGGACCTGTTGAGGCAGCGGGCGGCGTAATTCCGCAACGCGGATTGAATTGTAGCCCGGATGAGCGAAGCGACATCCGGAGGCTGGCGCAAGCCGACGGACGGGTCCCGGATATCGCGGAGCCTGTCATCGGGCGCGCGTTCGCGTGACCCGTTGGCTCATCCCGGCTACGGGTGCAGCAACTACAAACTCGCCAGACTGACGAGCCAGCCGGCCGCATAGAGGCCAACGCCGAACACCGCATGCGTCAGGAGGCTCTGCAGCCGCGCCGCCCATGGCTGCGGCGTTCGGCTCGCGGCGATGCCGGCGCCCATCGCGGGCTGCATCACCAGGAACGGTGCGGCCACGCTGCCGATCCCGACGATCAGCGCCGGAGCGATGCTGGGCTGCCGCGCCCAACCAAGCCCGAAGATCGCAAGCAGCACGCCGGCAAAGCCGATCCCGATCAGATAATGCGCAGCCCATCCGATCAGCCTTTCGCCCGCGACCTGCGGCGACGCAGCGATGCGGTCGTGGCGCAGGCTGCCGGATGCGAGATGGCCGAGCCAGCGGCCGACCAGGGCATAGTCCAGCGACGGGATGCCGAGCAGCCGTTTGCGGGCGATGCCCCAGACGTCCATCACGACCGTCGCGCCGGCGCCGATCAGCACCGCGCTTGTCGCAAATTCCACGGCGTCAGCCATGCGCAGCCTCCGCCGGTGCGCGCGCCGCGACCATCCAGCAGGCCGCGTTGAAGCGAATCTCGCTGCCGTGAATGTAGCGGTCGAAGGCACCGCGCACGGTCTCGATCACCTGCGTGCGACGCGGCTCTTCCATCCCGTGCAGCATCGTCCCGACCGGGCCGAGCCAGCTCACATAACGGGTCAGCTCCGATGCCGGAAAGCGCAAGGCGATATCGACCGGCTCGATCGCGATCGCGCCCCAGCCGCTGTCCTCCAGGATGCGCGCGACCCGCTCCCGGTCCGCGAAGCCGAACTGCCCCGGCGCATCGGGACGCCGCGCCGGAAGATCCGGCAGCAGCGGCTTCGCCGCCCGCTCCGCCGTCGTCATGAACGGGTTCTCGACCGCGCCGCGCCACGCGATGAAGCGAAGCGCCGCACCCGGCCGGGCCGCCCGCCGCAGATTGGCGAAGGCCAGCACCGGATCGGCAAAGAACATCACGCCGAGGCGTGAGATGATGATGTCGAAGCTCGCCGGCGCAAAGCTATGGGTCTGCGCGTCGGCGCAGATGAAGCCGGCAGGCAGCCCTTCCCGCGCCGCTCGGGCCCGGGCCGCCGCGATCATCGGCTCGGAGATGTCGATGCCGGTGCAATGCCCTTGCGGGCCGAGCACGCGAGCGACGGCGAACGTCGTGGCGCCCGTACCGCAGCCGACATCCAGCACATGGCCGGCCGCGGCATCGGCCACCGCCCGAACGAGCAGCTCCTCAAGCGGCTTGAACATCCGTTCGAGCACGTCGCGCGTCTCGACCCAGGCGCGTCCGGCAGCGCCGTTCCAAAGTTTGACCTGCTCGTCCTCGGCCTGCGGTGCGGCACTCATGATCTCGTCCTTTTGCTATTTGCCTGTCCTGATGCTTGCCTTAAGCAAGCGCCTGGCGGCACACTGCCAGTTCAAGTGAACTTGAGGTCAAGGCCATGCGGGACGTCGACATCGCGGAGGTGGCGCAATTATCCGGCGTTCGCGCCTCGACCCTGCGCTTCTACGAGGAAAAGGGGCTGATCGCCTCGCACGGCCGGCGCGGGCTGCGCCGACTGTTCGATCCGGCCGTGCTGGACCGGCTGGCGCTGATCGCACTCGGGCGCGCCGCCGGCTCAACGCGATGCGCGACGGCCTGCGCCACGCCGCCGTGTGTCCCGCGCCGAGCCACATGGAATGTCCGACCTTCCGACGCCTGCTGCGGGTCGCCGCGGCCGGGAAGATCGGTGAGAAGAAGAAGAAATCACGAAAGAAATCGTAGCCCCGGGTGAGCCAACGGGGCTACTTCCCCTTCGTCATGATCGCCGCCGCCGCGATCAGCTCCAGGCCGATGCAGCCATAGAACGGCAGCGTGTAGCTGCCCGAGAGATCGTGCAACAGCCCGATCACGCCGGGGCCGAAGGCGTAGGTGATCTGGTTGATCGCGGTGATCAGGCTGACCAGCACGCCGAACGCGCGCGGGTCGAACTCGCGTTGCACGATCAGCGCCGGCAGCGTGATCAGATTGCCGACCGAGAAGCCGAACAGCGCGCAGGCGGCGATCTGCGCGACGTCGTTGTGCACGTTGATGATGATGACGAGCGCGATCGCCTGGCTGATAAAGGACAGCGCCGACGCCAGCCGCTGGTTGAGCCGGTCGATCACGAACGAGAACGAGACACGGCCGACCACGGCCATCGCGGTCAACAGCGCCATCGCAACCGTGGCGCGCTCGCGGCCGATCACCTGATCGAGATACGCGATCAGATGCACGATGAATCCGACCTGGGCGAACAGCACCAGTGCGAAGGCAATCGACACCGAGAGGAAACGGATGTCGCGCAGGGCCCGGGCGCGCACCTGGGTCGCCGACGGCGCGTCAGTCGCCGCTGAAGTCACCGCGTGCAGATGCTCCGGCGGCCGCCCGACGAAGATCAGGATCACAGGCACCATCACCACGACGAGCGCCACCGCGGCTGCGATCATCGCGCCGGAGAAGCCGAAATAACCGATGCCGGCAACCAGCAGCGGCACGCCGACGATGCCGCCGAAGCTGGCGCCGTTCAGCGCCAGGCTGATCGCCATGCCGCGCTTCTTGTCGAACCACAGGCCGAGCGTATTGGTGATGATGCCGAGGCTGGTGCCGGCCCAGCCGAACGCCAGTAGCGCATCGGCGAGATAGAGCTGCCAGGGCTCGCGCACCTCGCCGATCGCGACCGCCGCAACCGCCATCGCGAGGGTGCCCGCGATCAGGCAGCTGCGCGCACCGAACGCCTTGATCGCCTCGCTGACGAAGGCAACCAGCGCGGCGCCGAACAGATAGAAGAAGGTCGTGCCCGACGAAATCAGCGACGCCGGCCAGCCGTGCAGTCGCTGCAGCTCGGCGACATAGACGCTCTGGCCGTAGAAGCCCAATCCCCAGCCGAAGGTCGCAAGCAGGAAGCAGACGACGACGATGCGCCAGCCCTCGTAGCCGAGCGCGGATTCGTCATGCAGCGTGGGTGATGATGCGTCCATTTCTTGCTCTTGCTTCTCACATCGTCAGGACCGGATTAATCCGTTCCCACGATGTGAGCAGCCTTGCAAGCCGGTCAATTCGAAACCGGTCGAAGTGTCAGCAATTGGCAGCAGGAGCATGATCCGGAAAAGTGCGAAGCGGTTTTCCGAAAAGGTCATGCTCAAACAACGAGATCAAAGACCGAGATCCGGGATCTCTTCCACCGCACGCAATTTCGCCCGCCGCCTGGCGAATGACGCCAGCGACAGCACGGCAAGCCCGAGCAGCACCGGCGGAAACACCACCATGTTGACGGCGTTCCAGCCGTAATGCGCGAGCAGCTGGCCCGACGAGAACGAGCCGATCGCCATCATGCCGAACACCAGGAAATCGTTGAACGCCTGCACCTTGTTGCGCTCCTGCGGCCGGTGCGTCTCCAGCACCAGCGCGGAGGCGCCGACAAACGCAAAATTCCAGCCGATCCCGAGCACGAACAGCGTGGCCCAGAAGTGCGGCGCCGTGATGCCGGACAACCCGATCATCGCGGCCACCGCCTCCAGCGCCAGCCCGAGCGCGACGATGACGGGAGCGCCGAAGCGGGCGATCAGCGAGCCCGTGAAGAAGCTCGGGCCGTACATCGCCACAATGTGCCACTGGATGCCGAAGTTGGAATCGCTGACCGACAATCCGCACATCTTCATGGCGAGCGGTGCCGAGGTCATCACCAGGTTCATCATCGGATAAGCGATCACGCCGCACAGCGCGGCGGCAATGAAGCGCGGCTGTTTTGCGATCTCGCGCAGCGGACGGCCGCCATGCAGATCCGCCGCCACCGGCTTCGGCGCGTCGACACCCGACAGCACCGCCATCGCCACCAGCGCGACCAGCGCCTGCATCACGAAGGAGAACGCGAACAGATAAGGCGGCCAGATGTCCATGGTCCATTGCACGAGCTGCGGTCCAAGCACGCCGGCGAACACGCCGCCCGCCATCACCCACGACACCGCCTTGGGCCGGAACGCAACGCTGGCGCCATCGGCGGCAGCAAAGCGATAGGACTGCGCGACGGCGCCATAGAGCCCGCCGAGGAAGGTCGCGCCGCAGAACAGCCAGAACGACGAGTGCAGGATCGCCCAGGCGCCGAGCGCACCGGTGAGCGTGCCGCAGAAGGTGCCGACGATGAAGGCGACGCGCCTTCCATAAGCGCGCGAGATCGCACCCGTCGGCAGCGTACCGGCGGCGAGCCCCAGCACATACATCGAGAGCGGCACCGTCGCGAGCGAGATGTCGGGCGCCAGCGTCGCGCCGACGATCGAGCCGGTGGCGAAGATCACGGCCGAATTGGCGCCGGTCAGCGCCTGCGCCGCCGCAAGCCGCCACACATTGCTGCGCGCCCGCGCGTCGTCGCTCGTTTCATCCGCAGCCGTCACGTCGATCATCTGAAGTCCCGCCTTGAAGCCCCGGCGGGAGCCTCCAATCGCGCGCACTATGGAGAGCAGGTGCAGGCCGATCAACCGGCGCAAACGGACGTAGGCCATGCGGGAGGCGCACGGTTGTTGGCCAGGTCGAACACCTACACTCCGGCGTCGTCCTGGCGAAGGCCAGGACCCATAACCACCGAGTCTTGTTGCGAGAGGGATCGCGGCCCCAGCTACGCGCTACAATCAGCATTTGGGGTAATGGGTCCTGGCTTTCGCCAGGACGACGTCACGCGTGTTGCATCGCGCGTCAACTACCGCGCGGGCTTCTTGCCCGGCCGCTTCTCGGCGCGCAGCGCGCCGGTCTTGTGCACCTTGGAGCGCGGCGCGATCGGGGCGCCGCGCGGATAACCGCCCGGCCATTCGAGCGCGAGCGAGCTCGCAAAGCCGAAGAAGCTCGAACGGCTCATGCCGAGCTCGGCGGCGCGCTTGTCGATGCGAGCGATCAGGCTTTTCGGCAAATAGACGTTGACGCGCTCGGACGGATCGGGCGGATCGACGCCGACCATGAAGAAGGCGGCGACGTCGGAGCCCTTGGGCGGCACGATCCGCTCGATCGGCGTCGGCTCCGGCAGCGCGTGGCCCTGCTCGACCCAGCCGTCCACTGCCTGTGCCAGCGCATGCTCGGCACGCTCGATCGCCTCTTCCTGCGACTTGCCGCCGGCGACGCAGCCGGGAAAGTCGGGAAACCACGCCCCGAACGCGCCGCGTGGACCGCGCTCCAGCACGGCCGGATAAAGCCGTCTCTTCATTCTGGCCTCCGTCGTTGAAGTATGCTATTTCACACACGTCAGTGTGTCAAATCGCATAACACAAGGCAGGGAGCAGTAATGGACCCGCAAGCCGAACTCCGCATCATACGAGCCGCCTATGCCAAGCAGATCATGGCCGCTGCCAACATCGTCGATGCGCGGGTGATGGAGGCCTTCGCCACCATTCCGCGTGAGGACTTCGTCGGCCCGGGACCATGGATGATACTGCGATGGTGGACCCGCGACTATGTGCCGACACCCGACGCCGATCCGGTCTATCTCTACACCAACGATCTGGTCGCGTTGCGGCCGGAGCGGCGGCTCAACAACGGCCAGCCGTCGCTGCACGCCTATCTCATGCACCAGGCCGCACCGGCCGCCGCCGAGCATGTGGTGCATATCGGTACCGGCACGGGCTACTACACGGCGCTCCTCGCGCACCTGGTCGGGCCGACCGGCCGCGTCACCGGGATCGAATACGACCTGGAGCTTGCCGCGCGCGCCCGCGCCAATCTCGTCCCTTATCCGAATGTCGAGATCATTGCGGGCGACGGCACGCTCACATCGTTCGATCCAGCCGACGTGATCTATGTCAATGCCGGCTGCACCCGGCCCGCCGCGCGATGGCTCGACGGGCTTGCCGACGGCGGCCGCCTGATCCTGCCGCTGACGTCGGATGAAGGATTCAAGGGCGGCGCGCCGGAGCAAGTGGCGCGATCCGGCGCGGTGTTCCGGGTCCGGCGCGAGGGCGCACAGTATCAAGCCACCTGGATCTCACCGGTCGCGATTATTCCCTGCGACGGCGGACGCGACGAGGCGTCTGAAAAGGCATTGGCCGAAGCCTTCGCCCGCGGCGGCCGGCAGAAGGTGACGCGGCTTTATCGCGATGCCGAGATTCCCGACGCGCGCTGCTGGCTGCGTGGCGACGGCTGGAGCCTGGCTTATGACTGAGCCGCGTCCTTCCGGACAAACGTCAAAATCATGTTGTTGGCCGGCATCTCGAAGGTCCCGTCAAGCTTGAGCCCGACGCTCTCCGCAAGCGTCTCGAGATCAGCGATATCGCGCACGCCCCATTCGGCGTCGCGGTCGCGCAACGACGTGTCGAACACCGCATTGCTGAGCGCGGTGTGCTTGCCGCCGCGCTTGAACGGGCCGTAGAGGAACAGCCGGCCGTCGGCACGCAGATGCCGCGCGGCGCCGGCGAACAGGCCCTCGGCGACACGCCACGGCGCGATGTGGATCACATTGGCGCAGAAGATCGCGAGCAGTTTGTCCAGACCTTTGCCGTCCGGTGGCGTCGGCGACCAGACCGGGTCGGACAGATCGATCGGCTGCGGTGGCTGGATGTTGCGAAGGGCGGCATGCGCGCGCCAGGCCTCGATGCTGCGCAGATGCGCGGCATGGAGGTCGCTCGGCCACCAAGTGATGTCGGGCGTCCGACCGGCGAAATAGACGACATGCTGGCCGGTGCCGCTGCCGGCCTCCAGCACGTCACCGGATTGGCCCGCAAGGTAGTCCTTCAGCACCGCCCAGATCGGCTGGTGATTGCGGTGGAACGCTGCTGCGTCGAGCCGCCCGTCCGCCTCGACCGGGCTGCCGTCCTTGCCGAACTCCACCACAAACTCCGCCACTACGCTTCTCCTCAAGGGCTCAACCACACAAACATGACAGGCGGACGGACCGCCACGCTTCCATTAACCCCGTCGCAACGCGCCTATTCTCCGAGTTGCCAGCGGATAGCCTTTGTGCTTTCCACTCTTTATATTGCGATGGGATCATCGAGATTGAAGCCCGGGAAACGTCCTTGATCGCCACTTTCTCCAAGCCAGCCCTTGTCCTGGCGCTGCTGGCCGGCACCGCCATGGCTGCGCCCGCGCAGGCCCAATCCGCCGCCGACGGCCAAAAGCTCGCCTTTGACCGCGGCAAGGGCAATTGCCTGACCTGCCATGTCATCAAGGGCGGCGAGCTGCCCGGCACGATCGGCCCCGAATTGACCGGCCTCAAGGCGAAATACAGCCGCGACGAGCTGATTGCGATCGTCACCGATGAGACCAAGCGCAACCCGCAGACGGTGATGCCGCCGTTCGGCCGAAACCGGATTTTGAGCGAGAAGGAAATCAGCGCGGTGGTGGACTTCCTGCAGACGCTGTGACGCTGCAACCGTCGCTTGAGGAGATTATTCGATGAGCATCACGACCAGCGAATTTCTTGGGAGCCGCCGCCTGGTGCTGAAGGGCGCGGGCGTGGCCGCACTGATCGGCCTTGGCGTCATTCCGTTCGGCGTGCCGCAGGCGCTCGCCGCCGCCAACGACAAATATCCGGAAGAGGCGTTCAAGCAGAAGAACGAGGCCGACGCGATCAAGGCGCTCTATGGCAAGACCGCCGAGCCCTCCGACAAGGTCAAGATGGACGCACCCGAGATCGCCGAGAACGGCGCTGTGGTGCCGATCTCCGCCACCACGACGCTATCAGATGTCACCTCGATCTCATTCCTGGTCAGCGAGAACCCGATCTCGCTGATCGCGACGTACAGGATTCCGGCCGGCACGCTGCCGAGCGTCGCCAACCGCATCAAGATGGCCAAGACCAGCAACGTCACCGTGATCGTTGAGGCCGGCGGCAAGCTCTACAGCGCCCAGAAAGAAATCAAGGTCACCGTCGGCGGCTGCGGCGGCTGAGCAATCAAGGGATAAACCAGATGGCATCGAGCATTCGCGTGCGCGCCACGTCAAACGGCGACACCACCGAGGTGCAGGCGCTGATCCAGCATCCGATGGATTCCGGCTTCGTCAAGGACGCCAAGGGCGAGATCATCCCGCCGCATTTCATCCAGGTGCTGACCTTCGAGTATGACGGCAAGCCGGTGTTCGTCGCCGACTGGGGCGGCGGCGTCTCCAAGGACCCCTATGTCAAGTTCGCCTTCAAGGGCGGCAAGAAGGGCGACGACCTGAAGGTCAGCTGGGTCGACAACAAGGGCGCGACCGACACCACCACGGCGAAGATTCAATGACGCGGCGCTTCGCAATTCGCGCTCTAGAGCGTTTTCGAGCGAAGTGGACGCCGGTTCGCGTGAAGAAAACGCGTCAGAACAAAATTTTAATCGCGACGCTGGCGCTCGGTATGCTGGCGCCGGCCGCGCGCGCAGCCGACAGCGTCGATCCCGCCGCCGACAAGGCCGCGTTCCAGAAATTCTTCACCAGCAAATTCCCCAAGCTGAAGCCCGAGGACTTCGTCAACGGTCCCTATTCGATGAATGAGGACCTGCACAAGCAGTGGGAAGAGAAGGAGCAGTTTCCGCCCTACGAGTTCTCGCTCGAGGCCGGCAAGGAAATGTTCTCGACGCCGTTCAAGAACGGCAAGACCTACGCCGACTGCTTCCCGAACCAGGGCATCGGTATCCGCCAGAACTATCCTTATTTTGACGAGAAGGAAGGCAAGGTCGTCACGCTCGAGCTGGCGCTCAACCGCTGCCGCGAAGCCAATGGCGAGGCGCCGTTCTCCTATGTGAAGGACGACATGGCGGCGCTCACCGCCTACATGGCCTTCACCTCGCGCGGCAAGCCGATGGACATCAAGATCCCGAACGATCCGCGTGCGCTGGAGGCCTATCAGAAGGGCAAGGAGTATTTCTACACCCGCCGCGGCCAGCTCAATTTCTCCTGCGCCACCTGCCATATCCAGAGCCCGGGCGAGCGCATCCGCGCCGAGGTACTGGCGCCGGCGCTCGGCATCCTGAACGCGATGCCGATCTACCGCTCGGAATGGTCGGGCATGGGCACCACGAGCCGCCGCTTCACCACCTGCAACAGCCAGATCCGCGGCGTGCCGCTCAATCCGCAGGACGACGAGTACCGCAACCTCGAATATTATTTGTCCTATGTCAGCAATGGCCTGCCGATTTCGGGACCGGGAGCACGGCCATGAGCACGGTCATGCGAGCCATCTTCGCGGCATCGGCCCTGCTGGTTGCGACTGCGACCACCGCCCTCGCCGCCTCCGAGGCCGACTACAAGGCGGCCTATGCCGCGGCCGAGGCCGCCAACAAGGAAGCGGGCAGTCTGCGCAACCAGTGGACCACGACGGCTTCAACGCTCGCCGCCGCAAAAAAGGCCGGTGAGGCTGGTGATTTCGACACCGCAGTCGCCCAGGCCAAGGAGGCCGAGGCGCTGGCAAAGGCATCGATCTTCCAGGCCACCAGCGAAAAGGAACGCTGGAAGGACATGGAAGTTCGCTAAAGGCGCGCAGGCCACGGGGGCCGCGCGGAGAGAGTGATGATCATCCGCCGCCGGGATTTCCTGAGAGCTTCGGCCGCCGCAACGCTCGTGGCCGGCGTGCCTCGCCTCGCGCGCAGCGCCGATACCGCCAGCGTCTACGACCTCGAACGCTTCGGCAACGCCCGCATCCTGCACATGACCGACACGCATGCGCAGCTGAAGCCGGTGTTGTTTCGCGAGCCCGGCGTCAATATCGGCGTCGGCGCGATGGCCGGCCAGCCGCCGCATCTGGTCGGCAAGGCGTTCCTCGACCGCTTCGGCATCCGGCCCGACAGCGCCGACGCCTATGCCTTTACCTGCGTCGAGTTCGAGAAGGCCGCCGTCCGCTTCGGCCGGCTCGGCGGCTTTGCCCATCTGAAGACGCTGGTCGACAAGCTGCGCGCCGATGTCGGCGAAAAGCGCTCGATCCTGCTCGACGGCGGCGACCTCTGGCAGGGCACCGGGCTCGCCAACGCCATGAACGGCGCCGACATGGTGGAGGTTGCCAATCTGCTCGGCATCGAGGCGATGACCGGGCACTGGGAATTCACCTATGGCGAGCAGGTGCTGCGCGACAATCTCTCCCGCTTCAAGGGCGAGTTCCTGGCGCAGAACGTGTTCCTGACCGAGGAGGCCGCGTTCAACGACGCCAAGGCGTTCGATCCGGCCTCGGGGCGGGTGTTCAAGCCGTCTGTCATCAAGGAGATCGGCGGCCATCGCGTCGCGATCATCGGCCAGGCCTTTCCTTATGTGCCGATCGCGCACCCCAAGCGCTTCACGCCGGACTGGAAGTTCGGCATCCGCGACGAGGAGCTGCAAAAGCTGGTCGACGGCCATCGCAACAACGACAAGGTCGAGGCGGTGATCCTGCTGTCGCATAACGGCATGGACGTCGACCTCAAGCTCGCGAGCCGCGTCACCGGGATCGACGTCATCCTCGGCGGCCACACCCATGACGCGATCCCGATCCCGATCACGGTGACCAATGCCGGCGGCGTCACGCTGGTGACCAATGCCGGCTCCAACGGCAAGTTCATCGGCGTGCTCGATCTCGACCTCACGAAGGGCAAGGTCGCCAATGTTCGCTATCGCCTGCTGCCGGTGTTCGCCGAGCTGCTGAAGCCCGATCCCGCGATGCAGGCGTTGATCGACAAGATGCGCGATCCGCATTCCGACGAGTGGAGCGACAAGCTCGGTACGGCCGACCGCCTGCTCTACCGCCGCGGTAATTTCTCCGGCACCGTCGACCAGCTGATCTGCGATGCGCTGGTGAACGAGCTCAACGCCGAGATCGCGCTGTCGCCCGGCTTCCGCTGGGGCCTCACCACGCTGGCCGGCCAGCCGCTGACCATGGAAGATGTGCTGTCGGAAACCGCGATCACCTATCCCGAGACCTACGTTGCCACGATGACCGGCGGCCAGATCAAGGATGTGCTGGAAGACGTCTGCGACAACCTCTTCAACGTCGATCCCTATTATCAGCAGGGCGGCGACATGGTTCGCGTCGGCGGCCTTGCCTACACCTGCACGCCTGGCGAGACCGTCGGCAAGCGCATCTCCGAGCTGAAGCTCGGCAACGGCAAGCATCTCGAAGCCGGCAAGCATTACAAGGTCGCGGGCTGGGCCTCGGTCAACCAGCAGAACGGCGCGCCGATCTGGGATGTGGTGGCCAGGCATCTGCGCTCCGGCCGGCCGCCGAACCGCGACGAACCCGGCGTGACGCTGAAAGGCGTCGAGGACAACCCAGGCATCGCGAGGCACGGATGAGGTGGCGCGCGCTCATCGCCGCGCTCGGCCTTGCGACGGTCGCGCTGGCAATACCGCCGGCCCGCGCCCAGCTCGCGCCGTTGCAGGACAAGCCGTTCGCCGAACACAAGGTCGTGCTGCAGCTCTCCGACAACGATCCGAAGAAGCAGGGCCTCGTCCTCAGCGTCGCCAGCAATCTGATGAAGCATTACGACCCCGACAAGGTCGCGGTCGAGATCGTCGCCTTCGGCCCGGGCATCGACCTGCTCAGGCCCGACAATGCCAACCGCAAGCTGGTCGAGAGCCTGGTCGCGCAGGGCGCGCGGGTCGACATCTGCCTCAACACCGTCGACACCATCGAGCGCGACACCGGCAAACGGCCCGATTACATCGCAGCCGCCACCCCCGTGCAGGTCGGCGTCGCACAGATTTTGCTTCTCACCGAGAACGGATACACGCTGGTCCGTCCTTAACTCCCGCCGTCATTGCGAGCGAAGCGAAGCAATCCATGCTTTGTCGCAGGGACAGAATGAATTGCTTCGTCGCTTCGCTCCCGCGCGCAAACGCTTCGCGCAGACAATGACGGGATGAGAGCGGCACTCACATTGAGAGATCTTCCCATGCTTCACCGTCTCGCCGCCGCCGCCGTGCTTTCGCTCGCCTTCGCTGCGAGCGCACTCGCCGCCGACAAGCCGCACCATATCGCGATCCAGGTCGACCAGAACGACCCGCAGATCATGAATCTCGCGCTCAACAACGCGACCAACGTGATCGAATATTACCGAGCCAGGAACGAGGACGTGGAGATCGACATCGTCACCTACGGTCCCGGCCTCAACATGCTGCGCAGCGATACCTCGCCGGTGCAGGACCGCATCAGGCGACTCAAGGATCTCGTCTTCCCCGGCAAGATCCAGTTCTCCGCCTGCAACAACACCAGGCAGGGCATGGAGAAGGCCGAAGGCCACGCGATCGCCGTCGTCCCGGACGCCACCATCGTACCGTCGGGGGTGGTCCATTTGATGGACCTGCAGGAGCAGGGCTGGAGTTACGTGAGGCCGTAGGCGTCCGCGCCCATCCAGAACCGTCACCCTGAGGAGCCGCGAAGCGGCGTCTCGAAGGATGCACGGCCCCATTGCCTCCGCGCGCCAACACTCCTCTCGGAAAGAGCCGGGCCGCCGACCCTTCGAGACGCCGCTTCGCGGCTCCTCAGTGTGACGGTGATGGATTGGGGGTGACGGGACCGGATTACTCCGGGGGATGGATTTGCTTTGAATCCACCCCATCTATGGAATAATATCCTCCTCACGACTCGACCCGGAGAACAGGTAAGCCGTCATGATCTTTCGCCAGCTGTTCGACAGCGTGTCCGGCACCTACAGCTATCTGCTCGCCAGCCGCGCCGGCGGTGAGGCGCTGATCCTCGATCCGGTGCTGGAAAAGGCCGACCGCTATTGCAAGCTGCTGCAGGAACTCGACCTCCGGCTGGTCAAGGCGGTCGATACGCATCTCCACGCCGATCACGTCACCGGTCTCGGCGAGCTGCGTGACCGCACCCAGTGCATCACCATCATGGGCGAGCAGAGCAAGGCCGACGTGGTCTCGATGCGCGTCTCCGACGGCGACAGGGTGACGATCGAAGGCCTCTGCCTCGAGGCCCTGTACACGCCGGGCCACACCGACGATTCCTACAGCTATCTGATGGGCGACCGCGTCTTCACCGGCGACACGCTGTTGATCCGCGGCACCGGCCGCACCGATTTCCAGAACGGCAGCGCGCGGGCACAGTATGATTCGATCTTCAACCGGCTGCTGAAGCTGCCCGAGGAAACCATGGTGTTCCCCGCGCACGACTACAAGGGCGACACCGTCTCCACCATCGGCGAGGAGAAGCGCTACAATCCGCGGCTGCAGGTGAAATCGATCGACGACTATGTCGAGCTGATGAACAACCTCAATTTGCCGAACCCGAAGCTGATGGACGTCGTGCTGCCCGCCAACATGCATGTCGGCCTGCACCAGGACGAGCTGGCCAAGGAAGGCCTCTCGCTTAGCGCGCGCGACGCCATCGCGAGCCTCGGCCGGCCCGATATCCTGCTGGTGGATTTGCGCGAGAGCGGCGAGCGGGCCAAGCACGGCACGCTCGAAGGCGCGCTGCACGCGCCCTATCCCGGGATTTGCGCCACCTTGCAGCCCGGCGGCATGCTGCGCGAAGTCGCGGCCGCGACCGGCCGCCGCGTCGTGTTCTTCTGCGCCTTCGGCGAACGCTCCGCGATGGCGGTGGCGGCCGCGAAGAAGGCGGGGTTGGCGAACACTGCCCATATCGAAGGCGGCATCGACGCGTGGAAGAAGGCCGGCGGGCCGGTGGTAATGGGGTAGGTTTCTCCCCGTCATTGCGAGCGAAGCGAAGCAATCCATCTCTCCGCTTGCTGCGGCATGGATTGCTTCGTCGCTGTCGCTCCTCGCAATGACGGTGTACCTACCGCGTCACCCGCTTGAGCTCCGCCGTCAACCGATCCAGCGCATCGGCCAGCATCACGCCGCCACACACGGTGAGCCGCTCCGGCAGCACGATCCGCTTGCTCTCCGGATAGAAGCGCTCCAGCGCCGGATGCAGCAGGAAGGCGCGGCCCTCATCCTCGGCGCGGTCGCCGGCCTCCGACACCAGGATGAAATCCGGCCGCAGTTTTACGATGGCCTCCAGCGAAGCAAATCCGCCCGCGCTGAAGCCGAGTTCGCCGGCCGCGTTGATCAGGCCGGTTGCCGCCAGCAGCGAGCTGATCAGGTTGCTCTCGCCGGAGACAAAGCCGCGGCGCTCCACCGGCAGCACCCGATAGTGATGACCATCAGCCGCCGCCCGCGCCCGCGCGATCGCCGCGTCAAGTCGCGCGATCTCGGCCTGCGCCCGATCCGGATGCTGCACCACTTCGCCCATCGCGCGGATCTGGTCCCTCACCTCGTCCAGCGTGCGCGGCACCGTGAACTCGACGAGGTGCAGCCCGTTGGCCTTCAAAAGATCGCGCGTCGCGCGCTTGTCGAACAGGCTGACCACGACAAGGTCGGGCTTGAGCAACAACACGTCCTCAGCCCCGCCCGACAGGCGCGGATAGTTTCGCGCTTGCTCGGCGGCCCAGGATTGCCAGGCATCGCGCGAAAAGCGGCTCAGCCCGAGGACCTGGTCCGGATCGGCCAGCGACAGCACGAGCTGGTCGCTGCACACATTCATCGAGATGATGCTCGGTCCGGCCGCCAAGGCGGCGGCACACGACATCATCCATGCCGCCGCGGCCAAAGCTGCGAGACGCCGCGCACCCATCACACGTCCGCCCACGGCACGATGACGGCCTCGCGCTGAAATTCGGCGCGATAGGCGCTGACCCGGAACACGCTCGCGAGGACCGCTTCGGACAATGCCTCGTCCGGCGCGCCTTGCGCGGCCAGCCGGCCGTCCGACAGCACCAGCACATGATCGGCAAAGCGCGCGGCGAGCCCGAGATCGTGAGTCACCACGATGACCAGCACGCCAGTGTCGGCGACGTTGCGCAGCTTCTGCATCACGTCGATCTGGTGGCGCGGATCGAGCGAGGCGGTCGGCTCGTCGGCGAGGATCACCGGCGCCTCCACCGCCAGCACGCGGGCCAGCGCGACGCGGCTGCGCTCGCCGCCGGAGAGCTCGGTGACGCTGCGATCGCCGAATTCGGTGACGTCGACCGCCTGCATCGCCCGCACCACCGCCTCGATATCCTTCGGCAACAGTCGCGCCGGATCGGTCGCGCCATGCGGATAGCGGCCGAGCGCGACGATATCGCGCGCCGGCAGCGGCCAGTGCACCATGTGCCCCTGTGGCAAATAGGCGAAACGTTTTGCCCGTTCGCGCAGCGGCAGCGACGCCAGCGCGTCGCCGCCGATCCTGATGTCGCCATCGGATGGAATTAGTCCAGCGAGCGCGCGCAGCAGCGTGGTCTTGCCGGCGCCGTTGGGGCCAACCAGCGCGACCAGATGGCCGGCCTCCAGCGACAGCGAAACATCGTGCAGCACCTTGCGGCTGCCGAGCGAGGCATTGAGCGCGGTGGCGGCGAGCAGCGTCATGCCACGCCTCCGCCCAGCGCGCGGCGTTCGCGCATGATCAGATACAGGAAGAACGGCACGCCGATGATCGAGGTCAGCACGCCGACCTTGATGTCCGAGGTCGAGGGGATGATGCGCACCGCGATATCGGCGGCGAGCAGCAGCGCCGAACCGGTGAGCGCGCTCGGCACCAGTAGCCGCGCCGGATCGTGACCGATCAGGGGGCGCATCAGGTGCGGTGCGACGAGACCGATGAAGCCGATCGTGCCCGTGACGGCGACAGCACCGCCGACGCCGAGCGCAACGCCCGTGATCACGAGCAACCTTAGCCGCCCGACATCGACGCCGAGGCTCTGCGCCGCCTCCTCGCCGAGCGTCAGCGCGCGGAACGCGCTCGCCTGGCTGAGCAGGACGGCAGCACCCGCGATGATGAAGGGCAGCGCCAGCGCCACGTGCTGGAAGCTGCGGTCCTCCAGCGAGCCGAGCAGCCAGAATGCGATCTCCAGCACCACGAACGGATTGCTGGAGAGGTTCATCACCAGCGCGGTTGCAGCTCCCGCAAAGCTCGAGATCGCAAGCCCGGCGAGAATCAGGATCAGCAGCCCGGCATTGCGGCCGGCGATCGCGAGCAGCGCGAACACCGAGCCGAACGCGGCGATGATCGCCACCACCGGCAGCGCGTAGGACCGCACATCGGCGAGGTCCAGCGCGATCACCAGCACCGCGCCGAATGCCGCCGATTGCGGCGCGCCGAACAGTGACGGCGAGGCCAGCGGATTGCGCAGCAGTCCCTGCAGCGCCGCGCCCGATAGCCCGAGAATACCGCCGATCGCGAATGCCAGAATGGTGCGCGGCAGCCGGATCTCGCGCACGATCACCTGCGCCACGTCGCTGCCGCCGCCGCACAGCGCCTCGATCACCGCGAGCGGCGACAGCCGCACCGGCCCGATGCCGAGCGAGAACACCAGCAGCAGGACCACGAGCGCGAGCAGCGCCGCGGTGGCGCTCCACCGGCGCCGCGCCGCGACCTCGGCCGCCAAGGTAAAATCCTGCACGCTCATTGGATCCATGCTCTTACAGCGATCGCCGTGGCAGGCAAGCGACACCCACCAAAAACCGTAGCCGCGCGACCGCTGCCCGACGTCCGCCGGGTTGACATTGCTGCCGGGCCGAACCCTAGATGAACATGACGGTTCTTTTATGAGATGAAAAGGGAATGCGGTGCGGGGAAACTTCCCCAATGCCGCGGCTGCCCCCGCAACTGTATGCGGTGAATCCTTCGTCACAGGCCACTGGGAATCTCGGTCCTGGGAAGGCGACGAAGGGTAACGACCCGCGAGCCAGGAGACCTGCCGTCAGCCGTGGTCACACGCGAAGATGCCGGTCGGGGAGTACAGGCATGAGCTTCACCTGACGCGAGCGCGCATGGTGAGAC
This sequence comes from Bradyrhizobium sp. RD5-C2, assembly GCF_019972155.1. Classification (GTDB taxonomy): domain Bacteria; phylum Pseudomonadota; class Alphaproteobacteria; order Rhizobiales; family Xanthobacteraceae; genus Bradyrhizobium. The sequence continues at coordinate 233,642 of NZ_BOVL01000022.1, read as the reverse complement.
TGGTTCGCGGTGACGTGCCACTGACGTTACCGAGGTCTCGCTCATGTTCTCCTTTCCACCCCAACGGCGCCGCCGCGCGCTTCTGCTCGCGTCGACGATGATCGCGCCAACAATCGTTCTCTCAACCGCACGGGCGCAGCAGGCGCCCGCTCCCGATCAGCTTCCGGCGATCGAAATCACCAAGCCAAGCGACCAGAATTTCACGCGCGCCAAGCCGGCCGCTGACGAAGCGCCGGCGCCGCGCCGCCCGGCACCGGGCACCGTGCAAAGCAATAATGTTGGCAGCGGAGCTGGATCAAACACGACAGGGACTGGACCGGCCACCGGAACGGGCGGCACCGGTAGCGGCGGCAGGCAGTTCGCGGGCATTGTCGGCTCCTCCTCGACCGTGATCACGGCCGACGACATCGCGCACTCCCCGCTGCAGTCGCTGCCCGAGATTCTCGCGCAGGTGCCGGGCGTGCAATTGCAAACGCTTTACGGCGGGCCGAACGGCGCCAAGACCTCGGTCGACCTGCGCGGCTTCGGCGCATTCGCCTCGGACAACACTCTGTTCCTGCTCAACGGCCGCCGCCTCAACGACGTCGACAAGGCCGGCTTCGATCTCACGACGATCCCGCTCGATTCGATCGAACGCATCGAGATCACCCGCGGCAATAGCGGTGCGGTGCTCTATGGCGACAACGCGGTGGGCGGCGTGGTCAACATCATCACCAAGACCGGCGCCGGCGGTCCGCCGGCGACGATACGCGCCGAAGGCGGCTTCGGCTCGTTCAACACCCGCATGGCCGCGGTGTCCGCGGCGCTCAATTCCGGCCCGTGGTCGACCTCGTTCTACGGCAACGGCATCAAGTCCGACGGCTACCGCGTCAACAACGCACTCGACCAGCGCAACGCCGTCGGCAACGTCAATTATACCACGTCCGATCTCACCGCCTTCCTCACCGTCACCGGCAGCGACCAGAAGCTCGGCCTGCCCGGCGGACGGCTGGTCGATCCGTCGATCGGCGTCAATGAGCTGCTCACCGATCGCCGCGGCGCGGCGACGCCGTTCGACTATGCCAACCAGCAGACCGCCAGCGTCACCACCGGCTTCACCAAGACGCTGATGAATGGCGTCGACCTCATCGTCGACGGCGGCTGGCGGCAGCGCGAGACGCAAAGCGGTTTCTTCGGCACCGTGCCGACCATCAGCTTCGCCTCGACCTATAATGATGCCGCGCTACAGACCTGGTCGATCACGCCGCGGCTCAGCGTCAAGAACGTCGTGCTGGGCATGCCGTCCACGATCCTGACCGGCATAGATTATTACGATTCGACGTTTCGCGAGGCACGCGGCGCCTATCAGGGCGTCGATCCCTATCACATCTACAATATCGAGCAGCAAACCGTGGCCGGGTACTGGCAGCACACGATCGGCGTGCTGCCGACGACCGATTTCTCCTACGGTGCGCGCGTCCAGAATACCAGCGTCTCGGCACGCGATCGCTACGATCCGAACGCACCGTTTGCGTTCGACACGCAGGCGGCGCCGCTCGACAGCAACGAGACCCAATACGCGCTGCATGTCGGCGCCGAGCATCGCTTCACCGACACCTTCTCGGTGTTCGGCCGCGCCGCGCGCGCATTCCGCACACCCGATGTCGACGAGCGCGTCGCATCGGGGCCGTCATTCGACCCGCTCACCTTCGCCCCGATCCCGCAGAACTTCCAGCTCAAGACCCAGACGTCGCAGGACGTCGAGGGCGGCTTCCGGGTCAAGACCAACTTGTTTCAGGTCCAGACCAGCATCTATCTGATGGATCTCGAGAACGAGATCCATTTCAACCCGGTGTTGTTCTACAACACTAACCTCGACCCCACCCGCCGCTACGGCTCGGAGACCAGCGCCTCGCTCAAGGTCAGCGACAGTGTCACCCTGCGCGGCGGCATGGCGATCACCCGTGCCGTCTTCCGCGAAGGCATCTGGGCCGGCAACGACGTGCCGCTAGTGTCGCGCTACACCGGCAATCTCGGCGTGACCTGGAATATCTGGCAGAACTATCTGGTGTTCGACGCTACGGTGCGGGCCTGGAGTTCGCGCATCATGGACAACGACCAGGCCAACACCCAGAGCCGGATTCTCGGCAACGCCACCGCCGATCTCAAGCTGAGCGGGCAATATGACCGCTTCTTCTGGTCGCTCAGCGTGAACAATCTGTTCAACGCGCTTTACTACGACTACGCCATCGCGAGCTCATTCACGGCCGGCCGCTTCTCGGCCTATCCGCTGCCCGGCCGCACCTACATGGTCAAGGCCGGCGCGACGTTCTAGAGCATGATCGGCGCGGCGGGTGTGATCCCGCCGTGCCGCCTCCTCACGTTACAAGCGGCCGCAAACTGGAGTAGAATTCCGGCAGATGATTTGACCCGCGCAGGGGAAACGCATGGCCAAGGCCGGAAAGAAGAGCAAGGGCAGCGGCAAGATCGACGACAAGTCCGATGACAAGTCGAAAAAGCCTCCGCCGCCCGCAGCGCCGCAGGACGACGATTATGAGGATGGCGACATCGCCACGCCGAAGGTCGATCGCTACGGCAATGACGATGAGCCGTTGTGAGAGACAGCGATATCCATCCCCACGTCGTCCCGGCGAAAGCCGGGACCCATACTCCGCAGCGGATGTTGTGAATGGGCATCGCTCACCCATAACCATTCGTGGTTATGGGTCCCGGCTTTCGCCGGGACGACGTGTTGAGAGATCGCGCAAAAAACTTTCACCCTCGATTGTCCTGATACTCGCGCGATCGAGCAGATGCGCGCCGAAGCCGCCGCGCGCCAGCGATGAGGCGATCGGCGGTGATGCCAGCAGCAGCGCGGTCGTCATCGCGAGCGGCACGGCGCTGAGCCAATCGAGCCGCACCGGCGTCAATTCCTCGCTGCTTCCCCGATAGAGACCTTCGCCCGCGGCGATGCGGCCGCATTCCCTGATCAGGTCGCGCCGGGTGCCGTCGCGCGATGCGCTGCCGAGCAGCGCCTGCATCGCGAGATGCGTCCGCACGCCGACGCGGCCATCGGGCAGCGGCGGCGGCGTCTCGCCAAGCGAGACCCGCAGCAGGAGATCGACCAAGTCGGTGCCCGACTGATACGCGTTCATCGGCTCGACAAGCCGCGGGTTGCAGTCGATCAACAGCGGCGTCGCGCTGTCGAGCGGCATGATGACGTCGACCGAGAGCGCGCCGTGCCAGCCGAGATGCGCGCCGATGGTCTCGAGCGCGGCGCGGATCGCCGGCCGGCTCACGCTCTCCTTGATCGCCTCGCCGCCGCCGACGCCGGCCGCGATCTGCCGGTAGGCGTGGAAGCCTATCAGCGTGCCGCGGCAGAACACCGACTGGGCCTTCTCGACCGTGCCCGTGATGAGATCCTGCGCCAGCACCTCGCCGGCAAAATCGCCGGCGGATTCGAGATCGTAGAGCGCGCGGTTGAGATCGCCGGCATCGCGCACGAACCAGACGCCGCGGCTGGCGGTGCCGACCGACGTCTTGACCACGGATGGAAACCGCAGGCCGTCGCGCAGTCCGTCGGCCGAGGTCACGATCCGGGTCGGCGGCTGCTGCAGCCCGAGCCGGTCGAGCAGCCGGCTGAAGCCGGCCTTGCTGTGCACCGCGCGATAGCTGTCGAAGTCCGGCAGCGCCAGACCGGTACGTGATGTCAGCCGCGCCGCGGCGCGGGCGAACAGAAACCCCTGCTCATGGGTCGGCAGCAGCACATCGAACCGCCGCGACGCCAGCAGCCGCTCGACGAAGCGCAGGAAGCCGGCCGGATCTGACCGCAGCGGCGGGCAATGGTGGTACTTGTGGACAAAGCGGGAGTAGCGCGCCAGGCACCAGCGCGAGGGGTCGCAGACCTCGACGTGATGGCCGGCCAGCCCCAGGATCGTGATCGCCTCACGGCCGGAGGTGCTGGAGCCCTCTGACACAAGCACCCGGAGCGGCTTTTTGGGGTCGATCATGACCGATCATCACCGCAGGACCGTACTTTGTCGCCGCCTTTAATGCCGCATGTGTCGATCCGGCACGCCCGCGCCGGGGGCAGCCATGCAGGCGCGTTCATGGACAATTAGCGGCCAGCCTTTATTTTCTGCCCGCCCTGCCGGGCATATTTTTTGACGCGTTTTCTGCACGCGAACCGATACCCTCTTCGCTCGAAAACGCTTTGGAATTGGGGTTTCACTGACATGGTCGATATTCTGGCCGCACCGCAGCAAGCAAAAGCCGACAGTGCGCTGCGCACGCTGACGGGCATTTCGGTCGCCCATTGGGTCAGCCATTTCCATATCTTCGTGCTGCCGATGCTGTTCCCGTTCCTGAAGCAGCAGCTCGGCGTCGGCTTTGTCGAACTCGGTTTCGCGCTGACAGTGTTCGCGGTGGTCTCCGGCCTGACCCAGGCGCCGATCGGCTACCTCGCCGACCATATCGGCGCGCGCAAGATCCTGCTGATCGGACTGACCATCGGCGGCTGCGCGCTGATCGGGCTCGGTCTGCATCTGAGCTACACCTCGCTGATCGTCTGCGCCGTGGCGCTCGGCCTCGCCAACAGCGTCTACCATCCGGCCGACTACGCCATCCTCTCGGCCCATATGGACGAGGCGCGAATGGGCCGCGCCTTCTCGATCCACACCTTTGCCGGCTTCCTCGGCGGCGCGGTGGCGCCTGCGATCATGGCAGCGCTGGTCGCCTCGATCGGCGGCCTCGGCGCGCTGGTCGTTGCCGGCGCGGTCGGACCGCTGGTGGCGCTATTCCTGATCGTGCTCGGCATTCCCGATGCCGGCGCCAACAAGAACAAGCCGAAGGACGACTCAGCACCGAAGGCCAGCGTGATCACGCCGGCGCTGATGGTGCTGACCGCGTTCTTCACGCTGCTCAGCCTGTCGACCTCGGGCATCAACAATTTCGGCGTGGTCGCGCTGATGGGCGGTTACGGCGCGTCGTTCTCGACCGCCAACATCGCACTCACCGCGTTCCTCGGCGCCAGCGCCGCGGGCGTGCTCGCGGGCGGCTATCTCGCCGACTGGACCCATCGCCACAGCCAGCTTGCCGCGGCCTGCTTCGCGGTCAATGCCGTGCTGGTGCTGCTGATTGCGCTGATGAACCTGCCGCCGGTGGCGCTCACCTTCGCGATGGGGCTCGCCGGATTCCTCGGCGGCGTGATCGCGCCATCCCGCGACATGATGGTGCGCAACGCCGCGCCTCCCGGTGCCGCCGGCCGCGCCTTCGGCATCGTCTCCACCGGCTTCAACTTCGGCGGCATCGTCAGCCCGCTGCTGTTCGGCTGGATCATGGACCAGCACATGCCGCATTGGGTGTTCGGTGCGTCGGTGGGCTTCATGGTGCTGACTGTGCTGCTTGCGCTGGTCACCGAGCGCAAGCCGCAGGCCTCCGGGCTTGCGATCCAGGCGCAGCCCCGTTAGGGCACCCTGCCGCATCGATCTGTTGTCCACGAGAGGCGCGGCCGATACGCGCCGCCGCCGAATTCAGCGGCCCCAGAACGCCGGCGTCGTCTTGAAGCGGCGCCAGCTCTTGCGCAGCGCTTTCGCGACCGCGATCTGATCGCGGGCCAGCCAGCCGGCCATCGCGCCGATACCGAGATGAAGCGCGGGTTGGTCGTCCTGCGCGATGGTGTGGAGCAGCACGCGCGTACTGCCGATGTCGCAGACCCGCCCGAGGCTGTTCTGCAGCCCGGCGAGCCGCTTCACATAGCGCTTCGCGGGCGCGTGAGACGCATAGAGCGGCAGAAAGAACTCCGCCGCATAGCGCAACTTCTTGAGATTGATTCTGAGATTGTGCTGCGCGTTGATATCGAGCCGCCGGAACCGCGCACCCCGCTTCAATGTCTTGCGATGCAATCGTTCGAGGATTTGATCGGCGAGCACCGGCATCGGCTGTGACAGGACAGCCAGCGCTTCGCTGTCGATCTCGTTGCGCCAGCTGCGGCGTTCCACCAGATGCCCCAGCGAGAGCAGGAAGCGGCTGCATCGAGGGTCAGCCAGAACGCTTTGCAAGGTTCCGTAGCTCGACTTCTGCCGCTGCTCGACCGCCTTGCGAAGGCCGTCCAGGTCGATATCCGGAACCGCGCTGACGAGGCGGGTGATGGTCGTTCCGGCGAACACGTCCCAATCCCGGGCCTTGCCGAGTTGCCGCATCAGCCATTTTGCTTCGCTGTTGATCGCCAGAAATGCCGGCGCAGGAATGTCGCGCCGGAACAGCGCACAGATCGTCCGCAAGCGCCGCAAGGCCACGCGCATCTGGTGCACGCCTTCGGGGTCCGATCCCTGCTCGGCCACCGCGTGATTTTTCAAAAGATGATGCCAGCAGGAGCCCACCAGCAGTGCGATGACGTCGTCGACCACGAGGTCCGCCGTGATGCCTGACAAGTCGGCCTTCGTTGCCGACGGCGCGACATCGAACGCCAGCGCATAGCCGCGTTCCGCCTTGCTCCGCGTGCCGATCTGCAGCGGCGCGGCGTCGAGCAGCTGGGTTCCGAGATCGAACAGGACGCCGGCATTGCCGCTCTTCAGTTCAAGCTCGATTTCCGACAGCACCTCCTGGCGCGCATCGGCCTCGATCGTCCCCTCGTCGAATGCGATCTCAACCGACGCATCGGGCAGATCGAGCTGCCGCGCGTGCCGGCGCACTTTTGTCGCGAACACCGGCACCAGTCCATCGTTGCTCAGCCCCGCCACAGGATCGCCGACCTCGTCGGCGGGGAACCGCGCCAGATCGGGGGTGATGCCTTCAATCGGCATCTCCCATTGACGCCGCCTCAGAGGCTGCGCGCCATTGGACGAAAGCTTCAGCGTCTGGATGAAGCTTTTGCCGCTGCGTCGCACACGCAACGACATGCCATGCTGAAACAGCAGCCGCTCCGGCGTGTCATAATAGACCGTTTCCAGCCGGTGAAATGCGCCGCGATTGCGCGCATGCTGCACGATGCAGGCTGCCTCGCGCAGTTTTTCGAGGCTTCCTTGCGGCGCAAGCAGCTTGAGTTCGATTTCCGCCTGATCGCCATGCCTGACGGCAATGGCAGTCCCCGCATCGGTCACGACCGGCCGCCGTCCATCGAATGAAATCGCCCCCGGCATGGTCTATGAAGGTTTCATGACAATGACAAGGCATATCGCGCCATTGCAGCCCGCATTGGCCGCAAATTGTATCTAAGCTCACGCTTTTAAGTTGGATTTGGCCGCATCGCCATCCAAGCGCGAGAAGCGCGCCGAAGCGTGATGTGCAGCAGGAATTCATTCCGATCGCCGCGACAACATTTGCTTCAAGAGCGGCTCGATCCGCGACAGCGCATCGAGATCAACCGCAGACAGTTCGGCGAGACGATCGGCCTGGCCCGGAACCCGTTTCAGGGCCTTGCCTTGCGATCTCGGGGGTCGTTTCAACGCTGCCATTCGATGGCTACCGCTTGTAATTATATCGCAATACGATATGACGCGCGCGTCCACTCCACCCCGAGCCTTACGCCACCCATGAGCGTCATTTCCACCAAATCGAACACCTCCGCCAAAGCCACCGCCAAGACCAGCAATACGATCGGCGACAAGGCCAGCCACCTGCTGAGCGACTTCACCACCGATCCTCGCGTCGTGGTGATCTCGGCGATCGCCGTGTTCGTCTCCGCCGCCGGCGTGCTGGCCGGTGCGGGACTGCTGCAGCTGATCAAGCTTGCCACCAACATCGCCTATTTCGGCCAGTTCAGCTTCGCCGACCTGAAATTGCAGGATTCGCCGCTTGGCCTCTGGACCGTGCTGGTGCCGGTCGCGGGCTCGCTGATCATCGGACTGATGGCGCGCTTCGGCAGCGAGAAGATCCGCGGGCACGGCATTCCGGAGGCCATCGAGGCCATCTTGCTGGGCCGCTCGCGGCTCGATCCCAAGGTCGCGATCCTGAAGCCCTTGTCGTCGGCGATCTCGATCGGCACCGGCGGCCCGTTCGGCGCCGAGGGCCCGATCATCATGACGGGCGGCGCGATCGGCTCTCTGATCGCACAGATGCTCCCCGTCACGGACAACGAGCGCAAGACCCTGCTGGTGGCCGGCGCCGCCGCCGGCATGACCACCGTGTTCGGAACGCCGATCGCCGCGATCATGCTCGCGGTCGAACTGCTGCTGTTCGAATGGACGCCGCGCAGCTTCATTCCGGTCACCGTCGCCGCCGTGGTGGCGGCGGTCGGGCGCACCTTCCTGCACATGCCGGCGCCGCTGTTTCCGTTCACCGGCAGCGTCGACATCTCCGTGTTGCAGCTCGGCGCCTGGATGCTGATCGGAATCCTCTCCGGGCTGCTGTCGGGCGTGCTCACCCAGCTGGTCTATGGTTGCGAGGACATTTTCCTCAAACTGCCGATCCACTGGATGTGGTGGCCGCTGATCGGCGGCCTGGTCGTTGGCCTCGGCGGCCTGATCGAACCGCAGGCGCTCGGCGTCGGCTATGACAACCTCGCTTCGATGCTGCAAGGCGACGTGGTGCTGAAAGCGGCGCTGCTGCTGCTGGTGGTGAAGGCCGTGATCTGGTCGGTCGCGCTCGGCTCGGGCACGTCCGGCGGCGTGCTGGCGCCGCTGCTGATCATGGGCGGCGCGATGGGAACGGCGCTGAGCGGCTACCTTCCGGCGGCGAGCCCCGGCTTCTGGGCACTGCTGGCGATGGCGGCGACGATGGGCGGCACGATGCGCTCGCCTTTGACCGCGACCTTCTTCGCGGTCGAGCTCACCGGCAACACCCATGTGCTGCTGCCGCTGATCGCGGCCTGCTGCAGCGCGCATGGCGTCACGGTGCTGCTGATGCGGCGATCGATCCTGACCGAGAAGGTCGCTCGGCGCGGTCACCATCTTGTGCGCGAGTACCGGGTCGATCCCTTTGCGCTGACGCGAGTGCGCGACGTGATGACCAAGGCGGTCGAGACGGTCGCCGACACCATGACGCTGCACGGCGCGGCAGCCTTCCTGACCAACCCGAAGACCGGTCACCCGAGCTTCCCGGTCGTCGACGCCAACCATCACGTGCTCGGGGTGATCGACCCGCCGTCCGTGCTGCGCTGGCGCCGCGCCGGCAAGCATCGCACCGCGACGCTCAACCAGCTGCTGGCGGGCAGCAAGATCACCGTCGCGTATCCCGATGAGTATCTGGACCGGCTCGCCGACCGCCTGATGCAGGTCAACGTCTCGCATCTGCCCGTCATCTCGCGCGAGGATCAGCGCCTCGTCGGCTACATCGGCTGGAAGGACCTGATGCGGGTGCGCGCCAGGCTGCAGGCCGAGGAAACCCAGAAGACATCCTTCTTCGGCGCGCGATAGGTTCGAAGCGGCTTCCCCGGCGGAACAAATTTCCGCCGGGCGCAACGCATGTTCTCGCTGGCAAAATCGCTGCCAGCGCATCCCAGAGCTTCACCGGCGCTGGTTGACAGCATCAGGGGCTCACCCATGATGCCGGCAACCAAGAACAGCTCCGGGATGAAACGCCATGACCTCGACCCCAGACCTCGTGATCCGCGGCGGCAACATCGCCGACGGCAAGGGCGGCGACCTCTACGAGGCCGATGTCGCGATCTCGGGCGGCAAGATCACCGAAGTCGGCAAGGTCTCCGCAAAAGGCAAAGAAGAGATCGACGCGCGCGGCAGACTGGTGACGCCCGGCTTCGTCGACGTGCACACCCATTACGACGGTCAGGTCACCTGGAGCCAGGACATCACGCCGTCGTCGCAGAACGGCGTCACGACCGCGATCATGGGCAATTGCGGCGTCGGCTTCGCGCCGTGCCGGCCGAGCGATCACGGCAGGCTGATCCAGTTGATGGAAGGCGTCGAGGACATTCCGGAGCCGGTGCTAAGCGCCGGCATTCCCTGGGCATGGGAGAGCTTCCCCGACTACATGGAGTGGCTGTCGAAGCGCAGTTTCGACATGGACATCGGCGCGCAACTGCCGCACGCAGCGCTACGGGTCTATGTGATGGGCGAGCGCGGCGCGCGCCGCGAGCCCGCAACCGTGGAGGACAACCAGGCGATGGCGGCGCTCGCAGGTGATGCGGTGCGATCGGGCGCGCTGGGCTTCTCGACCTCGCGCACGCTCAATCACCGCACCTCGACCGGCGACTACACACCGACACTGAAGGCGGGCGAGGATGAATTGACCGCGATCGCCGGCGCGATGCACGGCGTCGGCCGCAGCGTACTGCAATTCGTGCTCGACCAGAGCACCGTCCACGAAGACCTGCCGATGATGCTGCGGGTCGCTGAGAACACAAAGTGCCCGATCTCGTTCTCGGTCGCCCAGGCCGACAAGGCGCCGCGGCGCTGGCGGCAGACCATGGACACCATCAATCAGGCCGCCGCGCGCGGCCTGTCGATCACGACCCAGATCGCGGCGCGGCCGGTTGGGCTGCTGCTCGGGCTGGAATTGTCGCGCAACCCGTTCCAGACCCATCCGAGCTATCGCGAAATCGCCAGGCTGCCGCTGGCCGAGCGGCTGACGCATCTGCGCCGGCCCGAGGTGCGCGCCGCGATCCTGAGCGAGAGCGCGACGGCGACCGACGATCCGCTGTTCTTCCGGCCGAACTACGACAAGATGTACCTCCTGGGCAATCCGCCGGACTACGAACAGCCGCCGGAGAACGCGCTCGGCCCGCAGGCGCGCCGCCAGGGCCGGCAGCCGGAGGAGCTCGCCTATGACGCGATGCTGACCGACGAGGGCCGCGGCATGCTCTATGTGCCGTTCCTGAACTATGCCGACGGCAATCTCGATGCCGTGCATGAGATGCTGCGCGAACCGAGCGCCGTGCCCGGCCTGTCCGACGGCGGCGCGCATTGCGGCATCATCTGCGACGCCAGCTTCCCGACTTATCTGCTGACGCACTGGACGCGCGATCGCAGCCGTGGCGAGAAGCTCTCGATCCCGTTCGTAATCGCGGCACAGTCGCGCAAGACCGCGCTGTCGGTTGGGCTCACTGATCGCGGCGTGATCGCGCCGGGCTTCAAGGCCGACGTCAACGTGATCGACTACGACCGGCTGCATCTGCATCCGCCGAAGGTGCATTACGACCTGCCGGTCGGCGGACGCCGTCTGTTGCAACAGGTCGACGGCTACGACGCCACCATCGTCTCCGGCGTGGTCACCCAGCGCGAAGGCAAGGCCACCGGCGCGCGGCCGGGCAGGCTGGTGCGCGGCGCGCAGGGAATGAACTGAGGTAGACGCAACCCTCCCCTGGAGGGGGAGGGTCGGATCACATTGAGCGCAGCGAAATGTGAGACGGGGTGGGGTGGCCTCTCAGGCAGTGCCCGAATGGAGAGATCACCCCACCCCGCTGTGCATTCCGCTTCGCTACATGCTCAGCGACCCTCCCTCTCCAGGGGAGGATCGAAGCATCACGGCCCTTACGTCGGCGACATCGCGCCCTTGATCGTGCCCGCCTGCTGCGAGCTGCCGGTCAGCCGTGCGCGCTCGGTGTTGGGCCACAGCAGCAGCAATCCGAGCAGGCCGGAGCCGACCATGATTGCGGCGTTGATGGTGAAGCCGCTCATATAACCGGCCATCGGCGTGGCGGCGTGCTGGATCACACTGCCCATCACCGTCGGCGCCAGGATGCCGGAGATGGTGTACAGCGCGCCGTAGATCGCGATGATCGCGCCGCGCTGCGATACCGGCGTGAACTCGCCGAGCATCGGCGGGCACACCACATAGATCGAGCCGCACAGGCCGGAGCCGATCACCAGCAGTGCGATCATCAGCGCGCCCGGCGGCGCATAGGGCAGCGTTGCGAGGATGCAGCCGCCGATGATCAGAGGCACCGAGCCGAGCACGCCGCGCGCGCCGCGGGTGGTGAAGCCGCGCGCCAGCATCAGCTGCGAGATCCAGCCGGTCAGGAGCACGATCGTCGCACCGAAGATCCAGGGCAGGATCGAGACGAAGCCGGCCTGCTGCTGCGAGAAGCCGAGCCCCTCGATGATGAACGACGTGAACCAGGTCAGTCCGAGCGAAAGCGCCCAATAGGCGCCAAAGGTCGCGACCACGCAGCCGACGAAGGTGCGCGATGTCAGCAGCTTCCAGTAGGGAATCCGCTGCTCGTCGGCGACGGCGGCAGCCGTCGACACCAGCGGCCCTTCCTTGCCGAGCGCGAACCAGGCGACGGTCCAGATCAGGCCGACGATTCCGAGCGCGCCGAAGGCGTGATGCCAGCTGTGATTGACGATGATCCAGTTCAGCGCCGGCACCGCGAGGATCACGCCGAACGCCGAACCCTGCGACAGGATCGCGGTCGGCAGCGTGCGCTTCTCGTCCGGAAACCATTTGTAGATGGCGTGCGCGGCGACCGAGAAGGCCGGTCCCTCACCGGCGCCGAGGATGATGCGGCAGATCACCAGCGTCGTATAGCTGACGGTGCCGATCATCGGAAACTGCGCCAGCGACCAGATCACCGCCAGGATCAGCAGCACCCAGCGCGTATCAACGCGGTTGACGATGAAGCCGACCACGATCGCCGAGATCGAGAACAGGATGAAGAAGGCCGAGCCGAGATCGCCGAATTGCTCCGGGGTGAGACCCATCTCCTTCCGGATCGGCACGCCGGCAAGCCCGACCACGATCTTGTCCGCAAAGTTCACCACCATGAACAGGAATAGAAGGAAGGTGATCTGCCAGGCGCCTTTGGGCGTCCCCGTTGACGTCCCCTTGGACGTCGGTTGCGTCGTCATGTCTGGCTCCCCGTCGTTTCGTTTTTTGGCTTTGTAAGATCGGCCCCAATTGGTGATGCTAGCCACGCCTCGCTGCGCAACGCAACCCGCATTTCCTCGGGTTCTGTGGCCGGCGCGACACGATGGCCGGGCAAGCGCGCCCCGATCACGATCGCGTCGTCGCGGCCAGTGAAGCGGTGATCTGTCATGGGCCGGCTGCTATGCTCGGGGCAACGAAAAGCCGAGGTTATTGGAGGTTGGGTTATTTCATGAACAGATCGATCCTTCGCGCGGCCGCCTGCGCTGCGCTTGTGTCCGCCGCACTACTCGCCGTGCCTCAAGTCCGCGCCGAGGACGCCGCCGGTCCCGACTATGCGGCGATCGTCGCCGCGCCCGATCGCAGCGATGCGGATCGCCAGGTCGACCAGCGCCGCCAGCCGGCCAAGATGCTGGCCTTTGCCGGCGTCAAGCCCGGCATGAACATCCTCGACATGGCGGCGAGCGCAGGCTACAGCACCGAACTGTTGGCGCGCACCGTGGCTCCATCGGGCAAGGTCTACGCGCAGGATTCGGCGACCGTGCTCGAGCGCTTCGTCAAGGACAAGTTCGACACCCGCGCCAAGTCGCCGGCGATGAAGAACGTCGTCCATGTGGTGCGCGACTACGACGATCCGATCCCGCCCGAGGTCAACAACCTCGACATGATCACCTTGTTCTTTTTCTATCACGACATCAGCTATCTGCCGGTCGACCGCGCCGAGATGAACAAGAAGATGTTCGCCGCGCTGAAGCCGGGCGGCTACCTCGTGATCGCGGACCACTCGGCCAAGGCGGGCGAAGGCGTAAGCGTCGCCAAGACGCTGCACCGGATCGAGGAGAGCACCCTGAAGCAGGAGATCGAGGCAGCCGGCTTCAAGCTGGTGGCCGAGGCCGATTTCCTGCATCATGCGGAGGACCCGAAGGACATTCCCGTCTTCAAGGCGCCGGCGCCGATCGACGAGTTCGTCCTGAAATACCAGAAGCCTTGAATGAGGCACGGCCATCGCTTCATCTGACCAGACCGCCGCGGTGCTTCGCGTCACCGGCCTGACCAAGAGTTATCGCTCTGCCGGTGAAGACGTCGCGGTACTGCGCGGCGTCGATCTGGCCGTTGCAACCGGCGAGAGCGTGGCGTTATCGGGCGAATCCGGCAGCGGCAAGAGCACGCTGCTGCATCTGATCGCAGGGCTCGATGCCGCCGACAGCGGCGAGATCCGGCTTGCCGACATCACCGTCTCCGCCCTCAATGACGCCGGCCGCGCCGAGCTGCGCCGCGACCGGCTCGGCCTCGTGTTCCAGCAGTTCAACCTGATCCCGAGCCTGACGGTTGCGGACAATCTGGTCTTCCAGTCCCGCATCGCCGGCCGCCACGATGCGGCCTGGCATGACGAGCTGGTCGAGCGCCTTGGGCTAAAGCAGCTCCTGAAGCGCTATCCCGAGCAATTGTCCGGCGGCCAGCAGCAGCGCGTCGCGATCGGTCGCGCGCTGGCGCCGAAGCCGCTGCTGCTGCTCGCTGACGAGCCAACCGGCAATCTCGACGAGGACACCGCCGACGAGGTGCTGCATCTGGCGCGCGATCTGGTGGCGCGTACCGGCTGCGGCTTCCTGATGGTCACCCACAGCGCGCGGCTCGCCGCGACGCTCGACCGCCAGCTCACCCTGCATGCCGGGGTCATCGCATGAGGCGGGCGCTGTGGATTCTCGCCGTGCTGCTCAGCTATTGGCGGCGGCATCCGATGCAGCTTGCGACGCTCTTGATCGGGCTGATCTCGGCGACCGCGCTGTGGAGCGGCGTGCAGGCGCTGAACCAGCAGGCCCGCATCGCCTATGACCGCGCCGCCGCGACCTTCGGCGGCTCGCGTACCGCCATGCTGGTGAGCCGCGATAGCGCGACCTTTCCTCAACAACTGTTCGTCGATCTGCGCCGCGCCGGCTGGCCGGTCTCACCGACGCTGGAGGGCCGCGTCCAGATCGACGGCCGCAACCTCCGCCTGCTCGGGGTCGAGCCGGTGACACTGCCGTCCGAGGTCGGCAACGCACCGGCGGTCGGGCGCGGCAACCTGCTGTCTTTCGTCACGCCGCCTGGTGAAATGCTGGTGGCGCCGGAAACGCTACGCGATCTCGGCCTCAAGGAAGGCGAACGGCCGCAGGCCAACGGCACGACCTTGCCGCCGCTGCGCGTGCAGGCGGAGCTCGCCCCCGGCGCACTCATCGTCGACATCGGCATCGCGCAGGACATCTTGAGAATGCCCGGCCAGGTGTCGCGCCTGCTGGTCGGCAAGTCCAAAGCACCGCATGCCACGCTGGAAAGCGTCGCGGGTGATAAGCTCCGCCTGGTCGAGCCTAGCGCCGAGAGCGACCTCGAACGCCTGACCGACAGTTTCCATCTCAACCTCACTGCCTTCGGCCTGTTGTCGTTCTTCGTGGGCCTGTTCATCGTCAACTCCGCGATCGGGCTCGCCTTCGAGCAGCGGCTGCCGATGCTGCGCACCTTGCGCGCCTGCGGCGTCTCGGCACGGCTGCTCAACACCGTGCTGGTGATCGAGCTGGTGTCGCTGGCGCTGGTCGCCGGCCTGATCGGCCTGGTCTGCGGTTACTTCATCGCGGCAGCCTTGCTGCCCGATGTCGCGGCCTCGCTGCGCGGGCTCTATGGCGCGCAGATCCCGGGACAGCTTTCGCTCAAGCCCGTCTGGTGGTTCGCCGGCATCGCCATCAGCATTCTGGGCGCGCTCGCTGCCGCCGCCGCGAGCCTTGCCAAGGCGATCCGGATGCCGGTGCTGGCGACAGCGCACCCGCAGGCCTGGCAGCAGGCGCAGCGCCGCTGGCTGATGTTCCAGAGCGCCGCAGCGCTCGCGGTGTTTGCGGTCGCAGCGGCTCTCATTCAGTTCGGCGATTCCCTGATCGCGGGCTTTGCCGTGCTGGCCGCGCTGATGCTCGGCGCGGCGTTGATCCTGCCGATGGTGCTGCAGATCGCGCTCGCGTTAGGCCAGCGCAGCGCGCGGGCGCCAGTCGGCATCTGGTTCTGGGCCGACAGCCGCCAGCAGCTCTCGGGCCTGTCGCTGGCGCTGATGGCGCTGTTGCTCGCGCTCGCGGTCAATGTCGGCGTCAGCACCATGGTGGAAAGTTTCAGCCGCACCTTCCTGGTCTGGCTCGACGGCCGCCTCGCCGCCGACGTCTATGTCAGCGCCGCCAGCGATGCGCAGGCGAAGGAGATCAAGGCATGGCTGCGCGATCGGCCTGAAGTCGAGGCCATCCTGCCCGGCGGCCGCGCCGATACCCAATTCGGCGGCGCGCCGATCGAGGTGCTCGGTCTGCCCGACCACGTCACCTATCGCGACAACTGGCCGTTGCTGGAAAGCACGTCCAATGCCTGGGTCCGGCTGCGTCCCGGCGACACCTGTCTCGTCAGCGAGCAGCTGTCGCGGCGGATGAAGCTTACGATCGGCGATCATATCGAGGTGCCCGCCCCCGGCGGCAACTGGCCGCTCGAGATCGTCGGCATCTATGCCGATTACGGCAACCCCAAGGGCCAGATCGCGGTCAACTTCGCTGCGCTGACCCGGCGCTTCCCGCAAACGCCGCAGACCCGGCTCGGACTCCGCGTCGCGCCGGACAAGATCGCGCCGCTGATCACGGCGTTGCAGGAGAAGTTCGGCCTCGACGACCGCAACGTCGCCGACCAGGCGACGATGAAGCGGGAATCCAGGCGGGTGTTCAACCGCACCTTCTCGGTGACCGCGGCGCTCAACGCCTTCACGCTCGGCGTCGCCGGGATCGCGCTCCTGACCAGCCTGCTCACGCTGGCCAATTCGCAGCTGCCGCAGCTGGCGCCGCTGTGGGCGATCGGCCTGACGCGGCGACGGCTCGCGGCGCTCGAACTGCTGAAGACCATGGCGGTCGCGCTGATCACCGCGCTGTTCGCACTGCCGCTCGGCCTTCTGGTCGCGTGGTGCCTGCTTGCGATCGTCAATGTGAAAGCGTTCGGCTGGCGGCTGCCGTTCCACGTCTTTCCGTTACAGCTGATCGAGCTGCTCGCGGTGGCGCTCGCTGCAGCCTTCTGTGCGGCGGCACTGCCGGTCGCTAGACTGGCGCGCATGCAGCCGGCCAGCCTGATCAGGATCTTTGTCAATGAGCGCTAGCGGCGCGATCACCCGTCGCGCCTTTGCCGGCGGTGCGCTGGCGCTCGCGCTCGGCGACAAGGGTTTTGCGCAGGGCTTTGCCGGGCTCGGCGAGAATGCCGAAGGTTTTGCCGCCGTTACGCCCGGCAGGCCGTTCGTATTCCCCATGGATCACGGCCCGCATCCGGAATTCCGGATCGAGTGGTGGTACGTGACCGCGAATCTCTCCGACGCGAATGGTGCCGCCTATGGCGCGCAATGGACGCTGTTCCGCCAGGCGATGAAGCCGGGCGGCCCCAGCGAGGGCTGGGCCAATCAGCAGGTCTGGATGGGCCACGCCGCCGTGACCAGCGCCACCACGCATCGCTTCAGCGAGACCTTTGCGCGCGGCGGCGTCGGCCAGGCCGGTGTCGAAGCGACGCCGTTCCGCGCCTGGATCGACGCCTGGGAGATGCGCGGGATCGACCCGTTCGATGCGCCGCGCGTCGCGCCGCTCGAGCTGAAGGCCTCGGCTGCCGACTTCAGCACCGCGCTCCGCCTCGACGCCAATCGCCCGCTGGTGCTGCAAGGCGACCGTGGCTACAGCCGCAAGTCGGATCGTGGACAGGCCTCCTATTACTACAGCCAGCCGTTCTACCGGGCATCCGGCCGAATCGTGATCGACGACAGACCGGTCGACGTCACGGGCATGGCCTGGATGGATCGCGAATGGAGCAGCCAGCCATTGGCGGCCGATCAAACCGGCTGGGACTGGTTCTCGCTGCATCTGCCCGGCGACGAGAAGCTGATGCTGTACCGGCTGCGCCAGAAGGATGGCCGCGAGAACCTGTTCGGTAACTGGATCACGGCGGACGGCGGCTCGGCCGAGATTGCGGCAGCCGGCAACAGCATCACGCCGACTGCGACCACCGAAATCGACGGCCGCAAGCTGCCGACATCTTGGCGCGTGACGCTGCCTACCCGCGGCCTTGCCATCGAAACCACGCCGGTCAATCCGAAGGCCTGGATGGGGACCAGCTTCCCTTATTGGGAGGGCCCGATCCGCTTTGCGGGCAGTCACGCGGGAATCGGCTATCTTGAGATGACCGGGTACTAGAGCGGCCCAGCAAAAAATTCCGCCAGTCACACCGGTCGCTGCCGCCCCGTCATGACATCGGGGCCAATAAAACAAGAGGACACGCCTGACATGTACCACTACACGGCCATCGTGACCTGCCTTGCGGTCGCGTTCTACTTCTTCACCTCGACGCAGGTCGCGCGCGCCCGCGTCGCCTATGGCGTCAAGCTGCCGGCGATCTCGGGGCATCCGGATTTCGAGCGCATCTTCCGCATCCAGATGAACACGCTGGAATGGATGCCGATCTTCCTGCCGTCGCTCTGGCTGTTCGCGATCTATAACGGCGATGCCGCCGCGGCTGCGATCGGCGCGCTCTGGGTGGTCGGCCGCATCGTCTACTTCATCGGCTATCGCGAGGCGGTAGCAAAGCGCAGCCGGGGTTTTGCGATTCAGGCCGCAGCCTGCATCATCCTGTGGATCGGCGCACTCGGCGGCGCGGTGTGGCGGCTGGTGCATTGACGGCGCGATCGCGCCGCACACTCCGCTGTCGTCCCGGGCTTGACCCGGGACCCATAACCACAGGGCCTAGTTTTGCGATGGCTGGGGCCACAGCGCTGCAAAGTAGCTAACATCGGTGGTTATGGGTCCCGGCTTTCGCCGGGACGACACCGATGTTTGTTGCGTCAGCTTCGCGTCACTTGGTCAGCGGGCAGCCGCTGTCCTTGGCCCGCGGGAAGGCCTGATCGCCGGGCACCACGGCGAGCTGCTTGTAATAGTCCCACGGCTTCTTCGATTCCGAGGGCTTCTTGACCTCGAACAGATACATGTCGTGGACCATGCGGCCGTTCTCCTGCACCTTGCCCTGGGCGAAGGCGTCGTCGACCGGCAGCTCCTTCAGCTTCTTGGCGACCGCATCGGAATCCTTGGTGCCGGCAGCCTTCACCGCCTTCAGATAGCTCAGCGTCGCCGAATAGGTGCCGGCATGGATCATGCTCGGCATCCGCCCCGTCCGCTTGAAGAAGCGCTCGGAGAACGCGCGGGTCTTGTCGTCATGATCCCAGTAGAAACCTTCGGTCAACACCAGGCCCTGCGCAGCCTCGAGGCCGAGACCATTGACCTCGGCGAGCGTCATCAGAAGGCCGGCGAGCTTCTGGCCGCCCCGCACGATGCCGAACTCGGCGGCCTGCTTGATCGAGTTGGTGGTGTCCTGGCCGGCATTGGCAAGGCCGATCACCTTCGCCTTCGAGCTCTGCGCCTGCAGCAGGAACGAGGAGAAGTCCGACGAGTTCAGCGGCACGCGCACCGAGCCCAGCACCTTGCCGCCGGCAGCGGTGACGATCTCGCTGGTGTCCTTTTCCAGCGCGTAGCCGAACGCATAGTCGGCGGTGAGGAAGAACCAGCTGTCACCGCCGGCCTTCACCAGCGCACCGCCGGTACCGACCGCGAGCGCATGGGTGTCGAACGCCCAGTGGAAGCCGTAGGGCGTGCAGGCCGCGCCTGTTATCGCCGACGTCGCGGCGCCGACCACGATGTCGATCTTCTTCTTTTCCTTCGACAGCTCCTGCACCGCGAGCGCCACCGACGATGTCGTCAGCTCGGTGATCATGTCGACGCCATCGGCGTCATACCAGCGCCGCGCGATCGAGGTCGCGAGGTCGGGCTTGTTCTGGTGATCGGCGGTGACCATCTCGATCTTCTGGCCGAGCACTTCGCCGCCGAAATCCTCGATCGCCATCCTGGCGGCCTCGACCGAGTACTTTCCGCCGTAGTCCGCGTAGACGCCCGATTGGTCGTTCAGGATGCCGATCTTGACACCCTGGGCCGTCGCCGGCGCCGCCAGCATCAGGCTGCATGCCGCAACCGCAGCCAAAAATCCCGACTTCATTGTTATGTTCTCCCAGCAGTCTCTCATCAGGAAAAATCGGCGCGACATTATTTTATAACCCCGCGCCTGCCCATCTCTTTCCGCTCAGCCAAAAGTATGGGCCTGCGGCGTCATTCCGGGGCGCCGCAAAGCGGCGAGCCCGGAATCCATTTCTCCTCTTGGACATGCGGCCCGATGGATTCCGGGCTCGCGCTGCGCGCGCCCCGGAATGACGGGTGGAGAGCGCAATGCTCACCCCGCCACATTCGTCGCTGGTTCCTTCGGCTTGCCCTCGTTCTTTCCTTCCGCGAGGTTGCGCACCACCATGTAGAAGATCGGCGTGAAGACCAGGCCGAACAGGGTGACGCCGAGCATGCCGAAGAACACGGCGACGCCGACCGCCTGGCGCATCTCCGAGCCCGAGCCGGTCGACAGCACCAGCGGCAGCACGCCGAGGATGAAGGCGAACGACGTCATCAGGATCGGCCGCAGGCGCAGACGACACGCCTCGATGACCGCCTCCAGCCGCGGCCTGCCCTCGAGCTCGATATCGCGCGCGAACTCGACGATCAGGATCGCGTTCTTGGCCGCCAGCCCCACCAGCACCACGAAGCCGATCTGGGTCAGGATGTTGACGTCCTGGCCCATGATACGCACGCCGATGGTGGCCGCGAACAGGCACATCGGCACGATCAGGATCACCGCGAACGGCAGTGTCCAGCTGCCATATTGCGCGGCCAGCACCAGATAGACGAACAGCACGCAGATCGGGAACACGTAGAGGCCGGCATTGGCGCCGTTGACCTGCTGGTAGGACAGATCCGTCCATTCGAACGAGAAGCCGCTCGGCAGGGTATCGTCGGCGATCTTCTTGATGGTGTTGAGCGCCGTCGTCGAGCTGACGCCCGGCGCCGGTTCACCCTGCAGTTCGGACGCCGAGTAGAGATTGTAGCGCGCGACGCGATCGGGGCCCGAGATGTCCTTGAAGTCCACGACGCTGCCGAGCATCACCATGTCGCCATTGGCGTTGCGGGTGCGCAGCCGCGACAGATCGGTGGTCTCCTTGCGGAACGGCAGATCAGCCTGCGCGGTGACGTGGTAGGTGCGCCCGAACAGGTTGAAGTCGTTGACATAGGTCGAGCCGAAATAGGTCTCGATCGTGTCGGTGATGTTGGCGATGGGAACGCCGAGCTTCTGCGCCTTGACCCGATCGATATCGACGAACAGCTGCGGCGTATTCGCGGAGTACGGCGAAAACACCGAGGTCAGGTTCGGCGACTTGCGCGCGGCCTGCACCAGCTCGTCGGTCGCGGACGCCAGCAGTTCGGGCCCGCGCCCCTGTCGGTCCTGGACGCGGATGGTGAAACCACCACCGGTTCCGATACCGGGCACGGCCGGCGGCGGAATGACGATGATGAAGGCGCCCTGGATCACCGACAGGCGCTTGCGCAGGTCGGCGGTGATCGCGGTCGCCGTCAATCCCTTCTTCAGACGCGCCTCCGGCTCGTCGAACACCGGGAACAGCGCCGCGGCATTACCCGCCTGCGTGCGCGTCGCGCCGGAGAAGCCGGCGAACGCCGCGACGCGGACGATACCCGGCGTATCCAGCGCGATCCGCTCGATCTCGCGCACCACAGTCGTGGTGCGCGCCAGCGACGCGGCGCCCGGCAATTGCGCCGAGATGATGACGTAGCCGCGGTCCTGCGCCGGGATGAAGCCCTGCGAGGTGGTCGCGAGCAGCCAGCCGGCGCTACCGATCAAGACAAGGTAGATCGCGACCATCACCACCGTGTGCCGGATCACGAAGTCGGCGACCGCCGCATAACCATGCGCCAGCCGGTCGAACACGCGGTTGAACAGCGCGGTGAAGCTGTCCCAGCCGCGCGCGATGATGTTCCAGCGTGCCGGCGGGCGCTTCTCCTCGTGCGGGACCAGGATCTGCGAGGCCAGCGCCGGTGACAGCGTCAGCGAGCAGAAGCAGGAGATCGCGGTCGCGACCGCAATCGTCACGGCGAATTGCTGGAAGAACTGCCCGGAGATGCCGCCGAGGAAGGCGGTCGGCACGAACACCGCGCACAGCACCAGCGCGATCGAGACCAGTGCGCCGCCGACCTCCTCCATGGTCTTGAGCGCAGCCTCGCGGCGGCTCATGCCATGCTCGAGATGTCGTTCGACATTCTCGACCACCACGATGGCGTCGTCGACCACGATGCCGACCGCGAGAACCAGGCCGAACAGCGTCAGATTGTTGATCGAGAAGCCGAGCGCGGCCATCACCGCGAAGGTGCCGACCAGCGATACCGGGATCGCGATGATCGGGATGATCGCAGGTCGCCAGCCCTGCAGGAACACCAGCACCACGATGACGACGAGCGCCATCGCCTCGTAGATCGTCTTGATCAGCTCATGAACCGATTGGGCGATGAACTCGGTCGGATTGTAGCCGATGTTGTAGTCGAGCCCCTTCGGGAAACTCGCCTTCATCCGCTCCATCGTGTCGGAGATGCTCTTGGCGGTGGCGAGCGCGTTCGATCCGGGCCGTTGCGTCACCAGCAGGGCGACCGCCGATTTGCGCAGCAGGAAGCTGTTGGTGGCGTAGGACAGCGCACCGAGCTCGACGCGGGCGACGTCGCGCAGCCGCACGGTTCGGCCGTCGGAGCCGGCCTTCACCACGATGTCCTCGAACTGCCTGATGTCCTTGAGGCGGCCGGTGAACACGAGATTCGGCTGGAAGGCGCGATCGGCGATCGGCGGCTCGGCGATCTGGCCGCCCGCGATCTGCAGGTTCTGCGCCCGGATCGCCGCCAGCACCTCGGCCGAGGTCAGGCCGAGATTGGCGATCCGGTCGGGATCGAGCCACAGCCGCATCGAGTAATCGCGCGCGCCGAACATCTGGATGTCGCCGACGCCGTCGAGCCGCAGCAGCTGGTCGCGGACCTGCAGCAGCGCGTAGTTGGAGATGTAGAGCTGGTCGAACGTGTCGTCGGGCGACAGCATGAACACGACCATCAGGATGTCGGGCGAGTTCTTGCGGGTGACGACGCCGTTGCGCTGCACCTCTTCAGGCAGCCGTGGTTGCGCGATCGCGACGCGGTTCTGCACCAGCACCTGGGCCTTGTCGAGGTCGGTGCCGAGCTTGAAGGTCGCGGTGATGGTGAGCTGGCCGTTCGAGGTCGCCTGGCTGTAGAGATACAGCATGTCCTCGACGCCGTTGATCTCCTGCTCGATTGGAGCTGCGACGGTGTCGGACACGGTCTGCGCCGAGGCGCCCGGATACTGCGTGGTGACGGTGACGGTCGGCGGCACCACTTGGGGATATTCCGAGACCGGCAGCGTCGGATAGGCAATCGCGCCGACGATCAGCAGCACGATCGACAGCACCATCGCGAGGATGGGCTGGTTGATGGAGAGCCTGCCGAGATTCATGGCTTCGCACCTGCCGCGGGCTTGGTGTCTGCCGGGGCATTCGCACCTGCGGGAGCCTGGGCCATTTTCGGCGTCACCTTGGCGCCGACGCGGGCACGTTGCAGCCCGTCGACGATCACATGGTCCTCCGGCTTGAGGCCCTCGCGGATCACGCGCAGGCCCTCATCCAGCGGTCCGAGCGTAACTGTCCTTGCTTCCACCGTGTTGTCGTCCTTGACCACGAACACGATCTTGCGCGACTGGTCGGTGGCGATGGCGGTATCCGGGATCAGCAGCGCCTCGTAGGGCGAGGAGCCGATCAGACGGACGCGGCCGAACTGGCCGGGCAGGATCGAGAGGTCCTTGTTCGGGATCACCGCGCGGCTGCGCAGCGTCGCGGTGGAGACGTCGAGGCGGTTGTCGATGAAGTCCATCTTGCCTTCATGCGAGGGTTTGGTCTCGCCGGTCAGCGCCACCTGCACCGGGTTCGCGGTATCGCGCGAACTCGGCCGCCGGCCTTCGAACCACAGCTTGCTGTTGCGCTGATAGGTCGCCTCGTCGACGTCGAAATAGATGTAAATCGGATCGAGCGACACGATCGAGGTCAACAGCGTCGAACCGCTCTCGCTGCCCTGCACGAGATTGCCCGGCGTCACCAGATGCCGGCTGACGCGGCCGGTGATCGGCGCCAGCACATGGGTGAATTCGACGTTGAGCTGCGCGGCCTTCAGCGAGCCCTCGGCCTGCGTCTCGGCGGCGCGCGCCGCCTGCAACGCCTGGCGGCGCTGGTCGACGACCTGCTCCGAGACCGCGCTGGTCTGCACCAGATTGAGCCCGCGCTCGAGATCCCGCTTGGCAAGCTCGCCCTTGGCGCGTGCGTCGGCGAGTTGACCTTCGGCCTGCAGCACGACCGCCTCGAACGGCCGCGGATCGATGATGTAAAGCAGATCGCCGGTGTGGACGATGTCACCATCCTTGAACTCGACACTGTTGACGAAGCCGCCGACGCGGGCGCGGACCTGGACCTCCTCGACCGCCTCGAAGCGGCCGGTGAATTCGTCCCAATCGGTGACGGTGCGCTTGACCGGCTGCGCGACGGTCACGGGCGGCGCCGGAGGCGCGGCCTGCGATTGCGCGGTCTTGTCGTCGCAGCCGCCGACCGTCAGCGCGGCCAACAGCCCGATCGGCGCGAGGCCGCGCCGGCACGCCCTGACGAATCCCTGGCGGCGGAGCGAACGACGCTCGACACCGGTCACCGGAGCCGGACGCCCCGTTCTGTCAATCGAACTCAATTCGCTCTCCCCCAAAAGACTACGAAGCACGCCGACCAAAGCAGGGCTACGAAAGTCGCAACTAAAATTGCGGTGATTCAACACGGATGGACCACCGCAATGTCGCGGCAGCGGACGTCACAGATGTAACCGCACCCCAGTCTGTTCAAGATGGCCGCCGGATCAAGCGAATAGTTGCGCAATCTGAAAGCCTTACGACACGCTCGCGAAACCGTGACGACGAAAAGGGGCAGTTTGGCTGGCCTATCGGAGCTGCGAGGTCACAGACAGGCCGCCCCGAATCAATCACAACGCGAATTCGTTTCACAGATTCGTCACACTGCACCCGATTCCAATTTTGGCACAGAAACCTCCGGCCCGCTGACGGCAGGATCAGCCAGGTTCCCGCACTCTACCTCTCGCTGCACGAGCGGAATCATAGTTGGCGGCGCGGTTGTCATCCGGACACACATTGACACCCGGTAGTATCGCCAATACGGTCATGGTTGCCAAAGCATGAATATTCTTGGCCCGCCGCATTTTCCTCGAACATTCATTGTGTTTTGTCGCGGCGCGAGTGTGTGAAAGCGACTACGCAAATGGCACGGGCAGTTGAGCTCGCTGATGCCACGGCTGCGCGAACATCGCGGCTTGCTCGAATTGCAGGCGGCTCGGCGCGATCGCCGGTCGCGGGTGATCAACTTCAACGTGTGAGCGGCTTCACACGTCATCGTCCCCAACAATTGTAAATATTGATCGGCTTCCACGCCGGTCGCAGGAGTGCGCATGTCGACCATACCCGCTTATACAATCGGTGGTTTAACGCGCCCCGAACTTCAGCTCGATTCGACCGGTCATATCGTCCTCGACGCGGCCGCCCAAGCGTTCGCCGACACGTATGGTCTGCAATATCTCTACCTCGGCTGCCCTCCCGGCACGCTCTGGCCGCCGGTCACCGACTCGCTGTCGGCGCCGGTCGATGCCAATTCGGGGAGTAACACGGTCATTGAGGGCGCCGCGGCCAACACGCTTGCCAACATCACCGCGCAGGCCACCAGCAGCAGCGGCAATGCCGTCACCTATTCGTTGACCGGCGACACCTCCAGCGGCGGGTTCAAGATCGACCCGAACACCGGCGTGGTGTCGGTCGCGGACCCCACCAAGATCAACTACGTGACCAGCCCCGGTCATGCCTACACCATCACCGTTCAGGCGAGCGACGGCATCGCGACGAGCGCGCAGAGTTTCTCCATCGCCGTCACCGACGTTGCGCCGTCCACGCCGGTCGACAGCAATGCGGCAGCCAACAAGGTGGCGGAAGGCGCCGCGGCCGGCACGGCTGTGGGCATCACCGCAACATCGGCCGATATGAATGCCGTGACCTATAGCCTGACTGGCGATAGTTCGGGCGGGGGCTTCGCCATCAATGCGACGACAGGTGTCATCACCGTCGCCGATCCCAGCAAGATCAACTACGTCACCGCGCCTGGTCACGCCTACACCGTCACCGCGACCGCGAGCGACGGCACCCTGAGCAGCTCGCAGAGCTTCACGATCGATGTGACATTGGGTGCGGCAACTCACTTCGCCGTGAGCATTCCGGCCAACGGCGCAGCGGGAACGCCAGGCACGGTCACCGTCACCTCGCTCGATGCCTTGAACCACGTCGTCACCAACTACACGGGTACGGTTCACTTCACGTCAAGCGACGGCCAAGCCGCGCTGCCGGCCGACGTGACGTTGACCAACGGCACCGGCAGCTTCAGCGAAACGCTGGACACCGCCGGCAGCCAAACCATCACCGCGACCGACACGGCCAACAGCGCCGTCAAGGGCACATCGAATGCCGAGATCGTGACACCGGGCGTCGCCACGCATTTTTCGGTCAGTCTCCCCGCCAACGGCACGGCGGGGACACCGGGCTCGGTCATCGTCACGGCGCTTGATGCCTTCAACAATGTCGCGACGAGTTATTCGGGGATCGTTCACTTCACGTCGAGCGACGGCAGCGCCGTGCTGCCGGCCGACATGACGTTGACCAACGGCACCGGCAGCTTCAACGAGACATTCAAGACCGCCGGCAGCCAGACCGTCACCGCGACCGACACGGTCAGCGCCATCAACGGCACGTCGAACACCGAGACCGTGACGGGCGGCGTCGCCACGCATTTCGTGGTCAGCATTCCGGCGAGCGGAGCGGCGGGGACACCGGGTTCGGTCATCGTCACCGCGCTCGATGCCTTCGGCAACGTCGCCACCGGCTACACAGGAACCGTGCACTTCACATCGAGCGACGGCCACGCCGTGCTGCCCGCCGACGTGACGTTGACCAACGGCACCGGCAGCTTCAGCGAGACATTCGAGTCGATCGGCAGCCAGACCATCATCGCGACCGATACGGTCAGCCCCGGCATCACCGGCACCTCGAATACCGAGACAGTGACGCCGGGTCCGGTCACACACTTCGCGATCAGCATTCCGGGCAGCAGCACTGCGGGAGTCGCCGGTTCAGGCACCGTGACCGCGCTCGACGCCTTCGGCAACGTCGTCACCGGCTACACCGGAACCGTGCACTTCACGTCGACCGACGGCCATGCCGTTCTGCCGGCCAACATGACGCTGACCAACGGCACCGCCACGTTCAGCGAGACGCTGGACACCGCGGGAAGCCAGACCATCACGGCGACCGACACGGTGACGAGCACGATCACCGGCACGTCGAATGCCGAAACCGTGACGGCGGCCGCCGCCACGCACTTTGCCGTCAGCATTCCGGGCAGCGGCTCTGCCGGCACCGCCGGCTCCGGCACTGTGAGCGCGCTCGATCCCTTCGGCAATGTCGTCACCGGCTACAGCGGAACCGTGCACTTCACGTCGACCGACGGCAGCGCCGCGCTGCCGGCCGACATGGTGTTGACCAATGGCACCGGAACCTTCAACGAGACCTTCGATACCGCCGGCAACCAGACCATCACCGCGACCGACACGATCAGCGCCATCACCGGTACGTCGAATGCCGAAAACGTCGCGCCCGGCCCCGCCACGCATTTTGTGGTGAGCATCCCGGCCAACGGCCGCGCGGACATTGCAGGATCGGTCACCGTCACGGCGCTCGATGCCCATGGCAACGTCGCCACCGGCTACACCGGCACCGTGCACTTCACATCGAGCGATCCCACCGCCGTGCTGCCGTCTGACACGACGCTGACCGGGGGCATCGGCACCTTCACCGAGAAGTTCGAGACCGCCGGAAGCCAGACCATCACCGCGACCGACACGGTCAGTGCCGGCGTCACCGGCACGTCAAACGCCGAGACCGTGGCTCCTCCGGACGCGCCGCCCGTCGTGACCGGCGGCCATACCCTGAACTACATCGAAGGGCAGGCCGCCACCGCGTTCGACCCGGCGCTGACGGTCACCGACGCCGACAACGCAACGCTCGATCACGTGACGGTGCAGATCACCGGCAACTATTTCAACGGCCAGGATGTCCTCGGTTTCGTCGACACCGCGCACATCCACGGCGCATGGGACGCCTTGCACGGTGAGTTGACCCTGACCGGTATCGCCGGCTCCACGGTCGGCGACTTCCAGACCGCACTGGATTCGATCACATACTTCAACACCAGCAACAACCCGTCCGGCCTGGCCCGCACGGTGACCATCACCGCCAATGACGGCACGCTCGACGGCACGCCTGCGACCGACACCATCGACGTCACGCCGGTCAACAACCCGCCGGTGGTGACAATCGGCGCCATCACCAACTTCAGCGAGCCGCCGGTCGGCACGCCGCCGGCGAATTCGATCCCGGTCACGATCGCCCCGAACCTCACGATCACCGACGTCGACAGCGCCAACCTGATCAGCGCGACCTTCGAGCTGAGCGACCTCAAGCCGTCGGACGTACTGTCGATCGCGGGTCACGCCGGCACCAGCGGCGACATCGGCAATATCCACTTCGCGATCTCCAGCACGGCCACCACCGAAACCGTCACCCTGACCGGCACCGACACGATTGCGCATTACAACGCGATCCTCGATGCCGTCCAGTTCAACAACACCGGCGAGCCTCCCGACACCACGGCGCGCGCCTATACCGTGACCGCCGTCGACGACGGCGGCACCGCGCACGGCGGCAACGACACGGGATCGGCATCCGCAACCCAGACCGTCACCGCGATCAACGATCCGCCGACCGCGACGGTGCCTTCGGATTCATCGGTCGGGACGGCCTTTTCGCACACCAACCTCGCGATATCGGGGCTCTCGGTCGCCGACATCGATTCCGCAGGCGGTAACGAAACCGCAACGATCACTTCGAACCACGGCGCGCTGTCTTTCGACGTCACCGGACTTGCCAGTTTCACCAACAACAACACCCATACCGTCACGCTCACCGGCACCATCGCGCAGGTCAACACCGCGCTGGCGACGTTGACCTACAACAGCGACGACGGCTTCACCGGCACCGATACCGTCACGCTGAACGTCAACGACAATGGCAACACCGGCACACCCGGCGCGCAGACCTCCGGCCCGCAGACCTTCCATGTCGGCGTCGTTCCGCAGGTGTTCTACATCGACAACTCGACGACAGGCACCAGCCACAACCTCGGCACCCAGGCCGATCCCTACACCTCGATCGCCGCCTTCAATGCAGCCAACCCGGCAGGCTCCGGCGACTACGTCGTGCTCGAGCACGGCACCGGCACCTACAGCGAAGCCAACGGCATCAATCTCGCCAACGGCGTCAATCTGATCGGCGGCAGCCATACCCTGCAGTTCACCAATCCGGTGACCAACCAGCTGGTCACCGCGAATGTCGGCTCCGGCACCGATCCGGTCATCCATGTCACTGGCGCCGACAACGGCATCGACCTGCTCGGCACCACGGGCCACACCATCAACGGCGTCAGCATCGACACCTCGGCCTCGACCGGCATCGGCATCAGCGACGACGGCAACAATGTCGGCACCGTCACGATGTCCGACATCGTGATCAAGACGGCCAGCGGCGCCGGCATGAACTTCACGCATGGCGGCAGCATCACGCTGACCGGCACCGCCAACTCCATCACATCGGGCACCGGTACCGCGCTCGATGTCGAGAACACCCAGATCGGCTCTAACAACCTCACCTTCAAGAGCATCACGTCGAGCGGCGGCTCCGGCAACGGCATTATCCTCTCCAACACCGGCACCGCCGCCGGCAATGGCGGCCTGCACGTCACCGGCGACGGCTCGACGGCGGGCAGCGGCGGCACCATCGCCAGCAAGACCGGCGTCGACGGCAGCACCACGCAGGGCAGCGGCGTCTACCTGAACAACACCAAGGATGTGCAGATTTCCTTTGTGACGATGCACGACTTCCAGAACTACGGCATCGTCGGCACCAACGTCACCGGCTTTGCGCTTGGCAACACCACGGTGACCGGCACCAACGGCACCAGCGTCGGCGGCATCGGCGAGGGCGACGTCTACTTCACCGGCCTGTCGGGCACGGCGTCGATCACGAACTCGACTCTCACCGGCGCAGCCTATGATGCCCTGCACGTGTTCAACGACGGCGGCCAGACGCTGAACCGCATTACCGTGACCGGCTCGACCTTCGCGACCAATTCTGCGGCCGGCAACGCGTCCAACGACGCGATCGGCTTCGAGGCCACCGGCGGCACCTTCAACGCCACGATCCAGAACTCGAACGTCACTTCCGCGCGCGGCGACATGTTCCAGCTCAATCTGCTCGGCACGGTGTCGTCGGACCTGGTCATGTCGGGCGACAATTTCAGCAACACCAACCAGAACATCGTCAGCGGCGGCGGCGGCATTACGATCGGCGGCGGCGGCCCAACCAACAATATCACGCTGACTTACGACATCGCGAACAACATCATCAAGGGCGCTCTCGGCGCCGCGCTCGCAGTCACCAAGGGTACCGGCACCGACGCGCACTTCACCGGCACGATCGACGGCAATACGATCGGCACCCAGGGCGTGGCCGGCAGCGGCTCTACTCAGGGCATCGGCATCAACGTCTTCCAGGACGGCGCGGGCACGTCGAGCACGACCATCACCAACAACCATATCTCCGGCGTCGTCGGCGGCATCTTTACGCTGAACCATAACGGCGCCGGCGGGGCGATGACCGCGGTGATCCAGGGCAACACGATCGATACGCTGGATTCGACGAACGGATTTGCCGGCATCGATGTGCAGAACGGGTCGGCGACCGGAGCCGGCGGCGACAACAACCTGCTGAACGCCACGATCGGCGGCGCCGGCGCGCTGAAGAACAGCGTCGATCTCGGCGGCAACACGGGCCTCGGCCTGGTCGCCGGCATCTTCCTCGAGCAGGAGGGCGTTTCGAAAACCGGTTTGATCGGCAGCCCCAACTATGCCGGCACGCCGTATAATTTCGCTGCGGTTGGGAGCTATGTGGCGGGCAACAACACCGTGACCGGCACCGGAAACGGGGCGGTCGGCACACAGGCCATCGGTGACCCCGGGCAGTCCGCGGGTGGCGGCTATTTCGGCGGCGCCCAGTTCATGGTCGCCGTCTCGGGCGGCGTCGAAGCGGCCTCGCCGACGACGGGCGAAACCAACCTCACCCAGACGGAGCTGAATTCCGTCATCTCCGCGGCGATCGCGCAATGGGCCACGGCCGGTGCGACGGCAAGCCAGCTCGCCACCATGAAGGCGGTCACGTTCAGCGTCGCCAGTCTCGGCGGCAACGTCATCAGCGCGGAATCGATCGGCCACATCACGATCGATGCCAGCGCCGCCGGACACGGCTGGTTCGTCGACCCGACACCATCGGACAATTTCGAGTTTGCCCATGCCGCGACCGCGACCGACCTGTTCGCGGACCCGACCAGTGCGGCAGCCGGACATCTCGACCTTCTGACCGCGGTGGCGCACGAACTCGGTCACGTCGTCGGCCTGGCGGACGACACGACGCCGAGCCACTCCGGCGACTTGATGTACATCAACCTGGCCGATGGCGAGCGCCGGCTGCCGAGTGCCGCTGATGCCAACACGGCCGCGCCGCACGTCATGCCCACGCAGGGCACTGCGTCTTCGCAGTTCAATCTGGCCACCGGTGACAGCTTCAACTTCTCGTCGTTCACCCAGTCGCCGCCGCAGACCCCGACCGGCGCAAGCCATGCCGACACCGGCGCGAACACCCAGAACCTGTCCGATCTGTTCAGCGGCCTTTCCAATGCGGCAGCGCCGTGGTGGACCGGCCACGAGGCAGCGTTCGCAGCAATGGGCGGCACGCCGACCGACAATCACGCCCACACCCAGGTGCATCACGACCTGATCGTCTGATCGGGCACCGTATCAACCACGACGCCTGCCGGATCGCTCCGGCAGACGTGGTTCGTTCGGCACGATCGAATCCGAATTGCCCGGAGCGGAGAACTCCGATCGTCGCGCAGGGAGTACGCGCGGACGTCCGTTTCATGACACGAGTTCCGTAGTCAGCGATCGCGGTTTCGCGACTCGCGGACGTCGCACTCAACCGATGATTGAATAAAAACTGCCAACGCGGCACAAACGTTTAGGTTGCAATTAGTGAAAAACACGCTATCGTGCACATGTTGACGACGCTGCGTCATTGTCTTGTATTTTTCACAAATCTTACGACGTATTCGCGGAGGGACTCATGGCCGATCCGTTTCTTTCCGAAATCCGCATGATGACCTTCAACTTTGCGCCCAAAGGCTGGGCGTTCTGCAACGGGCAGTTGGTGCCGCTCAATCAGAACCAACCGCTGTTTTCATTGCTTGGCACTGTCTATGGCGGCAACGGGCAGACCAACTTCGGACTGCCCAATCTGCAGGGTCGCACCCCGATGCATGTCGGCAACGGCCATGTGCTCGGTGAACTCGGCGGCGAGCAGGCGCACACGCTTTCGATCAACGAAATCCCGCAGCACACCCACATCGCGAACGCCACCAACACCAATGGCGCACTTCTGGTGCCGGCCAACAACGTTCTCGGCGCCTTGAACAACGCCTACGCCGCGCCCGCGGCGCTGACCGCGCTCGCGCCGGGCAGCATTTCCACGGTCGGCGGCAGCCAGGCGCATCAGAACATGCAACCGTTCCTGACGATCAATTTCTGCATCGCGCTGCAGGGCATCTTCCCTTCGCAGAATTGACGGAGACCTCTCATGCCACAACCGTTCATCGGCGAAATCAAAATGTTCGCCGGCAATTTCGCGCCGGCCGGCTGGCAGTTCTGCGATGGCAGGCTGCTGGCGATTTCCGAAAACGACGCGCTGTTCAACCTGATCGGCACCACCTATGGCGGCGACGGCCAGTCGACCTTTGGGCTGCCGGACCTCCGCGGCCGGCTGCCGGTGCATATGGGCACCAATGCGGGCACCGCGTTCACGATTGGCGAAATCGGCGGCGTCGAGCAAGTCACCCTCACGACGCAGACGATTCCGGCACATACCCATACGATGCTGGCATCGCAGAACACCGGCACGAGCTCGAACCCGCAAGGCAACGTGCTCGACCAGATGAGCGGTGCGCTGCTGCTCTACAAGGAGCAAACGCCGACCACGCCGCTGAGCCCGGTGGTGATCGGACCGACCGGCGGCAGCCTGCCGCACAGCAACATCCAGCCCTTTCTGTGCATCGGTTTCATTATTTCGCTGTTCGGCATCTTCCCGAGCCAGAGCTAGGAGCGCGACACCATGGCTGACCCCTTCGTCGCCGAGATCCGCATCTTTCCGTTCAACTTCGCCCCCAAGGGCTGGGCTTTCTGCAACGGTCAGCTTGTCCCGCTCTCGCAGAACACTGCGCTGTTCTCGCTGCTCGGCACCACCTATGGCGGCAACGGCACGTCGAACTTCGGACTTCCGAACATGCAGGGCAACGCGCCACTGGCGCCGGGGCAAGGACCCGGCCTCTCGCTGTACGACCTCGGCGAGAACGGCGGCTCCGATACGGTAACTCTGCTGCAATCGGAACTCGCCTCGCACCCCCACGACATGATGGCGATCAACCTGCAGGCCGACCAGGCAGCACCGGCATCGAACCGGGGCATCGCACGATCGCTCAACGGCGCGGCCTATGTCGCCGGCACTCCGACGCCCACGTTGGTGCAGATGAGCCCCAACATGATCGGACTGACGGGCTCCGGCCTGGCGCACAACAATCTGATGCCCTATCTGACGCTCAATTTCTGCATTTCGCTGCAGGGCGTCTTCCCGCCACGGGGCTGAGGTCGTTTTGGCGCTCCCCGCTTCCTCCACTGGCGCACCCGCATTCGGCTGGGCCCGCGCGGCGCGATCCGGCTGCGGTTTTCGCCGCCTATCGGAGGCCGACCTACCGTTCCTCGGCCGGCTCTATGCCGCGACGCGCACCGAGGAGCTGGCGCCGGTGCCCTGGAGCGAAGCGGACAAGGCCGCCTTTCTCGATCAGCAATTCCGTGCCCAGCACGCGCACTACCAGCAATACTATCCGAACGCCGACTGGCTGGTGATCACGCGCGAAGATGAGGACATCGGCCGGTTCTACATCGAGCGCTGGCCAAGCCAGCACCGCATTATCGACATTGCCTTCATGCCGGCGCATCGCGGCAAGGGTTACGGCGAGGCGCTATTGCGCGATGCGATGGACGAAGCGGCTGATGCCGGCAAGGACGTCTCGATCCATGTCGAGAAACTCAATCCCGCGATGCGGCTCTACCGCCGGCTCGGTTTCGTCACCGAGGAGGACAAGGGCGTCTACGACCTGATGCGCTGGCGGGCGACGGGCGCTCCCGATCGTCAGGTGAAGATCGCCTGATAGCCGTTGCCGTCTCCGAGCGGACCGATCGGCACCATGAATATCTCGATCACGCCCAGCGCCGGATGCCGCACCGGATAGATCGCCTGCGGCAACCATGCTCCCTTCGGCGTCGTGAACAGCAGCGAGAACGCACCGCCCGGCCGGCCGCTGTTGCCCACGGCCTCGACCTTCGCAAGCTTCAGCGCCACGACACCTTCCGCCGTCTGCATCTCGAACTCCGCGCCCTGATGCGACCGGAAGTCATCGATATGCAGTTTGGCCAGATCGACGGTGGATGTCATGCGCACGTCCCTGTTGCGGTCGAGGTGTAACACACGCCGCGATGTTGCCGTCAAGATTTCTGCTGCCGGTCATCCGCGGTCTGAACCAAAGCTCACCCGGCTTTCCCTGCGCCCTCTGCTTAGGAGGAGCGCAAGTAAACGCAAGACTCGGACGCAGCGCGCCGCGAGGATGTGGAAGCATGACTCACAGAATGCGCAACACACTCGGCGTCGTCCTGGCGAAAGCCAGGACCCATTACCCCAAACCTCAATTGCTGCGCGACGCTGGGGCCGCGGTCCCTTTCATCACCAAATGCGGTGGTTATGGGTCCCGGCCCCGTGCGCAATTGCGCACTCGGCCGGGACGACGGTGGTGAACGCGGAGCCGCTGAACGTGCAACCGAGAGCCCTGATGACGGCCCCGATTTCCTCCGCTAACCTCCCCGCAAAGGGCTGCCACCAAGGCGGGCCATCTTGAGGGAGGACAGGCGCGTGCATCGAGGCCGTGTTGTATTCGGCGCCATGGACGAGGTCGTGTTCGGGCGGCCCGCC
Organism: Bradyrhizobium sp. RD5-C2; assembly: GCF_019972155.1. Classification (GTDB taxonomy): domain Bacteria; phylum Pseudomonadota; class Alphaproteobacteria; order Rhizobiales; family Xanthobacteraceae; genus Bradyrhizobium. The sequence goes on along the minus strand of NZ_BOVL01000022.1, from coordinate 198,566 downwards.
CGTGAGGCCATCGTCGAGCAACTGGACCGGCTTGCCGCCCAGCGCGCCTTCCTGATGGTATCGGGTACGCTGAATCGCGAAACCGACGAGATCGAGAAAGTCCGCCAAGCGCTCGGCACCCGCTGTGTCGGCACCTTCGACCAGATGCCGGCGCACACGCCGCGCGCCGCGGTCATCGCGGCGGCGCAACAGGCGCGCGATGCGAAGGCCGATCTGATCGTCACCATCGGCGGTGGCTCGATCACCGACGGCGCCAAGGCCGTGCAGCTCTGCCTCGCCAACAATGTCATGACATCCGACGGCATCGACACGATCCGCACCCACGGCGGCGTCTCGCCCGAGATGAACCCTCCCACCGTGCGCCAGATCAGCGTGCCGACCACGATCGCCGGCGGCGAGTTCTCGTCGATTGCAGGCGTCACCAACGAGGCCAAGCGGCAGAAGGAGATGCTACACCATCCCCTGGCGATGCCGCGCGCCACCATCCTCGATCCGGAACTCTCGGTGCACACGCCGGACTGGCTGTTCCTGTCGACCGGCATTCGCGCCGTCGATCATTGCGTCGAAGGCATCTGCTCGCGCGAGGCGCATCCTTACGGCGATGCGCAGGCGCTAAAGGGGCTGGAGATGCTGGCGGCCGGCCTGCCGCGGGTGAAGGCCGATCCGAACGACATATCGGCGCGGATGGATTGCCAGATCGGCACCTGGCTCTCGACCGGCCCGCTCGCCTCCGGCGTGCCGATGGGCGCGAGCCACGGCATCGGCTACGTGCTCGGCGCCGAGTTCGACGTGCCGCACGGCTACACGTCGTGCGTGATGCTGCCCGCGGTGATGCGCTGGAACAAGCGTGACAATGCCGACCGGCAGGCCCTGGTCGCGGCCGCGATGGGACATCCGGGCGCGGACGCCGGCGACGTGCTCGACCGCTTCATCCGCGACCTCGGCATGCCGCGCAGTTTGCAGGAGGTCCACGTTGGACCCGAGCATTTCGACCGCATCGCGGCGGGTGCGATGCGTACGCCCTGGGTGCCGCGCAACCCGCGCAAGATCGACGGTCCGTCCCAGGTCCGCGAGATTCTGGTGATGGCCGCTTAAAGCAACACTGAGGGGAGATCTGAGCTTCGATGTACACCGGCAAGCATGCTTACCTGCGCCCGCTGCAACCGGCCTTCATCATGGCCGGGACCGGCGAGATCGTCACCTATCGCGAGCTCGAGGCGCGCAACAACCGTCTCGCGCATCTTTTCCGCAACCGCGGCATGAAGCGGCTCGACCACTATTCGATCTTCATGGAGAACAACAACCGCTACCTCGAGGCCTGCGGCGCCGGCGAACGTTCCGGCCTCTACTTCACCTGCGTCAATTCCTACCTCACGCCCAGTGAGCTCGCCTACATCCTGACCAACAGCCAGTCGCGGATCCTGATCACCTCGAAGCTGAAGCTCGACATCGCGCGCGAGGCGCTGAAGGAGTGTCCGCAGGTCGAACTCTGCATCGTGGTCGACGGCGACAGTGAAAGCGATCGCATCGTCGGGCTACGAGAGGCGACTGCCGGCCTGCCGGCGACGCCGATCGCGGACGAATATGCCGGCACCGCGATGCTTTATTCGTCCGGCACGACCGGCCGGCCGAAGGGCATCGTGCGGCCGCTGCCCGAGCAGCCGCCGTCAGAAAACCTGCCGCTGTTCGATTTCCTGACCAAGCTCTGGCACTACCGCGAGGGCATGGTCTACCTGTCGCCGGCGCCGCTCTATCACTCGGCGCCGCAGGCCGCGGTCAATCTCACCATCCGGATGGGCGGCACCGTCGTTATCATGGAGAGCTTCGATCCCGAGCGCTATCTCCAGCTGGTCGAGAGATGGGGCATCACCCACAGCCAACTGGTGCCGACGATGTTCTCGCGCCTGCTGAAGCTGCCCGAGGAGGTGCGCGCCCGCTACGATCTGTCGACACTCGAGATCGCGATCCATGCCGCGGCGCCCTGCCCGGCGCTGGTCAAGGACGACATGATCAAATGGTGGGGCCCGATCATCCACGAATATTACGGCGCGACCGAGGGCCTCGGCTTCACCGCCTGCAACAGCGAGGAGTGGCTGGCGCATCGCGGCACCGTCGGCAAGGTGCTGCTCGGCGACCTGCATATCCTCGACGAGAACATGCAGCCCTGTCCGAAGGGCACGCCGGGCACAGTGTGGTTCAAGACCGCGACGCCATTCGAATATTTCAACGATCCGGCCAAGACCAGCGAGGCCCGCTCGGCGGACGGCAGCATGAGCACGGTCGGCGACGTCGGCTATGTCGACGACGACAACTTCCTCTATCTCACCGACCGCGCCACCTTCATGATCATCTCCGGCGGCGTGAACATCTACCCGCAGGAATGCGAGAACCTCCTGATCACCCATCCCAAGGTCGCCGACGCCGCCGTGTTCGGCGTGCCCAATATCGATCTCGGCGAGGAGGTGAAAGCGGTGGTGCAGCCGGTCGACGGCATCGCGCCGGGGCCGGAGCTCGCCGAGGAGCTGATCGCGTTCTGCGCAAGCGCGCTGTCGCGCCAGAAGGTGCCGCGCTCGGTGGATTTCGAGGCCGAGCTGCCGCGGCTGCCGACCGGAAAACTCTACAAGCGCCTGCTGCGCGATCGCTATTGGGGCAACAAGACCTCGCGGATCGTCTGAACAGGCGATGCGGCGAGCCGTGCGGTTGGAGTTGGGGACGCCGGACGGCGTAACTAACTCGCCCGCCGTGCGGATTCCGCGCTATGCTCCGGGATCGCAAGCCAGCATCGCCGGAGGCCGCCATGCCGTCGCCCCAGCCGCGCGAGCCGGAGCCGGGACAGGCCGGAAGGCTCGAATTCACTGCTGCCGAGATCGGCGCGCTCGCCCATCTCTATCGTGGCGAGGTCTACCGCAGCACGGTCTGGCGCACCCGCCTCGACAGCTCCACCAACTGGGCGGTGGTCACCACCGGCATCGCGCTGTCAGCGACCTACAGCAGCGCAGAGGCCTCGCCCTTGCCGATGGTGCTGGTCGGGTTGCTGGTCACGGTCTTCCTGTTGTTCGAGGCGCGGCGCTATCGCTACTTCAACGTCTGGCGCGCCCGCGCGCGGTTGCTCGAAACCGATTTCTACGCGCCGATGATCCGCGGCGAAGGTCCGACGCCGAACGCGGCCTGGACCGAGCTGCTCGCCAACGACTACCGCCACCCGAGCTACCACATCAGCTTGGCCCGGGCGATCGGCCGGCGGCTGCGCCGGACCTATGGCTGGATCTTCGCGATCCAGGCGATCGCCTATTACGGCAAGCTGGCGATCCACCCGTTGCCGCTGACCACGCTGAGCGAGATCTGGGACCGCGCCTCGATCGGCCCGATTCCCGGAGCCATCGTGGTTCTGGCCGGCGTCGCCTTCCATTCGAGCTGGGCGCTGTTCGCCTTCGTCACGCATCGCATGGAGGCCGCGGACCGACGTGCGCGGCACAATCTGATCGCGATGGGGTAAGGCGGCGCGCGCGGCGTTGCCGCTGGCGGGCTTTTCCCCTAACCTCGCCTCAACAAGAAAAGTCAGGGAGGATTTGCCGATGGAAGTGATCCCACTGCGCGAGGGATTCGGAGCCGAGCTGCGCGGCGTCACGCTTTCGGATGTTGGCGCTAGCGATGCCGCCTATGCGGCGGTGCGCGGGGCGTTCGAGGAACACTCGGTGCTGGTGTTCCGCGGCCAGGAGGTCAGCGACGATATCCAGCTCGCATTCTCGCGCCGGTTCGGTCCTCCCGAGACGACCAAGGTCGGCTCGATGGGCACCGGCTCGCATTTCGTGATCCTGTCGACCTTCGGACCCGACGGCAAGGTGGTTCCGTCCGACCATCGGCAGCAGCTGCGCGCCAGGGCCAATCAGCTCTGGCACACCGACTCCTCCTTCAAGCGCGTGCCGGCGCTGACCTCGATCCTGTCCGCGCGCATCATCCCCGAGCATGGCGGCGAGACCGAGTTCGTCTCGATGCGGCTGGCCTTCGAGCGGCTCGACAAGGACGTGGCCAAGCGGCTGGAGAACTCGTTCGCCTGGCACTCCTACGCGCATTCGCGCAGCAAGGTGGCCACCGGGCTCGCAACGACTGAGGAGGTCGATGCGCTGCCGCCGGTATGCTGGCGCATGGTCTGGCGCAATCCCGTCAACGGCCGCGGTGCGCTGTATCTCGCCTCCCATGCCTATGGTGTCGAGGGCATGGATGCCGATGCCGGAAAGGCACTGATCGAGCAATTGACCGAAGCCGCCACCGCGCTCGGCGTCACCTATCTGCATCAATGGAAGCAGGGCGACGTCGTGATGTGGGACAACCGCGCCACCATGCATCGCGGCCGCCCCTGGCCGGCGCATGAAGGCCGCCTGATGATCCGCACCACGATCTCAGCGACCGAGGCGGACGGTGTCGCGAACATGCAGCCGCCCTCAACGCAGGCGGCGGAGTGAGGCAACGTTCTCATTGTACCGTCATCCTGAGGAGCGCGAAGCGCGTCTCGAAGGATGAACGGCCCGGCTGGTGGCCGTGCATCCTTCGAGGCTCGCTCCGCTCGCACCTCAGGATGACGGGGAACGTTTAGATCCGCAGATCATATCGGCGACAAACCGTCGCTGACCGCAAGACATTTCACTTCGCGCGCGTCAGCAGCAGCAATCGAACTCCAGCGAAGACTCGCAGCTGCATTGCAAAACAGACTGAGTTCCCCACCATCACAGCCATTATTCCCGGTCCGTGGAAATTTTAATGCTTTCACGTCATCCGAATTGCCAATCCCCGTACGGCCGTCGCTGGTTGCCCGAAAGCCTCACCGTGGTATCGTCGATGCCAATCGGCCATTGAGACCGAAATTCGTGGAGGGGACCATGCGGAGCGTGCAAGCGCTGGCCGTCGCGGTGTTGTCTGTGCTGACCATCAGCGACGTTTCACGCGCAGCCGAACCGAAATCCGGCGGCATCTTCAGGATCTATCACCGCGACAGCCCCGGCAGCGCCTCGATCCACGAGGGCGCGACCTATTCGGTGAACATTCCGTTCATGCCGATCTTCAACAACCTCGTCATCTTCGACCAGCATATCGCGCAGAACAGCGCCGACACGATCCGGCCCGAGCTTGCGGAGAGCTGGGCCTGGAGCGGCGACAACAAGACGCTGACCTTCAAGCTGCGCAAGGACGTGAAGTGGCACGACGGCAAGCCGTTCACCGCGGCCGACGTCAAATGCACCTTCGACATGCTGATGGGCAAGTCGCAGCAGAAGTTCCGGCAGAACCCGCGCAAGTCCTGGTACGACCAGGTCGACGAGGTCACCACCAACGGCGACTACGAAGCGTCGTTCAGGCTGAAGCGGCCGCAACCCGCGCTCCTGTCGCTGCTCGCCTCGGGGTATTCGCCGGTCTATCCCTGCCATGTGTCGCCGGCGGAGATGCGCACCAAGCCCGTCGGCACCGGCCCCTTCAAGTTCGTCGAGTTCAAGGCCAACGAATCGATCAAGCTGACCAAGAACCCGGATTACTTCAAGAAGGGCCTGCCCTATCTCGACGGCATCGAGTTCACCATCATCACTAACCGCTCGACCGCGATCCTCGGCTTCGTGTCGGGCAAGTTCGACATGACGTTCCCGACCGAGGTCTCGATCCCGCTGCTGAAGGACGTCAAGTCGCAGGACCCCAAGGCGGTCTGCGTGGTGGAACCGAATAACGTCTCCACCAACATCATCATCAATTCGAGCGCACCGCCATTCGACAATCTCGACATCCGCCGCGCGCTGGCGCTGGCGCTCGACCGGAAAGCCTTCATCCAGATCATGTTCGAGGGCCAGGGCGACATCGGCGGCACCATGGAGCCGGCGCCGGACGGCTTGTGGGCGATGCCGAAGGAGATGCTGGAGCAGATCCCCGGATACGGTCCCGACATCGAGAAGAACCGCGAGGAAGCCCGCAAGCTGATGCAGAAGGCGGGCTATGGCCCGGACAAGCATCTGCAGATCAAGGTGTCGACCCGCAACATTGCGGTGTACCGCGATCCCGCCATCATCCTGATCGACCAGATCAAGAGCATCTATATCGACGCCGAACTTGACGTCGTCGACACCGCGCAGTGGTTCCCGAAGATCGCACGCAAGGACTATTCGCTCGGCCTCAACCTCACCGGCAACGCCGTCGACGAGCCCGACCAGTCCTTCTACGAGAACTATGCCTGCGGCTCGGAGCGCAACTACACCAACTATTGCAACAAGGACATCGAGAAGCTGTTCGACCAGCAGTCCGAGGAAACCAACCTCGACAAGCGCAAGAAGCTGGTCTGGGAGATCGACAAGAAGCTGCAGGAAGACGTCGCGCGACCGATCATCTTCCATGCCCGGACCGGCACCTGCTGGAAGCCGTACGTGAAGAATGTCACGATCATGTCCAACAGCTCCTATAACGGCTATCGGTACGAAGACGTCTGGCTGGACAAGTAGTCTAAGACCGGGCGAGATCAGGGAGAGAGCCAGGGTGTTTGCCTATATCGTGCGGCGGCTGTTCCTGATGCTCGTGACCCTGTTCGGGATCTCGGTCATCATCTTCGTGCTGCTGCGCGTCGTTCCGGGCAACATCGTCGACATCCTGTTCGACGCCGCGGGCTTCGTCGATCCCGCCGACAAGGCCAATCTCGAGCGCGAGCTCGGCCTCAGCCAGCCGATCGTGATCCAGTATCTGCACTGGATCGGCGGCCTGCTGCACGGCGACCTCGGCTATTCCTATGTCTCCGAAAAGCCGGCGCTCGAGGAGATCCTGCCGCGGATTCCGATCACCGCGCGGCTGGCGGGGCTGGCGCTGTTGTTCTCGGCCTCGATCGGCATTCCACTCGGGGTCATCAGCGCCGTGCACCAGGGCTCGAAGCTCGACTATGCGCTGCGCGTCGTCAGCCTGAGTGGTCTGTCGCTGCCGTCATTCTGGCTCGGCCTGTTGATCCTGATGGCCTCGGTCTCGCTGTTCGGCACCATGCCGATCTTCAATCCGAACCCGAAGACATGGCTCGAGGCGCTGACCATCTATGCGGTGCCGGCGATGGCGGTCGGCTTCCGCAGCGCGGCGCTGACCATGCGCATCACCCGCTCCTCGATGCTGGAGATCCTGCGCCAGGACTACATCCGCACCGCGCGTGCCAAGGGCGCCTCCGAGGCCTCCGTGAACTATCACCACGCGCTGAAGAACGCCGTGCTGCCGGTCATCACCGTGATCGGCATCGAGGCCGCGTTCCTGATCGGCGGGCTTATCGTCACAGAGACCGTGTTCAACATCCCCGGCATCGCCCGCTTCCTGGTCGAGGCGCTGCGCTGGCGCGACTACCCGATCGTTCAGAACCTCGTGATGTTCATCGCAGTCGTCGTCGTGGTCGTGAATTTCATCGTCGATATGCTCTATGCGGCGATCGACCCACGTATCCGGTTCGGAGACTGAGCACGTGGCAACGATTAATTTCGAGAGCGAACTGCGCCGCGCCGGGGCCAACGCCACCGGCGGCTGGGGGCGGTTTGCGTTCCTCGCGCAGCGCCATGTGCTCGGCACCATCGGCCTGATCATCATGCTGCTGTTTCTGCTGACCGCGATCTTTGCCGATCTGATCAGCCGCTACGATCCGCTCACCGTCGATTCCGCGCACCGGCTGGCCGCGCCCTCCATGCTGCACTGGTTCGGCACCGATTCGTTCGGCCGCGACGTCTGGAGCCGCATCGTCCATGGCGCACGGATCTCGCTTGCGGTCGGCATCGGCTCCACGACCTTGGGCGCCACGCTCGGCGTCATCGTAGGTCTCACCTCCGGCTATCTCTCCGGCTGGGTCGACCTGGTGTTCCAGCGGGTGACCGACATCCTGCAATCGCTGCCGCTCTTGGTGCTCGCGCTCGTGATGACCGCGGCGCTCGGCCCGTCGCTGCCGAACGTGATCCTTGCGATCGCCATTCCCTTGATCCCGACGGTCGCCCGCGTGATCCGCGCCAACACGCTGGCGCTGCGCGAACAGCCGTTCGTGGAAGCCGCCAAATCGATCGGCATGAGCGAGACGCGCATCGCGCTGCGCCACGTATTGCCCAACACGATCGCGCCGCTGATCGTGCTGGCCACCGCGCAACTCGGCTCGACCATCCTGACCGAGGCCTCGCTGTCGTTTCTTGGCCTCGGAATCCCCGAGCCCTATCCGTCCTGGGGCCGCATGCTGTCGGAATCCGCCGCTGAATATGTCCGCACCGCGCCGTGGCTGGTGATCTTCCCCGGCATTGCGATCAGTCTCGCGGTGTTTGGCACCAATCTGTTCGGCGACGCACTGCGCGACATCCTCGATCCGAGGCAGCGCGGCTGATGAGCGAGGCTGTTCCGGCAGAGACGGTTCTCGACGTGAAGAACCTGCAGACGGTGTTCTTCACCAATTCCGGCCTGTTCCGCGCGGTCGACGACGTCTCGTTCTCGGTCCGCCGCGGCGAGACGCTCGCGATCGTCGGCGAATCCGGCTGCGGCAAGAGCGTCAGCGCGCTCTCGATCATGCGCTTGGTGCCCGATCCGCCCGGCCGCATCGTCGGCGGCTCGGTGACACTCGAGGGTACTGACCTCCTGAAGCTCGACGATGCCGCGATGCGCGCCGTCAGGGGCAACCGCATCTCGATGATCTTCCAGGAGCCGATGACCTCGCTCAATCCGGTGATGCGGATCGGCGACCAGATCACCGAGGCGGTGCGCCTGCATCGGAAGATGAGCAGCAAGGAGGCGTGGGCGCAGGCGGTCGACATGCTGCGGCTGGTGCGCATGCCCGAGCCGGAGCGTCGCGCGCAGGAATATCCGCATCAGCTCTCCGGCGGCATGCGCCAGCGCGCCATGATCGCAATGGCGCTGGCGTGCCGGCCGGCGCTCCTGATCGCGGACGAGCCGACCACGGCGCTCGACGTCACCATCCAGGCGCAGATTCTGGCGCTGATCGTCGATCTGCAGCAGCGGCTCGGCACCGGGCTGATCCTGATCACCCATGACCTCGGCGTCGTCGCCCAAACCGCGCAGCGCGTGATCGTGATGTATGCCGGCAAGAAGGTTGAGGAGGCGACCGTCGAGTCCCTGTTCGAGACGCCGCTGCATCCGTATACGCGCGGGCTGATGGCCTCGATGCCGGCGGTGATCGCGCTCGGCGCGAAGACCGATGCGCGGCTGACCGAAATTCCCGGTATGGTGCCGTCGCTGACCAATCTGCCGCCGGGCTGCGCTTTCGCGCCGCGCTGCAAGCTCGCGGTCGACCGCTGTCGTCAGGAATATCCGCCGCTCGACGAGGTCAAGAGCAATCACTGGGCGGCGTGCTGGCGCGCCGGCGAGATGGTGGGGGCGTCATGACCGAGCAACGCCCGCTCCTCGAAGTCACCGATCTCGTCAAGCATTACGCGGTGCGCGGCGGCGTGCTGCGCCGGCAGGTCGGCACCGTGCATGCGGTCGACGGCGTCAGCTTTTCGCTCGGCGCCGGCGAGACGCTCGGACTGGTCGGCGAATCCGGCTGCGGCAAATCGACGGTGGCGCGCACCGTGCTGCGGCTGGTCGAGCCGACCAGCGGCGCGATCAAGCTGGACGGCGAGGACATCGCGCTGCTGAGCAAGACCGCGCTGCGACCGTATCGCCGCTCGATGCAGATCGTGTTCCAGGATCCGTTCGCCTCGCTCAACCCGCGCATGACAGCCGGCGATATCGTCGGTGAACCATTGACCGTGCACGGCATCGCAACCGGCGCGAAGAAGCAGGAGCGTGTCGCCGAGTTGTTCCAGCAGGTCGGTCTGCGGCCCGACCAGATGAAGAATTTTCCGCATCAATTCTCCGGCGGTCAGCGCCAGCGCATCTGCATTGCGCGTGCGCTGTCGCTCGGCCCGCGGCTGATCGTCTGCGACGAGCCGGTCTCCGCGCTCGACGTCTCGATCCAGGCGCAGGTGATCAACCTGTTGATCGACCTGCAGCGCAAGCAGAACTTCTCCTACCTGTTCATCGCGCACGATCTCGCGGTCGTCGCCCACATCAGCCATCGCGTGGCGGTGATGTATCTCGGTCGTATTGTCGAGATTGCCGACAAGCACGAGCTGTTCGCCAATCCGCGCCACCCTTATACGCAGGCGCTGCTCGCCTCGGTGCCGATCGCCAACCCCAAGGCCAGGCGGCTCACGCCGCTGATCGACGGCGATGTGCCGAGCCCGATCAACCCACCCTCGGGCTGCGCCTTCCACACCCGCTGCCGCTACGCGATGGATCGCTGCAGGACCGAGCGCCCGGCGCTGCAGGCGGCTGGCACGGCGCATCAGGTTGCGTGCTGGCTGAATGACGGCACGGGAAGGAGTCAATAGCTCAGCGTCGTCCCGGCGAAGGCCGGGACGACGGCCGTTATGCCGCCGCCTCGATCTCCACCACGATCTTCCCCGTCGTCACCTGCTCTCCCTCGGCGACGTCGATCGACGACACCGTGCCCGCGACGCCCGCGGTATGCACGTGCTCCATCTTCATCGCCTCCAGCGTCATCACCGGCTGGCCGGCCGCGACCTTGTCGCCCGCCTTCACCAGCACCGCGACGACCCGGCCGTTCATGGCGGCACGAACTTTGCCGTCACCACCGGCAGCCGTAGCACTCTCCGGCGGCGCGAGGGTGAAATCGCGCGCCGACAGTGTGACGCCGCGATGCAGGATATAGAGCCGATCGCCGTCGCGCAGGAACCTGGCCTGCTCCATCAGGCCATCATGGTGGAAGCGGATGCTATCTTGGTCCAGCTCATCGATCGCGAAGCTGAAGCGGTCGCCATTGCGGGTCGCGAGGTAGCTGCCGTCGCGCTCGCGAAATATCTCGATCTCCTGCACGCCGTGACCGAGATCGATCCGCAGTCCGAGCGGGAATGTCGCCGACAGCGAGCGACCGCGCTGCCATGGCGGCGCGTGCGGATTGGTGACATAGAGCAGCAGCGCCGCGAGCGCGAGGTCGCTGCCGCGATCGGGCCGCGGCGCCAGCAGCACATCGCGGTTGTTGCCGATGAAAGCCGTGGTCGCCTCGCCCTCGGCAAAGACCGGATGACGCAGGCAGTCGATCAGGAAACCCTGATTGGTGGTGACGCCGAAGGCCGTGACCTGCTCCAGCGTGCAGATCAGTCTGCCGCGCGCCTCGTCGCGGGTCGCGCCGTGGCTGATCACCTTGGCGATCATCGAGTCATAGAATGGCGGAATCTCCGAGCCGGATCGCAGCGCGTGCTCGACGCGGATGCCATCAGGCATCTGCCATCGCGCCATCGTGCCGGATTGCGGCCTGAAGTCATGCCCGGCATCCTCCGAGCAGAGCCGCACCTCGATGGCGTGACCTGAGAAGGTGATGTCCTCCTGCCTCAAGCCGAGCGGTTCTCCTCTCGCAATACGAATCTGCAATTCGACCAGATCGAGCCCGGTGATCGCCTCGGTGACGGGATGCTCGACCTGCAGCCGCGTGTTCATCTCCATGAAATAGAAATTGCCGGCGCGATCGAGCAGGAACTCCAGCGTGCCCGCGCCCTCATAGCCGATCGCCTTGACCGCCTGGACTGCGACCGCACCCATCCGTGCACGCAGCTCCGGCGTCACCGCCGGCGACGGGGCTTCCTCAATCAGCTTCTGGTGCCGCCGCTGGACCGAGCAATCGCGTTCGCCGAGATGGACCGCGTTGCCATAGCGATCGCCGAACACCTGGATCTCGATGTGGCGGGGATCGACGATGGCGCGCTCGAGGATGACGGTGGGATCGCCGAACGCACCCTGCGCCTCTGACCGCGCACTGCGCAGCGCATCCGGAAATGCCGCGGCATCCGCCACCAGCCGCATGCCGCGGCCGCCTCCGCCGGCGACCGCCTTGATCATGACCGGAAAACCAATTGCCTTGGCTTCCGTCAGCATCGCACCGTCGCTCTGGTCGGCGCCTTGATAGCCGGGTACGCAGGGCACCCCGGCCTTTAGCATGATCTCCTTGGCGCCGGCCTTGTTGCCCATCGCCAGGATCGCCTCCGGCGACGGACCGATGAACACCAGCCCCGCGTCACGGCAGGCCTGTGCAAAGTCCTCGTTCTCGGCGAGGAAGCCGTAGCCGGGATGCACCGCGCCGGCGCCGCTCGCCTTGGCGGCCGCGATGATCGCGTCGATCTTCAGATAGGATTGCGCGGGCAGCGCCTCGCCGATCCGCACCGCCTGATCGGCCTCGCGCACATGCAGCGCGTCGCGGTCGGCATCGGAGTAGACCGCGACCACGCCATAGCCGAGCCGCCGCGCCGTATGCATGATGCGCAGCGCGATCTCGCCGCGGTTGGCGATCAGGATCTTGAAGAACGATGTCCGCTTCACGATGGTACCGCTCATGGCCGTGCCACCGAGAACTGCATGCGCTGCGGGTTGCGTGCCTCGGCCTCGCGGCAGATCGCCAGCACCTCTGACAGCACCGTCCGCGTATCGCGCGGATCGATCACGCCGTCGTCGAGCACCCGGGCGCTGGTCGAGAACACGTCCATCTGGCCGTCGAACACACCGGTGATCTGCGCCTTCATCGCGTCGAGCTTCTCCTTCTCGATCGGCTTGCCGCGCCGCGCGGCCGCCGCCTCGGTGACGATCGCCATAGTTTCGGCAGCCTGCTCGCCGCCCATCACCGCGGTCTTGGCGTTCGGCCAGGAGAAGCAGAAGCGCGGATGGAAGCCGCGGCCGCACATGCCGTAATTGCCGGCGCCGAACGAGGCGCCGCAATACAGCGTGATCTGCGGCACCGTCGCCGAGGTCACGGCCTGGATCATCTTCGATCCGTGCTTGATCATGCCGGCCTCTTCATAAGCGCGGCCGACCATGTAGCCGGTGGTGTTGTTCATGTAGAGGATCGGCGTGCGCGACTGGCAGCAAGCCTGGATGAAATGGGTCGCCTTGTTGGCGCCGGGCACATCGAGCGGCCCGTTGTTGGTGATGATGCCGATAGCCTGCCCTTCGATACGGGCATGGCCGCAGACCGTCGCCGGGCCGTAATTGGCGCCGAACTCGGTGAAGTCGGAATCGTCGATGAAGCGCGCGATCGCCTGGCGCATGTCGACCGGTCGTTTGTGATCCATCGGCATGATGCCGAGCAGTTCCTCAGCGTCATAGCGCGGCGGCTTCACCGCAGCGGATTCCGGCGTCGGCCGATCCCATGGCAGCTTGGCCATGATGTCGCGCGCGATGCGCAGCGCATCGCGGTCATCCTCGGCGAGATAATCGCCAAGGCCGGAGATCTGGGTGTGCATCTCGGCGCCGCCGAGCTCCTCCTCGGTCGCGATCTCACCGGTGGCGGCCTTGAGCAAGGGCGGCCCGGCAAGGAAGGCGCGGGTACGGCCACGCACCATCACGATGTAGTCGGAGAGCCCGGTCTGGTAGGCACCGCCCGCGGTTGACGAGCCGTGCGTCACGGTGACGACGGGAAGCCCTGCCGCCGACAGCCGCGCCAGATTGCGGAAGATGTTGCCGCCGCGGACGAAATCCTCGACGCGGTAGCGCAGCAGGTTGGCGCCGGCGCTTTCGACCAGCTGCACATAAGGCAGCTTGTTCTCCAGCGCGAGCTCCTGCACCCGCAGCGTCTTGTCGAGGCCGTAAGGTTGCAGCGCACCGGCGTCGATGCCGGCATCATTGGCGCTGACCATGCAGCGAATGCCGGAGACGAAGCCAATGCCGGCGACCAGCCCGCCGCCGGGCACGCTCTTGTCCGCGTCCGGCACATCGAACATGTAGCCGGCGAGCGTGGACAGCTCGAGGAACGGCGAGCCGGGATCGAGCACCAGCGCGACGCGCTCGCGCGGCAGCAGTTGGCCGCGCTTGTGGAAGCGGTCCTTGGCCGCGGCCGATGCCGCGCGCGTGCGCTCCTCCAGCCCCCGCATCCGGGCGATCAGCGCCAGCATGCCGTCGCGATTACCCTGGAACGCGGCGCTGCCGGTGGAAATCGTGCTCTCGATGATGGCCACTAGGCGCGCTCCACAAAATACTCGCTGTACTGCTGCCGCAGCTCGACCTTGCGCAGCTTTCCGGTCGCGGTCATCGGCATCTCCTCGAGGATACGCACCAGCTTCGGCACCTGGAAGCCGCCGAGATGCTTTCTGCAATGCGCCTCGATGCCGGCCTCGTCGGCCACCGCGCCGGGCTTCAGCTTGACGAAAGCTGACACCGCCTCGCCCCATTGCGGATGCGGCAGGCCGACCACGGCGGCATTCTGCACGGCAGGGTGCGCCAGCAGCGCCTCCTCGATCTTGACGGAAGCGACGTTCTCGCCGCCCGACTTGATCATGTCCTTCTTGCGATCGAGGAACAACACCTCGCCATTGCCGTCGATCAAGGCGAGATCGCCGGTATGGTGCCAGCCGAACTTGCGCGCCTCCTCGGTCGACTTGGGGTCCTTGTAATAGCCCATCATCACGTTGGGCCCGCGATGCACCAGCTCGCCGATCTCGCCGCGCGGCAGCAGGTTGCCGTTATCGTCCATGATCGCGGTCTCGTTGACGATCAGCGATTCGCCCCAGTAATTGCCGAAGCGCTCGAGCTGCACCTCCGGCCGCGACATCGTCGTCGCCGGGTACATCTCGGTCTGGCCGCTGGTCAGCACGAAGTTCGGACACATATCCGCCATCGCGCGTTCGAGCAGCGGCTTGCCCATCGGCGCCATGGTGTAGATGCAGCAGCGCAGGCCCGTGAGATCGTATTCGCGGCGGCGCGGATGATCGAGGATTGCCTGGTACATCAGCGACAGGCCGACGAACACCGTCAACCGGTCGCGTACGATCGCCTCCATGCAGACGACCGGATCGAAGCCGCGCATCAGCGCCATGCGGCCGCCGACCGAGAGATAGCTGAGCAGCAGCACGTGGCCGGCACAGTGAAACAGCGGAAACTGCCCGGTGATGCCGTCATCGCGCGAGAGCTGCATCTCGATGCAGTTGCTCATCACGGCCATGACCACGGCGAGATGGCAATGCATCGCGCCCTTCGGCCGCGACGTGGTACCCGACGTATAGATGATCATCGCGAGATCGCGGTCGTTGATCTCGATGTCGGGCTCGACGTCGGATTGTCCTTCCAGCAGGCCGTTGAACTCCGGCAATCCGGTCTTGCCGGCATTGCCGGTCAGGTCGATCGCGATCATCTCCATGCCGCGCGCTTCCAGCGCGGCGCGCCGGTCGGCCTGGGCATGGAGATTGTCGTCGATGACGGCAAAACGGACCTCGGCGTGGCCGAGGATGTAGTCCATGTCCGCCGGGCCGAGCATGGTGTTGATCGGTACCCAGACCAGGCCGGCGCGGTGGATGCCGAACAGCGCTTTGACGAACTCGACCGAGTTGTTGCAGATCGTCGAGATCTTCTCGCCCGGCTTCAACCCGCGCTGCACCAGATGATTGGCGAAGCGATTGGCGTCGCGCTCGAGCTCGGTGAAGGTGACTTGCCTAGTGCCATCGGTCAGCGCGACGCGATCCGGAAACCGCCGCGCGGCGCGCTTGAGGAGGTCGCCGATCGCGACCCGCCCGATGCGGCCCGGCCCGGTGACGCCGCCGGTTGCTGCGAGATTGTGCATAGCTCGTTACTCCCCGCTGTCATTCCGGGGCAGCCCGCAGGGCTGAGCCCGGAATCCATACTCACGATCGTGGTTATGGATTCCGGGCTCGCGCTGCGCGCGCCCCGGAATGACGTCAGTGCCTGACCCCAAAGATCTGCCGCGCTTCCGCGGGGCTCGCGATCTCGCGGCCGGCGCGCCGCGCGCAGGCGGCGAGCCCTTCGACGAGCTGCCCGTTCGACGTCACCTTGGTGCCGTCGCCGAGATAGAACGTGTCTTCCAACCCGCTGCGCAGATGGCCGCCGAGATCGGCGGCGCGCTGGTGCAGCGGCCAGATCTCGGCGCGGCCGATCGCGGTGACCTGCCAATGCGCATCCGGCGCCTTCAGCTTGAGCAGGATCGGCAACAGCTCCGGATCGGCCGGCATGCCCGAGGCGACACCCATGACGAAATTGTATTCGAGCGGGCCGGAATACATTCCGGTCTGCCGGTACATCCCGACGCAGCGCACGATGCCGACGTCGAAGCACTCGAATTCGGGAATGGTGCCGGCGACCTTCATCACGTCGAGATAATCCTGCACCTTCTCGACCGCGTTATCGAACATCATCGGCGGCCAGGCCCAGGTGTTGTCGGCCTTGACCTTCAGATAATTCAGCGAGCCTGCATTGCAGGCCGCGATCTCGGGTTTTGTCTCGCGCACGCAGTCGAGCGCGCCCTGGTAGTGCGGACCGGAGGTGCCGGTGGTGTGGTTGATGATCACGCCGGGGCAGGCCTCGCGGATAGCCTGCTGGATCTCCTTGCTGACGCCGACCTCCCATGACGGCAGGTGGCCCTTGTTCGGCTCCTGCTGGCGCAGATGGATGTGCATGATGCTGGCGCCGGCGTTGAACGCGGCCTTGGCTTCGCGCGCCATCTCTTCCGGCGTCACCGGAACATTGTGCTGCTTCGGGTCGGTAAGCACGCCGTTCAGCGCGCAGGTGATGACGGCCTTGTCGCTCATGAGTCTCTCGTCCGGGTTGCGGCGCACCTGCGCGGTTGATTTTGCCATGATGAGAAATTTGTCTGTGCGCCATCTTGCGTTGACTGGCTAAGTGGATGCGCTCACGACGGAATCCGCCGTCAGCCGGTTAACACAAGACGCGACGCCCACGCGGCGCATAGGCTCTGCTGTAAGCAGAAGCGGCGCAACAAGCCGGCATCACGGGGAGAACGTCATGGTCTCGATCAACCGGCGCAGATGGCTCACGGGCGCCGCAGGCGCGGGACTTGCCGCGGCCGCGGGCCTCAGGCCTTCGCTTGCCGAAGATACGCCCGGCGTCACCGCGACCGAGATCAAGATCGGCAGCACCACCTCGCTGAGCGGCCCGGTGTCGGCGCTGGGCGTGCAGGCGCGCTGCCAGGAAGCCTATTTCAAGATGCTGAACGAGCAGGGCGGCATCGCCGGCCGGCAGATCAAGTACATCTATTACGACGATGCGTTCAATCCGGCGAAAACCGTGGAGCAGGTGCGCCGCCTGATCGAGAGCGACAATGTCGCCTTCCTGTTCAACATGCTCGGCACCGCCCCGAATTCGTCGGTCGTCAAATACATCAACGCCGCCAAGGTGCCGCATCTGTTCCTGTCGGTGAACGGCGACAAATGGGGCGACTACAAGAGCTATCCCTGGACCATGGGCTTCGCGCCGAGCGCGCGGACCGAGGCGCAGGTGTTCGTCAAATATGCGCTGAGCCAGAACAAGGACGCGAAGTTCGCGGTGCTCTACCAGAATGACGACCTCGGCAAGGATTTCGTCGCCGGCACCAAGGATGTGCTCGGCGAGCGGTTCGCGACCTCGGCCGTGGTGGCCTCGCACGAGGTCACAGATCCGACGATCGATTCCCAGATCGTCACTTTGCGCGGTGCCAATCCCGACGTGCTGATCTCGGGCACCACCGCAAAATTCTGCGCCCAGTCGATCCGCAAGATCTACGAGCTCGGCTGGAAGCCGATGCATTTCATCGCGAGCGGCGCGGCCTCAATCTCCTCGACCATCGCGCCGGTCGGTCTCGACAAGTCGCAGGGCACGATCTCGTCGGCCTATGTGAAGGACGTCGCCGATCCGGCCTGGACCAACGACCCCGGCGTGAAGGATTTTCTCGCCTTCATGGCGAAGTACTTCCCCGACGGCAATCCGAAGGAGGGCTACAGTCTCTATGCCTACACGGTGGCGCAGGTGCTCAAGATCGTACTCGAGCAGTGCAAGGGCAATTTCACCCGCGACAACATCATGGCTCAGGCGAACAATTTGAAAGATGCCGAGGTCCCGACGCTGCTACCCGGCATCAAGGTCAACACCAGCCCGACCAATCATCACCCGCTGCAGCAGCTTCAGCTGCAACGGATCGAAGGGCCCGGCTGGCTGCGGTTCGGCGAGGTGATCCAGGGCGCTAATCTCTAGCGTCGTCCCGGCGAAGGCCGGGAACCATAACCACAGCCGTTCATTGCTTCACGATATCTCTGCCAGCGCGCGTCGCAGATAGATCACGCGGTATGGGTCCCGGCTACCGTGCGCAATTGCGCACTAGGCCGGGACGATGGATGGTTACGTCAGCGCGCGCTCCTGCCCGGTGCGGTAGATCGCAAGATCCCGCGAGCCGGAGAAGATCGCGCGCGGCTTCAGGCCATAGAAGCGGCGGATCGAGTGGCTGAAATGGGTCGAGTCGGGATAGCCGATGTCCTGCGCGAGATGCGCGAGGTTGATGTCCTGGTTGGCGAAATGCAGCAGATGCCGCGCGCGCTTCCAGGCGCGGAACGAGCGGAACGAAATTCCGGTCTCTTCCTTGAACAGATGCAGGAAGCGCGACGGCGACAGCCCGGCTTCGGTGGCGCAGCCTGCCGCGGTCACCGGCTCGCCGGAGAACTGCCCGATGCGGCTGATCGCGCGCACCACGCGCGGATCGAGCACACGCTGCGGCAGCGCGTCGCCGAAGCACATGGTGTCGAACTCGGCATTCGCGATCGCGTCGCGATGCTGCATCTCGGCAAGCGTCGCATAGGCGTTGCGAATCCGGTTCGCGAACAAATGAGAGTCCGGTCCTTGCAGGCGGCGCGCGACGGCTTCGAGTGTGCCGTCAGGCACGCTTTCCGGCTCGATCGCAACACAGATCGCGGATCGATATTCGCTGGTGATGGTGTGGCGCAGGTTCGGCATCGTCACCGCGAGCTCGCCATGCGACTCGCGGCCTTCGCTGGTCGACAGATGCAGGCCATCGCGGATCGCGACATAGACATGGAACGCGCCGGGGCAGCGCTCGCGCGGGCGGCCGAGCAGCCCGGCATAGAACACCCGTTCCGGCGTGATCAGCATCCGGTGGCCGGACGGCTGGCCGGAGTTCTGGCACTTCGCGTCCACGATCGCGTCCATGGCGGTTCCTCCTCGCGCGGCTCTTTGGGCCGCTGCGGCGGAGCTACCATAGCGCAAATTCGCAAAAGCGATACGTCGTCATTCCGGGGCGATGCGACGCATCGCACCCCAATGCGCAATTGCGCATCGGGGAATCTCAGGGTTCCGCAGCGCGCAATTACGCATGAGAGCGCATTGCCCCGGAACGACAGGAAAGTTACGGCCGCGCGCGCGGCGCAACGTTCTGTTCCTGCCCGGCTTTTTGCTCCGACGCCACCGCGCGCCTGTAACCTTCGCGCTGCTGCAGCCGCGCCCAATAGGCCGCGACATTCGGCCCGAAATCCTTGGCGAGGCCGATATTGCTGGCGAGCCGGAGCGCATAACCGTTGGCAATGTCGGCAGCCGTGAAGCGTTCCGCGCAGAGGAATTCAGAATTCGCGGCGGCCGCTTCCACCGCACGCAGGCGGCCCAGGAACCATTTTGCATAATCGCCCGAGACCTGCGGGTTGCGTCGTTCCTCCGGCTCGAGCTGGCTGTAGCGAAGCACCAGCGTCTGCGGAAAGGTCAGCGTCGCGTCGGAGAAATACATCCAGTTCAGAAACGCGCCATAGGCCGGCTCGTCGACACCTACGATCAGCGGCGTCGGGCCGTATTTGGTGCCGAGGTAATGGCAGATGCCGGAGGACTCCGTCATCTTCGTCTCGCCATCGACCATGAACGGGATGGTGCCGAGCGGATTGATGCCGAGATATTCCTTGGCGAACACGCGCGGCGGGAACGGCAGCATCTTCAACTCATAGGGCAGCCCGAGCTCCTCCAGCATCCACAACGGACGGAACGAGCGCGCGGCATCGCAGTGATAGAGCGTGATCATCAGGCGTTTCCCATGTTCTTGATCGCCGCCACCATGAAGCGCCGGCGAGGTGACTGCAACAATGTCGTGCGCGGTGCATTCACCGCGCGGGTTTCCGGTTCAGGCATTGCCGTATTTGCGCAGCTCGAGCCGCGCGATCTGGTTGCGATGGACCTCGTCCGGCCCGTCGGCGAGACGCAGCAGCCGGGCCGTTGCGTAGGCCGCCGCGAGCCCGAAATCGTTGCTGGTGCCGCCGCCGCCATGCGCCTGGATCGCCCAGTCGATGACCTGGCAGGCCATGTTGGGGACCGCGACCTTGATCATGGCGATCTCGGCCTTGGCGACCCTGTTGCCCACGGTGTCCATCATGTGCGCGGCGTTGAGCGTCAGGAGGCGCGCCTGCTCGATCATGATGCGCGATTCCGCGATCCGCTCTTGCGTAACGGTCTGCTCCGCGACCGGCTTGCCGAACGCGATCCGGCTCCTGGTCCGGACGCACATCTTCTCCAGCGTGCGTTCGGCGAGCCCGATCAGCCGCATGCAGTGATGAATGCGACCCGGACCAAGGCGGCCCTGCGCAATCTCGAAGCCGCGGCCCTCGCCGAGCAGCATGTTGCTTGCGGGCACCCGCACATTGCTGAACACGACCTCCGAGGCGCGATCCGGCACGCCGTAGAAGCCGAACACCGGAAGCGGGCGCAGCACCTCGATCCCCTGCGTATCCATCGGCACCAGGATCATCGACTGCTGGCGATGCCGGTCCGGATTATCGGGATCGGTCTTGCCCATGAAGATGCCGATCTTGCAGCGCGGGTCGGTGGCGTTGGTGGTGTACCATTTGCGGCCGTTGATGACGTAGTCATCACCGTCGCGCACGATCGAGCTCTCGATATTGGTCGCGTCGCTGGAGGCGACGGCCGGCTCGGTCATCGCAAAGCAGGACCGGATCTCGCCCGCGAGCAGCGGCTTCAGCCAGCGCTCCTGATGCTCTCTTGTGCCGTAGCGCGCCAGCACCTCCATGTTGCCGGTGTCCGGCGCCGAGCAATTGAACAGCTCGGGTGCAAGATGCGATCGCCCCATGATCTCGCACAGCGGCGCATATTCGAGATTGGAGAGACCTGCGCCGTGCTCGCTCTCGGGCAGGAACAGATTCCACAGCCCCTCGTCCCTTGCGATGGGCTTCAGCTCCTCGACAACCGGAAACACCTTCCACGGGCCGAGCTCTTCCGCCTCGCGGTAGAACCGGGATTCGTTCGGATAGACGTGACGGTCCATGAACGACTGAAGGCGATGCTTCAGCTCGGTGACTCTCTGGGTCTCCTGAAAGAGCATGTTGACCTCCGTCCCTGCGCTCGTACCGGCGGCGCACGCGATCCGCCGGACGGTCTCGCACTATTTCTTCATCCCGGGCAGCGTGCCCATCATCTTGCATAATACCATCAGCATCACCTCGTCGGCGCCGCCGCCGATCGAGGTCAGGCGGCTGTCGCGATAGGCGCGGCTGACCGGCGTCTCATTGGTGAAGCCCATGCCGCCCCAATATTGCAGGCAGGCATCGGTGAGCTCACGGCCGAGCCTGCCGGCCTTCAGCTTGGCCATGGTCGCGAGCCGCGTCACGTCCTCGCCCGCCACCAGCGCCTCGCCGGCACGATAGATCAGCGAACGCAGAAGCTCGACCTCAGTCTGCATCTCCGCGAGCTTGAAGTGCACCACTTGGTTGTCGAGGATCGAGCCGCCGAACGCCTTGCGGTTGCGGGTGTAGTCGATGGTCGCGTTGATGATGAATTCATGCGCCTTCAGGCAGGCGGCCGCGCCCCACAGCCGTTCCTCCTGGAACTGGACCATCTGGTAGGTGAAGCCCTGACCTTCCTCGCCGATCCGGTTGCGCTTCGGCACCCGGACATTGTCGAAGAATATCTGCGCGGTGTCGGACGAGCGCATGCCGAGCTTGTCGAGTTTTCGGGCGACCTGCACACCCTTGGTCTTCATCGGCACGCAGATCAGCGACTTGTTGCGATGAACCTGGCCATCGCTGGTGTTGGCGAGCAGGCAGATCCAGTCGGCCTGGGTGCCGTTGGTGATCCACATCTTGCCGCCATTGATGACGTAGTCGTCGCCGTCGGAGCGCGCATTGGTCTTGATCGAGGCGACGTCGGAGCCGGCGCCGGGCTCGGAGACGCCGATGCAGGCGACCTGGTCGCCCGCGATCGCCGGCACCAGGAATTCGCGCCGCACCTCGTCGGAGCCGAACCGCGCCAGCGCCGGCGTCGCCATGTCGGTCTGCACCCCGATCGCCATCGGCACACCGCCGCAAGTGATGGCGCCTAACTCCTCGGCCATCATCAGCGCGTAGGAGTAATCCAGCCCCTGGCCGCCGAACTCGACCGGCTTGTTGAACCCGAGGAAGCCGAGATCGCCGAGCTTCTTGAACAGCTCATGCGCCGGGAAGATGTCGGCCTTCTCCCATTCGTCGACATGGGGATTGATCTCGGCCGCGATGAATTTCTGGAGCGCGCGGCGCGGTTCGTCGTGGTCGGCGGTGAAGAGCATGTTCTACCTATCCTTCGTCATTCCGGGGCGCGCAAAGCGCGAGCCCGGAATCCATACGCATTATCGTGGTTATGGATTCCGGGCTCGCCGCTTCGCGTCGCCCCGGAATGACGGTCGAAGGTTAACGGCATCGCTAAAGTCCCATCTGCCTTGACGCGAGATCCTTCATGATCTCCTCGGTTCCGCCGCCGATCGCGTTGACCTTGACCTCGCGGTAGATGCGCTCGACCTTGATGCCGCGCATGAAGCCGGCGCCACCGAAGATCTGCACCGCCTCGGAGGCGCAGTGCGCCATGGTCTGCGTGGCCTGGTTCTTCATCATGCAGATCTCGGCGACCGGGCTTTCGCCCTGGCCGAGCCGCCACGCCAGCATCTCCAGCATCGCCTGCGAGACCGCAACCTTCTGCGCCATGTCGACGATCTTGTGCCTGATCACCTGGTGCTGGGCGATCGGCTTGCCGAAGGTCTTGCGCTCCTTGGCATAGGCCACTGCCTCGTCGAGGCAGACGCGCGCATAGGCGGTGCAGCTTGCCGCCATGCCCATGCGCTCGCTGTTGAAGTTGTACATGATCTGCTTGAAGCCCTGGCCTTCCTCGCCGATCAAATTCTCGACCGGAACGCGGCATTCGTCGAAATGAAGCGTCGCGGTATCCGACGCCCACCAGCCCATCTTCTTCAGCTTGGTGCGGGACAGGCCGGGCGTATTGCCCTCGATCAAGAGCAGGCTGACGCCACCCGGCCCCTCGCCGCCGGTGCGCACTGCGACCGTCAGATAGTCGGCGCGCATGCCTGACGTGATGAAGGTCTTTTCGCCGCTGACGACGTAATGGTCGCCGTCCCGGCGCGCCTTGGTGCGCAGGTTCGCGACATCGGAACCGCCGCTCGGCTCGGTGATCGCCAGCGCGGAAATCTTCCTGCCCGCCAGCACCTCCGGCAGCACCCGCGCCTTGACCTCGGGCCGCGCGGCGCGGGCGATCGGCGGCGAGCCTATGGTGTGGCTCATCAGGCTCGCGGAGACGCCGCCGGCGCCGGCGCGCGCCAGCTCCTGCGAGGCCACGATCTTCATGAAGTGGTCGGCGGCGATCCCGCCATATTCTTCCGGGAAACCGAGGCCGAGCAGCCCGATTTCGGACGCCTTGGCATAGAGCGCGCGCGGAAACTCGCCCTCCTCGTCCCATTGATGGGCATAAGGCTCGATTTCCCTGGCCACAAAGCGCCGCATCACCTCGCGAAAGGCCTCGTGCTCGCCGGTGTAGAACGGGTTTGCCATCCGCGTGCTCCGTTGATTCCCACGCCCGACGATGTCCGGATTTTTCCCTGTTCACTTGCGTCGAGTGGCTGCCTCCGGCCCCGGCGTCCGGGCCGGCGATTTGCCAGCCACTAAACGCAAGACAGTATCCTAATACGCCCCCTCCACTGGCAATTCATGGCATCAATCGAGCCAGGAACAGGCGGCGCAAGACTGCCGTTCCAGAGGAGGGAAATTTGCCGGTTCGTTATTACGACTGGATCGCGCATCATCGCCGGCGCACGCCGGACAAGATGGCGCTTGTCGATCTCGCAAGCGGTCGCCGCTTTGGCTATGCGGAGCTCGATGCCCGCGTGTCGCGGCTCGCGAGCTATCTGCGCGACGCCCTCAAGGTTGCGAACGGCGACCGGGTCGCGGTGCTTGCGCTGAACACCACGGATACGCTGGAAGTGCAGTTCGCCTGCTTCCGGATCGGCGCGGTCTTCCTGCCGCTCAACACCCGCCTCACCGTTCCCGAGCTGCGCTACATCACCGGCGACGCTTCGCCAAAAGTGATGATCCATGACGACGACCTCGCCGAGACCGCGCTTGCGGTCGCCAAGCTGTGCGACGTCGCTTCCACCGTGCGGCTCGGCCCCGGCGGCGCCTATGAGGCCGGCATCGCGGCGGCCAAGCCGCTCGAACGGTTCGAGGAGGTCACGCTCGATGACATCTCGACCATCATGTATACCTCGGGCACCACGGGCCAGCCCAAGGGTGCGATCATCACGCATGGGATGACGTTCTGGAATTGCGTCAATCTCGGCGGCCCCGCCTACATCTCGCCGGCCTCCGTGCTGCTGACGGTGCTGCCGCTGTTCCACACCGGCGGACTGAATTGCTACACCAACCCGGTGCTGCATGCGGGCGGCACGGTGCTGATCATGCGCGCGTTCGATCCCGGCGAGGCGCTGAAGCTGATCGGCGACCCGGCGCAAGGCATCAACGTGTTCTTCGGCGTGCCCGCGATCTATCAGTTCATGGCGCAGCATCCGGCCTTCGCGTCGGTGGATTTCAGCCGCCTGATGATCGGCGGGGTCGGCGGCGCACCGATGCCGGTGCCGCTGCTCAAGACCTGGGAGGCGCGCGGCGTGGCGCTGCAGCAGGGTTACGGCATGACCGAGACGTCACCGGCAGTGATGGTGCTCGACCGCGAGGATGCCGCGCGCAAGGCCGGCTCGTCCGGCAAGCCGGTGCTGCACACCGAGGTTCGCATCGTGCGGCCCGACGGCAGCGATGCCGCGGTCGGCGAGCTCGGCGAGCTCTGGGTCAAGGGCCCGAACATCACGCCGGGCTACTGGAACCGGCCGGACGCCAATGCCTCCTCCTTCACCGACGGCTGGCTGCACACCGGCGACGCCACGCGGATCGACGAAGAAGGCTTTTACTATATCGTCGACCGCTGGAAGGACATGTACATCTCCGGCGGCGAGAACGTCTATCCGGCCGAGGTTGAGAGCGTGCTGCATCAATTGGCGGCCGTTGCCGAGGCCGCTGTGATCGGCATTCCCGACCAGCAATGGGGCGAAGTCGGAATGGCGATCATCGCCGTAAAGCCGGGCCATACGCTGACGCCGGCGGAGATTCACGCGCATTGCCAGGCCAATCTGGCGCGGTTCAAGTGCCCGCGCCTGATCGAATTCATCGATGCCCTGCCGCGGAATGCGACAGGCAAAATTCATAAGCCGACGCTCCGGCAGCAATTCAGCCAGCCGAAGCCGACCGATACCGCGGCGTGATCCGAAAACGCGCCTCACGCGTTCCCGATCTCGCAGTGACAAGAATTACCCCGCAACCGTCTGCCGGGACCGGCTGCGGGTTCGTTGCGTAAGTCCCCAACCAGAATCAATCGAGGAAATTGCCTTTATGAAAACCACAAAATTGTCGCTGCTGGCCGCCGCCGCCGCGCTCTGCCTGCTTTCCACCCAGGCCGCCTTTGCACAAAAGAAGTATGACACCGGCGCCTCCGACACCGAGATCAAGATCGGCAATGTCGAGGCCTATAGCGGTCCCGCCTCCGCCTATGGCGTCATCGGCAAGACCGAAGAAGCCTATTTCAAGATGATCAACGATCAGGGCGGCATCAACGGCCGCAAGATCAACTGGATCTCCTACGACGACGGCTACTCGCCGCCGAAGACCGTGGAGCAGATCCGCAAGCTGATCGAGAGCGACGAGGTTTTCCTGGTGTTCAACGCGCTGGGCACGCCGACCCAGACCGCGGTGCAGAAGTATCACAACGCCAAGAAGGTGCCGCAGCTCTTCCTCGCCACCGGCGCCAGCAAGTGGAACGATCCGAAGGATTTCCCGTGGACCATGGGCTTCCAGCCGAGCTATCGCGTCGAGGCGCGGATCTTCGGCAAGTACATCCTCAAGACCAAGCCGGATGCCAAGGTCGTGATCTTCTATGCCAATGACGATTTCGGCAAGGACTACCTGGTCGGCTTGAAGGAGGTGCTCGACAAGTCGAGCGTCAAGATCGTCGCCGAGGAAAGCTACGAGACCACCGAGCCGTCGATCGATTCCCACATCGTCAAGCTGAAGGACACCGGCGCCGACGTGTTCGTCAACATCTCGACGCCGAAATTCGCCGCGCAGGCGATCAAGAAGATCGCCGAGCTCGGCTGGAAGCCGATGCACGTGATGACCGACGTCTCGATCTCGATCGGCGCGGTCATGAAGCCCGCCGGCCTCGAAGCATCCGAAGGCGTGCTGTCGGCCGGCTACCTGAAGGACGCGTCCGATCCGCAGTGGAAGAATGACGAGGGCATGAAGAAGTTCATGGCCTTCGCCGAGAAGTACATGCCGGGCGCGAATCTGTCCGACGCCAATCTGGTCTATGGCTACGCCGCGGCGCAGACCATGGTGCAGGTGCTAAAGCAGGCCGGCGACAATCTGACGCGTGAGAACGTGATGAAGCAGGCCGCCAGCCTGAAGGACTTCACGCCCGACACGCTGATCCCCGGCATCCGGATCAACACCAGCGCGACCGACTTCGCGCCGGTAGAGCAGCTCAAGATGATGCAGTTCAAGAACGGACAGTGGGAGCTGTTCGGCGACATCATCAGCGCCGAGACCGGCGGCTAGCGCTACGCCGGGACGACGAGCAAACTGTGTCGCGAAGCCGCCCATCCGGGCGGCTTCGTTGTTTTGCGGTTCTTCGCAGGTAAGGCCGCCGGCGACCACTCTATCACCGTCACCCTGAGGAGCGCGCTCTTGCGCGCGTCTCGAAGGGTCGACAGCCCGGTCGGTGGCCGTGCATCCTTCGAGGCTCGCAAGAGCTCGCACCTCAGGATGACGGGATTGGCAGGTGACTACCCCGGCAAAAAGATCGCAAACGGCTCGTCGATCGTGCGGCGCAGATGCTCGCGGTAGAGGGCGTAATTCGCATCGTCGGCCGACACCCGGCCGAGGCTCGGCTTCGGCACGTTCTTGACGGGCAGGAATGCGATCGGCGCGGCGACCGGCGTCAGCAGCGAGCCGCGGCCGGCGAGCAGCGTCGTGATGATGCCGTACATCTCACCGGAATTGCGCGGGCGCGAGACCGTGATCACGCGATGCTGGCCATGCCGGTTGGTCACGAGATAGACGAAGCCCGATTCGTTGGGCACCGCCACCTCGCCATACTGGGTGTAATCGGTATCCTGCCGCTCGGCCTCGCGGAAGCCGAGCGATGACGCCGCATCGTCCCAGGCGATCTCCGTCCGATAGGCATAGACCGCGCCCTGCTCGCCGAACGACGGGCGCACGGTGATGTAAGTCCCTTCGATCCGCGCCACCGAACGGCGCGAATAGGATCCGAGGCTGTCGGGCGCGATCCCGCCATTGGCAGGCGCAGCCACCGTGATTGCCGCCGGCAGCTTGCGCAAGGACACACCGAGCGCCTGCTCCAGCCGCACGGTGGTCGCCAGCGTGAACGGGCGGCGGCCACCGAGCACCTTCTCCAATGTCGACAGGCTGAGCTTCGCCTGCTCGGCCAGGGTCTGCCGCGAGATGCGGCGGCGCGCGATTTCCTCGCGGATGGTCTCTGCGACCTGCCGGCTCTGCTCGGCGGAAAGCTGCTTGTCCGGCGTCGGCATCGTGGTCCTGCGCTGATTCCCCATCAATCTGCGCGCAGTCTAGCAGACCGGACAATCCATCACAAAACCGCACAAAGCCGCCTCGGCCGGCGGCGGGCCGCGCCGGGCGGCGGCCAATCATTGCCGATCATTCTGCTCGCGCCAAAACCGCCGCTCTCCATGATTGGGAAGCAGCGAAAGCCTCGCTCGGAGTGACGAAAATGACGATTTACGATGCATGTGAGAGCAGCCCGCAGATCCGCCTGTCGCGCCGGATGCGCATTGTGCTGTTCTTCCTGGTAGAAGGTGTGGCCGCGCTGGCGATCGGCTTCGCGGCGCTGTTCGTGAGTTTTGATCCGGTGTGGTCTGCCGAGTTGCCGCAACAGGCGGTGCTGCGGCCGAGCGAGGCCCGCTCCGGCTCGCTGCTGTTCAAGACCGACGACGGCTATAGGGATGCGCTGAGGCTCGGCATCGATGTCGACCTCACCGTGTCGGGCCCGACCGTCCGCGCCCGCGTCACGCAGATCTTCCGCAACCCGACCAAGGACTGGGTGGAAGCGACCTATGTTTATCCGCTGCCGGCGGGCGGCGCGGTCGACACGCTGAAGATGGTGGTCGGCGACCGCATCGTGGTCGGCGACATCAAGGAGCGGCAGCAGGCCCGCGCGATCTACGAGCAGGCCAAGCAGAATGGCCAGAAGGCCGCGCTCACCGAGCAGGAACGGCCGAACATCTTCACCAACTCGGTCGCCAATATCGGCCCCGGCGAAACCGTGCTGGTGCAGATCGAATATCAGGAACTGGTGCAGCAGAACGGCAACGAATTCTCGCTGCGGGTGCCGATGGTGGTCGGCCCGCGCTACAATCCGCGTCCGGTGGTGCAGAGCGTCGACCTCCGCGCCGATGGCAGTGGCTGGGGCGCGACCACGACCGATCCGGTGCCGGACCGCGATCGGATCGCCTCGGAAGTGCTCGATCCCGCGACGAACGCCCCGATCAATCCGACCAACATCACGGTGCACCTCAACGCCGGCTTCCCGCTCGGCGAGGTGAAGAGCCATTTCCACCAGGTCAAGATCGAGAGCCCCGACAGCACCACGCGCGTCGTCAAGCTCGCCGAAGGCCCGGTGCCCGCCGATCGCGATTTCGAACTGAGCTGGAAGCCAGCCGCCGAGAAGGCGCCGTCGGTCGGGCTGTTCCGCGAGCATGTCGGCAATTCCGACTATCTGCTGGCCTTCGTCACCCCGCCATCGGTCGAGCAGGCGCAGCAGAAGGCCCTGCCGCGCGAAGTGATCTTCGTGATCGACAATTCCGGCTCGATGGGCGGCACCTCGATCATTCAGGCCAAGGCCAGCCTTCTTTACGCGCTCGGCCGCCTGCAACCGACCGATCGCTTCAACGTGATCCGCTTCGACGACACCATGGACACCCTGTTCCCGTCGCCGGTCGCGGCAAACAGCGCCAATATCGGCAACGCGACATCGTTCGTCAGTGCGATCCAGGCCCGCGGCGGCACCGAGATGGTGCCGGCGATGCGCGCGGCGCTCTCCGACACCAACCACGACGACGCCGATCATGTCCGACAGGTCGTGTTCCTGACCGACGGCGCCATCGGCAACGAGCAGCAATTGTTCGAGACCATCAGCGCGCTGCGCGGTCGCTCACGAATTTTCATGGTCGGCATCGGCTCGGCACCGAACACCTATCTGATGACGCGCGCTGCCGAGCTCGGCCGCGGCACCTTCACCCATATCGGATCGGTCGAGCAGGTCGATGAGCGGATGCGCGACCTGTTCGCCAAGCTGGAGAATCCCGCAGTGACCAACCTCGCCGCGAAATTCTCCGAGGCGACAGCCGACCTGACGCCGTCGGCACTGCCCGACGTCTATCGCGACGAGTCGCTCGTGCTGGCCGCGAAGCTCGACAAGCTCGCCGGCTCGGTCGAGATCAAGGGCCGCATCGGCGATCGTCCGTGGAGCGTGACGCTGCCGCTCGCGAATGCCGCCGAAGGCAAAGGCCTGTCGAAACTGTGGGCGCGCCGCAAGATCGCGGATGCCGAGGTTGCACGCACCACGCGGCAGGCGAACCCGGAGGATGCCGACAAGACCATTCTTGCGCTGGCGCTGGAGCATCAGCTTGTGACGCGACTGACCAGCCTGGTTGCGGTCGACAAGACGCCGAGCCGTCCCGAAGGCGAGCCGCTCAGGCTCTCCGAACTGCCGCTCAACCTGCCCGCCGGCTGGGATTTCGCAAAGGTGTTCGGCGAGCGTCCGCGCCTGCCGGCTGCACCGACCGAGCGTCGCGCCGACGCCGGCGACGGCAAGGTGCAGTTCGCCGCGCTGAAGCGGTCACCGGTCGCGACGCAAGGTCCCGGCACGATCCAGCTGCCGAAGACCGCGACCGACGCCGAGCTGAAGATGATCGCAGGTGTGATCCTGCTCACGGTCAGCCTTCTGCTTCTGGTGTTCAACCGACGTCAGACGTTGTCCCACTGACGTCGGATGAAAGGAGGAGGTGCCCCCGACCTTCTCTTTCAAGAGCGCGCGCGGCCTTCTCACCCGTCCCCCCGGGGGCCGCGCGCGCCACTTTTTCTTCGAGTGTATTCCGGGGCGATGCGCAGCATCGAACCCGGAATCTCGAGATTCCGGGTTCGCTACGCGCCCCGGAATGACGGAAGGCTCAACAATGCGCCGCTTTATCCTCCCGCTCGCTTTCGCCCTCATCGGCCTGATCCTGTTCGGCCAGGGCGCCTATATCCACGCCAAGGCACTGCTCGCGCAGGTGCTGCTGGAGCGCGCTTTCGCACAGAGCATCGCGACCGGACATCCCGTGAAGCCGTGGCGCTGGGCTGATACCTGGCCCGTCGCACGGATCGAGGTGAAGCGTTTGCACGCTTCCGCGATCGCGCTGGCCGGCAGCAGCGGCCAGGCGCTGGCGTTCGGTCCCGGCCATGTCGAAGAGACCGTCGATGCCGGCGAGCCGGGCATCGCGGTCTATTCCGCGCATCGCGACACCCATTTCCGCTTTCTCAAGGACGTCACAATCGGTGACGAGATCGACGTCACGAGAAGCGACGGCAAGATTTTTCGCTACCGGGCCGATCGCAGCGCGGTCGTCCGCTTCGATCAATCGGGCATCGATCCGCTCACCAACCGGTATGAGCTGGTGCTGTCGACATGCTGGCCGTTTGACGCGCTGACATCCGGCCCCGAGCGTTATCTGTTGCACGCGACCATGATCCAATCGGATTCGAGCCTATCCGACTCAGGTTCCTGATCCGCATCGATTTTGCGCCTGCCGGGATATTGCAAGCGATGGCCTGACTTGCGTCAGCGTGAGTTGCTACCCCTTTCCATCGGCCATAAAAACAATGAAAAGTCGCGTTCTGCGGTGATCTGCCGTGGGCCAGAGGAAACAAGTAGAACAAGGATAAGGGCAGGCTCCATGGAAGCTCTCGCAGGCACCGCGTCACATCCGTCCCGCAAATGGGCACCGCCCGCTGACGCCAGCGACATCGTTAAGAGCATCCATGCGATGCTGCACCCGCGCAACATCGTGCTGGTCGGCGCCACCGACAAGCCCGGCAACTATGCCGAACGGATCTGGAACAATCTCGTCAAATACCAATATGCCGGCGGCCTGTTTCCGATCAACACTAAGCGCGAAACCATCTGGGGCGTCACCTGCTACAAGGATTTCGCCAGCCTTCCGGAAAAGCCGGACCATGTGTTGGTGCTGGTACCGGCCCGCTTTGCCGTGCAGGTGATCCGCGACGCGGCCGCTGCCGGCGCCCGCTCGGCGACCATCGTCACATCCGGCTTCAGCGAGCTGCAGGACGAGGAGAGCCAGCGGCTCGCGGTCGAGCTGAAGCAGGCGATCAAGGAGACCGGACTTGCCGTCACCGGTCCGAATTGCCTCGGCAATCTCAGCGCCGGCGAGAACCTGTTCACTAACATTGACGACCGCATCGTCACCATGGAGCCCGGCGCGGTGGCGATCGCCGGCCAATCCGGCGCGATCGTGATGGCGATCCGCCAGGCGCTGGAGGATCGCGGCGTCGGTGTCGGCTACATGGTCACCACTGGCAATGAATCCGGGCTCGAGACCCCGGACCTGATGAGCTATTTCGCCGCCGATCCGAGCATCCGCGTCATCGTGGTCTATCTTGAAGGCGTCAGGAACACAAAGGTGTTCCGCGAAGCCTGCAAGGCCGCGCGCGCTGC
The DNA here is from genome assembly GCF_019972155.1 of Bradyrhizobium sp. RD5-C2. GTDB lineage: Bacteria > Pseudomonadota > Alphaproteobacteria > Rhizobiales > Xanthobacteraceae > Bradyrhizobium. Next base: position 166,646 of record NZ_BOVL01000022.1, on the reverse strand, counting down.
GGGCAAGCCGGTGATCGCGCTCAAGCTCGGCGCTTCCGAAGGCGGCCGCGCTGCCGCGATGGCGCACACCGGCGCGCTAGCCGGCTCGATCGAGACGTTCGATGCGATCTCGACCCGCGAAGGCGTGATCCGCGTGCGCGGGCTGGATGAATTGATCGAAACCACCGAGTGTTTCGTCCATGCCGATCCACCGAAGGGCAACCGCCTCGCGGCGGTGTCGCTGTCGGGCGGCAAGCGCGGACTTCTGATCGACGCGTTCTATTCGGCCGGCCTGAATTTCGCGCCGCTGAGCCCGAGCGCATCGGAGCAGCTGGCAAAGATGCTCGGGCCCGGCAGCATCGTCGGCAACCCGCTCGATGCCGGCTTCGCCGCGGTGGTCGATCCCTCCGTCTACATGAAATCGATCAAGATCATGATCGACGATCCCGACACCGACGTCGTCATCATCGACGCCGAGCTGCCGAAGGCGCCGCATGAGCTGCGTGAGCGCAATCTGAAGATCGTCAACGAGATGGCGGGCCAGGCCAACAAGCCGGTGATCTATATCAGCGCGATGTCGATCGGCTTCACCGAATTCACCAAGGGACTACGCAAGTCGCTGCCCGATATCGCCGTCATGCAGGGCCTCGACCGCGCGGTCGGCGCGATCAAGTCGCTGATCGAATATGCTGGTCTGCGCAAGGAAGTGCCCGACATCGCATCGAGCTCGAAGGCGTCCGCGCGCGCCGTGCTGGAGAAGACGCTGAAGGCCGCCAACGGCGCCGCCGCGCTCGACGAAGTCGCCTCGAAGCAGCTGCTCAAGGCCTATGGCATCCCGATCTCCAAGGAAGACGTCGCGCAGACCGCGGCGGAGGCGGTGAAGATCGCCAAGGCAATCGGCTTCCCGGTGGTCGCCAAAGTTGTCAGCCCCGACATCCTGCACAAGTCGGACATCGGCGGCGTGGTGCTGAACCTCGGCAATGCGGCCGAGGTGAAGAAGGCGTTCAACGACATCACCGCGCGGGTAAAGAAGCTGAAGGGCAAGCCAAAGCTCGAGGGCATCCTGATTGCGCAACAGGTCAAGGCCGACCTCGAGCTCGTGGTGGGCGCCTCGCTCGATGCCGAGATGGGCCCCGTGGTGCTGTTCGGCACCGGCGGCGTCGATATCGAGCTGCTGAAGGACGTCGCCCTTGCCGGCGCGCCGCTCGACGCCGCCGAGGCGAAAGAGCTGATCGCCAAGACCAAGGCCGGGGTCAAGCTGAAGGGTTACCGCGGCAAGCCGGCGCTGCACGAGCCATCGGCGGTGAAGGCGCTGGTCGGGCTCTCCAACCTGATGGCCGACGCCAACGGCCGCATCGCCTCGATCGACGTCAATCCGTTCCTGATCAACAGCAAGCTCGGCGTCGCCGTCGACGGCCTGATCGTGCTGAACAACGCCGCCGCGAACAAGGCTGCGGGGCATTAGGTTCGATCGTCATGCGCGGGCTTGACCCGCGCATCCATCTTCAGAAGCAAGTCATTTCCAGATGGATTGCCGGGTCAAGCCCGGCAATGACAACCGTTGTCAAAAGCTCGCGCCCCACTGCCGCGCGGTCTGCATCACCCAGTCGCGATAAAGCATGAGCGGCGTCACCCCGGTGATGCCGCCGCAACCGGCGGTGCCGTTCGGGCCGGTGGACCAACTTACCACGCCGACGATGACGGGCCCGCCTTGCTTGTCCTCGAACACGGGCGCACCGGAATCGCCGGTGCAGGCGCCGAGCCCCTCGCGCACGCCCTGCCCGACCGGATCGACCAGACGGATCTGCAGCGTACCGGGCTTGCCGTTCGCAATCAGGCTGATGACACGGATGCTGCCGCCGCTCTTGCCGTCGCCGCGCACCGTGACGCCGACGCCGGCGATGGTGAAGCGGCCGCCGACCTGGACCGGAATGTCGGGTATGCCGAGCACGGCCGGCGCCTTGCCTGCAACCGGTAGCGCGAGTTGCAGCACCGCGACATCGGCGGTCGCGACATGATTGGTCATCGCCTGCATCCGAAAGCCGGGATGGATCGCAACCGTCTTGACGTCCTGCAGCTTCGGCTGCCGGTCCGGCCCATAATCGACGATCTTGTAGTCGGCACCGGGCTGCACGCAATGCGCCGCGGTCAGCACCACCTTCGGCGCGATCAGCGCGCCGGTGCAGAAATTGCCGCGCGAGCCAACGATGGTGACGACGGCGCGCGCGACGCCATCGGTCGACGGCGCGCCACCACCGACGATCGCGAAGGCTGGCGTTGCCATCAACAGGGTCAGAAAGGCTGTCGCTCGAATCACGCTCGTCATGGAATCCTGTCGATTGGCATCTGGATTGAGCACATCCGAGGCGCGGCATTGCGTCGCTCACACTCGGCCGAAGAACACGCAATCTTGTACAGAGCACCCGGGCCCGCATGCGTCAATTATCTAAATATCTAGACGTCGATCACTACGGCGTTGAAGTCACCGCGAGATTTCCCGCAGCCCCATGGTGCGCACGCGCTGCGTGTCGCCGCCTTGCCGCGATATCCGATACATCGTATCCTGCGTTGTGCTGCCAGCGCGACGTTCGAATGTGAACTGTATCTCTTGATCCCGCGCGTATCGGGGCCGTAATTTCGACCTGATAATAAATACAACCTCTGGCAGCATACCGCATACTTACCTTCATGACTTTCTGGATGCCGGTGCCGTTGACTTATAGACGGCTTTTCATCCGCCATTTCGTTGAGTTTCGAGGATAATCATGAGGATCGCGGTCGTCACGCCGATCAGGCTGTTCAGCGAGGGGCTTACCTCGAGTTTCCAGAACCACGCCGAGTTTGCCGTCGAGGCGGCGGTCGCCGATCTTGCCGGCCTGCGCGCGACCCTCGAGACCAACAGTGTGAGTGTCATTCTGATCGACGTCACACAGGGCATCGATCTCGACGAGGTGCGCGTGATTGCGAGCGAGCATGCGGAGATCGCGCTGGTGGCGCTCGGCCTCAACGAGGACCGGCGCGACGTAGTTCGCTGCGGCCGGGCCGGGTTTAGCGGCTACATCTCCCGGAATGCGAGCTTCGACGAGCTCTGCCGCGCGCTGTCGGACGTGGCGTCGGGGCGGCTTGCCTGCAGCGCCGAGATTTCCGGCGGCTTGCTGCGCGCGCTGTTTTGCATGGAGCGTCAGACGGATACGATCGAGACGGACCAGGGCCTGACGCGCCGCGAAGGCGAGGTTCTCAAGCTCATCGGGCAAGGCATGTCGAACAAGGAGATCGCGCGCGATCTCAATCTCAGTCTTGCCACCGTCAAGCATCACGTCCATCACGTGCTGCAAAAGCTCGGCCTGCCGCGCCGGGCACAGGCGATGCGGCGGGTCCGCGAAGCGCCGTGGCTCGCATCCTCCGCGCCGGCTCTCGATCGTCGCCGCGAGCTCGACTGACACCCGCGACCTGAATTCCGTATTCGACCGACCGCAGTGCGTGCACGCATTGGTGCGCAGGTGCGGCGCGGCTTTGCGCGCATGCGGGCGCGTCACGCGGTGAGATCGATCCCGACTAAACCCTTTGATCGATCTTTCGAGGCGCAGGATCGATCTCATGGATCGGTCGATCCGCATCATCGTCTCGATCCTTTCTGATCCACCGCGGTGAATAGGCCTTTCGCGGCACACCTGCCACAACAGCACCAACGCAGCGACATGCCGCTCTTTTCGCTCGCTGCGCGGTTGCAGATTGCCGTGGAAGACGGATCGGCTGCACGAATTTCGCAGCAGACCGTCGAGGATCGATTTCATGAATCCAGTTGCCGACATCGCTGGTCTGACTGCCTTGTGGCAGAGAACGTCGGGTGGCGACCCCGCGGTGAAGATCGCGATCATCGACGGCCCCGTCGATCTCAATCATCCCTCGCTCAGGCAGGCCCGCGTCGCGATGGGCGGCGAGTTCGTCGCCCCGTCTTCATCGATGATCCAGTCCGAGCATGGCACGCACGTCACGAGCGTGCTGATGGGGACACCCGGCAGCCCGGTGCTCGGCGTCGCGCCGAACTGCAGCGCGACCGTGTTCTCGATCTATCGCGAGAATGCCGCCGGGCAGATCGAACCGTCCTCGCAAAGCACATTGGCGCTCGCGATCAACCAGGCGCTGGCCGTGGGCGCCGACATCATCAACATCAGCAGCGGCCAGCAATCCGCGACGGGACAGGCCGATCGCATTCTGGTCGACGCGGTGCGCGCGTGCGAACGCGCCGGAAAGCTGATCGTCGCCGCCGCCGGCAATGATGGCTGCCGCTGCGTCCAGGTGCCGGGCAGCCTCGCTTCGGTGCTTGCGGTCGGCGCGTGCGATCTGGCCGGCAACCCGCTGCCGTTCAGCAATTTCGGCGACGCCTATCTCGAGAACGGCATCCTGGCGCCGGGCGAGAACATTGCCGGCGCCTCGCCGGTCCGCAACGTCAGCCTGCGTTCCGGAACGAGTTACGCTGCGCCGATCGTCACCGGCGTCGTCGCGCTGCTGCTCTCATGCCTGCGCCAGAACGGACGCAAGGCCGATCCGCAAGCCGTCCGTGCCGCGCTGCTCGAGAGCGCGGTGCCCTGCCGCAACGACGGCAGCGCCTCGCGCTGCCTCGCCGGACGGCTCGATATTCCCGCGGCTGTCGCCGCCCTGCTTGGCGAGCAGGCGGACGCCGTCATGCCGTCGGGTGCCACGGCCGCGCCTCCCCGCTTCTGGGGAGTGTCCGCGCGCCCTTTCGTCCAACCGTCATCCGCCGCTCAGCCAACTGCAACCAGAGAGGGTTCCATGGGAGATCTATCAGCAATGTCTGCACCATCGGCTCCGCGCATATTCGGGCCGGACGGCTCGGTCCTGCGAAACAGCGCGGGGATCATGCCAAGCGAGGCGCAACCCGCCGCGCCGACGGCACCTGCGGCCATGGCCGCCCCCGTTGATCACGGCGTCGTCGCCGCACCGATCGCAGCGCCCGCGCCTTATCCGTATCACGCGCCCCATGCGGGCGGCGACATGGTCTGGATACCGGCCCCGGCACCGCAGATGGTGATGCCGCCGATGATGATGCCGCAGATGGCGATGCCGACAGCCGGCATGATGCCGCAAACCTGGCTGCAGCCGCAGCAACTGCACGCGCTGATGCCGAGCAATGCGCTTCCCGTCGCAATGCCCCAGGCGCTGCCGATGTACGAGGCGCCCGCGGTTCGAGCCAGCGAGAAGAACTGCGGCTGTGGCGGCGGCATGCGTCCGCAGGGCGCGACGGCCGAGTCCACCGGTCAACTCGCCTTCCCGATCGGCCGGCTGTTCTACGATTTCGGCAAGGAAGCCCGCCTCGACTACTTCGTGCAGGCGATCGCCAACTGGCGCGACAGCCTGATCGGACGCGGCGATCCGGCGTTCGGACCGGAGCGTGACCACTCCGGCGATACCTCGGCGCCGTACAATCCGGCGATCATGGCGCGCTATCTGTTGAACCAGGCCGAAGGCGAGACCGCGACGCCAGCCGGCGCCGGCAACAACTTCCCCGACGCCGACGCCATCACCTGGACGATGACGATCGATTCGATCCCGATCTATGCGATCAAGCCGCTCGATGTGTTCGGTCTCGGGTTCTTCGCCGCGCTGATCCTGGCGCTCTGGCATCAGGAAGTCTCGCATGACGATCCCGCGACGACACGCACCGTGGTGCTGGCGACGGCGGCCGCCGCCGGCGCTGACGCACGACCGATCACACCCCCCGCATTCCCGCCGCGCGGCGGCGTCGCGCGGGTCTCGATGGCCGGCTGGGTCGACAGCACCAACACGACCAAGCTGCTCAACGGCACGGTCGTTCCGACGCTGGTGACCGATTGGCGCGGCTTCTACCAGTGGGACCTCTACACGCTGTTCGGGCCCGACCCCACCACCTGGCCGGACGGCGCCGAGGGTTTCCTCGAGCGGATCTACAATGAATTCCGCAACGTCGGCCTTTCACCGCAGGATCGCGCGCTGAACTACTCGGCGATGAATGCCTACAATACGCGGAAGATCTTCACCGACGTCGCCAAGAAGGGCTTGCGGCTCGACACCGTCGAGGTCGACCAGAGTCTGATCTGCCGTCCGGAATCGATCTGCCACGATGTGACCTACCGCTTCTTCAACCCGACGCAGGTCCTGACCCAGGCGCGCGAAGTCTATCAGTACACGATCGACGTGAGCGACGTGGTGCCGGTGGCGGTCGGACCGCTGCGGCAGTGGCAGGTCTATTGACGCGATTGCTCCTCTGCGTCCGGAGGAGATCAGAACGTGGCGCGAATTAGCGTCACGTGGTCCAGGGGATCGACGCGATGAGCGATCCCCTGGGCGACGTCCAGCGACGGCTGCCCCGGTCGGTGCCCACCTCCCGTAGTTGCCGTCAATTCAAACCGAAAGAAGGAGCTGAACATGTACGCAAGGAACGACTTTGAGACCTTCGGCAGCGTGCGTAGCCCGATCCAGTGTGAGGGCATCGAGCGCGGTCCGAAGCGGATTGCCGAAGTGGCGACCAACGGTTCGGTCAACCCGCAGGGCTGGCAGGACATCCTCGGTACGGCCGTGCAGGCGCTGCCGGGCGTCCTCGGTGCCTTCGGCATCTGATCGCCAAACTCGGGGCCCGGCGCTGTCGGGCCCCACCCATCCTCGAGGAGGCCGACATGATGCAGAAATCCACCGCCAGGAGCCCGCAGCAACAGCAGCAGAACGGTCGCCGGATCGAGCCCTCCGGAAAGATCGTCGTATCGTCAGTCGTGACCCACGCCTCGCTGCTCGCCGCGATCAGCGACCGCAACCCGATCATCGCCAAACGCACCACATCCGACGAAGACAAGTCCTGACGTCGTCGTCATCACCGAACCAATGGAGCCGATGCCATGGCAAGACCGCCCCGCAAATCCGGATCCGACAGCACAGCCTCCTCTCCGCCGCCGGCGGAAGCAGCATCCGCAGCGTCAAGCATTGCCGACGCGCGGCGTCCGTTGGAGGCAGCTGTTGTTGCCCGTCCGAAGATCGCCACCACGCCCGCCCCGCCGACAACGTCGGCCTACATGGCGCCGCCGCAGGGCCCCGGTGCTCCGCAGCAGATGCGCCATGATGGCTCACCGCATTCGGAGGCGCGGCTCAATACCGCGATGAAGATCCTGCTCGATCCCGCAGCCCGCGCGTTGCCGAGCAAGGTCTATTCCGGACAGGCACGAAACTGGACCCGCAGACCGTAACCCGACCTGCGCACTGAGCGGCGCTTCGATCCGCTACCCGGACATGCAACGGCCCGCCCGATCCGGCGGCGCGGCCGTTGCCGCTCGTCGGAGAAAGACATGGACCAGAACGGCAATCCCAACGGAAATCCCCCTGGCATCAATCTGCGCCGCGCCGCCTGCACATTCGTCGGTCTCGGGACACTCCTGTTTCTTGCGGCCGGCACCATGCGATGGGCCGGCGGCTGGATGTTCCTGCTCGAGATCACGATCGGCGGGCTGATCACGGAGGCATGGCTCGCAAGGCACGATCCGGGATTGCTGGCGGAGCGCCGCACCGCGCGCGGCCAGGCCGGGTGGGATCGCGTCATCACGACGATCATGCCGCTGTTGTGGCTGACATGGCTGCCGCTGATGGCGCTCGACGCGGTGCGCTACCAGACATCTTTCGTCCCGTTCTGGCTGCAGTGCACCGGCGCGGTGATGATCGCCGCCTCGTTCTACATCGTCTACCGGACCTACCGCGAAAACAGCTACGCCGCCCCGGTCGTGAAGATCCAGCGCGAGCGCGGGCATGCTGCGGTGACGACGGGGCCGTACGCCTATGTGCGCCACCCGATCTATGCCAGCGGCCTGTTGACCTATGTCGGCACCCCGCTGCTGCTCGGATCCTGGTATGGCCTTGGCATCGTGCCTGTCATGGCGGCGCTGCTCGGCTTGAGGTCGATGATGGAGGAGCGGATGCTCGCCGCCGAACTCGACGGCTACGCCGAATATCTCGGCCGCGTGCGTTACCGCCTGGTTCCGATGGTCTGGTGAGCCCGTTCCGTATGGCGGAGTGCCGCAAACTGGCGGCTTGCCTGATCGGCGGCAATTCCAATAAAGAAGGCTGAACGCGCGTTTCCCTGTCTTCGGCCAAAACGGCCGGACGACCCGAGGCGAAGCCGCCGCTTTGCAACGGGCAGGACTTTGATGATCGAGGCAGTGATCTGGGATTTCGGCGGCGTCTTGACCACCTCGCCGTTCGAGGCCTTCGCGCGCTACGAGACCGAGCGCGGCCTGCCCGTCGACATCATCCGCCGCACCAACGCCGCCAACCATCTCGAGAACGCCTGGGCCAAGTTCGAGCGCGCCGAGATCGGCATCGACGCGTTCGACGAGTTGTTTGCCACTGAATCGAAGGCGCTCGGCGCCGAGGTGCGCGGCAAGGACGTGCTGCCGCTGCTCTCCGGCGACCTCCGCCCCGAAATGGTCGAGGCACTGAAGCGCATCAAGGCGAAATTCAAGACCGGCTGCATCACCAACAACCTGCCGTCGAACGCAATCGGCAGCCATAGCGGACGCACGCTCTATGTCGCGGAAGTGATGGCGCTGTTCGACCACGTCATCGAATCCGCGAAGATCGGCCTGCGCAAGCCCGATCCGCGCATCTACCAGATGATGGTGGAGACGCTGCAGGTGAACCCGCAGAACTGCGTCTATCTCGACGATCTCGGCGTCAACCTGAAGCCGGCACGCGAGATGGGCATGACCACGATCAAGGTCGCGAACGCCGCGCAGGCGATCTCCGAGCTCGAAGCGGCGACCGGCCTCACGCTGAGGTGAAGCGGCCTCGCGGCATATTCACTCCGCATTCAGGCGGCAATCTCTAATTCTCAGCCTCCCCTTGGGTCACGGCGCGACCGTGAAATCGCACCTATTCCTGGTCTGAGCATGGCGTTCCGGAAAAGCCGACCTCGCTTCTCCGGATCATGCCCGCGGAGGTACATCGCATGAAACGTCCCGTCGTCGCCCTGGTCTCGGCTGGTTCGCTGCTGGTCTCGGTCGCAGCGTTCGCGCAATCAACCTCAACGCCCGCACCGGCAGCAGCGCCGGCGGCGGCTCCGGCGCAAGAGAGCACGTCGGCGGCAGTGCCCGTGCCTGGTGCGAAGCGCGCGGCCTGCCAGAGCGCGGCGAAGGCGTTGAAGGGTCAGGATCGGCACGATCAGATGCAGCTCTGTATGGCGCAGGCGCATCTCGACTGCCTGAAGCAGGCAATCGACCAGAAGATCACAGGCCCGCAGCGCAAGGATTTCGTGAAGAGCTGCGCGGGCTAGAGGTTACTGCCGCCGGGGTATTGCGCTCGGCGGAAATACCCCGGAACCATGCGCTAACTCCATGCCTTTGCGGGCCAAACGAGCCTTGTGCTTTGCCCGCAACGGGAGCAGAACAGGTCCGAGTTCAAGGCAAATTCGGAGCTGATCCTCGTGGCTGACACTAGGCCCACCGCCTCGATCGAGGCCGTGGAAAGCGGCCTCGCCGCGCAAGGCTATATTGCGAGCCGGCAGATCGCGACCGCGGTTTATCTGTCGCAGCAGATCGAGAAGCCGATCCTGGTCGAAGGCCCTGCCGGCGTCGGCAAGACCGAGCTTGCGAAGGCGATCGCCGCCTGGCGCGGCCTGAAGATGATCCGCCTGCAGTGCTATGAGGGCCTCGACGAGGCCAAGGCGCTGTACGAGTGGAAATACGCCAAGCAGCTGCTCTACACCCAGATCCTGAAGGACAAGCTCGGCGAGGTGCTCGGCGGCGCGCAGACGCTGGCTGCCGCGCTCGACCAGCTCCACACTTTCGGCGACGTGTTCTTCTCCAAGGAATTCGTCGAGCCGCGGCCGCTGTTGCAGGCGCTGGAGCAGCCGGCCGGTTGCGTGCTCTTGATCGACGAGATCGACAAGTCGAATGCCGAATTCGAATCGCTGCTGCTGGAAATCCTCTCGGACTTCCAGGTCACGATCCCCGAGCTCGGCACCGTCTCCGCGGTGGCGCCGCCGACCGTGATCCTGACCTCGAACAGCGAACGCGATCTCGGCGATGCCTTGAAGCGGCGCTGCCTGCATCTGCATATCGGCTTCCCCGAGCAGAGGTTGGAAGAGCGCATTGTCGAGAGCCGGGTGCCCGGCATCTCGCAGACGCTGCGCAAGCAGATGGTCGGCTTCATCCACGAGATCCGCTCGCTGGACCTGAAGAAGCTGCCCTCGGTCAGCGAGGCGATCGACTGGGCGCGCGTGCTGGTGCTGCTACAGGCGAGCGAGCTCGACACCGAGATCGTCAAGGACACGCTCAACGTGCTCCTGAAATACGAGGCCGACATCGAGGCCGCGACGCCGCAGATCTCAAGCTTCATCGCCAAGGCGTCGCGCCAGGGCGTATTCAGCTAGATCAACATGCGCGAGAACCTGCATCGCTTCTTTCGTGCGGCGCGGGGAGCCGGGGTCCGGGTCTCGCCCGCTGAAAGCATCGATGCGATGCGGGCGGTCGCCCAGGTCGGCTTTGCCGACCGCGACATCCTGCGCGACACGTTCCTGCTGACGCTTGCCAAGACCCAGGACGAGAAGCGCTCGCTCGGCGAATGCTTTGACCTGTTCTTCAGCCAGCCCGAGCCGCAGCAGGAGAGCGCCGAGCAGGACAAGACCGACGACAACAACGAATCCGCCGCCAACCCGTCGGCCGATGAGCACGGCGATACGGCGGGCGGCGCTGCCAATGAGAATGTCGGGCCGCTGGCGCAGATGCTGCTGTCGCAGGATCGCGCCGCGATATCGACGGCGATCGCCAACGCCTCCGGCGCCGCCTCGCTGCCCGACATCCGCTACTTCACCCAGCGCGGCATCTTCCAGACCCGCATCCTCGATGCGATGGGCATCCAGCGCCTGCGCGACGACATCGACGAACAGACCACGCGCAATCCGGCGCTTGCCGAGCGGCTGCAGGAGGCGCTCAACGGCCTGCGCGGCACGGTTCGCGACACGGTCTCGCAAGCCCTGCTGCTCTACGGGCGCGAAGAGACCGAAAACCTGCGCAACGAGATCCTGCGCAACGCGCCGCTAGCGCGGATCGAGCCGCGCCAGGTCGAGCAGATGCGTGCGCTGATCCGACAGATCGCACGCCGGCTGCGCGAGCGCTATTCCAAGCCGCGCAAGCGTCAGCGCCGCGGCCATCTCGACGTCCGCCGCACGCTGCGGCGGAATGCGGCCTGGGGCGGCGTGCCGTTCCTCACCGCGTGGAAGCGCAAGCATCGCGACCGACCGAAGATCATCGCGCTGTGCGACGTCTCCGGCTCGGTCGCCCGCGTCTCGGACTTCTTCTTGCTCCTGATCCACAGCCTGCACGAGGTCGTCGACGACGTCCGTTCGTTCGCCTTCTCGGGCCACCTGATCGAGGTCAGCGACATCCTGGAATCCAATTCGCCGGAAGAAGCGATGAAGGAGATCATGTCCAAGGTCGGCTTCGGCTCGTCCGACTACGGCAATTCCTTCGCCGATTTCGAGGACAATTGGATGAGCGCGATCACGCCGCAGACCACGGTGATCGTGCTCGGCGACGCCCGCAGCAACAATCTCGATCCGCGCGCCGACATCTTGCGCCGCATCGGCGAGCGCTCGAAGCGGCTGGTATGGCTCAACCCCGAAGGCCGCATGGTCTGGGGTTTTGGCGATTCCGAGATGCCGCGCTACGCGACCTTCTGCACCGTCGTGCGCCAATGCGCGACCGCCCGGCAGCTCGAGCGCGCCGTCTCCGACATCGTGGCGACGTATCAATAGATCGCCAGTGTTTTCGAGCGAAGTGGACACCGGTTCGCGTGAAGAAAACGCGTCAAACAAAAATCTAGAGCTTCTGATTCAATCAGAACCGATGCTCTAGAGGCGAAGCGAGTCGCTGTGAAACAGCCATGCGACGAGCGCGACCAGCGTCAGCGCGATCGAGGCAAAGATGCTGACGAGCTTGATCGTCGTGATCGCCTTCAGCATCGAGACGGAACGTGCCGCCGCATGCGGGTCGCCGTGCAGCAACAGCCACGCCAGCAAGCAATCCTCGATCAGGTCGCTCAGCAGATACACCGCCGGCACGACCAGGCCGAGCCACGCTGCAATCGGATAGATCTGGTTCAGCCAGAATGATGACGCCGCGCCCATCGCGCCCGCCAGCGCCAGCATGACGACGAGATCGAGCGGAAACAGGATCGGGAAGACATACTTCATCCGCAGATCGGATTGCACCAGCTCGCCGAGCTGATCGCCGGTGTAGCTCAGCGTCTTCTCCGGAAAGCGGGTCCGGAATCTGCCCACGAAAACGCGATCGGAATAGCTGCCGACCCACCAGAACAGTCCGAACGCACTCACCACCAATCCCGCGAGAATGACCGTCACGAGAGCTTGGTGGCTCATGCCGATCCGTTCCGGTCGAGGCTGAGGAAGCTGCGAAAGGCGGCAGGCAAGATGATCGCGCGCACCGGCGAAATCCCTGAAGGCCAGAAAAATATCGACGCAATATCGCAATGACTGGCGGCGAGATTTCCACCTTTTCCAAAGTGTTGCAATTGAATTCTGCCGATCGCCGTGGAGTGCGAGCACACGGGCCCGATGCCGGCCACAGGCGCCAGAGCGACAGTCGGCATTCATGCCGCGTACATAGAACCGTCTTCAATTGAAGATTGAATCTTCCCCGTGTTCTGCCGTACATAGAGATCACGAATTTTCACGGCGACCGCGGGGGCAACGGATGCCGAAGGATATTGTGATTTGTTGCGACGGCACCGGCAACGAGATCGGCGCCAACATTTCCAACGTGCTGAAGCTGTTTCGCGTCGCCGACAAGGACGACCGGCAGCGCATCTACTATCATCCGGGTCTCGGCACGATCGGCCTGCAGAACAGCTGGGGCCGCTTTAAGCAGGAGGTACGCGGCCTGTTCGGGCTGGCCTTCGGCGCCGGTCTCGACGAGGACACGCTCGGTGCCTACCGGTTTCTATGCCGGCTCTGGGAGCCCGGCGACCGGGTCTGGATGTTCGGTTTCAGCCGCGGCGCCTATACGGTGCGTACGCTGGCGGCCTTCGTCCATGTCATGGGCCTGTTGCCGGTCGACCAGCTCGACCTCGCCGGCTACGCCTTCGGCACCTACAAGAAGGCCAGCTCCGACGCCCAGAAGTCCGACGGGACGTTTGACCCTACCCCGCTGAAGGAAGTCTGGCACTTCAGCCAGATCGCCGGCGGGCGCAACATCGACATCGAGTTCGTCGGAGTCTGGGATACCGTAGCCTCGATCATCGTGCCGCGGCAGGACAACTTCCTGTTCGATCTCCAGACGCTGCTGTTCACCCGCACCAATTCCAGCGTCAAACGCTTCCGCCAGGCGATCTCGATCGACGAACGCAGGCGCATGTTCCGCCTCAACCGCTGGATCGAGCCGCAGAAGTTCCGCTCCGACCCGTTCGATCCGGCGACGGAGGTGGAGCAGGACATTCGCCAGGTCTGGTTCGCTGGCGTGCACTCCGACGTCGGCGGCGGCTATCCCGAGGATCAGAGCGGGCCGTCAAAATTTCCGCTGATCTGGATGCTCGAGCAGGCCAGGGCCGCCGGGCTGCACATGGATCAGGCGCTGATCGATCATCTCGCATGGGGCATGCCGCTGCCGCCGCACAAGCACGACTACGTGCCGCCGAGCGCGACGGCTCCGCTGCACAATTCGCTGACCGCCGCCTGGGAAATCCTGGAATGGATTCCGAAGAGCGACAAATGGAAGGAATGGCCGGAACGGAAGTCCTTCCTCGGCTTCTACCTGCCGCGCGGCGAGCCGCGGCCAATTCCGGAAGGCGCGACCATCCATAGCTCGGTGATTGAGCGCATGGATAAAGACTCGACCTACAAGCCGATCAACCTGCCAAAAACCTACAAGGTCGAGCCAATGACGCCACCACCGGCGCCGCCCGCTCCGTCGGCCTGACAGATTTTACGCGTCGATCGCGTCCTTGATCCGCTTGCGGCTGAGCGGCAGGTCGCGCAACCGCTTGCCGGTCGCGCGCGCAATGGCATTGACGAGCGACGCAGCGGCCGGGCCCTGCCCGGTCTCGCCGCTGCCGAGGAACGGCTGGCCGGGGCGGTTGATGATGTGGACGGCGATGCTGTCGGGCACGGCATTGAAGCGCAGGATCGGGTAGGTCTGCCAGTCGATGCTGGTGATCCTTGCTTCATCGAAGGTGACGCTCTCATAGAGCGTCCAGCTCGCCGACTGCACGATCGCGCCCTCGACCTGATTGGCGATGCCGTCCGGATTGACGACCTGGCCGGCATCGACAGCAGCGACCGCGCGCACCAGGCGAGCCCGGCCGGTCTCGCGATCGACCTCCACCTCGGACGCAATGGCGCAATAGGCGGCGAGGTTCTTGTAGCGCGCGAATGCAAAGCCATAGCCGCGATTTTGCGGCGCCCGCTCGCCGGGCCTCCAGCCGAATTCCTGGGCGGCCTTCTCGACCACCGCGCGGCCGCGCGCATCGTCGAGATGCTTGAGGCGAAACACGACCGGATCGGCGCCGGCGAGATCAGCCAGCTCGTCCATAAAGCTCTCGATCGAAAACACGTTGTGATAGGCGCCGAGCGCGCGCATCGCCGATATCCGCAGCGGCATCGCGGGAATGAAGTGATGCATCACATGCGCGTTCGGGAAATTGTAGATCGGGATCGCGTTGCGATCGCCACCGCCCTCCGGCAGCGGCAGCGGTTTTGGCGCAGGCACCGCGAACGAGCGCGCGATGTGCTGGGCCGCAAGCAGCGAGCCCGCGCCGCCCGGTCGCATCGAATGCGTGTTGCTCCACACCGCAAAATTCCAGTCGGCGATCTTGCCGTCGGTCGTGAGCGAGGCGCTCAGCCTGGTCACCATCGCCGGGCCATACGGCTCCCAGCCGTGCTCCTGCTCGCGCATCCACTGCACCCGGACCGGGCGGCCGGGCAGCGCGCGGGCAATCAGCGCAGCGTCGGCCGCGGCATCGTCGGCGCCGTTATGGCCGTAGCATCCGGAGCCTTCGACATGGATCAGGCGGACGTTCGACTGCGGCATGCCGAGCATCTCGGCGATGGCCTGCCGGTCGGGATAGACGCCTTGCGTATGCGTCCACACCGTCATCGCGCCATCGACGAGCTGCGCGACCGCGCAGGATGGCCCGATCGAGCCATGCGACTGATAGGGCCGCGTATAGGTTGCTTCGAGCGATCGCGTGCCGCTCACCGCGGGATCGGAGCGCTCGAAAATTGCAAAGTCCTGCGACGGCAGCGCGGTCAGCACATTTGCCAGATCCCGCTGGTTCGGCAGCTTCGCACTCTCCCGCCATTTCGCCGCGGCTGACAGCGCGTGCATGGCCTTGACCGCGGCAAATTCCCTCTCCGCCACCACGGCGAGGAAATTGCCGTCGCGCACGATTCCGACCACGCCGGGCATTTTCTCGATCGCGGCCGTGTCGCATTCGATCAGCTGCGCGCCGTAGCTCGGCGGACGCACCACGCGCGCATGAACCATGCCGGGAAGCCGCATGTCCTGCACATAGGCGGCGCCGCCGGTAACCTTGGCTGGAATATCGACGCGCGGCACCGGCTGGCCCATCACCTTGAAACTCGCCGGATCCCTCAGGCGCGACGCCGGCTGCGCCTCGACATGCAGCATGTCCGAGGCGACGAGTTCGCCATAACCCAGACGCCGGCCGTCGGGGGCGACCACCGTCGCATTCTCGGTCCGCAAGCTATCGGGCGGCAGGTCGAACCGCCGCGCTGCCTCCGCGACCAGCAGCGCACGCGCCTGCGCCGCGGCGTGCAGGATCGCGGTGCCGCTGTCCTGCATCGAATGGCTACCGGAGGTGTAGCCTTCGTTCGCCGTGAGGTTTGTATCGACCGTGATCACCTTCAGCGCCTCGAAGGGAATATCGAGCTGCTCGGCCGCGATCTGCTGGAATGCGGTCCGGAAGCCCTGGCCGAGCTCGGCCTTGCCCGTGAAGACCGTGATCCGGCCATCGGCATCGATCCGGATCCAGGAATCTAGATTGGGCGAGGTCGCGAGACTGCCCGGCAGCTTCGGGCCTTGAGCCTTCTGCTCCTGCGCAACTGCATGGCGGAACGAGAAGCTGACGATCAGCGCGCCGCTGCCGGCCAGCACGCTGCGGCGATCGAGCACCACCGGCGCGGTCATCGCACGCTCCTGTCGCTTGCGGCATCGGCCGTATCCATCAGCCTCGCGGCGCGATGCACCGCGCGGAGAATGCGCATGTGGGTGCCGCAGCGGCAGAGATTCGGCTCCAGCTCGGCGCGGATCTGTGCATCTGATGGTTTCGGGTTGCGCATCAGGAGCGCCTGCGCGCGCATCATCATCCCGGCGATGCAGTAGCCGCACTGCGCCGCCTGCTCCTCGATGAAGGCGCGCTGGATCGGCGCCGGTGCCGTCACCGTGCCGAGCCCTTCGAGCGTCGTCACTTGCTTGCCTTCGACGAGCAGCAGCGGCGTGACGCAGGACAGCACTGCCTTGCCGTCGACGATCACGGTGCAGGCGCCGCATTGCCCGAGCCCGCAGCCGAACTTGGCGGCATTGAGTGCGAGATCGTTGCGCAGCACGTAGAGCAGCGGCGTATCCGGATCGGCATCGACCTGATGATCCCGGCCATTGACCTTCAATGTCGTCATGGCGTGCCTCGCTGTCTGGAGTCCGCAGGCGCGTCGCGCGCCGCAAGCGACGTGGCCTGCACCGCGCGCGCCTCGCGCACGGCCTTGTCGAGATCGTTCCACGCCGGCTGCTTGCCGAAGCGGACACGCAGATAGTTCGCGAGCGCAACCATCTGCGCGTCGTCGATGCTGGCCGCGAAGCCCGGCATGATCGGGCTGCGCTCGCCCGCGACGGCACCGATGCCCGCCAGCACGATGTTGACGAGGTTGCGCGGATCGGGGCCTGCGATCGCCGTGCTGAGCGCAAGATTGACGCCGCCATAGGGCAGCGCCCGATTGCCTTCATGGCAGGCCGCACAGGCCGCAGCATAGATCGCCGCGCCCGCGGCGTTGGCTTGCGCTGCGTCCATTGATGCCGATTGCGCCACGGCATCAGCGGGCTGCTTGCGATCCGGCACCGGCGCACCCGAGATATCGGCCATGTATACGGCGATGGCGCGCACGTCGCTGTCGGCGACATCAGCCAGATTGCCGACCACTTCAGCCATCGGCCCGCGTGCAGTGCCGTGATCGCTGTGCCAGCCGTGGCGCAGATAGGCGTACAAGGCGTCAGCCGTCCACCGCACCGAGGCGTGCGAGGCGTCGTTCAGCGCATAGGCGTGCCAATTGTCGACGTCGCCGCCGGAGAACTGCGCATTCACCCGCTCGGCGCCGAGCGCGTTGCGCGGCGTGTGGCAGGCGCCGCAATGCGCGAGCCCCTCGACCAGATAGGCACCGCGGTTCCACTCGGCGCCCTTCGCCGGATCGGAAAGAACGTCGCCGCTGCGCAGATACAACAACTTCCACCCGGCAATCAGCGGCCGATGGTTCAACGGAAACGCCAGCTGATTCGCCGGCGGCGACGCATGCACCGGCTGTCGCGTCATCAGGAACGCGTAGAGCGCCCGGTCGTCCGCATCGGAGACATTGGTGAAATGGTCATAGGGAAAGGTCGGGTAGAGATGCCGGCCGTCGCGGGCGACGCCCGAGCGCATCGCGCGGACGAACGCCTGCTCCGGCCAGCCACCAATGCCGGTCTCGCCGTCCGGCGTGATGTTCGACGAGAAGATGGTGCCGAACGGCGTCGGAACCGGAAGCCCGCCGGCATAGTTCCCACCCCCCTGCACGGTATGACAGGTGTTGCAATTGCCGATCGCCGCGAGATCACGGCCGCGCTTGACGATGTCGGGATCGAAAGTGTCCGGCCGGGGCGGCGCAATGGCCCCGATCTGCGGCCGCCAGGCGATCGCAGCGCCCACGGCTGCGCCGGCGACCAGCACGATCGCGGCAATGCCTGTGATGATCCGCAGCTGACCGGCCATGCGTGAATTGAGTTTGTTGTTGGGACGTGTATTAACACGTTTCGTTCCGGTATCGTTCGGCCAGAAGACCTCGATCACCGCCTGTTGACCCCAAGGAAATCCGGGGGAATCCCAAGGGATCAAGCAAGGGATCATGACCGCCCAGCCCGCCCTCGATCATGCATCCGCTCCGCCCCGCGACGCGCGATCCGTGCTCAGTTCCGTGTTCGGCCTGTCGGGCTTCCGCGGCGCGCAGGAAAAGATCGTCCGCCACGTCACCGATGGTGGCAATTGCCTGGTGCTGATGCCGACCGGCGGCGGCAAGTCGCTGTGCTACCAGCTGCCGTCGCTGCTGCGCGATGGCTGCGGCATCGTGGTGTCGCCCTTGATCGCGCTGATGCGCGACCAGGTCGCGGGTCTCACCGAGGCCGGCGTCAACGCTGCGGTTTTGAATTCGACGCTGTCCTATCAGGAAGCCTCCGAAGTCGAACGGCGGCTGCTCGCCGGCGATCTCGATTTGCTTTATGTCGCGCCGGAACGGCTGTTGACGCCGCGCTGCCTCAATCTACTCAACCAGGCGCAGATCGCACTGTTTGCGATCGACGAGGCGCATTGCGTCTCGCAATGGGGCCATGACTTCCGCCCGGAATATATCGGCCTGTCTGCGCTCACCGAGCGCTTCCCGAAAGTGCCGCGCATCGCGCTGACGGCGACCGCGGACGCGTTGACGCGAAAGGAGATCGCCGAGCGGCTGTCACTCACCGACGCGCCGGAGTTCGTTGCAAGCTTCGACCGCCCCAACATCCGCTACGAGATCGTCGACAAGCAGAACGCCACCGCGCAGCTGAAGAACTTCATCAAGGAGCGCCATGCCGGCGACGCCGGCGTGGTCTATTGCCTGTCGCGCGCCAAGGTCGAGGACGTCGCGGCGTCGCTCAGCGAGGCCGGCATTCCCGCGCTGCCCTATCACGCCGGGCTCGACGCCAGCGTGCGCGCCCGGAATCAGGACCGCTTCCTCAATGAGGACGGCATCGTGATCGTCGCCACCATCGCGTTCGGCATGGGCATCGACAAACCCGATGTGCGCTTCGTCGCGCATCTCGATTTGCCGAAGAGCATCGAGGCCTACTACCAGGAGACCGGACGCGCCGGGCGCGACGGCAAGCCGTCGGCCGCCTGGATGGCTTACGGTCTCTCCGACATCGTGCAGCAGCGCCGCATGATCGACGAATCGACCGGCTCCGACGCCTTCAAGCGTGTCTCGATCGGCAAGCTCGATGCGCTGGTTGCGCTCGCCGAGACCGTGCATTGCCGGCGGCAGCGCCTGCTCGGCTATTTCGGCGAGACCCGCACCGATGAAAGCTGCGGCAATTGCGACAACTGCCTGACGCCGCCGCGGGTCCGCGACGGCAAGGTGCTGGCGCAGAAGCTGCTCTCTTGCGCCTATCGCACCGGGCAGCGGTTTGGCGCGATGCACCTGATCGACGTGCTGGTCGGTCGGCTGACCGAACGCGTCAAGCAGTTCAACCACGACCACTTGTCGGTGTTCGGCATCGGCCGCGAGCTCAATGAGAAGCAGTGGCGCGCGGTGCTGCGCCAGCTGGTGGCGATGGGCCATCTGCGCGCCGACAGCGACGCCTTCGGCGCGCTGAAGCTGACCGACAGCGCCCGCGGCGTGCTGAAGGGCGAGACCGCGGTGATGCTGCGCGAGCAACCGGAAGGCGCGCGTAACCGCGCGGTCCGCGGCAAGTCGCGCCGCGGCGAGCTCGCGCCCGCCGCCGACAGCCCCGGCGGGATCGCCAGCCCAGCGCTGCATGCGGCGCTACGCGCCTGGCGCTCGGAGGTCGCACGGCAGCGCGGCGTGCCGGCCTATGTGGTGCTGCACGATTCGACCATCGACGGCATCGCCGCGATGCGTCCGGATACGCTGGACGAGCTGCGCAACATCGCCGGGATCGGCGACAAGAAGCTCGAGCATTACGGCGACGAGCTGATCCGGATCGTGAAGGCCAACGACGACTGAACAATCGGCATCGGCGACTGCCTCGCCTCGGTGACGACAACGTGACACCGGCGCGGTGCCCCCGCGCTTTGTCTCGTTGACGGCAGCCAGGCACCCGCTCATCCTGACCGCGTTTCCTTAATTCATCCACCAGAGGAGCCGAGCATGAGCAGCAAGCCGACGATCGTTCTGGTTCACGGATTCTGGGGAGGTGCGGCGCACTGGAGCAAGGTGATCGTTGCGCTCACGCGCAAGGGGCACACTGGCCTGCAAGCGGTCGAGATGCCACTGACCTCACTCGCCGACGACGCCGATCGCCTGCGCAAGATGGTCAAGCAGCAGAGCGGTCCGGTGCTGCTGGTCGGCCATTCCTATGGCGGCGCCGTCATCACCGAGGCCGGCGACCTGCCCAATGTCGCGGGTCTCGTCTATATCGCCGCCTTCGCGCCCGACGCCGGCGAGAGCCCCGGGGGCATCAGCCAAGCGCTTCCGCCGGCTGCGATCGCCAATCTTGCGCCCGACAGCGACGGCTATCTCTGGATCAAGCCCGACAAATTCCACGAGAGCTTCTGCCAGGACCTGCCTGCCGATGAAGCGCTGGTGATGGCGGTCACCCAGAAGGCGCCGCTTGCCAGCACCTTCGGAAACAACATCACCGCGCCGGCCTGGCGCAAGAAACCGGCCTGGTACCAGATTTCGAGCGAAGACCGGATGATCAACCCCGACAATCAGAAGCGGATGTCGGAACGGATGAAGCCCCGCAAGATCATCACGCTCGCTGCCGGCCACGCCTCGCTGGCCTCGAAGCCTGTCGAGGTGACCGCCTTCATCGACGAGGCCGCGACGAGTCTCGCCTGACGCAGCGCCCGGATACCGCAGCCCTCGGCGCCGCGGCATAGGAGCCATACCCGGCGTGGCAGCGCATGCGCTTGCGGGCCGCGCCGCCCTCGCCCTAATCTTTCGGTCGTCGCGTCCAACGAGGCGTGACCAAGACTTAACGACAAGAGATAGGGAAGAGACGGGCCATGGCTCAGGAGAGCACCGCGCGCAAGGCTGCGCGCCCTGCCGAAACTGGAACGTTCGACGCCGTCGTGATCGGCGCAGGGTTCGCCGGCATGTACATGCTGCATCGGCTGCGCGGGCTCGGCTTCACCGCGCGGGTCTATGAGGCCGGAGGCGGCGTCGGCGGCACCTGGTACTGGAACCGCTATCCCGGCGCGCGCTGCGACGTCGAGAGCCTGCAATACTCTTTCTCGTTCTCCGAGGAACTCGACCAGGACTGGAGCTGGTCGGAGAAATATTCTCCGCAGCCCGAAATTCTCGCTTACGCCAACCACGTCGCCGACCGCTTCGACCTGCGCGGCCAGATCGTGTTCGACACCCGCGTCACCGCGGCAACCTTCGACGAGAAAGCAGGCAGCTGGCTGATCGAGACCGATCGCGGCGACAAGGTCACTGCCAAATTCTGCATCATGGCGGTCGGTTGCCTGTCGGCGCCGAACCGCCCTGCTTTCCCCGGAATGGCGGATTTCCGCGGGCCGATCTATCACACCGGCGAATGGCCGCATGAGGGTGTCGACTTCACCGGCCTGCGCGTCGGCGTCATCGGCACCGGCTCGTCCGCGATCCAGTCGATCCCGATCATCGCGCAGCAGGCGTCGGAGCTCACCGTGTTCCAGCGCACCGCGACCTGGTCGGTCCCGGCGTGGAACGAGCGGCTGTCGGCGGAATATCTGAAGGAAGCCAAGGCGCATTATCCGGAACTGCGTGCGAAGGCGCGTGCGCGCCCGACCGGGTTCTACTTCCTGTTCAACGCCCAGCCCGCATTGCAGGCAAGCGAGCACGAACGCGAGCGCCTCTATGAGGAAGCCTGGCAACGCGGCGGCCTGCCCTTCCTCGGCGCGTTCGGCGACCTCTTGTTCGAGAAGGCCGCCAACGACACCATCGCCGATTTCGCGCGCGAGAAGATCCGCGGCATCGTCAAGGATCCTGCCACCGCCGAGCTGCTGTCCCCTCGAAACGTGTTCGGCTGCAAGCGGCTCTGCGTCGATACCAACTACTTCGAGACCTACAATCTGCCGCATGTGAAGCTGGTCGACGTGTCGAAGACACCGATCGAGCGGTTCACCACCGAGGGCATCGTGGTCGACGGCACCGAATACAAATTCGATGCGATCGTCTCCGCCACCGGCTTTGCCGCCATGACGGGCTCGTTCGACAAGATCGCGATCACCGGCCGCGGCGGGCAGACGCTCGCCGAAAAATGGCGCGCCGGCCCGCGCGCCTATCTCGGTCTCGCCTCGGAAGGATTTCCGAACCTGTTCATGATCACCGGGCCCGGCAGTCCGTCGGTCCTGGCGAGCATGATCCAGGCGATCGAGCAGCATGTCGACTGGCTGGCAGATTGCATCGGCCACATGCGCGACGTCGGCGCCGACACGATCGAGGCGGTGCGCGACGACGAGGACGCCTGGGTCGCCCATGTCAACGACGTCTCCACGGTCTCGCTGCGCTCGACCTGTAGCTCCTGGTATGTCGGCGCCAACATCCCGGGCCGTCCCCGCGTGTTCATGCCCTATATCGGCGGCTTCCCGATCTATGTGCAGAAATGCAATGAGGTGATGAATTCGGGCTATGACGGCTTCGTGCTGCAGGGTGCCCGCAAAGGCAACGCGCCGCCGCAGGTCCGCTTCACCGAGCGCTGGCAGGTGCCGCTCGACATCGAGGTGATCTCGCCGGCCGCGGTCGCCGCCAAGCGCGTCCCTATGGTCTGAACCTCAGCGGTATCCCGGCCGGGATTGCGCGTGATAGTGTCGTGCCGGCCCGCGCTTCGCATCGCGGGCCGCACGGGGGACGATGGCCGACACGGCATTGCAGGGATTGGTCGAGCGGATCGGCGCGGATCACGTTGTGCGCCGGCTTGGAATCGAGGCCGCGCACGAGAAGCAGCTGTTCGGCCAGGGCACACTGCTATTCAACGTCGAGAACTGGAAGCTGGCGCCGTGGGTCATCGAGACCGCGCTCAAGCTGGCCGGCCTCCATGGCCGCGCGCGGCGCAACGCCGACCGGGTCGAGGTGCGGCACAATCTGGTGACGTCGACGCGCCTGCCGGCGGCCTTCGACGGCTTCATCATCCTTCATCTCAGCGATCTCCATGCCGACATCAGCCAAGGCGCGATGCGGCATCTGACCGACATCGTCCGCACTATCGCCTGCGATATCTGCGTCCTCACCGGCGATTATCGCGGCAAGACGTTTGGCGCGTTCGAAACCAGCCTCGCGCTGATGAGGGATCTCTGCGCGCGCATCAAGCTGCCGCTCTACGGCATCCTCGGCAATCACGACAGCATCCGCATGACGCCGGCGCTGGAGGCGATGGGCATCAGGATGCTGTTCAACGAGCAGGAGCCGATCACGCGCAACGGCGCGACCATCCATCTCGCCGGCATCGACGATGCGCATTTCTATCGCACCGACGACATTGCAAAGGCTGCCGCGGCGATCCCGCGCGATGCGTTCTCGATCCTGCTCGCGCATACGCCGGAATCCTATCGCGAGGCGGCCGCGGCCGGCTTCGACCTGATGCTGAGCGGCCATACCCATGGCGGTCAGCTCTGCCTGCCCGGCGGTATCGCGATCAAGCTGGAGGCGCGGCTGCCGCGCAGGATGGGCCGGGGCGCCTGGCGCTTCCAGACGCTTGCCGGCTACACTGGCGCCGGTGCGGCTCAATTGCCCGGCCGAGATCACGGTGCATACGCTGCGGCGGCTCGGCGAGTGACACGATAGACCGCCGCGCTGACATCAATTCCCCGGCTTCTTCGCGCCGGCAGCTTGTTCGTTCACCTTGCACGTGACCAGGAGCGTAAAGCCGCGCGCGGCCTTTGCGATCTCGGACGTCTCCCGCTTTGTCGCATCATGCCATTCGGCACTTTGGTACTGCACCGCGCTGTTGTCGAGGAAGTCACGCAACGCCCCGGTCTTGATCGCGAAGTTGATGTTCTCCGGGATGGTTCCTGTTGCCCGCGCGACCCTGACGGCGTCGAGCTTCGCGGCGACGACGCCGACCACACCACCGCCGAGATCGAACAGCGGTCCGCCACTGTTGCCCGGCTGCACCGCGGCGCTGATCTGCAGGAAGCGGGTGTCGTTAAGGATACCGCTCAGCGAAGAGACGATGCCCGTCGTCACGGTGAAATCGGACGTCAGCAGTCCGTGATAGGGATAACCGATCGCCACCACGCCATCGCCGACCAGAATGGCATTCTGCCTGATCTTGGCGACATCCTTGAACGGGGACGGCGCCTGCAGCAACGCGAGATCGTTGGTTTCATCGCTGGACACCAGCCGCAGTTTGGCCGGCGCCTCGCCGCTGAGGTTTCCGGTAATCTCGCTGCAACCGTCGACGACATGATGGTTGGTGATGACATGGCCGCTGCTGCTGACCACGAAGCCGGTCCCGGTCCCGGACTTCGCCTGCTTCTGTGGCGGCGGGTTCGGCGCAGCCTGCGGCGGCGCGGCCGCGGGCTTGGTCGCGACCGCGAATTCGCCGGCACTGGCGACGCCATTCTTCTTCACCGAGACCACGCAGTTGAGCAGCGCCGGCAGCAATTGCGCGGTCTGATTGAGGTTGAACTGAAACAATTGTCCCTGCGCGAAAGCCGTCATCTGCCGCGCCTTGCGGAACTGATTAATCAGCGCCGAATTCACCGGCATCTCGACATTCACGAGCTTCTCGCCGAGCGGCATGCCGTAGACATTGAACGCGGGCTGGCCGTCGAAGGTCAGCGCTAGCGGAAAGGCTTCGCCAGGCTTCAAGCGCCAGCTGTCATGAGCCAAGCCCAGCCGCCAGCTGCCATTCGCGGCAACCGCCACCATGAAGAAGATGCCGCTCTGGTAGGTACTCCCCGCCGAGCAATGCGTGAACGCGCCGCTCTTGTCGTCGGTGAAGGCGCCGCCCTTCCAATTGCCGACCGTGATCGAGCCGTAGGGACCGCGGGCGCTCGATGGAGTTGCGGACGCAAATAGCCACGCGGCCACCACGGCCGCCCAGATCGCAACTCTCATGACATGCACTCCCCAGCCACAACCCCTTATAGGAGGCGAAGAAATTCATCCGCAAGTGGTGTGCGGCTTGGCCTTTGGTCGAGCGGCCACGCAATACCGCCGCGGATGAGGCGATCGCCACACCCTCTGGTTACAGAAGGCATGTTCCTATTTTGTTCCTAAGATGTCAACCCGGACACATTCCTCGCCGAGCCGGGCGGACGCTATTGCGGCTCCCGAACCGAAGACTGCGTCGGCGGATTTGGATCGCTGAACCAATAGCGGGATGCGAAGGCATGCACGCCGACGCCGATCAGGAAGATGCCGGCATAGAGCTCGATCTCGCTGTTCATCGCCAGCAGGCGAGCGCGCGGCGTATGACCATGGCTCTGGTAAGCCCAAAACCAATGCCCCACCGCAACGATGCCGACGCCGAGCGCGGCAATGGCTCGGCCGGCCGCATTCATCATCCTCACGCGAAGGTCTCCCGACTCGCCCGGCTTGGGCAGGATATCGGGAGAAGCTGACGCCGACCTGACATGGTAGTGGCGTAGCCCGGATGCAGCGAAGCGAAATCCGGGCTACGAAACGGGATCGCCTCAGCCGTTCCTGAACGCGTAGGCGTAGCCGTTGAGCGCCGGCGCGCCGCCGAGATGGGCGTAGAGCACCTTCGATCCGGCCGGGAAGAAACCCTTCTGCACCAGATCGATCATGCCCTGCATCGACTTCCCCTCGTAGACGGGGTCGGTGATCATGCCTTCCAGCCGAGCGCTTAGGCGGATCGCCGCCTTGGTTTCTTCCGACGGCACGCCATAGGCGGGATACGCGTAGTCCTCGATCAGCACGACATCATCCTCGACGATGTCGCGGCCGAGTTCGACCAACTTTGCGGTGTTCTGCGCAATCGACAGCACCTGCGCCTTGGTCTGCGCAGGTGTGAACGAACCGTCGATGCCGATCACGTTGCGCGCGCGCCCGTCGGCGGCGAAGCCGACCAGCATGCCGGCATGGGTCGAGCCGGTCACCGTGCAGACGACGATGTAGTCGAACTTGACGCCGAGCTGGCGCTCCTGCGCACGCACCTCTTCGGCGAAGCCGACATAGCCGAGCCCGCCATATTTGTGCACGGAAGCGCCGGCCGGAATCGCGTAGGGCTTGCCGCCCGCCGCCTTCACTTCCTCGATCGCCTGCTCCCAGCTCTTGCGGATACCGATGTCGAAGCCGTCGTCGACCAGGCGCACATCCGCGCCCATCACGCGCGAGAGCAGGATGTTGCCGACGCGGTCGTAGACTGCGTCCTCATGCGGCACCCAGCTTTCCTGCACCAGCCGGCACTTCATGCCGATTTTGGCCGCGACCGCCGCGACCATGCGGGTGTGGTTCGACTGCACGCCGCCGATCGACACCAGCGTGTCGGCGTTGGAGGCGATCGCGTCGGGGATGATGTATTCGAGCTTACGCAGCTTGTTGCCGCCGAAGGCTAAGCCCGAATTGCAATCCTCGCGCTTGGCATAGAGCTCGACCTTGCCGCCGAGATGCTTTGACAGCCGATCGAGCTTCTCGATGGCGGTCGGCCCGAAGGTGAGCGGGTAGCGCGCGAACTTCTCCAGCATGCTGGCATCCTCTTTGGTGATCTGGAACGGCGGCCAGAACTATCACTCCGACGGCGAAAGGTGCTCTCTAACTCGGCCCCCGTGATTACTGAAGATTGCTGAATTTCGTCGTGATGATGTAGTTTCTTTCACCAATATGACCAATAGTGAGAGATTCTTCCATGTCCGCCCGACTCGATCGCATCGACCTCAAGATGTTGAGATTGCTGCAAAAGAACGGCCGGCTGAGCAACGCCGAGCTGGCCGATCAGGTCGGCGTCAGCCCCGCGACCTGCCATCGCCGGACCCAGGCGCTGTTCGACGAGGGCTTTCTCAGCGGCGTCCGCGCCATGGTGGCGCCGCGCAAGGTCGGCATGGGCACGCTGGTGATGGTCGGCGTCGTGCTCGACCGCTCGACGCCGGAGAGCTTTGCGAGCTTCGAGCAGGCGGTGGCGAAACTCAAATGCGTGCTCGACTGCCACCTCGTCGCCGGCGACTTCGATTACTTCCTGAAGATCCGCGCCGGCGACATGGAGGATTTCAACCGCATCCATGGTGACCAGCTGATCGCGCTGCCGGGCGTGCGGCAGACCCGCACCTTCTTCGTGATGAAGGAGGTGGTGGACAATGCGGCGCTGGAGTTCTGAGAAGCTAAAGCGCGATGGGATTGGGTTGAATCGTCATCGCGCTTCAGATTCTGGTTCTAGCATGATCTTTTCGGAAAACCGCTTCGCACTTTTCCGGACCATGCTTGGCTCCGCTCGGCAACCTACTTCGAAGCCTTGTCGATCTTGTGCGCCAGATGGCCGGTCTGATGATCGCGACGGAGCTGGCTCAGCGAGGTCTCGTTCAGCGCAGCCAGGACATCGCTCAGCTTCTCGGTTTCGGGATAGCCCGCCGCGAAACCCGGCCCGTAAACCTTGCGCAAGGTACGCAGCAGCGTGTTTCCGTGCTTGCCGCTGATCTCACCGTCCTTGTTGGGATGCCGGTGGTCGAGACCTGCCTTGCTCATGTTGCTCTCCCTTGTATCATTGGCTGGCAGCATCTGCCTGCGGCGATCAAATGGCAATTGAGGCCGCAAAACGACCGGGAACCGTTCCGACGCTCTCACGCATCCTTCGTCGAAGGCGAGGTTTCGGTGGCTATTTGCACCGGATTCGGTCAATGTGCCCAATGTGCTCCTGCGGACTCCGGAGAGGCCTGACGCGGCTGTCGAACCAGCAAGTCGCGTCCATACGGGAAGCCAAAGCTCCATTGCGTCACAGCACAGTCCTGCGTGAGAGCCCCCAACTGCAGAGGTGGACAGATGTCATATGCCTACAAGCTGAATGAGGACGTTCGCCACCGGGCCCAGGGCCCGCAAGGTCGAGCTGAGGCCGATGAGCCGGCGGTCTACACCATCGTTCAACGCATGCCGATCGAAGCAGACGGGCGGCTTCGGTACCGGATCAGGAGCAAGGCAGGCAATATCGAGCGCGTGGTGACGGAAGAGCAGCTGTCGTATTCGCAGTAGGCAACGCAGCGCCGCCGAAAATCGGCGCATGCCACCTGCCGCGGACCGTGAGCGAGCATCCCGGAGTGCAAGCGGGAAATCAACCCGGCCGTTGCAGCTCGGGCGAGCCGCCCGAGAGGAGTAGTCCTTTCATTCGACTTGATGGGCCGCGCAAATCGGCGCAGTCTCTCCTGAACCTCCCCACAGGGCTGCAGGGTCGCCCGCGCGGCTGCGCGGGTAGATTCATCCGGGGATGACAGTCATGAACGTCACGGCGATGCGACTGGCCATACCGTTGCTGGCACTTGCGGCCGGCGGCACGGCTGCGTTCATCTTCGGCATTCACCAGACCCAGCAGATCCTGGGCGTGAGCACGCGGTTGATGGCGACAGCGCCAGCGGCTCCCGCGCAAGACCAGGACGCGGCAAAACAGGACAAGACTGCGCTGGCAAGGGCGCAGACCGAGACCGCGGCGCTGGCCAACGCGTTGGCAGGACCGTCGCCGACACCGGACGGCAACGCAGTGCCGGAGTTCGACGTCGTCAACATCGAGCCGACCGGCGCGACTGTTGTCGCCGGCCGAGCGCTCCCTGGCGCGACGGTGGAATTGCTGCGCAATGGCGAGGTGCACGATCGCGCTGTAGCGGACAAGTCCGGCCAGTTCGTGATGGTGCCGCGCCCGCTTCCGCCGGGAAACTACGATCTCACCCTGCGCATCACGCATGATGGCAAGCAGGTGACCTCCAAGCAGAGCGTGGCCGTGGCGCTCGATGCTGCGGCCAGCGAGCGGCCGATGGTGGCGCTGATGGCGCCGGACAAGCCGATCCGGGTACTGTCGCAACCTGCGCCCACCTCACCGGCGGCCGGCAAGGTGGCTGTCGAGGCCGTCCAGGCCGAACCCGGCGGAAAGCTCCATGTCAGCGCTCAGGCAACTCCCGGCGCGACCGTCAGGCTCTATCTCAACGACAGCTTGATCACATCCGCGACTGCCGACGCGGCGGGGCACCTTTCGGTCACGATCAACAAGGGCGTGACGACCGGCGACTATCGGATCCGGCTTGACGACGTCGACCTCGGCTCCGGCAAGGTCCGTGCACGGGCCGAGGTGCCGTTCAACGTTCCGGATACGACGACGACCGCATCGATCCCGGTACCTGCGGCGGCGTCCGCTCGTACGGATGGGACCACGCCGCAGCTCGCGGCGGCAACCACCGCTACGTTGAGCTCACCCTCCGCCGTGATCGTGGCGAAGATCGCGACGACCACCGTCGCCCGCGGCGACAGCCTGTGGCGGATCAGCCAGCGCGCATTGGGCGCCGGGCAGCGCTACGCGGTGATCTATCGGGCCAATTCGCGGCAGATCCGCAATCCCAATTTGATCTATCCCGGCCAGGTGTTCGTCATGCCTGCGCGTTGAGGCCGGCATTCGGCCAGCGGCGCAGTGGGTCTGGCGCACGCGCTTGCTCAGCACTAGATGTGCTGCCATGCAGCACCCCGCCCTCGAGGATTTCGTCGCCGGCCACCAGCGCCTGTTTGTCCTGACCGGGGCCGGCTGCAGCACCAATTCCGGCATTCCCGATTATCGCGACAGTGACGGCAACTGGAAGCGGACGCCGCCGGTGACGATCCAGGCATTCCTGGGTGAGGCGGCGACGCGCCAGCGCTACTGGGCGCGCAGCATGGTCGGCTGGCGGCGGTTCGGCCGCGCGGCGCCGAACGGTGCGCATCGCGCACTGGCGAAGCTCGAACAACAAGGCCGCTGCGAGCTGCTGCTGACCCAGAACGTCGACCGCCTGCACCAGGCCGCGGGCAGCCAGCGCGTGATCGACCTGCACGGCCGGCTCGATGTGGTGCGCTGCCTCGGCTGCGGCGCGACGATGCCGCGCGAGCAGTTTCAAGGCGAACTGGCGCGGCTGAATCCGGCCTGGCTCACGCTCGATGCCACTGACGCCCCCGACGGCGATGCCGATCTCGAGCAGGATTTTTCGTCATTCGTGGTGCCGGCCTGCGAGGCCTGCGGCGGCGTGCTGAAACCCGACGTGGTGTTCTTCGGCGAGAACGTACCGCGCGATACCGTCGCGGCGGCGCAGGCGCATCTCGAGCAAGCGGACGCTCTTCTGATCGTCGGCTCCTCGCTGATGGTCTATTCCGGCTTTCGCTTCGTCCGGATGGCGGAGCAGCGCGGCTTGCCGATCGCCGCCGTCAATCTCGGCCGCACCCGCGCCGACGAGCTGCTCACGCTCAAGGTCGAGGATAGTTGCGAGACCGCGCTGGCGTTTTTGCTGTAGCGCGCCGCACTCTCCCCGTCATTGCGAGCGAAGCGAAGCAATCCATCGTGCCGCACACGTTGAAGCATGGATTGCTTCGTCGCTTCAGCGAAAAATTGCTCTGCAATTTTGTCGCGAGCTCCTCGCAATGACCGGACTTGGTGTCTTCGTCACGCGCGATGGCGCTGCGACTTGGCCATCGGCATGTTGGCGTTCCAGTGCGTCCAGCTGACGCTGGCGAGGCTGCCCCGGTCCGTTGCCAGCGGACGGCGCGTGCGGCGCTCGTACTCGGCGATGCAGCGGCCGGACTCGCCGATCTTGCGCTGCAATTCGTCGATCGTCATCTGCGTCGCACGGCCGCAATTGGCCTTGCCGAGCTGATCGACCTCGATCGCCTTCAACGCCGCGCGCAGCTTCTTCAGCTGCGCGCGTTGCCAGGCGATGTGACTGTCGCTGTCTGCTGTCATGTGGCCGCCACCATCTTTGATCGTTGCACGCCGTTGGGAACCTCGATGTCGACTTCAAGCATCGAGACGAACTTGCCTCGGTCCATCTTGACCACGACCTTGTCGGGATCGACGTCGATATGCTTGGAGACCACGCCCAGGATTTCCGAGCGGAGCATCTCCAGAAGGTCCGGCGTGCCGGTCCGGCCACGCTCATGCGAAAGCAGGATCTGCAACCGCTCCCGCGCGACGGGCGCCGATGCAGAGCGGCCGCCGAACAGCCGCATTACGTTCATCATGCCGCCCTCCGTCGCAGCAGCCGGTCCATCAGCCCCTTGCGCTCGACCGGCACGGTCATCTCCACCGCCTCGCCCATCAGGCGCCGCACCGCGTCGGTATAGGCCCGCGCCGGCGCACTGCTCGCAGCGTTCAGCGTGACCGGGCAACCGACATTGGATGCGCGCAGCACGTCCTGGCTCTCCGGGACGATGCCGAGCAGCGGTGTGGCAAGGATTTCCAGGATATCGTTGATCGACAGCATCTCGCCGCGCGCGGCGCGGGCGGCATCATAACGGGTGACCAAAAGATGCTTCTCGACCCGCTCGCCGCGCTCGGCGCGGGCCGTCTTGGAATCCAGCATGCCGATGATGCGGTCGGAATCGCGCACCGACGACACTTCCGGATTGGTGACGATGATGGCCTCGTCGGCATAGCGCATCGCGAGCGT
The DNA here is from genome assembly GCF_019972155.1 of Bradyrhizobium sp. RD5-C2. Lineage (GTDB taxonomy): Bacteria > Pseudomonadota > Alphaproteobacteria > Rhizobiales > Xanthobacteraceae > Bradyrhizobium. Next base: position 135,092 of record NZ_BOVL01000022.1, on the reverse strand, counting down.
CGCGCCGCGTTCGATGCCGGCCGGGCTGTCGCACAGGATCCAGTCGAACTTGGTCTTGAGGTCTGCGATCACGCGCTTGACCCCCTCTTCGGTCAGCGCGTCCTTGTCGCGGGTCTGCGACGCCGGCAGCAGCCAGAGATTTTCCATCCGCTTGTCGCGGATCAGAGCTTGCGGCAGCTTGGCGACGCCCTGCACCACGTTGATGAGGTCGAACACGACCCGACGTTCCGCGCCCATCACCAAATCGAGGTTCCGCAGGCCGACGTCGAAATCGATGACGACGACGTTCTGGCCCATTTGCGCGAGCGCCGCGCCAAGCGCGGCGGTTGAGGTCGTCTTGCCGACCCCGCCCTTCCCAGACGTCACGACCAATACCTTGGCCATTCTCTCTCTCCTTGTGGTCGATCAGTTCAAAGCTGTGATGCGCAGCATTTCGCCCTCGAGCCACGCCTGGGCGGGCCGGTTGCGCAAGCCGTCGTCGATTTCATCTGCGGTCTGGTAGTAGCCGTCGATGGCGAGCAGCTCGGCCTCGATCTTCTGGCAGAAGATCCGGGCCGCCGAATTGCCGTTGATGCCGGCCATCGCGCGGCCGCGCAGCGTGCCGTAGACATGGATCGAACCGCCCGCGACGATCTCGGCGCCGGAGCCGACCGAACCGAGCACGGTGACATCGCCCTCGGCAAACACGATCGACTGGCCGGAACGCACCGGACTCTCCAGCAGCAGCGACGGCAGCTTGGTCTTGTCCTTGTCTTTGTTCTTTTCCTGCGCCGGCGGTGTCTTCGGCTCGACATGGGTGATCGCGCAGGCGCGGCCGCCGGTCAGCAGCGGCGGCAGGTTGGCGCCGAGCTTGGATTCGTCGACACCCTCGATGCCGAGGATACGGATGTTGCGTTCAGCGAGGCTGCCGACCAGATGCGCGATCGCGGCCTGGCTGAGGTCGACCGCCGAGAGGTCCAGCACCACAGGCTTGCCGGTGAAGAAGCCCGGCGATTTCCCCAGCGTTCCGTCGATCTCGGCGAGCCAGGACACGACCGGCACGACCGGCGAGAAAACGAACGCAACGTAGGAACGGCCGCGCATGCGGACCTGCTGACGTGCCACCTGTGGAGTTGCGTCCATCGCCTCTGACTCGGTTGTCTTGTCGAATGGTTAACAATCGGACCGCATGGTTAATCAAAGGTTAACGGAAGGAGGTGTTTTCACGGATTTGAGAGGGCTGCTCCTCGGGCAACCGCTGTTGGCTGCGACCTGTTGCCTGAACGCATGATTCTGGGACCGGCGGCCCGGATCAACGCCGCGACGACGGCGATCGCTCGGCCTGCACCGATGCATCGAACACCGCGCGGCATGACGGGCTGAGCTGCTCGACCTGTGCGGCCATGCAGTCCCTGATCCGGCCACGGTCCGGAATGTAGGCACCGCACAGGCGGACCGCGTCACCCATGCAGGCCTGACGCTGCATCGATTCGTTCGGTCCGGACTGGGCCAACGCGGGCGCAATCGTCGCGGCGAGAAGCACGAGGGCAAGACGAAGTTTCATGGATCACTCTCTCACTGGCAGGTTGAAATGTTGGTCGAGACTGGATGTCACGACAGCGGCTCGCGGCCGTTGCCGGCGGGTTCGGCGCCGGCTTGCGACGGCGGCAGATGCAGAAGCGTTGCGATCGTCGTGTCGAGCAGCTCGGTCCACGCGGTTGCGGGATCGATCTCGGGCGCGATCTGACCGAGCAGCATCGGAAAGGACGGCGGCTGGTTGAGCGCGGCGTTGAGCAGCGCGAAGAACAGCGCTGGATGGCTGCTGCGGATGATGCCGGCATCGATGCCGGCCTGGAAAAGATCGCGCGCCGACTCATATGCCGGGCGCAACAGCTTCTCGGTTACCAGTGTGGCGCGCTCCGGGCTCTCGGCGCCGCGACGAACCACGAAGTTCCTGACATCCGGATAGGCGGCATAGAAGGTCGCGACCCGGATGATGAGCGCACGCAGCCGGTCGCCGAGTGAACGGCTCGCGTCGGCTGCGATCGCCTGCACCTCAGCCATCGCCGGTGTTGCGAGCGCTGCGATGCAGTCGAGACAGGCCTCCCACAGCGCGGCCTTGTTGCCGAAATGCACGCGCACGAGATTCGGCGCGACGCCCGCCGCCGCCGCGACGCTGCGCAGGTCGGCGCCGTCGAACCCCTGGACCGCGAAGGCCTCGGTCGCGGCGATCAGCAGCGCCTGCCGGCCGTCCGGCATGTCCTTGTTGCGGCGTCCCTTGGGCCTCGCAGCCAATTTCGCCACCAAATTACTCGGATCAGTCATCGTCACTCTTATATGTACGGCCGAACATATAAGAGCATGATCCGGCTTTTCAAGGCGTCGAGCCCCAGTCGGGGATTGATAAAAATGCGTTTCAAGTCATATGGTTATGCCTATTCCGCCTTGATGTTGGCCGACTTGACGATCGGCCACCATTTCTCGACCTCGGCGGCCTGATGGTCGCGCAGCGCGGTGGGGGTCTGCTTGTCCGGTAACGGGATCTCCTGCCCGAGCTCGGCGAAGCGTTGCCGAACGACGGGCTCGGCGAGCGCCGACATCACCGCCTTCGACAGAACAGACACGATATCGGCCGGCGTACCCTTCGGCGCCCAGATGCCATGCCAGTACGCAATATGGAGACCCGGCAATCCGGCCTCGTCGACCGTCGGAATCTCCGCTGCCGATGCCAGCCGCGATGATGCGGTCACCGCAAAAGCCTTCACAGTCCCGCTCTTCACCTGCGGCAGCGAGTTCGACGCCTGATCGAACATGATGTCGATATGCCCGGCCATCAGATCGTTCAGCGCGGGACCGGCGCCGCGATACGGCACGAAGGAAAAGTTGGTGTTTGTGAGCTGCTGGAAGAACACGCCGGCGACATGCGCTCCCGAACCCGGGCCCGCGGTGCCGGCGGTGGCCTTGTCGCCATTGGCCTTGAGCCAGGCAATCAGCTCCTTCAGATTCTTTGCCGGCAGATCAGGCCGACCGATGATGAGCTGCGGTCCGCTCGCGATCAGCGCAATCGGCGCGAATTCGCGCACGTCATATTGCAGCTGATAGATCGCGCCGTTGAGGCAATGCGTGCCCCAATGCCCGATCGTGATCGTGGATCCGTCAGGCGCCGCGCGCGAGGCGCGCAGGCCGGCGACCGTGCCGGAAGCGCCCGTGACATTCTCGATGATGACGGGATGGCCGAGGGTATTGCGCATGTATTCGGCGAGGATCCGCGCCAGCACGTCGGTCGGTCCGCCCGCCGCGAACGGCACGATCATCGTGATCGGGCGCGCCATGGTTTCGGCGCGCGCGCCGCGGGAAGCAAGCGGCAACGTCGCCGCGCCGAGCGCGAGTTGGAGGAATGGCCTGCGAGAGATGTTGGGCATGTGCGTTCCCCCTCGTCTGTCATAGAGCCGCTCGCCTAGAAGCTCCAGCCCTTCGACGTCGCCCAGTCCAGCATGAATTGCTCGGTCTCGCGACCGGCGTCGGCAAGCCATGCGGTGAAGTCGGCGATGGCGCCGGCGCTTTCATTGTCGGCGAGATAGAACGAACGGTACTCGCGCTTGCGCAGGCCGAGGTCGCCGAACGGAAGACAGAGCTGGCCCGCTATCAGCTCGTCGATCACGAGGAACAGCGGAAACAGCCCGATGCCGATGCGATCGATGGTCGCCTGCAGCGCGAAGAACATCTGCTCGAACCGCAGTGTCTCCTGATCCGCACTCATCTCGCCGCCGGCCTGGGCGAGCCAGCGCGACCAATCGTAGGGCTCGGTCAGATAGGTGATCAGGGTGTGATGCCGCAAGTCATCGGGGGTGGCGAGCCGCCCGCGGGTCAGCAGGTCGACATGGCAGACCGGCGCGATCAGCTCGGTCATGAAATGCTGCGACATCCAGCCGACCGGTTCGCCGACATTGCCGCGGATCGCGACGTCGAACGAACGGTCGTTGACGTTGAGCGGTCCGATCGAGGTGAGCAGCCGCAGCTCGACATCGGCGCGCATGCGCTGGAACGACGCGATGCGGCGGATCAGCCAGCGCATCGCGAATGTCGGCGGTGCGCTGACCCGTAGCACCGATGGCGAGCCGTACGCCTTCATGTCCATCGAGGCCAGCGCAAGCCGATCGAGGATCGCCGTGACCTCGCGATAATAGATCTGCCCGGCTGCGGTCAGCGTCAGTTGCGAAGGGGCGCGGCGAAACAACTTGACGCCGAACCAGTCCTCGAGAAGCGCGACCTGGCGGCTGACGGCGCCGTGGGTGACGAGCAGCTCTTCAGCGGCCTTGGTGAAGCTGACATGCCGCGCGGCCGCCTCGAATGTCCGCACCGCGTTGAGCGGTGGCAACTTTCTCATGATCGTGTCGCATCTCCGGAGAACTCAGGAGGATAGCGCGGAGGTGTCCGGATTGTCGAGGGCGCGGACGAACTGCGTACGGTCGAGGTCACCTTCCCAGTGCGCCACAACCACAGTGGCCACCGCCGTACCGATAAAGTTGGTCAGCGCACGCGCTTCCGACATGAAGCGGTCGATGCCGAGCAGCAGCGCAATGCTTGCCACCGGAACGTGGCCGATCGACCCTAGCGTTGCGGCGAGCACGATGAAGCCGCTGCCCGGCACGGCAGCTGCGCCCTTCGACGTCAAGAGGCAGACCACCACGAGACCGATCTGCTGGGCGAGCGACATCGGCGTGTCGGTGGCCTGCGCAAGGAACACGCTGGCCATGGTGAGATAGATGCAGGTGCCGTCGAGATTGAACGTATAGCCGGTCGGGATCACGAGGCCGACGGTCGATTCCGCACAGCCGGCGGCCTTCATCTTGTCGATGAAGCGCGGCATCACCGATTCCGAGCCCGACAATCCGAGCACCAGCAGCAGCTCTTCGCGGAGATAGCGGATCAGCTTGAAGATGCTGAAGCCCGCAAGCCGCGACACGATACCGAGCCCGACGATCACGAACAGCAGGCAGGTGAGATAGAACACCAGCATGAAGTGCGACAGCGCGACGATCGAGCCGACGCCGTACTTGCCGATGGTGAAGGCCATGGCGCCGAACGCGCCGATCGGCGCGATCCGCATGATCATGCCGATCAGGATGAAGAGGATGTTCGACAGTCTCTCGATCGCCTGCAGCACAGGCTTGCCGCGTTCGCCATAGCGTTGCAGGGCGATGCCGAACAGCACCGCGAAGAACAGCACCTGGAGCGTATCGCCGCTGGTGAACGCGCCTCCGACCGTCGACGGAATGACGTTCATCAGGAAGCCGACCACGGTCTGCTCGTGCGACTGCGTCACGTAGGAGGCGATGAGCCGGGAATCCAGCGAAGCCGCCGAGACGTGCATGCCGACGCCGGGACGCGCCAGGTTGATGACGACAAGGCCGATGATCAGCGCCGCCGTCGTGGCGATCTCGAAATAAACAAGGGTTTTGACGCCGATCCGTCCAGCCTTGCGCATGTCGCCAAGGCTCGCAATGCCGTGCACCACCGTGAGGAAGACGATCGGGGCGATCGCCATCTTGATCATCTTGATCAGCGCGTCGCCGAGCGGCTTCAGCGCCGCACCGACATCCGGCCAGAGATAGCCGACCAGGACGCCGAGCGCGATGCCGATCAGCACCTGGACATAGAGACGCGCATGCCACGGCGTCGCGACAGCGTCGAGACGGGCGGCACCGTCGTTGGTGATCGTGGACATGGGCGTCGATCCTCGGGAGTCTTTGATGTTGGCCGCGCGGGAGAGATCATCGGCAGGCGCCAATGCGGCAGCGGGGACGTTGGCGGGCGATTGCCCGAAGCGCAAACGAGTTAAGCTCAGGCAGCGTGACCTCAGCTCACAGGCAGGCGACGGCGGGACGCGGTTGACGGCGCGCCACGTGAGCCCAACTCACGCTCCGTCAGCATTACTCGTTTGCGGGCGCAGCCCGCTTTGACCGACAACGGCAGGGAAGCCGGTGGTCAGCCGGCGCAAGCTGTGAGGAACCACAATGAGCAGACTTTCGGTGGCGGTGATCGGCGCCGGCATGGGGGGACTTGCCTCCGCCGCGGCGCTGAGCCGCGCAGGGGTTGACGTGACGGTGTACGAACAGGCCCAGCGCTTCACGCGGTTAGGTGCCGGCATCCAGATCGGCTGCAACGCCATGAAGGTGATGCGGGCCTGGGACCTCGAGCCGATGCTGCGCCGTGAAGCGTTCTATCCGCGCTCCTGGAACAACAAGGAATACGACACCGGCGAGGTGCGCTTCGACATGGTGTTCGGTCCCGCCGCCGAGGAGCGCTATGGTGCGCCTTATCTGCTCGGGCATCGCGGCGACCTGCATGCGGCGCTCGCCAGCGCCGTACCCGACAACCTCGTTCGCCTCGATCACAAGCTAACCGCGATCGAGCAGCGCGCCGACCGCTCGGTGGCGCTGACATTTGCCAACGGTCACAGCACGACGGTCGACGCGGTGGTGGCGGCCGACGGCGTGCATTCCTTCGTCAAGGAGCGGCTGTTCGGCCGCGACGAGCCGAACTTCACCGGCCGCATCGCCTATCGCACGGTATTCCCGGCGTCGCTGCTCAACGGCTATCCGATCGACGACTGCACCAAATGGTGGGGACCGGATCGCCACATCGTCATCTATTATGTCAAGCCGGACCGCAGCGAGGTCTACTTCGTGACCAGCCAGCCGGAGCCTGGATTTACCGTGGAATCCTGGTCGGCCACCGGCGACGTCGTCGAATTGCGCAAGGCGTTCGAAGGCTTCCATCCCCAAGTCCGCCATGTGCTCGAATCCTGCCCGTCGGTGCACAAATGGGCGCTGGTCGACCGCGACCCGCTGCCGCGCTGGAGCGAGGGCAACATCACGCTGCTCGGCGATGCCTGCCATCCGATGACGCCATACATGGCGCAGGGCGCGGCGATGGCGATCGAGGATGCCGCGGTGCTGTCGCGCTGCCTCAGGGGCGTCGATCGCGACGGCGTCTCGGAGGCCTTCCGCCGCTTTGAGGCAACGCGCAAGCCGAGAACCTCGCGCGTGCAGGCGAGCTCGCGCACCAACACCTGGCTCAAGAACCCGACCGATCCCGACTGGGTCTACGGCTACGACGCCTGGACCACGCCGCTCGCCGAGCCGGCGCTGGCCTGACCTCAATTCAACCGGAGAAGACCATGACCGACGCAACCCCCCGCGGCGAGAAGTTCGAACGCGGCCTCAAGACCCGCCGCACCGTGCTCGGCGACGCCTATGTCGAGCGATCGCTGAAGGCGGCCGACGATTTCAACTGGCCGATCCAGAAGCTCGCGACCGAATATTGCTGGGACGAGATCTGGAATCGCCCAGACCTCGACAAGCGCAGCCGCAGCCTGCTCAATCTCGGCATGATCGCGGCGCTGAACCGGCCGCACGAGCTCAAGGTGCATATCCGCGGCGCACTCAACAACGGACTGAGCAAGGCCGAGCTGCGCGAGGTGTTCCTGCAGATCGCGGTCTATTGCGGCATGCCCGCAGGGCTCGACAGCTTCCGTATCGCCAAGGACGTGTTCGCGGAGATGGGCCTTGTCGATTGAACCGGCTCCGATCGAGATTGCGGCGTGGCCGGGCTTCGCCCGCCACGACGTACCGGGCAAGGCCGGACGACTCAGCGTCCGCGTCGGCGGCCCCGAGCGTGGCGCGCCGGTGCTGCTGTGCCATTCGATCCTGACCAGCAGTGCGATCTGGCATCGCGAAGCGCTCGCACTCGCTGCCCGCGGCCATCGCGTGCTCGCGCTCGACAGCAGGGGTCACGGAGAATCCGAGGCGTCGCGCGGCCCCTATGCCATGGATGATCTGGTCGCGGATGCGATCGCGGTACTCGATCATTTCGGTATCAGGCAAGTGCACGTGATCGGCGTCTCCCAGGGCGGCATGACCGCCTTCGGTCTCGGCGTGCGCCATCCGGACCGCCTGCTCAGCCTGTGCGTGATCGCCGCGCGGGCCGATGCGCCGCCACCCTTCGCCGCCGCGTGGGACGACCGCATCGCGCTGGTGCAGGCGCAAGGTATCGCGCCGCTGGCGGCGCCGACTGCCGAGCGCTGGTTCGGACGCGCCTATCTCGCGGCGCATCCGTCGATCGCGACCACGCTGCTCGATTGCATCAACGAGACCGCCCCTGAAGGCTTCATCGGCAGCGCCCGTGCGATCCAGTCCCTCGCCTATCTCGACGGCGTGAAGAAAATGCAGGTGCCGCTGACGATGATCGTCGGCGCAAACGACCAGCTCTTGGTGCAGCCGATGACGGAACTCGCGGCGATGCTTGGGTGCCGGCTGGCGATCATTGCCGACGCCGGACATCTACCGCAGGTCGATCACCCGGACGAGGTCGACGCCGTGATCGAACGGCACCTGCGCGACGTCGCTCGATCTGAATGACTCGCGGCCGCCTCCTAGCGAAAATATCGAAAACAACCCCATGCAAAGTACCAGGGGCCGCCGCACCTGTGACGTGAACGGCACGAGCTAGCCGTCGCGCGGCCTGGCCCCGCCGGCGCGCAACCCCACCTTGGGCAAATCCAGCGATCATCGGATGCCGGTCAGCCCCGACCACGGTCATCGAACTCGCAAGAAAGCGTCATCTCACCGTCAATTGACCGCGACAAGTTGTCGCGGCCAGCGCGGGCGATTCCAAACCTACCGAAAATCAGAGGGGCGAACTCATGAGTGGCTTTCGTGACTATTTCCTGTCAACCGCCGCGATCGCGGCGGCCATGCTGGCCTGCGGCGTCGCCGTTGCGCAAGCGGATGACGACAACGACCATTCGCAGCGACACGGCTACAAGCACGTCCTGCTGATCAGCGTCGATGGCATGCACGCCGTCGATCTGAAGCGTTGGGTCGAAAGCCGCCCCGGCGGCAACTTCGCCCAGCTCACCGGAAAGGGCGTCGTCTATCCGAACGCTTTGACCACTGCGCCATCCGACAGCTTTCCCGGCATGCTCGCGCAGGTGACGGGCGCCACGCCGAAGGGCGGCGGCCTGTTCTACGACGACAGCTATGACCGCACCGAATATCCGGCCAAGGCCTTCTATACCAGCCAGGGCCTTGGCGACCCCGGCTGCGTGGGCCCGGCGGGAACCGAGCTCACCAACTTCGAAGCGCTCGACAAGACCTACAATTACTCCAGCGGGCTGGTCGCCGATTACACCGCCGGCGGCACGCTGGGCCAAGTCTACACCCAGCTCGATCCGGATCACATGCAGCGCAAGCTGGTGAACGGCCAGTGCGTGCCGGTCTATCCCCACGACTACGTGCGCACCAACACGGTCTTCGAAGTCATCAAGGAGGCCGGAATGCGCACGGCCTGGTCCGACAAGCACCCGGCCTATGAAGACCTCGCGGGCCCGTCGGGCAAGGGCCTCGACGAGCTGTTCACGCCGGAGATCAACTCGCAGGACACCATCGATCCCGGCGCCCAGCCCGGCGACGACTACACCACGAGCTTCACCGGCGTCCGCTCCTACGACTCGCTGAAAGTGAAGGCGGTGTTGAACTGGATCGACGGCTATGACGGCTCGCGAACCCAGCGCCAGGCAGTGCCCGCGATTTTCGGCATGAACTTCCAGGCGGTCAGCGTCGGCCAGAAGCTCGCCAAGGCCGGCCACGCCGATGCCGACAAATCGCTTGTCGGCGGCTATGCCGACGGCAAGGCGACGCCCGGCAATGCGCTCACGCTGCAATTCCAGTTCGTGGACGACGCGCTCGGCAAGTTCGTCAACGAGCTCAAGACGCAAAATCTCTACGATTCGACGCTGATCATCGTCAGCGCCAAGCACGGCCAGTCACCGATCGACGTCAAGGACCGCGTGGCGATCTCCGACGCGCTGTACAGCAAGGCGCCCGGTTTCGGCACCAACGGCTTCGAGATCTGCGATGACGAGGCGCTGGTCTGGTTGTCGCCGGAGCTGCAGCAGGCGACCAATCCGGCGACCGGCCATCCCTACTACGCAGATGCCAAGGCCTACATCCTCGCCCACGCCGCCGATCTGCATATCCAGAAGCTGCTCGACCGCGACGAACTGACCAGGCTCTATGAAGATCCGTTCCACAACAGCCGGGTGCCGGACTTCATCGCCATCACCGATCACGGCGTCATCTGCACCGGCGGCAGCAAGCTCGCCGAGCATGGCGGCTTCTCCAAGGACGATCGCAACGTGCTGCTGCTGCTCTCGTCGCCGCACATCAAGCATGCGAGGGTCGTCGAGGAGACGGCTTTCACCACCCAGATCGCGCCGACGATCCTTCATGCGCTCGACCTCAATCCGCGCAGCCTCCAGGCTGTGCGTGAGGAAGGCGTCGAGGCCTTGAAGATCAAGTGAAGCCGCAAAGGAGCACTGGCTCCAGCGGCGCAACGCACCAAACGGCTTGCACCGGTACACCGTGACCGGGCAAGCCGAGCGGCCTGGCCCACATATCGGCGCCCCTATCGCGGGGCGCCGATGCTGTTTGTCATGAGCGCGTCAGGAGCCGAACTTCGCCCGCAGCATGGGGCCAAGGAGATTCGAGTAATCGTCCGTCCAGAGTGCGCTGGCCGAATCCGGCGACATGGCGGCCCAATGCCGGGCCGCCTCGCCCGCATCCTCGGGCGTGCGCGCAAGCATCACCACCCGGGACGCCGTCCTCAACGTGGTCATGACGTCGCCGGCGGGATGCCCTTCCTTGAAGAGTGCGATCAACCCCTGGGACTGCGCGATATTCGCCATGATCGGCGCGAGATCGAGATGGCGGTTGGAGATATGCACGAGAATGACCCCGTGCGTCGTCAGCCTCGACACATAGCCGGCGATCGCTTCACGCGTCAGCAGGTGGACCGGAATGCTGTCGGACGAGAAGGCGTCCAGCACGATCAGGTCGTAGCGATCGAGTGACGCCTGCAGTGTGAGACGCGCATCGCCGAGCACGAGGCCGGCCTTCGGCGCGCAGCGCGACAGGAATGTGAAGAAGGTTGGATTGCTCGCGATCCGGATCACCTCGGGATCGATCTCGAAGAACGTCCAGTTCTCTGCACCGCGACGGAGGCAGGCGAGCGTGCCGGTGCCGAGCCCGACGACCGCAACCCGTTCGAAGCTGCTGCGGGCACTGCGTGCCGCCGCAACTCCTTCAGCCAGCGGGCTGCCTGGATAGTAGTAGCTCTGAGGCTGAGGCGTTCCCACGACTGGCGTACCGTCGTCGTTCCGCAACCGCTCTGCGCCATGCATCGTGTTGCCGTGGTACAGCAGCCGCGCGCGGCCATCCGCGAGGTCGACCACCGTATGGACCCCGAAGAAGCTGCGCGCGGTCTCGATCGGGGCCATGCCCGGACGCCAGAACGTCGTCAGCATCAGGCCGGTGACCGCCAACCCGGCAAATGACACCGGCCGCTGGCGCAAAAATATCATGCCGGCCGCCAGCAGGACCAGCAAGGCACTGAACGACAGCTCGAAGGAGGCCGGCAACTGCAGTTGCGTCACGTACCAGACCATGGCAAGCGCGATCGCCACCGCCAACCATGGCAACGCCGTGATCAGCGTCTGGCGCGCACCGCCCGCGAAAATGCCGGGCAGCGCCAGCAATGCGAGCGCGATCAGGATCGGATATTCGTAGTTGCCGGAGAATAACTGCGGCGCCAGCAGTCCCGCGAAGGCGCCGCCCAGCACACCGCCGAACGAGGTGCACAGGAAGAACTCGGTCAAGCGTTGCGGGTGCGGACGCCGGGCATAGAGCTCGCCATGACAGAGCAGCGCCAACAGCGTGAACACGACGAGGTGGAGCACGATCGTCGTGACCCAGAACACCTTGGCGCCGACCAGACTGATCGCAAGGGGGGCCACGGCGAACGGAACGAGACGCACCACGGTCGCGTGGCTGATCCACGGCCGGTCGCGGAACACGACAACGAAGGTGAACAGATAGAGCGCCAGCGGAATAACCCAGAGAAAGGGCGCTGCCGCGACGTCGGTCGTCAGGTGCGCGGTCACCGCGATGACCAACCCGGACGGAATGGCCGCAAGCGCGATCCACTGCAGCCTGTCGGCCACGCTGACGACCGATGTCTCCGGCGTCGGCGTCACCTTCACGGCACCGTTGCCTCGTCCGAGCACGAAGGCAACCGCTGTGACGAGCAGCGCGAGGACTGCAAAGCCGAACGACCAGATACTCGCCTGCATATTCAGCGCCAGCAGTGGCTCGACAACGGCGGGATAGGCAAACAGGGCCGCGAACGAGCCAAGATTCGATGCGGCATAGAGCACATAGGGATTGTCGGCATCGCGATGGCCGCTTCCGGCGAACCAGCTCTGCAGCAAGGGCGCGCTCGCCGACAATGCAAAGAACGGCAGGCCGATTGACGCAGCGAACAGTCCGAACAACCAGAGCGCGGTTCCATCGGCCGGTGGCACACCCCAATTGGGCGCGATCGCAATCGGCAAGGTCATGGCCGTGACGGCGAGCAGGAGCAGGTGGACGAGGCCCGCGCGCTGCGGCCCGAACAACCGGCCGAGCAGATGTGCATAGGCATAGCCGGCGAGCAGGACGGCCTGGAAGAACACCATCGCCACCGACCAGACCGAAGGTGCGCCGCCGAGCTTCGGCAGCACCATTTTCGCGAACATCGGCTGAATCAAGAACAGCAGCAGCGCGGATACAAACACCGTCGCCACGCTGAGGAACGGCAGCAGGCGCGTATCATCGGCAGAACGCGATACCTCCGGAAGCGTGCGATCCGGCGCGTTCTCAAAAAGTGACATTCGTTGGCCCTTGCAATCTTTGCTTGCAAGGTAGTTAGCCGCGCCTAAGCAAGGGTTAATCGCAGTTCAGGGAGCGCGTATCGGCGACGGAGAAACAGTTTTGCCAATCGAACCTCCGCCGGTGCCCCGTCACCTCTTGTCCAGCGTCCCCTCAACACCGGAGCCAAACCGCACCCAGTTCTGCCCATCGAACTTCTGCAATTGCATTCGCTCGATCGGGTAGTGGTCACTTGGCGATGTCGTCAACGCAATATCCGGAAGAAGCATGTCGAGGTGAACCCCGTTCAAAGCCTCGGCCTGCCGCATGACGTTGGCGCGCGTCAGGTCATCCCCGCATTGCTTGAGCACGTCGACCAGCGCCTGCGCAGCGTTGTATCCATAGACCACGTAAGAGTTGTCCTTATCCTCGCCCGGCATGTGCTCGGCCATGAAATCGGAGAATCGCTTCAAGCCGGGGTCGTCCTTCCAGGCCGCATCCGCGGGGTCCTTGCTGTAGCCCGCGGTGATGATGTCTCTGGCGTTCTCGAGGCCGGCGGGCTTCAGCACGGCGCTGATCGACTGCGAGTTTCCATGCAGGATCTGCACCGGCTTCCAGCCGATCTCTGCGGCTTTCTTGATGGCCTGGGCCGCGAATTTCGCGGAGGCGAAATTGACGAAGATGCTCGCGCCGGAGAATTTCAGCTTCACGAGCTCGGAATCGATCGTCGGTGCGCTCGTCTCATACGTGACCTCGGCGACGATGTTGCCGGCCCCTTCGCCCAGACCGTCTTTCAAGCCCTTGATATTGTCTCGTCCGAAGTCGTCATTGGACGACAGCACGGCAATCTTTCCGTTGGGATAGTTTTCGCGCAGGTATTTCCCGTAGATGCGCGTTTCGCTCTGGTAGCTCGGCTGGAAACCCATCGACCAGGGATATGCCTTGTGGTCGCCGAACACGGTTGCGCCCGCCGCGATAAACAGCTGCGGTACCTTTTTGGCGTTGACATATTTGATGACCGACATGGTGGTCGGCGTACCGAGCTGATTGAAGAGCAGCAGCACCTCGTCGCTCTCGATCAACTTGCGGGTCTGCTCGACAGTCTTCGGGGGACTATAGGCATCATCATAGGAGATGAACTCGATCTTGCGGCCGTTGACCCCGCCCTGATCGTTGATCATCTTGAAGTAGGCGGCTTCGGTCCTGGCGATGATGCCGTTCGAGGACAGCGGTCCACTATAAGGAGCCGTGTTGCCGATCTTGATCGCTGTATCGGATGCGCCGGTATCGTAGCGCTTCTCCTCGTGAGCCGAGCCTGGCGCCGCAACGGCCAAGCCGATAGCGATCGTCAGCGCGACACCCAAACAAGCGGATCTCGCCTCGTGCGCGTGCCGTGGCATCTGCTTCCTCGCGATTTGGTTTTCGATCGGCAATCGGCCGGGCGCTACGCCGTCTTCAGGTCGAATTCGAAACGGGTTCCCCACGTCGTCAGCTGATCGATCGTCCAGACGCGCGGCCGTTGCGGAAATGCCTGGTGCCACGGCCGCGGCTCGAAAATATCGAGTTCTGGAACGAGCACGTCCATGTCGGAGTAGAGCTCGATCAGAAAGCGGCTGGGGTCGTAGTGATAGGAGGCGAGGTTGTGGCCCGCGGTGTGCCGCGACGGGCCCCAAAGCATCGGATGGCCTGTCGTCGCCAGAAAATCCGCCGCATCGTGATGCGCGGCGCGGCTGCGCAGCTCAAAGGCGAGGTGATGAACGCGCGCCTCCGGTGCCGCGATGATGTTGAGCACGTGATGATCGTGGTTGCAGGTCAGGAACGTGGCTATCCCCTCGAACCAATCGGTTGCACGAAACCCGATCGCGGAACAGAATTTGATCAGCTTGTCCGCCTCCGGTGCCATCAGGGCGACATGTCCAAGGCGCGTCGGAATGACGCCCGAGGTGCGGAAGCCGGGACCGGGCATGGCCATCTCCGGCACCAAATGAAGCGTGTGCCCGGCAACGACGACCTCCACCAGATCCGGAACGCCCGGCCGTGCGTCGCTCTTCCTTTCCGCAGAAAGTCCGAGATCACGCAGTGAGCGGATGGTCTCGTCGACCGCCTCCTGACCGATCCTGAGGCCCAGCGCGGTGAGGCGTTTTTCGGATGCCGGCTTGATCGTGATGTTGTGGTGATCGACACCGAGGCTGAAATAAATGCGACCGTCGGAGCCGCGCTCGGTCGGCGTTGCACCGATCACTTGATCATAATAGGCGAACTCCTGCTCAGCGGCAGGCGTATCGAGATCGACATAGGCGATTTGGAAAGCGCGGGTCATGGTTTTTCCTCCAGCGTCGCCGCGACGGCTTCTGCGTCGTAGCCATAAAGTCTGTTCATTGCCTCAGGACTGCCGCGTACGCCGCGCGTGGCGAGGACGTGATCCCGCTCGAGCTGCTGCGGTCCATCAGGCATGTGGAAGGTCGTGGAATTGGCGCGGGATCTCTCCTGCACCTCGGTCGCACGCGGCTTGCGCAAGGTGACGTAGGCCCGGAACGCGGACGGAATGTCGAAGGCTGCGTGTTTCAGGCAGGCCGCCAGCGCCGCGCCGTCCTCGATCGCCTGTGCGGCACCCTGTGCCATGAACGGCAGCATGGGATGACAGGCGTCTCCGAGCAGCGCGATCCGCCCTTGCGTCCATTCCGGAAACGGATTGCGATCGAACAACGCCCATTTGAACGTCTCGTCCACCGCGTTGAGGATCGTCGCAAGCTGCGGATGCCACCCTTCATAGATCTTCACGGCATCGGAGATCGAACCGCGGTCGGACCATTGCTCCCGCGTCCACGTCGCCGCTTCGCTCACCGCGACAAAATTCAGAAAGCGCCCGGCGCCGACGAAGTAGTGCACAAAATGTCCACCCGGCCCCACCCAGTTCGTGACATCGAGCGGCAGGTCGAGATGCGCGACGCGTTCCACAGGCGCGAGCCCGCGATAGGCGATCTGCCCCGAGAACCTCGGCTTTTCCTCGCCGAACAGACACTCGCGAACCCTGGAGTGGATGCCGTCGGCCCCGATCAGGAGATCGCCGCGCGCGGACGTGCCATCCTCGAAATGCGCGGTCACGCCGCTGTCGTCTTGCTCGACATCGACCAGACGGCGTCCGAGCTTGATCTCCTTGGGGCCGAACGCGTCCGCCAGGAGGGCGATGAGGTCCGCCCGGTGAAAATGGTAGTAGGGCGAACCATAGCGGTGCTCGAGGACGTCGCCCAATTCCTCGCGCCCCAGCACACGACCGTCCTGCCAGCGACGAAACACCACCGCGGCGGGACGCACAGCGGCGCGCGCCATGGCGTCGCCAAGCCCGTAGCGGCGGAGCAGCCGGGAGGCGTTGGGGCTGATCTGGATGCCTGCGCCGACCTCGCGTTGCGCCATGGTCTGCTCGAACAGGGAAACGTCGAGACCAGCCCGGCGCAGCGCAATGGCGACGGCCGTGCCGCCGATACCGGCGCCGATCACCAGCGCATGCAGCCGCTTCACCGCGCGCCTCCCCAGCCGAGAGCGGTTGCGAGGATCGCGTCGGCATTGGGCGCCTTGCCGTCCGTACCGCGCCACGCGATGTGATGGTCGGGGCGCACCAGCAGCATGTCGCGGCCATAGACGCCCTTCAGATCGGGCTCGTCGAGTTGTAGGATCGACAGCGGGATCCGTCGTCGCGCCGCGGCATCGACGAAGGGTGACAGGTCGGCGCCGCGGAAATCGATCAGCGTGAAGTGCGTACCGAGCCGATCGTACAGCGCCGTCCCGTCCTTGAGATATGTGCTGGGCAGGCGGGCACCGGGCGTGGTCGTCGGCTTGTAGACGACCGGATCGAACGGAAATGGAGCGGCGTCGCCGCTGGCGACGATCGGCGATCCCTCATAGACAAAGCCGTGTTCGATCCCGAAACATTCGTTCTCTGCGTTGCCGAGTCTCGCAAGCTCGGCACCGACTTCGGCGCGCCGCACGGGATCTTCGCTGTTGTCGCCTTGCAGCAGGTTTCCGTAGGCTTCGGCAATCTGCATCCGCACCTGCATGTGGCGGCCGGACGCGTCGCGATTTCGTGCGGCGACGGGGCGCCGCTCGACTTCGTACGAGGCAAGGAGACCGAGCCCGCCGAAACCTTGCAGCGTTGCAGCCAGTTTCCAGCCGAGGTCGATGGCGTCGCCGACCCCGGAGTTCATCCCGTAGCCGCCGGTCGGAATGAACTGATGCGCGGAGTCGCCGGCGAGCAGGACCCGTCCCTTGCCATAGGATTCGGCGACAAGGAGATGCGGCGTCCATGCATTGGCGACCAGGATCTCGAAAGCAAACGGCCGGCCGGCATAGGCCTCGACGAGCGCGCGTGGATCGAGCTTGCTCGCATCCTGCCCGGGCAGCACGGGAACATGCACGGTCCAGATATCATCATCGTTCTGCGCAATCATGGTTCCAAGCGGCGACTGGTAGTGCCAGGCGACACCCCAGCGCTGCAACAGCTCGCGCTCGGTCGATCGAAAGTGGATCATGTAGAGCTCGCCGACGCGCGACTGCCCCTCCAGCGCGATATCCAGTCCCGCGCGAACGCGGCTGGATCCGCCGTCGCAACCTATGAGATACTGGCAGCTTACCTGCTCTTGCGCGCCACTCCCCTGCTCTCGCAGTGTCGCGACGACGCCGTCGTCCTTCGCTTCAAAGCTTTCAAAGCCGACGCCGAACCGCACCTCGACTTCCGAACGGGTGTCGATCGCCTGCTTCAGAACAGGTTCGATCTCGACTTGCGAAACGCGCATCGGCGGTTCGAGCGGCTGAGTGCCGTCGTTCCTGGTTCGGCTGTGCTTTCGAAACTCGCTCGGGGTCATGTACCGGAAGCGATGCAGCTCATATCCAGCAAGGCTCGTGATCCAGGAGACATCGAAGGGATGATCTTCCGCTACCGCGACCTTTCGCAACGCGTCCGACAGGCCAAACCGGCGGAACAGCTCCATGCTGCGGCTGTTGGTGATGTCCATTTTCGGGTGGCGGGTCGTCGTCGCATTCCGCTCGACCAGCATGGAGCGAATGCCGAAATGGGCCAGCACATTCGCAAGCGTCATCCCGACGGGACCGCCACCTGCAATCAAAACCGGAACCGATTTCATTGTTTCCTCCCATAAGGACCGGCGGCGGATTTTATGTTGTTGCCGCTCACACACCACGCCGGATCAAGAGCTGGCCTGATCGACTCCCTCAAACCCGGCGACTGCGCGTATCGACCTCGGCCAGGCTTTCATCCTCCTGGCGATCGATACGACGTCCGTTCGCGGCCGCGCGCAGCGACACCGGCGAAGGTCAGGCAGCTGTGCGTACCGCATCATCGCCCTCTTGCACGATCGGATTGCGGAGTACCCCCAATCCCTCGATCTCGATCGCGCAGACGTCGCCGGGCTTCATGTAGAGCGGCGGCTTGCGTGCTGCGCCGACGCCGGACGGCGTGCCGGTCACGATCAGATCGCCCGGATACAACGTTATACCCTCGCTGATCAGCGCGACGAGTGTTGCGACGTCGAAGATCAGGTCGGAGGTCGATGTCTTCTGCATCACCGTGCCGTTCAAGCGCGTCTCGAGCGTCAGGCTGCGGGCGCCGGGCGGAAGTTCGTCGGCTGTCACCAGTGCGGGTCCGAACGCGCCGGTGCCGTCGAAGTTCTTGCCCATGGTCCATTGCGGCGTCCGGAACTGATAATCGCGGATCGTGCCGTCATTGAAGATCGAATAACCGGCGACGTGATCGAGCGCCGCGGACTGCGGGATATGGCGGCCGCCGCGCCCGATGACGGCGACAAGCTCGCCTTCATAGTCGAGCGCTCCTGAAACCTTCGGCCGCACGATCGGCGCACCGTGCCCGACGAGGCTCGACGAGAACCGGCCGAACAGCGTGGGGTAGTCGGGTTGCTGGATGCTGCTTTCGGCGGTGTGGTCCGCGTAGTTCAGTCCAACGCAGATGATCTTGCCGGGTGAGGACAGCGGAGGAAGGAAGCTCACGGCTTCCGGATCGAGCGGCTCGCCCGTGAGAAGAGCGGCTGCGAGATCCTTCAGTCCATCATGCCCGCCGGCAAGGGCGCGCTCGAGCCGGCCATGCGCTGCGCCGTCATCAAGTCCCCGATATCGACCGGCCGGATCGGCCACCGCGAGGCCCCGCCTCGCGTTTCTTTCGTAAGCGATGAACCGCATGGGGTGTTTCCTCCGTGTTCGTCTCCTGTAACACGTAAAATGCATATTGCAAATAAAAATGCATAATCCTGAAATAGTGCATATTTTGAATGACTCGGATCACCCCTTTTGTTATGGCTAAGCCCATGGAATCACCGACGAGTCTGACCCACGGGGCCTATGCCAAGCTTCGCGCCCAATTGCTGGCGTGCCGCTTCGCGCCCGGAGAAAAGCTGAAGATCGACGATCTGTGCCGCCGCTTCGAGGTCGGCTCGAGCGCCGTGCGCGAGGCACTGTCGCGGCTCGCATCAGAAGGCTTTGTGGTCAGCGAACCGCAACGCGGCTTCCGCGTGGCGCCATTGTCCGTCGATGCGCTGAGCGACCTCACGAATGTTCGATGCAGCATCGAGGAACTGTGTCTTCGGGGTGCGATCGAGAAAGGCGGGATCGAGTGGCAGACGCAGGTGGTCGCCGCGCTGCATCGCCTGTCGCACACGCCGGTATGGGCAGATAAGGCCGCGCGGCGCTACAGCGAAGAATATGCGCGGGCGCACGAGATTTTCCATGAAGCGCTCGCAGCGGGATGCGGCAGCCCCTGGCTGCTTCATCTGCGCGCGACGCTTTACAATCACTCCGAACGCTACCGCGCGTTTTCCGGTCCTTTGTCCAAGGTGGACAGAGACCTGGACAGGGAACATCGGGAGATTGCCGAGGCCACCTTGGCGCGGAACAGCGAACGCGCCGTCACGCTGATGAACCAGCACTTGCAGATGACCACGAAGGTCATCCTCGATTCCGTATTGGCCGGCGAGCCGGCTCCGGAATCGGCAAAGGCGAGACCAGGCGATGCTCACCTGCCTGAAAGCCTGCCGCGCAAACGCGGCGCGCCGGCCTGACGCGGCATCGACGGCGGGGTCCGCATACGCGCATCGCTTTTCCGTGACGATCCTGCGCCGGAGCGCTATGCTTTAGCGGAATCCTCCGCCGGCCCAATCGCCGCCCGCCAGACTGCAATTGCAGTCTCCACGAGTGAATTCGATGCAGAAGTCACCCGCGCTTGAAACGGATCAGGGCTTTGCCCGAATGAACGTGCCGGACGTTCGGATCAACTACGATCCGATCGATCCAGACCAGTTCGACCGGCCGATTGTCGCCATGTCCATCGAGACAGGTCAGGGGAATGAGGAGCTGCCGCTCCATTCGCACAGAAAGGGCCAATTGGTGGTGGCCTCTCATGGATCGGTCATGTGCCGTGCGCCGGGAGGACTGTGGATCGTTCCGCCGCAGGGTGCGGTATGGATACCCGCCGGAGTCCTGCACAGCAACTGCATGTCGGAGGCGAAAAAGGTCTACGTCGTCTTCATCGATCCGCAGGCGAGCGCGCTTCCGACCACTTGCTGCACATTCACGATATCGTCGCTGGTCCGCGAGCTGATCCATCGATTGTCGGTATTCCCGCCGCTGTACCCGATCGAGGGACCGACAAGCCGACTTGGGCGCGTCCTGCTCGACGAACTGGTCCAGATGTCGACCGAACAGATGTACCTGCCGATCTCCGCTGACAGCCGGCTTCAGCATCTGGCCGCATCGCTGCTCGATGATCCGGCCGACCGGAGTACGGTCGACGAGTTGGCCGCCCGATACGCCATGAGCGAGCGCACCTTCGCACGGCTGGTGTTGAAGGAAACCGGAATGACATTCGGGCGCTGGCGACAGCGCCTCCACATCCTTGTCGCGCTGCAGCGACTATCGACCGGATCTTCCGTCCAGGCGGTCTCGCTCGATCTGGGCTATGAAACGCCGAGCGCCTTCATCACCATGTTCAAGAAGACAATGGGCAAGAGCCCTCGTCGCTTCCTCGCCGAGCGGTCGAGCTTCGTCAGCCATGAGCCGTTCGAATAGGCAGCAAGTTGCGGCTTCGTATCCTGAAGCCGCGGCTGGCAATGCCCTATCTCGAATTAAACGGCACCAGCGGGTACTGAAGGGTCGCTTCGGCCACGGCTTGCGGCGCCACCACGCGGGGCTTGCCATTCTGTCCCTGCAGCAGGGTCACATCGCTTCCCATATTCTGACCACTGGCATCGAACTTGATCCTGCCGCTGGACATCAGGATCGGCGTCATATCGGTCGCCTTGAGCGCGGCATGGATAGCCACCGATTCAGATGAGCCGGCGCGGCTCACGGCGTCCGCAACGATCTGTACGGCTTCGAACGCACATCCTGAATTGGCGTCAAGCCAGTCGTTTGGATAGTCGGCTGCGAATTGCTTGAGGATCGCCGCGGCGTCGGGAGCCTTCGGGTTGGACCACAGCGTCGACAGGATCGCGCCGTCGCCGTATTTGCCCAATGCGTCGTAGTATGCCTTGTCTTGCACGCCATTCGAGTTCGGCGAGAAGATCAGCTTGGGATTCCACCCCTGCTTGACGCACTCCCGGATGATCATGATGGCATCGTTGACGCGCGTCACCGATATCAGCGCGTCGGCGCCCGAGGCTTTTGCCTTGGCCACCTCGACCGAGAGATCCCTCGCCTTCTCGTCGTATGGGATGTACTGGGCGATCTTCAGAGGCACATCGACCTCCTTCCAGGCCTGATCGATGCTGGCCGCGGTCGATTGCCCCATCGTGTTGTTGAGATGCATGATGGCCGCGCTCGTCGGCACATCCTTGAGCGGCGACAACAGCGACTTCAGTTCGATCAGCGACTTCCTGACGACCGTCAGCGACGTCGGATAGTAACGAAAGACCTGGGTGAAGCCCTGCGAAGTCACCTGGGTCGCGCTCGCGATATGCACCACCATCGGCACTTTCGCGGCCTCCGCCGCCTGCAATGCAGATATGGTTGCGCCCGAGTCCCAGGCTCCAATGAGCACCGTGCAGCCCTGCCGGATCAGGTTTTCGGCCGCAATTCGCCCGTTTTCTGGTCTGCTCTGCGTGTCGGCATGGATGATTTCCATGTCTATTCCGAATTTCTCCTTGGCGAACTTTGCGCCGGCGTCGATCCCGCGCACGCAGGCCTGGCCGGGAAACGCCAGGACGCCGCTGCTCGGATTGATCGCGCCGACCCGCACCTTGCCGGGGAGGTTTGCCCTTGCCGGCCACGATACGAGCCCTGCTGCAGCGCCCACGCCACTGCCGAGCAATGCACGACGCGTCAGGCCATTTTCGTTGCTGATCCTCATGTGACATTCCCCTCAGTCGACTGCGTGAATATTGCGGCGATCGAATCAAGAAACTCGATGACGGGCGGCGCACGCGACACGCGCCGGACGCGCGCATCTCGCAGCAGGCGCGCCCGTTCAAATCACGTCTTCATCTCGGCCCTGACCAGATCGTCTTCGCTCTCGTCGTAGAGCGTGTCGATCAACGACCGATATCTCTCGGTAATCTGCTTCCGGCGCTTCTTCCTGGTCGGCGTCATCACGCCATTCTCGGGAGACAGCTCTTCCGGCAGGATCCGGAACGCCTTGATCTGCTCGGCCCTGGCCAATTTGCTGTTGGCCTTGCCGATCTCGCCTTCGATCATCCGGACGACGATTTCGGAGTTCGCCAGGTCCGCGTATTGCGCGATTTGCAGATCCCGCGATCTCGCCCACTCCATCGTCGCAACCGCGTCGACTTCGATCAACGCGGTGAGATACTTCTTTCCTTCGCCGATCACCGCGGCCTCGGAAATGAACGGGCTGTGCCGGATTTCATTCTCGATCTGCGTCGGGCTGATGGATTTTCCGTTGGACGTGTTGATGATCTCTTTTTTTCGATCGACCAGCTTGAACAGGCCTGTCGGGCCGATATCGACGATGTCTCCGGTGTAAAGCCAACCATCGCGCAGCGCCGATTTCGTTTCCTCAGGCTTGTTCCAGTAGCCAACAAACAGCCCCGGTCCCCGAACGATCATCTCCCCGTCCTCGAGAACCGCCGTCTCCCAGGCCGCATCATGCACGGGCACGCCAACGGTGCCGGCTTCCGGCCATTCCGCCATCTGGACCAGATTGGCGCCGACCAGCTCGGTCTGGCCGTAACATTCCTTCAACTGCAGGCCCCATAGCTGCCAGAGAGACATCAGCTCGGACGGCATCGCAGCCGACGACGTGTAGGTGACCGCGAGTTCCTCGAACCCGACTTCGGCAAGCAGCGGACGGAAGATCTGGTCCTGGCAGACCGCGAACAGCGCCGATATCAGGGGATCCGGCGTGCCGCCGGCCTGGCGGTCGTCGAGCGCCTTGCGCGCGATCGTCATCGCGAACTGATAATCCTGCTTCTGCTTCGCCGATCCGGAATGGACTTTGCTGAGGATCTGGGTGGCGAACCGCTGATAGAAGCGGGGCGGTGCCGTGAAGTAGGTCGGCTTCACCTCCTTGATGGTCTGGGCAAACTCCATGCTGGTCTCGCCGAAATGCGGCACCAACCGGGCCAGCAAAGGCAAGGTCGTCGCCTGCGCACGCGCCACCGTGTGCGACATCGGCAGATGCACGACGACGCGATGGGTGTCGGAACGCATCCGCGGGCTGAACGTCGTCACGCTGTGCGCACCGGCGAGCAGCGACAGATGGGTCAGCATCGCGCCCTTCGGAAAGCCCGTGGTGCCGGATGTGTACCCGATGCTGACCAGGTCGCTCGCCCTCGCTTGCGCGGCCTGCCCGCGAAGAAGGACATCGGCATCGACCGAGATCCCCTCGCAAAAGGCCCTGAGAGAGACGACGTTCGCCGCTGCGCCCGCCCCAGCCCACGCCGGATCGAGCACGATGATCTTCCGCAACCTCTCGGCCTGGCCGGACGCCAGGACGATGCCGAGCTGAAGCTCGCTGCCGACAAAGACGAAGGAGGTTCCAGAATCGCTCAGGCAATAGCCGACTTCCTCCGGCGACGAGGTGAAGTACACGCCGACCATGACGCCGCCGGCGCAGATCGTCGCCATGTCGGCCAGCAGCCATTCCTGCGACACATCGCCCATGATGGCCGCACGATCACCGCGCTCGAATCCGGCCTGCTGCAGGGCGGCCGCCAGATTGGCCACCTGGTCGGAATACTGCCGCCAGGTCACGGCGATCCATTCGCCGCGACGCTTTTGCTTGTAGGCGACCGCCTCGGGCCGCTCCGCCCTTCGCGCGCTCAGAAGCTGCGGGATGGTCACCTCGACGAGTTGAGCTCCCGACGTGATGGATTCGACGTCCATCTCACCGCTCCGCGAAGCGCTTCCGCTTTTCAGCGAAGGCGGCGACGGCCTCGCGCCGCTCGGGCAGCGCGAAGGTCAGCATCTCCAGCGCGGCCGAGGTGTCGAGCACCAGATGCGAGTACTGCTTGATGATCTTGTTGACGCTGTACTTGGTCCAGATGATGGATTCCCGCGGGCCGCTTGCAAGCATCTCGGCATATTCGATCGCCGCGTCCTTGACGTCCCTGCCCGAAATGACCTCGTTGATCATGCCCATGGCGGCGGCCTTCTCGGCGGAGATGAACTCGCCCGTCATCAGGTAGTGCTTCGCACGCACCGGCCCCATCAGCAGCGGCCAGATCACCGCGCCGCCGTCACCAGCAACCACGCCAGCGGTCACGTGGGTATCGGCAAATCGCGCGGTCGGATTTGCGAAGATGACGTCGCAGAACAGAGCAAGCGTCGCCCCGAGCCCAACGGCAACGCCGTTGACCGCCGCCACGATCGGCACCTCGACCTCGAGCATATTGCGAACCAGATGGCGTCCGCTCCTGGTCGGCGACGGCAGCGGGCCCTTGTCGAGCGACTTCTGATCGCCGCCCGAACAGAAGCCTCGCCCCGCGCCGGTCAGCACGATCGCGCGGACGTTCTTGTCGTGATCCAGCTCGACGAAAACCCGCTCCAGCTCCTCGTGCATGTCCCAATTGATGGCGTTCAGGATCTCCGGCCGGTTCATCGTGACAACGGCAACGCCGCTGGAGCGCTTCTCGACGATCAGATACTTGTAGCTGTGCTGTGACATTGGTTTCTCCGTCCTGCTGTCCTGGAATTACTTTTGAGGCCGCATCGCGCGGATCTTGTCGAGGATCTCCTCGGTGGGTCGCACAACGTTGTTTCGGTCGTTGAAGTGCGGGATCACGTAGCGACCGCACATTTCGATCGCCTCCATGATCTTCTCATGGTTCACCGAATCGAGGTGAAGCAGGACTTCGTCGATGCCCAATGCCTCGAATTTCTCGAGCTGACGGATGACGGTGTCCGGGCTCCCGCAAACGGTGGTCGCCGATTCGTTGAGCAGATAGTCCCAATCCGTTCCGGCGCGTTGCGCCGCCGGCTGGCTCTCGCTCATGTATGCGTAGTCACCGGAGAGCTTCGCCAGCCGGGGATAAGCGTCGGTCGCTATCCGGGCGTAGTGCATCAGAGGCTCAGCGTAGTCTTCCTTCGCCTTCTGGTCCGTGGCACCGATGCCAAAGAAGATCGGAAGGCCGATGCGAGAGCGATCGAGCGGGCCAAGCTCGTCACGCTTCCAGGCGCGACGGTAGGTCTTGATCAGCTTGGCTTGATAGTCCCACCCTTGGTAGATGTTGCTGCTCAGCACGGCGAACCCCTCGGCGCCTGCCCAGCTATGGCTCCGTTCACTTGTGGCAGCGATGCCGATCACTGGATGGGGCTTCTGAAGCGGCTTCGGAACCAGCATTCGCGGCGGAATCCGGTAATACTTGCCTTCGAAGGTGAAGATATCCTCGCGCATCGATTTCTTGAGCAGCGCGAGCCCCTCTTCCATTTGGGGGAGCGTTTCATTCGGGTCGACGTTGAAGGCGCGCATGGCGATAGTCGTGTTGGCGCGGCCGGCGTAGAACTCCATGCGGCCATGCGACAGAATATCGGTGACCGCCAGCCGCTCCGCCGAGCGCAAGGCGTGATTGATCTTCTGCGGCATCAGGGTCACTGCGGACCGCAGCTTCACGCGAGAGGTCACCGCGGCGAGATAGCCGTAGACCACCTCAGGGGCCGAGCTCGAGATGCCGCCGAGCGCGACGTGCTGCTCGGACAGCGCGACGCAGTCGAACCCCATCTTTTCCGCGAGGCGCACCTCATCAACCAGTTCATGAAGCCGGCGTGCATAGCTCTGCCCGACCTGGGTTTCCTGCTCCGACCAGAACCCGAACGAAAGTGCCATCTTCTAAGTCCTCTGGAAGATTCGAGATGGCAGAGGATTTCATAGGCGCGGCAACATTTTCGTCCGAATGCTGGTGGCGGCTGCGCAGCTTTCCAAATTTTATGCTGTCAGCAGCTGGCGGACCGCATGCCGGCGTCACCTCATCTGGCAAACGAGGACGCCAGAAGATCCGCGATCGCCTTGAGGCATCGCGCGCCGATCTCGACCGTCGATCCATGCGGATCGCCAATGATCCCGTTGTGCGTGATCGACTTGATCCCGTTCTTCCACATGGACTCAAGCTGCGCTTCAGACAGCGCGCCCAGGTACCCGGCTTCGAACCGGTCCAGCCGCACGCTATCGGGGCGGAGCCGCATCATCAGCGACGTCTCCGCGATGTCGGCGTGCCCGCCGACTGCGTTGGGGGCACCCCCGGCATCTCGGACGGCGCTTCGCCATGTGTCGATCCAGGCAATGGCGTCGCAGAACGCATCGATCTCAACGCCAGGCGCGACCTCGCGCCTCAACCGCGGAAGCATGTCGCGCAGGACGGGAAAGTTTCCGATATGCCCGGAGAACAGCAGGATCCGCTTGAAACCATGCTGGGCGAGACTCGTGCAGTAATCCCGGCAGATCGCCTCGAAGGTTTCCGGTCGAAGCGAGATCGTACCGGGGAAGACAAGATGGTGAGCTGAACAGCCGACCTTGATCGTCGGAGCGATCAGAGCCGAGCCGAGATGCTGCGCCAGTCTTGCCGCGAGCGCCTCCGCGTGATCGGCATCCATGCAAAGCGGAAGATGCGGCCCATGCTGCTCGACAGCACCGCACGGTATCAAGGCCGTCGAATATCCTCGCGCCAAGGCGGCCGACACGTCCTCGAAGCTCATGAGCTCCAGGCGGATTTCTTCAAGGGATGGCAGCACAGCCATTCATGCCTTCTTTGAATTCTTCGACAGGAAGCGGGCGCGCGCGTCTGCCGAGCTATCCCCGGTCAAATAGGCGCCGAGATCCTCGATCGTCATCGCCTCAAGCGAAGCGTCATCCATCTGTCCCGTCAAGTTCAACGAGCGCTTGATCGCGGCGAATAGCCTCTGCTCCTTCCCGCGAAGCTGCCTGCATACCTCCACGGCACGGTCCATCACCTTCACAGTGGTTGCGACCTCGCTGATCGCTCCGATTTCGAGCGCCTTCCGGGCGTCGACCAACTCGCCCCAGTAAAGCAATGCCTGCGCTTCGCGAAGTCCCAGTTTCCGGACCGCTTGCCGCATTCCCTTGGCCGCGGGCAGGAGACCGTGGTTGATCTCGGGAAACCCGACCATGCAGGCCTGGTCTGCGACGACGTAGTCGGCATGAAGCAGGAATTCGAAGGCGCCCCCGACCGCATAGCCGCGGACGGCGCACACCAGCGGGCCCGGATATCGCTCCATCTCGCACAGCAGCGCGTGGAAGTTCCTCATACGAGGTCTGGATATCTCGATGCCGGCGACTTCCTTGATGTCGCCTCCCGCACTGAAGAAGCGATCGCCTCCGCCGGTCAAGACGATACCTGGTGGTGAGGCTTGAGCGGACAACGCACGAATCGTGTCAAGCAAACGCTCGACCAGTCGGTTGTTCAAGGCATTCGCCGGCGGCCTGTTCATCGTCATCGTGACGATGTCGAGGTCGCGCTCGACGAAGAGAGCGTCGTCGTTCTGCATGGCGACAGCCTATGTGGCGCGCCTCGGAATTGGTTGCCATACGACGCTTCCGTATCAGGCCGGATCGACACAAATCGCCGTCGCGGCACGGGATCGCAGCATGATCTGCTTGATCTTGTCCCGGTTCCGCGCCGGGCGGATCAATGCCACGCTGGCGACACGCCACTACATTCCAAGATAAGCGCGCTGAATCTCGGCGTTGCTCAGCAGTTCGTCGCTCGGTCCGTGCAGCACGATCGAGCCGTTCTCCAGGACGTAACCGCGATTGCTCAACGCAAGGGATTTCGCGACGTTCTGCTCGACCAGCAGCACCGTGATGCCCTGCTCGTGCAGGGACTTCACCACCTCGAACATCACGTCCGTCAAGGCGGGTGACAGTCCAATCGACGGCTCGTCGAACATCACGATTTCAGGCTTCGCCATGATCGCGCGCCCGATCGCCAGCATCTGCTGCTCGCCGCCCGAAAGCGTTCCGGCAAGCTGCCGCCTGCGCTCTCGAAGCCTTTCAAACAACTGGTAGACGAACTCAAGCGTTTCGAGCTGACCGGCCTTCGCGCGCTTCAGCGCGCCACCCAACAGCAAATTCTCTTCGACTGACAGGCTGCCAAAGATCTGTCGACCTTCGGCGACTTGCGCAATGCCGCGTTCGCAGATCTCCCACGGCGGCATCCCGGTGATATCGACGCCGTTCATCTTCACGGCGCCGGCCGAAGATGGAACGATGCCTGCGATCGATCTGATCAGCGAGGTCTTTCCCGCGCCATTCGCACCCACGACACAGATCAACTCACCCTTGTGGATCCGCAGGGAGACGCCGTTCAGGGCGTTCGATCCGTCGTAGGCAACACAAAGCCCGTCGATTGATAAGAGCGCCTCGTCAAGCATGGAAGCCTGTCCCCAGATAGCTCTCAAGGACCCTCGGGTCCGCGGCCACCTCGCCAGGACTTCCTTCGGCGATCCTGGCGCCGTGATGCAGCACGACGACACGCGACGCGACCTCCATCACGATGCGCATGACATGCTCGACGAGGAGGATCGTCAGCCCGGCTTCGGCAAGTCCCTGCAATACGCGGACAACGCTCGCGGCTTCGGTGGGACGGAGGCCCGCCATCACCTCGTCGAGCAGCAGCAGCTTGGGCCGGGTGGACAGCGCTTTGGCGGTTTCCAGCATTTTCCGATCCGGCAGCGTCAGCTGGTCGGTCCTTGCATTGGCCTTGCCGGCAAGTCCAACGCTTTCAAGGGACTCGTATGCCGTCGACCTGGCTTCGCTGACGTTCCGGGTCCAGCTGAAGGCGCCGACCATTGCGTTCTCGAGCACCGACATGTCGCGCATCGGCCGCACGATCTGGAATGTCCGCGCGATACCCATCCTGCAGACAAGTTCAGGCGGTGTATTCTCGATCGGGCGTCCCTCGAACAGCACCTCCCCGCTGGTCGGCTGCATGGCGCCCGCAACGAGGTTGAAACATGTCGTCTTTCCTGCCCCGTTCGGCCCGATCAACGCGGTGATCCGTCCGGCTTGCAGTGCGAAGCTGACATTGTTCACCGCGACCAATCCGCCGAACGATTTGGAGAGATTCTTCACCTCGAGCAAGGCCGTCATTCTTCGGCCTTTCTCGGTTGCGGCAGCCACACCCGGGACGGCAGCTGGATCGCCTTGCAGAGCCGCACCATCGCCGGCCAGATGCCGTCGGGCAGGAACCAGACGACGAGCACCAGCACGACACCGTAGGCGATGTTGTTCAGTCCCGGGATCCGCAGACTGTCGCCGAGCGCGCTCATCAGATGGTTCAGGGGAATAGCCGCGAGCGACCCGACCAGCGGACCAAACGTCGTGCCCAAGCCGCCGACCACGGGCCCGATCAGGACGTCGACGGAGAGCCCCATCCCCATGATCGAATCCGGGAATATCGATCCCTGCACCAGCGCCAGAATTCCGCCGCCCACGGCCGCCGTCGCCGCCGAGATCGCGATCACAAGGATCTTGTGCCGGAATGTGCGAACACCGAGCGCGCGTGCCGCCTGCTCGTCGTCCCGCATCGCTCGCCAGACGTATCCGAGATACGATCGCGAGATCAGTTCGGTGCCCACGATGCCGAGGGCGGCCAGCGCAAGCGCGACAAAGTAGTAGAAGCGCGCGTCGCCCCGGAGCATCGAGAACTCGATCGCATTGGTCGGTGCGGGAAAGAACAGCCCCTGCATTGCGCCAACGAACTCCCAGCCACTGAACATGATCCTGGCGAACTCGGCGGCGGCGATCGTCAGCAGAGCGAAGTAGATTCCACGCACCTCGAACCGGAAGCTCAACCACGCCAGCGCCGCGCCGACGGACCCGGCAAGGAACATCCCAAGCAACAGGCCTATCCACGGAGAGATACCGTACTTCACCTCGAGCACAGCAACTGAATAGGCTCCGAGGCCGACAAAGAGGGCATGACCGATCGACAGTTGCCCGCCGATCCCGAGCATCAGATTCCAGGATTGGCCGAGGAACGTGAACAGCAACACGATCGTCATCAACGAGATGAGGTACGGATTCGCCAGCGCGCCGACGAGGGCAAGGGTCACGAAGACCATTGCTCCCGCAAGCCACGGCCTGATGTCGGCCGACCCCTCAAATCTCTTTTGCACCAAAGAAACCTCTCGGACGGAAAATCAGGATGATGATCAGGAGCGCATAGGGAAGCGCCGTCTTCATCGACGGCGTGAACATCAGCGCTGCAATTGCTTCGGCGACGCCGATCAGCAGGCCGCCCAACAGCGCGCCGCTGAAGCTGCCGAGACCGCCGACGATCACCGTCACGAAAGCCAGCAGGGTAAAGTCGACGGCCAGATATGGCTGCGCGTCGAACAACGGAGATATCAGCGCGCCGGCGACGCCCGCGCAGGCCGCGCCAAGACCGAAGGTCACCGCATAGACCCGGGGGATGTTCAGACCGACGACCAGGCCGCCCAAGCGGTTGTCCGCCGCCGCGCGCAACGACCGGCCGAATGATGAAAACTTCAGGTAAGCGCCCAGCAGCGTGATGAGCAGGCCCGCGGTTGCTGCCGCCTGCAGTCGCGCCAGATCCAGCGTCACGAAGCCGAGCGATACGGTGTGAAACGACAGCTGCGACGCGGTGGGGCGCGGATCCGGCCCGAACGTCACCAGCAGCGCGCCGGTGAAAAGCAACGATAGCCCGATGAAGACGATGAATTGATAGTGATGCGGCCGGTTGACGAACCGTTTGACGAGCAGGGTCTCCAGCAAATATCCGAAGACGAACATCACGACCGCCGCGATCGCCGCCGCGACGATGATCGGAACGTCCCAAAGGCGGACGGCCCAATAGCCGATGTAGACGCCGAACACGACCATCTCACCATGCGCGAAGTTAACCACGCGCATGACGCCGAAAATGATCGTCAGACCGAGCGCCACGAGCCCGTAAACGAGACCGAGCAAGACACCGCTCGCGAGAACATTGAGCCAGAGTGACAGCATGAGCGATCACCGGCACTTGGGCACGGTGAATTCACCCTTCACATAGACGAGAGGTTCGCGATCGGCGTTGGTCGCCTGCGCGACCACTGCGCCGACGAAGATCGTGTGACTGCCGGCATCGTATGAATCGGACACGCGGCAATCAAAGCTGCAGATCGCCTCGACCAGACTCGGCGCCCCCGTCGCGAGTTCGCGCCACAAGCCTTCGCTGAATCGAATGTCGCCCTTGCTGCCGTCCTGGCCTGCGAATTTCTGCGCCAGCGCAGCGTGATCCGCCGTGAGGATGTTCCAGCAGAACGATCCGCTCTGCTTGATCGTATCGTGGGCGCCGGCCGACTTATTGACGCAGACCAGCACGCTCGATGGCTCGGTCGACACCGAGCAACCGGCCGTCAATGTCAAACCGTGCCTGCCCGGCCGCGCGCCCGTCGTGACGATCGACACGGCGCCCGGGACGTTGCGCATGGCGCTGCGGAATTCCGTGCTGCTGAACACCGGGTTGTCCTGACTGGGCATGGGCGAGACTCGTAGGTTCATGGTGGATTGCCCTGATACATGGAGCCGAAATGATGATCTGCGGGCCTACTTGGCCGCAGCCTGAAAGAGCTGGATCGTATTGTGCTGACGGTCCTTGAAATGGGCCACCCGACCATGCGCTCCCATGTCCCTGATGTCGCCAAGCACCTCGGCCCCCTGAGCCCGCGCGCGATCGAGAGCAAGCTCCAGATCATCCACCTCGAAGACGAGGACAGCATTCCGGGACGGCTCAGATACGGATTCAGCGGGACTTGCGACACAAAGAGCGGCCTTCTCTCCTGCGAATTGAATCCACTTGCCGCGATCGGCGAAGCGGATCGTCAATCCGAGGCCCTCGTAGAACCCAGCCAGCTCTTCGGGTTCGACGGCAGTCAGATAGACGTGCTTGAGCTTCACTTTCTCACTCCCGATTCCGAACGGGCCCTCGATCTGCGATCTCCACAGGCCCCGATCGTCCGGAGATAGTCGCCCCGTTTGGCCGGCATTAATGCTCGAACAGTTGGCTGCCCGCATCGTTGAGCAGCATGATGTGCCGAGACATGCCCACCTTGGCGCCATTGCTCACCAGTGCTCGCGGCGAGCGGACGATGTCGATTTCAGCGCGTGCCAGCCCCCGGGGGAGATTGACCGTTTTTCGATACAAGTCGTCTTTTTGTCGAAATACCCACGGCCGCGACTGCGGTTAGCATCGCTGTCATGGAGTTGTCACCACGCGAGATAACGCGCGGGACCGAACCTCGACGAAGCCACAGTCGGCCAGGGAGAAATCG
This sequence comes from Bradyrhizobium sp. RD5-C2, assembly GCF_019972155.1. Taxonomy (GTDB): domain Bacteria; phylum Pseudomonadota; class Alphaproteobacteria; order Rhizobiales; family Xanthobacteraceae; genus Bradyrhizobium. The sequence continues at coordinate 102,597 of NZ_BOVL01000022.1, read as the reverse complement.
AATGACGACGACTCTGGACAGGATCGACATCAAGATTCTGAATGAACTGCAGCAGAACGCCGACTTGACCAACGTCGAGCTTGCTTCGCGCGTCAATCTCTCACCTTCACCCTGCCTCGCCCGCGTTCGCACGCTAGAAAAGCTCGGCGTGATCGATCGGCGAATTGCCGTGCTGGATCCGGCAGTCGTCGGGATCGGCGTTACTGCGTTCATCCAGGTCAAGCTCGAGAAGCAGGTGCAGCTCTCGCTCGAGAACTTCACGCGTTCGATCGATCGCCTGAACCAGGTGATGGAGTGTTACCTGATGACCGGCGATAGCGACTATCTGCTCCGCGTGATGGTGTCCGACATCGAGGCGCTTGAAGACCTCATCGTCAACAAGCTCTCGCGCATACCGGGCGTGACCAGCATTCGTTCGAACCTGGCCTTGAAGCGGATTTCCCACAAGACGGTGCTGCCTATCGACTCCAGTCGACCGGTTCAGATCAAGTCGTCCAGCCCGGCTTCCAGGCGAATCGAGAGACCGGCCAAGCCACAATACGACACTGCCCTTCAGACGCGGATCGACGCCGGCATGAGCATCGAGACGTCGCGCGCGCTCGACCACAATGCGGCCAGCTTCTGACGGCCGCAGCGACAAGGCGATCGAGGAGCTCCGTGAGGATATCGCCGGGCGTCGAAATGACGGAAGCCTTGCACACGCGGTATCGCTACCGCGACGACAGACGCTGCCTTTCGGCATCAGTCAGCTGCAGCGCCTGTTCAGCGGTCAGTTCACCGCTGCCGACCACGCGAAACATGCTGTTCGGATCATAGCTCTGCCGCTCATTGCCGCCGCGGCGCTGGTCATTGCCGCCGGGATCCGGCGTGCCGTCACCGCCGCCGTAGCCGAGCACCTCGACAATGATGACCGACGGCTGTCCGGTATTGGCTGCCGGTGCCGCCGCCGTCGGTTGCTGGGCTGCGCCCGCGGTGTTGTTCGCCGCGGTTAAGGCGCCCACCGGCGGTCCCTGCACCACCGGCACACCGACCGAAATGCCCTGCACCTGGATATTGGCGATGTTGAGCACCTGGAGCGCCTGGAGGGTGAGATTACCCGACACGCGAATGCCGGCCTCGCCGGCATCGATGGTGCCGTGCGGTACACGCCGGGCTTGCTCGATCAGGGTGACGGTCTTTGCGGTCGTGGCGGCTGGGTCAAACCCATGCCGGCTCGCTCTGGACGACTGCAACAGTGATGCTCCGTTCGCTTATTCTTCGTTCCTTTGATTGTGCGCCCTTCCAGTCACCGCGACCTTACCAATTGATGTAGGCCGCGATGGCCGGCACCCGAAATAACAGCAATCGCGCGACAATCGCCGCAATCGCTCTGGGGCGGCGGGCGCCGGGATTACTAGGCTGTTGCGGTCAAACCCAAGACCAGTCAATGACCAAGTTCCCGCGTGGCACGACCGCGACGCCCGCCTCCATCGTCGACGCGCTGAATGCAGTTGCCGGCGAGAGAACCAGGGTACGAGCGAGCTTTGCCGCAGGCCAGTGCGTCCACGGCACCTATATTCCTTCGGACCGATCGGTGGAGATCACCAAATCCCGAAGCTTCTCGAGGCCATCGCGGGTGCTGGCGCGCTTCTCGATGGACGGCTGCAATCCCGAGCTGTCAGGTGCCGACAGGCTGTCGTTGCGCGGCTTCAGCTTCCGGCTGGGGCGTGACGATTATTGCTCGGACATTCTGACGCAGAGCGCGCCCGTGCATTTTGCCCGGACCCTCGACCAGATGCAGGCATACCTCAAGGCGCGCATTCCGGATCCCAAGGGAAAGCTGGATACGGATAAGGTGAAGGCGTTCTCCGCCGCCAATCCCGAAACACTAAGCCAGGCAGCCTACCTCGCGACGAGCCAATTGCCGACAGGCTTTGCAGGCGCAACGTATTGGGGTGTCCATTCCTTTCCTGCAACGAACGCGGACGACGAGACGCGATTCATCAAGCTCAAGGTTGTCCCCGTCGGCGGAGATCTCGCCGCAAAGGCAGACGAGGCGACCACAACGTCTGCAAGGGCCATCTACGACGACCTCCGGAATCGAATCGCAGCCGGTGAAGTCCGCTTTAGCGTGATCGCGCTGCTCGACCGTCCTAATGATCCGGTCCTGGATGTGACGATCCGCTGGCCCGACGAGGACAGCCGAGATGAAATCAGGCTGGGCACGATCGTGATCACGGGCGTCGAAGCGAACGCCGTGTGCGACGCCTCTGTCTTCGATCCGGCAAATCTTGCCGAAGGCCTTGATCATCCCTTGGACGAGATCTTCGCGGCGCGACGCGAAGCCTATGCCATCTCACTGGCGCGGCGTCGGTAACCGGCCAATCACGTCTGACCATCCCTGACATCAAGCACCTCGCGGCGCCATGCCGCCGGGCTCATGCCGACCAGAGCCGAGAATACTTTCGTCAAATGGCTTTGGTTGGCAAACCCGGCCGATATCGCGATCTCGGACAGCGACAGGCCCGCAACGGTCATCAACTGCTTGGCCGCCTTCACGCGCTGGCGAAGCAGCCACTGGTGCGGCGGCAACCCGGTCGACGTTCGAAACGCGCGCGAGAAATGGCTGACCGAGAGGCCAAACTCGGCCGCGATCTGCTTCAAGGTCAGTGTCCCGCCGAGATCGGCGTCGAGCATTTCGCAAGCTTGTTTTGCTTGCCTTGGGGTGAGACCGCCGCGGGCCAGCGCGCGGATGGCTCGCAGTCCGCCATAGGTCTGCGCGACGTGCGCGGTGATTGCGAGCATCGCGTGGTCGATGAAGAGCCGGTTGGCCTCAGCCGGCCGACGCAGCGCTTGCTGGAGCGCCCCACCGATATGACGCACGACCGGGTCGTCGTGGCCGACGCCAAGCTCACAAGGCAGCTCACCAACGCGCGGTGCATGGAACTGCTCAGCGATACCGTTGAGCGCCGAACGCGGAAGATAGAAATGAAGAGTGTGGAACGGCTTGTTGATGACGAAGCGCAGATCCGTTTTCATGTCATACAGGTATGTTGCGCCCGCTCGGATATCGGCCTTGGTGACACATTTGCCGTGTGCCCAGAGCTCGCAGCTCGGGTATTCGTAAAGTTTCAGGCTGACAACAAAAGAATCTTCAAGGGGCATCCCGCCGGAAAGGCTCCGCGCGGGAGCATCATCCCGGGTTTCGGTGACGGCGATTTCGGCGTTGCGCAGCGAACGCGTGATCAATGAGCACGGTTCCTGCGCAAGGCGGCAGAACTGCCTAGCATTCTCACCGTAGAAACCCGTCTGCCTCATGACCGGCCCGTGCATTTTCCAGGCAGCGCATCCGCGGAAGCGTGCGAGGTTTAAGCTCATTATCCGGTATCCAAGTGCGGAGGTCTAGGTTCGCGGGCGGCGCAAAACGCGATTTTTGGACGGATCAGCCGCCGCGCCAGAACGCTTTGAGCAGAATCAGGAAAAGCGCGGCCGTTTTGGGAAAGAACCCGAAAACCTCCGGGCCTAGAAAGCACAGTTACGTAAACCGCGCCCGGCACGAGCGCATGCCCTCCCTAAGCGAACGCGTCGTCATGAGCGAGCCGATCGATCTCTCGATGATTTCAGCTGACGAGTCCGATCCGCATCGCAACGGCTTGCCGGCTAACGGCCACCGTCATGCCGATGAGGAGATGGCGCGTGTGCTCGGGACAACGCCATTCCAGATGGCTTTGGACGCCTCCGGCGCCGGGATTGCCCATTGGAAGCACGAGCCGCTGCACGACATCGTCGAGCCGATGACCCACCATGTCATCATGGCTTACAACGGCGCGGTCCAGCGCATGGAGCGACGATCGGGTCGGTCGGTCGCCGCGGGAACGTTTCGTCCCGGGGTCGTGATCATCATTCCCGAAGGATCGAGCTCGCGATGGGATATTCCAAAGCCCGTTGACGTCGTCCAGCTCTATCTACCGCAGACGACGCTCGAACGCATCGCCACCGAAGCCGGCACCGCCGCATCGACCGAGTTGCTGGAAAGAACCGCGCATCCTGACCCCGTCACATCCCGATTGCTTGTGAGCGCGGTGGACGCCCTGGAGGGCAACGAGGCTCTTGATACGTTGTTCAGGCAGCAACTGACAGACCTTCTGGCCACGCGTCTGCTGGCTGCTCACACCGATCTACCAACCACGATCCAGCCGGTCAGGGGCGGCTTGGCGCCGAAGACGCTGCTTCGCGCGATCGAGCGCCTGCGTTCGGATAGCGACGCTGACGTGTCATTGGCAGCTCTCGCTTCAGAGGCCGGCCTGTCACGCTTCCACTTCTGCCGCGCGTTCAAGGAAAGTACCGGGCTTTCGCCTCATGCCTGGCTCCGAAAGCACCGGCTCGAGCAGGCCATGAAGCTGCTCCGCGACACCAATGAAGCCGTCGTGTCGGTGGCGGCCGAGCTCGGCTACACGTCGCAAACAGCTTTCGCTGCGGCATTCAGGAAGCTCACCGGCGAAACACCGAGCGACTGGCGGCGGCGCACGCGTTGAAGCAACGGCGCTCCGCCGATGCACCATCAAGCGTCGCTTTTCCTCGCACCAAACGCTTCGCGGCGCCATAGCGCCGGGCTGACACCGACTTGCGCCGAAAACACCTTCGTCAGATGGCTTTGGTTGGCAAACCCGGCCGATATCGCAATCTCGGACAGCGGCAGATCGCGCACGCTCATCAGCTGTTGGGCCACCTTCACGCGCCGGCGAAGCAGCCATTGATGTGGCGGCAGACCGGTGGAGATACGAAATGCGCGGGAAAAGCGGCTGACCGAAAGATCAAACTCGGCCGCAATCCGCTGCAATGAAAGCGTTCCACCGAGATCGGAGTCGAGCCTTTCGCAGGCCCGCTTCACCTGCCAGGGGGCAAGGCCGCCGCGTGCCAATTCGCTGGTCGGCTGCAATCCGCCATAGGCTTGCGCGACGTGGGCAGCGAACGCCAGCAGCATGTGATCGATGAAAAGCTGGTTCGCTTCCTCCGGCCGGCGTAACCCGTTCAACAGCGAACCGCCAATATGGCGCATGGTCGAATCGTCATGACCGGAGCCGAAGCCGATAGCGAGGTCGCCGAGTTGGAGACGGGATTCCGCGGCAATGCTATCAAGCGCCGAACGCGGAAGATAAAAATGGAGCGAATGATAGGGCTTGTCGATGACGTAGCGCGGATCGTGCCGAAGATCGTACAACCACGTTGTGCCGGCTCCAACGTCCGACGTGGTGACGTACTTGCCATGCGCCCAGAGCTCGCAGTCCGGGTAATCCTGAAGCTTCAGGCTGACGATGTAGGCTTCGTCGGCCAGCGAGCCGGAAAGACCCGGTTCGGGATTGGCATGCTGCGTTTCCGTGACCGCGAGTTCGACGCCGCGCCGTGAACGCGTGATCAGCGCGGACGGCGCATCAGTCAGATTGAGATAACGTCCGAACCTCTTTCCGAACGTACTTGCGTGTGCCATGTCGATCGGCGGTCCGTAGGATGTGGTCGATTTGATTGAAGAAAATCAGCGTATTGCCGTCGCCGCGGGTTCGCCCGTGATTATCCGGGATCGCCGCACTGAGGTCTAGGTCCCCAGCGGAATCGGCAGTCATTCCGACAGACTGCGGCCCCGGTTGTAACAGGCCGATTTTCAGACGTCATTTCAACAGTGGTCGCCGACGATCGCGGCCTTTGTCATCTCTTGGTTGAGGCCCGGCGCCCGGAAAAGCCTATCACAAATTTGCGCGTGACGAAACGCTTTGGGCAGATTTGGGAAAGGCGGTGCAGCTTTGGGAAAGAGCTCGAAGACTTACGGGCCTAATAGACTGCGCAGATCGCAGCGGCGCCGCGCCCCCATAAGTTCGAGCCGGCCGAGCGCAGGCGGTCCTGACGCGAGCCCATCGCCATGAGCAAGCCAATCGATCTCTCAATGGTACCATCCGGCGCGTTGGAGGCGCATCGCGAGGATTTGCCGGCGGGCGGGCGTCGTCATGCCGACGAAGAGATGGCCCGCGTGCTCAAGACTGCGCCGCTGCTGATCGCCGCGGATCCATCGAACGGTGCGATCGCCCATTGGAAGCATGGCGCGTTGCACGACGTGGTCCAGCCGATGATCGATCACGTCATCATGACTTACCCATCGGGCGTGCAGCGCCTGGAGCGGCGTGACGGCAAATCGGTTGCGATTGGAACGGCGCGATCCGGCGTGGTGACGATCATTCCAGCTGGCACGAGCGCCCGATGGGACATTCCCGGGTCAGTGGACGTCGTTCAGCTTTATCTCCCGCACGCAACGCTCGAGCGCGTCGCCCGCGAAGCTCGCACGGTCGTTCCCGGCGATCTTCTGGAGCGAACGGCATATTCCGATCCTGTCGTATCCGGGTTGCTCCTCAGCGCTTCGGATGCACTCGAAGGCAACGCTGCCCTGGACGCCCTGTTCAGGCAACAGGTGACTGAACTTCTAGCCACGCGGCTGCTCATCGCGCATGTGGGCACACTCATGACGGCGCCGCCGGCCACGGGTGGGCTCTCGCCGAGCGTGCTCCGGCGTGCCATCGACCGTTTGCGCTCGGATCACGATGCCGAGATATCACTCGCCTCGCTTGCTTCAGACGCTGGCCTGTCACGCTTCCATTTCTCTCGCGCCTTCAAGGAGAGCACCGGTCTTTCACCCCATGCCTGGCTGCGCCAGCAGCGACTCGAGCAGGCGATGAACATGTTGCGCGACAGCGACGCATCGATCGCGTCGGTGGCGGCCGCGCTTGGCTACGCCTCGCAAAACGCTTTCGCCGCAGCATTCAGGCGACTGACCGGTGAAACACCGAGCGATTGGCGCCGACGTATTCGGTAGCAGCAACGACTCTACAGGTGCCGCAATCACTCTGGCGCGGTTGCAGGTCCGATCCGATAGACAAGCAGGGTGCCCACGATCCTATGGACGGAGACGAACATGATCTGGAAACGCTTTTTGAGCCTCGCTTCAATCGCGCCACGACGGAGGATCGTCGCAACCACTATCGTGTACGGACTTTCACTGGCGGTTCGCTTTACCTCGGCAACCGGCGACGAAGTGGAAATTCCGCCACAGTCCCTGCAGCGCCCCAATCCGGGGATGTCCATCGTGACAAGGGACAACGCTCAACTCCCCTACGCTGAATGGATCCCGAGCACTCCCCAGCCCATCTTGCTGCGCAGCGCATGGCCGCGGCGAGGACTACCGACCGCGGGCTGTATCCAGCCCTAGACCGCCGATTTCGCTTCACGTCTTCGCGCCATCGTTGATCGCAGAAAGCTTGCCGCAACAGCGGCGGCGATGGCGCGCGCATGCCCGGAAGAAACCAAACCACAGGAGTAGTCACATGAGACTCGTCATCATCGGCGCCGGCTTCGCCGGCATGTATGCCGCACTTTCCGCTGCCCGCCTGCGCGATATCCACGGCGTCTCACCCGATACGTTCGAAATCGCGCTGGTCGCGCCGGAGCCCACGCTCGTGGTTCGCCCGCGACTTTATGAACCGAAACCCGAGACCCTGACGGCGCCGCTGTCGGATGTGCTGAACGCCGTCGACGTCACCTATCTGCGGGGCAGCGCGGAGACGGTTGATACCAAGTCCCGCACCGTGACGATCACGACCGCAACGGGCACGAATGAGCTCTCCTACGACCGCCTGGTCGTGGCCACCGGCAGCCGGCTGTTCCGACCGGACATTCCCGGCCTCTCCGCGCACGGCTTCAGCGTCGACCAGCTCGACGACGCCGTTGCCCTCGACAAGCATCTGCATGGCCTGGCTCGCCGGCCGGCCGGCAACGGCCGCGATACCGTGGTCGTCGCCGGCGGTGGTTTCACCGGCATCGAGGCGGCGACCGAGATGCCGGCGCGGCTTCGCGCGATCCTCGGCAAGGATGCCAAGCCGCGCGTCATCATCGTCGAAAGGAACGCCGCGATCGCACCGAACATGGGCTCGGATTCCCGCCCGGTCATCGAGGACGCGCTCCGCAGGCTGGGCATCGAAACACGGGGCGCTGCCGGCGTCGCATCGCTCGACGAAGCCGGTGTCACGCTGTCCGACGGCGAACGCATCGAAGCCGCAACCGTGGTTTGGGCGGCGGGCATCCGTGCCGCTCCGTTGACCGCGGAGATTCCCGGCGAGCGTGACAGGTTCGGCCGACTGCTGGTCGATCGCGACTTGCGCGTTCCGGGCGTAGCCGGCGTCTTTGCCACCGGCGACGCCGCACGCGCCGCCTGCGACGATGCCGGCAACTACGCACTGATGTCGTGCCAGCACGCCACCCGCATGGGCGCCTTTGCCGGCAACAACGCCGCTGCCGAGCTGCTGGGCAAGCCGACCAGGCCGTATCACCAGAAGGTCTACGTCACCTGTCTCGACCTTGGCGAGGCCGGCGCGCTGTTCACGCGCGGGTGGGAGCGCAAGCTCGAAATCGTCGGCGACGATGCCAAGAAGACCAAGCGCGAGATCAACACTGTCTGGATCTATCCGCCGAAAGCCGAGCGCGCCGCGGCTCTCGCTGCAGCGGATCCGGAGCAGGTGGTGAACCTCTAGACACCCAGGCGAAACGGCCGCGCGCCCCGAAGTGCGCGGTCTGCCGAAGCACGACCCGACAAGGCCCTTCACCATGAAACAGGAGACCACGATGACTGTGAAGCAGATGACAAATCCCACCTCGAGCACATCCTCACGCCCTCGCACGGGCGAGCCCGAAGAACTGGTGCCGTCGCGTTACGCACTGAAGGTCGGCGAGATCGAGGTACTCGTCGTCAGCGATGGCGTCCTCCCGCTGCCGGCCACGATGCTGGCGCATAACGTCGCCTCGTCTGTTCGGACGGCCTGGCTGGACGACATGTTCCTGCCGTCGGACGCTTTCGATTGGGCGCTGAATGCGGTTGTCGTGCGCAGCGGCGGCAAGACCATCCTGATCGACGCTGGCCTCGGATCCGACCCGAATCTGCACCTGCCGCGGGCCGGTCAGTTGATCCGGCGCCTCGAGGCCGTGGGCATCGATCTTTCGTCCGTGACCGACGTGGTGCTGACCCACATGCACATGGACCATATCGGCGGCCTGCTTGCCGATGGCGTGAAGGAACGGCTGCGTCCGGACTTGCAGATCCACGTGGCGGCCGCGGAGGTCAGCTTCTGGGAGGCGCCCGATTTCTCCCGCACCGCCATGCCGCAGGGATTTCCGGATGCGCTTCGCGCGACCGCCAAGCGCTTCGCGAAGGAATACCACAACCAGCTACGGTTGTTCGACGACGAGCACCAGGTGGCGCCGGGGGTGGTGGTGTCTCGCACCGGCGGTCACACGCCCGGGCACAGCGTGGTTCGCCTGGCGTCCGGCGACGAGCGGCTGATGTTCGCCGGCGACGCCGTGTTTTCGGTCGGGTTCGATCACCCCGACTGGCACAACGGCTTCGAGCACGACCCGGAGGAGGCGACGCGGATTCGCGTCCGATTGCTGCGGGAGCTTGCCGAGACCGGCACGTTGCTGGTGGCCACTCACGTGCCGTTCCCGTCCATCGGACGGGTCGCTGTCGATGGCGAGGCCTTCCGCTTCGTACCAATTTTCTGGGACTACTGACGGGTTGAACGGGCGCGAGCTTCCTTGCCATCGAGAAGTTCGCGCCCTGGCACGCCGCCGCTATGCCGATCGGCACGCGCCGCGTCGACCTCCAGCAGTCGCCTCATCATCCATGTTGTTCATCGTCCCGATTGACCTTCCGCGCTGCCTGCAGACACCGGAGAACCCCATGTCCACTCTCACTTACGCTCCCGAGCAAACCGCCAAGACCGGCCTTCGCCCATCCAGGCAAGCCATCAAACGATCGACGATCGCCTTCGCCGCAATGCTCGGCGTCGCCGGCGCAACCGCTTTCGCCCGCTACTACGTTACGACCGGCCGCTATTTGCAGACCACCGACGACGCCTATGTGAAGGCCGACTCCACGATCATCGCGCCGAAGGTTTCCGGCTACATCTCCGATGTGCTGGTTGCCGATAACCAGCCGGTGAAGGCCGGCCAGCTCCTGGCGCGGATCGACGATCGCGATTTCAAGACCGCGATGGAGCAGGCCAGGGCCGACGTCGCCGCCTCCGAAGCCGCGATCCGCAACCTCGATGCCCAGATTGAGTTGCAACAGCCGGTCATTCAGCAGCAGGCCGCGCGGGTCGACGCGACCGAAGCCAATCTGAAATTCGCGCAGCAGGAGCGCGCCCGCTACGACGACCTCATGAAGACCGGCGCCGGAACGATTCAGCGCGCCCAGCAGACCGACGCGGCGTTGCGCGCGCAGACGGCGCAGCTGCAGCAGGGCAAGGCGGGTTTGTCCGCGGCCAACAAGACCGTCGAGGTGCTATCGACCCAACGCGCCCAAGCCGTCGCGCAACTCGAACATGCCCGGGCGCTCGAGCAGCAAGCCGCATTGAACCTGTCCTACACACGGATTGCCGCGCCCGTCGACGGCACCGTCGGCGCACGCACGCTGCGGGTCGGGCAATATGTCCAGGCAGGTACGCAGCTGATGGCGGTCGTCCCTCTCGATCAGGTCTATGTGGTCGCCAATTTCAAGGAGACCCAGCTCACCTATGTGCGCAATGGCCAGCCCGTCGTGCTGCGCGTCGATAGCTTCCATTCGACCAACCTGAAGGGGCACGTCGACAGCCTGTCGCCGGCGAGTGGTCTGGAATTCGCGCTGCTGCCGCCCGACAACGCCACCGGCAACTTCACCAAGATCGTGCAGCGCGTCCCGGTCAAGATCGTGCTCGACGACCGGAGCCTGAGCGGCCTGCTGCGTCCCGGCATGTCGGCGGTACCGACCGTCAACACCAAATCGACCGTCGTCGCCGAGCGCAAGGCCGCGGAGCAACTGGCGTCGCGCGGCAGCGAGCCCCGCAGCTGATCGATGCATTCTCCGGCGCAGCCGAGGAGACAACCATGACCGCACTGCAAACCCGCGTCGGCGGCGCCCCGGCCAGCGAACATCCGCCATCTTCCGCGGCTTCGGCGCCTGCAGCCGTCACCGCAAGAACCTGGCTTGCGGTGACCGGAGCCACGCTGGGCGCATTCATGGCCGTGCTCAACATCCAGATCGTCAATGCCTCGCTTGCCGACATCCAGGGCGGGATCGGTGCGGGCCTCGACGACGGCGGCTGGATCTCGACCTCATATCTGATTGCGGAGATCGTGGTGATCCCGCTCAGCGGCTGGCTTTCCCAGGTCTTCTCCGTCCGCATCTACCTGCTCGTCAACGCATTCCTGTTCCTGGTGTTCTCGGCGGCCTGCGCGCTGGCGCAAGACCTGCCGCAGATGATCGCGTTGCGCGCCGTGCAGGGATTCACCGGCGGCGTGCTGATTCCGATGGCGTTCACGCTGATCATCACGCTCTTGCCGAGAGCGAAACAGCCGATCGGATTGGCGATGTTCGCGATCTCGGCGACGTTCGCACCGGCGATCGGTCCGACCATCGGCGGCTATCTCACCGAGAACTTCGGCTGGGAATACGTCTTCTATGTCAACATCATTCCGGGCGCCGTGATGATCGCGATGCTCTATGTCTCGCTGGAAGCGAAGCCGATGAAGCTCTCGCTGCTGCGCGAGGGCGACTGGTTCGGCATCGCCACGATGACGATTGGCCTCGCCGCCCTCCAGACCGTGTTGGAAGAAGGCAACAAGGACGACTGGTTCGGTTCACCTTTCATCGTGCGGCTGGCGGTGATCGCTGCCGTCGCGCTCACGCTGTTCCTCGTGATCGAGCTGACCACGAACAAGCCGCTACTGAACCTGCGCATCCTGCTCCGTCGCAATTTCGGCTTTGGCGTGCTTGCGAACTTCCTGCTCGGTGTCGCGCTTTATGGCTCGGTCTATATCCTGCCAGTCTATCTGTCCCGTATCCAGGGCTACAATTCGGAGCAGATCGGCATGGTGTTGGCATGGACCGGCCTGCCGCAGCTTATGCTCATCCCGCTGGTGCCGCGCCTCATGAAGCGCGTCGACTCGCGCCTCGTGATCGGCGTCGGCTTTGCGCTGTTCGCAGCCTCCAACTTCATGAACATCTACATGACCAATGACTACGCGGCCGATCAGTTGTTCTGGCCGAACGTCGTCCGTGCGATCGGGCAGGCCCTGTGTTTTGCGCCCCTCTCGGCGGTCGCGACCTCCGGGATCGAGCAGGAGAACGCCGGCTCCGCATCCGCCCTGTTCAACATGATGCGCAACCTTGGTGGCGCGATCGGGATCGCCGCGCTGCAGACGCTCCTCACCAAACGCGAGCAATACCACTCCAATCTGCTTTCGCAGCAGGTCACCATGTTCGAGCAGGCGACCCGTGCGCGGCTCGATCAGCTGACGCAGTATTTCATAAGCCATGGCGTGATCGATCGCGTCGACGCGATCCACCGCGCCTATGTCGCGATTGGGAAGATCATCCAGAAGCAGGCTTTCATCCTCGGCTTCAGCGACACCTTCTATCTGCTCGGCGTCTCGCAACTCATCGCCCTGAGCGCGGCGCTCATGCTGACCAGGCCCGACCGCCTCGACGGCGGCGGCGCCCACTGACGACCGTCTTCAACCCCGAAAGGAGAACGACCATGAAGCCTCGCATAAATTTCTACCAGGCCGCCCCCGAGACCATCAAGGCACTCGCCGCGGTCGAGATGCAGATCCAATCGTCCGGGCTCGAACTGTCGCTGATCGAGCTTGTCCGGACTCGAGCCTCCCAGATCAACGGCTGTGCCTTCTGCATCAACATGCACACGCAGGATGCGCGCAAGCACGGCGAAACCGAGCAGCGCCTCTATCTTCTCGACGCCTGGCGCGAGGCGCCGATCTATACCGATCGCGAACGTGCCGCGCTGGCCTGGACCGAGGCGGTGACATTGATCACCGAGACGCATGCGCCCGACGATATCTACCAGGAGCTCCGCAAGCAGTTCTCCGAGGCCGAGGCCACCAACCTGACGATTCTGATCGGCACCATCAACGCATGGAATCGGCTGTCGATCGCCTTCCGTGCGGTGCCGCCCGCCAAGGCGAAGCCGGCGACGGCTGCGTGATCGCGGCACGAGCTGGGGCACGGCGAGCGCCGAACCGGCGCCTGCCGCTTCAACAGGGAAACATGGAGGCCTATCATGGCAGCAGGGCACAAAGTCGCTATCATCACAGGCGCGTCGCAGGGTATCGGCGAGGCGCTGGTCAGGGCATATCGCGATCGCAATTTCCGCGTCATCGCGAATTCGCGCTCGATCAAGCCGTCGTCCGATCCGGATATCCTGGCCGTTGCCGGCGACATCGCTGATCCCAGGACCGCGGAACGCATCGTCTCGCAAGCGCTCGCGCGCTTCGGCCACGTGGACACGCTGATCAACAACGTCGGCATCTTCATCGGAAAGCCATTCACCGAATATACGGCTGAAGATCATGCCAACATGCTGGCGATCAATCTCAGCGGCTTCTTCCATATCACCCATCGCGCCGTCGCCGAGATGCTGAAGCGGCAATCCGGGCACATCGTGCAGATCACCAGCAGCCTCGACGAGAATGCGAACAGCCGCGCGCCGTCGGCGCTGGCGGCCCTGACGAAGGGCGGCTTGAACGCCGCAACGAAGTCGCTCGCCGTCGAATATGCAAGCCGCGGAATTCGCGTCAACGCTGTGGCGCCTGGTGCGGTCAAGACACCAATGCACGCGCCGGAGATGTACGACTTCCTCGCCAAGCTGCATCCCGTCGGACGGATGGGTGAGGTGCGCGACGTCGTCGACGCGGTGATGTATCTCGAAGGCGCCAGCTTCACCACCGGCGAGATCCTGCATGTCGACGGCGGACAGAGCGCCGGACTCTAGGACGGGGCCATCGTCATGTCGATTGTCGTTCAAGAGCGCGTCCTGGCTACCTCTCCCGAAGGTGCCGCCGGGCAACTCATTCGATTTTGGACCGCCGGCGAGCGAGATATCATTGGGCATCGTCGTGTTGGCGGCCACGCTCCTGTTCAAGATGGCTCTGCTGACTGACATCGCCGCAAATGCCGGCGCGGCATTTCTGGTCATCCTGGCAATGACCTTCGGCCTGATTCTGCCGCGCATGCTGTCTGAAGGTCGCGGCTCGTGACTTGGCGCGCGCCCTCCTCCGGCCGGCTCGCGCATCGCGAGCGGTCTTCTCATCCTCCAAACATCGTCAGATCCGTTCGATGATGATCGCGGGAGCCATCCCTCCGGCCGCACACATGGTCACGAGACCTCGCCTGAGATCGCGTCGCTCCAGCTCATCGAGAACGGTCCCGATCAGGATCGTACCTGTCGCTCCGATCGGATGCCCCAGTGCGATCGAACCTCCATTGACGTTGATCTTGTCGCGATCAATCTTCAGATCACGAATGTACTTTTCGACCACGACGGCAAAGGCCTCGTTGACTTCGAACAGGTCGATATCGCCGAGCGTCAATCCCGCCTTCGCGAGCACCTTGCGCGTCGCCGGGACCGGCGCGTTCATCATCAACGTCGGAGAATCGCCCATATTGGCGGTCGCGACAATACGCGCCCGCGGCTTCAGGCCATGCTTCTCAGCATAGCCTGGCGATCCCAGCAGGATCGCGGCCGAACCGTCGACCACGCCCGACGAATTGCCGGCGTGATGCAGGAAATTGATGTCAAGGTCAGGATATCGGTCGAGGATCAGCTTTCGATAGGTGGTCCCGCGCTGGTCGAGCGGGTAATCCGCCATCGCCGCGAAGGCCGGCTTCAGCGTCGCCAGCCCCTCGAGCGTGCTGTCCGGCCTTGGATATTCGTCACGGTCGAGGGCAAGCGTGCCGTCCTCGCGATAAACCGGCACCAGGCTCTTGCTGAAGCGACCACCCTCGATCGCCGCGGTGGCGCGCCTCTGGCTCTCCAGTCCGAGTTGGTCCAGTTCCTGGCGCGTGATGCCTTCGAGCGTTGCCACCGCATCGGCGCAGACGCCCTGATGCGATTGCGGATGCCGGGCGCGCAGGCGCAGGTTTCCGGCGTCCATGACCATCGGTCCTTCGCCGCGGCGGCCTTCCATCGACATCATTTCGGTGCCGCCCGCGATCACGAGATCTTCGGAGCCCGACATGATCGCATGCGCGGCCATGGTCACGCTGGTGATGCCCGAGCCACAGAACCGATCCAGCGTGACGCCGCTGGCGCGGACATCGTATCCCGCGTCAAGCGCAGACATCCGCCCGAGATCGCCGCTCTGCTGGCCGCGTTGCGAGCTGGTGCCCCATACGATGTCGTCGACATCGGCGGTGTCGATGCCGGTGCGATCAGCGAGGGCGCGCAACACCGTCGCGCCGAGCTGCTGCGGGTGAATTCCGGAGAGAGCCCCCTTGCCGGCTTTGCCGATGCCGCGTGGTGTCCTGCATGCATCGATGATCAGCGCGTCAACCATGTCATTGTCTCGAATGTTGGAGCGATTGGATTCGTGATTCCGAAGCGAACTGCCGAGCGACCAGGCCGCTACCCGACCTGCCGTTCCTGCCCGGCCCAGTACTTTGCGCGCAGCACCTTCTTGTCCACCTTGCCCACCGCGGTCAGCGGCAGGCTTTCGACGAACTCGATCTGCTTGGGGGCATGCGTGCCGCCTTTATGCCGCTTGACGAGATCCATCAGCGTTTCGGCGCTGGGCCGCTTGCCGGGCTTGACGACGACCAGGGCCGTGACCGCTTCACCCCATTTGGGATGAGGTATGCCGATAACTGAGGCCATCGCCACATCGGGATGCGACGACAGCACGTCTTCCACCTCGCGAGGAAAGATGTTGAAGCCACCGGAGACGATCATGTCCTTCTTGCGATCGACGATGTAGAGATAGCCGCGCTCGTCGGCCCTCGCGATGTCGCCGGTGTGCAGCCAGCCGCCGGCGAAGGTCTCGGCGGTCTGCTCGGGCCGCTTCCAGTATCCCTCCATCGCCTGTGTGGCGCGAACGCAGATTTCTCCGGCATCTCCCGGTCGGACCTGCTGGTTGTTGTCATCCAGCAACGAGACGCCACAGGACGCCAGCGGAAAGCCGCAGGATGCAAACAGTTCGGGACGCCTGGCGTCGTGATCGGCCCGCCCGAGCAGACTGATCGGGAAGCACTCGGTTTGGCCGTAGAGCTGCGCGAAGATCGGGCCGATACGCTCAAGCCCCTCCACCAGCCGTGTCGGCGACATCGGCGATGCGCCGTACAGCAGCAGTTCGAGTGACGAGAGATCCGTACTTGCGAGCTTCGCGCTGTCGAGCATCAGGTAGATCATGGTCGGGACCATCATGGTCACATTGATCTTTTGCCGCATGATGGTGGCAAGAAACTCTTCGGGATCGAAGCCCTTCAGCAGATGCACAGTTCCGCCGCGCGACAACGACGGCAAGACGAAGCTCCCCGAGACGTGCGTGATCGGCGCCGCGGCGAGATAGCGTGGCGTGTCGGGCAACCCGAACTCGGCTGCGACCGACTGGGCCGACGCCACCAGAGCACGATGACGGCGGATCGCTCCCTTCGACTTTCCGGTGGTGCCGCCGGTGTAGTTGACGATCGCAAGCTCATCGATGTTGGTGAGGTCGACAATCGGCACGGCGCCGGCAGCGCGCGCCGCGGCAAGCAAATCGCGGCCGAACTCGCTCCGCCCCATGGTGAATGTCAACCTGAGCTGCGTGGCGGCGCCGGCTGCAAGTTCTGCCCCGCGCTGGCCGTGCGTCTTCGGGTCGACGATCAAGGCCGTCGCCTCGATATCTTCGATGACAGCAAGGTGATCCGCGAGCGAGCCGAGCGGGTGTAGCCAGGTGATGACGAGGCCGAGCGCCTGCGCCGCAACGCCTGCGCACCACGTCTCGGCGCTGTTGGCGCTCAAGAGCGCGACGACGTCACCCTTTCCGAGACCGGCCTGAACCATTCCCGACTGCAAGCCGGCGATCAGGTCACGCACCGCGGAATAGGTCAGGCTGCCGCCATTCCAGACGAATGCCTGGCGATCCGGAAACCGCGACAGTGCGCGCAGGATCATCGTTGTCGTGGTCGGCGCAAACCCGATTTGCTCGTTCACTGTTCACCTCCTGCCCAAGCTGGCTTCTTGTTCGATCAACCGGCCGGACTGCCGACCTCGCCATTCATGACGGGACCAAACAGCTCCCACACGCGTCCATCGAAGCGTCGCATCTGCAGCTGTTCGACCGGAAAGAAATCGGTTGCGCTGGTGTTGACCTTGATACCCGGCAGCAGGACGTCGACCTCGAAATCCCTGAGATTTGCCGCCTGCCGCATCACGTTCGCGCGGGACAGATCGTCGCCGCATCGCCGCAGGACCTCGACCAGCGTCTGGGTCGCCATGTAGGACGAGACGTAGCCCTGGTCCGCCTTGTTCGCGCCCGGCATGTATTTATCCATGAATGCGTTCCACTTGATCATCTTTGGATCGTCCTTCCACAACGGATCGGACGGATCCTTGGTGTAGGCCGTGCTGAGCAGGCCCTTGGCGTTGTCCAGCCCGGCCGGCTGCAACACCGAGCCGATCGACCCGGAAACGCTGCTGATGAAATGCATCGGCTTCCAGCCGAGCTCGGCGACCTTCCGAATCGCCAGGGCCGCAAACCTCGGCGACGTCAGATCGACAAACACGTCGGCATTCGCCGTCTTGAGCTTCACGATCTGCGAGTCGGCGGTCGGATCGGAAATCTCGTAGGTTGCTTCTGCAACGATCAGCGCCGTCTTCTCGCCAAGGCCGTCCTTCAGGCCCTTGAGCACATCCTTGCCGAAGTCGTCATTCTGGTAGAGGACGCCGATCCTCGCCTGCGGACGATGCTCGAGGATATATCTTGCGAAGATCCGCCCCTCGCTCTGATAGTTCGGCTGGAAGCCCATCGTCCAAGGGAAGTTCTTCGGATCGCCCCATTTGGTCGCTCCGGAGGCGACAAAGAGCTGGGGGACCTTCTTGGTGTTGAGATATTTCTGGATCGCCGTATTCCCCGGCGTTCCAAGCGGCTGGAAGATCAGCAGCACATCGTCGTTCTCGACGAGCTTCCTCGCCTGTTCAACGGTCTTCGGCGGACTATAGGCATCATCATAGGTAACGAACGTGATTTTGCGGCCATTGATGCCGCCTTCATCATTGATCATCCGGAAATAGGCTTCGCTCGCCTTGCCGATGACGCCGTAGGCGGATGCAGGTCCGCTATATGGCATGATGTTTCCGATCTTGATCTCGGTGTCGCTGGCACCGGGATCGTACTTCCTCTGCGCGTCCGCCGGCGTGCTCGCCACAGCAACGCAGGCCGCGAGTGCCAAGGCTCCGACCATCAGGTCCTTGCAGGTCATTTCGTGTCCTCGGGTTTATTTGTCGTGATGGGTTGACGAGACCTTGTGGCCCGACGTCTCAGCGTCCGCGCCAGACCGGCTTTCGCTTTTCGGCGAACGCGCGAAGACCTTCCGTGCGATCCTCGGCCTCGAACGCGATCGCGGCGATCGGAGCCTGTCGGCTCCAGGCCTCCTCATCGGTCCAGTTCGCCGACTGGAGCATGATCTCCTTGGACGCGGCGAGCGCGGTGGGGCCATTCACCAGCAGCTCCTCCGCAAAAGCGATCGCGTCGGCCAACGCGTGTCCCGGTTCGCTGATGCGGTTCACCAGCCCATAATGCCGGAAGAACTCGGCATCCTGGAAACCGCCGGTGAGTGCAAGCTCCATCGCGACATGATAGGGAATGCGCCGCGGCAGCCGAAACAGCCCGCCACCCACCGCCGCAACGTTGTGCCTCACTTCGGGAAGCCCCATCCTTGCGTTCCGTGCGGCAACGATGAGATCGCAGGACAGGCAAAGCTCGAGCCCGCCGCCGACCGCAAATCCTTCCACCGCCGCGATCAGCGGCTTGCGTGACGGACGCTTGAACATGCCGAAGCCACCGCGCTCGGTCACCGCGCGCTCGTTACGCGCGACCGCCTTCAGGTCGGCTCCGGCGGAGAACGTGCCGCCGGCCCCGGTGATGACGCCGACGAAGAAACCGTCCTCTGCGTCGAGCAGGTCCATCGCGGCATGCATCGCCTGGGCGGACGCAAGGTCGAAGGCGTTCTTCGCCTCCGGGCGATTGATGGTGATGACCAGGATATGGCCGCGCCGCTCGATCAGAACACGTTCACTCATTTTGTCCCCGTTTCGAATCACATTGAGAAGGAGAAGCCGCCATTCACGCCGGCTGCGGCTCGGCTTGACCGAGAAATCCGACGCCGAGTTCGCGCAGCCTCGAAACACCCGAGGGATTGAATCCCCATTGCCGCAGCGCGGCGTCGCCACATTCACCGCGCCGCGGCGCGGACTTCGGCGCTTGCGACGGAGTGCCGAGGAACCGCGGCGCCGGGGCCGGCTGGATGACGCCATCGATTTCGATGAAGTTGCCGCGGGCGCGATTTTGCGGATGATGCGGCGCCTCCGAGAAGGCGAGCACCGGCGTCACGCAGGCATCGCTGCCCTCGAAGATGGCGCACCATTCGTCTCGGGTCTTGCCGAGAAACGCCCTTGCGAAGGCATTGCGCAGCGCCGGCCAGCCGCTGCGATCGTACTGCTTGGGAAGATCGGCCCCGGCAAGGCCCAGTCGCTTGACGAGTTCGGCATAGAACCGCTGCTCGACGGCGCCCACGGCCATGTAGTGGCCATCAAGCGTGCGATAGCTGTCGTACCATGGCGCGCCGCCATCGAGAATGTTGCTGCCGCGTTGCTCTTGCCAGCCACCTCCCGCCACCAGACCCCACATGATGGACCCGAGTTGCGCCGCACCTTCGATCATCGCGGCATCGACGACCTGCCCCGCCCCGCCCCGCTGCACATTGAGCAGCGCAGCGACCACCCCGAGCGCGAGCAGCATGCCCCCGCCGCCGTAGTCGCCAACCAGATTGAGTGGCGGCAGGGGCCGGCCGCCCGCCGGACCGATCGCCGACAGGACACCCGATAGCGCGATGTAGTTGAGATCGTGGCCGGCATCGCCGGCGAGCGGACCGGTCTGCCCCCAGCCGGTCATCCGTGCATAGACCACCCGCGGATTGCGTTCGAGCACCAGATCAGGACCGAGGCCGAGCCGCTCCATCGTCCCCGGACGGAATCCCTCGATCAGCACATCGGCTTTTTCGATCAGTTCAAGGACAGCAGATGCCGCAGAAGACGATTTCAGATCGAGCGTGATCGAACGGCGCCCGCGGCCGGTGATGTCGACCGGCTTTCCGGTGCGACGCGGCCCAAGGTCTTGCGGCGGCAACGGCCGATCGATCCTGAGCACGTCCGCCCCCATGTCCGCGAGCAACATCGCGCCGAAAGGGGCTGGCCCAATCGCCTCGAATTCGAGGACGCGAATTCCGGACAAAACGCTCAATTTTGCTCCGATCAGCTTGTGTGCCGGTGTCAGCTTGCGCCAGAACTACACCTGACAGAGGCTACGCCGCCCCACCCGCTCCGGGTGGTCTGCATGACACCGGGCCGCTTTATGTGGCCTCGACACCGTCAAGCTGGTGGAACGGGATCTCGGCGTGGGATGGAGGAACAACTGAGATGGTGACCCGTCCGTCGGACGAAGCAGGTCCGTCACACGAGGTCCTGCAGCCCATCGTCAGCACCAAGCTGTTTCCGCCGCGCGAAGGCGGCCGCCTGCTCCCGCGGGACCACCTGATTGCCCGGCTCGTCAAGGCACGGCGACAACGCTGCGTGCTGGTGCACGGCCCGGCCGGCTCCGGCAAGACGTCGATCGTTGCAGCCTGGCGCCGCGAGCTGCTTACGCTCGGCTTTGATGTGGCCTGGTTGACGCTCGCCCCTGACGACAACGAGGTTTCCCGCTGGCTGGACTACGTTCTTGCGAGCTTCGCCCAGGTCGATCCAGCCATCAGTCAGGCTGCGTCGCAACTGGCGGGGCGCGGCATCGACCGCGAGGCCGTCGAGCGCACGCTCATTGCGCTCGTGCGAAGTATCGCGGTACGGGCGCGAGAGACCGTGCTGGTGCTGGACGACCTCCATTTGCTGACGGATACGGCAAGCCATTGGGCTCTGCAATGGCTGCTGGATCAGGCGCCTCACAACCTCCATGTCGTTCTTGTTTGTCGTGGCGCCGCTCCGATCTCGCTGTCGCGGCTGCGCGATCAGCAGAGCATCTTCGAGCTCGATTTTCAGGACCTGCGCTTTTCCCAGGCCGAGACCGATGCCTTTCTCCAGAGCAGGTTCGGCAAGAGCGACCGGCGCGCCGCCCGGCGTCTCTACGAACTCACGGACGGGTGGGTGGCGGGCCTCCAGCTTCTT
Source organism: Bradyrhizobium sp. RD5-C2 (assembly GCF_019972155.1). Taxonomy (GTDB): domain Bacteria; phylum Pseudomonadota; class Alphaproteobacteria; order Rhizobiales; family Xanthobacteraceae; genus Bradyrhizobium. The sequence continues at coordinate 81,340 of NZ_BOVL01000022.1, read as the reverse complement.
TCGATCGGCTGGTCCAGGAAGGGCGCCCCAAGGGAAATCAGGCTCGCGTCCCGCAGCCACCTCCAGGACGCGCAATCATTCGCCGACTATTTCGAGCACGAGATCCTGTCAAAACTTTCCAAGGACGAGCGCGCGCTGCTCGAGACGGCGTCGATCTGCACGCGGTTCTGCGCCTCCATCTGCGCCGCACTGCTGGGCAGGGAGCAAGACGGCGCCAGCATCGAAGCACTGTTGGCAAACCTGGCAACGCAAAACGGCTTCATCATCCCGGTCGAATCGTCGGAACGCGTGCTCTGGTATCGCTTTCATCCCCTGCTCGGCGAAGCCATGCGCGGCCGGTTTCGCCAGCGTGCGGACGTGCAACAACGGCAATGCCACAAGGCGGCATGGATCTGGCTCCGCGAGCATGGCCATGTCGATGAGGCTGTTCGCCACGCCATCTCCGCCGACGAAGCGGCCGCGGCTGCCGACCTGCTGGACCAATATGGGCAGGACCTGCTTGCGCGTGGGGATGTCCGTAACCTCAACAGCCTGGTTCGCCTGCTTCCGGAGCACGAGGTACAGTCGCGCACAAACCTGCGGCTCTGGATGGCCCGATCGCAGCTTCTGGCGCGCCAACTGGACGCCTGCGGTGACAGCCTCGAGCAGCTCGAAGCCGATCTGCCGGCAAGCGACGCGTCCGCGCGATTTGCGCTTGCGCTTCTGAAGGCGACGCTGGCGGTCGCGCGCGACGACACCGACGCGGCGATGCTGGTCCTTCCGCAGTTGCTGCATCCGCCGGCAGGCGTCGATCCGGCCGCCATCGGCGGACGCGACAACATCCTGTCCTGGTTGTACATGCATCGCGCAAATTACGAACTGGCGCGACAGGTGCAGCTCGGATCCCCTTCGACCGGAGCCGGCGGGACGCCCCTTCTCGGCACTCCCGGCGGCCGGCTGCAGGGCCGCTGCCTGGTCGGGCTCAGCTATGCGCTTCAAGGCCAGATCATCGAAGCGGAGCGGATCTATCGCGACGTTCTCTATGAATCGGAGCAGCGTGGCCCATCCTGCATCGATCCCGCCTGCCTGGCTGCGGCGCTGCTCGGAGAGGCGCTCTATGAACTCAATGATCCCCTGGCCGCCCTGCAACTGCTGGACGATCGCGTCGACGTGCTCGAACGCGTTTCGATTCCCGATTCCGTGCTGCGGGTCCTTTCGGTGCTCTCCGCCTCACACTGGCTCGCCGGCCGGCGCCAGGAGGCCCTTGCCTATCTCGAGCGACTTGAAGACTACGCGCTGAACCTCAAGCTCGATCGATTGCTCGCACACAGCCTCGGCGAACAGGTTCGACGTCATCTCGAGCAAGGTGAGTTCGAAACGGCGAAACGCAAGCTCGCCGGCCTCGACAAAATCGGGCGGCGGCATCCGAAGTCGGGCAGCAATCTGGGCGACGAGATTTTCATCATCGTCGAGCGGGCGCATGTCAGAGACGACATTGCGGTCGGCCGCTATGAGGCGGCCGCAGCCCGGCTCGATTCGCTGATCGAGATCTGCGAAGCGCGTGGCCATCAGCAGATCGTGGCCATGCTCCAGCTGCAAAGTGCTCTTGTCGCGAAGCGACGCGGCATGGGCGAGCAGGCCGACGCGATGACACTGGAGGCGCTGCGTCTCGGCCATCGGCTCGGCCTCGTGCGAAGCCTGCTCGATGCTGATGCCTCCGCGCTCGACCTTGTCCGCTCGCGCGGCGCGGCGCCGGGCTTTGATGTCTTGCTGTCATTCTATGTCGAGCATCTGCGCGACGCGGACCTGCCGGCGCGGCGGGCCGCGCCCGCCTCGCGCAATGATACAGCCGAGAGCCGTTCCGGACTGCTGGAGAGCCTCAGCGAACGCGAACTCGACGTCATTCGCATGCTTGCGCAGGCGTTTCCCAACAAGAAAATCGCGCGGGCGCTCGGCCTTTCGCCCGATACCGTGAAATGGCACCTCAAGAACATCTACGGCAAGCTCGGCGTCGCCGGTCGCGATGACGCCGTCGCGCGCATGCGCGACCTCGGATGGAACGCGAACGGCCAGGCGGCACGCTCACCGTGAGGTGACGCCCCCAGTCTCCGCCTACACCGCGCTTCGGCCGCAACAGGCCGTCAAAGCTGGCGGGAAATAAGGTCGCGCATGACCTCGCTGGTTCCGCCGTAGATTCGGCTGACGCGCATGTCGACGAACGATCTGGCGATCGGATATTCCATCATGTAGCCATAACCACCGTGGAGCTGCACCATTTCGTCGAGCGCCTTCCCGAGCGTCTCGGTCGCGAACAGCTTTGCGATCGCCGACTCCTGAAGCGTCAACCCGCGCTTCATATGCTCGGCCAGGTAATGATCGACCATCAGCCGGACTGCCACGGCCTGCGCCTTGATATCGGCAAGCTTGAACTTCGTGTTCTGAAAATCCCACACTGTATGGCCGAAGGCTTTCCGTTCCTTGACATAGGCCAGCGTGTGATCAAGCGCGGCCTCCAGGCGCGCTGCAGCCGATACCGCAATCGAGAAACGCTCCTGCGGCAATTCACCCATCAGATATTTGAATCCCATTCCCTCTTCGCCGAGCCTGTTGCTGACGGGGACCCGGACGTTGTCGAAGAACAACTCGGCCGTATCCGCGGCATGCTGTCCGACCTTCTTCAGCTTGCGCCCTCGCCGGAACCCCGCACGATCCGCCTCGACGACAATGAGGCTCATGCCCTTGGCGCCGGCGTTTGCGTCCGTCTTGCAAACCACGATGAGGATGTCGGAGTTCAGGCCATTGCTGATGAAGGTCTTGCTTCCGTTGATGACGTAATCGTCGCCATCTTTGACCGCGGTCGTCCGTATCGACTTGAGATCGCTGCCCGTGCCCGGCTCGGTCATCGCGATCGCCAGAATCAGTTCACCGGAACAGGCGCGCGGCAGCCACTTCCTCTTCTGTTCCTCGTTTCCGACCCGTGCGATGTATGGCGCGATGATATCGGAGTGCACCTGAAAGCCAGGTCCGCTTATGTTGGCGCGTGCCATTTCCTCCGCCATCACCACGGCATGGCCGAAGTCGCCACCCCCGCCGCCATATTCTTCCGGCAGGATGACCCCCAGCAGGCCCTCCTGGCCGGCCTTGAGCCAAACCTCGCGGTCGACACGACCCGCATCGTCCCATTCCTCCTGCCGCGGCACGCATTCACGTTCGATGAAGCGGCGAACCGTAGCGCGGAACATTTCGTGGTCTTCGCGAAAGACGGAGCGAGCGATCTGCATCTGGAAGGTCTCTTAGGTCCGGGAGCTGGTTGGGTTCAGTCCGGAAGCTAGCTCGTGCGGCCTGAAGTTCGACCACCCGCGTTGGGTAGGGTCGGGGGCGGGGCGACATCGCCTGAAACGATCCAGGCGAGGCCGATCCCTGATTATGGTCAGGACGGCTTGCGCGGTCTTGATCGCGCCCCGCCCGCTCCATCTCGACGACGAAGATCTCGAACCGGGGTGGTTGCGCGCCTTCCGCAAGATCATATGCGGCACGGGGGCGGCTCCCCGGCGCGCCGCTACGCTTCCCCTTGCACCTCGCCCGAGGCTCGTTCATCTTCATGGCGAACAACGCCGGTGGATGCATCGGCATAGATGTTGCCCCGCCAAGGAAGCGAATGCATGAGTACGGCATCTCCCACCATCATCTACACGCTGACCGACGAGGCCCCGGCGTTGGCGACCGCAGCGTTCTTGCCTATCGTGCGTGCGTTCACGGCACCCGTCGGCATCAACGTCGTTACCAGCGACATCTCGGTGGCGAGCCGAATCCTCGGTGAATTCCCGGAATTCCTGACCGAAGAGCAGCGTTTACCCGACAACCTGGCCGAACTGGGCCGGCTGACGCTGCTGCCAGGCACCAACATCATCAAGTTGCCCAACATCAGCGCATCGGTGGCGCAGCTGATGGCCGCGATCAAGGAGTTGCAGGACAAGGGCTACAAGATTCCCGATTATCCCGAGAGCCCAAAGTCGGACGAAGAGAAGGCGATCCGGGCGCGCTATGCCAAATGCACCGGGAGTGCCGTGAATCCGGTATTGCGCGAAGGCAACTCCGATCGCCGCGCTCCGCTCGCCGTGAAGAACTACGCGCGCAAGAATCCGCACAGCATGGGTGAATGGAGCCAGGCCTCTCGCTCGCACGTCTCTCATATGCACCAGGGCGACTTCTACCATGGCGAGAAGTCCATGACGCTGGACAAGCCGCGTGACGTCAAGATGGAGCTGATCACCAAGAGCGGCAGAACCATCGTACTGAAGCCCAAGGTGTCGCTTCAGGACCGCGAGGTCATCGACTCGATGTTCATGAGCAAGAAAGCGCTCCTGGAGTTCTACGAACAGCAGATCGAGGACGCGTACAAGACGGGCGTGATGTTCTCACTGCACGTGAAAGCCACCATGATGAAGGTCTCGCACCCCATCGTATTCGGCCACTGCGTGAAGATCTTCTATCGCGACGCCTTTGCCAAGCACGGCCAATTGTTTGACGAACTTGGCGTGAACGTCAACAATGGCATGGTCGACCTGTACAACAAGATCGGTAGCCTGCCGCAGAGCAAGCAGGATGAGATCAAGCGCGACCTGCATGCCTGCCACGAGTACCGGCCCGAACTGGCGATGGTCGACTCGGCCAAGGGCATTACCAACTTTCATTCGCCCAACGATATCATCGTCGACGCGTCGATGCCTGCGATGATCCGGAACGGAGGCAAGATGTGGGGCGCCGACGGTCGCCTGAAGGATGTCAAGGCCGTGATGCCCGAAAGCACCTTCGCGCGCATCTATCAGGAGATAATCAATTTCTGTAAGTGGCACGGCGCCTTCGACCCCAGGACCATGGGCACCGTGCCTAACGTAGGACTGATGGCGCAGCAGGCCGAGGAATATGGCTCGCACGACAAGACGTTTGAAATCCCCGAGGACGGCATTGCCAATATCACCGACCTCGCCACCGGCGAGGTGCTCCTGAGCCAAGACGTGGAGCAGGGTGACATCTGGCGCATGTGCCAAGTGAAGGACGCCGCTATCCGCGACTGGGTCAAGCTGGCCGTCAATCGCGCTCGTCATTCCGGCATGCCGGTCCTGTTCTGGCTGGACCCGTACCGCCCCCACGAGGCGCAGCTCATCACCAAGGTCAAGATGTATCTGCACGAGCACGACACCAGCGGCTTGGATATCCAGATCATGAGCCAGGTGCGGGCCATGCGCTACACGCTGGAGCGCGTGATCCGAGGTCAGGACACGATCAGCGCAACCGGCAACATTCTGCGCGATTATCTGACCGACCTGTTTCCGATCATGGAGCTCGGCACCTCGGCCAAGATGCTATCGATCGTGCCGCTGATGGCCGGCGGCGGCATGTACGAGACCGGCGCCGGTGGCTCGGCGCCCAAACACGTGCAGCAGCTGGTGGAAGAAAATCACCTGCGCTGGGACTCGCTCGGCGAATTCCTGGCCTTGGCCGTATCACTGGAAGACCTCGGCCTGAAGACAGGTGACCAGAAAGCCAAGCTGCTGGCCAAGACCCTGGACGCCGCCACGGGAAGGCTGCTGGACAACCGGAAGTCGCCCTCGCCGCGTACCGGCGAATTGGATAACCGTGGGAGCCAATTCTACCTCGCAATGTATTGGGCACAGGAACTCGCTACGCAAACCGAGGACCCCACATTGCAGTCGAAATTCAAGCCGCTGGCCGAGGTGCTGACCAGCAATGAAGACAAGATCGTTGCCGAGCTCGCGGCCTTGCAAGGCAAGCCCGCCGACATCGGTGGCTACTACCTGCCCGACTTGCACAAATGCGAAACCGTGATGCGGCCGAGTCCGACGCTCAATGCGGCGCTGGCTCAGATGGGAAGTTCGTAGAGACCCGAAGCTTGGTTGGCCTCGGAAACTCAAATCGACTGTGTCTCCTGGTCAGAGGCCGAGATGAAGCGGCGCGGCGCGCACCATCAAGATGCCTTTCCGCCGCTTGAATCCCGTGTCGTCGCCGACGGCCGCCGCGTCCCGCTCGGACCGAGCGGAGATCTGCTGTTCTTGTCAGGAAGCCTTTGCGTCGATGAGGACGCACGCGATAACGTCGAACTCCTGACCCGCCGGATATTCGAGCGCATCGCGCGCGTGCTGCGCAAACATGGCGCCTCACTCTCGGATATCGTGAAGACCACGGCGTTCTTGGCCGACTATGACGGCTTCAACCCGGCTCGCATTGAAATATTCATGGACGCCAAGTCTGGCGCACAGAATCGCGCAAATGGCGGAGAGAGTGGGATTCGAACCCACGGTACGGTTTCCCGCACACACGCTTTCCAAGCGTGCGCCTTAAGCCACTCGGCCATCTCTCCGGGAGGCCTCTCTTGAAGGGCTGAGGCGGATTTTGCAAGGGAGCGCGGGGCCGGAGCGTGAAATTTCCCCAATGGATTGAAAATATTAGGTAAATTGGCGGCGACATCAGCGTCGCCCGGCGACATCGCTTGCCGTGGCACGCGATTTTGGCCGCTGGCAGGTCAAGGACCGGCGCAAATCAGGCCATACAATCGATCGGCCGATCCTTGCCACTCCCGGGTACGCGATTGCGCAACTGGCGCATGCGGCTTTGCCTCCGAGCTTTCTACCTTTGCTCAGGGGTTCGTGGGGGCGAAATACCGATTGTTGCGCCACGCTGGAACGACGAGTCCCGTTCACGACATCCGCCACGGCGTATGGGTTCCGGTCTCCGCCGGGACGACGGAGTAGCGGATGGGCAAATAACGCGCGCCCATCCTGCAACGCCAGTGCTAGCTCAGTGATATCGCGCGGCAAGATCCGCCGTGCGGCGCCGCCACAGACTGGGTGGCTCCGGCAGCGCCGCGGCACCCGCATTGTGCGTGTCTTGCAGCGCCTCGATGAAATCGGCGAACCATTGCTGGATGGTGCCGCTGTTGAGCTTCTCCATCATGGCTTCCCAGCGCATCCGCCGTTCGGTCAGCGGCATCGCGAGCGCGGTCGCCAGGGTGCGCGCCATGCCGTCGATGTCGTGCGGATTGACCAGCAGCGCGGCGTCGAGTTCGTTGGCCGCACCGGCGAATTTCGACAGCACCAGCACGCCGGGGTCGGCCGGGTTCTGCGCGGCGACATATTCCTTGGCGACAAGGTTCATGCCGTCCTGCAACGGCGTCACCACGCCGACCTGCGCAGTGCGATAGAGGCCTGCGAGCACGCCCTGGCCAAAGCCCTTGTTGAGGTAGCGGATCGGCGTCCAGTCGACCTCGCCATGCACGCCGTTGACGTCGGTGACGAGCTTCGCCACCTCGCTCGCGAGATTGCCGTAGGCCTCGATCGCGCCGCGCGAGGGCGTTGCGATCTGCAGCAGCGACACCGAACGCTTCAGGTTCGGATGCAGCGCCCACATCCGGTCAAACGCCTTGATGCGGTTGACGAGGCCCTTGGAATAGTCGAGCCGGTCGACGCCGATCGCGAGCTTCTCGCCGTTGAGGCTGCGCCGCAGCCGCGTCACGTCGGGATGCATCATCGCCTTGGTCGCCTGCTGCGCGAATTTTCCGGGATCGATGCCGATCGGAAACACCGCAGCGCGGGTGCGGCCGAACGACGAACTGATCACACCGTCGCGCACCGCGAAATCGAGATCGTTCTGCACATAGCTAAGGAAGTTCTCGCAGTCCTCATCGGTCTGGAAGCCGATCAGGTCATAGGACAGCATCGCCTCGATCAGCTCGCGATGATTGGGCACGCCGGCGATCACCGCGCGCGCCGGCCACGGCGTGTGCAGGAAGAAGCCGATCGGCTGCGTGACGCCGAGATCGCGCAGCTCGGCACCAAGCGCGAGGAAATGATAGTCCTGAATCCAGAACACGGAATCAGGCTTGCGGAAGCGCAGCAGCGCGCGCGCCATGAACGCGTTCACTTCGCGATAGCTGTTATAGTCTTCGTGCGAGGCACGGATCAGGTCGGCGCGCGAATGCATCGCGGGCCACAGCGCCGAATTGGCAAAGCCTTCGTAGTAGCCGCCATAGTGCGCAGCCGGCAGATCGAGCATCGCCAGCGCGCCCGCACCGAGAGCTTCGACCTCTGCAAAAGGTTCCTTGTGGTTCCCGTCGCGGACGCGTCCGCTGGAACCAACCCAGATTGCCCCTGTCTTTTCCACCACCGGCAACAATGCCGCAGCCAGCCCCCCCGTCATGGGTTCATTGGGTTTTCCGCGCGAGACGCGGTTCGATACGACGACGAGGTTCACCCGGTCCCCTCCTGTTGGTCAACTCGCGTATTAACAACCATTCATCAAGATGGTTCCTGACCAAGGAATCTCCCAAATGAAACCAAATTCTGACGAAGCGAGAAGGAACTCGCGGGAACTCGCGAAAAGAAAATTTCATGCGAGGTTGACGCAACGACGCAAAAGCACCGCATTCGACTCGGCTGCGATGAATGTGACTCTGTTAGGACAGCCTGACATCCCTATCATCGTCGAGCAGTTGCGCGAGAAACGCGCGCACGTCGCTCGGCCCATCGAAATGTCCGGCGACGCCGGTCGCGCGACGGCCGACTGAAAAGGCGAGACCGTTGAAATCGGGCATGATCGCAAACACGGTCTCATCGGTGACGTCGTCGCCGATGAAGAACGGGAGACGTCCCTTGAAGGGCTCATGCGTCATCAGCTCGAGCACGCCGGTCGCCTTGGTGAAGCCGGAATGCTTGATCTCGCAGACGCTCTTGCCCGGCAACACCTCGATCGGCGCATTCGGCAGCTCGGCGCGGATCAGCGAGACCGCCTCGTAGATCGCCCTCTCCGCCTGCGGCGCCAGCCGATAGTGCAGCGCCAGCGAATAGCCCTTGTCCTCGAGCAGAATGCCGGGACTGAGCTTGGCGATCGCAGCGAGGCGGCGCTTCAATTCCTTGTCCAGTGGTGGCGCGTGCGCGGCGACCGCCTCGCTGTCCGGCTGCAGCCGCATCTCGGCGCCATGGCCGCCGACCGCGGGAAACTGCTCCGGCGCGAAGATCAGATCGATATCGTTGAGCGAGCGGCCGCTGACGAGCGCGAGCGCGCCGCCCGTGCGATCGTGCAATTGCTTCAGCGTGGTCGCGAGCTCCGGCGGCACCCAGACCTCGCGCGGCGTCGGCGCAAAATCGAGCAAGGTGCCGTCGATGTCGAGCAGCACCGCGGTGCGATCCAGCGGCGGAATCAGCGATGCCGGCGCCGGCATGCTGCCGGTCGTCGCATCAGGGGTGAAGTCGTCATCCAGGGGCATTTCGGCCAATTCATGCTTCGTCATAGTCTACTCCACAAATGCCAGTGGTCGCGCGACAGATTCGAGCGGTTTTCGCTCGGCCGCGACGGCATAGCGCCATGCGACGGCTGCGGCGACCAACATGAGTGCCGCCCCCAGCAGGTAGCCGGCGAACACGCTGTTGCGCGATCCGGTGTCGATCAGCACGCCGAACAGCGCGGGTCCAATCACGCCGCCGATGCCGGTGCCGACCGCATAGAAGACGGCGATCGCGAGCGCGCGGACCTCCAGCGGAAACGTCTCGCTGACGGTGAGATAGGCGGCGCTCGCCGCCGGCGAGGCGAAGAAGAAGATCACCATCCAGGCGATCGTCTGGGTCTGCGCGCTGAACACACCAATCGAGAACAGGTAGCCGGACAACGCCAGCAGCACACCCGAGATGCCATAGGTCAGCGCAATCATGGTGCGGCGGCCAACCGTGTCGAACAGGCGGCCGATCAGCAGCGGCCCGAGGAAGTTGCCGGCGGCGAATGGCAGGATGTACCAGCCGACATTGCTGGCGGCGATGCCGAAGAAATCGGTCAGGATCAGCGCGAAGGTGAAGAAGATCGCATTGTAGAAGAATGCCTGCGCGGCCATCAGCGTCAGCCCGACCAGCGAGCGCTGCCGGTAAGTCGAGAATAGCGTCACCGCGACCTCGCGCAGCGGCGTGTGATCGCGCATCCGGATCTTGATCTTCTCGAAGCCCTCGCCCGGCTGTTCGTGACCGAGCACGGAAGTCTCGATATCGGCGACGATCCTGTGGGCCTCTTCGGGGCGTCCATGGATCATCAGCCAGCGCGGGCTTTCCGGAATCCACATCCGCATCAGCAGCACGACGAGACCGAGCACGGCGCCGGTGAAATAGGCGATCCGCCAGCCGTGATCAGGCGCAAGCAACGCAGGATCGAGCAGGACGATGGCGCTCACCGCACCGATCGCGGCGCCGATCCAGAAGCTGCCGTTGATGACGAGATCGGTCCAGCCGCGATAGCGCGCCGGCACCAGCTCCTGGATGGTCGAATTGATCGCGGTGTATTCGCCGCCGATGCCGGCGCCGGTGAGAAAGCGAAACAGCGCGTAGCTCGCGACGTTCCACGACAGCGCGGTCGCAGCCGTCGCCGAGAGATAGAGCGCGAGCGTGATGAAGAACAGCTTCTTGCGGCCGATCCGGTCGGTGAGCCAGCCGAAGCCGAGCGCGCCGAGCACCGCGCCGGCGAGATAGGCGCTGCTGGCAAGCCCGACATCGGCGTTGGAGAAGCTCATGGTCGGGCTCTCCTTCAGCGCGCCCGACAGCGCACCCGCCAGCGTCACTTCGAGCCCGTCGAGGATCCAGGTAATGCCGAGCGCCAGCACGACGCGGGTGTGGAAACCGCTCCAGCTGAGATTGTCGAGCCGAAGTGGGATCGAGGTCTCGATGATGCGGTCGTCATTTGACGTGACTAGCGCCATCGCCGCATGCGTCGTCGCAGAGCTCAACTGTGTCCGCTGCAGTGTCATCAGAATGGACCAATGAGAAACGCCCCGGAACGCTGTGTTCCAAGGCTCTCCCTCCCAGGATTGCGGCAAACGGAGTGCCCGCCACGCGACGTCAACGCCGCAGCCCGGCAAGGGTTCCCGCAATGCGGCAAGGCGAGGGAAGTCGCTAGATCGACGAAACAGTTCGTGCGGAATTGATTTTGTTGTCCTGGCGAAAGCCAGGACCCATACGCCGCGGCCATGGCAATGGGCGCGCGGCGAATTGCACGGGCAACAATAACGTGTGGTGGTTATGGGTCCTGGCCTTCGCCAGGACGACGATGGATAGACCAGCGCGCCGCTTACGCTGCGCGGATGTTCGCCATGAAGCGGTCGAGTTCCTCGCGCAGCCGCGAGCTCTCGACCGACAGCGAGCGGGCCGAGTTCAGCACCTCTTCGGAGGCGACTCCCGTCTCGGTGGCGCCGCGGTTGACCTGGGTGACGCTGGAGGCGGCTTCCTGGGTGCCCTGCGCGACGTTCTGCACGCTGCGTGCGATCTCCTGCGTTGCCGCGCTCTGCTGCTCGACCGAGCTCGCGATGTTGGTCGCGATCCCGGAGATCTGCCCGATCGTGCCGCCGATCTCCTTGATCGCGGCGACCGATTCCTGCGTCGCGGCCTGCATGCCCAAGATGTGAGTGGAGATCTCGTCGGTGGCTCGCGCGGTCTGGCTCGCCAGCGACTTCACCTCGGAGGCGACCACCGCGAAGCCGCGGCCCGCGTCGCCGGCACGCGCAGCCTCGATGGTGGCGTTCAGCGCCAGGAGGTTGGTCTGCTCGGCGATCGCCGTGATCAGCTTGACCACGTCGCCGATCTCCTGCGCAGCGCGCGAGAGCTTGCCGATCCGGGCATCGGTCTGCTCGGCCTGGCGCACGGCGGAATCGGCGATCTGGCTGGATTCCTTGGCGCGGCGGCCGATCTCGTCGACCGACGCCGACAGCTCCTCGGTCGCGGACGCGACCGACTGCATGTTGCTGGAGGCCTCCTCGGAGGCGCCGGCGACCTGGCTCGACAGGTTCTGCGTGGTCTCCGCAGTGCGGGTCAGCGTCCCGGCCGCGGATTCGAGCTGCACGGCGGAAGCCGACACGTTGGAGACGATCGAGCCGACGGCGGATTCGAATTCGTCGGCGAAGCGAATGAGCTCGGCGCGCCGTGCGGTGGCGCTCGCCTTGTTCTGCGCTTCCTGGGTCGCGGCATCGCGCTCGGCCTTGGCGACCGCCTGGACCTTGAACTCTTCGACTGCGCCGGCCATCTCGCCGAGTTCGTCGCGACGGCCGAGGCCGGGCAGCACCACGTCGAAATTGCCGGCCGCAAGCTCGCGCATCGCCGCACACATCGCCGCGATCGGCCGCGAAATGCCCTTGCCGAGCAGGAAGGCCCACACCAGCCCGAGCACCAAGCTGCCGGCGGCAAGCATCAGGATCAGTTGCTCGGTTTCGCCGATCATGGAATGCGATTCGGTCTCGAGCCGCTTCTGGTCGGCGAGCAGGTCGGACTTCATCGCCGCCGCACCTTGGCTGATGGCGGCCGCGGATTCCGTCATCTCGACGGTCAATTCGTCGATCGACTTCGCATTCGCGATCAGCTTGGCCAGCGCCTCGCGATACTCTTCAAGCAGCCCGGTGATGTCCTTGACGCCCTGGCTGATCCGCTCGTTCTTAGAGGTGATCCCCTTCATGAGATTATCGGCGAATTTCAGCCGGGCTAGCGCGCTGGAGGCAACGGTCTTGTCGCCGTTGACGACGAACGTGTTGACCGCGCCGGTGATCGACTGCAGCTGGTCGGCGACCTTCTTGGCGCCGAACTGAATCGACTGCAGCTCGGAATCATCGGCATTGCTCGGCAGATCGTCGAGCTTGTAGCGCATCGAGGTCGCGCTGCGGACCAGCCTGTTCTGCGCGGTCTGCGCGCTGTCGTCCTTGATACGGACGATCTCGGCAAAGATCTTGGTGAAGGCGCGGAATTCGCGCTCCAGCTTGGTGATCTGCTCGAGCCGGGCCGGATTGGTGGTGCCCTTCATCGACGCCACGATGGCATCCTTCAGGCTGGCCTCGGCGGCGAGCGCGGCCTTGGCGTCGTCCTCCTTGCCGGTGGCGACGTAGTAGCGCGCCAGCGAGCGGTAGGAGATCAATTCGCGATCGATGTTGCGGGCGAGATCGGCTTCCGCGACGCTCTGGCGGTAGGAGCCGACACCGGCGGAGACCCGCTCGAAGCCCATATAGGCAAAGCCCATGGTCGCCGCCGACAGCGCCAGCGTGACGGCAAAGCCGAGCATGATCTTGGCTTGAAATCTGAGGGTTGGGAACCTGATCGACAGCGATCGCTTGAGTCCCGGCATTCCAACCCCCGTCTTCATTCTGAAAACCACGCGGGGTCCGGCAGCAACCAGCCCCAGCCCCCGGAGGGCAAAACTAAGGCAGAATCAATAAGGCCCGGTAAATGAGCAACAGGGTCAGCCAATTCGGCGCGCTACTACCTTGGTCGGGCTCGGGGGGTGGGCAAGGTCATTGACGCGCGGGTCCGGCCCGATACTTTAGAACCGATCAACCCTGTCCCTGCCCGGGCCGGGAGAACACATCGGGAGGTGTCCCATGTCATCGCGTCGAGCGGCGCCGTTGGCGCTTGCGGCGAGCGCAGCTGCCGGCAAAGTCGCCCGGCCCATGACATTTCCCCTCACGACCTAGAAGATACCGGCAGGCCTGACCGCAACCAAATCGCGGCATGGCCCGTATGCCCTTACGACCCGTGCTGTCACGACAGGCCGCGCCAAGAAAAACAAAAAATTCTGGTCAGGGAGAACACCTTTGGCGAAGCAGAACGGCAGCGCCACCGACAGCATTGTCGTGGTGCAGGCAAAGACCGACGGGCCGCGGCAAGCGGCCGACGAGATCGCGCGCCAATTGGCGGCGGCCGATCTCGCGATGCTCGTGGTGTTCGTCTCGCCGTTCTATGACCCGCAAACGTTCATTGCCGAGTTGTCCAGCCGGATGCCCGACGTCCCGATCTTCGGCTGCACCACGGCCGGCGAACTGTCGCCCGGCGGCTGGGATGAGGACAGCGTCGTCGCGATGGGCTTTATCGCCGCCGATTTCGTCATCGCGGCCCGGCCGCTGTTCGATCTCGCGACGTTCCGGGTCGATCACGGCCGCTCGATGTGCACCGAGCTGCAAAGCGAATTCGCGCAACGCACCGAGCATTGCGACCACACTGAGGATTCCTTCGGGCTGCTCTTCATCGACGGCATGTGCCAGCGTGAGGAAACCATCATGTCGGCGATCTATGCATCGCTCGGCGACATTCCGGTGGTCGGCGGCTCCGCCGGCGACGGCCTGCGCTTCGAGAAGTCGTGGGTCTTCCACGGCGGTCAGGCCCATACCGACGCCGCCGTCTTGATCCTGATCCGGACGCGGCTGCCGTTCCGCACCTTCAAATGCGATCATTTCGAGCCGACCTCGACCAAGATGGTGGTGACCGAGGCCGACATCGAGCACCGCATCGTCAAGGAATTGAATGCCGAGCCCGCCGCGCTGGAATATTCCCGCGCCGTCGGCCTCAGCGACAGCAAGCTCGAACTGTTCTCGTTCGCCGCGCATCCGGTCCTGGTGCGTGTCGGCGGCGCTTATTACGCGCGGTCGATCCAGCGCACCAATCCGGACGGGTCGCTGCAATTCTTCTGCGCCATCGACGAGGGAATGGTGCTGACGGTGGCGCGCGAGCGCGACCCGATCGACGTGACGAGCCGCCTGCTCCAGGAACTGACCGAGGAACTCGGCGAGGTCTCGATGTTCATCGGCTTCGAATGCGTGCTGCGCCGGCTCGATGTCGAGCAGCGCCAGCTGTCGCGGGAGATGTCGGAACTCTATCGCCGCAACAAAGTGATTGGCTTTCAGACCTATGGCGAGCAGTATCGCTCCATGCATGTCAACCAGACGCTGACCGGCATCGCCATCGGCAAGCGGGCTGTCGCCCCGCAATGACCGACAGCAAGACCACGCGCATTGCGGCCCTCGAACGCGAAGCCGAGAAGCTGCGCAAGATCAACGCCGCGCTGATGTCGCGCGTCGAACGTTCGACCGACCAGCAGCTCAACGCTTTCTCGCTGTTCGAGACCGCCATCGCGCTGGATCAGCAGGTGCGCGACCGCACCCAGCAGCTCAAGCAGGCGCTGCAATCGCTGGAGAAAACCAACGGACGCCTGCTGCAGGCCAAGCAGCAGGCCGAGGCGGCAAGCTCACTGAAATCATCGGTGCTGGTTTCGGTGACGCACGACCTGTTGCAGCCGCTCAATGCGGCGCGGCTGACGCTGTCCGCGCTGACCGAGATGGCCAGCGAGCCGAAGAGCGGCGCGCTGACCGATCAGATCGACCGTTCGCTGGCGACGCTGGAAGACATGCTGCGGACGCTGCTCGACATCTCGAAGCTCGATGCCGGCGTGCTCAGGCCCGAATTCGGTCCGGTCGCGATCGCCTCGCTGTTCGAGCCGCTTGAGCACGAATTTGTAGCTACCGCCGCGAAGCGCAACCTTGGCTTCAAGATCATGCCGTCATCGGCGGTGGTGCGCTCCGATCCGCTGATGCTGCGCCGGATCCTGCAGAACCTTGTGGCCAATGCGCTGCGCTACACCCAGCGCGGCACCGTGCTGATGGGATGCCGCCTCCAGGGCGACGACATCTGCATCGAGGTGCATGACACCGGGCCGGGCATCCCGGAGGCCCAACGCGAAGCCATCTTCGTCGAGTTTCAGCGTGGCGACGCCGGCGCCGGCGACAAGGCCGGCATCGGTCTCGGTCTTTCGATCGTGCGCCGGTTTGCCGACCTGCTCGGCCATGACATCAAGCTGAGTTCGCTCGCCGGCAAGGGCTCGGTGTTCTCGGTCACCGTGCCCCGCACCCTCGATCCGGTTGCGATCCCGGTGCGCGAACAGGCCAGCGTCGACTATCGCTATGGCGGCATGGAAGGCGCGAAGATCCTGCTGATCGAGAACGACCTGTCGAGCGCCGAAGGCCTCGCCCATCTGCTGGAGAAATGGGGCTGCGACGTCGCCGTGACGATCTCCAAGACCGAGGCGCTCGAGCGCATCCACGCGCTGGACGGCATTCCCGACGCCATCATCGCCGACCTGCATCTCGACAATGGCGAGACCGGCATCCAGGCCGTCGACGTGATCCGCGGCGAGATCAACGCCAAGGTTCCGGCGATCATCGTGACCGCCGACTACTCGGCGAAGGCCGCCTCCGACGTCTCGGCCTTCGGCCACGAACTCTTGAAGAAGCCGATCAAGCCGGCCGAGATGCGCTCGCTGCTGTCGTTCCTGCTGGCGGCGGAGCAGTCGGGCGCGCGGTTATGAGTCCGCACCGGGCGGCGGGGCCGTCACCGGCGCGTGGTCGTGCTTGCCGAAATCCAGTTTCGACAGCGCGATGATGGCCTCGGTCCGGCTGCGCACGCCGAGCTTGCGCAGGATCTCGGAGACATGCACCTTCACCGTGGTGACCGAGATATCGAGCTGATAGGCGATGTGCTTGTTCTGCAGGCCGCGGCAGATCATGTCGAGCACGCGAAGCTGCTGCGCGGTGAACTGGCCGAGCTGCTGCACCAATTGCTTGGTGTCGGCCTGGCCCTTCCGGGCGGCAGCCGAATCGCGGAAACGCGTCGGCAGGCACACCTCGCCTTCGAGAATGCCGCGCAGCAGCCGTGCCAGCTCGAGCTTCGGCGTCGACTTCGGAATGAATCCGGAAATCCCGAGCGAGATCGCGCCGCCGATGATCCGGGAATCGTCATGCGCCGACACGATCACGAGCGCGCTGCGCGGCGCGGCGGCCCGCACCCGGTAGGCACCGAGCAGGCCCGTGGTGCCCGGCATCGACAGATCGAGCAGGATCAGATCGAGGCCCTCGCGCGCGGCGATCACGTCGAGCGCGCCATCGATCGACGTCGCCTGCAGCACCTCGGCGTCGGGAAACTCGGCCCCGATCACACCAATCAGGGCAGCACGGAACAGCGGGTGATCCTCGACGATCAGCAGTCGAGGCGCACCCGCTTGATCGACCGGCGGCTCGTCCGCCAGGGGCGCGGTCGTGGTCAATGCTGCGCCGTCCTCCCTCGGATGCTCATGACAGCCATTGTGCGCAGGACATTATCTCAAAGCCGACCGGCAGCCTATAGGTAGCATGCCGGATGCCCTCGCCTTGCAGCGCAGCAACCTAGGGCGCCTTCTCTGCCTTCGCAACCGAGCTGGCTTCAAAGACGGGAAGCGGAATCTTGCCGAGCTCGATGATCGCTTTGTTGCGGCTGAACAGCTTCAGCTTGCGCAGGATCTCGGTGACATGCGCCTTCACCGTGGATTCCGCGAGCTTGAGCTCGGAGGCAATCTCGCGGTTCTGCAGGCCGCGGATGATCAGATGCAGCACGCGAACTTGCTGCGGCGTCAGCTTCTGGATCCGCTCGCGCAGCGTCCGCGCCGACTCGGACTGATCCAGCGCGCCGACCGCGACGAAATCCCGCGGCGCCGAGACCGATCCGCTCAGCACACGCGCGATCGCCTGCGACAACTCGCCGAGCGAGGTCGATTTCGGCAGATAGCCGACCGCGCCCATTTCCAGCGCCTCGCGGATGGTGTGCTTGTCCTCTTCGCTGGAGACGATGGCAATCGGCAGCCGCGGATAGCGATCCCTGATCTTCTGGAAGCCGGAGAAGCCGACGACGTCGGGCAGCAGCAGATCGAGCAGCGCGAGGTCGATATTCGGCTCGCTGGCGAGGATACCAAGCGCGCCCTTGATCGAGGTGGCCTCATAGATCCGGGCATCGGGATGCGAGATGCGGATGGCGTTGCCAAGCGCCTCCCCAAACAGGGGGTGATCGTCGATGATCAGGAACCTCATCATGAGGACCCTCGCACTGCGCGAGCCTTTTCCGTTCCGATTGAATCGGAACGGGGCTCTCGATTCTCATTTTGACGCGTTGTCTTCACGCGAACCGGTGTCCACTTCGCTCGAAAACGCTTCTATTGCGGATCGCGGCAGCTAGTTCGATCCGCCGCTATCCTGCACACTCTGCAGATAGGCATATACGTTTCTGAGCTCGTCGTCGCTGAAGACGTCTTTCCAGGCCGGCATGCCCTTGGCCGGCCGCCCGTCATGGACCGTCTTCCAGAATGTCGTTTCCATGTCGTCAGCATAGCGCTTCTTCAGCAGCCTGAGATCGATCTTTCGCTCGGCCTGCACCGCATCCGGGCCGTGACAATGCGCGCAGGTGCCGTTGAAGACCTCCCGCCCCGCGGTGGCATCACCCTTGGCATCCCCGGTGGTTGCAGCTGTTTGAACCGGTTTGTCGGCCGCGGCCGCCTGCCCGACGGTCACCGGCTCGGCCGCGCCAGTGGACGACGTCGTTGCCCGATCCGCCTGGCCAAACTTCACCGGAGCGCCGTCCGGCACACCGTATTTGGCAAACAGGGCGGAAATCTCCGGCTGCAGCGAGGGCAGCACGCCGTCGACTTCATCGCGCAGCGCGCCGGACGCCTTGGCGAAGCCGATCGCGGTCGCCCAGAGCAGGCCGTCACCCTCGGTCGACACGATCTGGTACTTGTCGCCATAGGTCGTCTTGTTGAGCCAGCCCGCCACCGGCGCCCAGATGAAGGCGATGTCCGCGTTGCCCTGTTCGAGGGCCGCCATGCCCTCCTCCGGGCTGAGCACGGTGACCTTCTGGATGTCGTCACGCAGCGCCAGCAGATTTTGCGGCGTCGACTGATACTGCACCGCAACCCGCAATCCCTTGAGGTCGTCGATGCCGGCGAGCTTGCGATCCTTGCCGCCGACCAGCGCGTAACCTTCATGGGCAATCGGCTTCGAGAAGATCACCGAAGGGCCCATGAAATCGTCGATCAGCGGCAGGCCGACCATGGCGTCGCACTGCTTGCTGAGCAGCGTCTCCCGAACGGTGCGCTTGCCGAAATAGGACTTGTACCAATTGGTGCTCACCGTGCGGCCGAGCTTCTGCGCCACCGCCTGGCCGATCTCGAGATAGAGGCCGGGCTTGCCCGGTTGGTCGCTCGAGAACGGCAGGTTGGTCGGGTCGGCGCAGAGCCGCAGCGGCGGTTTTGCCTCCTCGGCGCCGGCCGCCAGGGCCGGCACCATAAGGAAGGCGGAGAGCAGCACGGTCCGGATCGCATGTTCCAACCGCGTGTTGCGCGAGGGGGTGCGCAGTTCGTTTCGGGCGATGCAAGACACGGACAATGCTGCCTCCTTGACGATCGTTATTGCAGGGCGAACACGAACAGCGAGCCGCCTTCGGGCGCCGCGGCGACCATCTTCTTGCCGATGTCACCGAGGAAGGCCGGCAGCGCCGCGGTGCGTCCGACCACGATCGCGACATACTGCTTGCCGTCGACCGAATAGGTCACCGGACCCGCGCCGATGCCGCTGCCGAGGTTCTTGGTCCACACCACCTTGCCGTTCTTGGCATCGATGGCGCGGAAATCGCCGTGCAGATTGCCCGAAAACACCAAATTGCCGCCCGTCGTCAGCGTGCCGCCGTTGAAGGGCAGGTCTTCCTTGATGCTCCACACCTTCTTGTTGGCGACCGGATCCCAGGCCACGAGTTCGCCGAGGAAGCCACCGGGGCCTTCCTTGGTCGGGAATTCGGCGCCGAGGTAGAACACGCCGCGCTTGTAGTTCACGTCAGAGACCGACCAATCCATGCAGACATTGTTGGTCGGGATGTAGACGAGGCCGGTCTGCGGGTTGAACGACATCGGCTGCCAGTTCTTGCCGCCGATCAGGTTCGGACAGATGTCCTTGGCGGGATGGCCGGGGCCCGGACGCTTGTCCGGATCCTCTTCCGCCCGCATCGTGTTGATGTCCCACTTCTTGGCCCAGTTGGCGAAGACGTACTTCTCGGCCGAGATCATCTTGCCGGTCTCGCGGTTGGCCACGAAGAAGAAGCCGTTGCGGTCCGCCTTCATCAGGACCGGCGTCTCGCTGCCCTTGATCTTGAGGTCGGCGAGCAGCAGCTCGTTGACGCCGTCATAATCCCAGGCGTCAGCCGGCGTACCCTGGATGTGCCACTTGATCTTGCCGGTGTTCGGATCGATCGCCAGCGTCGAGGCGGTGTAAAGGTTGGTCAGCTTGCCGAAATTACCGTCGCCGGTGGAGCGCACGCCGGTATTCCAGGGTCCCGGATTGCTAGTCCCCCAGTAGACCGTGTCGGACTTGGCGTCGTAGGAGCCGACCAGCCAGGCGGCGCCGCCGCCATGCAGCCCGGTGTCGCCCTTCCAGGTGTCGCTGCCGGGTTCGCCCGGCGCCGGCACCGTGTAGGTCTGCCAGAGCAGCTTGCCGTCCTTGAGCGAGAACGCCTGCAACGAGCCGCGAACGCCGTATTCGCCGCCGCCGAAGCCGGTGATCACCTTGTCGCGGACGATGAGCGGCGGCGAGGTGATCACCGAGCCCTGCTTGTAGTCGACGACGGTCGAGGTCCAGAGCTCCTTGCCGGTCTCGGCGTCGAGCGCGGTCAGCTTGCCGTCGAGCCGGCCGACGAAGATCTTGCCGTCGGCGTAGGACACGCCGCGGTTATTGACGTCGCAGCAGGCGTATTGAAGCACGTCATCCGGAATGTCCGGCTGCCAGGTCCATTTGCGCGCGCCGGTCGCGGCATCGACCGCATAGACGTATTTCGGCCCCCACGATGTCGACACATACAGCGTCTTGCCGATCACCAGCGGCGACGACTCGTTGGAGCGCAGCGAGGCCAGCGACAGCGAATAGACCAGCTGCAGCTTGCCGGCATTCTCGGAATTGATCTGCTTCAGGGGGCTGAAGCGCGTATTGCCGTAGTCGTGGCCGGCGATCGCCCATCCGTTCGGATCGGATGCCGCCTTCACGACGGAATCATTCGCTTTTGACGCGCCGATGCCTGCCATCACCATGGCAACCAGCGACACACCGGCAAAGAAAATCCCGCTCCTCAGCTTCATTGGCTTCCTCCAATATGGTTTCGTTGCCGCGATGGATGCATCGCGCGCGCGGATCGATACCCAATTTCATGAACCAGCGATCTGCTGTCGCTGCGTCGCCAATGAAAATGACAGCAACGCAATTGCGTCGTTATAGGCGGAAGGTAGTAGCAATCGCGGCGGCGATTTTCGGCGCGCCGTCACACCATCCGCCTGCCGAAAACCGCTTGCACTGCGGCGTGATTTCGTCTCGCCGGAGCATGCCCATGGCAGCTTGCAAATTGCCCCTCGAACGGCTGCCTGCTAGGATCGGAAATACAGCCCGGCGCCTTCACGACAGGGCCGCACCTACGACTTTGATCGCGGTTACGTCCCAAATGAAGCGTGGTCTACTGGGCCCATAACGAAGCTATTGGGAGAAACGCGTGTCTACAGTCAAACTGACGGTAAACGGCAGGGCGGTTTCGGTCGACGTCGAGGACCGGACCCTCCTCGTGCATCTCTTGCGCGAAAACCTCAACCTCACCGGCACCCATGTCGGCTGCGATACCAGCCAGTGCGGCGCCTGCGTCGTCCATGTCGATGGGCGGGCTGTGAAATCCTGCACCATGCTGGCCGGCCAGGCCGCCGGCTCCAACGTCACCACGATCGAAGGCCTCGCCAAGGGCGACGAGCTGCATCCGATGCAGGCGGCGTTCCGCGACAATCACGGCCTGCAGTGCGGCTATTGTACCCCCGGCATGATCATGTCCGCGGTCGATATCGTGCACCGCCATGGCGGCAAGCTCGACGAGGAAACGGTTCGCCACGAGCTTGAAGGCAACATCTGCCGCTGCACCGGCTACCACAACATCGTCAAGGCGGTGCTCGATGCCGCCGGCCGCATGAAGGTCGCGCAGGCCGCCGAATAGCCGGCCCACGCAGTACACACGATCAAGCTCATCACCGCCGGTCTCGATGGAAACGGCGGCAAATCGAATCTCCGTTGGGAGGACTAGACTATGGGTGTTGAAGGAATTGGCGCACGCGTCGTGCGCAAGGAAGATCGCCGGTTCATTACCGGACAAGGAAAATACGTCGACGACGTCAAGATGGTGGGCATGAGCTACGCTCACTTCATCCGCAGCCCGCATGCACATGCCAAGGTCAAGGGCATCGACTCCACCGAGGCCATGAAGATGCCCGGTGTGATCGCGGTGCTGACCGGACAGCAGATCGTCGACGACAAGGTCGGCAATCTGATCTGCGGCTGGGCCATCACCTCGAAGGACGGTTCGCCGATGAAAATGGGCGCGTGGCCGGCGATGGCGCCGGAGACCGTGCGCTTCGTCGGACAGGCCGTCGCAGTCGTGATCGCCGAGACCAAGAACCTGGCCAAGGACGCGGCGGAAGCCGTCGTCGTCGACTACGAAGAACTTCCCGCGGTGGCCGACGTCAGGGCCGCGATCAAGTCGGGCGCACCGCAACTGCATCCCGAAGCCCCCGGCAACATCGTCTATGACTGGCATATCGGCGACGAAGCCGCGGTCGGCGACGCCTTCAGCAAGGCCGCCAACGTGGTGACGCTCGAGCTCACCAACAACCGCCTGGTGCCGAACGCGATGGAGCCGCGCGCGGCGGTCGCGCAATACGACCAGGCCGAAGAGCACTACACGCTCTACACCACCTCGCAGAACCCGCACGTCGCCCGCCTCGTGCTGTCGGCGTTCTACAACATCGCGCCCGAGCACAAGCTGCGCGTCATCGCACCCGACGTCGGCGGCGGCTTCGGCTCCAAGATCTACATCTATCCGGAAGAGATGGTGGCGCTGTGGGCCTCGAAGAAGGTCAACCGCCCGGTGAAGTGGACCGGCGACCGTTCGGAGGCCTTCCTCACCGACGCACATGGCCGCGACCATGTTTCGAAGGCGGAGATGGCGTTCGACAAGGACAACAAGATCCTTGGCCTGCGGGTGAAGACCCACGCCAATTTCGGCGCCTACATGTCGCTGTTCTCCTCGGCGGTGCCGACCTATCTCTATGCGACGCTGCTGTCGGGCCAGTATGTGATCCCGGCGATCTACGCCGAGGTGATCGGCGTCTACACCAACACCACGCCGGTCGACGCCTATCGCGGCGCCGGCCGTCCCGAGGCGAGCTATCTGCTCGAGCGCATGATGGAGACCGCGGCGCGGCAATTGAAGGTCGATCCGACCGAGCTGCGCAAGAAGAACTTCATCAACGCGTTCCCGTATCAGACGCCGGTGATCATGGCGTATGACATCGGCGACTTCCACGCCTCGATCGATGCGGCGATGAAGGCGATCGACTATGCCGGCTTCCCGGCCCGCAAGGCCAAGGCGAAAGCCGACGGCAAGCTGCGCGGCATCGGCGTCTCCTGCTACATCGAGGCCTGCGGCATCGCGCCGTCGAAGGCGGTCGGCAGTCTCGGCGCCGGCGTCGGTCTGTGGGAATCGGCGGAGATCCGCGTCAACCCGGTCGGCACCATCGAGGTGCTCACCGGCTCGCACAGCCACGGCCAGGGCCACGAGACGACGTTCTGCCAGATCATCGCCGAGCGGCTCGGCGTGCCGATCAGCCAGGTCTCGATCGTCCATGGCGACACCGACAAGGTGCAGTTCGGCATGGGCACCTACGGCTCGCGCTCGATCGCGGTCGGCGGTGCGGCGATCGTGAAGGCGATGGAGAAGGTCGAAGCCAAGGCCAAGAAGATCGCGGCGCATGCGCTCGAGGCTTCCGAGAGCGACATCGTGATCGAGAACGGCGAGTTCAAGGTCACCGGCACCGACAAGGCGATCGCGCTGCCGATGGTCGCACTCGCGGCCTACACCGCGCACAACCTGCCCGACGGCATGGAGCCCGGCCTGAAGGAGACGGCGTTCTACGACCCGACCAACTTCACCTTCCCGGCCGGCGCCTATATCTGCGAGCTCGAGGTCGATCCCGGCACCGGCAAGACCACCTTCGTCGACTTCGTGGCGGCGGACGATTTCGGCCGGCTGATCAACCCGATGATTGTCGAGGGCCAGGTCCATGGCGGCCTTGCGCAGGGCATCGGCCAGGCGCTGCTCGAGGGCGCGGTCTATGACGACACCGGTCAGCTCGTGACCGCGTCGTTTATGGACTACACCATGCCGCGTGCCGACGACCTGCCGTCGTTCCAGCTCTCCCACACCACGACGCTGTGTCCGGGCAACCCGCTCGGCGTCAAGGGCTGCGGCGAAGCCGGCGCGATCGGCGCCTCTGCTGCCGTGATCAACGCGATCACGGACGCCATCGGCAACAACAAGCTGGAAATGCCGGCGACGCCCGATCGCGTCTGGCACGCCATTCACGGTTGAGGGAGGAAGAGCCATGTACGAGACCACTTATCACCGCGCTTCCTCGATCGACGATGCTGTGGCGCAATTCGCCAAGGGCACGGAGTCCAAGTTCCTGTCCGGCGGACAGACCTTGCTCCCCGTGATGAAGCAGCGCCTTGCTGCCCCATCCGATGTGATCGACGTCGCCAAGATCAAGGACATGATCGGCATCGACGTGTCCGGCGACACCGTCACCATCAAGGCCGCGACCACGCATTACGACGTGGCGCAGAGCGACGCCGTGCAGAAGGCGATCCCTGCGCTTGCCCATCTGGCGTCGATGATCGGCGATCCCGCCGTGCGTCATCGCGGCACAATCGGCGGCTCGCTCGCCAACAACGACCCGGCGGCGGATTATCCGGCGGCGGTGCTGGCGCTCGGCGCGACGGTCAAGACCAACAAGCGCTCGATCGCGGCGGATGACTACTTCAAGGGCCTGTTCACGACGGCGCTCGAGGATGGCGAGATGATCACCGCGGTCTCGTTCCCGATTCCGGCCAAGGCGGGTTATGCCAAGTTTCCGAACCCGGCCTCGCGCTTCGCCCTGACTGGCGTGTTCGTCGCCAAGACCAAGTCGGGTGACGTCCGCGTCACCGCGACCGGTGCGTCGCAAAGCGGCGTCATGCGGGTGGCGCCGATCGAGCAGGCGTTGAAGGCGAACTGGGCGGCCTCGGCGCTCGACAGCGTCACGATTCCGGCGAGCGGCCTGCTCGCCGACATCCACGGCTCGGCGGACTATCGTGCCAACCTGATCAAGGTGATGGGACAGCGGGCGGTGACTGCCGCCGGCTGATAGCGCCTAAACACAAGTCGAGCGGCGGCGCGCAGCGATGCGCGCCGTTCGCGTTTTGCAGGCACCTCGTTTTACCGGCGCTTCCTGGCAAAAGACGCTTGCCTCATCGCGCGTTCGGCGAGACAATTTAGCTAATCAGCTAATTAAAAATACCGTCCCACGGACGGCTGGGGGAACGCATGACATTCGGCACCAAGCCAGCCGTAAGCACCTCAGCCGCTTAACGCCCACAACGAACGGATAACAACGTGCTCGATAAACCCGCCTCCCAAACCGCTGCCCGCACCTCGGGCCCGCTCGCCGGCTTCCGCATTGTCGAATTCGCCGGCATCGGCCCCGGCCCGTTCGCCTGCATGCTGCTCGCCGACATGGGTGCCGAGGTCATCACCCTCGATCGGGTCGGCGCGGGCAAGAATTTGAAGGCGGTGGCAACCCGCGGCCGCAAGGTCATCGAGCTCGACCTCAAGAACAAGGCGGCGATCGCTGAAGTGCTCGACCTGCTCAGCCATGCCGATGCGCTGATCGAAGGTTTTCGTCCGGGCGTGATGGAACGCCTCGGCCTCGGCCCCGATGTCGTGCTCGCACGCAATCCGAGGCTGGTCTTCGGCCGCATGACCGGCTGGGGCCAGGAAGGCCCGCTGGCCAACGCCGCCGGCCACGACATCAACTACATCTCGATCACAGGCGCGCTGGCCGCGATCGGCACCAAGGAGAAGCCGGTGCCGCCGCTCAATTTGGTCGGCGATTTCGGCGGCGGTGCGCTCTATCTCGTGGTCGGCGTGCTCGCTGCGCTGCTGGAAGCGCAGAAGTCCGGCAAGGGCCAGGCGGTCGACACCGCGATGTGCGACGGCGCGGCCTCGCTGATGTCGATGTTCTACGACATGGCGGCGCAGGGCCGCTGGAGCGGCGGCCGCGACCAGAACTTCCTGGACGGCGGCGCGCATTTCTACGGCGTCTACGAATGCTCCTGCGGCAACTTCATCTCGATCGGCTCGATCGAGCCGCAGTTCTATGCGCTGCTGCGCAAGCATGCCGACCTGACCGACGCCGACTTCGACGCCCAGATGGACCGCAAGGCCTGGCCGGCGCTGAAGGCGAAGCTGGAGAAGGTGTTCAAGAACAAGTCGCGCGCCGACTGGTGCACAATCATGGAAGGCACCGACATCTGCTTCGCCCCGATCCTGACCATGGAAGAGGCTCCGAAGCATCCGCACATGGCGGCGCGCCAGGTGTTCGTCGAGCGTCACGGCGTCACCCAGCCCGCCCCCGCGCCGCGCTTCTCGCGCACGCCGTCCGCGATCCGCGAGCCGGAGTTGGCGAGCATCGGTGACGTGACGAGTGCGTGGAAGGCGGGGAAGTAGCTCCGTCGTCCCGGCGAAGGCCGGGACCCATAACCACGAAACGTGGTTATGACGCGCGATCTTTCCGCGGGACTACCATCCCGCATGCTCGATCAATTCCGCGGTATGGGTCCCGGCGTTCGCCGGGACGACACCTGTTGGCGGTACGCTAGCGCGGCACGCTACGCTGTGCCTACGCCGCGTGATCGACCTTGAGCACGCCGCGGCGGATCTGGTCTTCCTCGATCGATTCGAACAGCGCCTTGAAGTTGCCTTCGCCGAAACCGTCGTCGCCCTTGCGCTGGATGAATTCGAAGAAGATCGGCCCGATCGCGTTCGCTGAGAAGATCTGCAGCAGCACCTTGGTCTGGCCGCCATCGACCACGCCCTCGCCGTCGATCAGGATGCCGTTGGTCTTGAGCCTCGCGGTGTCCTCGCCATGCTGCGGCAGGCGGGCATCGATCCGCTCGAAATAGGTCTCGGGCGGCGACGGCATGAACGGCAGGCCGTCGGCGCGCAGCGTCTCGACCGTCGAATGGATATCGCGCGCGCCGCAGGCGATGTGCTGGATGCCCTCGCCGCGATAGATGTTGAGATATTCCTCGATCTGTCCGGAATCGCCGGCATCCTCGTTGATCGGAATCCGGATCTTGCCGTCAGGGCTGGTCAACGCGCGGGAGAACAGGCCGGACGCGCGGCCCTCGATGTCGAAGAAGCGGATCTGGCGGAAGTTGAACAGCTTGGCATAGAAGCCGGTCCAGACATCCATCCGACCGCGATGGACGTTGTGGGTGAGGTGATCGACGTAATAGAGGCCGGAGCCCGCGGGGCGCGGGTTGGCGGCGCCCAACCACTCAAATTCGGCATCATAGGCCGAGCCCTTGGCGCCGTAGCGGTCGACGAAATAGAGCAGGCTGCCGCCGATGCCCTTGATCGCGGGCACATCGAGCGTCTTCTCCGCGGACGACACCTCCGCCGGCTCGGCGCCGAGCGCGATCGCGCGCTCATAGGCATGCTTCGCATCGACCACGCGGAACGCCATCGACGGCGCGCAAGGGCCGTGCGCGGCGACGAAGTTGAAGCCGTGAGTGCTCGGCTCTTCGTTGACGAGATAGTTGATGTCGCCCTGACGATAGACCGTGATCTTCTTGGTCTTGTGGTGGGCGACCGCGACAAAACCCATCAGCTTGAACAGGGCATGCAGCTCGCCGGGGTTGGGGTGGGCATATTCGACGAACTCGAAACCGTCGGTGCCCATCGGGTTCTCAACGCTGATTTCGGCCGGCGGCGCATCGTGCGGAAACGGACCCATGACGGTAACTCCCTGATTTGTCTGGAGATCAGTTTCCGTCACCTGCTGCGCAACGTGCGTGCAAAATAGCCCCTGATTTGCTAGAATTGCGCACGATCCGTGCATGAAATGGACCATTCGCGCATGCCAGACGTCGATGCCTTCGACCTTAAAATGCTCGCCGCGCTGCAAGACGACGGCCGGCTGACCAACCAGCAACTCGCCGACCTGGTCGGGCTCTCCGCCTCGCAATGCTCGCGGCGGCGGATGCGGCTGGAGGAGGAGAAGGTGATCGCGGGCTACCACGCCGACCTCGCCGGCGAGGCGCTTGGCTTCGGCCTGATCGCCTTCATCCACATCACGCTTGCGACCCACTCGCCCGACAACGCGAAGCGGTTTCGCGAACTGGTCAACCGCGTCGACGACATCCAGGAAGCCTATGCGCTGACCGGCGATGCCGATTACGTGCTCAAGGTGATGCTGCGCGACCTCAAGAGCCTGTCCGACATCGTCAACAACGTGCTGATGCCGCACCAGAGCGTCGCGCATGTGCGCTCCTCGATCGTGCTCGACCGCCTGAAGGAGAGCACCAGGCTGCCGTTGAAGGCTCTGCAAACCTGAGCTGGCGCAAATCGAGGGAAATCCGTCATTCGCTTTCCCCGCCCGATTTGCGATCATTCCTCCAACATCCCGCAAGAGAGACGACCATGGCGCTGCAGCTGCGACCGAACTGCGAGTATTGCGACAAGGACCTGCCACCGAGCGCGCTGGAGGCGCGGATATGTTCGTACGAATGCACGTTCTGTGCGGACTGCGCAGAGACCAAGCTCGGCAATGTCTGCCCGAACTGCGGCGGCGGCTTCGCACCGCGGCCGATCCGCCCGGCCAAGCCGTGGCGCCCCGGCGTCTGCACCGTGAACCAGCCGCCGTCAGACAAGCGGGTGCATCTGAAATACAGCCTCGAGGACTGCGCGGCGAACACGGCGCGGCTGAGGGATGTCAGGCCGGAGGAGCGGTGAGTTTCCGCTCGTCATTGCGAGCGAAGCGAAGCAATCCATCCTCTCTATTCGGGGATAGATGGATTGCGTCGTCGCTTCGCTCCTCGCAATGACGGAGAAACAACTTACTCCGCTGCGACGATCGTACCTTCGACCTCGCCAAAGCCGACGCGGTAGCCGTCGCCCTGGCACCAGCCTCGCATGACCAGCGAGTCGCCGTTTTCGAGGAACGAGCGCGTCACACCGCTGCCAAGCTCGACCGGCTCGGTGCCGTTCCAGCTGATTTCCAGGAGGCTGCCGCGCTGGTGCTTTTCGGGACCGGAGATCGTGCCGCTGCCTAAGAGGTCGCCGACGTTCATCGCGCAGCCGCTGGAGGCGTGGTGCACCAGCTGCTGCACCGACGACCAGTACATGTATTTGAAGTTGGTGCTGCAGATTGTCTTCGCTTCGTTCATCGCACCGGCGCGCAAGCTCACATCGAGCTGCATGTCGTAATTGTTCGGCTGGGTCTGCTTCAGGTACGCCAGCGGCTCCGGCTGCTGCGCCGGGCCCTGCATGCGGAACGGCTCCAGCGCCTCGCGCGTCACCACCCACGGGCTGATCGAGGTCGCGAACGCCTTGGCCTGGAACGGCCCGAGCGGCACGTACTCCCACTGCTGGATGTCGCGCGCGCTCCAGTCGTTGAGGATGACGAAGCCGAAGATCATTTCTTCAGCCTGCTTCTCGGTCAGCATCTCGCCCATCGCTGACGCCTGGCCAACCACGACGCCCATCTCGAGCTCGAAGTCGAGCCGCTTGCAGGCGCCGAAGCTCGGCACGTCTGCGGTCGGCGGCTTCAGCTGCCCGCGCGGCCGCCGCACCTTGGTGCCTCCAACCACCACGGTCGAGGCGCGGCCGTTGTAGCCGATCGGCATGTGCAGCCAGTTCGGCTGCAGCGCATTGTCCTTGCCGCGGAACATGACGCCGACATTGGTGGCGTGCTCCTTCGACGAATAGAAATCGGTGTAGCCCGAGACGGCGAACGGCATGTGCAGCCTAACGTCAGCCATCGGTACCAGCGCCCGCGCCCGCAACTCCCTGTTGTCGCGCAGCTCCGGATGATCGGCGCGCAACAGCTCGCTGATCCGCGCCCGCGTCGCCGACCACACCTTCGGCCCGAGCGCCATGAACGCGTTGAGCGACGGCTGCGAGAACACGCCGAGCGGCCCAACATCGAGCCGCGAGTCCTGCTCGAGCTCCCAGAGGTCGAGCACATAGTCGCCGATCGCAACGCCGACACGCGGCGCAAGGCCGTCCTTCGACGAGAACACGCCATACGGCAGGTTCTGGATCGGGAAGTCGGAGGTCGGCGCGACGTCGATGAAGGAGCGGAGTTTTGGGTCGTTGGGGTGGGTCATCGTTTTCTCGATGCAATGATGGTGGTGCCACTTTCGCCACCCTCCCCTGGAGGGGAGGGTCGGCTCGCATGGAGCGAAGGGTGGGGTGATCCCTCCACTCGGGTACTGCCTCAAGGGAGAGACTGTCACCCCACCCCGCCGCTCATTTCATTCGCGTCGACCCTCCCCCTCCAGGGGAGGGTAAGGTCACGGCTTGGTCGGGTCGAACTTCTTCTCCAACCCCTTCCAGCAATCCGAGTAATCGTCCTGCAGCGTCGATGACGTCGCGGCGTGCTGCGTCACGCGCTGCGGGTAGCGGGTCTCGAACATGAAGGCCATCGTGCCGGTCAGCTTCACCGGCTTCAGCTCGCTGTTGCTCGCGTGCTCGAAGGCTTCGCGGTCGGGACCGTGCGGCAGCATCATGTTGTGCAGGCTGATGCCGCCCGGCACGAAGCCCTGCGGCTTGGCGTCGTAGACACCGTAGATCAGGCCCATGAACTCCGACATGATGTTCATGTGGTACCACGGCGGACGGAAGGTGTTGTCGGCCACCATCCAGCGCTCGGGGAAGATCACGAAGTCGATGTTCGCGGTGCCCGCGGTCTCCGACGGCGACGTCAATACCGTGAAGATCGATGGATCGGGATGATCGAACGCGATCGCCCCGACCGGCGAGAAGGTGCGCAGGTCGTATTTATAGGGCGCGTAATTGCCGTGCCAGGCGACGACGTCGATCGGCGAATGCGGCAATGTGGTCTTGAACAGCGCGCCGCCCCACTTCACGTAGAGTTCGGTCGGAGTGTCCTTGTCCTCGTAGGCAGCTACCGGCGTCAGGAAGTCGCGCGAATTCGCCAGGCAATTGGCGCCGATCGGGCCGCGCTCCGGCAGTGTGAAGGCGCCGCCGTAGTTCTCGCAGAGATAGCCGCGCGCGGGGCCATTCGGAATCTCGACGCGGAATTTCACGCCGCGCGGGATCACCACGATCTCGCCCGGCTCGGCATCGATGCGGCCGAATTCGGTGACGAGGCGCAGATTGCCCTGCTGCAGCACAAACATCATCTCGCCGTCGGCATTGTAGAAATGCTGATCGACCATCGATTTGGTGATGAGATAGATGTGCGCCGCCATGCCGGCCTGCGTATTGGCGTCGCCGGCTGTGGTCATGGTCTGCACGCCCTGCAGGAAGGTCATGTCTTGCTTCGGGATCGGCGCGGGATCCCAGCGCAGTTGCGCGATCGGCATGTCGTATTCGTGGCAAGGCGCGGTGCGCCACAGCCCGCTATCTGCCTTGGCGAAGCGGCCGGAGTGCCGCACGGATGGACGGATGCGGTACAACCATGAGCGCTCATTGGTGCCGCGCGGCGCCGTGAACGGCGAGCCCGACAGCTGCTCGGCATAGAGCCCATAGGCGCAGCGCTGCGGCGAGTTGCGCCCCATCGGCAGCGCGCCGGGCAGTGCCTCGGTCTCAAAGCTGTTGCCGAAGCCGGACATGTAGCCCGGCGTGACTTGCCCCGAGCTGCGAACGATCTGATCAGGCGAGGTGTTGATGTTCATCGCTATCCTCCTTGCAGGGCGGCCCACATTTCCTGGTCGCGCTTGTCGGTCCAGATCACGGGATCGTCGATCCCGGACGCTTCGTCGTAGGCACGCGAAACATTGAACGGCAGGCAGTGCTCGTAGATCGCGAATTTCGAGAACTTCGGATCCATCACCTCACGCGTCGCCGCCATTGATTCCTTCAGGCTGCGGCCCTTGGCGACGGAGGATTCGGCGGCGCCGTAGAGCGTGGTGACGAAATCGCGGGTCATCGCGATGGCATCGCGCCCGGTCTCGAGGCCCTTCAGCGCATCGCCGCGGCCCGGCGCGATCGCCTTCGGATTGAAGGCGCGGATCTCGTTCAAGGTCATCGGCCATTCGCGCAGATGCGCATCGCCGCAATAGCAGGCCGAGTGATATTCGATCAGGTCGCCGGAGAACATCACCTCGGCATCCGGCACCCAGGCGACGATATCGCCCGAAGTGTGGCCGGCGCCGAGCTGCATCAGCCGCACCTCGCGCTTGCCGAGATAGATCGACATCTCGCCCTCGAAGGTCAGCGTCGGCCAGGTCAGTCCGGGAATGCTCGCGGCATCCTGGAACAGCCGCGGGAAGCGGCCGTATTCGGAATCCCAATCCTGCTGGCCGCGCTCCTGGATCAGCCGGTGCGTCTCCTGCGAGGCGACGATGCCCTGTGCGTGATAGGCCGAGGCGCCGAGCACGCGCACCGCGTGATAATGCGACAACACGACGTACTTGATCGGCTTGTCGGTGACGGTCTTGACCCGCTCGATCACCTTGTTGGCCATCGCGGGCGTCGCCTGCGCGTCGAACACCAGGCAGCCGTCCTCGCCGACGATAACGGCGGTGTTGGGATCGCCCTCGGCGGTGAAGGCGTAGAGATCGGTGCCGATCTCGGAGAAGGTGACTTTCTTTTCCGCGAGATCCGTGGTCGATGCGAAACCTTTGGCCATCAGTTCAATCCTGTCCGTTTGATCAGTGCTATTGTTGTTGCTGTTGTTGCTGCTGGCTCGCGTCCAGCGTCCGCCGCTTCGCCAGCGTAATCGCCTCGCGCAGCACGTCGAGATCGCCGATGTGGTTGGCGAGCACCAGAACCAGCGCGGCATCGAGATCGGCGCTCTGCGCCTCGGTGAGCCCGCGATGCGCCTCGACGATGGCGCGGAAGGCGTCATCGGGCTTTGCAAAGTTCGAACTGGTCGACAGCGCCATCGCAAAATCCTCAGTTCAGGCCGGCGGCGCGCGCCAGCGCCGCATCGAGTGTCGGCCGCGCGGCGTTCCGGAAGCGCGCCGCGACATAGCCGTCCGGCCGCAGCAGATAGGCGGTGCCGGGCTCGGCGTCGTAGCGCTTGCCGGCAAGGCCCTGCGCGTCGACCAACCCGCCCTCGCCGCCAACGCGGATCGTGCCGACGCCGTCAGGGACATCGACAGCCGCGCCATTGCCAAACTCCAGCAGCGTGAAACGCGTTCCCTGCCTGATAAAAACGTCGGTCAGATAGCTGGAACCGCCGCCCTGCTCGGTCACCGGCGCGTCCAGCATCGAGGCGCCCGGCCGCGGGCCGCCGCGCCAGCTGTCGCGGTCGCCGCTCGACAGCGGCGTGTCGTAGACCGACGGCACCGACAGCCGGCCGCCATTGACCATGCGTTTGCCGAACTCGGTGTCCTTGGCGAGCGAGAGCACCGCTTCGCGGAGCCGCGCCTCCTGCCGCGTCACCGGCGCCATGAAATCGGTCGAGCGGGTGGACTCGCGGATGTTCTCATCCGCCGCCGCACTGCGCTCGATGTGATAGGTCTCCAGCAGGCCCTCCGGCGACAGCCGGCGCAGCACGCGGTCGAGCTTCCACGCCAGATTCTCCGCGTCCTCGAGCCCGGAATTGGCGCCGCGCGCACCGAACGGCGAGACCTGGTGCGCGGAATCGCCGGCGAAGATCACGCGGCCGTGGATGAATTTTGCCATCCGGCGGCACTGGAACTTGTACAGCGAGATCCATTCGAACTCGAACTTGTCATGCCCGAGCATGCGCTCGATCCGCGGCCGGACATTCTCGGGCTGCTTCTCGGCCACCGGATCGGCATCCGGATTGAGCTGCAGATCGATCCGCCAGATGTCGTCCGGCTGCTTGTGCAGCAGCGCCGAGCGCCCCGCATGGAACGGCGGATCGAACCAGAACCAGCGCTCGGTCGGGAACGCCGCGGTCATCTTGACGTCGGCGATCAGGAACTGGTCCTCGAACACCTGCCCCGCAAAATCCGCACCGACCATCTGCCGCAGCGAGGAACGGGCGCCGTCGCAAGCCACGACGAAGGAGGCGTGTACCTGGTACGCGCCTTCCGGGGTCGCGATGGTCAACGCGACGCCATCGTTGCGGCTCTCCAGCGCGATCACCTTGTTGCGCCAGCGCAGATCGATTTCAGGCAGCTGCTCGACCCGGTCGACCAGATAGGCCTCGGCGTAGAACTGCTGCAGATTGATGAAGGCGGGCCGCTTGTGGCCCTCTTCGGGCAGCAAATTGAACTGGTAGAGCTGCGAGGCGCCGTGAAAAATCTTGCCGACGCTCCACACCACGCCCTTCTCGACCATGCGGTCGCCGACGCCGAGGCGATCCCAGAATTCCAGCGAGCGTTTCGAGAAGCAGATCGCGCGCGAGCCTTCGCCGATCCGGTCGGCATCGTCGAGCAGCACCACGCGCTGGCCGCGCTGCGCAAGATCGATCGCGAGCGACAGCCCCACCGGCCCGGCGCCGACCACCACGACCGGGTACTCCGCCACATTGGCGCCCGACCGCTCCTGGTCGGGATGACGGCGATAGCCGAACTGGGTTTTGGCCTGTGCCGTGTTGGCTGCCATTGCTTGACCCTGGATGTTCCCTGGCGCCGGCCCTTGTCCGTGGCTCGGACTGCGGCTTGTGTGACCGGCTTGCGACAAGACCTTGCGGGCCGGCCGCGACCTTGCTAAATTAGTCTCACTTGCAACTATCTTAAACTCCCAGTCGGGCTCGCCGTCAACTCAAATTGGAGGAATTTTTGGCCAGGACCTCTGCAAGCCAGCCTCCGATGCGGCCGCGCAGCGCCGTGGAAGCGGATGCGCGCGACAATACCGCGCCGACCAAAAAGCGCCTCGACCTCTTCCACTTCATGCCGTTCCGCCTGAACCGGCTGGCGGCCGAGGTGTCCTCGGCGCTATCGAGCGAATATCAGGCGCGTTACGGCCTCGATATTCCCGAGTGGCGCGTGCTCGCGACGCTCGGTTTCCGCAATGATCCCTGCAGCGCGCAATACATCGCGCATTGCACCCGCACGCATAAATCCACCATCAGCCGCGCGGTGTCGGCGCTGATGGAGCGCGAGATCGTGGAGCGCGTCGAGAACGCCGACGACCGCCGCGAATTCCGCCTGCGACTGACCAGGAAGGGCCAGGCGCTGTATGAAGAGCTGATCCCGCGCCTGCTGCGCAAGGAGCAGGAGATCCTGTCCTGCCTGTCCGCACAGGAGCGCCGCGATCTCGCGCGCCTGCTCGGCAAGGTCGAGACCAGCCTCGAGCTGGTGCAGACCAGCGAAGAAGCCGACGCCAAGGACGTGTATTAGGCTCACTCAACCCGTCATCCTGAGGAGCGCGTAGCGCGTCTCGAAGGATGCACGGCCCGGCTGGTGGCCGTCGACCCTTCGAGACGCGCGCAAGAGCGCGCTCCTCCAGCGACAACGGCGATGCCGTTGCGCGGGGGTGACGGTGTGGAATGTTTGCCCGCGGCTCCCTCCGATTTCATTCCGGGGCGCGCGCAGCACGAGCCCGGAATCCATCGAGCCGCATTACTCGTGGTGGAATGGATTCCGGGCTCTCGCTTCGCGAGCCCCGGAATGACGATGGAGGGATTTACGCCCCGCCGATATGCTTCGCGATCACAGGGAAATAATTATCCTTCGATCCCTTGTCGATCGCCTCCTGTAGCACGGTGCCGATCAGCTCCGCGCCGCGGATCTTGATGCCGGCGTCGGCGGCGAGCTCCAGCGCGTAGGACAGATCCTTCAGCGCATATTCGGTCGAGAACGCGCGCTCCGGAAACACGCCGGGCACGATCGCCTTCATGCCGTGGTTGCGCAGCGCAAAGCTGTCGGCCGAGCCCTTCGACAGGGTTTCCAGCAAGAGCTTCGGATCGACGCCATTGTGCTTCGCCACCGCAACCGCCTCAGCCAGCGCGTTCACGGTCTCGAACAGCACCATGTTGTTGAGGATCTTGGTCACCTGCCCTGCGCCGACCTCGCCGCAATTGGTGACGTCGGTGGCAAAGCAGCGGATCAAGGGCTCGATCGCGGCATAGAGCACGGGCACCGCACCGACCATCACGCTGAGCGTGCCGTCCTGCGCCGCCTGCCGGGTGCGCGCGATCGGCGCGTCGGCCCAGGCCGCGCCCTTGGCTTGCAACTGCCCGGCGAAGTCGCGGGTCTGGCTGACCGAAGACGTACCGAGATCGACCACGACCTGGCCGGCCCTCGCATTCTTCAGGATGCCGTCACCCTCGAACACCGCGCGCACATGTTTCGCGCTCGGCAGGCAGAGGAACAGCACGTCGCTCTGCTTGATGACATCGGCGACCGTTTCAGCCACATCGGCGCCGTCAGCGCGTAGTCGTTGCAGCGGCTCAGCCGCGAGGTCGAACACCACGACGCGCTTGCAGCTCTTCTTGACCAGGTTGCGGCAAATCGGCTCACCCATCACGCCGAGGCCGATGAATCCGAGAGTCTTGTATGCAGTCATATCGCTTCTTCTTTTTGACGTTTCTTGAGGTGTTGCAGATACGCCTTGCCCGATCGGCGAGGCTATTTCGCGAACGATCGCGACGGCGCCAGATGCAGCGCGAACGCATCGACCTTGTCGCTGGCGCGCGGATAGATCTCGCTGACGATCGGATCGTGGCCTGGAATGAAGCGGTCGGGATGACCGGCAAGCCGCTCGACGGTCTCCCAGCCCTGCGCCATGTCGCCGACATTGTAGACGATCGGGAACGGGCTCTTCTTGTGCAGGTTCGCATAATAATGCGCGGCGTCCGACGCCAGCACCACCGGGCCGCGCGCGGTATCAACCCGCACCACCTGCAGGCCGTCGGAATGGCCGCCGACGCGATGCACGGTGACGCCGGGCGCGATCTCGCCGTCGCCGGAATGGAAGGTGACGCGCTCGCCGTAGACATGGCGCACCATCTGCGTGACGTGTTCAATGGAGAACGGATGGCGCAGCATGCCGTTGCACATGCAGCGGCCGGTCGCGTAGCTCATCTCGCGTTCCTGCAGATGGAATTTGGCGTTCGGGAAGCGATCCAGATTGCCGGCGTGGTCATAATGCAGATGGGTCACGATGACGTCGCGGATCGCATCGGCACTGACACCGAAGGCGGCCAGCGCATCGACCGGGTTGAGCGTCAGCTTGCGGGCGCGCGCCTTGGCCTCCTCGGCGTTGAAGCCGGTGTCGACCAGGATGTCGCGGCCGTGGCCGCGGATCAGCCAGACGAAATAATCGAGATCCTGCGCCGTGGTGTCGTGCGGATCGGGCACCAGGAAATTGAGGTGGGGCGTGCGCGGCGACATCGTCGCATAGCGCAGGGCGTAGATTTCGTAGGCGTTTCCCATCGGTTTCGCTCTTGTTGGCTGTTCTTGAATGGCTTGGCGTCCCGACCACAAAGCCATCGCCTCGCGCAAAGGTCAAACCGCGCAAAGTGCGACGAGCGCATGACAGGTCGGCCCAAACCACTGCACAAGCCTCTGTGAATGCAATCACACTATCCGGTCGCATGAACCTGCACCATGCCACGGAGGCGATGGCCGCCATGATCGCGGCTGTTGCACTGCGGCCTCGTTACCGCCGCCGCGATTAGCGATGGTGCCGCAGGCCGTTGACGGGGGTTTGACCGTGGTTTGATAATGGATTTTCGCTAGAGTAAGGTCCCCGGGGCGCAGGCTGAAAGCGGCGCCATTTCATTGCAATGCCGCGATCTGGATTAGCCGCGATTATGAAAATCCGCCTTGCCTTGCTCGCCACGCTGATTTTTTCAATCGCGTCGCCCACCCTGTCCGTCGCTGCCGGCGATCGTTTCGCGCTGGTCATCGGCAATGCCAAATATCCCGACGCCGACGCGCCGCTGAAGGAGCCGGTCAACGACGCCCGCGACGTCGCCGACGAGCTCAAGCGCGATGGCTTCACCGTCGAGGTCGGCGAGAACCTGACCGGCGATGGCATGCGCCGCGCCTTCGACCGGCTCTATGGCAAGATCAAGCCGGGCTCGGTCGCGCTGATCTTCTTCTCGGGTTACGGCATCCAGTCGAACCGGCAGAGCTACATGATCCCGATCGATGCCCAGATCTGGGCCGAGGCCGACGTCCGCCGCGACGGCTTCAGCCTCGAGACCGTGCTCGGCGAGATCAATAGCCGCGGCGCCGGGGTGAAGATCGCCCTGGTCGACGCCTCCAGGCGCAACCCGTTCGAGCGCCGCTTCCGCAGCTTCTCGGCGGGACTCGCCCCGGTGATCGCCCCCAACGGCACGTTGGTGATGTATTCGGCCGCGCTGTCGTCGGTGGTCTCGGACAATGGCAGCGACCGTAGCCTGTTCGTGCGGGAACTGCTGAAGGAGATCCGCACCCCCGACCTGATGGCGGAGGAAACGCTGAACCGCACCCGCGTCGGCGTCACCCGCGCCTCGCGGCAGGAACAGGTGCCGTGGATCTCGTCGTCGCTGGCCGAGGATTTCTCGTTCAGTCCAGCCGGCGCAGCCACGCCAAGCGGCGCAGCCAGTCCAGGCGGCGCACCGGGACCGTCGAGCGCTGCGCCCGCGCCCGCAGCATCGCCGTCGCCCGAGGTGGCAACGGCACCGCCGGTCTCGCCGCCGCCCGCTCCGCCAGCCCCACCCGCTGCAACGCCGAAGCCGACACCCACGCCCCCGGCTGCAACCGCGCCGACGCCGCCACCGGCGCCGCCGAAGCCGGTCGCGACAGCGCCGGCGGCACCGCCGCCTCCCCCAAAGGGACCCGAGATCGCGCTGCCGCCACCCGCGCCTCCGCCGCCGGTGGTGATCCAGCCGACGCCGGCCCCGAGCAATTCGCCTGTTCTCGCGGATGATCCGACGATCAAGGGCCTGAACGAAAAGCTCGACAAGAACCCGGATGACGCGGCTGCGCTGTATCGCCGCGGCCAGGTCTTTGCCAGCAAGGGCGCCTACGACCTCGCGGTGAAGGATTTCACCAATTCGCTGCGGCTGAACCCGAAGGATGTCGAGGCCTATAACAACCGCTGCTGGGTCCGCACCGTGATCGGCGACCTGCAGGCCGCCCTGAAGGACTGCAACGAGGCGCTGCGGCTGCGCCCGAATTTCGTCGATGCGCTCGACAGCCGCGGGCTGATGAATCTGAAGGGCGGGCAGAACAAGAACGCCATCGCCGATTTCGACGCCGCGCTGAAGATCAACCCGCGGCTGACCTCGTCGCTGTACGGGCGCGGCCTTGCCAAGAAGCGCAGCGGCGCGGTCGCGGAAGGCGATCTCGACATCGCCAACGCCAAGGCGATGGACCCGAATATCGTCAAGGAATTCGCCGACTACGGCGTGCAATGACACATGAAACCGGGGCCTGCCTGCGGCTCGAACCGCTGATGAAATTGCGCGACTAATCAGAGGGTGCGTGCCGGGCAGCGATGCCCGCGATCAATCCAAAGAGCTGCATGGAACCGCGCCAGCCGGCGCAGGAGGAACCGAAATGTTCAAGCCGTCGGCAAGGGCCGCGATGCTTTCGATCGTGACCGTCGGCGCCGTGCTGTTATCAGGCATGGCGGCCGCCCGCGCTGGTGACGTGACCGAGGACCAGATCATCAAGGCGCTGACGCCCGAGAAGAAGCCGCTGACCCGCGGCCTCTCGGCCGGCCCGCAGACCGCGCCCGGACTGAGCGCCGACCAGGCCAAATTCGTGCAGAGCGTCCGCGGCCGCGCCACCCGCTCGCTGTCCTCGACCGAGCGCGAGGAAATCGCGACCATCGTCCAGGACAAGCCGAAGATCGATCTCGAGATCAACTTCGACTACAACTCCGCCGACGTCAGCGCGAAGTCGCTGCCCTCGGTGCAGGCGCTCGGCCGCGCCTTGACCAATCAGGACCTGAAGGGCTCGACCTTCGTGGTCGCCGGCCACACCGACGCTGCCGGCGGCGAGGACTACAATCAGGGCCTCTCGGAGCGCCGCGCCGACGCTATCAAGCGCTATCTGGTCGACAAATATGGCATCAACGGCACCGATCTCGTCACCGTCGGCTATGGCAAGAGCAAGCTGAAGGACCCGAGCCACCCGATGGCGGATGTCAACCGGCGCGTGCAGGTCGTGAACATGGAAAACAAGGACACCGCCGCCAAGTGATCCAGAGGCGATGGGCGGTGGCGTGGCCCCTTTTTGAGGTTACAATGCGTCCCGCACCCCGGCGGGGCGCATTTGCTTTGGCGCGAACGCCCAAAGC
Source organism: Bradyrhizobium sp. RD5-C2 (assembly GCF_019972155.1). Classification (GTDB taxonomy): domain Bacteria; phylum Pseudomonadota; class Alphaproteobacteria; order Rhizobiales; family Xanthobacteraceae; genus Bradyrhizobium. Next base: position 41,405 of record NZ_BOVL01000022.1, on the reverse strand, counting down.
GGCCTACAGGTGACCCGCCTCACATGACGTCAGGGCATGATCCGGAACAATGGACCCGGCCTTCCGATGCCCGCACACTACGACGGCAAGATGAGACTTCGACGAGCGCCCAAGACAATCACTGTCGATACGCGCCAAGTGCTGGATTGATCAGGCGATGCATTTTTCCCAATACCTCAAGCCTGCGCTCGGCACCGTGGTGTTCCTCGCGCTGGCGATCGCCTATTACGCGTTCGAGCACCGCTCCCATCCGGAGGAGAAGGAGACGCCGGGCCAGGCGCTGGTCGTGGTGACGAAATCGACCAATGCCTGCTTCTCCGACATGGTTCGCGTCACCGGCTTCATTGTGCCGCGCCGCGAGGCGCAGGTGAATGTCGACCAGGACGGCTCCAAGGTTACCGACGTGCTGGTTCGCGAAGGTGACATTGTGACCGAGAACCAGGAACTGGCGCGGCTGACCCCGCCGCCGCAGCAGGCGGCGCAGGGCAATGCCAAGCCGATCGTGCTGCGCGCGCCGGCCGCCGGCCTCGTCACCGAGGTCCGCACCGCGCCCGGCGCCCCGGCCTCGCCGCAGGCTCCGGCGATGTTCAAGATCTCCGTCAACAACGAGATCGAGCTCGACGCCGAGGTGCCGAGCTTCCAGCTCCTGAAGCTCAATCCCGGCGCCAATGTCCGGATCAGCCGCGACGATGCGCCCGATATCGTCGGCAAGGTCCGCCAGATCTCGCCGCAGATCGACCGCGCCACCCAGCTCGGGCACGTGCGCATCACCATCAACAACAATCCGACGCTGAAGGTCGGCATGTTCGCGCGCGCCAATATCGACGCCAAGCGCTCCTGCGGCGTCGCGGTGCCGCGCACCGCGATCGACCGCCTGACCCTGCAGGTCGTGAAGGGCAACACGGTCGAGACCCGTAGGGTGCGCGTCGGGCTGACCTCCGACACCTCGACCGAAATCCTTGAAGGCCTCGACGTCGGCGAAATCGTCGTGGCCGATGCTGGCACCTCGCTGCATGACGGCGACCAGATAAAGACTATGTTCGCCGACGAACTCGATCGCACGCGATCACGCTAATTCGGATACGCTAATGGCTTTGAACATCTCGGCATGGTCGATCCGGAACCCGCTTCCCTCGATCGTCTTCTCGATCATCCTGCTGGTGCTGGGCTGGGTCTCCTTCACCAAGCTCGCCGTGACGCGGCTGCCGAGCGCCGACATTCCGGTGATCTCGGTCGCGGTCTCGCAGTTCGGCGCCGCGCCTTCCGAACTTGAATCGCAGGTCACCAAGACGATCGAGGACGGCGTCTCCGGCGTCGAGGGCGTGCGCCATATCTCCTCCTCGATCACCGATGGCCTGTCGGTGACCACGATCCAGTTTGCGCTGGAGACCAACACCGATCGCGCGCTCAACGACGTCAAGGACGCCGTGACGCGGGTGCGCGCCAACCTGCCGCAGAACGTCACCGAACCGTTGATCCAGCGCGTCGACGTGATCGGTCTACCGATCGTGACCTATGCCGCGATCTCGCCCGGCAAGACGCCGGAGCAGCTCTCTTACTTCGTCGACGACGTGGTCAAGCGCGCGCTGCAGGGTGTGCGCGGCGTCGCCCAGGTCGAGCGCATCGGCGGTGTCGAGCGCGAGATCCTGGTCTCGCTCGATCCCGACAAGCTGCAGGCGGTGGGGCTCACCGCGGTCAATGTCAGCCAGATCCTGCGCGGCACCAATGTCGACGTCGCCGGCGGCCGCGCCGAGATCGGCAAGAACGACCAGGCGATCCGGACGCTTGCCGGCGCCAAGACGCTAAATGAGCTCGCCGGGACGATGATTCCGCTGTTCGGCGGCGGAGAGATCCGGCTCGACGATCTCGGCACCGTCACCGACACCATCGCCGACCGCCGCACCTTCGCCCGCTTCAACGGCGAGCCGGTGGTGGCGCTCGGCATCAAGCGCTCCAAGGGCGCCAGCGATGTCGTCGTCGCGGCCGCGGTGCAGAAGCGGATCGACGCCCTGAAGGTTGCCTATCCCGACGTCGACCTCAAGCTGATCGACACCTCGGTCGAGTTCACCAAGGGCAATTACGAGGCCGCGATCTCGACCTTGTTCGAGGGCGCGATCCTCGCCGTCATCATCGTGCTGCTGTTCCTGCGCGACATGCGCGCCACCATCATCGCGGCGGTCTCGCTGCCGCTGTCGATCTTCCCGGCCTTCTGGGCGATGGACCTGCTCGGCTTCTCGCTCAACCTGGTCTCTTTCCTCGCCATCACGCTGTCGACCGGCATCCTGGTCGACGACGCCATCGTCGAGATCGAGAACATCGTCCGCCACATGCGGATGGGCAAGACGCCCTACCGGGCCGCGCTTGAGGCCGCCGACGAGATCGGCCTCGCGGTGATCGCGATCTCGCTCACCATCATCGCGATCTTCGCGCCGGCGAGCTTCATGTCCGGGATCGCCGGGCAGTTCTTCAAGCAGTTCGGCATCACCGTGTCGGTGCAGGTGTTCTTCTCGCTGCTCGCCGCGCGCTTCGTGACGCCGATGCTGGCGGCCTATTTCCTCAAGCATCACGACCACGACGACCCGCCGCCCGGCCGCATCCTGCGCGGCTATCACGGCCTCGTCACCTGGTCGGTGAAGCACCATTACATCACCGTGCTGATCGGCTTTGCGGTGTTCGCCGCGTCGATCTGGAGCATCACGCTGCTGCCGCAGGGCTTCCTGCCGGCGCAGGACACCGCGCGCTCGCTGCTGGCGATGGAGCTGCCGCCGGGCTCGCAGCTTGCCTATACCGAGAAGGTCACCGAGGAGATCGTGGCGCGGCTGCGCAAGCGGCCCGAGGTGCGCAGCGTATTCGTCGACGGCGGCCGCGTGCCGCCGGGTATCCAGGAAGTGCGCCGCGCCGCGTTGATCATCAACTACACGCCGAAGGCGGACCGCAGGATCACCCAGCGCGAGCTGGAGCTGTCGATCGGCAAGGAGCTCGATAACGTCCCCGATATCCGGTTCTGGTTCCTCGACGAGAACGGCCTGCGCGCCATCTCGCTGGTGGTCACCGGCACCGACAGCAACATCGTCAACAACGTCGCCAGCGAGCTGGCGACGCAGATGAAGCGGATCCCGATCATCGCCAACGTGATCTCGGAGACCGCGCTCGACCGGCCCGAGCTGCGCATCCGCCCACGCGCCGAGCTCGCGGCGCGGCTCGGCGTCTCGACCGAAAGCCTGTCGCAGACCATTCGCGTCGCCACCATCGGCGACGTCGGCCCGGCGCTGGCCAAGTTCGACGCCGGCGAGCGTCAGGTGCCGATCCGCGTCCAGCTCGAGGACAATGCGCGCAGCGATTTGCAGATGCTGGAGCAGCTGCGCGTGCCGCTCGGCCAGCGCGGCGAACGCGGCGGCGTGCCGCTCTCCGTCGTCGCCGACATCCAGCTCGATCAGGGCCCGACCAGCATCAACCGCTACGACCGCGAGCGGCAGGCCACCGTCGCGGCCGACCTGGTCGGTAATGCCGCGCTCGGCGATGCCACCAAGCTGATCTACGATCTGCCTGTGATGAAGAGCCTGCCGAAGGGCGTGAGGGTCAGCCCGTCCGGCGACGCCGAGAGCCTCGCCGAACTGTCCGACGGCTTCGCCACCGCGATCACCGCCGGCCTGATGATGGTCTATGCCGTGCTGGTGCTGCTGTTCGGCACGTTCCTGCAGCCGATCACCATCCTGTTCTCGCTGCCGCTCTCGATCGGCGGCGCGATCGGCGCGCTGCTTCTGACCGGCAAGCAGCTCACCACGCCGGTGTGGATCGGCATCCTGATGCTGATGGGCATCGTCACCAAGAACGCCATCATGCTGGTGGAATTCGCGGTAGAGGCGATCCGCGACGGCAAGGCGCGCGAGGATGCGATGATCGACGCCGGCATGAAGCGCGCCCGCCCGATCGTGATGACCACGATCGCGATGGCCGCCGGCATGATGCCCTCGGCGCTGGCGTTCGGGGCCGGCGGTGAATTCCGCTCGCCGATGGCGCTCGCGGTGATCGGCGGCCTGATCTTCTCGACCGTGCTGTCGCTGGTGTTCGTGCCGGCGATGTTCATGGTGATGGACGATATCGGCAACCTGATCTGGCGCTTCGGCAAGCGGCTCGTGGTCTCGCATGCCGACCACGAGCTGACCCCGAGCGAGCCCGAGGCTGACAAGGCCAAGAAGCCCGGCCCGCCGAGCATGATCTCGCCCGCCGCAGAATGAATTGAGGCGCGGCGCGTCAGCGCACGAAGGGGCGCTCACCAAAATATCGAAAACAACCCCATGCACAGTAGCCGGCGGCCACCGCGTTCGACACGGCAACTTGACTCGTCGGGCAACTCAGGGGTATTTTTCCATTATCCAGAAATCGTGCAGACGTCCCTTCAGCTTGCTCAGTGTCATCACCCGCGCATGCGGGTGATCCAGTATTCCAGAGACCGCGGTGCTTGAGCCGAGGGGGCGCGGCGTACTGGATCGCCCGGTCGAGCCGGGCGATGACAGCGTTGGACTGGGATATACGTCTTGTTTGGCGGCTCAACTGTAGAGCCGCCTCATGGTGAGCAGCGCCGTTCGCGGAGCGTCTCGAACCACGAGGCCAGCCTGTCGCGCTCTAATACAGCCGCGTGCGATAGGCCTCCTCCATCGTCCTCTCGGCAACCTCGACCTCGACCGCCGCGGTCTGCTCGGCGATGATGCGGCCGAGCGTTGGGAAGCTGTGGCGCTCGACCTGCGCGGCGGGATTCCAGAGCTTTGAGCGCATCAGCGCCTTGCCGCAATGGAAGTAGGTCTCATCGACATGCACCTTGATGCCGATGACCGGCGTGACGTTCTGCACCGTCAGGGGCGTCAAGAGATCCGGCTCCTGCGAGATCTCGGCTCGCCCGTTGATCCGCAGGGTCTCGTTGATGCCGGGCACCATGAAGATCAACCCGATCCCGGGTGAAGCGATGATATTGCCGAACGTATCGACGCGGTTGTTGCCGCGGCGATCCGGAATCAACAGCGTCTTGTCGTCGAGCACCGAGACGAAGCCCGGCGCATCGCCGCGCGGGCTGGCGTCGGCGTGGCCCTTGCCGTCGCTGGAGGCGATGACCAGGAACGGCGACAGCGCGATGAAATCGCGGCAGAACTTGTCGAGATGGTTGAGCACCTTCTTCTCGGCGAGCGGGCTCAATTGCCCGAAATGCGCGCGAAGATCCTCCTGCGACTTGACCGGCGGCTTGCCGCCTGCGCCCTCGTGACCCATAGCGAACCTCCCTTTGTTGTTAGTCTATACCGCGTCGATGCCGGTGGCGATCCTTGCCGCATTGCGTGGATCAGCCGCGGCTGCAAAGCCCGGCTGGTCGAAGAAATCGCGGCCCGGGATCGCATCGAGCAGGTCGCGCGTGTAGGCCTGACGCGGCGCGGTGAAGACCTCGGCCGTGGTGCCTTCCTCGACGATGCGTCCTTTCTGCAGCACGATGACGCGGTCGGCGATCTCGGCGGCGATGCGCAGATCGTGGGTGATGAAGAGCATCGCCAGCCGCATCTCCTGGCGCAGCTCGGCGAGCAGCGCCAGCACCTGGGCCTGCACCGAGACGTCGAGCGCCGACACCGCCTCATCGGCGATCAAGACCCGCGGCTTGAGCGCGAGCGCTCGCGCGATGCAGATGCGCTGGCGCTGGCCGCCCGAGAACTCGTGCGGATAGCGATCTGCTGTCGTCTCCGACAGGCCGACCCGGACCAGAAGCTTCCGCGCCTGCGCCATCGCCTCGGCGCGCGAGGTGCCGTAAGCCATCGGGCCGCGCGCGACGGCATCGCCGACCTTCTGGCGCGGATCGAGACTGGCAAACGGATCCTGGAACACGATCTGAAGCTGCCGCCGCGCCTGGCGCAACGCCTCGCCGCGCAGCTGCCGGAGATCGGCGCCGCCGAAGCGGATGGCGCCGGCATCCGGTTCGGTCAGTCGCATGATCATGCGCCCGAGCGTCGACTTGCCGGAGCCGGATTCACCGACGACGGCTAGCGTCTCGCCCTCGTGCAGGGTCAGCGAGATGCCATCCGCGGCGACGACTTCACGCGGCGGCTGCAACCAGCCGCGCTTGACCCGAAAGGTCTTTTGCAGGCCGACGACTTCGAGCAGCGGCTCAGGTCGCACGATGGTGTCGTGGATATCGGCGAGCCGGGCCTTCGGCACCGCGTCGATCAGTTCGCGCGTGTAGGCGGCCTGCGGATTGCGCAGCACCTCGCTGGCCGTGCCCTGCTCGACCAACTTTCCGTGGCGCAGCACCACGACGCGATCGGCGACATCGGCGACGACGCCGAAATCATGGGTAATCAGCAACACGCCCATGCCGCGCTCGCGCCGGAGATCGTCGATCAGGCGCAGGATCTGGCGCTGGGTCGTGACATCGAGCGCGGTGGTCGGCTCGTCCGCGATCAAGAGCGCGGGCCGGTTGGCCATCGCCATCGCGATCATCACGCGCTGACGCTGGCCGCCGGACAGCTCGAACGGATAGCTCTTTTCCAGCAGCTGAGGATTCGGCAGCCCGACCTGCGTCAGCAACGTCTGCACCCGCGCGCGGACCTCCGCCACCGACGGCGTCGGCCGCTGGTGCGCCAGGATCATCTCCTCGATCTGCTTGCCGACCCGCTTGAGCGGGTTGAGCGAGGACAACGGCTCCTGAAAGATCATCGCGGCATTGCCGCCGCGCAAGTTCCGCAGACCACGGCCGTCGAGCTTCGACGGATCCTGTCCCGCGACCGTCACGGTGCCGGACACGATATCGACGCCGCGCGGCAACAGCTGCAGCACAGCATGGGCGATCATCGACTTGCCGGAGCCGGATTCGCCGACCAGACAGACCACCTCGTTCGGCTTGATCTCAAACGACACATTCTCGACCGCGAACGGCCGGTCGCCGCCTTTAGGAAGCGCGATCGAGAGGCGATCGACGGTCAGGACGGGCGCGCTGGACTGCATGGTCTCGCTCATGACCGGCGCCTCGAGACGCGCGGGTTGAGAACATCGGACAGGCCCTCGCCGAACAGGTTGATCGCGAGCACCGTGACGAGGATGGCAAGGCCGGGAAACACGCTCATCCACCACGCATTGCGGATTGCGGTGCGCCCCGCGCCGATCATGAAGCCCCACGACATCAAATTGGGATCGCCGAGCCCCATGAAGGACAGCGCGCTCTCCAGCAGGATCGCGGTCGCCACCGTCAGCGACGTCACGACCAGGATCGGCGAGATCGCATTCGGCAGGATGTGGCCGAGCACGATGCGCCAGGTGCGCTCGCCCTGGCACAGCGCGGCCTCGACGAATTCGCGGTGGCGCAGGCGCAGGAACTCCGCCCGCGTCAGCCGCGCCAGGGGCGGCCAGCTCACCGCACCTATGGTGAGAATGATCGTGAGCAGCGACGGATTGAAGGTTGCGACCAGCAGGATCGCCAGCACGAAGGCCGGAATGGTCTGGAACAATTCCGTCATCCGCATCAGCACCAGATCGACCTTGCCGCCGAAATAACCCGAGATCGCGCCGACCACGACGCCGATCGCCATCGCAGCGAGCGCCGATGCGATGCCGATCAGGAGCGAGACACGCGCCCCGTAGGCGACGCCGGCTGCGACATCGCGGCCGAGCGTATCGCCGCCGAGCCACAAACCGTCCTCGCCGGGTGGCGTGAACGGCGCCCCGACCATCTCCCAGGGCGAGACCGGAAACACAATCGGCGCGATGATCGCGACGACAACAACGATCAGCAGCAGGACAAGCCCGATCATGCCGCTGGGATGACGCAGGAAGGCGCGTACCGTCTCCATCACGCCGCTCCCGTGGTCATGCGCGGATCGATGAGCCGGTAGACCAGGTCGGTCAGGAGGTTGAGCGCGATCACGACAATCGAGAGGATCAGGAAAATGCCGAGCAGGACCGGATAGTCGCGTTGCAGCAGCGCCTCGAAGGTCAGGCGGCCGAGGCCGGGCCAGGCAAACACCGTCTCGATCACCACGGCGCCGCCGACCAGCGCGCCGGCCTGCATGCCGGCAACGGTGACGACCGGCACCAGCGCATTGCGCAGCATATGACCGACCACGATGCGCGTTCCGGACAGGCCCTTGGCGCGCGCCGTCTTGATGAAATCCTGCTGCGCCACCTCGATGATCGAGGAGCGCATCAGCCGCGCATAGATCGCGAGGTAAATCGCCGCCAGCGACGCCACCGGCATGATCATGTGCTTGATGATGTCGAGCGCGTGCTCGATCGGCGAGAGCTGCACGTTGATGGTCTCGTAGCCGAACGGCGGCAGCCAGCCGAGCGTCACCGAGAACACCAGCACCAGCATCAGGCCGAGCCAGAACACCGGCGTCGCGTAGAGCACGAGCGAGAGCACGGTGAATACCGTATCGAGCACGCTGCCCGCCGCGAGCCCCGCCAGCGCACCGAGCGCGGTGCCGATCAGGAGCGCGAGACAGAACGCCGTGACCGTCAGCAGCAGCGTCGCCGGAAGCCGTTCGAGGATCAGATCGACCACCGGGCGGCGCTGGCGATAGGAATAACCGAGGTCGAGCCTGACGACGCGGCCGAGGTGACTTACGAGCTGCACGAAATACGGCTTGTCGAGCCCGTATTCCTTGCGCAGATCGTCGAGCAGTTTTGGATCGGACGCGCCGGATTGCCCGGCCATCACCTGGGCCGGATCGCCGGGGGCGGCCCGCACCAGCACGAAGTTGAACGTCGCGATGACGAGGATCACGGCGACGAGCTGCGCGATACGGCTGATCGCCCGGAGCCCGATCGCCGCTGCGCTCCCGAGTGGCGTCACGATTTGTAGACCGACCCGAAGGTTTCGTGCGAGCCGATGCCCGTCGTCACGATGTTCTTGAACGCCTTGTCGTAGATGATGGGATATTCGATCTCGAGCGTCCAGGCGACCGGCACGTCCTCGACCAGGATCTGTTGCACCTTGCTGTAGAGCTCCTGCCGCTTGGCTTCATCGAGCGTGATTGCGGCTTCGTCGAACAGTTTGTCGACCTCGGGATTCGAGTAGCCTTGCGTGTTCGAGAACAGGATGCCCTTCTTGATGTTCGACGAAATATAGGTGCGGGCGACGCCGAGCGCGGGATCACCGAGCTGATAGAGCAGATTCTGGGTCATCTCATAATCCCAGTTGCCAACCTTCTCGGCCCAGCCGGCCATGTCGGTGCCGACAAGCACGAGGTCGATGCCGACCCGTGCAAAGCTCTGGCGGAAGAATTCGCCGGCGCGCTGATAGGACTCGCCATAGGGCGGCACGATGTACTTGATCTCGGCCCGCTTGCCGTTGGCGCCTACCTTCAATCCCATGTCGTCGAGCAGCGCCTTGGCCTTGTCGACGGAGAACTCGTAGCGCTTCACGTTCGGATCGTAGAACCGCGTCTTCGACGAGATCGGACCGGTCGCGACCTTGGCATTGCCGAAGTACACGCGCTTGCTGAACGCCTCGCGATCGATCAGGTGCATCACCGCCTGCCGGAACCGCTTGTCGTTCATCGGCGCGATGCGGTTGTTCATTTCGAGCCATTGATGCGGCGCGAAATACTCGTAGCCCTTGGTGGTGAATTCGAGGTTCTTCTGCGTCTTGAAGCGTTGCACGTCGTAGAATTCGACGTCGGACCATTGCACCAGCTGCACCGTGCCGTTTTCGAGCGCGAGCGCGCGCGACGCCGCATCCGGAATCACGCGATAGACGATCTCGTCGAGGTAAGGCTCGCCCTTCAGATAGTAGCCGTCGTGGCGGACGAGGTGAACGTGCGAGCCGCGCACCCATTCCTTGAGCTTGAAGGGGCCGGTGCCGATCGCCTTGTCGTTCTCCGGGTTCTTGCGATAGTCGGTGCCGTCGTAGATGTGCTTGGGCACGATCGGCGCGGACGTACAGTCGAAGCAGCCGATGAACGGGGCGAACGGCTGCTTCAGCTTGAACACGACGGTGAGCGGATCGGGCGCTTCGGCCGATGCGACGCGCGAAAAATTCTGCCGCGCGCGCGGATGGGTCTCCACCAGCAGCTTCATGCAGCTGAAGACCACGTCCTCCGAAGTCATCGGCTTGCCGTCGTGGAAGGTGATGCCGGGAAACAGCTTGAAGGTGTAGGTCAGGCCGTCCGGCGAGATCTCCCAGGACTGCGCCATGCCGGGCATCGGCTTGAGGTCGGCGCCGTATTTCAGCAGGCCTTCATAGATCTTGCCGCCGAGCGTCAGGGTCGGCTGCTGCTGGTTCAGCGCGGTCACGAGAACCGGCGGCTCGGGCTGGATGATGGTGTTGAGCGTTCCACCGCGGGTCTGGCCCGCTGCCCGCGTGATGCCGAACGGGATGGCTGCACCGCAGGCCAGCATCGCCTTGGTGAATTCGCGTCTGTTCATCGGACCTCTCCGTCGCCGCGCGTCAGGCATTCGATTTCGGCGAATGTCGCGGGGTGGGGCATTGTTGCCAAACGCCGTATCCCGCGCTACCTGAATGGGGACAACAACCATCGCGATCGGGCCAACTGGCCCGGAAGATGCATGAGCACCCTGCGAAAACGACGATCGATCAGGAGCTCACGACACTTGAAAGTCGCAGCGCGACGAAATGACACCGCCGGTTTGCGCGTGTGCCGCAAGCAAGCCGGTCCCGTAGCCGCCGCGCATTATGCCGGACAATTGCAACAGGTCGAACGGCCGCTCGCGGCGATGGCGGCCTCCTATCCGAACGAAAGCACGAGCGCGCGACACGCCCATCGCCGCGATCAGTTCATCCTTCAGACCGCAGGCGTGACCTCGATGATGACCGAGCGCGGTCATTTCGTCGTTCCGCCCGGCCACGGCCTGTGGATTCCGGCCGGCGTTGCGCACCAGTCGCGCGCATGGGGCGAGGTCGAGATCCAGACCATCTATGTCACGCCGGATCGCGTGCGGAATGCGCCGGCAACCTGCCGCCTGATCAGGGTCTCCGCGCTGGTCGAAGCACTGATGGAAGAAGCGGTGCATATGCCGACCCGCTACGACCCGGAAGGGCGCGATGGCCGGCTGGTCGATTTCCTGCTCGATGAGATCGGCAGGATGCCCGAAGTGTCGTTGCATGTGCAGGTGCCGCCCGATCCGCGGCTCGCCGCGATCTGCGAAGCGGTGCTGGTCGATCCGAGCTCCGATCTCACACTCGACGAATGGGCCGATCGCAGCCAACTCAGCCGGCGGACCTTGACGCGCCTGTTCCGGCGCGAGACCGGACAGAGCTTTGCCGCCTGGCGCCAGCGGGTGCGGCTGCTCGAAGCGCTGGCGCGGCTCGGCGCCGGCGAAGCCGTCACCTGCGTTGCGCTCGACGTCGGTTATGACAGCCCGAGCGCATTCGCTGCGATGTTCAAGCGCGAGCTCGGCACTGCGCCGCGCCAGTATCTGCGCTGGGCCAATCCCGACGTGGTGATGAGGTAAGCGAATTCGCGTCACGCATCCACTGAACGCAAAACCCCTGCGGTCAACGGGAAAGACCGCAGGGGTTTGCAGGTGGATGGCGTGAGGCCAGCAAGGCTGGGTGTCACCCCAAGGACCGGCAGGCGGATGAAAGCGATACCCGCCTCGTCATGCAAGCAAGTCTTTTAGGCAGGAGTGCGTCAACATTCGCAAGCAAGGCGCGCGAGAGGACGGCGATCCTCGCGCGCGCGTTGCATGCAACCGTTTAATCGTTGCGTGCGACCGCCGTCAGCTTGGTCATGTTGTGCAGCATGATCCGGCCGCGCTGCAGGTCGACGATGCCGTCCTTGCGCCAGGTCTGCAGTTGCCGGTTGACGCTCTCGCGCGCGGCGCCGACGAAGATGCCGAGTTGTTCCTGCGAGATGTGTACCTCGGAACCGAAATCCTCGGCCAGCGCGCACAGCCGGCGTGCGAGGCGGACCGGCAATGGCTGCAATACGGATTCTTCCATCCGCTCGCTCTGCCAGCGGATGCGCTGGCACAGCAACTCGATCAGGCGGACCGCGACCTTCGGCTCGCGCTCGAGGAAGCCCAGGAAATCCTCCCGCCGCAGGACGAACAATTCGGTGGGTTCGCCCGCAGTCGCATCCGCGGTGCGATCCTGACCGTCGAGCACGGCGACTTCGCCGAACAGATCGCCGGATCCCATGAAGTTCAGTGTGAGCCGGCTGCCGTCGGAGGCGCCGGTTTCGATGCGCACCTGGCCGCGGCGAACCCCGAACAGGGCATCGCCGGGATCGCCTTTCTGGAACAGCACCTCGCCGGAGGCGAGTTGCTGGGTGTGGCAGAGGCCCGAAAGCCGCGCCAGTTCGTCCGCACCGAGATCGGCGAACATAGGGTTCATTTTCAGAATGACCGCAAATTCGGCCTGTTTGCTCATTGTATTGCCTTCCAAATCGATCCGAGCGGTCCCCTCCGCCCGGTTAGCAACAATCACCCTCATAAGAGTGTGTGAGAGGTCACATAAGTTCATGCTGGTAACGGATTATTTTTCGCCTCGTTGGAGCGAGGTCCCGTTTGCGGGATAATCTCATGCGATCGGCCGTGCCCTTCCGCGGCGGAACCCTGTCTGCCCGGCCTGGAATATCGAGATGAGAGCACTGAAATTCGCCGGGGCTGCCATCGCTGTCGTGATCGTGATCATCGCGCTGGTGGCCGCGGTCGGGATCCCGTCCTCCTTCCTCACATCGGCCATCACCGAGCGGGTCGAGCGCGAGACCGGCTACACGCTCAGCATCAATGGCGGCGCCAAGGTTAGTCTCTGGCCGATCGTCAATTTGACGCTACGCGACGTCGTGTTGCAGGACCCGCGCGAGCGCGAGACCAGCACCCGGTTCGCGGCCGATCGGGTCGAAGCCGAGATGACACTGTCGAGCCTGTGGTCGGGCCAGCCCGACATCACCGACCTCGTGATCGTCAAGCCGGTGGTCAACCTGCCGCTGCAGCGCGAGCGCACCCGCGACCATCATCCGCCGGCGAAGTCGTCCGCGCCCGACAACGGCGGCATCACGATCCGGCATGTCAGCGTCAGCGGCGGCACCATCGTGTTCGCCAATGTGCGCGACCGGGTCGAGAACCGGATCGAAACGCTCAATGCCGATGCGACCATCGGCGCCGACCGCAAGATCGTCGTCACCGGGAGTGCGAGTGCCAGCGACAAGCCGCTGAAGTTCGAGATCCGCGCGACCGCGCCGCAAGCGCCGCTGGAACGGCAGAGCGTACCAGCCGAGTTCAACATCGATGCACCCGGCCTGTTACCCGTGGCGATCAAGGCCAATGCGGAAGTGCGCCTGAACGGCACTGTGCTGATGTTCAACGGCGTGTCCGGCATGCTCGGCGATGGCGGCTTCACCGGCTGGGCCTCGGTCGACTTCGCCAGCAACAAGCCGCTGGTGAAGCTCGATCTCGACTTCCAGCGCGTCTCGGTGGCGATGACGCCGCGCCAGTCCGATGCAGCACAGCCATTGGGCAGCAACATTTGGAGCAACGCGTCGATCGACCTCGGCGGGCTCAACTATGTCGACGCGCAGGCGCGCATCTCGGCTGCGGAGCTCGTGATCGGCGACGGCCGCTTCGCGCAGGCGGCGATCGATGCATCTGTTGACAGCGGCGTGCTGAAGGCCCGGCTCGCCGATCTCGGCGCCTATGAAGGCACCGCCAATGGCGACGTCACGATCAACGCCAGAGCCGCCGCTCCGACCTACGCGCTGCGGCTCGATCTCGCCGGCGTGCGCGCGCTGCCGGTGCTGAAGAGCCTCGCCGAGTTCGACAAGCTCGACGGCAAGATGCAGGCGAAGATCGCGCTGACCTCGCAGGGCACCAGCGAACGGGCCATCGTCGGCAATCTCGGCGGCTCGGCGTTCGTCGTATTCCAGGACGGCAAGATCCTCGGCCTCAACGTCGCGCAGATGATCCGCAACCTCACCACCGGCACCTTGTCGGGTTGGCAGCAGAGCGAGGCGCTGTCGACCGATCTCAGCCAGCTCTCGGCTTCGTTCAAGCTCGACAAGGGCCAGGCCGTCACCACCGATCTCAACCTGATCGGCCCGCTGGTGAAGATGGGCGGGGTTGGCACCATCGATCTCAACACCCGCCAGATCGGGTTCCGCGTCGAGCCGCAGCTCGTGATGACCACCGAAGGCCAGGGCCGCGCCGGCAATCCGGTCGGCCTCGGCATCCCCGTGATGATCGAGGGGCCGTGGGTGTCCCCGCGGATCTATCCGGAGATGCAGGGCATCCTCGACAATCCCCAAGCCGCCTACGCCAAGCTCAAGGAGATGGGCAAGGGCCTGTTCGGGGCGAATGGCCAAGCCCTGAGCCAGGGCCTGAATGGACTGACCAACCTCCTCAACGGCGTGCAGGGCGGCGAGACCGGTGCGCAGCCCGGCACGGGCCAGGCGCCAGCCGGCGCGGCGGCCGACCAGAACAACCCGCTCGGCGGACAGCTCGGCGACACCATCGGGAACCTGCTGCAGCAGGGCCTCTCCACTCTCAATCAGGGCAACGCCTCCCGCCCGAGCCGCAGCCTGGCCCAGCCCGCGCCGGACGCGCCGGCGGCCGCCGCGCCGCCACCGCCTGCCCCTCCTCCGGCCGACACCACCGAGCAGCACGACAATCCGGCGATGAACGACGTGCTGCGGCAGCTGTTCAACCGCTGAATATTCCCGGATATCCCCCGCTGGAATGCAGGGCTAACCATGCGACGGGAGGCCCCGCTTTGCCCCACCGATCCGTGCTAAACAGCAGCGGATACAGTGGCGCACCCGACTGATCGGAGGGGAACGGACGAGGCTGGATGAACGGGGCACCGGACAAGGGCAAGAACTGGTTCCTGCGCGGCGGCCTGTTCGCCAAATACGTCCTCGCGCTGGTCGGCCTCGTTGTGTTCGTGCTCGCGGTCAACGGCGCGCTTGAGACCTGGATCAGCTATCGCGGCATCAGGACCACGCTGACGGACGCGATGAGCGAGAAGGCGGACGCCACCGCCAAGCGCATCGAGCAATCGATCGCCGACCTCGAGCGACAGATCTCCTGGGTCACCCGCGCCTCCTCCAACACGATCGAGCTGCGCCGCGCCGACTATGCCCAGCTGCTCGGCCAGGTGCCGGCGGTGAGCCAGCTCACTTTGATCAACGGCCAGGGCCGCGAGGTGCTGCGGCTGTCGCGCCAAACCGTCACGCTGAACTCCAACGCCGACCTCTCCCGCGACTTCCGCTTCACCGAGGCGGTCGAGCGCGGCACCGCCTACGCGCCGGCGTACTTTCGCGACGAGCGGCCGTATATGTCGATCGGCGAGCAGCATTCCGGCTTCAACGCCGGCGTCACCGTGGCCGAGATCGACCTGCGCTTCCTCAATGACTATTTCGGCGATTCCCAGGTCGGCCGCAGCGCCTATGCCTATCTCGTCGACGCCAAGGGCCGCGTGCTGGCGAGCTCGTCGAAGGGCCCCGAAATCGGCAAGGATCTCGCCGCGCTGCCGCAGGTCGCCGCGGTGCTGTCGCGGAGCGGCAGGCCGGTCGCCTCCGGCAAGGATGTCGACGGCAACGCGGTGCTGACGACCGCGACGGCAGCGCCGGACCTCGGCTGGCACGTGTTTGTTGAGCAGCCGACGGCGCAGGCGCTGTCGCCGATCCGCGACCAGCTGGTGCGCATCGCGCTTCTGATCGCGCTCGGCCTCGTGGTCGCGATCATCGCCGGCACGATTTTGGCGCGGCGCATGCTGGTGCCGATCACGGCGCTGCGCACCGGCGCGCGGCGGTTAGGGGCCGGCGATTTCGGCCACCGCATCGAGGTGAAGACCGCGGATGAGCTGGAGGAGCTCGCCGGGCAATTCAACAGCATGGCCTCGCAGCTTGCCGAGACCTACTCCGGCCTCGAAGGCAAGGTGAAGGAGCGCACCCGCGACCTCGCGCAATCGATCAACGAGCTGAAGGTGCTGGAGGAGGTCGGCCGCGCGGTGGCGTCCTCGCTCGACCTCAACGCCGTGTTGCCGACAGTCGCCGCTCGCGCGCTCGAGATCACCCATGCCGACGCCGTGTTGATCTATGGCTATGACGCGGCACAGCGCACATTCAACCTGACGCAATCGATCGGCATCGACGCCGAAGCCGAAGGCCATCATCGCGCGATCGACGCGGCGAACAGCCCGCTTGCCGAGGCCGCCGCCAAGGGCGAGCCGCTGGCGTTTCCCGATCTCGCCGCAAGTCCTGATGATCCGGCCGATCATCCGCTGCGCGATATCGTGGTCGGCGCCGGCTTCCACTCCGTGCTTGTCGTGCCGCTGGTCGACCAGCAGGGCGTGCTCGGCTCGCTGGTGGTGTTGCGCAAGACGGCGGGCGATTTCCCCGCGAGCCTGATCGGCCTGATGAAGACTTTTGCGCACCAGGCTGTGCTGGCGATGCGCAATGCGCGGCTGTTCACGGAAGTGGACCAGAAGAGCCACGCGCTGGAAGAGGCCAACACCACCGTGCGCGAGCAGGCCGACAAGCTGCGCGAGCAGACGGAAGCGCTCAAGGACTGGAACAAGTCGCTGGAGCAGCGGGTCGAGACCCAGCTCGGCGAGATCGAGCGCATCCGAAGGCTCGAGCGCTTCCTGGCGCCGCAGGTGGCGCAGCTGATCGCCTCCTCCGACAATCCCGAGGGCCTGCTCGACAGCCACCGCCGCGAAGTGACCGTCGTGTTCTGCGACCTGCGCGGCTTCACCGCCTTCACCGAGGCGACCGAGCCGGAAGAAGCGATGAACGTGCTGCGCGAATATCACGCAGCGCTCGGCAAGCTGATCTTCAAATACGAAGGCACGCTCGACAAATATGCCGGCGACGGCGTGATGATCCTGTTCAACGCGCCGATCCAGCTCGCCGACCACACCGCGCGCGCCGTGCGGATGGCGGTGGAGATGCGCGACACGGTCGGCCCCCTAACCGAGAAGTGGCGCAACCGCGGGCATACCCTCGGCTTCGGTATCGGCATCGCGCTCGGCTACGCCACGCTCGGCCAGGTCGGCTTCGAGCAGCGGCTGGAATATGCCGCGATCGGCAGCGTCACCAACCTCGCCTCCCGCCTGTGCGGCGAGGCCAAAGCCGGCCAGATCGTGGTGAGCCGCCGTGTCTTCGGCATGGTCGAGCCCCACGTCGAAGGCCGCGCCATCGATGACCTCGTGCTGAAGGGCTTTAATCACCCGATCCTCGCCGCGGAAATCCTGAGCTGGAAGGGCGAACCATCAGCGGAGGCGGCGGCGGAGTGATCCGCGCTCCCTCCATTCCCATAATCCGAGCGGGAACCCGGTACCGTCAGAACCTTGCATTCGCGGGGAAAGTGTGTATAGTGTGGCCATTCGATTAGCCGTTGCGCCTTGTTGAATGGTCAGAACGGCCCTCCTCCAAAGACATCGTCAGTTGAATGGATGGCGCGCGATTCTGCGCAACACATGCGCAAACGCGCAATTTGGAGAAGAGAAGATGGCGACAGGTACTGTGAAGTGGTTCAACGGTCAGAAGGGTTTTGGTTTCATCGAGCCGAGCGACGGCAGCAAGGATGTGTTCGTTCACATCAGCGCAGTCGAGCGTGCCGGTCTGACTGGCCTCGCTGAAGGCCAGAAGGTCTCGTTCGAGCTGAAGACCGACAAGATGCGCGGCAAGACCAGCGCCGAGAATCTTCAGATCGTCTGAGGTTCTTGCTTCGGCATGATTTCCGCGCAAACGCGTTCCGCGTTTGCCGCGATCATGCCAGTTCGTCATTCCACGGATGTACTGGGATGACGTCGCGACCCGCTCGGTCCACCGGATTGGGCGGGTTTTTGCGTATCTTTTTGCGCGTGATCCTGCCGGGCGCCGCGCCGGCGCGTGCGACGAATGCGAACCTCCACGCAGGGATCGCGCTTTAAAGAGGATGCCGATGAGCGCCAGAAAGCCCGACCCATCGCCCGCAAGTCTTGCGAGGGCCGACCGCCAGCGGCTGGCGGCCGAGGAAGGCGCGCGCGCCATCGCCGAAGTCGAGCGTGACGCGACCGCGATCCGCAAGAACATGGAGCGCCTGCGCGCACTGCGCGAAGCCCGCGAGGCCAAGGCTGCGGCCGAGGCCGAGCTGGCGCCGGCACCCATCGCCAAGAAGAAGGCTCGCGTGAAGCGCATCGTGCGCTGACGCTGCGCTGTCGTCGCCTCCGCACCGCTAGCAGTCCCGTCATCCTGAGGTGCGAGCGCAGCGAGCCTCGAAGGATGCACGGCCACCAGCCGGGCCGCCGACCCTTCGAGACGGCCGCGTCGCGGCCTCCTCAGTGTGACGGCGCTGCACCCAATCTAGTCCCCGACCAACATTGTCAAGCAGATGAAGAATATGCGTTCGCGATCTTGCGGCATGTTGCGCCCGAGGGATGCGATCAACTCACCCTCATTGATCGTGAGAGGGCGCAGGGAAGGCCAAGCGCTGAGTTGGGATGTCAAAGCAACTTCTGATAATCAGAATAATGGAAGCGGCTTAAAAATCGCAACTGTTACGACATTGCTTTCATTTCCGCGAACTCTCACAAGCTTCAAATCACCATCCAGTGAATCCGCTTGCCTCCGCAATCACGATCACGACCCCACCCGCCCCTCCCAGGAATAACCCACCCCCCTCCTCGCTCGCGTCATGACGGGCGCGCGGGAACCGCGTGCTCTGAGAACAAGAACACGCGAGGCATGGGTTTGATGACAGGATTGGACGGGACGCACGCGGCGGCGTCGGTGGTGGCGCTGCACTGCTCGCTGGGGTCGGGACGGCAATGGACGAAGCTTGCGGGCGCGCTCGGTGGCACGCCGTTCATGGCGCCGGATATTTCCGGCTATGGCGTCGCCGCCTGCGGGCGCGACTGGCCGCGGACGCTGGATGGCGAGATCGCGCGGCTCGAGCCCTGGCTCGCCAAGGCCACGGGGCCGATCCATCTGGTCGGGCATTCCTATGGCGGCGCGATCGCGTTTCGGCTCGCGACCATTGCGCCTTATGCGCACCGCATCCGCAGCCTCACGCTGATCGAGCCTGTCTTGCCGACGTTGCTGCGCGATGGCTCCGCCGACGTGCGGCTGTACGATCGCTTCGCGCGGATCGCGCAGGTGGTGTCGCAGGATATTTTCGACGGCGCGGTGCTGGAGGCGGTCGAGGCGTTCACGGCGTTCTGGGCCGGCTCCGGCCCGCGCGAGCAGTTCTCGCCGAGCGGACGGCTGCGGATGATCGAGCAGGCGGACAAGCTGCCTTACGATTTCAACGCCGCGCTCGATCTCGACGGCGTGGCGGCCGCCGCGCGCGCCTTGCGGGTGCCGACGCTGCTGGTGTCGGGCGGGCTGTCGCCCTATGTGACGCAGCGCATTGTCGCAAAACTCGCCGCGATCATTGATGGCGCCGAGATGCGGCATCTGCCGGCGGCCGGCCACATGCTGCCGGTGACGCACGCCGAGCGGGTCAATCCGGAGATCCTGCGGCACATCTGGCGCGCCGAGGAGCTGGCCAAGCTAGAGCTCGCCGCGTGTGCCGGCCCGGCCGAGGCGGTGGCCGCCGCTGCGCAGCCGGCTGGCTCGGCGAGGCCGCATCTGGTATTCAGGAGGCCCTCATTTTGGGAATAGTTTGCCGATGATTTTGCCTCGCCTGCGCGCTGCCGCCCTCGCCGCTTCCGCGCTGCTTCTGCTCGCGGCTTCTCCCGCGCTTGCCGCGGGCGAGGCTGATGCCGTGCCGAAGGGCGCGGCGGTGACAGTGCTGAAGGCCTCGAAATTCTGCTTCGGCAACATCGTCGAGGTCTCCGGCATCGTGCTGCCGCGCGACGAGCAGCAGGTCCGGCCCGATCGGTTCGGCTTGAAGGTGGCGGAGGTGAAGGCCGATCCCGGCGACACCGTCACCGCGGGCCAGGTGCTGGCGCGGCTGACCGACGGCACCAATTCGATCAACCTCACCGCGCCGGTGGCGGGCACGATCTCGGCGTCCTCGGCGATCGTGGGCGCGCCGGCATCAGGCAAGGATGCGCTGTTCTCGATCATCGCCAGAAACGAATACGACCTGGTCGGCATGGTGCCGACCCGCGATATCGCCAAGCTGAAGACCGAGCAGACCGCGCGGCTCAAGATCATCGGCGCCGGCGAGATGGACGGCAAGGTGCGGACGATCGCGCCGACCATCGAGCCGAACAGCCAGCTCGGCCAGGTGTTCGTCGGCATCGGATCGAACCAGCGGCTGCTGGTGAATTCGTCCGGCCGCGCGCAGATCAAGACCGGGCAGAGCTGCGGCGTCGCGGTGCCACTGACCGCGATCCTCTATTCCACCGCCGGCACCGTGGTGCAGGTGGTGCGCGGCGGCCGTGTCGAGACGCGGCGGGTCGAGACCGGCTTGATGTCGGCCGGCCAGGTCGAGATCCGCGACGGCATTTTGGAAGGCGACATCGTCGTCGCCCGCGCCGGCGCACTGCTGCGCGAAGGCGATCCGGTGCGGCCGGTGGGCGCGAGCGCGGACGCGAAGTAGACGGCGTTCCATCCACGGCGTCGTCCCGGGCAAGCGAAGCGCGACCCGGGACCCATAACCACCGGCAGAAATTTTGCGAAGATTGGCAGTGAATGCGCGCCGCGGTACACGCAGCACGCTTCATCGATAGATCACGCGGTATGGGTCCTGGCTTTCGCCAGGACGACATTGAGGAGACGGCGTGGCTCAGCCGCCGAGCTTGATGTCTTCAAGCAGCGACGACGACACGCTCGGCACCTGCTCGCCTTCAGAGGCGCGGGAGATCGCGACGCGGGTCTTGTTGAAGGCGGTCTCTGCGCCGGCCTGAGCGTTGAGGTTGTTGATCAGCTCGGAAACCAGGACGCTGTTGGGCGCTGAAGAGTCGTCGGCGACCTTGCCCGGCGTCGCCGAGGTCAGCACGATGGTGTTGTCCGGCGGGCTGATCGGGGCGAGGCCGTGCGAGAAGGCACGGAAGCGGCGCTCATAGGGATTGCGGCGCGAGGCATCGAGCACGACGAGCTTGGCTTTCGCGCCACGCTCCTTCATCGCATCGAGCACGGATTCGACGCTGACGCCGGTGCGCTTGACGTCGGCCTCCTTCCAGATCGTGGCATCGACCGGGATCATGTAGCTCTCACGACCGACCTGCACGCCGTAGCCGCCGAAGAACAGCATCACGACGGTGTCGGGCCGGATCTTGGCCTTCATACGCTCGACCGCGCGGAACATGTCGTCCTTGGTCGCGTCCTCGACCACGTCGACGTCAAAACCTTCGCGGCGCAGCGCCGACGACAAAGTGCGGGCATCGTTGATCGGCTGGACCAGCGGCGCGGCGGCGTCCGGATAGTGGCCGTTGCCGATGATCAGCGCGAGGCGGGAGGCGCCGGCCGCAACGCTGCCGGTCTGCCCGGTGGCGACGGAGCCGGTGACAGTCTCCTTGGCAACATCCGGTGTCCGCTTGTTGAGCGCGGCATGGGCGCCAATCGCCAGCGACACCGTGCCGGCCACCGCCACGCAGACGGCGATGGTGCGACGGGATATCTGAAGCTGCCTAAGGTTCATAACGTTCTAGTCCCAATCTCTATCCCGATGGCGTTCGAGCGAAATCGCGCCAGTTAGTCGCGTCAGTGACGATCAGGTTTAATGGGGTTGAGGTGTGTGTGGCCGTTGAATTGATCTCAATTTGCGGCGCCGCAACAAACACTCCCTTAACCCGGCCGGACCGCCGGAGCAACCCGGTTTGCGGCATGCTGCCGCCCGGCAGAGGCCATTGACGCCGTTAAGATCCCGTTACGTGACTTCGGTCACATTTGTATTTCATACGGATTCATGTAGCTTTCCAAAGGCTTGCGAGTTTGGGGGAGGACCGGGGGAAACACCGCCGCGGCGGCGGCGTTAACCGGTTCCTTGAGAAAGGCACGCTTTGAGCTACTTGGGCCTTCACGAAATCGCCGGGACGGTGTGCCGGGCGCTGACCGCCAGGAAGGACGGCCCGTCGCTTTACGACGTCTGCGACCCCGTGCTGCAGGCCTATTGCGGCGGCGACGTCCATCTCGGAAAATTCTACCGGACCGCGCTCGGCAATCCGCCGCTGCGCGCGCTGCTCCGCCGCACCGGCCTGCCCGCCCTCAACGACCCCGACCGCCTGGCGAGCCTGCGCGCGGCGCTGGTCCAGGCGCGCGACGCCGCGGCGCCGGACTGGGCCGCGATCGGCGCCCCGGTCGCCGACCTGATGGACGGCATCGCCGTGCGCCACCCCGCCCCGCCGGCCGCGGCCGTCCCTCACCACTCGCCCGCGATGGCCGAGATCGACCGCGTGATCCGCGTAACCGGCGCGCATCTGCTCGGTTCGTTCACCAAAAACGGCTTCATCCCGACCTATGCTGCCTTCAACCTGATTGGCGACCCCGACATCAGCGGGCGCGAGATGCTGATGGCGCTGACCGGGCTGAATGCGCGCGGCTACAAGAACTCGACCTTGCTGTTCAGCCTGGCGCGGATCTTCATCGCGCATTCGCCGGCGCGCACGCTGATCAACCCGCCATGGCGCGGCATCGCCGAGCCGATGTGGGAGCCGGTGCAGATCCGCCACCGCTCGGCCTATTACGACGCCTTCTTCACCGAGGCCCTGCTGAGTTTTGTCGAGACCGGGCTCGCGTCATCGGATGAGGCCGGCGCGGCGCGGCGCGCGATCGCCGAGATGGTGGACTTCTGCCTGAAGACCAGCGCCGAGGAGGTGCCGTCGCATGACGGCTCGGTCGTAAAGGTGATCACCGCGCTGGCGCCGGGGCGGCATCCGCGCTTCTCGCGCTTCTTCGCCCAGATCAAGCAGGACCTCGGCTTCGGCGTCTATGTGCCCGACTGCGACACCACGGCGTGTTCGTTCTCGGCCGCCACACAAGCCGGCTCCGACGATCCGATCCTCAAGCAGCCGCTGCTGGATTTCTACCGCGGCTACCAGGTGCGATCAGGCGCCAACGAGCCGCGCGTCACCGTGCCGCTCAACGATAATATCGATTACGAAGGCGGCGTCGTCACCTGGATCGATAATCTCAGGGGCGAGCGGCCCTATGGCAACGACCTCGATCCGACGCTGAACCTCGACATCCTCGAGGTCTCGTTTCGCAACCTCGCCCGCTGGCAAATCGTCGAGACGCCGCAGCGGCTGGAGACGGTGCATCGCATCATCGCGTTCCAGAAGAATCTGGTCGAAAGCGGCGCGTTCAGGAATCCGCGCTCGCATATCTATTATTTGCCGGAGCTCTATTCGGCCTATTTCGGCCGCTGCTACGCCGCCTTCATCGCGCTGCCGCTGCCGGCGCAGCGCGTCATCGATCCCGGCAATGTGTTCGCGCTGATCCGCGCCCGCGTGCTCGGCTATGTCCAAAGCGAGCTGATCGCGCATGAGATGAACCCGTTCGACGCGGCGCTAGCGCTGATGGCGCTGGCCCATCTTGGCGCCGAGGTTTCGAGCTTCACGCCGGCGCTGCACTGCATCGTGCAAGGCCTCGGCGAGGGCGGCCGCAAGGGGCCTTACAGGGCCTATGAATGGAATAAGATGAAGACCCCGACGCGGATCCTGGTCGGCGGGCCCGAGGTGACGTCGGCCTTCGTGCTGATGGCCCTCGCGCTGGCCAGGAAGCGAATGGTTGCGGTGTAGTCGCGTAGCCCGGATGGAGCGCAGCGAAATCCGGGGACCATCTTTCAACGGAAACACTGTCCCGGATTGCGCTTCGCTCCATCCGGGCTACGGACCTCAAGGGGCAAATGGCGCAGACGCACGGGGATGACGCGAAGTTGAAACTGGCGGAAACACGACACCACTGGCAGGGTTGCCCAATTGCTCGCACAATCCTTGACGATCCTTTGCCTTGCCGATCCTTTGGACCTTAAACGCTGAACGAAAACCTGGCCGGGAATGCCAATGCTCAAGACGCTGCTCACTGCTGGCCTGCTGCTGTCGCTGCCGACGCTGGCTGTCGCCGCCGACATCACCGGCGTGCCGAAGATCCGCGACGGCGACCAGCTCATGATCGGCAGCGTCAAGATCCGGCTCGGCGGCATCGACGCGCCGTCGACCGACCAGCTCTGCCTCAACACCAAGGGTGAGCGCTGGACCTGCGGCATTGCCGCGCGCGACGAGCTGATCAAGTATGCGGGCCACAAGAGCTGGACCTGCCACGCCCGCTCGGTCGATCGCCGCGGCCGCACCATTGCGCGCTGCGAGGTCGACGGCGAGGACATCCAGAAGTGGATGGTCAGCAATGGCTGGGCGCTGGCCTATACCCGCATCTCGCATGACTACGAGCCGGACGAGAAAGCGGCGCGCGAGGCCAAGGCCGGGATGTGGCAGGGCGCATTCATCGCGCCGTGGGACTGGCGCGTGCGCAACAAGAAGACCACCGTGCTCGGCACCGTGAAGCCGCCGGAAGGCGCCAACGCGATCCTGCTCGCCTCGGCCTCCGGCCCGGTGGCGCCCTCGCCCGACTGCACCATCAAGGGCAACGTCAACCGCTCCGGCGAATGCATCTTCCACCAGCCGACCAGCCGCTGGTACGCCAAGATCGAGATGAAGATATCAAAGGGCACACGCTGGTTCTGCTCGGTCGAGGAAGCCGAGGCCGCCGGCTGCCGCGAGACGCGGCGTTAAGCGGCACGACTGATACTCGACATAGTTCGATGGAATGAGACTCAAACGTAGCGGCGTCGGCAGCACGCCCCCTCTCCCGCTTGCGGGGGAGGGCTGGGGTGGGGGTGTCACTGCTTGCGATGCTCGTTATGAGGAGAGAGCCCCCACCCGGATTGCATCTTCGATGCAATCCGACCTCCCCCGCGAGCGGGAGAGGTGAAGGACCGCGGCATGACTGACGTCGAAATCATCCCGCCTGCGGCGCGCCGTCGCAAACGCGTGCGCTATCTGCAGCTGTTGCTGTTCGTCCTGGTCACCTATCTGATCGTGGCCTATCTGGTGCTGCCGGCGCTGTGGACGCACTACGAGCACCAGAAGGGCCTCGCCAATCTGCCGATGGTGACCCGGACCGCGCAGGGCATTCCCGGTGACCCCATGAATGTCGGGCTGATCGGCGACACCAAGGACGTGGTCTGCGCGATGCATGAGGCCGGCTGGTTCCCGGCCGACCCAGTCACGCTGAAATCCTCGATCGAAATCGTAGGCTCGGTGCTGCTCGACCGTCCCTACAAGGATGCGCCGGTGAGCAACCTGTTCTATCTCGGCCGCCGCGAAGACCTCGCCTTCGAGCGGCCGGTCGGCGCAAGCGCGGATCGCCGCAATCATGTCCGTTTCTGGCGGGTGCTCGATCAGGGCGAGGAAAAGCGCCCGGTGTGGCTCGGCGCCGCGACGCTCGACCGCAGTGTCGGCATCAGCAGCTACACCGGCGCGGTGACGCATCATATCGCGGCCGATCTCGATGCCGAGCGCGCGCTGCTTGCGACCGACCTCGAATCCGCCGGCATGGTCACCGCGAAATACCAGGTCACCGGCATCGGCCCGACCTTTGACGGGCATAATGGCGGCGGCGACCTCTATTACACCGACGGTGAAATCTGGGTGGTGCGGCTGGTCGAGGCCTGCCGCAAGAACGACGGCAGCGTCGAGCAGATTCCAAGCCCTGCCGCGACCCAGTTCAAGGACCAGATCTGGCGTTCCGTGGTCGAGACCATCGACAAAGACAAATAAGGCCGGCTGTGTCCCGCGCTTTTGGAAACGCTGGATTGCTTGGACCTGCTCGCAATCGCGGCCACGATGGCATATCCTCCACCCTTGACCCCTCAGACGCATGATTTGCGTAGCTTTACCCAAAAGGAACAGGACGATGACCGTTCGCGCGGGCCGGGAATTTCTGGCCATCCCCGGGCCCACCACGATGCCCGATCAGGTGCTGCAGGCGATGCATCGCCCGGCGCTCGATATCTACTCCGCCGAGATGCTCGAACTGACCGAAAGCCTGCTGCGCGATCTCTCGAAGCTGTTCGCCACCATGGGCAAGTCCTACATCTACATCGCCAACGGCCACGGCGCCTGGGAGGCGACGCTCTCCAACGTGCTGTCGCGCGGCGACAAGGTGCTGGTGCTGGAGAGCGGGCGCTTTGCGATCGGCTGGGGCCAGGCGGCGGCCGCGATGGGCGCCGATGTCGAGGTGCTGAAGGGCGACTGGCGCCGCGCAATCCGCCCGGCAGAGGTCGAGGAGCGGCTGCGCCGCGACAAGGAACACAAGATCAAGGCGATCCTCGCCGTGCAGGTCGACACCGCGTCGGGCGCCTATAACGACATCGAGGCGATCGGCAAGGCGATCAAGGCCGCGGGCCATCCCGCGCTGTTCATGGTCGACACCGTCGCCTCGCTCGGCTGCATGCCGTTCGAGATGGACAAATGGTATGTCGACGTCGCGATGTCCGGTTCGCAGAAGGGCCTGATGACGCCGCCCGGCCTCGGCTTCGTCGCCGCCAATGACCGCGCCTGGGATGCACACAAGAAGGCCGACCTGCGCACGCCGTATTGGGACTGGACCGAGCGCGAGGGCTCCGAGCACTACCGCAAATATGCCGGCACCGCGCCGGTGCATCTGCTGTTCGCGCTGCGCGAGGCGATCAACATGCTGCACGCCGAGGGCCTGGAGAATGCCTTCGAGCGGCATCGCCTGCTCGGCGAAGCGGTGCGCCGCGCCGTCGCCGTCTGGGGCGAGGGCCAGGTGCTCGGCTTCAACATTGCTGAACCAGCCGAGCGCTCCAACACGGTGACCACCGTGACCGTGAAGGGCGCCGATCCCGCCGCGATCCAGCGCTATGCCAAGGAGAAATGCGGCGTGGTGCTCGGCACCGGCATCGGCGATTTGCAGGGCCAGGCATTCCGCATCGCGCATATGGGCCACGTCAACGCGCCGATGATCCTCGGCACGCTCGGCGTCGTCGAGGTCGCGCTCACCGCGCTGAACATCCCGCACGGCAAAGCCGGCGCCGACGCCGCGATCCAGTGGCTCGGCGAGAACGTGAAGGCGTAATGCGACGCCTCCACGTCATTGCGAGCGAAGCGAAGCAATCCATGGCTCCGGATAAGTGGAGCTATGGATTGCTTCGTCGCTATCGCTCCTCGCAATGACGGCTGCAGCGATTGCTCATTTTGGGATAATGGAGCGAAGAGCTCCCTCGACTTTATGACGGGGCCTCAACACTTTTCGTCGTCATCGTTTTCCGCTTTACTGCCGGCAACAGCCGGGCACGGATCCCTGCAACAGAACAAGATGGAGGGATCGCTTGGCATCGGTGGAACTGCGTGGCCTGGTCAAGCGGTTTGGATCGTTTGTCGCGGTTGATGACGTCTCGCTCACAATCGACCACGGCCAGCTGGTCTGCCTGCTCGGGCCGTCCGGTTGCGGCAAGACCACGACGCTACGGCTGATCGCCGGGTTCCTCGAACCGTCCGGCGGCGAGATCCGCGTCGGCGACCGTGTCGTGTCGTCGAAGGCGCGCACGCTGCCGCCCGAGCAGCGCAACATGTCGATGATCTTCCAGAGCTACGCGCTGTGGCCGCACATGACGGTGGCCGAGAACATCGTCTATGGCCTGCGCCTGCGCAAAATGGATCGCGACACCATCGCGAAAAAGCTCGCCGCGATTCTGGCGACCACCAAGCTGGAGCCGCTGGCGCAGCGCTATCCGGGCGAGCTCTCCGGCGGCCAGCAGCAGCGCGTCGCGCTGGCGCGCGCGCTGATCGTCGGCCCCGAGACGCTGCTGCTCGACGAGCCGCTGTCCAATCTCGACGCCAATCTGCGCGAGGAGATGCGGTTCGAGATCCGCCGCCTGCACGACGAATATCGCTACACCACGGTCTACGTCACCCACGATCAATCCGAGGCGATGACCACCGCCGACCTGATCGCGGTGATGAATGCCGGCAAGATCGACCAGCTCGGCAGTCCTGAGGACATCTATGCGCGGCCGGAATCCGAGTTCGTCGCGCGCTTCATCGGCGCGGCCAACGTGATCAAGGGTACCGCGCGCGATGCGACCCACGTCGAATTCGCCGGCGCTGTTCTCGCAGTGGTCGGCGCCAGGCTCACGGCCGGCCAGAGCGCGCCGGTCGCGATCCGCCAGCATGAAATCCAGCTCTCGACGCAAGCGCCCGCTATGGCGCAGAACACGCTCAAGGCCATCGTAACGCGGCAGGTCTATCTCGGCATGAACCGCGACTACATGGTGGAAACCTCTGACGGCACCTCGCTGCGGGTGACCACGCCGACGGAGACCGCGGTCGAGAAGGGCAGCGCGGTCTGGCTGACACTTCCGGCGGAATGCTGCCGGGCGCTCAGTCGATAACGAACAAGAAACGGAGGGACGCGATGCGGAAACAAATCTCCAGACGCCACGTCCTGAAGGGCTCTGCGGCGCTTGCGCTTGGCAAGATATTCGCGTCACCGGCACGCGCCGCCGCGCCCGAGCCGACCGCGATCACGCCCGACCTGGTGGCGGCCGCGACCAAAGAAGGCAAGCTCGTGTTCTATTCGTCGATGGACCTGCCGGTCGGCGAAAAGCTCGGCAAGGCGTTCGAGGTGGCCTATCCCGGCATCAGCGTGCAGATCGAGCGCTCAGGCTCGGAACGGCTGTTCCAGCGCGTGGCGCAGGAATTCGATTCCAACATCCATGCGGCCGATGTCGTCAACAGCGCCGATGCCTCGCACTTCATCCCATGGAAGAAGAACGGCTGGCTGATGCCGTTCGTGCCGGAGGACGTCGCCAGGCACTTTCCCGATGGATATCGCGATCCGGACGGCATGGCCGCGACCACGCGGCTGTGGCTGTCGTCGATCGCCTACAACACCAAACTGGTGAAAGCGGAGGATGCGCCGAAAAGCTTTGCCGACCTGCTCGATCCAAAGTGGATGGGCAAGATGGTGAAGGGCCATCCGGCCTATAGCGGCACCATCATGACCACGACGTTTCAGATCGTGCGCGAGCTCGGCTGGCCCTACCTGGAGAAGCTGTCGAAGCAGCGCGTGATGCAGGTGCAGTCCTCGACCGACCCACCGAAGAAGCTCTCGCTCGGCGAGCGCGCCGTGATGGCCGACGGCAATGAATACGGCATCGTGCTCCTGAAGGAGGCCGGGCAGCCGGTCGAGCCGGTCTACCCGACCGAGGGCACGCCGACGATCTCGGGACCGACCGGTATCTTCGCCGGTGCGCCGCATCCGAACGCCGCAAAACTGTTCCAGGCCTGGCTGCACACCCGCGAGACCCAGCAGTTCTTCGTCGACTTCACCGGGCAGTATTCGGTGCATGCGCAGGTGCAGCCGAAGACCGGCCGGCGCAAGCTCTCCGACATCAAGCTGATGAAGGAGGATCCGGCGGGGGTGGAGGCGATGACCGAAGAGATCAAGACGCGCTATGCGCGGCTGTTTCGGGTGTGAGCATGCGCTGCATCGCCACATCCACCATCGTCATTCCGGGGCGCGCGCAGCGCGAGCCCGGAATCCATAACCACGATCGTGAGTACGGATTCCGGGCTCATCGCTTCGCGATGCCCCCAGGTGCGCAATTGCGCACCGCGAATGACGGGGAGAGAGTCTTCAAATGACAACCACCACCTCCCCCGTCGGCCGCCCCCGCATCGACTGGACGCGCCCGGTCCTGTGGCTGTTCGCCGCGGTTCTCATCCTCCTCATCCTGCTGCCGCTGTCGTGGCTCGCGGTCTACGCCTTCACCGACAAAAATCGCCATCCGACGCTGCAAAACTTCGTCACGCTGTTCAGCAATCCGGATTTCCTCGATCCCCTGCTGACCACCGCGATCATCGCGACGACCTCGGCGCTGATCTGCTGCATCGTCGCGGCGCCGCTCAGCTGGCTGGTGTCGCGCACCGACATGCCGGGCCGGCAGACCATCCGCGCGCTGGTGACGGCCTCGTTCGTGACGCCGCCGTTCCTCGGCGCGGTCGCCTGGGAGTTGCTTGCGGCACCGAATTCGGGGCTGCTCAACCAGCTCTACCGGCTGTTCGCAGGCGAAGATGCCGACGCGCTGTTCAACATCTATTCGATGACCGGGATCGTCTTCGTGATCTCCTGCTACACCTTCCCGTTCGTGTTCGTGCTGGTGGCCAATGCGCTCGACACCATGCCGGGCGAGCTGGAAGACGCCTCCGCGATCCTCGGCGGCAATGCCTGGACCACGGCGCGGCGGGTGACGATCCCGCTCGCGCTGCCCGCGCTGGTCGCTGGCGCGCTGATCGCGTTCCTGCAAGCGATGACGCTGTTCGGCTCGCCGGCGATCCTGGCACTGCCGGCCGGCTTTCACACCATGACGACCAAGATCTGGAGCCTGTTCCAGTATCCGCCGAAGCTCGAGCTGGCGGCGGCCGCTGCGGTGCCGCTGCTGGCGTTGACCATCCTGCTGCTGCAGGGACAGAAGGCGCTGCTTGGCCGCCGCGGCTATTCGGTGATCGGCGGCAAATATGGCGCGCCGCGCCGGGTCGAGTTGCGCGGCTGGCGCTGGGCCGCGCTCGGCTTCTGCCTTTTGGTCCTGCTCAATCCCGTATTCCTGCCTTACCTCGCGCTGCTCAACGCCGCGTTATCGCCCAACGCCACCACGCTGGTGACGCCGTCGACGCTGACCTTGCACAACATCGTCTTCGTGTTCACCGAGCTGTCGTCGACGCAACTTGCGCTGAAGAACACCGTGATCCTGGGCGCCGCGACCGCGACGATCGGCACCATGCTCGCGCTCGTCATCGCCTATGTCACGACGCGCAAGGTGATCGCGGGCCATCGCGTGCTCGGTTTCCTTGCCACCGCGCCGGTCGCCGTTCCCGGCATCGTGCTCGGCGTCGGCCTGTTCTTAAGCTACACGCGGCCGCCCTTCGTGCTGTACGGCACGCTGTGGATCCTGCTGCTGGCGTTCCTCACCATCAATCTGCCGTCGGCCTATCAGCAGCTGCAGGCGGCGTTCACGACCATTCATCCCGAGCTCGAGGAAGCCAGCCGCATCCTCGGCGCGACGCGGCTGCAGGCGCTGCGCCAGATCACCGCCCCCCTGCTGCGCACCGGGGTGATCGCGACCTGGTGCTTCATCTTCATCGGCGTGATGCGGGAACTGTCGGCCGCGATCGTGCTGTTCACCTCGCAGACCAAGGTGCTATCGGTCCTGATCTACGACCTCAACGAAGGGGGCGATCTCGCCGCGATCGCGGTACTCGGCATCGCGATGCTGGGGATCACATTCGCCGTGGTGCTGGCGGTGAACCAGATCCCGATGTCCGGCGGCAACGCCGGCGCGAAGCTGCGGAACGGGTAAGCGCTGTTTTCTCCCCGTCATTGCGAGGAGCGAAGCGACGAAGCAATCCATCCTATCCCGTCGGCGAGAGATGGATTGCTTCGCTGCGCTCGCAATGACGCCCCATCCCATCTGGCAATCGCCACATTCATCCCGATATAAAGCGGAACCCCGCACCATGAGGATCGCGTGACCAAATCCGCCACCACAACATCGCCCCCTGTCGCGCCGCGCCGGCCGCATTCCTTCACCACCCACGGCATCACGGTGACGGACGACTATGCCTGGATCAAGGATCCGAAATGGCAGGACGTGCTGCGCGATCCTGCGATCCTCGATCCTGACATCCGCAGCTATCTCGAAGCCGAGAACGGCTACACCGAAAGCCTGCTCGGCCACACCGACGGCTTGCAGAAGCGGCTGGTCAAGGAGATGCGCGGGCGGATCAAGGAGGATGATTCCAGCGTGCCGTCGCCGGACGGCCCGTTCGCCTATTTCCGCAAGTTCCGCGAGGGCGGCCAGCACGAGCTGTACTGCCGCATGCCGCGCGACGGCGGCGATGCGCACATCCTGCTCGATGGCGACGCGCTGGCCAACGACCACGAATATTTCAAGTTCGGCGGCAGCCGGCATTCCAACGACCACCGGCTGCACGCCTGGAGCGCCGACACCAAGGGCTCTGAATATTTCTCGATTCGCGTGCGCGACTGGGCAACCGGCGGCGATCTCGACGACCTCGTCGAGGAAACCGATGGCGGCGTGGTCTGGGCCGCGGATTCCAGGAGTTTCTTCTACGTCAAGCTCGACGACAATCACCGCCCGATGCAGGTGTGGCGACACAGGCTCGGCACCAGGCAGGCCGACGACACCCTGATCTATGAGGAGCAGGATTCCGGCTGGTTCACCCATCTGCACGAGAGTGCGAGCGGGCGTTTCTGCGTGATTGCCGGCGGCGACCACGAGACCTCGGAGCAGCGGCTGATCGATCTTGCCAATCCCGACGCGCCGCCGCGGCTGGTCGCGGCGCGCGAGGAAGGCGTGCAATATTCGATCGCCGACCGCGGCGACGAACTCTTCATCCTGACCAATGCCGACGACGCGATCGACTTCAAGGTCGTCACCGCGCCGCTCGCCGCGCCCGAGCGCGCCAACTGGCGCGACCTGATCCCGTATCGCGAGGGCGTCTATGTGCTCGACGTCGAACTCTATGCCGGCCACATGGTGCGGCTGGAGCGCGCCAACGCGCTGCCGGCAATCATCATCCGCGACCTCAAGAGCGGCGAGGAGCACGCGATCGCGTTCGACGAGGCGGCCTATTCGCTCGACACCATGGGCGGCTACGAATTCGACACCACCAATTTACGGTTTGCCTATTCGTCGATGACGACGCCGTCGGAGGTCTATGACTACGATATGGCGACGCGGACGCGGGTATTGCGCAAGCGGCAGGAGATTCCGTCCGGCCATAACCCCGCCGACTACGTCACCACGCGCATCATGGCGACCTCGCATGACGGCGCGCAGGTGCCGGTCTCGATCCTGCACCGCAAGGACTTTGTCCGTGACGGCAACGCGCCGCTCTTGCTCTATGGCTACGGCTCCTACGGCATGGCGATGCCGGCGTCGTTTGCCGCTAACCGGCTGTCGCTGGTCGACCGCGGCTTCGTCTATGCGATCGCGCATATCCGCGGCGGCGCCGACAAGGGCTGGGGCTGGTATCTCGACGGCAAG
Organism: Bradyrhizobium sp. RD5-C2; assembly: GCF_019972155.1. Taxonomy (GTDB): domain Bacteria; phylum Pseudomonadota; class Alphaproteobacteria; order Rhizobiales; family Xanthobacteraceae; genus Bradyrhizobium. The sequence continues at coordinate 8,456 of NZ_BOVL01000022.1, read as the reverse complement.
CGCGAGAAGAAGACGAACACGTTCGACGATTTCGCCGCCGCCGGAAGCGCTTTGATCGAGGCGAAATACACGGGTGCAAAACGCATCGTCGGCCATGGCGGCTCCGCCGGCGGCATGCTGATGGGCGCGGTCGCCAACCGCGCCGGCGAACTGTTCGCCGGCATCGTTGCCGAAGTGCCGTTCGTCGACGTGCTCAACACCATGCTCGACGACACGCTGCCGCTGACGCCGCCGGAATGGCCGGAATGGGGCAACCCGATCGAGAGCGAAAAGGATTTCCGCACTATCCTGTCCTATTCGCCTTACGACAATGTCGCGGCCAAGGACTATCCGGCGATCCTCGCGATGGGTGGCTTGACCGATCCGCGCGTCACCTATTGGGAGCCGGCGAAATGGATCGCGCGGTTGCGCGCCACGATGCGCGGCGGCGGCCCGGTGCTGCTGCGCACCAACATGGGCGCCGGCCACGGCGGCGCCTCCGGCCGCTTCAACCGGCTTGATGAGGTCGCAATCGTCTACGCGTTTGCGCTGTGGGCGGTGGGGATGGCGGACAAGGCGGAAGTGTAATGTGCCGGTTGGCTTCCGCGGTCAGCTCCCCATCGTCGTCCCGGCGAAGGCCGGGACCCATACCGCGTGATCTATCGAGCAAGGAAGTCGCAGTACCACGGCACTGCTAATCTTCGCCAAACCCCTCCCTGTGGTTATGGGTCCCGGCCTTCGCCGGGACGACGGCTGAATGCGTGGCGGTCACTCATCCAGACGACGGCGGTGGAGCTACCGCCCCTTCGCCTTCCGCCACGCTGCAAAATCCTTCAGCGTCTGCTCGTCGGTCGCGGGATAGAGGCCGAAGATGCCGCGGCCGTTCTGGACCTGCTCGGTTACGAAATCCTCGAACGCGGTCATCTCGAAGGTCTCGTTCGCGATCTCGTCGGCGAGATGCGCCGGGATCACGATGACGCCATCGCTGTCACCGAGGATCACGTCGCCGGGAAACACCGGCGCGTCGCCGCAACCGATCGGAACGTTGATCTCGATCGCCTGATGCAGCGTCAGATTGGTCGGCGCGCTCGGGCGATGATGAAACGCCGGGAAGCCGAGCCGCGCGATCTCGGCGGAATCGCGGAAGCCGCCGTCGGTAACGACGCCGGCGCAGCCGCGCTTCATCAGCCGGGTCACCAGGATCGCGCCGGCCGACGCCGCGCGCGCATCCTTGCGGCTGTCCATGACCAGCACGCTGCCGGGAGGGCAATCCTCGATCGCCTTGCGCTGCGGATGCGCGCGATCGCGGAACACCTCGATCGTGTTGAGGTCCTCGCGCGCCGGCATGTAACGCAGCGTGAAAGCCTCGCCGACCATGGTCGGTTGATCCGGGCTTAACGGGTGAACATCCTGGATCATCTGGATGCGCAAGCCGCGCTTGAACAGCGCGGTCGCAACCGTCGCGGTGGAGACGGATTTCAGCTTGTTGCGGGTGGTGTCGCTCAGTTTGGACATGACTTGCTTGCTCTCTGTTCTTTCGTCATTCCGGGATGGCCCGCAGGGCCAGGCCCGGAATCCATCGGGCCGCATAGATCGAGGCGAAATGGATTCCGGGCTCGCGCTTCGCGCGCCCCGGAATGACGGAGGTTAGTAAATCGACGGCTCGCCCACCGGTTTACCAAAACCGGTCTCGAGGAAATCGAAGTCGCAGCCCTCATTGGCCTGCTTGATGTGCTTCGAGAACATCCAGCCATAGCCGCGCTCGAAGCGCTTTTCCGGCTGCTTCCATTCGGCACGGCGTTTGGCGAGCTCCGCCTCGGACACATCGAGATTGATGGTGCGCGCGGCGACGTCGAGCGTGATGCGGTCGCCGTTCCTCACCAGCGCCAGCGGGCCTCCGATGAAGGATTCCGGCGAGACGTGCAGGATGCAGGCGCCGTAGCTGGTGCCGCTCATCCGCGCGTCCGACAGCCGCACCATGTCCCGCACGCCCTGCTTCACGAGCTTGGTCGGGATCGGCAGCATGCCCCATTCCGGCATGCCGGGGCCACCCTGCGGGCCGGCATTGCGCAGGATCAACACATGATCGGCCGTGACGTCGAGATCGGGGTCGTCGACCGCCTTCTTCATCGAGGGATAGTCGTCGAACACCAGCGCAGGTCCGGTGTGCTTGAGGAAGCGCGGATCGCAGGCGCTCGGCTTGATGACGCAGCCGTCGGGCGCGAGATTGCCTTTCAGCACCGCCAGCGCGCCCTCCTTGTAGATCGGGTTTTCGACGGTGCGGATGACGTCGTCGTTGTGGACCTCCGCGCCTTCGATGTTCTCGCCGAGCGTCTTGCCTGACACGGTCATGCAGTCGAGATGCAGATGCTGCTTGATCCGGTTCATCAGGCCGGGCAACCCGCCGGCATAGAAGAAATCTTCCATCAGATAGAGGTCGCCGCTCGGCCGCACATTGGCGATGACAGGCACCTTGCGGCTCGCGATCTCGAAATCGTCGAGCGAAATGTCCTGGCCGGCGCGGCGCGCCTGCGCAATGAGATGAATAATGGCGTTGGTCGAACAGCCCATCGCCATCGCGACCGTGATCGCGTTCTCGAACGCTTGTCGCGTCTGGATCTTCTGCGGGGTGAGATCCTCCCACACCATCTCGACGATGCGGCGGCCGGCTTCCGAGCTCATCCGGATATGGTTGGCGTCGGCCGCGGGGATCGACGATGCGCCGGGCAGCGTCATGCCGATGGCTTCGGCGATCGCGGTCATGGTCGAGGCCGTGCCCATGGTCATGCAGGTGCCATAGCTGCGGGCGATGCCGGCCTCCATGTCGACCCAGTCCTTGTCGGAGATCTTGCCGGCGCGGCGCTCGTCCCAGTATTTCCAGGCATCCGAGCCGGAGCCGAGCGTCTTGCCCTTCCAGTTGCCGCGCAGCATCGGCCCGGCCGGCAGATAGATCGCCGGCAGGTTCATGCTGGTGGCCCCGAGCAGCAGCCCGGGCGTGGTCTTGTCGCAGCCGCCCATCAGCACCACGCCGTCGACCGGATGGCCGCGCAACAGCTCCTCGGCGTCCATCGCCAGCATGTTTCGGTAGAGCATCGTGGTCGGCTTCAGCAGCGATTCGGACAGCGACAGCGCCGGCAGCTCGAGCGGAAAGCCGCCGGCCATCAGCACGCCGCGCTTCACGTCATCGACCCGGCTCTTGAAGTGCATGTGGCAGGGCTGCGCGTCCGACCAGGTGTTGATGATCGCGATCACCGGCCGGTCGCGCCACTCCTCCGGCGCGTAGCCCATCTGCATCGCGCGCGATCTGTGGCCGAAGGCGCGCAAATCGTCGGGCGCAAACCAGCGCGCACTGCGCAATTGATCCGGGGTCTTGTTCTTCTTGGTCATCTTGGATGCGCCATATGCTTCGATATTGCGTGTTTCGATATTGCTCGCACGCGCGCTGTCTCAGCGCGCACGCCCAGCGCCACGCATATACAGGATTTCCGGACGTGTCGTCCCGCGCGCGGCGCAGACGTGCCGTTCACCGCCCGCACCTGTTTCGCAAATCGGTACTGGCCCGCACCACAAGCTGAGCGTGCGGTGCACAAACGGCGCAACGTGGAAATCTGCGCGCCAACCGGCCTTGGCCGACCTTGGCTTACTTCTGCTGCGCCGTCATCACGATGCGGACGAGGTCGGCGGCATTGCGCGCGCCGAGCTTCTTCATGATGTTGGCGCGGTGATCCTCGATCGTACGCGGGCTGATCCCGAGATGACGCCCGGCCTCCTTGTTGGAGGCGCCCGCGGTGAACTGCTCGAGCACTTCGCGCTCGCGACGAGTGAGCGGCTCGCGCCCCGGAAAATGCAGCGCGGCGATGCGGGATGCCGAGGTCTCGGCCTGGCGCCTGGTGTAGGCGTCGATCGCCTCATTCAGGCGGCTGACGATCTCGTTGCCGCGGAACGGCTTCTCGATGAAGTCGAGCGCACCGTTCTTGATGGCGCTGACCGCCATCGTGATGTCGCCTTGGCCGGAGATCATGAAAATCGGTGCCGGATAATCCTCGCCGTGCAGCTCCTTCAGGATATCGAGGCCGGATTTTCCGGGAATGTGCACGTCGAGCAGGATGCAGGCCGGCGTCCGGCTGCGCGCCACCGCGAGCAGCGCGGCGCCGTCCGCAAAGCAGATCACCTTGTAGCCAGCGGTCGACAGGACCACGGAAAGCGTCTCGCGAACGGCGGGGTCGTCGTCGACTACAAAGATTTCCCCGCGAGGAGCGCCATTCTCAACCATATGCATCCGTCCATCAGTGGTGAAGCGTGCTGCCAAGACTGCACAAGACGTAACTCGACCATCTCGATCAATGGACCCGTATTTGTACGGGACGTCCGCTTAACGCACAAGTAGCACCGCGATCCCTAAAAGTGGGGGCAGTGGAGAAACATGCATGGAAAATGCAGCGGCGGACGGCGTTGCGGTGTGCCTGGACGAGGGCAGCGATCCCTACAGCCTGATCGTGACCGACCTGGTCGCGCTGATCGGCCATGTCCAGGCGAGCCTGCGGCTGATCGAGGCGGCGATTGCGCGCGAGGCATTTCTGGCCGAGCAGGACGCCAACGTCTTCGTGCTTGACGACGTCACCCCGCGCTACGCGGTGGCCTCCACGGCCCTGAAGGCCTGCGACACCGGCCTCGGCATGGCGCTCGATCGGCTGCGCGACCCAGAGGCACCGGCGCGTTTCCTGAACTGACCAGCCGGACCGGCCAGCGCCAAGTTCGGCGCCCATCATGCAGATTGTGCCGACGGCGGCCCAACCCTCGAGGCGACGATCCGTTCCATGTTCGGATTGGCGGCAGGCATTGCCCGCCCAGCCGGGTCAGGCCTTCTCCACGTCAGACCTACTTGATATCAGGTCTTGTTGATATCAGGCTCTGGCCCGCTCTTCGTCGGAGCCCGACCGCCGCTTGCTCGGCTTGCCCTTGAGGAAGCTGATGTCCATTTCGGTGCCGTTGACGCGGACCAGTTCGCAGCGGCGATAGGCGAGCCCGGTCGACGACAGCAGGAGGAAGAACTCCTTCAGGTTGAGCCCCTGAATGGAACCCTCGACGGTCAGCGCCGCGCCATTGTCGGAGATGGCATTGAGCTGGCAGTCGCGCCGCCAGGTGCCGTCGATGGCCATGATGCAGACATCGACGCCCCGGCTGAACGTGACACGCTCAATTGATTTGCCGTCCTCCGTCATCGCTCAATATCCGACCGCCATGGCAGTCCGCGGTATCGCAAGCGCCGGCCGCACTCCGCTCGGCCGGTACAGGCCCCGCCGCTCGGGAATCGGCTTGAACGTGTCGGTCAGGCCGACCACGGTTTCGGCGGCGCCGAGCACCAGGAAACCGTCGGCCTCCATCAACCGGGCAAGCCGGTTGAAGATGTTGATCTTGGTGTCCTGATCGAAATAGATCAGCACGTTGCGGCAGAAGATCACATCGAACGTGCCGAGCTGGGAGAAATCGTGCAGCAGATTGAGCTGACGGTGCTGCACCATCGCGCGCAACTCGGGATTGATCTGCCAGAGTTCGCCCGACTGCTTGAAATACTTCACCAGCATCTGGATCGGCAGCCCGCGCTGCACCTCGAACTGGCTGTAGATGCCGGCTTTCGACTTCTCCAGCACCTCCTGCGACAGGTCGGTCGCGGTGATCTCGACCCGCCATCCGGCAAGCGCCGCGCCCATCTCCTTGAGGCACATCGCCAGCGAATAGGGCTCCTGGCCGGTCGAGCCGGCGGCGCACCAGATCCGGACGCTGCGGCGCGCGGCACGCACCTTCAGGACCTCGGGCATGATGGTGTCGCGAAAATGATCGAACGGCACCTTGTCGCGGAAGAAGAACGTCTCGTTGGTGGTCATCGCCTCGACCACCTGGACGGTGTGCGTGGACGAGCCGGCCTTGATCTTGGCGATCAGGTCGGGGATACCGGACAGACCGCATTTGCGGGCCAGCGGCAGCAGGCGGCTCTCGATCAGATATTGCTTGTCCGCAGACAGATCGAGACCGGAATGGTCCTTCAGGAGCTTACGCAGATACTCGTAGTCGGGGGGCGTCACGGGAGCCTCGCAAAGACAAAGGTTGAAACTGGGTATTAGGCTTCGGCCGGCGCATCGAGCGTCAGCAGACCCACTTCCTGGAATTTCGCGATCACGATGTCCTTGTCGAACGGCTTCATGATGTACTCGTTGGCGCCGGCATGCAGCGCCCGCGAGATGTGGTCGATGCCGTTCTCGGTGGTGCAGAACACCACCTTGGGCACATCGCCGCCGGGCATGCGGCGGAGCTGCACGAGGAATTCGAAGCCGTCCATGACCGGCATGTTCCAGTCGAGCAGCACCGCGTCCGGCAGCGCCTGCTTGCAGGCTTCGAGCGCGACCGCGCCGTCCTCGGCTTCGATGACGGTGAATTCCATTCCTTCGAGAATGCGGCGTGCGATTTTTCGCACCACACCGGAATCGTCGACGACAAGACATGTCTTCATATGTTGGCCTCCTTGTAGAGTCCGCCGTCTCCGCGGCGGAGCGTTACGCTGCAGCGAGTGTTTTCGGCACCAGTTCGAGCACGCGATCGACATCGAGGACGACCATGAGCTGTCCGTCGAGGCGGTGAACGCCGCCGGCGAGCCGGGCCATGCGGGGATCGAGGTTGACCGGGTTGTCCTGGCGGCTGTCGTCGGACAGCCGCAAGACCTCGCCGATCTGGTCGATCAAGAGGCCATAGGATTCGCCGCGCTGGTCGACGCCGACCGCCATCGGCGGCTTGCCGTCGTCGGCCTTCGGCAGGCCGAGCCGGGCGCGCATGTCGACCACGGTGACGATGCGGCCGCGCAGGTTGAGCACGCCGGCGATCTCGCTGGAGGCCAGCGGCACCCGCGTCAGCCGCTCCGGCATGAACACGTCCTGCACCCGCGAGATCGGCAGGCCGAACAGCTGCCCGCCGATCACCGCGGTGACGTATTCGGCCATCGCGCCTTCACTGGTCTCGGTCTTGCTGGTCATCAATTCGTTTCCTTGCATCCGGTCACGCGGCGCGGCGCAGTTCGGCGGTCTGCTCTTTCAGGGCCGCGATCAGCCCGGGACGGTCAAACTTGGCGACATAGTCGTGGAAGCCGGCCTGACGGCCGCGCTCGATCGCCGCCGGCGACACCATCGCCGACAGCGCGATGATTGGCAGCCCGACGAGGTTGTGGTCGCTGCGGATGTTCTCGGCGAACTCAAAACCGTTCATCTCGGGCATCTCGATGTCGGTCAGCACGACGTCGAAGGCCTGTCCCGAGCGCAGTGCGGCGAGCCCTTCCTGCGCATTCGGCGCGGTCCGCACCTTGTAGCCGGCGGCTTTGAGCACCGGCGCCAGCATGTTGCGGAAGAACGCGCTATCGTCGACCAGCAGCACCGACTGCGCCGAGGCCGACGGCCGCATCTCCTTGCGCGAGAACCAGTCGGCAAACGCCATCGGCAGGAAGTGGCCGACATCGATCACCTCGGTGGCCTGGCCCTTGATCACGGCCGAACCCAGAATGCCGTCCTGGCTGCCCGCGACCTCGATGTTGAGCCGCTCCTCGACGATGTCGATGATCTCGTCGACCACGAGCCCCATCGAGCGGCCGTCGTCGGCGAACACCAGGATCGGCTGCGCGCCCTGGGTCTGCACCTCGACGCCTATCATCTGCACCAGCGGCATCAGCTGCTCGCGGTACTGCACCATGTAGCGGCCGTTGGAGAGCTCGATCTTGTCGGTTGCGATCTCCTCGAGCCGAGTGACGAGGCCGAGCGGCACCGCCTTGGGCTGCGAGGAGCCGGCGCGGAACACCAGCAGCGAGGTGAGCTGCTCGCCGCTCGATGCATGCGCCGCGGCATTGTCGTCAGCCATGTCATGGGCCGAGGAGCCGGACGCGCCGAGCGCTTTTGCGATGCCGTTGGGG
>NZ_BOVL01000022.1:0-414 GCF_019972155.1 Bradyrhizobium sp. RD5-C2 | reverse complement strand
GCGCAGCTTGGTCGACATCGGCTTGACCACGATCTCCTCGGTGTGGAACACGCCGTCGACCACGATGCCGAAGGTCTGGCTGCCGACTTGCGTCACCACGATGAAGCTGTTCTCGGCATCGGAGGTCGCGCCGTCGTCGATCTTGAGCAGCTTCTTGAGATGGATCAGCGGCAGCAGCTTGTTGCGCAGGCGCAAGACCGCGGTGTCCTTGATCCGCTCGATGCGGTGCTCGGAGTTGGCGCGGGCCCGCACCAGCTCGACCACGGACAATTGGGGAATCGCAAAGCGGTCGCCGCCGGCTTCCACGATCAAGGCGGAGACGATCGCAAGGGTCAGCGGGATCTTGATGGTGACCGAGGCGCCCTCGCCGGCCACGCTCTTGATGTCGATGGTGCCGCCGATCTGGTCGATATT
>NZ_BOVL01000021.1:321658-332622 GCF_019972155.1 Bradyrhizobium sp. RD5-C2 | reverse complement strand
CCGGCTCACGGCGTCAAGCGCCAAGGACCCAACGGCTTCCCGCCCACCCCATCATGACAGACTTCCAAGACACAGGGACCCATACGCCGCGGCGGGCGCAATCGGCACGCGGCTAGACGGCTTTCTAACAACACCCATTCGTGGTTATGGGTCCCGGCCTTCGCCGGGACGACGCTGGTGATGTGGTGCGTTCTCCGCGTCAAACACCGCCCCGGATTGCGCTTCGCTCCATCCGGGCTACGAGCCACAAAAAAATCCCCGCTTTCGCGGGGATTTGTTTTTGCAGTCCAGGCAGTTTCCCGAGTGCTTACTTGATCTGTGGCTTCGCCGACGGCCGGCGGCGATCGCCGGCCGGCTGATAGGCGACGCGCGAGTGGTGCGCGCAATAGGGCAGGCCGCCGAGCGCCTTGCCGCCGCAGAAGAAGAATTCCGGGCTCGAGGGATCGCCGACCGGCCAATGGCATGTGGCCTCGTTGAGCTCGAGCAGCGACAGCCGCTGGCTCATCGGCACCACGTTGTCGAAGGAGATCGGATCCGGCTCCATCTCGACCTCGAAGGCATGCGCCAGCGCGGTGTTGCCGCGCGAGACCGGGCGCGCCACCCGCATCATGTGCTGGGCGGGGCGGGCCTTGCGCTGCCGCGGCGCAGCCGTGGAGGGAGCCTTGGCGCGGCCGGAGAGGCCGAGCCGATGCACTTTGCCGATCACGGCGTTTCGCGTCACATTGCCAAGTTCCGCCGCGATCTGGCTGGCCGAGAGGCCGGATTCCCAGAGCTTCTTCAGCTGCTCGACGCGATCGTCGGACCATGTCAATACAGTCATCACATTCTTCCTTTCGCATGGCGCCGGCCACTCATCGGAGCGGCGCTGCGAGCCAATCTGGACAAATATCCCTGCGGCCAGAATCCTTTAGCCCTCGCCGGGCACGGTGTTGCGCCCGAACGTTTACGCGAGAACGAAGGCTACTTAGAGGGTCCAGTACTGCCGCACGAGATGTCGTACCCGACAGGCCAAACGCTACAATATGGCGTGACTCTGGCGCAAGAGTCCGCGGCCGTGCGTCCACATGTTCCCACAAAGTTAAGCATTGCTATGAGGCTTTTCCACCGCACCGGAATGCTCCGGATTGCGCTGGTTTCGCATTGCAGGAAGGCCGGCAAAGGCCGGCTCCTGGCGATTGACACTGACCAGCCGCCGCATAGAATGACCCGCACGTGCCGCCCGCAAAGGCGGCCGTTTTGTTTTCCGAAGCTGGCGGTTGCTGCGTTGGCGTCAAGGCGCGCAGCAATTGACGGCTTCAAACCGGCAGTGAACGCCATGACCAACGCCTCGTCGCATCTGCTCCCCGTCTTCGCCCGGGTCGATCTCGGCTTCGAGCGCGGCGAGGGCGCCTGGCTGATCGCAACCAACGGCGACCGCTATCTCGATTTCACCTCGGGTGTCGCGGTGAATGCGCTCGGACATGCGCATCCGCATCTGGTCAAGGCGCTGCAGGAGCAGGCGACCAAGCTCTGGCACATGTCGAACCTGTTCAAGAGCCCGGACGGCGAGGTGCTGGCCGCGCGGCTGTGCGAGCAGAGCTTTGCCGACTTGGTGTTCTTCTGCAATTCCGGCGCGGAAGCGATGGAGGGCGTGATCAAGCTGGTCCGCCACTATCACTTCTCCAAGGGCCATCCCGAGCGCTACCGCATCATCACCTTCGAAGGCGCCTTCCACGGCCGCACGCTGGGCACGCTGGCTGCGACCGGCTCGGCGAAATATCTCGAAGGCTTCGGCCCGCCGATGGATGGCTTCGACCAGGTGCCGCACGGCGACATCGAGGCGGTGAAGAAGGCGATCGGTCCCCACACCGCCGGCATCCTGATCGAGCCGGTGCAGGGCGAGGGCGGCGTGCGCTCGGCGCCGCAGGCGTTCTTCAAGGCGCTGCGCGCGCTGTGCGACGAGCACGGCCTGCTGCTCGCCTTCGACGAGGTGCAGACCGGCATGGGCCGCACCGGCGAGCTGTTCGCCTACAAGCGCACCGGTGTCACGCCGGACGTGATGTCGCTGGCCAAGGCGCTCGGCGGCGGTTTCCCGATCGGCGCGGTGCTGGCGACCGCGCAGGCTGCGGCCGGCATGGCGCCGGGCTCGCACGGCTCGACCTTCGGCGGCAATCCGCTCGCGGTCGCCGCCGCCAATGCCGTGCTCGACGTCATGCTCAAGCCCGGCTTCTTCGAGCACGTGCAGAAGATGTCGCTGCTGCTCAAGCAGAAGCTCGCGTCCGCGGTCGACCGCTATCCCGGCGTGCTGTCGGAGGTGCGCGGCGAGGGCCTGTTGATCGGCGTCAAGGCGGTGGTGCCGTCGGGCGATCTGATCGCTGCGCTGCGCAACGAGAAGCTGCTCACCGTCGGCGCCGGCGACAATGTCGTGCGCTTCCTCGCGCCCCTGATCGTCACCGAGGCCGAGATCGACCAGTCGATCGCCTCGCTCGAGCGCGCCTGCGCGACACTATCGGCAGCACAGCCGAAGAAGGCGGCCGGATAATGAGTAAGCCGGTCCGTCACTTCCTCGATATCAACGAGCTGCCGCTCGGCGAGCTGCGCAACATGCTCACTGCCGGAGCCGCCATGAAGGCGAAGCTGAAGGCGCATGAGAAGGGCAGGAAGCCGCTCGAAGGCAAGACGCTGGCTATGATCTTCGAGCGCCCGTCGACCCGCACAAGGGTGTCGTTCGACGTCGGCATGCGCCAGCTCGGCGGTGAATCCATCATGCTGACCGGCGCCGAGATGCAGCTCGGCCGCGGCGAGACCATCGCCGACACCGCGCGCGTGCTGTCGCGCTATGTCGATGCGATCATGATCCGTATCCTCAACCATGACGCGCTGCTCGAGCTCGCCGCTCACGCCACCGTGCCCGTCATCAACGGCCTGACCCGGCGTTCGCATCCCTGCCAGGTGATGGCCGACCTCATGACCTATGAGGAAAATCGCGGCTCGATCGAGGGCAAGACGGTGGCCTGGACCGGCGACGACAACAACGTGCTGGCCTCCTGGGCGCACGCCGCCGAGCGCTTCAAGTTCAACCTCAACATCGCGACGCCGCCCGAGCTTTCGCCGAAGAAGCCGATGCGGGACTGGATCAAGGCCACCGGCGCGCCGATCATGCTCGGCACCGATCCGGAAGCCGCCGTGCGCGGCGCCGACTGCGTCGTCACCGACACCTGGGTGTCGATGGGCGACAAGGAGGGCGAGCACCGCCACAACGTGCTGAAGCCCTATCAGGTCAATGCCAAGCTGATGTCGCTGGCCAAGCCGGACGCGTTGTTCATGCACTGCCTGCCCGCGCATCGCGGCGAGGAGGTCACCGACGAGGTGATCGACGGGCCGCAATCCGTGGTGTTCGACGAGGCGGAAAACCGCCTGCATGCGCAGAAGGGCATTCTGGCCTGGTGTTTTAACGAAGTCGCATAAGCGTAGGTCGCTAAGGCGTTGTCGTCCCGGCGAAGGCCGGGACCCAGACGCCGCGGCCCGTGAAAGAGGCACAAGGGGAGACGCCTTGTGTCGCGACAAAATCCGGTGGTTATGGGTCCCGGCCTTCGCCGGGACGACGATCTCTCGTTGAGTGAACCCCTTTATTTCATGGTCCGAGACACCAGATAGAGCGCCATGGTTTCACAATCCCCTGACATCAAAATCGAGCCCGAGACGCCCATTCGCGCGCCCTCGGCGGTTCCTGTCGACGATGCCGTGCTGGCCTTCGAGGTCGGTGCGCTGGACCTGCGCGGCCGGCTAACCCGGCTCGGCCCCGCGCTCGACGAGATCCTGCACAAGCACGATTATCCGCCCGCGGTCGGCAAGCTGCTGGGTGAGGCCATCGTGCTGACCACGCTGCTCGGCTCGTCGGTCAAGTTCGAGGGCCGCTTCATTCTGCAGACCCGGACCGAGGGTCCGGTCTCGCTCCTGATCGTCGATTTCCAGGCGCCCGATCGGCTGCGTGCCTATGCGCGCTACGATGTGGCGCGCCTCAAGGACGGGCAGAGCTCGGGTGAGCTGCTCGGCAAGGGCCACCTTGCGATGACCATCGATCAGGGCGCCAACACCAGCCGCTACCAGGGCCTGGTCGCGCTCGACGGCGGTGGCCTGGAAGAGGCGGCCCACGAATATTTCCTGCGCTCCGAGCAGATTCCGACGCGGGTGCGGCTCGCGGTCGGTGAGGAGATGCGCGGCGGCGAAGGCGGCAAGCTGCACTGGCGCGCCGGCGGCATCCTGCTGCAATTCCTGCCCAAGGCCCCCGAACGCGCCAAGCAGGCCGATCTGCATCCCGGCGATGCGCCGGAGGGCACGGCCACGCACAGCGTGCCGGATGACGATGCGTGGGTCGAGGGACAGTCGTTGATCTCAACTGTCGAAGACGTCGAGCTGATCGATCCCGATCTCTCCGGCGAGCGGCTGTTGTACCGCCTGTTCCACGAGCGCGGCGTGCGCGTCTTCAACCCGCAACCGCTGCGCGCGCAGTGCTCCTGCTCGCGCGATGCGGTGTCGTCGATGCTGAAGAGCTTTGCGCCGAACGATCGCGTCGAGATGGTCAAGGACGGCAAGGTCGTCGTCACCTGCGAGTTCTGCTCGTCGGTGTATGAATTCACGCCGCAGGAAGCGGGCGTGGAGTAGGCGGAAAGCCGACCACGAGGCCCGGCAACCAGGCCTGTCAGCTCAGCAAGGTGCGGGTCTGGCTGGCGGCGTCATAGATTTCGATCTGAAGCATCGGATAAGCCGCCTTCAGTTGTCGGCCAGAGGTTTCAGCAGCCTCGGCGCTGTCGAACTCCGACTTGAACTGCTTGTCGACAATGATCACGAAACCTTCGGTAGGAGGCCGGTCGGCGCGCAGCGGCTTCTTCAACTCGGGTTCGTCAATGGAGAGCAGGGATTTCTTCGTCATGGGAATTCCTCCTGGATCGATCTCAACTCAGCCGGTGAAACGCGGGCGGCAGGATCTCGCGCACGAGTCCGCTCAGATTCAAGGTCTCCCCGCTGTCGGTGATGTCCGAGAACAGTACCTCGACATAGGGATGCTGCCGGTTGTACGCAGCACCGCGTTGGTATTTTTCACTGACGATCCGCTCGATCGCCGCCAGGTTCAGCCTGCCGAGCGCGTTGTATTGATCGCGGAACAGGCTCTGATGTCCGCCGCGGTGCTCGACAGACTCGGCCCAGACGTCCATCACCTTGCGGCCGATGAATGCCTCGACCCGTTCATTTCCATCACGGGCGAGAAGCCGCAGCCCGTCCATGCTGTGGTGTCCGTCATCGACGCAAAATTGAGTGAGTGACATGGCGAATCTCCTGTTGTCGTAGTTGGCTCACATCGGCAGTCCATCGGGGACTGCACCTCCTTCATTGTCCCATCGGGACAAAGCCGCGGCGCCCGATCTCGCATCCTGACGCGCCTGCAGAACCTTGTCGCGACCGGCATCATCCTTGTGTTTGTGCAGGAAGCGCGCGATCTGCCCGCGGAGCGCCGACGTCTCCAACAGTTTTCCGACTGATCCGGCAGTGTCGAAGATTTCCCGCTGCAGCGCCTTCGGCAGGACGTTCCATTGCATGATGATGGCCGCGCCGAGACACCGCAGAACGTACTCCTCTTCGGCGGCAAGGGCGGCGCCGCGAGAGCGGTCCTGCTCAGCAACGTTTATTGCGTTGTCGAAATTGTCCGCCAGTCCTTGCTCGTTATCCGCGAGCGAAGCGAGGCGGTCTTGCTGCTCCTGAAACTTGCGGCTTTCGCCCTGACTGCTCGAACGCTTGATCAGTTCGCCGTATGCGGCTGCCTTGGCGCGGTACTGCTGAGACTTGAACATGGCGGGCCCTTTCCTTGGAGGTCTCCGCGCATTCCGACCCATCTCGATGGCTGACGAGGATTGATTTGTATATGGGAAGCAAAGGGTCGAATAACGAGCACCAAGGCCACAAATCGCCGGGCACAAGCAAATCGGATGGCGCGCGAATATCTGTACCGCGACAACGTTCACCGCGGTCGCCTGTTCCTGAAGCGCAGTTGAAAGCAATGTCGAAGCCATCGCTTGGCGAGAGGCGACCGGAGGCCATGCCTCAGTGGCATCGGAAAAATGGCGGCCTCAGTCGGCTCCGTACTGGGGCCGCTTCTCCTCAAGATCGGCAGTTAGCTCGGCGTTCGCAGGCCGGGAGATGTCAGCCAATCATTGATGTGCGAGGCGGTTTCGACCAGCCGCGCCTTGCGAAGCATCGCGTCGCGCTGAAGGCCGGACGGGAATGGCTTCGCAGCATCCCCTATCCTCACGGCCTCCAACGCCGGAAGATCATGCGACGGCGGTTCAGGCTGGCTGTGTTGAGCAATCGGCACATAGCTCTCCTGGTCACTGGCGGGAGCTTGCAGCACTCTCAGTCACCGGTATCGGCCAGATGCGGAGCAGTGATGGCCTCAGTAGATACCCCTTACGTCCGGTAGTCGACTCAATTCGCAATCGAGGGCGATATCCAGACATTGGCGCGAGTTCGGGACGTCGGCTATGCGCTTCACGAAGTAAGAGAAGCCAATGGTACGTCCAATATGTACACGAAACCGGTCGGCTCATAGCTTAGCCGCACGTCGCCGCGCAGCTGCCTGCCGAGCGTTTCGATCAACCGTGTTCCGAAACTGCGCCGTTCCGGAGGGTGGACCGCCGGACCGTTCTTCTCGCTCCATATCAGATGCAAGCGCTGTGTTGGTTGATCCAGCAGCGTCCAACTGATGTCGATCCGCCCCTGTGGGACGGACAGGGCGCCGAACTTCGTGGTGTTCGTGCAGAGCTCGTTGAGCGTCATCGCGATGGCGACGACGGCGCCCGACGTCATGCGAATTCCCGGTCCTGAAATCGAGAATTTCGGCTCATCCGGATTGTTGAAGGCTTCGGTGGCGCCGCGGACGACCGTGCCGAGATCCGCGCTGCTCCATCTTGCCTGCAAAAGGAGATCGTGCGCCCGCCCGAGCGCCAGCAACCGACCCGCGATGGCGTGCTGGGCATGTTCGACCCCTTCCAGGTTGCTCAGGCTCTGGGAGACAATGGCACCGACGGTTGCGATCGTGTTCTTGATGCGGTGGTGCAGCTCCTCGAGGATCACCCTCTGCAGCTTGTCGGCCGCTACGCGCTCCCTGGCGTCTATGCCGGCCGCGGTCAGCAAGCTCTTCGCATCGATCGCGGCCTGCGCGAGCAGAAGCCGAAGGCTGACATTCTCTTCCACCAGGACGTCTTGCTGCGGTGCCAAGCTGCTTGCAGCATGCGGGTCTGTGCGGAGGTCGGCTGGGGACATCATCGACCGTATCATCATAAGCTGGCTCTTCGGTGAATGTTTTCCGCGCAATCGGGCGAATCTGGTCGTATCCAGCGCGAAAAACGCGAACGATTGCCCCGATACGTGCCGAGTGGGCTTGTCATCCGATCGCGGAGTAGCCACCTGATCAGCAGCGCAACTGTATTGTTACAGCATCCCCTTTGCGGAAGCGCGAAGCCTTAGCTGCCAAATCTTGTAGCCGATCGACCGAACGTCACGTCGCTTCAATGTGCGCGTCACGGATCACAACAAGCTGTGGCAACAACCTGATAGGCCTTACCCATGATTGAATTTCCAAACCACAGTCGTTCATACGACCAAACGCGGCGCGCCGTTCGGTTTTGGGGATATGAAAGTGCTATTGAGGCATCGTTCTTCGTCACCGAAGGCGCATTGAAGCGACTTCAATCGGATGCCTACCTCGACGAGCCAGGCCTTCTGCACGCCTTCGATGCCAACCGCGATCGGATATGTGCTGCTGCGGCCAGGGTCTATGTCCGCGGAAGCAGGGGGTCTTACGATCTGGTCGCCGCGAATTTCTGAAATCGGCGGCTTCGATTTGAGTACAATCGTGCCGGGTTCGCCGGTCAGGCCGATCGGAAATCATGGAATTGCTTCCATTTCTCGGAAGTTTCGTGCCCTTCATTCAGCCCGTCCGACCGCGCGGCGGCACCGACGGCACGGCTAATTCAGCACCCTTTTCCCGTCCGGGCTCGGGCTGTCCAGCGAGAAGGTCGGCACGTCGATGTCGAAGCGCTCGCCGGCTTCGGTGACCATCTGGTAGCTGCCGGTCATGAAGCCGGAGGCGGTCGGCAGCGGTACGCCGCTCGTGTATTCGAAGCGCTCCCCGGGCGCGAGCACCGGCTGCTCGCCGACCACGCCCTCGCCACGCACCTCCTGGCGGCGGCCGGTGGCGTCGGTGATGATCCAGTGCCGTGTCCGCAACTGCACCGTTTCCGGGCCCGAATTGACGATCACGATCTTGTACGACCAGAAATATTCGCGCCGGTCGATCGACGAGCGCTCCGGCATGAAGTTCGGCTCGACGGTGACTTCGATCTGGCGGGTAACGGCACGGTACATACGGCTCAATCCGATGATCTCGGCGCAAAATCCGCTTTCGGCCGGATCACGCGCAAACAGGCGCCCATCATAGCCAATTGGTCAGCCGGAACCAATCGCTGGGCGGGCCGTGAAAAGCCGGTCCCGGAGGCTGCCTGTTCATCGTGGTTTCAACATAGTTCCGCTCTAAAGCGCGGCCGCATGTCGCCGCACTCTGTGCTTTGTCGGCAAGTTGTGGACCGATATTATCTTTTCAGCTGGCATGCGGGGCGTCCGCGGCCGACACGGTGCTTGATGAGCTCGATTGCCGATCCCATAGCCGGTTCGCCGGCGGCCGACGCCAAAGCCGAGGCAAAGGCCGATGCCGAGGTGAAGGCGAAAGCTGCGGCGCCCGCGATCACGCTGCCGGTGACCGGCGAGCGCGAGCTCAGGCTCGATCTGTTCCGCGGGCTCGCGCTGTGGCTGATCTTCATCGATCACCTGCCGACCAATCTTCTGACCTGGCTCACGATCCGCAACTACGGCTTCTCCGACGCCACCGAGATCTTCATCTTCATCTCCGGCTACACCGCGGCCTTCGTCTATGGCCGCGCGATGCTGGAGGGCGGCTTCGTGATCGCGACCGCGCGCATCCTGCGCCGGGTCTGGCAGATCTATGTCGCGCATGTCTTCCTGTTCACGATCTTCCTCGCCGAGATCTCCTATGTCGCGACCTCGTTCGAGAACCCGCTCTACACCGAAGAAATGGGGATCATGGACTTCCTCAAGCAGCCCGACGTCACCATCGTACAGGCGCTGCTGCTGCGCTTCCGCCCCGTTAACATGGACGTGCTGCCGCTCTATATCGTGCTGATGCTGTTCCTGCCGCTGATCCTGTGGCTGATGAAGTGGAAGCCCGATGTCACGCTCGGCCTGTCGGTCCTGCTCTACGCGCTGACCTGGCAGTTCGATCTTTATCTGTCGGCCTATCCGAACGGCTTCTGGGCGTTCAACCCGTTCGCCTGGCAATTGCTGTTCGTGTTCGGCGCCTGGTGCGCGCTCGGCGGCGCGCGGCGGATGTCGCGCATCCTGTCGTCGAACATCACGATGTGGATCTGCATCGCCTATCTCGTCGCCGCGTTCTTCGTGACGCTGACCTGGTACGTGCCGCAGCTCGGCCACATCATGCCGAAGGTGATCGAGCAATGGATGTATCCGATCAACAAGACCGACCTGGACGTGTTGCGGTTCGCGCATTTCCTGGCGCTCGCCGCGCTCACCGTGCGCTTCCTGCCGCGGGACTGGCCGGGCCTGAAATCGCCCTGGCTGCGACCTTTGATCCTGTGTGGCCAGCATTCGCTTGAGATATTCTGTCTCGGGGTCTTCCTCGCCTTCGCCGGTCACTTCGTGCTTGCCGAAGTGTCTGGCGGTGCCGCACTGCACGCCTTGATCAGCGTCTTCGGCATCCTCATCATGTGCGGCATGGCGTGGATTATTTCGTGGTACAAGCACTCCGCCGACAAAGGCGCCTCGAAAAAAGGTGCCGCCGGCAACGCCGATCTGGCGGGAGGGGGAGCATGAAGTCCGCGCGGACGATGCTGGGCCTGATGCTGCTGGCCGCCTGTTGGGCGGCCGCGCCCGCGCGCGCCGGCGACGCCGCCGAGCCGGCTCCGCCGTGCGATGTGCCGGCCTATCTGCTGGCAAGCGAGAGTTCGCTGCCGAAGGTCACCGACGCGGTGAAGGCCAACAAGCCGCTCAACGTGCTGGTGGTGGGCAGCCGCTCCTCGACCATCCCCGGCAACGAGGCGAGCGCCTATCCGGCCACGCTGCAGGCGGCGCTGAAGGAGGCATTTCCGGCAGCGACCATCGATTTATCCGTAGAATTACAGGCAAAGAGCACCGCCGAGGAGACCGCGGGAACCCTTGTTAAGCTTGTTGAAGCAAAAAAGCCTACTTTGGTTATCTGGCAGACCGGGACGGTCGATGCTATGCGAGCAGTCGATCCTGACGATTTCCGCACCGCCATCAACGACGGCGTTGTTGCGTTGCGGGGCGCCGGGACCGACGTGGTGCTGGTCAATCTGCAATACAGCCCGCGTACGGAAACGATGATCTCTGCGCCGCCATATCTCGACAATATCAAGGTGGTGGCGCAGCAGCACGACGTTCCGCTGTTCGACCGGTTCGCGATTATGAAGCAGTGGAGCGACGCCGGATATTTTGACCTGTTCAGCACCTCGCACGGTGTCGATCTGGCCAAGAAGGTTCATGCCTGTCTCGGCCGCGCACTGGCGAAATTCGTGATCGATGCGGCCCATCTGGGCCCGGTGCAGCAGAATTAGAGGAAGCCGAGTTGATGCGTTTTGCCTTCCCTTTTCGCCCTATCTCAGGGCGGAGTCTGTGCGCCGTTGCGGCGCTCGTGCTGCTCGCACCGCTCTCAATCGTGCCGTTGTGCGCGCAGACCGGCCAGGCCGACCAGCATGCGGCGTTGTCGCCGGGAGCAAAGACTGAAGCCGCCAGGGGCGACGCTGCGAAGCCCGCCGCGATCGAAGCCGACGCGGCCAATCCGCAACCGGGCGTCGCCGCCAAGGCGTTCGACAAGGTGA
>NZ_BOVL01000021.1:252931-321491 GCF_019972155.1 Bradyrhizobium sp. RD5-C2 | reverse complement strand
CGTCATCATCGCGTTCGGCTCGTCCTCGACCCAGGGCTACGGTTCGTCGGCGCCGGAATTCACCTATCCGAGCCGGCTCGCCGCACAGTTGCGCCGGCAGTATCCGTCCGCCGACATCAGCGTGCTCAATCGCGGCAAGGGCGGTGAGGATGCACCCGAGATGATGAAGCGGCTGCAGACCGAAGTGCTCGACGTGCATCCCGACATGGTGATCTGGCAGGTCGGCACCAACGCGGTGCTGCGCAACCTCGATCCGACCGAGACCGCCAAGCAGGTCGAGGACGGCGTGGCGCGGCTGCAGGCGTCCGGCGCCGATGTCGTGCTGGTCGATCCGCAATATTCGCCGCGTGTCACCGAGCGCCCCGAGAGCGCACGCGGCATGGTGAAACTGCTCGGCCGCATCGCCGCGCTACGCCATGTCGGCATCTTCCCGCGCTTCGAGGTGATGCGCGACTGGCACGAGAAACAGGCGATCCCGATCGACGATTTCGTCATCGCCGACGGCCTGCACATGAACGACTGGGGCTACGCCTGCTTCGCCCAGTTGCTCGGCGACGACATCATCCGCTCGGTCGGCGCGATCAAAATCGGCGTCAACGTCCCCGGCGACGTCAGGACCTACCGGCCGATGTGATCGGGTCTAATCCGTCTCCGTCACCCTGAGGAGGCCGCGTAGCGGCCGTCTCGAAGGGTCGACGGCCCGACTGTGGCCGTGCATCCTTCGAGACGCGCTTCGCGCTCCTCCAGCGACAAAGGCGAAGCCTTTGCGCGGGGATGACGGGTCTGATTCCGTCGCGGGCTTTTGCCTCGACCATCCCGCCACACTCACCAGCAATCTTGACCTCGCCGCGGTAATCCGCTCCCTTGGCGCCTGTTACGACGCCTAAAGGGAAACGCTCATGTCTTTCGTGCTGGCCATCGATCAGGGCACCACATCGTCGCGCGCGATGGTGTTTCGCAGCGACATCTCCATCGCCGCGGTCGCGCAGCAGGAGTTTCCGCAACATTTCCCGGCCTCCGGCTGGGTCGAGCACGAGCCGGAGGACATCTGGACCTCGACCGTGATGGTGTGCCGAGAGGCGCTGGAGAAGGCCGGGTTGAAGGCGAAGGACATCGCCGCGATCGGCATCACCAATCAGCGCGAGACCACCGTGGTGTGGGACCGCGCCACCGGCCAGGCCGTGCATCGCGCCATCGTCTGGCAGGACCGCCGCACCGCCGACATCTGCGCCAAACTCAAGGCCGAGGGCCATGAGCCGGCGATCTCGGCCAAAACGGGATTGATCATCGACCCCTATTTCTCAGGCACCAAAGTCGCCTGGATCCTCGATCACGTGCCGGGCGCGCGCGAACGCGCCGAGCGCGGCGAGCTGCTGTTCGGCACCGTCGACTGCTATCTGTTGTGGCGGCTCACCGGCGGCCGGGTGCACGCGACCGACGCCACCAACGCCTCGCGCACGCTGCTGTTCAACATCCATACCGGGGCGTGGGACGACGACCTCATCGATCTCTTGCGCGTGCCGCGCTCGATGCTCCCCGAGGTGAAGGATTCCTCCGCCCGGTTCGGCGAGAGCACGGCTGATCTGTTCGGCGGCCCGATCGCGATCTCCGGCATCGCCGGCGACCAGCAGGCCGCGACCATCGGCCAGGCCTGCTTCGAGCCCGGCATGATGAAGTCGACCTACGGCACCGGCTGCTTCGCGCTGCTCAATACCGGCACCACGCCGGTCGCCTCGAAGAACAAGCTGCTCACCACGATCGCCTACCAGCTCAATGGCCAGCGCACTTACGCGCTCGAGGGCTCGATCTTCGTCGCCGGCAGCGCGGTGCAATGGCTGCGCGACGGGCTCGGCATCATCAAGCATGCCGCCGAGACCGGGCCGCTCGCCGATAAATCCGACTCGATGCAGAGCGTCTATCTGGTGCCGGCCTTCGTCGGCATGGGCGCACCCTACTGGAATCCGCGTGTCCGCGGCGCGTTGATCGGGCTGACCCGCAACACCGGCCCGGCCGAGATCGCGCATGCAACGCTGGAGAGCGTCTGCTACCAGACCTTCGACCTGTGGGCCGCGATGCGCACCGACTGGCCGGAGGCGAACGCCGCCAACACCGTGCTGCGCGTCGACGGCGGCATGACCGCATCGGACTGGACCATGCAGCGGCTCGCCGATCTGCTCAACGCGCCGGTCGATCGCCCGATGATCCAGGAGACCACGGCGCTAGGGGCGGCCTATCTTGCCGGCCTCGAGGCCGGCGTCTATCCGGAGCCCGCGAAATTCGCTGACAATTGGCGGCTCGAACACCGCTTCAGGCCGGCGATGAGCGAAGCCACGCGCGACCGCAAGCTCGCCGGCTGGGCCCGCGCGGTGAAGGGCGTGCTGGCGAGCGACGAGGGGGAGTAGTGAATTCGTGCGGCAGCCTCGCTGCACCTTTCCCGCTTGCGGGGGAGGCCGCATTGCATCGCAGATGCAATGCGGGTGGGGGCTCTCTCCACGCAATGGCTAGTCCTATCGCGGCGACACCCCCACCCCAACCCTCCCCCCGCAAGCGGGAGAGGGGGTGCAGTGCCGCTGCGGCTGAAGACGTCTCATAACCAATAACAACCATCGGGAGAAACAACATGAACACGGATATCAACCGCGTCGCGAAACTAGTCACCGCCGCGATCTGCACCGCGTGGTTCGCCGCGCCGGCCGTGGCGCGCGAGAAGGCAAGCCCGCTTGTGGCGGCGCGCGAAGTCAAGACCGACGTCGCCGGGCTGAAGGCGCCGGGCCAGATCCTGGTCGACGTCTGGGGCATCCCGCACATCTATGCCGGCAACGAGCACGACCTGTTCTTCCTGCAAGGCTTCAGCGCCGCGCGCGATCGGCTCTGGCAGATCGATCTCTGGCGCAAGCGCGGGCTCGGCCTCTTGGCGAAGGATTTCGGCCCCGCCTATGCCGAGCAGGACAAGGCGCTGCGTCAGTTCCTCTATCGCGGCGACATGAATGCGGAATGGGCCGCCTATGGTCCGAAGGCGAAAACCTATGCGGAGGCCTTCGTCGCCGGCGTCAACGCCTATGTCGCCGACGTCAAGGCGGGCAAGCGGCCGCTGCCGATCGAGTTCAGGATCGCGGGCACGATGCCGGACCTGTGGTCGGCGGAGGATGTGGTGCGGGTCCGCAGCCACGGCCTCACGCGCAACGTCGCCTCCGAAGTGAAGCGGGCGCTAGTTGCCTGCGCCGCCGGCCTCGATGCCGATCGCTTCCGCGTCAAGCTCGAACCCACCTGGACCACCAAGATCCCCGATGGGCTCGACCCGTGCAGCGTGCCGAAGGGCGTGCTCGCGGCCTACGACCTCGCCACGCGCCCGGTGAAGTTCGCCGCGCCCAAGGACCAGAAGGCGGCGCTGGCGCATGATCCTGACACATACTTGGCCGAGGCCGATCAGCAGCGCGACACCATCGGCTCCAACAATTGGGTGATCGCCGCATCGCGCACCGCGACCGGACGGCCGATCCTCGCCAACGATCCGCATCGCGAGCACTCGGTGCCGTCGCTGCGCTACATCGTCGGCCTCAACGCGCCCGGCATCTCCGTGATCGGCGCCGGCGAACCGGCACTGCCGGGCATCTCGATCGGCCACAACGACACCATCGCGTTTGGCCTCACCATCTTCAACGTCGACCAGGAAGACCTCTACGTCTACGAGCTCAACCCTGACAATCCGAACCAGTACCGCTACGGCACCGGCTGGGAGGATATGCGCATCGTGCACGAGAAGGAGGCGGTGAAGGGCGAAGCCGACCGCGACCTCGAGCTGAAATTCACCCGCCATGGTCCGGTGATCTTTGTCGACGCCGACAAGAAGCACGCGTTCGCCGTGCGCTCGATCTGGTTCGAGCCGGGCACCTCGGCCTATTTTGGCTCGTCCGACTACATGACCGCGAAGAGCTGGACCGGCTTCCTCGGCGCGATGCGGCGCTGGGGCGCGCCGTCGGAGAACCAGGTCTATGCCGACACTAGCGGCAATATCGGCTGGGTTGCCGCCGGCAGGACGCCGCGCCGCACCACCTTCGACGGCCTGATGCCGGTGCCCGGTGATGGCCGCTACGAGTGGCAGGGTTTTCTGTCGCTCGACGAGCTGCCGAAGCAGTACCAGCCGAAGCAGGGCTTCATCGCCACCGCCAACCAGATGAACCTGCCGGCGGATTATCCGGTCAATGAGCGCCGGGTCGGCTTCGAATGGTCCGACAGCGCGCGCTGGCAGCGCATCACGGAGGTCTTGCAGGCCAACAGCAAGGTGACGCTGGCGGATGCGATGGCGTTGCAGAACGACGACACCGGCATGCTCGCGCGGCGCCTCGTCGCGCTGCTGAAGCCGCTGTCGTCCGACGATGCAAATGTGAAGAAGGGCCTCGATCTCCTGAAGGCGTGGGACGCGCGCGACGCTGAGGACAGCGCCGCGGCCGCGGTCTACGAGGTCTGGATCGCAAACCATCTCGGCCCGGTGCTGCTCAAGACCACGGCGCCGAAGGCGGCCGAACTGATCGCGCCGGAAGCCTCCAGCATCTCCGCCATCGTCGATTATCTCGAAAAGCCCGACGCAGCGCTCGGCAGCGATCCGGCCGGCGGACGTGACCGCGTGCTGCGCGACAGCCTCGGCGAGGCCGTTGCCGACGTCGCCGGCAAGCTCGGGGGCGATGCGTCGACGTGGCGCTGGGGCCGCCTGCATGTCGCCAAGTTCGATCACGCGCTGATGCCGCTCGCCGACAAGGCGACCGCGGCGCAGATGTCGGTCGGCCCGCTCGCCTATGGCGGCGCCGCCAACGTGCCGCGCGCCGCCACCTATCGCCGCTCCGACTATCATCTCACCGCGGGCGCTTCGTTCCGCATGGTGCTCGATGTCGGCAACTGGGATGCGAGCCGCACCATCAACACGCCCGGCCAATCCGGCGATCCCTTCAGCGGCCACTACCGCGACCTCGCCCCGCTCTGGGCCACCGGCCAATATGTCCCGCTGCTCTACAGCCGCCCGGCCGTGGAAGCCGCAACCGCCGAGGCGATCTCGCTGACGCCGAGGTGACGGCGCTGGGGCCAAAGTAAGCAAGGCGGCGGCCCAAAACTCTACGTCGTCCCGGCGGAGGCCGGGACCCATAACCACCGATGCCAATTGTCCTTGCGCGCTGGGGCCACAGCGCGCTTGAGCAACCCGATCCTGTGGTTATGGGTCCCGGCCTTCGCCGGGACGACATCGAATATGGGGTGACGTCGCGCGCTTACTTCGCCTGCTTCTCCTGCACCTCCAGCATCGCGCGCAGCGTGTCGTCGCTGAGCTTGCCGTTCGGTGACGGCATGCGCCGCTCGACCGTCTCGACCGGGCGCGCGTGTTGCGGAAGCACCGGAGCGCTGCGCACCGCTGCGCCGTCCTCGATGTCCGCGGCCTCATCAGCAGCGCTCGCGCCATAAGCGTAGCCGATGCCGCGCCGGCGCCGCGTGGGCTTCGCCTTCGGTGGCGGCGGCGTATAGATGATCGGCGGCAGCGTGTGATGGCGCGACACGGTCGTTGCTCGGGTGGCCTTGCGACATGGAGCGCTTGATTCGCCAAAGCACCGACTGACAAATCGGTAACATTGTTACGCCGCGTTGCATTGCATCTGCCGCGACATGCGGATATTTCCCGCCGATCGAATGGAAACAAAGGTCGCGCGATGCTGCTGCCCGACGGTTATTCCGACATCCCCCACGGCAAGATCGCCGCTGTCGTCACGCATCTGGAAATGACCGAGCGTCCGCCGCGGCGCGACGATCCGCCGGGCGCGTGGCGCCTGCGCAAGGTCGAGCCGCCGGCGCTCGACTGGTACCGCGATCTCTACCGCCGCGTCGGCGAGCAATGGCTGTGGTTCACCCGCACGGGGCGGCTCGATGACGCCGATCTCGGCGGGCGGATTCATGCGCCCGGCGTCGAGCTCTACGGGCTGGTCGTCGACGGCGGAGATGAAGGCCTGCTCGAACTCGACTTCAGCGTATCAGGCGAATGCGAGCTGCTCTATTTCGGCGTCACCGCAAAGTTCATCGGCACCGGCGCCGCGCGCTTCCTGATGAACCGCGCGCTCGAGATCGCCTGGTCGCGCGACGTCAGTCGCGTCTGGGTGCACACCTGCACCTTCGATCATCCCTCCGCGATCGCGTTCTACCAGCGCTCCGGCTTCCGTGCGTTCAAGCGGCAGGTCGAGGTGGCGGATGATCCCAGGCTCGACGGCAAACTGCCGCGCGATGCGGCGCGGCATGTGCCGGTGATTGGATAGTCAGACCGGATCATGATCCGGTTGCAACGCGGCGCAAGCCATCTAGGATGGTGCAAAGCGCAACCTCTGACCCGGCTTGGCCGCCCGACCTTCGAAAGCCCTGCTTTCGCGGGCTGTGGCCTGCCGCGGCATGACCGACGAGATGACGGATGTTTTTGATCGGCCAGTACGACTCGCCCTTTGTCCGCCGCACCGCGATCGCGCTGCGGCTCTATGGATTGCCGTTCGAGCACAAGCCGTGGTCGACCTTCGGCGATGCGGAGAAGGTTGCGGCGTACAATCCGGTGCGGCGGGTGCCGACGCTGGTGCTCGATGACGGCGAGGCGCTGATCGAGAGCGGTGCGATCCTGGATTATCTCGACGAGCTGGTCGGGCCGGAGCGGGCGATGATTGCGCGCTCAGGGCCCGCGCGGCGCAGCCATCTGCGCATCGCGGCGCTGGCGACCGGGCTCGCCGACAAGGCAGTGAGCCTTGTCTACGAGCGCGTGCTGCGCAAGGAGCAGCTGAAGCTCTGGGTCGAGCGCTGCGAGGCGCAGATTGCGGGCGTGCTCGCGGTGCTGGAGCAGGAGCGCGCGGCGGTGCTGGCGCCGTACTGGCTGGGCGATCGCATCGGTCATGCCGATATCGCGGTGGCTTGCGCGCTGCGCTTCGCCGGCGAGGCGCATCCGCATCTGTTCGATGCACGCTATCCGGCGCTGCAGGCCCACACCGCGCGCTGCGAGGCGCTGCCGCCGTTTCAGGAGATCGTGCAGCCGCTGGCGCCGCCGAGCGGTTAGGGACGAATACTGGATCACCCGCGTGCGCTTTAACGGGTGATGACACCGGGCTTGCTCCGGATCGTGCAACACACTCAACGTCGTCCTGGCGCAAGCCAGGACCCATTACCCCGAATCTCAATTGTTGCGCGACCCTGGGGCCACGATCCCGGTCATCACCGAATGCGGTGGTTATGGGTCCTGGCTTTCGCCAGGACGACGGTTGTGAATGCGGCGCTGGCGGTGGGTCGCGGGCGACGCCACTCACCACTCCGCACGCCCCCGAGGCGCGCGCTTCGGGCTACCCATTGTTGGTCCGATCTTCTATGGTGAACCATATCGGATCGCATGCGGCGAACTCGATAAATCCACGATATCAAAGGCTTAAGGCTCTAATCGAAGCCTTTGGAGGGCGGTTTGACGCGGTATATTTCGACCCGGGGTGAGGCCCCGGTGCTTGGCTTCTGCGATGTGATGCTGACCGGGCTTGCCCGTGACGGCGGGCTTTACATGCCCGAGACCTGGCCGCAATTGTCGTCCGAGACCATCGCTGCTTTCTTCGGCCGTCCCTATTGGGAGGTCGCGGTCGAGATCATCCGACCGTTTGTCGCCGGCGAGATTTCCGACGCCGAGCTCGGCCGCATGGCGAACGAGGCCTATGCCACCTTCCGCCATCCCGCCGTGGTGCCGCTCGACCAGGTCGGGCCGAACCAGTTCCTGCTCGAGCTGTTCCATGGGCCGACGCTGGCATTCAAGGACGTCGCGATGCAGCTGATCTCGCGGCTGATGGATCACGTGCTGGCCAAGCGCGCGCAGCGCACCACCATCGTGGTCGCAACCTCGGGCGATACCGGCGGCGCCGCGGTCGAGGCCTTTGCCAATCTCGACAATGTCGACCTGGTGGTGCTGTTCCCCAACGGGCGTATCTCCGAGGTGCAGCGCCGCATGATGACGACGACCGGTGCTTCCAACGTCCATGCGCTGGCGATCGAAGGCACGTTCGACGATTGCCAGGCGCTGGTGAAGGAGATGTTCAACAACCATCGCTTCCGCGACCAGGTGGCGCTGTCGGGCGTCAACTCGATCAACTGGGCGCGCATCGTGGCGCAGGTGGTGTATTATTTCACCTCGGCGGTTGCGCTCGGCGCGCCGCAGCGGACTGTGGATTTCACGGTGCCGACCGGCAATTTCGGCGACATCTTCGCGGGCTATGTCGCCAAGCGCATGGGGCTGCCGATCCGCTGGCTGCGGATTGCCGCCAACGTCAACGATATCCTGCCGCGCACGCTGAAGACCGGAAACTACGAGGTGCGCGAGGTGCACGCGACGGCGTCGCCGTCGATGGACATCCAGGTGTCCTCGAATTTCGAGCGGCTATTGTTCGAGGCCAGTGGCCGCGACGCCGATCAGGTGCGCCGCCTGATGGCCTCGCTGAAGCAGTCCGGCCGCTTCGTGCTGCCGGATGCGACGCTGGCTGCGGTGCGCCGTGATTTCGACGCCGGCCGCGCCGACGAAACCGAGACGGCGGCCGCGATCCGTGCCGCCTGGCGCGAGGCCGGCGATCTCGTCGATCCGCACACCGCGGTGGCGCTTGCGGTCGCCGACCGCGACACCTCGGACTCCAAGATACCGAACATCGTGCTGTCGACCGCGCATGCGGCCAAATTCCCCGATGCGGTCGAGGCGGCCTGCGGGGTGCGCCCGCAATTGCCGGCCTGGCTCGGAAGCCTGATGACGAAATCCGAACACATGACGGTCATGAAGAATGATTCCGCCGAGGTCGAGCGCTTCGTGCTGTCGGTCAGCCGTGCCGCCAAGCAGGGAGTTGCCTGATGAGTGTTGAAATCACCAAGCTGCCGAGTGGCCTGACCGTCGTCACCGACACCATGCCGCATCTGGAGACTGCGGCGCTTGGGGTTTGGGCCGGGGTCGGCGGGCGCGACGAGAAGCCGAACGAGCACGGCATCTCGCATCTTCTGGAACACATGGCGTTCAAGGGCACCGCGCGACGGTCCTCGCGCGAGATCGTCGAGGAGATCGAGGCGGTCGGCGGTGACCTCAATGCCGGGACCTCGACCGAGACCACGGCCTATTACGCCCGGGTGATGAAGGCGGACGTGCCGCTGGCGCTCGACGTGCTCTCCGACATCCTCGCCAACCCGTCCTTCGTGCCGGACGAACTGGAGCGCGAGAAGAGCGTCATCGTGCAGGAGATCGGCGCGGCCCAGGATACGCCCGACGACGTCGTGTTCGAGCACCTCAACGAACTCTGCTATCCGGACCAGCCGATGGGGCGCTCGCTGCTCGGCACCGCCAAGACGCTGAAGGCCTTCAACCGCGACACGCTGCGCGGCTATCTGTCGACGCATTACCGCGCCCCGGACATGGTGGTCGCTGCCGCCGGCGCCGTCGATCACAAGCGCGTCGTCGAGGACGTCGCCGAGAAATTCGCGAGCTTCGACGCCACGCCGGCGCCGGCGCCGCAGCCTGCGATGTTCGGCAAGGGCGGCTCGCGGGTGGTGCATCGCGAACTCGAGCAGGCGCATCTGACGCTGGCGCTCGAAGGCGTGCCGCAGACCGACCTGTCGCTGTTCTCGCTGCAGGTCTTCACCAACACGCTCGGCGGCGGGATGTCGTCGCGGCTGTTCCAGGAGGTGCGCGAGAAGCGCGGGCTGTGCTACTCGATCTACACTTTCCACGCCCCCTACACCGACACCGGTTTCTTCGGCCTCTACACCGGGACCGATCCCGCCGACGCGCCGGAAATGATGGAAGTCATTGTCGACGTCATCAATGACGCGGTGGAAACCCTGACCGAGGCCGAGGTCGCCCGCGCCAAGGCGCAGATGAAGGCCGGCCTGTTGATGGCGCTGGAAAGCTGTTCATCCCGGGCCGAGCAACTGGCACGCCATGTGCTAGCCTATGGCCGGCCGCAGACGGTGGAAGAGCTGGTGGCGCGGATCGACGCGGTCTCGGTCGAATCGAGCCGCAACGCCGCCCGCGCGCTGCTGTCGCGCAGCCGGCCCGCCGTCGTTGCACTCGGTAGCGGCAGGGGTCTGGACACGGCGGTGTCTTTTGCGGAAGGATTGACGAAGTCGAAGGCAAAGACGCTGCTGCATTAGGTTTTGGGTTCACCTGGCTCCGCGCTTGCGGGGAGGGGTCGAAGTCGAAGGCTTCGGGTGAGGGATCGAGCCGCAGATCGAGGCTGCGGAAAGGGCTCCTCACCCCGACCCTCTAAGAGCGAGCTTTGCTCGTCTCGACCCCGCAAACGCGGGACGAGGGTGAGGTCGGGGAGTGTTGGGCCATGGCCCTGTTTCGTTTGCCGTCCGGTGGACCGGCTGCACTGATGCCGCGGGGGCACGGGCTTTTGCTGCGTGCGCCGCAGATGTCGGATTTCCCGCAATGGGCGCAGTTGCGCGAGTTCAGCCGCGCCTATCTGACGCCATGGGAGCCGATCTGGCCGTCCGACGACCTGACCCGCGCCGGCTTCCGCCGCAGGTTGCGCCGCTACAGCGAGGATATCGCCGCCGACCGTTCCTATCCGTTCATCATCTTCCGCGAATCGGACGGGGTGATGATCGGCGGTATCACGCTCGCCAATGTCCGCCGCGGCATCGTGCAGGCCGGCACGATCGGCTATTGGGTCGGCCTGCCGCACGCCCATCGCGGCTACATGACGACGGCGTTGCGGGTGCTGCTGCCCTCGCTGTTCGGCGAGCTCAACCTGCATCGCATCGAGGCGGCCTGCATTCCCTCCAATGCGTCGTCGATCCGCGTGCTGGAGAAGTGCGGCTTCACCCGCGAGGGCCTGGCGCGGCGCTATCTCTGCATCAACGGCATCTGGCAGGACCACCTGCTGTTCGGCCTGCTGCACGAGGATTTCCGCGGTTGAATCTTGGGCCAATGGCTGATGGCGGGCGCATCCGAGCCGTTTCAGGATGCTTTCAGCGTGCCCTTGCAACATGCCTTTGCAACATGCCATCTCGACATGCCTTGGGTTCGCCGCCATTGGCTTGCTATAACGCCCGCGAAACGGGGAACTCTGGTTTGGGGGCTTTAGGGACATCGCATGGGTGACAGGGTGATCAGGTTCGCGCTCGCGGCGGCGGTATCGATCGGTCTCGGTGCCACCCTGCTGCCGGAGGCCAGCTCGGCGCAGTCGCTGAGCGACCGCTTCAAGAGCCTGTTCGGCGGCGGTTCGTCCGATTCGAAGCCGGCGACGGCGGCGGCACCGCAGCCGCTCAACGATGCCGACGCCGGGCTGACCTGCCCGCCGGTGCAGATCCGCTCCGGGGCCTCGACCTATTCGGTGGCCGTGGACGGCAAGGAAGCGGTCGGCAACGACGTCAAATTCCTGGCCTCGATCACGCGCACGGCGCGGGAATGCAATCTCAACAGCGGCCAGATCACGGCCAAGATCGGTATCCAGGGGCGGATCATCGTTGGCCCCCAGGGCGCGCCGCCGACCATCCAGGTGCCGCTGCGCGTCGCCGTGGTGAAGGGCGGCGTCGGCGAGAAGACCATCGCCACCAAGGCCTACACCACCACGGTGCAGATGGACGACAGCGGCAGCGTGCCGTTCAGCCTGGTCGCCGAGGATGTCGTCTATCCGGCGCCGTCGGCCGCGGAGAACGACGATTACATCTTCTATATCGGCTTCGATCCGCAGGCGCTGAAGCCGGAGCCCAAGGCCCGCGCGCCAAAGAAGAAGCACTAGCGCCGGCCGTGACGCGGCCGCTGGCATAAGAAGCAGCAGGAACAAAGAAAAAGGCCGGCGCGATGATCTCGCGCCGGCCTTTTCCGGAAGGAAGTGTGATCGCGTCAGTTCAGCTTGGAGCGGACTTCGGCGATGCCCTTGCCGACGAGGTCGTCGGCAACCGAGCCCTTGACCGACTGCGACAGGATGGTCGAGGCGGCGGTCACGGCGGCGTTGGCCGCGGCGGCGCGTACATCGGCCACCGCCTGTGCCTCGGCCTGGGCGATCTTGCCCTCGGCGGTCTTGGTCCGCCGGGCGACAAAATCTTCCATCTTGGTCTTGGCTTCAGCCGCGATCCGTTCGGCTTCGGCCTTGGCGTTGGCGATGATGTCGGCGGCCTCGCGCTCCGCGCTGGCGCGGCGCGCCTTGTATTCGCCGAGCAGCTTGTTGGCCTCGTCCTTCAGACGGCGGGCGTCCTCGAGCTCGGCCTTGATGCGCTCGGCACGATGATCGAGCGCCGTCAGCAGGGTGCGATGGACGCCGAGATAGCCGAACACGACCAGCAGAATGACGAAGGCGATCGCAACCCAGGTTTCCGGTTCGTAAAACATCGTCTATCCCTTCAGCGACGCGTCGACGGCGCTGTTGACCGCATTCGCGTCCGGCGTGACGCCGGCGAGTTGCTGGACGATGGCGCCGGCCGCATCCGCCGCGATGCCGCGGACGTTGCTCATGGCGTTGGTCCTCGTCGTTGCGATCTGCTTCTCGGCGTCGGCGAGCTTGACCGCCAGTTTCTCTTCCAGCGCCTTGCGCTCGACTTCCGAGGCCGCGTTCAGCTTCTCGCGGGTCTCGTTACCGATCGCCTGCGCGTTGGAGCGCGCATTCGCCAGCTCGGTTTCATAGGCCTTCAGCGCCGCGTCGGACTCGTCCTTCAGCTTCTGCGCCTCCGCCAGATCGCCCTCGATCTTGTTCTGGCGTGCATCGATCGTCCCGCCGACGCGCGGCAGTGCGAAACGCGACACGATCAGATAGAGCGCGACAAATGCAATCGCCAGCGACACCAGCTGCGAAGCGTAATTGGAGGAATCGAACGGCGGAAAGGCTCCGCCGTGATGTCCGCCATCGGCCTCGGTGTGGGCGCCGGCATTCTGGCCTTTTGCCTCGCCATGACTCTCAGCCACGGTGTTCTCCTGTTGCTGTCATGCGCGCCGCCCTTTGGGACGACCTTTGGGCGGCGCGAAGGGGTTACCGCGAGAGCGGAACCGGGTTGCCGCTAAAGCGGAACCGGGGTGCCGCTCAGAGCGGAACGAACAGCAGAAGCAGCGCGATCAGCAGCGAGAAGATGCCGAGCGCTTCGGTCACGGCGAAGCCGAAGATCAGGTTGCCGAACTGGCCCTGAGCGGCCGAGGGGTTACGCACCGCAGCGGCGAGGTAGTTGCCGAAGATGATGCCCACGCCGACGCCCGCACCGCCCATGCCGATGCACGCGATGCCCGCGCCGATAAGTTTTGCTGCTGCCGGTTCCATTTGTAGCTCCTTGAGAAAGATAGACAGATTGGTGGGTGGAGATTCCCCGGACCGCTTAGTGTCCCGGATGAATGGCGTCGTTGAGGTAGATGCAGGTCAGGATCGCGAACACGTAGGCCTGCAGGAATGCGACCAGCAGTTCGAGCGCGTACAGCGCGACCGTGAGCGCCAGCGGCAGCACGCCGCCGAACCAGCCGAGCGCGCCCAGCGAGAAGCCGAGCATCGCGACGAAGCCCGCGAACACCTTGAGCGCGATGTGGCCGGCCAGCATGTTGGCGAACAGACGAACGCTGTGCGAGACCGGCCGCAGGAAGAACGACAGGATCTCGATGAACATGACCAGCGGCAGGATGTAGATCGGAACGCCGGAGGGGACGAAGATCTTGAAGAATTTCAGGCCGTTCTTGTAGAGGCCGTAGATCAGGACGGTGAAGAACACCAGCAGCGCAAGGGCTGCGGTGACGATCAGGTGGCTCGAGATCGTGAAGGTGTAGGGGATCACGCCGACCAGGTTCGAGACGCACAGGAACATGAAGAGCGAGAAGATCAGCGGGAAGAACTTCATGCCTTCCGAGCCGGCCGTGCTGCGAATCGTCGACGCGACGAACTCGTAGGAGATTTCGGCGACCGACTGCAGCCGTCCTGGAACCAGTTCCCGGCCGCTCGCCAGCATCAGGAGCGCGATCAGCAGCACCGCGATGAGCATGAAGAGCGACGAATTGGTGAAGGCGATCGTATGATTGCCGATGTGGCCCAGCGTGAAGAGGGGCTCGATATTGAACTGGTGGATCGGGTCGATTTTCATCCGCGCGGCTCTTGGTCCACCGGCCATCGTGCCGGTAATCGAATTTCAAATGTCGTGACTTCCCGCCAGCGCTCAGCGCTTGCCCGAGGCCACGCCCGCGGACCTCACCACGTTGACAACGCCGGCGACGAAGCCGAGCAGCGTTAACACGATGAAGCCGAATGGCGACGTCGACAGCAAACGGTCGAATCCCCAGCCAATCGCCGCTCCGACGGCAACGCCCGCGATCAGCTCCGAGGAAAGACGAAAACCGAGCGCCATCGCCGAAGCTCTGGCGGCACTGTCCCCGCTTTCAGTACCGGATTGATCAGTCTTGCTCCTGCGGCTGTCGCGAATTTCTGACAACCGATGATCGAGACTTCCGAGCCTTGCGGAAAGCGCAGCTTCGTCAGGAGGCGAATGATCGCGACTTCCACCTGCGCCGTCGTTGGTGTTCTCAGCCATGCTGCAAACACTAACCGAAGCCGCGGATGATGGAAATTGCGCCCGTCCCCGTCAAAAGCCGCGCGGACCATACTTACCGCGTCTAATCAAGTCAAGATTGCGTCGTAACCAGTTATTGCTTTGATTCTGCTGGATTTATTTGAAGATATTCAAGGTCAGAGTGACGCAGTGTTCGCAGTGCAACAGCTTGTATGCTGTGAAGCGATGTTGCGCGGCATTTCCCGCTCTGCTGGGATCGCTGAAAGTCCTCATCCTCTTGCGCAATCAAGGTTCCGCATGTCACGCCAGATCGATTACTACTTCTCGCTGCAATCCCCCTGGGCCTATATCGGTCACAAGCCCTTCGTGCGGCTCGTAAGCGCTTACGATCTCAAGGTAAATTACCGGCCCGTGCTGCTGGTCGATTTGTTCTCGAAGACCGGCGGGTTGCCGCTCGCCCAGCGCCATCCGGTGCGCCAGCGCTACCGGATGATCGAGTTGCAGCGCTGGCGCGACAAGCGCGGGCTGAATTTTCACCTGCAGCCGGCCAACTGGCCGTTCAATGGGCGGCTTGCCGATGGCGTCGTGATCGCGATGCTCGAGGCAGGCCTCGATCCCGAGCCGTTTTTGCAACGCGCCTATCCCGCGGTGTGGGAGCTCGAGCTCAACCTTGCCGATGCTGCGACGCTGGTGAAGCTCGCCGACGATGCAGGCTTGCCTGGCCGGCAGTTGGTGGAGCGCTCGGGCTCGGATGCGATCAGCGCGGCCTATGAGCAGAATCGCCAGACTGCATTGGACGCCGGCGTGTTCGGCTCGCCGGGCTATGTGCTCGATGGCGAGGTGTTCTGGGGTCAGGACCGGATCGAATTGCTCGAGGACGCGTTGAAGTCAGGCCGCAAGCCCTATAGCTCTGTGGTCTAGGGGCAGGAGTCAGGTTGAGGCGGAGCAAGCCATGCCCATCGCGATGTCATCTTCGAAATTGTCCATCGCAATCGTTGCCATCCTGATCTCAAGTGGCGCCGCGCTCGCGCAAACCGCGCCCGATACCGAGAACGGCCGCTACGCGCTGTCGCCGGCCGGCGATGGCTTCCTGCGGCTCGACACCCGCACCGGCGCGGTGTCGACCTGCACCAATTCCAGCGCCGGCTGGGCCTGTTACATGGTGCCGGACGAGCGCGCGGCGCTGGATGCCGAGATCGGGCGGCTGCAGGCCGACAATGACAGACTGAAGGGCGAGCTCGCCGCGCGTGCGCCATCGGCCAAGACCGACGAGGCGTTGCCGAAATCGGATTCGTTGAAGAAGGCTGAGCCGAAGGTCGCCGAGGGCGAGCGCAAGATCGAGATTCCGCTGCCGAGCGACCGCGACATGGATCGCATGATGTCGTTCGTGGAGCGGGCCTGGCGGCGGCTGATCGAGATGGCCAACCGCGTGCAGCGCGACGTCAATGGCGGCAAGATTTGATACGGCGTTTGCAACATCCACGGTGTCGTCCCGGCGAAAGCCGGGACCCATAACCACCGAAGCGTATTGGTTACAAAGGATATCCACTCCGAGTCTTTGAACGTGAGGGGCCGCGGAGTATGGGTCCCGGCCCCGTGCGCAATTGCGCACCAGGCCGGGACGACGAGTTGAGAGACTGCAGATGAGCTCATCGAAGCAAACGTCGCGCTCGGCACCATCCTCGGTCGCGGCGACCAGCATCGTGTCGTCGCGCCTGACGGTCGAAACGTCCGGCGCCGGCTTCACCGACATCACGCGCGAGGTCGCAAAATTCCTGCGCGAGGTGGGTGCCGGCGAGGGCGCGGTGACCCTGTTCATCCGTCACACCTCGGCCTCGCTGACGGTCCAGGAGAATGCCGATCCGACCGTGCTGGTCGATCTGATGACGGCGCTCGATCGCGTGGCGCCCGAAGACGGCGGCTGGCGTCACGACACCGAAGGTCCCGATGACATGCCGGCGCATATCAAGACCATGCTGACGGCGACCTCGCTGCAGGTCCCGGTGCTCGATGGCGAGATGGCTCTCGGCACCTGGCAGGGCATCTATCTGATCGAGCATCGCGCCCACCCACACCGGCGCGAGATCGTGCTGCAATTCATCGGCGCCACGCGCTGACGGGTTGTACCTCGCTTCCAAGGCCTGGTTTTCAGGCTCTGGCTTCCAAAACGACATCGGCCGCGGATCGCTCCGCGGCCGATGCATTTTGATTACGGTGTCGACCGTCAGGTCTTGGTGATGTCGACGTCCTTGGTTTCCGGAATGAACAGCGCGCCGACCACGACCGTGATTGCCGCGAAGATGACCGGATACCAGAGACCGGAGTAGATATCGCCGGTCGAGGCTGTGATCGCGAACGCAGTCGCCGGGAGCAGGCCGCCGAACCAGCCGTTGCCGATATGATAGGGCAGCGACATCGAGGTGTAGCGGATGCGGGTCGGGAACAATTCGACCAGCATGGCGGCGATCGGGCCGTAGACCATGGTGACGTAGAGCACCAGGATGAACAGCAGCCCGATGACCGAGGCCACCTGCGGACGGAAGACGTCGAACGGGTTCGACATCTTCACGATCCCGGCGTCACCCACCTTCGGATAGCCCGCCGCCTGCACCGCCGCGAGGATTGCGGGGTTCGACGTCTTGGCGTCCGTGTACGGCACTTCCTTGTCGTTGACGGTGACCTTCACCGGCGAGCCGGCCGGGCCCGGTACGGTGGAGTACTTCACCGACGACTGGGCGAGGAAGGCGCGGGCGGTGTCGCAGGGTGCCGTGAAGACGCGGGTGCCGACCGGGTTGAACAGATCGCCGCAGCCCGCGGGATCCGCAACCACCTGCACCTTGACCGTCTCATAAGCCTTTTCCAGCGCCGGGTTGGCGTTGGTCGTGATCATCTTGAAGATCGGGAACAAAGTGAGTGCGCCGATCAGGCAGCCGGCCAGGATGATCGGCTTGCGGCCGATCTTGTCCGACAGCGCGCCGAACACCAGGAAGAAGCCGGTGCCGAGCAGCAGCGACCAGGCGATCAGGAGGTTGGCGGTGTAACCGTCGACCTTCAGGATCGATTGCAGGAAGAACAGCGCGTAGAACTGACCCGTGTACCAGATCACCGCCTGGCCCATGGTCAGGCCGAGCAGGGCGAGGATCACGATCTTGGCGTTGCTCCAGGTCCCGAAGGCTTCGGTCAGCGGCGCCTTGGAGGTCTTGCCTTCGTCCTTCATCCGCTGGAACACCGGCGATTCGTTCAGCCGCAGACGGATCCAGACCGAGATGCCGAGCAGCAGCACGGACACAAGGAACGGAATGCGCCAGCCCCAATCGGCGAAGTCCTTCTCGCCGGTGAAGGTTCGCGTGAACAGGATCACCAGCAGCGACAGGAACAGTCCGAGCGTTGCCGTGGTCTGGATGAACGAGGTGTAGTAGCCGCGCTTGCCCTGTGGCGCGTGCTCGGCGACGTAGGTCGCCGCACCGCCGTACTCACCGCCGAGCGCGAGGCCCTGCAACAGGCGCAGCGAGATCAGGATGATCGGCGCCGCGATGCCGATGGTCTTGGCGCTGGGCAACAGGCCGACGATGAAGGTCGACAGGCCCATGATCAGGATGGTGACCAGGAAGGTGTATTTGCGGCCGACGATGTCGCCGACCCGGCCGAACACAATGGCGCCGAACGGACGCA
This sequence comes from Bradyrhizobium sp. RD5-C2, assembly GCF_019972155.1. Taxonomy (GTDB): domain Bacteria; phylum Pseudomonadota; class Alphaproteobacteria; order Rhizobiales; family Xanthobacteraceae; genus Bradyrhizobium. The sequence continues at coordinate 303,326 of NZ_BOVL01000021.1, read as the reverse complement.
CCAGGAAGCCCGCGGCAAAGGCCAGCAACGCGAAGATGTCGCGCGTCGCCGGCGGATAGTCGGAGAAGAACTGCGCGCCGATGATGCCGGCCAGTGAACCGTAGAGATAGAAGTCGTACCATTCGAACACGGTGCCGAGCGACGACGCCAGGATGACGAAACGCTCATCCTTCGTCATGCCGGCGGGCCGCGCCGAAGTTGCAGTCATAGTGGACATTTGGATTGCTCCCCCCGAATTATTGCTGCCATGCTCGCCCCCGGCTGGCGGGTTAGGTCCGAATGGACCTTAGGCTTAAGTCGAGGGTAACATCGCAGTGAAACCCGTCCCAATAAGACTTTTGGCTTTTACACGCTTGAACTTATCTTTGCAGGCGTGAGCTGGATGGAACGTCCCCGCGTGCGTCTGTTGCGGCGCACAAGCTTGGCGGGTTAACTGAGTTGGCATCTGGTATTATCAAGGGCTTGCGTGATACTGCCACGCGGGCGACAACCGAACGGCGCGGGCTTCCCAAAGCCCGCTTGTGGGACTGAGATGACTGCTGCTGCCAATACTCATCTTGTCATCGCCGACGACCATCCGCTGTTCCGCGATGCGTTGCGTCAGGCGGTGTCCAGCGTCGTGAGTTCGGCCACCATCAGCGAGGCCGGATCGTTCGAGGACCTGACCGCGCTGTTGGAACGGGACTCCGAGGTCGACCTGATCCTGCTCGACCTGAGCATGCCGGGGATCAGCGGCTTCTCCGGCCTGATCTATCTGCGGGCGCAGTATCCGGCGATTCCTGTGGTCATCGTTTCCGCCAGCGACGATGTCGGAACCATTCGGCGCTCGCTCGATTTCGGCGCCTCCGGTTTCATCCCCAAGCGCTTCGGCGTCGAGACGCTGCGTGACGCCATCATGAAGGTGATGGAGGGCGACGTCTGGGTTCCGCCGGACACCGATCTGTCGGCGGCCGGCGATCCCGACATGACGCGGCTGCGCGACCGTCTGGTGACGCTGACCCCGCAGCAGGTGCGGGTGCTGATGATGCTGTCCGAGGGGCTGCTCAACAAGCAGATCGCCTACGAGCTCGGCGTCTCGGAAGCGACCATCAAGGCTCATGTCTCGGCCATCCTGCAGAAGCTCGGCGTCGAAAGCCGCACCCAGGCCGTGATCGCCGCCGCCAAGATCGCCGGCGGCCAGTGGCGCCAGGGCACGCCGTCGAGCTGAGTTACGCGGCCGGCACGACCCGGTACGCGCAGCGCCGCGCACCGGCCAGGATGTGATCGACGCGCTCGACCACGACGTCGCTGCCCAACACCGCGCGAAACACAGCAAGTTCGGAGCGGCAGAGGCCCTGACAGGCAGCCGCCGCTGCGCAGATCGGGCAGTGGTTCTCGATCAGCAGGAATCCGCCGGCGTCCTTGACCACGCTCGCCATATAGCCTTCCCGGCTCCGGATCCGAGCGAGCGCCGTGAGCCGCTGTCGGAGTGAGCCCTCGGTTCCGACTGCCTTCCGGTAGTCGGCAATGCCGGCGCGTTCGCGATGCGCGATCAGCGTCTCCAGGCCGTGCTCGCCAAACACCTCACGCATCGATCGCAACAGATCCAGCGTGAGGTCGGAATGGCGGTCGGGGAAGCGCGCGTGGCCGCCCGCCGTCAGACGCCAATATTTGCGCGGCCGCCCGCGGCCTTCGCGTTCATCGCCGCTTTCGACGAGGCGAGCTGCTTCGAGCTTGAGCAGGTGCTGGCGCGCGCCGGCAGGCGTCATGTCGAGGCGCGCGCCGATGCCGGCGGCGGTCTGCGGGCCGCGGGTCTTCAGTTCGAACAGGATGCGATCCTGGCTGTTTATGTCGTCTTGACCCATCGGCCTATTTTAGAAACAAGATACTATCTAAAATAACCGGAAATCGCCGCCGCGTGCAACTGCCTTGGCGCCAGTCCGGAAGGAGAACTCCGACATGGAGCAACAACAAGTCCGCGCGGGGTGGCGATCGCTCCTCAAGCGCGAATGGATCCCGACACTGGCCGTCCTGCTCGGCGGTGTGCTGCTGCAATCCATGAACGTGCTGATGTTGACGACGGTGCTGCCGTCGATCGTCGGCGAACTCGGTGGTGTCAGCATGCTGAGCTGGCCGACCACGGCCTATCTGGCGTCCTCCATCGTCGCGGCGAGCTGCGTTGGTGTGCTCTCCACCGCGCTCGGCGCCCGGCAGGTCTACTGCGTCGGCGTTGCGATCTTCGGCGTCGGCGCCGTGCTGTGTTCGCTGGCCCCCGCGATGGGCTGGATCGTGGCCGGCCGGCTGATCCAGGGATTCGGCGGCGGCCTCGAGGCTGCCGTCGCCTATGTGCTGGTGCGCGGCACGTTTCCCGAGCAGATGTGGTCGCGAACCATCGCGCTGATGTCGACGAGCTGGAGCATGTCGGTGCTGATCGGCCCGCTGGTCGGTGGGTTGTTCGCGCATTTCGCGAGCTGGCGCGGCGCCTTTGTCGCCAGCGCCGCAACGGCCGCCGTGCTGGCGATCGCTGCCTTCTTCGTGCTGCCGCCGGTCACGGCGGCGCAGCGCGCGTCGCCGGCGCGCTTGCCGCTCGGCCGTGTCGCGCTGATCTGCCTTGCCATCGCCGCGACGTCGGCCACCTCTGCTGCCGGATCGTCCTTGCTGAAGCTCGGCCTGATCGTCACGGCGATCGTCTCGTTTGTCACGATGATCCGGCTCGATCGTCTGGCGTCACCCCGGCTGCTGCCTAGTGACGCGTTCTCCTGGCGCACCGGCACCGGCGTCGGGCTTTGGCTCGCGCTGCTGCTTTGCATTACTTTCAGTCCGTTGCAGATCTACGTGCCGATGTTCCTGCAGCAGCTGCACGGCTTCGATCCGCTCTCGGCCGGCTTCACGGTCGCCTGCGCGTCGCTGGGCTGGAGCGCCGCCTCGCTGCTGACGGCCGGCGTCTCGGCCCGCCGCGCGGACCGCTTGATGCTGACCGGTCCTGTGATCATGGCAGCTAGTCTTGTCGCGATCGGCTGGCTCGGTCCAAACGGCGCGGCGTCCATCATCCTGCTGGTCGTGGCGATCGCGCTGCTGGGAGCCGGTATCGGCCAGTGCTGGCCGCTCGTCGCACATCGCATCATGGACAGTGCCAAGGCAGGCGACGAGGTGGTCGCGGCCTCGTCGGTGCCGACCATCCAGCAGATGGGCTTTGCGTTCGGCGCGGCGATCGCTGGCCTGATCGCGAATGCCAGCGGCCTGTCGGCTGCGATTGCCGACGCGACGATGGCACGCGCCGCCTTCTGGGTGCCGGCGAGCTTCGTGGTGCCGGCCATGCTCGCCCTCGCCGCCGGGCTCCGCCTGCGGGCGCTGCGCAGGCCGTAAGCCGGCCGGTCTTAAGGCTACTCCGCCGCCACCATCTGCTGGGTGCGCCATTGTCCGAGCAGCGCGCGCAGCGAGGCCGGCTTCACGGGCTTGTTCAGCACCGCGATATTTTCCTCGCGCGCGGCCAGACGCACCGCGGGGCTGCGATCGGCGGTGATCAGGATCGCCGGAATGCCGTCGCCGAAGCGGCGGCGGATCTCGCGGATCGCGGCGACGCCGTTGCCGCGGTCGAGGTGATAGTCGACCAGCACGCCGGTGACGCGGCCGCCGGCGGCCTCGATCGCGCTGATCGCGCCGTCGGCATCGAGCACCGCGATCACTTCGGCGTCCCACGCCGTCAGCAGCGTCTTCATGCCGTCGAGAATGGCGGGATCGTTCTCGATGCAGACGATCAGCGAGCCGCTCATCGGCGTCTTCGACAGCGGCGTGGCGGTGGTGACGGCCGCGGTATGGTTCACGGCGGTCGCGACCGGCACGGTGACCGAGAACGCCGAGCCGCCGCTCACATTGGCCGAAATCGCGATGCGGTGGTTGAGCACGCGCGCCAGCCGCTCGACGATCGACAGGCCGAGGCCGAGGCCGCGGGCGATCCGGGCGCCTTGCTCGAGGCGATGGAATTCCTTGAAGATCTCGCCGCGCTTCTGCACGGGAATGCCGACGCCGGTATCGAAGATGCTGATCTGGAGTGTGTCGCCGCGGCGGCGGCAGCCGATCAGCACGCGGCCGCGCGGGGTATATTTGATCGCGTTGGAGATGAAGTTCTGCAACAGCCGGCGCAGCAGCGAGCGGTCGGATTCGACCGGCAGCGAGCAGGCGATGAAGCGCAGATCGAGGCCCTTGTCGCGGGCGATCGGCATGAACTCGATCTCCAGCGAGCGCATCAAATCGGCCATCCGGAAGCTCGTGATCGCCGGCGTCATGGCGCCGGCATCGAGCCTGGAGATATCGAGCAGCGCGCCCAGGATGTCCTCGATCGCCTCGAGCGAGTCGTCGATGTTCTCGACCAGGCGCGAATCCTCGCCACCGTTCTGGCGCTCGACGAGGCTCGTGACATAGAGCCGCGCCGCGTTGAGCGGTTGCAGGATGTCGTGGCTGGCCGCCGCGAGGAAGCGGGTCTTGGAGGCGTTGGCGTCTTCTGCGATGCCCTTGGCCAGCGCGAGCTCCGAGTTCAGCCGGGTCAGCTCCTCGGTGCGGTCGCGGACGCGCTTTTCCAGCGTCGCATTGGCGCGCTCCAGCGCCTCTGCGGCCTCGAAGCTCGGCGTGACGTCGGAGAAGGTGATGACGAGCCCGCCACCCGGCATGCGGTTGGCCCGCACCTCGATCACCAGATGGCGATCGGCAAAGCGTTCCAGATAGGGCTCGCCCTCGGTGGTGTAGGCGCGCAGCCGCAATTGCAGCAGGTTGTTGCTGTCACCGGCCGGCGGCGGGCTGATCGCGCCCATGAATTCGAGGATCTCGGGCAAGGGGATGCCGAGTTGCACCAGATGCGGCGGCAGCGCGAGCAGTTCGGAGAACTGGCGGTTGGAGCAGATCAGCTGCAGATCGGCGTCGAACACCGCGATGCCCTGGCGCACGTGATTGAGCGCGGTCTGCAGGATCTCGCGGTTGAAATGCAGCGCGGCGTGCGAATCGTCGAGCAACTTCAGCGCGGCCTTGGCCGACACCGTCCGCCGCTGCAGCAGCAGCGACATCACGAGGCGCGAGGACGCTGCCCCGATCGAGGAGGCGATCAGCCGCTCGGCGTGCTGCAGCAGCTCGAAATCGGCCGGCGCCGATGCCAGCAGCACGATATTGCGGTCGAGGGCGAATGCCGCGAACGCCTCGCGGGTGCGGTCGGGGCCGAGATATTGCGTCACCGTGCTCTCGATGTCCTGCACCGTCACCGTGGTGCGCCACCGCCGGAAGCTCGGTGCGATCGGGGCCAGTGCGTTGGGCACGAACACGTCGGCCTGCAACAGCTCGATCGAGGACGGCGCGCGCGCCAGGGAGAACAAGACGTAGGTGATGATGTTGAGCGCAAGGCTCCACAGCACGCCGTGCAGCAGCGGCGGCAAATCGGCGCCGAACAGCGCCTGCGGCCGCAGCGCCTCGATCCCGAACGGCCCATGCTGCAGCAGCATCAGGCCGGTGGTCGAGTTTTCCAGGAAGCTCGGGATGAACAGCGTGTAGAGCCACATCGCGAAGCCGACCAGCATGCCCGCCATGGCGCCGCGTGCGGTGGCGCGGCGCCAGAACAGCCCGCCGAAGAACGCCGGCGCGAGCTGGGTGATCGCGGCAAAGGACAGCAAGCCGATTGCGACCAGCTGGGTGTTGCCGAGCGCGCGATAGTAGAAATACGCCAGTACCATGATGGCGAAGATCGAGAAGCGGCGCGCCTTCAGGAGGAAGTCGCCAAAGTCCTTCTGACCGGTGCGGGCGTCGTCGCTGCGCGGCAGCACCAGCGGCAGCACGATGTCGTTGGAGACCATGATCGACAGCGCGACGCATTCGACGATCACCATCGCGGTCGCCGCCGAAAGTCCGCCGACGAACACCGCGAGGCTGAGCAGTTGCGCATTGCCCTCGATCGGCAGCGCCAGCACGAACATGTCGGCATCGACGGCGCCGAACGGGAAGATGACGAGGCCTGCGATCGCGATCGGAATCACGAAGATATTGATGACGATGAGATAGAGCGGGAACAGCCAGCGCGCCCGGGTGACTTCGCCCGGCGTCGAATTCTCGACCACGCTGACATGGAACTGGCGCGGCAGCAGCATGACCGCGCAGAACGATAGCAGCGTCATGATCAGGAAGTTGCCGATCGACGGCACATATTCGATCGCGCGCACCGCCTCCGGCGTCTTCAGGGCGCGCTCGTAGAGCTCGACAGGTGAGAACATCCAGAAGGTGACGAAGGCGCCGGCGGCGATGAAGGCGACCAGCTTGACGATGGATTCGGCGGCGATCGCCAGGATCAGTCCGTGCTGGTGCTCGGTCGCGTCGGTGTGGCGGGTGCCGAACAGCACCGCGAACACCGCCATCGCCAGCGTCACCATCAGCGCGATGTCGCCGATGATCGGGATTTTCGAGAACGCCTGGTCCTCGCTCAGGATGGTTTCCAGCGATGAGGCCATCGCCTTGAGCTGCAGCGCGATGTAGGGCACCGAGCCGATGATCGCGATCAGCGCCACGGTGGCCGCGACCGCCTGGCTCTTGCCGTAGCGCGCGGCGATGAAGTCGGCGATCGAGGTGATGTTCTGCGACTTGGCGAGCGCGATGACGCGGCGGAGCAGCGGCGTGCACAGCCCGATCATCACGATCGGGCCGACATAGATCGCCAGGAAGTCGACGCTGGTGCGGGTGGCGAAGCCGACCGAGCCGAAGAAGGTCCAGGAGGTGCAGTAGATCGCGAGCGACAGCGGATAGATCCACTGGCTGGCGCGGCCGCGCGCCCCCGCCGACCTCCGGTCGCCGCGGCTGGCAATGAAGAACAACAATCCGATGTAGGCGAACGCCGTGGCGATGACGCCCCAGTCGTGCAGCATCGCTGCTCATCTCCTGTCCCGGCCGCTGGGAGGGCCGGGTGCCAGGATTATAACGCAAAGGGCCGGCGGTGCGATGCACGGCCGGCCCAAATTCGGGGGTGGACGCGGATAGGGTTACTCGGCGGCCAGCGACTTCTGGCGGAGCGGCAGGCCGAGCCGGTCCCAGACCTGGAGCAGGGCCTCGGCCAGTGCGTCGATCAGGCCGTCGTCATGGTAGGGCGAGGGCGTGATGCGCAGCCGTTCGGTGCCCTTGGCGACCGTCGGATAGTTGATCGGCTGGATGTAGATGCCGTGGTCCTCGAGCAGCAGGTCGGAGGCGCGCTTGCACTTCTCCGGGTCGCCGACGAACAGCGGCACGATATGGGTGTCGCTCGACATGACCGGCAGCCCGGCGGCGGTCAGGATCGCCTTGGTGCGGGCGGCGCGGTCCTGGTGGCGCTCGCGCTCCCAGTTCGAGGTCTTCAGGTGGCGGATCGCAGCGGTTGCGGCGGAGCAGATCGCCGGCGGCAGCGCGGTGGTGAAGATGAAGCCCGGCGCATAGGAGCGCACCGCGTCGATGATCTCGGCGCGGCCAGCGATATAGCCGCCGAGGCAGCCGAACGCCTTCGCCAGCGTGCCCTCGAGCACGTCGATCCGGTGCATCACGCCGTCGCGCTCGGCAATGCCGCCGCCGCGCGGGCCGTACATGCCGACCGCATGAACCTCGTCGACATAGGTCATGGCGCCGTATTTCTCGGCAAGATCGCAGATCTTCGCGAGCGGCGCGACGTCGCCGTCCATCGAATAAAGGCTCTCGCAGACGATCAGCTTCGGCCGGTCGGGACCGGCGGCGATCAGCAGTTCTTCGAGATGCGCGACATCGTTGTGGCGGAATATCTGGCGCTCGCAGCCGGCCTGGCGCACGCCTTCGATCATCGAATTGTGGTTCAGCGCGTCCGACAGGATCAGGCAGTTCGGAACGAGCTTGGCGAGCGTCGAGATGCCGGTCTGGTTCGAGACATAGCCCGAGGTGAACAGCAGCGAGGCTTCCTTGCCGTGGAGGTCGGCGAGCTCCGCCTCGAGCTGCACCAGCGGATGATGGGTGCCCGCGATGTTGCGGGTGCCGCCGGCGCCGGTGCCGACCCGGGTCGCGGTCTCGACCATGGCGCCGACCACCTTCGGGTGCTGGCCCATGCCGAGATAGTCGTTGGAGCACCAGATCACGACGTTGCGGCTGCCCTTCGGCGAGTGCCAGGTCGCGTGCGGGAAGCGTCCCGCGATCCGTTCGAGGTCGGCGAACACCCGGTAGCGCCGCTCGTCATGCAGGCGGTTGAGGGCGGTTTGGAAAAACTGGCTGTAATTCATCGGCGAACCCAGAAAGCGGAACCTGACCGGAAAACCTGCCTCTTCTTAGAGCTTTTCCAGCTCTAATGTCTATGCACTGGCCCACATCTGGGCATGCGTCGCGGTTGGGCAAATTGCCCTAGCTGGCTCGGTTTGGCTTGATTTCGGTCAAATCGCCGGGCGATGCCTTGCCGCCCGGCCCGGCGCTCAAGTCGTTTTGAAGCGCAGCATGCCGTCGGCGTGCATCTCGGCCGTCAGGCGGCCCTCGACCAGCATGTAATTGACGTGGGCGACCAGTTCGCCGGCGGCGAAGCCCATCTGATGCTCGTCCAGCACGTGCTTGTGGAACACCACGGGCACCAGTTCCTTGGAGGTCTGCGGCACCTCGCGGCAGGCCTCGGCGATCAGGCGGCAGCGCTCCTCATGGTGATCGGCGAGCTGCTTGATCCGGGTCTTCAGCCCATAGAACGGCACGCCATGGCCGGGCAGCACCATCACGTCGTAGGGCAGGGTGGTGGTCAGGCTGGCCAGCGAGGCCAGATATTCGCCGAGCGAGTTCTGCTCGGGCTCGACCGCCCAGACGCTGACATTGGGCGAGATCTTGCTCAGCACCTGGTCGGCGGACAGGAACAGCTTGTCGGCCGCGCAATACAGCATCACCTGGTCGAGCGCGTGTCCGCCGCCGGTGATCACCTTGAAGCGCCGCGTGCCGATCACGACCTCGTCGCCGTGGGTGAGGCGGTGATAGGACGGCGGCAGCACCGATACGCGCTTCAGGTAATCCTGGCCGCGGCCGAGCAGCTTCTCGGTGAGGTCCTCGTCCATGCCATGACGGCGGAAGAACAGCCGCTGCGCGTTGCGCCGCTCTTCGGTGCCGCGGTTCTGGTGATAGACCGATTGCAGATATTCCACCTGCGACATGTACAGCGGGCAGTCGAAGCGCTCGGTGATCCAGCCGGCGAGACCGACGTGATCAGGGTGCGAATGCGTCACGATCAGCCGCTTGACCTTGACGTGCTTCAGCGGTCCCTCGAACAGCGTGGTCCAGGCCGCGATCGATTCCTCATTGCCGAAGCCGGCATCCACCATGGTCCAGCCGTCGCCATCGGCGAGCAGATAGATGTTCACATGGTTGAGGCGGAACGGCAGCTTCAGCCGCGCCCACAGCACGCCGGGGGCCACCTCCACGACTTGGTCGTGGCCGGGATGGTTCTCCCAAGGGTATCGCAATGCCTCCGCCGAGGAGGGCAGGCTGTCGGTCTTCGTATGCATGCTACCGACTTAGCGGGACCCGGGCCGCCGCGCCAGCCGAAAAATCAGATAGTCGTCCGGAGAATGGGGTGGGAAATCGGGGAATTTCCGTAACCCGGATCAAACGGACGAGTCCTGCAAGTGTGCGTCCGTCATTCCGGGGCTATGCGAAGCATAGAACCTCAGGTGCGCAATTGCGCACCGGGGAATCTCGAGATTCCGGGGTCGCCTCTTCGAGGCGCCACGGAATGACGGCGCTCGCTTACGCCGCGCGGATGCTCGACAGGAAGCCGTCGATCTCGGAGCGCAGCACGTCGGCCTCGCGGCGCAGCGCGTCGGAGGCGCTGAGCACCTCGCCGGCAGCAGTGCCGGCCTCGGCCGAGGCGGTCGAGACGCCGACGATGTTGCTCGACACCTCGCTGGTGCCGCCGGCGGCATGCTGGATGTTGCGCGCGATCTCGCGGGTCGCCGCGCCCTGCTCCTCGACCGCGGCGGCGATCGCGGTGGTGACGTCGTTGATCTCGCCGATCGTGCTCGAGATGTTGCGGATCGCGGTGACCGCCGTCGTCGTCACCTCCTGCATACTGACGATCTGCTGGCGGATCTCCTCGGTCGCCTTGGCGGTCTGGCTCGCCAGGTTCTTCACCTCGGAGGCGACCACGGCAAAGCCGCGGCCGGCCTCGCCGGCGCGCGCCGCCTCGATGGTGGCGTTGAGCGCCAGGAGATTGGTCTGCGAGGCGATGGTCTGGATCAGGTCGACCACGACGCTGATCCGCGCGGCATTGTCGGCAAGGCCCTGCATGGTCGTGTCGGTGGCGCTGGCTTCCTCGACCGCCTTGCGGGCGATCTCGGCCGAGGTGACGACCTGGCGGCCTATCTCGGAGATCGACGACGACAGCTCCTCGGTGCCGGCCGACACCGTCTGCACGTTGACCGAGGTCTCCTCGGCGGCCGAGGCCACCGCGTTGACCAATGCGCTCGACTGGTCGGCGGTCGCCGACATGCTCTGCGCGGTCGACTGCATCGAGTTCGCCGCGGTCTGCAGGCTGCCCAGCGCGCCGCGCACATTGGACTCGAACGCGACGATCTGCGTCTCCATGCGCGAGGCGCGCTCGGCCTTGGCGGAGCGGTCCTTGTTTTGATTCTCGGTGAGCTCGCGGCTCTCGATCATGCTCTCGCGGAATACCTGCAACGAGTCGGCCATGACGGCGATCTCGTCGCGCTGGCGGCTCTGCGGGATCTCGGTGTCGAGGTCGCCGTCGGACAACAGCTGCATCGAGCGCTGCAGGCCGCGGATGCGGCGCAGGATGTTGCGTCCGACATAGAGCCAGACGAACAGGAACGAGCCGACCAAGGTCAGCGCGCCCAATCCGATCATCACCGTGGTCGCGAGCGAGATCTGCTGCCGCGCCTGGAAAGTCGCGGAGTCGGTCTCCTTCTGCACGGCGTCGACCAGCTGCTGGACGCTGATGCCGAGCCCGACATTGAGCTTGCGGGTCTCTTCCAGGATGGTCTGGCCGTAATCGATCGCGTCGAGTTCCTTCTGGCGGATCTTGAACACGCCGGTCTTGCCTTCGCCGAGCACGAGCAGCTTCTCGGCGGTGTCGCGCACGGCAACGATCGCCGGATTGTTCGGCAGGTCCTCGAGGTTGGACTTGACGCGGTCGCGGCCCTTCTTGAATTCCGCCTCGATGGCATCGAGCGTCTCGCTGGAATTGGCCGACAGCGCCGCGGTCATGTCGGCGGCCATCAGATTGCCGGCCGCGAGCACGTTGCCGATCTGGCCGACGGTGCGGGCCGCTTCGGCGGCAGCGTCGGCGGAGACATCGGCCGCGCCGAGGATGGCGTTGAGCCGGGTCTGCGCGTCGAGCATCGCCGGACCGGCGGCGGAGACGAAAGCGCCCTGCGCCTTGCGCAGCGCGTTGTACTGCTTGTCGCGCAGCGCGCCGACATCGAGCCGCTCATGCGCGGCCGAGATCAGGCTCTTGGTCGCCTCGTCGGTGTTCTTGACGTTCTCCTGCAGCGCGCTGACGACGGATTTGTCGGCGCCGAGTTCGATGATCTCGCCAAGCTTGGCATTGGTTTGCTGCGCGACCTCCTGCACCTTCTTGGTGCGGTCGTTCAGCGCATCCTCGCTCTGCACGGCGAGCAGGCCGGGCCCCTGGGCTGCGAGCGAGGCGCTCTGCGCGGAAAGCTGCAGGCTCGCGGCGAGCCGCGGAATGTCGCGGCCGGAGAGATCGCTCATGGTGCCGCCGAGCTGATGCAGCACGATGCCGGCGCCTGCGCTGATCACCAGCGCCATGCCTGCGATCACGGCGAACGCCGCGAACAGGCTGCCCCTGACGCCCATCTGCGGCAGGCGGATACGCTTGAGATTTGGTTTGCCGAGCTTGAAACGAAACGCCATTGCCCCGTGCCCCCTGGCCGTACTCTTGGCCACTACTCTTGGATGTTTCCCCGGCGCGGGAGTATCGGTGCGGCGGGTTAACAAAATCGGGAAAATTGCGACGATCTGCGGGATTTTTCGCGGCTGCCGCGCGCCAACGCGGTGTTGGTTCGCTGTGCGGAACAGATGCGCGCGTTCGGATGCAAAAAGGCCGGCGCGAGCCGGCCTTTCCACTCTTGGTTGTGGTGATCAGTAATCTCAGTACCGGCCGTAAGCGGGGCCACCGAGGTTGCCGAGGTTGAAGCGGTAGTTGAGGCCCGCCTTCACCGTGTGCTCGTCATTGTGGAAGCTGCCGACCGGCACCAGCGCGCCCGGCGCGGTGAAGCGGCTGTCGCCGAAGTCGTAGTACTGGTACTCGACCTTGGCCGACCAGTTCGGCGCGAACATGTATTCGGCGCCGCCGCCGATGGTCCAGCCGTTGCTGTGGTTGTCGCTGAGCGCGAAGGGTACCTGCGCGCCGCCGAGCGTCACCGTTTCGCTGTTGTCGGAATAGGCGTAACCGCCCTTCACATAGATCAGGCCCGGGCCCCAGGTGTAGCCGACGCGGCCGGTGATCGAGGCGATGCCGCGCTGATTGTTGTTGTAGACGTAACCGCCCGGGAAGATCGCGTTGAGCTGGTGGCTGCCGACCCAGGAATACTGGCCTTCGAGACCGATCACCCACATCGGCGACAGCTGCCAGTCGTAGCCGCCCTGGACGCCGCCCATGAAGCGGGCGCTGGAGTCCGACAGCGCGAGGCCGTTGAACGTGTTGTTCTGCGAGAACACGCCGCCGAGATGGCCGCCGAGATAGAAGCCGGTCCAGTTGTAGAGCGGCGCGGCGTAAACAGGCGCGGGCGCCTTCTGGTAATAGCCACGGGAGCCGAGATCGGCGGCCTGGGCGGTCGCGCCAACGGCAGCGACGGCAACAGCTGCGGCTGCGGTTGCGAGCAGGAACTTCTTCATGGGGCAGTCTCCGGACAAGTCATGAGGCGCAGCGTGAATGGCGCCATCCATGGCGATGCGTTAGACCGCATTTGAATAAAATGCTGTCACCGGAAGACGACTTGGCGCGTTAAGTCGCACCCTTCGCGGTGAAACGTTTTGTTGTGCCTAACGAACGCTTAAGCCGGAATGACGGAAGGCTTAACGCGCCGTGCGCGACGCGCTTCTCCTGTTAACCAGGCCGCCCGCTAGTCCAATCGCTTGCGCACGTCATCGCGCATCTGCTCGCGGAACGCCTGGCGGCGTGCGGCGCGATCCCTGACCGGAACGTCATGGCGATCGAACACGTCGAACTTCTCCAGGATCGGATAGTGCTCGCTCGCCATCGCCAGCACGCGCAGCAGGCCTGCGACCTTCGGGGTCGGGCCGGTGACTTCCCATTTGCGGAGCTTTTCGGCGCCGCCGGCCGCCGGCAGCCCGCACAGCTTCGCCATATCCGCCGCCGTCAGCTCCCGGCCGAGCGCCTCGCCGAGATGTTTGCGTAATTTTCTGAGTTCTGGGCCGGTCACGCTTAGGGTCCGCTCCGCGACAGTAAAGTGTGAAGTGAGTCACATGATGTGCTCGGGGAGCCGTCTATACGCCGCGCATGCGACTTCTCAAGGAAACCATCATGCACGGCATCATCGAAAGCCTCAGCCCCGAACACGGACAGATCGATTGGAAATGGGTCGGCAGTGTGTTCGCGTTCTACGTCGTGTTGATGATCTGTGGGGCAGGTCTGCTGCTCGCGCATTGATGCGGTGAACGCGGCGATGCCCGCAATGATGGCAGCAATCGCTGGGAGAATGGTGCTGCCAGACAGGATTGAACTGTCGACCTCTCCATTACCAATGGAGTGCTCTACCACTGAGCTACGGCAGCGTGCCCGGGAAAAATTGAATCGGCCCCATGGGCCCGTCCAAGCGGGCGGTTCTTGCCACAGGCCTCCCGTTGGCGCAAGCGAAACAGCGTCCCTGTTGGCGGCGAAATAGGCAGAAATCGGCGTTCCTCGCTAGCGATTCCGTCCAATCCGGCCGATTTCGGTCCGATCGGGTTCCGTTCCAGTCGGAAAGCTCCTGATCCGCCCGGCCGCCGAATCATGCCGCCTGGCGCAACTGGCCGACCGGGCAGGGTGCGCGGGCGGCGGCCATTGGCTATGGTCGGCCTCGCGCAGGACGTCGGCGGTTTGAGAGTTTCGGCAATGACAGGCGATCAAGGCAAGGGCGGCGGGCAGGCCGGAGCCCGCGTGAAGGATTCACGACAGGATCGTCTCAAGCTGGCGCTGCGCGAAAACCTGAAGCGGCGGAAATCGCAGGCGCGCGGTCGCGACGAGGCCGCGTCTTCCGAATTGCCCGCCACTCACCTAGATGACGCGGACGAAAACGGACCGGAGCGTTAGCCGGTTCGCAACTTGGCTGCGAGGAAGCAGGTCGATGGCTGTAGACGACACGATGATCACTCCCCTCAACGCGCGCGCCACCGCCTTTCCGCGCCACGAGCAGACCTTTCCGACCCTGACTGGGCACGAGATCGAGCGGATGCGCCGTTTCGGCGAGCCGCGGTCGTATGGGGATGGCGAGGCGCTGTTCGAGACCGGCAAGCGGGGGCCCGGCATGTTCGTCGTGCTGTCGGGCTGCGTGTCGATCTCTCAGCGCGATGGCCTCGGCCGTGTCACGCCGATCATCGACCAGGGGCCGGGGCAATTCCTTGCCGAGATCGGCCAGCTCTCCGGACGCGCCGCGCTGGTCGACGGCCATGCCGAGGGTCCCGTCGAGACGCTGCTGCTGCCGCCCGAGCGGCTGCGCGCGCTGCTGGTCGCCGAGGCCGATCTCGGCGAGCGCATCATGCGCGCGCTGATCCTGCGCCGCGTCAGCCTGATCCAGGGCGGCGCCGGCGGGCCGGTGCTGATCGGCTCGGCGTCGGTCGGCAACATGGCGCCGCTGCAGAATTTCCTGGCGCGCAACGGCCAGCCGCATCACGTGCTCGATCCCGAGACCGACAAGGATGCCGCCGACCTCGTGGCGCGCTATTCGCCGACGCGTGCCGAGCTGCCGCTGGTGGTTTGTCCCAACGGCACCGTGCTGCGCAATCCGTCCGAGACCGCGCTTGCGATGGCGCTCGGCATGATCGGCAACAGCGCGCAGGACAAGATCTACGATGTCGCGGTGGTCGGCAGCGGCCCGGCTGGGCTCTCCACCGCGGTCTATGCGGCCTCCGAGGGCCTGTCGGTCGCGGTGTTCGATTCCCGCGCCTTCGGCGGCCAGGCCGGCGCCAGCATGCGGATCGAGAACTATCTGGGCTTCCCGACCGGCATCACCGGCCAGGCGCTGGCCGGGCGCGCCTTCAACCAGGCGCAGAAGTTCGGCGCCGAGATGCTGATCCCGGTCTCGATCAAATCGCTAGACTGCTCGAAGGCGTCGGGCGCGTTCGCGCTCGCCACCGGCTGCGGGCACACGCTGCGCGCCAAGTCGGTGGTGGTCGCGAGCGGCGCGCGCTATCGCCGACCGGCGATCGACCATCTCGAGAATTATGAGGGCCGCGGCGTCTGGTACTGGGCCTCGCCGATCGAGGCGCGGCTCTGCGCCAACCAGGATGTCGTGCTGGTCGGCGGCGGCAACTCCGCAGGCCAGGCCGCGGTGTACCTGTCGGCGCATGCGCGCAGGGTCAACATGATGATCCGCGGCGGCGGGCTCGGGGCCAGCATGTCGCGCTATCTGATCGAGCGCATCGAGGCGACGCCGAACATCGAGTTGATGTTCAACACCGAGGTGACCGGGCTCGAAGGCGCGGAGACGCTGGAGCGCGTCCGTTGGCGCAGCCGGCTCGCGCCCGACGAGTTCACCATGGATATCCGCAATCTCTTCCTGTTCGTCGGCGCCGATCCGGCGACCGGCTGGCTCGAGGGCTGCGGCGTGCAGGTCGATCGCGGCGGCTTCGTGATGACCGGCGTGCAGAACGGCGAGGGCGCGCCCGCGGTGCCGCTGCTCGAGACCTCGGTGCCCGGTGTGTTCGCGGTCGGCGACGTCCGCTCCGGATCAGTCAAGCGCGTCGGCGGCGCGATCGGCGAGGGCGCGCAGGTCGTTGCCGCGCTGCATGGCTATCTCGCCGATGACGGCAGTCCGTCGTTGTAGCAATGTCGGTACGGCACTATCCCCGTCATCCTGAGGTGGCCGCTTCTTCAGCAGCCCTCGAAGGATGAATCGGCCACCAGCTGGGCCGTCCATCCTTCGAGGCTCGCTCCGCTCGCGCCTCAGGATGACGGGTTGAAGAGGCGCACAAAGTAAGAGATCGCAAATGACAAAAGGCTGCACCCATATCGCCGGCATCCAGGACGTCACGCCGAGCGCGCTCGGCTGTGAGGAATGCCTGAAGAGCGGCAGCCGCTGGCTGCATTTGCGGATCTGCCGGACCTGCGGTCATGTCGGCTGCTGCGACGACTCGCCGAACCGGCATGCGACGGCGCATTTCCACGCCACCGGGCATCCCGTGATCGAGGGCTACGATCCGCCGCAAGGCTGGGGCTGGTGCTATGTCGACGAGGTGCTGTTCGACCTGTCGAAGCGCAAGACGCCGCATAACGGGCCGATCCCGCGCTATTATTGATTCAATGTCTCACGAGGCGCACGTGCGTACGACACGCGTGCGACAATTTTCGGCAAGTGTCGGCGCCGACGAATTTTCATGAGATGTCAGCCGTCCTGCTATCGAACCATGTAGCAATTTTCCGGCACGCATCGTAACCTCGTGCGCGGGTCTCAGCGGGGAGTGCGCCACATGACGACGTTAGTGCTTGTGCACGTCATTATCAGTTTGATCGCCATCGTCGCCGGCGTGATCGTGATGTTCGGCCTGCTCGGCTCGCGGGCGATGCTCGGGCTGACCGCGATCTTCCTCATCCTCACGATTCTGACCAACGCCACCGGCTTCGTGATCCCGCCTCTGGTGACCGAGAAGCTGCTGCCCTCGCACATCATCGGCGGCCTCTCGCTGGTGCTGCTCGCGATCGCCTGCATCGCGCTGTATGCGATGCAGCTCAAGGGCGCCTGGCGCCCGATCTATATCGTGACCGCGATGGTCTCGCTCTATCTCAATGTCTTCGTGCTCGTGATCCAGAGCTTCCTCAAGGTGCCCGCGCTACAGGCGCTGGCGCCGGCGGTGCCGCCGAACCCGCCGTCCGGGCCGGTGTTTGCGGTGGTGCAGGGCATCGTGCTGGTGTTCTTCGCCGTGGTGATCATCGGCGCCTGGCGCCGATTCAGGCCGGTCACGTTCGCCTGATCTGACACATTTGTTCATGCCACGTCATTCCGGGGCACGCGCTAGCGTGAACCCGGAATCCAGAGTCAATCGATCGAGATTTCGGGTTCGACGCTGCGCGTCGCCCCGGAATGACGTAACGCAACAAGAGGAGCAATCAGATGCCCACCATCACCACCAAAGACGGCGTCGACATCTTCTACAAGGATTGGGGTTCGGGTCAGCCGATCGTGTTCAGTCATGGCTGGCCGCTGTCGTCGGACGATTGGGACGCGCAGATGCTGTTCTTCGTGGGGCACGGCTTTCGCGTGGTCGCCCACGACCGCCGCGGCCACGGCCGTTCCGCCCAGGTCGCCGACGGCCATGACATGGACCACTATGCCGACGACCTCGCGGCCGTCACCGCGCATCTCGACCTGAAGAATGCCGTCCATGTCGGCCATTCCACCGGTGGCGGCGAGGTGGTGCATTACATCGCCCGCCACGGCGAGAGCCGGGTGGCGAAGGCCGCGATCCTGAGCGCGGTGCCGCCCTTGATGGTGCAGACCGCGGCCAATCCCGGCGGGCTGCCGAAGTCGGTGTTCGACGACCTGCAGGCCCAGCTCGCGGCCAACCGCTCGCAGTTCTATCGCGATATTCCGGCCGGGCCGTTCTATGGCTACAACCGGCCCGGCGCAAAACCGTCGGAAGCCGTGATCCAGAACTGGTGGCGGCAGGGCATGATGGGCGGCGCCAAGGCGCATTACGACGGCATCGTCGCATTCTCGCAGACCGACTTCACCGAGGATCTGAAGAAGATCAACGTGCCGGTGCTGGTGATGCATGGTGACGACGACCAGATCGTGCCCTACGCCGATTCCGGTCCGCTCTCGGCCAAGCTTTTGAAGAACGGCACGCTGAAGACCTACAAGGGTTTTCCGCACGGCATGCCGACCACCGAAGCCGAGACGATCAACAAGGATCTGCTGGCGTTCATCAAGGGCTGACGGGCGGCTGCGCGTGAGCGCATCCGGTAAAGCCGGGGAAGAGGACGCAATATGAAAGTCATCCTGTTCGGCGCGACCGGCATGGTCGGGCAGGGCGTGCTGCGCGAGTGCCTGCTCGATCCCGGCGTCGAGCGCGTGCTCGCGGTGGGGCGCAGCCCGACCGGGCAGCGCGATCCAAAGCTCGTCGAGCTGATCCACGACAATTTCACAGATTACAGCGTGATCGAGCCGCAGCTCACGGGTTATGACGCGTGCTTCTTCTGCCTCGGCGTCTCCTCGATCGGCATGGACGAGGCGCGCTACCGCCATCTGACCTACGACATCACCCTGGCAGCGGCGACAACGCTGGCGCGGCTCAATCCCGGCATGGTGTTCACCTATGTCACCGGGCGCGGCACCGATTCCACCGAGCAGGGCGCGGTGATGTGGGCGCGGGTGAAGGGCAGCACCGAGAACGACCTGCTCAAGCTGCCGTTCAAGGCCGCCTACATGTTCCGGCCCGCCGGTATCCAGCCGCTGCACGGGGTCAGCTCGAAGACCGGCTGGGTGCAGGCGATCTATGTCGCGACCTCGCCGCTGCTCTCGTTCCTGGTGCGGGTTGCCCCGAGCTACATGACGACCTCGGAACAGCTCGGCCGCGCCATGCTGAAAGTCGCCCGCGACGGCTACCCGAAGCCGGTGCTGGAGAGCGAGGACATCAACAGCCTCTGACGGGGCGGTGGCAGGGGCCGGTTCCCTTGCGCCGGATTTCCTTCGGCGAGGTGGTACCTCCGGCGGCCGAAGGCGTTATAACCACCGTCATGTCTCCACCCGCACCGCTGAAACTGATCGCCCTCGATGCCGATGACCTCGCGGTCATCTCCGCCCATGTCCAGGACGCCCGCGTCCAGCCCGCCGACATCGTCTGGCGCCAGGACGAGAAGCGCCTCGTGGTCGGTCTGAACCGGCTGGACTGGGAGCAGACCCTGGCCGGTGGCACCTGCTCGCGCCGGCTGATCGCCGCGCTCAGGTTCGACCGGGTGCTGGCATGCAAGTCGCGCAACATCGACCTGGATGCCCCGGAGGCCAGCCTGGAATTGCTCGGGATCGAATTCCATGCCTCCGACCCGCCGGGCGGCAGCGCGCTGCTGATGTTCGGCCAGGGCGGAGCGCTGCGGCTCGACGTGGAGTGCCTGGAGTGCGAATTGACCGATCTCGGGGAAGACGACCTCGGGGTGGGGGCGGGGTAATTGAGCTCGTTATTCCGGGGCGGTCCGCAGGACCGAACCCGGAATCTCGAGATTCCGGGTTCGATGCTTTCGCATCGCCCCGGAATGACGCAGCCCCAAGGGTTGACGGCCATTATCCGCCGCGCCATTGAGCAGGGACCCGAATTCCTCTTCAGAAAGCCGCCATGCCCGTTCGCCTGGACCGACAGAGCGCCGATTTTGACCAGCGTTTCCGCGAATTCCTGGCGGCCAAGCGCGAGGTGTCGGCCGACGTCGAGCGCGCCACCCGCGCCATTGTCGATGACGTGGCGGCCCGCGGCGATGCGGCGCTGCTCGAGGCGACCAAGAAGTTCGACCGGCTAGACATCGACGCCGCCGGCCTGCGCATCACCGCCGCCGAGATCGACGCTGCGGTTGCGGCCTGCGACCCCAAGACCGTCGAGGCGCTGACCTTCGCGCGCGACCGGATCGAGACCTTCCACCGTCGCCAGCTGCCCAAGGACGAGCGCTTCACTGACGCCGTCGGCGTCGAGCTCGGCTGGCGCTGGAGCGCGGTCGATGCGGTCGGGCTTTACGTGCCCGGCGGTACCGCGGCCTATCCGTCCTCGGTGCTGATGAATGCGGTGCCGGCCCGGGTTGCCGGCGTGCCGCGGGTCGTCATGGTGGTGCCGGCGCCGGACGGCAAGCTCAACCCGTTGGTGCTCGCAGCAGCGGGTCTCGGCGGCGTCTCGGAAATCTACCGGGTCGGCGGCGCCCAGGCGGTGGCGGCGCTGGCCTATGGCACCGCGACCATCGCGCCGGTCGCCAAGATCGTCGGCCCCGGCAACGCCTATGTTGCCGCGGCCAAGCGGCTGGTGTTCGGCAAGGTCGGCATCGACATGATCGCTGGCCCCTCCGAGGTGCTGGTCATTGCCGACGACACCGGCAATGCGGACTGGATCGCGGCCGATCTCCTGGCGCAGGCCGAGCATGACGTCAGCGCGCAGTCGATCCTGATCACCGACAGCCCGCGGCTCGCCGCCGATGTCGAGCGTGCGGTCGAGGCGCAGCTGGCGACGCTGCCGCGTGCGGCGATTGCGCGCGCCTCGTGGGACGATTTTGGCGCGATCATCATGGTGGCAAAGCTCGACGACGCGGTCGAACTCGCCAATGCGGTCGCGGCCGAGCATCTGGAGATCATGACCGCGGACGCCGAGGGCCTGTCGAAACAGGTCCGCAACGCCGGCGCGATCTTCCTCGGGCCCCATACGCCGGAGGCGATCGGCGACTATGTTGGCGGCTCCAACCACGTGCTGCCCACCGCACGCTCGGCGCGATTCTCTTCGGGCCTCGGGGTGCTTGACTTCATGAAGCGAACCTCGATCCTGCGGTGCGGGCCGGATCAGCTTCGTGCGCTCGGGCCCGCCGCGATGACGCTCGGCCAGGCCGAGGGTCTCGATGCCCATTCACGTTCCGTCGGATTGCGCCTCAACCTCTCATGAACAAGCCACCAGACGACGAGGATTCCAACAATCGCATCGTCGCGGTGACGCTCGACGAGGAATCGATCGGCCGTTCCGGTCCCGACATCGAGCATGAGCGGGCGATCGCCATCTACGATTTGGTCGAGCAGAACCTGTTCGCGCCCGAAGGCGCAGCCGGGCCGGGGCCCTATACCCTGCACATCGCGATCACCGGCAACCGGCTGATGTTCGACATCAGGAAAGAGGACGGCGCGCCCGTGGTGGCGCATCTGCTGTCGCTGACGCCGTTTCGCCGCGTCGTGAAGGACTACTTCATGATCTGCGACAGCTACTATCAGGCGATCCGTACCGCGACACCGGACAAGATCGAGGCCATCGACATGGGCCGCCGCGGCATCCATGACGAGGGCTCGCGCACCCTGCAGGAGCGGCTCAAGGGCAAGGTGCGCGTCGATTTCGAGACCGCGCGGCGGCTGTTCACGCTGATCACTGTGCTGCACTGGAAGGGTGAAGGCGCATGATCCCGACCATCTTCACTTCGCCAGACGACGGGGGCGTACCCCGGTCGAAAAAAGCCTGATCGCATGGAAGCGCCGCGCGCGCGCTCCCCGCAGGCCGTGCTGTTCGCATGCGGGCACAACGCCGTGCGCTCGCCGATGGCCGAAAGCCTGCTGCAGCAGATGTTTCCGCAAGGCGTCTATGTCCGCTCCGCCGGCGTGAAGAAGGGCGAGCTCGATCCGTTCGCGGTCGCCGTGATGGCCGAGTTCGGCCAGGACATCTCCGGCCACAAGCCGCAGACCTTCGAGGAGCTCGAGGACTGGGAAGGGCTGAACTTCGACCTCATCATCACGCTGTCGCCCGAGGCGCACCACAAGGCGCTGGATCTGACCCGGACGCTCGCCGCCGCTGTCGAATACTGGCCGACCCCTGATCCGACCGGCACCAGCGGCAATCGCGAGCAGAAGCTCGCCGCCTATCGCGAGGTTTGCGACGGCCTGTTGATGCGCATCCGCCGCCGCTTCACCAAGGCCGGTGTAGCGAACCTGTAGGGCTCAGCGCTGGGACCCGCATGTTCCGATTCGCAGGGTCGGCCCCTTGTCGCCAGACTGACAAACAGCTGTGCTTATGGGGCCTTGTCGCCCACGGGGAAGCGCGATTCGCGGCCGGTTCCAAGGTTGTGCATCCATGCCCCATCCGATAGGTTCCGCCCGCGTCCGTCCCCCCGATTCAGCCCAAAAGCCCGCATGCTAGGCCGTCCCAAATTCGTTCTTGCTTCCGGTTCGCCGCGGCGGCTGGCCCTGCTCAACCAGGCCGGCATCGAGCCCGACGCGCTGCGTCCGGCCGATGTCGACGAAACTCCGCGGCGGGGCGAGTTGCCGCGCGCCTGCGCCAACCGCCTGGCGCGTGCGAAAGCGGATGCGGCGCTGAAGTCGGTGCAACTCGACGACGATCTGCGCGGCTCCTTCATCATCTCCGCCGACACCGTGGTCGCGGTCGGCCGCCGCATCCTACCCAAGGCCAATCTGGTCGACGAGGCCGCGCAGTGTCTGCGGCTGCTGTCGGGCCGCAACCACCGCGTCTACACCGCGATCTGCGTGGTGACGCCGCGCGAGGCGTTCCGCCAGCGCCTGGTCGAGACCCGCGTGCGCTTCAAGCGGCTCAGCGACGACGACATCCAGGCCTATATCGGCTCCGGCGAATGGCGCGGCAAAGCCGGCGGCTATGCCGTGCAGGGCATCGCCGGATCCTTTGTGGTCAAGATGGTCGGCTCCTACACCAACGTCGTCGGGCTGCCGCTCTACGAAACCGTGACCCTGCTCGGCGGCGAAGGCTTTCCGATCCGCCACGGCTGGCTCAACGCCGTCGCGGTTTAAGGTAATCCAGATCTCTTGCGGCATCGGCAGTGCACCGCTCCCGCGTGCGGGGTCGAGACGAGCGAAGCTCGCTCTTAGGTCGACGCGCTACGCGCGGCGGAAGGGGGCTCTCTCCGCGACATGACTTGTTGTGATACCCCCACCCCAACCCTCCCCCGCAAGCGGGAGAGGGAGCGGAGTGGAACACGCGGCCGCCTTCTCAATCGCCAACTGGTGTAAACTCCGTCCCAGCCATGACCGACCAAGCCCGAACACCCCCGGCCACCGCGCGCACTTGCCCGATCTGCGGCAAGCCCGCCCAGCAGGCCTTTCTCCCGTTCTGCTCGTCGCGCTGCCGCGACGTCGACCTCAACCGCTGGCTCAGCGGCCGCTATGTCGTTCCCGGCCGCGAGGACGACGCGGAGGACCCGGAATAGCCAAGATTTTCCAACAAGTTGGGGAAACAACGCCAAGTGGGCGGCGTCCGGCGAAGCGTTTCGCGAACCCGGGTGGACACAGCGCCCCGACCTCTCTATAAACCGCCCGCTCGCTTCGGCCTTTTCGGCCCCGCGGGTTTGCCCAGGTAGCTCAGTTGGTAGAGCATGCGACTGAAAATCGCAGTGTCGGTGGTTCGATCCCGCCCCTGGGCACCATCCAGCAGCTAAGCGCTGCCACAGCCAACAAACTATCCGCAGTCGGATAATCCTGCGGCACTCATTCCGGCAATCCGGCTCGCCGCAGTCCTTCGCCGTATCGCCAGGCATCGTCCGGACGCCGGTAGGGTCCGTAGATGGCCTCCAGGTTGGACACGCGCTCGTTGGGATTGATCTGCAGCAGCCGGGCCACGGTCCTTTGCGCCGGCTCCAATTGTCCGGCAAAGGCATCCGCCGATGCGCCGATGCGCAAAGCCGGCAGCAGGTTCGGCGTACCCTGCAGCGCCGTGGTGGCCCAGGACGACGCCTCCTCGTAGCGGCCGGCGAAGAAATGAGCGTGCGCCATCGCGGCCTGCATCAGCGGCATCAGCGGATCGACCGGGCTGAGGCGCATCGCGTAAGCGAGATGCGTGACGGCGGCATCCGGCTCGCCCATCCAGCTCTTGATGAAACCGGCGAAATAGGACGCCCACATTAGGTTCGGATTGACCTGAAGGGCGTGATCGATGCACGCGGCGCCGGTGTCGAGATCGCGGACGACATAGGCCAGCGCACCTGCACCAGTCGCCAGCGCCAGTGCGTCATCGCGGCCGAGGCGGATCGCATGACGGGCCAGCCGATCGGTCTCGGCGATGTCCCGCGCGAGATCATCCGTCGGCCATCGGTTCGTTCTGTCCTTGACGTAGCAATAGGCGGCCATGCCGTAGGCGGATGCAAATTCCGGATCGAGCTCGATTGCCCGCTTGAACAGCTGCAAGGCCTCGACATTGGCCTCGCGGATGGTGAACCGGTAGATGGCGGCGGTGCCGCGCAGATAATATTCGTAGGCGCCGAGGCTTTCGGTCGGCTTGCGCTTGGCCCGCTCGATCGCGGAGTGCTCCAGCTTGGGCACCAGGAGCCCCACGACCTGCCGGGCGATCCTGTCCTGCAAATCGAACACATCCTCGAGCGCGCCATCGAACCGGTCTGCCCATCGATGCGCGCCGGTTGACGCATCGATGAGCTGTGCGGTGATGCGCACGCGGTCGGCCGATTTGCGCACGCTGCCCTCGAGGACGAAGCTAACCCCTAATTCGCGGCCGATCTGCTTCACGTCGACGGAGCGGCCCTTGTAGGTAAAGCTGGAATTGCGCGCGATGACCAACAGGGAGCGAAAGCGCGACAGCGTCGTGATGATCTCCTCGACGACGCCGTCAGCGAAATATTCCTGTTGCGGGTCGCCGCTCATGTTCTGGAACGGCAGCACAGCGACGGCCGGCTGGACCAGAAGCGAAAGCGTTTCGGTCGCAGCGGGAGAATCCGCGGCCGGTGGCGCCCCAGCGGCGGAAGCCTGCGTGGTGAGGCTCACCGGGCCGACGAACCGATAGCCGCGCCTGGGCAGGGTCTCAATCCAACGCTCGCCGTCCGGCTCGTTGGCAAAGACCCGGCGGAGGGCTGCGATCTGGACCGGGAGGTTGCCTTCCTCGACCCTCAGGCCGACCCACGCGGCCTCGATCAGCGCATCCTTGGAGACCGGGATTCCCGCCTGCTCGACGAGCACGCGCAACACGGCCACGGCGCGCTGGCCAAGCGCAACGGGTTCGGTCCCGCGAAACAGGATCCCGGCCTGCGTATCAAGACGGAAGGGACCAATGATGCAAGTCGCAGCCATTACCCGGATAAACGCCCCATTTCAAAAACGCTTAAGAACTTTTTCAGGGTTACGCAATGACTTCCGGCCGGTCCAGGGCGCAAGCTTCGGCGACCCGAACGTGGAAGTCAGGCAGCAATTCCCGGCCCCGCGGGTCGTGGCGGTCCACAAGAGGCATGGAGACACCGCGATGACACTCGCGCTCAACGATATCGCGCCGGATTTCGAGGCCCAAACGACCGAGGGCAAGATCGGCTTCCACGCCTGGATTGGCGATTCCTGGGCGGTGCTGTTCTCGCATCCGAAGGACTTCACGCCGGTTTGCACCACCGAGCTCGGCTACATGGCCAAGATCAAGCCGGAGTTCGACAAGCGTGGCGTCAAGATCATCGGCCTCTCGGTCGATGCGGTGGACCGCCATGCCGGCTGGGCCGCGGACATCAAGGAGACGCAAGGTCACGCGCCGAACTATCCGATGATCGGTGACACCGACTACAGCGTTTCGAAGCTCTACGGCATGCTGCCGGCGGCCGTCTCCGGTGATCCCCTCAAGCGCACCCCGGCCGACAATCAGACGGTGCGCAACGTGTTCGTGATCGGGCCCGACAAGAAGGTCAAGCTGATCCTGGTCTATCCGATGACCACCGGCCGCAACTTCGACGAGGTGCTGCGCGTCATCGACAGCCTGCAAATGACCGCGAAGCACAAGGTCGCGACGCCCGTGAACTGGAAGCAGGGCGATGACGTGATCATCGCGGGGTCGGTGTCCGACGAGGACGCCAGGAAGACTTACCCCGAAGGCTGGAAGGCGCCGAAGCCCTACATTCGCATCGTGCCGCAGCCGCGCTGACGCCGCTGAATGAGGATGCCTGACGGATACTTTCCATCCAACAGGTGCGATCGACGCCCATCAGTGGTGCGCGCTTGACGAATCCAAGATCACGGCCCGGGAACGTGGGCACCAAATTGCAGATGGGGCAATGCAGCAACAGTTTCAACAATCGCGGGCGACGCTCAGGCGCGCGTTGCTCGCGGGGACGGCCTTCTCGGGGACCTTCGCCGCCGTGATTGCCGGCGATCCAGGTAGGGCACTTGCCGCTTGCACTGTCACAGCGTTACCAAATTCCGTCACCTGCGATACTACGGCGACGATCCTCACGACGAACGTCGACGGGGCATCGACGACGTCGAACGCCTATACGCAGCTGTTCAATTTGCGCGGCGCAGTGGGCGCGGTCAATGCCGGCCAGACGATCAGCGGCAACGGGCTCTGGATCACCACGACCCAGTCCGGGGCTCCCATCACCTTCACCAACAACGGCGCGGTGACGGGGGCCGGAAACGGGCTCACTCTCAATTCCAGCGGTGGAGACATCGCTTATTCGGGCAACGGCAGTGCCAGCTCAACCTCGGGCTTCGGCCTCTCCATTGACACAACAATCGCTGGTGGTAGCGGCGCCATCGAGGTCGGCACGAGCGGCGCGCCCGTCACGGCAAGCTTTTCCGGCGTGACCGCCCTGCGGACACAATCGGGTACCAGCGCGATCGAGGTCTTCCTGAATGGCGGCAGCCTCACGACGACAGACGGCAACGGGACCGGCTTGCTGCTGAATTCCAGCGGCAACGTCTCCGCCACGCTGACCGGTAACACGACAATCGCGAATGCCAGCGGCGTCCCCGGCGCCGCCGGTAACGCGTTCGCCATCGTCGCTTTTGGCAGTGGCATCAACGTCACGTCGAACGCCAATATCGGTACCGCCGGCGCCGCGTTCAATTATGGTATTTTCGCGAACGGAGGAGCTGCCGGAATCGGAAGCGTGAGCGTGTCGCAGACCGGTGGCACGATCTTCGCGGCGACGGTCGGCATCGATGCGTCGATCCTCAACCGGACAAATGCCAGCGACCTCACGGTCGTGGTGAACGGCAACATCGTTTCCAATATAGATGGCGTTTCTGCCGGTACGCTCGGAACCGGCAACGCGCATATCTCGGTCGGCGCCGGTGCCACCGTGCAGGGCACGACCGAAGCCGGCCTATTGCTAGCCGGCGGTAGCGGCGGCGCCAACACGGTCACGAACAACGGCGCGATCAGCGGCGCGACCGGTCTCGAGACGAGAGCCGGCCGCTTCACGGTGACGAATGCGGGCAGCATCACCGGCACCGGTGGCACCGCCGTGACCCTCGGCGGCGCCAACAATCTCTTCATCATGAGTGGACCGGCGGCGACGCTGACCGGCCACGCGGTCGGCAGCGGCACGGATACGTTCCAGTTCGCCGGCTCCGGCAGCAACAGCTTCGACGCGAGCCAGATCGGCGCGGGCTGGACACTGCTCGACAAGACCGGATCGTCCAACTGGACACTCACGGGCACGTCGACTTACGCAGGGCCGGTGACGGTCAATGGCGGCACGCTGTCGGCAATCTCGCCTCGGCGGCTAGCCTGACTGTGAACAGCGGCGGCACGCTCGGCGGCACCGGCACGGTCGGCTCGACGCTGATCAATGGCGGTACCCTTTCGCCGGGCAATTCGATCGGCACGCTCACCGTGAGCGGGAGCCTGACTTTGACCGCGGCTTCGACCTATCTGGTGCAGGTGTCGGGCAGCATCGCCGACAAGACCGTCGTCACCGGCGCGGCGGCACTCGCCGGCAAGGTGGTGGTAGATCCGCTGGCGCGCCTTGCGGCGACGACGACCTACACGATCGTGACGACGGGCAGCGTGAGCGGCCGGTTCTCCAGCGTGGACTTTCTCACCGCCGGCAATTTCGCGCGCAACGCACGGCTCAGTTATGTCGGCAACGACGTGCTGCTGACGCTCGACCCCGGTCTGCTGTCGCCGTCGCTGCCGGGCAACGCCAATATCAATCAGAGGAACGTCGCGGCAGGAATCGACAACGCGCTGACCGGCGGCGGCACCATGCCGGCCGGCTTCAACGCCCTGTTCGCGCTGTCGGGTGCCCCTCTGCTCAATGCGCTGACGCAGGCCTCGGGCGAGACCGCGACCGGCACGCAGCAGACCACGTTCGACGCGATGAACCTGTTCATGGGCGTGCTGACCGACCCGTTCGTGGCCGGGCGCGGCGATCCCGCCGCTTCGCCAGGCGGTGCTGCGACGGGCTATGCGGCCGACGACAGCGATACGCTCGCTTACGCCGGTGCCCGCCAGCACTCGGGTGCCGAGCGCGATGCCTATGCCGCCGTCTATCGCAAGGCGCCGCCCGCGCAAGCCGATGCACCGCGCTGGAGTGTGTGGGCCGCGGGCTTCGGCGGCTCGCAGACCACCGACGGCAACGGAGCGCTCGGCTCCAACGCCGCCACCAGCCGCATCGCCGGTGGAACGGCCGGCGCCGATTACTGGTTCTCACCCTCCACCGTTGCGGGCTTTGCGCTGGCCGGCGGCGGCACCAGCTTCAGCGTCGCGAACGGCGGCACCGGCCGCTCCGATCTGTTCCAGGCTGGCGCATTCGTCCGGCACAATTCGGGCCCGGCCTATGTGACCGGCGCGCTGGCCTATGGCTGGCAGGACGTCACCACTGACCGCACCGTCACCATTGCGGGGGCCGATCATCTTCAGGCCCGCTTCAATGCCAATGCCTACTCCGGCAGGCTCGAAGGCGGCTATCGTTTCGTGGCGCCGTGGACAGGCAATGTCGGCCTCACGCCGTACGCAGCCGGCCAATTCACCACTTTCGATCTACCGGCCTATGCGGAGCAGGCGATCGTCGGCACCAATACTTTCGCGCTGAGCTACGCCGCGAAAAGCGTCACCGCCACGCGCAGCGAACTCGGTTTGCGCGCCGACAGGCCGTTCGCGCTCAATGACGCGATCCTCACGCTGCGCGGCCGCGCCGCCTGGGCGCACGACTTCAACGCCGATCGCAATGTTGCGGCGACCTTCCAGGCGCTGCCCGGTGCAAGCTTCGTGGTCAACGGCGCTGCGCAGGCGCACGATGCCGCGCTCACCACCGCTTCGGCGGAGATGACGTGGCGCAACGGCTGGTCCGCTGCCGCGACGTTCGAAGGCGAGTTCTCGAGCGTCACGCGCAGCTACGCCGGCAAGGGTGTGGCGAGGTATCAATGGTAACGCCCCGGCGAGGCAGCAACGGTGTTACGGTGATCGCAAGCGGGCGGGCTCGCCAAGTCGGGACGACGCGTGGTTACATGATTTCGGAATAATGGAATTATGCTGCTGAGTTGCCCGACGTGTCAAGCGGGGCTTCGAGCGGCGTCGGCCGCCTGCACCTTTGCATGGGGTTGTTTTGCGATATTTTGGCAGGGCTCACCTTTGAAGGAAGGTTCTTCAAGGTCGGTGGCGAGCCAAGCTTGCCTGTCGATTGATGCGGCCCTAGCGATAGTCCTTGTTGTCGATCACCTTGCCGTCCTTGCCTCCACCGGCGTCGGTCGGCATGCATTCGACCTGCACGAGGTCGGGATAGAGTTCCCAGGTCCGCACCAGGAATTTCCTGCGGATGCCGTAGGAGGTGATGATGCAGCGGTTCAGCACCGGGCTGACCGCGGCTGCGACGTAGCCGGGATAGAACAGCGCACCATGATGGAGCACGCTCCAGATCTCGTTGAACCAGGTCGAGCGTACCCGGAACGTCACCGTGTTCTGATCGGTGCAGGGCAGCGTCTCGCAGCCGTAGACCTCGTGGGTCTCCAGGCCGTCGGTTTGCGAGCTTGAGAGGTTCTGCGAGTTGGAGAGGTACAGCTGCTCGTCGTGCCGCACCGTGGCAAGGTACCACGGCAAGGTCGCCGCGACCGTTGCTGCGCCGTAGATGAGGTAGCAGGCGACGATCGTCGCGAGGATCGTCATTCCGCCGCGCGCCTTGCTGAATTGCGGATCGCCATAGGCGTCCTTGGTGTAGACGCAGCGCGCCCAAAGCGCGCGGTAGCGCGCGAACGCCCATCGCACGAAGCGATAGAGCCGCCAGGTGACCGGCGCGATCAATGTCAGGTAGATCCACCCGCACGAACGCACGAACTGCGACCAGAACCGGCCGAGCATGCTCAGCTCCCGGTGGGCGCGTCCGAGATCCGACTGGTCATAGGACTTCTTGGCCTCATAGGCCTTGGTCTTGAAGTCGGACAGCGTCTTGTCGATGCCGTCCAGCAACGCATCGGCGTCGTTATGCGGCTTTTCTGTCATGGGGGATCCAGCTCGACGTGAAGTTACGGCTCGTGGCATCGAAGCCGATGTCGAGCGTGCCGCCGAAGGCGCCGTCCGCCATCGTCTTCTCGACGATCATGGCCTCGATGCGCTTGATGCGGCCCGGCAGGCCGCGCGCGCCGATCTCGGGCGAATAGGTCTTGTCGCAGAACTCCCGCAGCTGCGCCTCGGGGAAGCGCACCTCGATCGATTGCGCCGCGTAAAAGGCGTTGATGCGTGAGATCTCGCGGAACACGATCTTCTCGATCGTGTCCATGTTGAGCTTGTGGAACAGGATGATGTTCTCGCGTCCCTCGAAGCGGTTCAGGAATTCCGTCCGGAACGCCTTCTTCAGGTCGCGGATGGTGAGCTCGTAGGCCTCTTCCTGGGTCAAATCGCCGGGACCGGTGCCGACCCGCAGCGCATGATCCGCGCCGATGTTGGTGGTCATCGGCATCACTACGTCGCCGAACTCGACCTTGCGGCCCAGATTGTCGCGGCAGCGCCCGTCGTCGAGGATGTTGAGGCAGATGTTGAAGATGTCGGGATGAGCCTTCTCGATCTCGTCCCACAGCATGACCTGATACGGATTGGCCCGCACCGAATTGGTCATCTCGCCGCCGGCAGCGAAGCCGTCATAGCCCGGAGGCGCGCCGATCAGCTTGGTGACGTCGTTCTTCTCCATGAACTCGCCCATGTCGTAGCGGTTCAACGCCTTGTCGGTGTCGAACAACGCCTCCGCCAACCCCTTGGCGACCTCGGTCTTGCCGACGCCGCTGGCGCCGCAGAACAGGAACGGCAGCGGCCTGTCGGTGCGCCGTCCCCGCCGCCAGACCTTGACGGCACGATCGACGTGATCGAGCACCGCGTCCTGACCGAACACGCGCCGCTTCAGCGCGCCGTGGAGATTGAGCAGCTTGACGGCGTCGTTCTGCTTGAGCTTGGAGGCGTCGATGCCGGAGATCAGCGAAAATTCATCGATCACCATCGCTGCGGTGAACAGCAGCCGATCGTTGATCTCCCTGGTGACAGCCTTGTATTTCACCCGATTTTCGTCGACGGCCGCCTGGGTCCGTGCGATGTCGCCGCGCAGCTGGAGTATCTCGGGCGTCGCATAGCCGGACGCCCTGGCGATCAGATCGAAGTCGGCATCGCTCGCCGAGGCCTTGCCGGCGGGCTCGTCGAGGTGCCGCTTCTTTTCTTCTTCCTCGAGGGTGCGCAGCTGGGCCTCCATGTGCGCGATCGACTTCTCGCCCTCGCGTTGCGCCGCGTAGTAGCCCTTGATCCTGGCCTGGTATTCGGCGAACTCGGCCTTGTGGCGCGCGATCGCGGCGCGCACGGCAGCGGCTTTTTCCTCATTTCCGGAAGCCGGCCCGCCGGCCACGAGACGCGCGAGCTCCGCCTCCAGCTCCGCGAGCAGCGGCGGGGTCGAATGCGCCCGCAACAGATAGCGCGCCATGCCGCGGTCGAGCAGGGTGCGGGTGCGCGCCGGCTGCGCCGCGGTCAGGCCGGTGTCGAGCGAACGATACTTGCTCGACATGTCGATGGCGGCCTTGACCGCCGCCGGATCGATCCGGACCTCGTAGTTCTCCTCGAGATCCCTGGCGCCATGCAGCGCGATCTCCTCGAGCTCGGCGCCGACCGGCTCGGTCAGATCCATCAGCGTGAAGTGATCGCGGAAGTCGGAATGGCACTTGAGGACCTGCGTCAGGTCGGCCTCGCGCACCTCGAGGAAGACCTGCGTCTTCTTCGCCTTCACCATCGCCGTCAGCGCGTTGACGATGTGCATTAGCCCGCTGTTGCGCAGCGCATCGATCAGATCGAGCGTGTCCTCGACGATCAGAACGCTATCGGGGGTGCGGTTCAGGATGGCAAATATCGCCTTGAACTGCTTGACGATCGCGTCGTTGTCGCCGAGCCCGAACAGGCCGTCGGTGTCGAGCCAGAACAGCCGCTTGTTGACGATGTCGAACGGCGCGTCGGGATCGGCCTTGCGCGCCTGCAGCGCCAGCGCCAGCGTGGTGATGCCGACGCCGCTCGGACCGGAGACGATCACGCTGTTGGCTTCCATCCGCGTCAGGATGGTGCACAGCTCCTCGAACTTCTCCGCGCGGCCAACCAGCTTGAAGTTCTTCCGGCTGGCGAGCTTGTCGCTGCCGGTGATCAGAAAATTGTCGGCCATGGGGATGTCCATCGGTCAGGCTGCACGCGGGAAGGCCCGGACCGGCAGTGCCGGTCCGGGAAACAAGCTCAGATCTGCCCGAACGTGATCTCCTTGTCGTCGACCGGTTTCGGCGCCGCGGCAGCGGCCGACGCGCCGGGATCCTTGGCGTCCATGCCGATGCTCTCCTGCAGCCGCGCACGGACGGTGGCGGTGACGTCGCTGAGCTCGCCGAGCCGGCTCTGGATGTTGGAGAGGCCGTCTTCGCGCAGCTTGTTGGCGGCCTGCAGCGATTCGGCGATGTTCGACATCGACTCGACCTTCTCCATGATCCGCTTCGATTGCTCGTCGACCTGCAGCGCCTGGCGGATGACCTCCTTGTTGGCGACGTCGTCGGTCACCGCATTCATTGCCCGCATCGAGTCGCGCACGCTCTCCGAGGCCTCATTGAGCGCCGAGTTGTTGAGCGCCTGAATGGTGGTGTTCAGGCTGGTGGCGACACTCGCGATGCCGTCGCTGGACAGTTCACGCAGGTTGACGTTCTGCTTGCCGAGGGCGTCGTGGAAGGTGTTGGCGTCGACCGCATCCTTCTCGAGATCGGCCACGGTCTTCTTGGTGCCGCGCCCGCTGTCGAGTAGAGCGGTGACGTGACGCTCGAAATCGTTCTTCTTGCGCTCGCGCTCGAGACGGGCAAGCGTGTCCTCGCCCTCTTTTGCGGTCGACAGCGCCTGCACCTTGTCCTTGTTCGCCGCGGAGGCGAGGTCGATGCCCTTGTCGAGAATCGCGACCACCGTGATCATCTGCGAATTGATCTTGACCAGCTTGTCGGCTTGCCCCTCGATCCCTCCGAGTTCGTCGCGCAGCTCCGAGACCGTGACCTGCGACTTGTCGATGTAATCGAGCGCCGCCTTGATGATGCCCTCGACGCGCTTGACGTGCTCGGGACCCGAAATGTCGAGCATCTTGCGGACCTGGTCCTTCTCGGCCTTGAACTTGCCCTGCTTGGCGTCGCGCTCGGCCTTCTCCACGATGATCGCCTGCGCCTTGTCGCGGCAGGTCTTGAGGTCATCGATCCGCTTGGCGATCAGGAGCTCCTTGGCGGCGATTTCGGCCTGTGCGGATTTCTTGATGCCGCCGAACAGGCCGGTCTGCGTCTTCAGCTTGGCGATGTCGCGCTCGAGCATCTCCTTGTCGGAGGTGATCTGCCGCGCTTCGGATTCGACTCCCGACGTGCGGCGGTCCCAATCGGCCTCGCGCTTGCGATCGTCCTCGATCTCCGCGAAGGTATCCAGCACGACATTGTCGCCGGCGGTGCGCAGCGTGTAGAGGGCATCGAGATTGTCGACCAGCGGATGTATCATCTCGCGGAAGTCGAGAACGCCCTTGTTCATGTCCGCAAAGGTCTGCTTCATCTTGGCAAACACGGTCGTCGACGACAGCTCGATCAGCTTGCGCTGCATCAGCGTGCGTTGCTGCGCCAGATATTCCTTGTAGGCCTCGAGCTGCTTGATCGACGCCTTGCACTCCTCGGCAAGGTCGGGCGAGAGCAGGGTGCCGATCTGGCGGCTGCGCTCTTCCGGCGCGGCTTCGGGATTGAAGACGATCTTGGCCACCGGATTGGCGGTGATGTCGACCGGCGCGGCCTGCGTCGCCTGCTTCGGCGCCATCCGCGCCTTGATGGCTTCGTTGACGGCGGTCGATTCTGCGAGTTTCGGGGATGCAGAGGTAGACATTGCAGTCGTCTCCAGGTCTGGCGACTCCGAAAGGAGCCGCATGGGCGGCGCAGCCGTCAGGCCGCGTCGCGGGAAATCGTCCTTAGGGGGCTTGCATCAAAATCCGGCTGGCGCCGACGCTAGATGCGACTCCTTGGCCGCACAACCATAGGGATGCTCAATTTGGACCGTCAACCAAATGAAATCGTGACATTCTTTACGCATCGTTCTGCGCTTGCTGTAAGTTTCAGCCCGGAAGGAAGCTCATTGTTTTTCAATCAGCGTTTTTGTCCCTTCATGACCGGCTGGCTCGATCGAGCCTAGGGCGGGAGGCCGGTCCCGATGTAGGGTCCTTCACATTCGTCGCATCAGGTGGCCCTTAGGTTGACGTCCGCAAGGTTCGCACGACGATTTGAACTCAAGGCTGCGACGATCCGAAGAAAACGAGCCTCTTCACGGCCTAAATGTTTGAACCTTCTTCTGAAATGCCCCTCCCGCCATGACGAGTTTGGCCGTGCGTGAACTCTGGCCGGCTCTGGGATGACTATTCGCAGTTTGAGAAATCCAATAGCAATTTCAATGGCATGCGAGTTTCGGATTTTTTTCCGAGTGAACTGGCTTCCCACTTCCCAGCCGCTTTGACCAGCCCTGCTCGCCGCTTGCAGGGAAGAGATCAACCGCAGCGCAGGGTCAGCCGCCCCGGCCGCGTTTTCAGACCTGGCTGGAGCTCGTGCCGCAGTCGCCGCGCGACCGCCGGAGCATCCGGTTCGGCCACGTTCGTGAAGCCGATCAGCAGCGCCTCGACGGATTGATGCGTGATGGTTCGTGCCGACAGCGCCTCGGCGCCGAAGCCGGCGGCTTTCGCAAGCTCCGCCAGCGCGACGTCGCGCACGCCTCCTGTGAACTGAACGACGAGATGCATGCCGCCCGGCTTGAGCGCGATCGTAATCTGCTCGCCGAATTCGGCCTCGAGCGCATCGACCAGGGCGGCGCGGCGTGCGGCATAGAGCTTGCGCATGCGCTTCAGGTGCCGCGCGAACTGTCCCTCGGCCATGAAGGCCGCGACGACGCGTTGCTCGAACAGGCCATGTCCCGCGGTCCGCGTTGCGCTGGCTTCGACGAATTGTCCGAGCAATTGGTCGGGCAGCACCAGATAGCCGAGCCGCAAGCCGGGAAACAGCGTCTTGCTGAAGCTTCCCGCATAGATCACGCGCTGCTCCCGATCGAGGCTCTTCAGCGCCGGCAGCGGGCGGCCGACGAAGCGGAATTCGCTGTCGTAATCGTCCTCGATCACATAGGCGTCGGCGGTGTTGGCCCAGCCGAGCAGTGCCAGCCGCCGCGGCAGCGACAGTGCAGCCCCCAGCGGAGATTGATGCGATGGCGTGACCACGACGATGCGGGCCTTCGGCGCTTGCCTGATGCCGTCAGTGACCCGCATCCCGTCCGCATCGGCGCGAACCGGAATGAGCCTCGCGCCCGCCATGTCCAGCGCGGCGCGAACTGGCGGGAAGTACGGGTCCTCGATCCAGGCCCGGTCATTGCGCCGAAGCAGCACCCGGAGCGCCAGATCGAGCCCGTCCTGAAAACCGCTGGTGATCACGATCTGCTGCCATTGGCAGGCGATCCCGCGCGAGGATGCGAGATAGGCGGCGACCTCCTGGCGCAAGGGCTGCAGGCCGGCCGGATCCGGATATGTCATCTCGGCGGACGAGATCCGGCGGGCTTCGCGGGCAACGATGTTCGCCCAGGCCTTGCGCGGAAACAGGTCGAGCGCCGGCAATCCCAGTTGAAGATGCTTCGGCTCGGCGCGCGCCTGCGGCCGGGCGCGCGACGCATTGGGGCGATCGCCGGGCACCGTCGCTGCCGCAGTGTTCAGTTCGGGCGAGACGATCGTGCCTGCCGGCCCGCGGCTCGCGACGTAGCCTTCGCGTGCGAGCATGGCGAAGGCCGCGTCCACGGTGCCGCGCGCGGTTGCAAACTCGCGGGCGAGGTCGCGCACCGACGGCAGCCGGTCGCCGGGCGGAGCTGACCGGTTGCGATCGCCTGCCGGAAGCGCTCGTAGATCTGCCGGTACAGCGGCGTGCGGTGGCCGCGGATCAGGCCCCGCGGGCGTTTCGCCGGTGTCCTCGCAGTCATCGTCATGGCACACTTGACCAGACGGGACGTCAACCGCGCATCGCTCTTATCCCTGTTCGCGGCGATCGCAGCGGCCTACGGCGCGGACGCGGCAGCGCAAGCGCAAAATTCCGCGTCGACCCGGCGCGAGGTGATCAAGCAGGTGCTACCTGGCGATCCCAGGCGCGAGATCAGTCTTGTGGAAGTCCATTATCCGCCCGGCACCGGATCGCCGGCGCATGCTCACGCCAATGGCGTGATGGCGTTCGTCGTCTCAGGCTCGATCTCCTCGCAAGTCGGCGAGGGACCGGAGCAGACCTACAAGGCGGGCGACGCCTGGTGGGAGCCGGCCGGCGCCGTCCATCGAGTCTCGCGCAATCCGAGCGCGACCGTTCCGGCGACATTGCTTGCGATCTACATCGCCCCGGAAGGCGCAACCGCCGCTGACCTGATGAAGCCCCTGTAGCCGGGATTCGCAAGGCGCCGTCGCCTTCCACGGCGGTTCGCGCCTTGGGAATCGGTATCGGCTTCGCCGATTGCCACGAGACCGGCTATGCTGTGCCGGTCAGGTTGCTGGAGTTGGTCGCGCCCAATCGCCAGAACCTGCCGTGCTCGAACCAAGCCGGAGGTTGCGAGATGGCCAGACGATTCAAGGTCGGCGATCACGTCAGATGGAATTCCGAGGCCGGCCGCGTCTCGGGCACCATCATCGCGGTTCATACCAGCGATTTCGATTACAAGGGGCACACGCACCGTGCCTCGGACGCCGATCCGCAATACGAGATCAAGAGCGACAAGACCGATCACGTCGCGGCGCACAAGGGCAGCGCGCTCCATCATGACTAGCAAAAGCGCGGCGCTTCCGTTCTTCACGGTCGGCCATTCCAACCGCAGTCTCGAGGACTTCATCGTCCTCCTCACCGCGGCCAAGATCGACCGTGTCGTCGACATCAGAACGGTGCCGAGGTCGCGGACCAATCCGCAGTTCAACAGGGACGCGCTCCCCGATCCGCTGGCGGCCGCGGGCATCTCGTATGAGCATCTGGCCGATCTCGGCGGGCTGCGCGGCAAGGCGCGAGGCGTGCCGCCTTCAGTCAATGGGTTCTGGAGCAACGAGAGCTTCCACAACTACGCGGATTATGCGCTGTCGCCGCAATTTCACGCGAGCCTGCAGCATCTGCGCGACGAGGGCCACCGGCTGCGCTGCGCAATCATGTGCTCGGAAGCCGTGTGGTGGCGCTGCCACCGCCGCATCGTCGCCGACTATCTCATGGCGTCGGGCGAGACCGTCGTCCACATCATGGGGGAAGGCCGCCTCGAACCCGCCCGCCTCACCGAAGGCGCCGTCGTGCAGAGCGATGGCACGGTGGTCTATCCGGCGACGGGGCAACTGGATTTATGAACGGGTGGCGAAGCTTGCGGCGCATCATCGCGCTTTGCCCCTCACTCCACGCTGCGTTTCCAATAGCCGGTGCCGAGTTTGCCGGTGATCACGGCGGTGCTGTCGTGGATTTCGTAGGAGCCGGCATCGCTGTAGTTCCGCAGTCCCTTCAGCGCGTGCAGCGTCCAGCGGCCGTTGGCGAAGGTGACGGTGCCTTCATGTGATTGCGCCGAGCGGAAGGGCTCGGCGTGGAATTTGTAGGTGCCGTCGGTCATGATCTGCCAGATCCAGCGCGACTGGCCGCGGCTGGCCGCCACCATGATTTCCCAGGTGCCGACCAGCGCGGGATCGATGGGGCCGGCCGCGGTCGCTGGTGGCGCCGACAAGGCGGGAGCCGCGGCCGCCGGTGTCGCGTTCGCCTGCTTCGGCGCCGTTGCGTCGGCCGGCGGTGCTGCCAGATAGATCGCCTTGCGCGACAGCGAGCCGTAGACGAAGGGCTGCTGCTCGTTGCGCGTCGCCTCCATCACGTCGTCGCGGACGTTACGGAACATGAAGGTGACCTCGACGCCCGGCGCCTCGATGTTGCGCAACAGCGCTGCGGCGAACGGGCTGTTGTGGCCGTTGCCGTCGAGCGCGGTGGTGCCGTCGCGCGCGGCGTAGGCGACCAGCACGTTGCCGACCGGCTCGATGCGGCCGAGCCCATTGCTTGCGGCGGCGCGGGTCGCGAGCGAGCGGCTCATCTTCGCCGCGAATGGGTTGTTGCGGCAGGCATCGAGGATGACGAGGCCGAGGCTTCCAGTGTTGGAGACTTGCAGCATTACGCTTTGCAGGCTGATCGCTTCATTGGCGGCATCGGTATCGCGCTTCAGCTCGGCATCGACAGGGATCAGCCAGTTGTCGCCGTTGATCTCCATGCCGTGGCCGGCGAAATACACCGCGGCCATGTCGGCCCCGGCGGCATTGCGCCCGAACGCGATCAGGCCGCGCCGCATCTCGTCGAAGCTTCCGTTGGTGATCAGGGTGACGGCGAAGCCGAGGCGCTTCAGCGCGGCGGCGATATCGCCGGCATCAGTCGGCGGATTGGACAGTGCCGGCACGCTTCTGTAGGCGCCGTTGCCGATCACCAGCGCCACCCGCTTGCCGTCGGCTGCGGCCGGTGTCGCGGCAAAGCCCGCGAGCGCCGCGGCGATGGCCAGTCCCGAGACAAACGCGCGGCGGTTCATGCTGGACCCGATCGAAGGTGACGGGCCCACGGTAGCGCAGCCGGCGCGAGGCGGCCACGGAAATGGCGGTGCGATCAGGCCGCCTGCTTCGGTGTCCAGACGCCTGCCGGCACCGGCTCGGCCGGCAACAGATTGGCGCCGGCGGCGCCCGCGATCGACATCGTGATCTCGTGGATATCCTGCACCGACCGCTGCATCGAGAAGCGCGGATAGAGTTCGCTCATGGTGGCTGCGGTCGCCGCCTGGGCGGCGGCGGGATCGGCCAGCAGGGCCTCGACGGCGGCAGCGACGCTCGTCGTGTCCTGGCCGAAGCTGTAGCGGGCGAGATGCGGCATCTCCGCGGTCGAGAAGCGGTTGGCGTCGAACACCGGCACGGTGCCGGCGCCGAGCGCGAAGAACACCCGGTCGTGCACCGACAGGTCGATATTGGGATTGAGCGAGACCGCGGCGAGATGGCTGCCGAGGCCCTCGCGCATCGCATCGAAGGTCATCGCGCCGAGCACGCGGGCCGGACGCCCGCTGACGTCGAGATCGCTCCAGCCGCCGCCGATGAAATCGACCGGATAGTCGGCGAGCACCGCGCCCACCTCGCGGGTGCGCACGCCTCTTGTGT
The DNA here is from genome assembly GCF_019972155.1 of Bradyrhizobium sp. RD5-C2. GTDB lineage: Bacteria > Pseudomonadota > Alphaproteobacteria > Rhizobiales > Xanthobacteraceae > Bradyrhizobium. The sequence continues at coordinate 264,070 of NZ_BOVL01000021.1, read as the reverse complement.
AGTTGTCGAGCCGGGTCAGGATCACGTTGAACAGGTCGCCGCCCGGCTTCAGATAGACGAGATGCCGCTCGGCGACATCGACGATGATCTTTGGAAACGCGCCGCAGGTCTTGCCGCGCGCCTCGGCGATTGCGTCGAACAGCAGCGCGAACAGCTTGGGCGGCATCGTCTTGCGCCAGCCGCGCTCGAGCGCCAGCGGATTCCAGCCGGACTTGGCGAAGATCAGCCGGCCGTTGCGCTTCTCGGGCGGCAGGCCGCCGAAGAAGCCGGGATCGGGGATGCCCATATGGGTCGCGAACACGGCGCCGTTTGCGCCCAGATGATCGCGGTTGAACGCGGCGTGGTCGGGGAACACGTAGCCATGCGCGGTATAGCGGCTCTCAAGCCCGTGCCGCTTGGCAAAATAGCAGGGGTGGTCGCAGAACCAGGTGAAGACGGGGATCTGGGCGACGTCCCAGAACAGTTTGCCGTCCTTGGTGTGGATGTCGAGCCCGATGCCGGAGAAGCCGAGCGCCATCGTCTCGGTTTTTCGCGGCAGCAGCGCATTGAGCCGGGCCGAGAAATCCGGCGCCAGCAGGTCGAGCATCTTGACCTCATGCCCGAGCCGGTCGAGCTCGGCGGCCGCCATCGAGAGAATGCCGCGCAGCGAATCATAGGTCGTGTTGCTGGAATACAGGACGCAGATTACGGACATCGGGCCCCCGCGCATGATGCTGTTGTTGCGCGCGCGGATAAACCCAGCGCCTCGCATGATGTCAGTTGAACGGCCGACCCCGCTGTTCCGGGCACGAAATTATCGCGGCCTTAACCAAAATCTTCGCCGGAAGTCGGCCGCAGCGCCGTTGAAGCTCCGTCGGGATGTCGCGGCGGGCTACTGCCCGGGCCCGCGCGGGGAGCGGGGGCCACATGCAGCTTGAGAGCTTCGACGTCGTCGTGGTGGGTGCCGGCTTCTTCGGCGCCGTGATCGCCGAGCAGGTGGCGAGCAGGCTCGGCCGCTCCGTCTGCGTGCTCGACCGCCGGCCGCATATCGGCGGCAACGCCTATTCGGAGGTCGATTCCGACAGCGGCGTCGAGGTGCATCGCTACGGCACGCATATCTTCCACACCAATTCCGAGACCGTCTGGCGCTATCTGCACCGCTTTACCGAGTTCACCGGCTACCGCCACCGCGTCTTCACGGTGGCGAACGGTCGCGTCTATTCGATGCCGATCAACCTTGCAACGGTGTGCGCCGCGTTCGGCCGCATCATGTCGCCGGACCAGGCGCGAGCCGTGATCGCGGCTGAGGCAGCAGCTCATGGTGCCTCCGGGATCGGCAATCTCGAGGACAAGGCGATCGCCTCGGTTGGCCGCACGCTCTACGATCTCTTGATCCGCGGCTATACGCAGAAGCAGTGGCAGACCGATCCGCGCGAGCTCTCGGCCGACATCATCGGCCGCCTGCCGGTGCGCTTCACCTTCGACGATCGCTACTTCGCCGACCGCTACGAGGGCATGCCGCTCGATGGCTACACTGCGATCTTCCGTCGGATGCTCGATCATCCCAGGATCGCGGTGCAACTCGGTGTCGACTATTTCGACGTCGCCGACCGCATCAACCCGCGCCAGCTCGTGATCTATACCGGCCCGATCGACCGCTTCTTCGGCTATGCCTGCGGCCATCTCGGCTGGCGCACCGTCGACTTCGCGCGCGAGGTCCATGACGTCGCTGATTTCCAGGGCGCCGCCGTCATCAACTATGCCGACGCCGAGGTGCCGTTCACCCGCATCCACGAGTTCAGGCATCTGCATCCGGAGCGCGCGCATGCCGGGGCGCGGACCACGATCTACCGCGAATATTCCCGCTTCGCTGGCCGCACCGACGAGCCGTATTATCCGATCAACACCGCAGCCGACCGCGCCATGCTGACGTCCTATCACGCCATGACGGCATCGCATCCGAACGTCATCTTCGGCGGCCGGCTCGGCTCCTACAAGTATCTCGACATGCACCAGGCGATCGGTGCCGCGCTGAAGACGTTCGAGCACGAGGTCGAGCCGTTCTTCGCTGGCGCAGACATGCGCCCCGGTGACACCGCCGCGCGCCGCGACGCCTTGTCGCCCTTGCCGGCGTGATCTAATCCTGCCAGCGCGGGCCGCGAACCACATAACAACCGCCCGCGGTCCCCGGTGAGGAAACAATGAGAAAAATCGCCATTGCCGCGGCTGTCGCCGCCACATGTCTTGCCGTCAACATCGCCCATGCCGCGCCGCCGCTGCCGGAAGCTTCGGCGCATCAGGCCGGTTTCTCGGATCAGGGACTGGCGCGGCTCGATGACTTCTTCGCGCGCGAGATCGCGGCCAAGCGCGTGCCCGGTGCCGTGGTGGCGATCGCACGCGACGGCAAGCTCGTGCACTACAAGGCCTACGGCCAGCTCGACCCGGTCAAGGGCACGCCGATGCCGATCGATGCCGTGTTCGCGCTGGCCTCGATGACCAAGCCGATGGCGGCGGTGGCCGGGTTGACGCTGATGGAGCAGGGCCGCCTGCCGCTGCAGGCCAAGGTCGCCGAGTTCTATCCGGGGTTTGCCGACATGAAGGTGGGCGTACAGCAGGCCGACGGTTCGCTGACGATGGAGCCGCAGGCCCGGCCGATCTTCATCCACGATCTCTATCGCCACACCTCGGGCCTGATGTATGGCGGCCGGCCGGACAGCTCGAGCGCGCTGGCGCGGCTCTATCCGGACGGCGCGGCGCCGGCGGTCGAAGGCGACACTCAGGCCTTCATCGACCGCATCACCAAGCTGCCTCTGGTGCACCAGCCCGGCACCGAGTTCGAATACGGCTTCTCGATCGACGTGCTCGGTGCCGTTGTCGAGAAGGTCTCCGGCCAGCGGCTCGGCGACTATCTCTCAGTCAATGTCTGGAAGCCGCTCAGCATGAAGGACGCGACGTTCCACCCGACCGACGCCCAGCGCACGCGTCTGGCGCATCCGTTCCCCAACGATCCGCTCTCCGGCAAGCCGCAAGCCATCAAGCTGCTCGACGCGCCGACCAAGTTCGACTGCGGCGGCGCCTGCTCGTTCGCGACCGTCGGCGACTATGTCCGCTTCGGACAGATGCTGCTCAATGGCGGCGAGCTCGACGGCAAGCGCATCCTCAGCCCCCAGACTGTGCACCTCATGACGTCGAACCATCTCGGGCCGGAGATCAAGAACAACGTCGCCGCGGTCGAGCCGCATCGCGGTGGCTTCGGCTTCGGGCTGGCGGTCGCGGTGCGGACCAGCGAGGGGCTGGCGTCGGTGCCGGGCAATCCCGGCGAGTTCACCTGGAACGGCGCCTACGGCACGCAGTTCTTCTGCGATCCGAAGGAGCGCCTCGTCGTGGTGGTTGGAACCGCAGCGCCCGGCGAGCTGCGCAAATATTATCGCGAGAACGTGCAGGACATCGTCTATGGGGCGATGGTGAAGTAAGCCGCATCGCTGCGGCGTCATATGTGTCCGGTTGCCAGCCCGGTTGCGCCGTCGCTGTGCCCGGTCCAATGCATCCGGTGCTGGGCCGCTATGCGTTTCCGGCTATAACGCCCCGCAGCCGGCCGGGCCCGCAGTGCTTCGAAAAGCCTGGCGCTTCGTAAAAGGAAGCCCGCCGACCGGGGCGGGCAAGGTCTCAGGGAGGAAAACGCTCTGACAAGGGAGCGTATGGCCAGTCTCCCCGATTCGATGGCGGATGCGAAGATCGTATAACTACTGTCATCAGCGCCGGCATTATGCGAATGCTGCTGCGGGCCGCGGCCGCCCGGCAGGGCGCAATAACGGGGCGCGAATAACAGGGGAAGTTGATGAGCACGTCTGGAGTTTTTGCCCGCGTCGTCGCGGCGATCGGGGCCGGCGCCGTGGCGTGGCGGCGGATGCAGGGCGCCGAGCCCGCACCGGCCTGGGGCAGCGCGCCGCAGATTCCGGCGGCGAAGTCGCAGGGCGCGATCCCGACGCTGAAGATGCCGACGGCGCGCGGCTGGGACAAGGGCCAGCTTCCGACCGCAGCGGCAGGGCTCAAGGTTAACGCCTTCGCCGCCGGGCTCGATCATCCGCGCTGGATCAACGTGCTGCCGAACGGCGATGTCCTGATCGCGGAGGCAACGCAAATCGCAGGCACCCCGCGCAGCGTCTTCCACTATGCGATGCAGGCGACGATGCGCCGCGCCGCCGCGCTCGGCGTCAGCGCCAACCGCATCACGCTGCTGCGCGACCGCGATGGCGACGGCGTCGCCGAAAGCCGCGGTGCCTTCATGGAAGGGTTGCGCCAGCCGTTCGGCATGGCGCTGATCGGCGACACCTTCTATGTCGGCAACACCGACGGCGTGGTCGCGTTTCCCTACACCGCGGGTGCGGACCGCATCACGGTTGAGGGACGCAAGCTCGTCACCTTCAAGCCCGACGGACACTGGACGCGCAGCCTGCTGCCGAGCGCCGACGGCAAGAAGCTTTATGCCGGCGTCGGCTCGCTCAGCAACATCGCCGAGAACGGCATGAAGGTCGAGGAGGGCCGGGCCGCGATCTATGAGCTCGATCTCGCAGCCGGCACCAGCCGCAACTTCGCCGGCGGCCTGCGCAACCCGGTCGGGCTCGCCTGGGAGCCGACCACCAATGTGCTGTGGACCGTCGTCAATGAGCGCGACGGCATCGGTGACGAGACGCCGCCGGACTATCTCACTTCGGTGCGCGACGGCGGCTTCTATGGCTGGCCCTATTGCTATTGGGGCAAGACGGTGGACGATCGCGTGCCGCAGGATCCGGCGATGGTCGCCAAGGCGATCCAGCCGGACTACGCGCTCGGCGGCCACACCGCCTCGCTCGGGCTGTGCTGGATGCCGGCGGGCAGGCTGCCGGGTTTCCCCGACGGCATGGTGATCGGCCAGCACGGCTCGTGGAATCGCTCGACGCTGTCGGGCTACAAGGTGGTGTTTGTGCCGTTTACGAACGGCCGTCCTTCGGGGCCGGCGCGCGACATCCTGTCGGGTTTCCTCGCGCCCGACGAGAAGGTGTCGTACGGCCGCCCGGTCGGCGTCGCGCTCGGCCCCGACGGTTCGCTGCTGGTGGCCGACGATGTCGGCAACGTGATCTGGCGCGTCACGGGGGCGTAGCGCTTCAACGCCGCCCGGTGATCGACTGCATGAAAACGCGATCCGTTTCCGGCAGAGCGTCGGTCCAGGCCGGCTCGTCGCCGGGCTCGGGCAGCACATGGCCGAACTCGATCATCTGCCGCGGCTGCAACTCGTTGAGATAGACCCACACCGCGCGCTTGCTGTCGACACCGGCGGCGGCTCCGACCGCGTCCGCCATCAGTTTGATCATTCGCGTCTTGTCGACGGCGGCGCGGCCGGCGCGGATATGGCCGTAGACGAAGATGTGGTCATGCGCGACCGGGACGCCACCCATGAACCAGTTGCCGGGCGTGACCTCGTTGAAGATCACCTGTGCGAAATAGCTCGGCGCGCCCGTCACCTCGGCGTGGATCCGGGTGATCTCGCCCGCGATCCGGCCCTTCTGTTCCGCGCTGAGGCGGCCTTGCGCACTGGTGCAGGTATAGGTTGGCATTGGCGTGACCTCGCTTGGATGTCAGTCGAGGCTGCGAGGATCACGCATTTGCTCTCACGCGTCGAGTGCTGTCTCACACGGTCCTGATCTCGCCGCCATCCATGCGAAGCACGGTACCGGTCATCCAGCGCGCCGGCGGCGACACGGCGAACGCGACGAGGTCGGCGATTTCTTCCGGCGAACCGAAGCGCTTGATGCCAGCCTGCTTGAGGAAGCCTGCCTTGGCGGTGTCGATGTCGACCTGCCTGGCTGTCGCTGATTTCTCCAGCATCGCAAGGCGGCGTCCGGTCATGATGGCGCCCGGCGACACGCAGTTCACCTGCACGCCGTCGTCGATGCCGCGCTCGGCGAATGCCTTTGCCAGCGCCTCGATCGCAGCGTTGATCGCACCCACCGCAGCCGCGCCGGCGCGCGGCAATATTGCGGCATTGCCTGAGGTAAAGATCACGGCGCCTTGCGATGCCTTCAGCGCGTCCCAGGCGTGCATCGTCAGCCGCCTGGCGCCATGGAACTTGAGCGCGAGGCCCGCATCCCACTGCTGGTCGGTCATCTCGAACAGATCGAGCCCGGGTACTGAGCCCGCAACATTGACCAGCGCGTCGATGCGGCCGAAGCGATCCAGCGCGGCCTTGACGGCGTCGTCGGCGGCCGCCGGCGAGGCCAGGTCGAGATCGAGCACCAGCGGCGAGCTGCCGCTGGATTCGATCTCCTGAGCGACCTCGCGCAGCTTCTCACCACTGCGCGCGACGAGGACGATGGCAGAAAAATCCCGCGCGAGCCGCAGCGCGGTGGCACGTCCGATGCCGGAGCTTGCGCCGGTCACGATGGCGACGGATCTGGTCATGTGCATTCCCTGGGGTGATCGGCGCGCGATGTCAGCGGCTCAGGAACTCGCGGATGGCTTGCGCGATCTCGGCGGCATGGGTTTCCAGCGCGAAGTGGCCGGTGTCGAGGAATTTGACCACCGCCTTCGGATTGTCGCGCTTGAACGCCTCGGCGCCCGGCGGCAGGAAGAACGGATCGTTCTTGCCCCACACCGCGAGGAACGGCGGCTGATGGGTGCGGAAGTAGGACTGGAAGGCCGGGTAGAGCGCGACGTTGCTCTTGTAGTCGCCGAACAGATCGAGCTGCACGTCATGCGCGCCGGGCCGTGCCATGTAGTAATTGTCGAGGTTCTGGCCGTCAGGTGATATCGCCGCCGGATCCGATGTGCCGTGAGTGTACTGCCAGCGCGTGGTCTCCGGCGTCAGGAAGGCGCGCAGCGCGTCGCGGTTCGCCTGCGAGGGGTCCTGCCAATAGGCCTTGATCGGAGTCCAGCCGTCGCTGAGGCCTTCCTCATAGGCGTTGCCGTTCTGCGAGATAATCGCGGTGATCCGCTCCGGATGCTTGAGCGCGAGGCGGAAGCCGGTCGGCGCGCCATAGTCGAACACATAGACCGCGAAGCGATCGAAGCCGATCACCTCGGTGAAGCGGTCGATCACGCCGGCGATGTTGTCGAAGGTGTAGCTGAACGTCTCGCGCGGCGGCATGTCGGACTGGCCGAAGCCGGGCAGGTCGGGCGCCACGATGTGGAACTTGTCCGCGAGCAACGGGATCAGATCGCGGAACATGTGTCCCGCGCTCGGGAAACCGTGCAGTAGCAGCAGTTTTGGCGCGCCCGGCGAACCGGCCTCGCGATAGAACACCTTGAAGCCGTCTACATCGGCCGTGCGGTAATTGATATCGGACATCTGTCACTCCTTGTGGTCGCGATGTGGTGGTGTGGTTGGCGGGTTAGGATTTGGTCTGCTTCGCAAACCCGCTGATCGCCTCGGGTCTGAGGTAGAGCAGCAGCGCACAGCACACGGTGGCGAAGCCGAGCAGCGGCACGAAGGGGGCGATGGCGGCGCCGGCCGCGAACACCAGCAGCGCGAGCAGCGTGCGGCGCTGGGTCCATGTCCGCACCTGCTGGGGCATCATGCTCTGATCCGCCTGTGCCAGCACCGCGCGCTCGAAGGCGAGATAGGCGAGGTCAATGAGGAGGAAGATCACCGCATAGACCACCACCGGCGCCGCGGCCATGTGCGAGCGTGCGACCCAGGCGGTCGCGAACGGCAGCAGCGAGACTGCGAACAAATGGACGAAGTTCAGCCAGATCAACCGCGGCGTCGGTTGCCGCACCAGATGCAGCAGATGGTGATGATTGACCCAGATCACCGCGATGAACAGATAGCTCGCCGCGTAGCTGATCGCGGTCGGCCACAGCGGCAGCAGGTCGGCGAACCGCGAGCCGTCCGGCGCTTTCAGCTCCAGCACCATCACCGTGATGATGACGGCGATCACCGCATCGGAAAACGCGCCGAGCCGGTCGGCCGATAAATGTTTCTCCTGCATGGCAGCGCTCCTGTCCTTTGATCAAAGACGTCAGTGCTCTGTAACGCCGTAGATCGCTTCCCGGATGATGTCGGCGACGAGCTTTGGCGCCGTCACGATCGGGGTGTGATCGACGGCATGTGAACGCACGGCGGCCTTCATCCGCGCGGCCATGCTGCGCTGGGTCTCGGGCGCGATCATCCGGTCGTCCTCGGCGACCAGGAACCAGCTCGGGACGTCCTTCCAGTTGGGACGGCCGACCGGCACCGTGATGCAGGCCGGCGAGATCGGCCGCTGCACGGCGGCGAGCACCGCGAGATCATCGGCCCGCGCGCCCTGCGCGAAGGCCGATGCGAAAGCGGACTCAGGCAACCAGATCAGGCCGTTGGCATCGGGCGCGAGTTTTGGCGCGAACGGATGCGGCGGTGCGCGATAGAACACGTCAGCCACCGTCTCGCCCTCGTCCGGCGCCAGCGCCGCGACATAGACCAGCGCCTTGACGCGCGGCGAGCGGGTCTCGGCGATCACAGCGCCGGCGTAAGCATGGCCCGCCAGCACGACCGGTCCCTCGACGCGGTCCAGCGTGCGGTTCAGCGCGGCGACATCGTCGGCGAGCGACGTCAGCGGCAGCGGTGCCGCCACGGCGGTGATGCCCTCGGCGTCGAGCGCCGTGATCACCCGCGCCCAGCTCGACCCGTCCGCCCACGCGCCATGGGCAAGCACCACGCTGACATCCTTGTTCGACATCCTGAGCTCCCTTGTTTTAGTAGTAACCAGTAAAATCCAAATTGACAGGTTACGTCGCTTGTGGCTCAATGTTCGTAACTTGTCAACGTCCATTAAGCAGGTTATTCCGAGCCGAGTTCAGAGAAAGCCGTCCAGGAGAGTGCCGCCGTGCAACCCCACCCGCCCGCGATGTTCATCGCCGATAGCCTGGGCCTCGATTTCATCAATTCGATCGCGACCCCGGTCGATACGCCGGTCGACTGGATCGCCGATGGCGACGGCCTGCTGCGGTGGCTCGCACAGGCGAAGCTGGTGCCGTCGGATGTGCTCGACGAGCTGAAGGCGCGTGCGGCGCCGGGCGAGTTCGACCGCGTCGCCGGTCAGGCGCGCGATCTGCGCGAATGGTTCCGCGGCTTCGTCCGCAAGCATATGGGCCGGCCGCTGACGCCGCGGGCGCTTAAGGAGTTGGAGCCGTTGAACCGGCTGCTCGAAAGCGATCAGGCGTTCAGCAGGATCGTGGCGCATCGTCACGACGATCATGACGGCTTCGCGCTGGAGCGGACGCGGCGCTGGCGCTCGGCCGAAACATTGCTGCTGCCGATCGGCGAGGCGATGGCCAAGGTCGTCTGCGAGGAAAGCTTTTCCGACATCAAGGCGTGCGAAGGCCCTGCCTGCACGCTGATGTTTGCCGATCACACGCGTGCGCGTGCGCGCCGGTGGTGCAGCATGGCGGTCTGCGGCAATCGCGCCAAGCAGGCCGCGCATCGCAGCCGGATCAAGGACAGGGAAGCATGATCCGGAAAAGTGCGTAGCGGTTTTCCGAAGAGATCATGCTCCAAGGAAAGGCGAGACCAAACCCAAGCAAATGGAGACCAGAATGGCGCTTCCTCTGATCGTATTCGACGTCAACGAAACGCTGCTCGACCTCGAGACCATGGAGCCGGTGTTCGCGCGCATCTTTGGTGACAAGAGCGCGATGCGGCTGTGGTTCGCGAACTTCATCATGTACTCGGCCTCGCTCACGGTGGCAGGCTGCTACGTGCCCTTCACCGACATCGGCGCGGCCGTGATGAAGATGCTGGCCGACACCCGCGGCATCAGGATCGTTGATTCAGACAAGAGGGAGCTGACCGAGAAATTCTCCACCATGCCGCCGCATGCGGAAGTGCCGGCGGCGCTGCGCAAGCTGCGCGCGGCGGGCTTTCGGCTGTTTACGCTGACCGACAATCTGCTGGAAGTGCAGACGCGGCAGCTGACCAACGGCGGCATCGTCGATCTGTTCGAGCGGCGCTTTTCCGCCGACGGCGTCAAGCATCACAAGCCGTCGCGGCAGGCCTACGGCTATGTCGAGCAGCAGCTCGGCGCCAAGCCGTCGGAGTTCTGCCTGATCGCCTGCCACACCTGGGATACGCTCGGCGCAGTCGCCGCCGGCTGGGAGGCCGCGCTGATCAAGCGGCCCGGCAACGATGTGCTTGGCGTCGGTCCGCAGCCGCAGATGGTCGGAGATAATCTCGACGACGTCGCCGACCAGCTGATCCACCGCTACGGTGCCAATGGGTAACGGTCGCTGACGGATTCCACGGCGGAGGGGAGGTCAAAATCCCCTCCAGGCCCGATCGCTCGGAAGCGCCTAAAACCGGAATGAAATCCATAGCGGTTTTCAACCATGCCCCTTGAGCCTTCCTCAACCTCCCCGGCCGATGCTTTTGTCCGCCGCACAGGACGGACCAGGGATCGACAAGGAGCTTGAGCATGCCGGCCAAAGGACGAGCGACCGCAAGCAACGCTACCGCGCAATCGCGCGAGGATATCCTGAACGCGCGGGCCATCAGCACGCTGGGCGCCGGCGTCGTCAACGCGATGAGCGCGGTCGGCGCCGCCGTCATCAAGAAGCACAGGCCGGCGCTCGGCAAGAGCCCGGACTGGTTCTGGCACATGTTCGCGAAATGCGAAGCCAAGGCCGCGCGCGTCGCCGAGCAGGCCGCGCGCGATCCGGAGGCCTGCGGCGATGCCACCTTCATCGAGGTCTATGCCGCGCAACTGCCGAAGCTGATGGCATCCGCACTCGAGAGCCACGAGAAGGCGCTCAAGGCGAAGTGAGGTGCCGTCAATAAGAAGCCGACAACGGCGATGGTGCCGTTGTCGTTCCCCCGATCTGTCTGCTGCGTCGCTACGCAGGGCAGCCATGCACCTGAAACCACAACCCGCCGCCGTTCGTATTCGATAGGTGGCAGAAGTCCGCGCCCGCGGGGTTCTGATTCTTCAATCCGGGACGGTTGATGGTGAAGCACCTTATTTCCAATGAAGAGAAGTGTGACGCGTGTAACGGGACAGGCTTTCCGGAGGTGAAGCAGCCGGGCGAGCCGGGACGGAAGATCTATCCCGAGCCCTGCAAGAAATGCGGCGGCAAGGGGCGGATCAGGAAGGCGACCTGGGGCAAGTAGGCACCTGAAGCATCAGCCTTGTAGAGCGCGTTAGCGTCAGCGTA
>NZ_BOVL01000021.1:244651-252915 GCF_019972155.1 Bradyrhizobium sp. RD5-C2 | reverse complement strand
ATCAGGAAGGCGACCGGGGGCAAGTAGGCACCTGAAGCATCAGCCTTGTAGAGCGCGTTAGCGTCAGCGTACCCCGCCGCAACGCGATGCGCCGGAGCAATGGCGGGTTACGGCTTCGCCTAACCCGCCTTACGTCTCGGCCTGCGCGCGGGGTGCGACCGCGTGTGACCCGCGTCACGGCGGCCACGCGCGCCGCGAGCCATTGATAGCGCCATGAACGGGCGGTCTCCCGTCAATCATGGAGCTGAAGATGACGTCCTCCCTTGCAATCAGTGTTTCCGATGACGGCGTTGCTCTGGTGCCGGAGCATGATCAGGCCGCCGCGTCCCTCGTTCCCGCCGATGCGACCAGCGCGCCGCAGCGCCAGTTCTGGGAGACCGAGCACACCCGCCCGGATTTTCAGCCCTCCAACGAGGCGGCGCCCGAGCTGGTCGCGGCCACCGCGAACTATCTCGGCGAATGCATGCGGCACCCCTATCTGCCGGTGTCGGAAATCCGCGCGCGGCAGTTCGCCCGGATCAAGGAGCTGGTCGAGCTCGCCTACCGCGACATTCCGGTCTACCGCGCCAAGTATGATGCGGCCGGCTTCAAGCCGGAACATCTGCGCGACTACGACGACATCCAGAAGATCCCTGTCATCACCAAGCCCGAGCTGGTCGCGGCCTTCCCGGACCAGTGCGTCAACAAGAAGTACAAGCCGGAAAACCTGTTTCCGACGCGCTCGTCGGGCTCGTCCGGCCAGACGTTGCTGATCCGCGTCGATTATGACGCCGTCATCACCGACACCATCCAGGGTGTCCGCCAGTTCGCGATGCAGAGCGGCGGCAATTACCGCACCGAGGATCTGCTCGCCCATGTCTACACCGTGCCGTGGTGGTTCGATTCGATCGGCGGCGACTATCCGACTGCCTTCATCTCGAACCTGATCCCGCCGGCGCGCGTCGCCCAGCATCTGCGTTACCTCGGGCCGAAGATCCTCTCGCTCTATCCGTCGAGCCTGGATGCGCTGATGCCGCATGTCGACGAGTTCCGTTCCTCGCTCAATCTCGCGGTAACGCATTCGGAATATTCCTCGCGTACTGCCCGTCAGGAATGGTCGCGCCAGCTCGGCGTGCCCGTGCTCGACGAATATTCCTCCGAGGAAGCGACGCGGATCGCGCTGGAGATGCCCGACGGCCAGTATCACGTCTGCGAGGACACTGTGCATCTCGACGTGCTCGATCCCGTCACGATGGCGTCGCAGGCCGACGGCCAGTCCGGCATCGCCGTGATCACCAACCTGCTCAACGAGGCGATGCCGTTCATCCGCTACGTGCAGGGCGACTACATCACGCGGCCGGCCAATCCGGCGCCATCAGACATCAACTGGTCGCAGATCGCGAGCATCGACGGCCGGCTCAACGATGCCTTCGTCAACCGCGACGGCCGCAAGGTCCCGGCCGGCAGCATTCTCGATGCAACCTATCGCTGGATGTTCGACTGCAACCTGCATCTGGCGCAGTTCGAGATCGTGCAGCGCGGCGTCGACCTCGTCGAGGCGCGCGTCGTGCTCGGCCAGGATACGCCGATGTCGCGGCTGCGCGGCTCGGTCGCACATCTGGAGGATCTGCTCGCGGCCTGCCTCGAGCATCCGGTCCGGGTGCAGGCCAACGCGCTGCTCGCGTTTCCGCCCAAGGTCGGCAAGCGCCGCCCGATCCGCCGCGAGTTCGATTGATCTCGGCGAGAGGAGTGCGTGCCATGACTCAGTCACTGAACCGCATCGCCGCCATGACGGCGCGCTACTACTACATCCTGCGCTCGTCATGGCTGCGGCTGCTCGAGATCGTCTACTGGCCGGCGATGCAGATGATGGTGTGGGGTTTCCTCTATACCTACCTCTATCAAAGCAAGTCGGCGATGGCCTCCACTGCCGGCCTGCTGCTCGGCGCCGTCCTGCTCTGGGATGTGCTGTTTCGCGGCCAGCTCGGCTTCACTTTCACCTTCCTGGAGGAGATCTGGTCGCGAAACCTCGCCAATCTGATGATGAGCCCGTTGCAGCCGGCCGAGCTTGCGGCCTCGCTGATGCTGATGAGCCTGATCCGGCTGGTGATTGGCACGTTGCCGGTGACATTGCTGACGCTGCTGCTGTTCGGCTTCAATGTCTTTGCGATGGGGCCGGGGTTGATCTTGTTCTTCCTCAACCTCGTGCTGACCAGCTGGGCGATCGGGCTCGTCGTCGCAGGCCTCGTGATCCGCCAGGGCCTCGGTGCCGAAAGTCTCGCCTACTCGATCATGATCGTGCTGCTGCCGCTGTGCTGCGTCTACTACCCGGTCGAGGCGCTGCCGGTCTGGCTGCACCCGGTCGCCTGGTCGCTGACGCCGACCTATGTGTTCGAGGGCATGCGCGCCGTGCTGCTCGACGGCACCTTCCGCACCGACCTGATGATGGAATGCCTCGCGCTCAACGCCGTCTATCTCGGCATGGGCTTCGCCACATTCGTTGCCCTGTTGCAGAGCGCCCGCCACAAGGGCGGCCTGCTCACCATGGGCGAGTAAGGGAGACATCCATGAGCAGCATCGAACGCTTTCTGCCCCGCAGACATCTGACGCCGGTGTCGCCAAACACCACGCCCGCACAGGACAATGCGCCTGTGAGCCTCGGTATCGATGAAGCGCCGGCCATCGCGGTCGAGGACCTCTGCAAGAAGTACCACACCCACTGGGCCGTCGACGACGTGAACTTCAACGTGCCCAAGGGCTGGACCGTCGGCCTGCTCGGCGGCAACGGCGCCGGCAAGACCACCACCATCGCCATGATCATGGGCCTGGTGGTGCCAAGCTTCGGCCGCGCCATGGTGTTGGGCCACGACATGGCGACCGAGCGTCACAAGGTGCTCAGCCGGATGAATTTCGAAAGTCCCTATGTCGCATTGCCGGGGCGACTCACCGTGCGGCAGAACCTGACGGTGTTCGGACGGCTCTATGGTGTCGCCAATCTCAAGGCGCGGATCGAGGAACTGATCGAGGATTTCGAGCTCGGCGACGTGCTCGACCGCGTCACCGGGCGGCTCTCGGCCGGGCAGAAGACCCGGGTTGCCGTGGCGAAGGCACTGATCAACGACCCGGACGTGCTGCTGCTCGACGAGCCGACGGCATCGCTCGACCCTGACCGTGCAGAGTGGGTGCGCAGCCGGCTGCGCGCCTATCAGAAGCGCCGCGGCGCCACCATCCTGCTGTCCTCGCACAACATGACCGAGGTCGAGCAGCTCTGCGACTTCGTCGTCATCATGAGTCACGGCCGCATTGTCGCGATGGGACGTCCGGGCGAGCTCGCCGAGCGCTTCAAGTGCCGGGACCTCGACGAGGTCTTCATCTATCTGGCGAGGGTTGCGTGATGTCCTCATTTGGTTCTCCGAACGAGAAGCCGGTTGCGATCCGTCAGGAACGCCGTTCGGACGTGGCGGCGCGAGAGGGTCTGCTCGACGCTGCATTCGGTCCTGGCCGCTTGGCCAAGACCTCGGAGCGGCTGCGCGAGGGCCGCAAACTTGCGCGCGGCCTCGCGTTTGTCGCGCGCCGTGGCAGCCATCTGGTCGGCACATTGCGGCTGTGGCCGATCGTGACCGGCACCGGTCACGCCTGCCTGCTGCTCGGCCCGCTCGCGGTGGCGGAGGAGGCGCGATGCCTCGGCATCGGCGCCGCGCTGATGCGGCAGGCCTTGCAGCGGGCGCATCGGCTCGGTCACCGCGCCGTCATCCTGGTCGGCGACGCCGCCTATTACCGCCGTTTCGGCTTCTCGGCCGAGACCACCGGCGCGCTCCGCATGCCCGGTCCATATCAGCGCGATCGGCTGCTGGCCTGCGAGCTGATGCCGGGCGCGCTGCGCGGGGCGGGCGGCCTGATTGCCGCAGCCGGCCCGCCGCCGTCGCGGCTGTCCGGATTGATGGACCGGATCGCGGGCAGCCGGCCCCCGATCGGGCAACCGGCCTGATCCGCGGCTTTTTCCGCTGCGGGGGCATGGCGGTTTGGTTGTTCTTGGCGTAAAGCAGCCCAAATCGTCATGCGGCTGTGCCGCCTGCCGGGTACGCAGCCTCAGGTCGTCCCGCTCGACGTTCTGCACCCGGACCAATCAAGGTTTCCCATCTCGTGCCCTTTCCGACCACAAGTTCGCCGCTCGCCCGCGCCTTGGCTGAGCGCAACTACGAACAGCCGACCCCCGTCCAGCTTGCCGTGCTCGCGGACGACGCCGTTGACCGTGATCTGCTCGTTTCGGCCCAAACCGGCTCGGGCAAGACCGTTGCCTATGGATTGGCCATGGCAAAGGACCTGCTCGATGGCGCCGAGCGGTTCGAACCGGCGGCCGCGCCGCTGGCGCTGATCGTCGCGCCGACCCGCGAGCTCGCCTTGCAGGTTCAGCGCGAGCTCGCATGGCTCTATGAACACGCGGACGGTCGCGTCGTCTCCTGCGTCGGCGGCATGGACCCGCGCCGCGAGCAGCGCGAGCTTGCCGCAGGCGCCCACATCGTGGTCGGCACGCCCGGCCGGTTGTGCGACCATTTGCGGCGCGGCCGTCTCGACATTTCGGGCTTGCGGGTCGTCGTTCTCGACGAGGCCGATGAGATGCTCAATCTCGGCTTCCGCGAGGACATGGAGTTCATTCTCGAGACCACGCCGGACACCCGCCGCACCTTGCTGTTCTCGGCGACGTTTCCGCGCGGCATCGTCGCGCTGGCCAAGCAGTATCAGCAACAGGCGTTCCGGATCGAGGTCGCGGGCGACGAGGGCGGCCACGCCGATATCGAGTACCGCGCCATCCGGGTGGCCGCCGACGATGTCGAGCACGCGGTCGTCAACGTGCTGCGCTTCCATGAGGCGCCGAGCGCGCTGGTGTTTTGCAACACGCGAGAAGCCGTCAGGCATTTGCAGGCGGCGCTGCTCGAGCGCGGGTTCTCGGTGGCCTCGCTGTCAGGCGAAATGACCCAGAACGAGCGCACCCAGGCACTGCAGGCGTTGCGCGACGGACGGTCCAGGGTTTGTGTCGCGACCGACGTGGCGGCGCGCGGCATCGATCTGCCGAGCCTCGATCTCGTCATTCATGCCGATCTGCCGAAAGACCCGGAGGTCATGCAGCATCGCTCGGGCCGCACCGGCCGCGCCGGCCGCAAGGGTGTCAGCATCCTGCTTGTCCCGCCGGCACGGCGGCGCCGCGCCGAATTGCTGCTGAATCTGGCCGGCATCGATGTGGTCTGGGGTTCTGCGCCGCAGGCGGACGAGATCCGCAAGCTCGACCATGACCGCCTGATGCAGGATGCGGTGTTCTCCGAGGAGACGACCTCCGACGACCTGGCGCTCGCGCAAGCCTTGCTTGCCGAACGGTCGCCCGAGGCGATCGCCGCGGCGCTGGCCCGGTTCTATCGCGCGCGGCTGCCTGCGCCTGAAGACATTCTCGATCCCGGCGAGGGCCGGGGCCGCGAGCGCGACGATCGCCGCGGCGAGCGCACCTCGCGCCGCGAGGATCGTCCGGCCGGGCCGCGATCGAAGGCCGGCAAGGCTTCCCCGCGTCACGGCATGGAGGAGGCTACCGTCTGGTTCCGCGCCTCGATCGGACGCAGGAAGAATGCCGAAGCCCGCTGGCTGTTGCCGATGATCTGCCGCCGCGGCGGCATCGACAAGCACGACATCGGCGCCATCAAGATCTCGGATACGACCACCGAGTTCGAGATCGCCGCGCGGGTCGCGGATTCCTTCGCGGTCAAGATCAAGCGTCCGGACAAGGAAGACACCATCCGCATCGAGCCGCTGGCGGACGCTCCGCAGCGCCAGGCACCCTCGGACAAGCCGGCGCGCAAGCCCAGGCACGAGCCCAGGCACGATCCTTGGCGCGACAAGGATGACGGCGGCCACACCGCACCGCGCCGCGACGAGCCGCGTGATGATGCAGCCGCCAAGCGACGCGGCAAGCCGGACCGCGAGGCGAGAGCATTTTCGAGCGAAGGCGCGGGCCGTTCGCGTGAAGACTATGCGCCAAGACAGGAACCGAGAGCCGCGTTCCGATCCGACCGGGATGGCAAAGGCGCGAAGCCGAAATTCGACAGCGAGCCAGGGTTCGGCAAGAAAAAGAAGAATCGGAACAAGCCCGGCCAGGCCGGACACTGGCCGGACGTGTCGGCTTCGAAACCGAAGTTCGGCAAGAAGCCAAAGAAGAAGCACCGCGGCTGAGTTGGCGTCAGCGGCGTTCAGAATGCCGATGTATGAGTTTCGACGCCGCAGCAAACTCAGCGTCGTCCCGGCGAAGGCCGGGACCCATTACCCCGAATGCTCGTTGTTGCGCGACGCTGCGGCCACAATCCCGTTTACAATCACATGCGGTGGTTATGGGTCCCGGCCTTCGCCGGGACGACGCAGTGGATGTGGCGTGACATCGGCTTCGTCATGACGATGAACCGCGAGAGCAGTGCATGTACAGGTCCCTACGCCACCAGCGCCATCTTCGGCACGGTGGCGAGCACCGACTGGTTGCGGCCGTTGGCCTTGGCGGCGTAGAGCGCCTTGTCGGCGGCTTCGATCAGGTCGGACCATTGCTGGCCTGCGAGCGGCCGCATGCTGGCGACGCCGACGCTCACCGTCGTGATCAGCTCGCCCTCGCACCATTGCTGGACCTTGCCGCGGATGGTCTCGGCCAGGTTGAAGGCCTCGAGCGCGGTCATGTTGGGCAGCAGCACGGCGAACTCCTCGCCGCCGAAGCGCGCCGGGCAATCGCCGGCGCGGCGCACCGCGTCCGAGATGCAGATCGCAATTCCCACCAGCACCTGGTCGCCGGCCTGATGCCCATAGGTGTCGTTGTAGGCCTTGAAATGATCGGCATCGATCATCAGCAGTGCGACCGGCTGGCCGTAGCGGCCGGCACGACGCCATTCGCGGTCGATCTCGGCATCGAACTTGCGCCGGTTCTTCAGGCCGGTGAGGGCGTCGGTGGTCGCCAGTTCCTCGAGCTTGTCCTCGGCGTCGGCGCGGCGGACGATCTCGCGGGCGAGCACCAGCGTCGCGCTGAGCACGAACAGCACCAGAAAGGCCATGATCGCGCCGATCCGGATCGCCTCGGTGCGCCATAGATTGAAGACGGCTTCGAGCGGCTTGCCGACCACCACGTAAAGCGGCCCGCTGCTGCTGCGCCTGACATAGAGCCGCGGCGTGTCGTCGACCGGGCCCTTGCCCGAGAACGCGCCGCCCACCTTCAGGTTCTCGGATCGCCAGTCCAGCTGCTCGGCGAGGTTCTTGCCGATCACGTCGAGATCGAACGGCGTCCGCATGATGATGGTGCGGTCGTTGCGCAGCACCGTGATGGTGTCGCCCGGGGTGAGGTTCAGCCGCCCGAACAGATCGTGGAAGTAGCTGAAGCGGATCGAGCCGACCACGACGCCGAGAAAGCGGCCGTCCTCACCGGTGATACGCCGGCTCAGCACGATCGCGTAGGCGCCGCGATGCAGCATCGGTCGGCTGACATACAGCCCGGTGTCGGGATGGTCGCGCTGGATGGCGAAATACTCCTCGTCGCTGCGGTTCTCCGGCTGCGGATCGAGGCTCGCCGCGTCGATGGTCAGATTACCCTTGGTGTCGAACACCTGGATCGCGCCGAAATGCTTTGCGGTCGCGGCGTGATCGAACAGGATCAGCTGGCGCAGTTCCTTGCTGACGCCGCGGATCTCTGGCATTTCCAGATTGCTGGCGACCGCGCGCAGCGACAGGTCGTAGAGCTCGATGTTGCGGCTGATGTCGGCCTCGATGCCTGACGCCAGATTCTCCAGGGTGCGGCGGGCCAGCTGTTCCTCGCCGCGACGCATGTCGAACATCACGCCGGCGCAGACTGCGGAGAAGCCGAGGACGGTCGCAACGGACGCTGCGATCAGCAGCTTTGCCGATAACCGCCAGCGCCGCCTTGCGTCGTTTCCCCGTCGAAATGGCATGTCCCGCTCCAAAGCGTCGTCATGCAACGGGAAATCTTGTTGTCGCCTTAAATGGCGACAGCGGCCGCCGAATAGGTTAACGGGTGGTTGCCGGACCCTTATCGTTTGTCATCGAGGATGTTGTGAACGACTACGACGCGCTGCGGGATTATCTGAAGAAGCAGCATTTGACCGAATTCGTGCTGACCTTCGAGGAGATCGAGGCGATCATCGATGCGGCGCTGCCGCGCGCCGCGCACCGGGCGTCGTGGTGGGAAACCCTGCGCAGCCCGCAGGAGAAGATGCCGCAGCGCGAAGCCTGCCTCGACGCCGGCTACATCGCCA
>NZ_BOVL01000021.1:112500-244542 GCF_019972155.1 Bradyrhizobium sp. RD5-C2 | reverse complement strand
CCGCGCTGGCCCGCGCCTCCCAGCCGTTCCTCGGTGAGCAGGCGCGTCGCGGCATCCGCATCCATCGGCTCGCCGAAGGCGAAGCCTTGCGCGTATTCGCAGCCGAGCTGGTAGAGCTCGACGGCGTCCGAATCCGTTTCGGCGCCTTCCGCGACCACTTCCATGCCGAGATCGTGCGCCAGCGCGATGATCGATTTCAGGATCACCGGGCGGGTGCCGCGGCTGGTGGTGCGGACGAACGACTGGTCGATCTTGATGGTGTCGAACGGGAAGCGCTGCAGATAGGACAGCGAGGAATGGCCGGTGCCGAAATCGTCGAGCGACAGCCCGGTGCCGAGCTCGCGGATCCGCGCCAGCATCTGGGCGGCGTGCTCCGGGTTCTCCATGACCAGCGATTCCGTCAGCTCCAGCTTCAGCGTGCCGCGCGCCACCGAGGAGCGCGACAGCACGGTGCGGATATCGTGGATCAGATCGTGGCGCAGCAATTGCCGCGACGACACGTTGACCGACGCGAAGATCGGCTCACGCGCCCGCATCGCGCGCTGCCACACCGCGAGCTGGCGCGCGGTCTGGTCCATCACGAACATGCCGAGATCGACGATCAGGCCGGTTTCCTCGGCGACGTTGATGAACTCCGACGGCGACATCCGGCCGAGCTTTGGATGGTCCCAGCGCACCAGCGCCTCGAAGCCCGCGATCGCGCGATCTTCCAGCCGCACGATCGGCTGGTACAGGATCGTGAGCTCCTGGCGCTCGATGGCGCGGCGCAGGTCGCTCTCGAGCGTCAGGCGGTCGGTCTTCCGCGCCCGCATCGCCGGCTTGTAGACGTCGATGCGGTCGCCGCCGATCCGCTTCGAATGATACATCGCAAGCTCGGCGTCCTTGATGATCTCGTCGGTGAGCGGCGCCGCCGGATCGGACAGCGCAAGGCCGATCGAGGCGGTCAGGAAGATCTCGCGGTCGTTGAACGCGATCGGGGCGCGGATGGTCTTGCGGATGGTCTCGGCGAAATTGGTGATCCGCGCCGGGTCCTGCTCCGACAGCAGGATCAGGCCGAACTGGTCGCCGGCCATGCGGGCCAGCGTGTCCTGCGGCTTGAGGATGCGGGTCAGCCGGCGCGCCAGCGTCAGCAGGATGCTGTCGCCGACTGCGATGCCGACGGAATCGTTGACCTGCTTGAAGCGGTCGAGGTCGATCACCATCAAGGTCGGCCGCAGGTTCGGCATCGTCTTGGCGAGGTTTGCCACCGCGCCGAGGCGGTCCATGAACAGCCGGCGGTTCGGCAGCCCGGTCAGATTGTCATGCACCGAGTCGTGCAGCATCCGCTCTTCGGAGTTCTTGAACTCGGTGACGTCGGTCAGGGTGCCGACCACGCGCGAGACCTCGCCGTCGGAGCCGACCACCGGCCGCGCCTTCAGCGCGAACCACATGAAATGGCCGTCGGGCGTGCGCAGCCGGAAATCCTGCACCAGGCGGCCGCGGCGCTGGTCGAGCACGCTGTCGAGCGCGGCGCGGAAGCGGTCCTGGTCGAGCGGGTGCAGCACTTCGAGCCATTTCGCCGCCGGGCCTTCCAGCGTGCCGCGCTTCAGGCCGAGCAGCGCCTCGGTCTCGGGGCTGGTGAACACCTTGTCGGCGGACACGTCCCAGTCCCAGATCAGGTCGCCGGAGCCGGTCAGCGCCAGAGCGCGGCGCTCGACGTCGGAGACGACACCGGTGGTGGCGCCGCCGCCGGCGAAAGCGTGCTGCATCACTGTAAATCCGATCAGCATCACGATCAGCACCAGGCCGCCGAGCAGCGCGGGGCCGACGATGTCATTGGTGACGGAACCGGCGACCGTCATGCCGGCCGCGACCACCCAGACTACCAGCAGGAACCAAGTCGGGATCAACAGCACCGCGCGGTCGAAGCCGTGGGTCGAGAGATAGACGATCAGTGCGAAGCCGGCGAACGCGATCATCACCAGCGACATGCGCGCGATGCCGGAGGCGACCGCGGGATCGAACAGCGCCAGCGCCACCAGCGAGCCGAGGAAGACGAGCCAGCCGATCGTGATGTGCGAATAGCGGACGTGCCAGCGACTGAGATTGAGGTAGGCGAACAGGAACACCAGCAATGTCGCCGCGAGGATCGCCTCGCCCGCCGCGCGCCAGACGCGCTCGGCGTTGTTCGACATGTCGAGCACCTTGCCCCAGAAGCCGAAGTCGACGCCGATATAGACCAGCACCGCCCAGGCCAGCGCCGCCGCGGCGGGGAACATGATGCTGCCCTTGACCACAAACAAGATCGTGAGCACGAGCGCGAGCAGGCCCGAGATGCCGATCACGATGCCCTGGTACAGCGTGAACGAGTTGACCTTGTCCTTGTAGGCGTCGGGTTCCCACAGATAGAGCTGCGGCAGCTTGTCGGTGCGCAGTTCCGCGACATAGGTGACGACGGCGCCGGGATCGAGGGTGATGCGGAACACGTCGGCGGTCGGGCTCTCCTGCCGCTCGGGACGATCGCCGACCGACGGCGTGATGGTCGCGATACGCGACAGGCCGAGGTCGGGCCACAACAGGCCTGATGACACGATGCGATAGTGCGGCGCGACGATCAGGCGGTCGAGCTGGTCGTCGGTGTTGTTGGCGAGCGCGAACACCACCCAGTTCTGGCCGCCTTCGCGGGCGCGAACTTCGATGCGGCGCACGATGCCGTCGGTTCCGGGTGCGGTGGAGACCTGGATGCGGTCGGCTTCGCTGCGCTGATGGTCGAGAACCGCGGTGAGGTCGATCGCCGGCGCATCGCTGCGCACGCTGACCGCGTCGATCGCATACGCGTCAGGCGCAGCGGCAAACATCATGAGGCCCAGCGCCAGCAGCGCAAGGCACCTGATCAGACGCAATGTCAGTACTCCGCGATCGACAAACTGCCCGGGCCCGGCGACCGGCCCGGAGGTGGCGCGATAAATGACACGAAAGCGAAGGGAATCAAAGGGTTTCCGCCCCTGCTTCCGCTGCGAGAGTTAAACCACCAACACAATTTTGCCAATATGTTCGCTGGTCTCCATGCGGCGGTGCGCATCGGCGGCCTTTTCCAGCGGGAATGTGCTGTCCATCAGCGGTTTGACGCGACCTTCGCGCAACAACGGCAGCACCTTTGCCTCGATCGCCGCGACCATCGCCGCCTTGTCCGCATTACTACGGGGGCGCAGGGTCGAGCCGGTGTGGTGCAGCCGCTTCACCATCAGCTTGGCGAAATTGGCTGTGGCCTTCGGTGTTCCCGACAGGAACGCGATCTGGACGATGCGGCCCTCGACCGCAGCGGCGTCATAGTTCCGGTCGATATAGTCGCCGCCCACCATGTCGAGGATGACATCGGCGCCGTTGCCGCCGGTGGCCTGCTTCACGGCCTCGACGAAATCCTCGGTCTTGTAGTTGACCGCGCGATCGGCGCCGAGCTTGAGGCAGGCGTCGGCTTTGTCCTGCGAGCCGACGGTGACGATCACCTTGGCGCCGAACGCCTTGGCGAGCTGGATCGCCATCGTGCCGATGCCCGACGAGCCGCCGTGGATCAGCAGCGTCTCGCCGGCCTTGAGCGCGCCGCGCTCGAACACGTTGTGCCACACGGTCATCAGGGTTTCCGGAATGGCGCCGGCTTCCTGCATCGACAACGATGGCGGCACGGTCATCGCCTGCGCGTCCTGCGCGATGCAATATTGCGCGTAGCCGCCGCCGGCGACCAGCGACATCACCTTGTCGCCGATCTTGTGCTTGGCGCCTTCGCCGAGCGCGACCACTTCGCCGGCGATCTCGAGGCCGGGCAGGTCGCTCGCGCCTGGCGGCGGCGGATAGGAGCCGGAGCGCTGCGCGACGTCAGGGCGATTGACGCCGGCGGCCGCGACCTTGACCAGGATTTCGCCGGGACCCGGCACCGGCAGCGCGCGGGTCTCCGGCACCAGCACTTCCGGGCCACCTGGCTTGCTGATGGCAACGACGGTCATTTGCGCGGGCAGGTTTGGCATGGTTTGTCCCTGGTCAGTGAAGAGGATTGGCTGGTGGCATACCGCCTTTTGCAACGAAGCGAAACGCCATTAAGTCCCGAACCGCCTGGTCAGATGGTCGGCTTTTTCGGGACTGATTTTCTCGACCAGCGGGCCGAGCCTTGCGACCGGCGTACCGTCGCCTTGATCCAGTAGCGGGATGAGTGGGCCATTGGGCCAGGACGGGATCACATCGTCGCGACCGAGCGCGCCAAGCACGCGCGCCGCGAGATCAGGCACGATGCTCCACGCCAGCGTAGCGCAGAGCGCGACAAGATTGAGGCCCGTGCGGGTGATGATCGCCGCGCGTGCCGGATCGGACTTGATCGCCGTCCATGGCGCGGTGTGTTGCAGGTAGGCGTTCGCGGTGTCCCAGATCGCGCGAGTTGTTGCCGCAGCGGCGCGAAACTCCAGCGCGGTGTGATGGCGGTGCAGCGCTGCGATGCGCTGCTCCAGATCGAGCGCGAGTTGCCGCTCGGCCTCACCGGGTACACCACCATCCGGGGTTCGACCGTCGAAGGCGCGGTGCGCAAAGCTGATGATGCGGTTGGCAAGATTGCCGAAGATATCGGCGAGATCCTTGTTCACATCGGCAACGAATCTCGCGACGCTGAAATCGGTGTCGGCGCTTTCGGGCGCGTTGGCGATCAGCCACCAGCGCCAGAGATCAGCCGGCAATTCCTCCAGCGCCGCGTCGGTGAAGATGCCGCGCTTCCGGCTGGTCGAGAACTTGCCGCCCTCGTAGTTGAGCCAGTGGAATCCCTTGATCACATCGGCGGTCTTCCACGGCTCGCCGGAGCCGATCAGCGTCGCCGGAAAGCTCACGGTGTGGAACGGGATGTTGTCCTTGCCGAGAAACTGGATGTAGCTGACATCATTGGCCTGCCACCACCATTGCCGCCAGTTGCGGCCGGGCGCGGCGTCGGCCCATTCCTGTGTCGCTGCGATGTAGCCGATCGGCGCATCGAACCAGACGTAGAACACCTTGCCGTCAAAATCCTCGCGCGGGACTGCGATGCCCCAGGCGAGATCGCGCGTGATGCAGCGGTCGCGCAGCTCGGCATTGAGCCAGCTCGTCGCGGTCGACACCACGAAGGGCGGCCAGCCAGAGCGGCTATCAATCCAGGCGCCGATGCCGTCGACCAACTGCGACTGGCGCAGGAACAGATGACGGCTGTCGCGGATCTCGAGCGCGTGGTCGCCTGATAGCGCCGAGCGCGGATCAATGAGGTCCGGCGGGTCAAGCAGCGTGCCGCAATGGTCGCATTGATCGCCGCGCGCGCTGGGATCGCCGCAATGCGGGCAGGTGCCGAGCACGTAGCGATCGGGCAGGAAGCGCCGGTCGGCCGGCGACCATACCTGCCGCGAGGTGTGCGCCTCGATCAGCCCGGCTGCGTCGAGCCGGCGATAGAAGTGCTGCGTCAGCGCGTGATTGTGCGGCGCGCTGGTGCGCCCGAAATGATCGAAGGACAGACCGAAGCGCCGGTAGATGTCGGCCTGGACCGCGTGCTGCGCGTCGCAGAACGCCCGGACGTCCTGCCCGGCCTCGATCGCGCCGAGCTCGGCCGGCGTGCCGTGCTCGTCGGTTGCGCAGATGAAGAGCACGTCGCAGCCGGTCTGCCGCCGGAAGCGGGCATGGACGTCGGCGGGCAGCAGCGAGCCGATCAGATTGCCGAGATGCTTGACGCCGTTCACGTAAGGAAGGGCGCTGGTGATGAGAATTTTGGTCATGGGTTAGGGTCTTTCGCGTTCGGTGATGCCGACCCCAGATCCGAAAAATCAAAAGCCCTCCCGCGTGATCGGAAGGGCTTGGGGTCGGCTCATGCCTGGCGCGCAGGCGCGCTATCCCGTCCGGTCAGACTCCTTGCGGTCGGGCCGGGGCATTCGCGTCAGATGTTGCGCGCACACGAAAGTCACTGCAAAATTCTCCTGCACGAGGACATTTACCAGCTCTGGACGCCAAGCGCCAGATCATCATCGCGGGGAGGACACATGCCGATTGAGGATGAGGACCGGCCGCGGAAGAAGATCACCCACGAGATCGGACAGGATCTCTCGCTGCTGTCGGTCGAGGAATTGACCGAGCGCATCGCGCTGCTCACGACCGAAGTCGATCGCCTGAAAGAGGCGATGACGAAGAAGCGCGCGTCGAAGGACGCCGCGAACGCGTTCTTCAAGTCGTAGGTCTTCGACATCAGACCACGTCGTCCCGGACAAGCGAGCAAGGCGAGCGCGATCCGGGACCCATAACCACCGCTGTTCATCGTCGCGTACGGCTGGGGCCACAGCTGCGCGCAACGTGGGGGTTGGTGGTTATGGGTCCCGGCCCCGTGCGCAATTGCGCACTAGGCCGGGACGACTCATGGGAAGCAACGCGGACCTGTCCCAAACTAGGTCAATGGCCGACATGGCAAACAAAGCCTGAAGAAATCCGTTCATTTACGATCGGTTAAGCTTTCTCGATTATGACTGGATCGTCCTCGTTTGGACACCGAGTGGCTCCTGTCCACTCTGTTTGACGCCTCCCTGTTATCAACTTCAAAAGCCGCCGGAAACGGCGGCTCTTTTTTGTGCGTCCTATCCGTTGGAAACCATAAATCCGGTTGCGGCTGGACTCTGCGGCGCGCCCGCGCAATGATTTGTTCATCATAAGCTGGCGCGTCAGATGCCAGCGGGCGTTACGATGGTGTGAGGGCGTTAACCATGGCGGATCGTTCCCAGAACGAAGCCGGGCTTGTGCTGTTCAGTGAACGGCTGACCAATTCTGCGGCATTCGGCGTGCTGTTCCGGGAAGGCATGGACCTGGTCGAGCAGACCGCCGCCTATCTCGACGGCGACGGACGTGCCGAGGCCAAGGCGCTGGAACGCTCCGTCAGCCTGACCTATGCCACCGAGAGCATGCGCCTGACCACACGGCTGATGCAGCTTGCGTCGTGGCTGCTGCTGCATCGCGCGGTCAAGGAAGGCGAGATGACGCTGACCCAGGCCAATCGCGAGAAGACCAAGGTGAAACTGTCGGCCGCCGATCCCGGGCCGGTCGACATGGTGACCAAGCTGCCGGAGCAATTGCAGCAGCTGATCGCCCGCTCGATGGATCTGCAGGCGCGCGTCCGCCGCCTCGACACCACGATCCATGCGCCGGCGCCGGATCGCTCGTCGATCGGCAACCCGCTGGTGCCGCAGCTCAACCGGCTCAAGGCCGCGTTCGAGCAGTAAGATACGAACAGTCAGCTCAGTGTGAAGCCTCAGTGCGGCGTGGCTTGGCCCGCCGCTGTGACGTGTGCTGATCGATCACGCGTCGCAGCCGTATCGCGGCTGCTTCCAGCTCCTCCGGTTCGAAGCCGCCGAAGCCGAGCATCAGGCCGGGCCGGGCCGCTGCGTGGTACATCGGTGAAATCGGCCGCACGACGATGCCGTCGGCGAGCGCGGCCTTCGCCAGTTGCACATCATCGAAGCCTTGCGGCATCCACAGCAACAGATGCATGCCCTGGTCGCTTGGCTGCAGCGTGAAATCATCAGGCATGTGTCGCGCGAGCGCCGCGATCAGTGTCGCGCGCCGCGCGGCGTAGACGCCGCGAATCCGCCTGATATGCGCTTCGAATAGCCCCTCGCGCATATAGGCCGCCAGCACATGCTGGTCGGCGGTCGGTGAATGCCGATCGAGCAGCGCCCGCGCGCCGGCGAAGGCGTCGATCAGCGGCAGAGGCGCCACGACGTAGCCGAGCCGCAGCGAGGGAAACAGCACCTTGCTCAGCGTGCCCAGATAAATCACCCGCGACGGCGCGAGGCCTTGCATCGACGGGAACGGATGACCCGCATAGCGCAGCTCGCTGTCATAATCGTCCTCGACGATCCACGCATTGCTTCGCTGCGCCCACGCCACCAGCGCGTTGCGGCGGGCCATGCTCAAGGGCATGCCGAGTGGATATTGATGCGAGGGCGTCACGAAAGCTGCCCGCGCATCCGGACACGCGGCAACCGCCGCATCGACGTCGACGCCCTGTGCATCGACGGCAACACGCGTGGTGACGAGATCGAGATCGTCGAGCACCGCCGTCATGCCGGGATAGGCCGGATCCTCAGTCCACACCCGATCGCCCGCCGACAGCAGCACGCGGCCGGCGAGGTAGAGGCCCTGCTGCGTGCCGGCCGTGATCACGACCTGCTCGGGCTCGCAATGCACCGCGCGGGATTTGCGCACGTAGTCGGCGATCGCCTGCCGCAGCTCCATCAGGCCGCGCGGATCGCCGTAGCTCGAAGGCGCCGCCGCGCGCGACGCGCGCACGCGGTTGCCGAGGCGGCGCCAATTGTCATCAGGAGCGACCGCGCCTCCCGGGACTGCAATCGCAAACGGGACTTCCGGCATCGGCGTGAAAGCCGCCACCACCTTGGCAAGCCGCATCGCGCGCGGCGGCAACGCGATCGGCGCTGATTTGTTCGGGCTGCGACCAGCCGGCGAGCGGGGCGGCCGTGCTTGCTCCGCAAGCGTCGGCGCCACGCGGGTGCCGGCGCCGACCTGCGATTCCAGATAGCCCTCGGCCTGCAACTGCTCGAAGGCTTCCGTCACCGTGCCGCGCGCAATGCCGAGCGAAGCCGACAGCGCGCGGGTCGACGGCAGATATTCGCCGGCCTTCAGCTCGCCATTGGCGATGGCGGCGCGCAGGGCCCGCGCGATCTGCCGTCCCACCTGCCCGGCGGTGCGATCGACCGTCCGCAGCGAGGGGATGCTGGTGGTGGCGCGCAGGCGGGGCATAGTGGACCAGTCATTGTGATCGAAAGTGGCTCTTATCATAGGCCACTTCAGCGCTATCGTGTGAGCAACAATTGATGAGGTCTGCAATGTACCTGCCGCCGCATTTCAAGATGGATGAACTCGGCCCGATCCACGCCGCGATGCGGGCCTCGAAGCTCGCGACACTGGTCACCGCAACCGCGGACGGGCTGATCGGAACGCCACTGCCGTTGATCCTCAGTGAAAGCGAAGGCGATTACGGCACGCTGTACGGTCACGTCGCGCGGCCCAATCCGCAGTGGAAGTTGCCCGCGGTCGG
Source organism: Bradyrhizobium sp. RD5-C2 (assembly GCF_019972155.1). Lineage (GTDB taxonomy): Bacteria > Pseudomonadota > Alphaproteobacteria > Rhizobiales > Xanthobacteraceae > Bradyrhizobium. The sequence continues at coordinate 235,472 of NZ_BOVL01000021.1, read as the reverse complement.
CGAGGCGATGGCGATCTTCATGGGACCTGACGCCTATGTGACGCCGTCCTGGTATGTGACCAAGGCCGAGCACGGCAAGGTGGTGCCGACCTGGAACTACCTCGCCGTCCACGCCTATGGGTCGGCCGAGTTCTTCGAGGATGCGGACCGGCTGCTCGATGTCGTGACGCGACTGACCCGGTTGCACGAGAGTACGCGCAAGGAAGTCTGGCAGGTCAGCGATGCGCCCGATGATTTTATCAAGGCGCAGCTGCGCGGCATCGTCGGCTTCCGGATGCCGATCACCCGGATCGACGCCAAGAAGAAGATGAGCCAGAACCGCAAGCTCGAGGATCGCACCGGTGTCATCGCGGGCCTTGGCGCCAGCGACAATCCCGTCGACCGCGAGGTCGCGGCGATGATTCCGGCGAACTGAGGCGAAAGCCACCGATGGAATTGTACCTCGCCTTCGCGGTCACAACCACGACCTTCGCGCTGATCCCGGGTCCGGCCATGCTCTACGCCGCGGCCCGCACCCTCGCAGGCGGCCGGCGTGCGGGGCTGATGGCCTCGCTCGGCCTGCATCTTGGCGGCTACGTTCATGTCGTCGCCGCGGCCGCCGGCCTCGCGCTGCTGTTTCATGCGGTGCCGCCGCTTTTCATGGCGATGAAGCTTGCCGGTGCGGCCTATCTGATCTGGCTCGGTCTGTCGCTGTTTCGCGATCGTGACAGTGCCAAGCGTCCCGTGCTGGCGCCGCTTACCCCGGAGCGCGCCTTCGCGCAAAGCATCGTCGTCGAGCTGCTCAATCCGAAGACCGCGATCTTCTTCCTGGCGTTCCTGCCGCAGTTCGTCGATGCGTCGGCCAGCCTGCCGGTCTGGGCCCAGCTGTTTTTGCTCGGCACGACAGTCAATTTGACGTTCTCGGCGGTCGATATCGTCTGCGTGTTCTTTGCCAGCGCCGTGATGGCGAAGCTGCAGCGCTCGCGCAGGTCGCAGCGGCTCATGCAGCGGATCGGCGGCAGCATCCTGGTCGCGCTCGGCGCGCGGCTCGCCTTTGGGGATCGCTAGGGTCACGGCGATCTAACTGGCAGTGCCCGCCTCGCGCGCGTGTTTGCGCAGGACGACGATTGAGGTGTACGCGTCGCCACACACTCAATGTCGTCCTGGCGAAGGCCAGGACCTATTACCCCAATCCTCAATTGTTGCGCGCGCTGGGGCCGCGATGCCGTTCATCACCGAATGCGGTGGTTATGGGTCCTGGCCTTCGCCAGGACGACGCATGGAGAGAGCCGCGCGCTCGTCTGTCCGGCCGATCCGGAGCAGCCCGAAAACAAAAACGCCCCCGAAACAGGGGCGTTTTGCGTGTGAACGCAGGGGTAATCCCGAAGCGGACTTAGTCCTTCTTGAGGAAGCCCGAAAACTTCTTCTGGAAGCGCGAGACACGACCGCCGCGGTCCATCAGCTGCTGGCTGCCGCCGGTCCAGGCCGGGTGCGACTTGGGGTCGATGTCGAGGTTCAGCGTGTCGCCTTCCTTGCCCCAGGTGGAGCGGGTCAGGTACTCGGTGCCGTCGGTCATGACGACCTTAATCGTATGATAATTCGGATGAATATCGGCTTTCATGGCAGTTCCTTCGGCGCGCCAGCGCCCGTCTCAAGATGTATTGGATACGGGATTTGGGCGGCTCTATAACCCATGGTGCCGCCCAAAACAAGCCAAGAAAGGGCTTAAGCCCATCACCGGATTGGGACTTTACCGGATTTGCCAGCCGGGGGTCCGGGGGCCTATGTGGGGGGCAATAGAACCGGTCTAGATAATGAGTGTAGCCGAACAGCTTGAGACCCCCCGCGGCGCCCCCGAGCCGCCGCGCGACGCGTTGCTCGATGAGGAGGCCTTCATCGAGAGCCAGATCATGGAGCCGGCGAAGAGCCGTGCCCGCTTGCGGCCTTTGCTTGCGCTCGCGCCCTATGTGGCGCGCTACAAGGGACGCGCGATCCTCGCGCTGATCTCGCTGACGATCGCGGCGATCACCACGCTGATCGTGCCGGTCGCGGTGCGGCGGATGATCGACCTCGGCTTCACGCCCGAAGGCATCGCGATGATCAACAGCTATTTCAGCGTGATGATCGCGGTCGTTGCCGTGCTCGCCTGTGCCAGCGCCTCGCGCTACTACCTCGTGATGACGATCGGTGAACGCATCGTCGCCGATCTCCGGCGCGACGTGTTCGCGCATTTGATTTCGCTCTCGCCTTCGTTCTTTGATTCCGCACGGTCAGGCGAATTGGTGTCGCGGCTCACCGCCGACACCACGCAGATCAAGTCCGCGGTCGGCGCCTCGGTGTCGATTGCGCTGCGGAATCTGATGCTGTTCTTCGGCGCCGCCACAATGATGGTGATCACGAGCCCGCGGCTCTCGGGCTTCGTGCTGCTCGCGATTCCGATGATCGTGATTCCGCTGGTCGCGTTCGGTCGCTGGGTGCGGCGGCTTTCGCGCAACGCCCAGGACACGCTGGCCGATGCCAGCGCCTATGCGAGCGAACTGGTCAATGCGATCCGCACCGTGCAGGCCTATACCGGTGAGCGGCTCGCCCGGACGCGCTTTGCCAGCGAGGTCGAGCAGGCCTATGAGGCCGCGCGCAGCTCGACCAAGGCGCGTGCGGTGCTGACGCTGATCGTCATCTTCATCGTGTTCGCCAGCGTCGTCGTAATTTTGTGGGTCGGCTCGCACGACGTGCTGATCGGCGCCATCAGCCCGGGCCGGCTCGGCCAGTTCATTCTCTACACGGCCTTCGCCGCGAGCGGCCTCGGCCAGCTCAGCGAGGTCTGGGGCGAGGTCTCGGCCGCATCGGGCGCCGCCGAACGGCTGTTCGAGATCTTGCGCGTCAGGCCGCAGATCGCAGCTCCCGCTTCGCCGCGCGCACTGCCGCAGCCTGCGCGCGGCGATGTCGGTTTCGACAATGTCAGCTTCGCCTATCCGACCCGGCCCAATGCGCTGGCGGTCGACGGCGTGTCGCTGAAGGTCGGCTCGGGCGAGAAGGTCGCGATCGTCGGCCCGTCCGGCGCCGGCAAGAGCACGCTGTTCCATTTGCTGCTGCGCTTCTACGATCCGAAATCGGGCATCATCTCGCTCGACGGCGTGCCGATTCGGCAGGCCGATCCGGCCGAGGTGCGCGCGCGGGTCGCGCTGGTGCCGCAGGATTCCGTGGTGTTCGCCGCGAGCGCCCGCGACAACATCCGGTTCGGCCGGCCCGACGCCACCGATGCCGAGGTCGAGCGCGCCGCCGACCTCGCCCATGCCACCGAATTCCTGCGCCGGCTGCCTGAAGGCTTCGACGCCCAGCTCGGCGAGCGCGGCGTAACGCTGTCCGGCGGTCAGCGCCAGCGCATCGCGATCGCGCGCGCGATCCTGCGCGATGCGCCGTTGCTGCTGCTCGACGAGGCCACCTCGGCGCTCGATGCCGAGAGCGAGACGCTGGTGCAGACCGCGCTGGAGGAATTGATGCGTCATCGCACCACACTCGTGATCGCGCATCGCCTGGCCACCGTGCTGTCCTGCGACCGCATCCTTGTGATGGACCAGGGCCGGATCGTCGAGCAGGGCACCCACGCCGAGCTGGTGGCGGCCAACGGCCTCTACGCGCGGCTGGCGCGGCTGCAATTCGAGGGGATTTGAGCGAATTCGGACTCCGTGCGCTCCGCCTATGCGATTCCTATGCGATCGCGCGCGCGCTCCCCTCGAAAACCTATTCCCGCGCAACGATAGTCGCGCCGCGCCATGGATCGGCGCGCGGGGTATTCGATCGATGCGCAGCGACGGAGCGACCGAACCGCAGGGCAGGCTGCTCTGCGCCTGGCAACTCGCCGTGCTGCGCTTCGCGGTGACGCGCGATAACACCGACCGGATGCAAGTGCTCGCAATGGCTGGAGAGCTCGATCGGTCGGGCGGCGCGGCCGATGGCACGTTCCACTTCTTCCGCCGGACGACCTCGGACCTGTGCGTTGCCATCACCGGCAACGATGCGGATGCCGAGGCCATTGTCCGACGTTTCGAGGCGCAAATTGAAAATCCCCGACTGCGTCGCGCGTTCGAGGCGGCCATCGCGAAGGACCGGACCCCGCCGACGATCGTCTCCAGCCGAACCAGGCCGAGTCGCGATCTCTGGAGGGGGCTGGCGCCGCGACGCGCCACCGCAAGGTAGAGACCTAGCTACAATCATCCCGATCGACGCCGCCTTCTCGCATCGCGCGAGGGACGATTGCACTACACCATGCTGTAACGATCTCGATCGGGCGTTGCGATGGATGCGATGCATTTTTGTCTCTTGGCCTCGCTGAGGTCCGGTCGTAAGCCTTAGCAAAAGCGGCCGGCCGGGACCGCGGTGTCGGACAATGCGGGGAGTGGCGAGATGGGTGGTTTGGTGATCAGCGGCGGCCGGGTGGTGGATCCGGCCAGCGGGATGGACGCGATCGGCGACGTCGCCGTTGTCGACGGCAAGATCGCCGCGGTCGGCACCGGGCTTGGCGGCGCGGAGCGGCAGATCGATGCCACCGGACTCGTGGTGGCGCCCGGCTTCATCGACCTGCACGCGCACGGCCAGACCATACCGGCCGATCGCATGCAGGCGTTCGACGGGGTGACCACGTCGCTCGACCTCGAGGCCGGCGTGCTGCCGGTGGCATCTTGGTACAAGCGCCAGGCCGAGAAGGGGCGGGTGCTGAACTACGGCGCCGCGGCCAACTGGGCGTTCGCGCGGATCGGCGCGATGACCGGCTCGAATTCGGAAAGCTCGCTGGAATCGTTCGGCGCCGCGATGCGCGATCGCCGCTGGATCGAGAACGTGGCGACCGAGAGCGAGGTCGGCGGCATTCTGGCGCGCCTTGCCAACGCTCTGAATGAGGGTGGCATCGGCATCGGTATTCTCAACGCCTACGCGCCTGGCGCCGGCGTGCAGGAATTGACTGCGGTGTGCCAGCTCGCGGCCGATCATGCGGTGCCGACCTTTACCCATGTCGCCTACATGTCCCGCATCGATCCCGAGAGCGCGGCCGAGGCCTATATCCGCCTGATCGGCTATGCCGGCGCGACCGGCGCGCACATGCACATCTGTCACTTCAACTCGTCGAGCAAGACGGACATCGAGCGCTGTGTGGCGCTGATCGCCAAGGCGCAGGCGCAGGGCCTGCCGATCACGGTGGAGGCCTATCCCTACGGCACCGGCTCGACCGTGCTGGCGGCGACCTTCTTCAGCGATCCCAAGTTCGAGGAGCGCAACGGCCTCGGCTATGATTCGGTGCAGCGCGTGACCGACGGTCACCGCTTCGGCAGCCGCGAGGAGTTGCTGGCCGCGCAGGCCGCGGAACCCTCGACGCTGGTGCTGTGGCATGTGCTCGATATCGAGAACAATCAGCATCATCGCGACCTGCTCGACATGGCGGTGCTGTATCCGGGTGGTGCGATCGCGTCCGACGCGATGCCGTGGACGCTGTCGGATGGCCGCCCCTATACCGGCGACGCCTGGCCGCTGCCTGACGATGCCACCTCGCATCCGCGTTCAGCCGGCTGCTTCACCCGCTTCATCCGCGAATGGGTGCGCGAGCGTCGGAAGGTGTCGCTGCTCGAGGGCATCCGCAAATGCGCGCTGATCCCGGCGGAAATCCTGTCCGCGAGCACGCCGGCGATGCGTGCCAAGGGCAGGCTGCAGGCGGGCGCCGACGCTGACGTCGTGGTGTTCGACTTCGAGACGCTGAGCGATCGCGCGACCTTCTCCGCGATGAACCGCCCGGCGGAAGGCGTGCAGCATCTCGTGGTCAGCGGCCAGCCGCTGATCAACGATGGGGTGCTTGACGTCGCCGCACGGCCGGGCCGGCCGGTGCGCCGGCCGGTCACTGGGGGCTGAGATGCCGGTCCCGATCCTGCTGGTCGCGGGTTTTCTCGGGGCGGGCAAGACCACGGTCGTCAACCATCTGCTGGCGCATGCGCAAGGGCGGCGCATCGCTGCCGTGGTCAATGATTTCGGCGCGATCAACATCGACGCGGAGCTGATCGCCGGCGCCAGCGATGGCGTGGTCAGCCTCAGCAATGGCTGCATCTGCTGCACGCTGGAAGGCGATCTGCTGCGCACGCTCGCAACCCTGCTGCGGCGTGATCCGCGTCCCGAATTCATCGTGATCGAGACCAGCGGGATCGCCGATCCCGCCGACATCGTGCGCAACCTGATGGATCCCGTGATCTGGAAGGAGGCGCCGCTGGAGACCGTGCTGTGCGTGGTCGACGCGACACAGCCGGCGGCGATGCTGAACGATGCGCTGCTGCGGTCGCAGTTGCGGGCGGCCGATGTGGTGGCGCTGAGCAAGGTCGATCTGGCCGATGCAGCCGCGTGCACAGCGATCCGCGATGCGGTGCGGGCGGTGCGTCCGGCGGCCGTGGTGGTCGATGCGCCGCATGGCGAGGTGCCGGCCGCGCTGCTGTTTCCGGCCGACCTCGATCAGTTGCCGGCGCCGCGCGAGACCGCGCCGCGACGGCCGGTATCCGACCGGTTCGAAACGCTGAGCTGGACGTCGGAGCGGAAGGTAGCGCTGCCGCGCTTGCAGCAGGCGATCGGCAGACTGGCGCCGAAGCTGGCGCGTGCGAAGGGATTGTTCGAGACGGTGGAGCAGCCCGGCCGGCTGACGGTATTTCAACTCGCCGGCGGACGCGCGACGCTGGCTGCCGGCGGCGTGCCGGTACCCGGCGTGCCGCGCACGCGAATCGTGTTCATCGCCGAGATGGGCGCGCTGTCGCGGGCCGAGATCGATGAGGTGATGCAGGGATGCGTCGAAGCAGAGTGATGTGAAGGTTCTCCGTCATCCTGAGGAGCCGCGAAGCGGCGTCTCGAAGGATCGACGGCCACCAGCCGGGCCGTGCATCCTTCGAGACGCGCGTGCCGCGCTCCTCCAGCGACAAAGGCAAAGCCTTTGCGCGGGGATGACGGGTTACCGCTCCGCGTCAGCCGCAGATGCCGCTGTGTCATCGCCGCAGCACCGCCGCGCAAAGCATGCGTGCGACAATCGCGTCGAATTGACAGCCCATCCCGCACCACCTATCGTTTCTCTCGACGGTTCCCTTCGGGGATCAAAAGGGAATGCGGTGCGAGGGTAACCCCAATGCCGCAGCTGTCCCCGCAACTGTAAACGGCGAGCCTTTCGTCAATTTGCCACTGGGCCTTTCAGGCCCGGGAAGGCGTCGACAGGCGATGACCCGTGAGCCAGGAGACCTGCCGTCAGTCGTGGTCACACGCGAGCACATCGGGCGGGGGCGTCCTGGTGGGATCGGAGCATTGCCTTTCGGGCACTGCGCCAGTCCGCGTTCGCGGTGACGTGCCACGTTACCGCGAGTCTTTTCATGTCTCCGTCCTCTCCCGCTGCGCGCAAATGGCGCCTCGGTCTCGTTTGCTCCCTGTCATCGCTACTGCTGCCGGCTGAAAGCTCGGCACAAACAGCTCCACCCACGACGCTCGATCCGATCGAGGTCGCACCCTCGACATCCTCAAGGCCCAAGCCCGCGGCGCGAAGCAGCAATACCGCCGCTGCATCGCGGTCACGCGCCAGACCCGCAACGGCGGCAACCGCCGGCGCGCCTCGCGCCGCGGCGTCAGGCGCATCGGGATCGGCATCGCCGACGCTCAACGCCACCACGCCAGGAGGCACCGGCAGCCGTCTCAATTTGACGCCGCTGCAGACGCCGGCCAGCGTAGAGATCATCACGGCGCAGACCATCGCCGAACGCGGCCAGCATAATGTGCTCGACGCCGTCACCCAGAATGCGGCCGGGTTCATTGCAACGCCGGCCCCCGGCAATGGCGGCCTGTCGTTCAGCACCCGCGGTTTTGCCGGAAGCAACTCGGTAATGACATTGTATGACGGCACGCGCTTCTATATCGGCTCCGGCACCCTGACGTTCCCCTACGACACCTGGTCGACGCAGCGCATCGAGGTGCTGCGCGGTCCGGCCTCCGTGCTGTATGGCGAAGGCGCGATCGGCGGCGTCATCAACGTCGTTCCGAAAAAGCCGCAGGGCACGCCCTACAACGAGGCCGAGGTCTCGCTCGACAGCAACCTGACGCGACGGCTTTCGGTCGACAGCACCGGTCCGATCAATCCCAATGTGTCGTACCGCATCAACGCCACCGGCAACATGTCGGACGGCTGGGTCGATCGCGACAAGACCTCGAATGCAGTGGTCTCCGCCGCCGTGCGCGTGCAGGCATCGGAAAATCTCGCCTTTACGCTCTCCGAAGACTATGGCGACCGCAGTCCGTCGCGCTATTTCGGCACGCCGCTGATCAACGGCCAGATCCAGGACGCGCTGCGTTTCAAGAACTACAACGCATCGGACAGCGCGATCCGCTACCAGGACAGCTGGACCCAGTTCAAGACCGAGTGGGATGTCGCCGACGGCATCAAGGTCAACAACACGCTGTATTATCTGACCAGCGCGCGGCACTGGCGCGATATCGAAAACTACACTTTCAACCCCAAGACGCAGCTGATCGATCGCACGAGCTATCTTGAGATATTCCACGATCAGAAGCAGGCCGGCAACCGCATGGATGCGACCTTCAGCGGCCACATCTTCGGCCTCGAGAACCGGTTCGTGACCGGTTTCGACGTCAATCACATCGAGTTCTTCCATACCAACAACTCAAGCGTTCCGTCCATTCCCACGAACTCCTCGGTCGCTCCCTATGTGTTTGATCCCGGGTCGTTCTTTGTGACCAAGTCTCCGACCACGCCGGGCTTCAATGCAAACGTCAATCAATACGCGCTGTTCGTCGAAGATCGGCTATCGCTGACCGATCAGTTGTCGCTCGTCACTGGCGTCAGGTACGATCGCCCTGAGGTCGACCGTACTGACTACAAGACACCGACGAACAGCTTCGAAACCACGCTGTCGGGCACGAGCTGGCGCGCCGGCATCGTGTATGAGCCGATCAAGAACCTCGCGTTCTATGGCCAGTATGCGGTCGGCGTCGATCCGGTCGGCAACATCATCTCGCTGGCGGCCTCGCAAAAGACCTTCCAGCTTTCCACCGGCAAGCAGACCGAGTTCGGCGTTAAGCAGTCATTCCTGGGCGGCCGCGGCGAGTGGACGCTGGCCGGCTATCAGATCGTCAAGAACAATCTGCTTATTGCCGATCCCAACGCTCCCACCGGTCCGGCGCTGCAGGTCGGTCAGCAATCATCCCGCGGGGTCGAGGCATCCGTCGGGCTGGCGCTGAATGATGGCTGGCGCATTGACACCAATGTCGCGCTGCTGCAGGCCAAATACGACAACAACAGCCAGTTGGTGAGCGGCAAGCTCGTCAGCTATGCCGGCAATGTCCCAATCAACGTGCCGCAAAAGGTCGCCAACGTCTGGCTGACCTGGGACTTCGCGCCGAACTGGTCGGTCTATGGCGGCGTGCAAATGGTCGGTGCGATGTACTCAGACCTTGCCAACACCCAGTTGCGGCCGGGCTACAATGTGGTCAATGGCGGCATCAGGTGGAAGCCGGATGACCGCACCACGGTCGCGTTCCGGGTCTACAATTTGTTCGACAAGGTCTACGCGGTGACTTCGAACGGCACGGGACAGTGGCTGCTGGGCATGCCGCGCACCGCCGAACTGTCCGTCAACGTGAAGTTCTGACCATGCGCAAAGCTCTGATCCGGCGAGCGCGGCGATGGCTCTATGTCGTCCATCGCTGGATCGGCATTGCGACGTGTCTGTTCTTCGCGATGTGGTTCACCTCCGGTCTCGTCATGATGTACGTGGCCTTTCCGCGCCTCACTGACAGCGAGCGCCTGTCCGCGCTCCCCGTCACTCTCTGGAACAAGGTGCAGGTCGCTCCCGATCGCGCCATGGCGATCGCGGGCGCGGAGCATTATCCGCGCGATCTACGGCTCTCGATGATGGACGACGTTCCGGTCTATCGCGTGACCGGCTGGAAGGGCGGCGCCGTCACCATCTCGGCGATCGACGGCAGCGTGATCGACCGGATCGCGCCCGACCAGGCGCTTGCCATTGCCCGGCATCACCCGCGCGCCGTGCAGCCGCAATTGCTCGATACGGTGACGCGCGACCAATGGTCGGTCACCGCACGCTTCGATCCGTTGCGGCCGCTCTATTTGATCGGTCTAGGCGACGCTGATGGCACCGAGCTCTATGTCTCCTCGCGCAGCGGCGAGATCGCGCTCGACACCACGCGGCAGGAACGGGTCTGGAACTGGCTCGGCTCGATCCCGCACTGGATCTATCCGACCGTGTTGCGCAAGGACGGCCCGCTTTGGCGGGACGTGGTGCTGTGGATCTCGGGTGTGTGTCTGGTCGTCGCGGTCACCGGCTTCTGGATCGGCATTCTCCGCCTGCACCTGACGCGCCGCTATGCTGATGGCGCCGTCTCGCCCTATCGCGGCTGGATGGCCTGGCATCACATCGCTGGCCTGATCGGCGGCATCTTCATCTTCACCTGGATGTTCAGCGGCTGGCTGTCGCTCAATCCCGGCGGCGCGTTCTCCGGCCGTGGCGTTATGCGCGAGATCGCAGCCGGATACAGCGGTCACGACACACCCGATATCGTTGCCGGCTTCCGGGCAGCGCCATCCGCGCAGGCCGTGGAAGCGCGCTACGTCTGGATCGGCGGCCGCCCCCTGGTGATGCTCGACGACAGCAATGGCCGTCGAAGTCTTGCCGATCCCGTGACCGGCGCGCCCGTGACACTCTCGCAGGACGAGATCGTCGCGGCCGCCCGGCGCGCGATGCCCGGAGCAGCGCTGATATCGGTGCGACAACTCGACGAGCCGGACGCCTACTGGTACACGCTGCACCATGCGCGTGAGCTTCCGGTGCTGCGGATCGCCTTCGACGATCCCGCCCACACCTGGCTGCACATCTCTCCGGTCAGCGCCGAGATCCTCGACCGCAGCGATGACAGCCGCCGGTCCTACCGCTGGCTGTTCAACGCGCTGCACAGTCTGGACTTCCCGCTGCTGCTGCGCATCTCGCCGGCGCGCGACGTCGTGGTCTGGCTGCTGTCGGCGGTCGGCACGATCGTCTCGATCAGCGGTATCGTGATCGGCTGGCGCCGGCTCCGGCGGCGGAAGGTGCAGAGGGGACACGCGCCTCCCAGCTTGAAGCCGGCGCGGGAAGCTACTTGACCGTCAGATGCACGTCCGTTGCCTGCCGGTCGGGGACCCATTCCAATGCAAACCGCTGGCCGGCGATGATCTCATAGGTCGAGAGCTTGGATGCGACCGCATCGCGGAAGCGGAGATAGGCATCGCGCTGTCGCCCGCCGGTGCGGGCCGCCGCCAGATTGAGCCATTTGTAGGCCAGCAAGAAATCGGTCGGAACGCCGTGGCCCTTGTCGTAGCTCAAGCCCAGCATGGCTTGTGCGAACGGGTCGCCCTGCATGGCGCCGCGATAGTAGAGATCGGCGGCGGCCGCGTAGGCCTGCGGTACGCCGAAGCCGTGCTCATACATGAAGCCGAGCATGCCGAGGGCTCTTGCGTTGCCGCGATCGGCGGCCGGCGAGAGCTCGTGAAATGCCCTGACATAGTCGCCGCGATGGAATGCGGCCGTTCCGCGCGCAAGACTGTCGGCGCTCGCGACCGATGCGGTCATCGCCCAGGCCACGACCGCAAGCGAAGCGAAAAGGTTTGTCCGAAGCGCGCGCGTGAGGAGCATCGTGTCGCCCTGCTCAATGGAAGCTGGTGGTGATCGGCGCATTGGTCGTCGTCGTGGCGATGCTGCCGCGCAGTTTCGAACGAAGCTCCTCGGCCACAATCTGGGCGTCGGAACCGTTGCGGATGATCTGCGGGCGAATGAAGATGATCAGCTCGGTGCGTTGGGTCGCGTTGCTCTGATGCCCGAAGGCGTCGCCGAGGCCGGGAATCTGGTCAAGCACCGGAAGGGCATTGCGGTTGCCGCTCTGCTGTTCGCTGATCAGGCCCGCCAGCAGCACGGTCTGGCCGTTGGCGACCGCGATCTGGCTCTTGACCCTCCGCTCCGATACCGTCGGGGTCAGGCTGTTCGCGCTGGTCTGCGGAACGTTGCTGATCTCCTGCTCGACATCGAGCCGCACGGTGCCGTTCACGCTGACGCGCGGCGAGACCCGCAGGATGATGCCGGTGTTGCGATAGTCGATGGTGTTGACCACCGTGTTGCTTCCGGTCAGCACCGTCGCGCTGCCGGTCGACACCGGGACGACGTCACCGACCTGCAAGGTCGCGACCTGGTTGTTGATCACGACCAGCGACGGATTGGAGAGCACCTTGACGCTGGTGACGGCATGCAGCGCATCCAGGATCAGGCTCGGCTGCGTCTCCGATCCGATCAGGAAGTTGAAGCCCGGGAAGGCGCGGTTGATGAAGGCATTGGTGACCGAGCCTGCGACGGAGGCGACCCCGGTGGTCGCGTCCGTGGTGGTCGCGGGGGCCGTGGTGGCCTGGGTGCCAGTGAACGAGCCCATGTTCGGCTTCAGGCCGAGGTTCCTGCTGGTGAGATAGGTTTGCACACCATAGGACAAAGTGTTGTTGAGCGTGACCTCGGCGATCGTCGCATCGATCGCGACCTGGAGCTGCGGCTCGTCGATCTGCTGCAGCGTCGACTCGATGATGCGGTAGTTGGCCTGGTCGGCATAGATCAGCAGATTGTTGTTCACGACATCGGGCGTGATCCGTACGTCCTGCATGACGGGCTGGCCGTTGCCCGAGCCCGAGCCAGCGCCGCGTCCGGCATCCAGCGCGGCATTGTTGCCCTGGCCCTGATTTTGATTGTTCGCTTGCCCGCCGGCGCCAAATCCCTGGCCGAGGCCCTGGCCGGCTGCGCCTGTCCCTGACGTGCCGCGCGAGGCAAAGCTGCCCGAGTTCGAGCCCGAGTTGCCGTTCGCCGACAGACGGTCGGCGACGCTTGACGTCGACGAGGTGCCGGAGCCGGGCGCGAGCTGGCTGTCGGCGCTGTCGAGCAGATTGCCGGACGATCCGCCGAGGAACATGTCGGTCAGAACCCGCGCGATCTGGCGCGCGTCGCCGTATTTGACGCGGTAGACATGGACCGAGGTGCGCGCGGTGTCGTTGCGGTCGAGGCGCTTGATCCAGGTCGCTGCCGTGTGCAGCATGTCCGGCTTCTTGGTCACCACCAGCACCGCGTTGAGGCGTGCGATCGGCATGAACTTGATGACGTTCTGGCTGAGGCCGTTCTCGCCGGAATCGACGATCTTCTCGAGCTCCGCAATGACGGGTGCGGGCGAGCCGCTCGAGATCGGGAAGATGCCGACCGATTGGCCGCGCATCCAGTCGACGTCGAAGCTGAGCACGGTGTCGACCGCGGTGCGGCGCTCGGCGCCGGTGCCCTGGATCAGAAGCAGATTGCGCGTCGTGTCGGCGCGGATCGAGCCCGCCCGGGTGGCGAAGCTGTCGGTCAGCTTCAGCAGGGTCTGGGCCGACACATATTGCAGGGGGACCACCGAGATTCCGAATCCGGGTTCGGGATTGGCCGCCGCTGAATCGACGCGGCCGCCGCCGACGGCGTCGCCGAGCGGGGTCAGGCGATAGCCCGCGGTATCCTTCAACAGCACCACGCCGCTCAGGCGAAGCGCGTTTTCAAGCACGAAGACCATGTCGGATTTCGGCACCGGGCGGACCGACACCAGGCTCACCGTGCCCTGCACCCGCGGGTCGATGGTGTATCCGACATGCAGGATGTCGCCGAGCACGACCTTGGCGACGGTTGCAACCGGCGTGCTCTCGAAATTCAGATCGAAGCCATTGCCGCTCGACGCCGGCTGTGGCCGCGCGTCGGCGACCCCAGTCACGTCGCTTCCCTCATACATCGCGGCGCGGACGCTGCCGCTCTGGCTGCCGCCCGCTGCCGCCAGCCCGCTCACGGGTTGCGGCTGGCGCGGCAAGAGATCGAGCGATCGCACCTTGTCGGTGACGTCGACCTGAGACGCGTCCACGCTCTCGCCAACCGTCGCGGAATTGCAGGACGCCAGCAACCCCAGTGACGTCAAGGCAAAAATGGCTGCCAGGCCGCCACGGATCGTCGGGCAGCGGCCCACTGTGCCTACGCGTTGCATGAAGGCCCTTCGCTCTGACTAACTGAAATTTCGACGGCGTGCGACGATCGGTCCTACCCCGGAGGGACTCTTATCGATCGAACATGACAGAAATAAATTGGTTACATGATTGTCGTTCGCGACCTGCCCATCGTGTCGCGCCCCAAACGTGCAGCTGGGCGCAGCCGTGTCCGCGATGCCACGTCAAGGTTTCTTGAGCGAGGCGAACGATGTGACTTCGCACAGCTGTCACACTTCGGATCGATAACCGCACAATTGCCGAGAGCCGAACGCTGCGGCGGATGGCACGGACTGATCCGGGATAGTGTGGCGGGATATCGAGAATGGCCAACGACCTGTCCGTTCGGTTCGTGGATTATCTGCGTCAGAACAATCATTTGGCGCCGAACGACGGATCGCCCGAGCGGACCGGGCAGGGCGCCGACGTCAGGCAATTGAAGCTGCGGGAGGTCACCAGCCTCTCACCGACCGAATTCGCCGATGAGGCCGCGCGCTTCTTCGCGCTCGGCCGCCTGAGACTCCAGGACATGACATCGGCCGAACCGCTGGTCGCGGCGTTCTCACCGCGCTTCCTGCGGGAGACCATGGTCTATCCGTGCCGGACGACCGATGGGAGCACTGTCCTTGCGGTCGTCGACCCGACCGACCAGGCGACGCTGCGGGCGGCGCAGATCGTGCTCGGCGCCGGCATCACTGTGAAGGTGGCTTCGTCGGAAGACGTCGCCATCGCGCTGAACAACTCTTCGAGCGCCGAGGAGGCCGAGACCGCGGATATGGCGGCAGCGCTGCCCCGGGAAGACGACATCGAGAGCCTGCGCGATCTCGCCAGCGGCGCGCCGGTGGTGCGCGCGGTCAATGATCTGATCGAGAAGGCCGTCGAACTGCGCGCCAGCGATATCCATATCGAGCCGTTTTCCTCCGGCCTCATGGTGCGCTTGCGCATTGACGGCCTGCTGCGGCCGGTCGCGGCCCTCTCGGGGGTGCTGCCGCAGGCGGTGGTCTCCCGCATCAAGATCATCGCCAATCTGAACATCGCCGAGCGTCGCCTGCCGCAGGACGGTGCGGCGCGGCTGCGGGCCGGGCGCACCGACATCGATATCCGCGTCGCGATCATGCCGATGCAACACGGCGAATCCGCCGTCATCCGCATCCTGCCCAAGGATCGCGGCCTGCTGGTCGTCGAGAAGCTGGGATTCTCGGAGCCCGACGAAGCCAAGTTGCGGCGGCTGCTGAAGCTGCCGTACGGCATGGTCGTGATCACGGGACCGACCGGCAGCGGCAAGACCACGACGCTGGCGACGATCCTCTCGATCCTCAATGAGCCCAGCCGCAAGATTCTGACGATCGAGGACCCGGTCGAATACGAGATCCCCGGCGTCAACCAGTCCCAGGTCAAGCCGGCGATCGGGCTGACCTTCGCCACCGCGCTGCGCTCCTTCGTACGCCAGGACCCTGATGTCATCATGGTCGGTGAAATCCGCGATTCCGAGACCGCGCATGTCGCGGTGCATGCGGCACTGACCGGGCATCTGGTGTTGACGACGCTGCACACCGAGACGGCGGCTGCCGCGGTGCCGCGCCTGCTCGACCTCGGGGTCGAGGGCTATCTGCTGCGTTCGGTGCTGCGCGGCGTGATCGCGCAACGGCTGGTCCGGCAATTGTGCGAGCGCTGCAAGTCGGCACGACCGCTGGCAACAGCCGATTTCACCGAGGATCCCCGGCTCGCCGCGCTCGGGTTCCGGGAAGGCGAGATCATTCACGATCCATGCGGCTGCGAACGTTGCGGCGGGACCGGTTATCGCGGCCGTCTCGGCGTGTTCGAGCTGCTCGAACTATCCAATGAACTGCGCGAACTGATCGGGGAGCGAACCGACGGAATGAAGATCGATTCCATGGCGATCAAGGCGGGCATGACCACGATGCTCGATGACGGGGTTGCCAAATGCCGCGCCGGATTGACCTCGCCCGCCGAGATCCTCCGCGTTGCGACGGTGCGGTGACGCCGTGCCCAATTATCGCTATCGCGCTTTGACCCAGACGGGCGAGATCGTGAACGGCACGATCTCGGCGCCGACCGCGTCCGAGGTGGCGCGGCGGATCGAATATCTCAAGCTGCTGCCGATCGAAACCACCGAGGACAAGCGCGCATCCGGCGCCACCGGTGGCCGCAGCCTGTTCGGCGGGCCGAGTGCTGTCGAGGTCACGACATTCACGCGCGATCTCGCGCTGCTGCTCAAGGCCGGCGCACGTCTCGACGATGCCCTGGAGCTTTTGTCCGGCGATGCCGATGTTGGCCGGATGCGTCCGGTGGTGGCAAAGATCCGCGCAGCCCTGCTCACCGGCGAGAGCTTCGCCGATTCGGTTGCGGATCATCCGACCCTGTTTCAGCCGATGTATATCGCGCTGGTCCGGGTGGGAGAGATCTCCGGCACGCTCGATTCGGTGCTCGAGATGCTGGGGACCGAGCGCGCGCGTTCCGAGCAGATGCGGCGCAAGCTGACCGATGCGATGCAGTATCCGGCCTTCGTGCTGGTCGCGGCATCCGGCGTGATGCTGTTCTTCCTGCTGTTCGTGCTGCCGCAATTCTCGACCGTGCTCGGCGATTTCGGCGGCAAGTCGGATACGGCGCTCGCCAGCTTCATCGCGGTGTCGGATTTCCTGCGCGCCAATGCCACGGCGGCAAGCCTGATCAGTGCGGCGACGATTGCCCTCGCATGGTGGCTGTTGCGGCAGGCGCGCGTGCGCGCCGCGCTGGTCAGCGGGATCTCGCGGGTGCCGGGCATCAGCAGCGCCTTCCAGTTCTATCGCGCGAGCCTGTTCTGCCGCAATCTCGGCGTCCTGCTCGGCAGCGGCGTCAACCTCACGGCGGCATTGCGTATCCTCGTCGACATCATGGCGGTGACCGGCAGCGAGGCGAACTGGACCGCCGCCGCCGATCGCGTCCGCCATGGCGGAAAATTGTCGGACGCGCTCGCCGTGGCGGACAGCCTGCCGCCGATGGCGGTTCGCATGCTGCGGCTCGGTGAAGAGACCGGGCAGCTGCCGGTGCTGGCCGGGCGGGTCGCGGAATTCTACGAAGCAAAATTGCAGCGCAGCCTGGACCGCGTCGTCGGCATCGTCGGTCCACTGGCGATCATCACGATCAGCACCGTCGTCGGCGGACTGATCGTGTCGGTCATGACAGCGCTGCTCTCGGTCACGCAGCTAGTCGGTTAGAGCAGGGGTCATCGGTCATGATATCGCGCAACACGATCATCGAAACATTTTCCATGCGAGCGGGACGCGATCCGACGCGCGCACAACCGCCTCGACGTTCAGGGCAGGCGGGCTTTACCCTCGTCGAGATGCTGGTGGTGATCGCGATCATCGGCCTCATCATGGGGCTGATTGGGCCGCGCGTGCTCAACTATCTCAGCGAATCCAAGGTCAAGACCGCGCGCATTCAGTTGCAGAGCTTCTCCAGCGCGCTCGACCTGTTCTACCTCGACGCCGGGCGCTTCCCGTCCACGGCGGAGGGACTTGCCGCGTTGGTCCGGCGCACGCCGGGGGTCGCCGCCTGGAATGGTCCGTATCTGAAGGGCGGCAACGTTCCGAACGATCCGTGGAACCATGCCTATCTCTATCGCTCGCCCGGCGAACACGGGCCCTACGACATCGTCTCCTATGGGTCCGATGGTCAGGAGGGCGGTAGCGGCACCTCGGCTGACATCTCGCTTGAAAAGACGACAGCCGCCAACAACGACCAACAATAGGGATGCTTGACGAGCATGAATGAGGCGTTGCAGCGCGGTTTCACCCTGCTCGAGATGGTGTGCGTGCTTGCCATCATCGCGCTGCTGGCGGCCGTGCTGCTTCCGTTCATTCCGCACCAGACCTCGCGATCGCGCTTGCAGGCCTATGCGTTGCAGACCGCAACGCTGCTGAAGGCCGATCGCAATGCCGCCATCGAGCGCAGCACCAGCGTTGCGACCCTGGTCGACGCGGCGAGCCGGGTGATTCACTCCGGCGCGTCGCGCATGACGGTGCGAATCCCCGATGACGTGCGGTTCGATGCGGTGCTGCCGCAAAGCTGTCAGCGCCGCGCCGCACTGTCGACCATCCGCTTCTTCGCCAATGGCGGTTCCTGCGGCGGCTCGATCGCGCTGACGCGGCTCGATGCGGGATATGAGGTCCGCGTCAACTGGCTCACCGGAAGGGTTGAAATCGTTGCTCGCGACGTTGCCGTCAACTAACCGCCCTGATGCAGGGTTCACCATCATCGAGGTGCTGGTGGCGCTGGCGCTGGTGGCTGTCTCGATCGTTGCGATCGGCGCGGTGATGGGCGTCAAGACGCGCGGCGTCCGGGCCATGGAGCAGCACGTTGCGCTGATGCAGGCGGTGCGCACCTTGATGACGGTCGGCATTCCGCCGCGCGCCGAATTGCAGTCAGGCACGTCGACGGGACAGGCTGAGGGCTACCGCTGGACCATCGAGGTCAGTCCGCTCGGTGGCGACTGGACGGTGCCCGAGGGCAACGTGCCCTGGGCGCCGGAGCTGGTGCGAATTCGCGTCAAATCTCCGGGCGGCGCGTTGTCCGACATTCGCACCGTGCGCCTGATGCCGAGGTCATCGGAATGACCCCGGCAGGCACAGCACAGCGAACGCATGAACGCGGCTTCACGCTGATCGAGACCATCGTTGCACTGGCACTGATGGGGCTGTTGCTGTCGGCGCTCGCCAGCATCACGGCGCAATGGCTGCCGAGCTGGAACCGGGGGCTCGACCGGATCCAGCGCAGCGAATTGATCGGCATCGCGCTGGAGCGGATCGGCGCCGATCTTGCTGCGGCGGAATTCGTTGCCGCCAACCGCGATACCCACAAGCCGCTGTTCGACGGATCGGAACTGTCCGTGATGTTCGTGCGCACGTCGGTGGGGCCGAATGCGGGGCCGGGGCTCGACCTGGTGCGCCTTGGCGAAACCCGGGATCGCGGCGAGTTCGTCACGGTTCGTTCGCAGACGCGCTTCACGCCGCTGACCGACGGGGTCTCGCTGTCGGAACAGGTGCATCTCGGCAGCCCAGTCGTGCTGCTGCGCGCACCCTATCGCCTGTCGTTCGCCTATGCCGGTCCCGACCGGGCCTGGAAGAGTGTGTGGAAGGATGCCAACAAGCTGCCGGCGATGATCCGGCTGACCGTGCGTGACGCGGCGAGCCAGCGCGTCCTGTCGGTGTCGACCATCGCGCCGGTCCACGTCCAGCTTCCGAGCGACTGCACCAAGCCGGACGGCAATTGCGGCGACAAGCAAAGTGCCGACGGTGCTGCCGATCAGGGGAAGACCTGATGGGCGCCTCCGGCAATATCGGCCGATCGCCGGCCAATCGCGGCTTCGTCATCGTTGCGGTGCTCTGGATCCTGCTTGCGCTGTCGTCGCTGGCGATCATCTTCTCGGCCTATCTTGCCGCGTCGGCGCGCGCCTTGGCGGCCAGTGACCTGTCGTTGCAGACCGAGGCGCTGGTGTCGGCCGGGCTCGAACTCACCGCCTATCAGCTGACGTTGACGGATGAGAAGACGAGGCCGCAGCACGGGGCGTTTCATTTCGGGCTGGACGACGCCAGCGTTGCTGTCACCTTCGCGTCGGAGGCCGGCCGCGTTGACCTGAACTATGCATCGAAGGAGATGCTGATCGGCCTCTTCGTGGTGCTCGGCGCCCGCAAGGACGCGGCCAGCGAGTACGCCGACCGGATCGTCGGCTGGCGAACCCGGCCGGTGCCGGGCAGCGAGAATGTGGAGGCCGCGCGCTACAACGCGCTCGGCTATTCGCCGCGGCAGGGGCTGTTCACCCATGTCAATGAGCTGGCGCTGGTTGCCGGCATCCCCGAAGCCTTCGTCGATCGCGTGTTGCCGTTCGTGACGGTGTTCAACGGCAGTCCGGATGTCGATCCGGCGATCGCTGCGCCGGAAGTCGCTCTTGCCGTGGACAAGGCATCGGGGAAGCAGCAGGACGGTTTCGGCTCGCCGGCTCCCCCGCCGAACGGCGGCCCCACCGCTGGATCGCAGGCGCCGAACCCGCAAACTGCGGCATCGACGGCGCAGAGCCCCTGCTACCGGATCGCAATCTCGATCCGGTTCCGCAACGGTCACCGCACCACGTCTGAAGCGGTGATCGCGCTCGGCGACAAGGTCGAGCCCTATCGTGTGTTGTCCTGGCAGAACGATGTCGAGCCGCGCAGTACGGTTCTGCCGCAGAGGAGAGGTTGATGGCTATGCTCGCCGAGGCACGGCAATGGTTCGAGCAATGGATCGGCGCGGTCGCGACGGCCGTCGACGGCGTTGCCGGCAGGTTCATGCTCCGGCGCAGCATCGAGCTCGACGAGAATGCCGACGGCACATACACGGCCCGCGCCGCCGTGGCGAGGGACGGCTCGCCGTCGGCTCCGGTTTCGTTCCGGCTCGATCACGACGCGCCGCAGCCTCCGTTGTCGGCAGAGTGGAAGACCGCGTTCGACGGCAGCCGCATCGAAGTGCGATTGCGGTCTGATCAGATCGTCAGCCGCGTGCTCGATTTCCCGAGCCAGGCCGGCGACTTCCTCGATGGCATGATCCGCGCGCAGGTCGACCGGCTGACGCCATGGACCGCCGCCGATGCGGTGTTTGGCTGGGGTTCGCCACAGCCGATCGCCAATGACCGCATTGAAGTCGCGTTCAGTGCGACCGCGGCGACCAAGGTCGATCCGCTGGTCCGGATGGCCAGGATGCTCGGCGCCGGCTCCGTTGCGGTCTCGGCGCCGGCGGTTGGCGGCGACGGCGCCCCGCAGCAGGTGACGCTGCTCGACAGATCGCTGCGCGGCCTTGCCGGACCTGCGGTTCCGCGCCTGTTGCGCATCGGCCTGGTTTCGACGGCGGCCGCGGCGGCGGTCTCCCTGCTGCTCAACATCTATCTCGGCGGATGGCTGCAATCCGAGCAGGAGGACCTGCAGCACCGCATCTCGCAGCGCCGCGCCGCGCTGCGTCTCGATGCCAATGGCGACTCGTCCGGCATCGGCCTGCTCGCCAAGCGCAAGCAGACGACGCCGTCGAGCGTCATGGTTCTGGAGGCGGTCTCGCGCGTTCTGCCCGACACGACTTATGTGACGGAGCTCCGCATCGAGGGCAACAAGGTGCAGGTGGTCGGATTGACCCAGGATGCGCCATCCCTGATCCGCTTGCTGGAGCAGTCGCCGCAATTCACCCGCGCGACGTTCTTCGCGCCGACGACCCGCGCCGCGAATGAATCGGCGGAGCGGTTCCACGTCGAGGCCAACATATCCGCTTCTTTTGGGTCCGGCTCATGAGCGCAGCATCCCGATCGCTGACGGCCGTCAGCACCTCGCCACTGGTCGCGACCGCGAGCTATCTCGGCCTCTTCGTGCTGCTGCTGTTCGCCGTCATCTCGTCGCTCTCGGACATCATTGGCCTGCGCAGCGATGTTGCGGCGTCGGCCGGAATGCTGGAGCAACTCGAGGGACGATCCAAGGCGAATACCGCGCCCGGCCAGTCCCCGATGCCGACCGGCTCCGCCTATCTCGAGGGGGCGACCGTCACCGTTGCCGGCGCCACGCTGCTGCAACGCGTATCGGGCGCGGTGATCAAGGCCGGCGGCAACGTGCTGTCGACGCAGCTCGACGTTCCCAACGCGCCGGCCAAGGCCGGCTTCATCAGCATGGTCGCAAGCAGCGAGATCGAGCAGGCGCAACTGCAGCAGGTGCTCTACGATCTCGAAGCCGGCATGCCGTTCCTGTTCATCGACCAACTGGTCGTGCAACCCGTCGCCGACGAAGCGGCCAAGGGCGCTGATCCCGGCAGACTGCGCGTGCTGCTCGGCGTATCCGGACAATGGCGAGGAGCCAAGTGATGCGACGCTTCGCTGCAACCATCGTGCTGTTGGCGGTGTCGGCCTATTCGGCGCCGGCTGCGGTGCCTGACCCATCCGGCGATGCACTGGACGCCGGGACGCTCGATGATACCCGCCTGGGCGGGCCGGTGTTGAGTTCACCGCCGCCGTCCGAACCGGTGACCTCGGTCCGGGTGACGCCTCCGCCGGCCCCGACGCCCCGGCCGCTCAGCGCAAATCCGCTGTGGGGCATTCCGCTCAAGACGCTGTCCAACACCCGCGACCGCCCGGTGTTCTCGCCGTCGCGGCGGCCGCCGCCTGCCGTCGTCGCGGAACCGGAAGTCAGCAAGCCGTTGCCGACGCCGCCGCGCAAGGTCGCGCTCGAGCCGCCGCCGCTGTCGCTGGTCGGCACGATCGCGGGAGACGATGAAAGCTTCGGGATCTTTCTGGACCAAGCGAACAAGACCGCATTGCGGCTGAAGCTCGGCGACGATTTCCAGGGCTGGAAGCTGCGAACGATCAGCGGACGCGAAGTCACGATGCAGAAAGACGAGCACGACGCCGTGCTCACATTGCCTCAGCCGGGCACCGAGGAGAGCGGCGATGTCCGCCTTGTTCCCGTCAGTGCGGACAGGAGGCCGCTGGCGGCGCGGATCCAGAGGTGATTGCGCACTCGCTCCCGCGCTAGTTCAATCCCAGCCAGCCCTGCAGGGCCGGCGTCAGGAGAAGTCCTAGCGCAAGAAAAGGACCGAACGGGATCGACGTCTGGCGCTTCATCTCGTGCCCCGCGAGTTGCAGGCTGCCGGCGACAGCAAGTGCCGCGAGTGCCGCGATCAGCAGCAGGGTCGAAATCCCAAAAGCGCCGACCCAGATCGTCGCGGCGGCAAGAAACTTGACGTCGCCGAGTCCCAAGCCGTCCACATGCCGCACGACGAAGTAGAGTCTCTGCAATAGAAAGAACAGTGCGCCGACGAGGGCGGCGATCGCCATCGCACTGAACGCGGCTGTGATACTTTCAGTGATGACGACATGTGCAAGCCCGAGTGCCGCGATCGCAAGATTCAGCCAATCGGGAATGATGCCGTGGCGCAGATCGATCAGCGCGACGGTGCAGCACAGCACGCAAAGCGTGCCGTAGGATGCAATGAAATAAATAGCTTCACGATCGATTGGCATGGTGGCGGGACAAGTGTGACGCGTGAACACACTGTGTTGCAACAACTCACGCGCGTTGAACAGCGTATTTTCAATCGAGTAATGCGTTTGCGGGATTGTGATCGTCAACAACGATCGCGAAGCAGAAAAGATGCGACAAAAAGTCTGCGCTGTCACAAATCCGCATAGGATACCGACAATAGTTCGCCCCGATTACGTGCCGCGAGCCCTTCGCGGCAGACGAGTGGGTTGACTATGCACAAGATGCGAGTGGCGGCGTGCCTTGCTCTGCTGGCAGCGTCGGCAGGCGTGCGCGCCGCGAATGCGGGCGCGCTCGAGGACGGCGCCGAGCGCTATCGGCCGTATCTGATCGAGGGCGTTGCCAGTGCGCTGGCGGGCGCGCGTGCATTGCGCGAGCGCGCCGCTGCGTCGGATTTGCCCGGCGCCAAGAAGGCCTGGCTGTCGGCGCGCGCCGGCTGGGAACGCTCGGAAGTGTTCACTGCAGGCTTCGTGCCCGAGCTCGATGCGCAGATCGACGCCTGGCCGAATGCCGACAGCGGGTTTCACGCCATCGAAGCGAAACTGTTCGGAGCTGGTAGTACCGAGGTCGCCACCGATGCCACGGGCCTGGTCGATCACCTGAACGATCTTCACGGCAAGCTCAAGGATATCAAGCTGACGCCGCAGGGTCTCCTGGATGGCACCGTGCGGCTCGCTTACGAAGTCGGTGAAAGCAAAGCCGATGGCGGCGAGTCGCGCATCAGCGGCACCTCGCTGGACGACATGCGCAACAATATCGCCGGCATCGACTTTGCCTACCACACGATCTTCTCTGCCGCGCTCAATACGGTCGACGGCAAGCTCGACGAGATGGTGACGAACCGGATCGAGCAGCTCGAGGCGATCGTCGCGACGCCGGACCTGCCGCATGTCAATATCGCCGATCTGCGCCAGACCAGCGAGGAGCTGGTCGTCGCGTTGCAGAGCGCCTCGGCAAAGCTCGGGTTGCAGCGCCCGACCTTGGAGGCGCAAGCACGATGAGATCGCTTCATCTGCGTCCGGCTGCGTTGCTCTCAGCGGTCATCGCCCTCGCGCTGCTCGGGCGTGCGGCGGCGTTTCCGGTCGACGGCGACAAGACCGTGCTGCCGGTTGCGACCGAGCTGAACGAGGATGCGCTCGACAAGCCGCGCGAGGTGTTCCAGTCGGAGCGGACCGGAGCCAAGTCGTATCTGGTGAATCTCGGCGATCTCGCCTTCAATTCGCCGGGGCTGCTCGGCGAGGTGGCACGGCAGGCCGGCGTGAGCTGCGGCACCTGCCACATCAATGGTGCGAACAACGCCAAGTTCTTCATGCCGAAGATGTCGAGCCGGCCCGGCACGTTCGACACCACCGGGGCGCTGTTCAACCCGAAGGCCAATAACCTTTCGTTCGATCCGGTGAGGATTCCGAGCCTGCGCGGCGCCCGCTATCTTGCGCCTTACGGCGCCGATGGCCGGTTCGCCTCGCTGCGCGATTTCGTCCACAACGTCATCACCAGCGAGTTCGCAGGTCCCGAGCCGTCGCCGGCGACGCTCGATGCGATCGTGGCCTATCTTCACGACATCGACTTCCTGCCCAATCCGAGCCTTGGTCCTGCCGGGCGGCTGGCCGGCAAGATCACCGACGCGGAGCGCCGCGGCGAAGCGTTGTTCGCGAAGCCGTTCCCGCACGATCCGGCGCTGAGCTGCGCGGGATGCCATGTGCCGTCGTCCGGCTTCGTCGATCACCAGCAGCATGATGTCGGTTCGGGCGGCCTGTTCAAGACGCCGACCCTGCGCAACGCCGACTTCAATGCGCCGTACTTCCACGATGGCCGCTTCGACAATTTCAACCAGGTCGTTGATTATTTCGACCGGACCTTTCAGCTCGATCTCTCGGCGCAGGACAAGGGCGACCTCGTCGCCTATCTCACGGCCGTCGGCGACGGCGTGCAGCCCTATGAACGCGACGGTGCCGGAGCAACGCTGAAGGAGATCAACGATTTCTCGACAGTGCTCGCGACCGCGATTCCCGCCGGCGACAAGGACATCGTCGCACTTGCAGTCGATACGATCGGCCGCGAGCTGCGCGAGTTGACCGAGCAATATCCCGATCGCAAAAACACCAGCGTGTCGGGCGGCGAGCAGCAGCGCGTGCTCGCGCGCAACGGGCTGAAGGAGCTCGTGCTCACGCTGCGGCGAATCGAGATGGCCGTTGCCGCGGGGCGTAACGCCGATGCTGCAACCGAGTTCAGGAATTATCGCAATCTGATGGCTGCTGCGGTGCCTGCATTACTGGCGAGCGCCGAGCCGTGGTCGTTGTTCAATCAGGATGTGCATGATCAGCATTACGCTGCGCTGCGCGAGGTGATGCGCTCCCGGCACATCTCGCATTGATTGAGCTGAATCATAGTGCATTTGCGATCTGCGTCGTTGCGTGGAGCGCTGCATCTCCTTTCGATCTTCAGTTGAAGAATAGAATCGTGGAGATGCAGCTGAAGCAGCAGATGTCTCCACAGAAAATATTTGAACGTTTCGAAATTTCTCGCGCGCTTTCACGTAAGCGAAAACCATGCGTCATACTGTCGCACTAAGCAGTGTGTGTTGCTAACCGCAAACACCCTGAGGTCGACAATGAGTTTGAACTACAAAAAGCACTGGCGAACCAGCACCGCGCTCTGCATCGCGTCAACGGTGCTCGTCGCAACAGCCGCATATGCCGCTCACTATCCGGGCGGACACAGTGATTGGGACAAGCGTCCGCATCACAATCACCAGGCGCATCAGGAAGCTGATCGCGTCAAGCATGATCACGATCATGACGACAAGGATCACGGCGGCAAGGGCAAGACCGCTTCGCCGATCAAGCACGTCATCATCCTGATCGGTGAGAACCGCGGCCTCGATCACACGTTCGGTATCTACGAGCCGAAGGGCAAGGGTCAGACCATCTCCAACCTGTTGTCGAAGGGCATCGTCAACGAGGATGGAACGCCGGGACCGAACTTCGCGCAAGCGCAGCAGTACTCGGTTGCGGGCCAGCCGTCCTTCTACATCGGCGCGCCGGCGATCGCGAAGTCGCCCTACAACGCGACCAATTTGATGCCGCAGCCGAACACCAACGGTACGCCGACCGCGCAGAGCGACACCGGCGCCCCGTTCAAGACGATCACTGAGGCCAGCGTCGAGAAGGACATGGACCCGGCCGATCTCGACATCCTGACCACCGGCTTCAGCGGTCTGCCGACCGGTGTGCTGGATACCCGCATTCCCGGCGCCGGCGGTCTGAACGGACCGTTCCAGCTGCAGGGCGAGCAGATCAGCGACGACGACTACACCGGCGACTCGACCCATCGCTTCTATCAGGATTGGCAGCAGGAAGATTGCAGCGCCGCCAACGCCACCAAGAAGAACAATTCGGGCTGCCAGAACGACCTGTTCCCGTTCGTGATGGCGACCTATTCGGCATCCAACAAGAGCATGGCCAACTCGATGGGCTTCTACAATGCCCAGCAGGGTCAGGCTCCGGTCCTGAAGATGCTCGCCGACCGCTTCACGCTGAGCGACAACTTCCACCAGTCGTTCCACGGTGGCACCGGCGCGAACCACTTCATGCTCGGCACCGGCGACGCGGCCTTCTGGAGCGACGGCAAGGGCAATCCGGTGACGCCGCCGGCCACGCTGATCGCCAACCCGAATCCGGTTGCCGGCTCGGTTAACCGCTATAGCGTCGACGGCAATTGGAGCAACTGCTCCGACGTGTTCCAGCCCGGCGTGAAGCCGATCGTCACCTACCTCAACAATCTGCCGTACGCGGCGGAGCCGAACTGCAAGCCGAACCACTACTACATGCTCAACAACGTCAATCCGGGCTATCTGCCGAACGGCGCGCTGTCGGGCGGCAACAACGTCCCGCCGTCGTCGGTTCGTACGATCGGTGACGCTCTGATCGAGAAGAACATCACCTGGGCGTTCTATGGTGGTGCGTTCAACGACGCCGTGGCGCTTTCCAATGCCGCGGTTGCCGCCAACCCCTCGAACCCCAACCTCGGCGCCGCCGCGGTCGCCGATCCGGCGCACGCGCTCGGTGTTGCCTACTGCCAGATCTGCAACCCGTTCCAGTATGCGACCTCGATCATGGCTAACGCGGCCGTGCGTCAGGCTCACATGAAGGACACGGCGGATCTGATCACGGCGATCCAGCACAACACGCTGCCCGCGGTGTCGTTCGGCAAGCCGGACGGTCTGCTCGACGGTCATCCGCAGAGCTCGAAGGTTGATCTGTTCGAGGCCTATGTCCTGAACGTGCTCAACGCGCTGGACAACAACCCGGAGCTGAAGGCTGACACCGCGGTCTTCATCACCTGGGACGAGGCCGGCGGCTACTGGGACTCCGGTTATACGCAGTCGATCGACTTCTTCGGCGACGGACCGCGTATTCCGACCCTGATCCTCTCGCCCTATTCGACGGGCGGTAAGGTCAACCACAACTACGCCGACCACGTTTCGCTGCTGAAGTTCATTGAGCGCAACTGGGCTCTCGAGCCGCTCACGCACCGCAGCCGCGACAACCTGCCGAACCCGACCTACTCGAGGAACAACGAGTACGTCCCGACCAACAGCCCGGCGCTGTCTGACATGTTCGACGCGTTCGACTTCAGCAAGCCGGTCGCGTTGTCCTACACCGAGTGATCGAACTCTCGTCCAGGACGAGGTCTTGATTTGAACTGAGATCGGCGCCGATCGAACCATTGGTTCGGTCGGCGCTGTCATGTTCCGCTGACCGACCGGGGATTATGCGATGAAGCGCGACGAGACGACGTGCAAGAAGACATGGAAGAAGATGTGGAAAGGCAGCGGGAGCGCTACCGCCTGCCTGTTCGCAATGGCCATCCTGACCAACGCACCGATGCCGGCCGCGGCGCAGCAGTTTTCCGCCGACCTCGTCGCGCGGAAGGACGATATAGCAACCGCCATGGGAACGTTGCGGGTCTCGGGCGGAAAAGCGCGGATCGATCCAACCGCGCTGCCCGATGGCTTCTTTCTGCTCGATACCGCCAAGCCCGCCGCCTATTTCGTCCGCCCGGCCGCACACGTCTATATGAAGGCGATGCAATCGAGCCCGCTCACCCAGCTGTTCGTCCCGGTCGACCCAAGCGATCCCTGCCGGCAATGGCTGGCAATGGCGCAGCTCTCCGCGCCGGTCGATGTCGCGACATGGCACTGCCAGCGCGATGGAGAGGAAGCAATCGCGGGGCGCAACACCGACGTCTATCGCGTAGCGGCGCCGTCCGGTTTGGGCTTTACCGGCTGGGTTGACCGCGCGCGCGGCTTTCCGGTGCAGATCAAGACCGCGGATGGGACGGTGATCGTCGCCGATCACATCCGCGACGAACCGCAGCCGGCGCAAACCTTCGAAATCCCCGCGGGTCTGCGCAAGTTCGACCCGCAAGCGCTTATCCGCCGGATCCAGCAGAGCGATGTATGGGTCGCGCCGCCGGCTTCGCAGTGAGTGCAGGCACTACTGCGGCTGCCGGCTCGTCACCGGCAGTATCCGGCCGAGCGCCGTGTAGTGCGACTGATGCACGTTGCTGTTGAAGAGGGACCACGGCTCGGCCTTCTTCAGGGCGACCGGAACGTCGAAATTCACCAGTTGGGCAAATTTGCGGTATTCCGTCATTGCTTCATCGATCCGGCCGGCCCCGACCTCGAGGTCGATACGCCGCAAGGTCAGAACGAGATCCTTCAGGATTGCGCGCGCGGCGAGCCGCTCGTCCTTGCCGCCGACCGAGGTGTTCCTGATGTCGGGAATGTGCTCGGTCAATTCGCGCAGTTCGGCGCCCACCCCGGTGACGGCCAGCGACACCACCGCGGTGTCGGCGGCCGGGATCGCGACCTCGAGCACGCTCGAAAGCTCCAGCATTTCCTTCATCCGGAGCACGACGCCATCTTTGTCGAAGGGGCGTTCGCCGTCGCCGACCGCATTCAGATAGGCCGCGAGGTCCTGCGTGTCCTGGGTCGACAATTCGAGGTCGAACACGCGATCGAAATGACCGACCACCTGTTCGTAACTGTCATAGCGGCCGTCGTGGAAATACGGCGCGTTGAAATTGGCGTTGAGCAACGTGGGCGTCTTGACCAATCCGCCCGATCCGACGTCGTGACGCAGCTGGTCGTTGAAGGTCCCGGCCGGAAGATGACAGCCGGCACAACTCAGCTCGGCCTGCTTCGGGAATGGCTTGAAGAACAGCGCCTCGCCGCGCCGTTCCTCAACACTGGCCTGCGCGGCAAGCCGGCCGCCCGGCGCAATCTTCGGATTGGGCAGGAAATCAATATCGTTGATATAGGCGACGAGGCCGTCGAGAACCGCATCGCTCGGCCGCGGGCCGGAAAACTCATTGACGATGACATTATATATGAAGTCGCGCAGCGAGGTCATGCGCCCGTCATGTCCGTAGGGGGCGAGGAAGCGGGCGCCCCGCAGGCTCGGGATTCTGACCGGATCGAGGATGCTGTTGAACGTCTTGGCGTTGAAGACAAGGCTGGTGGTGTCGAAGGTGCCGGGGCGGGAGGATGCGCCCGGAACGAACAATTTCGGGTTCGACGCGCCGTTGACGTGACAGGTGCCGCAGCTCATCTCGGCCTGACGGGCCTTACCGCCCAGGATGGAAGGCGAATTGAACGCGAGATCGCCGAGATTGACCAGATAGGACTTTCGCCCGCCCATCGCTTCGGAATGAAAGATTTCGCGCGGCCGGGCCAGCGCTTCCTCGGAAAATTCAGTGCCGGCCGGCAGCACGGTCTGGTCGCCGCCGAGCGGGAATGCCATCGTCCGCAACGGGAGGAGCGTAGCGACGAGCGCCAGCAACGTGACCCGTGCCGTTCTGATGCCACGATCGGCCGGTGCCGCACGACATTTTCCGGAGCCGGACGCCAGAATATTCAAAGCCATTGCGAGAAAACGCCCCTGTCACAATGCATTTGCGCTGCCGTAGGTCGGAAGATGTCAGAGAGGTGACAGTTTCCTGTCGGCAGGATCAATGACCATCTGTTTGGATAGACGATCGTTGATTGCGGTTTGATGACGATCGATCAATGAAGCGCAAGCCGATTTACATTTGGCGGGTCGAGGATTGATCGGCACCTGCGCATCTTTTCACGCGTTTGTGCGCGCGTCGAAAAACGGTCATCCCGGCGAAATGTGTTTTGCATAGCGTGTAACTCCATTTCTATTTCTTTCTGAAATCAGGAGAGCACTATGCGGCTTTGGGGAGCCATTCCGGCGCTCGCAGTTGTTGCTGGCGCCGTTGCCATCTCACCGATGGCAAAGGCCGAGAATTTGGTCGAAAAGATCATTGACGAGTTCAAGCACGAAGTCAGGGACGAGCTGCGTGACCTGCGCGACCGCGGTCATGAGGGTGTGCATCAGTACAAGCACATCGTCGTCATCTACCAGGAGAACCACAGCTTCGATAACCTCTATGGACACTGGGGCGATGTCGGCCGTGACCGGATCAACGGTACCTCCGACGCCGACCAGGCGCACACGCTGCAGGTCCGCCAGGACAGCCAGACCGTCTATGGCTGCCTGTTGCAGAATGACGTCAACCTGACCTCTCCGTCGCCGCAGCCGACGACCTGCACCGACAATACGGGCTCAGTCGCGATCCTCAGCGCCTTCAAGAACAAGCCGTTCGAGATCAACGACTTCATCCCGACCTCGGCGACCACCTGTCCGAAGCCGCTGGGTGCTTTCGCGGCGCACGGCTTCCTCAACGGCACCGGCTCGCCCGGCGGCTGCACCGAGGATATCGTGCATCGCTTCTACAGCGAGCAGTACCAGCTCAACGGCGGCCGGCAGAACCGCTACATGACCGGCAGCGACGCTGCGGGTCTTGTCATGGGCTATTACGACACCAAGAAGCTGCCCATCTACACCTATCTCCACGGCCACGGTGCGCCGAACTACGTGATCGCCGACAGCTTCTTCCAGGGTGCGTTCGGCGGTTCGTTCCTCAACCACCAGTTCCTGGTTGCGGCTGCGGCGCCGCAATTCGTCGGTGCCTTGAACGACGGCAGCGCCAATGACTTCCACGCGATCGTCGATGCGAACGGCATGCCGACCAGCACGCCGCTCTACACGCCGGTCTCGACCGTGAAGGACGCGCAGCTGACGGCGAAATGCAACCAGCCCGGCCTGCCGGCTGGCCTCGCCTGCGGCGACTACGCGGTCAACACCACGCAGCCGACCTATCAGCCCTTCTCGCCTGGCACCCCGGACATCAAGCGTCTGCCGCCGCTGCACACGCCGAACATCGGCGATCGGCTGTCGGGCAAGCATGTCGACTGGGCCTGGTATTCGGGCGGCTGGTCGAACGCCAATGGCGACGTCGGCGCGTCCGGCTGGACCAACGGCAACGGCACGACCTGCACCGATCCGAACCATCTCGCCACGGCGGTGTTCCCGAACTGCCCCGATGTGGACTTCCAGTTCCACCATCAGGCGCTCAACTACTTCGCCAGCTACGCGCCGGGAACGCAGGCCCGCAGGGATCACCTGAAGGACGAGGCGGAGTTCATCCAGGCCGCCAAGAACGGCCGGCTGAAGCAGGTCAGCTTCATCAAGCCGATCGGCGAAGAGAACGAGCATCCGGGCTACACCAGCGAATCCGAAGGCAGCCAACATCTCGTCGATCTCGTCAAGGCGATCGTCGAAGGGCCGGACGGCAGGGACACGCTGATCGTCATCACCTATGACGAGTTCGGTGGACAGTGGGACCACGTTCCGCCCCCGCCGCACAACCGCCGCGGTGCCGAGGCCCGTGCTGCGGACCAGTGGGGCCCGGGCACCCGCATTCCGGCGCTGCTGATTGCCAAGCGCTTCAACAAGTCGGGCGTCGCGCATGAGGATTTCGACACCACGTCGATCCTTCGGCTGCTCGAGAAGCGCTTCGATCTCGATCCGCTGGTGACGCGCCCGGTGCGCAGCCTCTCGGCGGCGCTGAAGGCCGGCGAAGGCTGGCACTGACACGTGAAAAGGCTCTGGCCCGCGTCAAGATATGACGAGGGCCAGATGCCGGCCAGGAGCGCGCGGGATAGCTAGACGATCAGATCGTGAGGCGTATGGGTCACGACGGCGTCCATGTTGATTGAGGAATAAACCGGCTGGTGCTCGGCGGTCGCCGGGCCAGTTGGTGGCGTTCCGCCTGCAGCCCCTTGTGCCAGGTGAAAGCCGGCGAAATCCTGGCTGTTACCGAACCACGCGGCGGCTTGATCGAATTGTGGAGGGGCCGAAGCTCCCTGCTGTTCAAGGCTCGGGAGTTGCTCCGCGAAATGAAAGGACTGCTCGGGTCCGGACGTTCCGCTCCCTGCGAAGGGCACCATGGCCTGTGACCATGCTGCGTCTTCGTGGCCGCTCGTTGACGCAGCGCTGACGACGGGCGCTGGAGCGCTGGTCCCGCCGCCGACCGGTGGTGCAGCAGCACTGTCCAGGCTGGGCGCGAATGTGAAGGCGTCCATTCCCGCCGTATGGCACTGAATATCGACCTGAAGATTGGTCGTAGCCGAGTCGCCATCTCCGTCGACCGCAGTTACATCGAACAGGAGATCCGCGTTGATACTCGTCTTTTCGGTATAGTTGATGTTGTTGACCGCGAATGTGGGGTGCCCGGCCTCCGGCCGATCGTAGTCGACCTGGACTTGGTTGAAAGCCTTGTCAACGTACAGCGTGTACGTCGTCGTCGCGGCATCAAAAGTGTAGGTGTCGATCAACGACGCGTCCGATGTCTCGTGGACCACGAAGCTGGCACTGCCACAGAGCGGTTTGGGAACATCGATGCGGAAGTCGTGAACGTCGGCGCTGCCGTCAAGAACCTTGAGGATCACGCCGGCGGTGCCATAACCCTGCCATTGCGTGAGATCGAAGCTGACCTGCGACTGCTTCTCGGAGAACGCGAGATTCAACTGCTCAGTGGGATCCATTTGCAGTCCGCTGTCACCGACCGCGATACCGCACTCCGACGCTTTGACGTCGAGCGGATGGCCGGTGCAGTCGGACCCGGTAATCACCAATTGTCCGTCGGGGGCGGTCAATGACGGCGTGCCGCAGGCCGGGGCGTCGAAATCGGAGCCGCTAACGGTGACGTTCTTCGACAGTCCGGCGTGCTCAAGATCAAAGCAATAGGTTCCATCCGGATCGATCAGCAACTTGAAGTACGGATCGGTCAGCGTGCCACCGCAATCCCCGAGATACGCATCGAGTTCGACACCGCCGCCCACCTCATGGGTCGTATAGTAGAAGCTGTAGTCATCGCCATGTCCGGTGACGTGCACCGAGGTGATGCCGTCACCCAGGGATGACGTGGCCAGATCGTATCCCGTGCAGCCGACTGCACCATTGTGGACGCCAACGCGCATCGCAGCGTCGCCATCCGCGCCGAAATCGACATGGTAAGTGCCATTTGCGGTCTGATTGTCCTGAGCGGCGACGAAGGTCTCCGGGAAGCCGCAAATGGTCGGGTGATCGTCCGTGATCGTCAATTGCTTGCCGAGGTCGATGCTCGCGCTCTGGGTGTCGCCATCCTTGTCCGTGATGGTGGCAACCAGGTTCACGATGCCGGCGGTCAGCGACACGGCTTCATCGGCGCTGGTGCAAGGCGGATGCGTCACCGCGCGATACTCGGTGAAAGTCACGCTTCCCGTGGCCGGATCGAGCGCGATGGTGAATGCCAGTTCCCCGCTTGCCGTGCCGACATGGCCTTCAATGGTGTTGCCGTGCTGGACCAGCACGTCGGCGCAGCCCGTGTGCGAGTCGATCAGGCCCGACGCTGTGCCGTTACCGCCGTTGATCGCCAACGCATAGTGCGTCGTCGCGCCATCGGCGCCTTGAACCGAAGTGAATGCCGTCGAGAAATCGGCCGAAATCGTCGTCAGCGCCGCGCACGGCGCCGAGCCCGCGATGTGGTCGTCCAGCGCCGTCGCCGTCAGATGCGTTTCGCTCAGCGTCAGCGACGGGGCGGTTGCGTTCGCCTTGATGCTCGGGCCATCGTCCGTGATCGTCAGCTGCTTGCCGAGATCGATGCTTACATCCTGGTACTGGCCGTCGCCGTTCGTCACTGTCGCGATCAGGTTTACAATGCCTGTCCCCAGCGCGATCGCTTCGCCGCTGTCCGGGCTGGTGCCAAGCGGTTGTTCCACCGCTCGGTGTTCGACGAAGGTTACGCGTCCGGTCGCCGGGTCGACCGTGATGGTGAATGCGAGCGTGCCGCTTGCTGTGCCGACATGGCCTTCGATGGTGTTACCGTTCAGAACCAGCACGTCGGAGAGGCCGGTGTGCGAGTCGATCAGCCCCGACGCTGCACCGTTGCCGCCGGTGATCGTCAGCGCGTAGCTGACCGCCAGACCCGCTTCGGTAACGAATGCCGCCGAGAACTCGCCAGAGGTGGTCGTCAACGCGGCGTTCGGTGCCGAGCCGGCGATGTTGTCGTCCAGCGCCGTCGCCGTCAGATGGGTCTCGCTCAGCGTCAGCGACGGCGCCGGTCTGGCCTCGATCAGCGGGCCGTGGATGGTGATCGTCACCACCTGCGGGGTTCCGCCAATCGTGGTCACCGTGAAGCTGTCGGTCAGCGTGTCGCCGACGTGGAGGGCTTGCACGGAGCTGTCGGCGTTGTTGAGCGTATAGGTCCACACGCCGCCCGTCGTTAGCGTGAATGTGCCATGGCCGCCCGCGCTTGTCGTCGGCGCGTTCACCGCGGTGAAGGTGTTGGCGGGGTCGTCGACATCGGTGTCGGTGAGCGTGCCGGTCGCGATGAGCAGGCCGGGCGAGGCTCCGCTGACGCCGACTGCCCCCACAACCGCGCCAGCCTTGGCGCCGGAGATGATGGAGGCGTCGTCGACACCAACGATGGTAATGTTGAAGCTCTCACTCGTCGAGAGCGTGCCGTCCCCCACGGTGATGACGAAGTTTTGGATCGCGTTGACCTTCAACGCGTTGATCGCGTCATTGTTCGGAACGAAGGTATAGTTTCCGGAGATGCTGTTGACGTAAAGCGTGCCGAACTGACCAACGCTCGATACGTTGTATGTCGACTGACCCACTACCACGCTGCCCACAGTTCCACCGCTGATACCGAAGGTCAGCGCGCCGCCCTGGCTGCTCGCGGAAAAGGTCCCACTCGTGGTCTTGAAGTCGTCGAATGCCGACGTATCGACTTCCGTCGGTCCTGCGCCAAGGTTCAGGCTCGGCGGCACGGGCGGCGCCGGCGGCGGCTTGAAGAACTCGATATGCGCCAAGGTAACGACCGGCAGCGGCCCGAGCGGATCTTGCGTCGGCGACGGCGAGGCAGGCTGAATAAAATTGATGGGTTGCAGCAGCGGCGACCCTTCGGGAGCCGGCATGCCGGACCCTTTTGATCCCGTTCCCTTCTGGAAATTGGCAAGCGCCTCCTGCTGGGCGTCGCGCAATTCCTCCATGTGGGTCGGGCTATTCGTGACCTGGTTCACCCCGACCGACGACCCTTTGGGGCTCAAGATGATCGTCACTCCGGGATCGTCGACGACGATGTGTCTGGGGATCGCCTCCTTGGTCACCAGCTCGAACACACCGTGGTGGAGGTCCTTGTAGTTGATCTTGTCGTCGTCGAGGATCGTGACGTTCGGCTCCGCAGCCCGCGCGTCCTCCAGGAGTGAGAGTGTCAGCGCCGCGAACGACAGCATGCCAAGGCCGCTGGCCCGAATGGTGCCAACAGGCGTGTCCGCCGCCAGGACACTTGAACCTGCCAGCCGGCTGCTGATCATGCGCAAGATGCTTCTGGCCTTGGCGAACCTCCCCGGGCGGAGGGTGCGACCTCGGTCTTCCAAGTCGCCCAATTCCAGTCGAGTGTCAGCCGGCAGGTCGAGCACCGTCCCATCGACCATGCGGATTGCGACCCGGCCGCCGGCTGCGATCTCGATGACGTCGCCCTGGCAAACGGGATCGCCGGGCACGATTTGAATGGCAACGCCGCGTGCACGCGTGATCGTGCCGCAGCCGGCGGCCGTTTGAACAACGCCAACCATTCGGGGCAACTGGCCGAACATGGCCAGACACGCGTCCCCGAACGCTACGCCGGACGCGACTAACATTGGCTTTTCGCCTGCTAAACAGCTCAGGCGGAACGCGGCGCCGTATGTTTCTTGGTCTGGCTTGCGCCCGCGACGAGGTGAAATGACCCCGCACCGGCAGCCATAGGCTTGCCCGCAGAAACGTCCTGATTGAAATTAAATTCGGTCGTCGAAATGGAATTCCAGTACGGCGGGGAGCTATCGCAAAAATGACAGAACTGCTGTCCTTTATCGCGAGTGGAGCCCCACTAGATTTAGTGTATATTCACCAAGTTTATTGTCCACCTATTAATTTTTAGTCGAACTGGTACAGGCGTTTAGGCCTGTCTGCTGCAACTTGGCACTCAAGGTCCTGCGGTCTCGGCCCGGCGGTCCACATCACCATCGAGCCGCGACACGACAAGATCTTCTCGAGGGAGGGGATCGTGCGCATTCATATTGTTGTTCAATTGCTCGCCGGCACCGTTTTCACGCTCGTCGCCGCGCTGACGTCCGTTCCGGTGCTGGCGCAAACCGAACCGGCCCAGCCCGCCGTTCAGGATTCCTCAGCGAAGTTCATCGGGAAGGTCGTGACGGTCACGGGTTCAGTCACGATCGAACATCCCAGTGCGGTCGTCGTTCAGGCCGCGCTGTCTGATCAATTGCCCCCAGCGAAGGTTGGCGATCCCGTCTATATGGGCGACGTGGTGAAGACCGGAGTCGATGGACGCGTCGGGATCAACTTCACCGATGGCACCTCGTTCAATCTGTCGAGCAACGCCAAGATGACCCTGACCGAGTTCGTCTACGATCCGAACGGCAAGTCGAATTCGACCTTGTTCAAGCTGGCCAATGGAACGTTCACCTTCGTTGCCGGCAATATTGCGAAGACCGGTGACATGAAGATCGACACACCCGCCGCGACGATGGGAATTCGAGGCACCACGCCGCGCATCGAAATATCCGACGATGGAACGGTCAGGTTCGCGACGCTCGTGGAAGAGGGCAAGAGCAAGCTTCTCAGGAAGCCCGCGACACGCGCGGCGCCGCAGCCCGAGCAGAACACCTACCACAGGTTCAATCCGAATATTTGTCGAGGGTGCTAGGCGAGCAGGGCGTCGGGTTTGAGCGGCCATTCATGGAAACCAGTGACGCGGCGTCGTCAAAACCGGAGCCCGACATGAAGCCTCGTGCAGGTTCCTGCGGGAGTGGCGGCCTGACGGCGCTGTTCATCCTGCTGTTGCTTGCATCGCCGGCGGGCGCGCAGAACCCGAAGCAAAAGAGCAACTATCTGCGCAACATCGAGCTGTGCAGCGGCGTCGATCACGCGCTGGCCGACGCGCGCATCGGCGCCTGCACGGCGCTGATCGATGCGGGGCAGGATATGACGCCGGCCGGCCTTGCGATCGCCTACAACAACCGCGGCAACGCCTACGCCGCCAAGGAAGACTATGACCGCGCTATCGGGGATTTTGATCATTCCACCGAGCTCAATCCAACCTACACCAAGCCGTTCAACAACCGCGGCGTGGCCTACTTCAGGAAGCGCGAATACGATCGCGCGACCGACGCGTTCGATCAGGCCATCAAGCTCAACCCGAATTACGGCGAAGCCTTTGCCAATCGCGCCGGTGCCTATCTGAAGAAACATGATTATGCCCACGCCGTGCAGGATTACGATCAGGCCATTCGCCTCGAGCCGAACCTCGACGGCGTGTGGAACGGACGCTGCTGGAGCCGGGCCATCCTCGGCGCGTTGCAGGAGGCGCTGCAAGACTGCAACAAGGCGCTGCAATCGGGATCGGCCAATGCAGCCACCTACGACTCGCGCGGCCTGATCTATCTGAAGACCGGCGAGCTCCGCGCGGCCATCGACGACTATAGCGCCGCGCTCCGCATCGATCCGAAGCTGGCAAGCGCGCTCTACGGACGCGGGCTGGCGAAGCTGAAGCAGGGCGACAAGGCCGGCGGCAATGTCGACATCTCCGCGGCCAAGGCGATCCAGGGCAGCATCGGCGACGACTTCACGCGCTACGGCGTGCAATAGCGAGCATGGCCGGCTAGAGCGTTTTCGAGCGAAGTGGACGCCGGTTCGCGTGAAGAAAACGCGTCAAAACAAGAGTCTAGAGCTTCGGTCCTGATTCAATCAGGACCGAAATTGCTCTAGTCCATGATCTCGACCGTAGCCGAACGGCCGGCGACCAGTGCGATGCGATCCGGCAGGTGATCGAGCGCGATGCGCACCGGGACGCGTTGTGCGAGCCGGACCCAGCTGAAGGTTGGATTGACGTTAGCGAGCAGGTTCGCGCCGTCCGTACGGTCGCGGTCCGCGATGCCGGCGGCAATGCTCTCGACATGTCCGGTGAGCCGGACCGGCTCACCCATCAGCCGGACCTGCGCCTTGTCGCCGACGCGAATGCGCGCGAGCTTGGTCTCCTCGAAATAGCCTTCCACGTGCAGCGTATCGGTGTCGACCAGCGCCATCACGCCCTTGCCCGCGGTGACGTAGGCGCCGGGCCGCAGGTCCATATTGGTGATGGTGCCGTTGACAGATGCATGCACCTCGCTGCGATCGAGGTTGAGCTGCGCCACCGCGCGATCGGCGACCGACTGGTCGTAGGCGGCCTTGGCCTGGAGCTGCGTAGCCAGGACCTGCTCCTGCTTCTGCTGCGAAACCGCATCGGTGGTCAGCGCACTGTAGCGCTTGAGGTCGGCGTCGGCTTGATCCAGTGTCGCGCGATGGCCGGCGACCGCAGCGTCGGCCTGCTGCAATGCCAGGGCAAAGCGGGCGCGATCGATCCGGAACAGGATATCGCCGCGATGCACTTGCTGATTGTCCTTGACCAGCACGTCGGTGACGAATCCGGAGACGTCGGGAGCTACCTGCACCACGTCGGCGCGGACCCTGCCGTCGCGAGTCCATGGCGACTCCATGTAGTAGACCCAGAGCGCGCGGCCGACGGCGAGCGCAGCGACGAGCGCGATCGCGGTCAGCGCAACCCGGCCGAGCCAGGCGAAATTCCCTTTCATGGCAGAAACTCCGAAAGATAGACGACGACACCCAGCAGGCATACGTACAGGGCGAAATTGAACAGCGCGCGATGCCAGACCAGCCGGTAGAGCCCGAAGCGCCGCATGATCCGGGTCGCCACCGCGCTCAGCGCATAGGCCACGATCAGCCACAGCAGCAGCGCCGGAACCAGGACACCGTAGATGTCGAGCTCATATCTCATGCAGCAAAACTCTCCTCGGGCTGCGATCGATACGCAGGTGCATCCGGAAACAGGCCGCGGCGGATGCCGACGAGGCCGAGCAATGCATCGTCCCGCGCGCGCTCATTGGGATCCTTGACGACCGCGGCGAGCGCCGCATCGACGCATGACAGCAGCTCGGCCGGCATTGCCTCGTCGGCATGGGCGCGAAACGACGCCGCGAGGTCGTCCAGCATGTCGTCGATGGCACGCACGGTCGATGCGGCGAGGCCGTAACGGGCCCGCCTGAGGTCGATGATGTTGAGCCCGATGCGCAGCTGGACCAGGCTGTTGGCATCGCGGCGGTCGCTCTCGGAGATGAAGGCGATGCGCTGCACCAGGAGGCCGAGCCGATGCAGCATCAGGCCGGCAAACTGCGCGCGATCGCCGTGGCCGCGCCGCTCGGCCGCGACCGCCAGCGTCTGCCAGCCCGACGTCATCAGCCGCTTGGCGATCCATTCGGCGCCCACGCCGCGCGCGACCCGCGTCACGATCTCGGCGATGACGACGCCGAGGAAAAAGGCGACCGACGTGTTGGCAAAACTGGCAAAATCCGCGCTGTAGGTCGATTGCAGGGCCAGCAGCGTCGCGGTGTTGGCGGCGAGCGCCATGCCGATCGGCGCGGTCTTGGGCCGCGCGATCAGGAATCCGTACAGCAGGAAGGTCGGCGCCAGCGCGGCGATCAGAACCTCGACATGGGAGATGCCCGGCACCAGCGCGAACTGATAGATCGCGACGACGACGATCGCGACCAGCGAGAACAGGCCGAAGGCCCGGATGCTGCGCGCCGGCTCGTCCTGCGCGGCGAAGAAGGAGCAAGCGACCGCCGCCATCATCGGCGCCGAGGCGCCATCCGGCCATCCGGTCGCAATCCACAACCCGCAGCAGATCAGGATGGCGACCGCCGCCCCTGCGGCCGACCACAGCGCCATGCCGTGGTCGCGGTGACGGACCGGTGCGGCCCCCGACTCCGGGTGGAACGCCAGCGGGACGGCGGAAATATCCTTCCCCGCGGCAATCGCATCGCCGATTGCGCGGCAGTCGGCCGAGATGTCGACAAGCTCGCGGAGCCGGAGCAGCAGGCTGATCGTGATGATGCGTTCGCGCGGCACCAGGCCGTCGAGGGCAGATTGCCGCTCGGCGATCGCAGCGCGGATCGCGTCGCCGGATTGCCGCTGGCGATCGTCGTCCACGATCCATGCGGCGAGATCGTCGATCAGGTGCCGCAGCTCCGGCTGCCTTTGCACCGCCGCTTCGCCGAGCCCGGCAAGCCGGTCTTCGATCGACGTGATGATCGGCAGCAGCATCAGCATGCGCAGCCGGACCTCGCCGAGGCCGCGCACGGTGCCGACGTCGGCCAGCCGGTCATAGGCGACATGGGTCATTAGCGTATCGGTCTCGACGATGTCGGTCGCGAGGCGAAGGCGTTGGGCCCGGCGCGTCTCGCTGGTCCCGTGATCAAGCAGCACGTCGCGGGAGAGGCGGCGCGCATCCGACAGCCAGCTCCTGACAC
This sequence comes from Bradyrhizobium sp. RD5-C2, assembly GCF_019972155.1. Lineage (GTDB taxonomy): Bacteria > Pseudomonadota > Alphaproteobacteria > Rhizobiales > Xanthobacteraceae > Bradyrhizobium. The sequence goes on along the minus strand of NZ_BOVL01000021.1, from coordinate 194,533 downwards.
GGCCGCCGACCGCCGGCGCGACGCTGCGCGGAAACACCACAGTCGAGACGAGGCTGGCACAGATGATGCCGAGCGAGATCTCTTCGACCCGCGCCAGCGCGACATCGAAGATGCTGCCCGGGTCAGCGACCGACGGAAAGCCGATCAGTGCGACGGTGTATCCGCCCAGCATGAAGACATAGCTGCGCGGCGTGCCGTCGAGCAGCGACAGATAAAGGCACAGTCCGACCCAGAGCGCGATCGCGAGGCACAGCAGCTCCGGCGCGTTGACCAGGTTCGGCACCAGGGCGACCGTCATGCTCGCGCCGACCAGAGTGCCGATCACGCGGAAGAACGCTTTCGAGCTGGTCGCGCCGGCCAGCGGCTGTGACGTGATGTAGACCGTCGCCATCGCCCAATAGGGCCGCGGCAGATCGATCGCCAATGCGATGACAAGCGCCAGCATCGACGCGGCGAACGTCTTCAACGCGAAGATGAGATCCGCGTGGCGGACCAGGAACGGCTCTTCCGCGCGCATGACTATTTCGCCCCTGGAGCGGTCTTATCTGAAGCGGTCTTGGCTGCAGCGCTCTTGGCATCGTGCAGGCGGCTCGCTCGCTCGTCGATGCGCTGCAGCGTCTCGAAGGTTACCGCAAGTTCCTCGCTGCCGATATCCTTCAGCACGCTGGCCCGCACGCGGCGCAGCACCCGGTTGGTCTCCTCGACCTTGGCGTCGCCGGCCGCGGTGAGATGCAGCGTCTTGGCGCGCCGGTCGGTCGGGTCCTCGCGACGCTCGACCAGGCCTTCGGTCTGCAGCAGATCGATCAGCCGCACCAGCGAAGGCCCCTCGATCCCAAGTTCATCGGCGAGCACACCCTGACGGACATTCTCCCCCTGCCGCGACAGCACCAGCAGCGGTATAGCCGTCGCGTAGGACAGGCCGTGATCGGACAGCGCCTGATCCGACTCGCGACGCCAGATCCGCGCGAGCCTGGTGATCAGGCGGCCGATCTCGGCGTGGATATGGGATTGCGAAGGAGGCATGCAAATTAGATAGGATACAAACTATTAGGCTGCAACTATATAGTCCGGAACATTCCTGGTGATCACGCAAATGAGATCGGGGGAGCGGCAATGGGCACGAGCTCCACGGTGGGAGTTGGCGAAGAATTCCGGGGCGACAGCACCCTGGCGCTGGTCCCGACCTTCATCGTCGTGGCCGTGGATGCGACGGGATTGGGGATCATCCTGCCGCTGCTGCCGTTCTACTCGCAGCGGCTTGGGGCGACACCATTCGTGATCGGTGCGCTGATCTCGGTCTATGCTCTGTGTCAGCTGATCGCCGGCCCGATCGTCGGCGTGCTCTCCGATCGCTACGGCCGCCGCAAGGTGCTGGTCGTGAGCCAGGTGGGCACCTGCGTCGGCTTCGTTCTGCTGGCCATCGCGGGCAATCTGACACTTGTGTTCCTGGCCCGCATCATCGACGGGCTGACGTCGGGCAACATCTCGGTGGCGCACGCCTATGCGGCCGAGCACAGCCCGCCGCAGGCCCGCAAGCAGGCGCTCGGCATGACCAGCGGCGCGATCGGGACCGGTCTATTGGTCGGCCCCGCGCTGTCGGGGCTCCTCGTCCACTACGGCGACACCGCGCCGGTATGGGCTGCCGCAGCGTTGTCGCTGATCAGCATCGTTGCCACGATCGCTCTGCTGTCACCGGATCATCCGGCCGTAGAGCCGCTCTACCAGCAGCGGGTGCCCGAGCCGACGCCCGCGCACGCGATCCTCGGGTTGCGCTATGCGTGGAGCGTGCTCGGTCTGCTCGTCGTGTTCTTCTTCGTCAATTCGATGTTCCTGTCGCAGATCGGCCTGTTCCTGTCGGCGCGCTTCAGCTGGAACGGGCATGCCTTCGGCGCACGCGAGCTCAGCGCGGTGTTCGCCTATGCCGGTTTCATCAACATGGTCGTGCAGTGTGCCCTGATCACGCGTGCGAACATCTTCGCTTCCGACCGCATCATTGTCCTGGCGGCGTTCGCCTGCATGGCAGCCGGATTGGTCGGACTTGCGTTCGCCGACCGGATCAGCCTGCTTGCCGTATTCCTGACGCTGATCATCGTCGGCATGATGTTTGCCCGCAGCACGCTGACCGCCGAACTGTCGCGCAGCACTGCGATCAACCGGCAGGGCATGATCATGGGCCTCAACCAGTCGCTGATGTCGGGCGCCAACATCTGCGCTCCGCTGCTGAGCGGCGTGTTGATCGGTCACCAGCTCTACGTCAGCTGGACGTTGGTGATGGCGGCGATCGCAATGCTCGGCGTGGTCCTGGCCGCGCAACTCCTCCCGCGGGGACAGCCGGTGCCGGAGCTGAGCAGGCGGGAAGGCAACGGGCAGATGCCGCGTTGATGACGCGCTCCAACGGTCGAATAAGGTCCCGCGATGACCAAAGACGGGTGACCGCGCGATAACTGCTCGACGCAGCGCGCTGCCCGCTCTCAACCGAAGTCGTGCATCAACCGGCTCCAGTCCTCGCCGGCGAGGCCGCCGACATAGATATCACCGCGCATAACGGCGTCGTTCACTTCGGCAACGCGCGTCAACGCCATGGCGAAGGCGCGGTGCCGGAACACGAGGCGGTGCTGCAGTCGCAACCAACGTTTGGTCTGATCGTCGTTCATCCCTGAGCGAGTGCCGCTCCGACGAGTCCCGGCACATATCCTCCGCGCCGCCAGCGCGCCCTACGGATCGAGCTCAGTATCCCAGTAGAGATAATCGAGCCAGCTCTCGTGCAGATAGTTCGGCGGGAACAGCCGGCCGTTGCGGTGGAGTTGATGCACCGTCGGCGCGTAGGGCGTCTGCTTCGGAAACATCTTGGCCTGCTGCGGCGTCAGATTGCCCTTGCGCAGATTGCAGGGCGAGCAGGCGGCGACGACGTTCTCCCAGGTGGTCTGGCCACCCTTGCTGCGCGGAATGATGTGATCGAAGGTGAGGTCGTCGCCCGACAGGCAGTATTGGCAGCTGAATCGGTCGCGAAGGAAAACGTTGAACCGGGTGAAGGCGGGGTGGGTGGTCGGCTTGACGAATGACTTGAGGGATACGACGCTCGGCAGTTGGATTTCGAAGGAAGGACTTCGTACCGCGCGGTCGTAATATTCGACAATGTTGACACGATCGAGGAACACCGCCTTGATCGCGTCCTGCCAGGACCAGAGCGACAGCGGGTAATAACTCAGCGGCCGGAAGTCCGCATTCAAGACCAGCACCGGCCAACCGCCTTGCGAGACATGTGCGTTCAAATAACGCTCCTGATCTCCCATTAGCTGCGAAGCAGCATGCACTCACATACTACAGGCAGCGTGACGGGATTGTGAAGAGCAATGAGCGGCTTATCCGCCATGCCCTGCCCTGTTCCTGCCCCGATTGCCTCCCGCCCGCGAGGCCCGTAAAGGGAGCCGCAAGGCCCTGTCGGCCAGTGACGGACCCTGCCGATGACCACGACCACAAGCTATCTCGAGGCGCCGCGCCGATTGCGCGCATTCGTGCGTGCGCACGAGACGAGCCTCGTGGTGCTGGCGGTGCTGATCGGCGCCATCGGCGGCCTCGTGGTCGCGGTCATGAGCAGCCTGGTCACGGTATTGCATTCGGTGCTGTTCAATCTGCCGCTGGGCGAACGGCTGTCGAGCCAGCTCAGCATCGATCCCGCGCGGGCGCTCGTGGTTCCCACGGTTGGCGGACTGGTGCTTGGCGTAGCATTCCTGCTGCTGCTCCGGGTCCGGCCGGCCCGGGAAATCGACCCGATCGAGGCCAACGCGCTGTATGGCGGCCGGATGTCGTTCCGCGGCAGCGTGATCGTGGCGCTGCAGACGATTTGGTCGAGTGGCGTCGGCGGCTCGGTCGGGCTCGAGGCCGGCTATACCCAGTTGTCCAGCGGTCTGGCCGCCTCGCTCGGCCGCGGCTTTCATCTCCGCCGCAACGACCAGCGGATCATGGTCGGCTGCGGCGCGGCGGCGGCGATCGCCGGGGCCTTCAGCGCGCCGCTGGCCGGCGCGTTCTATGCTTTCGAACTTGTGATCGGCGGTTATACGCCGGCGAGTCTGACCCCGGTCGGCGTGGCGGCGGTGACCGGCTATTTCGTCGCCCATGCCTTCGAGCCGCTGCCGCTCGGCGTCGGCGTCGGAACCGTCGGCGACGTGCTCGGGCGGGATCTTGCGATCGCCGCGCTGCTCGGCGTGGTCGCGGCCCTGACCGGCATTGCGATCATGCGCGGGGTGGCGCTGTGCGAGACGCTGCTCGCCAAGACCCGGCTCTGGCCGCCGCTGCGGCCGGCGCTCGGCGGGCTAGCGGTCGGCGCCATGGCGCTGCTGACGCCGCAGGTGATGTCGTCGGGCCATGGCGCGCTGCGCTTCGCCGGCATCGTGGCGATGCCGCTCACCTTCATCGCCGGCGTGTTCGCGCTGAAGGCGGTTGCCTCGATCGTGTCGCTCGGCTCGGGTTTCCGCGGCGGATTGTTCTTCGCCACGCTGTTCATGGGTGCGCTCGACGGCCGGCTGTTCGCGGCCGGCGTCGACATCGTGTGGCCGGGGCTCAATCTCGATCCCAACGCCTATGCTGTGATCGGCATGAGCGCGCTGTCGGCCTCGGTGATCGGCGGTCCATTGACGATGTCGTTCATCGCGCTGGAATCCACCGGCAATCTCTGGCTCACCACCGCGGTGCTGGTCGCGGTCATCATCTCGACCACGATCACGCGCGAGCTGTTCGGCTATTCATTCGCGACCTGGCGGCTGCATCTGCGCGGCGAGACCATCCGCAGCGCCGCCGATATCGGCTGGATCCGCGATCTCACGGTCGGCAAGATGATGCGGCAGGACATGACGACGGTGAACGCCGCGATGCCGATCGAGGCGTTTCGCGAGGAATTCCCTCCCGGATCGAAGACCCAGGTCGTCGCGGTCGACGGCGAGGGACGTTATGCCGGGCTCGCGCTGGTCGCGGAAGCGCACGCGCCCGATCTCGAGGCCGACAAGGGGCTTGCCGGCATCCTGCGCTATTCCGATGTGGTGCTGCATCCCGCCATGAACGTGCAGGAGGCGATCGCGGTGTTCGACGCCGCCGAAGCGGAATCGCTCGCCGTGGTCGAGGACGACGGCGACCGGCGGCCGATCGGCCTCCTCACCGAAGCGCACGCGATGCGCCGCTACGCGGAAGAATCCGAGCAGCGCCGCCGCGAGGTGATCGGCGAGATTTGATTTTCGCGGGCGCGCTCTTCGACCCGTCATCCTGAGGTGCGAGCTCTTGCGAGCCTCGAAGGATGCACGGCCACCAGCCGGGCCGTCGACCCTTCGAGACGCGCGCAATGCGCGCTCCTCAGGGTGACGGGGTAAGACAAAGGGCGGCCTTTACAAAACTACGCCGTCACCCGCTCCAGCTTCTGCAAGCATCGCGTCACGCGCACCGCGGCCGGCATCTCGGTGTCCGGAAAGCTGGTCTTCCAGTCGGTGACGCCGACTTCGCCGATATAGATGTCGCCGCGCGAATCCAGCGCGATGCCGTGCGGCGCCAGGAATTTGCCGGTCTCGACGCCGGGGCCGTGCTCGCCGCCGAGCCGGGCGATGCGTTTGCCGGTATGATCCACGATCGACAGCCGTGGGCCGAGATTGGGCACCTTGCGGTTGACGGCCATGCCGGGGCCGAGCTCGCCGATCACGAAATTCGGCTGCTTGCCGCCACCGCAGCAGCACAGCGCGCAGGGCCGGTGCAGATTGTTCCACTGCGTCTCGTATTTACCGTTGCCGTCGAACACCTGGACGCGGTGGTTCTCGCGGTCGGCGACATAGACCCAGCCATCGGCGTCGGTCGCGATGTTGTGCACGATGTTGAACTGGCCGGGATCGGTGCCGGGCTCGCCCCAGGTTTTGATCAGCCTGCCGTCCGGCGTGTATTTGTGGACGCAGGCATTGCCGTAGCCGTCGGAGACATAGATCTCGCCGCTCGGCGACAGCGCGGTATGGGTGCAGCGATGGAACGGCTCGCCGCTCATGAATGGCGCCGGCTTGTTCGGGATGCCGATCGTCAGCAGCACCTTGCCGTCGGTGGAGCATTTGCGCACGGTGTGGTCGCCGTCGTCAGTGCAATAGAGATTGTCGTCGGCGTCGATATGCAGGCCGTGGGCGCGCGCGAACACGTCTTCGCCCCAGCTCCGGATGAAATTCCCCTCGCGGTCGAGCACCACCATCGGGTGTTCGCCACGGTTGAAGACATAGACGCGGTCCTTGCTGTCGACCGCGACGGAGGCGACATCCGTCAGGCTCCAGCCGTCGGGGAGTTTTGCGAAGTTCTCCACCACGCGGTAGCGATGCTCGCCGGTGCCGAGGATGGTTGGCATTGTTCGTCCCCTCTCTCTTTTCGTCATTCCGGGGCGCGCGTAGCGCGAGCCCGGAATCCATACTCCCGATCGTGGTTATGGATTCCGGGCCTGCGCTCCGCGCATCCCGGAATGACGATGACGGTTATGTCAACCTCGCCACAGGCCCGACGTCGCGCGGCAACAGTCCTTCCTCGATCGCCTTGATCTGCAGCGCGAGATAGCGCGAGTTGATGCGGCATTGCGCGAGGCTGCCGGCGATGAACCACAGGCCGGGCTGCGGCGTGCGGGTGTACATGTTGCGCAGCTCCTGGCCGTCGCCGAACCCCCAGATCGGGCCGACGCGCGCGGCCATCGCCTCGCCGAACAGTCTCTTCACCAGCTCTTCCTGCGGCCGGTAGCCGGTCGCGAGCACGATCAGGTCGGCGGTCACCGTCTCGCCGGTCTTCAGCCGCGCGCCTTCGCTCACGAAGGTCTCGATGTCGGCGAACTGCTTCAGCGCGATCGCGCCGCTCGCGACGAGATCGGAGCAGCCGACGTTGAAGTAGTAGCCGCCGCCGCGGGTCAGGTATTTGAACTGCCAGCCGGTGCCGCCGTCGCCGAAATCGAGCTTGAAGCCCTTGCGCGCGAGGCCGTCGAGCAGCGGCCTGTCGAGCTCCTTCGACTGCTCGGTGATCAGCACATGGCTGCGCTTGGCGAGCGCCAGCGGCATCGAGGTCGCGATCAGGTCGTTGTCCTCGAGCGAGCCTTCATTGTAGGCGGCATAGGCCAGCTGCGCCGACGGTTCGATATTGGTGATGAGCGTCGAGGAGCGCTGCACCAAGGTGACCTCGGCGCCGGAGGAATGCAGATCCTGCGCGATGTCGTGGCCGCTGTTGCCGGTGCCGATGACAAGCGCGCGCTTGCCCGCCCAATGCTCGCCGTCCTCGTAACCGCTGGAGTGCAGCACCTTGCCGGAGAAAGTCTTCAAGCCGAGGATATCGGGCACGCTCGGGATGCCGCTGACGCCGGTCGCCATCACGACATGGCGCGGCTGCAGTTTCCGCGTCGTGCCGTCGGCGCGGCGCAGCTCGATGGTCCAGCGTCCCCTTGCCTCGTCATAGCTGCCGCCGACGAATTCCGTACCGGTCCAGAAGTTCAGCTCCATGGCATCGACATAGGATTCGAACCAGTTGGCGAGCTTGTCCTTCGGGATATAGGTCGGCCAGTTCGGCGGGAACGGCATGTAGGGCAAATGATTGACCTGCACCTGGTTGTGCAGAGTCAACGCGTGATAGCGCTTGCGCCAATTGTCGCCGACGCGCGCCTCGCGGTCGACGATCAGCGTATCGATCTTGAGCTGTTGCAGCCGGGCGGCGATCGCAAGCCCGGCCTGTCCGCCGCCGACCACCAGCACATCGGGGTCGCGGCCGGCATATTTGGCGGACGCCCTGCGCAGGTCGAGCCAGTTGGGTCCGCGGAAATCGCGGGAATAGGCTTGTCCACGCGGCCTTGTGCGTCCCTGCTGCTCCTCGAACCCCTTCAACTCCTCTAGTGCGGTCAGCAACGTCCAGGCCTTCAGCCGATCGCCGTCGGCGGCGTCAGGGATCAGCCGCACAATGCCGTGGCCGCGGCCGACAGCGGTTTCGAACTTGAAGATCGCCTCGATCGCGTTCGTGCCGGCGCGCATCACCCGGCGGGGCGGCGCGCGCTCGGCATCGATGCGGAAGTCATGCGGCGCACTGCGGCGGGCATGCGCGGGCAATTCCTCGATGATGGCAAAGGCGCGGTTGACGGTCTGGATGTTCCAGCTCAGCGCCAGCACGTCGCGCCAATAGCTCTCGGGATGGAACAGCGGCTTCAGCAGCACATCGTCGGGGCCCGCCAGCGCATCCTCGAACTGCACAAGCCAATTGTCGGCGGCGACCGAAATATCGTCCGTCTTGTCGAGCATTGAGCGTTTCTCGTCATCGGCCGCCTTGGTGACGTTCTTCTTGGCGGCGTTCCCTTGCCGGCAAGCCTATACCCATTGGCGAGGCCGCAGAAAGGGCGCGACGGGATATCGCCTATTCGGCCAGCGACAGGATCAGGCCTTGATCCGGCGGAACGCGGCCCTGCAGGGTATCGAGATAGGCCTCGCGCACCGCGGCCGGGCCGCGCCGCTCGACGACATCGAGCCAGTTGGGCAGGTGCGGCACGAGCTCCGTCCATGCGGCGCCGAACCGCTGGTCGATGCCGCCGGGACCCCATTCCTTGGCGCGCTTGCGGATCTGGTCGGGCGCGAAGAACCACACCGGCTTGGCACCGGGCAGCGTCGGCTCATCCGGCTCGCTCGCGCGATGGGTGAGCCCGACCCGGCCGGAATAGACCATCTGCGCACCGAAGTGCCGGTGCAGGGTCTCGCGCAGCGCACTGTTGCCGGCCATGTCGACATAGGCCGTGGGCTCAGCCGCCGGGATCGCGGCGACCTGGTCATAGGTGACGACGTCGTCATAGCAGCCGAGCGAGGTGACGAAATCGACATTGCCCTTCGAGGTCAGCCCGATCACCCGGATGCCGCGTTTGTGCAGCAGATGGGCGAGCCCGAACGCGGTCTTGCTCGAGGCCGACGACAGGATGACGCGGCGTGCGCCGTAGAACGCGTTCTCGGCGAGGGCGTCGTCGACCAGGAACGACAGCATGAACAACGGCAGCAGCAGCGCGCGGAAATCGCCCTGCTGGCCGGCATAGGTCGGATCGCCGGAGACGCGGGCATAGGCATTGTAGACCGGCGAGACCTCCTGCCGGTGCGCGGCGCCGTCGCGCAGGCCGCGCTTGCTGACATCGGCCGCCTCGATCACCAGATGGGTCGCCATCGGGAAATAGCCGAACAGCGTTTCGCCGGCTGCGATCATGGGATGTTTCGACGCCAGCACCTCGCCAAAGCCCCACACCGGGATGATGCCGTACCCCTCGGGCGCCGGGAACAGCTGCCAGTATTTCAGCTGCTCGCCGATCACGGCGTAGGTGATGTTGTTGGCGGTGAAGGCGAAGCGGGTCACTTTCACCAGCAGCGCATCGACCGGCAGCGCCGCGGCATCGGGCAATCGCGTCTCGATCACCTTGCATTGCTGCAGGTCGTTGCGGATGACGATGAAGTCAGTGGCGTTCATGGCGATGATCCCGGCTTCGGATGCGCCGGCATCGTTGCGTCGATCGCCGGCGTTTTGCAACAGCAACTAAGTTTCAAACGCCGTTCGCCTCACCGCCATCTCGTTCAGCGAAGCTGTCCGTCGCGGTAGAGGTCGCGCAGCTTGCGCTTGAAGATCTTGCCGGTGGCCTCGCGCGGCAGCGCGTCCATGAAGCGGATGTCCCTCGGCACCTTGAAATTGGCGAGCTTGCCGCGCAGAAATTCCTGGATCGCCGCGATCGATAGCGTGCTGTCCGCTTCCGGCTCGACGCAGGCGAACAGCCGCTCGCCATACTCGTCGTCGGGCACGCCGAATACCGCGCAATCGCGGACGCCTGCCATGCCGATCAGGGTATTCTCGATCTCGGCGGGATAGATGTTGACGCCGCCCGAGATCACCATGTCGCGCTTGCGGTCGCACAGGAACAGATAGCCGTCCGCGTCGAGATAGCCGACGTCGCCGACGCTGATCAGGCCGTCGTGATCGGCCTCGGCGCGTGCCTTGGCATTACGGTGATAGTCGAAATCCGAGATCAAGGTTTGGCGCATGAAGATCTCGCCGGGCTCACCGACGTCGCATTGCGTGCCGTCGGGCCGGAAGATCTTGACGATGCCGCCCTCGATGGCGCGGCCGACAGTGCCGGGCTTGGCCAGCGCCTCGGCCGACGAATGCCAGACCGGGATGCCGGTCTCGGTCGAGCCGAGATATTCGTTGATCACGGGGCCCCACCACTCGATCATCGCGCGCTTGACGTCGACCGGGCAGGGCGCCGCGCCGTGGATGATGAAGCGCAGCGACGACAGGTCGTAGCGCCGCCGCGTCTCCTCCGGCAGCCGCAGCAGCCGCACGAACATGGTCGGCACCATATGCATGTGGGTGACGCGGTGACGCTCGGTCAGTTGCAGCAGATCCTCGGGATCGAAGCGCGGTTCGAGCACGATGCTGCAGCCGTTGCGGAACGCGAGCATGCCGTAGGAATGCGGGGCCGAATGGTACATCGGCCCGTTCATCAGGATCACCTGATCTTCGTCGGGCTTGACGCCGTAGGTGAGCGCACCGATGCGGGCCGCCGCCGGCAACTGCTCGGGATGCATCGGCTTGCGCCGCACGCCCTTCGGCAGTCCGGTCGTGCCCGAGGTATAGAACATCGGCGCGGCGCCGAGCGGAGCGTCGGTCAGCGGCGCATGGGTGTCGCGCCATTGGTCCCAGTCGGCGACGCCATCGGGCGCGTGCGTGAGTTCCGGCGCCACGCCATAGGCTGCGGCGATCTCCGGCGGCGTCGTCACGACCAATAGCTTGATCTCCGGCGGCAGCCCGTCGCGGATCTGCGGCAGCAGGTCGGCGTGGCAAACCAGCGTGTCGGCGCCGCTGTCGGACAGGATGTAGGCGACCTCGTCCGCCTTCAGATGCCAATTGATCGGCACCACCGGACTGCCGAGTGCGGCTGACGCTGCGACCACCTCGAACAGCGCGAAATCGTTGCGCAGCATCATGCCGACCGGCTTGCCGCCCTGAACGCCGAGCGCGCGGAAGCCGGTCGCCGCCCGCGCGATGCGGGCGTGAATGTCGCTATAGCTGATCTGTCTGTCGCCGCTGATGATCATATTCCGTTCCGTTTCCTCGCGATCGTCCGGCCGGTGTTCCGGCTTACCAGCTTCCGGCCCGCGCCGCTGATTTGGTCTTCGCAAACGCGATGATCGGTGACCAGATCGCGTCGGGCATCTCCTTGTAGATTGCGTTGTGATCAAATCCGTCGATCACGTCGGAGGTCTTCGTTCCCGGCTTCGCATCATAGACCCGTTGGCCGAGATCGACAGGGATCGTTTTGTCCGATCGGCTGTGAACCCAAAGCAGGGGGATCGACAAATGGCTCGCCGCGTCGACGTTGTTCCAGACGTCCGGCAGCTTGAGCATGGCCTGCTCGGGCGCGCCACCCCGAATAGCAATGTCGCGCAGCGACGAGAACGGGCTTGCAACGACGATGCAGTCCGGTTTGGCGTCACCATGCGTTGCCGCGTAAAGCAATGGACCGCCGCCGAGGGAGTGGCTGAGCAGGCAGCGCCGTCCGTCGGCGGGAAACAGCTTCAAGAAGGCGTCGAGCGCCGCGACGCTGTCATCGTTGATGTTGTCGATCGTCCCGGGCGGGCTGCTCCGGCCATGCCCGGAATAGTCGAACACGAGCGAGGACACACATTTGTCGTGCAGGAATTTCTGCACCGCGATCCAATCGGCGACGGTTTCGCCACGGCCGTGGAAGATCAGCAGCGCCGGCGCGGCCGGGCATGATGCGGCCGCATGCACCAGGAAGCCGTCGAGCCGGCGATCACGGCTCGGTATTGCGACGCGCTCGAAGGCCAGACCGAGGTCCGCCGGCGTTGCCTGCGACATCTCGCCCGGATTGAGCGTGTTCTTCTCGAACGCGCCCCACGGGCCGTCGCCGGCCCGTGCCATGCCGGACATCGTCGTGAGCAGGGCGAGAAGGATCAATAACAGCGGACGCTTCATCCTGCGCTCCTGCGAGATATCAGGGATTGCCGATCAGGCGCTGAGCCGCGTCGTGAAGCTGTCGCGTGCCTGCGCAAGCTCCGCCTTCATCCGCGCCACCAATTCGGCAACCGGCGGGGCGTCGGTGATCTGGCCGATGCCCTGGCCCGAACCCCAGATGTCGCGCCAGGCCTTGGCCTTGGTGTTGCCGCCGGAGCCGAAATTCATCTTGGTCTTGTCGGCGACCGGCAGGTTGGTGGGATCGAGGCCTGCGGCTGCGATCGACGGTCCGAGGTAGTTGCCGTGCACGCCGGTGAACAGGTTCGAATAGACGATGTCGTGTGCGGCATATTCGGTCAGCGCCTGCTTGTACCTGAGGTCGGCGTTGGCTTCCTCGGTCGCGATGAAGCGGGTGCCCACATAAGCAAGGTCGGCGCCGAGCGCGAGTGCGGACGCGATGCTCCAGCCGTCGGAGATCGCGCCCGACAGCAGGATGGTGCCCTTGAACCACTGCTTGACCTCGCGCACCAGCGCGAACGGTGACAGCGTGCCGGCATGGCCGCCGGCGCCGGCACAGACCAGGATCAATCCGTCGACGCCCTGCTCGGCGGCCTTGCGGGCGTGCTTCACGTTGATGACGTCGTGGAACACCACGCCGCCATAGGAATGCGCGGCTTCGACGATCTCGGACGGCGGCCGCAGCGAGGTGATGATGATGGGCACCTTGTGCTTCACGCAGGTTTCCATGTCGTGCATCAGCCGGTCGTTGGAGGCGTGGCAGATCTGGTTGACCGCGTAGGGAGCGACCTTCTTCTCCGGATGCAGCGCCTGATACTCGCCGAGCTCGTTCTCGATCCGCGTCAGCCATTCGTCGAGCTTCTCGACCGGGCGGGCGTTGAGCGCCGGGAATGAGCCGACGATGCCGGCCTTGCACTGCGCGATCACGAGCTCGGGCCCCGAGACGATGAACAGCGGGGAGCCGACGACCGGCAGTTCGAGCCTGTTGGCGAGCGAGGCGGGCAGCGACATTGTTCGGATCCTCCATGCGCCGCCCGGCCGGTGCCGGGGCGGATCGCGATTTGTTGTGATGGCCGGAGCGGCGGCTCCCTTGGCGCGGCAATATAAGGCTGGACGGCCGCGTCATGACGTTCAATATTGAACAGCTGATTGGCCAGAAATGAACAACGGCGCGGGCGGCAACATGGACTGGGAGCTTTGCAAGACGTTCGTCGCGGTCGCCGAGACGCGCAGCTTCGCCGGCGCGGCGCGGCGGTTGCGCATCAGCCACCCCACCATCGGGCGCAACGTCGCGGCACTCGAGAAGCAGCTCGGGACTCGCCTGTTCGCCCGCTCCAATGATGGCCTGTCGCTGACATCGCATGGCCGCAAGTTCCGCGAGCACACTGAGGTGATGGCGGCTGCGGCGCTGCGCGCGGAGGCGGCCGCGTCCGCCACCGGCGAGCAGGCCCGCGGCGTCGTGAAGCTGTCGATCGGCGCGACGTTGGCGGCGCATTGGCTGATGCCGCGCCTCGGGCCGTTTCTGCGCGATCACGCCAACATCCAGCTCGAGATCATCACCCATCCGTTTCCGGCGAGCGTGCGGCGGCGCGAGGCCGACGTGGTGCTGCGGCCGGTCGATGCCGGGGACGAGAACCTGATCGGACGCAAGATCGGACGGCTCGGCGCCGGCTTTTATGCGTCACGCGGTTATGCCGCCGGGCGCAAGCTGCCGGAGCGGCCGGACGAGTGGCGGGGGCACAGCGTGATCGGGTTCGCCGACCAGGCCTCGAATGCGCGGCTGGCGCGGTGGAGCGACGTCATCACGCGGCAGGGCACGCTGGTGATGCGCTGCTCCTCGCAGGGCGACATGCTTGCGGCGGCGCGGGCCGGGCTCGGGATTTGCGCGCTGTCCTGCCTGGTCGGGGCCGACTATCCCGATCTGGTTCGGGTCGCGCCGCAGAAGCTGTCGAGCCTCTCCGATCTCTGGCTGCTCGCCCATCCCGACCTGGTCGAGCTTCCCTCGGTGCGCGCCGTCATCGGCTTCGTCACCGATTGCGCGCGCGAGGACCGCGTCAGGCTGCGTGGGTAGCGCGTTTTCGAGCGAAGTGGATACCGGTTCGCGTCAAGAAAACGCGTCAAGACGAAAATCTAGAGCCCCGTTCAGATTCCATCGGAACGGAAAAGGGCTCTGGTCCTTTTGATTGTGCGGAGAAGCCGGCTTCAAAGCCCACGATTTGAGGAGCAAGCGGCGCAGTCGCAACAACTGAAGCGGATAAAGAACCGCGCTTGAACCCTCAGGATAAGAGAACAAGCGAACAGTGGCTGATCCGCCACAACCGTAGATAAGTTGTGTCTGGACGGTGCCTGATATTGCTGGGTGTCATGTCGGTAGGATACTACGGCGTCTTAGGTAAAATACCTAAGGGCTAATCGAGTCGACTCCGGTTCTGATGTGGACCGACAAGCCTTTATGTTTTGGGTCAGTTTTTCGAGGGGGCACCCCATGGCATTTTACGTCGTCGGGATGCGGAAATTTTTGGTCTGGGGCCAGGGTGCGGGATGGCTTGCTCGTTTAATTGTGACCGTCGCCGTCCTGGGAATTTGCACCAGCGCAGCACTCGCCGTTACCAACAACCCAGGCGATCCGCTGTTCTGCCAGCCCAATGAGGGCACCACGTTCCTGATCGTCAATGGTGGCAGCGGCGTGTTCACCGCTGATCCGGATTGCTACGGCGGCAACGTCAACAACGATACTCATTTGAACATAACGACCACGAACGGAACCCTCGTCGGCACGCGGACGGCCAGCGGCATCAATTACATCTACACTCCCTCAACTTCTACATTCGTCGGCCTGGATCATTTCTCGATCGGTGTGACGACCGTGTTCAACGGCGCCGGCGGCCCGGGTTCGGCCGGCGGGACCACTTTTGGCACCAGCGGTCCTGCCACGCTCAATGTCTCGCTGAACGTCATTCCCGGAGCCGTCACGGTATTGGACACCCCGAATAACGCCATCCTGCTCGCGGTTCCCGCAGGAAGTATCACCGGTTGCGGCGCGCAGGGGAATGCAGGTCAGGGACCACCCGCGTCGGCCGTATCCGGTTGCATCAATCAAATCATCAAGGGATTTGGTAACGTCAACCCGTCGCATGGTACGTTGACCACCAGCGGCAATTCGCTTCTCTACACGCCAACCGCGGGTTTCGCCGGAATAGATACCTTCACCTATCAGGCCACCGGCGTGAATACCGACGGACTGCATGCGCTGAACTCCGGCAACGTGACCGTGACGATGGACGTCTTCCACACCATCGACACCGCGGTCCCAAGCTACAACGCGAGCGCGCTGGGGGTCACCCTCGCCCCGATCTTCAATGGTGGCACGTTGCTGATGGATCAGGCCGGCGCGACCTACAGCCAGGGATTCTCGCTCAGCAACGCCACGACGAACACGATCAATCTCGCGGGCAATACGGTGACATTCTCGGGCGTGTTCTCCGACGCGACCACCGGCGGCAACATCACCATCGCCAACTCTGGCTCGGGCGGCTCGGCGATTTTCACCGGGACCAACACATACACCGGCGCGACCACCATCAACAATGGCGCCAAGCTCGAGATCGACGGATCGATTGCCACGTCGAGCCTGACGACGGTGAACAGCGGCGGCATGCTGCTTGGCACGGGGACGGTCGGCAACACCCAGGTCAATTCGGGCGGCATATTCGCGCCGGGATCGGGCGCACCGGGTATATCGATGGCGATCAATGGCAACCTCGCGTTCCAATCGGGCGCGATGTACGTCGTGTCCCTCAATCCGACGACCGCATCCTTCACGACCGTTACTGGCGCGGCAACGCTTGGCGGTGCGACCGTCGCTGCGATGTTCGCCAATGGCATCTACGTCGCCAAGAAATACACCATTCTGACCGCGACGGGCGGCGTCACCGGCACGTTCGGCTCGGTGGTCAACACCAATCTGCCGTCGGGCTTCAACACGGCCCTGAGCTACGACGCCAGCGACGTCTTCCTCAATCTGAACCTGAATTTCGCGGTCCCGGGCGGCCTCAACACCAATCAACAGGCGGTCGGCAATGCGCTGAGCAGCTTCTTCAACGCCAATGGCAGCATCCCGCTGGTCTATGGAACGCTGTCGCCCGCGGGACTGACGCAAGCCTCCGGCGAAGTCGGCACGGGCTCGCAACAGACGACGTTCCAGGCCATGAGCATGTATATGAGCCTGCTCACCGATCGGTTCATGCAGCAGAACGGCGGGCAGGGACTATCGCCGAGCGCGACCGGCTTTACGGAAGAGGACGACGAGGCGAGCGCCTACGCCGCGAAGAAGAAGGAGAAGACCGACGCCTTCGCGATGGTCACGAAGGCGCCGCCGCTCATCCCCCAAAGGCGCTGGAGCGTTTGGGGCGCGGCCTTCGGCGGCACGCAGTCGACGGACGGTAACGCGGCCACGGGCACCAATTTCACGACGAGCAGCATTGCCGGAGCCGCCGCGGGTGCCGACTATCTATTCACGCCGGACACGCTGGCAGGCTTTTCGCTGGCCGGCGGCGGCACGGCGTTTACGATCGGCAACGGGCTCGGAAGCGGACGCTCCGACCTGTTCCAGGCAGGCGTCTATGCCCGCCACACCCAGGGGCCGGCCTATATAACCGGCGCGCTGGCCTATGGCTGGCAGGACATCACGACCAACCGCACGGTCACGATCGCCGGCATCGACCGCCTGCGCGCCGAGTTCAATGCCAACGCGTATTCGGGCCGCGCCGAAGGCGGCTATCGCTTCGTCGCGCCCTGGATCGGCGGCATCGGCCTGACACCGTATGCGGCGGCGCAGTTCACGACCTTCCAGCTCCCGGCCTATGCCGAGCAGGTGGTATCCGGCTCGGCGACTTTTGCACTGGCCAATGCGGCCCGAAGCGTGACCGATACGCGCAGCGAACTCGGCCTGCGCAGCGACAAGTCGTTCGCCATGCTCGATGGCATCCTCACGTTGCGGGGCCGGCTCGCCTGGGCGCATGACTACGACCCGAACCGGACGATCAGCCCCACGTTCCAGGCGCTGCCGGGCGCAAGCTTCGTGGTCAACGGCGCAGCGCAGGCCTCCGACTCCGCGCTGACCACCGCATCCGCCGAGATGAAGTGGGTCAACGGCTGGTCGGTGGCGGGGACGTTCGAGGGTGAATTCTCCAACGTCACACGCAGCTATGCCGGCAAGGGCGTCGTGCGCTATCAATGGTGAGAACGCGGCCGGGCATAGGACGCACGAAGGCTCCCTGATCCGACAGCGTTCGTCGCATCACGTCGCTGGGTTTATGGGTACACGGCCTGGTACGTATTTTCAGGCGCGGGCCCGCCATAACGTTGCCGCGAGCAACATGAAGGCAGCGCAAGTCCACAGCGCCTGCCAGTTCTCTGGCCCTTCGTTGAGCCCAGTGTAGATTGCCGCTGCAACGAAAATGCCGGCAAACATCGATTCCGCGAGAGGGCGGTTTCCCTTCCCGGGAGGATTGAGCAGCGTCAAGGCTGCAAAAGGCACCGCCGCCATCGTGAGGGGCGCGAACGGAAAATCGATGAAGCGCGGGTCGAAGATAAGGCCGAGTGCGGTCGCTGTGCCGATCACGGCGGTGACCATCAAGGCCAATCCGTGCATCGTCACCAGTACCGATTCAGTGTGGTAGCCCTTCGGACCCAGCAATTCGGCAAAGCTGGGCGGCGCGCGACCCGACATCAGGGCGTTGGCGCCGAACACCGGCGAAGCCGTTGCCGCCACAAGAAGCGACCCCCACACAAGCCAGCCTCCGGTGCCGTAGCTTTCATAGACCAGTCGTTGCGCGGCGACCCCGAACAGGATTCCGGCTGTGGTCGCAGAGAGAGTGACCGCAAGCCATGACACGAGCCTTGCTTCCTTTGGCTCCCTCGGCTTGCGGCGCAAGGTCAGCCATGCCGCGCCGAACACCAGGATCGCCAGCGCCATTCCGCTGCACATTTGCAGTTTCCATAACGGAAAATTACTGATCGGCACTCCAGCCGGATATTTCAGCGTGCGTTCTTCGGAATCGAACAGGCCCCAGGAGCCACCGACCGTACCTTCGATCTCGCGCTTCCATCCCTCATCGTACGCTTCGAACAAATTGACGCGGAAATGCTCGCGCCGGGCAAGGTCGAGCACCTCCGAGACCACGCGTGCCTGATTGACGCGCGACGGCAGCGCGGACTCGCGCATGCGCCCCTCGCTCGGCCAACCTACTTCTCCGATAAAGATTTCCTTGCCCGGAAAAACCGCCGCGATCTGCCGGCGCATCTCGTCAGCGTGAGCGGCGGCACGTTCCGCGGGGATTGGGATATTCTCCCAATATGGCAGGATGTGAATCGTGATGAAGTCGACGACGTCAGCAAGTTCGCGGTTGCTCAGCCAGAACTCCCAGACGTCGGCATAGGTGACGGGAACGCTGACCTGTGCCTTGATCGAGCGGATCATGGCGGCGAGGTCGGACGCCGCCATTTCCTTGCGCAGCAGAACTTCGTTGCCGACCACGAGCGCGATGATCGTGTCGGGATATTGCTTGGCGAGGCGGATCGCCGTTTCGACCTGCGTTGCATTCTTCTTTCGGTCTCGATCGAGGAAAATGCCCTGAATGACCTTCAGCCCGGCCTTGGCTGCGAGCCCGGGGATCTGGTCGAGACCGAGATCGGTCGCATAGGTGCGGATGCAGTCGGATATCTTCGCGAGTTGCGCGAGGTCTTCTGCGATCTGTTCCGGCGTGACCTGCGTCGCGGGAGCAAGTGATGTCTGATTGTTGCGGAACGGAGCGTAGGAGATGCACTGGACTTTATCGCTCGGATCGATCGGAGCGCGCACCAGGCTGACCGGGATGCCCAGCCACCACCACGCCGCGGCGATAGCCCCGAGGGTTATCAGGAGAAGCGTCAGTGGGATGCGAAGCGATACCAGGTCTGTCCTCCTTGCTGGAAGGATGTGCTGGGCAAAATGGGCGAGGCCGGCAAAGTGAATAAGTATTCGTCTACGGATGCTATATCACGCGTTCACGCAGTTGGAATGTTTTCTCCACGACCTACTTCGCGCCGGCGATCACGCCTTCGCGATTCCTGAGCACGCGATAATAGGCCCACCACAGATGCGCGGCGGCGCCGCGCAACGGACGCCACGGCTCGGCGAGCGGTGCCATCTGCTTCGGCGTCGGCCGCTCCTTCAGCCCGAGTCCGACCTTGACCGCTTCCTGCACGGCGAGGTCTCCCGCCGGCCAGGCATCGCCATGGCCGAGGCAGAACAAGAGATAGACGTCGGCGGTCCACGGGCCGATCCCGGGCAGCGCGGTCAGCGTGTTGTGCGCGGCATCGGCCTCTTCGTTGGCGAGCACGTCGAGGTTCAGCCGCTCCTCGGCGAGCTCGCGCGCGATGTGCTTCAGCGTCTTGATCTTGGCCGCCGAGAGCCCGAGCCGGCCGAGCCGGTCGGCGCGCGCCTTGCGAATCGTATCATGGTGGAACGGGTCGAACGCCTGGCTGACACGGCCCCAGATCGCAGCAGCACTCGCGGTCGACAACTGCTGGCCGCAGACGATCGCGGCAAGTCCCGCAAACCCCGGCTCGCGCTGCCGGATGGCCGGCATGCCGGTCAGTTCGAGGATCGGGCGCAGCCGTCGATCCTGGTCGACCAGCTTCTGGATGGCCTCATCGAGGTCGGCCTGGGTTTCGAGATGGATCAGCATTGCGGGATCTGCATTCGGCTTGTCATGCGCGGGCTTGACCCGCGCATCCATCTCCTATCGTAACAGAGTCTTGTCCAGCCGCATGGTCCGGAAAAGTGGAAACCGGTTTTGCTTCGCGACAAACGCCAGGCGTTTGCGCGAAGATCATGCCCACCAAGGATCGCCGGGTCCGGCCCGGCAATGACGCGCGATCGAACACCATGCCACCCGTTTTCCGTTTTGCCCCGAGTCCGAACGGCTACCTGCATCTCGGCCATGCCTATTCGGCGCTGCTCAACTACGACCTGGCGCGCGATTCGGGCGGACGCTTCCTGCTGCGGATCGAGGACATCGACGCGACGCGCTGCCGGGTCGAGTTCGAGCAGGCAATCTATGAAGATCTGGCCTGGCTCGGCATCGCCTGGGAGACCCCGGTGCGGCGGCAGTCGGAGCATTTTGCCGCCTATCGCGCGGCGATCGAGCGCTTGTCGGCCGAGCGGCTGGTCTATCCGAGCTTCGAAAGCCGCGCCGAGATCGCGCGGCTGGTCGCGGACCGCGAGTCCGCCAGCGCGTGGCCGCGCGATCCGGATGGCGCGCCGCTCTATCCGGGAACCGCGAAATCGCTCTCGGCCGAGCAGCGCGACCGGCTGATCGGGCAGGGCGGGCCGTTCGCGCTGCGGCTCGACATGGCGGCAGCATGCGCGCGCACCGGCGGCCTGCGCTGGCAGGAGGACGGCGAGGGTCCGGCCGCCAAGACCGGGAACGTGGCGGCCCGGCCGGAGGCCTGGGGCGACGTGATCCTGGCGCGCAAGGAGACCCCAACCAGTTACCATCTCTCGGTCGTGATCGACGACACCCTGCAAGGCGTCACCGATGTGGTCAGGGGCGTTGACCTGTTCTGGTCGACTAGCGTGCATCGGCTGTTGCAGGAGCTGCTTGGACTGCCCGTGCCGGCCTACCGGCACCACACGCTGATCCGGGACGCTGCCGGCCAAAAACTGTCGAAATCGACCCGGGCGACCGGGCTGCGCGAGCTGCGGGCAGAGGGCGCCAGCCCGGCCGATATCCGCCGACTGGTCGGCTTACTCTAGCGTGCTGCACATGATTTCGGAATAATGGAATTTTGCCGCTGATTTGCCCGACGTGTCAAGTTGCGGTGTCGAACGCCGGTACGCCGGCTACTTTGCATGGGGTTGTTTTCGATATTTTGGCGGCGCGTCCCTGCGACGGCAGGCTATCGCGTAAGTCTGTCAGCCAAGTGCCATGTGCGACAGCCCTGCCCGCAAGCGGGTGAGGTACCGCGGGTGGATGGACTGGTTACCATCATCGTGACTTGCCTTGGCTTCACCCAAAGGGCGCCGTGACTCTGCCGCTCCTGGCATGCCATGCTGCCCGCGGGGCGGGGTCACGGAGATCATGGCGAAAGTATCGCGCGGAGGGCGCAGCAAGCGGCGAGCCAAGGGCGAGCCGTCGAAGACCCGCATCGCCAAGACGGTCACCAAGACGGTCGCGAAGCCGGGCCGTAAGCGAACTGCGCCGAAGGCCGGTCCCGGCATGGTCGAGACTGCGCTTGCCGCCTTTGCCCATGAGGTCCGGACCCCGCTGACCGGAATCCTCGCAATCAGCAACCTGCTCGCGACGTCGGGTCTCGACGAGCGCGAGCGGCGCTGGGTCGACACCATCAAGGCCGGCGCCGAGCATCTGGCTAACCTTGCGACCCTGTTCGTCGATGCTGCCCGGAGCGAGGGGCCGGGGCTCGAGATCCGGCAGGACTTCTTCGACCTCCGCACGCTGGCGCGCCACGCCGGGGATTCGCTGGCCGGCCGCGCCGCAGCCAAGGGATTGCGGGCCTCGGTCGAGATCTCCGCCAAGTTGCCGGCATTTGCGGTCGGCGATCCCGTCCGGCTGCGGGCGGCGCTGGAGAACCTGATCGACAACGCCGTCAAGTTCACCGAGCAGGGCAGCATCGAGCTGCACGTCGCGCCGGCGCGCGCGGCCAAGGGGTCGGGCAAGGGATCGGTCAAGGGAAAGGCGGACGGCAGGATCGGCGTTGCCTTTGCGATCTCCGACAGCGGCATCGGCCTGACGCTATCGGAGGTCAAGCGCCTGTTTCGGCCATTCTCGCAGGTTAATGTCTCGATCGCCGCGCGGTTCGGCGGCGCCGGGCTCGGCCTGTCTTCGGTCGAGCAGCTCGCGCGCGCCATGGGCGGCGACGTCGTCGTGGCCCAGCGCAAGGGCGGCGGCACCGTCTTCACGCTCAACGTTATGCTGGCTTCAGCCGCAGGACCGGTCGGCGCGTCCTCGAGCGAAGGCGCAGCGACGCCGTCATCGCAGGGGCTGCGGCTGCTCAGCGTCGAGGACAATCCGTTCGGTCGCGTCGTGCTCAACACGATCCTGACCGAGCTCGGTCACCATACCGAATTCATCGGCCAGGGCGAGGGCGCGCCCGACCGGCTCGGACAGGGGGCCTTCGACGCCGTGCTGATGGACATGGTGCTGCCCGGCATCGGCGGTGTCGAGGCGATCAAGCGCATCCGCGCGCTGCCGCCGCCGCACGGCCGCATCGTGATCGTCGGGATCTCCGGTCGCGCCGAGGACGAGGCCGCGGCGCGCGCCGCCGGCGCCGATGCCTTCCTGGTCAAACCTGTTTCTCCGCGCGCACTCGCGACTGCGCTGCTTGAAGCGGCACGCCGCGCGGCAGCCGGGACTTGATGATCGCCGCGTTCAGCTCGCCGCCGAACACGAAGATCGCGGCGATGAAATACAGGAACACCAGCGCGATCACCACCGAGGCGAGCCCCGCATACATCGTGACGTAGTTGTTGGCGAAGCGCGCCAGATACATGCCGAAGCCGATGCCCGAGATCAGCGAGGCCACTATGGTGAAGATGATGCCGGGCAGGATCTGCGTGAAGCCGCGGCGGCCCGCGGGCAGCCACGCATGCAGGATGAAGAGCGCGACGACCAGGGCCAGCACCGTGATGCCGTAACGGGCGGTGTTGAGCAGGCTCTCATTCGATTCGACGAAGAACGGGATATAGCGCCGCGCCGCCTCGATGATCAGCGGGCCGAGCACGATCAGGAACGCCATCGCAAGCGAGGTGAACGCCGCGACCAGCGTGTAGCCGATCGATTCCAGCCGCAGCCAGTACCAGCGCCGCGGCTCGATCACGGCATAGGCGCGGTTCAGCGCCACCCGCAGCGCCTCGACGCCGTTGGAGGCGAAGTACACCGCGAGCACCGCGCCGATGGTCAGGATGTCGCCGCGGGTGTTGGTCAGCACGTCGTGGATCTGGCCGGACAGCGCCTCGGCGACCTGCTGCGGCCAGACCTGCAGCAACAGTCCGACGGCCTGGTCGGCAAGTTCCTTGGAGCCGAAGAAGCCGGCCACCGACGTCAGCACGATCAGGAACGGAAACAGCGCCATCAGGGTCGACAGCGCGATGTGGCTCGCGATCGCCCAGCCGTCATCAGCAAGGAACGTGTAAAAGGCATCCATCACGACGTCGTAGACGTAACGAAGCTGCTTCACATTCCACCCGGCATTGTCGATAACCGCTCGGTCCGAGGACGGGCCCAGCATCTGATATTACGCGGTGAAAAGCCAGTTGGTTGCATGCGCCGCCTGTGTGGAAGTCCGCGTCCTGCGGTGTTATGTACCGCAGATGACATCTGTCCTCAGCACGATCATTCTTCCCATCGCCGTCGGCGCCGTCGCGCTGGTGCTCCTGCTCGGCCTCGTCAACATGATGAAGGGCGGCTCGCCGAACACATCGCAGAAGCTGATGCGGCTGCGCGTGCTGCTGCAGTTCGTCGCCATCGTCATCGCGATGCTCGCGGTCTGGGCGATGGGGCGGTAGGGCGGTTTCGAGCGACGTGCGCGATGCGCAAACCTTAGGAGATCACGGCCATGGTCGTTCTCAATCGGATCTACACGCGCACTGGCGATGACGGCACCACCGCGCTCGGCTCCGGCGAACGGCGGCCGAAATACGATCTGCGGGTTGCCGCCTACGGCACCGTCGACGAAACCAATGCCGCGATCGGCGTGGTGCGGCTGCATCTGGCCGAAGGTCCCGAGGTCGATGCGATGCTCGGCCGGATCCAGAACGATTTGTTCGATCTCGGCGCCGACCTTGCGGTGCCCGAGCGCGAGGGCAAGGCTGAGCGTCTGCGCATGCTGGCGAGCCAGGTCGAGCGGCTCGAGCGCGACATCGACAGCCTGAACGACCAGCTTGCGCCGCTGACCTCGTTCGTGCTGCCCGGCGGGACGCCGGCTTCTGCATATCTGCATCTCGCCCGGACGATATGTCGCCGCGCGGAACGGATGATGGTGGAACTCGCCGCGCGGCCGGACGAGACGGTCAATGCCGCTGGCATCCAGTATATGAACCGGCTGTCCGATTTCCTGTTCGTTGCCAGCCGCTTCCAGAACAATAAAGGGGCCGGTGACGTGTTGTGGGTGCCGGGCCAGAACCGCTAAACTGGTTCAAAACCGGGGGACGGTTTTTTGGCTTTGCCGCGTTGACCGGGGGGTACGGGACCTTTAGGTTCCGCGCCAGCCAACCGAAACCCATAAAATCAAAGCGAAAGAGGATCGATGAAGGTTCTTGTGCCGGTAAAGCGGGTCGTCGACTACAACGTCAAGGTCCGCGTCAAGAGCGACGGGACGGGCGTAGAGCTCGCCAACGTCAAGATGTCGATGAACCCGTTCGACGAAATCGCCGTCGAGGAAGCGCTGCGGCTGAAGGAAGCCGGCAAGGCGACCGAAGTGGTGGTGGTGTCGATCGGACCGGCGCAGGCTTCCGAGACCATTCGCACCGGGCTTGCGATGGGCGCCGACCGCGGCATCCTGGTCAAGGCCGAAGGCAATGTCGAACCGCTCGCGGTTGCCAAGATCCTGAAGGCGGTGGTCGACGCTGAGCAGCCCGGCCTCGTCATTCTCGGCAAGCAGGCGATCGACGACGACTCGAACCAGACCGGCCAGATGCTGGCCGCGCTGCTCGGTTGGTCGCAGGCGACCTTTGCCTCGAAGCTCGAAGTCGATGGTTCTGACTTCAAGGTCACGCGCGAAGTCGACGGCGGCCTGCAGACCATCAAGCTCAAGGGCCCGGCGATCGTCACTACCGACCTCCGCCTCAACGAGCCGCGCTATGCGTCGCTGCCCAACATCATGAAGGCGAAGAAGAAGCCGATCGACGACAAGAGCGTCGCTGACTACGGCGTCGACGTGACGCCGCGTCTGGAAGTGCTGAAGACCGCGGAACCAGCGGGCCGCAAGGCGGGCGTCAAGGTCAAGGACGTCGCCGAACTCGTGAACAAGCTCAAGACCGAAGCCGGGGTTCTCTGATGACGACGCTGTTGATTGCCGAACACGACCACGAGACCCTGAAGGACTCGACCAACAAGGCGTTGACCGCGGCGAGCCAGCTCGGCGGCGACGTTCATGTGCTGGTTGCCGGTGGCGGCCAGGGCACCAAGGCGGCGGCGGAAGCGGCCGCCAAGCTTGCCGGCGTTGCGAAGGTGCTGGTGGCCGAAGGCCCTGCCTATGAGCACGACCTCGCCGAGCCGCTGGCCGCGCTGATCGTCGCGCTGGCGCCGAACTATGACGCCTTCGTCGCGCCCGCGACCTCGCGCTTCAAGAACGTGATGCCGCGTGTCGCCGCGCTGCTCGACGTCATGCAGGTCTCCGAGATCATCAAGGTCGTCGCGCCCGACACCTATGAGCGGCCGATCTATGCCGGCAACGCGATCCAGACCGTGAAGTCGAAGGACGCCAAGAAGGTGATCACGGTCCGCACCTCGACCTTCGCCGCAGCCGGCGAAGGCGGCAGCGCCGCGATCGAGA
Source organism: Bradyrhizobium sp. RD5-C2 (assembly GCF_019972155.1). GTDB lineage: Bacteria > Pseudomonadota > Alphaproteobacteria > Rhizobiales > Xanthobacteraceae > Bradyrhizobium. The sequence continues at coordinate 168,985 of NZ_BOVL01000021.1, read as the reverse complement.
ACGCCGCGTCCGCCGCCGATCCGGGCCTGTCCACGTTCGTCGGCGAGGAAGTCGCCAAGAGCGACCGTCCGGAACTGACCTCGGCCAAGATCATCGTCTCGGGTGGCCGCGCCATGCAGAGCCGCGAGAACTTCGCCAAGTTCATCGAGCCGCTCGCCGACAAGCTCGGCGCCGGCGTCGGCGCCTCGCGCGCCGCGGTCGATGCCGGCTATGCGCCGAACGACTGGCAGGTCGGCCAGACCGGCAAGGTGGTGGCCCCGGAACTTTATGTCGCGGTCGGCATCTCCGGCGCGATCCAGCATCTGGCCGGCATGAAGGACTCCAAGGTGATCGTCGCCATCAACAAGGATGAGGACGCACCGATCTTCCAGGTCGCCGACTACGGCCTGGTCGCCGACCTCTACCAGGCGGTTCCGGAGCTGACCGAAGCACTCGGCAAGCTCGGAAAGTAAGCGACAAGACACCGGCCGGGTGGCTAAGCTCCGGCCGGTGTTGTTATTTTCGAGGCAATGATCCGGAAACGGTTTTCCGGAAGGATCATGCCCGACAGGGGAAATGGGATCGGGGTGTGATTGCCTGCAATCACATCATGGTCCCGGGAAACGTTTTCCGGCGGATTGGGCAACCCGGAAGGCTTCACTTCGGGTATCGTTGGAATTGGGCAGGCGCGACATGCGCGCCGTTCCGGTGGATGACAAGATGACGGTGGCAATCAAGAAGGTCGGCGTGATCGGTTCGGGCCAGATGGGCAATGGTATTGCCCATGTGGCGGCGCTGGCCGGTTTCGACGTGGTGCTCAATGACGTCTCCGCCGACCGGCTGAAGTCGGCGCTGGCGACCATCAACGGCAATCTGACCCGCCAGGTCGCCAAGAAGGGGATCAGCGAAGGCGAGCGCAAGCAGGCGCTCGACCGCATCGCCTCCGCCGAGACCATCGATGCGCTCGCCGATTGCGATCTCGTGATCGAGACCGCGGTCGAGAAGGAAGAGACCAAGCGCAAGATCTTCCACGACGTCTGTGCGGTGCTGAAGCCGGAAGCGATCGTCGCGACCAACTCGTCTTCGATCTCGATCACACGGCTCGCCGCCTCGACCGACCGCCCGGAGAAATTCATCGGCATTCATTTCATGAATCCGGTCCCCGCGATGGAGCTGGTCGAGCTGATTCGCGGCATCGCCACCGACGATGTGACCTTCGACACGGCCAAGGCGTTCGTCGCCAAGCTCGGCAAGCAGGTCGCGGTCTCGGAGGATTTCCCCGCCTTCATCGTCAACCGCATTCTGCTGCCGATGATCAACGAGGCGATCTACACGCTGTATGAAGGCGTCGGCAACGTCGAGGCGATCGATGCCGCGATGAAGCTCGGCGCGCACCATCCGATGGGCCCGCTCGAGCTCGCCGATTTCATCGGCCTCGACACCTGCTTGTCGATCATGCAGGTGCTGCATGAGGGGCTGGCCGACTCCAAGTATCGGCCGTGCCCGCTGCTGGTGAAATACGTCGAAGCCGGCTGGCTCGGACGCAAGAGCCAGCGCGGCTTCTACGACTACCGCGGCGACAAACCGGTCCCGACCCGGTAATTCACGCGCTCTCGTCAGATCAATGCCCGCAGCAGCGCAAGCGTCGCGGGCACCAGACCTGCAATCATCGTCACACCAACTCCAAGTCCGAGCAGATGCGCGGTTAGAGCCAGGCGCTGGCTTTGCCTGTGCGCCGTCATTGCAGCGCCTCGCAGGCGCGCTTCAGCCGCCTGCCGGCCTCCTCGATGATCGATGACGGGTTGGCGAAGCTGAGGCGGATATAGGGCGACAACCCGAGATCCTCGCCGGGAAACACCACCAGATCGGCGTGTTCAAGCAGGCAAGTCGCAAAATCGCGGTCGGTCGCAATCAGCTTGCCGTCGGCAGCGCGCTTGCCGATCACGCCGGCGCAACCGACCAGCAGATAGAACGTGCCTTCGGGCGGCGTGCAGGAGAGCCCGCTGCATCCGTTCACGAGTTCGGCAAAGCGGTCACGCCTCGCGCGAAGGATGGCGGCGCGCTCGGCCAGCACGTCCTGCGCGCCCTCGAGGGCGGCGACCGCGGCGGCCTGGCTGATCGACGAGGCGCCGGACGTGGTCTGCGACTGGATCGTGATCATCGCGCGGATCAGCGCCGATGGTCCGGCGGCATAGCCGATGCGCCATCCCATCATGGCGTAGCTCTTGGCGAGGCCGCTGACGGTCAGCGTCCGCGGCTTCAGGCGCGGTTCGATCTGCGCAAGCGTCGGCGCAGGCCGGCCGTCGAACACGATGTGCTCGTAGAGCCCGTCGGCCAGCACCCAGATGTCAGGATGCTGCAAGAGGATCACGGCGATCCCAGCCAGATCCTCCGTCGAATAGACTGCGCCCGAAGGATTGACCGGATTGTTGATCACGATCCAGCGCGTTCGCGCCGAGATCGCCGCCTGCAAATCCTCCGCGCGCAGCTTGAAGCCGTTGTTCTGCGCGCACGGCACCACCACCGGCGTTGCGCCCGCCATCCGCACCTGATCGAGATAGGGCGCCCAGTACGGCGCGGGGATGATCACCTCATCTTCAGGCGCCAGCGTCGCCAGCAGCGCGTTGAACAGCGCTTGCGTCGAGCCGTTGGTGATGACGATCTCGTCCGGCCGATAGTCGAGATGATGGTCGCGCAGCAGCGCGGCCTGCACCGCCCGCTTCAGCTCAGGCGTGCCGTCGACATCGGTGTAACGGGTTTCGCCGCGCAGTGCCGCGTCATGCGCTGCCGCGATCACATGGTTGGGTGTCGGGAAGTCCAGATTGCCCGACGACAGCTCGATGATGTCGCGCCCGACGGCGCGCAGTTCACGTGCGCGGCGGCGCAGCACTGATGCGGGTGAGGCCTTGATGCCGCTCATGCGCGGCGAGAGGATCGGTGTCGCGGTCATCGGACGTACTGCGCCTCGCCGTTGCCGAACGACCAGTTCTCCGGAAGCACTTCGACCAGATTGATGAAGATGTCTTCAGTGCGCAGGCCGGGACTCTCCGTCAGCCGTTCGGCGATCCGTCGATAGAGCTTCTGTTTCTGCGTCACCGGGCGGGTGTTGCTGACCGTGATCTGGATGATGACCAGATCGTCGCTGCGCCTGATGCCGAGATAGGCCGCGCCATAAGCGAAATCGTCGTCATCGTGCTCGGAGATCGTCATGAAGCGATCGCCTTCCGGCACATCGAAGGTCTCGCGCATCGCGCGATAGAGGCTCTCGAGAATGGCCTTGCGGTAGGCGGCGGGCTTGCCCCGTCGCAGTGAGACGCGGGTCAGCGGCATGATGTTGTCTCCTGGTGGCAATCGTTGACTGCGCTGATCCTAGGAGTTCGTTGATCATTGAAAAATGGTATTGTAATGTATTTCAATGATTTCATTTTTAAATGGATGATCATGAAGGCGCTCGACGTCGAGGCGGTGCAGGCCTTTGTCCTGGTGGCCGACCTCAGCAGCTTCACGCGCGCGGCGCAGGTCATGGAGACCACGCAGTCCGCGGTCAGCCTGAAGATCAGGCGGCTGGAAGATGGGCTCGGCCGTCGGCTGCTGGAGCGAACGCCGCGGCTGGTTCGGCTGTCGGCGGAGGGCACTGCCTTCCTCGGCGCGGCGCGCAATCTGGTAGCCGCGCATCAATCGGCGCTCGGGTCGTTTGCGGTCGAGCACCGTCGACTCGTCGTCGGCATCAGCCACCACATCGTTGGATCGGAGTTGGCCTCGCTGTTGAAGCGGATGAACACCACAGATCCCGGACTGGTGATCCAGCTGCATGTCGATACGTCGCGTTCGGTGCTCAGCGCATTCGACGACGGAAGGCTCGATGCCGCGATCGTGCTGCGCCACGATGCCAAGCGCCGCGACGGCGACGTGCTGTTCGAAGAACCTTTCGGCTGGATGGCCGCGCCCGATTTTCACCATCGGCCCGGTGAGCCGCTGCGCCTGGCGACGCAAGCCGAGCCTTGCAGCGTGCGCGCCATGGCGGTCGAAACGCTCGACGCTGCCGGCATCGCCTGGACCGAGGCGTTCGTCGGTGGCGGGCTTTCGACCATCGGCGCTGCGATATCCGCAGGCCTCGCCGTTGCCGCGCTGGCGCGCCGGGTGGCGCCGGCCGATACCGTCGACCTCGGGCCGCGACTTGGCTTGCCGCCATTGCCGTCGCGCGACGTCATGCTTCACTCAAAGCTGTCGGATGCGCGGACCCGGCAGGCTCTGCGCACCCTCGGTGCGGCCTTCGCGGCGAACGCCGCCTGACCTCGCAAGCATTAGCGCTGCTCAGTCTGTCAGGCGGCATCCCGCGCGCTTGAGCATGTCGCGGATGATCAGCGGCGTGGCCGGTGTCTCGGTCGCTGCCGTGGCCGCCGCGCTTGCGATCGCGTCACGCGCCTGCTGCGCGTCGAGTGTCAGCCGCCGGGCGCAGGGCGGCATGCCGCGCGCGGCATCGAGCAGCCAGCCGGCGGTTTCGCCGGTGCCGGCCAGATAGGCCGTCAGCGTCTGCCGCGCGGTCGGATTGGTCGCGGCCTGGTCCAGCATGGCCCTGACCTGCGCGACCGAGATCTGCCCGCGCGACGTCGAGGGCTGCGCATGCGCCGCTGTCGTCAAGAGAAGGACGGCGCAGATCGCGTGAGCGGGACGAACGAGCATAATCTCATCTCCTAAGGCAGGTTGACTTGCAGATATTAATTATCGTAAAACAATAATATTAGAACAGCAATCCCGAGGTTGAGCCATGTCCGCGTCCCTCTCGTCAGACCTTTCCCCATCCGCGCGGCCGGCCCGCCTCGAACGTATCCGCGCGCTTAGTCGCGTGCTCGCTTATGCGTGCACTGGCATCTCGTTCGTGCTCGCGGTCGGATTGCTGGCCTACTGGCTGGCGAGCCCGGATGAGGCGATCCTGCGCGATGCAGGGCTGACCGGCATTGCATTCCATCCCATCGGCTGGCTGGTCCGCCTGATGGGTCTGCTGGTCTCGGCGCTGCCGCTCGCCTGTCTGATCTGGGGCTTGTCGCGCGTGCGCCGCGCTTTCACGTCGTTCGCGCAAGGCCGCTTCTTCACGGCGGCAAACGTCGCGGGGTTGCGTGACCTCGCGATTGCGATGCTGCTCTCGACCCTGCTGAAGCCCGTGATCGGCGCGCTGCTCTCGATCCTGCTGAGCTGGCAAACCTACGCGCAGGGCAAGTCCGTCGTCATCGCGCTCGGCTCCGACACGCTGCTGGCGCTGCTGTTCGCGGGTCTGGTTGCGGTGACGGCCTGGGTGATGGCCGAAGCCAATGCGATCGCCGATGAACACGCGCAATTCGTCTGAGGTTTTCGATGCCGATCCGGGTCCGGCTCAACGTGATGCTCGCCGAGCGCAACGTGAAATCGAAGGAGCTCGCCGAATTTGTCGGGATCACCGAGGCCAATTTGTCGCTGCTCAAGCAGGGCAAGGTGAAGGGCGTCAGGTTCGATACGCTGGAACGGATCTGCACCTATCTGAAGTGCCAGCCCGGCGATCTGTTGCGCCATGAGGGCGACGATGCGTCAGCCTGACGCGGCCATGCGTTACCCAAGCATTAACTTTCGCGCGCTACGCAAAGGCAAGTTTGGGAGTGCCGCGTATGGACATGATGAGCATGGTGTCGAGCATCCTGTCGATGCAGCAGGGAAACCTGCAGGGTCAGATCGCGACCCGCGTGACCAAGCAGAACCTCGATGCGGAAAAGTTCGCGGTTCAGACCCTGCTCGGCTCGCCGTCGACCGCCAATCTCGGTCCCGGCGTCGGCGGCAACCTCAACGCGGTCGCCTGATCAGAACCCTGCCGCGGCCGGGGCCAGCGCCGCCTTCACCAGCTTTATCGCATCGTCGCTCGCCCATTCGGCGGGACCGGCGATATTGGCGATTTCGCAGCCCTTGCCGTCGACCAGTACCGAAGTCGGCATGCCCAGCGCCTTGCCTATGTTCTTAAGGTCCTGAAAGACCTTGGCTTTCTGGTCGCTGAAATAGCCGAGATTGGTCAGATTGGCTTCTTTCAGGAAGTTCTTCGGCTTGTCCGGATCGCGGGTGTCGATGTTGATCGCGACCACCTCGAAATCCTTGCCGCCGAGCTTGGTTTGCAGGCTGTCGAGCGCGGGCATTTCCTTGCGGCACGGCACGCACCAGGTCGCCCACAGATTGACGAGCACCGTCTTGCCGCGCCAGTCCGAGAGTTTCTTCGGCTGGCCGTGGGCGTCCTCGAAGGTCAGGTCGGGAAGCCGGAGCGGCGTGGTCGCCATGGTCAGCGCCGCGACCTCGCCATGGGCGAGCGGGGCGATCTTCTTCGCCAGATCCACCGCGCTGTTGCAGGCGACGTCGCCGCCGGCGGGATGCCTGAGGCCGGAGACGCCGATATAGCCGATCACGGCCCCGGCCAGCACGGCGCCGATCACCAGCGGGATGTGCCATTTGGCCGTCGGCTTGGCGGTCGGTTCGGATGGGGTCGTCTCGGGCATATCGTTTGTCATCCTGGGTCAGATGTGGCTAAGCAGTGCCGGGAATACGTCCGGAACCGCCATGCTGTTTCGCCACTACGGCCAAAGAAACAGCACGGCCTGAAATACAAATTCGTGAGCGAGATGTCATGAGCAACAAGATGTGGGGCGGCCGGTTCTCGGAGCGTCCCGACGCCATCATGGAGGAAATCAACGTCTCCATCGACGTCGACCGTCACCTTTATGCCCAGGACATTGCCGCGTCCAAGGCCCACGCCGCGATGCTCGCTGCGCAGGGCATCATCACCTCAGCTGATGCGAAAAATATCGGCAAAGGTCTAGACACGATTTTGTCAGAAATCGGCAAGGGCGATTTCGATTTCAAGCGCGCGCTCGAGGACATCCATATGAATGTCGAGTCGCGGCTGTCCGAATTGATCGGGCCCGCGGCGGGCCGGCTGCACACCGCGCGCTCGCGCAACGACCAGGTCGCGACCGATTTCCGGCTCTACGTCCGCGACACCATCGACGAGACAAACGCTGCGCTGGCCGCGTTCCAGCAGGCGCTGGTCGCCCGCGCGCTGGAGCATGCCGGAACCGTGATGCCGGGCTTCACCCATCTGCAGACTGCGCAGCCTGTGACCTTCGGTCATCACCTCCTGGCCTATGTCGAGATGGCCGGCCGCGACCGCGGCCGCTTTGCCGATGCGCGCAAGCGGCTGAACGAATCGCCGCTGGGTGCGGCCGCGCTCGCCGGCACCTCGTTTCCGATCGACCGCACGGCGACCGCCAGGGCGCTCGGCTTCGACCGGCCGATGGCCAATTCGCTCGACGCGGTGTCCGACCGCGATTTCGTGCTGGAAACCCTGTCTGCGGCTGCGATCTGCGCGGTGCACATGTCGCGCTTCGCCGAGGAGATCGTGATCTGGACCTCGCCGCTGGTCGGTCTCGTCAAGCTCAGCGACAAGTTCACGACCGGCTCCTCGATCATGCCGCAGAAGCGCAACCCGGACGCCGCCGAACTGGTACGCGCCAAGACCGGCCGCGTGATCGGTGCGCTCACTGCGCTCCTGATCGTGATGAAGGGCCTGCCGCTCGCCTATCAAAAGGACATGCAGGAGGACAAGCAGGGGGCCATGGAGGCGTTCGAGGCGCTGTCGCTCGCGATCCGCGCCATGACCGGCATGGTCGAGGATCTGGTGCCGGACGAGGCGAAGATGAAGGCCGCGGCCGGCGAGGGCTATGCCACCGCGACTGACCTCGCCGACTGGCTGGTGCGTACCCTGAAAATGCCGTTCCGCGACGCCCACCACGTGACCGGGCGCATCGTCGGCTTGGCCTCGGCACAGGGCGTGGCGCTGCACGAGCTGCCGCTCAAGGCCATGCAGGAGGTCGAACCGAAGATTACGGCAGAGGCGCTGAAGGTGCTGAGCGTCGAATCCTCGGTCAAGAGCCGGACCTCGTTCGGCGGCACGGCGCCGAAGAATGTGATGGCCCAGGCCAAAGCCTGGGCCAAGCGGCTGGAAAAAGAGCGAAAATTGGGCTGATCCGGAAAATTTGGCCGTGATTTCTCAGGCCTCCGCCTCTCGCCAGAGCACGCCAATGTTTGTATGGTGCCGCCCAAATTGGGGAATTCGTCGTGATTAGCAAGAACCGCCTGACCCCCTCGGGATGGGCCATCATTGTGCTGAGCGCTGCAACGCTTGCGCTCGGCGGCTGCGGCCGCAAGGGACCGCTCGACCTGCCGCCGACCGCGAACGCCGCGCCGGCCACAGCACCGGGCGACACCGAGAGCGAGCGCGCGGCCCAGCCCAGCGTGTTCAATCCGACCTATGGCTCGGATGCCGCGCCGGCCGCGTCGAAAGGCAATAAACGGTCTTTCGTGCTCGATCCCTTGCTCGGCAACTAATATCTAAAAGCGTGTCATGAACCATTTCGACTATCGCAACGGCGTGCTGCATGCCGAGGCGGTCAATCTCATTGGACTGGCGGAGGCCGTCGGCACGCCGTTCTATTGCTATTCGACCGCGACGCTGGAGCGGCACTACCGCGTCTTCACCGAGGCCTTTGCCGGTGAGAAGGCGCTGGTCTGCTACGCGATGAAGGCCAACTCCAACCAGTCGGTGCTGCGCACGCTGGCCAAGCTCGGCGCCGGCGCCGACGTGGTGTCCGGCGGTGAGCTGAAGCGGGCGCTCGCGGCCGGCATTCCGCCGTCGAAGATCCTGTTCTCCGGCGTCGGCAAGACCGAGGGCGAGCTGCGCGCCGCGCTCGCCGCCGACATCCTCTGCATCAATATCGAGTCCGAGCCCGAGCTCGAGATGCTGTCGCGCCTTGCGGTCGAGATGAAGACGACCGCGCGCATCTCGGTGCGGGTCAATCCCGACGTCGATGCCGGCACCCACGCCAAGATCTCAACCGGCAAGTCGGAGAACAAGTTCGGCATTCCGATCGCGCGCGCCCGCGAGGTCTATGCGCGCGCGGCGAAGCTGCCGGGCATCAAGGTGACAGGCACCGACGTGCATATCGGCAGCCAGATCACCGATCTCGGCCCGCTGGAGGCGGCGTTCCGGCTGCTCGCCGAATTCGTGCAGACGCTGCGCGCCGACGGCCACGACATCTCGCATGTCGATTTCGGCGGCGGCCTCGGCATTCCCTACTACATGGACCGCGCCGCGCCGCCGGCGCCGGCGGCCTATGCCGCGATGGTCAAACGCGTCACGCATAATCTCGGCTGCACGCTGATGTTCGAGCCGGGCCGGCTGATTGTCGGCAATGCCGGCATCCTCGTCACCCGCGTGATCCATGTGAAGCCGGGCGATGCCAAAAACTTCGTGATCATCGACGCCGCGATGAACGACCTGATCCGGCCGACGCTGTATGAGGCGCATCACGACATCCTGCCGGTGCGCCAGCCTGCGCAGGGCACACCGACCATGGTCGCCGACGTGGTCGGCCCGGTCTGCGAGACCGGCGACTATCTCGCGCTCGACCGTTCGCTGCCGCAGCCGAAGGCCGGCGATCTCCTGGCGATCATGACCGCCGGCGCCTATGGCGCGGTGCAGGCCGGCACCTACAATACGCGGGCACTGGTGCCGGAAGTGCTGGTCAAGGACGACCAGTACGCCGTGGTCCGCCCACGCATCGACGTCGAAGCGCTGATCGCAATGGACAAGCCCGCGCCGTGGCTGTGATGGCCGGCATCGCGCCTCACTAACGGTGTCGTCCCTGCGAAAGCAGGGACCCATAACCACCGTTCTCGATTGTCGTACTGAGCTGGGGCTCCAGCTCAGCCAAGCCACGAAACCCAGTGGTTATAGGTCCCGGGTCGCGCTTCGCTTGCCCGGGACGACAGCGTTACTTTGCGGCGTGAGTGCCGCCCTTGCCACCGCCGACGATCACGCCCGCGGCCTTCTCGATCGGCTTGATCGCCGCGGTGAAGTCCGACTCCGGTCCCTCGTCGCGGATGATGACTTCCCAGAGCCGGCCGACCGCTTCGGCAACTTCCATCGACAGCCCGAGCGAGCGCATTTCCTCGACCGCAAGCCGCACGTCCTTCACCATCAGGCCGGTGGCGAAGCCGAAGTCGAAGCTGCGCGGCAGCACCGAACGCGGAAACTTGTCGCGGCTCGCGGTGTTGAGCCCCGAGCCCGCATTGATCACGTCGATCATCACGGCCGGATCGAGCCCGGACTTCACGCCCATCACCACCGCTTCCGAGGTCGCGACCATCGCGGTCGCCGAGAGGAAGTTGTTGGCGAGCTTCATGGTCTGGCCGGAGCCCGGCTTGGTGCCGATGAAGAACACCTTGCCGATCACGTCGAGCGCGGCTTTCACCAGCTCGAAATCGGCGCGCGGGCCCGACACCATCACCGCCAGCGTACCCTTCTCGGCGCCGGAGACGCCGCCGGAGACCGGGCTGTCGATCTGCACGATGTTCTTCTTCGCCAGCAGATCGTGGATCTTCACCGCCATCTGCGAGCCGACCGTGGAGAGATCGATGAAGCGCTTGACGCGCTTGCCCTCGATCACGCCGCCGGCGCCGGTTGCGACCTCGAGCGAGGCCTGCAGCGAGGGCAGGCTCGCCATTACGGTCTCGACGCGGTCGGCAATGTCCTTCGGTGATGTTGCCGTTGCGGCGCCGAGCGCAACCAGCCTGTCGAGTGCCTCCTTGCTCGTGTCGAACACGGTGAGCCTGTGGCCGGCCTCGATCAGCCGGCGCGCCATCGGGAAGCCCATCTTCCCGAGGCCGATGAATCCGATTTCCATATGTCGTTTCCTCTACGTCCTTATGTGCCGAGCCGCGCGCCCCACGTTTGATGTGGTCCCGGCTTCGCCGGGACGACGATGCGGAGGCGTCGTGCGCCTCACGCCTTGTTGTCGAGTTCAGCGAACACCTCGCGCGCGATGCGGAAGCTGTCGACGCCGGCCGGGATGCCGGCATAGATCGAGACTTGCATGAAGATCTCACGGATCTCGTCGCGCGACACGCCGTTGGTCAGCGCGCCCTTGATGTGCGCCTTCAGTTCGTGCGGCCGGTTCAGGATCGAGATCATGGCGAGGTTGAGCATGCTGCGCGTCTTGCGCGGCAATTCCTCGCGGCCCCAGACCGCGCCCCAGCAATATTCCGTGACCAGTTCCTGGAACGGCTTGTTGAAGCTGTCCGAATTCTTCAGCGCATTGTTGACATAGGCCTCGCCGAGCACCGCCTTGCGGATTTCGAGCCCCTTGTCGTGCGTCTTCTGGTCCATGTCGTTTCCTCATGCGTTAAGGCGTTGGTTCGGCCGGGACGTTACGGGGTCGAACCGCCGCAGTCACGCCTTCGTGTTATGCGTATTTCCCGGTGTGGGTTACGTGCCGGAACGGGTGCCTCAAAGCCGCCGCTGTGCTAGGGTGACCTGCCGGCTACCCCGGAGATATTGTTGAGCGGAGCCAACATCGACCCGTCTGAGAACCCGTCACGCGCCGTCAACGACAGCGATGCAGACGCGCGGCTGAAGCTGACGCAATTGAAGCTGACCGAGGCTCTGCAGCGGGCAAAGTTCGCGATTGCGTGGGAACGGGCGTGGCCACATCTGGCGCGGTTCCTGACGGTCGCCGGTCTGTTCCTGGTCGCGTCCTGGGCCGGGCTGTGGCTGGTGCTGCCGTTTGCCGCACGCGTGGCCGGCGCCGCCCTGTTCGGCATTGCCGCGCTCGCGGTGCTAGCGCCGCTGCTGCGCTTCCGCTGGCCGAGCCGCGAGGAGGGCCTGAGCCGGCTCGACCGCGGCGCCGGCGTCCGCCATCGCCCGGCGACCACGCTCTCCGACACGCTCACCAACAAGGATCCGTTCGCGCTGGCGCTATGGCAGGCGCAGCGCGAGCGCACGCTGGCCTCGATCAAGCGCATCCGCGCCGGGCTGCCGCGGCCGCGGGTCTCGCTGCACGATCCGTGGGCGCTGCGCGCGCTGGTCATCGTGATGCTGGTCGCGACCTATGTCGCCGCCGGTGACGAGCGCGGCCTGCGGGTCGCCTCCGCGTTCGACTGGAACGGCATCATGGCGCCGGCCAATGTCCGGGTCGACGCCTGGGTGACGCCGCCGAACTACACCGGCAAGCCGCCGATCATCCTGTCCAATGCCAACAAGGACGCCAACGCCGCCGACGCCACCCCGCTCGCGGTTCCGGCCGGCAGCACGCTTTTGGTGCGCTCCAGCGGCGGCACCATCGACGTCGTGGTCGGAGGCGGCGTCGCCGAGGTTGCGCCGGAGGGGCAGGCGCCCAAGGGCACCAATGAGCGGCATTTCAAGATCACCGGCGACGGCACCGCGCATGTCCGCGCGCCGGCCGGCCAGCCGCAGTGGAAGTTCACCGCGACGCCGGACCGCCCGCCGTCGATTGCGCTCGCCAAGGATCCGGAGCGGCAGGCGCGCGGCGCCTTGCAGATGTCCTACAAGCTCGAGGACGATTACGGCGTCACCGAAGCCCGCGCGCAGTTCGCGCCGCGGCCGGCCGATGCGCCGAAAGATGCCGACGGCAAGGCCGCGCAGCCGCGTCCGCTGTTCGAGCCGCCGCAATTTCCGCTGGTGCTGCCGAATGCGCGCACCCGCAACGGCGTCGGCCAAACCGTCAAGGACCTCAGCGAGGACCCCTACGCCGGCGCCGACGTGACGCTGACGCTGACCGCCAAGGACGAGGCCGGCAATGAGGGCAGGAGCGAGCCCTTCAACATGCGGCTGCCCGAGCGGCTGTTCACCAAGCCCCTGGCGCGCGCGCTGATCGAGCAGCGCCGTATCCTGGCGCTCGATGCCAACCAGAACGGCCAGGTCTACGTCGCGCTCGACGCGCTGATGATCGCGCCGGAAATGTTCATGCCGGAGACAGGCTACTATCTCGGCCTCCACACCGTGAGCCGCCAGCTCGAGGCGGCGCGCACCGACGACCAGCTGCGCGAGGTCGTCGCCAGCCTGTGGGCGCTCGCCGTCACCATCGAGGACGGCAACATCAGTGACGTCGACAAGGCGCTGCGCGCGGCGCAGGACGCGCTCAAGCAGGCGCTGGAGCGCGGCGCGAGCGACGAGGAGATCAAGAAGCTCACCGACAATCTGCGCGCGGCGCTGGACAATTTCCTGCGCCAGATGGTCGAGCAGTTCCGCAACAACCCGCAGCAGCTCGCGCGCCCGCTCGATCCCAATGCCAAGGTGCTGAGCCAGCAGGATCTCAAGAACATGCTCGATCGCATGGAGCGGCTGTCGCGCTCCGGCGACAAGGATGCGGCGCGGCAGTTGCTGGAACAGATGCAGCAGATGCTGGAAAACCTGCAGATGGCGCAGCCCAATCAGGGCGACGACGACATGCAGCAGTCGCTCAACGAGCTCGGCGACATGATCCGCAAGCAGCAGCAGTTGCGCGACAAGACCTTCAAGCAGGGTCAGGACTCCCGTCGCGACCGGATGCGCGGCAAGCAGGGCGACCAGTCGATGGGCGACCTGCAGCAGGATCAGCAGGCGCTGCGCGACCGCCTGAAGAAGCTGCAGGAAGAGCTCGCCAAGCGCGGCATGGGACCGGAGCAGCGCGGCCAGAAGGGCCAGAAGGGGCAAGGCCAGAAGGGGCAAGGCCAGAAGGGCGATCAGGCCCAGCAAGGCGACCAGGGCGGCGATCAGGGTGATGACGACGGCGACGGGCTCGACCAGGCCGATTCCGCGATGGGCGATGCCTCCGGGCGGCTTGGCGAGGGCAATGCCGACGGTGCGGTGGATTCGCAAGGCCGCGCGCTGGATGCGCTGCGCAAGGGCGCGCAGAGCCTCGCCGACGCGATGCAGCAGGGCGACGGCGACCAGCCCGGCGATGGCCCCGGCAACCGCGCCGGCCGCCAGCAGAGCGGCGGCAACCAGACCGATCCGCTCGGCCGTCCGCTGCACGGCCGCGAATTCGGCGACGATTACACGGTGAAGATCCCCGGCGAGATCGACGTCCAGCGCGTCCGCCGCATCCTCGAAGAGCTGCGTCGCCGCCTCGCCGATCCGTCACGCCCGCAGCTCGAGCTCGACTACATCGAGCGGCTGCTGAAGGATTATTGAGCCCACCATTCCCCTCCGCTGTCATCGCCCGGCTCGACCGGGCGATCCAGCCCACGAGACGTTGACACAATGGACTTCGATCAGGCGGCAGCACTTGCAACTGCTTGGGTGGATATTTGTTGTGAGGGACAGGCTCGCATTGTGCGTGAAGCCACGATCACGAAACCATACGGCTGGATATTCTTCTATCAATCCAAAGAGTTTCTCGACCATGGCACGCCTTCGGCACAGCTTGCCGGGAACTCTCCGATCATCGTGAACAGGAGCACGTCTGAGCTACGCGTCGCGGGGGCACCAAGGCCTCTGGAGCGTTATTTGGAAGAGTACGAGAAAACGCTCCCTCCCATTTCGCTTCAACGCACACCGGAACTTCCGACTTGGTGAGCAGACAAGGTTGAACGAGCTGCGTTGTGCGGGTGGTCTATCCCGGGCCTCGCGCGTTGTTTCGCCATCGAGCGCTAAGCAGACATCGCGGCGCTATAAATACGCGTCCTAGCTCGCCTTCCGCGCCGCCAGCGCGTCGGCCACGGCCGTTCGGATATCGGCGACCGAGAACGGCTTGGTCACCACATCATGCACGATGGCATTGAGGCCCGAAGCGCGCTCGCGCTGGTGGGCGAAGCCGGTCATCAGCAGGATCTTCAGCTCCGGGAAATCGCGCGCCGCGGTCAGCGCCAGCGCGATGCCGTCCATCACGGGCATCTGGATGTCGGTGAGCAGGAGGTCGAACGCGCCCTCGTCGCGCGTCAGCATCTCCAGCGCCTCGGCGCCGTCCTGCGCGGTCACAGTCTCGTGGCCGTCCATGGCGATGGCGCGGGCCACCAGCGAGCGCATCGAGTCTTCGTCGTCGGCGATCAGAACACGCGTCATGGTGATGGTCGGTTTCCGAAAGTGGTGGCCGTCAGCCTCAGGCGCGGCCGCCGGTGAGATCATGCTTGTTGAAGAAGCGTACGTCGATATTGCGGCCTTCGGGCGGCGGCGAGGCGAGGCGCGACTTGAAGAAGGCACGCTCGCCGGGATTGAGCACCGGCTGCTCCAGCACCGCATTCCAGGCATAGATTTCGGCGCCCTGGGCGTCGCGGACCGAGAAGCGCAGCCGCGGCAGTTCGACCGGCTTCCTGGTCTGGCCGACGATCATGCCCTCGATCACCAGCACCGGCTTGCCGTCCACGGTCTCGTTGGTGATCTTGAGGTCCCTGAAGGCGAGGCCGCGCAAATTCACGTCGAGCCCGACCATCTTGTAGAACAGCGCGGTCTGCGGCAGCAGCCGCACCACGTCGTTGCGCCAGACGAACAGCGCAATGATCAGCGCGCCCATCGCGGCGCAGGTGGTCGGCAGGGCGCCGATCACCGGCATGTAGGGAATCCGGGGCAGCGAGGGCAGGCGGAACAGCTGGGGAAGCCGCGGCAGGCGGAAGCGGCGCTTTCCGGCGGCATCCTGGGTGCCGGCATGGGCGGCGGCATCCGCCTCGGCCACCGCCGGCCATTCCGTGGCCGCGTCCCCGTCGGCGGGTAAATCGGCCGAAATCGAGGGGCTCTCGACCATCGGGGTCGTATCGGCCTCCTCGCGCCCCATCGCGTCCCATTCGGCGGCGAGATTGGAGCCGGCGGCCTCATAGGCCAAAGTCGGTGCGGTCGCCCCAATCGCGTCCTCCGGCCGGGCCAGCCAGACCTCGCGGCAACGGGAACAACGGACCGTGCGTCCGGCCTCACCCAGGGTGGCCGGATTGATGGCGTAGGATGTTGTACAATGCGGGCAAACGATATGCATATGGAGCCGAATCTCCACCGTGTGGTATGCCCGGATGCTACTGAGCGACCGTTAACGAATCGGAAACCATAACCGACGCACAAGCTTTCTGTGCGGTTCGCGGCCGCTCGGCGGGCCGCCAGTATTGGGTATTGGGCCACAGGCCCTCTCGAACGGAGCTAGCGCATTGGTTCGGTTCGAAAATGTCGGTCTGCGCTACGGGCTCGGCCCGGAGATTTTGCGCGACCTCTCCTTCATGATCCCGGCGCATTCGTTCCAGTTCCTCACCGGGCCGTCCGGCGCGGGCAAGACCTCGCTGCTGCGGCTGCTGTTCCTGTCGCTGCGGCCGACCCGCGGGCTGGTCAATCTGTTCGGCAAGGACGTCTCCCTGCTGAGCAAGGACCAGGTCGCCGACCTGCGCAAGCGGATCGGCATCGTGCTGCAGGATTTCCGCCTGCTCGACCACATGACGACCTACGAGAACGTCGCGCTGCCGTTCCGGGTGATGGGCCGCGAGGAATCGACCTATCGCCGCGAGGTGATCGACCTCTTGAAATGGGTCGGCCTCGGCGAGCGCATGGATGCGCTGCCGCCGATCCTGTCGGGCGGCGAGAAGCAGCGCGCGGCGATCGCGCGCGCCGTGATCTCGCGGCCGCAATTGCTGCTGGCGGACGAGCCGACCGGCAGCGTCGATCCGACGCTCGGACGCCGCCTGTTGCGGCTGTTCATCGAGCTCAACAAATCGGGCACCGCGGTTATCATCGCGACCCACGACATTACATTGATGGATCAATACGAGGCGCGGCGGCTGGTGCTGCATCAGGGACGGCTGCACATCTATGAGTAGGAGCGGCGACGAGAAAGTGTCGTTGGTCGATCTCGGGCGCGAGCGCCCGCAGGTCCCGGCCACCGCACGCAACATGTCGCCGATCGTGCCGCGCGCCTCGATCTCCGGCCGCGCGCTGGTCGCGGTGGTCGCGATCATGACCTTCCTCGCCTCGCTGACGACAGGCACCGTGCTGCTGGTCAGCGCGTCGGCGGCCGAATGGCAGTCGGAAGTGTCGAGCGAGATCACCATCCAGGTGCGGCCCTCGCCGGGCCGCGACCTCGACCGCGACGCGCAGGCCGCGGTAGAGGCGATGCGGGCGCAGCCCGGCATTCTCGAGGTCCGCCCGTTCAGCAAGGAGGAATCCGCCAAGCTGCTGGAGCCCTGGCTCGGCAGCGGGCTCTCGATCGACGAACTGCCGGTGCCGCGCGTGATCGTGGCGCGGGTGCAGCCGGGCACCACGCTCGATCTCGCCGGCTTACGCGCGCGGGTGACGCAGGTGGCGCCGACCGCCAGCGTCGACGATCACCGCGCCTGGATCGAGCGCATGCGCTCGATGACCGGCGCCACGGTGTTTGCCGGCGTCGGCATCCTGATCCTCGTGATCATCGCCACCATCATCTCGGTGTCGTTCGCAACCCGCGGCGCGATGGCGTCCAACCGTCCGATCGTCGAGGTGCTGCATTTCGTCGGCGCCGGCGACAGCTTCATCGCCAACCGCTTCCTGCGGCATTTCCTCCGGCTCGGCCTCGAGGGCGGGCTGATCGGCGGCGGCGCGGCGATGCTTGCGTTTGGCTTCTCCGAGTCGATCGCCAACTGGTTCTCCGGCACGCCGGTGGGCGACCAGTTCGCGGCCCTGCTCGGCACGTTCTCGCTGCGTCCGTCGGGCTACCTCGTCCTGGCGTTGCAGGCGGTGCTGATCGCGGCGATCACCGCATGGGCGTCGCGGCGCACCCTGTTCGCCACGCTCGACGACATCGACTGACGGCCCACGGCGTCGCAATCATGGGGCCGGTTTCGTGATCGCGGGTCGTCGCCGGAATGTGATTTCGCGCGGATCCGCGCTGCCCTGGCCGGGCAAAACCGGTTTCCACTTTTCCGGATCATGCTCTAAAATCCCCTGGGGGAAGGATATCAGCATCACATGAGTTTGCAGCCCGACGATACGTCGCCGAAAGGCCATGCCGCGCAGGCGCGCGGATGGCTGCGCGTCGTCGTCGTCGTGCCGCTGGCGCTTGCCTTCATTGCCGCCGCGGTCGGCTTCATCGGCTTCCTGTCGCAATTGCGCGGCGTCGAGACCGATCCGCCGCACAATGCCGACGGCATCGTGGTGCTGACCGGCGGCTCGTCGCGGGTGTCCGACGCGATGGAGCTGTTGGCCGCAGGCTACGGCAAGCGCCTGCTGATCTCCGGCGTGCATCCGACCAACGACGCCAACGACATTTCCCGCTCGGTGCCGGACAGCCAGGGGCTGATGCGGTGCTGCGTCGATCTCGACCGCTCGGCGGTCAACACCCGCAGCAATGCGGCGGAGACGCGGCGCTGGGCGCACGAACGCGGTTTCAAGTCGCTGATCGTGGTGACCTCGAACTACCACATGCCGCGCGCGATCGTGGAACTGTCACATGCTATGCCGGATATCACGCTGATCCCGTTCGCGGTCGTCGGCGACAAATGGCGCGACGAGCCGTGGTGGACGAGTGGCGGAACGTTCCGTCTCTTGCTATCGGAATACGCCAAATATGTCGCTGCGGAGATGCGGGTGCGGCTGGCCGATATCGGCCTCGACCTGACCTCCGATCTCGCCGAGCAGCCGGCAGCTACGCCGCGCCGCCCGGCAACGGCGCAGGCGAACAAGGACTGAAATGATTTTCCTGCGCTCGCTGATCTTCAACGTGCTGTTCTATCTGGTGCTGGTGCTGCTCTGCATCGTCGCGCTGCCGGCGCTGCTGCTGCCGCGCGGCGCGATGATGGCGATCGAGGCCGCGTGGGCCAACACCAGCCTGTTCCTGATGCGCGTGATCTGCAACATCCGGATCGAGTTCCGCGGCGTCGAGAAGATTCCGCAAGGCCCGCTGATCGTCGCTTCCAAGCACCAGTCGTTCTGGGAGACGTTCGCGCTGGTGCGATTCTTCGAGCATCCGCTGTTCATCCTCAAGCGCGAGCTGATGATGATCCCGGTGTTCGGCTGGTACCTGAAGAAGGTCGGCATGATCTCGGTCGAGCGCGGCGGCGGCCCGCGCTCGCTGATCAAGACGCTGAAGCGTGCGGCAGCCGAGGTGAAGCTCGGCCGCCAGCTCGTGATCTTTCCGGAAGGCACCCGCACCGCGCCCGGCGCTGCGCCGAACTACAAGGCCGGCGTCGCGCAGATCTATGCCGAGAGCGGCGTGCCGTGCCTGCCGATCGCGCTCAATTCGGGGCTGTTCTGGCCGCGCCGCACCTTCATGCGCTATCCTGGCACGCTGGTGGTCGAATTCCTCGATCCGCTGCCGCCGGGCCTGCCGCGTGACGAGTTCATGACCCGCCTGCGCGACCAGATCGAAACCGCCACCACCCGCATCGTTGACGCCGGCCGCGCCGAGCAGGCGCAATTGTTCGGCGGGGTGCCGGGCGAGGCAAAGGGGTAGGGCCGATCTCGTTCACCCTCGGCCTCCCGTCGCACAGAATCGCGGGGGCATGCATCAGCGAACCAGATCATCGCCGATCGAGCGTCGAAAGCCGATAGTCATTGGTCCGATCAAGGCGGGAGATAAAGACAGCGTATTCGCCCGGACACGGACGCGCATGGATTTACCGCAATTTTTGCCGGATGCGCTGAAACGTGTATCCTTCGCCTCGAGCGTTGCCGTTCGTGTGGACGAAGGGGAAGCTAGCCATGGAGCTCAATGGAAAAGTTGCATTGGTCACCGGCGGCTCCGGTGGAATCGGAGAGGCGATAGCCAAGGCTCTCGCCGCCGCCGGCGCGGACGTTGCCGTTTCCTACGTGGCGGAAACGGCGCGTGCGGGTGAACTGGTCGACGCGCTTCGGAAAGCTGGCCGGCGCAGTCACGCAGTACAGCTTGATCAGCGCGATCCTCAATCGATCGATGCGTGTGTCAAAGCCGTGACCGGCCACTTTGGTCGGTTGGATATCCTGATCAACAACGCTGCCTGGAACGTCGGCATCCCGTTCAAGGAACTCGACGCCTTGACGCCCGAGATCTGGGATCGGATCCTTGAAACGAATCTTCGCGGACCATTTCTGCTGGCGCGCGGCTTTGCCTCCGAGCTTCGGCGGTACAAGGCCGGTCGCGTCGTCAACATTGCCTCAATCGCCGGGGTTGCACCAGGCGGCAGCAGTATCGCCTACGCGGTCGGCAAGGCGGCATTGATCCACCTCACCCATTGCCTGGCAGTCACGCTGTCGCCCGAAGTGACCGTCAATTGTGTTGCCCCCGGCCTGGTTGAAGGAACGCGCATGGCGGAGCGCGTGCCCGAAGCCATGCGGCAAGCGGCGCGCGCCCAGTCAGTCCTTGGACGAACCGGAAGCGCCGATGACATCGCCCAGCTTGTGGTGGCCTATTGCCGAATGGACAGCGTGACGGGGCAGACGATTGTCGTGGACGGCGGCAATCCGATGGCGATGCATTAGCGGCAGCGGCGCGTGAGCCCGGTTCACCTTTCCGCCATCAGGGAAAGGTGAACCAAAGATCAGAGGCCTATCACCGCATCACGAACGGATTGGCCGGCACGTCCGTTGCGGTCGAGATCCAGACGCTCTTGGTCTCCTGATATTCGCGCACCGCGTCGATGCCGCTCTCGCGGCCGACGCCGGAGAACTTCATGCCGCCGAACGGCATCATGTAGCTGATGGCGCGGTAGGTGTTCACCCACACTGTGCCGGCGCGGAGCTGCTTCGGCACGCGGATGGCGCGGGCGAGATCCTTGGTCCAGATGCCGGCGGCAAGGCCGTAGATCGTGTCGTTGGCGATGCGGATGGCGTCTTCCTCGGTGTCGAAGGAGATGATCGACAGCACCGGGCCGAATACCTCCTCGCGCGCGATCCGCATGGTGTTGTCGACATCGGTGAAGATGGTCGGCTCGACGAACTGGCCGCCCTTGATGCCGTCGCCGGTCGCCGGCTTGCCGCCGAGCAGGCAGCGCGCGCCTTCGGCCTTGGCGATATCGATGTAGTCGAGCACTTTCTTGTACTGCGCCGGTGTCGTGATCGGGCCGACGTTGGTGTCGGCCTGCATCGGATCGCCGATCTTGGCGGATTTCGCCAGCTCCAGCACGCGCGCGACGAACTTCTCCTTGATCGAGCTCTGCACCAGAAGGCGCGATCCGGCGATGCAGGTCTGGCCGGTGGCGGCGAAGATGCCGGAGATCGCGCCGGTCGCGGCCGCCGTGAGGTCCGCATCCTCGAACACGATGTTCGGCGACTTGCCGCCGAGCTCGAGCGAGACGCGTTTGAGGCCCTTGGCCGCGGTCTCATAGACCTTTGCGCCTGTCGTGTCCGATCCGGTGAAGGTGATCTTGGCGACGCCGGGATGCGAGATCAGCGCGGCGCCAGCCTCGGGCCCGAAGCCGGTCACCACGTTGAAGATGCCGTCGGGAATTCCGGCTTCCTTGGTGAGGGCCGCGAATTCCAGCGTGCTGGCCGAGGTGAATTCCGAGGGCTTGACGATCACCGCGCAACCGGCGGCGAGCGCGGCGGCGCATTTCCAGGCGACGAACAGCAGCGGCGAATTCCAGGCGGTCAGCGCTGCGACGACGCCGACCGGCTCATGCGTCGTGTAGGCAAAGGTGTCCGCCTTGTCGATCGGCACCAGGCCGCCCTCGAGCTTGTCGACGAGGCCGCCGAAATACCACCACCACTCCGGATGGTAGCGGAGCTGGCCCAGCATCTCGGCCATCAGCTTGCCGTTGTCGCGCACCTCGATCTCGGCGAGACGCTCGGCGTTGGCCGCGACCAGGTCGCCGAGCTTGCGCATCACCTTGCCGCGCGCGGAGGCCGTCATCTTCGCCCACGGGCCGCGCCACATCGCCTCGTTGGCGGCCTTCACCGCCTTGTCGGCATCGGCGGTCGTGCCGCGCGGAATCTTGGCCCAGGCCTCGCCGCGATAGGGATCGACCGTGTCGAACCACTCGCCATTGGCGGGGTCGACATACTGGCCGTTGATGTAGAGCTGATAGGTCTTCATGACATCCTCCCGCAAGGCGACGGTTCTGGTTGGCGAAATCGTATCACGCATTGCGCGACGCCGTCATAACGCAGCCGCGGGAATGGGTTGCAGGCCGCGTGGGCCGGCATCAGCCGTGCGGCGCGGCAAGCTCGGCTGCGATGATGGCGCCGAGCGCCATGTCGCTCTGCTGCCCAAAACCGTGATGCACGATGTTGCCGTCGCGGCCGATCAGGATGCTGGTTGGAGTTCCCTGCATGCCGTAGCGCTGCATGGTGACCGGGATCGGCGTGCCGTCGCCGGCCTCGTCGACGCCGATCGGGAAGGTCAGCCGGTACTCGTGGATGAAGGCTTCCAACGATACCTCCGTCATCGCCGCGTGGTGCTCGAACACGGTGTGCAGCCCGATCACCTGCAGGTCGGAATGCTTGAACAGCTCGAACGCGCGTTGGGTCTGCGGCGTGCCGTGCGAGACGCAGCCGGGACACAGCATCTGGAATGCGTGCAGCAGAACCGGTCGGCCGCGCAGCCCGGCCAGGCTCAGGGGCTCGCTGGTGTTGAACCAGCGCGACGCGGCGATTTCGGGTGCTGGAGTCACGATTTCAGTTCCTTGGGCTGGGCCTTTCGGCAAATTGGCAAGGCGGGACAAGGTCTGTCAACGACCCAAAGCATGATCCGGCAAAGTGCGAAGCAGTCGTCCCTCGCGACAAACGCGGAACGCGTTTGCGCCGAGAACACGCTCGGACAAGAGGCTAACGCGCGATGACGCTTCAACCTGGTCTCATAAATCCGGGACGTCCGCCTTGAGCGGTAAAGCGGACAGGCGGCCGCCGAGATGTCCTCTTGTGACCCGCAAGAGACATTGGCGACACCGAATTGCTGCTGCGCAAAATAGACCATCGAGCATATTTCGCCGGTCGCATTTCCCTGCTGTAATCAGGGTAGCTGCAAGCCGAGCCACAGCGAGGCGATGCAGCCACTTTCATTGCAGGAGACCATGGTTGCGCGCCGATTTTTTGTCGGCGTCCCCTTAAGGGAGATCAGTCATGAGAACCTTACTGGCGAATGCTGGTTTAACGCTGTTGTTGGCCTTGGCAACGGGATCAAGCGTCAGCGCTCAGGAGGCCCCTGATTATTTCAAACAGACACTTCCTGACCAGGCACTGAAGCAGCATTGGGACCTACAGCTGGCCTTGATGAATCCCAAGGGGGCTTTGGACGCGAAGACCAAGCAACTCATTGCCCTCGGTGTGGCAGCACAGATTCCCTGTGTCTATTGCGTTTACGGCCACACCAAATTGGCAAAAGCCGCTGGTGCGACCGATGCTCAGATAAAGGAGGCCATTGCAACCGCCGCGCTCGTCCGTTTCAACAGCACGATGCTGCAAGGCTCGGGCTATGACATGCAGAAATTCCAACAGGAAGTTGATAGACTGTCCGCACCGAAATAGCCTTGGTATTATGCTGCATCTGCTGACGACGGCTATTGGCCTTTGGCGGACATCAACTCAGGCATAGCCGACGCCTGCTGTTCAGGGTAAGGCGGATCTCGCTACCCCGGACACGCGTTGCGGCTTTGTTGGTCAGGACGCGCTCGCCGCTGCCCGCCGAGCGCGGCGCGCGGCGCGGCGCCGCTGGGTCCAGAGCCTGGCGCGGTCGAGATAGAGATAGACCACCGGCGTGGTGTAGAGCGTCAGGATCTGGCTCAGGATCAGGCCGCCGAAGATCGCGATGCCGAGCGGCTGGCGCAGCTCGCTGCCTTCGCCGAGGCCGATCATCAGCGGCACCGCGCCGAACAGCGCGGCGAGCGTCGTCATCATGATCGGGCGGAAGCGCATGATGCAGGCTTGGTAGATCGCATCGCGCGACGACAATCCACGCTGGCGCTCGGCATCGAGCGCGAAGTCGATCATCATGATGGCGTTCTTCTTCACGATGCCAACCAGCAGGATCACCCCGATCATGCCGATGATGTCGAAGTCTGTATGCGACAGCATCAGCGCCGCCACCGCGCCGACGCCGGCCGAGGGCAGGGTGGAGAGGATGGTCAGCGGGTGGATGTAACTCTCGTAGAGCATGCCGAGCGAGATGTAGATCGTCGCGAGTGCCGCGAGAATCAAAAACAGCTCGTTCGCCAGCGCCTGCTGGAAGATCTTCGCGGAGCCCGCGAACCCGCCGGAAATGCCCGCCGGCATGCCGAGCGTGTGCATCGCGTTCTCGATCGTGGTGGTCGCGGTGCTGAGCGAGACGCCCGGCGGCAAATTGAACGAGATGGTGCTGGCGACCAGCAAATCCTGGTGGTTGACCGCAAGCGGCGTCTCGCCATGCTCGAAGCGGGCGACGCTCGACAGCGGGATCATCGTCTCCGCGCTGGTCGAGACCGCCGTTCCGGTCGAGGCGACGCCCTTGCCGGTGGCGCCGATCGAGTTGGTGGCCTGATTGCGCACCACACTGGCGGCGATCGAGTTGATCGAGCTCTTCTGCGACGACGAGGCCACCGTGCCGGCCACCGCATTGGTGCTCTGGGTGCCGCTCGCCGATCCGCCCGAGGTCGAGATGTAGACCTCCTTCAGGGTCTGCGGGTCCTGCGAGAAGCGCGGCGCGACCTCCATGATCACGTGATACTGGTTGCGCGCAACGAAGATGGTCGAGACCTGGCGCTGCCCGAACGCGTCATAGAGCGTGTTGTCGAGCTGGCTGACCGTGACCCCGAGCCGCGAGGCGGCGTCGCGATCGATCACCAGATTGGCTTGCAGCGCCTTGTTCTGCTGGTCGGTGTTGACGTCGGCGAGCGTCGGCTCCTTCTGCAAGGCGGCGACGAGCTTCGGCGTCCACTCGTTCAGTTGCTCGAAGGTCGAGCCTTTCAGCGTGTATTGATAGGCCGCATTGCCTGAGCGCCCGCCGGCGCCGAGATCGCCGATCGATTGCAGGAACAGGGTGGCGCCGGCCACCCTTGCCAGCGGGTCGCGCAACCGCTCGATCACTTTGTCGGCGCGCAGCTTGCGTTCGTCCATCGGCTTCAGCGAGGCGAATACGGTGCCGGTGTTGGTGCCGCCCGGACCCACGCCGCCGCCGCCGGTGAAGCCGACCGCTGTATCGACCGCCGGATCTGACTTCACGATGTCGATGAACTGCGTCAGCTTCTGCTGCATCAGCTGGAACGAGGTGCTTTGGTCGGCCTGGATCGAGCCGATCAACAGCCCGGTATCCTGTTGCGGAACGAAGCCCTTGGGCACCACCGTGTAGAGATGGACATTCAGATAGAGCGTGCAGCCCAGGATCAGCATCACCAGCAGCGGATGGCGCAGCGCGAGGCCGAGCGTGGCACGGTAGCCGCTCAGCATCAGCTCGAAGACGCGCTCGTTGATCCGGTAGATCCAGCCGTGCGACTGGCCTTCCTCCTTGCGCAGTACCACCGCGCACATCATCGGCGTCGTCGTCAGCGAGACCACCAGTGAGATCACGATCGCGATCGTGATCGTCATGGCGAATTCGCGAAACAGGCGGCCGACCAGGCCGCCCATCAGCAGGATCGGCACGAACACCGCGATCAGCGACACGCTCATCGACAGCACGGTGAAGCCGACCTCGCGGGTGCCGACCAGCGTCGCCTCCAGCCGCGATAGCCCGGCATCCATGTGGCGGGTGATGTTTTCCAGCACCACGATGGCGTCGTCGACCACGAAGCCGGTCGCAACCGTCAGCGCCATCAGCGAGAAGATGTCGAGCGTGTAGCCGAGCAGATACATCACGGCGAAGGTCGCGATCAGCGACACGCCGACCGCCACCACAGGCACCAGCGTCGCCCGGGCGTTGCGCAGGAACGCGAACACGACCAGGATCACCAGCGCGACCGCAATCAGCAGCGTGATCTCGACGTCGTGCAGCGAGGCCCGGATCGTCTTCGAGCGGTCCATCGCCAGCGTGATGTCGATCGCGGGCGAGACCGAGGCCTTGAGCTGCGGCATCAGCCCCTTCACGCTGTCGACCATCTTGATGATGTTGGCGCCCGACTGCCGGTACACGATCATCACGACGGCCGGCTTGCCGTTGGAAAGGCCGAGCGTGCGCACATTCTCCACGGAATCGATGACGTCGCCGACATCGGTCAGGCGCACCGCCGCGCCGTTGCGGTAGGCGACGACCAGCGGCTTGTAGTCGGCGGCCTTGCGGGCCTGGTCGTTGGCGTAGATCTGGTAGCGCTGGTCGCCGACGTCGATGCCGCCTTTCGGGCTGTGCGCATTGGCGCTCGACAGCGCGGCGCGGACATCCTCGAGCCCGATGCCGTATTTGTAGAGCGCCGGCGGGATCAGCTCGACGCGCACCGCGGGCAGCGAGCCGCCGCCGACCGAAACCTCGCCGACGCCCTCGACCTGCGACAGCTTCTGGGCCAGCACGGTCGAGGCGGCATCATAAAGGTCGGCCGGCGTCAGCGTGTCCGAGGTCAGGGTGTAGATCAGGATCGGCGCCGAGGCCGGGTTGAACTTGCGGTAGGTGGGGTTGGCGCGGAGGTTGGTCGGCAGGTCGGCGCGCGCCGCGTTGATCGCCGCCTGCACGTCGCGCGCGGCGCCATTGATGTCACGGTCGATGTCGAACTGCAGCGTGATGCGGGCGGAGCCGAGCGAGGACGTCGACGTCATTTCGGTGACGCTGGCGATCTGGCCGAGGTGGCGCTCAAGCGGGCTCGCCACGGTGGAAGCGACGTCGGCCGGGCTGGCGCCAGGCAAGGTCGCCTGCACCATGATGGTCGGGATGTCGACGTCGGGCAGCGGCGACACCGGCAGCTTGAAGAACGCAATGATGCCCGCCACCACCAGTCCAAGAGACAGCAGCGTGGTGCCGACCGGCCGGCGGATGAATGGGGCGGAGAGGTTCATTGCATCAGTGTCGATGTTCGCGGATGAGCTTCTATCTGTCCGTGCCGCGATGCAAAAGCCTAAATGTCACAGGGCGCCGCCATACAG
This sequence comes from Bradyrhizobium sp. RD5-C2, assembly GCF_019972155.1. Classification (GTDB taxonomy): domain Bacteria; phylum Pseudomonadota; class Alphaproteobacteria; order Rhizobiales; family Xanthobacteraceae; genus Bradyrhizobium. The sequence continues at coordinate 142,263 of NZ_BOVL01000021.1, read as the reverse complement.
CCGCCGCGATTTGTCCGGCCGCAACAAAGCGCCAGATGGCGACCATATTCCCGATCGCATCGTTCTCGACCGCGCGGACACGGATTACTTCGCCGCATTCTGGCTCGCGCCGACGAAGTAGAAATCCTCAGCTCCCGGGACCGAACCGTAGCTGAAGGGCTGTTGGCGCCGATCCGTCGCGGCCATGACGTCGTCGCGCACGAGGTCGAACAGCTTGCGGATCTCGATCCGCGGGGTCTGCATGCGCCTGATCAGGGCGGTCACGAACGGGCTATGACCGCCGTCGCCGTCGAGCGCGACCTGGCCGTGCTTGGCGGCGTAGACGACCAGCGTGCCGCTGTCGGGGTCGACCTGGGCCAATCCCCTGCCGATCGAGCGTGACGCGACGGTGCGCTTGATCTGGTTGGCGAACGGGTTGTCGCGGCAGGCATCGAGAATGACGAGATGCAGCTTGCGCGCCCCTTCGGTGGCGCCCATCACTTGGGTCAGCGCGACGGCCTCGAACGACACGTCGCGGTCGGTGGCGAGTTTGGCGTCGACCGGCACCAGATAGTTCTCGCCAGCCATCTCCATGCCGTGTCCGGCATAGTAGATCACGGCCCAGTCGGCGCCGTCCGCGGCGCTGGCGAATGATTTGAGGGCCTCGACCAGGCTGTCCCGCGTGGCGTCGGTGACGAGGCGGACATCCTGAAAGCCCACCGCGCGCAGCGTGTCGGCAATCGCCGCGGCGTCCTGGCCGGGGTTCGGCAGCACCGGGACGGAGCGGTATTTCGAGTTGCCCACGACGAGAGCGACGCGCCGTTCGGCCGTCGTTGCCTTCGGGCCCGCGCCGATCGGCGCGAGCGGAACGGCCGCGGCGAGCGCGGGGGCGGGCTTGACCGTGTCAGGTTTGGTCGCGCCGTGATCGGCGACGACGCTCTTCTCCGTGGTGGCGACCTGATCCAGCCGTTTCAGGCCTTCGCGGGCGACGCGCTGGCCCTGCGTGCGGTCGAGCTGATCTAGGCCGATGACGTCGAGCGCGTGGCGGAAGTCGGCGCGCGCGCCATCGATATCGCCCTTCTTCTCGTCGGCGAGGCCCCGCCGTGCGTAATTCAGCGCGCCCTGTGCGTTCAATTGCGTGGCGTGGTCATAGTCGCGCATGGCCTGGTCGAGCTCGCCTCTGCTCGCGAGCGTCAGCCCACGCAACGAGTAGAACTCGGATTGCCCATCCTGGATGCCGATCGCGCGCTCGATATCGCGCGCGGCGTTGTCGAGATCGCCGGCGCTGATTTCGACCACGGCCCGGCAATAATATGGGCCGGCTGCGCGCGGCGCGAGCTTGATCGCATCCTGGCAATGCAGCGCCGCGAGCCGATCCTTGCCGCTGAAATCGTAGACCAGTGCGCGATTGACGTAGGCGTACCACGAGTTGGGATCGAGCTCGATCGACTTGCCGTAATCGGCCAGCGCGCGATCATAGTCGCCGGTGGCGACGAACAGCTCGGCACGATTGTTGAACCAGCCGGCGCTGAACGGACCGGCAGGCTTGAGCCGGATCGCCTGATCGAAATCGCTCAGCGCGCGGTCGTAGTCCTGGTTTTGCAGATAGACCTTCGCCCGCTGGCCATAGGAGGGCGCAAACGACGGATTGATCGCGATCGACTGATCGTAGTCCGTCTTGGCTTTTGTCAGATCGCCCTTGTTATGCCAGGCCAGCGCCCGGTTGTAATAGGTGATCGAAAGGTCGCGCCCCCTCGGATTGGCGGCGATCAGGCGGGTGCAGGCGGGAATCGCGAGCTCCGGATGCGGATCCTTGGCGTCGCACGCCGCGCCATCCTCTCGCAGACCGGCATGAGATGGTGAGTTCAGCAGCAACAGCAGGCCGAGCACGGCGAGCTTGGGCAATGAGGGGCGCATTCCGGTCATTCCATTCCAGCGACCGGAAATTGAGACCACAATGTTGTTCGCGCCGTGGCAAAATTCCGCGAACGGGGTTCCTCAATGCACGCGATCGACGCCAATGGCGCGGCCGCACTCAGGCTTGGTCGCGCCCATCAGCCGCACGCGCATCGCGATGCAACGTCGTGCCCGAATCATGCAGCATCACTGCCAGCTGATGCAGCGGCGCATCGCGAAAGCCCTGCTTCTCGATCGATGCGACGGTCGAGAGCACATAGTCGCGGTTGTTGCCGGAGCGGCCGTGGCCCTGCTGCACCAGGCGCAGCTGCTCGGAGAGCGACAGCCGTCCGGCATATTGCACATGGCCGCGATCGACCACATAGGCCAGCGCGGAGACGCGATCGCGCGCCGCGTTCTCCAGCCACACCGAGCGCATCACCTCGCGGTAGACGTTGGTGGTCTGCTCGCGCGCCCGCAGATAAGCGATAGTGTCGTGGCGCAGCCGGGCGGCGACGCGGAACGCGATGCCGCGGCAGGCGCCGCCGCGGTCGAGCCCGAGCACCAGGCCCGGCTTCTCCGGCGTGCCGCGGTGGTCGAACGAATAGACGCAGAGCGCGCGATGCTCGCCGATCAGCCGCGCCGGCACTTGCTCCAGGAACTCGAAGCCCGGCTTCCACATCAGCGAGCCGTAGCCGAACACCCAGAGGTCGCCGTCGGTTTCGGAATGGGGAGGATTTGCTGACATCGCGCAGATGGGCTAGCAGAACACGCCGTCGAAGCGAAGCAGATTCCGTGATGTTTCCAAGGGTTACGTAAGGGTTACGCAAAGGTTGCGCGAAGGTTGCGCAAGCGGTGGCGTAAAGGTTGCCCGCGGCCTGCTGCCGCTTCGATTTTGACAAATTCGCCCGCCAAAGGACGCCGCATGTCCGATTTGAACTCAGCCCCCCGCCGTCGCTCGCGCTTCGGCCTTTATGCCGTCCCTGTCGTGGTCCTGATCGCCGCGGTCGCGTGGAGCGGCTTCTGGTTCTTCGCCGCCTCGCAGGTCGGCGTGCAGGCCGATGCCTGGCGCGCGCAAGAGGCAACGGCCGGCCGGGTCTATGATTGCGGCAACCGTTCGGTGGCGGGTTATCCGTTTCGATTCGAGGTCCGTTGCACCGATCCGAGCGTGATGCTGGTGTCGCAGACCGCCTCGCCGCAGATGGCGTTCGTGGCGCGGCTGGCCGAAATCCTGGTCGTGGCACAGGTCTACGATCCCAAGCTCGTGATCGCGGAGTTCAAGGGCCCGGCCACGATCGCCGAGCGCAACGCGCAGCCGACGCTACAGGTCAACTGGAGCCTGGGACGCTCCAGCGTGGTCGGCCTGCCGGCAGTGCCGCAGCGCGCCTCGCTGGTGTTCGACAATCTCGCCATCGATCGCACCGGCGGTCCCGCGCCGACGCCGCTGATGCGCGTCAATCATATCGAGCTGCACGGCCGGCAGGTCGACGGCTCGGCCCCGGACAGCCCGGCGATCGAGACCGTGCTGCAGATCGCCGGCGGCACCTTGCAGGACGTGCATCCGCTGCTCACCCAGCCGTTCAACGCCGACATCCACGCGCGGCTGAACGGCCTGAAGGATTTTTCGCCGAAGCCATGGCCCGACCGTTTCCGCGAGATCCAGGCGGCCGGCGGCAGCGTCGAGATCCAGCAGTCGCGGATCGAGCAGGGCGATGTGCTGTCGGTCGCGGCCGGCACGCTCCGCCTCAACGCGCAAGGCCGCATCGAGGGCGAACTGCAGATGACGGTCGCCGGCCTCGAGCGCGTCATCCCCGCGCTCGGCATCGACAAGATGCTCGAGGACGGCGTGCCGCAGGCGACGCTCGATCGCGTCGCACCTGGCGTGAAGAGCCAGGACCTCAGCAATCTGTTCGGTGCGTTGGATCGCGCGATCCCCGGCCTCGGCAAGGTGATCAAGCAGAATGCCAATGCCGGCATCTCCGCCGGCATCAATTCGCTCGGCACGGAGGCCACGCTCGAAGGCAAGAAGGCGCGCAGCTTCCCGCTGCGCTTCGCCGATGGCGCGGTGTTTTTGGGGCCGCTGAAGGTCGCGCAGATTCCGCCGCTGTTCTGAGCGGTGTTTCGTAGGGCGGGTTAGGCGAAGCCGTAACCCGCCGTTGTTCACCGCCCCGCTGTGCGGCGGATTACGCTACGCTGATCCGCCCTGCGCATCGTCAGGAATGCTCAAACGGGCCGACTTCGCGGATCACCTTGCAGATCTGCAGGAAGCCGCTGGCGTAGAATTCGGCATGTCCGCGCTGCATGGTTTCGACATGGTCCGGATGATGGCGCCAGGCTTCGAGCGCTTCTTCCGATGCAAAGCGAAACAGGGTGAGCTCCTCGCCATCCGCCGCCTTGAACGATTTCACCGACAGGAATCCCGGAAGGCGGCTGACGATGTCGTACATGCGTTCGCCCAGCCGGCTGTATTCGTCGAGCGAGGCGTCATCCCGCAACTTCAGGTCACCGACCACAATGACTTCACCGATCATGTTGCTGTCCTTCGTCCTTCGAATGTCCATGGCAGCCTGAAGCAGGCGCCGAACGACAATTCGATCTCGCGACCGGTGTTGTTACATGTCCGCCGTCGCTCTCCGCAGGTTGAGAGGCGGATTGTGCTGCGCAAAATCCACCCTCCGCAGTGCATCGACACCTTAACCCCTCGCGCGCGATATCGTCTGTCGCGGCAAAACATTCCCGCGGCCGCTATGAGAAAAACGTGACCGGAATATTGCGGGCCGCCGCGAATATCAGTCCTCGAATACCGCTCTCTCTGGCCTGAGGAAACAACCTCGCGTGGGAGAGAAGCGATGCGAATTCTCGGGGGAATTCTGCTCGGCAGCATGCTGCTGTCGACTGGTTCTGCGTTTGCGGAAGACGATGCGTCCGAGCTGAAGGCGCTGAAGACGCGGCTCAAGCAGCTCGAACAGAAAATGGAAGTGCAGGCGCGCAAGGAGGAGGCGCTGGCGGCAAGACAGAGCGCAATGCAGAACACGCGGATGGCGGCCAAGGCGCCGGTGCCGTTCGATCCCTGCGCATCGGGCAAGCTCTGCTACAAGGGCGTCACCTTCACCTTCGGCGGCTGGGTCGATCTCACCGGCATCTATCGCACCCGCAATCTCGCCTCCGACACCGGTTCGGTCTACGCCTTCATTCCGTTCCCGCAGAGCAAGAACTTCAACACCGGAGAATCGCGCTTCTCGGCGCGGCAGACCCGCTTCTCGGTACTTGCGGAAGCCGAAATCTTCGCCAACACCCGCGTCGCCGGCTACGGCGAAATGGATTTCGAAGGCGCGGCGCAGACCGCGAACTCGGTCGCCACCAACTCGTTCAACCCGCGGCTGCGTCAGGCCAGCGTCGAGGTCAGCCGCACCGATCTCGGCCTGCATGTGCTTGCCGGTCAGAGCTGGTCGCTGAATGCGCCGAGCAAGTCCGGCATCGATCCGCGCGGGGTCGATGCGCCCGGCGTGATCGATTTCGAATCGGTGCCCGGCTTCCTTGCGGCGCGGCAACCCGGCATTCGCGTCTGGCAGGACATCGGGCCCGAATTCAAGCTCGCGGTCTCGGCGGAAAACCCGCAGACCTCGTTCTTCGGCGGCAACACGCCGCTGGTCGGTACGCCCGCGGCCGGCCCGCAGGGCGTGCTCAACCCGAACCTCCTGGTCAACCTCACCGGGCCGGGCGGGAGCTTCTTCAACAACGCCAACAATGTCAGCCTCAATCACGTGCCTGATTTCACCGTGAAGGGTGCGTGGGATCCGCGGCTCGGACCCTACAAGCTGCATGTCGAGGGCTGGGCGATGTATCGCGACTTCTACGATCGCTTCAACTTCGCCAATCACGACGTCAACACGGTGAGCTTCGGCGGGCATTTCTCGGCGGAGATCGTGCCGCAGCTCTTGGAGCTGCAGGGCTCGGCGTCGCACGGCGCGCTCGGCCGCTTCACGGCGACGCCGTTCCCGGATGCGACGGTGCGCCAGGACGGCTCGATCCAGCCGCTGCCGATCACGGCGTTCCTGCTCGGCACGGTCTGGCACACGACGCCGTCGCTCGATCTCTATGCCTATGCCGGCCTCGAGAAGACCAAGGCGACGTTCTCCAATGTCGGCACGGTGCCGTTCGGCTACGGCAATCCGCTCTACAACAATCTCGGCTGCAACATCGAGAACTCGCCGGCGGCGACCTGCAACGGCAACACTTCGGAGGTCAGGCAATACACGGTCGGTTTCTACGACACGATCTTCAAGGGCGATTACGGGGCGATCAAGGCCGGCGTGCAGTATTCCTATAACCAGCGCTTCGCCTTCCAAGGTGTCGGCGGCGCGCCGAAGACCGACGACCACATCGTCATGACCCAGATCCGCTACTACCCGTTCTAAGGCTTCGATTACCTCGCCCCGCGTGCGGGGAGAGGCGTAGGCCGCCTCCGGCGGCCGTCATTAAGAATGCCGAGGCAGAGCTTCGGCTACGTCGCATCGAAGATGCGATCCGGGTGAGGGGGAGTTTTCGCGAGTCCGTTCGTCGACGTTATTGCCGAGACGGCCCCTCACCCCAGCCCTCTCCCCGTAAGAACGGGGAGAGGGAGCGCACCGCTGGTAAAGGACACTGCAGATGAGGATCGTGAGCCGAAAGGAGAGGGCCGTGCTCGCCCGCGAACTGATGATGGTCAGCCGCGCCGCGCATGTGCTGCAGCGAACCGGTCTGGCGATGGCCGGCGCCATGGCCGGCACCTTCGTCGCCGCACAGCTCGCGAAGGGGCACATCACCTTCTTCGGTACACTTGCCTTCATCGTGACGGCGATCGTGGTCGGCGCCGTCGGCTTCTATCTCGGCATCGATATTCCAAGACCCGCCCTGCGCGCCACCGGGCGCATCGATGCCGTCGAGCTCATGAGCGCGGGCGGCATCTTCCTCGCCGCGCTGGCTGCGCTGGTGTCGGTCTATGGCATCGTGTTCGACGAGATTCCGCCGCGTGCCTGGGAGTTCGTGATCGGCTCGTGGTGGTTCGGCGGCGACGTCATGCTGGCAACCGCCGGCCTCGTCGGCCGCCAGCGGCTGACCCAAAAAGTTGCGCCGATATCGGCGGCGGGGCCGATCCGGGATCAACGAATGCGACGGTGAGCGCCGTCGCTGACCAGCCGCTGCGCCAATCTGTCCCGTAGCTGAGATCGACCGATGCGGTACCCTCGCTGAAAAATCGGGGAGGGACTTACATGCCAGCAGAATTCAGCCGCCGTCACGTCATCGCTGCCGGAGCAGCTTCGCTCGCGATGCCCTTGCTGTCGCGCGGCGCCTCGGCGCAGGCGGCGTGGCCGTCGCGGCAAGTCCGCATGATCTGCAGCTACCCGGCCGGCGGGCAGACCGATCTGTTGGCGCGCGCCTTCGGCGAATTCATCGCAAGGCAGGTGGGACAAACCGTCGTCATCGAGAACAAGGCGGGTGCCTCGGGCTCGATCGGCGCCGCCGAGGTGGCGCGCGCCGCGCCCGACGGACACACCATCCTGTGCTCGATCTCGACCACTTACGTGATGAACCGGGCGATGATGAAGAACCCCGGCTACGACATGGACAAGGATTTGGCGCTGGTCAGCGTCATTCCGGGCGCCGGGCTGTTGCTGGTCGCGAGCCCCAAGCTCGGCGTCAAGACGCTGGCGGAATTCGTCGCCCATGCGCGGAGCAGCGGCAAGGTGAATTTCGGCACCTACAGCGCGGGCTCGGCCCCGCACATGACGATCAACGAGCTCAACAAGCAATACGGCCTCAATATCGAGCCGATCCACTATCGCGGCGAAGCGCCGATGTGGACGGGCCTGGCGGAAGGCACGCTCGATGTCGCGATGGGCAGCTACACCGCTGCGCAAACCGTCCTGCAAAGCAGCCGCGGCGTCGTCTTTGGGGTGCACGCGAAGAAGGTCGATGCGATCCCTGAGATCAAGACGCTGCCCGAACAGGGCGCGACATCGAAATTCTTCACCGTGAGCGGCTTCTCGGGCTGGGCGCTGCCGAAGGCGACGCCGCAGCCGATCGTGGATCGCTTATCCGAGCTCTGTGTCGCCGCCAACAGCGATCCCAAGGTGAAGGAGGTGCTCGCGACCTTCGTGCTGGAGCCCGCGATCGGCTTCAAGGAGAGCAATGCGCTGTATCAGCGCGAATTGCCGGTCTGGATGGAAGCCGCCCAGTCGCTCGGCCTGCCGCCGGCGTAGGCATCTCTCCTCGTCATTCCCCGGTGCGCAAACGCGCACCGGGGGCGTGCGAAGCACGAGCCCGGAATCCATTGAGCCACAGCGATTGTGGATGAATGGATTCCGGGCTCAGCCCTGCGGGCCGCCCCGGAATGACGAGGATGGAATGTCAGCGGAGTTTCATTCGTCCCGCTGGACCAACTCGAAGGTGATGCCCTCGGGCCCCTCGAACAGCCGGAGCTTTCGGCTGATGTAGTCCATCTCGTCGCTCAGCATGGTTACACCGTTGGCGATCAGGTGCGCGGTGGCCGCCTCGATGTCGTCGACGCGGAAAGCGAGGTGATTGAAGCCGAGCTTTCGCAGGTTGGTCGGGTGCACCCCCGGATCGGTGCCTGGGGGCGAGTCGAACTCGAGCAGCTGGATTTCGAAGTCCGCTCCTTCAAGCGCGAGAGTGATGTGCTGCGCTTTCATGGCGGGCATGCCCATGTACTGGGCAGGAATACCACCGTCGATGGTCGCGACGTGAGTCTTTCTGAATCCAAGGAGTGCGAAGAATGCGATCGCCGGGCCGGCGTCGGCCACTGCGATCGTCACATGATCCGGACTGAGTATCATCTTGTCGCTCCTGTCACCGAAGCCGCGCCAGTCGGCCTCCGCCGGGTGGACTGCCGGCAACGGCCTCTCTCGCTCAAGGCTACCAGTTCGCTCCGTCGACTGGTAGACAGGCTGGCGCCCCGGAAGTGTCGCTCTGCCCATCCTGCGCGCTAGCCACCCCAGCCGAAGCGGTAGTTGAAGCCCACCTTGACGGTATGCTCGTCGTCCCTGAACCGGACGCCGACGATCGTGGCGGGGCCGCCGGCGAAGGTGGTGTTGCCGAAGTTGTAGTACTGATATTCGGCCTTCGCGGACCAGTTCCGTGCGAACATGTATTCGAGACCGCCGCCGAGGGTAACACCGCTCCGGTGACTGCCATTGGTCGCAACGACCTCCGGAATTCCGCCGGAGCCGGCGCCGATATTGAGGTTGTCGCGGACGGCGTAACCGCCCTTGGCGTAGAGGAGCGCCGGGCCCCAGGCGTAGCCGAGTCGGCCGGTGATCGAGCCAAGCTGATTGCCTGTCACCAGCGCGCCTGCCGGAAGAGCCGAGCCTTTGCCAGCGTTGCCGGTGAGCCCACTGAACTGAACCTCGGCACCGATCACCCAGCTCGATGCGAACTGGTAGTCGAAGCCACCCTGCAAGCCGCCCAGGAAGCGGCCCTTGTCCCCACCCAGGCTGTTGTTGCCCGCGAAGGCACCGCCGACGTGGCCGCCGATATAGAAGCCGGTCCAGCTATAGACCGCCTCCGGCGCCGTATAGGCCGGCGCCTTCGGATAGGTTCGCGCCGGAAGATCGGCCGCGACCGCAGGAGCCGCGCAGGCGATACCAGCGACCGCACCGAGCAAAAGCTTTTTCATGAGATGAGTTTCCCGTTGTTATGGTTGAGTGGCGAGGTGGGAGGACCGTCGTCCATGCGCGCGTGCCGCGTGGCTGCTTGTGCATTGAAGGGTCTTCCTGGCCCGCTTCTGACCTATGACCTTGGGGTCGGCTCAAGCGGTTTATCGCCTGCCGCGCCGAAAAAGGCCTTGAGCCGGACCTAAGGTCACACCGTAGGGTACTGGCGAAAGGGCCTCCGTCGATGAACGAGCCGAGAGACAAAGCCGACAAGGACGTTTTGCTGACCGCGGCAGAGTGCGCCGCTCGCATCGGTCTCACGGTACGCGGACTTCGGCTCTATGAGAGCCGCGGCCTGATTTCGCCGCGCCGCACGGCGAAGCGTTGGCGGCTCTATGGAGCTGCGGAGATCAGCCGCCTGCACGAGATCCTCGCGCTAAAGCGAATGGGGCTCAGCCTGGCGCAAATCGCCAAGCTTCTCGAAGGCCGCGCGATCGATCTCGATCGGATCCTGGCCATGCAACAATCGTCGATCCTTCAACTGCGCAACCGCGCCGATGAGGGCCTTGCATTGGTGAATGTGGCGCGTTTGAAGCTTTCCGCCGGCGGATCGCTCTCGATCGCCGACCTCATTGCGCTGGCCAAAGAGACCAATATGGCCGAAGCATCCTTCGATGCCGTCGCTCAACGGCGCTACGAACAGGCCCGGCCCCGCGCTGCGATTCAAATCGATCCCGGCGTGATGGAGCGCTACGTCGGTCATTTTCGGTTTCAGACCGGCGGGCAGGTGGTGACGATCACACGCGATGGTGGTCATCTGTTCGCGAAGCCTCTCGGACAGTTCGCCTCGGAAATATATCCCGAAAGCGAGCACACGTTTTTTCTCAAGACCACGGCCGCGCAGATTACCTTCGTCGTCGAACTGGACGGAATCGCGAGCGCCCTGACGCTTCATCAAGGCGGGTTGACGCACGACGCGACCCGGATCGACGACCGGCAGGCCCGAGATGCGGCCACCGCGCTGGCAAAGAAGATAGATGGGAAGACGCCGTCGCCGGGAACCGAGGAGGCGATCCGCCACCTGATCATCCAGCACCAGCAAGGTGCCGTCGACTACGCCGGCATGAGCGACATCATGGCGGCGGTGGCCCGCGAGCAGGCTCCGGCGATCATCGCCGCGCTGGACCTCGCCGGGGGCATGCAAACGATTCGCTTCAAGGGCGTCGGACGAGACGGTTGGGATGTCTATGACGTCAGCTTCGCCAATGTCGACATGGAATGGCGGATCATTTTGGCATCCGACGGAAAGATCGATGGAGTGCTGCTTCGGTCGTTGCCTTGAGCAGAAGCGGAGAAGCGGCGCTGAAGCTGTTCGGCAGGAATCGGGTGCGACAAAATCAACCGGACGGGTAGCGCAGCAAAACCTGTCAGCCCTTCGACTCGGGCGGGCGATGACGCCGAGATGAAGTCCGCAATGTCGGTGCGTCGTATCGCGCGGGACCCATCCTCATCGTCGTCCCGGCGAAAGCCGGACCCATTACCCCAAGTGTCAGTTGTCGCGCGACGCTGGGGCTGCGTTCCCGTTCATAACCCAATGCGGTGGCAATGGGTCCTGGCTTTCGCCAGGACGACCAAGTGGAGAAATCGCGGGCCCCGACTACTTCTTCAAATTCGCATGCGGCCGGCCGAAGTCGGGCGCGGCCGAATCCTGGCCGATCTCGACGATGCCGCGGCGGATGGCGCGGGTGCGGGTGAAGTGGTCGAACAGCGCGTCGCCGTCGCCGCGCCGGATCGCGCGGGTGAGCTTCGACAGATCCTCGGTGAAGGTGCCGAGCATCTCGAGCACGGCGTCCTTGTTGGCGAGGAACACGTCGCGCCACATCGTCGGGTCCGACGCCGCGATGCGGGTGAAGTCGCGGAAGCCGCCGGCGGAGAACTTGATGACTTCGGATTCCGTCACCTGCGCCAACTCGTCGGCGGTGCCGACGATGGTGTAGGCGATCAGATGCGGCAGATGGCTGGTGATCGCGAGCACGAGATCATGATGATCCGGCGTCATGACCTCGACCTTGGCGCCGAGCGCGGCCCAGAACGCGCGCAGCCGGTCGGTCGCGGCGGGATCGGTGCCTTCGGGCGGCGTCAGGATGCACCAGCGGTTGATGAAGAGTTCGGCGAAGCCGGAATCGGGGCCTGAGTGTTCGGTGCCGGCCACCGGATGCGCCGGGACGAAATGCACGCCTTCAGGCAGATGCGGCGCCATGTCCTTGACGACGGCGCCCTTCACCGAGCCGACGTCGGAGATAACAGCGCCGGGCTTGAGATGGCCGGCGATCTCGGCCGCGACCGGGCCGCAGGCGCCGACCGGGATGCAGAGGATGACGAGATCGGCATCCTTCACCGCCTCGATATTGGTCTCGACGACGCGATCGACGATGCCGAGCTCGGCGACGCGGGCGCGCGTCTTCTCCGAGCGCGCGGTGGTCACGATCTCGCCGACCAGGCCTTGCGCGCGCGCGCCGCGCGCGATCGAGCCGCCGATCAGGCCGAAGCCGATCAGGGCGATGCGATTGAAGATCGGAGCCGTGGTCACGTCGGTGTTCACTTTCCGGCCAGGAAGTCGCGCAGGCCCTCGACCACGAGGCGGTTGGCTTCCTCGGTGCCAATGGTCATGCGCAGCGCATGCGGCAGCTTGTAATTGTTGAGCGCGCGCAGCACGAGGCCGCGCCGCGTGAGATAGGCGTCGGCTTCCGCCGCGGTCTTGCCCTTGTCGGCAGGGAAGTGGATCAGCACGAAATTGGCGACGCTCGGCGTCACCTTCAGCCCGAGCTTGCCGATCTCCTCGGTCAGCCAGTTGCGCCACTGTTCGGTGTGCGTCCGCGACATCTGCACATGCGCAGTGTCCTCGATCGCCGCCACCGCCGCCAGCATCGCGGGCGTCGTGACGTTGAACGGGCCGCGAATCCGGTTGCAGGCATCGACGATATGCGCCGGACCGAACATCCAGCCGACCCGCAGTGCGGCCAGGCCGTGGATCTTCGAGAAGGTGTGCGTCACCACCGTATTGTCCGTGGTCGCGACCAGCTCGATGCCGAGCTCGTAGTCGTTGCGCGAGACATAGTCGGCGTAAGCAGCGTCGAGCACCAGCAGCACATGCGGCGGGAGTTCGGCGCGCAGCCGCTTGACCTCGTCGAACGGGATGTAAGTGCCGGTCGGATTGTTCGGGTTGGCGAGCCAGACCAACTTGGTCTTCGGCGTCACCACCTTGAGGATGGCGTCGACGTCAGCCGTGAAATTGCTCTCGGCCGCAATCACGTTCCTGGCGCCGTTCGCCATGGTGGCAATGGGGTAGACCAGGAAGCCGTGGGTGGTCGAGATCGCCTCGTCGCCGGGGGCGAGATAGGTGTGCGCCAAGAGATTGAGGATCTCGTCGGAGCCGGCGCCGCAGATGATGCGATCGGGATCGAGCCCATAGGCGCGGCCGATCGCCTCGCGCAGCACGCGCGAGGTGCCCTCCGGATAGTCCTCGAGATGGTCAGCCGCGCCTTTGTAGGCCGCGATCGCCTTCGGAGACGGGCCGAACGGCGTCTCGTTGGCGGACAGCTTGAACACCTTGCGGCCCGGTTCCGGCACCGGGCTCTTGCCGGGCGTGTAGGGCGCAATATCGAGGATGCCGGGATTCGGCACGGGGCGGGACATCATCAACTCCGGATATACAGGCGGCTAGCTTCTGGCCGACCCGTTAGAGGGCACCGTATAGCGCGTTGCGTGGCTGCCGACGAGGGCCGAAGAGCGCACCGAGGCGCCGGCCTCGATCAGGGCGAGCTTGATCTTCTCGAAATCGTGGCCGGTGACCGAGACCAGCAGGGCCGCGCCGTCGAACGCGGTGTCGGGGACCGCGACGATCTCGGCGAGTGGCGCCAGCGCCCGAGCGACATCGGCATTCCAGCCGGAGACGCGCACGCTCCAGATCTGCACTTCGGTCACCATGGCGTCGTCGGCGACCCGCGAGATCAGGAACACCGGCAGCGCGGCGGGATGGTCGGCGCGTTCGAGGAACGGCAGCCGCGCGATGATCTTCGGCGCGCCATCGGCCTCGAGCGCATTCCACCACGGCGTGCGGCTCGCGATCGCGGAGACCAGCGCGAGGTCGCCCTTCGACTTCGTCACGGCCTCGACCGCTGCCTGGGCGCTGAAATGCGAGACGTAAGGCACTACGAAGCCGAAATGAAACCGCGCCGAGTCGCGCATCGCCGACTCGCCGACGGACACATCGGCATGCACGGCGAACGGCGCCTGCACGTAGGTGAAGGTCGAGATGATGACGCGCCAGATGCCCTCGATGGTGTCGAGCGGCAGGATGCCGCGATGGCGCCGCACCAGCTCGCGCATCATGCTGGCCTCGCGCGCCGGGCGGAACGCCGAGCCGACCTCCTGGGTCTTCTTGACCTGGATCAGGCGGTCGATGATGTCGCCGCGCGCCATCAGCAGGCGGTGAACCTGCTCGTCGATCGCATCGATCTCCTTGCGCAGCTCCTGCAGCGAGGGCGGCGACGGGGGTGGGTTGGACATGCTCTCAAACCTTGTCGTCCGGGCGGCCCGATGCCGCGCCAGACAGGGTCCCTGATTAGGAAAGACGGGCAGTGAAAGCAAAGAGAAACCTCGCGGTCCAGCCTTGCGCAAACGGTTAACTATGGCCTCCGGCAAGGGGACGTTCGCTGGCCGCCTTGACGACGGGGGGCCTGAGGACTAGGTTCGCTCCACTCCGTGGTCATTTGAGCCGGCCGGCTTGCAGCCACGTTAAACAACTCGCTAAACAGGCCGGGGACAGATCAGCTCCCGGCCGAACCTTGTTCAGGCCGGGTTTTTTTATGGCCTGATTTCTGTTCGAGCCTCCCGCGCGGGGGCAGGGTCGCCTAGATGAGCAACGTGCGTCCGATAACGAGCCCGCAAACCCAGAGCGATGATCGCGCCCATGAGACCGATCACCCGTCGTCATTGGTGGCGAAGTTCGGCATGGATCAGCCGCTGAAGCTGGATTGCGGCATCGATCTCGCGCCTTTCCAGATCGCCTATCAGACCTATGGCGAGCTTAATGCCGACAGATCCAACGCGATCCTGATCTGCCACGCGCTGACCGGCGATCAGCACGTCAACAACACCCATCCCGTCACCGGTAAGCCCGGCTGGTGGGACACCATGGTCGGCGCCGGCAAGCCGATCGATCCCGAACAATACTTCATCATCTGCTCCAACGTGATCGGCGGCTGCATGGGCTCGACCGGGCCGGCGTCGCTGAACACCGCGACCGGCAAGGTGTGGGGGCTCGATTTCCCGATCATCACGATCCCCGACATGGTGCGCGCGCAGGCGATGCTGATCGATCGCCTCGGCATCGCGACGCTGTTCTGCGTGGTCGGCGGCTCGATGGGCGGCATGCAGGTGCTGCAATGGACCGCGGCCTATCCCGAGCGCGTGTTCTCGACGCTCGCGATCGCCTGCTCGACGCGGCACTCGGCACAGAACATCGCGTTCCACGAACTCGGCCGCCAAGCCGTGATGGCCGATCCGGACTGGCGCGGCGGCCGCTATGTCGACGAGGACACCCATCCGCATCGCGGACTGGCGGTGGCGCGGATGGCCGCGCACATCACTTATCTCTCGGACGCCGCGCTGCACCGCAAGTTCGGGCGGCGGATGCAGGATCGCGAGCTGCCGACCTTCTCGTTCGATGCGGATTTCCAGGTCGAGAGCTATCTGCGCTACCAGGGCTCGTCCTTTGTCGAGCGCTTCGACGCCAACTCCTATCTCTATCTGACCCGCGCGATGGATTATTTCGACATCGCCGCCGATCACAACGGCGCGCTGGCGACTGCGTTCGCCGGCATCAAGACGCGGTTCTGCGTGGTGTCGTTCACCAGCGACTGGCTGTTTCCGACCTCGGAATCGCGCGCGCTGGTGCATGCGCTGAACGCGTCGAGCGCGCGGGTGTCGTTCGCCGAGATCGAGACCGATCGCGGCCATGACGCGTTCCTGCTCGACGTGCCGGAGTTCCTGGAGATCTCCCGCGCTTTCCTGCAGGCCGCAGGCAAGGCGCGCGGACTGAAAGACGGCGGCCAGTCATGAGCATGCAGCAAACCTTGCCCTTGCCGGGCGTTGCGCCGGAGCGGACTGGCGGCTATCGCAGGGATCATCTCCTGGTCGCCGAGATGGTGCGGCCGGGCTCGCGCGTGCTCGACGTCGGCTGCGGCGATGGCGAGCTGTTGCAGCTCTTGGAGAGCCGCGGCATCGACGGCCGCGGCATCGAGCTGTCCCGCGAGGGCGTCAATGGCTGCGTCGCCAAGGGCCTCGCGGTGGTGCAGGGCGATGCCGACACCGACCTCGTCAACTATCCCGATGATGCGTTCGACTATGTCATCTTGTCGCAGACCCTGCAGGCGACGCGCCAGCCCAAGGTGGTGCTGGAGAACCTGCTGCGGATCGGCCAGCGCGCCATCGTCTCGTTCCCGAATTTCGGGTTCTGGAAGATGCGCCTGCAGCTGCTGATCGGCGGCCACATGCCGCGCACCGAAAATCTGCCGGCGAGCTGGTACGACACCTCGAACATCCATTTCTGCACCATCAAGGACTTCGTGGAGCTCTGCGAGCAGATCAATGTCAAGATGGAGCGCGCGGTGGCGCTCGATCTCTACGGCCGTCCGGTGCCGCTCAACCTGCCCTGGTGGGTGTGGAACATGTTCGGCGAGCAGGGCGTGTTCCTGCTCAGTCGGGGTGGCAAGGCGAAGTAATCGATGCGTCGTTAATTACGATCGTCATTCCGGGGTTCGCGAAGCGAGAACCCCGAATCCATCGGGCCGCAGACTCCGTGGATGAATGGATTCCGGGCCCGATGCTGCGCATCGCCCTCAGGTGCGCAATTGCGCACCGGGGAATGACGGCCTCAAACCGCCGCAGCCACCAGCGACCGCGGATCGCGCACCGGCCAGCGGCCGGCTTCCACCAGCGCTATGAAGCGCTCCACCATCTCGTTGAACAGCGCCGGCTCCTCGAGGTTGAGCACATGGCCCGACTTCGGAAAGAAGGCGAGGCCGGCGGCCGGTAGATGCTGCTTCAGGAACATGCTCGGCGCGATGCAATTGTCGTCCTCGTCGCCGCACAGGATCAGCGCCGGCGTCGCCGCGCGCTTGATGGCGTCGGTCATGGTGTAGATCGAGGGCCTGCCGCCCTGGAAGCTGCGCATCGTGTTGGCCGAACCCTTGGCGTCGTGGCGGGCGAGCGCGGCGTAGAAGTCGGCGTGGCCGCGCGGGTCCTTGACCAGGAACGGAATCCGGCTCGGCGCCTCGCGCGTCACCTTGGCGACCTCGATCGAGCCGATCGCCTCGTACTGCTCGGCATTGGCGCGGCACTGCGCGCGGAAGGCATCGAGATTTTCGAGGCTGGAGCCGGAGCCGACGGCGGCCAGCGTCATCGACAGCGCGCGCTCCGGCGCGTTGAGCGCAACCTGCAGCGACGAATAGGAGCCCATCGAGAGCCCGATGAAGTGGGCCTTGGCGATGCCGAGGTGGTCGAGCACCGCGAGCGCGTCGGTGTAGAAGTGTGTGTAGGTGTAGACGTCGGCGTTCGCAGGTACGTCCGACGGGGTGTAGCCGCGCGCGGAATAAGCGATGCAGCGGTGTCCGCGCGAGAAGTAGCGCATCTGCGGTTCCCAATTGGTATGGTCCGCGGCGAATTCGTGCAGGAAGATGATCGGGGTGCCATTGCCTGCCTCTTCGAAGTGGAGGCGGACATTATCTTTCGTCAGGGCGTGGGGCATTTGAAATTCTCCTCTCGTTGGCCGGCCGCAGATTTGCAATTAATTTCCGCGGCTGCAATGCGGCAGTTCTGGCTATTTTCGTCATGGAATTTGCGCGGAATGACCCAGAAATCGTTTCCTGAGCGCCGCATGAAATCTTCCTCGCGCCACATCCCGATTTTCAAAACCACCGCCGCATTCCCCTTCGGAACGCGACTGGGAATCGGGGGGCGTTACAGAGGATCTCGTGAAGTATGGTTCAGTTGCTTGCGTATCGCCGGTCGCTTCGAGTTTTGGCGCTGGCTCTGTGTTCGCTCACGCTCGCCGTGATCTCCGCCGCTCCGGCGTCCGCCCGTCCGCACCATTCGCGTCACGCGCATTCGGCCCATGCCGGCCATCACGCGCGGCATTCCGCCCATCATCACCACCGGCACGCCGCGCGGCTGTCGCGTGCCGGGCGGCGCGCCCAGATGCAGGCGGGCGGCTTCGGCGAGGCCAATGCGGCCGTGATGCCCGGCGCTGAGGCCGCGTCCAACACCGATATGAATGCGACAGGTGGCTTCGGCTCATCCGGCATCGTCGACACGGCGCGCCGCTATCTCGGCGGCGGCAATCCGACCGGGCGCTCCAGCCTGTGGTGCGCACGCTTCATGAACATGGTGCTGCAGCAGACCGGCCATCGCGGCACCGGCTCCGACATGGCGAGCTCGTTCGCCAAATACGGCACGCGCGTTTCGGGGCCGCAGGTCGGCGCCATCGCCGTGATGGGCCGCCGTGGCGGCGGTCATGTCGGGATCATCACCGGCGTCGATGCCAAGGGCAATCCGATCATGATCTCGGGCAACAGCAGCCACCGCGTCCGCGAGACGCCGGTCTCGCGCGGCCGGATCTACGCCTATGTGATGCCGTCGAACTGAGCCGTCGAAGGTTGGCCAGGGGCGCACGCGCGCCTTGCCCAGCCTGCGACGCTACAGGCTATTCGGCGGCAATCGTGTCGCCGACGGCCGCGCCACCGTCGCTGATGATCTCGGCGTAGATGCCGCATTCGTTGTTGCCGAAGCGCTGCATCAGCGTGTTCGGAACCGAGAGGTCGCGCGCACCGGTATCGGGATCGACATTGACCGCAGCACAGCGCGTGATGCGCTTCACCACCTTGGCCCGCGCGCTGCCGATCGCAATGGTCTGGTCGAGCAGGCTGGCTTCATGCCAGGCCGGCCAACCCTCGACATAGAGGTTGGCGCGGAAGCGCAACGGATGCACCGGCGCGTGCACCATGTCCTCGATCGCCCGCAGGCTCGCCAGATTGATGATCGAGACCACCTTGCGCGGCACGTCGGAGAAACTGTGCCCGGGGCTGACCAGCACCTTGGGCGGCCCCTTGATCTGGCCGGCATGACGGTCAGTGAAATAGCGCTCGATCGCCGCGCGACCTGCTTCGGTCTCGAGATCGCCCTGGGCCACCATCGCGCCGTCCCGGCGCAACGTCAGCACATGGCTGTCATCGTCGAAATGGGCGCGCAGCGGCGCCAGCCACTCGTCCCGTTGCAGCATCAGGAAATGCGGCTTCGCCAGCCATTTCGGCGCCGACGGATCGAAACCGCTCGGGCCGTTCTCGATCGCGTAGCGGCGATCCGAGCGCAGCGTCTCGCCGATCTTGAGCTCGGCGCGGGGCAGCGGCTCGGGCGTCAGACCCTTGACGGGATAGCGATAGATGTCGGTGATCCGGGCGGCGGAGGTGTGCGTGCTGTCCATCCGCCCGCTCTAGCCTGTTTGTCGCGCGAGGAGAACCGCCGCCAATGCCAAGGCAGCTAGTCGGGCCGCGCTGCGCCCGGGGCGTCCAACACGCGCTGCATGAACACGAGTTCGAGCCAGCGACCGAACTTGCGCCCGACCTCCGGCATCCGCGCGACCTCGACAAAGCCGGCCTGCGCGTGCAGCCGGAGCGAAGCCGGATTGCCGCCGTCGATGCCGGCGATCATGACGTGCTTGCCGAGCGCGATGGCAGCGGCGATGAGCTCGTCGACGATGACGCGGCCGAGGCCGCGGCCGCGATGATCGGCGTGGATGTAGACGCTGTGCTCGACGCTGTAGCGGTAACCCGGGAAGGCGCGGAAATCGCCGAACGTGCCGTACCCGAGCACCACGGACCCTTCGGCGGCGACCAGCACCGGGTAGCCCAGCGCCAGCCGGGCCTTCATCCAAGCCAGCCGTTCAGCGTCGGAATCCTGCTTCTCGGTCCAGATCGCGTTCGAGTTGACGACCGCCTCATTGAAGATCGCGGTGATCGCGGGAATGTCCTGCTCGGTGGCGGGGCGGATAATCATGGTCGTTCCTCGACGGGCCTCTTGAATGCTCCCTACCGTCCACTATATAAGACATCATGTCAATTATAGAAGACAGTGCTGATGAGGCTCTCGGGCGGCGGGTTCGCGCCGAGCGGGAGGGCCGCGGCTGGTCGCTGGCGGAACTCGCCGGGCGGGCCGGCGTGTCCAAGGCCATGCTGAGCAAGATCGAGCGGGCGGAAGCCAGCCCGACGGCGGCGACGCTGTCGCGGATTGCCACGGCCTATGGCCTGACCATGGCGGCGCTGTTCGAGATTGCCTCACACAGTTCCCGCCTGCAGCGGGCCAAGGATCAGCCGGTCTGGCGCGATCCCAAGGCGGCCTATCTGCGGCGGCAGGTGTTCCTGCATCCGGCCAATCCGCTGGAGCTGGTGGAAGTCGAGCTGCCTGCCAGGCAGGAAGCCGGTTTCCCCGCCAGCGCGTATCACCTGGTCCGCCAGGTAGTGTGGGTGATCAGCGGCCGCCTCACCTTGATGGAGGGGGCGGAGCGCCATGAGCTGGCTGCGGGTGACCGCGTCGAGCTCGGGCCACCGTCGGACATCGTCTTCCGTAACGAAACTGCTCAGCCCTGCCGCTACCTTGTCGCCATCGTGCGGCGCTGAGCTCCATCGGGCGAAATCGCAGACTGTGGCTCTTCCGTTTCGGAACCAAGTGCCCACATCTGCGGCAAGCCTGAAAAATGATGGCGACGACCAGAGGCTGGTTGAGGAACGTCAACGCGGCCCGCGGAAAACCCAATGAAGATGCCGTTGTCATGCCTGAATGGGTGACGATGGCAGGCCGAGGGAAAACGAATGAACATTGAGAAGTACACCGAGCGCTCGCGCGGATTCATCCAGTCTGCCCAGTCGCTCGCCATGCGCGACGGTCACCAGCAGTTTTCGCCCTTGCATCTGTTGAAGGAGCTGCTGGACGACAATGAGGGGCTCGCCGGCGGTCTGATCGACCGTGCGGGCGGCAATTCCAGAGCGATCCTGAAAGCGACCGAAGAGGCGCTGAACAAGCTGCCGAAGGTTTCGGGCAATGGTGCCGGACAGGTCTACCTGTCGCCGGAGCTGGCGCGTGCCTTCGACGCGGCGGAAAAGGCCGCCGACAAGACCGGCGACAGCTATGTCACCGTCGAGCGGCTGCTGCTCGGGCTCACGCTCGAGAAGGGCAGCGAGGCGGCCTCCATCCTGAGCAAGGGCGGCGTCACGGCGCAGAACCTGAATTCGGCGATCGAAGCGCTGCGCAAGGGCCGCACCGCTGACAGCGCGACCGCCGAGAACGCCTACGACGCGCTGAAGAAATATTCCCGCGACCTGACCCAGGCTGCGCGGGACGGCAAGCTCGACCCGGTGATCGGCCGCGACGAGGAGATTCGCCGCACCATCCAGGTGCTGTCGCGGCGGACCAAGAACAATCCCGTCCTGATCGGCGAACCCGGCGTCGGCAAGACCGCGATCGTCGAGGGCCTGGCGCTGCGCATCCTCAATGGCGACGTGCCGGAGAGCCTGAAGGACAAGAAGCTGCTGTCGCTCGACATGGGCGCCTTGATCGCCGGCGCGAAATATCGCGGCGAGTTCGAGGAGCGGCTGAAGTCCGTCCTGCAGGAGGTCTCGTCCGCCGAGGGCGGCATCATCCTGTTCATCGACGAGATGCACACCCTGATCGGCGCCGGCAAGGCCGACGGCGCGATGGACGCGTCCAACCTCTTGAAGCCTGCGCTGGCGCGCGGTGAGCTGCACTGTATCGGTGCGACCACGCTCGACGAGTACCGCAAGCATGTCGAGAAGGATGCCGCGCTGGCCCGCCGGTTCCAGCCGATCTATGTCAGCGAGCCGACGGTCGAGGACACCATCTCGATCCTGCGCGGCCTGAAGGACAAGTACGAGCAGCATCACGGCGTGCGCATCACCGACTCCGCGTTGGTGGCCGCGACAACGCTGTCGAACCGCTACATCACCGACCGCTTCCTGCCCGACAAAGCCATCGATCTGATGGACGAGGCGGCGGCGCGGCTGAAGATGCAGGTCGATTCGAAGCCGGAAGAGCTCGATTCGCTGGATCGCGACATCATCCGGCTGAAGATCGAGCAGGAGGCGCTGAAGAAGGAGAGCGATGCCGGCTCGAAGAGCCGCTTGCAGACCCTGGAGAAGGAGCTCGCCGGGCTCGAGGAGAGGTCGGCTGCGCTGACGGCGCGCTGGAGCGCGGAGAAGAACAAGCTCTCCAACGCCCAGAAGCTGAAGAGCGAACTCGATGCGCTCCGCGTCGAGCTTGCCAATGCGCAGCGTCGCGGCGAATTCCAGAAGGCGGGCGAACTGGCCTATGGCCGAATCCCCGAGCTGGAAAGGAAGCTCGCCGACATCGAGGCGCAAGAAAGCAGCAAGCCGAACGGCGGCGAGATGATGGAGGAGGCGGTCACCGCCAACCACATCGCGCAGGTCGTCTCGCGCTGGACCGGCGTGCCGGTCGACAAGATGCTCGAGGGTGAAAAGGACAAGCTCCTGAAAATGGAGGACGCGCTCGCCAAGCGCGTCGTCGGCCAGGCCGAAGCGGTGCGCGCGGTGGCAACCGCCGTGCGCCGTGCCCGCGCAGGTCTGCAGGACCCGAACCGGCCGACCGGCTCGTTCATGTTCTTAGGCCCCACCGGCGTCGGCAAGACCGAGCTGACCAAGGCGCTCGCCGCTGACCTGTTCAACGACGAGACCGCGATGGTCCGCCTCGACATGTCCGAATACATGGAGAAGCACTCGGTCTCGCGGCTGATCGGCGCGCCTCCCGGCTATGTCGGCTACGACGAGGGTGGTGCACTGACCGAAGCCGTGCGGCGCCGGCCCTACCAGGTCGTGCTGTTCGACGAGATCGAGAAGGCGCATCCCGACGTCTTCAACGTGTTGTTGCAGGTGCTCGATGACGGCCGCCTGACCGATGGTCAGGGCCGCACCGTCGACTTCCGCAACACGCTGATCATCATGACCTCGAACCTCGGTTCGGAATTCCTGGTGAATCAGCCGGAAGGCGAGGACACCGCGGCGGTTCGCGATCAGGTGATGGGCGTCGTGCGGGCGCATTTCAGGCCGGAATTCCTGAACCGCATCGACGAGATCATCCTGTTCCACCGGCTGCAGCGGAACGAGATGGGCCGCATCGTCGAGATCCAGTTCGCGCGGCTGACCAAGCTGCTCGAGGATCGCAAGATCGAGCTCACGCTCGATCCGAAGGCGCGGAATTGGCTCGCGGAAAAGGGCTGGGATCCGGCCTACGGCGCCCGCCCGCTGAAGCGGGTGATCCAGCGCAGCGTGCAGGACCCGCTGGCCGAGATGATTCTCGCCGGCGAGGTCAAGGACGGCGATCGCGTGCTGATTTCGGAGAAGGGCAACGTGCTGACCTTCAACGGTCAGGTGCCCAACACCGCCGAGATCGTGCAGTTCGATGCCCCGGTATCGAAGCGCAAGCTGAACTGATACGCGTGCAAAAGCCCTCCCCGCGGTCGCGGGGAGGGCCTTGTCGTCCAGGCTATTCCTGCGGGACGATCGGTGGACTGAGCTGACCGGGCTCGTCGTCATCGGCGGGTTCGAGTTCGGACAGGATATCGACCAGCTCGCGGGCGCGGCCTGTGGCCAGCGGCCTGCCGGCGTTCATCAGCGGCTCGTCATTGGCAAGCCAGGCCTGGGCTTCGGCAAGTTCGGTGATCGTGGCGCCGGATGCGATGATCCTGGCGATCGTGACGTCGTCGGCATGGCCGACAGCCTTCAGCACGTCTTCGCGGGTGAGGCTGGTCATGCGCGCCTCCTGCGCAAGGTTTGCCCGACGGGACAAAGCCTGATCGGCGCGAATCGTTCCGTTTTTGAACTAGAGCGCCGTTCCGAATGAATCGGAACGGCGCTCTGGATTCTAGTTTTGATGCGTTTTCTTCACGCGAACCGGTATCCACTTCGCTCGAAAACGCTCTAGCGGTTGGTGGTGGAGCGCGTCTGCGACGTGGAGCTCGTTGCATCCGAGACAATGCGCGAGCTGCCGCGGCTGGACATCTGGGCTTCGATCCCGTCGCGCGCCTTCTCGAAATTGGCCAGCATCGGGCCTTCGAGTGAGCGGCCGCGCGGCAGTTTCACGCGCATCGGGTCGACGAATCGGCCGTTGACCAGGATTTCGTAGTGGACGTGCGGGCCGGTCGACTGGCCGGTCGAACCGACGAAGCCGATCACTTGGCCTTGCCGCACCTTCTTGCCGATCTCCATGCCCTTGGCGAAGGCCGACATGTGGCCGTAGGCCGTCTCATAGCCGTTCGAATGCTTCATGCGGATATATTTGCCGTACCCGCCCTCGTATCCGACCTTCTCGAGCACGCCATTGCCGGAAGCGAAGATCGGCGTGCCGTAGGCGGTGGCCCAGTCGACGCCGGTGTGCATCTTCACATAGCCGAGGATCGGGTGGCGGCGGCCGCCGAAGCCCGAACGCATGATCGCGTTGTTGACCGGCTTGCGCACCAGGAACTTCTTCGCGCTCTTGCCGGTCTCGTCATAGTAGTCGACGAGGCCATCGTCCGAGCTCTGGAATCGGTAGTATTTCTTGGTTTCGCCGCCCACGGTCAGCGCGGCGTAGAGCACTTCGGTCTTTTCGGTGCTGGCGACGCCCTCGTCCTCGCCGGCAAAGAACACGTCGAACGAGTCGCCGGGCTGGACCTTGCGCTGGAAATCGAC
The DNA here is from genome assembly GCF_019972155.1 of Bradyrhizobium sp. RD5-C2. GTDB lineage: Bacteria > Pseudomonadota > Alphaproteobacteria > Rhizobiales > Xanthobacteraceae > Bradyrhizobium. Next base: position 117,923 of record NZ_BOVL01000021.1, on the reverse strand, counting down.
GTCGTAGGAGTAGATCTTGACCATGTCTTCGATGACGGTCGGCGGCACCTTGTTGCGCAGCGCGGTCTCATAAATGCTCTGATAGAGCCGCACGCCGCTGCCATCATCCTCGTCATCGTCGCTGGAATTGTCGGCGGTGTCGGTCGTGGTGTTCATGCTCTGCACGTCGACGGCGACGTATTTGCCGAGATCGGACAGGGCGGCGACAGCTTCCACGATGGATTCGTTGGCGACGATGACGCGATAGGGCTGCAGCCGGGCGCCTGGCGCTGCCGGCGCCATCAGGATCCGCACCTTCTGGCCTTCCTTCAGCCCGCCGTCGCGGCCGCGCGGGCCTAGCGTTGCGGCAATCGCCTTCGCCTCGTCGGGCGTTGCGCCCTGATCGCGCAGGATCGAGGTGATGCTGTCGCCCTTCTTGACGAGGTGAACCCGTTCGCCGACCGGATTGCCGCCGGTGACCTGCTCTTTGGTCTTCGGCAGCAGGGTGACGTTCTCCGGCACCACGCGGGTCTCGAAGCCTGCATAGGGATCGGAGGTGTTGCCCTCGGTAGCGTAGGCCATCCGCATATCGGGGCCGGCGCCGGTGGCATCGGCTGCGGCATTGGCAAGTGAAGCGTAGCGCACCGAGCCGCCGGAGCCGCGCCAGTTGGCGGCGTCGCGCACTCGCATCAACACGTCGTCGAGCGCGACAACGGCGGCGAGCTTGGCTTTCGGCAGCACCGATCCGAGATCCTTGGTGACGAAAGAGACCTCGGCGTCGGGCTCGGCGGCGTCGGCCGCATTCGGATCCTCGGCCGCAGCCGGCGTGTCGGAGCCGACATCGGTCAACAGACGCTGCGCGTTGAATGCCGGAATCTTGGACGACAGATCGCTCGTGGTCATCGAGAGATTGCCGGAAATCCGGATGAAGGGCCGCACCCGCATCACGTCGCGATTGCCGACGCGGGTCACGGTCGACACGCGCACCAGGCTGCGGGAGGCGGAGGATTCGCTCGGCGGCGGCAGGCGGTCGCCTTTGTGCAGGCTGACGACGCGATCATTGCCCGTGAAGGCGCCGCGCAGCGCGCCTTCGACGCGCTCCGGCACCTTGGCGAAGGTCATCTCGCCATCGAGCGACGCAAAAACGGCGCCGCCGATCAGGGCCGCGCCACATAATCCGGTCAGAATGGTGCCGCTGAACCATTGTACGGAGACACGGCGGCGATCGATCACCGCAGCCTCGGTGCCGTCGACTGAAAGCGGCGGTTCGTGACCGAGATCAATCATCCCGGTCTCGCGCCCATTACCGCTTCCGCGTGACGCCCGTTGGCTCAACCCGATATCCCCCCAAATTCCGGCAACTGCGATCAACCTCTGCTCGTCCTCGTCCCCACCTCAATCCTCCGAAGAGGAATCTCGGCAGTGTGGCGAGCCACACGCATCGAAATCGAGAAGCCGATGGCCATTAGCTAGCCGCGATCTCGAACGTCAATGGTGTGCAGATCTCTCGATGTTGCTCGGCCGCGTAGGGAAGAGGCGACGGGTTCTTGGAGAAAATCGCCTGGTCCCCCTGAAAAACCACCCGTGCCCCCACAGGTTACGAGCGGTTCAATGCATGTCTTATAGCCAGAACGTCGCAGGATTGTGGCTCAAGTGCGGCGTTTGAGGTGGAAAAGCTTCCTGAAGCAGGTCGATGCCGCTGCCCGGTCTGGAGCGCCGGGGACCCCGTTCCCGGGGGGTTGGGGAACCCGTTCCGGAGGGCCTCTCGAGCTCGTCGGCGACAAACTTTTTTTGAAGTTTTTTGCAACGCGGGTTGGGTCGCGAATTTTTACCTCCGAGCTAAGCTACAGAAAATACGAGAACTTTTCTGCGCTGCACACACGATTTGGGCGTGCGACGATTTGTTGACAATGGTCGTTGACAATCCCGAGGGGTGGGGACTATAAACCAACCACTGAGCGCGGCGCCGCCGGGTCACTGACCAAGGCGAGCGAACGCGCCACTGATGCTCCTCACTTTGATGAGTGACACAGCAGCCGACATAAATCGGTTGAGGTTCACTGTTCGTCGCTGAAGGGTAGAACCACCCTCTAAGGGTGTGGGGTCATCGGATCCCGGGCTGTTTGACAAGTGAAGATGAAGAAAGAGAAACGTGGACGGCGGAGTCCTTGCGTCTCTCGGAATACTTGAAAGCTTCGGCTTTTGACTTTCTGAGAGTGGACGAAAGACTTCGGCGGTACACGTTTTAAAGGTTACACCATCGTTGCCAGCGATGTGAATCGTAGGCAGCTCGCAGACTTCGGTCGGCGAAGAATGGTGGGACCTCGTCAAAACGTTGTGATCAGCCGGTTCAAAGTTCAAGTCCAACTTGAGAGTTTGATCCTGGCTCAGAGCGAACGCTGGCGGCAGGCTTAACACATGCAAGTCGAGCGGGCATAGCAATATGTCAGCGGCAGACGGGTGAGTAACGCGTGGGAACGTACCTTTTGGTTCGGAACAACACAGGGAAACTTGTGCTAATACCGGATAAGCCCTTACGGGGAAAGATTTATCGCCGAAAGATCGGCCCGCGTCTGATTAGCTAGTTGGTGAGGTAATGGCTCACCAAGGCGACGATCAGTAGCTGGTCTGAGAGGATGATCAGCCACATTGGGACTGAGACACGGCCCAAACTCCTACGGGAGGCAGCAGTGGGGAATATTGGACAATGGGCGCAAGCCTGATCCAGCCATGCCGCGTGAGTGATGAAGGCCCTAGGGTTGTAAAGCTCTTTTGTGCGGGAAGATAATGACGGTACCGCAAGAATAAGCCCCGGCTAACTTCGTGCCAGCAGCCGCGGTAATACGAAGGGGGCTAGCGTTGCTCGGAATCACTGGGCGTAAAGGGTGCGTAGGCGGGTCTTTAAGTCAGGGGTGAAATCCTGGAGCTCAACTCCAGAACTGCCTTTGATACTGAAGATCTTGAGTTCGGGAGAGGTGAGTGGAACTGCGAGTGTAGAGGTGAAATTCGTAGATATTCGCAAGAACACCAGTGGCGAAGGCGGCTCACTGGCCCGATACTGACGCTGAGGCACGAAAGCGTGGGGAGCAAACAGGATTAGATACCCTGGTAGTCCACGCCGTAAACGATGAATGCCAGCCGTTAGTGGGTTTACTCACTAGTGGCGCAGCTAACGCTTTAAGCATTCCGCCTGGGGAGTACGGTCGCAAGATTAAAACTCAAAGGAATTGACGGGGGCCCGCACAAGCGGTGGAGCATGTGGTTTAATTCGACGCAACGCGCAGAACCTTACCAGCCCTTGACATCCCGGTCGCGGACTCCAGAGACGGAGTTCTTCAGTTCGGCTGGACCGGAGACAGGTGCTGCATGGCTGTCGTCAGCTCGTGTCGTGAGATGTTGGGTTAAGTCCCGCAACGAGCGCAACCCCCGTCCTTAGTTGCTACCATTTAGTTGAGCACTCTAAGGAGACTGCCGGTGATAAGCCGCGAGGAAGGTGGGGATGACGTCAAGTCCTCATGGCCCTTACGGGCTGGGCTACACACGTGCTACAATGGCGGTGACAATGGGATGCTAAGGGGCGACCCTTCGCAAATCTCAAAAAGCCGTCTCAGTTCGGATTGGGCTCTGCAACTCGAGCCCATGAAGTTGGAATCGCTAGTAATCGTGGATCAGCACGCCACGGTGAATACGTTCCCGGGCCTTGTACACACCGCCCGTCACACCATGGGAGTTGGTTTTACCTGAAGACGGTGCGCTAACCCGCAAGGGAGGCAGCCGGCCACGGTAGGGTCAGCGACTGGGGTGAAGTCGTAACAAGGTAGCCGTAGGGGAACCTGCGGCTGGATCACCTCCTTTCTAAGGATGGTTCTTCAGCGAGCTCACGCTCACTATCGAACCGTTTTAGAAACATTCAGGGGCCAACAGTTTCAGGATTGTTGAGCTCCATTGGCGGGATTTCGCCGTCTTCGTTTCTCTTTCTTCGCGGACGAACACGCGCCAGGGCTGAGCGCTGTGCGACGCACCGACGATAAGTCGGGTGCGCGCCGGCATGTCCCTCGTGTTAGGGGCTTGTAGCTCAGTTGGTTAGAGCGCGCGCTTGATAAGCGTGAGGTCGGAAGTTCAAGTCTTCCCAGGCCCACCATTTTGATCGAGTGCGGAGCATTCGTCTTCTGGTACGGGGCCATAGCTCAGCTGGGAGAGCGCGTGCTTTGCAAGCATGAGGTCGTCGGTTCGATCCCGTCTGGCTCCACCAGATGGAATTGAAGCTCGACAATGCACCTTGTGCAAGAAGCTCTGTTCAAATCGTCCGCGAAACATCACTTCGCACTCATTGGTCCGGATGGACGGTGACGTGCGTGTTTTCTGACATCGTAAAGAGGAGATCGATCCGAGTTTGGATCTGCGAAGCAATTCGCGGGTACCATTCCTAATCTCCAGATCGTTTTCGGCGCTCGCGAATCGCCATTCATCGCAAGATGAGTGAGGTGAGCGAGTTGTAAAACGATCTTTGTAGCGAAGCTTGACCGCCTCGCTATCGGGCCGATCTTACGAAGCAAGCTGGTCTTTCTAGTCAATGTCCGGCTGTGCAATCGCATTCATCGAGGATGCGCGCCTTAAGTGGCAGTTGTGCAGACAACATTCTGCCGAGTGTGTGGACATTGATAATGAGAGCAATCAAGTGCCTTAAGGGTGTTCGGTGGATGCCTTGGCGCTGAGAGGCGATGAAGGACGTGCTACGCTGCGATAAGCCGTGGGGAGCTGCGAAGAAGCTTTGATCCACGGATTTCCGAATGGGGAAACCCACCTTCGATAGCCGGAACTCCAAGACCTTGTGTTTTGGGGTTCGACCAGAAATGGAAGAAATCAGACCGCGAGGTTTTGGATTTCCGGTTATCAAGAGAAGGTATGAGACTTCCGAATAAAATAGGAGGTTTTAAGCAAACCCAGGGAACTGAAACATCTAAGTACCTGGAGGAAAGGACATCAATCGAGACTCCGTTAGTAGTGGCGAGCGAACGCGGACCAGGCCAGTGATACATCAAAGACAATCGGAACCAGTCAGGAAAGCTGGGCCTCAGAGGGTGATAGCCCCGTACGAGTAATGCGATGATGTATCCACGAGTAAGGCGGGACACGTGTAATCCTGTCTGAACACGGGGGGACCACCCTCCAAGCCTAAGTACTCCTCAGCGACCGATAGTGAACCAGTACCGTGAGGGAAAGGTGAAAAGCACCCCGACGAGGGGAGTGAAATAGACCTGAAACCGGACACCTACAAACAGACGGAGCCCAAGATACGTTCTGGGTGACGTCGTACCTTTTGTATTATGGGCCAGCGACTTAATTTAACGAGCAAGCTTAAGCCGATAGGCGAAGGCGCAGCGAAAGCGAGTCTGAATAGGGCGTCAAGTTCGTTGTATTAGACCCGAAACCTAGTGATCTAG
>NZ_BOVL01000021.1:0-110000 GCF_019972155.1 Bradyrhizobium sp. RD5-C2 | reverse complement strand
ACCGACATCGAAATTCTCCAGGCAGAAAACGTTGACGCCGAAATGGTCGGGCGCGGCGCGCTTGCGATGAAACGTGTAGACGCCGCAGCGCGAGCAGAAGAAGTGCTTCGCGCGCTTCATGTTCCAGACGTAAGTCGACAGCAGATCCTTGCCGCTCAGAATCCTGAGCTCGCTCTCGTGGACCTTGGTCATGACGGCGTTCTTCCGGAGACAAAGCGAGCAGTCGCATGTCGTCAGCTCGCGGACGTCCGCGTCGATCCGGAATGTCACTGCTCCGCAATGGCTGGATCCCCGATAGCAAGTCATGTCTCTGTCCTCGCGCTGGCCCGCAGCATCTGCGCGCCGAGCAGCGTGGCACAACGATCGAATTGCACGCCGAACAATGTTTCCGCCGGATCGGCTTGCGCGCATCAGGGTCGGGTTTCGGCCGCTGCATCGGTGCACGATTCTTGTTCAATCGCCGCTCAGGCGTGAACGCCGCGATCAACACTCCTTGAACGCATTGTGATCATTCGGCCACGATTGCTCGTCATCGTCTACGACGAAAGTTCATGGGCCGTTCATTTCGATTTCCGTACCAGTTCCACTCAAGAAGCTCGGCAACAAACCTGCCCCAACAAGGAGACTTCCATGCGTGAGATCGTCCGTCCCGTAACTGCTGCGTTGAGCGTCGCATGTCTTGCGATCGCAATGACCGCGGCGTCGAACAGCGGCGCATTTGCGCAGGCCAAGCAGCAGCAGATGGCGCCGGCGGCAAAGCAGCCCGCGCCCGCCGCGCAGGCCGCAGCTCCGGCACAGGACCAGGCGCCCCCGATCAAGCAGATCGCACTCACCGACAAGCAGATCGACGGCGCGATCGCGGCCGCCAAGGAAATGGACCCGATCACTGAAAAACTTTCCCAGGACGCCAAGCCGGATGCGAAGATCGTCGCCCAGCTCGAGGCCATCGCCAAAAAGAATGGCTTTGCCAGCTATGACGACTACAACAGCGTCGTCGACAACATCTCGCTGGTGCTCGGCGGCTTCGATCCGCAGACCAAGAAGTATGTCGGTCCCGAGGCGGTGGTGAAGGCGCAGATCGCCCAGGTCCAGGCCGACAAGAAGATGTCGGCCAAGGACAAGAAGGACGCGCTTGCCGATCTCAACGAAGCCCTGAAGTCGCCGCCGCCCCCGGTCGAGAACAAGGGCAACATCGATGTCGTGACCAAGAGCTACGACAAGCTGATGGAGCAATTCGGCGGCAACGACGACAACTGAGCCGTCGCGGAATCAAAGCCAAATCAGGTCTGATCCGAATCAAAAATGCGCCCCGGAGAATTTCTCCGGGGCTTTTTTTGTGCCTGATCCCGTACCGGCTCAGGTCCGCGTGCGCATCCGCATCATGAAGCTGTCGAACGAAAGCTCGGCGACCTGCATCCAGGCCAGCGATTCGTTGCGATAAGCGGCGAGGCTCGCATACATCTTGCCGAAATGCGGATTGCTCTTGGCGAGATCGGCATAGATCTCGTTGGCCGCATTGTAGCAGGCCTCCAGCACTTCCTGCGGGAACGGCCGCAGCTGCGCGCCGGCCACGATCAGCCGCTTCAGCGCCGGCGGATTCACCGCATCATATTTGCCGGTGACCCAGGTGAAGGTGTCTTCGGAGGCGGCCTGGATCGCGGCCTGATAATGCTTCGGCAGCGCGTTCCACTTGTCCTTGTTCATCACATTGTGGCCCTGGCCGGTGCCTTCCCACCAGCCGGGGTAGTAGTAGAATTTCGCAACCTTGACGAAGCCGAGCTTCTCATCGTCATAGGGCCCGACCCACTCGGCGGCGTCGATGGTGCCTTTCTCCAGTGCCGGATAGATGTCGCCGCCGGCGATCTGCTGCGGCACGCCGCCGACCTTGGCGATGATGGTGCCGGCGAAGCCGCCGACGCGGAATTTCAGCCCCTGCAAATCCGCCATCGACTTGATCTCCTTCCGGAACCAGCCGCCCATCTGGGCGCCGGTCGAGCCGGTTGGAATGCCGACACAGTTGTATTCCGCAAGCAGGTTGTTGATCAGCTCGCTGCCGCCGCCCCATTGCAGCCAGGAAATATGCTGGCGCGTGTTGAGGCCGAACGGCAGCGACGTGCCGAACGTGAAGGCCGGGTTCTTGCCCCAGTAATAATACAGCGCGGTGTTGCCCATCTCGACCGTGCCGTTGGAGACGGCGTCCAGCACCTGCAGGCCGGGCACGATCTCGCCGGCGGCGAAGGACTGGATCTGGAAACGGTTGTCCGTGATTTCGGCGACGCGCTTGCAGAAGAATTCACAGCCGCCATAAAGCGTATCGAGCGCCTTCGGCCAGCTTGCCGCGAGCCGCCACCTGACCTCCGGCATCGATTGCGCGACCGCGGGCGCAGCCACCGCCGTCGCAGCCAGCCCGACGCCGCCTGCCCTCAAGAAATCACGACGCTTCATGCGTATCCCTCCTGTGTGCCGATGCCTCGACAAGGGGAACGATCTTGATGCCGTCTTTCTTCGCCGATCGATCGACGTTGCTGTGGTGCTGTGTCCGGTGGCCCTCGACGGGCTCTTGTGTGTGGAGATCCGAGCCTTCGGTTCCACAGGTCAGGATGATGGTTTGCCGGAGGAAAGCAAGCGCCAGCCTTGGTTGCAACTGCGAAGGGAAATCGGCGCTGCTGGTCTCATCCGATACCTGCCGGCGGTGCTGCGATCTGCTACGACGGCAGGTGAGTTGATGGGAGTTCAAGGACATGGCCAACAATAAGGTTGTGGTTGCCGGCGCGACCGGCCTCGTGGGCAACGCCGCCTTGCGACACTTCGGCGCATCCGGCGATTGCGAGCGCGTCGCGCTGTCACGGCGCAAGCCGCGCGATCTCTACGGTGCGCAGCATGTGCGAATCGACCTCACCAGCGCCGAGGATTGCCGCCGCGCCGCGGCGGAGCTCGCCGGCGCCACGCACCTGATCTATGCCGCACTTTATGAAGCGCCGTGCCTGGTCGATGGCTGGCGCGATGCCGGGCAGATCGCAACCAACGACCGCATGCTGCGCAACCTGATGGGTGTGCTCGAGCCCGTCGCGCCTGATCTCAAGCATGTCGCGCTGCTGCAGGGCACCAAGGCCTACGGCGTGCATGTCCGGCCGCTCACGGTGCCGGCGCGCGAGGGCCGCTCGGAGATGTACGAGCAGCCGAATTTCTATTGGGCGCAGGAGAATTTCCTGCGTGAGCTGCAACGCGGCAAGAGCTGGCACTGGAGCATCCTGCGCCCGGTGCTGATCATCGGCGAAGCCATGGGCGGTGCGATGGATCTGATCCCGCCGCTCGGCGTCTATGCGGCGGTGCTGCGCGAACAAGGCAGGCCGCTCGACTATCCCGGCGGCGCGCCGCGTGTCGCGCAGGCGGTCGACGTCGATCTCCTGGCGCGCGCGATCGCCTGGTCGGGCGATGCGGAGACCGCGCGCAATGAAGCCTTCAACGTCACCAATGGCGACGTCTTCACCTGGGAAAATATCTGGCCCGCGGTATCGGATGCGCTCGAGATGGCGCCGGGCCGGCCTGTGCCGCTGTCGCTGGCGCAGGAGTATCCGAAATGGATCGCGCCGTGGGACGAGCTGCGCAGAAAGCACGATCTGATCGCACCTAGCTTGGAAGAGTTCGTCGGCCTGTCGCTTCAATATGCCGATTACAGCATGCGCTACGGGCAGACTGAATCCGGTCCGCCCTCGATCGTGTCGACGGTGAAGATCAATCAGGCCGGATTCACCGAGATGATGGATACCGAAGCGATGTTCCGCAAATGGTTCAAGCTGGCGAAGGCGAGGCGGTTGTTGCCGTAGTCGTGTGGGTACCGCACCAACCGCTCCCTCGCCCCGCTCTTGCGGGGAGAGGGTTGGGGTGAGGGGTCTCCATCCGGCGAGCACCATGCTGCTTGTCGAGCAGTGTGCCTCGCCCCTCACCCGGATCGCATCGATGCGAACCGACCTCTCCCCGCAAAGAGCGGGGAGAGGTGAAAGAAACTACCGCGAAAACGCCTGCTCCATCGCCTTGCGCGTCTTGATGGTGTCGTTGCGCTCGTCGACCTCGACGTCGCTCCAGCGCACGACAGCGCCATGAGCGATGTCGCTCTTCAGCTTGACCCGATGCGCAAGCCCGATCGGCAGCGCGCCGGCAGCGAGGCTCGCGGAGGCCGGCATCAGCTTGCCCCACACCGTGTAGCCGCCTTCGCCGTCGAGCATCTCGCCGGCGCGCAAATTGCGTTTCGCCACCGCTGCAACGTCGCCGCGGAAGCCGCGCGGCTGCCCGGTCGGCTCGTTGCGCAGCGCTGCCGACAGCACGGAAATGTTCAGCTCGAGCCCGATCAGATGATACGGCTTATACATTGCCGCATAGCGGCCGGACGAGTCGGTCTTGAGGCCGTATTGCTTGAAGCAATCGGCGGCATAATCGTTCGGCGCTTCCAGCACCACATAGACGCCCCAGCGCAGATCGCGAAACACCGGACGGCCGTCGCGCTCCAGCGACGATACCACCTCGACGATGCCGGATCTCTCCAGCACGCCGCCCTTATCGCGCGGCCGCATCACATGCGGCAGGTCGTCGACGCCGCAGGGCGGAAACAGCAAGCCCTCCGACGGCACGTCGAGCGTGCAGGCATTGGCGATCGCCGCCATCTCGATCGCGGATTTGGTGCCGTCGAGGAAGGAGTTGAACATCTGCGGGTTCATGCCGGCGGATTGCGCTTCGCCCGCGGTGAGCCCGTAATGCTGCCACACGCCCTCCGGCGTCACGTCGTGATAGGCGGGCAAATATTTCGTGCCCTTGCCGGCGGCGACGACGCGAAAGCCCGTGGCGCGCGCCCAGTCGACCATCTCCGCGGTCAGCGCCGGCTGGTCGCCATAGGCGAGCGAATAGACCACGCCGGCCTTGCGCGCCTCTTCGGCGAGCAGCGGGCCCGCCAGCACATCGGCCTCGACATTGACCATCACGACATGCTTGCCGGCTGATATCGCCGCGCGGGCATGGCGGATGCCGACCGCGGGATTGCCGGTCGCTTCGACCACCACGTCGAACGCGCCGCCGGCGATCGCGCGGGCGCCGTCATCGGTAAAGGTCGTTGCGCCGATCCGCGCATCGTCCCAGCCGACGGTGCGGCACGCCTCGCGCGCACGATCGCGGTCGAGATCGACGATCACCGGCACCTCGAGCCCCGGCGTGTGCGGCACCTGCGACAGGAACATCGAGCCGAATTTTCCGGCGCCGATCAGGACCACGCGAACCGGCTTGCCGGCGGCAGCGCGGGTTTGGAGGAGGTGATGCAGGTTCATGTGTTGGTTACCAATGGTGCGGTCGCGCAGGGCGCGCGACTATTCAGAATTCGTCATTCCGGGGCGCGACGAAGTCGCGAGCCCGGAATCCATCGTACTACGAATGTGCGGTCAAATGGATTCCGGGCTCTCGCTTCGCGAGCCCCGGAATGACAGCTTGTGAAACTACTCCGCCGCCTGGCGCGGCGCACGTGCGAGCCGCAGCAGTGCGCCGTCGGCAACGGTCTGGATCGGCGCGAAGTCCCGGTGCGCGATGTAGTCGGGTCGCGTCGGGGTGCGGATGTAGTTCGAGACCGCGTTCAGCGTCAGATAGACGATCTTGCGCGGGTAGGGCGTGATATTGCCGCTCGATCCGTGCACCAGATTGCCGTGGAACATCAGCATGCCGCCGGGCTTTCCGGTCGGCGCGACGATGCCGCCCTGCTTCACCAGCCGGGTCACCGTCTCTTCATCCAGCGTCCACAGCGGGTAGGACGTGGTTTCGAGGTCGTGCGAGGCTTTGAGGTCGCCGGCGGTCTGGCTCTGCGGCACCAGCATCAGCGGGCCGTTAATCGGCATCACCTCGTCGAGGAAGATCGCGATGTTCATCGCGCGCGGCTCCGGCATGCCGTCGTCGCGCTTCCAGGTGCCGTAGTCCTGGTGCCACTGCCAGACGTCGCCGGTGAAGGCCGCCTTCGCATTGATCTTGAACTGATGCATGTAAACCTTCTCGCCGAACAGCTGCTCGATGGGGTCGATCATGCGCGGATGCGCGCCGAGGAGGCGGAACGCCTCGTTGTAGAGATGCGCGGCGAATGCCGTGCGCGGCGCGCCGCTCTTCTCGCGCCACACCTCAGGGCGGTTGGCGTCATAGATCGAGACCGCCTCGCGCGCGAGGAAATCGACCTCTTCCTGGCTGAACAACTCGGGCAGGAACAGCCAGCCTTCGCGATGGAAAAATTCGATCTGCTCCGGGGTCAGTTTCATGGTGCTTTCCTCCTGTTGTTATCTTTGTCATTCCGGTGCGCGCAGCGAACCCGGAATCTCGAGGCTCCCCGATGCGCGATTGCGCATCTGCGGTTCGCTGCGCGCGCCGGAACGACGGCGTACCTACGCCGCCACGTCGATCGCCCTCAGCTTCTCTTCGGTCATCCGCCCCGCCGTCTGTGCATGCGCCAGCGCCGCAGCCTCGGCGGCGGCGGCATTGCCGGAGAAAATATGTGCGGCGATGGTCTCGTGCTCGGTCCAGGCGCTATCGCGATAATCGAGCTCGGCGAGCACGGTCGCCATCGAGCGGCGCATATGCGGCCATTGCGGCGTGATCATTTCCTCGATCGCAGTATTGCCGGCCAGCCGATAGATCGAGCTGTGGAAGTCGACGTCGAGTGCGATCAGACGCGCCAGCGGTGCGCTGTCGTCGATCGCGCGTCCGGCTTCGAGCGCGCTTTCGAGTTGCGCGCGCGCCGCGGCATCCTCTTTGACGCGCGTCGCGGCAAGCCGCGCCGCCAGCGCATCGATGGCGCCGCGCACTTCATAGAGCTCGCGGATACGCTGCGGATCGAGCTGCGTCACCTCGAAGCCGCGCTTGCCGCTCTCCGCGACCAGGCCCTGGCGATGCAACAAATGCAGCGCGTGCGAGATCGGCTGGCGTGAGACGCCGAGCCGATCGGCAAGCTCGTTCTGGGTGATGCGCTGGCCTGGCAGCAGCGTGCGGTCGATGATCGCCTCGAGAAGTCGCCCGTAGACCTGGTCGATCAGGTTCGGGAGCGGGTCCAACGGGATCATGCGATCAGTCCAAATTGGAATACGGAATTCCGTGTTCAGAAACGGAAGCTACCGCGGGTTGCAGGAGCGGTCAAGGTGCGCGCGCGCGGAAATTCTAAGCAATTGAAATAAAGAGGGTTTCTGAGAAGGCAGGGCGGGAACGGAAAGAGCCTCGTCGCGTCGGAGAGGTGACACCGCCGCCCCGTGAACCCGGGCGGAGGTTTAATCAAGTGAGGTGAGCACACGGGTCAGGCTCCCTCCCCCCTTGTGGGGGAGGGTTGGGGGAGAGGGGTGGCCCGGGGTGCCGGCGCTAAAGATTGGCGCGGCTGTTTCAACGGATGCCGCTGCGCGCCCCAGCTACTTCGCCTTGCCCAGCTCGATCAGGATCCGCGTCATCAGATAGAGCCGCGGCACGATCGAGTTGGTGTCGATATATTCGTCGCGGGCGTGATAGCCCCAGCCGGCGAGGCCGAAGCTTTCGACCACGGTGGCCTTGCCGCTGCGCGCGGCGTAGCCGGCGTCGGTCGCGCCGCCGGTCATCTCAGCGATATCCAGCGTGCGGTCGAGCTCGGCGTAGATCGCCTGTCCCTGCTTCGCGAGCGCGCGGCCGCGATCATTCGCCACGAAGGGTGGGCGGCCTGCGGCGACCTTCACGGTCACCTCGGTGTCGGGGATCAGTCTGTTATTCACTTTCTCGTCGAGCGCGGCCTGCAGCTTCTGCACGCCGTCCGGAATGGTGAGGCGGATGTCGGCGCCGGCGCTGGCGTGATCGGGGATCTGGTTGCGCACGGTGCCGGCCTTCGCGGTGGTCCAGTTCAGTTGCGTGCCCGGGATGGATTTCGCGACGTCCTGGGTCTGCAGCAACTGATGCGCAAGCTCGAGCAGCGCGTTGCGACCGAGCTGCGGCGCGGCGCCGGCATGCGAGGCCTTGCCCTTCACATCCAGCGTGCCGGTCGCGGTGCCGCTGGCGCCGAGCAGCAGGCTTTCGTTCTTGGCCACCGGCGGCGCAACCGTCGGCTCGCAGGACAGCACCACATCGTGCTGGTCGGCGAGCTCGGCGATGATCTCACCGGAGCCGATCGAGCCGACCTCCTCATCCGGATTGAACGACACCGTGAGCTTTGCGTAGTCGCGCCAGCCGGTATCTTGCAGGATTTTCAGCGAATGCAGGATGACGGCGATGCCGCCCTTGTCGTCGGCAATGCCGGGCCCGTAAATCCTGTTGCCGTCGACCTTGTAGGGCTGGGTGTCGAGGATGCCGTGCTCATAGACCGTGTCCATATGCGCGATCAGCATCAGCTTCCTGCTGCCGGTACCCTCAAAGGTGCCGATCACCATGTCGGCGCCGGCGCCCTTCGTGGTCTTGCGCCGCTCGGTCTTGGCGCCGAGCGCCTTCAGCCGCGCTTCGGTGTAGTCGGCCATCTTCTTCAGGCCTTCGACGTCGCTCGAGCCTGACTCGATCAGCACCATGTCGTGCAGGCTTTCGATCACCGCCGGCTGGGCCTGCTCGGCGGCGGCGCGCAGCTTTTCATCCGCGGCGGCAAGGGCGGGGGACGAGGCGAGGGCGAGCGAAAGCAGGCCGGCCGACGCGAGCAATTTGATGGATCGTTTCATGATTGTCCTCCCTGTATGGCGCAGGGAGGACACTAACATTGCAAACCACCTGTCTCCAGCCGCGTCAGGCCTGGTCGAACACCTCGACATCGAAGGTCTCGATCTGCGCGGGCTCGGCGGTCGCGTCGATCGCAGCGATCCTGTCGCCTGATATCGTGACCCGCAGCACGACACGCAGCGTGCCACTAAGGATGACGGCAACGCCGATCTCACCATCGACCAGCGCCGATTTCGCGGCCTGCGCGCGTCCCTTGAAGCTTTCGGCCACTGCAACTGCGCCACGGATCACCGGCAGCGAGCCGAGCCGCTGCGCAGCCTGATCGGCGCGCACCACGACGTCGGGCGCCAGCACGGCAAGCAGCCCTTCGAAATCGCCGTTGCGGGACGCCGCGAGGAAAGCTTCGACGATGCCGCGTTGCCGGCTGAGGTCGGCATCCGGCGCGGGCGGCGCGCCCTGCACGCGGCGTCTGGCACGGCTCGCAAGTTGCCGCGCGGCGGCCGGCGTGCGTCCGACGATCGGCGCGATCTCCTCGAACGGCACCGCGAACATGTCGTGCAGCACGAAAGCCAGCCGCTCGGCCGGCGCCAGCGTCTCCAGCACCACGAGCAGCGCCGCGCCGACCGAGTCAGCCATCTCGGTCTCGCGTTCGGACGGATTGTCCGCGATCGGCTCCGGCACATGCGGCCCGATCGGCTCCTCGCGGCGCGATTTGCGCGAGCGCAGCATGTCGAGGCAAATCCGCGCGACCACGGTGGTCAGCCAACCCCCGAGGTTGTCGACGGCAGCAGTGTCGGTGCGGCCGAGCCGCAGCCAGGCCTCCTGCACGGCATCGTCGACCTCGGCGGTCGAGCCCAGCATGCGGTAGGCCACCGCGCGCAGGCGCGGCCGGTTGGCCTCGAACTGTTCGGCCACAAACTTTTTCTCGTCCATCGGTCACATTCCCTTTGTCCGCTCCGTCATGGCCTTGACGAACGAAAGTGGGCCGATGTGACAACAGATCGGCACGGCTTCGTCAAAAGGCAAATCAGGAGAGTGACATGATGAAAGCCCGCATGAACCACCCGGTGATGGTTGTTCCCGATGCCATGAAGGCGCTGCAGGCGCTCAGCGAGAGCACCAAACCGGCTTTGCCGGAAAAGCTACTCGAACTGGTGCATCTGCGCGCCAGCCAGATCAATGGCTGCAGCGTCTGCGTCGATATGCATCCGAAGCTCGCCCGCCGGGCCGGCGAGACCGACGAGCGGCTGTTCGCGGTCGGCGCCTGGCGCGACACGCCGTATTTCACCGAAGCCGAGCGCGCCGCGCTGGCGCTGACGGAAGCGGTGACCCGGCTCAGCGACCGCGAGGATCCGGTGACGGACGCGGTGTGGGACGAGGCGGCGAAGCATTTCAACGAGCAGCAGCTCGCGTCGCTGGTGCTCGGCATCGCTGCCATCAATGTCTGGAACCGGCTGAATGTCGCCGTGCGCCAGCCGGTCGGTGTCTGGAAGGTGTGATAGTCGAGGCGCGCTGCTCATGCCGCTTGCTCACTGCACCTCTCCCCTTGTGGGAGAGGGGAAGTTCAATCAATCTATTGAAACTGCACGAGAAAATTGAAGAGTGTCTCTTTAGTGTCCGTCCCGGAGTTCATCTCGCACAGTCAATCTGAGCCGGTAAAGCGCAGGAACCCTTCCCTTTCCGCTAACGCCGCGGTGGCACAGTGGGTTCGTCCGGGACCACACTAAAGAATTTATCCGCGAGGCGCGCTTTAAAGGTCGCAACATCGCTGTGCAGCGAGTTCACCTTCGCACGCAAGGCGACAACATCTTCGCTGCACAATGGGCCGACGATCACCTCTCTCAGACAAACATCGCTTCCGAATTTCTCGAAAAAGAGTTCGCGGTCTATCCCCGTCGCCAATTTCACTGTCTCATGCTCTGCACTTGCGAACTCGACAATAATGCGTCGTTCCCGCTCATACGCCCAACTGGCATACTTCGTTCCAAGAAATTGATCGACGAGATCGGATGCGACAACCGAAGGAAAAACAGCACGCTGAGACTGATATCGGACGGGCAATAGATGCTGCTCCGAAATGTCAAACCCGAGCGCGATCCCCTGATGTCTGTCGCCATAATGGCTCCAAAGGGTCGGATCGAGCCAATCTTCGCTGAAACAAACTATCCCAAACCGCTTGGCGACATCATCGATATAATCCTTGAGCCGCAACCGTTGTGCGGGATCACGCGAGAAGAAAACCGACAGCTCAAATGGATCGTTGGCGTCAGCGAAAGTGGCGACCTTCAGGCGGCCCTTTTCGATATTCGCGATCGCATACCGTGCCTCGCAGAGATGATAGACGCGAACGAAGCCGTCGGGTGGTGGCGGCGCTGCCGACGCGCTGGCACAAGTGCTCGGATAACCTCGGTCAACCCACTCTGATCGGTACATTGGTTTTTCCCGTGCCTCGTTGGCTTCGCTAGGGTCCTATCCTGTTAAACCTTCAATGCGGGCAGTGCTTGCCAGAGCGACGAACTTAATCGATTTCCGTCAGCGCAAACTCCGTTTGCAAAAGAACTGTCACCAATTCTGGCGTACTGAAGCCGTTGTTGACAAGAATGTCGGTGATGTCTCCTCCGCTGAAGAAGATGATTGGATGGCGGTCTTCGCGAACCTCTTCATAAGCCTGGCGCGCGACCATTGAGGTAGTCACCAGAACTCCGAACTGCCGATGGCGAATTCGAGAGATCAACCGCGAGACCTCTCGAACTCCAACAGTATTCGGGGAGGTCTCGTCGAACCCCGGCTGGTAACATTTAGCTTCGAGTGAGAATTCCGCGTACACCGGATCGCCGGAAAGGCCAAGGAGATAGCGACCAATGGCGTCGCGACCACCGTCGACGCTGCCTCGCGTGATGGTGTCGATGATCACTCGCGGATCGTGCATCTGAAAGATACGTGCGGCGAACGCCTCGAATGCAATCGGCGCTTGCTCGAAATGTTCGAAGACGACGCGCAAAATGTCAGTCTTAATCGCAGTATCGGGCCGCTGCTCTTCGATGCTCCTGATGATCGTGGTGTTCTCCGAAGCCAGAGCTTTTGCTCGGCCAGATCGCACCCAATCTTGCCAAGCGGCGGGTGCTGAAATGGCAGCACTTGCACCAAGTCCGGTAGCTAGTTCATACAGCCATGAGCGCGTGATTACAGGAGCGTCCAAAACTGTAAAAATCGAACGATAGTTCTGAAAGCGTTGTCCTTCGGTCGTCTTCCAAACTGCGACTAGGTCGGCGGTTGACGGCAAGCCAGGAAAGCCGGGAACCGCCAACCCTTTGAACTGCACAGACCGGCTACTTGCAGGAGTTGGGTACCTTTTGAAAATGAAGAACGGCGGCACCTTTGTCCGCATTGGCGGCGACGCGTGCAAAAATTCGAATGCACGCCGCAAGAGTTCGTTACCACCACGCGTCGTCTCGTGCAGTTGGTGTCCGGGCGTTTTATTGTCACCAAAGTAGATGAATTGGCCGGTGCTCAAGTCCAACGTATCAGGCCAATCTTTGTCTTCTCCGCTTGTGTAGAGGACAACGTACTTCTTTTCCGGACCCCGCCCAGCGGCGCGAAATCCGCCCTGGTTTCCGACCCCCTCAAGAATTTTAGAGATTGGATCGTCGGCTGCGTTTCCCTGCCTACCGCCCTCATAGATGGCATCGATGACCAGGTCCGATGACGACAAGATGTTTGAAGGAATGATGCGCACGAGAATTCCGTCCCCCTGAGACGCGATCTTGCTCAATAGCCCTAGAATTTGCAGCCAACGCGGTCAATCGGGGACACTATCCAGTAGCCATGCACACCCACGAATAGGAGTGGTTCGCTGCGGGACCTATCCCCAACGGATTGATAATTTGCATCGGCACAAATGCCGCGCTTTCATGCAGGCATATGGGCACCAAATCACGAGAAACCATCTATGGTGGCGTGGTCCGAGCGTCAGCGGAACGGGCCGCAGAGGTACGCAAGGTAGCGGACCGCCTCGCTTGCGAAGCCTGGAACAAGCGGATGCTGGCCTTTCAGGGTCCGGCCCAACCGTCGCCCGCGCTCGGCGATGCCCTGAATGCTGGGTATTGCTACCTCGAGGTCATGTGCCTCGGGTGTGAGACGCATCAGACGGTCGCGCTCGACATCGTCCGCCGACCGAAAACGACGTCGATCCATGAGTTGGAGCGTTACATGCGTTGCAAGGGCTGCTCGGAGGTCCGGGGTTATCCGTTCAAGCGCAGCCGTTTGGTGGCGCTGCGGCCCACGAAGATTTCTGCTGGTGACCCGCGGTCAATATGGTGGCCGGGAGAGAGATAACTCTAGACCCATTAGGAGGCGACAATGAAGAATTTGGACGTTCAGGACCTCTTGGAGTACTCGCGCGCCGCAGTGGCAGTCTTACGCACCCTCCAAATCAAAGACGTAACTATGAGCTATTCGGACTTTGCTAGAGCCATCGGCCTGATCGAAAGCCCAGAGGAGAAATGGCAGCCATGGCATCGGCAACAAACCGAAGCGATATTGAAAGCAACCGCTGCTATTGAGCAGAAAGCAGGCAAAAAACCAATGAAGCTTGAGTACAAACGGATCATCAACAAGATCACTGGGCGGTCAGGTGGTGGCGTTTCCAAGCAGAGCGCCATCGTTACAACCTGATGTGCAATCTCTACTCCATCACGACAAACCAAGCCGCGATCGTGAACCTGTTCCGCGTGGTCAACCGCTACGTCGGCAACCTACAGCCGATGCCCGGCGTCTTTCCCGACTACCCCGCGCCGGTAATCCGCAACACCGATGACGAGCGCGAGATGGTCCTGATGCGATGGGGCATGCCGCCCCCGCCGCGCACAGGCGGCCCGCCCGTCACCAACATCCGTAATACGTCATCGCCACATTGGCGCGGCTGGCTCAAACCGGAGAACCGTTGCCTCGTCCCGTTCAATAGCTTCGCCGAATACGCACCGGAGCAAAATCCGGAGACCAAGAAGAAAGATGTGGTCTGGTTCGCGCTTGATGATGACCGACCGCTCATGGCGTTCGCTGGTATCTGGACCGAGTTCAAAGGAGATCGCGGGACCAAGTCCAAGCCGATCCCCGGTCCACACCTGGTCTACGGCTTCCTGACGACCGCCCCGAACGCGATTGTCGAGCCGATCCATCCGAAAGCGATGCCGGTGATCTTGACGACCCGTGAAGAGCGCGATGTCTGGATGCATGCACCATGGAATGAGGCGAAAGCGCTGCAACGGCCTTTGCATGATGATGTGCTCAAGATCGTGATGCGCGGGGTCGATAAAGAAGACAAGCCTGCACATCCCGACATCGCAGGTTGATGTCGGGATGCGAGGTGACGCTACTTGTGCGTGCCGTATTGGTTTCCGGTGTTCGGGTTCGAGTAGGTACCACCTCGGTGAGACGATCCCGCTCCACCGACATATGAGCCACCATGGCTAGATGTGTGATGGCCTCCTCCATAGGAAACCCTGCCACCGCCATGACCACCACCGCCCCTTGCTTCAGCGAAAGTCGTCGAGCAAAGCAATGCTATCGCAAGTATCAATATCGTCCTCAAAGCAATCCTCCCTCAAGAGGCCATCGTGGCGACGGCCACTTATGATCAAGCAGTCGATGCAACTACAGGACGCGGCTCGTTCGCGTACACACAACTAAGGTCTAGTGGGATGAATTGACGCGTTTGATTGATATCGCGCCCAGGTTGCGCTTTTATCCTCCGCTCTGGGGGAATAATGCGATGCGTAAGTTTTGCGTCGTGGTGCTTTGCGCCACGTTAGGCGGCTGTGTAACGAACAGCGAAACAGTTCAGTTCAAAACATCTAATCCGCAACAGCAGGCCCTCATGCGGGATGGGCAGCCAGCACTTGTCTCTCGGCAGAAGAACTCGCTAGTTCTAGTGCGTCCCGCGTCCCGTCAATTCCAGGCCAACGGCCGACCTGTCTTCGTCGTAGGCATCAACAATCTCGGCAAGGCCCCCGTAGATTTCCGGGTATCCCAAGTTGAAGCGGTCCAGCACGTCGGGGGAACTGACCATTCGATGCAGATTGTGACCTATGAAATGCTCGTGCAGGAAGAAAAGAACCGCCAGGTCGCAAGGGCGATCTTCACGGGTCTAGCGGCAGCAGGCAACGCTTACAGCGCTTCGCAGGCAGGTTACGGAAACTACACAACCCCAAGCGGGCGCACCGGCACGTTCTACAGCCCGACAGCCGCCGCGATTGCCCAAGGTAATGCTGCCGCTCAGAACGATGCGATGATCGCCGCAACTGTGGAGACAGGACAGCGCAATATGGCAGTCCTGGAACAATCGGTGATCAAAGACAACACGCTCATGTCGGGCGAGTGGTACGGTGGTCAACTGCATCTCGCACCACCGACCGATCAGGGTGGAGGAGCGAAGACGTACACGATTGTCATTACGGTTGGGACTGACCGGCACGTGATCGATATTGCTCAGGGACCGGCGGGAGTTTAGCGGGTTGAATAAGGAACCATGCGGGCCGTAGTTGTCTTTTTTCTCTTGGGCGTTACGGCCTTCGGAGCCTATTCGATTGGTCGTCAGAGTGCGCCAGCCACCAACGCGCCATCAGCATCATTTGCTGCGCCGCCCGCGAAGTCACCTGCGTTCACTAACGCGCCCATCATTGTGGCGCCGCCGACCCCAACACCGCCTTCGACTAACACGGCTGCTGCCCCGCCCGTCTCCCCGGTAAATGCACCCGACAAACCTCCGCCGCAGGCATCCAAGCGACAAGTCGAGGCAGTGCTTACCGCGGCCGCCATAGCTGCGCTCATCATCAAAGCTAGTCGAGAGCAATATCATGCGACGGGTAGACCATGCGCGTGTCCAGATGACGCAATGCGGAACGGAAGAGCCTGCGGTGCCCGTAGCGCCTATTCTCGGCCAGGCGGGGCGGCTCCGCTGTGCTACCCTGGCGACGTGAGCGCAGCAATGATCGATGATTATCGGAGGCAACTCACGAGGTAAATTCTTTTTGGCCCGATTGGTAGGACGATGCCTTGTACTCGCAAGAGAGCAGTGTGGTTGAAGCAGGACGCCGCAAGTGGAATATGGTCCGCATAAGGGGGGCAGTATCTAATGAATTTCAGGGGCGAATGGGCTGTCGCGGCTTTACTGTTGTGCATTATCATCTCGACAAGGCCAGTCCACGCTCAGCTAGAACCCGACAAAAAGGTCGCTTCCTTCGGCAAGTGGAGCATTTCGACCGCCCGATTTGGGATGGGGTGCGTAGCGACCTTGGGATACGGTGACAGCAACTACCTGTCGATTAGCGGAGAACGCATCGACGACCTAACGCTATTGATAACGGTTTCCTCGAAGTGGTTTTCGACCAAACTCGATGGATCGGAGGAGCGGACGCCATCAATCGAAATTGCTCTCGCCAGCCAACGCTGGGGCAACGTGCATCCGTACGGGTACAGAGGAACGCCGGGGGTAGTCTTGAAAGTAGATCAAGCCTTCCTCGGAAATTTTGTGGCTTCGGAAAAGATCAAGATAACAGAGCTTGGACGTGAAAAGTTGGCGATTGACTTGGATAATCCCGGCCAGGTGATCGACGGCCTGAGAACATGCTTCAAATCAGGCGGCGCATCTCCTACCGCATCGTCCTCATCACCGATCACTCCATCAATCAAGGCTCTAGAAGGTAAATGGTACTCGGATAGCCAGAGCGTTTGCAAAGGGAGAGCAGGCGAAACTGAAGGTTTACTGACGTTTCAAGAAACGCGCTTCATTGGCTATGAAAATGACTGCAAAATCGTGAACGCGAAAGTAACTGGCCGACTTATCGCTCTGCAAATGGTTTGTAGTGCTGAGGGTATGCAGACGCGAACCTCCGAAGTCATTGAGTTTTTAGGAGACAGAAAGATACGACGCGCTGTACGAGACAACGGAAAAACCTACTCTTTCGTACACAGCCGTTGTCCATAGTTCCCGTTTCTTCGCATCGTCGACCATGGAGCGAAACTGGCGGCTAATCGATCCATGGTCCAAAATCTCGCCCCCGTATTCCTACGGACGGCCCGCAAGTCGGCGCTCTCCTTGACGCACGCGCATAGGTTGCGAGACAATGGCGTCTTTCGGCTCGACTTATTGGGCCTGCAAGGCAGGACCATCGTCTTGCGGCCATTCAGTTAAGGAATGAGGACGCCTCGCTATGGTCGGAACAATATGGAGCCGCGAAAACAAGCCGGGCATTCGATTTGATAGACCTTCTTCGTGGCTTCTGCTCCCTGGCGTTATATTTCAGTGGTTTTTGTACACGTTTCCAGGCGGTGGGTTTGGCAGAGTTGTCCGAGATACGCGCATCGCACGTAGTCCCCTCATGACTTACGTCATCAGCATCATTTTTTACTTGTCGATGATCGGAGTATTGCTCTCCTTGTTAAAGAGGTGAGCAAATGGCGCGAAGGAAGCAAGAGAGCGCCGGAGGATTGATCTTTGGCGTTTTGCTTTTTGCGATTTATGGGTTAGTCGCAGCGTTACCTTATGTCGTGACAGCCGCCTTCTACGGGGCTCCTCTTGTCCTTCTCTTCTTGTTTGGCAAGGCGCGAACCGGTCCGTTTCCCGAACTAGAGAACGTTGCTGACGAGAAGGCCGGAGACATTGTCAACAATCTGCTCTTAGAACGAACCAGATGGACGGACAGAATAGATGAGATTCAGGCGCACGGAAAACAGGAAGGCGTGCGATGGATAATGCGCGAGGATCGATTTGAACTTCGCTCGAAGCGAGGGCAGGAGTTAAATTCAGAACTCGAAAGTGCCCGCGCGGCGCTCGACGACGTTGA
The DNA here is from genome assembly GCF_019972155.1 of Bradyrhizobium sp. RD5-C2. Classification (GTDB taxonomy): domain Bacteria; phylum Pseudomonadota; class Alphaproteobacteria; order Rhizobiales; family Xanthobacteraceae; genus Bradyrhizobium. The sequence continues at coordinate 92,487 of NZ_BOVL01000021.1, read as the reverse complement.
GGCACAAATTTCGTATGCCGAAGAACCTCAACAAGCCAGGCTTCTGGCCTTACAAGAGGGGCTGCTGGCTTGGTATCGCGCAAGGGCATTCCTTATCGCAGGTGCGATCAGCATCGTCGCGTTCATCGGCGCGAGCTTGTATCTCGAAATAGAGGTTTTCGCTGGTACGGCAAGCGTGAACTTGCCAATTTGGAACCTAGCTCCTTCATTGTTTAGGCCAAGCTTTGCCATTGCCTCTATAGCAATCTGGATCGCCGCTCCCATCTCGCTTGCGTTCTCCCTGCACCTTTCAAGGGCAGCGGCCGATCGTCAGTTCGACATTCAGTGCGACGGATGGGTGAAGCGACAGTCGGCAGATGCAAGCGGGGATGAGGAAGCCGAGCAGGCGGAGAACGAGACGCAAGAAACTCCGAATAGCCCCTACAAAGTGCTCGGAGTGTCGGACGACGCATCTGAAGCTGAAGTAAAGACTGTTTATCGGAACGCAATAAAGAAGTGCCATCCCGATACGGTTGCTGACCGAAGTCCTGGCATCAAGGCTGCGGCTGAGCTTGAAACTCAACGTCTGAACTTGGCCTACGAGCAGATAAGATCAGCGCGTGGCTTTTAGATTACGCGTGGCGAGCGCTAATCCCGTCGCCGAAATGTCACCACCCGCTGCATTCTATGCGGCTCGGCATCGTATCCAGCGGTCGTCCAAGCTCGACTATGACTGTGCGTTGTTTTCGTCGGGTCTTCGTTGGACCACCAAGCATCATATTCGTATGCTGATTTCGGCAACGAGCGGCCAAGCAGCACCTCAATTTCGGCGAAAGACATCTTGATCGATGCCAGTTGCGAGGCCGCAAGCATGTCTCGGAGCGAATCGTAAATCGACATGGCGTCCTCAGCCCTCATCTCCGGTAGCTTGAAACAGCGCAGTGGTGCGAAACGCACTAGACTATAGTCGTTTGTGCGGCTCGTTGCTATGATTGCGCAATAATGGCCGGTTGGGGGGCGCTTTGCGCAATATCTTCGATCAATATTCGCAGCCAGAAAATCGCATTACGCATGCTCTTATAACTGCACTTAAAGAGGACCGAAATCTACTCGGCTTGTTTTTGCGTGAGCTTGTTGGAGTAAATCCACCATGCCGCGCGAGTGAGCTGAAAGTACTTGAACAGCAGTATCCCGATGAGGAAGAACCGAACGAAGAAGAATTGGAGCGACGCGGCATCCCAGACGCGTGGATATTTTGCGACGCGTGGTGCGTCCTTCTTGAAAGCAAAGTGATCACAAAGTTTAGCGTTAGTCAGATTGAGCGCCACCGGTGTACCGCATCGTACAAGGGTTTCGCTGCGATAACCGCCGTCGCCATCACGCCAAGGGCGCAGACCACACCGCCCGACATCGTCCATCTCGAATGGCAGAATGTTTATGCTTGGCTACGTCGGCATGCTTCGACCAGCCGATGGGCCTCAGCGGCGGCCGAATACCTCGAGATTGCAGAAGCAAAGCTGATTGTGAGCCAACAATTCAAGGAGGGGACCTTGACAAAGTTTGCGGGCTTCCCATTCGGGCGCGACGAGCCCTTCTCTTACCTACAAGGAAAGCGTGTGCTTGAGCTGGCAATGGACAGTCTTAGGCAACGGAGCGATTTGCGCAAGCAGCTCAAAATGGACCCGAAGGCATCCGGTCGCCCTGCCATCACAGGAAGCCAAGGCGATGCGGTGTGGGACTTTCTCTCACTCGCGCCGCCCGACGACGTTAAGCACTTCACGAACTATCCGCATCTCACATTGGGTGTGTTGGCGCGGGAGGTAGAAGCAACAATGACAATCCCAAACGCTGTCAATGGCACTATGCGGCGCAATCTCGTCGCGCTTGGCCAGGATAAATTCAAGCAACATATCGGCGAGGTGGTAAAGAACTTAGGCCCCCTGTTGCGGAAACATCCGCGTGCCATACCTTCGTTTCGCGGAGTACAGCGTCGTTATCCGTCTCAGCGCTCGGAGCCCTTTGTTGATGCAAGGATTGACTTTGATCTGCGGACGGCAGTCGCTCGAAAGCGCTCCGCAAAGCTGCAACCACTATGGATAGCCGCCGCCTATGAGGCGTTTGTACATAAACAGGGTTCAAACTATCAGATGCAGATAGGTGTACGGTTTCGCTACGATCGCTGCGAGCTGCGAACTGCCAAAGCACTCGACGCAGTCGCCGGCGCGTGGCTTGCCTGCAAGCCAATCGTTGATTTGGCGCGCTAGAGGCAGCCAGCCAAGATGTCCGCAAGCGAGCGAATTTATGATCTTCTTTCACAGGTCAACTCGGATGGCCGAAATTTTCCTGCAACCATATTTTATAACGAGGGGTGGCTGTTGCGGCTGGTGCTCGACTGGTTCTTTCGGCAGAAAGCGATTGGGCATAAGCTCAGCTTTGCTCCGAACGCTAATTGGTTTTCGGAGGCACTTCTCGGATCGCAGTTTCTTTCGCGCGGCCGTTGGGATGCACTGGCGGAGGGCTTCACCCATGCTGACGGTGTTATCGGCCACTTTTCTATAGGGCGCGGAGCGCTGGCAAATGTGTCTCTGGCAGAAGCCGCGTCGCAATTCATCGTGGCCGAAGCTAAGCTGTTTAGCCCCCTTTCATCCGGCGTCACGAACGCACGCTACTTCAATCAAGCGGCTCGAAACGTTGCGTGCATTGCTTACGCTCTGCACCAAGCAGAGCTTGAGCCTTCACGATTTTCATCGTTGGCCTTCTACGTGCTCGCACCGCGTGAGCAGATCGAAGACAAGCAGTTGTTTGCGGAATTTACTTCCAAGCCATCTATTAGGGAGAAAGTGTCGTTGCGGGTGACCGCATATCAGGGCTCGCCACAGGCTGAGAAGCACCTTCGGTGGCAACGGGAGTGGTTTGAGCCGACGCTAGAGCGGGCCGAAATAGCATGCTTGGCTTGGGAAGACGTGATCGAATTCATCCGTGCAGAGGACGACCCGTTCGGATCGGATTTGTCTAAATTCTACAAAGATTGCTGCAAGTTCAACCGAGTGCAGGAGCCGGATTTGCGCGCATCGACATAGCGCCAGACAAATGGCCCCGACGCTTCCGCGCTGAGGCCATCTGCGATCATCGGCCACGGTTACATCCGCTGCGCCATCCGATCAAAATCGTCACCGATTACGGTACCTGACCATGGCTGGATGCGGCAATGGCCCCATCGGGGTACTTACACTCAGCCCGAAACCGGCTCGCTGCCAATTCGCACTTGTGCCAGTCGGCCCGACGCCGATGCTCAACCGCCAGCGCCTTGCGGGCTTCAACGCCCCGAATGGTCTGATCGATTTCCGCACCATCCAACGTTCGCTTGATGCGCAAAACGACAGACAACGCCATCACGACATCACCGTACGGCATAAGCAAATCACGTGCAGCCAAATCACAGTAGGTGATGAAAGCGTCAATTGCCTCGTCGCTGGTACAAATCAACGATGCTAGTTCTCGCGCCTGCCGAAGATCGTCTGTGGGTACGGCAGGCTCACGGTCAAGCAACATGCGTTCCGCAGCCCGACCAGCCATGAACTCGATGCACTGATTGTGGACGCTGCCGAAAACATCGGCCACGGGTCGGCGGTCCTCGCCCGCATGCGGCATGATCGCGCCGAGAACGTCCCGAACATCGGAGGCATCGCCACAACCCTCCGCGAACGCCTCCGTATGACCTAGGCCCCAGCACAGCCCTTCGGAGCCGCGATCTTGGTCCGGGTTCACGGTCACTCCGCCGACTTCATGGCCCAGCCGACGGGCGCAGACCGCGTGTCCAGCTTCATGGATAGCGATCCGCTCGTCTTCATCGAATGTGCGGCCGAGCGTTGCGAGCAAGCGATCGTAATCATCGCCTTCCACATCGAGACCGCCGCCAAGATCGGCCACCAATCCGATCTCGACAACGGCCTCCGTCTTGGCGAGAAAGGTCGCTGGTCCCTCCTCAGCCGAAACTTGCTCAGACATGACCAAGAACCTTCTTGTGCCGCGCGAGCATGCGCGTACGGATATCCGCGATAGCGCCATTGCTCGGGTGCGGCATAGCACGGGCAATCATCTGGGCCACGGCGGCCGGGATGTGGGTTTCGTCGTCAGGATCGACGACCCACCCATCGATGCGTGTGGCGATTTGATCCGGTCTCCAACCGGGCGGCGCTGAGTTCATGCTCGGGGCATCTCAATTTCAATCGAACGCGCTTCAGCGCTCCGATCGATGACGGTTAAGCCCACCGCCCGCAGCACCGGATCGGGTTCGATCTGCGGTGCGATGGCGGGCTCCGAGGGCTCGATGACCGGGCTGGGCACCGGCTCTCCCGGAATTGCCTGCCGACCCGCGCGGATCGCATCGGGCATCGCTCCCAACTCCGAAAGTGCGAAGTTGGCGGCCACCTCGACCTGAGCCATCGTGTTCTGAACAAAGTTGGTGATCTGCCCACTTTCGAAGTGCCACGCGCTGATCTCGGACAGGGCATCGGCAAGCATCCGCGCGTGCTCAAGGCAGACCGGCAAGGCCGCCTCAATGGCATCGACCTGGCTGGTCAACTTGTCCGCCGCCGCAGCGCGCTCGATGCGCTCGCGTTCAGCAGCGAATTGACGCTCGGCTTCTGCCTTCTGTTGCGCCAGCACGGCGATCGCATCGTCGATGCCCGCCAAGTCAGAGCTTGCCGTTGCGGCAGCCGCCTGCACTTTGTCGAGTGCGCGTTGATCGTCGAGATCGGCCGACAGCAATGTGTGCTGGCGGGCCTTGATCGCCTTGTCTGCTGCCGCTTGCGCCGCGATACGCTTGGTGGCGAGCCGTTCGCCGCGCTTGGTGAGCGAGGCGATGGTGGTTTCAAGTTCGTGCATCGGGGGTTTTCGGAATGGGTTCTTCATGCGGCCAGTTTACGCCGCAACCGCGTATTTGCGTAGGTCGGGAGTGTGGTGCGCTCCACGTTTGAGATTGATTGTCGTGGTGCGGACCACGTCTCAGGTGGTCTCAGCAAGGAAGTGTCCGCGTTCCCTAGAAAGCTGACATCGGGCACACACAGCGGCTTCGTCTCTTACGGGCCAAGAAGAGCTGGCTAAGGCGCGGCAACGCAACGGGCTGCGTACCAATCGTTTTTCGCGAGCGTTTGCATGAAATCATCGGTGATCGAAGTCGAACAATTGCCTTTCAGAGTTCGGCTAGAGCCGAGAACCCTTCCCGTGAAGGTTACGTTCAGAGTCTTTTGCGGAGCTAAGAGTTTCAGAAAATCAATATCCGTTACAAAGTCGGCCCCCTGCTGGCAGGTGACTGTCGTACTGACTTGAGGAACACAGTCCCTTACGCGTGGGGAGAACGTTACCATGTGGCTTACGGCCCCGCCGCCGTCCACGACGAAAGGATGCGCAGCTTCTTTTACCTCTAGGGTAAATTCGGTGTCTCGACGAGTTACAGTGCCAAATGAGAGCCAGTATTCCTCGATAGTCCTCTCGCCCAATTTGATCGTAGCGGATACATCTTGAAGGACGGCATTGTGCCCAGCTTCCCCACTATTGGTAAAGCTGAGCTGTCCAGCAATTCGAGTAGCGGTCACCCCGTTTGGGTATCTGTCGAAGAATACGTAAAGGGTGTCTGGCGGGTATATGATCGGGTTCGAACCCTTTGCGAACTGCCACAATTGATACGAGAGGGTGGAGAGTGAGATAACGAAAGCCGTGGCGGCGAGTAGGTCCGTACGCCTAACGATAATCAGCCCTAAAATTGTAAACCATTTTTCCGGAGGAGAATTGTCGACCGGATGTTTTTTGCTCATTGGGTCACCGATCCATCGGCGGCGCATTGGGCGCGTGGTTGAAGAAACCTCCACTTACGCTGTTGGGGAATACCGTCTTGCACGCTTGGTAGTCGGGCGACAGCTGAAGCTCGGGTACAAGTTCGGCGCGAGGAAGAAGTCTTGCACATTGCGACGGTGTAGGTGTGTGTCGGCTTGCCCCCGCCTGTGACATAGGCCCGGCCTGCGGTGTGGATGGCACCTCCGCGGACGGAGCATTGATAGGCGGCTGCGTGAGAGCGGAGGACGGAGGGGGTACAGCACGAGCACCGGCGTCGTGTGCATCTACCTGAGCGAGGGCTGGCGCAGCCAACTCCACAGCCATGATCTCCGTCACTGTCAGAATTACAAGGAAGAGCCGGACCATCTTGATCTCCACGCACACGCAGATTTCAAACCCGAGATCATACTACTCGCTCAAATAGAAATAGCCAGTATCTGCACCTAACTTTCAATCCCCCGGGGAGACCCCGAGCGGCTTCAAGGTACCTCGATCGCGCCTCTCGTTGTTTTGGATCAACAACAGTCGAAGCCCTTTGGTAAGCGAAGTCGGGCTTTCTCCTTAATAGCCGTTCTCTTAAGTTAGGTTGGCCCAGGCTTCGCACCCGGGCATAACTCCTGCGGAGCCGACCAGATCGGCCAGAAATCCCGATGCCGGTTCTGGGCCTTGACCCGGGCAGGTAGCCCACCTTGATGCTTCTCGACGTAGTTGAGCAGCCGGGTCGTGCCGATCAGCCAGGTTGTTGCCTGCTTCCATCCGAGCGGTTCGCCCCTGCGAGCGGCATCCTCATTCCAGCGGTAGATAGTCTGGTCGGAGACTTCGCAGATGACCGCCACCTGCTGGGCAGTCAGCAAGCCGCCGTTGGTAACCTCATCAATCACGTCGCCGGTCGGTGGCTTCCATCCCAGGTCCGCAAGCCACTGCAACAGCTGCTCGATCATCCGATTGCGGTCGAGCATTAGATCACCTCGCTTTCAAGACTAGCTGCGATAGGTACGTCGTGGTCATCGTTGCATTTCCGATCGAGAGGAACGATCGGCCTACTCAGTTCCTCCAACGCCTCATAGCACTCACTACGCACGATCTCCTCGACCTCGGTACGAGACCGCATCTCGCAAACAGCGCCGACCTTGCCCGGGATGCCCAGGACACGCTCGCGGAACGTCGCGAAGATGACCTCCGCTTGCCGCTGGACCAGCGACAATCGAACGTACTCGCCGCGCAGGATGGCGTTCTTCATGCGCATTGCCGTCGCCTGCTCGCGAGCGAGCGCGGCGCGGGCCTCGGACAACGCGAGCTTGGACGCATGATCGCCGTGACCGGCCTTGGCCGCCTGACCATCCTTGATGAGCGCGCGCGCGACTTCTTGAATGTCGTATCGGCCGCGAGGTTTCTTGGCGACCACGCCGCGATTGAGAGCGCGATGGAAGGTCTGCCTGCTGACGCCGCACCAGGCACAGACCTGTGAGATCATGGGCATGAAATGTAACACCCCTTATAAATTCCTGGCCCTAGCCATACCGAGCGCGCGAGCGCGACCCGCATTTGGCGGGTGGTCAAGAAGGACCCGCCCACCGAAAGATATGACTTCCGAGTTTCATAGCGTTACTCCTGTTGAGCCGTTCCTGCCCGCACCGTCTGGACGGTCGTCGGCGAGACGCAGAGTTTTTGCCCGATAAGCCGATTGGATAGAATGCTGATCGTTGGATCAGAGCAAGCCAGCGCTCCCCAACGCGCATGCCTGTCATGGAAGCGGCGACCGAAGCTCCTGATCTTGCCGCGCTTGGCGAGACTGCGCAGCGCACGCGTCACAGCCACCCGCTCGGCGGCGGGGTAGATCCATCGGGCCGGATCGTCGAGGCATTCGTCTTGGCAGCCATACACCATACAGGTCAGGAGCGCCGTACTCAGCGGTTGACCCGGCACCTTGTCGAAGATGTAAAGCAGCCTGCGCTGTATCCATCCCGGTCCCATACTCATTCTCACTTACCTCCAAGTGTTCTCTTATGGTCAGTATTGGGGCAGAACGAAACACTTACACAGCTCAGGGAAGCCACGGCGCTCGGCGTCATGATGGCCCAGTGCCGACGGGGCAAGCGCGCAGGGTCTGTTGAGTTTCGACGTGACAAGCTGTCACCAATGTCCCTTGCGCACGCGGCGCAAAGGAAGAGTTGACGAGAGAAATAGAAAAACTCGAATTTGTATTTATATCTCACGCATGCAAGGGACATTGGTGACAACTCGACCACCTTGAAGTCGGGCGGCGCGTAGCCGCTTGAACAGTTGTCGCCATTGTCCCTTGCGCGCACGCGGGTGCGACACGCTGCATTCTCTCGCCTGTGTTCGGTCGCGCGCGGCTTCAGACCCCTCACGGCTCCACTCCACGGCCGACAGCGTCGGCTATCGTCTGACGCACTTCGGCACGCCGAGTGGCTTCAGTCTTCGCCCTCTCGGCAAACTTTTGATGGGCCGCCGGATTGACCAGCCAGTGCGCGGGAGCGCCCCGCAATGGCGAGGGGGCACGCTCAAGCCAGCCGAAAGCCTCCAATTGCTCGAACACCGCCAGCCCCGCCTCAGGCGAGAGGCGGCGCATAATACGGTCGCCACGCTTGAGGTCGCGATTGGTGATCTTGGTCAGGCCGTGAGACAGGATGTATCCCGCGACTGCGGTCACGCAATCATGGTCATTCGAGAACCCAAGTACGGTCGTGTAAAACGCGATGGCGTGAGGCAGGAGGAACCCGTGCAAGAACGCGCCGACGCGCCGGGCCGTCGCCTCACTGATCACGGAGGGAACATCGCCGAAGCCCTCCATATTCTCGATGCAGTGCCAGATGACGCACAGCCTGGCAAAAATGCCATCGTACTTGCCGATGTGCGCGGCGAGCTTGCGATGGACGAACTCAAGGCTCTGCAAGTTGAGGTGCTTGACTTCCAATTCTTGTCGATAACGCTGCGCGCCGTCGTCAAAGCGAAGCGTCGCTTTGGCGAGGCAATGCAGATTGCGAACCAATGCCTCGTATTCGGCCACGACGGGCGAGGCGACCTCATCTCGTCCAGCCTTGGCAGGCGTCACGATGATCGGCAGCAGGCGCTGCAACAGTCCGTCATCCACGCTTTCGTCGGCGATCTTACGGATCGGTTCCGGCTGGATGCCGCCTAGGAGCGATATTGAAAGGTTCTCGATGAAGACGGCACCACGTCCGACCCGCTGCACCGAATAGGTCCCGCCGTTAAACGCCTCTAACCAGAAGGCACGATCCTTCGCCGAGCCGCGCCCGGCGGAGTATTTGTCCATGGAACCAAACCAGCCGGACAATTCATCCTGGTAACAGAGCAAGCCGTCGGGGCTGTCCTTGAGCACATCCTGCGCGGCTTCGATGGTGGTGTCTTGGAGAATGCTCCGCACCTGCTTCGGGAGCGCGGTCACGAGCTTTTCTTCCTTCGGCAGTTTGTCATATACGGCGCGCTGGTCGGCATAGTCGCGCGCCTGATCGGCGTCGATCCTGCGCAACGGGCGAGCTGCGGCTGCCATGATCGGGCTTTTCTTCGAGCTGGGCGCTCCAACGAGTGCCGCCCACAGCCGAGCGACCTCAAACCAACCGGCGTTGTAGCGCTTGACTTGCAGCCGCACTGTGTCGGGGATGGCCGCCGCGCAGACAACCAGCGCCGACATCGCAATTCCCGAGATGTCGGCACCCATGTCCATGCCTTGATCGTGTGCGAACCGTTCGACGACATCTGGCAGCAACCCACGCGTCAGCGACGGCGGGTCGAACTTGCCCCACAAATCGATCGGATCGACTAACATCTTCGGAGCAGTGCCGGTCACCTCGGTGTCTTCGACCTCATTCGCCTGCGGCTTGCCGAACTTCTTACGCGCGTAGTTGATCTCGAACTGGATTTCTGGATCATCCACATCGCCATCGCTATAGCGGGCGCACGCCGCTCTGATCGCAAGGTCGGGCCACCCCTTCCCGACCGTGCTCGCGATAAACCTCAACATTGGCTCGCGCCACCCTTTGCCAGGCGTGGCGCGGCTCAACTTGAGCAAAGCAAGTAACTCTTCATCGGATTTGCCGCGCTTCGGACCGTGATGGTCGGAGTACCCGGCAAACGGATCGCTCCTATCAGTATATGCTTGCTCGGCCGTCTTCGCGCCCAAGGGCTCGAATTCCGCAAGATCATCGCGCAGATCGATGAAGTCTCCGACGATTACATCGGCGCGATGGTCAAGGCCCGGCTTGTTCATCACCCAGCCGTAGTAATACGCCTGGCTCAGCGTGAAGCTCTCACTCGCCGCGATCTCATCCGCGCCAAGCTTGGCTTTCAGGAAGCCGTTGAGCCGAGCCACTAGCTTGGCGCGCATCGTGGCCGCGAGCGGCCGCGAGGCTGGCGCCAGAATGCGCCAGCGCGGGGCCTCAGGTGTATGCGAGGGCGAGGTGTAGACGAGCGCGAAGATGTCCATTTCTCTGACGGCGTTCAAGGCGTCATCGAAAGCGACGTGCTCGTCGTCGTAGTCCACCTCGATGCCGGTGATCTCCGTGACGTTGGCGTCATTGCGCAAGCTGCCCTCGACGCTGCGCTGATTGCCGAACTTCGCCAGCTTCAACCAGGGCAGCTTGCGTTTCTCACGCGCGGCGGCGTTCAAGACGCGCTCACGCAATTCGATCAAGGTCAGGTCCTCGGTGGTCCGGGTCTTGGCCGCGTGATCCTTGAAGAACGTGACGTGCACCTTCGCGGCCGCATCCACCTCGCGACCAGGCGCACCCTGCGGAGTTCCAGGATTTTCGATCATGCCTGCGCCTCCCCCGCGAACGCGATGTCCGCGAGCATGCGGGCGACTTCGGGTGAGAGCGCAAAGCGTTTGCGCAACTTGCGTGCTTGCAGTTCGATTGTCTGCGGCGGGATGTTGATTTGCGCGATGACTTGCGTGCACGCAGGCACGCTGCTATCAGGGAGCATTCTGTTATCCATCGTAATGATAAGGGGAGGGGCGGCTGGCGGGCCGCCTTTTCTGCGACTACGCGGCGCTGTTGGCCGTTTGCGCCGCGTCCTCGCGCGCACGACGCCACGCGACAGCCGCCTCGCGCGAGATCAACACACGGGTGCCGACGTTGAACGTCGCGGGCATCAAACCCAGCGGCCTCAGTTTGTAGAAGAGTTGCGTGCTGATGCGGTTACGCGCGCAGAATTCGTCGACGCTGTAAGCATCAGCGTCAACCTGCGCGAGGTTATGGATTTGCTTGCGGCCGGTAACTTCAGGGCGTGCCATTCTCTGCTCTCCAAATTCATACGAGTGCTTCGGAGACAGGATCGCGCATTCTCACGTTTTGAAAAGCCGCCCAAGGCGAGTTATCGAAAGGGTTGTGAGGTTATCGAAAGGGTTGTGAGGTTATCGAAAGACTTGTGCGACTTATCGAAAGGAAAATTTCGACGCTCGCTCAACCAAGGCAGGCAGATCAGAATTGACAGCTATCGGCGATTGGATGCGACGGAGAGCGCAATGGTTGAAGTTGGATCATGAGGCGAACCGTTCGAAAGGAACGATTTCCGATGAGCGCGGCGCATGATCGAAGTCGAGCAGTGTCGCGCGTGTCATCGCCTCGCTCAGATCGCCGATGATGTACCGCGAGTAGTTCTTCTCGATCATCGCGACCGACGTGTCATGGTGTGCGGCGACGACGCGCGTCGGCACCCGCGCCAACAATTGCCGCACGATCGACGAATGCCGCAGCGCATATGGCGTGATTTCCGCGCCAAGGCCAAGCCGCTTTGCAATGGGATGAAATCGGCCCGACAGCTTCGGAATGCGATCGATCAATCTATCATGCGGGGCCTTGCCCTTCGCCTGCCGCAGCAACAACGCGGCCAACCGGGGCGTTATCACCAGCGCACGATGTTCAATCTTGCGGCTCTTGCCCTTGCGGCTGCTCGGCATCATCAGCCTAGGTGCAGCAGGATTGCTGTCTTGCAAATCATCAGCGCGTAGCCTGAGCACCTGGCTCTCGCGGGCGCCCGTCTCAGCAAGAACGTCAATCATTACGCCGTAGTCATGGCTTACCTCGTACGAGCCGCGCACCAGAGCGACCACGTCCTGATCCGGGAGGATGACGTTCCGCGCGACTTCACTGTCGGGCAGCTTCTTCAAAGCGTTCTTCCAGGCGGCAGTATTGGCAATGCGGTTGTCGTTGCTCGCAGCGAGCGTCAGCGCTGCCTTTAACGAGCGAGCAACGCGGTCGGCGCTGGATGGCTTCAGGCCATCCTTGACGAGACCAGCACGCCAGTCACGCAATTCTCGTTCGGTCAGCAGCGCAACGGTCTTGCTTGCCAGTGAACCTAAATGGCGACGGACACCGGTGGCGTTGTACTTGCTGCCGTCGCGGGTTTTGAGATCGGCCTCATAGTCATTGACAGCTTCGGCAACATTGACCGGCTGTTCGGTGTTGCCTTCACCAGCGCGTCCCAGCTTCTTGGCGTGCTCCAACGCCTGCCAGTAGTTCATCACGCTGTTGCCATTTGCGTCCTCATGGTCGTCGGCAACTGCGAACCGCTTCAGCCAGCCGCTGCACTTCACTGACCATGTGCCAGGGCCAGCATTGCGGCGATATGCGAGAAAGATGCCGGGCGCGATCAGCGCCGTGTACGGCTTCTTACGCGTCGCGAGCTTCAACCGATTGGTGCGGTTTTCGAGTGATGCAGAACGTGTACGGCGAGCCATGACTTTCCCCTTGGTGTCCCCCGAAGTGTCCTCGCGATGGGGGTAGGCGGGCATGGAGCCGATTGTAGCTCAGTAGGTATAAACTAAGCAATTACAATGGATTAGTGGATGCGTGTGAAGCGCTATGGATTGTTATAGACTGTGAATTCCCCCCTTGTGGGAGAGGTCGGATCGCATCGATAGATGCGATCCGGGTGAGGGGTCTGTCTCCACGGAGAGAAACCCCTCACCCGGCACGATGCCGCTGCGCGCCATCGCGCCACCCTCTCCCACAAGGGGGGAGCGTGTACCGCCTACGCCGAAAGAAACTCCAGCACGATCTCGCAATAGCGTTGCGGGGCCTGCTCGAACATCGGATGCGTGGTGCCGGGGATCATCTCGGTGCGCGCGCCCTTCACATTGGCGGCAAGCGCGTGCAGCACCTTGGGCAGAATGCCCTTGGTGTTGCCGCCGCCGATGAACAGCGTCGGCGTCTTGATCGCCTCCGCGTCGGCCTTCGAGAACGGCGGGCGCTGGTCGCGGGTCTGGCCGAGCAGCGTGGTCGCGTTGTCGCGCAGGAGCTGTTTGGATGTCGCCGGAATCCGTTTCCAGGCGCCGGGGCCTTCGAGCGCGTCCATGAAGATCTGCAAGCCGCCGTCGATATCGCCCTTGGCGATCTCAGCGGCACATGCCGCGAAGCGCGCTGCCAGCGGCGAGGGGCCCGGCTTGAAATCCGGATCAAGGCTCTGGTCGAGCTCGCCGCCGGGCTCGGCAAGGATCAGCCTGCGCAGCAGGTCCGGCCGCCGCTGCGCGACGCGGAAGCTGATATGGCCGCCGCGGGAATGCCCCATCAGGTCGACCGGTTTGGTGTCGAATGCTTCGATCAAGGCGATCACATCGTCGACATGCTGCGCGATCGAATAGGTGTCGCCAACGCCGTCCCAATGCGCCGGAAAGAAATGCCGCAGGCTGACCGCGATCACGCGATGCCGCCGCGTCAGCGGGCCGAGCACCGCCGACCAGATCCGGAAATCGCACAGCGAGCCGTGCACGCAGACCAGCGGCGGGCCCTCTCCGATATCGAGATAGGGCATGTCGAAACCGTTGACGTGGAGGCTGTGCATTTGGGGCTCGCGGAGGGCAGGAGATGTTGTTGATTTGACCCAAGTTCCCACGGAATTCGGGTGGATAGCAACATTCTCCAAGCCTAGATTTCAGATCGACAGCAGGCTCAAACGTGTGAGCTGAAGGAATTTCTGGAGCGAGCCATGACCGGCCAGCATTTTGCAATCTTCGAGACCATGATCGGCGCCTGCGGCATCGTCTGGGGCGAGCACGGCGTCACCGCCGTGCAGCTGCCGATGGGCACCGAGGAGAAGACCCGCAAGCGCATCTTCCAGCGCAATGGCGACGTCACCGAGGCCGCGCCGCCGGCCGAGGTGCAGCACGCAATCGACGGCATGATCGAGCTGCTCGCCGGCAAGCCGAACGACCTCGCCGACATCGTGCTCGATCTCGACGGCGTGCCTGAATTCAACCGTGGCGTCTACGACATCGCGCGGAAGATTCCGCCGGGCAAGACGGTCACCTATGGCGACATCGCCAAACAGCTCGGCGGCGTCGAGCTGTCGCGTGACGTCGGCCAGGCATTGGGCCGCAACCCGTGCCCGATCGTGGTGCCCTGCCACCGCGTGCTGGCGGCCGGCAACAAGCCGGGCGGCTTCTCGGCCAATGGCGGCGTGGTGACCAAGCTGAAGATGCTGCAGATCGAAGGCGCGGTGGTGAACCACACGCCGAGTTTGTTTGATTGAGCGGAGGTCACCCTCCCCTGGAGGGGGAGGGTCGACGCGAATGAAATGAGCGGCGGGGTGGGGTGACGGTCTCTCGTATCGGGTGCTGCCCGTGTTGAGAGATCACCCCACCCCGTCTCACATCTCGCTGCGCTCGCTGTGAGCCGACCCTCCCCCTCCAGGGGAGGGTGGTAGAGAGGGACTGTCGCGAATTCAGCCTACTTCACCGTCTCACAGGCAAACCCGTTGCCCTTCCGCCTGATCTTGCCGACCGTCGGCGAGGGGAAGTGCGCGGGGCAGCACAGCGTATCGGTATCGCAATAGCGCTCGAGGAAGCTGCGCCGTGTCCTTGCGGCCTGCGCCTGGTCGACATCGAACTTCGCCGACAGCTCCGGATAATGCGTCTGGATCGGCGAGTGCATCAGATCGCCGGCAAACACCGCATCATCCTTGCCGCGGCCGAAGGTGAAGGCGACATGGCCCGGGGTGTGGCCGGGCGTCGGCAGGATGCGGACGTGATCGCCGATCGCAAAATCATTGCCGACGAGGTCGGCCCGCTTGGCTTCGACCACCGGCAGCACGCTGTCGACGAAGGGGGGGACCTCTGCCTTGGCGTTGGTCTCGGTCCAGTAGTCGAACTCGCTCTTGTCGAACACGTAGCGCGCGTTCGGGAAGGTGGGCACCCAGCGGCCGTTCTCGAGCCGCGTGTTCCAGCCGACATGGTCGACATGCAGATGCGTGCACATCACATAGTCGATGTCGCCGACCGAAAAGCCCGCTGCCGCGAGGCCGCGCAGATAGTTGTCGTCGGTCTTCATGTTCCAGCTCGGCCGTCCCGGCCGCGGCTTGTCGTTGCCGATGCAGCTGTCGATCAGGATGGTGTGATGCGGCGTCTTCACGATGTAGGACTGGAATGCCAGGATCAGCGTGTCGCTGTCGTCGAGTGCGCCGGCCGCTTTCATCCAGGCGCGGTTCTCCGCGAGCAGCTCCGGTGTCAGTCCGGGCAGCATGTCGAGCGCGGGCAGGAACAACCCTTCGTCCTCGACAATGCGATGAATGGTGAGATCGCCGGCGGCAAATTTCAGGCTCATGGTGATTCCTTGGCGTTGGCGTTTGCGAGCGAAGTCCGGTTGGCGTGAAGAGAACGCGTAGAAAAGCTGGTGCGCGTCGCGCACGGCGGGAATTCTGATGTTGGCGAGGATATCCATCGCCGCAAGGTCTTGCTCCGGCGGGCCGTACCGGGCTGCCGTCATCATCATCACAAAGTCGAGATCGGAGACGGTCAGCGCGAGCACCAGGCTCGCGCTGAAATCGAGAGGCGGGGACGCGTTAGCGGATCGTCATTCTCCCCGCGCTTGGCTTTGCTACGCCGCAGGCGGGGCCGAGATCTTCACCGACGGCCGCTCCAGCATTTTCTGGTAGAACGCGTCGAGCTTGGGATAGGTCTTGCGCCAGCCGCAATCGGCAAAGCGGAAATCGGCATAGCCGAGCACGCAGACGAGGCCGATCTGCGCGATGTCGAACGACGAGCCGTTCAGCACGTCCGGCCGGTTCTCGAATCGCGCCATGCCGGCCCAGGCCCGGTTCCAGTGATCGTCATACCAGGCCTGCCACAGCGAGCCCTGCGGCCGCACCATCTTCTCGTAGCGGCACAGCAGCATGGAATCGAGCATGCCATTGAGCAGCGAATGATCGGTCTTCAGCTGCCAGCGCCGCGGACCGTAGCCCGGGATCAGCCGGCCGCCGCCGATCTCGTTGAGATATTCGACGATGACGTAGGAATCCAAGATGACGTCGCCATGGTCGAGGATCAGCACCGGCAATTTCTTCAGCGGCGAGATCTTGGAATATTCGTCATTGGCGGTGCCCGGCGCGACGCTGGCTGGCACGAACTCGATCTTGTCGATCAGGCCGAGCTCGATCGCCGCGATCCGCACCTTGCGGGCGAACGGGGAGGCGGGAGAGAAGGTGAGTTTCATGGGAGGCCCCTGGAAATATACGCTGGGTATCTCTCTTCCGTCATTGCGAGCGAAGCGAAGCAATCCATTGCTTCCGAACACGCGGAAAGATGGATTGCTTCGTCGCTATCGCTCCTCGCAATGACGGCGGTGACGCTGACCGAGCCTTACGCCGCGACGATTTCCTGGCGCTGCTCGCCGAGGCCTTCGATGCCGAGCGTGACGACGTCGCCGACATTGAGGAAGGTCGGCGGCTTCATGCCGAGACCGACGCCGGGCGGGGTGCCCGTCGTGATGATATCGCCGGGCAGCAGCGTCATGAATTGCGAGACGTAGGAGATGCATTTCGCCATCGTGAAGATCATGGTCTTGGTCGAGCCGGTCTGGCGGCGCTGACCGTTGACATCGAGCCACATCGACAGGTTCTGCACGTCGGCGATTTCGTCCTTGGTCGCGAGCCACGGCCCGACCGGACCGAAGGTGTCGTGCGACTTGCCCTTGGTCCACTGTCCGAGGCGCTCGGTCTGGAAGTTGCGCTCGGAGACGTCGTTGCAGACGCAATAGCCGGCGACGTGGTTCAGCGCGTCGGCTTCCGAGACGTACTTGGCGCGGGTGCCGATGATCGCAGCGATCTCGACTTCCCAATCCAGCTTGGTCGAGCCGCGCGGCTTCTCGACCGCATCGTTCGGGCCGGACAGCGAGGTATTCGCCTTCATGAAGATGATCGGTTCGGTCGGGATCTGAGCGCCGGTCTCCTTGGCGTGGTCGGAGTAGTTCAAGCCGATCGCGACGAACTTGGAGATGCCGGTGACCGGGGCGCCGAAGCGCGGCTTGCCGGAGACGGCCGGGAGGGAGGCGGGATCGAGTGCGGAAAGCTTCTTCAGCGAGTCCGGCGTGTACGCTTCGCCGGTCAGGTCCTTCAGATGGGCCGAGAGATCGCGGAGCTGGCCGGATTTATCGATCAGACCGGGCTTTTCCGCACCCTTTTCGCCATAACGAACAAGCTTCATGTTGATCACTCCCTACGATGTCTTGAGGATTGTTACTGGTATACCTCGACATGCTTCATGGAACAGCGCGCCCGGAAATTCAACCGCCATGAGCGCGCTGCATTGCTGCCAAGCCTTATTTCAAGGCCATTTCGGGCCGATCACCCCAGCGCGACGAACCTGAACGCGCCGCCGTCGCGCTTGATGTGGCCGGCATTGAAATGCCCGCCGATCACCAGCGTCGGTGTATCGGCAAAGCGCGAGAACAATTCGCGCCGCGTCACTGCCGATTGCTTCTGGTCGGAGTCCGCGGTCGACGACCAGTCGAGGTGATACATCTGGCAGGGATGATGCGCGACGTCGCCGGTCAGCAGTCCTTCCGCGTCGCCGGACTTGATGTGGATGCTGATATGGCCGGGGCTGTGTCCCGGCGTAGGGATCAGCGTGATCTCCTCGGTGAGGCGATGATCGCTCGGCACCAGCTCGGCCTTGCCGGCATCCGCGATCGGCTTCACCGAGTCGGCGAACACGGCAGCATGCGTGGCATCGTCGCTGTGGTTGCGCCAGTGCTCGAATTCGGTCCTGCCGAACACGTAACGCGCATTGGCGAAGGTCGGCACCCATTTGCCGCTGACGAGTTTCGTGTTCCAGCCGACATGGTCGACATGCAGATGCGTGCACAGCACGGTGTCGATGCTGTCAGGTGCAAAGCCGGCTGCGGTCAGCTTCTCCAGGAACGGATCGTTGCGGTTGTTCCAGGTAGGCACGTTGCGGCCCTGCTTGTCGTTGCCGAGCCCGGTGTCGACGATGATGCGGTGCTCCGGCGTCTCGACCAGCAGCGAATGGATCGACATTTTCAGCCGGCCATCCTCATTGGCGAAATGCGGGATCAGCCAGGGCAGGCTCTGGATCTCTTCCCGGCCGGCCAGCGGCAGGATGAAGCGTGTGCTGCCGACGGTCTCGAGCTCGACGACTTTTGTGATCTTGACCTTGCCGATCGTCCATTGCATGCGGCGTGTCCTCCTTTTTTATTGGTCTATCACCTGACCATGCGGGTTCCCGCGCGCTGGTGCAATGGATCAAGGCCGCGCTGCCCTTCACCTCAGCCCGCCTGCGGGGTGAGGGAGAAGAGCGCGCGTGCCTGTCACCGCGCGCAGTCGACGATCACGGTGCCGATCTTGTCGCCCTTCTCGACGGCGAGATGGGCCTCGGCGGTCTCCGCCAGCGCGAATTGTCCGGCAATGTTGTGCACGCGGGGGCCCGACGCCAGCCATTTGGTGATGTCGGCCTGCGCGGCCGCGAGCAGCGGCGGCGGCAGCGCGAACAGCACCAGCGAGCGCACCGTGATGCACTTTTCCATCAATTCGCGCACCGGCAACACGGGCGTGCGGTTGCCGTTGGTGGCGTAGACCGCGATCGTCGAGTTCAGCGCCATGATCTTCAGCGTGGTCGCGAGGTTGCCGCCGAAGTCGACGTCGATCACGCGGTCGACGCCGCGGTTCTCGGTGAAGGCCATGACCTTGGAGACGACGTCCTCGGTGCGGTAGTTGACGACCGTGTCGGCGCCGGCAAGTCGCGCCTCCACGTCCTTGACCTGCGAGCTCACCGTCGCGATCACGCGCGCACCGCCCCATTTGGCGAGTTGCACCGCATAGTGGCCGACGGCACCGGCGCCACCGGCGACCAGCACCGTTTGGCCGGAGATCGGACCGTCGGCAAACAGCGCGCACCACGCGGTCATGCAGGGGATGCCGAGCGTAGCACCGGCCGCGAACGACACGTCCTGCGGCAGCGGCGTCACCAGGTAGTCGGCGAGCGTGATGTACTCGGCCGCGGTACCAAAGGCGCGGCCGTTGCGCTGGCCGTTGAACAGCCAGACGCGATCGCCGACGGCAAAGCGCGTCACGCCTTCACCGATCTGGTCGATGATCCCGGCGCCGTCGCTGTTCGGGATCACGCGTGGAAACTCCATCGCGCGATAGTTGCCGCTGCGGCGGCCGACATCGGCCGGATTGACGCCGGAGGCTTCGAGGCGAACCCGGACTTCGCCCGGGCCCGCGTCGGGCGTCGGCATCTCGCCGACGGTGAGCACCGTCGGCGCCGCGCCGGTTCGTTCGTACCAGACGGCTCTCATCTAGCGCCCCTTTCCGAAGTTCGTGAACTCGTCCAGCGGACTCTTGCGCGAACTTCGGAGAGCAAGAGGGCGCTAGCAAGACTCATGAATCTCTAGTGCCGCTTGATCGATTTGAAGTTCCCAATCGGCCTCGCCGCATACAGTGCAGGAACTTCAAATCGGCGGCACTAGAGGGTGCCGGGGAAGGCGCCGCCATCGAGCAGCAGGTTCTGCCCGGTGATGAAGCCGGCCTTGGCGCCGCACAGGAAGGCGCAGGCGTAGCCGAATTCGTCGGGATGGCCGAAGCGGCCGGCCGGGTTCAGCTTGGCGCGCTCGGCCAGCACCTGCTCGGCCGAGATGCCGCGCTTTTCGGCCTCGGGCTTTGCTGTGCCGCGCAGACGATCGGTCTCGAACGGGCCCGGCAGCAGACCGTTGATGGTGACGTTGTTGATCACGGTCTTGCGCGACAGGCCGGCGACGAAGCCGGTGAGGCCGGCGCGGGCGCCGTTGGACAGGCCGAGAATCTCGATCGGCGCCTTCACCGCCGCCGAGGTGATGTTGACGATACGGCCGAACTTGCGCGCCATCATGCCGTCGACGGTCGCCTTGATCAGCTCGATCGGCGTCAGCATGTTGGCGTCGATCGCCTTGATCCAGTCGTCGCGGGTCCAGTTGCGGAAATCGCCGGGCGGCGGGCCGCCGGCATTGTTGATCAGGATGTCCGGTTCGGGACAGGCCTTGAGCACGGCCTCGCGTCCGGCCGGCGTCGTGATGTCGCCGACGATCTCGGTGACGGTGATGCCGGGATGCGCCTTCCGGATATCGTCGGCGGTCTGCTTCAGCGCCTCGGCGCCGCGCGCCGTCAGCGTGACGTGCACGCCCGCATCGGCGAGCGCAATCGCGCAGGCGCGGCCCAGTCCCTTGCTCGATGCGCAGACGATGGCGCGGCGGCCTTTGATTCCAAGATCCACGAGTTCACTCCCTGTGATGTCGGATTGGTTTGTAGAGTTTCGCTGGCGCCAGTCTAGCCAAGCCCGGCGGCGCCGGTAAGGGAGGTGCAATGCATAAGTGCATGCCGGACAGGAGCAGCCCGGGTGAGCCCGTTGGTTAGATACGCTGCTCGCGCCGCAGCCGCTCGATCGCCATGGTGGCTTCGGGCGGTAGCGACCGGAAGCCGGCCTGTCCGGCGGCGGAGAACCACGGCCGCAACTGCGATCCGTTGAGGAATTGCGGCTGTCTCGCCGGCGGCACCAGTTGATCGAACACCAGCACCAGCGTGGTCACGACGAGGCCAACCCTGATTGCGCCGAGCAGCGCGCCGCCGAGACGGTCGCCGATCCCGATCTCCGAGCCCATGGTGTCGTCGAGCATCGTCCGCGCCACCTTTCCGAGAATGACGCCGATCAGAAGGAAGAGACCGAACAGCAGTACGCCGTTGGGCGGAAACGGCGACGACGGCAGCGCTGCGATGTGGGGCCCGACCATCGCCAGCAGCGCGACCGCAAGCGGCATGGCAACGAGATAGGCCAGGATGGTGACCGCGCTCCGCAACAGGCCGGTCGTGAAGCCGGTGACGACCGCGAACAACAGACCGAGCGTCACGACGATGTCGAAGAGGTTCATGGATAAGGAATTCCTGCCCAATCTCCTACGGTCCCCTGGTTGATCAAACCTGCTTACATCAGGGACAATTGTCGCTATCACTCGTCCGCTTCAATCCGGGAACCTGCCGATGTCCGACCTATTCGATGTCAGTAAAGAAATCATCCTCATCACCGGCGCCTCGCAGGGGCTCGGGCGGCAGTTCGCCCGCGTGCTCGCAGCGCATGGCGCTGCGGTGGTGCTGGCGGCACGCCAGACCGCTAAGCTGAAAAGCCTCGCGGAGGAAATCAAGGCCAAAGGTGGCCGCGCTGCCGCGGTGCAGATGGATGTTGCAGATATTTCCGGGATTGCGAAAGCGCTCGACACGGCGGAATCCGCACTCGGTCCGGTCTCGGTGCTGATCAACAATGCCGGTATCGCGATCGAGAAGCTCTCGACCGAGCAGACCGAAGCCGATTGGGACGCCGTGATCAACGCCAATCTGAAAGGCGCTTATTTCCTCGCGACCGAGCTTTCGCGGCGCATGATCCTGCGCAAGCAGCCGGGCAACATCATCAATGTCGCGTCCGTGCTCGGGCAGGGCGTGCTCAAGGCGGTCTCGCCCTATGCGATCTCCAAGGCCGGCATGATCCAGGGCACCAAGGCGATGGCGCTGGAACTCGCCGGCAACAACATCCGCGTCAACGCGCTGGCGCCGGGTTACATCGACACCGAGATGAACCATGAATTCTGGTCGACGCCGTCAGGCGAGCGGCTGGCAAAACGGATTCCGCAGCGCCGCGTCGGTGCTGAGACCGATCTCGACGGCGCGATCATGCTGCTCGCCTCCAACGCCTCGCGCTACATGACCGGCACGGTGGTGACGGTCGATGGCGGGTTTTTGCTGAATTAGCTCCGTAGCCCGGATGAAGCCGCTGTCATCGCCCGGCCTGTGCGCAATTGCGCACATGGACCGGGCGATCCAGTTGGCCGAGGCCTTTCGGCTCAAGCACGGCCGTCTCTGGAATACTGGATCACCCGCCTGCGCGGGTGATGACACTGCGCAAGCTGAGGCCGTCTGCACGATTTCTGAATAATAGAACAGTACCGCTGAGTTGCCCGACGAGTCAAGTTGCCCTGTCCGCCGGCTACTTTGCATGGGGTTGTTTTCGATATTTTGGCAGTGCGCCCCTGCGACGGCAGTCTCACAGGGTGGGCAAGGGCGCTCTCGCGCCCTGCCCATTTGGTTACCGCATCTCCGCCTTGATCATGTCGGCGGCCTTCTCGCCGATCATGATGGTCGGCGCATTGGTGTTGCCGCCGATCAATGTCGGCATGATCGAGGCGTCGACCACGCGCAAGGCCTCGAGCCCGTGCACGCGCAGCTTCGGATCGACCACCGCGAGTGGATCATCCGTGCCCATCCTGCAGGTACCGACCGGGTGATAGACGGTGTCGGAGCGTGCCCGCAGGATGCTGCGGATGTCGTCGTCGGTGCGGACATCTGCTGTGAACATGTCCTTCTGCTGCAGCGCGCGCAGCGCCGGCGTGTCGAGCAGTCGCTTCGTCATCTTGAAGCCCGCGACCATGGTCTCAACGTCGCTGTCCTCGCCGAAGAAATTCGGATCGATCGCGGGGGCCGCGAGCGGGTCGGCGCTGTTCAGCCACACGCTGCCACGGCTGGCCGGGCGCAGCAGGCAGACATGGCAGGAGAAGCCGGTGCCCCAGCGCGGCTTGCGGCCGTGGTCTTCCACCATGGCCATGCAGAAATGCAGCTGGATGTCGGGGACGTCGAGCTCGGGTCGCGTCTTCAGGAAGCCGCCGCATTCGGCGACGTTCGAGGTCATCGGGCCGCGCCGCTCGCGGCGGTATTGCCCGATGCCCTTGAGGATCCGCCCGATGCCGCTCCACGATAGCCCCGAGAAATAAGGTGCGTCGGAGGCGAAGCCGAACACGAAATCGGGATGATCCTGCAGGTTCTGTCCGACACCCGGCAGATCATGCACGCTGGCGATCCCGTGCTTGCCGAGCGCGGTGGCGTCGCCGACGCCCGACAGCATCAGCAATTGCGGCGACTGGAACGCGCCGGCCGAGAGGATGACCTCGCGCCGCGCGCGCAGCACCTTCTTCTCCTTGCCCTGCATGTATTCGACGCCGACGGCACGCTTGCCCTCGAAGATGATGCGGGTCGCCTGCGCCTGCGTCTCGATGCGCAAATTGGGCCGGCGGCCCATGTGGGGATGGATATAGCCGCGCGCGGCGCTCCAGCGTTCTCCATTCCGCTGGGTCACCTGGTAGATGCCGAGGCCTTCCTGCTCGGCGCCGTTGAAATCGTCGCGGATCCGGAACTGCGCCTCGCGCGCGCCCTGCAGGAACGTCTCCTTGACCGGATTGTCGGACTGCAGGCCCGTGACGTTGAGCGGCCCGCCCTTGCCGTGATATTCGCCGTCGAGCTCGGTGTTGTTCTCCGAACGCTTGAAGTAGGGCAGCACGTCGGCGTAGCTCCAGCCGGTATTGCCGAGCGAAGCCCATTGATCGTAGTCGGCGCGATGGCCGCGGATATAGACCATGGCATTGATGGCGCTTGAGCCGCCGAGCCCCTTGCCGCGTGGCTGGTAGCCGATGCGGCCGTTCAGGCCCTTCTGCGGCACCGTGTCGAACGCCCAGTTGTTGAGCTTGCTCGAGAGCATCAGAATGATGGCACCGGGCGTGGTCACCACCCAATTGTCGTTCTTGCCGCCGGCATCGAGCATCGCGACCGACGTCGCCGGATCCTCCGACAACCGCCCCGCCACCGCGCAACCGCCGGAGCCTGCGCCCACCACCACGAAATCGAATGTGTCAGTCACGTATGTTTCCCCCAGTTTCTTGGCGTCATTCCAGGGCGATGCGCCAGCATCGCACCCGGAATCTCGAGGTTCCGGGTTCGCTTCGCGCCCCGGAACGACAGTCCCTAAGACAACAGCCGCATCAGCTTCTCCAGCCGCGCGATCTTCGCGCCATAGGGCGGATAGAGATCGGCAAGCCGGTTGAAGCGCGAGCGATAGAACACCGGCTTCAGCTTGGTCAGCGTCTTGAATCCCCATTCGCCGTGATAGGCGCCGGTGCCGGACGCGCCGACGCCGCCCATCGGCTGATAGGCCTGCGCGAAGTGGAACAGGCAGTCATTGACCGTGACGCCGCCCGACACCGTGCGCGCCAGCACCGCATCGCGGGCGGCGTTGTCGGTGCCGAAC
Source organism: Bradyrhizobium sp. RD5-C2 (assembly GCF_019972155.1). Taxonomy (GTDB): domain Bacteria; phylum Pseudomonadota; class Alphaproteobacteria; order Rhizobiales; family Xanthobacteraceae; genus Bradyrhizobium. Next base: position 68,306 of record NZ_BOVL01000021.1, on the reverse strand, counting down.
CAGTACAGCGCCAGCGGGCGGTCGCGCCGGTTGATGAAGCCGATCGCCTCGGTTGCGTCGCGGGTGCCCATGACCGGCAACAGCGGTCCGAAGATCTCCTCCTGCATCACGGTCATCTCGGGCGTGGCATCGACGATGACGGTCGGCGGGAATTTGCGCCTTGCCTTCCACTCGGGATCGTTCGGCGCGGCCGGCTGCACGATGGTCGCGCCCTTCGCGGCGGCGTCGGCGACGAGGCTCTCGAGCCGGGCGTAGTGCCGGTCCGAGACGATCGAGGTGTAGTCGGGATTTTTCGGATCGGTGCCGAACATGTGCTGCATGTGGCCCTGTAGCCGCATCGCGAACGGCTGCACCGAGGCTTGCGGCACCAGCACATAATCGGGCGCGATGCAGGTCTGGCCGGCATTGAGCAGCTTGCCATAGGCGATGCGCTGCGCGGCCTCGTCGAGGTCGGCGGAGCCGTCGACGATTGCGGGCGATTTGCCGCCGAGCTCGAGCGTCACCGGTGTCAGGTTGCGGCCGGCCGTTTCCGCGACCAGCCGGCCAACGCGGGTCGAGCCGGTAAAGATCAGATGATCGAACGGCAGCGCGGCAAAGGCCGTTGCGATGTCGTCGTCGATATCGGTGACCGCGAGTTCGGTGGTGTCGAATTTCTTCTCGATCACCTCGGCCAGCAGCTCGGCGAAGCGCGGCACCAGTTCGCTCGGCTTGATGATGGCGCGATTGCCGGCCGCGATCGCGGCGACGGCGGGCGCCAAGGTCAGCTGCAGCGGATAATTCCAGGGCGCGATGATCCCGACCACGCCGAGCGGCTGCGGGATCAGCCGGTTTTTGGCCGGCGCGAACTGCACCGTGGTCGGGATTCTCTCGGGCGCCATCCAGCCCTTGAGGTGTTTGGCCGCATGCTTGATCTCGCCGAGCACCAGCATGGTCTCGGCGATCGCGGTCTCGACGGTGGAGCGGTGGCCGAAATCGGCCGAGATCGCCGCCTCGAATCGCGCCTCGTTCTCGGTCAGCGCGGCGCGCAGGCGGCGCAGCCGGTCGAGCCGCGCCTGCAATGTCGGCGCTGGCTCGCTGCGCGACAGCTCGAACTGGCGGTGAAAGGTGTCCTCAAGCGCATGCAGCCCCGGGCTCTTCAATGGCCGGTCCATGGCGTTTCCCCTCGAATGACGTGTCCTTGACGGATTTTGTTGGGCGCCAAGCTCCGCTTTTGCGCGCGATCTGGCAAGAGCCGGTTCCCGGCGGTAGATTTGCCAGGAAAACCGCCGATTTCGGCGTCACAAAATCCTCAAAAACCCGCATCCGGGGCTTTCCAAACCGTACTCACGTTGATACATACCCCTCGCACCCGAACGGCTTCGGCCCGGGTCGCCTTCTCAGGAAGCCCTCTGGACGGATCGATCGGCGCCATCTGATGCGTTGGCCGACCGGCTCGGGCACTCTTTCTGCAAGGCACGCAACGGTTTAACGCGGGGTGGAGCAGCCCGGTAGCTCGTCAGGCTCATAACCTGAAGGTCATAGGTTCAAATCCTATCCCCGCAACCAAGTTCGATACGGAAACCCAGCAATCTGAATGGATTGCTGGGTTTTTGTTTTTCAACGTCGAACGTCGCCGCAACGCAATCGACGACTTGGTTTCGTAGGTTCGAATGACCCGCGACCTGCTGCGGTCGGCATGACGACATGTTCTTGATATCGCCGTGTACCGCGACAATGAGCGGCTTTGCCCGATGCGGCCTAGGCCTGGCGAGCGGATCCATCATGCCCGGCCGGGCGTCAGCGGCGTGTCCGTTACAGCGAGCGCCTTTGTGAGCCGAACCAGAGGAGGTTGCCGCGGCTGCGGTGAACCACCAAGCGTGCAGGCGATGCGCGTCCGGATTTCAACCGCGCTTGCCGCGATGCGCTGACGACGCACACCCGATCATTTTTTGTCCTTGTCGGCGGTGTCGTCCACGTTGCCTCCATTGTCGACGCATTTCTTGAAATAGTCGCGCTCGGCTTGTCCGTTGCCTTTGGCGCTGCCCGCCGCCGGATTGCCGGGCTGACGTGGCGGAAAGTTTTTCGCAACGAGCGCATTGCATTTCCTCGCGACCTCAACGGTGACGGCTGATGTCTCGGTCGGCAAAAGCAGAGGAGCCACCAGCGAGAATGCAAGAGCGGCTCGCTTGAATTCCTGTTCGGCGCGCATGGCTCACCTCCCTTGTGTGCTGCCGTCATCGTCGACGCGGCGTGATCCTATCGCGGGGTGCAAATCAGGCAATGGTCGATCGCGCAACCCGTTCACGCCGGGTCCGCGGACCAACGCTTTGCGAGCCTTGAATAAGGCCTGAGCGGGTCAGGGGTATCCTCTGACGCGGCACGCACGATCCTCCGCCGGAGGATTAATCTTACGCGGCAACAATTGCCGTCGTGATCGACCTTCGCACTGCGCCTGCAAGATGATTTTGGCTACATACGCGGATCATGTTTTGAGTAGCTTACATGACAAAAAAAATAGCATTAATAACCGGCGTAACGGGTCAAGACGGTGCGTATCTAGCCGAACTGCTGCTCGCGAAGGGCTATGAGGTCCATGGCATCAAGCGACGGACCTCGCTCTTCAATACCGACCGCATTGATCATCTCTACCTCGATCCGCACGAGCCGGATCCTTCGTTCCGGCTGCACTATGGTGATTTGACGGGCTCCTCCAGTCTGATCAGGATCGTCGGCCAGGTACAGCCGGACGAGATCTACAATCTCGCCGCCCAAAGTCACGTGGCGGTTTCGTTTGAGGAGCCGGAATATACCGCGAATTCGGACGCTCTCGGCACGCTGCGAATCCTCGAGGCGATTCGAATCGTGGGGCTCGAGAAGAAGTCGAAATTCTACCAGGCCTCGAACTGTACGGCCTGGTGCAGGAAGTCCCGCAGAAGGAGACCACTCCGTTCTATCCGCGGTCGCCTTACGCCGTCGCGAAGCTTTACGCCTACTGGATCACGGTGAACTATCGTGAGGCGTATGGAATGTATGCCTGCAACGGAATTCTGTTCAATCATGAGTCTCCCGTGCGGGGCGAGACGTTTGTCACCCGAAAGATCACGCGAGCCTTGGCCCGCATCCACCTCGGCCTTCAGGAACGTCTTTATCTGGGCAATCTTGACGCGCTTCGCGACTGGGGGCATGCGCGTGACTACGTCAAAATGCAATGGCTGATGTTGCAGCAGGATACGCCGTAGGACTTTGTCATCGCGACCGGTGTGCAGCACTCGGTTCGCCGCTTCGTCGAGGTTGCCGCGGGCGAAGTGGGGATGCGGATCCGCTGGGAAGGAACGGGCGTCGACGAAAAGGGCTATGATGCCGCCACAGGCAAGTGCATCGTGTCCGTCGACCCGCGCTATTTCCGTCCGTCGGAGGTCGCGACCCTCCTGGGCGATCCCTCCAAGGCGAAGCAGAAGCTTGGCTGGTGGCCCAAGACCTCGTTCGAAAGCCTGGTGCGTGAGATGGTGCAGGAAGATCTCGCCTCAGCGAAGCGAGATGAACTGATCAAGCAGCATGGCTTCAGATATTATCCGCGTCACGAGTGACCGCTGCCCATAACGCCGTCTGGCGCTTGCTGAAGCGGGGGCCTCGAACGCTTTCCGTCCACCACACGCAGTGGGCCGTCCCAATGCCGTCAAGGCATGCGGATGGCGTCCTTGACCGAGATAGCGTCGGGCGGGCGAGCGGTCATCGCCGCCTTCGTTTCGGACGCGGACGGTGCGTTTCGTATCGCGCTCATCTCGAGCGCCCAGCGACCGACGATGGCCCGACGATCCCAACGCTCGAGTGAGCGCTTCCGTCCTTCGGCGCCGAACGCCGCGCAGAGCGCCTGATTCTGAGCGAGCGTGCAGACCGCATCGGCGAGAGCACGCGTGTCGCCGGGGGAAACGACCATCCCGGCACCCTTGACCTCCTCGGCCAGCCCCGTTCCTTCGGTCGCCATCGCGATCACCGGACGGGCGGAGCCAAACACGGCCCCGAGCTTGGATGGCAAGACCAGATCAGCCGCCTCCGCCTTCTGCGGAATGAGATGCACGTCCGCCGTTGCCATCAACTCGTTGAAGCTCTCGTTGGGTTGCAGTCCGAGAAAATGAACATTGGAGCGGCCGGCCGCCATTTTGATCAACCTCGCCTTGTCAGGCCCCTCTCCGGCGAGGATGAAATGAATGTCGGGATGGCTGTCTTGCAGGACGGCGGCGGCGTCGATCACGAGATCGAGCCCCTGCTTGGTCGACATCGTGCCCGAATAGAGTCCGACGACATCGCTTTCGCCAATGCCGAGTTCATGCCGATACCTTGTCTGCCGCGACCGGGGAAAGATGGCGCTTGTGTCGATCCAGTTTCTGATCTCGACGGTCCGCTCCGCAGGAACGCCCTTGGCCAGCAGCCGGTCGACCATCTGCGGTGAAATCGACGATACCCGGTCGAACGACCGAAGGATGCGAGATTCGGCCCCCAGCATCAGCCTGCGAAGCGCGCCGTTTCGAAGAAATCCGAGATCAAAGGCGGCATCAACCTCGAAATCCTGCACATGGAGCCAGGACTTCACACCGATCCGCCGCGCGACGAACGAAACGAGCGCGGACGACATCAAGGAGGGAGCGGTGGACAGCATGACGTCGGGTCGCCATTCGAGCGCCTTCGTCAGCATCGGCAGCGCACTCGTCAACGCAAACGAGGCATGGTGCAGCAGCCGCTTCGCACCCGTCGGCTTCCGCGGCACGTATATCGGGGTGCGCGTGATCTCGACACCATTGGCGTTCCGGGTCCTGAAATAGTGGCTATCGAAGTCGGCCGGGATTCGCCAGGCGGGATAATAGGGCGGCGCAGTGATCACTCTGACCTCGTGCCCTTCGGCCACAAGGCTCTCACAGAGTTCCGTGTTGTATTTCGCAACGCCGATCAGATCGGGCGCATAGTTGATGCCCACCAACAGAATACGCATTCAAGTACAATCCAACTTCTAAAACTGGAATCGAAAACTCACGTCTCGAAAAAAGCGTCGGTCTCGTCAGCCGCCGGAATTGCTTTCCAAATGACGACCGTAGCCCTTCAGAAAATCCTCATATGCCCCCGCCAGCCCGGTCGGTAGCGGAGTAGTGGAACGCCAGCCCAGTTGGCGAATCCGCGAACTGTCGAGGAGCTTGCGGGGCGCGCCGTCCGGCTTGGACGTATCAAAAGCCAACTTGCCCGCATAGCCCACGACCTCCGCTACCATGGCGGCAAAATCGGCGATAGTGACTTCGTCACCACTGCCGACGTTGATGGGCAGATCGTTCGAGTAGTTCTTCAAGAGGAAGACGCACGCATCGGCGAAGTCGTCGACGTTGAGAAACTCACGAAGCGGATTGCCTGTGCCCCAGACGGATACCGTCGGGGTCCCTGCCAGCTTGGCCTCGTGGAAGCGTCGGATCAGCGCCGCCGGCACGTGACTGTGCGCTGGATGATAGTTGTCACCGCGGCCATAGAGGTTGGTCGGCATCACCGATATGAAATCGTCACCATGTTGCCGCCGGTGTGCCTGACAGATCTTGAGGCCGGCAATCTTGGCGATTGCGTACCATTCGTTGGTCGGCTCGAGCGGCCCCGTCAGCAATTCGCTTTCGGCGATCGGCTGCCTGGCGTGCTTGGGGTATATGCAGGACGAGCCGAGAAACAGCAGGCGCTCAACGCCGATTGCATGACTTGCGCGGATCACGTTGAGCTCGACCGCGAGATTGTCGCAGAGAAAATCGACGGGGAAACTACTGTTGGCGGCAATGCCGCCGACCTTGGCGGCGGCATGGATTACGACGTCCGGACGGTTTGCCTCGAGCCACCGGAATGTCGGCTGCTCCTTCGCAAGGTCGAGCTCTCCGCGATCGGCATGAAGGAGGGTGCAGCTCTCCGACGCGAGGCGGCGCATGATGGCCGACCCCACCATTCCGCGATGTCCGGCCACGAAGACCCGCCTTCCAGTCAGATCGTAGGAGAACCCCCCTAACATAAATTAACCCTTGCCTACTGAAATCCGAATGCTTCACGCCTACCGCCGGGGCTTTTGAATGTTGTGGTCTCCGGCGTTCGAATCCGAGCCGGACGCCGTTGCAATAATCCCTACCAATACAACGGCCGATTGTAACCAAACGACTAGATTAATGATGAAGATGCGAAGGGATACTCGGGCGGGACAACACAATGACGGCCTATTCTCCCAAATGCGGCCAGGTACACGACAGTAAGAAGCAGCGCGGCCCATCTCAAAGATGGTGAATGAACGTTCGAGAGTACTAACAGCTCAAATTCAACCGGCCAAAGGCCGTAATGCCTCGGATGCCGGTCCGACCAAATATGCAGTAATTCTCTGCCCAAGTTAAGGTCCATTACGTCGTCCCCTTCAGGGAAGTGCTGTTCGAGCACCCGAAAATTTACGGGCAAAGCAACGAGGCTATGCGCTGTCGGGCGACCACGGAATCTTACGGGGGCAGAAAAGTCTCGTCCGCATGCTCGGCAAAGTGCAGGAAATTCTCGTTCGGGCCACGGGGCGCACCGACTATCGCATTCCTGAGTTTCGCACGTCGGGCTGGTACGACACGCATGCGGCGAGAGAGTAAGTCACGACAGGTTCAGACGGGCGTGCGTCACCACTGGATCATCTCAGCCCGCGAGACGGAGAACCCGTCCGACATCCAACGTTCGCGTCGATCTCATCGATAAGCCGCTTCATCTGCGATTGAGATGTCTGCAACTGCGGAGCCAAATGCCGCTGTCGAACGTAGAGAGGAAACTGTCGTGCGCGTGATGTTCGCGTCGAATTAACCTTGCTGAATTGTACCCGCCAGCGTCGGTCAAGAACCATTGCTGCCAATCCGTATAATTTTAGCGGTACGCGCAGGCGCAGCTTAATTACCAAAACAACTCGTATCCGGCCATTAAAGTCAGGAGAACCGGCGATGCCATAGCAATTTCCCAGCTGAGGAGGGCGCTATGTCGATCGATCCGAAAAATCTTGCTGGAACGGCCACACTCACGTTTTCGGACGATTTCAACTCGCTCAGCCTGTGGAACGGCACGAGCGGCACCTGGGATTCGACCTATTGGTGGGCGGCTGCCAACGGCATCAACATTAGTGGCAACCAGGAGGTCAACTGGTACATCAACAGCAATTATGCGCCCACGAGTTCGGTGACGCCATGGACCGTGAACAACGGCATCCTCGATCTTCATGCGGGCCCCGCAGCTGCCGCGATCCAGCCCTACATCGACAATGCCCAGTACACGTCGGGCATGATCACAACCTATCACTCCTTCTCGCAACTCTACGGCTACTTCGAGATGAGAGCCGAGCTGCCCGCCGGCCAGGGGCTCTGGCCCGCATTCTGGCTGCTGCCCACGAATAACGCGCTATTCGGGACCGTGCCGGCTCAAGAGCTGGACATCATGGAGGCGACCGGCAACAACCCGACCATCGACAACATGACATCGCACAGTTCTGCGACGGGCAGCATGGAGCTCCAGCAGGGCGCAGTCTACCTTCCGACAATGGCGTCTGGATTCCACACCTATGGCATGGATTGGGAGCCCGATACGATTACCTGGTATGTCGACGGAGTGAAGGCCTTCCAGATTGCCACTCCATCCGACATGCACACGCCGATGTATATCATCGCCGACCTGGCGCTGTACGGGCCGTATATCACCGACCCCAGTGCGCCGGTGGGCGGTGACATGCTCATCGACTACATCCGCGCCTACTCCGCCAAGCCGCCTGTCGTTCAGATCAACTCGTTCTCGCCCGATAGCAACATCACCGGCGACGGCATCACCAACGCGAAGCAGATTACGCTGACGGGTTCGGCCGCCGTCGGTACCACAGTCCAGATCTTCGATGGCTCGACCAAGCTTGGCACGGCGGTGACAGACAGCACCGGAAAATGGTCGTTCGTCACGGTAAATCTGACCGACGGGGTTCATCCTTTCACAGCGAAGACAGCGGATCAGAGCGGCAACGTCACGACGTCGACCGCACTCACGGTGACAGTCGACACGACCGCGCCCACGGCCCCGAGCATTGCTTCCTTCACGCCGAACAGTGGAACGATCGGCGACGGCATCACCAACCAGAACCACATCACGCTGAGCGGAACCGCAGAGGCCGGCAGCACGGTCCAGATATTCGACGGAACGACGCAGATCGGCACGGTGGTTGTCGACAAGACCGGCGGCTGGTCTTTCGCGACGGCAACATTGAACGACGGCAGCCACCCGTTCACGGCCAAGGCGATGGATGTTGCCGGCAACGTCAGCTCCACCTCTACGTCGCTTACCGTGACGATCGACACGACGGCTCCCGCCCAGCCTGTCGTTGCGTCGTTTACGCTGGCTCAATCCGCTATTGCCGGTACTGCCGAAGCCGGCGCAACCATCGCACTCTATGACGGCACCCCCCTGATCGGCTCCGGAAAGGCCAAGGGTGACGGCACCTGGAGCATCAACGTCGGATCGCTTTCCTCGGGCTCCCACTCGTTCTCGGTGACTGCGACCGACGCAGCCGGGAATACGAGTGTGCAATCCAATGTTCTCCAGACCAAGGTCATCGAAAGCGCGGGAAGCACGACCCTGGAGCAGGTCGGAACCAGCCTCCACTTTGTCACGGGCAGCACCGACGTCGTATTCAAACTGGCGGGTGCCGCACTGAGTACGGATCAGTTCCCCAGCTACAATTTCATCGGCGCCGAGAAGACCGCGACCGGCTACGACGTCGCCTGGAAGGATGCCGGCACCGGCCTTTATTCGGTCGTGGCCACCGATGCGAACGGCAACTTCCTGTCGACCATCGCCGGCTCGGTCTCCGGTACAAGCGATGCGCTTCGATCGCTGGAGTCGACGATGCATCAGGATCTGAACGGCGACGGCACGATCGGATTGCCCCTCAAGATCATCGAGACGGCGGGCAGCACGATCCTCGAGCAGGTTGGAAACAGCCTCCACTTTGTCACAGGCAGCACCGATGTCGTGTTCAAACTGGCGGGCGCCGCGGTCGGCACGGATCAATTCCCCAGCACCAATTTCATCGGTGCCGAGAAGACGGCGACCGGCTACGACGTCGCCTGGAAGGATACCGGCACCGGCCTGTATACGGTCGCGGCCACCGATGCGAACGGCAACTTCCTGTCGACCATCGTCGGCTCGGTCTCCGGCTCGAACGCGTCGCTGCTCTCGCTGGAGACGACGATGCATCAGGATCTGAACGGCGACGGTACGATCGGCACGAAGGCCGGCACCGTCGCGACCAGCGTTAGCCTGCAGCTTACGATCGATGCTGGAGGCAGCCTCGAGCTCGCCGGCGCTGCGTCGGGCGCGATCACATTCGGCAAAAACACGGGCATGCTGATCCTGGATCAGTCCAGCAAGTTCACCGGCAATATCGTGGGTCTTTCGGGCAATGGCGATCCGACCGCCTCGGATATCCTCGACCTGAGGGATATCGCGTACGGGGCCGGCACCCGGGTTTCGTACATCGGAAATACCTCGGGCGGCGTGCTGACGGTCACTGACGCGCAAAACCATGCTGCGCATCTGAATCTGACGGGCGATTACACGCGAATGACATTTGCCCTGTCCAGTGACGGACACGGCGGCACATTCGTCATCGACCCTCCCGCGACGAACGTTGCTCCGCTGACGCTGTCGATGCCGAATCAAGCCGCCACAGTGAGCCAGGTCGGCGATGGATTTGTTTTTCATCCGTCCGCGGCCGCCGCCAGCGCAAGCACGTATGATGGCCACGCCCCGCTGCCGTTCAACGAGGCGCAGCTTGATTGGTACACGAATGCGATTGCGCAGGATGTGCATCTCGACATTCACGCCCTCGCGGATGCTATGGGCTACACCCACACCCACGACAGCTTCATGCTGCACGTGTAGAGGGAGCAGACGCGCGTCTTCCTGAGGGGGAGGGGGCAGAGACAGTGAAGCCTGCCGGCCCCGCCGTGATGGAATTGCAACCGATCTGGAAAGCGCGAACGGCTCCGACCGCGCCGTGCCGCGCAAATCTTGCCGAGAGGTAACGGGTCTGCCAGTATCGCGTGCGATCACTTGGAGCCTGAGAGATGCCGACACGCAGGGAGATTTTGGGCTCTGCTTTATTTGCGCTGCTTCACAACCAGGCCCGCGCCGCCGAGCAGACGATGGAGCGCGACGGCAGAACACCATACGGGGTCGCCTGCATGACCAATTTCGGGGAAAAGGCGGTTGTCTACGTCGGTCCCCAGGGGGATCTGGCGCGCCACGTCCATCATACCTATACTGAACGCGCCGGTCCGTTTGCTGTCTTCGAACACTTTTGGCAGTTGACGCAGTGTCGTCCGGAATTTTTCGCCGTCGCGGCGGCGTGAGACGGTTCTCGGTCATTGCGATGATCCGGGAAATTGGAAGGAGTGTTTCATGAGATACGGAACAGCCGTGCTGATCCTGTTGTTGCTATCCGGAGGAGGAGCAATGGCACAGGGCGTAGCGCAAAGCCCGACTCAGACCGTGACGCAGCAACGCCAGAGTGGATCGGCGGTCTCGGGTGGGCCGAATTCGGCGGTGCGAACCAACCAGGGCGTCAGCACCGGATTTAGCAGCCCGTTCACAAGCCCGTTCGGGAATTCCAATAGCACCCAATCGAAGGGCGGCTACGCCGGTACCGGCTCGAGCCGGTGATTCTTTATCACCAAGGTGAGGTTCGTCAAATCCGCCGTCTGTGTCGCCCTCCCTGCGTAGAGATACCTTCGCAGCCAGCGCACAAAATCGCGCTGCTGTGCCAAGCTTGGTTAGTTGCTAGTTAAGCGCCCGCAAGATCGTTGCAGATCAGCAACTACGGTAACCCAAAAATCGGCCCCAACGCAGATTCACTTAGAGATTGCGCCGAGCGCATGATAGTTCCGAAAGCATGGGGACTTTTTTTAAAATCAGATTTTTTGCCGGAATCGCGCTTAGCGCCACGATTGCTCTGGCCGGTTGCAGCTATTTGCCGACGTCGGGGCCATCCAGCCAAGCTGTAAAAAGCGAGACGCCGGTCGATGAAAACAGCCTTCCGTATGCGCTGGTCCGCGTCAATTCAGACGTGGTGTCCGTGCTGGCGCGCAATACCGGCAAGCTGACGGTTACCTATCCCGATCGTCAGCCCCCCCGCGAAATCAGATTTGGCATCGGCGACGTCGTCAGCGTCACCATCTTCGAGGCCGCCGCAGGTGGTCTGTTTATCCCGGTTGAAGCAGGTGTTCGGCCCGGCAACTTCATCGCCCTGCCTAATCAGACGGTGGACCACAACGGCAATGTCTCGGTTCCTTATGCCGGTGCTATCCGCGCGCAAGGCCGGACGCCTTCCGAAGTCCAGCAGGCGATTGCGGATGCGCTGAAGAATCGCGCGATCGAGCCGCAGGCTGTCGTCGCCCTCATCGATCAGCGGACGTCGCTCATCAGCGTTCTCGGCGAAGTGAACAATCCGGTTCGCTATCCAGCAAACGCTGCCGGCGAGCGCCTGCTTGATGCGATCACGCGTGCCGGCGGCCCCAAGGGACAAGGCTTCGACACCTGGGTCATGCTCGAGCGCAACGGCAAGCAGGCGACCGTGCCGTTTGGGTCGCTGGTGTACGAGCCGTCGAACAATATCTGGGTCCATCCGAACGATACGGTTTACGTCTATCGTGAGCCGCAGACGTTTGTGGCCTTTGGCGCAACCGGCCAGCAGGGTCAGTTCAACTTCGACGCCTGGCGAATTTCGGTGGCCGAGGCCGTTGGCAAGGCAGGCGGCCTGAACGATACGCTGGCTGATCCCGGAGCGATCTTCCTCTATCGCGGTGAGCGGCGCGAAATCGCCGCGATGATGGGCGTCGACGTGAGCCGTTTCACGACGCCGATCATCCCGATCGTGTATAATTTCAACATGCGCGACCCATCGACGTACTTCCTGGCGACGAAAGTTCTGATCCGCAACAAGGACGTTCTGTACACGTCGAACGCTCCAGCGGTGGAATCGGCGAAGCTGATGACGTACATCAGACTGGTCACCGCAACGGTCAACGATCCGATAGTTGCAGCCTACAATGGTGCAGCGCTTCGGAATCTGGTCGTAACGACTCCCTGATCCGCATGCGGTATGACCGGCGATACATCGCCGTCTTGCAGACGGCGGTGGTCGCCCTCAAACCGCGGCAGACTTCGGATGCGTTCGCTGCGCTGCTGTTCGCGGCCGTGGCCATCATGCCCTTCCCGTTTGCATCAGTGTCCTCCGTCGCCATTTCGCTTTGGTGCGGTTTGGTGGGCGTAGCGGTGGTCGGGCTTGCCCTGCGACCGCCAGCGATTGCTTCACCGCTTTTTCTTGCAGCCATCATTGCCGTCGGCGTCGCGAGCTATGCGACCATCCTCTACCTTCAGGTCGTGGCTCGAACGCCGTCCGATCCCCTGGTCCATCCGATCTGGGCCGTGGCCAGCGAGATTCTGGGAATACCCCTGGAGGCCAGCGCGTCGATCGCCAGGGGGCAACCTTATCTCGCGATCGGTACGCCGCTCTTGAACCTGCTGCTGTTCACGGGGGGCTACATGTGCGGCGCCGACGAGACACTCTCGCGCCGCCTGTTGCGCACGATCGCATGGTCGGGGGGCCTCTATGCCGTTTACGCGATTTGCTCCTACGCGCTCGAACCCAACCTGGTGCTGTGGCGCGAGAAGATCGCCTATGTCGGCAATCTCACCGGAACGTTCACGAACCGCAATGCGGCGGCGGTCTATTTCGGGTCGATCGCCATTGTATGGTTGCTGCTCACGTTCCGGCGCCTCAGTCTGCGCAAGAAGCGCCGTTCCGGCAAACGCCGCCGCCCATCGAGCACCGGCGTGAATTGGCGTGTCCTTGCGGTGCCGGGCAGCTTTTTTTGCATTTGCTTGCTGGCGTTGGTCCTGACCGGCTCCCGTGCGGGTGTGGCGTGCAGCTTTGCCGGCCTGATGGTGGCCTTTGGGCTGAATTTCAGATCAGAGATGTCGCCCAGGCTTCGCAATTGGCTGGCCTTTGGTGCTGCCGTCGTCGTCATCCTGGCGATCTACCAAATCTTCGACAGCGGGTTGGGCGAACGGCTGGAAACGGAAGGCGCAGCCGGCGGTGGACGTGCCAGCGTCGTGGCCTCGGTTGTGCGCATGATTTCGGATTTTCCGTGGCTCGGGAGCGGTTTGGGCTCGTTCCGCTGGAGCTTCGCCGCCTATCGGAGCAGCGAGATTTCGGGCTGGGGCGTGTGGGATCGGGCGCATAACGTCGCCCTTGAGATCGCCGCAGAAGGCGGCCTGGTCCTGGCGGGCATCGTCGTCCTGGCCTGGATTGGCGCAATGGCGATGCTGCTACGCGCCTGCCTCGATCCTCAACGCTCCCGTACTCTGCCGCGCGCCGCCCTGGCCGTCTCAACGGTCGCGGTGTTGCACTCCCTGATTGATTTTTCCCTGCAGATCCCTGCCTACGCCGGCACTGTAATTGTTCTGCTCGGTGCCGCGCTCGCGCAAACGCAGAGGCCAGTGGCCGAGGTTGAGGCGGCTGACGCGGTTAACTTTGAAGTGAACCAAAGTCCGGAAAGCCTCGACTGACGTTGATGTTGCGGCGCTATGCGGTTAAGATATCGTTATATTTTTGGAAGGGTTCACGGTATGTTCCGAATCGCTTTTAAGCAACAAATCACTGGCGTTGCAGCGTTGGCAATTCTCGCAATGTGCGTAGCCACTCAGGTCCCGACACCCGCGTCGGCCCAGCGTTCGCCGCAAGCCACTGCTCAATTCCTGAGCAACCCGGCAGAGCTTCTAGCCAAGAATCCCACCGGTGGCGCCGAGCTCGTCAGCGCCGTTCGCGAACTCGTCTCGGGTGACCCAGCAACACTTCAGCCGATCATCAATTTGATCGCGAATGCCAACAAGGACCAGAAGGCGGCAATCGGCGCCGGCCTGGCGCAGGCTGCCAAGGTCATCGTCCGAAGCAACCCCGGTCTTGCCACGGAAATCCAGCAGGCGATTCTCAACACCAAGGATCAGGACGTCGTTCTGGCCTTTGCCGCAGGCGCTGGCGACCGACCGATCGGCGCCGGAGGCGGCGGTGGTGGTGGTGGCGGTGCTGGCGGCGGTCAGACCAATCCGCTTCAGTTCGGCGGAGGCGGGGGCGGTGCTCCGCAGCAGATCGGCGGAAACGGCACCAACACGCCGATGTTCAGCTACACGTCGAACGTGACCGGCTTGGGCAATACGTTCACGAATTCCGGCACCGTTTCGAGTTCAGTAAGCCCGTGAGAGCAATGCCGGGGAAATCCGGCATTGGCTACATTACCGGCCCAGGCCGGAGTGAGCGACTGCTTGCGAAACAGGCGGCCGTTTTGGCTTGCCGCATCACAATGATCCCAAAATGCTCCAGCTCCTGAAGCCCGAGGAACGCGAGATCGAACGCGCGGACTACGTGTCGCCCGATCAGATGTTTGCGGCCACCCTCGGTTTCGTTCGCCGCCAGTATCCGATCTTTCTGGTCACGATGCTGATCACCCTCGCCTTGGGTGCAGCTTATCTCGTGATAACCCGATCGACCTATACCGCGCAGGCGACGATCATCATCGACACGCGAAAGCTTCAGCCCTACTCGTCCCAGAATTCCCTCTTTACAGAAGTCCCCGTGGACTCGCCTGCCGTGGACAGTCAGCTCGAGCTGATCAAGTCCGACAACATTGCGCGATCGGTGATCCGCGACCTGCATCTGGCGCAAGAGCCCGAATTCGCCCGTTATGGCGGAGGTTTCGTCGGCAATCTCCTCTACTATTTCTACCAGCTGTTCGAACCCGGCGATGAGTCCCAGGACGAGATTGAGCGCCGCGCCTTGCGCGAATTCTCGAACAATCTCTCGGCGAAGCGCGTAGGCGTTACCTACGTGATCGAGATATCGTATCGCTCTGCCTTGCCGGGGCGGGCTGCCCAGGTGGCCAATGCCGTCGCCGAGGCCTACATCACCGATCAGCTCGACGCCAAGTATCAGTCGGCCCGCCGTGCGGGCGACTGGCTTTCCAGTCGCATCCAGGAGCTGAAGCAGCAGGCGATCTCCGCCGATCGCTCGATCGTCGACTTCAAGAGCAAGAACAACATCGTCGATGCCGGCGGACGGTCGATTTCCGAACAGCAGGTCGCAGAGCTCAACAGCCAGCTGCTCGCAGCACGGACGGTCACCGCGGACGCGCGTGCACGCCTCGATCGCATCGAGCAGGTCATGAAATCGGACGTTCGCGACGCAACGGTAACGGATACCCTGCGAAGCGACGTCGTAAGCAAGCTGAGATCCCAATATCTGGAGATCGCCAATCGGGAGGCCGACCTTTCTGCGAAGTACGGGTCGAACCATCTGGCGGCAGTCAACCTGCGCAACCAGATGCGTGAAATCGCCAAGTCGATTACCGCAGAGCTTGGCCGCCTCGCGGAAACCTACAAGAGCGACTACGAGATCGCCAAGCAGCGCGAGGATGAGGCGCAACGCGCGCTGGAGGCCGCGGTCACCCGCTCTCAAATCGGTGGCCAGGCCCAGGTCCAGCTGAAGGAGCTGGAGAGCAACTCCCAGACCTACCGTTCGATGTACGAGACCTTCCTGCAGCGCTATACTGAATCCATTCAGCAGCAATCGTTCCCGATCACGGAGGCCCGCATCATATCGAGCGCGGACCGGCCCTCCAAGCGCAGCAGTCCCAAGACCATTCTCGTTCTCTCGATGGCGTGCGCCGGCGGCCTGATGCTGGGCTTCGGCATCGGCCTTATGAGGGACCTGTCCGATCGCGTGGTACGCACCAGCGATCAGATCGAGCGGTTGCTGGGAGCTGATTGCCTCGCAACCCTTCCTGTTCTTCCGGCGCCCGCTCACCAGCCCAACGACACCCCTCTGTCACCGCATGAGATGCAAGCCGAGGCCGGAGCTTTCTGGGCCGTGGTAAGCTCGCCGTTCTCCAGATACGCCGAAGGCATCCGCTCGATAAAGTCCGCGATAGACCTCAATAGTCGACTACGCAGCGGTCGCGTCGTGGGCCTCTCCTCGGCGCTCCCCGGCGAGGGGAAATCGACCACTGCCGCGGGCCTTGCGCTGCTCAGCGCGCAGTCCGGGCACAAGGTTATCTTGATCGACGCGGATCTTCGGAATCCGTCGCTCACGAAGTTGATGGCGCCAAACGCCGCCGCCGGCCTCGTCGAGGTTGTCCTTGGGGAACGCAAGTTCGAAGACGTCGTTCTTCGGGAGAGTACAACCGGCGTGGATTTCCTGCCCGCGGTGATCCATACCCCGATCGCACACACCAGCGAGATTCTCGCCTCCGAAGGCATGCGAGCGCTCATCGAGCGCTTCAGCAACATGTATGACTACATCATCATCGATCTCTCTCCGCTGGCGCCGGTGATCGATGTCCGCGCGACCGGACACTTCATTCCCACCTATCTCCTGGTGCTCGAATGGGGCAAGACCAATATCGATGTCCTTGAGCGAGCATTGGCGAACGCCCGGTCGGTTCGTGAAAATCTGCTTGGCGTGATCATGAACAAGGCCGACACGAATCTTTTGAAGCGATACGAAGGATACGGGACTAGCTACTACTACGATCCCAAGTACTCGCAGCCGAGCTAGATCGTTGAGGAGCGCCGATTTCACCGGTGCAGCTGCGACTGGCATCACGTGTCTGCTTGCGACCCTGCTGGGACTGGGCGGGGTGGCTTGGTCAGCCATCACGTTGCCGACCTTTTGGCGACAATTGCCATTGGAGCAATTCGCGAACCGCATTGTTCGCGGAGAGACCTTCCCGGTGGATCAGCTGGAAGAGAAGCTCCGGCTTTATCGCGAGACCGGCAATCTGATTGCCTGCGGCGCCACTGCTGCCCACGACTCATCGGTCGTCGATCTGGCTATCGTCAGAGGCAGGTTGGACGCCTCGCCGGCAATCGACGCCGACCTCGAACGCAGTCGGCGCTCTCTCTTGGCCGCGTTGTCATGCTTGCCTTCGGATTCGTATCTCTGGTTTTCGCTCTTCCAGGTCGAAAGCCTCCGGGCAGGTCTTAGGCAGGAATACATCCGCTACCTGGACATGTCTTACCAGGTCGGACCCAACGAGGGCTGGCTTGCCATTCCCAGAAACCGCGCCGCCTTCGCCATCTTTCCAGCCCTTTCCGAAGCACTTCAATCCAGGGTGCTCGACGAGTTCTGCCTGCTGGTGCGGACCGAGCTCTATGCGGAGGCCATCACAGTCTTCCTCGGTGCGGCGCAGCCCTACCAAGATTTGATTGTCAGACGCCTGGAAACGATCCCGCTCAAGAATCGTCAGCTGTTTGCAGTTCAGCTCGCGCGCAAGGGCATCGATCCGCATATCCCGGGAACGTCGGTGGTCGTACGCTGATACGCCGGGAGGAATCGGCTTGAGTGGGAAACCAGCAGTCTACCGGATCCTAGAGTGGCCATAGATATCGGTGATCAGCGTCGCCGACGCAATGAGCCGCCTCAAAGGCGGACTAGATCCTGCCGCTCGCAGTTCGCGCCTCGCCGGCAAGGCCCGAACAATTCCATGAGGGAGACGAAGCAGATATCGTCACAGACACATCGCCCTGCGCCTCCGTCGACGGCGGTCAAAGAATCTCCCGCACCGTTCGCGCGAATATTCGGGCAGTCTTCGGTATCTCACGGATACGAACGGCCGGATTCCCGCCGAACATTGAGTATTGCTCAGCGCTCACATGCGAGACCACAGCGCCTGCCATGACGACGCTAAAATCTGGAATCTGAACTCCCTTCAGGATAATCACGCCGGTACCAATCATCGTATAGGCCCCGATCCTGATCGGTGAACAGGATTGCCGGCAAGAAATAGGATTCACGCCATGCGTAACCAGCTGGCTTCGTACCCCCGCGAGCACCGAAAATCGCCCGAATTCGATCCTGTCAGTGCAATCGATATAGTGACGATGAATCAGGCTGCTGGATTCTCCCATAATCAGCTCTGAGCGCCGATTTGGCTTCCTACGATAGTATCGTGAGTTGGACCTGCTCGATATGCCGGTAATCCAGTTGAAATTTCCGATCAGGGCATCGCCCCCGAGTTGCAGTCGATCGAGGCTTCCGACGTAGTTGAAGTGGCCAATCGAGGCCTTCGGTGCCATCACCAGTTCATCTGCAAGTATCACAGACAGGCCGACACGAGCGTCAGGATCGATCGAGAAGCCAAGCACGCTGTTGAGCAGCCGCCGGCGAATTGGCCATGGAAGCGCGACGCACAGCAGCTGGAAAAACGCCTTCAACATTTCGAAACCCATCAAAAGTCGCAGTTCGACATTACCCTGTCGCCTGTAAGGCTTTCTTCATACCTCGGACCAAGTGGATCCTCAGCCCTTGGCCGTATGCCCGATAGCTCGCCCACGACCGCAAAAGCAGCGCCAAGCGCGAGAACGCCGGCGGCGTCTCAAGCCACTTATGTGATTGGCGCATAAGCTAACCGAACCGCGAAGACCCTACCCAGAACAGAATGCTTCCGCAGCTGCCCAAGCATTGCCAAGACCCCGGCTCCGAGCACGATGTCCATCGCCAGCAGAATGCCGCCCTGTTCCAGAGCCCGAAACAGTAAAAACGCTAACGGCAAGAATGCAACAGCTTCCAAGATGTGAATACGTGACGCCGTGCGGATGTTCGCCGCGCCGGTCATCAATGCGGCGAGGAAAAAATGCAGCGCGCCAAGAACGATCAGAAGGGATCCGCCGACCAGGAAGAGACGATCGAGGTGAATCGCGGATTTCAGCCAAAAGGACAAGATCGGCGCGCCCAAAATCAGAAAGCCGGCCCCCCCCACCATTGACCCGCTCAACAGCATGATCCCGCTCAGACGAACGGTGCGGACGACCGACGCGACGTCACGTCTCTTGAGTTCAAACGCGACGAGATTGGATAGCGGGAAGGTGAAAGCGATGACGAGCGAGCCGTAGGACTGCATCAACCGCATGAATATTCCCAGTTCGACGACGGCCTCGGGTCCATCGATGAATCCAAATAGACCGGTCGCGAGCTGAAAGATGACGCCGAGCCCCAGGCTAATGATCGTGAAATCGAGAGAACTCAACGTTAGGAGCCTGATCGTCCTCCATCGCCAGCCGAAATTGAGCGAGAAAAGATTTCGGTTACGTCGCACGACGTCCACCGCATGGAACACCGATCCCAGCAAGAAGCCCAGATTAAGCAGATACGCAGCGAACGTAATCGACGGATGGGTCGGAAACACCAACAGCAGAACAGCAAGCGAAAGGCTGTAGCTGATCAGCTGGAAGAAATACAATCGGTGCAGCTGATGGTGGCCTGCGTCAATACCCTCGAAGACAGAAAGAAAGAACCATAAGCTGAGTGCAAAGAACATGATCACGACAGTGACGGCGAACTCGTGGTAGTTCGCCGCAATGACGTCGCCGAGTGGCGCGAACGACAAGAACAAGAAGAACAGGCCCGTCGCCACTAGAAAGAGCAACAGGTTGATGACAGCGGCGAGCACCGTTGCGAGGGACACGAATTCGACCGTGAACCTGCTGCTACTGCTCCTCCTCCGAGCGACGGTGTTCGCGATTACGCGCCCCATTCCGATATTGGCGAAGCCAATCCAGGAACTGATACTCAAAATCACAAGCAACAAACCGAAGCGCGAAGGCCCCAGCTTCGCCAGCGCCAAGGGTATTCCCACAAGGTTCAACACGATCGCGAGAATCCGACAAGCGCTCGCGGACGATGCCGAGATGATGATTGACTTCATGGTTTCAAGCAGCCCAAGCGTGCAATCTATAGAGTGCCGTCGAGCGGCGATTGGACAGGCGCCGCCTTCGACCATATGTGCGGCATCAAACTGGCAACTCTAGTTCATACCACCAATGCCCTTCTTTACTCGCCCGGGGCCCGTCCGAGTAGGTAAAAAATCGCCGAGTGATCAACATCCTTACTTTCGAGTCTCCGTCGCGGTGCTCGGCTGCCGAAGGGCCGCCTTGCTCGGGGACGCGATCCGTGCCGAGTGGTGCGGTTCCGGGCATCGAGCGAGCGATCGGGCCAACCGCATGTGACGGAGGATCCACCTCGCTTGATCAGTAACCATGTCCGCAGGCACAAGGGGGGCATTGCCGATCCAGCCCGCAGAAACTTGATGTCGAATTTCTGCTATGGTATTTCTGTCGGCGTATTTCATTGCTCGCTCATGCATTCTTCTCTCGCCGGAGTCACTGCATTACATTGTCGGATGGCAAGGATAAGCGGCCATCATCCTGGAGACCCCTGTGCATATTAAAAAGCGGCTTATTGTCCACGTTCAGGGTTATGACCCGAGAGGACTGGCGCAGCACTATCGAAGATACAGATCCGAGCTACAGAAATTCGCCGCACTCTACGGCGTCAAAACCAAGATTACCCGCCCCGTAGCTGATCACTCGAATTCCTCGATCTCGTCCTGGACCACCGATGCGGAAGCGTCCGACGGCAGCTGGCAAACCCATACGCATTACGACTTCTTGCGCTGGGAAGACCTTATCAAGCGCAACATGGAATGGCCGGCCTGGCGTACAGTCATCAGCGCGAATGCAATCTATTGCCGACAGCTCCTCGATGGCACGTTGTTGAAATTCATGAAGGCAAGCTGGCGTTTTGGCGCATTCTACAGCTATGCCCAGCTTGTCTTCGCGATTGAAGCCGTACTGTCACTGATCGGCGCATTTGTCGTCGAGAGAGGATTGCACTTCGTCGGCCTGTCCCTTTTTGTTTCGATCCCGGTGGCAATTGTTGTCTTCCTGATTTTGCTGGGTGCATTGTTCAAGCTGTTGGACGGTCGAACATATACGCTCTATCTGATGTCGGATCAGATATTCACGTGGAACTACGCTCATCGCCGTCATCCCGAATGGGACGAGCGCGTCGAGCAATTCGCTCGTCACCTCGTCGAGGTTACGAAGAAGAGCGACGCTGACGAACTGATCATAGTCGGTCACAGCTCGGGCTCGTTTCTTGGACTTGAAATTCTTTCGCGCGCATTGGAAATCGATCCCGAGTTAGGACACCGCGGGCCGAAGGCAATGCTGCTTACGATCGGAGCCAATCTTCCCATCGTCGGGTTCTTGCCCGTGTCGCGGGCATTCCGCGAACGTTTGCAGAAGTTGGCCGTCGAACCATCCATCGATTGGGTCGATTGCCAGTCGGTTACAGACGTCATGAACTTCTATCCATTTGAACCGGTCACGGGGCACGGCATCCGTGTCGGCAAAGCGCAACGGAACCCCAGGATCATGGACGTGAAGTTCCGCGACATCATCGATCCGAAGAACTGGAATACCTTCCGTCGCCACCCGTTTCGTGGCCATGCTCAGTTCTTCATGGCAAACGAGCAGCCCAATGCCTATGACTTCTTCATGATGATGTGCGGGCCGGTCAGCTTGGGGGACCGTGCCACCAACCCCACGGCTGCGCTCACTATCGCAGTCGGCGACGCTGCTGCCCGCAAGCAGGCGTGGTCGGAATTGGGATTGCCACCGGTCGAAATTGCCTCCTGAAGAGAGCAAGCCGGGAGCGTCTCGGTATCCACCTTCACGCTTTGTCTGACTAGTAGAGAAAGCGGGCTGCACCATTCGACATGAGCGTAGAGCCGGAGTGCCATGAAGCGCACCATTCTTGCAATTGCGGTGTTTTCATTGATTGCCGCCCCGGCCCATTCGGATGAGGTCGGCAAGCACGAACTGGTACTACCCGGCGCGCCAGAGGCGGTTTTTTCCGCCGTGCGACTGTCTTCATGGAATGGCAATTTTGCCCGTGTGGTACGAGCCTCTGATCGCGCGTCGTTCGATATTCGCTTCAGGAACGGCGTTCCTGACTACAACGCAGCGCTGAAGTTCGCGAATGGCTCGTCACTTACCTATTCAATCCTCTACGACCAGAGCGGCAACGGTCATGACCTCACTCAACCGACCGCGGCAAACCAACCGGACTTCTCGGTTACGTCATTGCTCAACGGCATCATGCCGATCATCGTCGACGGCACTTTCGCGGCTACGCAAAAGTCGCTCCTGATTCCCAGATCGCTCTCACTGGCGCGAGACAACTTCTCGTATTTCACCGCGATGCGGCCGACCGCGTCGTTGACGAGCCAGAGTTTCTTCGAGTTTACCAACGAAGCTTCGGTTCAGATGGCGAGTGTCCTCGATGCCGATGCCGACCGAAACTCAGGCATCAATATCCACGACGGCTCGACCGTCCTCCAGAGCCGGATTCGCCTTCGTGCCCAGATGACCACACTGGGCTATCGGTCGGCACAGAATGCGCAGCTGGTTACCGTCAATGGGCAGGCAGCATCGCCGCTGCCTGCAGCAGGACCGGCCACGATGAACACCGGCGGGACGATCGGCTCGTCTCTTAACCCCTCGTATCCGCTGCGAGCCGATATCTTCGCAATCGTGTTCTACAATTCAGCTGTCAGCGACGCCGTTCACGACGCCGTTATGGCGACGTTCGATGCGTCATTTTCGATTCCTCAGCACTTCACGACGCGGCTCATTTATGGTGGATCGAGCGGGATCTACGGGCTTGGATCCACGCTCAATCAGAATATCGTCCGCAAGATCAACATGCCATCGAGCGTGGAAATCTATAACTTCGGGATTAGCGGCCAAGGGCTCGCCAGTGAATATGCCAATGCTGCCAGCGTGGAACTGGCCATGTATGATGCCAGGAAGGCGTCATTCATCGTTGTGATGGACGCGCCTTCCAACGACATCGCAAGCGCCAGATTCCAAGGTGCTGCGGATGCTACCGCGCAGGCGAAGGCGTTTTACAGGAACGTCACTCTCCCGTTCGTCGCCGCGATCAAGTCCTTGAGTCCAAATGCGTCGGCAGTGGTGCCTACCGTCATCCCACGCAGCGGCTTCGACACCACGAGCAATTGGTGGGAGACGGCCCGCGTCGTCTACAACGATCTGGTCGTCTCTGGCGCGGCCATGAACGGTTACATTGCGTCAGACCGAACAGGCCATGTCGGCTTTTCTGAGCAGGATTCGTGGAAAAACAAGAACTACTACTTCGATGGCATTCACCCAAACGATACCGGGTACAGCGTGTTGGCCCGCATCGACGGAGCCGCGATCCTGTCGCAGGTACGCTAGGCGCCAGGCCCGTTCTGCGACGCCTGGCCAAGCTCACTCTGATCAGAATGACCGCGAACTGGTTCAGCGCGAGAGCATGTCACCGCATGTTGGGCTCAGGCCGAAGCGATTCCTGTGCAGTGAATGCCGAGGTTCGGTGCGATGAATTCTTGCGCATGGGGCGCCTGCTCAGTCGAGGCGTGTAAGCCAGACAGAGCATGAAGAAGAAGGCGCCAATGAAGCCGATATTGAAGTTGTCCGGCTCGAACCACTGGATCAACAGGGATGTAACTATCACCAAGCCGCACAACAGAGTTCGGAACTCTTGAACTCTCACGCCGTACCAAACCAAGTAGACGCCTCGTCCCGCGATAACGATCAGCAGCAGGCCGCCGAGGATGAGACCGAAATCCATGAAGTAAGACAGAATACCACTGTGAACAGCGTGCAGCCCGTATCGACTTGACCTGAATCCGTAGCCGAAGAAAACATACTCATCGACAGCATTGAAGAAGACGTTCCATGAGTCGGTCCGCCCGGTGAAACCTGAAAGCACCCCACGATCCGGATCAAACAGCGCCAGGTCGCCTGTGATCTTGTCGATGAACCGATCCATATTAAAGAACAGCGGCAATGCGAACAACATCACGGGTAGAGTGATCATTCCGACTGCAAGCAGACGGACGCTCAAGATCTGTTGAGCGCGACTGAAAAGTGATCGATGGTGCGCAAAGGCCAGATAGCCCAGATAAAAAACGAGCATGCCGATCATGACGGTGCGCGCACTAACCATGTAGGCTGCCGCGAAACATGCTGCAAATACCGGAAAGCTGACGCGCCGCACCAGTATCGAATGAAGTATTAGGGCCACGTAGGCATAGCGAGCGTAGTGGTTGGGGTGAATCAGGCCGACCCAGCGATAGTCATGAAAGCCCTGCACAGCAGCAGCGGCGGAAAGCGAAGCCGCCAGCGCCAGAAAGCCCATGGCGAGTGCGTTGTCGACATCCTGTGGCGAAGCCTGCCAAAAGCAGAGGCAGAGAATGAATGCTCCCACGGTCACGGCATACTGAACGATTTGCGCTGAAGATTGGAGGTACTCGGCCTCGACAATGGATGCCAAGACGATCAATCCCGAGTAGAACAGAAGAAACATCAAGAAGGGTAGGGTACGATAAATCGCGGCATACGCGCCGTGACGAGCGAATACGAGCAGACCTAACAGCAGAGCAGGCACAGCGATAATCAGGCTGCTCTCACCCACGTCTGACTGGGAGATGATGCCGCTTCTCAATTCCATGAGTTGAGCCGGCGTTCCTTTGATGCCGGGATAGCAGATTGCGAGCACGTAGAAGGTAAAGCCGAGCCCAGCCGCGTTGAATGCGCCCCCCTTCGCGAGGTTGCGAAGAATTGCGAGATTCTCTGTGACGAAGACCGGTAGTCTCATCGCGGGCCGGCCCCGGCGGGGGCAGTCTTGAGGAAAAGAAAGTCCGCCTGCACCGGGCCATGCTGCGGATCAACATACTGATTATATACACCTCCCAGCCGAAATCCATGTGCCTCCGTCCAGCGCGAGATATCGCCGAACAGCGGTTGGCCTTCATAGAGATGGATAAACGAGCACTCGATATACAGCGCCTCGAATTGGTTAATGAGATCGGCAGATCCCTCCAGGACGTCCAATTCACCGCCCTGAACGTCCACCTTCAGGAGCGCCGGCCCCCGGATGGCGCCCGCTTCCAGACAGTCCGACAGCCGGCGAACGGCAATCTCATCCATTCGCGCGGTCTGTTCCCCGAATATTTCGCGTTGGGCGGATCCCGGTTTCAGGAGCGACGAAGAATCGTCCTTGCTCGTGACGTAGATCTTGGCCGGCCCGGACGTCGGGCCGATGGCGCAGGGAAACAGCCGAACCCTGTCATCCCTGCCGAGAGCCTCGGTGAAGCGGGCGGCCGGCTCCGATAGGGGCTCGAAGGAATAGATCTGCGCCTGCGGAAACAGCCGCCGCGCCATCACTGCGAACTGCCCCCTGTTCGCGCCGACATCCACGACCGTCTGAAAGGAAAGGCGCGACAGAGCCTCCCTGTGCTCGATGGCGGGAGCTATCCGCATGCTCAATAGCCGCCATAGTGACGGGCGAAGCGCGCAAAACACGCCTTTCTGGATGGTGATCAATTGCATTTTGCGAAATTCCTCTTCCTCAGGCACACGACCCGGAACTCAACCGTACGCCTGTCGATATCGCTCGGACGTTGCCTGGCCGTCGAAGGTTGCCCGGCTGTAGCGAAGGGCTCCCTCACTCATCGCGGACCACTCCTCCGGCCCCATTGCGTGAAGCGCCTCGAGTTTCTCGACAAAGGATTCCGGTTCCGAAAGCGGCAGCGCCCAGCCCGCGTTGCTCGCCGCGACGTCCGTCCAGGGGCTTTTGTCGCTGATCAGCACCGGCAGCCCGAGCGTCAATGCCTCCACGATCGAATGACCGAAATTCTCCCCCAGCGTCGGATGCAGCAGGACGTCATAATCCGCCAGCTGCGCGAACAGTTCGTCCTTGGGCAGGTTTCCCTTGAACGTCACATCGCACCGTCCGGTCCCGGCTCGGGCCATCTCGACGCATTGTTGCGCATAAGAACTGTCATCAACCTCGCCGAAGATATCGAGCGAGGACGCGACGGTGAGGCGGCGCACGACGTCGAGCGCAAAGGTGACGTTCTTCTGCACCGTCACCCGGCCGACCATCGCCATCCTGAGCTGTCCCGGCGGCTTTTCTTTCTTGGTCGGTCGAGGCGCTCCGCTCTCGACGAATTGCGAAACCATCAGCACCTCCTGGCGGCGGAGGTGGTTGCGGCGGATATCGTGCTCTTCCGCGGGAGACCCCGCGAGGTGAACGACCCCGCGATAGAGGCCGGTCAAATCGGCCAGGCGGCAAAACAGCCGCTTCTTCAGGGCGGACGCGGACATGATCACATCCATGAAGATACCGTGCGGCGTGTGGAAGACGCGCTTGCCTCTCAGAAATCCCAGGCGCTTCAGGATGAGCGTTGGAATCGCAACCAGCGGATCGAAGGCGCACTGAATGTCGACGACGTCGAAGTCCTCCCTGACGCGGTCGAAGAGAATGCGCAAGCCGGCAGGGCCCCTCGGAATATACTCGACTGTGGCAGCCCCCATCCGTTCGCGATGAACGGGCGTTTTGAACATGGCGGCGCCACTGGTGAAATCGTGGTTGAGGGTCAAAAGGTGAAACTCATAATCGTCCGACATGTTGTGCATCAGGTTACGGATCGCGGTGGCGGGGCCGAGATGTGACAACGACGGAAAAAAGGACCGATAGACGATCAGAACACGCTTCTTATTCATTTGGACTCGGACAGCGTTGCAAAGCGATCCCCCGGCAGCTGTGCTCCAGCTCGATCCGGGACACGCAATGGAATGTGCTCCGTCAAGCCATGGCGATCGAGCTCGGACGAGATGAGCGCGAGGGTCTCGTCGAGTTGTGACGGCGCAATCCAGTTGCGCAAACGTTCGAGAAGCTGAAGGCTGCCTCGGTACACGACCGCACTGTTGTTCCGGACCTCGGCAGTGGGAATATCGCCGTCAAAGGCCGTGATGGACCCGGCACCCATGAACTTGTTTCCCTCGATCAGATTTCGTTCGGGTCGGAGAAGGTCCGAATGCTTGTAGCCGGCGATTTCGGGATAGCGGCTCGTCCAGCGCTTACTATCGACGGGCAAGCTATACAAATTCCTGACGCTGAGCCCGCCCGGAACGTGCATATGATCGTTGCGCCATACCTGCCACCAGGATGCATATCCCAATGCGGCCGCCCAAATCGACGGCGAACTTAGGATAAAGAGATTTGACAGTAAATTGTTATCCTTACCGCCGTTCATCAGTATCCCGTACGGGACGCCCACGATGACGTTGTCGGTGACGAGATTCCCGCTGGAAAACTCGTCGAGATAAATTCCCCGAGCATCGTTGAAGTATTGTCCGCCCGTTCCGAGCAGGACGTTTCGGCGAATAAGAGTGCCCTGGCTGGTGAAGTCGCGTGCGCTGTAGATGAATCCCGAATCGCCCGCTTCGGCAACAAGCTGAGCCAGGACATTGTCTTCGATGACATGATCGTTCCCGGAATAGATGATTCCGGACTGCGGTCCGTTGAAGATGACGCTTCGACGTACGCTCATCCCGACCCCATCCAGTTGCACCGCCGGAGCAAAGGTACGGTAAATCTGGGAGAAGTCCTGGATACTGCTGTCTTCGATCGAAATACGCCCCGGTGTCAGGCTGGCGCGGTCACCTCCAGACAGCCACGCCCCGCGCCTGCCGACGGCGCGAATGCTCGCATGATCGATCCGGGAGTCGCTGGAGTTCGCGTAGGCAATTCCATCGGCGCCCGCCAGCTGGACGATAACGTTCGAAAAATTGATCGCCACGCTGTCGCGCACGGTCACGGCGGTCTCGATCGCGAGTTCGAAGACGACGTCTCGGACGGTCAAATTATGAAAGCCGGAAATCGCCAGCAGGGTATCGAGCACCGGCACCTCGAGGGTCTCGATCGGCTCCTCGGAGCAGAAGTTCAGCGTTCTCGCCGAGGCGTCATAGAAAAACGAGTTACATTGGGCAAAGGTCGCCAGATTGTAGAAAGACACCCTCTCGGGAGGCTTGCCGTCTGCTCTCAACCGGCTTCGATCCGTCAGCACGCCACTTGAATTGACGGCAAGGGCCCGTGCGTTCACGAAGAGATAGGAATCGGTGAGGTATCCGCCGATCCAGAGATCGGAGGAGCGGCGCACCCCGTCCGGCAGATCGGCGAACGCCATGGTCGCCGTGTTGCTCCGCGGATCGCCGGCGATCTCGATCACCGGCACGAAGCCGCTGGTGGGCCACCTTGTGGATCGCAGCAGCGTCTTGCCGTTGGCTCGAATCATCAGCTGCCTCGGCGATATCGTCGAGAGCTTCCTCAGCAGCTTCTGCGCCGTTTCTCCGGGCAAATCGGAAAACGGCAATGTGTACTCGTATCGTCCGTCTCTGGAGCGCGACAGCTTGAGATGGTTCTGTACGAAGGTCGCTCCTGATATCCTGGTGCCGCCGGGCGCGCCGCGGATGATGATGCTGGAGCCCGCGGGCGGCTCGGGACCGGAAATGGCAAGAGGCTGACTCAAGATCTGGACTTCGGCGGGCAGGTTGATCCTGTACGTCACCGGCGCGGTGCGCTCTTTTCCATCCTTCCGCACGAATTCAATTGCCTCAGCGAGCGAGGCGGCCTTGACCGTCCGTTCCTGGCCGGGAACGCTCGTGGGAGTGCCCTCAACGTTGATGGAAACGTCGTCCGCTCTGCATGCGCTCGTCAGGACTGCCAGCAGCAACGCGAGGCAAGGCTTCGCGAGCCCAGCAACGAGAGGGGACCGGCCCGACGGCATTACGGCAGAATTCATTTCTGACACTCGAATCGAAGGTGTAAGACTTGCCGAGCCTACCAGAGCCGGCATCCAGTAATTTCATCCTTGGAGGAGGTCAATTGTCCCACCGGAAGCCGGGCCGAATCTGCCTTGCACTTTGCGTGGCTGCGCAGCTTCTCGCCATTGCGAATGCACAGGCGCAGATGCAGCGATCCGGTGTTGGAGCCACGCTTGGCGTAGCCCCACCGCCAGCCGACGATATCTCATCCCGTCGGCACCGCAGCCCGACCGGAGCCGTCTGCCTCAGGCTCAGCGCGGCATCTCGCTCCTTTCCCAACAACGACCGTCTGTTCAATCATTGGATCTATGCAGAGAACATCTGCGGCGATCGTGTTAGGGTCCAGGTATGCTACTATGGCACGCGAAACTGCATCGACATGGATATTGGAGGCCACGAGCGGAAAGAAGCCATCCTTGGGACCCTACCAGCGACTAAGGATTTTCGGTATGAGTATTCGGAGCGCTTCTAGATTTCGGAACGCTTCCAGATGACGACTCTGGACAGGAAAATTGAGGGGGAATTTCAGATGCTGAAGTCGATCGTCGCCGCGGCCCTGCTGACGATGTCTGCGGGCGCGGCCATTGCAGCCGATTACTCCATTATACCGCAGCGCGTAGCTCCGCGCCGCGCGGCGGTCGATGTATGCCACGTTGAGCGCTGCGGCCCCCGCGGCTGCCGGGTCGTCAATCTCTGCCGCTGTCCGGATCGTTATGCCTGCTACGGGCTCTACGACGCATACCGGCCCTATGGCGGCACGGCTTTCCTCAGCGTCTATACCGAATACTGATCTGTTCGGCCTTGTCTGGGATGGGAGCCCGGCTCCCCTCCCGTCAGGCTTTGCACAATCGCCGTCGGCCTGCCGGAGCGAAGACACCTCACCACGCGTTGCGGTAGGTCTTGCCCGAGAACAGGGTCAGCAAGATGATCTTGAGATCAAGCAGCAGCGACCAATTGTCGATGTAGTAGAGATCGTGCTCGATCCGGTTCTGCATCTTCTCGAGCGTATTGGTCTCGCCCCTCAATCCGTTGACCTGAGCCCATCCCGTCAGTCCCGGCTTGACCGTATGCCGCCGATCGAAGCTGTCGATGCGCGGAGTGAAGAGCTCGTTGTGCGTGATCGCGTGCGGCCGCGGGCCAACGACGGACATGTCACCCCGAAGAATGTTCCAGAGTTGCGGCAGTTCATCGATCCCGGTCTTGCGGAAGATGCGGCCGATCCTGGTTACGCGCGAATCGCCCTTCGATGCTTGTCGAAATTCGGCGCTATCGGACACGTACATTGTTCTGAATTTGAGAACGCGGATTGCTTCGTTGTTATAGCCGTGGCGGATCTGGACGAAGAGAACCGGTCCCCTCGAATCGAGCTTCACGGCCAGTGCCGAGAGCAGCAGCAGGGGAGACAACACAATCAGCCCCGCGGCCGCCGCCAGGATATCAAATGCCCGCTTGACGACGAGGTCAAAGACGGACAGCGGTCGGCGCGACATGGTGAAGGTGGCGAGGCCGCCGATGTCGGCCGTCTGCGCGTTCGCCCAGAAGATGTCCCTATGCGTCGGCACCGCGTAAACGTCGGCGGGGATCTGCCTCAGGAGCGACAGCAGCATCCCGACGCTTCCGTCCTCCTGCTTTCGATCGACGAGCAGGATGATGCTATCGGGTTGCAGAATCCGACACCGTTCGACCAGACTTGCGCCGGTCGCGCGATCGAAATGAGCCGGCTCGCCGGACGCGGCGTCCCAGCCGAGCGGGCAGGCAAGAACTTCCAGACCTCCGCCCGACTTCCGCAACTGGCTTGCACAAGCATCGCAATCGTCGTTGCGCCCGACGAGCACCACGCGCTGCCTCTGAAGCAGTCCCTCCTCAGCGGCATTCTGGAATGTGCGATAGGCCGCCAGCCGGACCAACCCGACCGCCGTCAAGCAGCTGACAAACTGCAAGATCAAGGTGCCGCGGGAGTAAACGTCCGAGAGCTTGAAAACAAACAGAAGTGAGGTCAGGAGAACGAACGTGGTGGCCGCGGCTCCGATTCCTGCGGAAGCGAACCGGATCTCCCGTTGCTTCTCCAGATGCAGGAATTGACCAGCCATTGCGGCAATGCAGACCTCCGCTGCCCCGATGAAGCAGGATGCCAGCAGATAGACCTTCACGCGTAAGCCGGGAGTCGATGCGAGTACGTGGTACACCCAAGCCGATGCGAAAGCGGTCATCGCAACGCAGGTGAACTCGACAATGCCTATCAAAACAAAAGCGAGACCCGCGCGCGCCGGCAGCGAGGCTGTCATGGAACGCCAGAGGGCGTTCTGCTTGGGCTCTGGGCAGCTATGGGGGAGGAGGGCGCCCCTCTCGACAATATTCGTCACTGAAAACAACCACAAAATACGTAATGGTAGTAAGAATTTGGTAACCTTACCGTATCTGTACTTGCTCGAAAAGCCGATTTCGAGGGCAGCCGCTGATCAATTTTTTCGCCGCGGCGTTGAACTTTTCGTACGTCAGACATACGCCGCGCTCGGCATTCGGTGCCCGATGGAGGGCTGCCTCAGGCTTTTTTTTCGAAGATGAACCAAGGCTTGCCTGACGAAGGTGTACCAAGACTGGACGGATGTTAAGATGACCATCGTCACGTTGCTCGCTGGTGTGATCGGCCTTTGCTGATCGGCAACGCCCGCTGCCACCAGCTAGCCTTGCTGCCCGCGCACGCCGTAATCCTGGTCACGGATACCGCGCTTGCGATTCTGGTGGACCTTGGGGTCTGGACGGCGCTCCAGATGGTCGCGTTAACCATAATAAGTTTGCGGCCAGGCTATTTCGCTTCCGTTCCGGAAGGGCTCGCCTGGCACAATGCCCTTCGCGTCAAAGCGATCACCCTCGGCTCGCCCCGCCCGAATTTCTGATATTGGTGGCGGGCTGGCAGCCCTCTCGAATACGCCTGTCGGTACCTCCACAACCGCTGGTCACATTGGTGCATCGCGACTATGCAGGCTCAGCCCGGTCAACCGCTGCCGTCTGGCTTCCTCACTTCCCCACAGCTGCGCTTCTACGCGGTCGGAGACATCCACGGACGGCTGGATCTGCTTGAGAAGGTTAACGCCAGGATCGAGACCGACTTGAAGAGAAGGCCCTGTTGGCGCTCTGTCCGGGTGTTCCTGGGCGACCATGTCGATCGTGGTCCGCATTCGCGGGAGGTGTTGGACTACCTGATGGCACTCGAGGGGACCTGCGATACCGTCTTCATCTTGGGCAACCACGAAACGATCCTGACGGATTTCATCCAGGATCCGACGGTCCTGCCGACATGGCTTTCCGTCGGCGGCCTGGAGACCCTGATATCCTATGGCATCCGCCCACCGCGCAACCCGAGCCCGGCCGACCAGTCGCGGCTGGCGGCAGAGTTCGCCGAAGCGCTGCCCGTCTCACACCTGAATTTCATTCGAAACTTGAGACCCTGCTTCGCTTTCGATGACGTGTTCTTTGTGCATGCAGGGGTTCGACCCGGCGTACCGCTGAGCAAGCAATCGCTGACGGATCTGTGCTGGATACGCGACGATTTTCTGCTGCATGACGGGTTGTTCGAGCGGCTCGTCATCCATGGACACACCCCGGTCCGCACCCCCGAAATTCGACCGAACCGTATCAACATCGATACCGGCGCCTACGCCACGGGGCAGCTGACCTGTATGTGGATCGAAGGCGGCCGGATGGGCTTTCTCTGAGCAGAGAGTCTCATTCCGCGCAGACAACATGCCGCGATCACGGAGCGATGCCCGGTAGCTCGGGTTCTTCGGAGCCTGAATGCGGACAATGAGTTTCGTGAACCGCGGTGAAAGCGCTAGTCAGTGCTGACGGCATTCGGAAACGAAGGTTCCGTTCGCCGCCGTTAGCCGTTCCAGGCAATGGCGCGGATCCTTGACGTCGCCGCCAACGATAAAATCATAAAGCTGTCCCTTGACGACCAGGCCATAACGGCCTGGAGACAGAGCGGCCCCGCCACTTTCCGGCTGAATCTCGTACATCTCGGCATTCTCTTTGATCGGCGAGACGCGATAGGGAAATGAAATGTTCCGAATGTACCACCCTTCGTCGGCTGTCGTGATCGGCTTGCCGACCGCGTCGTAGGAAATGGAGTGGGCGACCTTCGCAATGATCCGGATTTCGGCGCGCTCCGGAATATTCAAGGCCGCCTCACGCCGATAGACGATGAACTTGAGATTACCGTCGCGAAGAACGGGCTGCTTGGTGATTCCCATTGTCGGCGAAATCGCGACCCGCGCGTCCTGGGCCTTGTTCGGCAATGGATTCAATTCGAAAAGCTTGTTCTCGCTCAATGCATAGACGCCAAAATCCGAGGGCAACAGCCGCGAGGGCTTCGCTGGCTCGGCCACGGCGACAGCGTCTGGAGGCTTGGGGGGAGCCACAGTGGCAGTCTTGTTGAGCTGTGACCTTCCGATGTGCGCGATATCGTCGCGGTAGACGACCGCAAGCAAGCCGCCGATCATGGGCACGAGGACGGCCAGTACCACACCGATCACTGCAAGGGACCCGGTTCGCGCTTTGCGCCTGGAAGCAGAACGGCCAAGTGCGTGAGGCTCGGGGTCGGACCATATCGTTTGGGTGGCGTCCTTCGCGTACACCATCGCGGAGTCCGAAATCGCCAAGGGCAAAGGCGCCGCGCCCAGAGGAACCGGCAGCTGCTTGTCATTATTCCTCGAAAAGCTCTCGACGCCATGGATGGCCGCTTCCAGCGCCTTCCTGGCCTTCGCCTCCTCGTCGGCAGGCATCCCTGTAGAAAGCAGCTGTTCGCTCAGCTTGTACCGCGCCAGGTCGTAAACCGTCTGGCGCAAACTATCCTGATCGGTACTGACCGACGTGATGATCCGAGACAGGACCAGCGCAAACTCAACTTCAGGCATAGGAGCGTCGCCGGCCTGCCCAGATACCTGCTCGAGATCGCGCTTATTCATGCAAGCCGTTTCTATCTGCCCGGACGTGTTGCCCCTTGGCGGGATCGTGGATCTTCCCGCCATATCCCACACTCCGGGACCAGACATCTAGGGGCGGATCGTGGCCTTCCTGCAACCCGGGCCGCTTCCTAGACGATGAAATGAAATTCCTGCCAGGCGCTCCAGATCATACCGTCGTTGGCGCGAACCCAGAGGTCGTCAGATACGGTGCCGCCATCGAAAGTCGTGCTGGCGAGTTGCGCCGCGCTGACGTTGATTGCGGTGTTGACCGGCTGCGCCGTCCCGCCGATGCTCCAATGGCCGCTGCTTGCCGACGGCGTCGAATCCCAGACTTGATATTGGGGGATGCTGTCCCCGTCGGCATCCGTGACCGAGAACAGGCTCGATGCGGCCACGCTCTGGTTGGCGGTCGCGTGGAAGTCGGATGCCGAGACGACCGGAGCATGGTCGATCGGTGCGTTGACGTGAAATTCCTTCCACGGCCCCCAGGCGAAGCCGTCGTAAGCCCTCGCCCAGAGATCGTCTGAACCGGAGCCGCTCTGAAAGCTCGTGTTCGAGAGCTGGGCAGCAGTCACATCGATTGCGACATTGGTGCCCTGAGCTACTCCGGCGACCACCCAGTGCCCGCTGTCGGGATCAGACGTTGAATCCCACAGCTGATAGTTCGTGATGGTGTCTCCATCCGCGTCGGCGGTCGAGAACAGCGCAGAGGCCGCGATATCCTGGCCGTGGTTCGCTGAAAAGTCGGCGGCCGACACGATCGGAAGATTGTCGGCCGGCGCGTTGACGTGAAACTCCTTCCAGCTGCTCCACATCAAGCCATCGAAGGCGCGCACCCAGAGATCGTCGGAGCCCGAACCGCTCTGGAACGATGTGCTGGCTAATTGGGCCGCGCTCACATCGATGCTCTGGCCCGCGGGCTGTGTCACGCCGGCCACAACAAAATGCCCGCTGGCAGGATCGGCGGTCGAGTCCCAGAACTGATAGTTGGCGATCGTATCGTTGTCGGCATCGCTGACCGTGAACAGGCTCGAGGCGGCGATGTCCTGGCCGTGCGTTGCGGTTACGTCCGACGCGCTCACCACGGGCGCGTGGTCGATCGGCGCGTTGACGTGGAATTCCTTCCAGGCTCCCCATGTCGTGCCGTCATTGGCTCGCACCCACAGATCATCCGAGCCGGAGCCCGACTGAAACGAGGTGCTCGCCAATTGAGCAGGCGTAACATCGATGGCGATGTTAGTGGCCTGCGCCACTCCGCCGACCACCCAGTGACCGCTGGCTGGATCGCTCGTTGAATCCCAAACCTGGTAGGCGGTGATCGTGTCGCCATCGGCGTCGCTCACGCTGAAGAGGCTGGATGCGGCGATATCCTGGCCGTGGGTTGCGGACACGTCGGTCGCGCTGACCACCGGCGCATGATCCGGACCCGGGGTGGCCGTGAACGGCACCCATGCTCCCCACAGCGTGCCATCGTAAGCCCTGACCCAGAGCTGGTCCGGAGCCGAGCCAAATTGGTAGCTCGTGTGGGCAAGCTGCGCAGGAGTGAGGTCGATTTCGGCATTGGTGGCCTGAACGGCACCATTCACCACCCATGCGCCGTTGCCGTTGCTGTCCCACAGTGCGTATTGGGTGATCGTATCGTTGTCGGCATCGCTGACCGTGAACAGGCTCGAAGCCGCGACCGACGTTTGCCCGTGGGCTGCCGTGAAGCTGGAAGCAGAAGCAACGGGAGCGTGATCCAGACCTGGCGTGGCCGTGAACGGGACCCATGCTCCCCAGAGATATCCATCATAGGCCCGCACCCAGAGCGTGTCCGGCGCCGCACCGAATAGATAGCTCACTTGCGGAAGGTTGGCGGCCGAGACGTCGATCTCGGCGTTGGTGGCTTGGGCTACACCGTTGATCGCCCAGTGCCCGTGGCCCTCGGTGTCCCAGAATGCATATTGGGTGATGGTGTCGCCATCCGCGTCACTCGCGGAGAACAGCGAGGATTCAGCCACCGAGAGCTGCCCATGCGAACCGGTCACGTTGGCTGCCGTGACCACGGGTGCATGATCAGCCGGCGAAATCACGAAGGATTTCCAGTCGCTCCAAAAATAGCCGTCGAAGGCTCTCACCCACAGCGTGTCCGAACCAGGTCCAGCCTGGTAACTCGCTTGGGCCAGTTGCGACGCGCTGATGTCGATCTCGGTGTTGGTGCCCTGGACTGTTCCTCCCACCGTCCAGTGACCGTTGCCGTTGGTGTCCCAGAAGGAATATTCGGTGATGGAATCGCCCGCGGCCATGTTCACCGAGAACAACGATGAGGCCGCATAGACCTGATTTCGGGCGGCGGACTGATCGCTGGCGGTAACGACCGGTGTCGTCCGGATGCTGTATCCGAGGTCCTTCAGAACTCCGATGTCGAGGTTGGAGATCGCGTACTGGTAATTGGGGTAGAAAACGATCCCGTTCATCAGGTCCAGCGTGAGCGGGTCCTTGACGGTCGACGGGGTGGCGTAGAGGTCGGATTGCTGGTTGCCGAAATGGTAATAGTTCTGGGTCGTGCTGTCTGTGGTCAGGGGCACCGGGCCGCCGTAGGCGGCCTCGGCATTGGCGCCGACAAAGTAGGCGCCGGTTGCGGTCTTTTGAATCAGGTTGTCGAACGTGGATTCGTAGGCGCCGGCCAACTGTCCGCTCTGGCTGTACCAGCCCGTCATGCCGAAGCCGTGCATGAGCTCGTGCAGAAAAACGTTGATCGGATTGATCACGTTCCCAGGCACCTGACTGGACCAGCTCAGGCCATAGTCGAGGTCGATGTACTGGAAGTAGCCGGGATCGATGTTGATGGTGATGTCGCTTGTCGTTCCAGGGACGTGCTGCCCCGTGGTCAGCTCGTACTGGCTTGACGGCTCATACACCGCGAGCCCGCCATTCGTGCCCACCAAGTAGCTGGAGGTGGGCCCGCCGTCGGCACGGCCGACGGAGGTGGGCAGGATGTTGAGTGACACCACCATGGTGCCAACGCCCAGGATATATCGCTGCCAAATATTGAGGGCCTGCTCGAGATCGTAAACAAGAGACGTGTCGGCAGATCCGCCTACGTTCGATGAATCGTTTAATGTTACGGAATAATTCCAAGTCATCTTGGTCGAGCTTTCAATCTATGGTAGCGTAGAAATAATAGACAATATTCATGCGGACCAGTCACCGGGTAGTTAATAGACGCCAAATGGCCGGCCCCGGACAAGGCGGCACGTGAGGCTGTTCATGTCCAGGGCCTCTGGCGCGATCTGCTTGGGGCGTCATGTTGGGGCGTCACCTTGGGGCATCACACAGAGTCCGGCCATTCTTTGCATGCGGCAAGATCGGAAGGGCATGACCTTATAAGCGATAAGGCCGACGCGATCATCCCCGTGACCCCGGTGACGGCCATGCCGGGTGCCGCGATCCGTAAGACTACGGAGCCTGGTTCGGCTTTCCGAGCGGTTCCCCGATGGACTCCAGGATCGGCATGATGTTGCTCGCGAATTCGGTATGGCCGGTGATAACGCCAATTGCATCTCGCCGAAGAGCCATAGTACTCTGCCCGTCATATTCACTTGCTGCTCTGTCGTTTCGTTACGAATAGTCAGTGTGCGCTGACGGCGAGGCCGACGAGCAGGGGCGGGGCGGGCTCACGGCAATCTCGGCCCACCTTCGACTGCAGTTATTTTCAGCTACTGAGCAGATTAAATCGCGAGATGATTGAAACGCGGAGCGGCACGACAGCAGACAGCGGGATAGTTGCGCTCGCGATGCTGCTGCGTTTTCACGGCCTCCCGGCCGATGTCGACCAGATTCGTCATCAAGTCGGCAATGGCCCGTTCGGAACGCCGGAGATGCTGCGGTACGCGCGCTCGACCGGCGTCAAGGCGCGCGAGCTGAGCACCAACTGGCTGAGACTCGAGAAGGTCCCGCTTCCTGCCATCGCGCCGTTGCGCGACGGCGGCCATCTGATCCTCGCCAAGGTGGGCGCCGACAAGATCCTCGTTCAATCGCCTCTGGCAGAGCGCCCGGAGTTGATCACGAGGGCCGACCTGGAAGCGGTGTGGACCGGCAAGCTGATCCTGGTGAGCCGGCGGGCGGGACTGGTCAATCTTGCGCGCCGCTTTGACCTGTCGTGGTTTCTGGGGGCAATCCACAAATATCGGTATCATTTCGTCGAGGTGTTGATCGCCTCGTTCTTCTTGCAGCTGTTCGCACTGGTGTCGCCGCTGTTCTTTCAGGTGGTGATCGACAAGGTCCTGGTTAATCACACGCTCAGCACACTCGATGTGCTCGTCGTGGGGTTGATCGGCATCGCGGCTTTCGAAACGGCCCTCGCGATATTGAGGACCTACCTGTTCTCGCATGTGACCAACCGGATCGATGTCGAGCTGGGAGCCCGCTTGTTTAGGCATCTCATCGGGCTGCCCATTGCCTACTTCCAGGCGCGCCGGGTCGGCGACTCGGTTGCGCGGGTCCGCGAGTTGGAGAACATTCGCAACTTCCTGACCGGCTCCGCGCTGACGGTCGTGATAGATCTGTTCTTCACCATCGTGTTCATCGCGGTGATGTTTGTCTACTCGCCGATCCTGACCTGGATCGTGCTTGGGTCATTCCCGCTTTATGTCGGCATCTCCGCCGGCGCGACGCCGATGTTCCGTCAGCGGCTGGATACCAAATTCGAGCGCGGGGCCGAAAACCAGTCCTTTCTCGTCGAGAGCGTGACCGGGGTCGAGACGATCAAGGCCATGGCGCTCGAACCGCAGATGCAGCGCCGCTGGGAGGAGCAGCTTGCCGGATACGTTGCGGCGAGCTTCCGCGTGCTCAGCCTCGCCAATGTAGCGAGCCAATCGGTCCAGTTCGTCAGCAAGCTCGTCACCGCGGTGATCCTTTACGCCGGCGCCAAGCTGGTGATCGACGGCAGCCTCACGGTCGGCGAGCTGATCGCCTTCAACATGTTCTCGTCACGCGTAAGTGCGCCGGTTCTGCGACTGGCGCAGCTCTGGCAGGACTTTCATCAGGCCAGGCTCTCGATCGCGCGGCTCGGTGACATCCTGAATACGCCGGCCGAACAGACGTTCAGCCCCGGTCGCGCCGTGCCGCCGCCCATCAAGGGGCAGGTCACCCTTGAACACGTGGCGTTCCGCTATCGGGTCGATGGACCCGAAGTGCTGCATGACATCAACATCAGCATTCCGGCCGGCCAGGTCGTCGGCATCGTCGGCCCGTCCGGTTCGGGCAAGAGCACTTTCACGAAGCTCGTTCAGCGCCTTTACGTTCCGGAGAAGGGCAGGGTCCTTGTCGACGGGATTGACCTTGCGATGGTCGATCCGGCGTGGCTGCGTCGCCAGGTCGGCGTCGTCCTGCAGGAAAACGTGTTGTTCAATCGCAGCGTACGGGAAAACATCGCGCTCGCCGATCCTGCCGCACCGATGGAGAAAGTGGTCGCCGCGGCTCAGCTTGCGGGAGCTCACGAATTCATTCTGGAACTGCCGGAAGGCTACGACACCGTCGTCGGCGAGCGCGGCTCCAGTCTGTCGGGCGGGCAGCGGCAACGCATCGCGATCGCACGGGCCCTTATCACCGATCCCCGCATCCTGATCTTCGACGAAGCGACCAGTTCGCTGGACTACGAAAGCGAAAGGGTCATTCAGGACAATATGAACCGGATCGTGAAGGGACGAACGGTTTTTGTCATTGCACATCGTCTATCCGCTGTCAGGCGCACCGATCGGATCATCACCATTGATCGCGGCCGGCTCGTCGAACAGGGATCCCATGAGGAGTTGTTGAGCACAGGCGGAAGATACGCGTCGCTGTACCGGATACAGGCGGGGATCCATGAAGTCGGCTCGTGAAGTGGTTGCGGTCGGGGGCAAAACCCGGGACGAGCTGGCCTTCCTGCCGGCCGCCCTCGAAATTGTCGAGACGCCGCCATCTCCCACCGCCAGGCTGACCGCCGTCCTGCTTGCTGCCCTGTTCTGCTGCGCCGTGGCGTGGGCGGCTCTCGGCAAGATCGACATCGTTGCCTCAGCACCTGGAAAGATCGTACCGGGCGACCGTGTCAAGCTGGTTCAGCCGCTGGAGATCGGAGTGGTGCGGGCCATTCACGTCCGCGACGGTCAAAGGGTCAAGGCAGGTGAGATTCTGATCGAGCTGGATCCGACCAGCAATCAGGCGGAGTTTCAGCACCTGAAGAACGATCTTCTCGCGTCACAGCTGGATATTTCACGCGCCCGTTCGGCGCTCGACGGAAACACCGACGCGCTTGACGGCGCACCGGCCGACACGCCGCCCGCGTTGATCCAGATGCATCTGGAGTACCTGCGCAGTCAGGATTCCGAGCAGCGCGCCAAATTGTCGGAACTGGATCGGCAGCGGGTGCAGAAGGTCGCGGAGACCAAAACGATCGACGCCAGCATCGCCAAGATTGAAGCTCTACTGCCGGTCCTGCAGGAGCGGGTCGGCGTTCGCAAGTACCTGGCGGATAGGGAGTACGGTTCAAAGCTGCAATACTTGCAGGAACTCCAGGAACTCGTCGGGATGCAGCAGGACGTCCTGGTGCAACGGAGCAAGCTCGAGGAGGCCAACGCGGCCGTCGCCGCGCTCGCAGAGACGCGCGCCAAGCTAGTCTCGGAATACCGGCACCGCCTGTACGATGATCTCGCCAAGGCGACGCAGAAGGCCGGCAGCCTCAAGGACGAAGTGTCCAAAGCCGAGCACCGGACCAGCCTTCAAAAACTTGCCGCCCCCATCGATGGCGTGGTGCAGCAACTGGCCGTGCACACGGTCGGCGGCGTCGCAACCGCCGCCCAGACGCTCGCGGTCGTCGTACCCAGCGACAATCTGTTTGAAATCGAAGCGATGGTTTCAAATCGCGATATCGGCTTCGTGCACCCCGGCCAGGACGCCGAAATCAAGGTCGATACCTTCAACTTCACGCGCTACGGCCTGCTGCACGGCAAGATCGTCAGCGTCTCGCCCGATTCCGTCTCCCGCGACCGGTCACGGGATTCAGCCCGCGAGCCCAATGGCGGCGCGCCGGAAGAAAGCAGCGAGCCCAAGGGGACGGGACCCGTCTATGTCGCGCATGTCTCGATCGACCGGACCAAGATGGTCGTCGATGACAAGGAGATCAATCTTTCGCCGGGAATGACCGTAACCGTCCAAATCAGGACGGGCGCCCGCAGCATCATGAGCTATTTGTTGTCGCCGATCGTGCGCTACCGGCAGGATGCTCTCCGGGAGCGGTGAAGGAATTCGGCGGTCAGGCCGTCATGACGTGGTTCGCGATTCCACGTGGCTCAGGCTCGGGTCGGATTCATGGATCGCGAGGCAGTTTTGCCCTGCGTCGTAGGTCCGGTATCCATGATCGGCAAGCGCGCGAACGAGTGCGGCCTTGTCGGTCTTGATGAATTCCGCATGAATCACAGGGTGATGCTGCCGGATCGTGGCGCTGGCCCCCTCCAGCACCTTCAGCTCCATCCCTTCGACGTCGATCTTGATCAGATCGCAACGGCTCAGATTCAGGGAGTCCAGGGTGATCATCGTCGTTTCAGTGCCGTTGGCCTGGGTATAGTCGATCTTCTGACCGATCTGCTCCGTGCCGGGGCGTTGCGTCACCTCCAGACTTCCGAAGCTGGCGGGCTCCTGATGGCTTAAGGTCGGCACCCAGGTCTTGCCGGTTTCCGACGAAATGACCGCGTGCATCGCCCGCGCGTTGAAGCAGTTGTTGATGGCGATGTTGCCGGCAAGGGCGTAGTAGACTCGTTCCTGCGCCTCGATGGCAACGACCGAGCCCCAGCCGTTCATGTGCTTGGACCATTCGATGGTGTGAACGCCGATGTTCGCCCCGCAGTCGATGGCGACCACGCCGTCCCCCCGGTAGGTTCTTCGCAGTGCAAGAAGACCCTTCGTGAGCTCGATTTCTGTGACGTCGAACGCGCCGTGCTCGAGGATCTGAATCCCGACTCCAAAGGTGTGTTCGCCGGCGGTGTGGTAGTCTAGCCGGTTGACGATCAGCGGGCCATGAGCCGACGCTGCGATCACAAACGGGACCTTGCTGGGATTGCGACTCATCGCTTGTGTTTCTTTGTTTCTGCGGCTCCGGAGCGGCCGCGAGAGAAGTGTGCGCTAAGGTTTTCGTCCGTTGACGCGATTGTCAATCTCGCCTACCGTCTGCCGGTATTTTTAGCTTTCTTTATATTTTCAGGGCAGGGGATATTCGTGAATGCGATTGCCGTCGCGCCGGCGATCGGGCTGAAGCGTCCGATTGACCAAGTGGCCGACCAACCCAAAGTCATCGTTGATCGGTCGACCAGCGCGGTACCCGCCAAGTCGGAAGCCGTTGCGCCGGATGCCGAAACGCCCAAGCGGGCCTATCCGGCAGCGGCAGAACTTCCCACTCAAGTCGGTCCGAAGGGCCTGCGCTTCGACTTCAACGACGGCGCCCGGGTCGTCTGTCCCGAAGCCGAAGGTCCTTGGCGCGTGCGTCTTTGGGACGCCGAGACCGGCAATGTTCTTTTCGAGACGCAGTTCGCGGGCGGACGCGTCAACAGCTCAAAGCGCTACTACATTCGTTTCCGTATCGAGGTCTTGCAGGGCGAGGATGTCATTTTCTCGCATGAGTACAACGCGACGGATCGTCACGTCCTGATACAGCTTCCGGTCGGCACCCTGGGCGACACGATCGGCTGGTTTCCCTATGTGGAAAAGTTCAGGCAAGCTCACAATTGCAGGCTGACCTGTGCGATGGCGGAGAAGCTGATTCCGCTGTTTCGCGATGCGTATCCGGAGATCAACTTCGTTACGCATGAGGAAATTCAAACCGACCGATACTACGCCACCTACAGCGTCGGATTGTTTTTCGACGACAAGAATTTCGTCTACCAGCCGTGTGACTTCCGCTTTGTGGGGCTGCACCGGACCGCCGGATACATCCTCGGCGTCGATCCGACCGAGGTGGCGCCGCGCATCTCGCTGGCCGATGAGCAAAGGCCCATTCCCGAGCCTTATGTTTGCATCGCGGTTCAGAGCACGACGCAGTGCAAGTACTGGAATAACCCGAACGGTTGGCGCGAGCTGATCAGCTTCCTCAAGCAGGCCGGCTATCGCGTGATCTGCATCGATCAGAAGCCGACGCACGGCCACGAGCTGGTATGGAATCACATTCCGAACGGCGCGGAGGACTGGACCGGTGACCGCCCGATTCAGGAGCGAGCGAATCTGCTCGATCACGCGGACTTCTTCATCGGCCTTTCCAGCGGACTTGCCTGGCTGGCCTGGGCGGTCGGCACCCCGGTCGTGATGATCGCGGGCTTCACGCATCCGACAAATGAATTTGCTACGCCGTATCGCGTGATCAACTATCACGCCTGCAATAGCTGCTGGAAC
Organism: Bradyrhizobium sp. RD5-C2; assembly: GCF_019972155.1. Taxonomy (GTDB): domain Bacteria; phylum Pseudomonadota; class Alphaproteobacteria; order Rhizobiales; family Xanthobacteraceae; genus Bradyrhizobium. Next base: position 25,329 of record NZ_BOVL01000021.1, on the reverse strand, counting down.
GATCCGGCGGTTCGATTCGACCACAAAGATTTTTTCTGGTGTCCCCGCCACAAGGGAACGCCGCGTCAGTTCGAGTGCACAAAGCTGATCACCGTGGACCATGTGAAGTCGGTGATCAGGACGATTCCTGGATTCAAGCTCTAGCCTATTTCAAGAACTGACCATTTTTTTTGGGGGCGCGCTGCCATGAGCACCACTTTTGTAAGCTCGGGTGTTACCAGCTCAGGACTGACCGAAACGGGAGCCAACACGCTCGAGGTCCTCAGCGGAGGCTCGGCAACCCAGACGACGCTCAGTGGCGGCGGCCAGCTCCTGGTCGATGCCGGCGGCTACGCGGTTGGGACCACAATTTCCAGCGGCGGCAGTGCCGTCGTCGGCGCCGGCGGCGCGGGCGATCGCTTCGCCGTCTCGAGTGGCGGCACGCTCAACGTGGCGGGGACCGTCAACAGTTTCACGGCGGTGTTCACTGGGGGCGTCGAGAACATCGAGGCCGGCGGATTCATCTCCGGAGCCGTCGGCTCGGGCACCGGCATTTCCGGCGGCACCGTCAATGTTCTCGCCGGCGGCTCTGCTTCATACCTGTCGGTTTCGAGCGGCGGCGTCTTCAACGTAGCCGGCACGACGCTCAGCATGATCGGGGTCCGTAGCGGCGGTGTCGAAAACGTACTGTCGGGCGGTTTCATTTCGGGGGCAACAAACTCCGGGACCGGCGTTTCCGCCGGCGGCATATTGAACCTTTCTGCCGGCGGGTCCGCCGTCCATGTTGGCGTTTCCAGCGGCGGCACGTTCAACGTTGCTGGCAGTGTGCTGAGCAATGCGGCCGTCTACGCCGGTGGCGTCGAGAATATCCTGTCGGGCGGGTCGATCTCCGGAGCGAGCGGATCCGGGACCGGCGTTTCGGGCGGTACGTTGAACCTTTCGGCCGGCGGCACGGCGGCCTATGTCGGCGTCTCGGCCGGTGGCGTCTTCAACGTCGCCGGTACGGTGCTGAGCTCTGTCAGTGTGTATAGCGGCGGCGTCGAGAACGTGCTGTCGGGCGGTGTGGTGCAGGGTGTGTCCGGAGGCTTTGGCACCGCGATCTCCGGTGGCACGGTGAACGTGCTGTCGGGCGCGACCGCGACCGCGATGTTCGTCTATGCCAGCGGTGCGCTGAACGACAGCGGTATCGTCACCAATCAATTCGTGCTCAGCGGCGGCGTTGAGACCGTTTCGTCGGGTGGCCTCGCGTCGGGCGTGCAAGTTTCGGGCGGCGGTCTGCTCGACATTCTCGCCGGCGGCTCGGCGACGAGTGTTGGCGATTCCGGGCGGGTCATCGTCGAAGCCGGCGCCACCGCCGACCACGTTACTGTTTCGAGCGGCGGCGTGCTCAGCGTCGGCGGCACCATGACCAGCAATACGGGCGTCCTGGCGGGCGGCGTCGAGACGGTGCTGTCCGGTGGTCTGATCAGCGGGGCCAGTGGCTCGGGGACGGGCATTGCCGGCGGTACGGTAAACCTTCTGGCCGGGGGCTCAGCGGTTTTTGTCGGCGTGTCGAGCGGCGGCACGTTCAATGTCGCGGGCACCGTGCTCAGCAACGGCATGGTGTTTGCCGGCGGCGTCGAGAACGTGCAGTCCGGCGGTCTGATCACCGGCGCCATCAGCTCGGGGACCGGTGTTATCGGTACCCTCAACGTTCTGGCCGGTGGCTCGGCGGCCTATGTCGGTGTTTCGAGCGGCGGCACGTTCAACGTGTCGGGCACCGTGCTCAGCAATGTCGCTGTCTATGATGGCGGCGTTGAAAACGTCCTCTCGGGTGGTGTTGTCACCGGCGTTACCGGTTCCGGGACCGGCGTATCCGGCGGCACGGTCAACGTATTTGGCGGCGGCGCGCTGGATCACCTGACGGTGTCGAGCGGAACGCTGAATGTTTCCGCCGGCGGCATGGTGCACAACATAGCGGTGTCGAGCGGCGGCACGTTCAATCTTGCCGGCACGACGACGAGCAACACGACGGTGTCGAGCGGCGGTGTCGAGAACGTGCTGTCCGGTGGACTGATCTCGGGATCCTTCTCCGCGGGGAACGGAGTTATCGGCACTTTGAATCTTCTTGCCGGTGGCTCGGCTACTTTCGTCGGTGTGTCGAGTGGCGGCACGTTCAACGTGGCTGGCACCGTACTCGGCAATGTCGGCGTCTTTGACGGCGGCGTTGAGAATGTTCTCTCGGGTGGTGTGGTCACCGGCGCCCCCGGCCTCGGGACGGGCATATCCGGCGGCACCGTCAACGTTCTTGCGGGCGGTGCGCTGGATCATCTGACAGTTTCGAGCGGTACTCTGAATGTCTCGGCCGGTGGTACGGCCCACGACCTTACGGTGTCGAGCGGCACCCTGAATGTTGCGGGTACGATCACAAGCAACACGCTGGTCTCGAGCGGCGGCGTGGAGAACGTGCTGTCCGGCGGGTTCATCTCCGGGGCATCGAGTGCGGCGACCGTCATTTTCGCCGGAGGCGTCGTGAATGTCCTGGCCGGTGGTTCGGCTGTTCACGTCGGTGTGTCGAGTGGCGGCATCTTCAATGTCGCAGGCAAGGTGCTGAGCAATACCGGTGTGTACGCCGGCGGCGTAGAGAACGTCTTGTCCGGAGGATCGATCTCCGGCGCGAGCGGATCCGGGACTGGAGTTTCGGGCGGTACGTTGAACCTGTCGGCCGGCGGCACGGCGGCCTTTGTCGGCGTGTCGAGCGGCGGCATCTTCAATGTTGCCGGCACCGTGCTGAGCAATGCCAGCGTCACTAGCGGCGGTGTCGAGAACGTGCTGTCCGGTGGACTGATCACCGGAGCCGTCAGTTCAGGCACCGGCGTCAGCGCAGGCGGCGTATTGAACGTTCTGGCCGGCGGCACGGCGGCTTTCGTCGGCGTCTCCAGCGGCGGCATATTCAATGTGTCGGGCACCGTGCTCAGCCGCGTGGGCGTTTATGCCGGTGGTGTTGAGAACGTCGTCTCAGGTGGTGTTGTCAACGGCGCCGTGGGCTCCGGGACGGCCGTCTCCGGCGGCACGGTCAACGTCCTTTCGGGCGGCGCGCTGGATCACCTGACCGTTTCCAGTGGCGGCGTGTTCAACGTTGCCGCCGGAGGCACGGCGCACGACATTGCGGTGTCGAGTGGTGGCGCGTTCAATCTAGCAGGCACGACGACGAGCAACGTCTTCGTGTTCGCTGGTGGTAGTGAGATTGTATCGTCCGGCGGCTCCGCAGGGGTGGTGACGATCTCCGGCGGCGTGGTCGAATTGCAGGCGGGAAGCCTCGCGAGCGGCATCGCATTCAGCGGTTCCGGCGGGCAGCTCAAGGTCGATGGCACATCTTTGGCCGGCACCACCATCAGCGGTCTGGTGCTGGGCGACAGCATCGATTTGGCTGGCCTCAATTTCGTATCCGGCGGATCGGCGTCCTTGCTCGCGGGCAACATCCTGCATGTCACCGAGGGGGCTTCCTCCTTTGATCTGCAGCTTGATCAAACCCCTGGCGTCCGGTTCAGCGTCGGCACCGATGGCGGCACCGGCACGCTGGTCACGACGCGTGCCGACGTCGCACCGGTCACGTCCGCGCCCAATGTAACGGCAATCTTTGGCGAGAGCTCTGCGCTCGCTTCCAGCCTGTTCTCGGTCACGGACGCCGATGGCGATCCCATCACCCAATACGCGTTCTGGGACACCCAAGGTAACGGACACTGGGTCCTCAACGGCGTCGCGCAGGCGACCAACGCCGAGATCGATATTGGGGCGGCGAACCTGTCGCAGATGAGCTACGTGTTCGGTCCGAGCGGTTCGACTGATACCCTCTTCGTACGAGCCAATGACGGCACGGCTTGGAGCGGCTGGACCCAGTTTACCGCAAAGGCGTTTGTCGACACCGCGCCAACCGTGAACGCAGCCAATGTCACCGCGGCGCACGGCCAGACGTCGATCGCCGCATCCAGCCTGTTCACGGTGAGCGATCCGGATCCCGACACGATGACCCAGTACGCGTTCTGGGACACCGGCGGAAGCGGCCACTGGGTAGTGAACGGTGTCGCCCAGGCAGCCAACGTCGAGATCGATGTTCCGGCGGCGAACCTGTCGCAGGTGAGCTACGTGTTCGGGCCGACAGGGTCAGCCCCCGATACGCTGTTCATCAAGGCGAACGACGGAACATTGTGGGGAGCCTGGCAGTCGTTCACGGCAACATCGGGGGCCGATACCGCTCCGGTCGTTACGGCCGCTAACGTGACGGCCGCCCATGGGCAGACGTCGGCTCTCGCCTCGAGCCTGTTCTCGACCTCGGATGCCGAGAGCGATCCGATCACCCAGTACGCTTTCTGGGACACCGGTGGCAACGGCCACTGGGTGGTGAATGGTGTCGCCCAGGCCGCCAATGTCGAGATCGATGTTGCGGCGGCGAACCTGTCGCAGGTGAGCTACGTATTCGGCCCCGGCGGCTCGATGGCTGATACGCTTTACGTGCGGGCGAATGACGGCAGCCTGTGGGGGGCCTGGAAGTCGTTCACGGCAACACCGGGGAGCGATACCGCTCCGGTCGTTACGGCCGCGAACGTCACAGCGGCCCATGGGCAGACGTCGGCGCTTGCGTCGAGCCTGTTCTCGACCTCGGATGCCGAGAGCGATCCGATCACGCAGTATGCGTTCTGGGACACCGGTGGAAATGGCCACTGGGTGGTGAATGGTGTGGCCCAGGCCGCCAATGTCGAGATCGATGTTGCCGCGGCGAACCTGTCGCAGGTCAGCTACGTGTTCGGGCCCGGCGGCTCGATGCCCGATACGCTCTACGTGCGGGCCAACGATGGCAGTCTGTGGGGGGCCTGGAAGTCGTTCACGGCAACACCGGGGGTCGATACTGCTCCGGTTGTTACGGCCGCGAACGTGACCGCCGCCCATGGGCAGACGTCGGCTCTTGCGTCGAGCCTGTTCTCGACCTCGGATGCCGAGAGCGATCCGATCACCCAGTATGCGTTCTGGGACACCGGCGGAAGTGGCCACTGGGTGGTGAATGGTGTCGCCCAGGCGGCCAACACCGAGATCGATGTTGCCGCGGCGAACCTGTCGCAGGTGAGCTACGTATTCGGTCCCGGCGGCTCGACGGCTGATACGCTTTTCGTGCGGGCAAACGACGGCAGCCTGTGGAGTAACTGGACATCGTTCACGGCAGGGCCGGGGGGCGATACTGCTCCGGCCGTGACTGCGGCGAACGTGAAAGCGGCCCATGGGCAGACGTCGGCTCTCGCCTCGAGCCTGTTCTCGACCTCGGATGCCGACAGCGATCCGATGACCCAGTATGGGTTCTGGGACACCGGCGGTAATGGCCACTGGGTGGTGAACGGCGTCGCCCAGGCGGCAAACGTCGAGATCGATGTTGCCGCGGCGAATCTTTCGCAGGTCAGCTACGTGTTCGGACCGGGCGGCTCGACGCCCGATACGCTCTACGTGCGGGCGAATGACGGATCGAAGTGGAGCACCTGGACCGCGTTCACGGCAACACCGGGGGACGATACTGCTCCGGTCGTTACGGCAGCGAACGTGGCCGCGGTTCACGGCGAGGCGTCGACTCTCGCCTCGAGCCTGTTCTCGACCTCGGATGCCGAGAGCGATCCGATCACCCAGTACGGATTCTGGGACACCGGCGGCAATGGCCACTGGGTGGTGAATGGTGTCGCCCAGGCGGCAAACGTCGAGATCGATGTGTCCGCGGCGAACCTCTCGCAGGTGAGCTACGTGTTCGGTCCCGGCAACTCGACGCCCGACACGCTCTACGTGCGGGCGAACGACGGATCGAAGTGGAGCACCTGGGCCGCATTCACGGCAACACCGGGCCCCGACACGGCTCCGGTCGTGACGGCGGCGAACGTGGCCGCGGTCCACGGTGAGACGTCGGCTCTTGCGTCGAGCCTGTTCTCGACCTCGGATGCCGAGAGCGATCCGATCACCCAGTACGCGTTCTGGGACACCGGCGGCAATGGCCACTGGGTGGTGAATGGTGTCGCCCAGGCGGCCAACGCCGAGATCGATGTTGCCGCGGCGAACCTCTCACAGGTGAGCTACGTGTTCGGCCCCGGCGGCTCGACATCAGATACGCTCTATGTGCGGGCCAATGACGGCAGCGAGTGGGGCTCCTGGGCCGCATTCACGGCAACGCCGGGTCCCGACACGGCTCCGGTCGTGACGGCATCGGACGTCAGCGGCATTCACGGCCATTCGGTGGCGGCCTCGACCCTGTTCTCGACCTCGGATGCCGAGAGCGATCCGATCACCCAGTATGCGTTCTGGGACACCGGTGGAAATGGCCACTGGGTGGTGAACGGCGTCGCCCAGGCGGCCAACGCCGAGATCGATGTCTCGGCGGCGAATCTCTCGCAGGTGAGCTACGTGTTCGGCCCCGGCGGCTCGCCGTCGGATACGCTCTTCGTGCGGGCCAATGACGGCAGCGAGTGGAGTACGTGGAAGTCGTTCACGGCCACCGCAACCAACCAGGCGCCAACCGTCTCGGTCGCCAACGTCGTGACGGTCTCGGGGCAGACCTTTGCTGCCGCGAACCTCGTCACTGCGGCGGACGCCGACGGCGATGCCATCACGAAATATGCGCTGTGGGATTCCAACACCAACGGGCGCTGGAACGTCAACGGAGTCAACCAGTCTGCGAATACCGAGATCGACATCACTGCGGCGCAGCTTTCCCAGACGACCTATCAGGCCGGCTCGGGCACCGACCAACTCTGGATCCGGGCGAATGACGGCACCGCATGGGGCGCCTGGCAGTCGTTCAATGTGACAGGAGAGAGCCCGAGCAGCGCCAACATCGTGCCGGGCGGCACCCTGGAATTGACCGGGGGGTCGAATGCCGGCGTGACGTTCCAAGGGTCGACGGGGACGCTGAAGCTCGACAATTCCGCGAGCTTTAGCGGGACCGTCGCCGGGATGACGGGTTCGGATGCGATCGATTTCGCGAACATCAATTTCGCGAGCGTTCACACGCCGACCTTCAGCGGAACCAGTACGAACGGAACGCTCACGGTGACGGACGGCACTGTTACGGCGAGTATTGCGCTTCTCGGCAACTACATGGCCTCGACCTTCACGACCTCGAGCGACGGCCATGGCGGGACCCTGGTTGTCGATCCGCCGGCGACGCAGGTCAGCCAGCTTGCGCAGCCACAGCATGCGTGAGGCCTGAAGATGAGGAGCTATGGGGGCCTGTCGCGGGCCCACCGCAACCAGATTCCTCAACCAGCAGAAACAAAAAGGCCCGCCTTCCGGCGGGCCTTTTCGTGTCTTGCGACGCTTCCGGGATTCCATGCAAGACCGAACGCTTCGTCGCCCAGCGACTGATTACGGAGTCGAGCTGTTGCAGGCTGCTTCCGCCGGCACTTCGTCGGCATTCGGGTCGGCTGCGGCCGTGGCCCAGGCGAGCTCGACGAGTGTCACGATCCGCCGGCCGGCCCCGTCAAGCTGGCAGACGATCAGGCCCTGCTCCTCGATGTAGGTCAGCAAATGCCGGGCGCGACGCAGCGAGTGCGTGCCATAGGCGCGGGCGATCGCGGCATCGCTCGGGCAGGGCCAGCCTTCCTTCGCGGCGCGGGCGATCATCATGAAGACGCCCTGCATGTCCTCGGGCAGGATCGCGGCACGCAGCGAGACATCCTGCCACGCGTCGTCCTCCGCCATCTCGGCGCCGAGCCCGGCGCGGGCGCGCGTCAGCATGCGGCGGAAATCGGTCAGCTCGGGCACGACGGCACCGAGACCCTCGATCCGGCAGCGGACCACGAACTCCTGATAGAGCACGCCGATGGCGCGGAAGCCGGCGTCGGGCTCGGCGAGGATCGCGCGCAAGATGCGATCCAGCCGCTCACGCCGCTCGGCCAGCTGCTCGGCGCTGAGCGGCGGTTCCGCGGTTTCGGGATCTTGCTCCGGTACAGTTGGCTTGCCGGCCATCAACTGGCTGAGCAGGTCGGGCGACGGCGCGCGGCGCGGCGGTCTGGCCGTAGTTTCGGGCGGCGGGGCCGCGAGGATGATGGCGCGTGCATCCTCAAGCGCCGCTTCAGGCAGCGGCATCAGCCGCGGTGCCGCGTTGCGCGGTTGGGTGTCGGTCGGACCGATGCGCAAGCCCAGCGGGCGGCGGGAGAGCGCGGGTCCCAGCGCCATGAATTGTCCGCGCTCCAGGTCGCGGAACGCTTCCGCCTGCCGCCGCTCCATGCCGAGCAGGTCGGCGGCGCGCGCCATGTCGATATCGAGGAAGGTCCGGCCCATCAGGAAGTTCGATGCTTCGGCCGCGACATTCTTGGCGAGCTTGGCCAGCCGCTGGGTCGCGATGATCCCGGCAAGCCCGCGCTTGCGGCCGCGGCACATCAGGTTGGTCATCGCGCCGAGCGAGAGCTTGCGCGCCTCGTCGGAAACTTCGCCCGCGATCGCCGGCGCGAACAGCTGCGCCTCGTCCACCACCACCAGCATCGGATACCAGTGGTCGCGGGCGACCTCGAACATGCCGCCGAGGAAGGCCGCGGCGCGCCGCATCTGGTTCTCGGCGTCGAGCCCCTCGAGATTGAGCACGGTGGAGACGCGATGGATGCGCACGCGCTCGCCGGCGACCTGCAGGCTGCGCTCGGTATGGTCCTCGGCATCGATGACGAGGTGGCCGAATCGCTCGGCCAGGGTCACGAAGTCACCCTCGGGATCGATGATGGTCTGCTGCACCCATGGCGCGCTCTGTTCCAGCAGCCGGCGCAGCAGATGGGATTTGCCGGAACCCGAATTGCCCTGCACCAGGAGGCGCGTGGCCAATAGCTCCTCGAGGTCGATGGCCGCCGAAGCGCCGGCCGTCGTTTGTCCCATCTCGATCGCTACGGTCATGTCCCGACTCAAATTGTCCTTGCGGGACGCGGCTTAACAAGCCGATCGCGCCCCGTCGAGCGAACCGCGGCATGATCCCCAGGCGCGACCGGGATCTGGACAAGCGCGATGCTCGTCTGACGAGATGACGATTGATCGAGCCACTATAGCGTGTTCTACGTCAGCCGGCGCGGCAATCGGTAAGCAAACCGGTCGAACGCAATTATCGTTGCGCGCTCTGCGCGGACGGGTGCCCCGATGTCCGGTAGGTCTCGTCACCGCCGCCGTGCTGAGCGCTTCGCCGCGGCTCGGGCGGTCGCCACGTAACGCCCTGTTCGGCGAGCAGATTGTTTCCCCACTCGGCCAGCGGGGTCAGCAGCGCAACAAGCTCGAATCCTCTCTCCGTCAGTGCGTAGATCGATCGTTCGGATGAAATCTTGCGCTGCCGGACCGCGCCGTCGGCGATCAGGTCCCGCAGCAGGCTGGACAAGACTTGCTGGCGAACGCCCACGATCGAGTTGCGCAATTCGCCGAAGCTGAGTTCGTCTAGTGAAAGGAGATGAAGCACCCGAACCTTCCACTTTCCCGAGACGATCTTGAGGACCGTCTCGACGGGGCAGGGATCCTGGGCGGGGCGCTTGCGATGGTAGGCCATGGTTTCCTCGGTCAGAAATTAATGTGTCTGGCTGGTCCATGATTGATGTGGGACCGTGAAACGACGCGAGCGATGTAACCAGCTCGCCGACAGGAATATCTCGCAGGGTCCTTTATGGGGTGACTCGATGAGCGGTCGAATTCTCAGTCTGCTTCTTTGGGCCGGCGTAGCCTATTTCTGCTGCATGGCGGTGGCGCACTTCTTCGGGATCAAGGTGCCCATCCTCTTTGTCTACTACGATACACCCTACTACGCCTATCAGGACAAGATCATCTCGTTCGCAGTGGTGGCCTATATCTGCCTGTTTGTCTCCGCCGCGCATTCGGGTGAGGTCGTCTTCGCCTTGGTCGCGATCTGGGTCACGGTTCTCGGTCTTTGCGCCGTCAATCTTTCCGATGCGCTGCACGTCGTTCTCGACGGCAGGTCCACACTACCTTACTGGCTGCAGACCGCCGCAATCGCGGCTTACGCTCTGTGCCTCACTATTTTCTCGCGGCAGCCGCGAGCCTTGTCGGCGCACTGAGGGCCAAGCACGATGATGCGGCCGGAATTGATCTTCCATAATGGAAACGTGTTCACGGCGGATGCCGCTGCGAGCCGCGCCGAGGCGATTGCGGTGGCCGGCGGCACCATCGTTGCCGTCGGTCACGATCTCGACATCAAAAGTCTGGCCGGTCCCGGAACCAGGATGGTGGACCTTGGCGGCAGCATGCTGTTGCCCGGTATCGTCGACGTGCACAACCACCATCTCCGTGGCGGGCAAGCCGACCTCTATGAATTGAAACTCTTGCCGACGATGTCGTTCGATGCGGTGCTTGAAGCCGTGCGCGCGCGATGCGCGACGACGAAACCGGGCGAGTGGGTCTTTGGCGGCATCTGGGGAAGTCAACTGGTCGAGGTGATCGGCCGTGCAAGTTCGCTGGCGGCACTCGATGCGGTTTCCGAGGCGCATCCGGTGATGCTGCGCGACGACAGCCAGCACAACCGGTGGGTCAATTCTCGTGCGTTGGAGCTGATCGGGATCGACGCCGGCACGCCCGATCCGCAAGACGGTCAAATCCTGCGCGATGCGGAGACCGGGGCTGCGACCGGGCTGCTGCTGGAGCGAGCCTCGGGGCTTGCCGAGCAGGCGGTCGAGCGAAGCATCCCGGATCTTGCGGAGCGCAACAAGGCTTCGTGCCGCCGCGCGGTTGAGATTCTCAATGGCTTCGGCGTCACCGCATTTCAGGATGCGACCACGACGCTCCCGTTCCTGGAAGCGTTGGCCGCGCTCGATCGTGCGAATGAGCTCAATGGCTGGTGCGTCGCCTCGCTGCCCGCGCAGCGGACGCTGTCGGGTGCCGATCTCGTCGGCGACGCGCTGATCGTGCGCCGCGAGGCCTATCGCACCCGCCACGTCCGCCCCGATTTCATCAAGCTGTTCATGGACGGAGTGCCGACGACGCGTACCGCCGCCATGCTCACGCCATACCGCGCCACGCGCTTGCAAGGCTGCTGCTTTTGCGGCGATTCCTTGATCTCGATTCCCGATCTGGTGCGGTGGATCGCAAAGGCCGAGAAACATCGGATGCGGGTCAAGGTGCATTGCACCGGCGATGCCGCGGTTCGCGATACGCTCGATGCCATCGACGCCGTGCGTAGCTTCAACGGACCCGGAAACGGCGCTGGTGCTACGCACCAGATCGCGCATGCGGGCTTCGTTGCCCCCGCCGATATCCCGCGCTTCCGCGCGCTCGATGTTGCGGCCGACCTGTCGCCGATCATCTGGTATCCCGGCCCGATCCAGGAAGCCATCCGCGCGGCGATGCCCGAGGATCGCGCCGATTGCTATTGGCCGCTTCGCGATCTCCACGCCGCCGGCGCGTTGATGGCGGCCGGATCGGACTGGCCGGTTGTGGCCAATCCGGACCCTTGGCTCGGGATCGAAGGGATGATCACGCGCCGCAATCCGCGGGGCGGATATGATGGCGCGCTTTGGCCGGAGCAGGCCCTCGATCTCGAGACGGTGCTGCGTATCTACACCGTCAACGCGGCGCAGGCGATGGGCTTGTCCGATCTCACCGGATCGATCGAAGCCGGAAAGTCGGCAGATTTCATCCTGGTCGATCGCGACCTGTTCGCGACCGCGCCGGAGCTTCTATCGCAGACCAGGGTGCTTTCGACATGGTTCGAGGGCCGTCAGGTTCACGAGGCCGGATGAAAACTCGCGCGCGGCTGGCTCGAAAGTGCCTCTTGCAAGATGACATGCCCTTCCCGACTTTCGGGATTACCGCTTGAGAAATTCCAGCCGCCGTTCGAATTTGGCGAGAAGGCACTGTCCCCGAGCGGCGCCGCCATTCTGATGCCGGATACCTCCGTCCCGTTTGGCGGAGGTGTCTCGTCGCGCAAACCTCGTCATAGTCCGCAGCACAAAAAAACGTGCGAGGAAACATGACTGAGAGCATCGTTGATGCCGTTGCGCCGTCGGTCACGGCGACTGGCGCGGCGTCGCCGCGAAAAGTGTTTTGGGCGACCTGGTTCGGCTGGATGCTGGATGGCTTCGATTCCTCGATGTACGGCTACATCCTGGTCAGCGCGCTGAGCGAACTGTTGCCCGCCAGCGGCATCGAGCCGAGCAAGGCCAATATCGGCATCTATGGCGGCCTGCTGTTCTCGATCTTCATGCTGGGCTGGGCCTGCTCGATGGTCTGGGGCTGGGCCGCGGACCGTTACGGGCGCGTCAGGATCATGTGCTGGACGGTGCTGGTCTACTCGCTGTTCACGGCGCTGTGCGGGCTTGCGACCGGTATCGTGATGTTCGCATTGTTTCGCTTCGTTGCCGGCTTCGGCATCGGCGGCGAATGGGCCGCGGGCACGCCGCTGCTGCAGGAATCCGTGCCGGAGAATACGCGGGTGCGACTCGCTGGCTGGCTGCATACGGCCACGCCGACCGGGTTATTCCTCGCCGCCGCCGTGACGCTCGTGATCGGCAGCACGCTCGGCTGGCGCGGCATGTTCCTGCTCGGCATCCTGCCGGCGCTGCTGATTGCGTATCTGCGCAGCAACATTCCTGAACCCGAGGGCAGCGCGTCGCGCGAGCGGCCGTCGGTCGCGGCGTTGTTCACCGGGGATCAGGCGCGCACCACCTGGGCGGCGGCGCTGATGATGGCCTGCATCATCTTCGGCCTGTGGTCGTCGAACTTCTGGGCGCCCACCGTGATTTCGACCAAGCTGGTCGCGGCGGGGGCGACGCCGGCGCATGCGCAGGAGATGGGCGCGGTGGCCGGGCTGATCACCAATGTCGGCACGTTGATCGGTTGCTTCCTCGTGCCATCGCTCACCACCTGGCTCGGCAGCCGGCGGCGCACCGCGGTGCTGTTCTTCATCGGCGGACTGATTTCCGTTGTGGTCTGCTATGAAGTCGCGATCGAATGGCTCGACAGCCTGGTGCTGTTCATGGCTCTGCTGCCGGTGCTCGGCTTCTTGACCAATGGCGTGTTTGGCTTGTTCACGATCTGGCTGCCGGAGATGTTTCCATCCGCGCTGCGCGGCTCGGGCTCCGGCTTCGCCTTCAGCATGGGCCGCGTGCTCGGCGCTGCCGGCCCGACGCTGATCGGCGCGCTCGCCGCGCGCACCGGAAGTTTCCCGCTGGCAATCTCGATGTTGTCGCTGATCTATCTGATCGGCCTGCCGCTGATCGCCCTGGCGCCGGAGACGGCCGGCAAGCCGCTCGCGAAATAGCAAACGCAGGCGGCTTGCGAGAGCCGGTCAGACCGCAACCTTGATCCTGCGGTTCTGGCGGCCCTTGTTGTCGATCTTGACGATCCGTGCGGGTCGCGCGCGCCCCGTCGACGTCAGATGGGTGCCGCCGCAGGCTTGCCGGTCGAGACCGAGGATCTCGACGATCCGGACAAGGCCATCCTCCCCGACCGGCGGAGCGACGGCCTTGCTGCGAAACAATCCGGGTGTGGCTTCTGCTTCGGTATGCGCCATGAAGGCGGCGCTCACCGGAAGGTCCTGTCGGATGATGTCGTTGAGCGGCGCCTCAAGCGCCCGCAGGGCCTCATTGTCGGCGCCGGGCAGATCGAAATCGACCCGGAAGGTGCCGTCGGCATTGAGTTGTGCCCCGGTCAGGAGCACGCCGCCGAACCGGGTATAGACCAGCGCGTTGACGACGTGGGCGAGCGTGTGCAGCTCGCACATCGACGCGCGAAATGCCGGCTCGACTTCGAGCGTCACGTTGCCGGAGGGCAAAGCTTCGCCGGCAAACAGATGCCACAGGCCGCGTTCGTCGCGCTCAAGTCCGGTGATGGGCAGCACGCCGCCGGACCATCTCAGGACACCCTGGTCCGGAAGCTGCCCGCCTCCTCCGGGAAAGAACGGCGAGCGCTCGACGAGGACGGCGCCGGGCCTGGCGTCGCGCACCTCGGCTTCGAGCTGCAGGATTTCGGGATGATCGTGATAGAAGGCACGCGACATCGATGACGCGCCTATTCCGCCGGCTTCGCGGCCGCCGGCGCTTGCGCAGCCACAGGCGGCTTCGGCGCCTTGTCGACCTTCTTCGACCAGGAGCGATAATAGGCGAGCACGGTCATCAGCACGATGCCGAACGCGCTGACAACGATCTGCATCCAGAGGCTGCCGGAGACCTCGACCAGCACCACATGCGCGACCACGGCAAGGAAGACGCCCGAGCAGAACACCTCGAGCGACTGCTGGCCGCATTTGATGATCGGCTGGAATATCGGCCATTCATATCCGGCCCACTCGCGCGGCAGGAAGCGCGTGACGAAGAAGGCCAGCACCACAAAGTGCAGCACGCGATAGGGCGCGAGGTTGGTCTTGTCGTTCGGGTTGAAGGCGTCATAGAGCCAGGGCGGCATCGCCTGGCCCAGTTCCGGAAAGCGGCCCGCCAGCGTCATGACCAGCGCGAACAAAAGGTAGGCGCCGCCGAGCCAGAGAAAGGCGCGCGAGCGGATGAACGTGATCGATTCGCTGGCGCCGCCGAGCGCGAACCAGCCGCCGAACACGAACAGGAATTGCCAGCAGAACGGGTTGAAGTACCATGAGCCACCCGGATAGGCCGGCAGATTCCAGTCGAAATGCCGTGCGGCGAGATAGAGCAGGAACGAGGCCAGCAGCGTCAGATTGAGCTTGCGCAGCATCGCCCACAGCACCAGCGGATAGACCAGCATCAGCGCGATGTAGAGCGGCAGCACGTCCATGTTGACCGGCTTGAACGCCAGGATCAGGCCCTGATAGAGCGTCTCCGCCGGGTTCTGCATGAAGCCTGCGACGTTGAATTCATTCTGCAGATTGGGGTCGTGATAGCGCTGGGAGAGATAGCCGATCTCGGCGATGTAGATCACGAACAGCAGCACATGCGCGACATAGATCTGCCAGGCCCGCTTGATCAGCCGGGTGGCGCCGATCACGGTGCCGCGCTCCAGCATCATCCGCGCGTAGACAAAGGACGCGGTATAGCCGGAGATGAAGACGAACAGATCGGCCGCATCGCTGAAGCCGAAATTCTTCTGCGTGATCCAGTTCACCGCGTTGTTCGGGATGTGATCGAGATAGATCGCCCAGTTGGCGAAGCCGCGCAGCAGGTCGAGGCGATAGTCGCGGCCACGCGGCGGCAGAACAGCCTTGACGTCCATCGGTTCGCTCCCATCCCCAGTGCCCGCGCGTCCATCTGCGGGTCGCCCATGGCATCATACTAGAACAGGATTTCGACGGTTGTGTATTGGCTTTCTGGGAAAGGATCGTCTCAACGGCAGGCCAAACAGCGCTGATTTTGGATCAAATCATTCGCGCCGCCGAAGCCGGGCGCAGCTAACGCTGAACGAACCCGTTGTGCAGTGTGGTGAACAGCGTCTTGCCCTTCTTCACCAGATCGTATTTGCGGCCATAGAGCAGCCAGACCGCGGTCAAGTGGCACATGCCGCCCATCATGAGCGACATCGCGGTGTAGGGATCGAGATTGCGGCGATAGGTGCCGGCGCGGATCGCCTGCTTGATCAGCTGCACGTAACGGAGCGCGTATTTGTCGACCGCCTTCTTGACCCGCGGCTCGGCGGCAAGGACGCTCGGCCATATCTCCAGGAAGAACACGCGACCCCAGCTCGGATTGTCCTTGATGTACTGGAAGTTGGTCAGGAAGATGATGCGAAGCTGCTCGACGGGGTCGCCCCCCTTCACCAGCAGCGGCTCGGTCTGCTGATACAGCGCCTCGAAATTGCCCTCGGGCACATCCAGCACCAGCGCGCGCTTATCCTCGAAATAATCGTAGATGCTGGAGAGCGGTACTTTCGCCACCGCAGCGACCTCGGTGAGCGACGTGCCGTCGATGCCCCTCTGACCGAACAGCTTGGTCGCCGCCGAGAGGATCTGCTCGCGCCGATCGCGGCTGCGTTGTTGCTTGAGCTTGAGCGTCGTCCCCGAAGCCACTTCCTTCTCCCATCCCGCAAAAACACTAAGACAGCGGAAGTGGATCACCAAGAACTATTGCAACATAAAGTGGAAGAGGCCGTTGTCAGATTGACGTGTTCCGCCGTTGATGGTTGCGGAACGCGTTGCGGGCGATGATCTGCCGCATGATCTCGGATGTGCCATCCAGAATGCGGACCACCCGCGTTTCGCGCCAGATGCGTTCGATCGGCAGGTCCCTGGAATAACCGGCACCACCGAACAGCTGCATGGTCATGTCGGCCACCCGCTGCACCATGTCAGCGCCGGTATATTTGGACAGTGCCGCCGCAGCGGTGCGGGCGGCGTCGTCGCCCTGGTCGTAACGCCAGGCCGCCTCATACGCGACCAGGCGTGCGGCATGCAGCGCGCTCGCCATGTCGGCGATCTGCCACTCGATGCCCTGATGGTCGCGCAGCTTGCGTCCGAACGTCTCGCGCTCCGAGACATGATCGAGCGCGTAGTCCATGAGCTGGCTCGCCGCGCCGACGCAATAGGCGCCCCAATGCGTGCGCCCGGCATCCAGGCACCGCATCGCGATGGCAAATCCTTCGCCCTCCTGGCCGAGCAGGTTCTCGCGGGGAATGCGGCAGTCTTCGAAGATCACCTCGGCATGATCAGAGCCGCGACCGGCGGCCATCTCGACCAGGCGGCCGATGGCGAGGCCCGGCGTCTTCGCGTCCACGACAAACGCCGCGATGCCCTTCGCGCCTGCGGACGGGTCGAGCGTGGCGAACACCGTGAAGACGCCGGCGACCGGCGCATTGGTGATGTAGGTCTTGCTGCCGTCGAGCACGTAATGATCGCCGTCCGGCCGCGCCCTGGTCTGGATGCGGGCGGCATCCGATCCGGCGTTCGGCTCGGTCAGCGCGAAGGCGCCGATCATCCGGCCGCTGGCGAGCTCGGGCAGATACCGGTCGCGAACCGCGGGCTGCGCGAAGAACTCGATCGCCTTCGATCCGATGTGAACGTTCACCCCGCTCAGATAGTAGAACGCCGTGTGCGCCTTCGCGAGTTCCTCGATCGCGAGGCAGCTGCCGAGCATTGAGAGGCCGAGACCGCCGAATTGCTTGGGCGTGTTGGTGCCGAACAATCCCATCCTGCGCAGGCCGGCCATCGCGCTTTCCGGCACCTCGCCCGTTGCCTCGATCGCGGCATCGTGGGGCTTGAGCTCGCTGCGCACGAATTCGCGGATCCGGCCTTGCAGAGTGCGGAGATCGTCGGGAAGCTCGAAATGCATGGCGGGCCCCATATTTCGAATAATCTTCGAAAAATGTGCGACGCCATTCCTGCGGTGTCAACATTTTGCAGGCTCGCCGGCGAGCAAGGCGGTGTGAGCAGGGTACCGGGTGAGAGCGGCCGGGAAGGTCGGAATTCTGTCCCCGATGGTTTCCGCCGCAAGTTTGTCCATTTCTTGCGCGATAAAACCACGAGTTGTAAGCAGGAAATCTGTCGCTGGGGGAAGAAATGACGCTGCACTTGTTCCGATCGGCTCGTTCTGCACGCACCATCGTCGGCCTTGCCGCAGCCCTCGTCATCGGGCTTGCGTCGCCGGCCATCGCTCAGCAGTCCCCCGCCGGGACCGCGCTGGCCCGTGTGCTCGTGCTAGGCACCGGCGGCACCATCGCGGGCCAGGCCAATGCACGCGCCGGCAATGCCTATGATTCGGGCAAGGTCAGTGCAGCGAACCTGATCGCGGCCATTCCGGGGATCGACAAGCTCGCCCAGATCTCGGCTGAGCAGATCTCGTCGATCGGCTCGCAGGACATGAACGACAAGGTCTGGTTCGATCTCGTCAAGCGCATCCGTACCGCGATCGACAACAAGGAAGTCGACGGCGTCGTCATCACGCACGGCACCGACACGATGGAGGAGACGGCGTTCTTCCTGCAAAGCGTGCTGGACACCGACATGCCGGTCGTGCTGGTCGGATCGATGCGGCCCTCGACCGCGATCGGTGCCGATGGCCCGGCCAATCTCTACGAGGCGATGCGGGTCGCATCGGCGCCGGAATCCCGTGGCCGCGGCGTGCTGGTGGTGCTTGACGACACCATCCATGCCGCGCGCTGGGTGCAGAAGACCAATACCACCAGCGTGGAGACGTTCCGCTCGCCCGATGCCGGTCCGGTCGGTTATGTCGACACCGGCTCGCTCCGCTACCTGCAGCCGGCCGCACCAGCCAAACGTGCCGGGCTGAAGCTGCCGGATGCGCCGCCCTTGCCGCGGGTCGACATCGTCTATTCGCACGCCAACATGGACGCCGCGGAGGTCGAGGATGCGGTCAAGCGCGGCGCCAAGGGCATCGTACTGGCCGGCGTCGGTGACGGCAATTCATCGAAGGGCGCGATCGACGCGCTGGCGGCTGCGGCGAAGCAGGGTGTCATCGTGGTGCGTTCCACTCGGGTCGGCTCGGGCTATGTCAACCGCAACGTCGAGGTCGAGGACGACAAGCTCGGCTTTGCAGTCTCGCTCGATCTCAATCCGCAGAAGGCACGCTTGCTGCTTCAGCTCCTGATCGCCAACGGCGTCACCGAGTCCTCGGCGGTTCAACAGGCGTTCGCGCGGTAGATCGTAGGTTTTGTCGTGCCGCCCGCGGGCCTCGCAGCGGCTGGTTCCTGGTGCGCTTGCGCTGCTCGCCGCGCCGCGAGCAGCAATGCGCGGGCTTCGGCGATGCGCGACATCACGGTGGTGACGGGAACGCCGGTGACCTCGGCGATCTCCTTGTAGGTGAGATCGAGATATTCGCGCAGTGCGATGACCTCGCCGAGCGGTGCGGGCAGCTCGTCGACGAGTTGTCGGATGGTCGGGGAGCTGCGCCGCTCAAGCGTCCCGCTCGCGCCGGCATCTGGGGCCGAGCCGCGGCGAGGCGGCTTCTCCTGGCAGACGGTTTTGAGGGTCGCGAGCAGCCACGGCCTGATGGCGGTGCCACGAAAGCCGTCGAACTGGCGCTGTGCGCGCAGATAGCAGTCCTGCACGGCCTGTTCGGCGTCCGCCTCGGTTCGCGTCAGCACCTGGGCGAATGCATAGGCATCGTCGAGCCATGGCAGGGCGGCGTCACGAAACTGCTGCGCCGTTTTATTCCCGGCCTTCGCACTACGCATCATAGGGTTGCATCTCGTGAATAGCTTTACCGTCAATCGGCGGAGTGGTATCAGGCTCCCCGCCGGAGTCGTGGACCGTCGCGCCAAGCGTAGGGACAGGAACGACATGCGCACGCCGGGAAGAACGCGATCGTTCGTCGCCTCGTTTCGATCGATCGCGCTTTCGGAGCACGGATCATGTCCGAGACACAGGTGCCCAACCGGTTCTCGATTTTCCATCACGGGCTGGCGAAAGGGCCGGCCTATGAGGCTTGGCGCGAGGGCATTTGCCGCGGCTTCTGCCGGCTCGACGTCGGACCGACCGACGACGTCAGCATCGATTGTCACAACGAGTTCACGCTGCTGCATACGGTCGCGATCGCGACGCCACGCGGCGGCTCGGCCCGCTTCGCCCGCACCCGCGCGCTTCTGAGCGACGGCTGCGACGATTTGGTGCTGATATCAGCGACACGCGGTACGGTGCAGGTCACACAAGGCAGCGCGGCGATTGAGCTCAAGCGCGGCCAGATGTGTCTCACCGAAATGAATATCGTCGGCACTGCCGATCTCACCCAGTCCGGCAGCTTCACGACGACGCGGTTTCCGCGGCGTCTTTTGCTCCAGGTCACGCCCATGGTGGAGACGCAGCTGGCGCGGGCGCTCGGCCGCGATCTGGCCTTGAGTTCGATGATCGAGCGCTATTCGGCGCTCTGTACCGAGCTTGCCGGCGATCTGGATGTGCCGGGCCAGCAGGCGGCGGCGCATCATCTGGCCGATCTGGTCGGCCTCGTGCTCGGCAGCAGTGCCGAGCAGAAGGAGCTCGCTGCACGCGACGGCGTGGCGAAGGCGCGGCTCGATCTGATGAAGGCCGATGTCCTGAAGAATCTCGACAATGGCAGGCTCACGATCGAGGCCATAGCAAGGGCGAACGCACTGAGCACACGCCAGGCGCAACGCCTGTTCGCCTCCGAAGGGACCACGTTCTCGGAATATGTTCTGGAGCAGCGCCTGCTGCTGGCGCGCCGGCTGCTGCTGCACGCGCAGGGCGCCGGCCGCAAGGTCAGCGACATCGCCTATACGGTCGGCTTCAACGACCTGTCCTATTTCCATCGCGCGTTCCGCCGCAAGTTCGGCGCCGCGCCAGCGGAGATGCAGATGGAACTGGGGCGCCGGCATTGAACGCGTTGCGCCGCTGACGTAGATCAGGGACCAGCTTCACCCCAACGCGTGTGCTCTCAATGCCCCTCTGGACCTGCGAACAATGCGGCGCGCAATTTCCGGAAACCGCGGCGCCGCCGCCGGGCTGCCCGATCTGCGAGGACGAGCGGCAATATGTGAACTGGAAGGGGCAGGCGTGGCTGACGCGCGAGGAGCTGGCGCAGCGGCATCGGCTGGTCTGGCGCGACGATCTCGGCCTGGTTGGATTGGCGCTCGAGCCGTCATTCGCGATCGGGCAGCGCGCGCTCCTGGTGCCGGATCGGGGCGGCTGCGTGATGTGGGACTGCGTGCCGCTGGCCACGCCCGAGGCGATAGCACATGTCAAATCGCTCGGCGGGCTGAAGGCGATCGCGATCTCGCATCCGCATTACTATGGCGCCGTCGCCGACTGGAGCGCGGCGTTCGACGATGCGCCGGTCTATCTGCACGGCGACGATGCACAATGGGTGACGCGGCCTCATGCCGCGATCGTGCCGTGGCAAGGTGACAGCCATCGCATCTCCGACGATATTCTGCTGGTGCGGGCCGGCGGGCATTTTGCCGGCGCCACCATGCTGCATTGGCGCAAGGGGGCGGACGGGCGCGGTGCGCTCCTGACCGGCGATATCGCGATGGTCGCGATGGACCGCCGCTCGGTCAGCTTCATGTATTCCTACCCGAACTACATCCCGCTCAACGCAACAGCAGTCCGCCGCATCGCGCGCACGGTCGGGCCGCTGGCGTATGATCGGATCTACGGCGCCTGGTGGGGCAAGAACATCCCAACTGACGCCAGGGCGGCGTTCGACCGTTCGGTCGCGCGCTATATCGCCGCGATCTCGGACTGACGGTTCCCCCCGCTCATCTTGCCACGCGGCGCGATCGCGCTATATCAGGGCTTTCCCGCCCCTTACCGTTTGTCCGAGTTTCTGCATGACCACAACTGCCGCCGCCGAATCCCAGCCATTCCAGGCCGAGGTTGCCGAATTGCTGCACCTGATGGTGCATTCGGTCTATTCCGAGACCGATATCTTCCTGCGCGAATTGATCTCGAACGCGTCGGATGCCTGCGACAAGTTGCGCTATGAGGCGATCGCCAATCCCGGCCTGATCACCGACGGCACGCCGCCGGAGATCAGGATCGCCCCGAACAAGGCAGCCAACACGCTGTCCGTGGTCGATACCGGCATCGGCATGGAGCGGGCCGAGCTGATCGACAATCTCGGCACCATCGCGCGCTCCGGCACCAAATCGTTCCTGTCGAAGCTGACCGAGGCCAAGGACGGCGCCAATCTGATCGGCCAGTTCGGCGTCGGCTTCTATGCCGCCTTCATGGTCGCCGAGAAGATCGTCGTCACCAGCCGCCGCGCCGGCTCCGACGAGGTCTGGGTGTGGTCGTCGGAAGGCGGCAGCGGCTTCGAGATCGCGCCGGCAAGCGAGGAGGCCGCCCAGCGCGTCGCGCGCGGCACCGAGATCGTGCTGCATCTGAAAAAGGAGGCCTCCAAATATCTCGAGGCTTACGAGATCGAGCGCATCGTCCGCGAATATTCCGACAACATCCAGTTTCCGATCCTGCTGGTGCCGGAGGAGGGCGAGCCGCGCCAGATCAATTCGGCGAGCGCGCTGTGGCAGCGCTCCAAATCCGAACTGACGCCGGAAGA
The DNA here is from genome assembly GCF_019972155.1 of Bradyrhizobium sp. RD5-C2. Classification (GTDB taxonomy): domain Bacteria; phylum Pseudomonadota; class Alphaproteobacteria; order Rhizobiales; family Xanthobacteraceae; genus Bradyrhizobium. The sequence continues at coordinate 3,442 of NZ_BOVL01000021.1, read as the reverse complement.
CTATGCGCAGGCCTACAAGCAGATCGCGGGTGCGTTCGACGAGCCGGCGATGACGCTGCATTACCGCGCCGAGGGTCGGCAGTCCTACGCCGTGCTGTTGTTCGCGCCGTCCGAGAAGCCGTTCGACCTGTTCCAGGTCGAGCGCAAGGGCAGGGTGAAGCTCTATGTCCGCCGCGTCTTCATTGCTGACGACGCCGAGCTGCTGCCCGCGTACCTCCGCTTCATCCGCGGCGTGATCGACAGCGAGGACCTGCCGCTCAACATCTCGCGCGAGATGTTGCAGAACAATCCGCAACTCGCACAGATCCGCAAGGCGGTTACCAGCCGCGTCATCGGCGAGCTGGAAACGCTCGGCGAGAAGGAGCCGGAGACCTTCACAAAGATCTGGGACGCGTTCGGCCCGGTCATCAAGGAAGGCCTGTGGGAAGATTTCGAGCGCCGCGAGAAGCTGTTGGCGCTGGCGCGTTTCACCACGACGTCGGGCGAGAAGCGCTCGCTGAAGCAGGTTGTCGACGACTTCAAGCCGAACCAGACCGAGATCTATTATCTGGTCGGCGACAGCGTCGAGCGGCTGAAGTCGAACCCGAAGCTGGAATCGGCGCGCGCCCGCGGCATCGAGGTGCTGCTGCTCACCGATCCCGTCGATGCCTTCTGGACTTCGGCGCCACTCGAGTTCGGCGGCAAGCCGCTGAAGTCACTGAGCCAGGGCGACGTCGATTTCGGCCTGATCCCGCTCGTCGACGACAAGCAGGACAAGAAGGACGAGCCTGCTGCCGATGCCGCGACCACGATCGCCGTGATCAAGGATGCGCTCGGCGAGCGCGTCTCGGATGTCCGCGCCTCGCAGCGGCTGACCGCGAGCGCGTCGTGCCTGGTCGCCGGCGGCGACGCGCGCGACCGCGCGCTGGAGCGGCTGCTCGCTCAGCAGAACCGCGGCGAGATCACCAAGCCGATCCTCGAGATCAATTTGCGTCATCCGCTGGTCGCAGCGCTTGCGACCGACACCGCGCAGGCGAAGGATCTGTCGCTGTTGCTGTTCGAGCAGGCGCAGATCCTCGACGGCGAGATGCCCGACGATCCCGCCGCGTTTGCCAGCCGGATGAACCAGCTCGTGCTGCGCGGCCTCGCAAGATAGCCGTGATGGCCGGCGTCAGCGCCGGCCATGCCGCCTGGCTTCGAACGCTGCTCAGCCGATCGTGGCGGCGTCGGGTTTTGGATTGCCGAGCTCATCGGTCGGCACCAGCTGCTGATTGAAGGCCGCGAAATATGCGGCCCATTCCGGCTCGCCGAGATCGACCATCACGGCGCCGTCCTGCCAGATATCGTTGTGGTCGTTGGAATCGTCACCCGGGCGATGGATGAAGCCCTTGGTCGAGCCCTGGTTGAGATGGACGTCGTGCAGGCCGTTGCCCTGCTCGTAGAAGCGGCCGAAGATGTAGACATCACGACCCTGCTGATGCGCGCGCGACAACAGCCGGGCCAGTGACGCCGCCGGCTCGACATCCTCGGAGCCGTCCATCACGTCGCTGTCACGCCACTTGCCGGTGTTGGCGAGCAGGTCGCTGCGCATGAAGTCCAGCGAGGGCAGCGCCTTCTGTCCGGTCAGCTCGCGCGAGCCGTTGTCGGCCGCCGCCAGAGTCTGGATCACCGGATGGCGGAAATCGAACACCAGCTTGTATTTCAGCAGGTCGTCCGCGTCGTTGGTGCCGACATTGATCGCGACGTCCCATTGGCCGCCGTCGACATCGAGATTGCAGTGCAGGTGGTACTGCGTCTCGTGCCCGTGGTGGGACGCCTTCATTTTGGGTTCGGAGGTGATCTTGGTCTTCACGAATCCGTAGACGAGGGTCACGGCGCGGTCCTTTCGGTTCGGGCGGGTGTCTCGTCCAAACTACAACCCTGGATGAGACAGGCGCGTGAAGCAGGACACAATCGCCGGCTTGTTTGGCATCACCGCCGAACGGCAGGCGCTGGTTGCGTTCGGCGCACGTGACGGCTTGACAAGCACCATGGCTCTTGATGTTATGTTATAACATTACATAAAACCGAATGCCGCATGCCCCGCCGCCCATCCCTCAAGCAACTGTTTGATCTCGATGCAAAAACTCCCCGTCACCATCTTGTCCGGCTTCCTCGGGGCTGGAAAGACCACTTTGCTGAACCACGTCCTGAACAACCGCCACGGCCTGAAGGTTGCGGTGATTGTGAACGACATGAGCGAGGTGAACATCGACGCCGACCTCGTCCGCGATGGCGGTGCGAACCTGTCCCGGACTGACGAGAAGCTGGTCGAGATGAGCAATGGCTGCATCTGCTGCACCCTGCGCGACGATCTGCTGAAAGAGGTGCGCGCGCTCGCCGAGAGTGGCCGCTTCGATTATCTGCTGATCGAATCGACCGGCATCTCCGAACCGCTGCCGGTCGCCGCGACCTTCGAGTTTCGCGACGAGGACGGCAACAGCCTCTCCGATGTTGCGCGCCTCGACACCATGGTCACGGTGGTCGACGCCGCCAATCTGCTGAAGGACTATGCCTCGACCGATTTCCTCAGCCAGCGCGGCGAGGCGCTCGACGGCGACAAGCGCACGCTGGTCGATCTGCTGGTCGAGCAGATCGAATTCGCTGACGTCGTCGTGCTCAACAAGGTCGATGCCGCGACGCCGGCACAGCGCGAAGCTGCCCGCACCATCGTGCGTGCGCTTAATCCCGACGCTGACCTCGTCGAGGCGAACTTTGCAAATGTGCCGTTCGACCGCGTGCTCGATACCGGCCGCTTCGACCATGAACGCGCGCAGCAGCATCCGCTCTGGCACAAGGAACTCTACGGTTTCGCCGAGCACGTGCCGGAGACTGAGGAATACGGCATCACAAGCTTTGTCTATCGCGCGCGGCGGCCGTTCGATCCGGTGCGGTTTCACGGCTTCCTGCGCGAGAGCTGGCAAGGTGTGATCCGCGCCAAGGGCCATTTCTGGATCGCGACGCGGCCGGACTGGTGCGGCGAGATGAGCCAGGCCGGCGCGATCGTGCGGACCGAAGGCCTCGGCTCGTGGTGGGCCGCGATCCCGCGCGAGCGCTGGCCGGATCATCCGGACTGGCGGCTCATGATGCAGCGGAGCTGGAACGATCTCTACGGCGATCGCCGGCAGGAGCTGGTCTTCATCGGCTCCGGCGTGAACGAGGACGACATCCGCTGCCGTCTCGATGCCTGCCTCGTCGCGGGCAAGCCGGGCATGGACCCGCAGGCCTGGGCAAAACTTCGCGATCCGTTTCCGCCGTGGAGGAGAACGGACGAGGCGGCGTAATCACTGGCGGAATGCTGTAGCCCGGATTTCGCTGCGCTCCATCCAGGATACGCTGCCCCGTCATCCTTGTAAGTCTCGAATCGCCGGATCGGATAGAGTGTCCGGTGCGGTAGCGGACGGGAGACCGCTTCATCCAAGGG
>NZ_BOVL01000020.1:282146-541488 GCF_019972155.1 Bradyrhizobium sp. RD5-C2 | reverse complement strand
CATCGGCTCCAGCAGCACATCGGCTTCGCGGCCGATCTCGGCGAGCTGCTCCAGCACCATGAAGCGATAGGCCTCGTTGGTGATGACGATCGGCCGCTCGAACAGGCCGGCCTCGGAGACCCGCAGCAGCGTATCCTGGAAGGTCGAGCGCGCCCCGAACAAGGACAGGAACTGCTTCGGATGCACCTCGCGCGACGCCGGCCAGAGCCGCGTCCCTGCGCCGCCGCACATGATCAGGGGAATAATTCGTCGATCCATCGATGCCTCAAGTCCTGTCGTGTCCGCGCTCAAAGACCAGTCGAGCGAAGGGGGCCGCGATCGACGGTGCCGGCGACTGCCGTGACACTAGCACGGCGAAACCGTGCGCCCGTGGATATTCCGGCGTGCATTTTGATCGGTGTGTCGAACTGCAGCGGACCCAGCGGCCAGACGGTGTCCCCGGGATGTGGTGTTGCACCCGCCGATCGATCCCTCCGTCAGGTCCGGGTAGCCACAGCGCATAATCCGGAATGGTTAGGGGGCTCCTCCAAGGGGAAATAGCGCGCGAGGGCGAACTGCACGAAACTACGAGGAAATTTCGGATTGGCGAGGGCAGAGCCAGATGGGCAAAACAAGCGCAGCAGTGCCATCGACCGGAAGGGGTGGATTGCGTCCGTTGCTCGTGCTCGCGATGCTGGTGCTCACCAGCATTCCGCTATTCAGCGTGGGTGTGCAGGCGCAACCTGCTGCATCTCGTCAGTTGCGGCGAGAACCTCAGCCAGAAAAGCCGCAAGTGACGATGAATGCCTGGACTATCGGCCTCGCCGGTGGCCTGCTCGAGGGCGCACCTATTCGCCTCGCGGCCGAAATGGCGCGCGTTGTGGACGACGGCGACAAGCTGCACGTCTTGCCGGTCGTGACACGCGGTCCGACCGAGAACGTGAACTCATTGCTGTATTTGCGCGGCATCGATGCCGCCATCATCAATTCCGACGTGCTCGATGAATACAAGAGCCAGGTGCCGGACATCCAGCAACGGCTGGCCTACGTGCTGAACCTGTTTCCGTCCGAACTGCATATCTTCGTCCGTCCCGAGATTCAGAGTCTGAGCGATCTCGTTGGAAAGAAGGTCAACTTCAACAACCTGGGGACTGCCGCGGCCTATTCGGGACCGCTGATCTTCAGCCGCCTTGGTCTCGACGTGGAAAAGACCTTCATTCCTCATCAAGTCGCGCTCGAGCAGATGCGCAAAGGTGAGATGGCCGCGGTCGTCTTCATCACCTCCAAGCCCGTGGACGCGTTCGTGCGCGGCCGCTGGGAGCCCGGATTCAAATTCCTGCCCGTCCCCTATGACAAAAAGTTTGAGGACTTCTATCTTCCCGCCTCGCTAGAGGCCGCGGAGTACCCCAATCTTATCAAGCCGGGCGAGCGCGTCGCGACAATCGCGGTGCCGACCGCCCTGGTGGCCTTTAACTTCCCGGTCAAGTCGAACCGTTACGAACGCATTGCGCGCTTCGTGGAGTCCCTGTTCTCGCGGATCGACAAGCTGCAGCAGCCTGGCTTCGACCAGAAGTGGAAGACGATCAATCTCGCGGCGACCGTTCCCGGCCTGACGCGTTTCTCTGCGGCGCAGGCATGGCTTGATCGCGGGCCGCGCGCCGCCACAAATCCATCGCAATGAGACGCGCGGCGATCCGGATGGTGGCTGGATTCTTGCTGGCAACCGGTATTGCCTCGGCACAGGCGGAAGGACCTCGTCGCATTGCTCAGCTTCGTGGTTGCTCCTCCATGGAGCGCCCGGAAGGGATCGAGTGCTCCGAGAAGCTGTCGCGAACGTCAACGCCGTCCCAGCCGAACCAGCTCAACAACTGGGTCATCAGCCTGACGACATCGCCTCTCGACTACTCACCCGTTGCCACCGCCACGACGGCATCTCGCGATGGTATCGGCGAAAGCGGAATGACGCTCTCGATCCGCTGCCGTGGCGGACGGAGCGAATTGATCGTCGGAGGATCCCGCGTGTCCGGTCGCACCGACGGATATGCGCTCGCCTATCGTATCAACGACGGTCAACCACAGCAGATCAATGCAACCGTGCCGGCGTCCGGGACGGGCGTAGCGTTCGGTGGCGACGTAGCGCGCTTGCTGCAGTCCCTTCCGGACGGCGGAAGTCTCGCTATTCACCTTGCCCCCCGAACGGGTGACGCGCTGGACGCGGTGTTTCCGTTGGGTGGTTTGGATGCGGTGCGCGCGAAGATCTCCGCCGCCTGCAAGTGGCCGCAACCGGCCGCCAAGCCCAACGGATAGAGGATTTGATGACGTGTGTTCAATAGGAGAGGTACCATGCGTGTGTTTCAGCATATTGCGACGATAGCTACCATCGGAGCCGCAACGATCCTGCTTGCCGCTCCCTACGCTGCGGCTGAGCAGGGCGGCGGACGTTACTGGACGCCAATGATAACGAACACCGCTGCGGACAGTGATCATGGTGCGCGAAAGGCCCATGTTGCGCGCAAGGAGACCGCTCACAGAAAAGAGCGATCCATCCTCAACGCTAACGCCCGGATTCCAACCAACGCCAAGGCGCACAACCTGATCCTGCAAGTGAATACGAACGACCCTGCCGCCATGAATCTCGCACTCAACAATGCGACCAACGTCGCACAGTATTACAAGGATCTCGGCGAGAAGGTGAAGATCGAGGTGGTCACATTCGGACCCGGCCTGCACATGCTCCGCGAGGACACGTCGCCGGTGAAGTCCCGAATTGAGGAGATGGCGCTAAGTACGCCGGAAATTTCGTTCAAGGCCTGCGGCAATACGCAGGAGAAAATGCATAGTGCCGAGAAGAAGGACATCCCGATCATTCGTCAAGCGGAGGTGGTGAAGTCCGGCGTCGTGCGCGTGATGGAGCTGCAGGAGAAGGGTTGGTCCTATGTAAAGCCGTGACGCACGGCCTTGTCTGGAAAGGGCCTCAATGCGGGGCCTCGCGCCGAGGGTAGGGGACTTGACGCCTCACCTCGACAGATCGTGTCGCCATACGAAAGGTGATTACGGATGGAACGCACGGTTCTCCTGGATGACGAAGTAAGCCCCGCCTGCGACATCGCAGGCGCACCGCCGCGACGTCTGCTCAGTGTTGCACAGCCCGTGCTGTTGTGGACGACGACCGTCGCCATGCTCGCAACCGCGTGGGTACCCGAAACGACACGGGCGTCGCCCGATCCGGTCCGTCTCGCTGCGGATGCGCGGCAGACGGTGGCCGTTCGCAATACCAATTCGGCCACTGCGGCGGAAGATGGCAATTCCAAAGTCGCGCCGCGGGGCGAAGGCGATATCGAGCGGCCGATGCTGACAGTACAGGGAGCGCGCGACCAGAGCGGGCCTCCCTCGGACCAGGTGCCCGATTTGGGCAAGAGCCTATCCTGCGAACTCTCGACTGCAAGGCTTGACATTGGCTTGTTGCAGCGCATCGAGCAACAGCGCGAGCGAGCCGAGATGTTGGAGCAGGATCTTGCCGCGGCTCGACGCGACGTCGCGGTCCAGACTGCCCTGGCCAGTAAGGCCGTCGAAGATGCCGCCCGGGTGAAGCAGGCCGTGCAGGGTGGCGAGGGGGGGCAGGATGCGTTGCAACAAGTGCGTGAGCGGGCAACAAGGCTGGAACAGGATCTCGCGGCGGCGCGACGCGACGTCGAGACCCAGACCGCGCTGGCGGCACGGGCAGGCGAGGAGGCTTTGCAGCTGAAGCGAGCGGGCAAGATCGGCGCGGCCGAGACGAGCCAAGTGCCTGCAAGGGGCGGAGTGCCGGCGCACGGCCTTTCCTTGGCGCGGAGTGCAGTTCAGGCCTACGAGGCTCAAGTCCGTGCGGTTGGAGGAGAGCTGGCCGAACTCGGGCAAGCGACCGCGAGCGATACCGGGTCAGATCGCGACCCGGAGCGGCTCGCACGTCTCGAGCAGGACCTCGTGGTCGCGCGAGGCGAGCTCGAGACACAGACCACGATCGCGACGAAAGCGAGCGAGGAGGCGTCCCGCCTCAGGCAGTCGGGGGAGAGGGACGCGGCGGACTTGGAGCAGGAACGCGAGCAATCTGTGCGGCTGGGTCGGGATCTTGCGGCGGCGCGGCGTGATCTGGAGGTCCAGACCGCATTGGCGACGAAAACGAGCGAGGAAGCGTCCCGCCTGAAGGCGGCGGGCGAGAGCGGCGCAGCCAAGCTGGAGGTATCCCTGCAGCAGGAGCGCGAACGGTCTGCGCGGCTGGATCAGGATCTCGCGGCGACGCGGCGTGATCTGGAGGCTCAGACGGCGCTTGCAACGAAAGCGAGCGAGGAAGCATCCCGCCTGAAAGCCGCGGGGGATCGCGGAACGCCGGATCTACAGAAAGAGGAGGAGCGGTCCGCGCAGCTGGAGCAGGATCTCGCGGCAGCGCGGCGTGACCTGGAGGCCCAGACTGCACTGGCGGCAAAGGCGGGCGAGGAAGTCTCGCGTCAGAAGCTGTCGGTGGAAGCCGTGTCCGTCGATCTGAAGCAGTCGCGGGCGAAGGTCGACGCGATGTCCTTGGAACTGTCCCAGGCACGCAGCTCGATCTACGCATACGAGGCGCAGGCCCTTAAGGCTGGAGAACAAGTAGCGGAGCTCAGGCGCGCGGCTGAAGGCGGCGCGGCTTCAGCTCACAAGGCCTCACCCGACGCACAATTGGCCCGGCTGGAGCAGGACCTCGCGACGGCGCGCCGTGATGTCGAAGCGCAAGCCGCACTGGCGGCGAAGGCGAGCGATGAAACAGCCCAATTGAAACGGGAGAAGGAGAACGGCGCGGCGGAGGCGCAGAATCTGCTGCAAGCTGCGCGTCAGCGGGCTGACAGGCTGGAGCAGGATCTGGTGGCGGCGCGACGTGATATCGAGGGCAGGATCGCGCTGGTGACGCAAGCAGGCGAGGAAGCCACACGGCTGCAAGTAGCGGTCAAGGGCGCTGCAGCGAACCTGCAGAAAGAGCGTGAGCGATCTGCGCGGCTGGAGCAGGATCTGGTGGCGGCGCGACGTGATCTCGAGAGCAAGGCCGCGCTGGCGACGCAGGCAGGTGAGGAAACATCCAAGCTGCAAACAGCCGGCAAGACCGCCGCTGTGGATCTGCAAAAGGAGCGCGAGCGATCCGCACGGCTGGAGCAGGATCTGACGACGGCGCGGCGCGATGTCGAGTCCAAGACTGCACTGGTAGCCAAAGCGGTCGAAGACCTGTCCCGGCTGACATCCGCGGGGAAGAATGGCGCGGCGGATCTGCAAAAGGAACGCGAGCGGTCGGTGCGGCTGGAACAGGACCTGGCAGCAGCGCGTCGCGATAGTGAGGCCCAGGCGGCGAAGGCCGCAAAGGCGAGCGAGGAGGTCTTGCTGCAGAAGAAGGCAACGGAAGCCGGCGCTGCCGAGCTGAGGCAATTGCGCGCCGAGAGCGCAGGCGCGAAGGCGCAGAACGTCTTCCTGTCGCGGAGCGCGATCCAGGCGTATGAGGCACAGGGTCGCAAGGAGACTGGCGCTGCGTCAGATGCCTTGACGACCGGCTCGTCCGGCCCGGACAAGTCCGGCTCGATCGCAGTGGCTGCCAATCCGATAGCCGAGCAAGTGCCTCAGGCGCGTGCTCCCGCTGTCGCTCAGCCTGCTTCCGAGCAGCTTGCAGAGGCCGCAGGGTTGATCCTGCGTGCAAATGCCCTGCTCCGGCAGGGCGATGTAGGCGCGGCGCGGCTTGTGCTTGAGCGCGCCGTCGAGATGGGCAGCGCCCAGGCGAGCTTCGCGCTGGCAGAAACCTACGATCCGTTGGTTCTGGCGAAATGGGGAACTTACGGTACCCGCGGCGATGCGAGCAGAGCAAGAGCCCTGTATGCCAAGGCCGATGCCGCAGGAATCAAGGAGGCGAAAGCTCGGCTGGACGCGCTGCATCGCTGATATTTGCGGACAAGCGCCGTGCCTGACCGATCAGCTCGCAACCGTGACCGAGCGGACCGACCTCATCATCTGATGCCGACTGAAGGCGGATCAGCTTCCGTCACCGCAGTTCGGCCCGTCGCCGGCGACGGGCTCAAGCCACTCAGCTTTCGGGAAGGCACGTCAGGAAGATCCTGGTATCGCAAGGAGACCTCGACCGTGTCGCCTGGTTGCAACTCGGTGTCTTCGTTCGCGGCAATCTGTTCCGGCCCGTTCTTGCCTTTCCTGACGATGGTAATGTCGGGCTTGCTTCCGCTTCCTCGCACGAGCTGTGATCGAACCATCGCGGTGTACTGAATCTTCTCACCCACGGCCTGCAGTCTCTCGCGAACCTGGTTAAGCCTTAAGCTCGTGTCCTGCAGCTCGCGCAGCAGGTCAAGTCGCCGCTGGTCATCGAGCTTTGTCAGCCTTCTGACGAGATCATCCTGTTGCTTCTTGACCTGCAGCAGCTGCGCAGAGGTCTGCAGCTTCCTGGTTGACGACAGCAGAACCGCCCGACGCGCATCCGTGACGCGCGGGCTGGTCAGGGTGCCTCTGGCGAACATATCTTGCGCCTTTTGCAGTTCTTCCTGGTCCGACTGAAATCCCTCTTCCTCCCGCTTTTGCTGCTCGGACAGCACGCGCACTTCCTCGTCTCCCTGCCGAACACCGCGCTGGATGAACTCCTTCTCCTGCTGATAGTCACTCTGCTTCGCCTTCAGGTACTCCGTTTCAGCATTGAAGATTTCCGAAATCGCCGATCGAGCGATCGGTGCCTCCTTCGCAGCGTTCGGAGCGATCTGGGTCGCCTCTCCAAGTTCCGTCTTGATACGCCACAAGCGCGCCTGCTCTTTGGCGAATTCCGTCCAGAGCGATCCGTACTCGGCTCTCATGTCCGCCAGATCGAGATACGGATTGTTCATTCTCACATGCATGATGTCATAACCGCTTGCCACTGCTATGAGTTGACGTGCGGTGATCGACGGAAGGTAAGGATACTGGCCCGGCTTCGAGACATCGCCATTGATGTAGATCGGCCTGTAGTCCGCCACGGTTGCAGTGATTTCATCTGCATCTATCACGATGACGCTTTCGCGCCCTTCTGGACTTCTCTGTCGAAACACCTTGTTCGCCAGTGCGGTGCCGACCTTGGCTCGGATCTGCGGCAAGCTCAGGCCGGCTACCTGAAGCACTCCGACGAGCGGCAACGATATGTTGCCGTCCGTCTGGACGGCTGCACGAGATCGCAGCTCCGGCACGCCCGCGGCCGCGACCTCCAGCACATCTCCGACATTGACGAGATACTCGGCTTTCGCTTGGGTCACTGAAATCGCCAAGCCGAGGGCGACCAAGCCCCATTTGATGTAACCGCCGAGGCCGTTGTCCAGGATACTGGACCTGAAACGCTTGCGCGGTGTGGAGTTCGGCATGACGGCAACTTTCTGCGACGTGGTCACCAGGATGAAGCCCTCGGAATCTGTCGGCGTACCAACACGTCAACATCGCTGACGCGCGGGCCGCCATCGAGGCGGACGATCGGCAAACCGGGGTTGGTTCCCTCATTTGCTGCGAGGCAGGGCTTCCCGCCCGCATTTTCGATTGATCGGCCCTGTTGATCGTCAATTCGAAGTTGCATCAGATCCATTGGGATGTGCGAACGCGCGGATCGCCACTCGAATTTAGTCCGGTAGTGCCGCGGCTCAATGGACCATCGTAATTACCCATTTATTGCCTTTCCCAACCTGTGACCCGGAATGTACTGATTCAGCAGGAAATGCGTGATTGGGCCGTAGAGTGCCATGAACGATGCGTTCTTCACCGGGCTGCCGGCCTCCGCCAACCTTCCGGCGCATCCGGTCCATGGCAGCCGGGTGAATTCAGCAGGTGCCGTCGGGCCGGTTAATGGCCTCACTGGCCATGACCGCTGCCGAATCCGTCGCCAGCATGACTTCGGCTCATATCGCGGTCCTCGTCTATCACAGGTTGAGGCCGCGACTACGCGCGGTTTCGGCCAGCAATCATCAGCGCTGGTATGAAAATGCTACAGAATACAACGGATAGTTGGATGAACCGGGACGATCCGCCGCCGCCGGAATTTCGTCCTACGTCGGTCATTTCCGTGCGAGCGGTGTTTGCCTTCGTACGGCGACGCCTGTTGACCATGTTCCTGGTGTGTTGCGCAGCGCTTTGCGTTGCCGTGCTCTACCTCATCATGGCGGTACCCACGTTTACTGCCAAGGCGCAACTTATCGTAGATTCGAAAGCGACCCCCGGCGACGTTGCAGCAGTCGCAACGATTGTCGAGAGCCAGATCGGAATCATAAGGTCCGAGAGCATCGCCAGTGCCGTGATCGAGAGGCTCGGCCTTGCGCAGGATCCGGAGTTTGCGGGCGGGCAGGGTAGCAGCGCGCTGTCCGTATCCCGGTTGCTCGGCTGGACTAGACCGGAAGGCGAAGGTAGCGCCATGCGCTACGCCGTGGAATCCTTCGGACAAAGGCTTACCGCCAAGCGCATCGGCCCGACTTACCTCGTCGAGCTCACCTTCAGTTCCAAGAACCCTGATCGAGCAGCGCAGATTCTGAACGCCGTCGCAGAAAAGTATATTACGCATCAAATGGACCAAGGGGGCTCGCTGCAAGATGAGACGTGGGTCCGGGATCGACTGAATGGCTTGAGCACTCAAGCGGCAGCTGCGCAAAGGGCACTCGAGGACTTCAGTAGAAGCAAGAAGGATGCGCCGGATTCCGCCGCCAATATCGACAAGTTGGCGGCCGCGGCAGAATCGGCCAAGAGCGCTTATGACAATTTTCGTCACATGCTGCGCAGGCTTGAGGCGACGCGACAGCAGTCCTCGCCGGTGTTTGCTGCGAGCCTGATTACTCAAGCGTTGCCTCCTCTGAGGGCCGCTTCGCCAAAGCCCAAGAATGTACTTGGAATAGCGCTCCTTGGCGGGCTGCTTCTCGGCCTCGCCTTCGCGGTGCTGCAGGATCTGATGGATGGTCACATGCGCTTCGCTGCGTTGGACCACTTGCTCGGACACGATGATAGAGCCGACTGGCCTGTCTCGGACGCAGTTCGACCGGATCATCAATCTGAAACGTCGAAGACCAGGCCAGTGCGCCTTACGGGTTCGGGGTGAGGGCAGAACTGCCATTCTCGGAAATGCTTGAGATGCACTGCGTTGGACAGCCGGCGGGCAGGCGCCATCGGATGATCAGTTCGGAAGACGTCACGCTGCTGGCCGGGAATGAAGACTGGGCGCGGATTCGACGCGTTGTGCCATGTCGATAGAATCGCTCAAGCTCGCTCGAGGTGACTTTCAGTGGCTTGGGAGCCGCTGGACACCGAGAAACCGTGCACTCGCGCTCGATCGCGTTGAAACGCAGGGAGCGGGCTCGTCATGACCGTTGCGGTAAGATATGGCGGCGGAACTCCCTATCATCGCGCGTCTGCGTACTCGCTCGACCAAAGGGTAAAATGGCTTTTTTTGGCGGTCATTTTCATACTGCCATTTCAACGAGTGCCGTTCGTCAATTCGAACCTGTTAGGCATACAGGGCTGCAAACCCTTCAACCTGTTGTCAGCGGGAGTGCTGGTCTATTTGTTATTCCGAGTTTCACTCTTATCAGCGACCGACAAAATCGAACGGACGTCCATCCGCATTCTCTTGCTGTATTTCGCAACCTTCATCATTGCTTTTGCTAGATCAGTCTCGAATGCCCCTCTGCTTCATGAGCGTCTCCCCGATGTATTTCCAGATTCCTATCTGGATTACATCATGTCATACGGCATGGTTCCGGCGTTCTACATACTGCCGTTTCTGTTCATTCTGAAGCGATGTCGTTCGTTTTCGGAGATTGAGACAGTCGTCAACGCAATCTGCGTTTCGATTCTCGTTTTATCGGCGAGCTTCATATTCGTCGCCGCCATGAATCCATCGGCCGCACTTTCGGGTCGGGCTGCCGTTAACGATTTGTGTGAAGCCTATTTCGGCATCCACTACAACACGATGGGCACGATATACATCTGCACGGCGCCCTTGTTGCTGTACAAGGCACTTACACGTAGCTCACTCTGGATGGTGCCCGTCGCGTTGTCGCTTTTGGGGCTCCTTCTACTCTCATCGCGCAGCGCGCTTCTGACCGTTGTGGGCTCCTACGTTCTTATTCTGATTTACAAGCGCAAGTTTGCCGTCCTGGCTGCCGGCGCCGCGATGGTGGCCATCGCATCCGTTCTCTGGATCGCGCCAACCATGGACGCCATCTTTTCCATTGGTTTCGATGGGACTTCGGAGGTGTCGGCTGACGAATTGCTGACTGGCCGTGTAGATTTCATTTGGATCCCGGTGCTCAACGAATGGACGAGTGATCTCGGCCTGTTTCTGTTCGGCGCGGGTCGGTCCGGAATCATAACCAGCGAAGCCTGGTACACGGGAACGCTCATACAGGCTACTCATGCGCACAACGCAATTATCGATTTCTTTCTCGACTGTGGAGCGATCGCGACCGGCATTCTTCTCGTTTTTATGTGCGTCGGGATCTCAACCGCCTGGCGTGTCGGCCGACGGTTGCATAACGACCTGTATTGGGCCCTGTTTGCGTGCATCGTCGGCTATGGAATAAGCATGTTTACTGAGCGGGAGGTATTTCCATCGTTCGAGAACATGTACCTGTTCCCTCTCATTGCGATGATGGTTAACCTAGCGCGCCTGTCTTCGCGCGTGGGCCAAAACTCGGCATGAGCTGCTGATTACAACCGGTCATCGCTGATGGAATTGTCGCTTAGGTAAGCCTCAGCGACCTGACGCTGGCGCAATACGAAGCAGGTCCGAGGGCTCCACGGGCCCCCTCGAGGCCCCGCCTCACGCCGGCACCGCAACCGCGGCGACAAGCCGGTGGAGGTAACTCCTGTTCTCCGTCGCTGAGCCCGTGATCTTCTTGCAACGAAGCGATCGAGCCCGCCTAATGATGATATTTAGCTTCACATCGTTCCTAATTGTGATGGATTTCAGCGTGACTATGTCCGAGCGGGAGAGGGCGGTTGGCAACAGCCCGACCGAAATGATCAAGATCCCGTTCTCGTGTGACCGTGCCGGCGGGCGCCGTATGAACACGGCACTGTCACACGCGTTCACCAAGCACGGCGAAGCGTTCTACGACCCGAGGGGAGCTTCGTGCGCGCGGGGACAGAAGAATTTCGGTGGAGCGCAGCGACGGTCAAACTGGCAGGGAGCGCCCCAGTGATAGGACCGCTCAAGCGTCTCACGCAGCGCCTGCTCATCGGCGCGCTCGGATTTGACAACTACCTCTTCTTTGTTGCTCAAGCGCGCATCGCTACGATAAAGGCGTTCCGTTACGAAGCCGACTTCCTGTACTTTCTCAACATGGTGCCGAACGACGGCGTAATCCTCGACATCGGCGCCAATATCGGGGTGACGGCCTATTTTCTGGCGGCAACGAAGCCCGGCTCCCGGGTCCATGCGTTCGAGCCGGGGCCCGAGAACTTCAGGAGTCTGACGCGCGTGGTCGCGCAGCATACGCTCGCCAACGTGACGGTTCACGAATGCGGTCTGGGCCGCCAGGCTGCAGCACTTCCGATGATCATGCCTGTGATAGGCGGCATTAAGCGACACGCGCTGTGCCAGGTCGACGACGGGCACTCCGAATACAAGGAAGGCATCCGCTTCCAGATCAAGATAGAGCCACTCGACGACGTCCCGGATCTCAAGACGCGCACGGATGTGCACGCGATCAAGATCGATGTCGAGGAATTCGAGGCCGAGGTGCTGAAAGGGGGCATGGAGCTGATAAGGCGCTGCCGGCCGCTCATCTTCTGCGAGATATGGAAGCCCGAGAACCGCGACGAGATTCGAGCGATGTTCGAAGGCGAGCGCTATCGCATGTACGGCTATGAGCATGGCGTGCTCAAGCCTGCCGGGTCCGGCCTCAAGAACTTCACGGGAAACTTCTTCATCATTCCCGATGAATGTCCGCTGCCCCAGTAGAGCTTGCGCCGGTGTCCCGATCCCCGTCGCGCACGGCATAGCGTTTGTGAGCGAGCGGTGCGGCAGTCACCGATCGCAGCCTCTCCTGGCTAACGCGAGCCGTCCAAGTACTACTCACAAAGAGCAACGCAGCGAGACCGATCTCTCCATTGGGAGCGCCACCTCCCGTTGCGCGGGAGAGCCAAATGGGGTCAAATCCGACCCCGCAAGCTCGACTCCACTGGATGGGTCAAGGGTCTAGTCGCATCATGCTGTGTCTGGCTCCGCCTATCTCAGTCGAAGGTCAATGAATTGCCGTGACGCGCATCCTGGTTGTAACGCATAAGCCGCTCGCAAGCCTGACCAACGGGCATGATCTACGCGTGTGGCACTTGTGCCGCGAATTGGCGAAGCGGCATGAACTGTATCTTTTGACGGTAAACCTCGGTTCGACGGACGAATCTACCAGCAGCCTCGTTGGCTTGTCCGATGTCTTCAAAAAGATTGCGGAAACGCCGAAGTTCCCGGCTCACAGGCCTTCACTGAAGAGGCACTTCCGTCGAAACGATTCAGACTACTTCTCGCTCTCTTATCCGGATCACTTTTCAACGGTTACCAAAGCGATAGCTGGCTTCTGCGAAGAGAACAGTATCGATCACATGATTGTCTTCTGCCTCGTACTTGCAGAATTCGTCCGACCGTTTTCGAGCGAGAAGAAAATACTGTTCGATCTCATCGACAGCGAAGTGCTGACGTTGACCAGACAAATGCAGTTCTTTCCACCGTGGCCCGCGCAGCTGAGAACGCGTCTCGACGCGCGCCTGATGCTCGCGCGTCGTGCAAGGGCGGAGGCTTGTTTGCCCGTTTGGTTCGACCACGTCACCACAGTCAATGATGCCGATTCCGATACGGTTTGCAGGCTGTCCGGTAAAACCGCGAACGTGAGCACGGTACCGAACGGTGTCTCGCCCGACCTGATGGACGCATTCGACTCAAATGCGCGCGTCGCCAAGCGGAGGGGAGTGGCATTCTGGGGCAATCTCGCCTTCAAGCCAAACAGCGACGCGGTTCGCTTCTTCTATCAGGACGTCTATCGACCGTACCTGGCTCCCGCAGGAATTGAGTGGTGCGTGGTGGGCAAAGATGCGGAGGGGTGGCTTCTCGAGGAGGCACGGCGAGACGACGGCATTCGTCTCACTGGATTCGTCGATGATATCTGCTCAGTGCTCGCCGAGTACCCCATCATGGTGAACCCGATGCGAATTGGCAGCGGATTGAAGAACAAGGTACTTGAGGCGTTTGCCATGGGGCTGGCCGTTGTTTCAACGGGAGTGGGCATCGAAGCGCTTGGTATGGCGCGAGAAGGCGTCGATTACATGCGAGCCGACGAGCCCGAGAATGTCGCGGCTGCGATCAAGTTGCTCATTGAAGACGAAGGCCTTCGCTATTCCATGATCCTGAGCGCGCGAAAAGTCATGCTGGAGCATTACACCTGGAAAAAGGTCGCTTGTGACATGGATGCGCTCTTGAGCTCCGTGTGACCGAGGGGGCATTGATAGTTTATTGTCGGTTCAACGCCCACGGTTCGACAATATGATGCATTGATTGGTCATACGAGATTGACCGGAAGTGGCTCAAGAGAGGTGAGGCGTGCGCAAGCCAATTGGCATCGGGCCCTTGTTCGCTTTGTGGGATTGTCGTCCTGTCCTGTGTTTCTGGAGTCCATCGGTGATTTTTGATCGTGTTCTTGGAAGGTACGCAAACCTCAATTTGGGCGTTCGGTTGCTGACGCCGTCGCGAGGTCGCTGACCCATGGCATCCATCTTGCGTCAAGGAATTGCGCTCTCGGCTGCACAGTACACCGAGCAAGTCATCATGCTGTTGACGCCGATCGTCCTGGTGCGAACGATTGGCCCCACCGCGTTTGGCGAATATCGGCTGTTCTGGCTGCTGGTAACGACGGTGGCCCTGTTGTTCTCCTTCAACATGCCCCGGAGCTTGCTCTTCTTTTTTGTCCGGCTGGATGCAGAGGGACGGCGGGTTTACGTTGGGCAGACGGTCCTATTCTTGCTCGCCGCAACGATGGTTGCGGTGCTTCTGATTTTTTCCTTTCGTCACGTTCTTCCATCGGGCATGAAGGATCTGCTGCACGACCACGGGTTGTTGCTGGTGCTGTTCCTGTTCGTCTGGAATCTGGGCCTGTTGCTGGACGTGCTGCCCAACGCCGTGGGGCGAATCCGCTGGCAAGCGCAAGCAATCCTGGCTTCATCCGTGCTGAGAGCTGCGCTGATAATTTCCGCAGCCGTCGTTTTCCATCGATTTGAAGAAGTGTTAATCGCGGCTTTGATTGCTGCCAGCGTGCGCGTAGTACTTCTTGCCGTCTTCATTGCGCGCTACTGCGGCATTCGACTGTTTCCAATTGAGAAGGAGCGGTTCCGCGCGCAGCTCCGCTACGCCCTTCCGTTCGGTGTGGCCGGCCTGCTGTGGAGTGTGCGGAAACAGGCGGAACTTTGGATTGTCGCGACGATGTTTTCGTCGGGCATGTTCGGCATTTTTTCAATCGCAACCATGCTCCTTATGCCGTTCGAAGTCTTGAGGGGCGGGCTGGGGAATTTGCTCTTGCCGAAGATGAGTCATTTCCATTCATTGGGTCGCCACGAAGACCTGTTGCGGCTGAACAATCAGGGCAACGTGATCATTAGTGCGGTCATGTTCCCCGCTATCGCTGCATTGTTCGTCTTTGCGGAAGAAGTCATTCAGTTTCTGTTTACGAAGGAGTACGTGAGTGGCGCGCCAGTGCTGCGCATCTATCTGATTCAGACATTGATCTCGACCGAGATTACCACCCTGCTCAACGTGTTCGGACAGGGTTCGGCCAACATGCGCTATGAAGCTGCGATCCTTCCATTTGCCGTGCTAACGAGCCTGGCCGGCGTCTGGTACTACGGTTTGCCAGGGGCGGCGATCGGGTCGGTACTCACAACCTTCGTTGTGTATATTCTGTTTCTGAGAAGACTTTCAAAGGTCATGAACACTCCGATCGCAAGGTTGCAGGATTGGAAGAACCTTGGACTAATTCTGGTCGCTTCGGTGTTGGCGGCAATGCTGGTGCGGTTTTCGTTTGATCTGCTGCAAGCGCCGGTTCCAGTCGCTGCGGTGGTTGGTCCGGCTGCGGTTCTGGTGTGTTATGCGGCGATGTTGTTTGTGACCGGATACTATCGAACGCTGGCTGAGGTGCGGAGGGAATGGGGAGTTCTCGGGGCGTAACGGAAGGTGATCCGCATTGTGCGGGGTTACCTGAATATCAGCGCGAGGACGCGACGGCCAACGAAGCTCAGTGACGAGCCACGGCAGGAGCTCCACTCGTCAGTGGGCCTTCGGCTGGCCATCCGGCCAATCGTATTCGGTCGCGATACCGCGCATGATTTCGTTGGCCAGTTCTCCGCCTTGATCTCCGTTCGTCATGATGACAGCGCCATCTCCATTTTCAAACATCGTCATCAAGCTGACGAAGCCATCGTTGACGCCGGCATGTAAAATTCGTCGATGCGGGGCAACTCCCAGTACAATCGGACCAAGGCCGTAGTTGCCAAGGCCGGGTGTGAGCATTTGGAGAGCTGTAGCCCGGGACAGCACGGGAGCATCTCGACCGGTCCAGGCGCGGACCACACCGAGCGCAAAATGTGCAACGTCAGTCGGTGTCGTCCACAATCCTGCGGCAGCCAGCTCGGGATAGACATGCGGGCCGCCCGGCACCGGCTCCCCGGTCGCTCGGTAGGGTGTCGCGGCCATTGGAGTGTCATTTTTGGGCAGCGGCTGTAGGAAACTGCTGTGGGTCATCCCGAACGGCTTGAGGACGAGGTCTTCAAGCAGTTTTGGAAACGGTGTGCCGGTCACGTCAATGAGCAGCTGCTGAACGATGGTATAGGCGCCGCTGGAGTACTCGAACCGTGTGCCGGGCTCGTGATCGACAACGACAGGCGCGGTATTGGCAGAACCGCATCGTGCAAACCAATCGTGCGCTGACGGCTGGAACCGGGTTAGGTCGCGACACAACAGTGAGGCGCCATTGAGAACGTCGCTAAGTGACGGAATCGGTGCGCCTGCAGGATATCCCGGAAAATATGGCACGGTTATACCAGCCGAATGATTCAGCAGTCTTCGAAGTGTAACCTTCGATTGATCGGTGAACGAGTTGACAGGGAGCTTCCAGGTCTTAAGGGATAGATTGACGTCGCCATCGAGATCGAGCTTGGCGGCTTGAACCAATGCGAGCGCCGCTACGGCAGTAACCGGTTTGCTGATCGACGCTGCCTGGAACAAAGTTTCAGGCGTTATAGGCGGACCACCAATGGTGGCAACCCCGAACCCCCGAGCTTCGACTACGCCGCCGTGAACCACTGCGATGCTGACGCCAGGAACGTGCAGGTCGTTCATCCGGTCAGCCAGTTTCATCGGAGGTGCGGCTGCGGTGTCGGCCCGCAGTCCATTCACGATACGCTGCATGCGCCGTTCAAAGTCGCCGCTGCGGCCCGGGGTCGCGCCGTTCTGTGCACGCGAAGCCGGGAGGGTTGCAATGCTTCCTATGACGACGAGCAACGCGATACGGCCGACGTTGAGAATCATCGACGGGGAGCTCCGCGGGCGGCCGGTGGATTGGACCATGCGAGGATTTCTAGCAAGACGGCGGCCCTTCCGGTAGGGACGTTGTCAACCGCTGGAGCCGCCGCCTCTGCCGGTGCAATCCGCCGCCGTACGCTGCTTGTGCAGCTAGACAAGCCCTTTCCTGACGGCTGCAGAACTCTCCTTGGTCGGCGCATTCGGAGCCGGCTGGCCCGGCTTTTGCGGCGATCGAGAATGGGTAATCCGAAAGGGTCGAGCCGCGTATCGACCCAAAAGATTATGCTTGTGATCGCGAGAAACGGGGCACACCAGGAGCAGTGTGCCTTCAATCGATTGAGTTCGAGCGATCCCGAGAGACGAGCCGAGCAGAGGGTGCAGTATATGACGGTCCTGATGCGCTTCTCCGGAGGTTTTGGGGGCGGCGTGGTTTTGAATGCAAGGAATTTTCTGACGGAAGGTGATGCGTTTACGCAAACACAGGAGGCGGCGTTCTTTGCCTCGATCCGGCTGCGGAACGGCACCTATAAGACCACCGATCATCATCGCCTTGATGATCTCAATAAGCTCGTTATCGATGAGTGGAAGAAACTTGGTAGCAAGCCGAGCCAGATCATGGACGTCGGCGTATCATCAGGAATCTCCTCCGTCGAATGGGCGGATGCCCTGACGCGCGCCGGCATCGAGGCGAATATCCTGGCGACAGATCTGTGCATGCGCGGGAGCCTCGTGCGGCTGTTGCCAGGATATGAGGTCCTTCTCGATCGCGACGGCAAGGTGCTTCAGCATATCGTTGCCGATCGTCCGGTGCGCTGGTACCTGAATGGTCCCCGAGATTTTCTCAAGGGCACCGGATTTGTGGTCGCTGCGCTGAACACACTTGCAGGTGTGCTGCTGCCCCTGACGAACACGCGGGAAGGGGTGAAAGATGTCCTTCTGGTGAACCCGCATGCCCGCGACGATGCGCGGTTGAGCTTTGCCGAGGATGACATTCTGGCGCCTAACCCTGCTCATCTACGCGGCCGGTTCAACGCGATCCGCGTGTCAAATCTGCTCAATCACGGCTATTTCAACGAGGCGCAGTTGCGCGGCGCGGTCGGCAACCTGAGGGATCGCCTGGTCGGTGCCGGTTCGTTCCTCATTGTGAATCGAACGCTTTTGAACGGCACCAATCACGGCACGCTCTTCCAGCTTAGCGGCGCAAACAGATTTGAGACGGTAGCCAAGCTTCGGGAGGGAAGTGAGATTGAGCGTATCGTATTGTCGGTTTGATACGGGACGATCGAGCTCCCCGGTGAAGGCAACGCTCGCTCCTTCGCTACACGAACCGAGAAGCTCTACGCCCCGAGTTCGCGGGTTAGGCGTCGCGGAGCTTCTCTTCATGGCGCGGTCCCATTAAGCACGAGGTGTCGGGTGCGTATTCTCTCGATGGATTTTTCCATCCCCTATCTGATGAAAGATGAAAACTACCCGATTGGTGGTTGGGCGATCGAGCTCGCAGTGTGGCTTCGTGCGCTCCAGAACGTCGGTCATGAGACCGCCGTCCTCACCTGGAAGGGGGCGCTGGAGCATGTAGGTTCCGGACAGGAGATCAAGCTCATCGAAACTTATGATCCTGCTCGTGGGATTCGGGTCGCGAAGTATTTCTATTCGTATATCCCGAAAGTATTGGCGGCCGCCCGCAGCTACCAGCCGGACATCCTGGTCCAGGGAGTATGCGGGATACATACCGCCATCATGGCGTTCGTCGCCGACCAACTGAAGGTTCCGTTCGTTTATCGCGTTGTAAGCGACATCGATGTCGATGAGCGTTGCAAGGCGCTCCTTCCGGCTCATGAATGGATATCGTACTCGTGGGCCCGGCATCGCACTGCCGGATTTCTCTGTCAGAATGAGTATCAGCGCGGAAAGTTGGCCGCGCTTTTTCCGGACAAGCCAATCCATGTCCTTCATAATCCGTTTGCGATAGCAGAGGACGCGTCCGCTCCTTTGCCGCGCGCGAAACGCGGATACGTTGCCTGGCTCGGTGTCTTCCGCTATCCGAAGAATCTGCCGTTGCTTTTTCGGATCGCCAAGGCGTTGCCGGCCGTCAACTTTCGCGTGGCGGGGATGACGTCGCCCAATACCGATCAATCGACGCGGGATGCCTTGGATGGCTTGCGTCAGCTGCCGAACGTGGAATTGGTTGGCTACGTGCGGCGGGCCGATGTTCAACAATTTCTGTCAGAAGCGACAATGCTTCTCTGTACGTCGGATTTCGAGGGCTTCTCAAACGCATTTCTGGAGGCGCTCGCTGTCGGCGCACCCATCGTGACGCGCCGGCATGTTGATCCGGACGCGATTGTCGAGCGTCATGCTCTCGGCGCCTCGGTCGAAGACGAGTTGATGCTTTCAAGATCTGTGAGTGAGATTTGGAACATGGCCGCGGGTGAATACGACGCGCTCAGTCGGCGATGCCAGATCTATGTCAAAGCAAATCATTCCCCGATGGTGAAGACTCACGAGTTGATGGCGGCTTTGACACCCCTTGTCGCCAAGTCGAGGCACCTGGGCGGCGTCAACAAGCGAGACAAGGGTCCCGTCGGCACCACTGCCATGTAGCGTGAACCGCCGGCGAGGCAGACTCGCTGGCCGCAGGGCTTCGCGCCGCGATGCTAGCTGATCATGCGTTCTTCCCGAGCGGACGCCTGGCGGTAGTCCTTATTTTCCGTCGATTGAGCCCCTCGATAAATTGCATCGAGATTTGAATGGGTTACCCTTGTATCCGGCCGCGCATTTTGCGGCGGTCGCGGGACCGAATAGGGATGGGCAATGAGAATAGTTTTACCCCTCATCTTTGCGTTGACTGGAAGTGTGGCGGAAACCTCCAATGGATCGACATCGAGCATTGCCAATGCAGATGGTCAGAGATGGCTGTTGGCTGAGGGCCCGTCCGCCGAGGCCTACAGTGCTGCCGGCACCGATGGGAATACAGCAACCAGCAGAGCGGCTGTTTCGTCGATCAGCTCATTCTCCGGTAAGCCGCGAACCCGCTTTCGGATCGGCGACGTGAGCTACGGCGTTCACGTTGCAGACCAGAGCTATAGTCTGACCAATCCCGACCCCCAAACCCTGCGCTTCGAGGTCCGCAAGGGCGACCATGCTTGGTACGACAGCGCGTCCGTGGATCGTTCCGAGATCAATTCCACCGTGACCTATCCCGCCGCCACGCCCATCACGCTCACCTACCAGCTCATGGTGGAGCCGAACGGCAGCAACAGGGCGCTCGTCAACAGCGCGACCGGTTGGTTCATCGTCGGACAGTGGCACAACGACGACGACGCCTCGGGCGTCGGAACCTCTCCTCCGGTCGCGCTGAACCTGCAGGGCGATCGCCTGCAGGTGCTTGTGCGCTACTGCCCGCCGGGCAAGAACCCGAGCAACGGCGCAGGCTTCGTCGTCACCAAGACACTCTGGACTGACCCCAACCCGATCGTGACCGGCAAGTATCACGACGTGAAAGTGCAGGCCCAATTCTCGAACGACCCGACCGGCTACCTGAAGGTCTGGATCGGTGGGGCACCGGTCGTGAATTACAGCGGGCCCCTGGGTTTTGGGGTCGGCACCAATTGGGAGTTCGGAATCTATCGGTCGTCGGCGCCCGAGACCGTTGCGGTCAACTACCGAAATGTGATGATAACGACCGGGTCGTTAACGCCTGTATCGTCGGAGCGACCGTGACCCACGGTGCGCAACGTCACCGGCCATCTGATAACGGGGATTCGGCGTCTGCTGAAATACGAAGAGGATAGGTTGCTATCCTCATTTGTCTCTCAGTTTGAATACTCTCTCATAAGCCGCCAAAAGCTTCGTCGATGCATGATGCCAGGCGAGTTCGCCACTAATTCGTTCCCGACCGAATGCGCCCATGGCTTCGCGCCGCGCCGGATCTGCCAAAAGCTCCAGTATCTTGTCGCCGAACTCGGCGGTGTCCGCATTCGGCACGTACAGCGATGCGTCTCCCGCCGAAAAGCGGCCTTCTGTGAGGTCGAATTGGACGATCGGCTTGCCCAACGTCATGTACTCCATGATCTTGTGCATCGTCGATATGTCGTTCATGGTGCTAGGGCGGTCCGGATTCACACAGACGTCGGCCGTCGACAGGATGGTGAATAGCGTGTCGTCATCGACACGGCCGGTGAACGTGACCACGTCGTCCAGTCCG
Organism: Bradyrhizobium sp. RD5-C2; assembly: GCF_019972155.1. Taxonomy (GTDB): domain Bacteria; phylum Pseudomonadota; class Alphaproteobacteria; order Rhizobiales; family Xanthobacteraceae; genus Bradyrhizobium. The sequence continues at coordinate 520,753 of NZ_BOVL01000020.1, read as the reverse complement.
AGCGCCATCGCAAGCGTCTTGAGCTCCTCCAGTTCCCGTCCGCCTCCGACGATCACGAACTGGATATCATCGCGGTTCCGTGTCGCACGGATGTGCCTGATTGAATCAAGCAGCAGGTCGAGCCCCTCCTGTCGCGCGATAACACCCACATATCCGACAAGATACTTTCGCCCCTTCTTCCAGGCAGGGTCCGGTGGAAGTGAGCGAACGCGGGAGACATTCGGAGCGGAGCGCACGACGAACACACGATCCGGGCTCATTCGGCCCCGTTCAATCGCAATGGTGCGATACGATTGGTTGGTCGCGATCGATACGTCCGACAGCGCGAATGTGACGCGTTCAAGTAGAACCATGACGCGCCAAAGAAAGCCACGGCGTCCAAACTTCGCCTCGTAGAGTTCGGGATTAACGTCGTGGTGATCGAAAACAAACGACTTCCCGAACAGAATTTTATGAAATGCACCGACGATGAAGATGAGATCGGGAGGATTGCACGCGTGGATGACGTCAAATCCTCGCGTTGCCAGAACTTTCAGGCTCAGCACGAATTCCCAGAACAACGCCACGCTGTACTCTATGACGTAACCCAGCACCCCGCGACCTTCCGCAGGCATCCAATGGCGATAGACCGCGATTCCCTCGAGCATCTCAAACGAGGCCGTTGCGCCCGGTCCCTTGGGACAAATCACGGACACCTCGTAGCCATGCCGCGCTAACGTGGTCGCTTCCGCCCACACTCGGACATCGAACGGGACTGGAAGATTTTCGACGATGATCAGGACCCGGCCGCGAACCGAGCCAACGCCCGCTTGCTCGGATTCGTGCACAACGATGTCGTCATGAGAGAGTGTTGACATCAATGACCCGTTTTGCATTCAGCGCCATTTGCTTCGCCCACCCTCGGGTATCGATGACGAGGTCGAATAGTTCCGATTCGGCGGCGGACTTTGCGATCAGCAATTTGCGAAGGGCGGGCAAATTGGCGAACGCATAGCCGAGGTTCTGCCCCAGCAGTTTCGACGGCTCGACGTGTGGATCGTAGATCGACAGGCCGATGTGCAGCCGGAGGAATTTGCGAGCCAGGTCGATATTGGGACTCTCGCGAAGATCGTCGCTGTTCTCCTTGAAGGCGAGTCCCAGCATCAGTACCCGTCCGCCGGGCGGGACCGCTTTCAGGCAATTCTCAAACAGGAAATTCTTGTGCTCGTCGTTCGATCTGAGCACCGAATCCACGAGCCAGGTATGCGCCCCGACATCGCTTGCGATGTATTGGAGCGCGCGAACGTCCTTGGGCAGGCAGGAGCCGCCGAATGCGCCGCCCGGCCTCAAATAGTACGGTGAAACGTTGAGTTTGGTGTCAGACACGAAAATCTTGTGAACGGTGGCCGCGCTGATGCCGAGCTTGTCGCAGACGCGACCCACTTCGTTGGCAAAGGCAATCTTGACTGCGTGGAACGAGTTGTCGACGAATTTCGTCATCTCGGCCGTACGATAGGTGGTGTAGAAGACAGGCGCCGCGATGCCCGCGTTCAACTCGTCAAGGACCGGGCACCGTTCCCCATCCTTTGTTCCGACCACGATCTTCGGCGGATTGAAGAAGTCTTCGATCGCCACCGACTCGCGCAGGAACTCGGGGTTATAGACGACGTCGACGAGCTCCATCCTGCCGTTCAATGCGCTTTCGAAAATCGGGAGAACCAGATCCTCGATGGTGCCGGGCCGCATCGTGGAACGAAACACGACGGTTAGCGCCGTCGTGCGAGTGGGACCGATCAGGTCTGCGATCTGATGGGACACTTCAGCGACGAAGCTCATGTTGTGAGATCCGTCCGGCGCGCTGGGCGTTCCCACGCACACAATGGCCAACGTGCAGCCGTCGAGATGCCCGCTCGCGTCCTTTGTCGCGCTCAGCAAGCGCTTTCGAACGGCGGATTCTATGAGTTGATCGAGGCCGGGTTCCGTAATTGGAGATTTGCCCGCGTTGACGATCGCGACCTTTTCATCGCTGATGTCGACGCCGATGATTTCGTGTCCCTGCCTTGCGAGGCAAGCGGCCGCCGTCATGCCTACGTAACCGAGTCCGAACACCGCTATTTTCATCTTGATCCATCACGCGCATCAGGTTGCGCTGGCAACACTGGCGGCTGTTTAGGGGTTGTCTGCAAGGTCGACGGCTTCATTCAGAGATAGTCTTCGGGCAGGCACTCCGAGAGCGCGTTACGCGTCCGCAACGCCTGCCAAAGTGCAGCGCGATTGTATTCGTTCGGGCTTGCGGAGCCTGGACTTTTTCGGGCTACCTATTCCGGTTTCGGCAAGAAAAGGCGCACCGAATCGGCGCTATCCGATCCGTTGATGATCGAACGCGAGAGCCGCTGTGGTTCAGTCCGCGCCACGGCGGACAGGCCGGTCGAGGCAGACCGCTGACAGGGTTGTTAGGGGCGAGCGGCGGGGGCCTCCCTTGCTCGCAGCTTCATGACAAAGGCAATGTGTCTGGGTCGAAGCGGCTTGATCACGTCGCTTTGGTTTGGCTTCGGCTACGCGCGAGAACGAAGCAGGTGACCGTAATTGTCCCGAAGTTCAGATAGATATCGCCGAATGGCCACCCCGAACCGGTATCGGATCGATTCCGCGGCGGGCGAACCAAGCAACTGTTCGCGATAGATGCACCGAATATCCGCCGAGCCGCCGGGCGGGACATCGACCATCACGCGAACATATCCGTCGATGTACTCGTACGCGATGAGGCCTTGGTTGACTTCAACACCCCTTAGGGAAGCGACCTGTGGTTCGCGCTTCATGACGCAAATCCGTCGCGTCGTGGGGCCGCCGTTCTCGAAGACAAGTCGCTCGGCAAGCATCTTTACCAGGATTGTATCGCCGTCGGGTCGAAGGCCGTAGCTGCGGCGAACGGCGTCCTCGAGAGGTCGCCAGCAGAGTTTCCACTGCAGGGATGCGAGAAGCCGGAGGAATGCCGTCAGTTCGCTACCCCGGCCGCGGAGAAGGTCGTGATGACCGGCAATGAAGCACGGCTTGCCCAGGAGGCCATCAAACGCGAAGTTTTCGATGCCGTGATGAATGTATCGTCGGGTAAAGATTGGGAAGCTCCCATACCGGACGATGGCGACACTCCAGAGATCGGCGAGTGTGGTTTCGTTCAAGGCATCATTGGCTGGTGCGACCTCGGTGTTCACGGCCGCGGTGAAGCCATTCCGCTTGAGCGCCGAGGCGGCCTCGGGCGAGAATGCCCCTTGCGGGAAAACCATCACGTTTTCGTAGTCAAGCGCGGTGTTCCGGTGAAGGGCCTGCATCCGCGTTCTGGCGGTTTTCAGCTTTCTGTCGAGCAGCTCAGGCGAGCGGGCTGCGAACTCACCTCCAGTGTGATCGCAGCCGTGCACGCAGACAGACAATTTGCCGCTGCTTTCCCGAAAGGCGGCAACGGTGTCGCGGTCTGTTCGTCTCCAATTCCATGGAATGAAGGCAATGGTCGTTGCGAATGTCAGCTTGTCCGCAAGCTGCAGCAGGTCATCAAAATCGAGGAGACCGTACCGCGGCCATAGAGGCGGATCGTCAATGATCAGGCAAGCGCTTGTTTCGGCGGCCGTCAAGCAGACGTCGCGGAACGCCCACTTCAGATACATCACGATTGGCACCGCGCCGGCGAAACGCTTTTTCACATCAAAGTAGGTTGCGGTGCGTTCGCGAATGTCCACCATCGTCAGCGAAGAGTCGGCAAAAAAGTGCACACCGGAATTGGTGAACCCGGCGAACAGGTGTCCGTCGGGGGCTCCGACGATGCTTTGTAGCTGGCTGTTGCGGATGACGAGCGCGGCATCGGCGGCGCCGCGCTCCACTTCGATCCGCAGCCCCGACATTGGGCCGCACATTTCCGGAAAAGCATCGGTGACCGATACGGTCATTGGCTGCGGATTGGAGCCGCGAACTTCCGCCTCGGGGTCTCCCGTGATTTGGCGCAGGAGAGCCTGGCAAGGATCCGTTGCCTCAAATCCATAGACGAAGATCGAAGCGGCGGCCGCCATCCAGGTCGGAAGCGCCTCCGTCTTGCAGTGCCGCAGGATTTCGGCGAGGCAGGGCGCGGAGGTCAGGATGGAGAATTGCTGATGACCTGCTGTCAGCGCGGCCACATTGTCCCCGCGCGCTTCGTCCGCTGTCAGCGCCGTCCAGGGGATTTCAAAGAGATCAAGAATTTCCGTCAGGTTGCGATCGTTGGTCGATGGAGTGTTGCCGCGAAGCAGAAGTGCGATCGAAGTGCCTTTGGCCATGGCGTCGGCGTTTCATCCGTGGGTTATGCCTCATCTGTTGGTAAGGCCGCCAGGCCTCCTGCAGATTGTTCGTGACCTCGCGCCTGTGCGCCTCTTTTGAGGAAGCCTATACGATGAATGGCGGAGTTTCCACCATGGGTCGGATGCGCAATGGTAGTCCCGGCCTAACCAATCTGCGGTAGGCGATGTGGCGGGCTTATCGACATCAGACGAGGCCGCTCGCAGTCGGCGATTTGTAAATCCCGCGGTCGGCGTGAGCCCCAATCGGCAGCACTGACATTCCGCGAGAGCGCTGCTTTGCCGCCATGCGATGCGTCGGGTTGCCGCAAAGGAATTGCCGACGGGAGGCGCGCGAGGAGGTGTGACGGGAGGATGACCGCGTGATGTTGATCGCTGTCCGAGCAGGCCAGTATGGCAAGTCAAAAAAGGTCATTGATTACAATATGGTGCCCGTATTTTTGATGCGCCGGGTCCGGCCATTGCACTGCGTGTGGAGCGCCTGGATGTCCCACGCAAAGGCGGGGGTACCCCCGATGGGCGTGAGGCATAACCCGTGTTCTACAGCGGGGCGCGCGCCCAACCCGCTATCCTGATTGGACGCACGCTAAGGCCTTCAATTAGGGAGCCAACATGGCGAGATAACCGTGCTCATGAGGATACTGATTTTCACCATTGCTTTCCTCTGGCGTGATTGTGGCAAACATGTCGAAACAATTTTATTCCAAACTCGCTCCTGGCATTATTGATAGCCAGAACAAGACCGGTAGCGCGGGAATTGAGTCCGCAAAGGCCGGCCCATCGCTCGCCGTCATCGGTTGCGGCTACTGGGGCGCAAAACACATCCGTGTTGGCCACGATATCGGCGCAACGGTGTCGATGGCCGCCGACATGCGGTCCGACAGACTGGAATACGTGAAATCACAGTATCCCTCTGTCGCGGTTTCGCGTGACTTCGATGCGGTCCTGAATAACTCGTCGGTCGACGGGGTGATTATCGCCACCCCCGCCGTGACGCACTTTGAGCTGGCGCGGGCGGCGCTCAAGGCCGGAAAGCACGCACTCGTCGAGAAGCCGTTGGCCATGACGAGCGCGCATTGCCGCGAACTGATCGCGATCGCCGAAGAACGGAATCGCGTGCTGATGGTCGGGCACACGTTCGAGTACCATCCGGCAGTGGGTGTGATGCGCCAGATGATCCGGAGCGGCGCTCTCGGCGAACTCTACTACATCGATTCGCGGCGCCTGAACCTCGGTCTCTACCGGCCCGACGCCAACGTCCTGTGGGACCTGGCACCGCATGACCTCTCGATCATCTTCTTCCTGCTCGAGGAGGTCGCGCACAACATCGGCGCTTGGGGTTGCGCGCACGTTCTGCCTGACGTCGAGGATGTTGTTTACGCCAAGTTGGGCTTCAAGAGCGGGCCGACCGCCCATGTGCACGTTTCGTGGTTGGACCCCGTCAAGGTGCGCCAGATCACGGTCGTCGGAAGCGATGCGATGCTGGTGTTCGACGACGTGGAGCCGTCCGAGAAAGTTCGCGTTTACCAGAAGCGCTTCAGGCCGCGGATCAACGGCGACTCCTACGCCGACTTCCAGTCAGCCTATCATCATGGCGATGTTCATATCCCCGCGATATCCAGCAGCGAACCGTTGAAGCTCGAGTTGCTCGACTTCGTCAACGCAATCAAGACCGGGACGCAGCCCGTTGCGAACGGAGCGCATGGCTTGCGCGTCGTCGAAGCGCTCGAAGCTGCGTCGGAGTGTCTACGGCTCAACCAGGAGCACCGCGGCAACGGAACACATCAACCGGCGTTTCTGCGGCGGAACGCGTCGGCGGGGGCTGCCGAAATTGTCGTTAGATGAAGCCTTGCGATGGAAGGCGAGCCCGCGGGAATTCGTTAAGCGGGCGCTTGACATCGTTTTGAGCGTCACCGCGATCCTCTTACTGGCCCCGTTTCTTGTGGCGGTGTGGATCGCGATCCGCCTCGACAGTCCTGGGCCGGCGATCTTTTGCCAGCGCCGGGTCGGACGAGACGAGGAGCCGTTCAATTGCCTCAAGTTCCGGACGCTTCGTCACAAGGCCGACGAAAACGTCCATCGCGACGCTATTCGCCGGGTTTGGGCGAAGGAGGTTCTCTCGAACGACCCGGATGCCCCATACAAGCTGACAGATGATCCTCGCGTGACGCGCGTGGGGCGGTTGCTGCGCAGAACCAGTATCGACGAGCTGCCGCAACTCCTCAACGTATTGCGAGGCGAAATGAGCATCGTCGGTCCGCGGCCGGCGATTCCCTATGAACTCGAGTACTTTCGCGACTGGCATCATAGACGTCACATCGTGAAGCCCGGCATCACCGGACTTTGTCAGGTTCGCGGCCGTGGTCGCCTGGGCCCCGACGCGATGCTCGAGATGGACGTCGAATACGCTATGAACTGGACCTTGTGGACCGACCTGAAGCTGATTGTCCTAACGGTTCCCGCGGTGCTGCGGGGTCACGGTGCTCGATGAGGTTCTCGAGCGATTGAAATGAATCCTGGTGAGGCTGAAAAATGAAAATTCCGTTCGTAGATCTCAAGGCACAATATGCGACACTAAAGGATGAGGTAGCCGAGGCAATTCAAGGCGTTCTCGAATCCACGCAGTTCATCGGGGGCGAAGCATTGGCTTCGTTCGAACGAGACTTCGCCGCCTATTGCCAGGTGCCCTATGCGCGCGGTGTGGCGAGCGGCACGGACGCCATTCATCTGGCGCTGCGGGCGTTGGGTGTCGGTCATGGTGATGAGGTGATCACGACCGCCCACACTTTCATCGCGACCGCTGCTGCGATCGTAGCGACAGGAGCGCAGCCGGTATTCGTCGATATCGATCCCGATACCCACACGATCGATCCGAGGTTGATCGAGCGCGCCCTGACCAGCCGTACCAAGGCGATCGTTCCAGTCCACCTCTTTGGCCAGCCGGCTGACATGGGCCCAATCAAGGACATCGCACGGCGGCGCGGCCTCTTCGTGATTGAGGACGCAGCCCAAGCGCATGGAGCGGAGTATCAGGGGATCCGAACCGGGGCGCTCGGCGACATAGCCTGTTTTTCGTTTTACCCGGGGAAGAACCTCGGAGCATACGGTGATGGGGGAGCCGTCACCACCAACAATGCGGCGATCGCCGAGCGGATCGAACGGTTGCGCGACCACGGTCGGACGAACCACTACCATCACGCCGAGGTCGGGTTCAACAGCAGGCTCGATGCTCTCCAGGCCGCAGTTCTGCAGGTCAAGCTCCGACGCCTGGACGAATGGAACGAACATCGGCGGCGTGCTGCGGAGTGGTACACCGCGGAGCTGAGACATCCGGGCATCAAGACACCTTTCGTCCGAACGGGATCCACGCACGTCTACCATTTGTACGTGATCATCACGAACGAGCGGGACGCAATGCGCAAGCGGCTCGACGAGGTCGGCGTGGCGAGCGGAATCCACTATCCGGTGCCGCTGCATCTCCAGCCGGCGTTCGCCTATCTCGGCTACAAGCAGGGTGATTTGCCGTGTTGCGAAGCGATGGCGGCTCGATCACTGTCGCTACCGATGTTCCCGGAGCTCACGCGTGACCAGGTGCGCCGGGTGGCTGCGACTGTGCTTGCGGTTGCGGAGCGCGAAACGCACCAGGAACGGCAGCGGGAGCCCGTCGCGATGCACGCCGGCGGCGGGAAGGTGTGACGATGAGCCGAATTAGTGCACAGGCGGTGGTCGAGACCGAGGCGATCGGTGCGGACGTGACGATCGCCGAGTTCGCCGTGGTGCGGTCAGGTGTCACGATCGGCAACAGGGTGGTCATCCACCCGCATGTCGTGATCGAGAGTGGCGTGAGAATAGGGGACAATGTCGAGATCTTCCCGGGAGCCTATATCGGAAAAGTACCCAAGGGTGCCGGCGCGTTGTCGCGGGCGCCACATTTTGAGGCGTGGATCGATATCGGCGCCGATTGTTCGATCGGACCGCATGCGGTCATTTTCTACGACGTCTCGCTCGGCGCGGGGACCTTGATCGGTGATGGCGCCTCGATCCGTGAACAATCGCGGATCGGCTCGAAGACGGTTGTCGGACGTTACGTTACGGTCAATTACAACACGCGTGTTGGCGACCGCGTCCGGGTACAGGATCACACCTGGCTGGCCGGCAACATGACGATCGAAGACGATGTGTTCATATCGGGCGGCGTCGGCACCTCGAACGACAACGCGATCGGCCGGAACGGCTACGATGGCTCGCCGATGCTCGGGCCCACTATCGCGCGCGGGGCGGCGATCGGCGTGGGAGCCAATCTGCTGCCGGGCGTCAGAATCGGTGTTGGCGCAATCGTCGGCGCCGGCGCGGTGGTGACGAAAGACGTGCCGGACAACACGCTCGTGACGGGCGTCCCTGCTGAAGTCCGACGAAAGCTCAACGGGGCTGGCGGCACTGCCAAAACCTCAGGGGAGTAGTCGTGAGGATCCTCTGTGTCACCAACATGTATCCGAGCCCGGAGAGACCAGGGTCCGGAGCCTTTGTGTACCAGCAGGTAGAGCAATTGCGCCGGTTCGGCCATACGGTCGACGTCATCAATATTGTCGGGTCCCAATCGAAGCTGAACTATCTGAAGGGCACTTTTGATGTCATGCGAATGACTGGCGTGACGAAATACGACGTCGTTCATGCGCACTACGGATATTCGGCCTATCCCGCAATGTTTCGGTTGCGGGCGCCACTCGTCATCACACTGCACGGGACCGACGTGCTTGGGAATGTCCTTGAAAGGCTGTCCACGCGACTTGTGTCGCACTTCGCCGATGCCATTATCGTCGTGTCAGAGGAGATGCGGAAGCGGATTCCCGCGACCGTGATTCCCTGCGGGGTCAACCTCGACGTATTCAAGCCGTACGACCGCAACGAAGCGCGAGCGCGGCTGCAATGGCCTAACGACAAGTTCGTCGTCCTGTTTCCGTTCGATCCGACACGCCCTGAGAAGCGATATGATCTGGCAAGAGCGTCAGTCGATCGGCTGGTGCAGGAGGGCGTCGACGCGCAGTTGATGACGGTCATCAACGTGCCGAACGAGGAAATGCCCTGGTATTACAGCGCGGCAAACGCCCTGCTTCTCAGCTCGGATTATGAGGGGTCGCCGACCTCAATCAAGGAAGCTCTCGCGTGCAATCTTCCAGTGGTCTCGACCGACGTCGGCGACGTCCGTGAACAGTTAAATGGCATCGCGGGGACGTGGATATGTCCGCCGGACGCCGGCGCGATTGCGCGCAGCCTTCGAGAGGCCTTTGATTGGTCGCTGAACGGCGAGTTTCAGGGGCGGGCGGCCGTGGCGAGATATGACCAGGCGCTCACCGTGGAGAGAATCGTCGGTGTATATGCCGATGTCCTGTCGAACTTCAGGGCAAGAACGGTAGGCAGGCGCTTGCTACGGAGTGGATGATAGTAATGCGGTTCTCTGAGAAACGTCGTCGCCGGGATCGTCGCGTCGGCCGGCGGAGGCGTGCGGTTTGTGTTCTTACGGTGAGCTAGAGTGAAGCAGCTTCTCACGAACAGCGTAATCGAAATTGCCCGTTGGTCTGGCCTGATGCCAGCCCTCAGCAAGATCTTTGCCGGTCGTGCGGCTATCTTGATGTTCCATGAGGTCCAGCAGGATAGCCGCTCGGAATTGATGACCGGGACTTCAGTCGGCCTTTTTGAATATTCGCTCAATTGGCTGCGGCAAGAAGGCTGGGAGATTGTGAGCCTGGCGACATCTGTCGAGCGATTGGCGTCGGAGTCCGGGGAGGGTGGCCGCTATGCGGCGCTTACCTTTGACGATGGCTACCGGGACAATGTCGCGACCGCGCTTCCGATCCTCGAGCGATACAATGCTCCGTTCACGATCTACGTTCCCACTGGCGCGCCAAAACGGACGTTGCAGGCGTGGTGGCTGGGGTTGCGCGAAATGTTTCGGTCAGAAGACACGGTAACGATCGATGCGATGGACAGGCGATTCCATTGCCCCCGACTGCGCGACAAGATGGCGGGTTTGAACGAAGTAACTGAGTGGATTCACCAAGATTATCACCGGATCGCAATGCTTGATCCAACGTTCAGAAAGGCAGATCTGTCGGTATCGGCCTTGAATGACGCTTACTTTCTGGATGAGCGCGAGCTTCAAGCCCTGGCGCGGCATCCTCTGGCGTCAATCGGCGGTCACACCGAGTCCCATGCCGCCTTATCGTGCCTTGATACTGAGTCTGCACGGGCCGAAATGGCAGATAACCGCCGCTATCTGGAGCAATTGCTGCAGGTTCCGGTTCAGCACTTTGCTTATCCTTACGGTGACTCCAAAGCATGCGGCCCGAGAGAAGCGGGCCTTGCGAAGGAGATCGGCTTTTCAACCGCAGTGACAACGCGGCATGGGCACCTGTCTGATCTCAAATCAGATCATTTTGCGCTTCCTCGCCTCGGCGTTGGGGGGCCATTCGATACGACAGCCAGATTCGAGGCGCGCATCAGTGGCATTCAGTCGGCGGCCCACATGCTACTGGGGTCCCAACGGTGAATGTAGCGCTGAACCACTCACTGCGAGGTGGACCGCATCGGTTCACTCGGGAAGGCCGTTGAGATGCGCATCTTGCACCTTATTGAACGCCTTGGCCCGGGAGGGAAAGAGCGACAAATCGTCGAATTGCTGAAGGGGCTCGCCGCTCACAGTGACGTAAGGTCATTCGTCGCTGTCATGGACAAGGATGAGGTTCGCCTCGAGATTGATCGCGAACACGCGCAAGTCATTCAACTCAATCGCAGAGGCAGAAAGGATTTGCGCCTTTTCAAGAGTCTGTGCGAACTGGTCACCGACCTGAGAATAGATATCATCCACTCGTGGGGCTCGATGTGCTCCATCTATGCAGCGCCGGTTGCGAAAGTGTGCGGGGCAGCTTTCGTAAATGGGTTCGTGCGAGATGCGCCCTCGCATATGACGCTGTGGACCGAGGGGTACTTGAGAGGCAAGCTGACGATCCCGTTTTCGGACGTTGTTGTTGCCAACTCGCGTGCAGGTCTGGCTGCCTACGGAATTCCCGAGCGCAAAGGTCTATGCATCTACAACGGGTTCAGTCCTGAAAGGGTCTCGAACCTAAAGAATGAGACGGAGCTTCGCACCGTTCTGGGAATTGCGACGCCTCACATTGTCGGGATGGTCGCTAACTTCACGCCCAGAAAGGACTATGCGACCTTCGTTGAGATGGCACGCCGCATTTGCCGTCTTAGGGAGGATATAACGTTTTTGGCTATCGGTAGCGGTGATATGCTGGAGCAGGTGCGCGACAGCATCCCGACTGAACATTCGCATCGCATAAAGCTTCTGGGGCGGCGGAACGACATAGAGAGCATTGTCAATCTCTTCACAGTCGGCGTTCTCACCACCAATAGCCGTTTGCACGGGGAAGGCATTTCCAACGCAATAACCGAATGCATGGCATTGGGTAAGCCGGTTGTGGCAACCGACGATGGAGGCACTTCCGAGTTGGTTCTGGAGGGGCAGACCGGATTTCTTGTGCCGAGCCATGACGCCGGCGCTTTGACCGATCGCGTGCTTGAGCTCCTCGACAATGCTGAGCTCGCTGATCGTTTTGGTGCCGCAGGACGCCGGCGCGTTGAGACGGCATTCTCACTGGATGCGATGCGCGATGCATATCTGGCCCTTTATCGGAAAGTGGCGCGCAAGAGAGCGCGCGCGACGTGGCATGGCGCGGCCACGAGCGATATGGTCGATTGATCGTTTGGTGGTTTCTTATTCCTGACAACATCTGGCCAAGCCCCAGTCTACTGTGGCGCTTGGTTCCGATCGCCGTATCGACCGTGTTTGCCTCGGGCGTTCAGATCGGTTCCGGAACGGAATGCTTCTCTAGAGAGTCCAGACTTGACGGCTTGAAGGCTCGCAAGAACAGTTCCAGGTTGGCCAGGGACCAAAGCACCTTTTCGTGGTTCTGACGGCGGGCGAGATGCTCGTTGACCAACTGCCTCAAGACATCCCGGTCGCAGAAGGATGCCACACGCGCACCGTCGCATACCAGCAGATCCGAGATGAATTCGCGATAGGGACCGCGAAACCACTCCTCGATTGGCACGCGGAATCCGATCTTCTTGCGCGTCAGAGTCCCCGGAGGAAGAGTGTGCTGCATCGCTGCTCGCAATACTGACTTGCCGCCGCTCCGACCGACCAGGAAGCTGTCCGGAAACCGCGCCACAAGGTTGGCGAGACTTGTGTCCATGAATGGCATCCTGCCCTCAATCGAGCCTGCCATCATCATTCGGTCAGCACGTTCAAGGAGGTTGTCGGGTAGCCACGACGTCTGATCGAAGAACAGCGTGCGCCGGACATTCGACCCGACGGCCATCGAGAACGGATGGGAATCCGGCGGCGTTACGGCGAGGGGGCGTCCGATAATGCGGTCCCGTTCGTTAAGGGAAACGCCGCCAAACCAGAGTTGCATCCGGCTCGGCCAATCGCGCTCGCCCGCTGCATTGGACAGGACCTTGGCGCGACGCATATCGTACGGGAGTGCACGCATTGCGGGTGATATGATGCGGTCGTGAATGGCCTGCGGAACCAGCCGCTGGTAGAGCTCGATCCAGAGCTCGGCTCGATGCTTGGGATAGCCGCCCAGAAGTTCGTCCGCTCCTTCTCCGGTAAGGACCATTTTCACCTTGCTCGCCGCCATATGCGACAGCATCATAACTGGAATATCGGCCGGCTCGGCCGCGGGGGCGCCGCGACGCAGCACAGCGGTCGGCCAGCTCTTCAAGAAGTCGTGCGGCTCCAGCACGATCTCCTCGTGATTGGTGTCGAATTGACGAGCTATGGTGCGGGCATGATCAAGCTCGGAGTAGCTGGCTTCACGAAAGCCAACTGAGAAGGTGCGCACGCGCTCAGAGCTATGGCGGACCATAGCGGCCACAACCGCAGACGAATCGAGGCCGCCGGACAGGTAGGCTCCAAACGCAACGTCACTCCGCATGCGAATCCGTACGGCATCATCGAATGTCGCCTTGAACATCCGGACTGCCTCGCCAAAGTCCGTGATGTCGGGCTCTGCCGTTGCCAACGGTGGTGTGAAATACCGGGTGATGTCGGAGCGTCCGTCCCGCCACACCAGGTGGCAGCCGGGAGGAAGCTTACGCACGGCTTGAAAGAACGTTCTGGGGCCGGGGACATATCGATTGAGGAGATAGTGCTCGACGGCATGGGGGTCGATCTGGGTATTCATGCCCGGGAACTTGAGCAGGGGCTCGATTTCCGACGCAAACAAAAGACCTGCGTGCTCGGCTATGAACAGCGGCTTCTTGCCGAATGGGTCGCGCGCCAGGACAAGTTGTTGGGTCCTCGCGTCCCATAGCCCGAACGCGAACATGCCGCGGAACCGCCTGATCGAGTCCAGTCCCCAGGCCCGGTAGGCTTCAATCAGCACTTCCGTATCGGAGGACGTCCGAAAGGCATGTCCAAGAGAGACGAGTTCCTCGCGCAGCTCAACGTAGTTGTAGATCTCTCCGTTGAATACGAGACCGATCGAGCCATCAGCGCTCCACATCGGCTGGGCTCCGCCCTCCAGATCGATGATCGAGAGACGCCTATGTCCCAAGCTGACCTGATGGTGCCCGCCGGCGGTGTCGCCTTGCCAGTAGCCGGCGCCGTCGGGGCCCCTGTGCTTCATGAGATTGGTGAGGCGGACAAGAGTGTCGTAATCTTGCCGGTGCTTGCCCCGAAGTGCCCAGCCAAAAATCCCGCACATGACCCCTGCCAGCTTCTTGTGTCAGGACATTGCTGTGGCTACGGGTGACCCTCAATGGGGCAAGCGGGTTAATCCTTGGAGATTGCGTCATCATGTCCTCTCGACTTGCTTGCGAGGGAGATTCGGGCTGCTGAAATTCAGCAATCGGATGAGGCGGCCCGGGCGCCCTGCGTGTCCGGATTGCTTGGCCATTTCTTCCTTTCGCGGCTGTCTTTCCCGTGACGATGCGCAGCGTTGCCGATGCGAGAGGCGGTTGACGACGGCGGGCCGGTGGAGCGCCCGACCATTCCGATTGGGTCACCAATCCCGGTCGTCAATTGCTTGATGTGAGCGACTCGTGTCGAGGCCTTCGCCAGCTTTGGAATTGACAGCTTACTCATCCGAAGAGCGCCCGCATGCTGCGCAGGACGCTGACACTTTGCATCGGCAAGCTTGATCACCAGAAGCTATATGCAAGAAGGGCTGCATTCGGCGGGATCAGGGATCGCTCACGATGGCGAGCGTCTCATTGTTAATATAAGTGGAGAACTTTTTTATTTCTCCTGTGACGATCACGCTGAATTTAGCTGCAACGGCAAGCACATGCCGCCGGCGCCGCCGGTTTTGCAGTTTCAAACTATCGCCATGTTAAATAATTTTTTCGCCATACTCGCTCATTAACCAACCGACCCAGCAGTTGGGGATGGGCGATTCGCACTGCATCGGAATGTGCACGCAGTTGATGCTGCGATGCATCGAAAATCCGCTCGTGGCGTAGGCGTTGCGAGTGCGTGGTATGTCGCGCGCCTTCGCGCTGCGGCCGGAAATTCCCTTGTAAGCGTCAAAGAGAAGCATCTCTTGACCCATGGAGGCCTGAATTGGATACGACTGGGACAATCACATCATTTTCTTCCACACCGATGACGAGGTTTTCGATCGGGGGCGACGTCTACGGCGTGCAGGATGCGAGCACGAGCTACAGCCTGACCAATCCTGACGCGCAAACTCTGCGCTTCCAAGTCCAGCAGGGTGATCATGCCTGGTACGACGACTCATCTGTCGACCGCTCCGAGGTTTCGGGCGCGGGCAACATTCCCGGCGGCACTCCGATCAACTTGAACTATCAGTTCATGGTGGAGGCAAATGGCCCAAATGGGTCATTTACGAATACGGCAGATGGCTGGTTCATCGTCGGGCAGATGCACAATGATGATAACTCGAGCGGCGTGGGCACCTCGCCGCCGTTTGCGATCCAGCTTGTCGGCGATCATCTGCAGGTTGTCGCCAGATATGTCCAGCCGGGTCAGAACCCGAGCAACGGGGCCGGCAATGTGCAGATGCTCACGCTCTGGACCGACCCCAATCCGATCCAGACGGGCGTGTACAACAATATCCAAATTCAGGCCGACGTTTCGAACACCGGTGGCGGCTATTTGAAGGTCTCGATCAACGGGACACAGGTCGTGAACTACAGCGGCCCCCTGGGCTATGGGCAGGCCACCAATTGGGAATACGGAATCTATCGGTCGACGGCGCCCGAGACCGTCGCCGTCGATTACCGAAACATGACGCTGTTGACGGGATCGGCGGCGACGTCGGCGCCGACGCAGCCGACGACACCGACGCAGCCCACCACGCCGACGCAGCCCACCACCCCGAACGTCGCGCCGACGGTGACGCAGGCGTCCGCTTCGCCGGGGACCGGGACCGAGCATGTCGGCGATGTCGTCACGTTGACCCTCACCTTGAGCGAGACCGTGACCGTCACAGGCAAGCCGACGCTGTCGCTCAATGATGGCGCCAGCGCCACCTATGTTGGTGGCTCCGGGACAAATACGCTCACCTTCCAGACGACGGTCGCGTCGACCAATACGAACACCTCGGCGCTCGCCATCACCGGGGTCAATCTCGCGAGCGGCGTGAGCATCAAGGATTCCGGAGGGCTTGCCGCTAATCTCTCGGGCGCGGTGAAGACATTCTCCGGTCTTCAGATCTCGAACACGCCCATCATGCCGACGCAGCCAACTACACCGACGACGCCAACCACACCGACGACGCCGACAACCCCGTCGACGCCGACGGTGACCACGCCGGTGCTCTCCGTCGCGGACAGCTCACTCACGGTGAACGGCAGAGGCGGTCATATCGACCTGGGGACAACGCTGTCGACGACCGATCCCAACGATAAGGTCAGCCTGAACATCAAGGGGCTGCCGAAATATGAGACGATCACGACCGGCGACGGCACGACGTTCAGGGGTGGCAACATCACTCTGAGCTCTGCGCAGGTCGCCAGCGGATTGACGCTGACGTCCTACTACAGGGGCAGTGCTCATCCGGTCGCGACTCTCACCTTGACCGCGAGCGCGAAGGACCCGGTGACGGGGGCTGTGACGTCGGCGACGCCGCAGACCATCACCGTCACGGATCCTCGGCCGTCCGCAACCTCAGGGAGCACGACAAGCTCAGGGAGCACGACAAGCCAGGGCCATGGACTGCACCACCACCTTAGCTCGGCCAGCAATACGCTGGCAGCCACCGTGCCGCAGACCACCTCTTTGGCGAATTACGATACGGCCAAGGGGTCCCAGACGAGCCATAGCTTCGCGCTGCTGAACCAGTATCTGGCCGGTAGCTCCGGTCGGGTCGACGGGGGACAGATCGCGGCAGCGATTTCGAATGGCGCCGCCTGGATGCAGAACTCGTTCCTGACGAAGCCGCACCACTAACGTACCGCCGCACCCGGGCACCTTGCGCCCGGGTGCGGCACCGTCAGCTTTTTGGACACCGAGCGGCAAGAGTGGTCGGTCAGCAGCCGCGAAGGGGAGGTTGAAAAGCCAATCCGCAACGGAGGGTTGCCGGCTGCCGCCGATTGACGGACAATCGCCGTAAGAATTCTGATTCGATACTTCGTTGTGAGCGTAAAACGCCTGAGTTTAGGTTAGTTTCCGGGCACAACTTGCATGTGTATAAATCCACAATTCGAAAGTTTTTTCGCCATTTTTGCTCGTTAACCAACCTGCTCAGCCAGTCGGGGGGGCAATTTCAATATCCCGTCGCGCTGAAATCTCCTCGCGGTTCGAGGCCCTAACGCTCTGATGATTGCTTGCGCCGTTTTGGCCGCAAGCACGCGTATGTCGCGTATCCTTGGATAGGCGTCATTGGAATTCCATGTGCATGCAAAGGACCACAAACGCAGGCGGTAGCCGCGAAGGGTAGAGTAACGAAATGGCGATCCAGAACGGAAATGCCCACGCAACTCCAGATCTAGGGTTTCGAGCGCTGGCTCTGTTCCTGCGCCTTCATGGCGTGAACACTGAACCCGATCAGCTCCGCGATCGCTGCGGAGACAATGGGATAGGCATCCGCGGAATGCTTCGTTGCGCGCGCGAATTCGGGGTCAAAGTCCGTGCGACAACAATGGATTGGCCGCGGCTGGCGGGCATACAGCTGCCTGGCATCGCTTCGCTGCATGACGGCGGATTCCTGCTTCTAGGAAAAATCGAGGACCAGGTAGCGCTTGTGCTGCACCCGACCTCGTCGCATCCGCGGCGGATGACGCGTGCGGAATTTGAGGCGATCTGGGATGGCGGCTTGATCTCGCCCGGCTCACAGAGCCTCACACACGGCGCACGTCATGCGGTTGCCGACATCGGCGCCCGAGCAGTTGGCCTGGGCGCCGGCCTGATGCGCCACGCCGGTGGCCTGCTGATGCTTGTCCGCGACGGCTTGGCCAAGGCCCGCGATACCTTGTTGACGAATGCGTCCGGCATGCGGGCGCGTTTTACCGCTTCCGGCGACGTTGCGAACGAGGCCGCGGATAGCGGATCCCCGGCTGAGAGCGCCGATCCCGACGACGTCGACGAATCCGGGCTCATTGCGCTCGCGATCTTGCTGCGTTGCCACGGAATTGCTGCCGATCCCGCCCAAATCCACCACCGGGTCGGCGCGGCGCGCGTTGGCGTTACTGAAATCTTGCGCTGCGCCAAGGAGTTCGGGCTCAAGGCAAGGGTGCAGCGGACCAGTTGGGACAGGCTTGCGGTCACGCCGCTGCCGGGAATTGCACTGCTGCGCGACGGCAGCTTCCTGATTCTCGGTAAGCTGATCGACGGCAAGCTTCTCGTTCAGCGCCCACTGTCTCCGCGCCCCGAAACACTTACCCAGGCCCAGCTCGAGGCGATCTGGGATGGTGGCCTCATTCTGATGGCCCGGCGCGCCAGACTGACCGATCTCGCGCGACGCTTCGATATCGGCTGGTTCGTCGGCGCCATGCAGAAGTATCGCCGCCTGCTCAGCGAGGTGCTGGCGGCGTCGTTCTTCCTTCAGATCTTCGCCGTCGTCTCGCCGTTGTTCTTCCAGGTGGTCATCGACAAGGTGCTGGTGCATCGAAGCATGAGCACGCTCGACGTTCTGGTTATCGGCCTCGTCGTGCTGACTGTGTTCGAAGCCATTCTCGAGACGCTGCGCGTCTATCTGTTCGCGCATACGACAAACCGTATCGACGTCGAGCTCGGTGCCAGGCTGTTTCGTCACCTGATGGCGCTGCCGATCGCCTATTTCCAGACGCGCCGCGTCGGGGATTCGGTGGCGCGCGTCCGGGAGCTGGAGAACATCCGCCAGTTCCTGACGAGTTCGGCACTCACGCTGGTGATCGACCTTCTGTTCACGGTCGTCTTCCTTGTGGTGATGTTCTACTACTCGACGACGTTGACCTGGATCGTGCTCGCGTCTTTCCCATTCTACATCGGCATATCGGCGGGAGCCGCGCCGCTCTTCCGCGCGCGCCTCGATGAGAAGTTCAATCGCGGCTCCGAGAATCAGGCCTTCCTGGTCGAAAGCGTCACCGGCGTCGAGACCTTGAAGGCCATGGCGGTTGAGCCGCAGATGCAACGCCGCTGGGAAGAGCAGCTCGCCGGCTATGTCGCCGCCAGCTTCCGCGTGCTCAGCCTGAACAATACGGCGAGCCAGGCCGTTCAGATGATCAACAAGCTGGTCATCGCCGCGACGCTTTACTTCGGCGCGCGGCTGGTGATTGGCGGAGAGTTGACCGTCGGCGAACTCGTTGCGTTCAACATGCTGGCTGCGCGCGTCAGCACGCCGGTGCTGCGGCTTGCGCAGGTCTGGCAGGACTTCCACCAGGCCCGTCTGTCGATCGATCGTCTCGGCGACATCCTCAACACCATTCCGGAGCCGAGTTTCACGCCGTCCCGCGCGGCTTTGCCGCCGATCCGCGGCCAGGTGAAGTTCGAGCACGTGACCTTCCGCTATCGCATCGACGGCCCCGAGGTGTTGCACGACGTGTCCTTCAGCATCGAGCCGGGCCAGGTCATCGGTATCGTCGGCTCGTCGGGGTCGGGCAAGAGCACCGTCACCAAGCTGATCCAGCGTCTCTATGTTCCGGAGAGCGGACGCGTGCTGGTCGACGGCGTCGACCTCGCAATGGTCGACCTGAGCTGGCTACGGCGCCAGATCGGCGTCGTGCTGCAGGAAAACGTGCTGTTCAACTGCACGATCAGGGACAACATCGCACTGACCGATCCGACCATGTCGATGGAGCGTGTCATCGAAGCGGCAATACTGGCCGGCGCGCACGACTTCATCCTGGAACTGCCCGAGGGTTACGACACCGTCGTGGGCGAGCGCGGCAGCAGCCTGTCTGGCGGACAACGCCAGCGTATCGCAATCGCGCGCGCGCTGATCACCGACCCGCGCATCCTGATCTTCGACGAGGCGACCAGCGCGCTGGATTACGAAAGTGAGCGCGCGATCCAGCAGAACATGAGGCGGATTTCCGCCGGCCGGACCGTGGTCGTTATCGCTCACCGGTTGTCGACTGTACGTAATGCCGACCGGATCATCACGCTCGAGCATGGCCGCATCGTCGAGGACGGCAGCCATGATGAGCTGATCCAGACCAATGGCCGTTACGCCAATCTCCATTACCTGCAGGCCGGTATCCATGACGTCCGCTAGTCGCAACATCGTCCCGTTTCCGAGGCGCGAACTCCGGCGCCGGGAGCACGAGCTTGCATTTCTGCCGGCGGCGCTCGAAATCGCCGAATCGCCGCCGTCACCGATCGGGCGTGCGATCGGTGCGAGCATCATCGCAATGTTCTGCATCGCGCTCTTGTGGGCGACGCTCGGCAGCGTTGATATCGTCGCCACGGCGACCGGCAAGATCGTGCCCGGCGGCCGCACCAAGCTGATCCAGCCGTTCGAGACGGGTGTGGTCCGCGCCATCAAGGTCCGCGACGGCCAGAGCGTGAAGGCCGGCGACGTTCTGATCGAGCTCGACCCAACGATGACGGAAGCCGACCAGGAGCGTCAGAAGAGCGATCTGCTAGCGGCCGAACTCGACGCAGCGCGATTGCGGGCGGCACTTACAGCCGATCCGCTCGCCGCTTTCCGTGCTCCGCAGAACGCGAGCGCCGCCGAGATCGAGATGCATCGCCAGTTCCTGATCAGCGAGCGCGCCGAGCAGAATGCCAAGCTTTCCGAAATCGAGCGGCAGCAGGGGCAGAAGGAGGCGGAGCGGGACACGACATCGGCGAGCGTTGCCAAGCTGGAAGCAACCATCCCCGTGCTGCAGGAGAGGGTCGATATCCGCAAGGGCCTCGTCGAAAAGGCACTGGCTTCCAAGGTCGTCTATCTAACCGAGTATCAGGAGCTGGTCGCCATGCAGCAGGATCTTGTGCTGCAGAAGAGCCGGCTGCGCGAAGCCGATGCGGCGATCGCGCTACTGAAGGAAACCAAGGAAAAGGCTGCCGCGGAGTATCGTCGCGCGACCTATGACGCACTTGCGAAGGCCGAGCAGAAGGCGGCCAGTGCGGCGCAGGAGGTTGTCAAGGCGGACCGGCGCACGAAGCTCCAGCGTCTGACCGCGCCAGTCGACGGGGTCGTGCAGCAGCTTGCCGTTCATACGGTGGGCGGCGTGGTGACCCCGGCTCAGGCGCTCGCAGTGGTGGTCCCCAGCGAAAGCCAGCTCGAGATCGAGGCCATGCTCTCCAACCGCGATATCGGATTCGTCCATCCGGGGCAGGAGGCGGAGATCAAGATCGATACCTTCAGCTTCACGCGCTACGGACTGCTTCACGGCGACGTGCTCAGCGTGTCGACGGATGCCATCACGCGCGACAGGACGCAGGGGTCGAATGACCGTGCATCGGGCGCCACGATGAGCAGCAGCGAGCCGAAAGGTCAGGAGCTGGAATATGCCGCGCGCGTGTCGCTCGACCGGACGCACATGCAGGTGGAGGACAAGCTCGTCAAGCTCGGCCCGGGCATGGCGGTGACGGTCGAGATCAAGACCGGTACGCGCAGGATCATCAGCTACCTGCTCTCGCCGCTGGCGAGGTACAAGCAGGAAGCGTTGCGGGAACGGTAAGCAGCCGTCTTGCTTGGGCGAGGCCTTGTGCCGCCGGACCAAGCCGGGCGCCACGCAGGCCCAATGCAGAAGTTGGAAAGGTCCGGATCGACGGTGACGCGATCCGGGCCTGCGCATCGCCGCTCAGACGTGGCAAGGCCCTGAGGCAACAGCTTTTCCGCCGTATGCCGATCTCGCTGCCGCTCTGAGGGCGCGGCGCGACACGGCGCTTACCTCCAGGCAGCCTCTCAACGCATTCTGGTTACTTCGGATGGTGTGCTGTTCAGCTTGCGAATTCAATGCCACTGTTGGGCATTTCAGTTCAATGCAAGCGCTGATTGTGGCGGGATAGATCAGCCGGCATCGGAGGGGTTAATCACCTTGTGCGGCTTCGTCGGCATATTCCAATTCACAGAATCGTTTGAATCGGCTCGCAGCCGGGCGCTGGAAATGGCGAAGACGGTCAGGCACCGTGGGCCGGATTGGAGCGGCATTTATTCCAACGACCGCGCGATGCTCGCGCACGAACGCCTTTCCATCGTCGACGTAGAGCACGGCGCCCAGCCCCTTCTCGACGTTGTCGCGGGGCGGGCGTTGGCTGTGAACGGAGAGATCTACAACCATGTCGTTCTGCGCGACGCACTGAAGCGGCCGCACGATTGGAAAACGAAATCGGACTGCGAGATTATCCTGTATCTCTACGATGAGTACGGACCAGCGCTGTGCAACATGCTGAGTGGCATTTTTGCGTTTGCCCTCTTCGACGAACGTACCGGCGAGTTCTTCGTCGCCCGAGACCATATCGGCATAGTGCCGCTTTATATCGGATGGAGCGGGGACGGCGTAACATATGTCGCCAGCGAAATGAAAGCTCTCGATCCGGTGTGCGAGACGATCCAGGAGTTTCCGCCGGGACATTACTATAGCGGCAAAGCCCGCGAATTCGTCAGGTGGTATGATCCAGAGTGGGCGCATGCCTTTCCAACCAAAAAGGCGTCGCTGCACGAGCTCCGGACGTCGCTCGAGACCGCAGTCATACAGCAAATGATGTGCGACGTACCTTACGGGGTACTTATTTCCGGCGGGCTCGATTCCTCGCTCATCGCAGCGCTCGCAGCACGGCACCGCTTCAAGCGGATCGAGTCTGGGGAGACCGAGGAGGCTTGGTGGCCAAGGCTACACTCGTTCTCCGTGGGCTTGGAAAATTCACCCGACATGAAATATGCGCGTAAGGTGGCGGCTCACATCGGCACGGTCCATCATGAAGTTGTATTCACCGTGCAGGACGGGTTGGACGCATTGCCCGATGTGATCCGGCACCTGGAAACCTTCGATGTCACCACCATCCGTGCCGGCACGCCGATGTATCTGATGGCGCGCAAGATCAAGGCGATGGGCATCAAGATGGTGCTGTCTGGAGAAGGCGCCGACGAAGTGTTCGGCGGCTATCTCTACTTCCACATGGCCCCATCAGCAGAAGAATTCCACGAGGAGACCGTTCGAAAGCTCTTTGCGCTGAGCAGGTACGATTGCTGTCGCGCGAACAAGGCAACCGCTGCTTGGGGGGTGGAAGCCCGCGTACCGTTCCTGGACAAGGAATTCCTGGATTACGCGATGTCGATCAATCCTGCCGAAAAAATGTGCCCCGGTGCGAAGATCGAAAAGGGCATATTGCGGGAAGCTTTCACCGACCTGCTGCCGCAGGAGATCTTGTGGCGTCAAAAAGAACAGTTTTCAGACGGAGTGGGGTACGGCTGGATCGAGTCCTTGAGGAATCATGCCGAAGGCAAGGTCTCGGATCAGATGTTCGCAGAGGCGGGTGAGCGCTTTCCGAAGCAGACACCGACCTCGAAGGAGGGATATTTCTATCGGACGATCTTCGACAGCATTTTCAAGAATCCGACAGCCTGCCTAACCGTCCCCGTCGGTCCCTCGATCGCGTGTTCGACGCCGACCGCGTTTCTCTGGTCGCAGCAATTTGCGAGCATGGATGATCCATCTGGAAGGGCGGTGAAAGGCGTGCATATCGAGGCCATTGACAACGTTTAGGCAGTTTGGTGGCCAGGAAGTTCAATTTGCATTTGCTGACCCGAAGAGCCGCAGCTTCTTTTTTGGCAGGTTCGTGACGATCGTTCGTAGCGTCCGTTTGGCCTCGCGCAGCCTCGCCTCGATGTGGCGTTCCGGACCGTCTCTGCCGATCGTGATCCACTTCATGGCATACTCGCTGTTTGACAGATGGGCCTTGTGCCCAGCGCCGCCAGCCAGGAAGTCGTAGCCGCTTTCCCCGCGCGAGATGCTGTCCTCGATGGCCAGCACATGGCTGACGAGCCCGGGCTTGAGCCGGCCATCGCTCTCATAGAGAAAACCGCTTTGGTAGTTCAGGACACGGCCGCCGTGCACGAAATTGTACACGACCCCAATCGTCTGGCCGGCAACCAACGTCCGTGAGATGCGGACAGCTCCCGTGGGTATTCCGCGCGCGATGAGATCCTCGTGGAACGGACGGAAGCCCGGATTGGCGAAAGCGCCCTTGCGTCCCCATCGCGACCGATGAAAGTCGCTCAGCAGATCGAACGCGGCCAAGGCTTCCGTCGTCGTTTCCATAATCCGGAATTCAAGGGGGCCTCGTTCAGCGTACAACCTCATGGCACGGCTCACGGCCTGGCGAGTGCTGCGGCCCAGTGTGGCGCGATAATCCTTCTTTTGCTGACGGACTTTCGTGAAATCAACCCACAGGGCCGTATCAGCCTGTTTCACCTCGCTGACGAGCCCAGCCTGGCTCGCCGCGCGGCAAGCGGCCAACTCGAGGCCTGCATCAATTCCGGAAAGCACCAGCTGATCCGAGCGGCGCAAGCGGGATGTCAGCGCGTCGAGACCTGCTGGGATAATGGTGTCCGGTTGCTCTGCAAGAATGCTATTGCACTCGATGAACAGCCGGTCGAAACGGGTATCTCCCGATTCATTGAGCAGCCAACGTGCCCGCGCATGCGGTCCAAGACTCCAGGCTCTCCGCCGGCCGATAATCGCCAACCCGACGATCTTGCCTGACGACCGTGCTACGAGGACGTGTGGTTGCGTGCCATCCGGAATATGCCGCAGCCAGGTGCCGATCCAGAGCCAGGACAGAAAGAACGAGTGATTGGCCCGAGCTTCGAGCTCCTGCCACGCACTTTCAAGCCAGGCAGTGCTCTTCAATGCCTCCAGGCTTACATCGGTGACGGCGTCGGGCATGCTCATTCTTGTTCAACGCCAGAGGACCGCGAGCGCGCTTTGATGAGAGAACAAGGATCCTGCTGCAATGATCGCGCATGATCCCATGATCGGGCTGGCCTGGTCACACACGTATCCTTCTGGCGGCCACGCCGTCGGGCGTCTGTGACCGTAGCCTCGGCCGGGCGGATGGCGGTACTATATCGGGAAATCGACCTACGTGCGGACCCTTTCTGGTTACCCACTCCTGCGACTTGTGCCTTCGGCGCGACTGTGCCGAGGGGCTGTGACCGGCCAGCTTTCGGCTGGTGCCGGCCGGCAGCCAGTGCTTCGAGCGCGCGCTATTTCCGCAATTGTGAGAACGACTACGATGGTCGTGATAGAGCCTGAGCCGAGGCCAGGAACGCTCCAAGTTGCTCGACCAGATCTGCGGCGATCGACTGGTCGACCATCAGAATTGTGGTGCCCGGTGTTTTGTCGGACGACCAAGCGCCCTGAGCGGAGATCGCAGCATGGTCGGAGCGCACCTTCACAAGCACGCGGGTTCTCTCGACGTTGAGACGCTCACCGACGAGATTGGTCCCTTCCACAGCGCCGCCGGCAGTCTGCCTGCCAACAGCGACGGGCGAAATCTCCAGGATCGCCTGGGCCAGCCAGATCGCGTGCTTGTAGGGAATCGTCCAAATTGCCGAGCCATGATCGGCGTCAACATCAACTCTGAATGCCAGCCCGTCATCGGAGCTCTCAATCCCGAGAAAACCCTTGATGGTTTGTCGCTCAAGCGTGCCGTCTCGATTGGTCAACGCGGGCCTCAATTTTGCTTTCGCGCTAGTGAGCGTTGCTATTCCGAATTCCACCTGTTTTCGAGTGAGCTGATCGCTCCGCAATTGGGCGGGACCGTCGCTCCCTAGGCTGGAGCGGCGATCCCTTATCGCACGATATGTCTGGTCGGGGTGTGGGTGTCCGCCAATCCGCACGACTGGGAACACGATAAATCGGCAAATGCCTGCGGCAAATTGCCATTCTGAACTAGTCCTAACTTAAGAGATCCAACAGCACGTCGCCTCTTGGGGCAAAGGTATTAGCGCGCTGCAACAATCGCAGACTACTGGTGACGAAATTCAAGAGAGACGTAAATTCAGTGGTCGAGGTTGGCCGCCACAACCTCCGAAGCCCCGTCTCCCCCTGACCTTGGCGACGCCGGCGGAGATCCAGTCGTCGCCCGGGCCGCGACAATGAAGCGGCCGCCGAGTGAGGCGGCCTTACATTCCCGCGCAAAAGCAGCTTTCAACCACTCCGGTACGGCTGCTGAAATAGGCACAGAGCCCCGGTCGGTGCTGTCCAAGTAAGGCCACTTGCAGGAGCGGATTGGGCCATTGGCGCACCATCATTGCAACAACAAAACCCCGTGTAACTCCGACGGGGTGAGTTCAGGCCCAAGCCTCGCACCCCGGTAACGGCCCCGGTCTATCGCCCAGATCGGGGCTGTTTCTTTTCGGCGGAGCAGCGGCCGGAGGGGATCGACCTGGAATCGATCTGGCTCGTCGCCCATGCCTGGCAGAAGCAGGCATCAAGGAAGGTGGCGAGATGATCGTCGAGATCACGAGTTCAAAGAGTACTGGGCGAAACCAAATGAAGAAGGCCGCCAAAAAAGGCGGCCTTACTCAGCAGTCCCAGAATTGGTTTCCGATATTCAATTGGGCATTAGTCCCGGCGAGGACAGTCTCCCGCTCAAATGGGCATTTGTCTCTGCGTACCGGGCGAGCTTGATCAGCGCTTCCTTGGCTGCACACGGGGCCAGAGCTGCGGCCTCGTTCCGAAGCTCTCTGGCTCGCTCTGCAAGCCGTGCTTCGAGAGTATCTCTCTGAACCACGCGTTGGCGTAACTGTCGCATGCGCTTTCCCTCGAAAGGTCCCCACCCGGAACTTACGATTCCAAGCCTTAACCGCGCGTAAAGATGCCCCCGGAGCAAGCTGTTCTGAGACGCCAACACGGCGCCAAAAGGGCGCCAAATGGGATAAATTGCGAATTGCCTGGCAACGCACAGCTTTTGCAGAACGCCCAGGGAGGACGTCGAGATTCGCTCCCCGACGGGCTGCGGTGCTCGGGCGTGCTCCACGACCCGGCGGGCCATTCCGGAGCGCGAGTTGTCGTTTTCATGCCGACTTGAGCGCTACTTGCGCCTGTCTTGGTCCGCGATGCGTCGAGCGATGGAGTTCGTTGCAGATAGTGTGTCGATCTCGCAACGTCTCAACAGTTTCGCCGGGTATGGGGCTGCTTGGGCTTCCCGTCGCTGCCAATTCGTCGTCTAATCATGGCGGACCTCCGGCGGCGATTTTATTTCCAAGACGTTCATTTGAAATCGGGTCCAAGAGGTCGCTGTCCAGCGCCAGCGGCCTCTTCGTTTTGCTTCATTGAATTGCAAAGGACCGTCCAATGCCCGTACAGGTGTGGGCCGTTGCCGCTTCGATCGGCTGGACAGCCGTTGTTGGCACGATGTTGCTGTATATGATTTTCGGCCCCGGCTAACCCGGACGACGCTGCGATGCAGGCGTACGACCGTCGGCGAGGGGACACCACAGCGACACGACATGTCGCGGCCGACGTTATTCCAAGGCGATCACAGCGCCGACATGGCAGAGTGTGGATCCCGCTCTTGAGCTCGCTCCAGCGCTGGCTCCGGCCACCGCGGGAAATGCTCGGGCCGCTCGGTTATCCGCGGAATTTTAGCCTAACGGCAGGCATCAGCCGCGCTTCTCATTGTCGCCATGCTAGCTCATTTTTTTTGCCATACTCCCTAATTAACCAAATCGAGCTTAGCAGTTGGGGGGCAATCCCACTGCAACGGAACGTGTTGGCGGTCCTCGGGCTGCATCGGAAATCTGCTCGCGGCACAAGGTGTCGTGAGCGCGTGGTATGTCGCGCGCCTTCGTGATGCGTGGCAGTGGAATTTCCTTGTAAGCGTCAAAAGAGAACAATCTCTGCGACCCACGGAGGTCTGAATTGGATACGACCGGGACAATCACATCATTTTCTTCCACACCGATGACGAGGTTTTCGATCGGTGGCGACGTTTACGGAGTGCAGGATGCGAGCACGAGCTACAGCCTGACCAGTCCTGACGCGCAAACCCTGCGCTTCCAGGTCCAGCAAGGCGATCATGCCTGGTACGACAGCTCGTCTGTCGACCGCTCCGAGGTTTCGGGCGCGGGCAACATCCCCGGCGGCACTCCGCTCAGCCTGAACTATCAGTTCATGGTGGAGGCAAATGGCGCCAACGGGTCATTTACGAATACGGCAGATGGCTGGTTCATCGTCGGACAGATGCACAATGATGATAACGCGAGCGGCGTGGGCACCTCGCCGCCGTTTGCGATCCAGCTTGTCGGCAATCATCTGCAGGTTGTCGCGAGATATGTCCAGCCGGGTCAGAACCCGAGCAACGGGGCCGGCAATGTGCAGATGCTCACGCTCTGGACTGACCCCAATCCGATCCAGACGGGCGTGTACAACAATATCCAAATTCAGGCCGACGTTTCGAACACCGGTGGCGGCTATTTGAAGGTCTCGATCAACGGGACACAGGTCGTGAACTACAGCGGCCCCCTGGGCTATGGGCAGGCGACCAATTGGGAATACGGAATCTATCGGTCGACGGCGCCCGAGACCGTCGCCGTTGACTACCGAAACATGACGCTGTTGACGGGATCGTCAGCGACCGTCACGTCGCCATCAACTCCGACACAGCCAACCGCGGGCACCACGACCGACCCAACCACCACCCCAACTGCGACCACCACCCCGACCACCATTGTCACGCCGGCTATGACGCAGGCCACCACTTCGCCTGCGACCGCGGTCGTGAGCCCGGCGGCGACTGTCACGACGGCCGACCCCAGCGTCCTAGGCGCCATGGGAGCGATGGGCGCCATGGGAGCGATGGGACTGGCGCCGACATCGGCGTCCGGCTGGTCGGCGCCGGCGGCCAGCGCAAGCGCAGCAAGCCCGCCAAGCCTGGATTTTTCGCGCTTCGGATTTGACACCGATGGGCTGGCAACCGCCGCGCCGCAGACGACCAATTGGTGGGGAGATCAAGGCTCGGCCGCCGCGTCTCAGGCAGGCAACAGCTATGCGCTGCTGAACCAGTATCTGGCGGGTAGCTCGGGTGGGGCCAATGGCGGTATGATCGCCGTAGCCATGAGCGGCTCGGCTTGGACGCAGAACTCGTTCCTGACCAAGCCTCAGAGCTAAAGGACTGCCGGTCCGCGCAGGGTTCATCTGCGCGAGGCGCGTTCTCCTACGTGACACCTCGGGCAAATCGGTCGTCCTTGGCCGAACGGGTTCGCATGTGAGACCGCGCTCTCGCGGCATTCGAGCCGCGTGATCTTTTTGCGTACCCCAGGCCGGCCCGAGGTTCGGCCTGTGTCACTTCGTTCTAGTGAAGCATTGGCCGTTGATCTCCTCGATGTCGATCCGCCCGTCCTGACGGGCTCGAATGTTCGAGAGTGGCTCCATTGGTCTGCGAGCGCCTTCCCGGGATCCGCTTACAAAGGTAGCTGCGCCTGAACCGGTGGTCGTGCCGGCACGAGCGGTCCTTGAAGCGTTGTTCAGTTTTTCGCGAGGCGAAACAGCAAGGGCCTAAGGCGATATCGAAGCAAAATATTGGCGGGCGACACGCAGCAAGTGAAGCGCTTTTCCCAGCGGTCCCACCGCGTTGTTCGGCGTCCTTTCAGTACGTGATCTTCGATTACCAAAATGAGTACCGCATATTAGGTCAGCAAAACTTCCCGAAAGCAGTCAAACCTCGCTGTTGACCTGGAGCATCCCTGGAGAGGATTGTGGATCGACTGGCTATCATCGCACTCGCGATCGTAATCGCAGGGCTTCTGAGCGGCGGCGTCTATTCAGTGTCGAGTTCAGGCCTCAGCACTGCAATAGTCATCAACCGCTTCACCGGCGCAGCGTGGTCGTGCAGCGTCGTTTGCGAACTCATCGAAACACGCCGAAACTCAAAATGAGGTATCTTGGCCTCGACGCGCCCATGATCTGCTGCGGATCAGGGCAGGGGCCGGCGGCTGGACAGGTCTGGCCTAAATCACGAGGTAAGCTACGGCTCAATTCCGAGATGGCGTAGTCGCGCCTGCGGCGCTCGCTGGCTCGTTCTTGTCGCCGGCAGACAAACTCCCCCGGAAATGTTGTTTGTGGCCATTGGCCGCCTCCGTCAGGCCGCTGTCGCGCGCCTGGAGGAGGTGAGGGCAGTCCGACCATCCGGCCGAACCGTCGCTTGCCGTCTAGCTGCCGCGATAGCCATTCGGGTTCTGCTTCTGCCAGCGCCAGTGATCGGTGCACATCTGTGTGAGCGATCGCTGTGAGGTCCAGCCTAGCAGATTCTTGGCGAGTGTCGGATCCGCGTAACAGGTGGCGACATCGCCGCCCCTGCGTTTGTCGATCACGTACGGAACTGACCGGTCACTCACGGTCTCGAACGTCTTGATCACCTCCAGGACGCTGCTGCCGCTTCCCGTTCCGAGATTGATGGTGACAACGCCGGGTTGCCTCAGCTCGCTCAAGGCGCTCAGATGTCCGGACGCAAGATCGACGACATGGATAAAGTCGCGGATGCCGGTGCCATCCGGAGTATCGTAGTCATCTCCCCACACGTGCAGCTTCTCACGTCGCCCGATGGCGACCTGCGCCACAAGCGGCAACAGATTGTTGGGCACGCCGAGCGGGTCTTCTCCGATGAGCCCGCTTTCGTGGGCGCCAACCGGATTGAAATAGCGCAGGATGGCGATCCGCCAATCGTTGTCGGACCCATGGAGATCCCTCAGAATCTCTTCGACAAAATACTTTGTGCGGCCATACGGATTTATTGGGCCTACGGGATGCTTCTCGTCCAGCGGCAGGTATGCGGGCGTGCCATAAACCGTTGCGGAGGAACTGAAGACCAGCGTTTTCACATCGGCACGCGACATCGCCGACACCAGCCGCATCGTCCCAACAACGTTGTTTTGGTAGTACGTCATGGGTTGAGCGCTGGACTCACCGACCGCCTTGAGCCCGGCGAGGTGAACGACCGCGGTCACGCCGTGCGTGCGCAGGATCTCGTAAACCGCCTCCTCGTCGCAGATATCGATGTGCCGGAATACGAGCGATCGCCCGCAGATGGCCTGCACCCGTTCGAGCGATGCACGATTGCTGTTGCAGAGATTGTCGACCGCAACGACATCCAGCCCGGAGTCGAGTAGGGCGACCGCGATGTGTGACCCGATATAGCCGGCGCCTCCGGTCAACAGGATCATTCTGATTCCATTTCCATTCCGCGTCTGCCCGCGCACGATCACCAGGTATTGGCAGTTGTCCTGGCAACGTCCGCGTCAAGCGTTTGCGCTGAGACCAAAGCGGCCGGCACCAACGGTGCCGATCGCCACATCGATGGGTGCCGCATCCGTCGATGCGGCACGAACTCCGGCTCGAGATGTCCGGCCGAAAGCTTCGCGGTGGGTGGCCGAACCGATTTCGGCTATTTCCGCAGTCGGATCGCCCCTTCGGCCTTCGAACCGATATCCTTGCGGGCGTGGCCGTTCGCAAGAGGCACTTCGAAGTAGTTTACCGCATGGTCGATTGAACCGATCGGCGCGGGCCGGCCTGTCCTCGCGATTTTCGGAAGTTCTCGTCTTGGCGGGAGGAGGCGTTCGGTTGCGTCAGCCGCCGGGTACGTCGTCGGCCCGTTTGATGGCCGAGCTGTAGGCCGATGGTTCAGCCCCCAGATCGCCGCCTGTGTTCTGTTCTGAACACGAATCTTGCGGAGGATCGCCTTGATGTGAACCTTCACCGTAGCTTCCGCGATGTCGATCTTGCGCGCGATGCACTTGTTGGAATCGCCTTCGATCAGACACTGGAGAATGGAGATTTCTCGCGGCGAAAGCTGCTGTGCGAGCCTGTTGTCCGCGCCCGTCACGGCATGACTGTCATCGAGGCGTGGAGGAACACCGTCCGCGTCGCGCTTTTCGATATCAAGAGCGGACGTCAAGAAGTCGGTCGGAAACACCGTTCCGCCCATCATGACGAGCTCGATGGACTTGATGAATGCATCGCAGTTCATCACGTCGATGAAATAGCCGGTGACGCCGGCTCGGATCGCCGCAGTCAACTCGCTCAGTCGGTAGTGATCTGCAACGACGGCAATGCGTCCGTCCGCGTGACGGCGCTTGAAACACTCGATCTGCTCGATTGTGGGTCCGAAATCATCGCCGCTGTGAACCACCAGGAACAGTGGCGGACAGGTTGCAGCGCTTCCGACATTGACCTTGCCAGGCAAATCGTCAACATCGGAGATTGAAGCAAAGACTTGAAAATTTTCGGAGTTTAGAATTCTGGCGAGACCCTCTTTCCGAAGACTGTTTTCGCCACCAAGCACAATAGAAAAAGAATATTGTCGTCTCATGGAACTCTCCTGGACGCTACAAAATATGAAACAGGCTCATCGGTTTAATCCGACTCGTTTCTTGAATGGCTTGCCAAGCCAAAACATCGCGACGCATTGAAATTGCTTCTTCAGATTACGGTCGCTTGGACTGAAATCTGGGGCGAAAAAAGCCCTGAGCATGCGTCAAAAGATTTACTAATATTAGATGCTAATCCCCAATATCCCTATATACCGTTGGTTATAGACAGTCCTTGGAATGTCGCCCGTAATATTATCCCCGTATTTCGACGGGCTTCTTCCGCAGACTTGTCGAACAGCGCTCGTTTAAGGCTGCGTCGATCCCATGATGCTATTTAAGATTGTAAAACTGCCGGATTTCGGCATACCCGCGATGAGAAAATTTGACTTGAATGCCTCAAAGTGAAGTAGCTTGGAGCGATATTGGGTGCCGATTTGAACTGGGGGGACTGAGGATTGGCGGGAAATGCATTTCAGTCGTGTGGTCATTGCTAGCAGATATCCCGTTGTCTTACTGGGTCTGAACTGTCTGCTGGAAGCAGAACGTGATTTCAGGGTTGCTGCTCGATGCAGCGATAGCGCGAGTTGCTTCAATGCAATTCGCGCGCTCGTGCCCGACATCGCCATTCTGGACATATCGATGCCTGACATTTTTGGGCAGGCATTGCACGTTATCGCAAATTTCCGGACTCCTGCTGTCCGGCTCGTGTTCCTCGCAACCTCCGTTGAGGATCGCGACCTCACCATGTTGGCGGAAGTCGGCGCCTTTGGCGTTATCCTGCATGACGAGGAGCCCGAAACTCTTTTGCAGACATTGCGGCAGGTCGCCGACGGCCACAGGATGCTGCCTGCGCCTTCGAGCGAGGTCGCTATCTCTTCTCGGCAGTCCGCGATTTTAGAGAAGCATCTTGCCGTACTGACGGACCGGGAGCGTCAGATCATGCGTCTGGTATCGGAGGGATTGTCAAACAAGGAGATTGGCCGTCGTTTGAAGGTAGCTGACGGCACCATCAAGGTTCATCTCCACCACATCTTTCGCAAGCTCGAGATCGGCAACAGGACAGCTCTTGCTACGCTCGCGGTCTCATACGCAGGGCAAAGCGGCTTGTCTTCCGATTAGCACGCAACCTCTTTGACTTAGGACGATATCAACCGACCTGGCGCTCGGGCGCACGGTGTGTTGGCTGACCGGTGACGGGAAGCGCAGCTTCACCGCATTGGTTTGTGCTTGACCGGCGATGGCGCCATTCAATGTCCATCGCATCGCAACTGCTCCCTCGCGCGCACGCTTTGTCCCAGGGCATGCCCCAAATGGGCCATGTCGAGATCGATCGAGTCTTTCCGGCGTGACTAGCCCAAGACAGACATAGCCCAAGACAGACACTGATCGAGGCGGCACGCGAACTCCGTCAGCGCGACAATTAGGCAGGGAGCCAAAGCGTATGAACGTCAGGGGGCCTAGGTCTTTTGATGTAGCCGTCCATACATCTAAATATCCATCAGGGCTCCTTGTCTTCGCGCTTACGTGATTGTTCAATCGAAGAAATCCGCGTGAACGGGAGCCGCCGCTCCAGAAGGAATGCTCCGGTGCGCACGAGCGCTCCTGCGATCGGAATCCAGGTATGACGCTTGACTGGCCTGAGCTCGACCTTACCCGATTTTCCGGCGCGGGCGGGGCTCGTGGGGCGTTGGCTTTGAGCCAGAATTTTCACGTTGCCTTCGCCTGCTCGGGGCCTCGATTGTTGCCGCCCGCCGAATGCGACGTCAGTCAGACACTTGTGGAGCCAGCAGCGTCCTTTCCGAGCTTCCTTGATGAAGGAGTTGGGCTGAGGGCCGGGATCATGGCGCCGGTTCTCGAGGGTGATGGCTTGGAGGTTCTCGCATGCATGCTCGATGTGAAGCAGGAGGTCGTGCGTGGGATAGGCGCCTTCCTCAGCGAAGCGGAAAGCAGACGCGCTGAAGGGTTGAAGTCGGAGCGGGATCGCCGCCGCTTTGTTGCTTGCCGTGGTCAGCTGCGCCAGATCCTCGCTTCCAGGTTGGGAATCTCGCCGTCCGATGTCGAGCTGGAATATGGACCGCTGGGTAAGCCCCAGCTCTCTCACCGCATGCCTTCGCGCAATTTGCACTTCAGCGTCTCTCGATCCGGAGACGTGGCAGTCGTCGCCCTCTCGACCGGGCGAGAGGTCGGAGTGGACATCGAGGCAGTTCTCCCCGTGCCCGAAGCGGACGAGATCGCTGCGCTGTGCTTTTCCGCCTCCGACTACGAGTCTTATGCTGCCCTCGGTCCGGACGACCGGCTGGAAGGCTTCTTCCGGCGTTGGACCCGGCTGGAGGCTATTTCCAAGGGCCTGGGATGCGGCTTGGGATACCCCAGTTCCTCGGACGAAAGGGATTGGGTTGTCCGAAGTTTCATACCCAAAACGGGGTATCTCGGGAGCGTGGTTGTTCGGAAATGAATGGTCGTCCGGACTGGAGCTTCCGCGATGTAATCATTCACTGAGGATAGCGGGGAGCCCGGCCAAGTTGCTGGAAGGGCACGCAAGTTCACTCCAAGCCGCGCTCGTTTGAGACACCTCGCGGTCGCAGTCGAGAACACGGGAATAGCCTATGCAAGCGCGCGTGACGCAGTTTTCGGAACTGCTTGCAGACCTCGCGGTCAAGGACATCAAGGTCTGGGTC
Organism: Bradyrhizobium sp. RD5-C2; assembly: GCF_019972155.1. Lineage (GTDB taxonomy): Bacteria > Pseudomonadota > Alphaproteobacteria > Rhizobiales > Xanthobacteraceae > Bradyrhizobium. The sequence continues at coordinate 486,001 of NZ_BOVL01000020.1, read as the reverse complement.
GAGGGCGATCGGTTGCGGTGCAGCGCGCCGGCTGGCGCGATGACGGCGGAGCTTCGCGATCAATTGCAGGGGCGGAAGGGTGAGATCATCGCCTTTCTGAACATGGCCACCGCCACGGCCACGCAACAGCCTGCAATCATTCCCTTGCAGTCGCGCGGATCACGCACACCCATTTACGCTGTACCGGGGCATGTCGGAGCACCCTTCTCGTTCTCGGACTTGTCGAAGCACCTGGGCGGCGATCAGCCGTTCTACGCACTTCAACCGCCTGGCTTCGACGGGCAGAGCAAGCCGATGGACCGCGTCGAAGATATCGCCGAGTACTTCGCTCGCCAGATCGTTCAATATCAGCCGGTCGGTCCGTACATCATCGCTGGTTACTGCTCCGGCGGTCCAACAGCCTTCGAATTGGCCAAAATCCTCACAAAGCGCGGAGCGGACGTTCCGTGCGTCGCTCTCTTTGGCCCTCTTCACCCCACTACCCATCAGGAACTGCTGCGTCTGCTGTACTTCACTGTCTGGGGGACGATCCGATCGGTCCGGAGATCGATGGCGCAGTTGCCGACATTTGGCGCTCGTCTCCGATATTTCGGCAGTCGCCTTCGCGAGCGCGCCTTCATGCCCCTCGTTCGCAAGGAGCCTGTCACGACAGATCCGGTGCTGGCCAGCAGAGCTCTGCTCAAATCCACGGCGATGGCGGCCTTTCGGCGGTACATTCCCACTCCGTACTCAGGCCGCGTATGCATATTCCTTCCGAACAGGGCCTGGCTGCGATCGGGCGCAGCACCTCATCGATGGCGACTCGTGGCGCCGGATGCCGAATTCTATTTCGGCCCCGACGGCTGCGACGATGTCTCCATGCTGGTAGAGCCTGACGCACCTGTCATCGCAGAGCTTTATCGCCGGGCAACATAGAAGCTCAACGATTGACGTGATCTGATTTTTTAGCTTGCCGGATGGGAGCGCATTTCATGAATGAAGTCCTGCCTATCGTAGCGGAGAGCGTGGCGTTTCCTCCGCTGCAAGATGCCGATTATCGGGCGCGGGTCGTCGAGTACAACGCCACGTCGGCGCACTACCCGTCGGACAGGACAATCATCGATCTTTTCCATGATCAAGTGATGCTCAGTCCTGATGCTGAAGCGATCCGCTTTGGCGATGCAAAGCTGACATACCGGCAGCTCGACGAACGCTCCAACCAGATGGCCGCGCATCTGGGCTCAAAGGGCGTGGGCCCGGGGCGGATCATCGTTGTCTTCATGGAACACTCCATCGAGGTCGTTGTCGCGATCCTGGGCGTCCTCAAAGTAGGCGCAGCCTATGTGCCAATTGATGCGGCGACGCCGAAAGGGCGCATTGCCACAATCCTGAAAGACATTTCCAGCGGGACCGGTGAGCAAACGCCGGTGGTCATCACTCAGGCACGTCTGCAATCGGTTACCTCGCCGGAGCTTGCCGACATTTTCGTGCTCGACGCCGATTTCGCTTCGATCTTGAATCAGCCGGGCTCGGCCCGACCGTCCGCCGCGACGTCGGAGGGCATCGCCTATATCATCTTCACCTCAGGCTCGACCGGCACGCCCAAGGGCGTCGAGATCGAGCACCGCAGCCTTGTGAACTACATCTGGTGGGCCGCGCGGGTGTACAGTTCCGGCCAGCCTCTCGCATGGCCACTTTTCTCATCTCTCGCCTTCGACCTGACCGTCACAACGCTCTTCACGCCACTCATTACCGGTGGCCGAATCTTGGTCTATCTTGGCGATCCCGGGTTGAGCAACATGGTCGTGCTCAAGGTCGTGGACGACAATGCCGTCGATATCATCAAGCTGACGCCGGCGCATCTCGCGATGATCCGCGACCGCGATCTTGGGGCCACGAGATTGCGCAAGTTCATTGTGGGCGGCGAGGACTTCAAGACCGAGCTGGCTCGCGACATCACGAAGGCCATCCCTCATCCTGTTGAGATCTACAACGAGTACGGACCAACCGAAGCCACAGTGGGCTGCATGATTCATCGGTTTGACGTAGACCAGGATCAATCAGCGTCGGTGCCGATCGGCGTTCCGGCCGCCAATGCGGGAATTTACGTTCTCAGCAAGGAATATCAGCCGACCGGCCCCAACGTCATCGGTGAGATGTTCATCGCAGGCGATGGTCTCGCGAGAGGCTATTTCAATCGCCCCGATCTGACTGAAGAGCGTTTCCACACGGCCACAGATCCCCGAGATGGCTTTTCGAGGCTGCGGCTGTACAAGACGGGCGATCTTGCCCGCTGGTCCTCGGAAGGACGCCTGGAATTTCTCGGCCGCGTCGATCATCAGGTGAAGGTTGGCGGCACGCGTATCGAACTGGGCGAGATCGAAGCGCGGCTTCTCAAGCAGCCCCACGTTCAGGAATGCGCTGTCGTTGCCGTTCCCACCCCGGTGGGGAATACGGAAGATGGCGTAATCACGCGACTCGTAGCCTACTATGTCGCCTCGAAACCTCTGACCGTGGCGGAGCTGCGCGCCCACCTTGCCGAAGAACTCCTGGAGTCCATGGTTCCGACGCACTATGTCTGCCTCGAACGCATGCCGCTCACGTCCAACGGCAAGATCGACCGCGCCTCGCTTCCCGAGCCGACGGCGGACAGCATTCAGCCGGCACACGAGTTCGCCGCCCCGTCAACGGAGACCGAGAAGACCTTGGCCGCCTTGTGGTGCAGTCTTCTCAAGATCAAGTCGATCGGACGCCACGACAACTTCTTCGACCTTGGCGGGGAGTCGCTCCTCGTCGTGAGAGCGGTGGCGCGCATGCGAAAGATCTTCGGCGTCGACGTGCAGCTTCGCAACCTGTTCGAGCGTCCGACGGTGGCCGAACTGGCGGAAGTGATCGACGGGATGCGCTGGGTGGCCGACTCCAAAGCTGCACCCTCAGGCGGTCCGCGAGAAGAAATCGAACTGTAGAGCGTTTTCGAGCGAAGTGGGTACCGGTTCGCGTGAAGAAAACGCGTCAAAACAAGAAGCCGGAGCTTCGGTTCTGATTCAATCAGAACCGAAAGTGCTCTAGTCTATTGGCAGGGCCGCAGGTGGTTCTCAGTGCGCCGATACGGTCTGGACCCTGAGTGTTGGACTCATAGAACGGACGAACATGATGGACAAAGCGTGGGTACCGGAGCAAGAGCCGGGGCTGCCTTGGGCGGCTGCGGAATATGAGCTCTTGCGGGACCAGGTCCGCCGCTTTGTCGAGGAGGAGATCAAGCCCTGTGCAGATCGCTGGGAGGAGGAGGGGGGCATTCCGCGTCCGGTCCTGCGTCGCATGGGCGAACTCGGCTTCTTCGGCATCCGCTATCCGGCCGAGTACGGTGGTGCCGAGATGGACGCAGTCGCATCGACGGTCTTCGCGGAGGAACTCGGGCGCTCCACCTATGGCGGCGCCGCAGACGCAATGCTGGTCCAGGCCGAGATGGCTTCCAGCTATGTCTTTCACGACGGAACCAAATCCCAACGGGCTCGCTGGATGCCGGGCATTGTGAGCGGCGAGGTGATCACCGCGATCGCCATCACGGAGCCGGATGCGGGCTCGGACGTGAAGGCCATCCGCACGCGCGCGCGCCGAGACGGTGACTCCTACGTGCTCGATGGTACGAAACTATACATCACTAACGGCGTTTGCGCGGATCTCTACTGTGTTGCGGCCAAGACTGATTCCGCGGCAGGGAGCAACGGGATCACGATGTTCCTCGTCGAGAAGGGCACGCCGGGCTTCAGCGTGGCTCGCGAGCTGGACAAGCTCGGCTGGCGCTCCTCCGACACGGCCGAGCTCGTCTTCGACGGTTGCCGCATTCCTGCCGAGAACGTGCTCGGCGCGGAGGGACAAGGCTTCTACTCCATCATGCGCAACCTCCAGAACGAGCGCCTTGTCCTCGCCGCCATGGCGACAGGGATGGCCGAGGCGGCGATCGATATGACCCTCACTTACGTGAAAACGCGCCCCGCGTTCGGAGGCGTCCTTTGGGACATGCAGGCGATCCGGCAACGTCTTGCGATGCTTTCTGCGAAGGTTGAGGCAAGCCGCGCGCTTCTCTATGCCACCGCTTGGCGCATGGCGGCGGACGATGACTGCATGCGCGAGATCTCGATGTTGAAGGCCATCTGCGGCGAACTCGTCAACGAGGTGGTGTATACGTGCGTTCAGTTCCACGGAGCCATGGGCGTCATGCGGGAGAGCCCGATTGAGCGCATATCGCGCGACGCTCGCATCCTATCTATTGCCGGCGGCGCGACGGAGGTGATGCTGGACGTGGTCGCATCAATGTCGTGAGCTTGCTGCGGAAGCTGAAGCGATAGCGCTCGGCAACATTCGCACTGACCGCAATTGGCTTCAGACCCGAAGAGCGTCTGGCCGATCACCCAGCCTGACATCGGAGGCGGCGTCCGCGGCATGGCGGTCCTAGATGTCGCCGAGCCACCGGCCGATTTCTCTGGATCCGACGACCCGCTTTGGCTGGTGCGGATTGATCGTTCCGGCCGAAAGGCTCTTCACTCTCTGGTCCTGCGCCAGCGTCCTGGTGAACTGCTTTGCTTCCTGTTCGGATTTGAAGGTCGCAGTCCGTCGCGCGTGCCTGTCGGGTGGAGCATCGCGTTGATCAACGAAGGAGACGTACCAGACGTGGTCTTGCATCATGTGGCGACCTCCGAGATTGGGTCCAGGTGCGAAAACGAAGCTTTGCCAAGCTAAGCGGGCCGGGGGCCGGGTTCGCGGATGACGGAGGAAAATACGGCTTCCGTTCAAAGTGTCCCTAGGGTCTTTCTAAGTAATTCTTCTGAGCAGTGGGTCTTCAGTCCATCCGGTGGAAGATGATAGAGGTGTGATCGGCTTCTGGCCTCCACGCTGATGGCTTTGCCAGTTTCAGTATTCCTTCGTAGCGCCTCATCGGTAAAGCAGAAACGGCGTTCCTCCCAGGGTTCGCGCGTCCATCTCGCCCTCAAGCCCGCGCGACGCGACGGCATGGCCGGATCCGCGACCGCCATCCTGACGATTGACAGGCAATTATTACATGTATAAAAATATGCAAATTCATATAATATGAGATGCCCGAATGGACGCGCATCCGCTCAAGCTCAAGGTGCAGTCAATCGTTGCGGAGACGCCTGTCATTCGCAGCGTCGTGTTCGGTGTGGAGGGCGGTGCCGTGCCGGAGTGGCAAGCGGGCGCGCACGTCCGCGTGTTGCTGCCGGGCGGAGGCGACCGGCCGTATTCCCTGATGGCATTGCCGGACCTGCCTGACGGCGCTGTTGCGCTGGGGGTGCTGCGCGAGGAGACGTCGACCGGCGGCTCGCTATTCATGCATGCCCTTCAGGTCGGCGACGTCGTCAGCGCGACCGCGCCGGTCAACAATTTCGGTCTTCATGCGGGCGCCGCGCCGGCGTTGCTGTTTGCCGGCGGCATCGGGGTCACGCCGATCCTGTCCATGGCGGCGGTGCTGAAGGCGCAGGGGACCTGGTTTCGCCTGCACTATGCCGGACGCATGCCCGGGCTGCTGGCGTTCCTGCCGCAGTTGCAGGCAATCTGTTCGGAGGGCCTAGCGGTTCATTACGACAGCGATGCGTCCCGCCTCGACATCGCAGCAGCGCTTGGCGAGGCGCCCGTAGATGCCCACGTCTATGTCTGCGGACCGGCCGGCATGATTGACGCGGTGAAGGCGACGGCGCTCGCCAGGGGCATCGCGGCCAACCGCATCCATTTCGAGCTGTTCAAGGCGGAGCAGTCCGGCTCCCCGAACAAGCCGTTCGAGGTTGAGCTCAAGTCGACCGGGCAGGTCATCACCGTCGCGACCGATCAGAGCATCATCGAGGCGCTGGAGGCGGCAGGGCTCGACGTGCTCTATGATTGCCGGCGGGGCGATTGCGGTATCTGCCAGTGCGGCGTGATCGCAGGCGTGCCCGATCATCGTGACGTCATTCTCAGCGACGACGAGAAGGCGTCCAACAAGGTCATGCAGATCTGCGTGTCGCGTGCGAAGTCGGACCGGTTGGTGTTGGATCTCTGAGAGGAGGCAAGAGGCGCCATGGCGAAATACGGAAAGAATGCCCGCGCGATCGGCGGGCTTGTGCGCGACGCCGAGGTGCATCGCGACGTCTATATCGATCCCGAGGTGTTCGAGCTCGAGATGGAGCATCTGTTTCCCAACAGCTGGATCTATGTCGGGCATGCCAGCCAGTTGTCGAAGGCCGGCGATTTCATCACCGCCAATATCGGCCGGCAGCCGGTGGTGGCCAGCCGCCATACCGACGGTTCGATCCACCTGTTCTACAATCGCTGTCCGCACAAGGGCGTCAAGATCGCCTCCGAGCCGTGCGGCAACACCGGAAAGTTCTTCCGCTGTCCCTATCATGCCTGGTCGTTCAAGACCGACGGCTCGCTGCTCGCGATCCCGCTGAAAAAGGGCTACGAGGGCACCGGGTTTGCCGACACTCAGGCGAGCGGCGGGCTGTCGAGAATCAGGAATGTCGTCGTCTACCGCGATTTCATTTTCGCGCGCCTCAGCGAAAACGGCGTCGGCTTCGAAGACTATTTCGGTGAAAGCCTCTCGACCATCGACAACATGGCCGACCGCTCGCCGCTGGGGAAGCTCGCCGTCGAGGCCGCGCCGATCCGCTACATGCACACCTGCAATTGGAAGATGCTGGTCGAGAACCAGACCGACACCTGCCATCCGATGGTGGCGCATGAGAGCTCGGCCGGCACCGCCATCAAGGTCTGGCAGCGCGAACAGGGCGACTCCACGGAAAAGCCGATGGCGGTGCAGCTCTATGGCCCGTTCATGAGCCCGTACGAGTTCTACGAGCAGAGCGGCATCCGGATCTGGCCCAACGGGCATGGCCATACCGGCGTCGCCAATTCCATCCATTCGAACTATTCGGACGTCGAGGGCTATCTCGACCAGATGGTCGCAGCCTATGGCGAGACGCGGGCCCACGAGATTCTGGGCGAGGTCCGGCACAACACCGTTTATTTCCCGAACATCATGGTCAAGGGCGCGGTGCAGATCCTGCGCAATTTCATCCCGATCGCGGTGGACAGGACGCTGGTGGAGAGCTGGGTCTATCGTCTGGTCGGAGCACCCGACAAGCTCTACGAGCGTGCGCTGATGTACAATCGCTTCATCAACGCGCCGACCTCGATCGTCGGGCACGACGATCTCGAAATGTACGAGCGGGCCCAGGAAGGGCTGAAGACGAACGGCAATCAATGGGTCAATCTGCGCCGGCTCTACGAGAGCAGCGAAGAGCCTGACGTCACCGCCGTCATCAACGGCACCTCGGAGCGCCAGATGCGGAACCAGTTTCATGCCTGGGCCAAATTCATGACCATGGACATGGACCAGGGCGTCGGGGCCGCCGAATGATCAGCGAAAAGACCATCACCGATTTCATCTATCGGGAAGCCGACCTGCTCGACACCATGCAATGGCAGGCGTGGCTTGACCTGTTCCACCCCGAGGGGCGCTACTGGATGCCGCTGGAATGGCAGCAGCAGGACCCGGTGCTGCAGCCGTCGCTGATGTACGAGGACCTGATGCTGATGAAGGTGCGCATCGAGCGACTGGCCGGCGAACGCACCTTCAGCCAGAAGCCGAAGAGCCGCTGCCATCATCTGCTTCAGGCGCCGCAGATCCTTGCGTGCGATCCGGCCGCCGGCATATTCAAGGCAAAGACGTCCTACATCTACACCGAGACGCGCGGCGACACGCTGGAACGCTTTTCGGGCTGGGCGTCGCACGATCTTGTTCAGGTCGGCGATGACCTCAAGATCAGGCTCAAGCGCATCGATCTCGTGAATTTCGACGCGCCGTTCGGCAATATCCAGCTTTTCATGTGAGTGCGCCTTGACCACAGCGACTACTGTCTACGCCCGCTTCCGCGAGACCGCCCTCGACCGGGGTGAAGCGGGCTTTCTCAACGTGCTGCCCGAGACGGCCGAGATCTACGGCATCGCCGCCGGGGAGATTTCGTACCGTGCCATGCTCGAACGCGTCGAGCGCTGGCGCGCGGCGTTCGCGAGCCGTGGCTACGGCAGAGGCCATCGTGTCGGACTTCTGCTGCAGAACCGGCCGGTGTTCGTCGAGCTGTGGTTCGCGTTGAACGCGCTCGGTGTGTCCGTGGTGCCGATCAATCCGGATCTGCGGGTCAGCGAGCTCGAATACATCATCGCGCATTCCGAAATGAATGCCGCATTCGTGCTCGCCAAACGACGCGACGAGGTCGAGATGGCGGCGCGCCAAGCCGGCCGGCCCATTCCGGTTGTGACCGACGACGGCGAGATTCCAGCCCCGTTCGGCGGCGCACGGCCGGCGAACGCCGGCGACGGGTCGAGCGAATGCGCGCTGCTCTATACATCGGGGACGACGGGCCAGCCCAAGGGCTGCGTGCTGACCAACACCTATTTCCTGTATTCGGGAGACTGGTATCGCGATGTCGGCGGATTGATCGATCTCAAAAACGATGGCGAGCGCATGATCACGCCGCTGCCGCTGTTTCACATGAACGCGATGGCGGTGTCGCTGATGGCGATGCTGACGGTCGGCGGCAGCCTGACGATGCTCGATCGCTTCCATCCGCGGAGCTGGTGGAAATCGGTACGCGACAGCCGGGCGACCTGTCTGCATTATCTCGGCGTCATGCCCTCGATGCTGATGAGTGCGCCGCCTGCGGATGAAGACCGTGCGCACAGCGTGCGGTTCGGCTTCGGCGCCGGCGTCGACAGGCTGCTGCACGCGCCGTTCGAGGAGCGCTTCGGCTTTCCGTTGCTCGAGGCCTGGGCGATGACCGAGACCGGAAGCGGCGGCGTGATCGCCGCCAATATCGAGCCGCGCAAGATCGGCACGAACTGTTTCGGTCGTCCGGCGCCCGAGGTCGAGGTCCGGATCGTTGGCGACGGCGGCGACGACGCGCCGGTGGGAGCGCCGGGCGAGCTCTTGGTGCGGCGGGCGGGGGATGATCCCCGCTACGGCTTTTTCAAGGAGTACCTGAAGAATCCGGAGGCCACCGCCGAGGCCTGGAAGGACGCATGGCTGCATACCGGCGATATCGTGTCGCGCGATGCCGACGGCGATCTGCATTTTGTCGATCGCAAGAAGAACGTGATCCGCCGCTCCGGCGAGAACATCGCCGCGGTCGAGGTCGAATCCGTGCTCAACCGCCATCCCGCGATCCGGCAGGCCGCGGTCGCGGCGACGCCCGATCAGCTGCGCGGCGACGAGGTCGCCGCCGTCATCATCACCGAGCGGCCGGGAGCAGACCGCGCGCTGGCCGAGGACATCGTACGCTGGAGCCTCGAGCAGATAGCCTATTACAAGGCGCCGGGCTGGATCGCGTTCGTCGAAAAACTGCCGCTGACCGCGACCGAGAAGATCCAGCGCGCCGGGTTGAAGGAGTTCGTCGCGAGACTGATGCGCGACGGCGCGTTCTTCGATCTTCGCGACCTCAAGCGGCGGCAGGAGTGATCATGAGCCAGACCCGCACGACACTCATCACCGGCGGCAATTCCGGGATCGGCGAGGCGCTGGCGAAGAAGCTCGTCGGCGAAGGACAGCGCGTCGTCTCGGTCGGGCTTGAGAAACCGGACTGGACCCACGACCTGCTCACCGCCTATCGCGCGGATTTGACCAGCATGGCCGAGACGAGGGCCATTGCCGAGGAGATCTGCCGGGATCATGCGGTCGACTGCCTCGTGCACAATGCCGGCGTCATCCTGCCGAACCTGCTCGCCGATGCGAAGCCGGAAGACATCCTGACGCTGGCGCAGTTGCATCTCGCCGCACCGATGCTGCTGACCCAGGCGGCGATGGAGGGAATGCGGTCGCGGCGGTTCGGGCGGATCGTGTTCGTGAGCTCGCGCGCCGCCATGGGCGCCGCCACGCGCTCGGCCTATTCCGCGACCAAGGCCGGCGTGCACGGCATGGCGCGGACGTGGGCGCTGGAGCTGGCGTCGAGCGGGATCACGGTGAACGTGGTCGCACCGGGTCCGATCCTGACCGACAATTTCTGGGGCGTCGTCCCGAAGGATTCCGAGCAGCAGGAGCGGATGGCGCGCAACGTTCCGGTCGGGCGGCTCGGCTCACGCGAGGACGTGGCGCACGCGATCAGCTTCTTCCTTGACGAGCGCTCGGACTTCGTGACCGGACAGGTGCTCTATGTCTGCGGCGGCACCAGCCTTGCCGGGCTCAGTCCCTGATCCTGTGCGATCAGATCTGATTCTGGCGGATGTTCTCGACCATCTTGGCCAGCACGCGGGCGCACACCTCGATCTCGTCGGGATCGATCCCGACGGTCAGCCGGTCGTAGTTGTTCTCCATGATCGGCCAGATCTTGCGCAGCAGGGCCTCACCGTCCGCCGTCAATCCGACGACCCGGCGGCGCTGGTCTTCCTCGGCGATCTCGCGCTTGACGAGGCCCGATGACACCATCGACTCGACCATGCGGCTCGCGGTCGACTGCTCGGTGACGGCCAGAACGGCGATCTCGTTGACGGTCAGGGTCTTGTAGATAAACAGCACCGACAACGTCCGGAACACGACGTTGTTGATGTTGTGCTCGCTGAGATCGCGGTTCTGATCCAGGTTCCAGCGATTGGCAAGCCGGTTGAAGAGATACGGGATGTAGCTTTGCAGCTGGTCCCGGGTCCGCGGTGGACCGGATTTCCATCTGCTCCTGGAATCTTTGGCCATTATGTCTTGCGACCCTGCTTCTTGCTTTCGCTGCCAAGTTTCGAGGAGAGCGACCGCAGCACCGACAGTGCGGTCTCCAGCTCCGGGGCGGGAATACTTTCGAGCCGTTCGCTGAGATGCCGCTTGTGCACGTCAGCCGCCTTCCTGAACAGTGCTTCGCCCTTTGGCGTCAGGCGCACGATGAACGATCGGCGGTCTTCGCTCGACATTTCCTTGCTGATCAGGTCGTCGGCCAGCAGGCGCTGCACCAGGCCCGAGACGTTGCCGCCGGACACTTTCAGGTTCTGCGACAATTGCCCGAGCGCCATTCCGTCCCGGTAACGGTCGAGCTGCGCCAGCACGTCGAACTTGGCCAGCGACAAGCCGAACTCCGAGCTCAGCATGGAATTCAGCGATGCAAACAGGTCGCCATGCAGCGACAGCAATTGCAGCCACAGCCGGGTTTCAATCAGCCCGAATACGGCAGCTGTGCTCTCCTTAAGTGCTGCCGGCATCATGCAAAACTCTTGATGGTCTGGATCACGCCGTCGAGCTCCTTGCCCGCGCTGTCCTTCAGCGCGGCTTCGCGCAGTCGGCGCGCCCAGTCGGCGGCATCGTCGCGCGGTGCGACCAGCTTGATCGCGGCCAGCGTCTTGTCGAATTTCGACAGGCCGCGGCTGTGGGTGTCGGAATAGCCCTTGACGAGGCGCCGGCATTGCAGGATCTCGACGCCCAACTGATAGTTTGCTCGCACGGCCTCCGTCGCGGCCTTGAGCCATTGGTCCCGGTGGGCCGTCTCGGTCGCGTGACGTAGTGAGCGCCGGCGCATGCCGCGAAGTCCGCCGACGACATAGAGCGCGACGAACGACAGCAGCGAGTAGGTCCGCACCCGGCGTCCCTTGTTGACGCGACGGTCGAGCCAGCCGAGCAGGCGCGGCTTGGCGCCAAGCCAGCGGCCAAGGCCCGCCGGGAGCATGCCCATGACCTCTTCCATGCGGGGATGCATGAACTCGGTGGTCTGCAGCACCTGGCCCTCGGACAATGCGAGCTCACCCTCGATCCGCGCACGGCGGCTGGATCTGGTCTTGAGGTCGGCAACGCGGATGACGTCATCATAGCTCATGGCGTTGGCGAGATATTTTGCGGCGGCCTCGGTGAAGGCGAAGTTTCGTTCTGCGCCTCCGGAGCTGCGATCGGCGGCGTGGAGCTTGCCGAGGATGTCGAGATATTCGCCGCCGTAGGCGACGTCCTGGAAATCGACGACCTTCTTCAGCCCGGCGCGGCCCATGGCCTGCACGGCATCGGGCAACTCCTGCGTCAGTCGGGCGGCGAGGCCGGCAAGACGGGGATCCAGCGCGGCCGGGGAGGAAGCAGTGTCGGCTACCTCCGATTGCGCCGGCGGCGCCGGGTCCGGAGATTTCGACTGCACCCGGTCGAACGCCGCCTCGAACGCGCGGACGCTGGCCTGTGCGCCTTTATCGCCGGCGCGGATGACGTCGAGATAGCTCTCGCGGCTGAAGCTGAGCACGCCGGCGCCGGCGAGCGCGCCGAACATCGCGGCCGAGATCACGCTGCCGTTGGCGATCGCCAGCGCGTTCATGTCAAAGATGATCTCGGTCTTGGCGGCGATCCCGATGGCGCCGGTCACCGCGCCTCCGTCGGCGATGCCATTGCCCGGCGCGATCTTCTCGCCGATCGCGAACGTCCGGTGATTGGATGCAATCAGCGTGGTGCGGTCCGGCGTCACCAGGCCGCGCAGGATCGAGCGGCCGGCTTCCATGAATTCCGCCGCCATCACCACGTCGACGTCGCCGGGTGTCGGCATCAGCGACAGGATCGGCTTGCGGCCATCGAGCGGCGGCATCGCCTCGATATAGTAGATCGTGGCGCCGGTGCGCTGGGCGACGCCGGGCACCGACGTCGATTGCGCGACCCAGCCGTGGTTCTCGGCGAGCTGGACGATCCAGTCGGTGAGGACGCCGCCGCCCTGGCCACCCATCGCGACGATCGCGATCGAGATCGGCCGCTCGGTCGCGTCACCTGCGGCAGGAAGCGCCAGCTGGACCGTCTCGTCTCTCATGCCAAGGCCTCTCTCACGCTAACGCCCCGAGCGCCGGACGCCGGCGATCGCGTCGCCGCTGCAGCCAGCCGATCACGGCCATGGCGACCTTCGACTTGAACTTGTCCCAGCCGGTCGGATTGTGAATGACGTCCGCGCGATAGAACGACGGACACAGCACGGCGGCATCCGCGACCTCGCCGCAATTGCCGCACCCGACGCAGGAATTGTCGATCGCCGCGACGGGATCATCGCGCAGGGGATCGTCGAGCTGCTTGACCGAGAGCGATGGGCAGCCGGAGAGGCGGATGCAGGCGTGGTCGCCGGTGCAGACGTCCTCATCTACGCCAAAGCGTTCCTTCACGGTGCGAACGCCGTTCTTGATCGCCTTGCTGATCTGCGGCTTCACGCGGCGCTGCTTGTTCAGCATGCATTCGGAGGAGGCGACGATGACCTTCGGGCCCTGCTCCTTGGTCGTCAGCGCCTCCTTCAGCGTGTCGCGCATCCGCCCGACATCGTAGGTGCGATCGATCTGCCGGACCCATTGCCCGCCGATGCCCTTCACGGCCTGCACGATCGAGTTGTTGGTGTTTCGCCGCTTGCTCGTCGCGCGCGACGACAGGATGTCCTGACCGCCGGTCGCCGAGGTGTAGTAATTGTCGACGATGATGAACACGCCGTCATGCTTGTTGAAGACGGCGTTGCCGATGCCGCTGGTCAGCCCGTTGTGCCAGAAGCCGCCGTCGCCCATCACGGCGATCGAGCGCTTGTCGGCCTTGACGTTGAACGCCGAGGTCGAGGCCGGGCCAAGGCCAAAACCCATGGTGGTGGTGCCGATGTTGAAGGGCGGCAGGATCGAGAACAGGTGACAGCCGATGTCGGCGGAGACGTGGTGCTCGCCGAGCTCGCTCTCGACCAGCTTCATGGCGGCGAAGATCGGCCGCTCCGGGCAGCCGGTGCAAAGCCCCGGCGGACGCGCCGGCACGATTTGCTTCAGCTTCTCGATTTCGGGGTGGTTGAGCACGGGGCTCGCGTCCGGCGCCGGCGGTCGATTGCCGAGCAGCCGCGGCTCGGTCTTCTCGATGAATTCTCTGATGCCACCGAGCAGCACCTGCGCGGTGTAGTCGCCACCCATCGGCAGCACGTCCTTGCCGTGGATGCGCGCCTGGATATCCCTGCGGCGCAGCACCGTGTTGATTGCCTGCTCCAGATATTCCGGCTGGCCTTCCTCGACGATCAGGACGGCGTCCTTGTCGAGGCAGAATTCGGCGACCTCGGTGTCGATCACGGGGTAGGTGACGTTCATGACGTAGAGCGGGACCTGCGTGTTGCCGTAGGCATCCGACAGCCCGAGATATTGCAGTGCGCGGATGACGTTGTTGTACATCCCGCCCTGCATGATGATGCCGACCTTGCCCTGCTTCGGCCCCATCCATTCGTTCAGCCTGTTGTCGCGGACGAAGTTGATCGCCGCAGGCATCCGTGTCTTGATCTTCTCCTGCTCATGCTCGTAGGCCGCCGGCGGCAGCACGATGCGGCCGACGTCGCGCTTCGGATTGTTCAGGGCGTCCTTGATGGTGTGGGCGGGCTTGACGTTGTCCTTGCAGGCAAAGCTGCCGTGCATATGACAGGCGCGGACGCGCACCTCCAGCATGACAGGGGTGTTCGAGACCTCCGAGAGCTCAAAACCCTTCTCGATCAAATCGACGATGCATTCATGGTCAGGACGGGGATCCAGTAGCCAGATCTGCGATTTCATCGCAAAGGCATGGGTGCGCTCCTGCATGATCGAGGAGCCTTCGCCGTAATCCTCACCGACGATGATCATCGTGCCGCCGGTGACGCCGCCGGAGGCGAGATTGGCCAGCGCGTCGGAGGCGACATTGGTGCCGACCGTCGACTTCCACGCCACCGCGCCGCGCAGCGGATACATCACGGAGGCCGACAGCATTGCGGCTGCCGCCGCTTCATTCGCAGAGCTCTGAAACACGACGCCGAGATCATCGAGCACGTCCTTGGCGTCGGCCAGCACGTCCATCAAATGCGAGATCGGCGAGCCCTGATAGCCGCCGACATAGGCAACGCCGGATTGCAGGAGTGCCTTGGTGATGGCGAGGATGCCTTCGCCGCGGAAGGTGTCGCCGTCGCCGAGCCGGAGATCCTCGACCTCACGAGCAAAAGACCGTTCAGCCATTGCACCCTCCAGAAATATGCGATAGCATACGTTTACATGTAAAGTAAGTCAAACGCTGCGCCCCGATTATGAGCCGGCGACAGGGTAGGGCCAATGCTGAAGCTGCCGCGCTTTCGTGCCGCCGCCGTCCAGGCTTCACCTGTCTATCTCGACGCAAGCGCGACCGCCGACAAGGTCGCCTCACTGGTGCGTGAGGCGGCGGCGAACGGCGCGCGGCTGGTCGCATTCCCCGAAGTGTTCGTACCCGGCTATCCCTATTGGAACTGGATCACCGATCCCGTCACCGGAAGCGCCTGGTTCGAGAAGCTCGTCAAGGCGTCGGTGCTGGTGCCGGGTCCCGAGGTCGACGTCGTCCGCAAGGCGGCGCGCGATGCCGGGTGCTACGTCGTGCTCGGCGTCAACGAGCGCAGCCCGGTGTCGCTCGGCGCAATCTACAACACGCTGGTCTTCATCGGCCCGGACGGAGCGTTGCTCGGCAAGCACCGCAAGCTGGTGCCGACCTGGGCAGAGAAGCTGACCTGGACCGGCGGTGACGGGTCGAGCCTGCGCGTCTATGACACCGAGATCGGGCGCCTCGGCGGGCTCGCCTGCGGCGAGAACACCAACACGCTCGCGCGCTTCGCGCTGCTAGGGCAGGGCGAGCTGGTTCACGTCGCAAGCTACATCTCGCTGCCCGTCGCGCCGCCGGACTACGACATGGCGGAGGCGATCAAGCTGCGCGCCATTGCCCATTCCTTTGAGGGCAAGATCTTTACGATCGTTTCCTGCTCGACGGTGTCGGAGGAGATCATCGCGGCGATGGAGACCGTCGTCCCCGATGCCCGGGCGCGGCTGCAGCGCAAGTCGAGCGCATTCTCCGGCGTGATCGGGCCGGACGGTCGCCTGGTTGGCGAGCCGCTGATCGACGATGAAGGCATCGTCTATGCCGATATCGACCTCGAGCGCTGCATCCAGCCGAAGCAGATGCACGACATCGTCGGGCACTATAACCGGTTCGACATCTTCGATCTGCGGGTCAATCGCCGTCCGCAAACACCGCTCGGCCTCGCGGAAGGCGAACGTCTGGCGGCCGATGCCGCGGAGCAGGCGAACTTCGTCTCAATTCCAGGCAGGACGGAATGATGGGACGTGTCGATCCGACGACGCCTCCTCGCCGTCGTCCTGGCGAACGCCGGGACGATAGTCATGGATGTGGCGACAGGACGTCATGAGAAAAGACTTGGAGGACAGGATGAGCGAGAACGTCATCGGCCGGGCCAATGTCGAGGATACCCCGGAACTCAAGGCCTACTACAGGGACCTCGAGAAGTTCGAGGCGGCCGCGTTGTGGACGGTCGCCAACAAGATCGAGCCGTGGCAGCCGCAGTCGGCGTCCGTTCCCGTTCTCTGGCGCTACAGCGATCTGCGTGAGCACGTGTTGCGCTCGGTGGAGCTGGTCTCGCCGGAGAAGGCGGGACGGCGGGTGATCTATCTCAACAATCCCGGCCGCCGCGACGTGTCGGCCGCGGTCGGTTGGCTCTATTCGGGCTTGCAGGTGATGCATCCGGGCGAAGTGGCGTCGGCCCATGCGCATTCGGCCTCCGCCCTGCGCTTCATCATGGAAGGCGAGGGCGCCTACACCATCGTCGATGGCCACAAGATGACACTTGGCGCGCGGGATTTCGTGCTGACGCCGAACGGCACCTGGCACGGGCATGGCGTCGAGGAAAACGGCTCGGTCTGCATCTGGCAGGATGGGCTCGACATTCCGCTCGTCAACGCGCTGGAAGCCAATTTCTTCGTCGTGCACCCGAAGATCCAGCAGGAAGAGTCGGGTTATCCCGTCGACGACATGACCAAGACCTGGGGCAATCCGGGCCTTCGGCCGGCGGGCTCGCGATGGTCGAACGGCTATTCGCCGATGTTCAAATATGAGTGGGAGCCGACTTACGAGTCGTTGCGGAAGTACGCCGCCGCCACCGACGGATCGCCCTATGACGGCATCCTCATGAACTACGTCAATCCGATCACCGGCGGACATGTGATGCAGACCATCGGCGCGAGCATGCAGTTGCTGCGGCCAGGCGAGAAGACCAGGTCGCACCGCCACACCGGAAGCTTCGTCTACCAGGTCGCCAAAGGAAACGGCTACTCCGTGATCGGCGGCAAGCGCTTCGAGTGGCAGGAGCGCGATATCTTCTGCGTTCCCTCCTGGGCCTGGCATGAGCACGGCAACGCCTCCGCGAGCGAGGACGCCTGCCTGTTCTGCTTCAACGATCTGCCCGTCATCGAGGGGCTCGGCCTCTACCGGGAAGAGGCCTATGGCGACAATGCCGGCCACCAGTCGGTCGCGGCCTGACGTTTCCCCGCAGAATTCAACCCGAATAATCGGATCAAGCTCTCATGCGTCTTGTCACCTACACCTTGGGCTCCAGCGGTGCCCGGCTTGGGGTTGTCGTCAACGGTTTGGTTGTCGATGTCGAGCGGCTCGGTGCGTCACGCGGTCTGGTCTGGCCGGGCGATATGCTCTCGTTGATCGATAACGCCGTCACCTTGCTGCCGGCGTTGAAGGAATGTCTGGACAGCGCCAACGGGGCGCTGCCGGTCGGCGCTGCCGTTCCGCTCGAGGACGTCAGGCTGCAAGCGCCGATCCCGCGTCCGCGGAAGAACATCTTCGGGATCGGGCTGAACTATCGCGCGCATGTCGCGGAGTCCGCCAAGAGCCTCGACACCGACAAGGATCTGCCGAAGCAGCCGGTCGTGTTCTCCAAGCCGCCGACCGCCGTGATCGGACCGGGAGCCGCGATCCAGCACAATGCCAGCATCACCCGGCAGCTCGACTGGGAGGTCGAGCTTGCCGTCATCATCGGCAAGACCGCGACGCGCATCCCGGTCGAGAACGCGATGGATCACGTCTTCGGCTACTCCGTGATGATCGACATTTCCGCGCGCGACAATCGCCGCGCCGGGCAGTGGATCTTCTCCAAGGGCATGGACACCTACGCGCCATTCGGCCCGTGCATCGTGACCGCCGATGAGATTCCCGATCCGCATGATCTCAGGCTGTGGCTGACCAAGAACGGCGTCATGAAGCAGGACTCCAACACCAAATACATGGTCTTCGATATCCCCGCCCTGATCGCCGACATCTCGTCCGGCATGACGCTCGAGCCGGGCGATATCATCGCGACCGGAACGCCCGAAGGCGTCGGCGCCGGCATGAGTCCGCAGGAATGGCTGTGGCCCGGCGATGTGGTCGAGGCCGGTGTCGACGGCGTCGGCGTCATCCGGCACCCCGTTGTCGCGATCTGATGACCTCGTTCTCGTTCGATCGCGAGTTGAGGTTCGGGGACTGTGATCCATCGGGGATCGCCTATTTCCCGTCCTACCTGAATATCCTCAACGGCGTGGTCGAGGAGTTCTGGACCACGATCGGGTTTCCCTGGCCGGAACTGATCACGGTCCGCAGGATCGGGACCCCGACCGTGCATCTGACCTGCGACTTTTCACGGCCGTCGAAGTTCAGCGAACGCCTGATGTTTGGCCTCTGCATCGCCAAGATCGGCCGCGCGTCGCTCCATCTCGCGCATGTCGTGACGGGCGCAGATGGCGAGCGCTGGCGGGCGCGGCAGATCCTCGCCGCGACGTCGCTGGTCGATCATCACGCGGTCCCATGGCCCGATGACGTCCGTGCGGCTCTCATGTCGCACCTGCAAGCCGGCGAGGAGAGGGCTGCATCATGATCTCGCTGTTCATGACGTTCTCCGATCCGAAAGGCGAGCGGCGAATGCACGCGGGCGATCTTGCGGCTGCGGCGGGCATGGTGGGGTCTACTCCGGGGATGGCCGAGGGACTGCTGTTTACGCCGCTGGAGCAATCGGTCGATCATCCCTACAAGGCGGATGGGTCTGGGCCGGTATTTGCTCTGCAACTGCGTTTTCCGGACCTCTTTGCCTGCGAGGCCGCGATGGACCGCGGTGGTGTGCTCGCGGGTCTTGCGGCAGGTCGCGGACTGCCGAGCCTAGCCGGATTGGACGTGACGCATCAGGCGATGGTGACGCGCGCCTTTCCGGTCGACGACGCCGCGCATGCGAAAGGCACGGTCACGCCGTGCAGCTACCTGGTGCATTACCCCGGGCCGGCTGACGACATGAATGCCTGGAATTTGCACTATCTGGAGCATCATCCGTCGATCATGCGGACCTTCCCTGAGGTCCGCCAGATCGAGATCTACACGCGCATCGATTGGGTCGACCGGCTACCGTCGCAGCGGGTCGAGTACATGCAGCGCAACAGGCTGATGTTCGACAGCCCGCAAGCCCTTGCGCGCGCGCTGAGCTCCGACGTGATCACGCGCATGCGCGCGGATTTCGTCCGGTTTCCGCCGTTCGCGGGCGGCAACAAGCATTTTCCGATGCTGACGAGGATCGTGCGGCCAAAGAGGTTCGCGGGTGTGGATCCATAACCCGCGGCCAGCCACGGCCGGATGGATGCGAGTTGGACGAAGGCAAGGTAGTTTCCCGCAGGGAGACGCTTCCGGGGTAGAAGCGGACATCAGCCAGCCGCCGACAATCACCGCTGAAACCGTCGAAGACGACCCTCAACGGACATATGTCGGACATCGCGCCTCGGCCGAAAGGTACCAAATCCGGAAGTTGGCAACTCACCACGAATACCGGACCACGCCCTTGCCGGCGCAGCTGGTGGTCACGTTGGAGAACTCACCCTCGAAGCTGCCCGCGGCTGACCAACCGTTCAGCCACTTCTTCCCGACGGAAGCGGTCACGAGCGCAGCGTCTCTCGCCTGCCGCGCGCCGTTAACGACAAACGACGCGCCCGGCAACGTCTGGAAGGTGGCGTCGACGCTTCGGTCGGGGTTGTAGTCATGCGCCCAGGCGGCGCGACCGCGCAAGGTGAGCACGCCGTCTTCCATCGCGAGCGATTTATCCGTGCGCAGGCCGAGTTCGCTGCGCGTCGCCGTCACTGTCTTGGCGGCATAAGCGAGTGCAAATGTGTTGGCGCCCACGATCACCCGCTCCGCATAGGCAGGTAGGTCGAGAGTGGTGAATTGGCCGGCAGCGTATGGCGTCAGGCCGATGCCCAGCGACACGAGGCGATATCCGCCCTCGACCCTGCCGGACCACACGTTGGCATTGAACTTCGCTTGCAACTGGTCGAGACCCGCAATGGTCACCGTGCGGTTGGTCGTGATATCCTGCCAGCCATAGGCCAGCGCGCCAGAGAGATAGGCTGCACCCATGGTGTGACGGACGAACGCGCCGGCCTGGAACAGGTCAGAGCGGCCCGAACCGAGCCCGTTTGCGACGCTGAAATTGGTGCCCCCACCGGCGAGTGCGAAGCCGGCCAGCGTGTTCGGCGATATCCGATAGTCGGCGCCGACGGCTGTGCCATAGAGGTTGCTACTGGTGTTGTTGGAACCCAGCACCGCATTGCCGCTGGTGGTTTGCGAACCGCCATAACCCGCGGCCCACACGTTCCAGCGCTGCGCAAACGGATCGGCAACGGGCGCCTTGCGGTAGATCGCGGCATCGCTCGGATTGCGCTTGGCCGCATAAGCTAGGCTCTGCTCGTCGGCATAGCCCACCGGGCCACCGCCATCCGACACGTCATCGCCGCGCTCGGCAATGAACGGATCGGTCATCACGCCAATGAATTGGTTCATGGCATTGAAGGTTGATTGCTGCGAGCCGGTCGCGGGCTCGCCCGACACCTGCGACAGCGCGGAGGCTAGATTGCCGCCGGTGAGACCAAACAGCGTACCGAATCCAGGCGACTGCGCTCCACCATTGTTGAAAGAAGCATTTAGCGCAGTCGCGACGCTCCCCTGATTGCGGTTCAGTCCCAACGTATCCAGAGCGAATTGCGTGGAATCGGGGACGGACTCCGTAGAAACGAAC
This sequence comes from Bradyrhizobium sp. RD5-C2, assembly GCF_019972155.1. Classification (GTDB taxonomy): domain Bacteria; phylum Pseudomonadota; class Alphaproteobacteria; order Rhizobiales; family Xanthobacteraceae; genus Bradyrhizobium. The sequence goes on along the minus strand of NZ_BOVL01000020.1, from coordinate 465,161 downwards.
GTTTGAAAGAACAAGTCTGAATAGCAGGGATTGCCGGGACAAGTGACCGGCGGAGAGTAGAGCTGGCCACCCGAATAAGGATTCGGGCGGACTCCAAACGTCCCGTCTATGCCAAAATTCGTTCCTGGTCCGGCAATCAAGCGGATGGCGAGTACCTCGCCGGCCGTCACATGGATGGGACGGAAGTCGAATGCGTATGCTTTGAGTGAGTTGGGATCAAAGGCGCGGCTATTGGAATTATAGATGAGAGGTTGGTAAGTAACGGAACTTGCGTTGATTGAACTGGTCGCAAGTACAGTAGAGCCTGGCAAACCAGAAACAGTGTTAAGCAGCTGGACCGTCAGCGTCCCCTGAGCGCCGTTCTGATAGCTGTTAATATCAACGGCGACGCCGGTTAGTCGACCACCAACACCAACGGTAAAAGTTTGCGCAGAGCTACTCACTACAAACTCACCATTGAACAGGCCGCTGTAGGACTGATCTACGATTGGACTGGCATTGCTGCCACATGAGATCACCAAAGACATAGCGATGATCGCCACGAGCTTCGATTTCATTTTTCCAACCCACCACAATACGTCGAAACACATGACCGTATGCCCGCGCAACCCCAAGTAGGGCAACGGCTATTTCTAATTCTCTCAACTTGACAGTCGTTATGGTTTTATGCTGCCGGGTCGCGACGACTGAGCTGGACACGCGTCGATCGGATCACTCGCAAGCTTCTGCTGTCGCAGTGCGGGTCCTTCCGCTCGGGGCCACGCTCAGCGGGCCCGTTTCCGCATTTGGCCTATCGCGACATACTGCGCTGCCGCACGAACTATGGTCGCTATAGGAGCACAGCCGACGCAGTCATCAGCCACATGACGCCGCCGCGCTAATAGGTACAAGGCCTGGCGACCATGCCGCTGCGATGATGATATCGTGCCAGTGATTTGCCCGACGGCGCAAGCGACTTTTGGAAAATCAGCAGACATCGCACCGGCCCGGCAAGCCATTGATATGGCTGTTGCCGGCTACTGTGCATGGGGTTGTTTTCGATGTTTTTGTTGTGCGGCTCGCCGGGACCGATCCAAACCGGTCTCAGTGCCCGCCGAGATAGGCCGTGATCAGCCGGGGATCGTGGATCAGATCCTTGGCAGGGCCGGACTGCACGATCTCGCCGGTCTCCAGCACGTAGCCATAATCGGCGGTCTCGAGCGCGGCACGGGCGTTCTGCTCGACCAGCAGGATCGACACGCCGAGGTCGCGCAAGGACGCGATGGTGCGAAAGATCTCGCGCACGATCAGCGGCGCAAGACCGAGGCTGGGCTCATCGAGCATCAGCAGCGCGGGCTTGGCCATCAGCGCACGCCCCAGCGCGAGCATCTGGCGCTCGCCGCCGGACAGCGTGCCTGCGGCCTGGCGTTGTCGCTCCCTCAGCCGGGGGAAACGATCATAGACCTCATCCAGCGTCTTTCGGACACCGGAGCGGTCGCGCAGGCTGTAGGAGCCGAGCAGAAGGTTGTCGGCGACCGACATGTCGGAGAACAGCTCGCGCTTCTCCGGAACGAGGCAGAGCCTGCGCTCGACGCGATCCTCGACCGACATCTTACGGATATCGCTGCCGCGGAACGCCATGCGGCCACGTGATCCGAGCAGGCCGATGGCGGCCATCAGCAGCGTGGTCTTGCCGGCGCCGTTCGGGCCGATGACGGTGACGATCTGGCCCTCATCGACCGACAGCGAGACGTTGCGCACGGCCTCGACGTTGTCGTAGCACACGGTCACGTCGGTCATGGAGAACATCTCGCTCACGCGACGCCCCCGAGATAGGCCTCTTGCACCCGCTCATCGCTGCGGATCGCGCTCGGCACGCCCTCGCAAAGCTTGGAGCCGAAATCGAGCACCACGATGCGGTCGACCAGCGACATCACGAACTCCATATCGTGCTCGACGATCAGGATGGTCAGGTGATCTGCCCGCAGCGCGCGGAGCAGCTCCGCCAGTCTCAGCTTCTCCTGGCGGCGCAGGCCCGCCGCCGGCTCGTCGAGCACCAGCAGGGCGGGATCCGCGGCGAGCGCGCGGGCGATCTCGAGGATGCGCTGGTTGCCAAGCGGAAGATTGCCGGCGAGCTCGAACGGCTTGTCGCCGAGCCCGACGCGCTCGAGCTGCATCAGCGCCTCGTGCCGGGCGCTGGCTTCCTCGCGCTGATTGAGGCGAAAGGCGCCGGCGAACAGACCGGTGCGGGTTCGGCTGTAGGTGCCGAGCATGACGTTCTCAAGCAGGCTCATGCGCGGCCGCAGCTTCACATGCTGGAAGGTCCGGGCGACGCCGGCCTTGGCGATGCGGGATTGCGGATCGCGCGTGATCAGGCGGCCCGCAAAGACGATCTCGCCCTTGTTGACCCGCAGCGCGCCGGTCAGGCAGTTGAACATCGTGCTCTTGCCGGCGCCGTTCGGGCCGATCACGGCAAGTATCTCGCCGGACCTCACCTCGAAGCTGACATTGTTGACCGCGATGAGGCCGCCGAACCGGCGCTCGGCACCGTCGACCTTCAGGAGAAGCTCGCCCGGTGCCGGCTGCGGACGGCGCGGCAGTGGCGGCGCCGGCTGCGGCCGCTCGCGCCTGGTCTTCGGCAGATAGCGGGCAATGGAGGGGACGATGCCCTGCCGTGCCCATTGCAGGAACAGGATGAACAGCGCGGAGAAGGCGACGATCTCGAGCTGCCCGGATGCGCCCTTGGCGATCAGCGGCAGATAATCCTGCACGCTGTTCTTGAGCAGGGTCACGATGGCTGCGCCGACGACACCGCCGAGCAGGCTGCCCGCGCCGCCGACCATCGTCATCATCAGATATTCGATGCCCATGCTGGCATCGAACGGACCCGGGCTGATGAAGCGGCTCATATGCGCGTAAAGCCATCCGGAGAGCGAGGCCAGGAACGCCGCGATCACGAAGGTCACGAGCTTGATCCGGAAGGCGTTGATGCCGAGGCTCTCGACCAGCGTATTGCCGCCGCGCAGCGCGCGCATGGCGCGGCCGAGCCGCGAGTCCAGTAGATTGTAGCCGAGCAGGAGCACCAGGGCGACGATGCCCCAGATCAGATAATAGATCTGCGCGCTGGAGATGAGCGCAAACGAGCCAACGCTGATCGGCGGGATCGACGAGATGCCGTTGAAGCGGCCGAGCCCCTCGACATTGCCGAACAGGAAGCCGATCGCAAGGCCCCATGCGACGGTCGAGAGCGAAAGGAAATGGCCCTGCAGCCGCAAGGTGACGACGCCGAGGATGGCTGCGACGCCGCAGGTCAGCGCCACCCCGAACAGCAGGCCGAGCCAGGGCGATTGCCCGTTCAGGGCAGAGACCCACGCCGTCGCATAGGCGGCGATGCCGACGAACGCGGCCTGTCCGAACGACACGATGCCGCCGACGCCGGTGAGAAGCGCAAGGCCGATGGCGACCAGCGAATAGATGCCGATATAGTTCATCAGCGTCACGCTGAACGGGCTCAGCACGAGGGGCGCGAGCGCGAGGCACGCCAGTGCTGTTACTGCTGCGAGCTGAACATGCAGGCGCGTCATTCCTCGATCTCCTCCTCGGAATGCAGCGAGGCGAGGGATCGCCAGATCAGGACAGGGATCAGCAGCGAGAACACGATCACGTCCTTCAAGGCACTGCTCTGGAAGGATGCGAAGCTTTCGAGGATGCCGACCCCGACCGCGCCGATCGCGGCACCGGGATAGCTGGTCATGCCGCCGACGATGGCGCCGACGAATGCCTTGAGCCCGATCAGAAAGCCGGAATCGTAGAACACGGTATTCACCGGTGCGATCAGGATGCCGGATACGCCGGCCATCAGCGAGCCCAGGAGGTAGGCGATGGTGCCGGCCCGCGCCGGCCGGATCCCCATCAGCCGCGAGCCGGTCCGGTTCACCGCGGTGGCGCGGAGCGATTTGCCGACCAGTGTGAAGTCGAAGAAGAGATAGAGAAGTCCGCTGAAGACCAGCGCGGCGATCACGATCAGCATGGTCTGGCCCGAGATCAGGACGCCGGCGAACTCTGTTGAGAACGACGTCAGTGGTTCAGTCCGGACGCCTTCGGGGCCGAAGAACAGCAGGCCAAGGCCGACCAGTGCGAAATGCAGCGCCACGGAAACCGTCAGCAGCAGCAGCACTGTGCCATCGGCGATCGGGCGGAAGACGATCCGGTCAAGCAGAGGCGCGATCGGAGTGATCAGCATCAGCGCGAGCACGAGGCGGACCGCGAGCGGCGGGTCCATGCGCAGGGCGAGCCAGGCGATGCCGACCACTGTGAGTGGAAGGGCGAGATAGAACAGAAGCGCACGTGGCAGCAGGCGAGTGTCGCCATTGCGAATGAGCGAGATGATCTCGAACAGCGTCGCAAGGCACGCCAGCACCACGACCAGCGCGCCGGTTCCGGGAAAGCGCTTGGCATCGAGCGCCGCAAGCGTCAGCGCGGTAAAGGCGGCGATGTCGCCAAACGGAATGAAGATGACCCGCGTCACCGTGAAGATGAGCACGGTTCCGATCGCCACCAGCGCGTAGACCGCGCCGGTGGCGATCCCGTCGATCCCAAGGATGGCCGCGATATCGCTCGTCATTGAGACGCCGTTCCCCCGTTCTGATCGCCGGCCAACTTCCTGCTTACGGCGCGTACTTCCAGACACCGCCGGTCAGGCGGACCACCACCAGCGAGCGCTCGTCGACGCCGGTCACCGCACCGGGCTTGAAGTTGTAGACGGCATGCACGCCGGGCAGTTCCTTGGTGCTGAGGATGGCGTCCCGCAGCGCGGTGCGGAATTCCGTCGTGCCCGGCTTCGCGGTCTTGAGCGCCCGCTCGGCGGCGTTGGCAAAGATCAGCCAGGCATCGAACGAGTAAGCGGAGAATCCGTCGGTGGTCGGAATGTTGTGGGTCTTCTGATAGACCGCGCGGAAATCGAGCGCGATCTTCTTGGCAAAGTGGTCGTCCGGAAGCTGTTCGGCCACGATCACCGGGCCGGCGGAGACCTGAATGCCCTCGGCGGCCTTGCCACCGACCGTAACGAAGTCCGGATTGACCAGCGCCACGGTGCCGTAGGTATTGCCCTTGAAGCCGCGTTCGGACAGTGTGATGAGCGGCAACGCACCTTGCGTACCGGAGCCGCCGATCAGCACCGCATCGGGACGCGCGGCCATGACCTTGAGGATCTGCGCGGTCACCGAGGTATCGGTGCGGGCATAGCGCTCGTTGGTCTGCACCTTGATGTCGTCAGTGGGTTCGGCGGCCTTGGCGCCGTTGTAGACGAGGTCGCCCCACGCATCGGAGAAGCCGATATAGCCGATGTTCTTCATGCCGTCGCGCATCATCCGGTCGGCGACGATCTTGACGAGGAGCGAAGCCGGCTGCGGCACTGCGACGACCCATTGCTCCGGCGAGTCCGGAAGCTTGCCGACCGGTGAGATCGAGATCATCGGCACCTTCAATTCGCTGGCGACGGCGGCCATCGCGATGGTCGAGGGGGTCGTCGCGGTGCCGATCAGCAGATCGACCTTCTCTTCCTCGACGAGCTTGCGTGCGTTGCGCGTCGCAGCCGACGGATCGGAACCGTCGTCGAGCTGGATCAGGCGGATGGTCTCGCCGTTGATCGTCTTCTTGTATTCATAGGCGGCATTGATGCCGCGCCCATAGGGGATGCCGATCGACGCGCCGTTGCCGCTCAGCGAGGTGACGAAGCCGATCGTGATGTCGGCTTGCGCAGCCGGTGCCGCGAAGACGCCGGCGACAAGTGCGAGTAAGCCCAGGGTCTTCTGCCGCATTTGCGTTGTCCTCCGTTGATGCTGGGTACGAATGTCGGGCAGCCGGGCAGGAGCCCGCGCTGTGCACGAACCGGTTGAAGGCGTTGCTGCAGCGCCAGACGCCGGGCGCGGCGAGAGGGAAGTTCGCTTGGCCGGGGCGTCAGCGGCCATGGCGAGGTGTGCCGCTCGAAGAGCAGGCGAGCCTGCGGCAACCGGCGTGCATCTGTCGAAACGAAGGAAGGCGAATGCCGCAGCCGCGATGCGCGACCGGCGATGCTGCTGCCGGCCATTCCGGCCCGACGCTAGTCCACGCGATTGAGCTTCTCAAAATCGGTGCCCTGCAACATCATCGTCATGGCCACCGGCAGTGGCCGATGGTCGATTACTTAAAGCCTAAAGTATTCTCCGTGGCGTCGTCAACACATGTCACGGGGCTGTCAGAAAAAATGTTGCTGCATACAATTCTGTCAGAGTACGCCAATTCTATCATCTCTTCGTCCCCAAAAATGGGTCTTCTCGTCCTGATGGCGAGGGCCCCTTCGTGGGCTCCATCGCGCGCATTTGACGGGTCAATTAGTTTATGGTTGAAATATCTCCGTCGGCAGGCCGACGGCCGATGCTCCCGTCACCGTTTGAGGAGAAGGGCGATACGCATCTTCTGGCAGAGTTTCGTCGATGCGAGCGTGAACGCGCCCTATATGGCGCGGCTGTCGGAGTATCTCAACACGATCGCCGCGCCCGGCACGACGGTTCAGGTCGAGGGCATTTCGCCGCCGGATCGGGAGTTCGGCCGGCTTGCAGAATTGCGCTGCGCGGTTCAGGCGATCGACAACGGCATCGCGGCCGAGGAGAGCGGCTTCGACGCCTTCGTGATGGGCCACTTCCAGGATCCCGGTCTCTACGAACTCCGCGCGACGCTCGACATTCCGGTGATCGGGACCGGCGAGGCGACGCTGCTTGCGGCCTCGCAACTCGGCCGGCGCCTCGGGCTCGTGACGCTCGATCCGGTCTTCGAGGTCTGGCACTACGAGCAGGCCGAACGTTACGGCCTCGGTGATCGCGTCGTCCACGTGACCGGCCTCGGTTGCAAACCGGAGGATTTCGCTAGCGCATTCGCGGGCGATCAGGCGGCGCACGCGCGGATGATCGAGGATTTCATGGCCTGCGCCCTGCCGCTGGTGGAGCGCGGCGCCGACGTCGTGATCCCCGCCGGTGTGCTGCCGGGCCTCTTGATCGGGCGCGAGCATGGCCTGAAGGTCGGGCACGCGCCGGTCGTGAACTGCGCTGCGGTGGCGTTGAAGAGTGCCGAGATGTGGGTGCAACTGAGGCAGCTCAACGGCACCGAGCCAAGCCGCGGGCCGAGCTTCAAGCGAGCCAGTGCACAGGCACGTGACGATTTCCGGGCGATACTCGCGCGCAACAAGCGCTAGCGCCTGAACAGCCGCCCAGTTCTGGAGAGCCAGACGTGACGAGACCCGAGAAGGTGCCCCTGTTCGAATACGACTCGTGGCAGTATCGATGTGAAGCTGGAAATGACTTGAGACGGGCAGGCAAGGCAGGCGGCTGGTGAAGAATTCGTTGCGCACACCGTATGAAGGCATCGTGATGGCGGCTCCCGTCACGATCCCTTACGCGCGCTATTCGATCGAGAGCGCGCAATGGTGGATCGGCCGTGCGCTAAGCGCGCTGGTCGCGCGGGCCGGTATCAAGGCTTCCGACATCGACGGTCTGTGCGTCTCCAGCTTCACCATGGGGACCGACAGCGGGATCGGACTGACGCAGCATTTCGGGCTGTGCGTCAGATGGCTGGACACCATCCCGCTCGGCGGCGCCAGCGCCATCGCGGCCTTGCGCAAGGCGGCGCGCGCGGTGCAGGCGCACGATGCCGATATCGTCGCTTGCGTGGCCGGCGATACCAACCACGTCGATTCCTTCCGCCTGACGCTCGAGAATTTCTCGCGCTTCAACCAGGACGCGGTCTATCCTTATGGCGCAGGCGGCGCCAATGCGAGCTTCGCGCTGATCGCGCGCAACTACATGCGGACCTATGGCGTCACGCGCGAGGACGTCGGCAGGATCGCGGTCGCCCAGCGTGCCAACGCGCTACGCAATCCGCATGCGCTGATGAAGACGCCGCTGACAATCGAGCAGTATCTGGCGGCCCGTCCCATTTCCGACCCCATTCACCTGTTCGATTGCGTCATGCCGTGCGCCGGTGCCGAGGCCTTCCTTGTGATGCGGGACGAGACGGCGGCTTCGCTTGGCCTGCCGGCGGCGCGATTGCTGTCGACGATCGAGCGGCACAACGCCTTCGCCGACGATCCGATGCAGGTGCGCGGCGGCTGGGCAATGGATGTCGGCGAACTCTACGCGATGGCCGGTGTGAAGCCTGATGATCTCGATATCGTCCAGACCTACGATGACTATCCGGTCATCACGATGATGCAGTTCGAGGATCTCGGCTTCTGCAACAAGGGTGAGGGGGCGGCCTTCGTTCGTCAGCACGATCTGACGGTCGATGGCGACTTTCCGCACAACACCTCGGGCGGCCAGCTCTCGGCAGGGCAGGCCGGCGCCGCCGGCGCCTATCTCGGGCTCGTCGAAGGACTACGGCAGGTTCTGGGAGAAGCCGGTCCCACACAGGTGAAGGATGCAAAGCTCGGTTTGGCCTCGGGCTTCGGTATGATCAACTATGACCGCGGCCTGGCCTCGGGCGCCGTGATCTTTGCAGGGCCCGCGCGATGATCGATCCGATCGAGCCACCCCGGCGCAAGAACCCGCTGCTGCGGACGCGACTTCCGGCGTCGCCGCCGCGGGCGCGCAGCAGGACATCGCACGGGTTCACGCGCGCCGCCGCCGAAGGACGCTTCATGCTGCAGCGCTGCGAGGCCTGTGGCGCCTTTGCCTATCCGGCACGCGAGGCGTGCCCCGCCTGCCTGTCGGTCGATCTCGCGTTCGTCGATGCGCCGCGCCGCGGCGCGCTGCTGGCCGAGACGACGGCGCGGGTACCGAGCGACGTCTATTTCCGCGAGCGGGCGCCCTGGCGCATTGGTCTCGTCAAGATGGACTGCGGTCCGACGATGGTGGCGCATCTGCATGCCGACTGCGTCGAGGGCGCGCCCGTCCTGATGTCGTTTCAGCTCGACAAGAGCGGTCAGGCGGTGGCCTTTGCCCGCCCCGAGGGGGAGACTCCCAACATGGCAGACGACAGGCAGTGGCGGGAAATGACGGCTGATCCGAAATTCCGGCGTGTGCTCGTGACCAACGGCCGTAGCCTGATCGGCCAGGAGGCCGTTGCAGCGCTAAAGGCCGCCGGTGCGAAGACGGTGTTCGTCGGCGTTGCCGAACCGTGGCGGCCGTTTGCCGGCGAGCAATTGCTGCGCGGACAGCAGGGGATCGAACTCGTGACGCTCGACGCGTCCGACGAGAAATCTGTGACCGATCTTGCGGCGGACATCGGCGGCAAGGTCGATATCCTTGTCAACACCACGGAATATGTGCGGCCCGGCGGCCTGCTCGACCGCAGGGGCACGAGCATCGCGCGGGACGAGATCGACCAAGCCTATCTCGGCTTCATCAACCTCGCGCAGGCCTTCGGTCCGGCGATGCGGATGCGAGGTGCGGACGGCGTGAACAGCAGTGCCGCCTGGGTCAATATCCTGTCGGTCCATGCGCTGGCGAACTGGCCCGCATTTGGCGCCTACTCGGCATCGCAGGCCGCCTGCCTGTCGCTGTCGCATTGTCTGCGCGCGGAACTGCGGCCCGGCGGCGTCAAGGTGCTGAACCTGTTCACGGGGCCGGTCGACAACGAGTGGTTCCAGACCGTGCCGCCGCCCAAGGTCGCGCCGCGCGCTGTTGCACAGGCGATCATGTCCGGGCTCAGGGGCGGGCTCGAGGAGATGTATGTCGGAGACGTCGCCGAGGAAATCAGGCAGCGTCTTGCCGCCAATCCGAAAGCGGTCGAGCGCGAGCTCGACAAATAAGATCAGGATTTCAACCAAGCGGGAGGACGTGACGATGCAAAGCAAGAATCTCCTGGAGCTCGCAGGTGCGGTCTCGTCCGGCGCGGTGCGCGTCGTCGATCTGACCTTCACGCTCAGTCCGGATTTTCCGGTCATCGTGCTGCCGCCGGAATTTGGCCAGGCAGCTCCGGTCCGGATCCAGGAGATTTCGCGCTATGATGGTCGCGGTCCGGCCTGGTACTGGAACAACGTGACCTTCGGCGAGCACACCGGCACGCATTTCGATGCGCCGATTCACTGGTTCACCGGCAAGGATCTGCCGAACAATTCCGTCGACACCATGCCTGCCAAGGACATGATCGCTCCGGCGTGCGTCATCGACTGCTCGGCTGGCGCAGCGCAGGATCCGGATTTCCTGCTGACCGTTCCGCTGGTCGAAGCCTGGGAGGCCAAGCACGGGCGGATTCCCGAGCGGCACTGGGTTCTGCTGCGGACCGACTGGTCGAAGAAGGGCTGGCGCGACTACGCCAACCTCAGGGACGACGGCGCACACACGCCGGGCCCGAACGCGGCTGTCATGAAATGGCTGGTGGAGCAGCGCGGCATCATCGGCTTCGGCACTGAGACGATCGGCACCGACGCGGGGCAGGCCGGCCATTTCGAGCCGCCTTATCCGGCGCATCACTTCCTGCATGGCGCCGGCCGCTATGGCCTTCAGTGTCTCTGCAACCTCGATGAGCTTCCCGCCACCGGCGCCGTCATTGTGGCTTCGCCCTTGAAGATCCAGAACGGCTCCGGCAGCCCGCTGCGCGTGATCGCGTTGGTTTCGGCGAACTGAAACGAGCGGATGGCGCTTGCCCGACAGAAGAAACGCAAATCAACAAGGACAGGTGCCATGATCTCGATGAAGACGCTGCTGGCTTCGGCCGCGCTGCTTGTTGCCGTTCCGCAGGTCGGGCAGGCGGAGATCCTGGTCGGATTTGTCACCGGCCTCAGCGGGCCGGTGTCGTCGATCGGGATTCCGAACGCAAAGGGATTGGCGGCCGGCGAGGCCTATATCGGCGAAGTCGGCGGTGAGAAGCTCCGCGTCATCCAACTCGACGACGCTTCCGATCCGACGGCGTCGGCGCGCAATGCGCGCAAGCTCGTCGAGCAGGAGAAGGTCGACATTCTGATCGGCACCTCGGGGGCGCCGCAGACGCTGGCGATGGCGACGGCCGCGATCGAAATGAAGATTCCAATGATCGCGGTGTCGCCGATCGCGCCGGTGCCGCCGGGCGATGGCGGGCCCTGGGTCGTGCAGACGCCGCAACCGACGCCGCTTCTGGTTCAGGGCATCGTCGACCACATGAAGACGCGCGGGTTGAAGACCGTCGCGTTCATCGGCTTCTCCGATGCCTTCGGCGACCTCATGTACGATTCGCTGTCGCAAAGCGCCAAGGCGGCCGACATCAAGGTGATCGCCAACGAACGATACGCTAGGTCGGATTCATCGGTGACCGCCCAGGTGCTGCGCGCGTCGGCGGCGCACCCCGACGCGATCATGCTCGGCGGCACGGGAACGCCGGGTGCGCTGCCGGTGATCGCCTTGTCGGAGCGTGGCTACAAGGGACCGCTCTATGGCAACCACGGACTCATCAGCGCCGATTTCCTGCGGCTGGCCGGCAAGACGGCCAACGGAATCATCTGCCCGACCGGGCCGGTGACCGCGGCCGAGCAGCTTCCAGCCAGCAATCCGATCCAGAAGGTTGCCTTGGCGTTCCGCACGGCCTTCGAGAAGGCGAATGGCGAGGCGCCGACCGACTCGTTCTCATCCTACTCGTTCGACGGCTGGCTGGTGTTCGTCGATGCGGCCAAGCGCGCGCTGGCGACCGGCGCCAAGCCGGGCTCGCCGGAATTCCGCGTAGCGCTTCGCGAGGCGCTGTTCACCACCAAGGAGCTGGTCGGGACGCAGGGCGTCTACACCTACACGCCGGCGGATCGGCACGGCGTCGATGCGCGCGCGCGGATCCTGGTTCAGATCGAGGACGGGAAGTACAAGCTGCTGCCTTGATTGGGCGGCGAGGTTGCATCGGAGTGCGATGCGCAGCTCCCTGATGCCGACGTCAGCTATGGCTTCTGCATCGCGTCCCTGACGATGCCTTTGAGCTCGTCGAGCTCGCTGGTCAATCCATCGAGCCGGTCAGCCGGGAATCCCGCAAGTAACTCCGCCAGCCATGAGCCATGGCTCTTGGCCATGCGTCTGAAGGCCTTTCGGCCCTCGACGGTCATGCAAACGATCTGCACGCGCCGATCGAGGTTAGAGGGTGTGCGGGTGATGTAGCCGTCCTCGACCAGACGATCGACGATGGGTGTGAGGTTTCCGGCGGAGACCATCAGGCGCTTCGGCAGCTCTCCCAGCACCAGTCCACTCGGCTCGCGGTCAAGCTGGGCCAGAACGTCGAAGCGCGGCATCGTGAAATCGAATTCCTCGCGGAACCGGCGCCGCAGCTCGCCCTCGATCAGGGTCGTGCAGGCAAGCAGCCGAAGCCAAAGCCGTGTCTGAGCCCGGTACTCGGCCTCCTGATCGACCCCGCTCTTGGGCGAAACAGGTGGAGACTCCTTCGCGACTGCCAAATCAAATCTCCTGCGGCATCCGGTCCGTTGAAGGCGCCGACCTCAATGTCGCATACAAGATAGTTCGTACCAAAAGTAAATTCAAGGCTCGTTCAAGGCGCGGCGATCCCGCTCGCCGATGCAGCTGAAATTTGCGGAGCTTGGCGCGCCGAACGGCGATCTTCGCGGGTTTCCAACGAGCGCCTTGGCGATCCTTTCGTTAGCGGAGATACTTTATACTTAAAATAAGTGAGAAGCGGCCGAGTTGCGTGCGGAACAGGCGCACGCGCCCGCGTCCTAGCGTGGCTGCGCTTGAGTCCAAGACGAGTTTGGTCCGGTCGGTCTATCTGATGGCAACGAAACGTCGCCGGGTAGCAGTTTGTCGTCCGGCTCGACGAAAACGCGGGCGGCATCGGGGGCGAAGCGAACATATGCGATTCAGCGGACGAACGGCCTTGGTCACGGGTGGTGGCACCGGAATAGGGGCGGCCGTTGCGCGGCGCCTTGCGTCGGAGGGCGCCAATGTTGCCGTCATGGGGCGGCGGCGGGAGCCGCTGCAGGCGTTGGCTGACGAGACCGGTTGCTTCGTGATGCAGGCGGACGCTGCCGACAGCGCCGCCGTACGGGCAGCCTTGACGGAGATCCACGGCAAGTTCGGCAAGGTGGACATCCTGATCGCCAATGCCGGAGGCCACGGCGTCGGTCCGACAATCTCGATGACCGATGAGACATGGTCGCTGGCGACCCGGCTCAACCTTGACACCGCCTTTGTCTGCGCCCGCGAAAGCCTCCCCGATCTGATCGCGCAGAAAGGCGCCGTCGTGGTTGTTGCCTCGATCGCCGGCCTGTTCGCGGGCCCCGATGCGGCCGGCTATGTAACGATGAAGCATGCCTGCATCGGCTTCGGCAAATCGCTGGCGCGCGACTACGGCCGCAAGGGCGTGCGGACCAATATCGTATGTCCCGGCTGGGTCGCGACCGCGATGGCCGACGAGCAGATGCAAGTCATCGTCGAGAAGCACGGGCTGCATTCGATCGAGGAAGCCTACCGGCTGGTGACCAAGGATGTACCGCTCGGCCGCCCGGCAACATCGGAGGAGGTCGCCAACGTCATCTGCTTCCTCGTCTCGGATGAAGCGTCGGCGATGAATGGTTCGATCCTGACCGTTGATGGCGGGGCGGGTGTGGTCGACTTGCCGACATTGGCATTCGTCGAGTGAGCGGGAGACAAAAGATGCAAGGCAACGACAGACCCGCTGACTGGAAGAATTTCGATGACTTCGCCGCGGGCATTGCAACCAACCGGCTGCCGACCACGGACGCGCTCGCTGGCCAGAGCCTGAAGATCACGCTGAAGGATGGCCGCGCGATCGCCTTGGCCTTTGCCTCGGCCGATCGGCTCGAATGGCGCGAGGGCGATGCGACCGGCGCCGACTGGTACGAGGCAATCAACGTGGCGCCCGACGTGGTCTTCATCAACGTCACCTTTGCTGCGCGTGCGACCGAGGACGAAGCGTTCATCGTCAATACCAGGACCCGCCGCGTGCTGTCGGTCCGCGAGCGCGTCCGTGCCGCGGGCGAAGCTCCCGGCGAACCGCGGGTTGCGCAGATCTACACCTCCGGTGTCGTCGGCGATCCCGCAATTCCGCCCACGGGTTTCGAACCGGCGCCATCGCGGGACCTGGTCGGGATGACGGCCCATTATGACTACAGCCCGCAGCACCTCTACGAGCACGTCTATCTCAGCTCGCAGCGCTATGCCTGGCAGAATCTGGTCGGCGTCCAGCGCGGCCATGGCGACGTCGACCTGACGACGACCTACAAATTCGATCACAACCAATACGTCTTCGGATTCCGCGAGTTCATCATCCCGGTCGCGTCGATCTTCTTCTACGACTGGAATGCGATGCGATCGACCGGGAAATTCCTCGGCGTGACCAGTGAGGGCCGGGTCGAGAACAAGCCGGCCGGCGCCTTCATCACCATCAAGTCCAGAACCAGCTACGACCCCGGCAAGGAGCCGGTGTAATCAGGGAGCAGCGACGTGAGCCGGAACTACGACGCGATCAAGGCGCATTATGCCGGATCGAATATCGGTGATCTCGTTGCCATGATGGCGCCGATCACCGGCGAGACCAGGTGGACCGAGATGGCGGGTTTTCCCTACGCGGGAACCTATGTCGGCGCGGACGCCATCATCGCCGGCGTGTTCAAGCGCATTGCCGAGGAGTGGACCGGCTACACGTTCACGCTCGAACGATTGATTGACGGCGGCACTACGATCGTCGGGATCGGGACCTATTCCGGGCACTACAAGCCGACCGGCAAGGCAATGCGCGCGCGCGTCGTGCACGTCTGGGACGTGGACGAGGGGCGGGTGGTGCGCTTCGAGCAATTCACTGACACAAGGCTCGTCGCTGACGCGATGAGGTGACGGGGGCGACCGCGTGCGCCGGGGCTGGGGGGCATTGGCGCACGCGGGCTTCGGGCACACACATTGCTCGTTTGTGTCCTAGGCCGATTGCGTCCGAGTCCAAGACGCGCCGGATCGCGCCTGCCTAGTATCAAGATCAATTCGGCCGAACAACGCGCCGCTATTGCATTGCACGACGCGCAAGGGGAAGCGCGGCGGAACAACGAAACCCACGCGACATCTGGGGTATGGAGGGGAACGCATGAAATCGAGACAGACGATTCTGGCTGCCGTCATCGCAATGCTCGCGGTCTGCATCGGCAGCGCTGCCTACGCGGCTGATCCGAAGTGCGGTGCCAACACCGGCAAGGCGGCGACCGGCGAGCCGATCGTCGTCGGCGGCATCGTCAGCATCACCGGGCCGGACAATTTCAGCTCGTCGGGGCTGGCCGCGGCCGCTTATTTCAAGTGTCTGAACGCCAATGGCGGCGTGAATGGCCGCCCGGTCAAATATCTGCTCGAGGACGACGCCTGGAACCCGGAGCAGTCGTCGCAGGTCGCGGCGAAGCTGATCCGCGACCAGAAGGCGGTCGCGCTGGTCGGCAACATGAGCTTCGTGGATTGCGGCGCCAATCAGGGGATCTACGAGAAGGAAGACATCATGGTGATCGCCGGCGTCGGCGTGCCGCGCGATTGCTTCTTCCAGAAGAACTATGCGCCGACCAATGCCGGCCCGCGCGTCAGCAACACCAAGGCCGTGATGGATGTCGCGCGGACCTATCCCGGCAAGATCAAGCGCGTGGTGTGCATCGCGCCGAACATTCCCAATGTCGGCGAGTGGTCCTGCACCGGCGCGGTCGCCTGGATCAAGAAGCAGGGTGGCGACGGCAAGATCATCGCGTTCGATCCCGGCTCGCTCGATGCGACCTCGATCGTGCTCGAAGCGATGGCATTCAAGCCTGACGTGATCAGCGTCGGTACACCCAAGGGGCTGGCGGTTCCGATCTTCGCTGCGGCGGAAGAGCAGGGGCTGGCCGACAAGGTGCATTTCGCGGGTCCGGCGTCGCTCTATAATCCGGACTTCCCGCACGCGATCGGCAAGTACTGGGACGGCAAGGTCACGGTCGACATGGAGCTGAATGCTGCCACTGCCGGGACGCCGGATACGCAGAACTGGCTCGCGGTGCTGGACAAGTATGGCCAGGCATCCGATCCGAGGGATACTTTCTCGCAGGCCGGTTACCTCGCCGCACGCGTCACGGCGGAAACCCTGCTGAAGATGGATCCGGCCAAGATCGACCGCGCCTCGGTGACGGCTGCGCTGCGCAACGTCAACCGGTTCGAGAGCGATATGTTCTGCTCGCCCTGGTACATCGGCTCGGGACCGCGTCACAACGCCAACCACGCTGGTCCGGTGTCGCAGGTCAAGGACGGCAAGCTGGTGCCGAAGCCGGTTTGCATCGAGTCGGAAGATCCCGAGCTCGACGACGTGCACGCCTTCGAGAAGACGATCGGCATCGCGAAATAGACAATGCCCGATTTCACGCCCTTTCTCGTTGCGGGCCTCGCGACGGCCGCCACCTACGTACTCTCCGGTGTCGGCATCGTGGTGCTCTACCGGGCATCCGGCGTGGTCAATTTTGCCCAGGGCGCCGTCGGCGCCCTGGCAGCCTTTATCTCCTGGTCGATCGTTGAGCGCGGCGGTCCGGCCGAATGGTCGTGGATCGGCGGGATCGCCGCCGCGGTCGCCGTATCATTCCTCTACGGCCGTGTGATCGCACCCCGGCTCGCCTATTCGGATCCGATCATGCGCGCCGTTGCGACGCTCAGCTTCGCACTCATTCTGTTGGGGTTCATGGGATATGTCTGGGGCGAGGCGCCGCGCCGGCTTCGGCTGCCGACCGACACGATGAGCTTCGACCTGATGGGCGTTCGCGTCACCATGACGCGCGCGGTCGCTTTCGCTCTCGGCTTGCTGGTCACCTGCGCGGTGATGGCATTTCTGTCCTATAGCCGCGTCGGCCTTCAGATGCGGGCGCTGGCCAGCAGCCGCGAGCTCAGCGCGATGCTTGGCGTTCGCGTATTCCGCGTCGATGGCTGGGCCTGGGTGATCTCGGGCGCGCTGGCCGGCGTCAGCGGCGTGCTGCTCGCCGATCTGCAGCGGCTGAGCGGCCAGGCGCTGACATTCGCCGTCATTCCGGCGATCGCCGCAGCGGTGGTCGGGCGTTTCGCGTCGCTACCGGCGACCGTTGCGGGGGGCCTTGCGATCGGCGTCTGCGAGGCGCTGCTGACGCCGGTGCCGATCGTCGGCCCGTTCCGGACCGCGGTGCCGTTTCTGTTCGCGGTCGGCGCGCTGCTGTGGATGCAGCGCAAGGTCGTCTTCGTGTACAGGTGAGCTGACGTGACCGATCAAAGCCTGGAGGGAGCCCCGCCCATTCGTGCCGCCAGATTGCCGCTTCGCGGGATCGCCCTCGGCGTGGCCGCGCTGATCGCCCTTTATGTGATACCGGACGCGCTGAGCAATTATTGGCTGCGCACGTTTATCTCCGCTGCGGCGCTGACGATCGCGAGCCTCAGCGTCAGCGTGTTGTTCGCGCAGGTCGGCATGGTGTCGCTGGCGCAGTTCGGCCTGCTTGGCGTCGGCGGCTGGTTCGCGCTGCGCATCTCCCATGGCCTCGGGGTGCCGTTCGAGATCGCGCTGCTCTGCGCGGGTGTCTCGGCGGCGCTGGTCGGGTTGATCGTCGGGCTGCCGGCGCTGCGCATGCGCGGGCTTTATCTGGCGATCATCACCCTGATGATGGCGGGCGCAATCCAGGTGTTGATCAGCGCGTTCGGCTTTCCGGACGGCGGACCCGGCATCCTCGGCAAGAGCACCGGCGCGCGGCTGATGATGGCGCGCCCGCTCATCGCGCAGAGCGATGAAGCCTATCTGCGTTACGCGATCGTCGTCACAGCGGTATGCTATCTGCTGGTGCTGGCCCATGTTCGCGGGCGGCCGGGCCGCGCCTGGGCCATGATCCGCCGCAGCGAGGTCTGCGCGCTCGCCGGCGGCGTCGACATCGTGGCCTACAAGGTGTGGGCCTTCGCGCTGGCCGGTTTCCTCGCCGGCGTCGCGGGAGCGGTGCTTGCCGGCGGCGTCGGGCAGCTCGACGGCAGTGCGTTTCCGGCGAGCCAATCGATCATGCTGTTCGCACTGACGATCGTCGGCGGCGCGTATTCCTGGTTCGGCCCGATCATCGCCGGGCTGATGCTGCGGGCCTTTCCGGCGTTGCTCAACGATTTCCGCGTCGACGGCAATATCGCGACCATGGTGTTCGGCATTGGACTGCTGCACGCCTTGATCACTGCGCCGCACGGCATCGCCGGCCAACTGTCTGACCTGACCGGGCGCCTGCGCCGGGCCTTGAGTGGCGAACGAAAGGCCGGTCCATGATCGAGATCGACGATCTGACGGTGCAATTCGGCGGCGTGCGTGGCTTGAGCGAGCTGACGGCACGTCTGCCCGAACCGGTCACCGGCCTGGTCGGACCGAACGGCGCCGGCAAGACGACGCTGATCAATGTCTTGTCCGGATTTGTGCGCCCCACCACGGGACGGGTCGGCATCGACGGCCAGGATTTGAGCGACATTGCGATTCACAAGCGGGCCGCGTTTGGGATTCGCCGCACGTTCCAGAATGAGCAGGTGGTCGAGAACCTGACCGCGGCCGACAACATCCATGCCATTCTCGACAATGTGCCGACCGATGGGCAGCCGCGCGCCGCACTGATTGCGCAAGCGCTGGAGTTCGTCGGCCTTGCCGCCAAGGGCAACGTGCTCGGTCGCGACCTCAACGCCTATCAGCGGCGGATGCTGGAGATCGCCCGCGCCATGGTCGGCCGCCCGCGGCTGATCATGATGGACGAACCGGGCGCGGGCCTCGCCCAGCATGAGAGCGAGCATCTGCGCGACGTCATCAGGCAGCTTCACGGCCATTGCGGGGCGCAGGTGCTGCTGGTCGATCACGACGTCGATTTGATTTCGGCAACCTGCACGGCAACGCTGGTGCTCGATTTCGGCTCCGCGATCGCCTATGGGGCGACGGCAAGCGTGCTGGCCGAGCCGAAGGTCCGTGCGGCCTATCTCGGTGTGTTGGAGGACGCGACGTGAGCACAGGCCTTGTAGTGCAGGGCCTCGATCTCGCCCGCAGCGGCAAGGCCGTCCTGCACGGCGTCGATCTGTCGCTCGCGCCCGGACGGATCACCGCGTTGCTGGGCGCCAACGGCGCCGGCAAGAGCAGTCTTGTGTTGGCGATCGCCGGCGCGCTTCCGGCGACCTCCGGCGAGATCACCCTCGACGGCCGCTCGATCAGGGGCTTGCGGCCGGCGGCCATTCGCGCGAGCGGGCTCGCCGCGGTCCCTGAAGGACACCAAGTCCTGAACGAGCTGAGCGTCGAGGATAATCTCAAGGTCGCCGGCAGCCATCTGTCGCGCGCCGAGATGAGATCGGCGATCGATGTTGCGCTCGGCACCTTTCCCGAATTGCGTGAGCGCCTTCAGGCCAGGTCAGGCAATCTGTCCGGGGGACAGCAGCAGATGGTGGCGCTTGCGCAGGCGATCATTGCCAAGCCACGCTATCTGCTCGCCGACGAGTTGTCGTTCGGTCTCGCCCCCGTTGTCGTTGCCCGCCTGGTGCCGGTATTGCAGGACCTGGCCGCGCAAGGGGTCGGCGTGCTGCTGATCGAGCAGTTCACGCACATCGCCCTCAAGATCGCCCATGCGGTCTATGTCATGGAACGCGGCAGGATCTGCTTTTCCGGTGAGCCGCGGCAATTGATCGACAATCCCGCCATCCTGCACAGCGCCTATCTCGCATGAGCAAGCCGTCGCTGCGCGACCGCTGGTCGCGGCGCCGTGCCCGCCCTCCCTGCCGGAAAGGCGTTGACACGGCAAAGGAGGTGCTTAACATGTTATCAAAAGCGCCGCCCGACGGCGTTTCCCAGGGAGGAGCGCATGCAGCTCCAGGAGTTTAGCAGCTGGACTCCCGAAGTCTGGGGACAGCCGCCTTTGGAGGAATGGAGAGACAAGCTCCGGTCCGTGTGCGGACGGTTCAATCCGTTCGGCCAGGAGGAGCGCGGCTTCGTCAATGGCGGCGTTGTGCTGCGCGATGCCGCAGGGATGGAGATCGTCCAGGTCGCAACCGACGTCGATGTGGTTCGCCGCGCAGAGCGCGATATTCGCCAGGACTATGGCGAGCACTTCTTCCTGCTGGTTCAGCTCCAGGGTGTGTGCGGGGTCGAGCAGCAAGGCCATCAGAGCATCATCTCGCCCGGCGACTGCATCCTGGTCGATTCCTCGCTGCCGTCGAACTTCTTCTTCAACGGCCAGTTCAGCAATCATCTGTCGGTGCATCTGCCGCGGCAATTGCTGCTGTCGGAGAAGCCGAACGACTTCGAGGTGTCGCGGCGGCTCGGCGCCGAGGATCCGATGTCGACGATGCTGCGGGCGCTGGTTGCCAAGATGTTGCAGCTGCCGTCGAGCCACAAGCGGTCCGGCGAATTGCGGCAATTGCTGCTGCAGGCGACCCGGCAGGCGTTCGCCGCGGATTCGCCGGCCACCCCGCTATGTCCGAAAGAGCGGGCGTCCGGCCGGCTCGAATTCGCGCGGGCCCTGGTAGACCGCCATCTCACGGCGGAGTGGCTGACCGCGCAATGGCTCGCCAATCGTCTCGGCGTCTCGATGCGCACCTTGCAGGAGGATTTCAGCGCGGTCGGAACCACGGTCACCAGCTTCATCCGCGATCGCAGGCTGCGGCTGGCCAAGGATCGCCTGCTGGAACGGCAGCGCGGCTCTGACGGCGGCACCATCGCCGAGATCGCCTATTCGTCCGGCTTCAACGACATTTCCTATTTCAACCGCTGCTTCAAGCGGGCCTTCGACTGCTCGCCGACCGACGTCACGCGCCGATAGCCTGCTGCGCTCCCGTCCAAGCGAGACCGCGCTCCTTTCCAAGACATTGGCCGTGCGATGGCTTTTGCTGAAGGCAATCGTTGTCGCGAGGAGAAGATTGCATGCAGCGCTGGAGCTTGCTTATCGACGGGCGCCGGATCGAGACGGATCGTTTCCAGGACGTCCTTAACCCGTCGACCGGCGCCGTCGTCGGCGGAATGCCGCTTGCGGCTGCGTCCGATCTTGACGCCGCGGTTGCAGCCGCCTCCAGGGCGTTTGAAATCTGGAAGGACCGGCCCGATAGCGAGCATGCTGATGCCTGTCGCGCGATCGCCGACACGATCGAGCAGCATGCCGAAGAATTGGCGCGGCTCCTGACGCTCGAGCAGGGCAAGCCGCTGAACGGGCTCGGTTCGCGCTTCGAGATCGGCGGCGCCGTGGCCTGGACACGCCACACCAGCGGTTTGTCGCTGCCGGTGGAAGTCCTGCAGGACGGTGCCGAAGGACGCGTCGAGTTGCATCGCAAGCCGATCGGGGTCGTCGGTTCGATCACGCCGTGGAATTGGCCGGTCATGATCGCGTGCTGGCATATCATCCCGGCGATCCGCGCCGGCAACACCGTGATCATCAAGCCGTCGCCATTGACGCCGCTGAGCACGATCCGTCTGGTCGAGCTGATCAATGAGAAACTGCCTCCGGGCGTGGTGAATGTCGTCACCGGCGACAACGAGATCGGCAGCCTGATGTCGGCGCATCCCGGGATCGGCAAGGTGACCTTCACCGGATCGACCGCGACCGGCCGCAAAATCATGCAGAATGCGGCGGGCAGCTTGAAGCGCCTGACGCTCGAGCTCGGCGGCAACGACGCCGGAATCGTGCTGGCGGATGCCGACCCGAAGAAGATCGTCGAGGGGCTGTTCTGGGGCGCATTCATCAACGGCGGGCAAACCTGTGCGGCGCTGAAGCGGCTCTATGTCCATGACAGCCTCTATGACGAGCTGTGCCGCGAGCTCGCGGCCTATGCGAAGCAGATCGTAGTCGGCGACGGTCTGTCTGAGACCTCGACACTTGGCCCGGTGCAGAACCGCCGGCAGTTCGAGATCGTCTCAGCCTTCGTCGACGAGGCGCGGAAGAAGGGCGGTCGTGTGCTGGTCGGCGGCGATCCCTCCGACGGCCCTGGTTACTTCTACCCTGTGACGCTGGTTGCCGACGTCGATCACGGCTGCAGGCTGGTGGACGAGGAGCAGTTCGGGCCGGCTCTGCCGATCATTCGTTATTCTGACGTCGAGGATGCGATTGCCAAGGCCAACGCAAGCGCGATGGGGCTCGGCGGCTCGGTCTGGGGGACCGACCTCGCGCGGGCGAAGGCGGTCGCGCAACGCATCGAATCCGGGTCGGTCTGGATCAACAAGCACGGCGCCATTCAGCCGAACGCGCCGTTCGGCGGCGTGAAGCAGTCAGGCTTCGGCGTGGAATTCGGGGTCGACGGGCTGAAGGAGTTCACCACGGTCCAGACCGTGTTTGTCTAACCGGGGAACAGGTCGCAATCGGCCGCGTCGCAGGGAGTGATATGCAGGAGTTTGACTATATCGTCGCCGGCGGCGGCTCCGCCGGCTGCGTGCTGGCGTCCCGCCTGTCTGAAGATCCGCGCAATCGTGTCTTGCTGGTCGAGAGCGGACAGCGCGACACCGACCGGTTCATCCACATCCCCGCGACCTTCTTCAAGGTGCTCGAGAAGGGACGGGATGCCTGGGTCTATGCGTCCGAGCCCGAGAAGGGCCTCAACGGGCGCCCGTCGATCGTGCCCCAGGGGCACGTCATCGGCGGCGGCAGTTCGGTCAACGCAATGGTCTACATCCGGGGATCGCGGCGGGATTACGATACATGGTCGCAAATGGGATGCCGCGGCTGGAGCTACGATGAGGTGCTTCCGGTTTTTCGCGATCTTGAAGCCAATCAGCGGCTGTCCGGCGAGTATCATGGCACGAGCGGCAAACTCAATGTCTCCGATCGTGCCTACGGCCATCCGTTGTCCTGGGCGTTTATCCGTGCCGCGCAGGAGGCGGGCATCCCCTACAACGAGGATTTCAACGGTGCGCGGCAGGAGGGCGTCGGCTTCTACCAGACGACCACGAGGCGCGGACGCCGCCGCAGCGCCGCCGAAGCCTTCCTGCGCGAGGCGGAGCGCCGCGCCAACCTGACCATCAGGACCGCGACGCGGGTCCACAAGGTCGTGTTCGAAGGCAAGCGCGCGAGCGGTGTGCGGCTCGAGGACGGTTCGACCGTCAAGGCGCGGCACGAGGTGATCCTGACTGCCGGCGCCTTGGCGACGCCGAAGATTCTGCAATTGTCCGGGATCGGACCTGCGGCGCATCTGCGCGAACATGGAATCGAGATCGTCTCCGATCTGCCCGGCGTCGGCGAGAATTACCAGGATCATCTCGAGGCGACTGTTCAGTGCGAGACGAAGGATCCGATCTCGATCTTCGGCGAAGACAAGGGCGTTCGGGCCGCATCGCACATGATGCAATATCTTCTGACCAAGACCGGGCTGCTGACATCAACGGTCGTGGAGTCCGGAGGCTTTGCCGATACCGCCGGGACCGGCGAGCCGGATATCCAGTTTCACGTCTTGCCGACGTTCAACGGCTTTGCAGACCGGCCGTCCGAGCCCGGGCACGGCATCTCGATCGGCCCCTGCGTGCTGCGTCCCCAGTCGCGCGGAACCGTTCGCCTGAGATCGCCGAATCCGGCCGACCCGGCGCTGTTCGTTGCCAATTCGCTGGCAGAGCGGGCGGATGTCGACACCCTCGTGCGAGGCGTCCAGCTCGCCATTCGTATTTCGGAGGCGCCTTCGCTGGCGCGTTTGATCAAGCGGCGCGCTCTGCCGAAGCCCGGCGTGGAGAACGACGTCGATGCGCTCGCCGACTATGTCCGCGCGATCTCGAAGACCGTGTTCCATCCCTCTGGAACGGCGAAGATGGGCGCCTCCGGCGACCCGATGGCGGTTGTCTCCGAACAGCTTCTGGTGCGTGGGGTCGAAGGTCTTCGGATCGCCGACGCCTCAATCATGCCGCGGCTCGTCTCCGGAAATACCAACGCACCGACCATGATGATCGGGGAGCGGGCAGCCCGCTTCATTCTGGAGGCGCGGCCATGACGAGCGCCTCCTGAGACGGCCGGTTACCCTTGCAGCGGTCTCGCGCGCAGGAATGGGGCAGTGTCAAAGCTTCGCCGCTTCCACAAGTCCCGCCGCGATCGCGTCGCGGATCTCGCCGATCTGATTCTCATCGATGATCAGGGGAGGCGATAGCACCAGCGTCTCGCCGAGCGCGCGGACGAATACGCCGCGGTCGAAGCAGACGTCGGCGCATTTGCGCGCGCGCAACCCGAGACTGTCCGGAGCGGATTCGATCTCGACCGCGCCAAGCAGGCCGAGGTTGCGGATATCCCTGACATGCGGCTTGCCGCGCAGGCTGTGCAGCGCATCCTCCCACACCGGTGCGAGCTGCTTCGCGCGCTCGAACAGGCCTTCTTCCAGATAGGAATCGAGCGTCGCCAGCGCCGCAGCGCAGGCCAGCGGATGGCCGGAATAAGTATAGCCATGAGCCAATTCGACGGCGGCTTCGGGACCTTGCGCGAGTGAATCGTAGACGGTGTCGCGCACCAGCACGCCGCCCATCGGCACCGCGCCGTTGGTCATGCCCTTGGCGCAGGTGATGAGATCGGGTGTGACGCCGAGTGCCTGCGCGGCGAAGGGCGCGCCGAGCCGGCCGAAGCCGGTGACCACTTCGTCGAAGATCAAGAGGATGCCATGCTTGTCGCAGGTCGCACGCAGCCGCTCGAGATAGCCACGTGGCGGCGGCAGCACGCCGCCGGCGCCCGCGACCGGCTCGACGATGACGGCTGCGACCGTCGAGGGATCGCAGGCTGCGAGGATCCCGTCCAGCGCATCGGCGAACTCGGCGCCATGATCGGGCTGGCCGCGGCTGAAGGCGTTGCGACCGAGATCATGGGTGTGCGGCAGATGCGAGACGCCGGGCATCAGCACGCCGAATTGCGCGCGATGCCAGCCGATGCCGGAGACCGACAGGCCGCCGAAGCCCATGCCGTGATAGCTGCGCTGCCGGCCGATCAGGCGCTGGCTATGGCCTTGCCCCCGCGCGCGCTGGCAGGCGAGCGCGATCTTCAGCGCGGTGTCGACCGCCTCCGACCCCGAACCGGCCAGGAAGACGTGGTTGAATCCGTCCGGCGCAATCGTCATCAGGCGGTTGGTGTAGTGGAAGGCAAGCGGATGGCCGAGGCCAAAGCTCGAGGCATAGTCGAGCTTTCCGGCCTGGTCGCGGATCGCTTCGACCACTTTCGGATGGCAATGGCCGGCGTTGACGCACCACAGGCCCGCGATCGCGTCGAGCACGCGCCTTCCGTCCGGCGTCTCGTAGTACATGCCGCGCGCGGCGGAGAAGAACATTGGTGCTTTCTTGAAACGCCGGTTCTGCGTCATCGGCATCCAGTAGGCTTCCAGGTCGTTCGGCGGCGTATCGAGAGCAATCATGTCGGACATGGCGACTTTCCTGACGTTGGGATCGGATTCGGGTCGCGAGGGCTCTAGCGGGACAGCGCGGCTTCGACCGCCTTCAGGTCGAGACCGTCGTTGACCTGATCGATCAGCGTATTGGTGACGACCTCGTGCGCATCGACGTGCTCTTTCAGCACACCGGCCTTCACCAGCCAGTCGAGGTAGGCCTGGTAGGCCTCGAAACTGCTCGCGCCCCATTTGTCAGCGCCGGCTTCCAGCGCCATCTTCGGCGTCACCGTCTTCAGCAGCGCCGTGGTCTGGTCGAGTGCCTGAACCGCGTCCAGGCCGGTCGGCACCACCTGCGGATAGACCGCGTGGTACATTTCGGCGGCGGCGCGTGGGTTGCGCACGGCATAGAGCGTCCCCATGGCGTAGCCGCGCACCAGCCGCGCCAGCACATCGCCCTTGGTCTGGATCGTATCGGGCCGCGCGACGAAGCTGTTCGAGGGAAACGATTCCAGTTCGCGATCGGCCAGCGGGCGCATCGGCACGCCGGCGAGCTCCATCAGCGTGTACTGCACGTCCCATTGCGACACGGCGTCGATGTCGTGGCGTCTCAACAGCACGGCGCTCTGCGCCGGCTGGCCGGAGACGACGATCTTGACGTCGCGGTCAGGATCGAGCCCAACCGAGCTCGCGACCGAGCGGGCGACGACCACGCCGGCCGATGCCATCGAGGTCACGCCGATCTTCTTGTCCTTCAAATCCTTGTAGCCGGTGATCGGGCTGCTGGCGGGCACGGCGAGGCCAAAGATGTTGCGGCGAAACGCGGTGTAGAAAACCTCGGTCTTGACGCCGGTCAGCCGCAGGATCGCGACCGGCTCGACCGTCGGCACGGCGACCAGCACCTCGCCGGTCGCGACATTGCGCACGCAGTCGGAGGATCCCGGCAGGTTCACCAGCTCGAGATCGATGCCGAGCTCCTTGTACCAGCCCATCTTGATGGCCACCGCGAACGGCACGACGCCGAGCGTGAGCACGCTGGTGCACCAGCCGACGCGGACCTTGGTCTGCGCAGAGGCGGCAGCGACGGAGCCGGCAAGGGCTGCGGCGATCATGACCGCACCGATCAGGTGATTGCGTCTGCAACGTTGGTTCACGGCATCCTCCCGTTGAAAGGCCTGCATGGTCGCAGCCGGTTGCCCGGCGTTGTCAGGACGTGAGCCGCTTCGCCTCGGCCGGAACGCCCGCCGCCGGCGAGGCCGTTGCCTTCGGCGCGCTCGACGCGCCGCGCCCGAGCCGCTCCCAGAACAGCACGCGATGCCGGACTGCGAGCAGTACCTGGTTGAGCACCAACCCGACGATGGCGAGCACGATCAGCACCGAGAACGAACCGGCGATATCCATGGAGAAGTTCATGCTCTGCATCAGCATGCCGAGGCCCTGTTCGGCGCCGAGGAATTCGGCCACCACGGTGCCGATCAGCGACAGCGTGATGGCGATCTCGAGCCCTGCGATCACCATCGGCAGCGCGGTCGGCAGCCTCAGCATGGTGAAGATCTGCCGCTCGGAGCCGCCGAGCGAGCGGATCAGGTCAACCCGGTCGCCATCCGCCGCATTCAGCCCGGCAATGGTGTTCACCATCAACGGAAAGAACGAGACCAGGGCCGCGGTGACGATCTTCGAGGTCATGCCGAGCCCGAACCACAACACGATCAGCGGCGCCAGCGCCACCTTCGGCATCGACAGGAACATCACGATATAGGGGTAGAGGAAGTAGGCGACGTGCCGGTTGAGCGCGACCGCGACGCCGAGCACGAAGCCGAGGCTGCAGCCGAGCGCAAAGCCGAGCAGCACCTCGAACATCGTCACGGCGATGTGCTGCAGGTACAGCCCGCTGGAAAATCCTCGCCATAGTCCGGCGGCCACCGCCGATGGCGGCGGCAGTACGAAGGAGGGAATGCCGAGCAGGCGCACGGCGAGCT
Organism: Bradyrhizobium sp. RD5-C2; assembly: GCF_019972155.1. Lineage (GTDB taxonomy): Bacteria > Pseudomonadota > Alphaproteobacteria > Rhizobiales > Xanthobacteraceae > Bradyrhizobium. Next base: position 437,983 of record NZ_BOVL01000020.1, on the reverse strand, counting down.
CCCAGGTCGCAAGCGCGGCGACGAGCAGGGCAATGCTGAGCAGGCGGTTTTGCGTGGTATCGACGGAGCTTTGCATCAGTCGGTCACTCCCAATGCGCCGAAATGGTCGCGGATGCGCCGGACATAATCGCCGAACGGCGCGGTGCTCATCATGTCGAGGCTGCGCGGCCGCGGCAGCGCGATCTCGATCACCTCGGCGATGCGTCCCGGCCGCGGCGTCATCACCACGACGCGATCGGCGAGGAAAACGGCTTCCGAGATCGAATGGGTGATGAACAGAACGGTCTTGGTGCGGGATTGCCAAAGCCGCTGCAACTCGACATTCATGTGCTCGCGCGTCATCGCGTCGAGCGCGCCGAACGGCTCGTCCATCAGCAGGATCGCCGGATCGTGCACCAGCGCCCGCGCGATACCGACGCGCTGCTGCATGCCCCCGGACAGCTCCGCCGGATAACGCGATTCGAAATCGCGCAAGCCCACCAGCGCCAGCAGCTCGCGTGCCTTTGCGAGATTGGTGTCGCGGCCGAGCTTTTGCACGTCGATCGGCAACAGCACGTTTTCCAGCACGGTGCGCCAGGGAAACAGCACCGGCGATTGAAACACGATGCCGATGTCGCGCCGCGTGCCGTGCACCCGGCTGTCACCGATCCACACCTCGCCGCTGCCGGGTGGAATCAGTCCTGCCACCACCCGCAGCATGGTCGACTTGCCGCAGCCGGACGGACCGACGACCGCCACGAATTCGCCGCCGCGGATTTCGAGGTCGACTTCATGCAGGGCGAGCAGGCTGGCGTCGCCGACGCCATAGGCCTTGTTGACGCCTGCCAGGCGGATCGCCGGCTGTGCCGGTTCGGCGGTGGATGACGGCTCCGCGAAGGCGCGTTGCACAGTTCCCTGGGTTCGCAAAGCCATTCGATACTCCATCGACGCAACTGTTTCCGCCCGCACATCAGGATTCGCGGAGAGCCGGTGCCCGGTCTTCCGCGTCTGCGCTACTGGCCCAAGGCCATGCCGTCCTTGCGATGATCGGACGCGCCGATCAGCACGCCACGATCGCGATCGATCCAGATCGCCTGCGCGCCGCCGATCGGAAAGTCCGACCACGCGACCGTGTGTCCGCGGGCCTCCAGATCGGCTTTCACCTGCGGCGCGATGGTGGTCTCGAGCGACAGCTTGCCGTCGAAGGCGAACGAGCGTGGCAGGTCGCTGGCCTCTTGCAGGCCGAGGCCGCGATCCAGGATCTGCGAGATGAAATGCGCATGCCCGGTCGCCTGATAGTGTCCGCCCATCACGCCGAACGGCATCACCGGCTTGTCGTCGCGATAGAGCAGGGCGGGGATGATGGTGTGCATCGGCCGCTTGCCGGCGGCGATCGCGCTCGGATGGTCCGGGTCGGTGCTGAAGCCCATGCCGCGGTTGTGCAGCAGCACGCCGGTGTCGGGCTCGTAGATGCCGCTGCCGAACGGCGCGAACAGCGAGTTGATCAGCGAGATCGCGTTGAGATCGCGGTCGACCACCGTGACCAGCACGGTGTCCTTGTGCTCGGCGTCGTCCCAATAGGCCGGCGCGCTGGCGCGGTCCGGCGCGATGCGTGCGCGGGTCCGCGCCGCCCACGCGCCCGACAGGAATTCGTCTGTCGCGGTCGGTCCGTGCGCGGGGTCGCAAAAATAGGCGTCGCGGGCCCGATAGGCCGCCTTGGTGGCTTCCGCGAGCAGGTGGATGCGGTCGGCCTCGGAATGGCCGGCATCGCCGAGCGTAAGCCCTTCGATCGTGCGCAGGATCATCAGCGCGGCCAGGCCCTGGCCGGCCGGCGGGCATTCATAGACGGTGTAGCCACGATAGGGCGCGCTGATCGGCGTGACATAGTCGCTGTGCTCCTGCGCGAAATCGTCGGTTTCGTGCAGGCCGCCGAGCGCCTTGAGCTTGCGGGTCAGTGCGGCCGCGACGCCGTTTTGATAGAACGCTTTGGCGCCCTCATGCGCGATCTTGCGCAGGGTGGCGGCGAGCGTCGGATTACGGAAGACGTCGCCGGTGCGCGGCGCGCGGCCGTCGGGCAGGAACTTGGCGCGCGTCGCGGCATCGCGCGACAGTTTCTCGACCTGCCGTCCCCAGTCCCAGGCGACACGCGGCGTAACGCACATGCCGTCTTCGGCGAGCCGGATCGCCGGTGCCAGCACCTCGGCAAGCGGCTTTTGGCCATGGTCGCGGTTGAGCGTGCACCAGGCCGCGATCGCGCCGGGGATCGTGACCGCGTGCGGTGATTCCGCGGGAATGGCGTTGAAGCCGCGCTCGGCATACCAGCCGGCGTCGGCGGCGCGAGGTGCGCGGCCTGAGCCATCGAGCGCGACCGGCGCGCCTCCCTTCGGGGCAAACAGCGCAAAGCAGTCGCCGCCGATGCCGGTCATGTGCGGCTCGACCACGCCCTGCACGGCGATGGCGGCGATTGCCGCGTCGATCGCATTGCCGCCGGCGCGCAGCATGTCGAGGCCGGCGAGCGAGGCCGCCGGATGCGAGCTGCAGACCATGCCGTGCGCACTGACGGCCTCGGAACGACCGGGTTTGGTGAAATCACGCATGGGGTGCCGGCTCCGCGGAAATCTGGGCTGCGGCCTGCGCGATCCGCGGACCGATTTCATGTTCGAGACGCTCGGCGCTGACTTCCGACGGCATGCCGCCGCAGTTGATCGCGAGCACGATGCCTTCAGGCGTCACCAGCGGCGCGCCGACCGCAAACACGTCGGGACGCCGATCGCCCAGCGACACGCAGAAGCCGCGCTCGGTAAGCTGCTCGAAGGCCTTGTCGAGGCGGGCGCGGATGTCGCGCCACTCCTCGCGGCTATGCTGCAGGCGCAGGCGCTTGAGCAGCATCTCGCGCTCCTCCGCCGGAAGGCCGAACAAATAGGCGCGTCCCATCGCGGTGGTTTCGATCGGTAGTTTTGATCCGAGATCGAAGCGCATCGGGCGCATATGCGGATGTCGCGCGGTCTCGATCGTCACCATCTCGGACTGGTCGCGCATGCCGAGCGAGGCCGGGACGCGGGCGAAGTCGGCGATGTCCTGCAGCAGCGGACGGGCGGCGATGCGGTGCGGCATGCCGGCGAGCAGCGAGTGACACAGCGCGACCACGCCGGCGCCGAGCTGATAGCGACCGAGCCGCGGTGAATAGGAGAGGTAGCCGAGCGCGGTCAGCGTCTGTGTCAGCCGCGAGATCGTCGCCTTGGCAAGGCCGGTGCGCGCCGCGAGCTCGCTGTTGCTGAGTGAGGTTTCGCCGGGCCGAAACGCCCGCAGCACGGTGAGCCCGCGCGACAGTCCCTGCACCACACGCGCGTCGTCGCCCGTCTGATCCAGGCCATCGGTATCCGCCTTGCGCTGAAACGCCGTAAGCCGCGCCATTCCCGCCCCATGTAATTCTTCTGTTTGCAATTCAATTTCACTATTTGGAATTAAGTTTGTCAAGCCCCGTTTAGCGGTCGGAGGCGGGCCGAAAGGCCGAGCCCGTCACGTGCAGTCGTGATCAATGATGATCGGGCTCGGAAACAGGGCCCGAAGCCGCGCGTGGTCCTCGCGCCTGTGCCACCATTCTCGGCCATCCGCGCCGCCGAGAAACACGGTCCCGACGCTGGTGCGCACATGTTGGTCCACCAGCACGCGCCTTGCTCTGCATTTGCAGATGCAAGACAGCGCTGATGGCGCGCGCAGTCGCCGTCGGTGACGAGGGCGCTGCGCGGGAGATAATCCTGAGACGGGACTGAAGTTCGTGTGTGCGAAACGGCGCTAGGCGCCGGTGTTGGCGAACCCGCGAAGCCAGGCCGTCATCGCCAGATGCTCCGCCTGCGCGGCGGCACAGAGGCCGCGGGCGCGAACAAATCCATGGATCAGGCCGCGTCCGGGCCTGAAGGTCACCTGCACCCCTGCCGCCTTCAGCCGCTCGGCATAGGCATGACCGTCATCGCGCAGCGGATCGTGCTCCGCCACGACGATGAACGCCGGCGGAAGGTCGCTGTGAGACCTCGCGCGCATCGGAACGGCCAGCGGATTCTGCCGCTGCAGCACGTCGCGGCAATATTGATTCCAGAACCAGATCATCTCGCGCGCCTTGAGGTAAGGCGCTTCCGCTTCGCTCAGGTACGACGGACGATCGAAATCGACGTCGACGCAGGGATAGATCAGGAGCTGTCCGCATAGCGCGTGGTCGCTTTCGCGAAATGCGAGCGTCATCGCAGCGGCCAGATTGCCGCCTGCCGAGTCGCCGCCGACGCAAATCGCCCTCGGATCGATACCGAACCTGGCCGCATTCCCGAACGTCCATCGAACCGCGGCCGCGCAGTCCTCGATCGCCGCCGGGAATGGGTGCTCGGGAGCGCGCGCATAGTCGACGCTAATCACGACGCAGGGCGTGTCGGCCGCGATCGCGGCGGTGATCGCGTCATGGCTATCGATGCTGCCGATCACCCAGCCGCCGCCGTGCATGTAGATGAGAGCAGGAAGCGGGCGGGCCGATGCCGGCCGGTAGATCCGAACCCGCACCGGCCGTGGTGCATCGATGATGAGGGTTTCGACGATGAGGCCCGCCGGATAAGACGTTCGCGCCGCAGCGGACAATTGCTCGACGCGGTCGCGCCACGCTGATACTGGCAGCGACAACGGCGGCTCCGGCCAGGCTTCGTCGAGACGGGCAATGAAGGGGGCAAGCTCAGGGTCGATAGCCATATCCGAGATTCCTAGAGTTCGCCGTGAACGATGTGTCCGCCGACGATGGTGGCAACGCAGGACAGTGATTCCAGCTCCTCACCCGGCGTTGTCAGCGGGCAGCCGCTGAGCACCGCGAGGTCGGCAAGATAGCCGGGCGCGATCTGCCCCTTGATCGTCTCCTCGAAGGTGAACCACGCGCCACTTCGCGTCATCGCGCGCAACGCGAGATCGGCCGAAGCGCCCGCGCCAGCGCCGATCGGCTCGCCGGTGGTCCGTTCCCGGCGCGTCCGCATCGCCCGCATCGTTGCCAGCGGATTGCAGGGGCTGTTGTCCGTCCCGCAACTGACCGGCACGCCAAGCGCGTCGAGCTGCGCGGCAGGGGCAACCAGCTCCCGGTCATGCTCATCGAGCGGAAAGAACCGCGTTCCAACTTTCCAGAGATGGTAATCGGGAATCAGCGTGACGCCGATTCCGAGGCCCTTGAGCCGGGCGAGCTCGGCCGTCGGGGCGTAACTCATATGCTCGATCACCCAGCGCCGGCCGACGATCGCATGTCTGGCATTGACCCGCTCGTAGATCGGGATGATTTCGTGAAGCTTGTCAACCGCGATGGTGTGCACGCGCAGGTTGGCTTCGGCCGCAGCCAGGCAGAGCCGCTCGAACTGCTCGGGCGTGTTGGCCTGCTTGATATAGCAGGACCAGCCGAGATCCGCCGGCTTCGCCATCGCCGCGAGCGCCGCGCTCGGTTCACCCCCATAGCCGATGAAGATGCCGCCGACCCGCAAGGTGTGGTCGCCGAGACCGCTGCCTCGCGCATAGGCGAGCTGTTCACGAAAGTCGCGCTCGGCCTGGTCGAGCGTATTCCAGAACGGGCTGACGACGAGATGCATCCGCATCGACAGCTCATTGGACTCGCGCAGATCGCGGTAGGCGGCGATGACTTCAGGTGCGCAACCGTGTCCCTCATAGACGCTGGTCGTACCGAACGAATGATAGGTTCTGACGGAACGCTTGATGGCCTCGCGCCGGTCCCGCGGCGAAAAGCGCGGCACGGCGGGCAGCAGGGCGATCTGCGCCGAATCCGGATAATTATGCTCGACGATGATCCCGGACAGCTCGCCCTCGGCATCGCGTTGCAGCTCGACGCCTTCGACCGGAGATCCGGACGCACGGTCGAGGCCGTTCAGCTTCAGTCCGAGCGAGTTGAGCGCGGTGTAGCAGGGCAAGAGGCTCCAATAGCCCGAGGGCGGTAGGATGCACACCGGGTGATCCGGAGCGACGCGGTCCAGCTCCTGTCGCGTCGGCATGCGGCGCTCGTCGAGCAAGAGCGGGCCCCCGAAATAGAATGGCGCATCGCCGACCGGCATAGTGACAATCCATTCGCCCCGCGGGGTGGTGCGCGCGAGCTCCGCGATCCGCGCCAGGACGTCGGCAATCGACCGAACCTTGCCGAGCGACGGAAAGCGCTCACGCAGACCTTCGGTATCCAGATGTGCGTGAGTATCGTTGAACCCGGGAATGATCGTCCCGTCGGTTCGGGAGACCTTGGTTCGCGGGCCCTTCAGGGCCAGGACCTCGTCGAGCCGGCCGACTGCGACGATGCGATCGCCCCGTAGCGCGACAGCCTGGGCGATATCGCCCGCCGCATTGAGCGTGACGACCCGGCCGATCAGGATGCGGTCAATGTCATGCTGGCTCATTCTGGATGCTCCCCGCCGTCTGCCGTTCGTCGCGTTCGTCCTGAGCGGCCTCGGTCCAACCCAGCCGGACGCAGGCACGATCGTATAATCGGCCGACCAGTCCGCCGATCCCGGACGGCAGGATGACCAGCGTCACGATCAGGGCGACGCCGAACACCAGACCGCCGAGCGAGACGTCGATGTCGCTGGCCCAGGTCGGCACGAACTGAATGAACATCGCGCCGACGATGGCGCCGCCGATCGAGGTGATGCCGCCGACGACAGCGCCGACGAACAGGCTCAGACTGAGCATCACATTGAACGTATCGGGCGAAACGAACCCCACGATCATTGCGTAGAGCGAGCCGGCAACGCCTGCATAGAGGCTGCTCATCGCAAACGTCGCCGTCGCGAGCGGTGCGCGATCGACGCCGAGCACGGCGGCAACAAGATGGTTGTCGCGCGCGGTGACCATGGCCCGGCGCAGGGGGCCGGACAGGATGCGGGCCGCGACGAAGTAGAGGATTGCCGCGACTGCGAGACAGACGAAGTAGATCCACTGCGAATCGTCCAGCCACTTCACCGGGGATTCGGGGTTGCCGACGTTGAGCCCCTGCACGCCGCCGGTAAATCCATCGAACCTCTTGAGCAGGGCAGGCACCGTGATCGACAAGACCAGCGTGCCCATTGCGAGATAGAGCCCCTGAAGCCTCAGCGCGGGAAAGCCGAGACACCACCCGGCGAGCCAGCTGAGGCCGGCGGCAACCGGAATCGTCGCATACGGATTCCAGCCATAGCTGACGACCAAGATCGCCGTCGTATACGACCCGAGCGCAACGAACGCCGCGTGCCCCAGCGTGATCGCGCCGCCATATCCCGTCACGAGGTTGATGCCGATGATCGCGATGGCAAAAACAAGCACGGTCGCCAACTGGCTGACGAGATAGTTCGGAATCGCGAACGGGATCACGTAGAGGAACAGGACCGCCAGCACTGCGGCGAAGATGACGCGGGCGGCGAGAGGAGGCCTCGGCTTGATGACGACGTTCATAGCCTGGCCACCTTCCTGCGGCCGAACAGGCCGTCCGGTTTGATCAGCAACGTTCCGAAGATCAGGATCAGCGCCACCACGATTTTCAGGTCCGGCCCGATCCAGGGGATGTAGGTCCCGACCAGGTTCTCGACGACACCGACCAGCAGCCCGCCGACCACGGCGCCGATCAGGCTGTCGAAGCCGCCCAATGTCGCGGCCGCGAATGCGTAGATGATGACGCCGAACATCATGGTCGGGTTGAGGAAGACGCGCGGCGCGACCAGGATTCCCGACAGCGCGCCAAGAGCGGCGGCTATCCCCCAACCGATCAGCAGCATCGCGGGTACCGGCACGCCGACCAACTCGGCGGAATCCGGCGTTGAAGCGGCGCCGCGCATCGCGAGCCCGAGCTTGGTCCTCTCGAACAGGAGATAGAGCAACAGCAGCACGCAGGCGACGACTGCGATGATGCCCACGGTCTCGATCGAGACGCTCAGCGGGCCGATCTGCAAATGAGCTTTGGGAAACAGGCTCGGCAGCGCCTTGATGCTGTAGGTCCAGAGAAAGCCGGCGAGGCTGTTGAGCGCCAGGTACAGCCCGATCAAGACACTGACGACGGTCAGCAGATTGGCGCGCGACAGCGGCTTGACCAGTCCGGCGTAGAGCGCTGCGCCGGCCGCGAATGATATGGCGATGCTGATGAGGGTGGCCGGCACCAATGGCAGTCCCCAGGTCATCAACTGCCAGACGGCGTAGGCCGACAGCATCGCCATCTCGCCCTGGGCGAAGTTGACGATGCCCGTGGATCGGTAGCTGAAGGCCAGCGCCAGAGCGAGCGACGCATAGATGGCTCCGTCGGCCAGCCCATCGATGACCTGATTTGCGAACAGCATCACTCGTATCCCAGATAAATTCGACGGACTTCGTCGTTGCCGACAAGATTGGCGGCCGTATCGCGCAGCACGACATTGCCGCTTTCCAGCACCATGCCGTCGTCAGCGATCGCCAAAGCGAGATTGGCATTCTGTTCGACGATGAGCATGGTCATCGCTGTCTCCTTGCGGATCGCGGCGAGCACGTCGACCAGACCCCGGGTGATGATGGGGGCGAGACCCAGCGAAGGCTCGTCGAGCAACAGCAGCCGCGGCTGCAACATCAGCGCGCGGGTGATCGCGAGCATCTGCTGCTCCCCGCCCGAGAGGCTGCCCGCCTGCTGCGCCAGGCGTTCGCGCAGCCTCGGAAAGAAGGTCAGCCACCGCTCGCGATTGCGCTTCGCATCCGCCGCATTGCGCAGATAGGCGCCAAGCCGGATATTCTCGTCGACGGTCAGGTCCGCGAACGTGCCGCGGCCCTGCGGCACGTGCGCGATCCCCGCGGCCACGACCTTTCGCGCCGAAAGCTGGTCGATGCGCTTTCCGTCGAAGGTGATAGTCCCGGCACGGGGGATCGTGCCCGAAATGGCGCGGAGCAGCGTGGTCTTCCCGGCACCGTTCGCGCCGAGCACGACCAGGATCTGCCCGTCGCCGATCGTGAGGTCGACCCCCTGCAGGACGCGGCGCGGTCCATACCCCGCCTGTAGTCCATTGATGCTCAGAAGGCTCATGCCGCGCTCCCCAGATAGGCCGCGGCCACCTTCGCATCAGCCTTGACTTCTGCAGGTGCGCCGTCCGCGATCTTGAGGCCGTTCTCGAGCACAACGACATGGTCCGAGATGCGCATCAGCATCCGCATGTGATGTTCGACGATCAGCACGGTGAGGTCATATCGCTTGCGTACCTGCAGGATGACGTCGGCGAGCTCGTCGACCTCGCCATGCGAAAGACCGTTGGCGGGCTCATCGAGCATGAGGAATCTCGGATGCGAGATCAGCGCGCGGGCCAGCTCGATCCGCTTCAGTGTGCCGAACGGAAGGCCGCCGGCGAGATGATCCCTGACCTCGCCGAGGCCGAGATCATGGAGCAGGGCGCAGGCTTCGGCCTCGGGATCGGCGACGGTACCGGCAAGGCCGCGGCCAAGGATCGCCTTGATGAAGCCGGGTCGCACCCGGTGATGGGCCCCGAGCAGCACATTGTCCTTCACCGAGAGCGTGCTGAACAGGCCGACATTCTGCAGCGTGCGTGCGATGCCGAGTGCGATGATGCGATTGGCCGGAAGCGCCGTGATATCGCGGCCGTCGAAGTGGATCGAGCCACGGTCAACCGGATAGACGCGCGAGATGGCGTTGAACAGCGACGTCTTGCCCGCGCCGTTGGGGCCGATCAGGCCGCAGATCTCGCCCCGCTGGACATCGAAGGAGATGCCCTGAAGGGCCCGGATTCCGCCGAAATCGATCTCAACGTCGCGAACGCTCAGCAAAGCAGTCACAGCCGTCGGCCCTTCCTGAAGATCGCCTTCGGCATCCGGGCATGGATGCCGTTGACGCCGTTCACGAGCTGGGTGACGAGCAGGTCGGCCTGTAGCGAGCACAGCGCGTAGGCATCCCGCCGGCCGATGCCCTGGGCATCGACCAAGAGGTCGATCATGTCGAGAACCGCCTGCCGCGCCGCCTCGCGCAGGTCCTGGTCGAGCCCCATCGTGATGAAGTGATCGGGGGTTTCCGCTCGCGGCCGCTTGATCGAGCGTCCCGTCAGGACTGTCAGGCGGAGCTGCGCGACCTTCATCGTGGTTTCGAGCGCGGTCTGCACGACCTCGCCGGACCCCTGCGCGGCATGCGCGTCACCGACGAAGAAGCCGGCGCCTTCCGCGAACACCGGCAGATAGAGGATCGATCCCGCTACCAGGTCGGCACAATCGATGTTGCCGCCGAAATCGCCCGGAATGGCCGAGCTCCTTGGCGGCTCACCGGTCGGCGGCGAGACGCCCATGATGCCGAGGAATGGCCGCAGCGGGATCGTGATATGATTGCCCAATGTCGTGGTCATGGTGCGGCCGTCGAGAACGAAATGGCGGAGCTCCGCCTCTTCGAAAATGTCGGCCAGCAGGCCACGGCTCTGCTTGCCGGGAAATATGACGTTGATGCCGTGGTCGGCGACCTCGAGGCGCTCGATCTCGACCTTGAGGATGTCGCCCGGCCGGGCTTGCGCGATTGCGATCGGTCCGGTGAGGCTGTGGGGGCCGCGGCCCTCGGCGCGAAACCGATCGCGCAAGGCGAGGGCGCCGGCCAGATCGAGACTCGCGTCACCGGCATTGTCCCACATCGCCCATGTGTCGAGGATGACGGTATCGCCCGATGCGATGGTCAGGATCGGGGGCGCCTGCGGCGAGATCAGGCCGCGCTGGATCGTCGCCGCGGAGGCATGGATCGTGTGTGTCGTCATTACGCCGCCGCGCTGAAGATCTGAAGCCGCATCGGCGTGCAGCGGCCGCCATTGATCATGCTGACATGATCCTCCGGGCAATTGGAGATCGCGACGAGGCAGTCGGTGTCGGCGCGGAGCTCAACGAAGTCGCCGGGCTTAGAGACCGGCGCTTCGGCGACCCAGGCATGGCTCGCGCAGTCGTGATGGTAGTTCATGAAGAAGTCGATCGTGTCGGGAATGTCCTCAGGACGGATTCCATAGGGAGCCACGATGCCGCTGATGATTTCGTGGCAGCCTTCGATGCCGTGCAGGCCGAAGCTCTCGTAGAAGCGCCGATTGCACATGCGTTGGTTGACCTTGTGGACCCCTTTCGGTTCCGGCGTCTCCCTGACGATCGTCATCAGCGGCGTGTAGATCGTCGACATCAGCACATCGCCCTCGGTCACATAATCCTTCGACATCAGCACGCTGGGCTCCGGGCGGCCTGATCGCCGCGCGCTGAATTGCATGGCGTAGCGCGTCGTCGAGTACGAGAGCGACAGCCGATCGCGGTAATTGTTGGCGTTGAAGATGGCGACATCGACCACCTGCTGGCCTTCGATGTCGGTGATCCGCAGCACCTCGTCCTTGCGGACGATGAGCGCCCGGCCGGTCTTCGGCGGCAGGGTCTCGTTGAAGAGCTCGTTGGACATGACACTCACTCGGGTTCGGTTCGGGACTGTGCGGCGGCTACTTGACGCTCTGGGGCGTCTTGCCCTCGTATTTTGAGATGACTTCGCCGACCTTTTGCCAATTGCCCTTGCTGTAGCGAACAACTTGCATGGTCTCGACGTAGAAGGGATCCTGCTTGCCGTTGACGCAGACCTTGACCCCGGGCACGACGCCGAGCACAGCGACATCGCAAAGCGAGCGGGCCGATTCCATGATCGCTTCGCGGGTCGGCGCCTTGGCTTTCTGCAGCACCGCGACCATTGTTTGGGCCTGCGAGAAGCCGTACATGGTCATGGGGTCGTCGAGATTGAGCCCCGAGCTCGGGAATTTGCTTCCGATCGCGCGGTAGACCTCCATGTCCTTGGTGGCGGCATAGTCCGACGTCGTCGGATCCATCATGCTGACCACCGAATAGACGCCCTCGGAGGCCTCGGCGCCGGCCGGCTCCATCACGGTCTTCCTCGACGCGCTGATGTTGGACACGATCACCGTCGGCCGCCAGGTCATGTCCTGGACCTTGCGCAGCGTCTGCGCCGTGAACTTCGGCACGGCGAAGACCAGCAGCACGTCGGCGTTGGTTGCACCCAAATTCGAAACCTGCGAGTCGACGGTCGGCGAGGTGACTTCGTAGGACTGCGCGTCGGCAATCGTCACGCCGGAGCCCGCCGAAGCCGCCTTGAAGGCGTTCAGCAGCTCCTTTCCGAAATCGTCGTTCTGATAGAGCACCGCGACTTTCGCGTCGGGCTTCTTGGACTTGACGAATTCGGCATAGATGCTGCCTTCCGTGGTGTAGGAAGGCTGCCAGCCGACGGTCCAGGGATATTTGTCGGACTCGGTGCTGAACGCAGACAGCCCGCTGCCGACGAACAACTGCGGGACATCCTTGCGGTTCAGGTAGTTGCGGATCGCGAGGCCCGTCGCGCTTCCGAGCGGACCGATGACGAGCGCGACGTTGTCGCGCTCGACCAGGCGGCGAGCCTGCTCGACCGTGCGCGGCGGCGAATAGCCATCGTCGTAATAGGTGTAGGCAATCTTGCGTCGTTTCCCGTCGCTCATCATGACGCCGCCGTCGTGTTCGTTGACCGACTTGAAATAGGCGTCCTGCATGGCGCAGATGGTGACGAAGGAGGCGATCGGTCCGGTACTCGGGCAGATGCCGCCGATCTTGATCTCGGAATCGGTGATGCCGGTCGCCTCATCGGCGAGCGCCGGAGCGGATGTTGCCGCGACTGCGATGGCGGTCGCCGAAAGCAATTGCGCCATCAGGTGGCGGAAGCGCAGGGAATGCATCTTGATACTCCTTATCGATCCCTAGAAAATTCACTGGCCGACGTTCGGCCCAACATCTCTTCGTGCCTGAGCTCCAGGTATGGCTCCGCCGCCCCAAATGTCGGTGGACATCGGGCCATCACGTCGTCACCAGGTGTCGCAGCGAGCGCGTTGTGCCTGGTCAGGCCGAGCCGGTTACGCGCTCAGTGATCACGCAACAGGGCCCTTGCCCTGAAGCGATTCCACCAGCTTGTTGACCGCGACCGTTGCGCCCTTGCCCGCCTCATTGCCGAAGATCAGCCGGGCAAACTGTCCGCCGAGATAGGGGTGCAGTCCCATGTCGTAGAGAGCGAGGAAGTTACGGGTCTCGATCGCCTTTCGCTCGTCCTCGGCGAGGGGATAGCGATCGAGCACCACGGATTCCTGCTCCGCGAATTCCGTGCGCAGCTCCGGTGACCACTTCAGATCCTGGATCAGGTCGTGCGTCGCCAGGGATGGCTTGAATTTCTCTAGTCCCATGCGGGTTCCTCCTGTCAGACCGCTGCGCGCTGCTGCCGCATGTTGGCGTTCATGTCCCACAGCACGCCGCCGACGCCGCATTTGAAGTCCTTGTGGACGGTGTAGCCGAAGCTCTTGCCGGGCCGCGATCCGATTGCGCCGAGCACGACGACCCAGGCGAGCAGTTCGGCAGTGCCGCCTGAACCGGCCGCCTCCATTTTCTCGAGCGTCAGCTCGCGTAGCAGCCTCTCATGGTCGCCGGAGGCGACAAGGTCGAGAAACCAGCGATCGAACTCCTCGTCGATGAAGTAGTAGCGCGCGCCGCCCGGCTCGTGGCTGAGCCCGCCCGAGCCCAGCAGCGCCACGCGCATGTCCGCGGGCAGGTCATCGCGGATGAAGTCGCCGAGCGCCGTTCCGACCTCATAGCAGCGACATTGATCGGGAATCGGCGGCACCGTGCAGTTCTGCAGTACGGGAATCATCGGAATTCCCGAGCCGGCAATGTTGGTCAGCAGTACCGGGACCGAAATATTGTCGTCGAACTTCAGGTTCTCATTCTGCGCGAACATGCGGATGCCGCGCTTGGTCATGCCGTCGAACAGGGCCGCGGCGATCTCCGGCGCGCCCTTCACCGTGTAGTCCTCGCAGCCGATCCACGGCTTGAACCATTCGTAGGGACCGCGATGTTCGGCGGCCATGCCGATGAGAAAATCCGGATAGGCACGGACACGGCTGTTGGCGAGATGATCGTTGGCGAACACGATCAGCACCTCGGCCTTTGCCTTCGCGATGGCCTCGGCAAGGCTTCGGTAGGTGGTTGCGACGACATCCTTGACGTCAGGCGGCGCGGCCTCGAGCAGCCCAATCAGGCCGGGCGCATGCGGCGCACCCGCGGCAAACACGATTTCAGCCATGGCGTTTCTCCCCGTTTGTTCCAAAACTGCGCTACTGTTCCAATCTTGTCAAGATTTTCGAAAATCCAATTTCTCTTGGAATTTCGATAATACTCGTCGATAGTCGGTGGACAGAATCGCGACTTAAAGGCGCAGGCGAGATGAAGAGCACTTCGAAAGGGCCTTCCGTGCAGTGGGGACCAGGCATCAGTCCGTCCCGGGACGAGCCGCGCACATTGGCCGGGCAGGTGGCTCGGCAGTTGCGGCTCGACATCATCCGCCACAAGCTCGAGCCGGGTGAACGGCTGCAATTCGACAAGTTGAGCAAACGATATGAGGTCGGCGTCAGTCCGTTGCGCGAAGCGCTGTTTCAGGTCGCCGCGCAGGGGTTGGTCGTGGCCGAGGACCACAAGGGCTTCGTCGTCGCCCCGATCCATCTCGACGAGATGATGGATGTTTCAAGTCTGCGCGCCCATCTCGAGACCTATGCGCTGAGCGGCTCGATCCGCGATGGCCGCGAGGAGTGGGAAGTCGATCTGCTCTCGGCATTCCATCGTCTGAAACGCGCCGGCATCGCCGTTTCAGTCGATCAGGAGGACGAGAACCTCCGCACCGAATGGGAGGACCGGCACCGCGAATTTCACTTCGCGCTGTGCAAGGGATGCGGATCGCCATGGCTGCTGCACTTCTTCAACGAATTGTACGACCAGATGGAGCGCTATCGCCGATACTTCTGGAAATATGCCGAGCGCGCGGTCGCGGCCGACAGCGAGCATGAAGCGATCATGCGCGCGGCGCTGGACCGCGACGAGAAGCGTGCGACGGATCTGTTGCAGGCGCATTTCCGGCGGCAGGCGAAGTTGACGTTGAGCCTGCGCAACAAGGTGCAGCGCGCGGTGTCGGCGACTGGCTGAGCGGGCGCGCGTCTCGTGGTCGTGCGGTATGTCCGCGGCGCGGAATACGTCGTCCTTTTTGCTGAGTGGCGATCAAGCAGTGCCCGTGGCACCATCGCAAGACAGCACCTTGCGGCGCGATCCCAGCAGCATGGTCGTCTGCGGCAATCCTGCGTCCCGTCGACGCTTGCAACGCGGTCGGCCGGTGCCGCATATTTCGACTGACGAGGCGCCTTCCCGAGCGATGACGTATCGTAGAAGGAGAGCGCGTTGCGAGGCAGGAAGGCCATCTCGGTGAAAGATTCACTGTCGTCGATCGCATGCCGCGCCGAGGTGAGCGAAACGCTGCGCGTGCCGTCGGCGATGCTGAAGCGCCTGCTCGAGCTCGCGCCGGGCCTTCCGCGCAGAAAGATTGCCAAGGGCACGGCGATCTATCGACAGGGCGAGCTGGGTACCCAATGCTACGTGGTCGTCTCCGGTCGTATCGGCATCACGATGCTGGGCGCCGGTGGACAGGAGCTGCTCATCGATATCGTCGGCGCCGGCGCACTCTGCGGTGAAGGCGCTGCGTTCGACGGTCTGCCGCGGTTCTCCAGCGCAAATGCCCTCGAGGCTAGCGAAGTGGTGTCCATCCCGGCCGTCGAATTCTGTCAGCTGATGGCATCCGATGCGGCGCTCGCCGCCCTGGTCGCGCAGACCATTGCACTGAAGCAGCGGACCCTGGCGGGCCGGCTCGCCCAGGTCGCGCAGTCCTCTCCGGAGGACCGGATCACCGAGCTGTTGTCGCAGATCTCCGAACCGGAAGCGTCAGATATCGTGCTCACGCATCAGCAGATCGCGAGCCTGATCGGCGCGTCGCGCATCACGGTGACGCGCGCCATGCAGAGGTTGCGGCGAGATGGTGCGATCCTTTGTCACCGCGGCCGCTATCAGCTGGTCCGGACGCCGGCATCCCATCTCCGGCCGTCGCGGATGGCGTGAGCCGGCGAGGTGGCGCCGGTGAGCGGGCGGTCAAATATCCTGGGCCTTAAGTAGCGCGTGATACAGACCGCGGCGGGCCAATCCCTATCTTCGCAATCCTGTCGAGCTGGCAATCGTTGTCGCAAGGTGCGCGGGCGATCGTCGTGGATTTTGCGAGAGGGTCGAAGTGAGCGCAGGTCGAATCAAGGACATAGCCAACATTCAAAAACTGGGGCACGTCGAGTTCCGGACCACGGACCTGGAGCGGGCGAGGGACTTCTACGTCAATCTCATCGGCCTTCACGAAACGGCGCGCGACGACAATCGGGTCTATCTGCGCTGCACCGAGGACAAGCAGCATCATACCTTCGTGCTGCGGAAGGCCGATAGCGCCGGTGTCGGCCATATCGGTTTCGTGGTGGCTCAGGATGCCGAACTCGATCGGATGAAGTCCCGCTTTGAGCAACTTGGCCTGCCGACGCGCTGGGCCGGCAACGACATGCTCGGCCAGGGTCGTACGTTGCGGGTCCAGGACCCGCTTGGTTTCATCGTCGACTACTATGCCGAGATCGAGTCCGTGCCCTGGCTCGTGCAGCACTATCACCTTCACAGGGGTGCCTCGCCGACCCGCATCGACCATGTGAACGTGCTGACACCGGATGCCCAGGCCGGCTACGACTGGTACACCCAGGAGATGGGCTTCGGCTGCGCCGAGCTGACGGAGGGCGATGCGCCCGAGAAGCGGGTGTGGGCGAGCTGGCTGTTTCGGAAATCGACGGTTCACGACATCGCGGTCATGACCGGCGCAGGTCCCGCGGCGCACCACGTCGGGTTCTCGCTCGGCGATCCGCTCTCGATCATCAAGGCATGCGATCTGCTGGCGGGAGCCGGCTACGCCGACAGCCTCGAGCGCGGGCCGGCGCGGCACGGCATTTCAAATGCGCTGTTCGTTTATGTGCGCGACCCCGACGGCAACCGGTTCGAGCTCTACACCGGCGATTACCTGACCGGAAACACGGCGGCCGAACCCATTCGCTGGCATCTCAACAATCCGGTGCGGCAGACCCTGTGGGGTGCGCCGCCGCCTCGCCGGTGGTTCGAGGAGGCCATGTCGGTCGAGGAATTCGACGGGCACGGCATGAAGAAGACCAAGCCGCCCTTGATGCAATCCGTGCCGAGCTACGTGCTCGATTAGTCCGCCCGTCGCCATATTGTGGGATCTCCTATCGTGAAAAACGTTCTAGCCTTGGTTATTGCCGCACTTGCCTTGCCGGGCTTCGCATTCGCTGCAGACAAACCGGAGCTTCGCATCGGCTCGGTGGTTGCAATGACGGGGCCGGCGTCCGCGCTCGGCCTGCCCGCGAAAAATGCTATCGATCTGTTGCAGGAGCGACTGGCGAACGATGCGAGCCTGCCGTTCACGGTCAAGTTCATCACCTATGATGATGCATCGGATCCGACCAAGGCGGTCAACAGCGTCCGCAAGCTCGTCACGGAAGACCGCGCGCACGTCGTGATCTGCTGCAGCACCACACCGGCATCGATGGCGATCCTCGATGTCGTCACGCAGGCCAAGGTGCCGAATATCTCGCTTGCGCTGGGGCAGAGCGTGATCGAGCCGGTGAAGGAGCGTTACTGGATCTTCAAGACACCGAGTACCGACCAGTTGCAGATCGCGGTGCTGGTCGACGACATGATCAAGCAAGGCAGCAAGAAGGTGGCTTTTCTCGGCCTGGAAGATTCCTTCGGTGAGGGCGGCTGGGTCGCGATGCAGAGCGTTGCCAAGGCCAAGGGCGTCGAGATCGTCGCAGCCGAACGCTTCGCCCGGACCGACACTAACTTTACCCCGCAGGCGCTCAAGGTGCGTCAGGCAAGCCCGGGTGCGGTTTACATCCATGCCATCCCGCCATCGTCGGCGCTGGTCCAGCAGGCGCTGCGGCGCGTCGGCTATACCGGGCCGATCTATCATTCGGGCGGGTCGGCCAACAGCGCGTTCCTTTCGATCGGCAAGAAGGACGTCGACGGCGCGCTGCTCGGGACGACGCCGGTTCTGGTCTACACCGACCTTGCGGGCAACAATCCGCTGAAGCCGGTCATCGCGGACTTCGCGGCGCTTTATGAGAAGCGCTTCAATGTTCCGAAGGTCGATATCTTCCCGGGGCAGGCCTGGGACGCCGGCAACATCGCGCTCAAGGCAGCCGCGGAGGCCGCCAAGGGCGGAGCCAAGCCCGACGACGTCGACGCATTCCGCGCCGCACTGCGCGACAAGATCGAAGCCACCAAGGAGTTCGTCGGGGTCGGCGGGATCTTTAATTACACGCCCAGCGACCACCTCGGGCTCGATGCACGGAGCACCTTTATCGCCGTCGTCAAGAATGACGAGTTCCGCCTGTACGACGCCAAATAAAGCACGATGGATACCGCGCTCTTTCTTCTCGTCGACGGACTGACCAACGGGCTCGTCTACGCTTTGCTGGCGCTCAGCCTGGTGCTGACGTTCACGGTCACGCGCGTCGTGAACATCGCGCAGGGCGAATACGTTATGCTGGGCGCGTTGACCCTTGCCGATCTGCTGCAGGGGCGCTTCCCCGGCTCGGTCTATCTCCTGGTCGGCGGACTGGCACTGTGCGTCGTGCTGGATGCGCGGCGGTGGCGCAGTGACTGGAAAGGGGCGCTGCTGTTCGCCGCGGGCATGTTGCTCGCCGCGGTCGGGGCGGTCGCACTGGCCAAAGGCGCGCTGGCGTTGCAGTTGCCGGTTGTCGCGATGATGCTGGTCGCGCTCCTGCTCGTCGCGCCGATCGGCGTCCTGATCTACCGCTTCACCGTGCATCCGATTCCCGACGCGTCAACCATCGTCTTCGTGATCATCTCGGTCGGCGTTTCGATGAGCGTGCAGGGACTTGGCCTGTTGATCTGGGGCGCGAGCCCGTATCCGGTCGATCCGGTGGCTTCCGGCGGCACGCTGCTCGGTCCGGTGTTCGTTCCGTATCAGAGCTTCGTCATCCTTGTTGTCGCGCTAGCCTCGATGGGCGGGCTCTATCTTTTTTCGGAGTACACTTTGGTGGGGAAGGCACTTCAGGCATCGGCGATGAACCGGTTGGGCGCGCAGTTTTGCGGCATACCCGTCGCCAAGGCGGGCGGCCTCGCGTTTCTGCTGGCTGCCGCCTTCAGCGCCATCAGCGGCATGCTGCTCGCGCCCCTGATCACCGCGAACTATGAAATGGGCTTCATGGTCGGCCTCAAGGGCTTCGTCGGCGGCGCCATGGGTGGATTGATCGATTATCCGTTCGCGCTGCTCGGGGTCATGATGGTCGGGGGGTTGGAGACGACGTCTGCCTATCTCGCGAGCGCCTACCGCGACGTGCTGGTGTTCGGGCTCCTCATCCCGACCCTGCTCTGGCGCAACGCCCGGCAGCGCGCGGAGGCGAGATGATCATGCGCGCACGATCGGTTCTCGGGCTCTGCGTCGGCGCAGCGTTCGTCGCCGCGCCCTGGGTCCTGCCGTCCTTCTACGTCGGGATCCTGGCGTTTGCCGGCATCTACGCCCTTGCGGCGATCGGCCTGATCCTGCTGCTGCAGGCGGGGCAGGTCTCGCTCGGCCAGGCAGCCTTCATGGGGATTGGCGGTTACGTCTCGGCGCTGGTGTCGCGGGCCTACGGCATCGACAGCGCTTTGACGCTCGTGCTGGCGGTCGCGGTGACTGCGGTGATCGCCGCGGCGTTCGGACTGATGACGCTGAAATTGCGCGGTCACTATCTGCCGCTGGCGACCCTCGCGTTCGGGATTGCAACGTCCGGCGTCTTCACGGCCTGGCACGATGTCACCGGCGGCGCGTCGGGGCTCGACAAGATCCCGTCGCTCGGGCTGTTCGGACACGTGATCACCGATGACCGCTTCTATGCGCAGCTGATCTGGATCGTGGTGCTGCTGGCGGTCTGCGGCGTCAACCGGCTTCGGACCTCGCGGGTTGGACGGGCGATCGCCACGCTGGAATCGCATGATGGCATGGCGCGCAGCTTTGGCGTCGATACGACCGCGTTGCGCGTAAAGGTCTTCGTGCTTTCGGCCGTTCTGGCCGCGCTTGCGGGCGCCCTTTATGTTCACCTGCTGCGCTTCGTCAGTCCTTCGCCTTTCGGACTGTCGAGCTCCTTCAAGCTCCTGATCATGTCCGTCGTCGGCGGCCCGGTCAGTGGCGCGGGTGCGGTGCTCGGGGCCGTGACGCTCGAAAGTGCGCAGTGGGGATTGCAGGATCTGCTGGCGCGCTGGGGCGCATCCGGCAACCTCGAAGTGATCGTGTTCGGCATTCTGCTGGTCGTCATGCTGCTGAAATTTCCGCGCGGGCTGTGGCCGACCGTGGAGAAGCGGCTTCCTGCTCCGGCGGCTCGCAGCCGCGACGGTGCAGGCCTGCCGATGCGCAGGCCGGATACGAAGCCGGGTGAGGTGCTGCTCGATCTCAAGGGGATCGGCATCCGGTTCGGCGGATTGCAGGCGCTGGCCGACGTCGACATGGTGCTTCGTCGCGGCGAACTCGTCGGACTGATCGGTCCGAACGGGGCAGGGAAGACGACGCTGTTCAGCATCATCTCGGGATTGCAGCGGCAGACATCCGGTTCGGTCAAATTGTTTGGCGAGCCGCTGCCGAGGAGCCACCTAATTGTGCGCAACGGCATGGCGAGGACGTTCCAGCATGTCCAGCTCGTGCCCGAGATGTCGGTGATCGAGAACGTCGCGCTCGGCGCCTACTGGCGCACCCGCGCCGGATTTGCCCGCAGCCTGCTGGCGCTCGACGCCAGTGAAAACCAGCAGGCGCTGGCGACGGCTCAGGCGGCGCTCGTGAGGGTTGGCCTTGCCGCAGAGGCCGATCTTCCCGCCGGAAGCCTGCCGCTCGGCAAGCAGCGGATCGTCGAGATCGCGCGCGCTCTGATGGCCGATCCGCAAATCCTGTTGCTGGACGAGCCGGCGGCCGGCCTGCGCTTCTCGGAGAAGCTGATGCTGGTCAAGATCCTTCGCCAGTTGCAGGCCGACAACGTCACGATCCTGCTCGTCGAGCACGACATGGAGCTGGTGATGGGATGCGTGCAACGCCTCGTGGTACTCGATCGCGGACGCATGATCGCCGAGGGGACCCCGCACGAGGTGCAGGCCAATCCGGCGGTCATCGCTGCCTATCTTGGTGGAAGCCGTGACAAAGCTGCTTGAAGTCTCCGATCTGACCGTCGGCTACGGCAACGCCGTCGCGCTGGAATCGATCAGCTTCGATCTCGCGCGCGGCGAGTTCATCACCTTCATCGGTCCTAACGGCGCGGGCAAGACGACGCTGCTCAACTGCCTGATGGGCGTTCTGTCGCCAAGATCCGGGACGGTGGTGTTCGAGGGGCGGGCGCTCAACGGCGAGGCACCGGAGGCGCGCGTCGCCAAGGGGATCGTGCTTGTTCCTGAGCGACGGGAGCTGTTTCCGTCGCTCAGCGTCGAGGATCATTTGAGGCTGGGCGCCTTTCTGAAGCGGCGTCGCAGCCGCGAGGCGACCGCAACTGTGCTGGATCGCATTTACACATTGCTGCCGAAACTGCGCGAGCGCCGGCGCCAGCTGGCCGGAACGCTTTCCGGCGGCGAGCAGCAGATGGTCGCGGTCGGCCGCGCACTGATGTCGGAGCCTCAACTGTTGATGCTCGACGAGCCGTCGACCGGTCTCGCGCCGCGGATCACCGAAGAGATCTTCGACACCATCGATCGTCTCAGATCGGAAGGCATGACCGGCATTCTGGTCGAGCAGAACGCCAATCTCGCTTTGTCGGTTGCGAGCCGGGGCTATGTCATCGAGGTCGGCAATGTCGTCGCGGCTGGAGCTGCGCGCGAGCTTCGCCAGGATCCCCGCCTGATGGCCGCCTATCTCGGTGCCGGCGATCGCTATCGCGACATCGCCATCTGAGTTCAGACGTTCACGAATTTCACCCAGCAGAAGGACACACCCATGTCACGCACAGTCATCGTCCCGCCGACCGGTTTGCGGCCGGGCCTCCCGTACTCTCCGGCCATCCGCTGGGACAGGCTTCTGTTCGTTTCCGGGCAGACCGGCTCCGATCCGGTGACGCGCGCGTTTCCCGAGGACATCAAGGCACAAACGCGCATCGCGCTCGACAACGTCAAGGCGCTTGCGGAGGCCGGTGGAGCCGGGCTCGACACGGCGTTGAAGATGACGATCCACATGACCGACATGATGAACGAGTTTGCGGCCATGAACGAAGTGTTCCGCGAATACTTCCCGAAGGATCCGCCGTCGCGCACGACCGTCGGCGTCGCGCATCTGGCGCGTGCCGGGCTGAAGATCGAGATCGACATGATCGCCGTGGTCAAGGATGCCGGCTAGGACGCCAACGACACTCCTGCGCGGCGGCCTGTTCGCCGCGCAGGATCGCTCAACGCCCGACAGCCTGCTGATCGCGGACAACCGCATCGCCTGGCTGGGGTCGCGTCACGATGCGCCGTCGGCTGATCGCGTCGTCGACCTCGACGGTCGCCGCGTGGTGCCCGGGCTGACCGACGCGCATCTGCACTTCTTCATGCGGGCGCAGGAATTGCTCAACCTGCAACTCGGCGCCGGCGTATATTCGGTTGCGGAACTGCTCGACCGTCTGCAAGGCGCCTGTGTTGCGGCCGGGCGGGGCGAATGGGTGGTCTCGGCCGACTACAACGAGCAATCGTTGCTGGAGCGCCGGCATCCGACATTGTCCGAGCTGGATGCGGTGTCGCAGGATCATCCCGTGCTGTTGCGGCGGACCGGCGGGCACCTTTCCGTGGCGAACTCGGCGGCGCTCCGGCTCGCGCAGTTCGACGCCACCACGCCGAATCCGCCCGGTGGAACGATCGAGCGGGATAATGGCCGTCTGTCCGGCGTGTTGACGGAAACCGCCGCGGATATCGTCGCCGAGCTGGTCCCTCAACCGTCGCAGGCCCGGACCATCCAGGCGATCGGGAAGGTGGTCAAGGAGAGTCTGGGCTTCGGCATCGTCGCGGCGGTCGAAGCCGCGGTCGGATTCAACAGCGGCTTCGAGACGGAGTGGGATATCTGGAGCGCGATCAGGGATGCCGGCGCGGTGCCGGTGCGCATGGGCTTCATGCTTCGGATCGACCCGGCGCAGGCGCGTGCGCTAAACATCGTCCCGTCGCAATTTGACCCGCACTGGCAGGTCCGCACCTTGAAATTCTTCGTCGACGGCATCGTCGGAGCCCGGACGGCGGCACTGTCCGAACCTTACGCCGATCGTGAGACTTGCGGCCTCCTGATGGAGGACCCGGCCGATCTGCGCGCCAAGGTGATGGACGCCCATGCGGCGGGCTGGCAGCTCGCCGCCCACGTCATCGGAGACCGTGCGATCGATCATTGGCTGTCCGCCTTGGAGGCTGCGCAACGTGCCGCGCCGCGGGGCGAACCTCGGCATCGGCTCGAGCACTTCGCGATCTGCAGGGCAGATGCGGTCGAGAGGGTTCGCTCGCTCGGTGCGATCGTCGTCCCGCAGTACGGGTTCCTGCATCGGCTCGGTCGATCCTTCGCGCACGCCGTCGGACCTGCGCGCGCCCAGCGATTGTACCCGGGCCGCACGGTCCGCAATGCCGGTGTGACGATTGCCGGCAGCTCGGATCATCCAATCGGTCCGCTCTCGCCGTTCATCGGCATGGCGGCCGCAGTCGATCGCAGCACCGCCGAAGGACTGATCATGAACGCGCACGAGGCGCTGTCGCGTCGGGAAGCGTTGGATATCTATACAAGCGGCGGAGCGTTCGCGATGGGGCACGAGCAGTGGCGCGGCGCGATCGCTGTCGGCTACGCCGCCGATCTCGCGGTGGTCGATCGCGACATTTTGGCCGATGGCGCCGACATCGCGCCAGCTCGCAGCCACGCAACGTGGGTTGATGGCGAGGTTGCCTTCTCCGATGGAGCGCTCGGCATTTGAAGACGAGCGTCAATCCGGCAGCTTGCCGGAATAAACTTAACATGTTAAGTATATGCAAGATCGAGAATTCCGAACTCGAGAATCCAAGGAGATCGACATGAACAAGCCTCTTCCGAACAACGCCTTGACCGACAATCTCCGCAAGGCACAGCAGCATCTGGCCCGATTCAAGAGCGCGGTTGTCGCGCATCGCATTGCCGGGGAGAATGTGCTTAGCCAGGACGCGTTCGACAATTTCGATCCCTCAGACAACTCGGTGCTCTGCCGCGTGTCGTCCGGCACGCCCGCCGATGTCGATCGGGCCGCGCGCGCGGCGGAGGAGGCGTTCAAGGTCTGGAAGGACGTCCCGGGAGAGAAGCGCCGCGCACTGCTGCACACGATCGCCAACAAGATCGAGGCGCGCGCGGACGAGATCGCGCTGGTCGAGAGCACCGATAGCGGGCAGGCGATCCGTTACATGTCCAAGGCGGCCTTGCGCGGAGCCGAGAACTTCCGCTTCTACGCCGACAAGGGCCCGGAGGCATCCGACGGGCTCTCGATGCCGACGCAGACCCATCTGAACTACACGGTGCGACAGCCGATCGGCCCGGTAGGCGTCATCACGCCGTGGAACACGCCCTTCATGCTCTCGACCTGGAAGATCGCGCCGGCGCTCGCGGCGGGCTGCACCATCGTGCACAAGCCCGCCGAATGGAGCCCGTTGTCGGCGGTCATCCTGTCGGAGATCATGAGCGAAGTCTTCGAAGGCGCGGGACTGCCGAAGGGGATCGTCAATCTGGTTCATGGCTTCGGCGAGAGCGCCGGCAAGGCTCTCACGGAGCATCCGGCAATCAAGGCGATTGCGTTCGTGGGCGAGTCGATTACGGGCAGCCATATCATGGCGCAGGGTGCGCCGACGCTGAAGCGTGTGCATTTCGAGCTCGGCGGCAAGAATCCGGTGTTCGTGTTCGATGACGCCGATCTCGACCGCGCCTTGGACGCGGTGCTGTTCATGATCTACAGCCTGAACGGCCAGCGCTGCACATCGTCGAGCCGCGCGCTGGTTCAGCGATCGATCTATGACAAGTTCACCGCCGAGCTGAAGGCGCGTGTCGAGAAGATCAAGGTCGGGCATCCGCTGGATCCCGCGACCGAGCTTGGGCCGCTGATCCATCCGCGCCACGCCGAGAAGGTGCTGAGCTACAGCCAACATGCCAGGCAGGAGGGTGCGCAGGTTGCAACCGGCGGCGTTCGTGCGCTCGAGGGCAAGGGCAATTTCGTCTGCCCGACGCTGTTCACTGACGCGAAGAACAGCATGCGGATTGCGCAGGAAGAGATCTTCGGGCCGGTGTTGACCGCGATCCCGTTCGAGGACGAGGCCGATGCGCTGCGCATTGCCAACGACGTGCGTTATGGTCTTGCGGCCTACATCTGGACCGGCAACGTCGGTCGCGCCCATCGCGTCGCGCAGGGCGTGGAAGCAGGCATGGTCTGGATCAATTCCGAGAACGTGCGTCATCTGCCGACGCCTTTCGGCGGCGTCAAGTCAAGCGGCATCGGCCGCGACGGCGGAGACTATGCTTTCGAGATCTACATGGAGCAGAAGAACATTGCGGTCGGTCTCGACAGGCACCGGGCGCCGAAGATCGGCGTGTGATCGCTGTTGGAACCGTGGGAGGTGTTGAGATGAACAGTCGATTGCCAGCGTTCGACCCTAAGCTGCTCGGCGCGATTGCCGGCGATGCGAGGCTTTACGAGCTCTCGCACGCGATGGCGCCGTCCATGCCGGTGTATCACCAGCACATCCCGTATTCGCTGGCGCTGCATCGGAGACACGGTGACCCGCATCCCACCAAGCGACAGGATGGATCGAGCTTCGCCAATGAGGTCATCGTGACCTCAGGTCACTCCGGCACCCACATCGACGCGCTCGGACACTTTTCGCGCAACGGCTGTCTCCATGGCGGGATCAAAGTGTCCGAGGTCGAAACGCGGGACGGCTACCGCGAGCTCAATGCCGCCGACATTCCGCCAATCGTCCAGGGAGCCGTCGTGCTTGATGTCGCGGCCGCCAAAGGCGTGGATTGCCTCAAGCCGGCCGAAGAAATCTCCGTCGCAGATCTCGAAAAAGCGTTGTCGCTCAGCGCATCGGAGATTCGCCCGGGAGATGCCGTCCTGATACGGACGGGCTGGTCGAAATACTGGTCGGATGCGGAGATGTTCATCGGCCGGCGCGGCGGCATGCCCGGTCCGGGAGAGGCTGCCGCGCGCTGGCTCGTCTCGCGTGGGGCCTGCCTGGTTGGATCGGATACGCCCGGCTTCGAATGCCTGCCCAACCCGGGAAATTCGGTGCACGCCATCATGCTGGTGGACGAGGGCATTCATATCATGGAGAATCTGAACCTCGAGGAGATCGCGCAGGCCCGCAAGCCCCGGGTGATCTTCGTGGCGTTGCCGCTGCGTCTCGCGGGATCGACCGGTTCGCCAATCAGGCCGATCGCCATCGCGTGAGGCCGCCGCCGTCAACTGCGCATCGCTGTCAGGGCTGAACGTGGACCGAGCTCGCGGGGGCAGGGCGCCGACACCGCCGACGCGTCAATCGGATGACGTTCCGAACGGCAGCGTGATGCGCGACTTCTCGCTCTCGCTGCCAATGTCGCTGCTTCGCGCGCGAGAGGCGGTGATGGCGCTGTTCCGGCCGCCGCTTCGGCAACATGGCTTGAGCGAGCAGCAGTGGCGGGTGTTGCGTGCGCTCGCCTCGGTCGGGGCAATGGAGACGTCGGAGCTGGCTGGTGTCGCGTTCCTGCTCGGTCCGAGCCTGTCGCGCATTCTCAACGATCTCGAGACGAGGCAATTGATCGAGCGGCGGGTGATCGTCGCCGACCGTCGCCGAACAGGCATAGCGATCTCCCGGCAAGGACTCGCTCTCATCGAAGCGATTGCGCCGACGTCCGAGCAAATCTACGCAGAGATTGCCGGCCGGTTTGGTGTCCGCAAGCTGGCGCGCCTTCACGAGATGCTCGGCGCTCTCGAGCGCGACCTGGCAGAGCTGCCGGCGGCACGGATGGCACGGAAGAATCAGGCAGATTGAGCCTGCGCCCCTCTTAGGGAGCGCTCGCTTCGGGTACGCGGGATGACG
This sequence comes from Bradyrhizobium sp. RD5-C2, assembly GCF_019972155.1. Classification (GTDB taxonomy): domain Bacteria; phylum Pseudomonadota; class Alphaproteobacteria; order Rhizobiales; family Xanthobacteraceae; genus Bradyrhizobium. The sequence goes on along the minus strand of NZ_BOVL01000020.1, from coordinate 410,986 downwards.
TCGCGCCCGGTCCTCAGACGGCTTCATCGGGATGATCCGACATTTCGGGCGACCCTTCAGGTGGGTTTTCCGGAGCGTCAGACAGATCCCGCCCGAATGCATTGGCTGGCATGCCGACCCAAAGGGCAAAGCCAAACAAAATGAATGACATCCTCGCGATCGGCCGGGCATTGCGTGGTCTGGCACGAATGCTGCTTGGGATGCCTCCAAGAGGAGCAACAGCTCCAGAAAACACAATGCGAGGGGACGTTCCGATGCCAGCCAACACTCAATTCACCACCTAAAAGCGACGGGATATCGCCCGTTCGGCATTGCGCGCTCCCGCATGAACGCGGGCCGCGATGAGCGTTGGCGCGCGACTTCGGCTTGGCATGCGATGGAGAAGGCAATGACGATCGCAGACGCTCACGATCAGGATCCGCTGGAAACCCGGGAGTGGCTCGATGCCCTTTCGGCAGTCCGGGGTCATCGCGGCAATGACCGCGCGGAATTCGTTGTCAACGCGATGGTCGATGCGGCGCGCCGCGGCGGTCTTCAGATCGAGCAGTCGCTGACGACGCCCTATTGCAACACGATCCCGCTGGACCAGCAGCCGGCGCTGCCCGGCGATCGCGCCATCGAGCACAAGCTTCGCTCCCTCATCCGCTGGAATGCGCTCGCGATCATCCTGCGGGCCAACAAGGAAAGCTCGGAGCTTGGCGGCCATATCGCAAGCTTCCAGTCGGCCGCCACGCTGTACGATATCGGCTTTGGCCATTTCTGGCACGCCCCGACGGATGCTCACGGCGGCGATCTGATCTTCGTCCAGGGTCACTGCTCACCCGGCATCTACGCGCGTGCGTTTCTCGAGGGGCGATTGAGCGAGGAACAGCTCCTCAGCTTCAGGCAGGAAACCTCGGGCAAGGGATTGTCGAGCTATCCGCACCCCTGGCTGATGCCTGATTTCTGGCAGTTCCCGACGGTGTCGATGGGACTCGGGCCGCTGATGGCGATCTATCAGGCGCGCTTCCTGAAATATCTCGAGAACCGCAAGCTGGCCGAGACGTCCAAGCGCAAGGTCTGGGCGTTCATGGGTGATGGCGAAACCGACGAGCCGGAATCGCTCGGTGCGATCTCGCTCGCCGGCCGCGAGAACCTCGACAATCTGATCTTCGTCATCAATTGCAATCTCCAGCGGCTCGATGGACCCGTCCGCGGCAACGGCAAGATTGTGCAGGAGCTCGAAAGCATCTTCCGCGGCGCGGGCTGGAACGTGATCAAGGTGCTGTGGGGCTCGGGGTGGGACCGCCTGCTGCAAAACGACAAGAGCGGGCAGCTGCTCAGGCTCATGGAAGAATGTGTCGATGGCGAATACCAGGACTTCAAGAGCAAGAGCGGCGCCTACATTCGCGAGCACTTTTTCGGCAAGTACGATGAGACGAAGCAACTCGTCGCCGACATGAGCGACGACGAGATCTGGCAGCTTGCGCGCGGCGGCCATGATCCCGAGAAGGTCTTTGCCGCTTACACCGCGGCCGTGAACCACAAGGGTCAACCCACGGTCATTCTGCCGAAGACCGTCAAAGGCTACGGCATGGGCGAGTCCGGCGAAGGTCAGATGATCGCCCACCAGGCGAAAAAGATGACGCTGGACGCGCTGCGCGGTTTTCGGGATCGCTTCCAGGTGCCGGTCTCCGACGCCGATTTGGCCAAGGTACCTTTCCTCCAGCTGCCGGAAGATAGCCCGGAAATGAAGTATTTCCGAGCACAGCGCGAAAAGCTCGGCGGCTACCTTCCGCAACGCCGGCGGAAATCCGCGTCCTTGCAGATTCCGCCGCTCTCGACGTTCCAGCGGCTGCTCGAAAACACCGGAGACCGCGAGATCTCGACCACGATGGCGTTCGTGCAATTGCTCGGCGCCCTTGTCCGCGACAAGGCGATCGGCAAGCACATCGTGCCGATCGTGCCGGACGAATCCCGTACCTTCGGCATGGAGGGCATGTTTCGGCAACTCGGCATCTATTCGTCGGTGGGCCAGCTTTACCGGCCGCAGGATGCCGACCAGCTGATGTACTACCGTGAGGACAAGAGCGGGCAGGTCTTCCAGGAGGGCATCAACGAAGGCGGCGCGATGTCCAGCTGGATCGTCGCGGCGACGTCCTACTCGACGAACAACGTGCCGATGATTCCGTTCTACATCTACTACTCGATGTTCGGCCTGCAGCGCGTCGGCGACCTCGCCTGGCTCGCCGGCGACATGCGGGCGCGCGGCTTCCTACTCGGCGGCACTGCCGGCCGCACGACGCTGAACGGCGAGGGGTTGCAGCACGAGGACGGACACAGCCACGTGCTCGCGGCCACCATCCCGAACTGCGTTTCCTACGATCCGACGTTCGCCTATGAGGTGGTGACCATCGTCCGCGAGGGCATGCGCCGCATGTATGAAGCGCAGGAGGACGTCTACTATTACATCACCCTGATGAACGAGAACTATCCGCACCCCGCGCTGGCCGATGCAGGCAAGGGCGCGGAGGAGGGAATTCTCAAGGGCCTCTATCTTCTCAAGAGTGGTGGCGAAGCCGCGAAGAAGGAACTCCGCGTCCAACTCGTCGGGTCAGGCACGATCCTGCGCGAGGTGATCGCGGCCGCCGACCTGCTCAAGGCGGACTTCGGCGTGACCGCGGATATCTGGAGCGCAACCAGCTTCAACGAACTGCGTCGTGACGGCATGGCGGCGGAGCGCTGGAACCTGCTGCACCCGACCGAGCCGCGGCGCAAGAGCTGGGTGGAAGCGCAGCTCGAAGGACATCCGGGGCCGGTCGTGGCGTCGACCGACTACATGCGGAATTACCCCGACCAGATCCGGGAATATGTGCAAGCGGCCGGGCGCCGCTACGTTGTGCTCGGTACCGACGGGTTCGGCCGCAGCGACTATCGCGTGAAGCTGCGGCGATTTTTCGAGGTCGACCGGCACTATGTCGCGATCGCGGCGCTCAAGGCGCTCGCCGACGAGGGAGCGATCAAGCCGGCAATCGTCGCCGAGGCCATCGTCAAATACCAGATCGACGCCGGGCGCGCTGCGCCATGGACCGTGTGAGGCAGGGGCCGAGGGCAGAGCGATGAGTGGTCTGATCGACATCAAGGTTCCCGATATCGGTGACTTCAAGGACGTCCCGGTGATTGAGGTCTTCGTCAAGCCTGGCGACAGCGTCAAGGCCGAGGATCCGCTGGTTGCGCTGGAGTCCGACAAGGCGACAATGGAAGTGCCGTCGCCGCGCGACGGCGTGGTGAAGTCGGTGGTCGTCAAGGTCGGTGACAAGGTCAGCGAAGGCGCAGTGATCGTGCAGTTCGAGGGCGCGGGCGCCGAGCAGGGCGAAACGCGGCCTGTCGTCAGCGCGCCGCCGTCGCCGGTCAGCGCGCCGGCGGGTATCGCCGAGGTCCGTGTCCCCGACATCGGCGACTTCAAGGACGTGCCGGTGATCGAAATCTTCGTGAAGCCCGGCGACAGCGTCAAGGCCGAGGATCCGCTGATCGCGCTCGAGTCGGACAAGGCGACGATGGAAGTGCCGGCGCCGCTCTCGGGCACCGTGCGCGAGATCAAGGTGAAGACGGGTGACAAGGTCAGCGAGGGCGCAATCATCCTGGTGCTTGCAACAAGCAACGCATCCGCGGTGGCTCCCGCCGTCACGGCGGCGCCGGCACCGGCATCGTCGGCAGCCACCGCCGCTCCTCCGGCACAAGCCGGCGCCGTCGACGAGAAGGCCTTTGCGCTCGCTTATGCCGGCCCTGCGGTGCGCAAGCTGGCGCGCGAACTGGGCGTTGATCTCGGCATGGTCAAGGGCTCGGGCAATCACGGCCGCATCGTGCGCGAAGACGTCGAGGGTTTTGCCAAGGGTGGCACGCCTGCCGCCAAACCGCAGGCTGCGGCCGCAGGCGGGGGAAGCGGCGTAGGCGGCATCGACCTGTTGCCCTGGCCCAAGGTCGACTTCGCGAAGTTCGGGCCGGTCGAGCGCAAGGAGCTCGGCCGCATCAAGAAGATCTCCGCGGCCAACCTGCACCGCAACTGGGTCGTCATTCCGCATGTCACGACCCACGACGAGGCTGACATCACCGAGCTCGAGCAATTCCGGGTCAAGATGAACAAGGAGCTGGAGAAGAGCGGCGTGAAGCTCTCGCTGCTGCCGTTCATGGTGAAGGCAGCCGTCGCGACGCTGAAGAAGTTCCCCGAGTTCAATGCCAGCCTCGACGGCGATACGCTGGTCTACAAGAACTACTGGCACATCGGCTTTGCCGCCGACACGCCGAACGGGCTGATGGTGCCGGTGATCCGCGATGCCGACAAGAAATCGGTGCCGGAGATCGCGAACGAGATGAATGCACTCGCCAAGCTCGCGCGCGAGGGCAAGATCAAGCCCGACCAGATGCAGGGCGGAACGTTCTCGATCTCGTCACTCGGCGGCATCGGCGGCATCTATTTCACGCCGATCATCAACGCGCCCGAGGTCGCCATCATGGGCGTGTGCAAGGGTTACTGGAAGCAGCATTCGGCCGACGGCAAGGCCTGGACCTCGCGCCTCACGCTGCCGCTGTCGCTGTCCTGGGATCACCGCGTCATCGACGGCGCGGCCGCTGCACGCTTCAACGTCTACTTCGCCAATGTACTCGCCGATCTCCGGCGCGTGTTGTTCTGAGATCGGGGGAGAGCAGCATGGCTCAGCAGATCGAGGTCAAGGTCCCTGATATCGGCGACTTCAAGGACGTGGCGGTGATCGAGGTCCTGGTGAAGGCCGGCGAGACCGTCGCGGTCGACACCAGCCTTATCATGGTCGAGTCCGACAAGGCGTCGATGGAGATTCCGTCCTCGCACGCCGGCGTGGTCAAGGAGATCAAGGTCAAGGTCGACGACAAGGTCAGCGAGGGATCGACGATCCTCGTGCTGGAGACCGCGGGTGCCGCGGCTGCGCCGGCGCCCGCACCAGCTGCGCAACCGGCCGCCGCTCCGCCGCCGGTCGCGCCCGCCGCGGCGTCCTATTCCGGCAAGGCCGAGATCGAATGCGAGATGCTGGTGCTGGGCGCCGGTCCCGGCGGCTATTCGGCCGCCTTCCGTGCCGCCGATCTCGGCATGAAGACCGTGCTGGTCGAGCGTTACGACACGCTGGGCGGCGTGTGTCTGAATGTCGGCTGCATCCCGAGCAAGGCGCTGCTGCATACCGCGTCGGTCGTCGACGAGGTCAAGCATCTTCCCGACCATGGGATTTCCTTCGGCGCGCCGCAGATTGATCTGGGCAAACTGCGCGCGTTCAAGGACGGTGTGATCAAGAAGCTGACGGGCGGTCTCGCCGGGATGGCAAAGGCCCGTAAGGTTGAGGTGGTGACCGGCGTCGGCACCTTCCTCGATCCGCATCATCTCGAGGTTGCCACGGCGGGCGGCAGGAAGACGGTCAAGTTCGCCAAGGCGATCATCGCTGCGGGTAGCCAGGCGGTGAAGCTGCCGTTCCTGCCGGAAGACCCCCGTATCGTCGATTCGACCGGCGCGTTGCAGCTGAAGTCGATCCCGAAGCGCATGCTGGTGGTCGGCGGCGGCATCATCGGGCTCGAAATGGCGACGGTCTATTCGACGCTCGGCACGCGCATCGACGTGGTCGAGATGCTCGATGGCCTGATGCAGGGCGCCGACCGGGACCTTGTCAAGGTCTGGGACAAGATGAACACGCATCGCTTCGACAGAGTGATGCTGAAGACCAAGACGGTCGGCGGGAAGGCGACCGAAGCCGGGATCGAGGTCAGCTTCGAAGGCGATCAGGCGCCGGCCGGACCGCAGCTCTATGATCTCGTTCTGGTGTCGGTCGGCCGCAGCCCGAACGGCAAGAAGATCGGCGCCGAGAAGGCCGGTGTCGCGGTCACGGATCGCGGCTTCATCGACGTCGACAGGCAGATGCGCACCAACGTGGCGCACATCTTTGCGATCGGCGACATCGTCGGGCAGCCGATGCTGGCGCACAAGGCTGTGCATGAAGGCCATGTCGCGGCCGAAGTGGCCCATGGCGAGAAGTCGTATTTCGACGCGCGGCAGATTCCGTCCGTCGCCTACACCGATCCCGAAGTGGCCTGGGCCGGCAAGACCGAGGAGCAGTGCAAGGCCGAGGGCATCAAGGTCGGCAAGGCGGTGTTCCCCTGGGCGGCGTCGGGCCGAGCCATCGCCAACGGACGCGACGAAGGTTTCACCAAACTGCTGTTCGACACGACGACCCATCGCGTGATCGGCGGCGGGATCGTCGGCACGCATGCGGGCGATCTCATCAGCGAGGTCTGCCTGGCGATCGAGATGGGATGCGAGCCGGCGGATATCGGCAAGACCATTCATCCGCACCCGACGCTCGGCGAGTCGATCGGCATGGCGGCGGAGGTCTTTGAAGGCCACTGCACCGATCTGCCGCCACAAAAGAAGAAATGACGTTGGCCTGCCGATGCGCAGGCACAGAAAGATCAGGAGAAGACACAATGTCTGGAGCGACCACCGCGACGTCCGGAACGGTGCCCGTCACGCAGAAGAAGCCGTTCTACCGGATCCTCTACGTTCAGGTGCTCGCGGCGATCGTGTTCGGCGTCATTGTCGGCTGGCTCTGGCCTGATCTGGCCAAGAACGACTGGATCAAGGCGATGGGCGACGGCTTCGTCAAGCTCATCAAGATGGCGATTGCACCGATCATCTTCTGCACGGTGGTTTCGGGGATCGCCCACATTTCCGAAGTGAAGAAGGTCGGCCGCGTCGCGATCAAGTCGCTGGTCTACTTCGAGGTCGTCTCGACCTTTGCGCTGGCGTTGGGCCTGATCGTCGCTAACGTGCTGCATCCTGGAAGGGGATTCCAGGGCCAGTCGAACGCCGCGGCGGTCGCCGGCTATGCCAAGCAGGCGAGCGAGATGAAGTCGGTGGACTTCGTCCTGCACATCATTCCGGACACGGTGGTCGGAGCGTTCGCCCAGGGCGAGATCCTGCAGGTTCTGCTGTTCGCCATCCTGTTCGGCTTCGCGCTGATGGGGCTCGGCGAACGGGCTCACACCGTCCGCTCGATGATCGACGACGTCGCGCATGCGATGTTCGGCGTCATCTCGATCGTCGTCAAGGTCGCGCCGATTGGCGCCTTTGGCGCGATGGCCTATACGATCGGCCGCTACGGTCCCCAGGCGCTCGGCAATCTCGCCGGCCTGATCGCGACCTTCTATCTCACCGCGATGCTGTTCGTGGTCGTCGGGCTCGGCATTATCGCCCGGATTGCCGGCTTCTCGATCTTCAAGTTCCTCAAATACATCAAGGACGAGCTGCTGATCGTGCTCGGCACGTCATCCTCGGAAAGCGCGCTGCCGCAGCTGATGGAAAAGCTCGAGCGTCTCGGCTGTTCCAAGTCGGTCGTCGGTCTCGTCGTGCCGACCGGCTATTCCTTCAACCTCGACGGCACTAACATCTACATGACCCTGGCGACGCTGTTCATCGCTCAGGCGATGAATGTCGATCTCAGCTTCGGCGAGCAGATGACCATCCTCATCGTTGCCATGCTGACGTCGAAGGGCGCCTCGGGAATTACAGGCGCCGGCTTCATCACGCTCGCAGGTACGCTGGCGGCAGTCAGGCCGGAGCTGCTTCCCGGCATGGCGATCGTGCTCGGCATCGACAAGTTCATGAGCGAATGCCGGGCTCTGACCAATCTGTGCGGCAACGGTGTCGCTTGCGTCGTCGTGGCGTGGTGGGAAGGCGAGCTCGACCGCGAGAAGCTGCGTGCCGGGCTCGATCAGGACATTGATCCGAGCGACATCGAGGTGGCGGTAACGACGGGTTAGGCGAGTACGGAGGGTCGTCGTCGACGATCGCCGCCGGTTCATCAGAGCTACATCAAGGGAGTTGGTCATGACGGACGTGGTTGTTGTTTCCGCGGCGCGGACAGCGGTGGGCTCGTTCAACGGAGCGTTCGGGACGGTACCCGCTCACGAACTCGGCGCGATCGCGATCAAGGGTGCGCTTGAGCGCGCCAAGGTGTCGCCGGAAGATGTCGACGAGGTCATCCTGGGGCAGGTGTTGTCCGGCGGTGAGGGACAGAACCCGGCGCGGCAGGCCGCCATGGCGGCCGGCATCCCGCAGGAGAAGACGGCGTGGGGCATGAACCAGCTCTGCGGCTCGGGCCTGCGGTCGGTCGCGTTGGGCCTGCAGCAGATCGCCAATGGCGACGCCAGGATCATCGTCGCCGGCGGCATGGAGTCCATGTCGATGGCGCCGCATCTGTCGCATATGCGCGGCGGTACCAAGATGGGCGACGTCAAGTTCGTCGATTCCATGCTGAAGGACGGCCTGATGGACGCCTTCCACGGCTACCACATGGGCGTCACGGCGGAGAATATCGCTGCCAGATGGCAGATCACGAGGGAAGAGCAGGATGCGTTCGCAACCGGCTCGCAGAACAAGGCCGAGGATGCACAGAAGGGCGGCCGGTTCAAGGACGAGATCGTTCCGGTCACCGTCAAGACCCGAAAGGGAGACGTCGTCGTTGACCAGGATGAGTACATTCGCCCGGGCACGACGCTGGACGCGCTTGCGAAGCTGAAGCCCGCTTTCAACAAGGAAGGCACGGTGACCGCCGGCAACGCGTCGGGTCTCAACGACGGTGCGGCCGCGCTGGTCTTGATGAGTGCGGATGAAGCCAGCAGGCGCGGCCTCACGCCGCTGGCGAAGATCGTCTCGTGGGCCACCGCCGGAGTCGATCCCGCGGTCATGGGCTCGGGGCCAATTCCGGCATCGCGCAAGGCGCTGGAAAAGGCCGGCTGGAAGGTCCGGGATCTCGACCTCGTCGAGGCCAACGAAGCCTTCGCCGCCCAGGCCATCGCCGTCAACAAGGACATGGGGTGGGATCCGGCGATCGTGAACGTGAACGGCGGCGCCATCGCGATCGGCCATCCGATCGGCGCGTCCGGTGCGCGTGTTCTGACGACGCTGCTGTTCGAGATGCAGAAGCGCGGTGCGAAGAAGGGCCTCGCCACGCTGTGCATCGGCGGGGGCATGGGCGTCGCCCTGACAGTCGAGCGCTGAACCGGCGCAGGCCCACCCGGGTTCGATCCGAACAAGGCGCGGCCGGCACCAGCCGACCGTGAGAGACGGCGGCGCGCGAATAGAAAACGAACCGATCAGGAGGAGATCATGTCGAAGGTTGCAGTGGTGACCGGCGGAACGCGAGGCATCGGCGAGGCGATCTCGGTCGCGCTTAAGGCGGCCGGCTACAAGGTGGCCGCGAGCTACGCCGGCAACGATGAGGCGGCCGCCAGGTTCAAGAGCCAGACCGGCATCAACGTCTACAAATGGGACGTCTCGAACTACGAGGCCTGCGTCGCCGGTCTGAAGCAGGTCGAGGCCGATCTCGGTCCGGTGGACGTGCTGGTCAACAATGCGGGTATCACCAAGGACGGCATGTTCCACAAGATGACGCCGGAGCAATGGTACGCGGTCATCAACACCAACCTGAACTCGCTGTTCAACATGACGCGACCGGTGTGGGAAGGGATGCGTGAGCGGAAGTTCGGACGGGTGATCTGCATTTCCTCGATCAACGGCCAGAAGGGCCAGATGGGACAGGTCAACTACTCCGCCGCCAAGGCAGGCGACATCGGATTCGTGAAAGCGCTGGCCCAGGAAGGCGCGCGCGCCGGCATCACCGTCAACGCGATCTGTCCCGGCTATATCGCCACCGAGATGGTCAAGGCGATCAACCCGGACATCGTGGCCAAGAACATCCTGCCTCAGATCCCGGTCGGCCGCCTCGGTGAACCGCAGGAGATCGCGCGTGCGGTGCTGTTCCTGGCCTCCGACGATGCCGGCTTCATCACGGGCTCGACGATTTCAGCAAACGGCGGCCAGCACGTGGTCTGAGTTGGTCCGGCAATGTGGACGCGGTCGCCCGGCCGAGGGTGAGATGAACGCGAGGGGGCGGCCTAGATCGGCCCCTCGAACGAAGAGATCAAGTTGGGGAATATGATGGACCAGGATCTGAAGGAAGCCGCACTCGAGTATCATCGCCTGCCGACCCCGGGAAAGATTTCCGTGGTGCCGACCAAGGCGATGGCGACCCAGCGCGACCTCGCGCTGGCGTATTCACCCGGTGTGGCAGAGCCCTGCCTGGTCATCGCCAACGACCCGTTGCAGGCCGATGTCTTGACCGCCCGCAGCAATCTCGTTGCCGTCGTCACCAACGGCACGGCCGTGCTCGGCCTCGGAAACATCGGCCCGCTGGCCGGCAAGCCGGTCATGGAAGGCAAGGCGTGCCTGTTCAAGAAGTTCGCGGGAATCGACGTGTTCGACATCGAACTCGCCGAGGAAGATCCGGACGCACTGATCGAGACCATCGCCAGGATGGAGCCGACCTTCGGCGGCATCAACCTGGAGGACATCAAGGCGCCGGAATGCTTCTACATCGAGAAGAAGCTCCGTGAGCGGATGAAGATCCCGGTGTTCCATGACGATCAGCATGGCACCGCGATCATCGCTGCGGCCGCGATCCTCAACGGGTTGAAGCTGGTCAAGAAGGACATTGCCGACGTCAAGCTGGTTTGCTCCGGCGCCGGCGCCGCGGCGCTTGCATGCCTTGATCTCATCGTCAGTCTTGGGTTGCGCCAGGATCGGATCATCGTCACCGACGCGAAAGGCGTGGTCTATGCCGGCCGCACGGAAGGCATGGACGACAACAAGGCGCGCTATGCCGTGAGGACGGACGCGCGGACGCTGGACCAGATCATCGGAGACGCGGATATCTTCCTCGGCCTTTCAGCGGGCAAGGTGCTGACGCCCGAGATGGTCAAGAAGATGGCGCGCGATCCCCTGATCTTCGCGATGGCCAACCCTGTTCCCGAGATCATGCCGGAGGACGCGTTGGCCGTTCGTCCCGATGCGATCATCGGCACGGGACGTTCGGACTATCCCAACCAGATCAACAATGTCCTGTGCTTCCCGTTCATCTTCCGCGGCGCGCTGGATTGCAGCGCGACCACCATCAACGAGGAGATGAAGCTCGCGACGGTGCGCGCGCTCGCCGACCTCGCCATGACGGAGGTGCCGGAGGTCGTGGCTGCCGCCTATAAGGGCGAGGGACTTCGTTTCGGCAGGGATTATCTCATCCCCAAGCCGTTCGACCCGCGTCTCATCGAGATGATCGCTCCGGCGGTGGCCAAGGCCGCAGCCGACAGCGGTGTTGCCAGGCGCCCTATTGCCGATATGGACGCCTATCGCCAGAAGCTCGGCCGCTTCGTCTACCACTCCGGCAATGCGATGCAGCCGGTCTTCTCCGCGGCCAAGGGAAGCGGAAAATCCCTCGTGCTGGCGGAGGGCGAGGATGAGCGCGTACTGCGCGCGGCGCAGGTCATCGTCGACGAGGGGATCGCCAGGCCGCTGCTGCTTGGCCGGCCCGCGACGATCGATGAGCGGATCAAGGCATTCGGCCTCCGGCTCCAGCCCGGCACCGATTGCGAGACCATCGATCCGCATGATGTCGAGATCTATTCGAAGTGCGCGGACGTGTACCATGCGCGCAGGAAACGCGATGGCGTCTCGGCCGCTCTGGCGCTGTCGGAGACCCGGAGCAACGCGACCGTGCTCGCGTCTATCCTTCTGGAGAGGGGCATCGGCGATGCGATGCTGTGCGGTGTGATCGGAAGGACCGCGGATCACCTGGCCGCCATCCGCAACGTGATCGGAACGCGAGAGCATGTGCGGACGCTCGCAGTGATGCAGATGCTCATTCTTCCGCAGCATCAGCTCTTCATCTGCGATACCCACTGCAATCTCAACCCGACTGCCGAACAAATTGCCGACATCGCCTTGCTGGCGGCGGAGGAGGTCAAGCGATTCGGCATCACCCCGAGGGTGGCGTTGCTGTCGCATTCGAGCTTCGGCAGCTCTGCGGTCCCGGAAGCGCACAAGATGCGGGAGGCGCGTGCAATCATTCGTGAGCGGTCGCCGGAACTGGCGGTGGAAGGCGAGATGCGCGGCGATGCCGCGCTCTCGCAGTCGGTGCTCGATCACGAGTTTCCTGATTCCGGCTTCGTGGGCCCGGCAAACGTGCTGGTGATGCCCAATCTGGACGCCGCCAACATCTCGTACAATTTGTTGCGGATGGCCGCGGGGCAGGGGCTGACGGTCGGAGGCATACTGCTCGGCGCCGCCAAACCGGCCCACATTCTCACGCCGTCCGCCACCGTCCGGCGCATCGTGAACATGGCGGCAGTCGCTGCCGCGGATGCGATTTCGGAGAGAACCTGATCCAGAGCACACGATTGGGTGGGCTGTGAACGCGTTCGGTCGAGGCCATCATGAGTGAGGCGCAATCGGGAAAACCCCGGGTCGTGATCGTCGGAGGCGGAGCGGGCGGGTTGGAACTCGCGACCAGCCTCGGCGACAAATACGGTCGCAAGGGGAAGCTCGAGGTCACGTTGATCGAGCGGAACCGCACCCATGTGTGGAAGCCGAAGCTTCACGAAATCGCCGCCGGCAGCATGGATATCGCTGCGCACGAAGTCGACTATCTCGCGCAATCCTACTGGCATGGATTCCGCTACCGGATCGGGGAGATGATCGGAATCGATCGGGAGCGACGTCAGGTGCTGGTGGCGCCCTATCTCGATGCCGAAGGCCGTGAAGTGACACCGAAGCGGACCGTCGACTATGACGTTCTTGTCGTTGCTGTCGGCAGTCAGAATAACGACTTCGGCACGCCTGGCGTCGTCGAGCACGCGATCAAGCTGGAGTCGCAGGCCGATGCAAAGCGGTTTCACGAACGAATGGTCAATGCGTGCATCCGCGCCCATGCCCAATCATCGCCTGTCGCGGAGCACCAGCTGAAAGTCGCAATCATCGGCGCCGGGGCGACCGGTGTCGAACTAGCCGCGGAGCTGCATCGAACGACGCGGGAAGTGGTCGCGTACGGGCTCGATCAGGTCGATGCGCAGAACGACATCAGGATCACGCTGATCGAAGCCGCCGACCGGGTGCTCCCGGCATTGCCCGACCGGGTTTCGAGCGAAACCGAGAAGCTTCTTGTCAAGCTCGGCGTCCATGTTCTGGCCGGCGCGAAGGTCTCCGAAGTTGGTTCCGAGCATGTGAGCCTGACGGACGGACGGACCATCCCCGCCGAACTGATCGTCTGGGCTGCCGGCGTCAAGGCGCCCGATTTCCTGAAGGACATCGCCGGCCTCGAGACCAATCGCATCAATCAACTGGTCGTGCGGCCGACGCTGCAGACGACGCGTGACGAGAACATTTTCGCCATTGGCGACTGCTCGGCCTGCTCATGGGGCGAGCGGGGCAACGTGCCGCCCCGTGCACAGGCGGCCCATCAGCAGGCGTCTCACCTCTATGCCCAGATTCCGCGGCACCTGCGGGGCGAAACGCTCAAGGATTATCGGTACCGCGACTTCGGCTCCCTGGTCTCGCTCGGCGAATTCAGCACCGTCGGATCGATGATGGGCGGACTGGTCGGTGGCAGCCTCGTGTTCGAAGGGCTGGTTGCCCGGATGATGTACCTGTCACTCTACAAGATGCATGAGTACGCCCTGCATGGCTCGGCCAAGGTGGCGCTTGACACGTTGGCCCGCTTGATCACGCGGCGGACCGAGCCGCACGTCAAGCTCCATTGAGGCAGGTGCGGCGGAGATGAATGTCGTGATCGACCGGCACACCGTCTGGCAGGCCGCCAGCAGCCCCGAGACACTCAAGGTCATCCTGATCCGGGTGTGCGTGATGCTGCCGGTCATCATCGCCTGCACCGGATTTTCCTATCGCCTATTCCGAGGCAAGACCATAGAGTTGGGCCATGCCTGAGTGGTCGTCCGCAGTGGCCGGCGCTCCCCGGTTTGTGCTGGTTCACGAGATGACGGAGCTTCCATCCCTGGCGAACGTCAAGGGGCCTGCCAAAGTCGGTTCGCTGGCATCTGTTCCCACGCGCTGGCTCGTTCGCGGTGCATTTGCCCTTGCGCTGGTCGCCGCCGCGTCGTGGCTTGGATACGCAGTGACGTTCCGCCGGGGACTCGACCATTTGCACGCTGCGGCCGAGCAGCGGCTGGCCGTCGAGGCGGCCCGGCTCGACGGCTATCTTTCGAGATTTGAGTATCTCCCATCCCTGCTCGAGACGTCGCCGAATGTGTTTCGGCTGCTCGGATCTCCCAATGATCTTGCACTGCAGCAAAGCGTCAGCCTTTATCTGAAGTCGATCAATTTGCTTGCCGGGGCCGACAATCTCTATGTGCTGGGCGTCTCCGGCGCGACGCTGGCTGCGGCCGATTTCGACCAACCCGGAACTCCCCTCGGCGAAAACCTGTCGTATCGCCCCTATATGATCGAAGCGCTCGCGAGCGGCCGAGGGGCGTTCTTCGGTGTCGGCATCACGACCGCGCGCGCCGGCTACTATTTGTCCTATGCCCTGAAGGACGATGGAACGACGAAGGGGGTCGCCACCGTCAAGGTCAATCTGGATTCGTTCGAGCGCGCGTGGCGCAGCACAGAGAACGACATACTTCTTCTCGATGAACGCCAGGTGACGATACTTGCCTCCCGCGACGAGTGGCGTTACCGCCCGATGGCTCCGCTGTCGGTTCAAACACGCGACGACATTGCGCGATCCAAACCGTACGGAAACCACGACCTGGCGCCGCTCGGATGGCGCTTCGTCACCCGGTCCGAGAGCGGTACCTCGCGGATCATCGCGGAGAACGGAACCGCCTACACAGTCAGCGAGCTCTCGATCAACCGCGGTCTGTGGAAGCTCGTCCTTCTCGACGACGAGGCGCCCACACGGCAGATTGCGCTCATCATCGGGGTCATCTCGGGCCTCGCCGCCGTCGTTGCGCTGCTGGCGCTTGGTCTGGTCGAGCAGCGCCGCAGGGAGATCAAGCAACGGTTGGCCAGCCAGGCCGCGTTACAGACGGCGAACGACATGCTCGAGACCAGGGTGCAGGAACGAACCGCCGAGTTGCGGGCGACCCAGGATGAGCTCGTTCATGCCGGCAAACTCGCCGCCCTCGGTCAGATGTCGGCCGGCATCGTCCATGAGCTGAACCAGCCGCTGGCCGCCCTGCAGACTGCTGCCGACAATGCGGTCCTGCTCGTCGACCGCGGGTCGATCGGCGATGCGCGTGGAAATCTCACCCGAATTGGCGAGCTGGTGCGGAGGCTCGGGCGCTTGACCAGCCAGCTGCGGGTCTTCGCGTACAAGTCGAGCAGCCCGCTCGACGCGGTGTCCGTCGAACAGGCTGTGGCCGAATCGCTCAAGATACTTGCCGGGCGCGTCAAGGAAGGCGGCGTGGCGGTCGTGACCGACGTTGATGCAAAGCTCTGCGTCGTTGCCGACCAGACCCGGCTGGAGCAGCTGCTGTGCAACATCGTGGCCAACGCGCTGGATGCCGTGGAGAGCGCGGAACGGAAGTCGATCCTGATCCGGGCGAACAGGGAAGAGGCTCAGACCGCCCGCTGCCGCATCGCGATCAGCAACAGCGGCCCCGCGATCGAGCCCGACGTTCTGCAGCGCATGTTCGAGCCGTTCGTGACGACCAAGCCCGCGGGCAAGGGGCTCGGCCTTGGCCTGATGCTCTCCAACCACATTGCGCGCTCCTTTGGCGGCGAGCTGCATGCGCGAAACCTGATGCCTGATGGTGCCGAATTTGTCGTGATCCTTCCATTGGCTGAACTAGCAGAGGCTGCTTCGCATGGGTGATGACCAATCGATCGGCGTGATCTATGTCGAGGACGATGACGACGTCCGGATCGGCGGCGTCCAGGCCCTGGAGCTTGCGGGATTTTCGGTCTCGGGGTTTGCCTCGGTCGAGACCGCCAATGGCTCCGTGCGTTCCGACATGCCCTTCGTCGTCGTCTGCGACGTACGGCTGCGCGGCAAGAGCGGACTTGAGTGGCTGTCCGATCTGCGTCGGCTGGATCAGGATCTGCCGGTGATCTTGATCACCGGTCACGGCGACATTTCAATGGCCGTGCAAGCCATGAGGAACGGCGCTTACGACTTCATCGAGAAGCCGTGCTCTTCGGAGCTACTGATCTCGGTGGTGCGCAGGGCGGCCGAGAAGAGGCGGTTGACCCTGGAAGTCCGCTCGTTGCGATCGGCGTTGGCGGACCGTCAGGCAATCGAAGCGAGCCTGCTGGGCCGGTCGCCGCAGATCCAGGAAGTGCGCCGGCTCGTCTCCACTTTGGCTGCGACCAATGTCGACGTCACGATCTACGGCGAAACCGGGACCGGCAAGGATGTCGTGGCGCGCTGTCTGCACAGTCATAGCGGTCGCCGCGGCGGCAACTATGTCGCTGTGAACTGCGGCGGCCTTCCGGAGTCGCTGGTCGAGAGCGAACTGTTCGGCCACGAGGTTGGCGCGTTCACCGGCGCTACGCGTCAGCGGATCGGCAAGATCGAATACGCCAATGGCGGAACCTTGTTCCTCGACGAGATCGAGAGCATGCCGCTGAGCGTCCAGGTCAAGTTGCTGAGATCGCTGCAGGATCGTTCGATCGAGCGCGTCGGCACCAACAAGCCGATCGCAGTGGATTGCCGTGTCGTGGCCGCGAGCAAGGTGAACCTGCTCGAGCTCAGCGAAAAGCGGCTGTTTCGTGCCGATCTCTACTACCGCCTCGGCGTCGCATTCATCGAATTGCCTCCGCTGCGCGAGCGGCGGGAGGATATCCCGCTGCTGTTCGAGCAATTCACCCTCGATGCAGCTAGGCGGTTCGAGCGTGATGCTCCGATCCTGGACGAGCAGACCATGTCCTACCTGCTGGCCTATTCGTGGCCGGGCAACGTGCGGGAGCTCCGCAATGTCGCCGACCGTTTCGTGCTTGGTGTCCTCGACGGCAAGGCGATCAACAAGTCCGGCCTCGGGACGTCGGACATGTCGTTGCCGCGGCAGTTGGAAAACATCGAGCGGTCGATCATCGAGGATGCGCTGCGGCGCAAGCAAGGCGACGTCCAGGCGACGGCTGCGCTTCTGAGCATTCCGAAGCAGACGCTCTACGACAAGATCAAGCGCCTCTCCGTCAACGTCGACGGTATCAGGGAGGGCGCAACCATCCGCTCCGTGTCCTGAAGACCGCGGCGGGCGATGGCGACGCGTTGAGACGGGCTGACAGCCGTTCCGCGCGGGCGACGAGACAGCAAGCTCAGGTGCATGCGAGGGCAAAGGGCGCCATGTAGAAGCGGCCTGAAACCGGAAGCGATCAAGCCAATCAATCTTGCCAAGCGAGGGACGTCATGAATCGGCCATTCAACATGCCTGATGAGTTTGTCGAGGGCTTCATGAAGGCGGGGGAAAGCCTGTGGCGCTCGCTCGGATGGGCGCCGAATGGCGATCGTGACGCGGCGAGCCTCAGCTCGGCCCTGAACGCGTCGGGACGCATCGCCGAATTGCAGGCGGACCATCTGAGGCGGTTGTACCAGCTCACCGAGCACGTCATCAAGTCGGCGACCGGCGCGCAGAGCGAAGGAGGCATCGAGCCGGTGCGCGGTGATCGCAGGTTCAACGCAGCGGAGTGGCGGGACAATGCAGCCTACAGCCTGCTCAAGCAATGCTATCTGCTGAACGCGCGCTATTGCGTCGACTTCGTCGAAGCGCTTGATCTCGATGAGAAGGAAAAACATCGGCTGCGCTTCTTTACACGTCAGCTTGTCGAGGCGATGAGCCCGACCAATTTCGTCGCTTCCAACCCTGATGTCATCAAGCTTGCGGCGGATAGCGAAGGTCGGAGCCTCAAGGCAGGCCTGGACAATTGGATGGCCGATCTGGGCAAAGGCAGTCTGACGATCACGGACGAGGAGGCGTTCGAAGTCGGCAAGGATGTCGCCACTTCCAGGGGCGCCGTCGTCTTCGAAAACGAGCTGTTTCAACTCATTCAATATGAACCGGTGACCGAGCAGGCGACGGCGCGGCCGCTGCTGATCGTGCCGCCCTGCATCAACAAGTTCTACATTCTCGACCTTCAGCCGGCCAATTCCTTCGTCCGCTTTGCGGTCGAGCACGGCTTGACCGTTTTCATGGTCTCCTGGCGCAATCCCGACGCTTCATGCGGGCACTTTGGGTGGGACGATTACGTCGAGCGGGGCGCGATGCGCGCCATCGAGGTCGCCCGGTCGATCTCGGGCGCCGACAAGGTCAACGTCGTCGGCTGGTGCGTCGGGGGAACCATCCTGTCGTCTGCGCTGGCGATCCTGCGAACACGAGGGGACGAGACGGTCGCCAGCGTGACATTGCTGACGACGATGCTCGACTTCCGCGAACCGGGCGACCTCGGCGTGTTCGTGGACGAGGAGGGCGTGCGGCAACGCGAGCAGACGATCGGCAGTGGCGGCATCTACCGCGGCTCGGAGCTCGGGTTCGTGTTCCAGACCCTGCGTTCCAAGGAGCTCATCTGGCCGAACGTGATCAATAACTATCTGAAGGGAAAGTCACCGGAGCGTTTCGATCTGCTGTTTTGGAACGCCGACGTCACCAACCTGCCGGGGCCGATGTATTGCTGGTACATCAGGAACATGTACCTGGAGAACAATCTTCGGGAGCCGAACCGGTTGACGATGTGCGGCACGCCCGTCGATCTGGGGCGGGTTGACCTGCCTGCCTATGTCCTGGCGACCGTTGAAGATCACATCGTGCCGTGGCGATCGGCCTATCGCACCACGGGGCTGTTCAGCGGCAACACCCGCTTTGTGCTCGGCGCGAGCGGGCATATTGCCGGTGTGATCAACCCCGCGTCGAAGAACAAGCGAAGCTATTGGCTGTCGGACGAGCGATGCGACGATCCGGCGGCATGGCTCGCGGGCGCGGACGAAAAGCCGGGCAGCTGGTGGAACGACTGGATTGCTTGGCTCAAGCCGTGGGCTGAAGACCGGGTGCCCGCCCGAACGCAACTCGGCAGCAACCAGTTTCCTCCGGGTGAAGCTGCGCCCGGGCGATACGTCAAGGCGAAGGCGAGCTGACAGCATCTGTCGAGCGTAGCGAAAGCCTGCTTAGAGGTAGTTGGTTCACTATAGCTGTCCGCTATACGTTGCAGGCCTTCGCCTGACGGACGCGTGGCAAATTTGTAGCAACGTCTGTTATGAAGATCAGACCAGCCAAAAACGAGCTGAAGAAAATCAACGGGACCAATATCTAAGGTCGGTGTCATCGATGATCTGTTGGGTCAAAAAAGAGAATTAAGTGACTGACAATAAATGGAAATTCTCCGTAGCTCCCATGATGGATTGGAGCGAGGGTTCAAGTTTTTCAAATAGTTAGAAGGCGACGTGTGCACCGAGACATCAAAGAAAATCCAAGCAAATCACATGAGTTTCCGCGAGTGAAGTTCCGGGGCGGTCGCCAATTGCCTCGTCAGACCCGCTCTACGGGAACGGCGAATACATATCCAACGCCGCGTTCGGTCTGAATGACGCGCGGCGCGCTCGGGTCGCGCTCGAGCTTGCGCCGCAGGCGGAGAATCTGCACATCAATGCTGCGGTCGAAGACATCTTCGTGAACGCGGGTCGCCTGCAACAGGTGCTCGCGGCTAAGCGGACGTTGTGGCGCTTCGAGAAAGGCCAGGAGCATCGCGTACTCGCCCTTGGTCAATGCGACGGCGGCACCGGCCGGGTCGATAAGCTGCCGGATCCTGCGGTCGAGCTGCCAGCCAGAAAATCGAAATCGGCCTCGCTCTGGATCGCGCGCTTGCGCGGCCCTTCCGGCATCGAACCGGCGCAAGATCGCGCGAACACGCGCGAGCAATTCGCGCAGGTTGAATGGCTTCGTCAGATAATCGTCGGCGCCAAGTTCGAGACCGACCACTCGATCGATGTCGTCGCGGCGGTGACCCGTGATGATGATCACGGGTACTTCCGAGTTCAGGCGGATTTCCCGCAGAAGATCCAGTCCGTCTTCCAATCCAAGCCGGAGATCGAGGATCACCAGATTGACCTCGGCACTGCCAAGCCGACCGATCATTTCCTGCCGATTATTTGCTGCCAAGGTCCGGATGTTGTTCTCTGCGAAATAGTTTAGGATCATGCGCTGCAAGGCAGGATCATCTTCCACGACGAGGACACACACTTGGCGATCAACGCTTCCGCGAGGACCCGGGTCATTTAGTGATGAGCCGCTCATTGTGTCCAGTCCCTTCAACGGCGCCGTCGGTGACGACGGCGGCCAAGGCCGGCTGCGGTGTCGCGTGTCTGCTGCTGGCGCTTGTTTGTCTCACTGCGTTCTCGACGGCAGACGCTCAATCGCCGGGCTTTGAGGTGCGCGCCGACCGAGAGCCCATCACGCCAATTCCCGTGCCACGCGCCCAGGACCCGCAGCGTGTGCTGCTCGGCGAGCGATTGTTCGGCGACCGGCGTCTGTCTCACGATAACACACACAGCTGCTTATCCTGCCACGATATAGCAACCAATGGTGCCAGCGCCAGTATCCACGATACGCGTGAGGGCCAGCCGATCGCCCTCAATACGCCAACGGTCTTCAATGCGAGTCTGAACTTCCGCCTCAACTGGGAAGGTAATTTCCGCTCGTTGGAGGACGGAATCGACGGCAGTCTTCGCAATCCAGCGATCATGGCGTCGAGCGCTGACGAAGCGCTCGGCAAACTGCGTGCCGATCCCGAAATCGTGGGGCAGTTTCGTAATGTCTATGGAAGGGAGCCTGATGTCGCCACCATGCTGGATGCGATCGCGACATACGAGCGGACGCTAGTCACACCAGATAGCCGCTTCGACCGATGGCTTGACGGGGAAACCGACGCGATGACGCCGGACGAGTTGTCGGGTTATCAGGTTTTCAAATCGCTCGGCTGTATCGCCTGCCATCAGGGTGTCAACGTGGGCGGCAATCTCTTTCAACGGCACGGCATCTTCCATCCATTGGGCTCGCCGGAGCCGGAATTAGTTCGCGTGCCGAGCTTGCGAAATGTGGCGACGACAGCGCCGTACTTCCATGATGGCAGCGCGGCCACGTTGCCGGATGCGGTCAAAGCGATGGGCGTCGCCCAACTCGACCGCGTTTTAACCGATCAGCAAACAGCCGCCATCGTCGCCTTCCTCAACACGCTGACCGGGACATATCGAGGTCGAGCCGTAAGGCCGGCCTCCGCCGCGCCACATACCGACTCGCCGATCCCATGAGGAACCTGCCGTTTATTCTCGGGGTTTCATTTCTGCTCGCGCTGCTCACCTGGCTGTTGGTGCGCGGCATAGATACCAACGCGTCCACCTATGCGGTGACGCTCCAGACACTCGACGAATATGCGCTTGCGGAGGCCTCGCTGCACCGCGACGTACTTCAGGCGAGGGCAGGCCTGCTTCGTGACTACGATACGTTCAACGCTGCCGCGCGGGCGATGGAGGACGCGGTCAATCGACTCGGGTCTCAAGCACAGGCCGAAGGTCTCGATCCGAAGCCGATTGACCAACTGGCAGCGACGGTTGTCGAGCAGGAAGATCTGCTGGAACGTTTCAAGACAAGCAACGCGTTGCTGCAGAATTCGCTTTCCTATGTAGGCCTGCTCAGCACGAGCCCAGCATTCCTTGCCCACGACGCGCAACTCGCGCCGGCAACGGGCGCATTGGCGGCTGCGATCCTTCATTTGTCGCGCGACACCTCAGCCGACGCGCTGCGGGCGCTTCAGGAAAGAATCGACCAGTTTGCGCAGCAAGCGCCCACCGCTGGACCGGAGGCGGAAGCAGCGCGCGCGATGCTGGCGCATGCGCGGCTGCTCCATGAGCAGATCCCGGCGGGCGATGAAACGTTGAAGACCTTCATCGCCGCGGCTAGCACGCATGCCCTGCAGGAGACCCGCGAACTGTTTTCCCGCCATCGGTCCGTGGTCGAATCCAGTGAGCAGCGTTATCGGCTGCTGCTCTACATTGTCTCTCTGCTGTTGCTGGTCGTGCTCGTCATTTTCGGCCTTCGGCTGCGAGCTCGGGCGGTGGCGTTGCGTCGGCGGGCAGCATTCGAACATGTCATTGCCGAGAATTCGACGCGTCTGATCAATTGCGCGCCGACCGAAACTGGGATGCGATTGAAGCAGGTGCTGGGCGAATTCGGTCGGATGATCGACGCGGATCGCGCGTATGTGGTTTTGGACGAGAGGCCAGTCCGGGTCCACGCATGGTCGAAGGATGGAGTGACGTTTCCGCCAGGTTGGCCTCGACGGGCATTGGCAGTAGCCGATCAACTCGGCGCAGGGGACGGGATCACCATTGCCGACGCGAGCGCATTGCCGCCCGGCACTATCAGGGATGCATTGGCGGGAACGGGCGTGCGCGCGTGGGCCTGTTTGCCGCTGATTCGGCCTGGTCGGGTCCAGGGCATCATGGGTTTTGACCGTTTCCGCCCGATACGGAACAAGATCTCCCCGATCCCGCTCGCGAGGCTTGCCGGTGACGCCGTAGCTAATGCGCTCGAGCGCGAATTTCTGGAACGCGAAAGGACCAAGCTTGCCATGCGGCTGGAGCGGGCACGTCGCATGCAGATGATAGGATCGCTGGCCAGCGGGATCGCTCATAACTTCAACAATATCATCGGCGCCATTCTTGGCTATTCTGAGATGGCGGAGCCGCAAATCACCCGCGGCTCCAAGCCGGCACAGCACATCGACGAGATTCGCCGGGCCGCCGAGCGCGGTCGCGACCTCGTCGACAATATCCTCACCTTCGGCCGGCGGACCGACGGGCGTGCTCGTCCAGTTCAGGTGCGCACTTTGCTCAACGAAGCGGGCTCGTTGTTGCGTGCCTCGTTGCCGCCGGATGTAGAGCTTGTCTTCGAAGATGTTCCGGCCGACGTCGCCGTGTCCGGCGAGCCGGCGCAGCTCCAGCAGGTCATCCTCAATCTCTGCACCAACGCAGCGCAAGCGACGAACGATGGCGGTTCGGTCCGCGTGGCTGTGAAGCAGGAACAGACGGCCGCTTTCGTGGAGATGAGCGACGGGGGGCTCTCGCCGGGTCACTATGTGTGCCTCTCCGTCAGCGACAATGGGAGCGGAATCGATGAACGCGTGGCGCGGCGGATGTTCGAGCCGTTCTTCACGACGCGCGTGGCAGGAACTGGCCTTGGTCTTGCAACGGTTCGCGAGATCGTCCGCGATCATGATGGAGCCATCAACGTTCAGAGCGAACCTGGCTGTGGTAGCCGGTTCGAAGTCTGGCTGCCCGCTGTGGCGGCGGCTTCCATCGCGGCTGACGGATTGCCGGCGCTTCCGCTCGGACGCGGCGAGACGGTGCTGATCGTCGAAAGCGAGCGAGAACGCTTGCTACGCGATGAAGAGAAGCTGGCGGCGCTGGGATACGAGCCGGTCGGATTTGAGGTTGCGGCTGATGCCCTTGCTGCATGCCGTTCTGACTCTGCTCGATTCGATATCATCCTGGTCGGTCACGCCTCACGGCCCCAGGGCGGGGTGGAATTGGCGCGAGCCTTGCACGCTGTATCGCCGTTGCAGCCTGTGTTGCTTGCCGTCGCGACTGCCGCCGATGTCAGCGTCGATTTGCTGACGGACGCCGGCATCTCCGAAGTGCTGCACTGGCCGCTGGATAACGCCGAACTTGCTGCGGCATTGGACCGCTGCCTGCGAACGCCGGCCAAGTTACAGCCGTAACACGAATACCGTTGCCTGAAATACTTCCGTAGCGCAGCGCCGCCATTTCTGGTGGCCCGCAGCCGTGCATACGCGCGTCAAGATTACGGAGGTGACAATGACTACCAGATCGGGCGTTGGCACCAAAGAAACCACCCACCCCAGGAATGAGCGTTCGCGCTGATTCATCAATCCTCGAAAGGACCGCTACAATGGCAATCACAGCCAGTTTTTCGGCAGGCTCCGGCGTGCTGACGGTGTTCGACGACTCCCTCGATAACTCCATCGTCGCCAGCCGCGATGCGGCCGGCAACATTCTCGTTAACGGCGGCGCCGTGACCATCCTCGGCGGCCGGCCGACGGTTGCCAACACCGCCACGATCCAGGTGTTCGGCCAGGCCGGCAACGACACGATCGCGGTCGACGAGAGCAACGGCGCAATGCCGGCCGTGCAGCTGTTCGGCGGCGCAGGCAACGACACCCTCATCGGCGGCTCGGGCAACGATCAGCTGTTCGGTGGCGCCGGCAACGACATCCTGCAGGGCAAGGGTGGCGACGATCTCCTGTTTGGCGGTGACGGCAACGACACCCTTATCGGCGGCACCGGCAACGACCAGATGTTCGGCGGGGCCGGCAACGACCTCATGATCTGGAACCCGGGTGAGGGGACCGACCTGATGGAAGGCGGCGACGGCATCGATACCGCCGAGGTCAACGGCGGCAACGGGGCCGAAGTCTTCACGCTCACGGCCAACGGCAGCCGCGTGCGCTTCGACAGGATCAGCCCGGCGCCGTTCTCGCTCGACATCGGCACCACCGAGAACTTCGTGCTCAACATGAACGGCGGCGACGACGTCTTCACCGCCGGCAACGGTCTCGCGAACCTGATCAACATCACCGTCGACGGCGGCGACGGCAACGACACCATCACCGGCGGCGACGGCAACGATATGCTGATCGGCGGCGCCGGCAATGACATCATCACCGGCGGCCGCGGCAACGACACCCTGCTCGGCGGCACCGGCGACGACACCTTCATCTGGAACCCGGGCGACGGCAGCGACACGGTCGAAGGTCAGGACGGCACCGATACGCTGGTGTTCAACGGCGCCAACGTCAGCGAGAACGTCAGTATCACGGCCAACCACGGCCGGGTGAGGTTCAGCCGCGATGTCGCCAACATCACGATGGATCTCAACGGAATCGAGAAAATCGATTTCAACGCGTTCGGCGGTGCCGACACCGTTAATGTTGGCGACCTCACCGGTACCGGCGTCACGCAGGTCGCGATCGACCTAGAGAGCCAACCCGGCAGCGGTGCGGGCGACGGCGCGGCCGATAGCGTGACCGTCAACGGCACCAACGGCAGCGACAACATTCAGGTGGCGGGAGCGGCGGGCTCGGTCACCGTCACCGGCCTGCCCGCAGCGGTGACCCTTGCCGGCGCCGAGGGAGCCAACGACCAACTCACCGTCGAGGGCGGCGCCGGCAACGACGTCATCACCGCTGCCGGCCTTGCTGCCGGGGTGATCGGGCTCACCATCGACGGCGGTGCCGGCAACGACACCATCACCGGCAGCGCCGGAAACGACATCCTGATCGGAGGCGACGGCAACGACACCGTCGTTGGCGGTCGCGGCAACGATACCGCGCTGCTCGGCAACGGCAACGATACCTTCGTCTGGAATCCGGGCGACGGCAGCGACACGGTCGAAGGCGGGGCAGGCACCGATACCCTGGTGTTCAACGGCGCCAATGTCGCCGAGAACATCGACATCTCGGCCAATGGCTCGCGGGTGCGGCTGTTCCGCGATGTCGGCAATGTGACCATGGACCTCGGCGGTATCGAGCGCATCCAGCTCGCGACCCTCGGCGGTGCCGACACCGTCACAGTCAATGATCTCTCCGGAACCGACGCAAAGCAGATCGCGATCGATCTGTCGGCGACGCCGGGCAGCGGTCAGGGTGACGGCGTGGCGGACACCGTGAATGTCAATGGCACGGTAGGCGATGACCGCATCAGTGTCGGCAGCAACGGCTTGTCGGTGGTCGTCAACGGATTGGCGGCGCAGGTCACGGTCAGTGGCGTCGATGCCGGCATCGACTCGGTTGTCGTCAACGGCGGTGCTGGAAACGACATCATCAATGCTTCGGCGGTTCGCGCCGGCCAGGTCAACCTCACGCTCAACGGCGGCGATGGCAATGACACCATCTTCGGCAGCGCGGGCAACGACCTTGTCATCGGTGGCCGCGGCAACGACGTGGCATCGATGGGGGCGGGCGACGACACCTTCGTCTGGAACCCCGGCGACGGCAGCGACACGGTCGACGGCGGGGCAGGCAACGACACCCTGTTGTACAATGGTGCCAACGTCAACGAGAACATCGACATCTCGGCGAACGGCAAGGGGGCGACCCTCAACCGTGACGTCGGCGCCGTCAGCATGAACCTGAAGAGCATCGAGACGATCGATGTCAACGCGTTGGGCGGCGCCGACACGATCACGGTCAATGATCTGTCCAAGACCGACGTGAAGCGTGTTGCGATCGACTTGTCAGCGCCTGTCGGTAGCGGACAGGGCGATGGTCAGGTCGACACAGTGGTGATCAACGCCACCAATGGCGACGACGCGATCTCGATCAACGACAACAACGGCGTGATCACGGTGTCGGGCCTGGCCACCGACGTCACGATCACCGGCTTCGACGCCAACGATCGCATCGTGATCAACGGCCTCGGTGGCGATGACGTCATCAACGCCTTCGGGCTCGGAGGGGCGATGCAGTTCATCGCCAATGGCGGCGACGGCAACGACATCCTTATCGGCAGCCGCGGCAACGACACTCTGAGCGGCGGCGCAGGCGATGACACCCTGATTGGCAATGGCGGTGCCGACGTCCTCGACGGTGGCACCGGCAACAACTTCGTGTTCCACGCGGTGGCGAATCCCGGCGGCGCCGGGAGTAACACTCAGCCTGTGGCGGGTGCTGCCCTGCTGGGCCAGTTCATGGCCTCGAGTCTGGTCTCGACGGGTGTTGGTTTCGGTGGCGCCCCGCTTGCCGATCCTGCGCCCGGCCAGCAACCGCTGCTGGCGCAGCCGCACGCAGCCTGACGCAACATCACCCTGGAGAGCATACATGAGCAACGAAACCAACAGCACGAGACCCGTTGACCAAGGTCTCGAAGCCCTCGTGACGCTGCTGCATCTCCAGGGGGTTGCGGCCGATGCCGGACAGATCGCGGATCGGCTGGGCACGGATAAGATCGGCGCAGCGGAGATGATCCGGTGCGCCAAAGGCCTCGGGCTCAAGGCACGGGCTTGCCGGACCGACTGGTCCAGGCTTGGCAGCACGCCCTTGCCCGCCATCGCGGCGCTGCGCGACGGTGGATTCATGGTGGTTGCCAAGGCCGCCGAGGGCAAGGTTCTGGTGCAGGCGCCGGCGGCGCGGCCCGCGCTCATGACGCGGGACGAGCTGGTTTCGATTTGGGATGGTCAATTGATCCTGATGACCCGCCGCGCCGGTCTGTCGGACATCACCCGCCGCTTCGACATCGTCTGGTTCATGGGCGCGATTCACAAATATCGTCATCTGCTGGGCGAGGTGCTGGTCGCATCGTTCTTCCTGCAACTGTTCGGCCTGGTTTCGCCGCTGTTCTACCAGGTGGTGATCGACAAGGTGCTGGTGCACCGGTCGCTGACCACCCTCGATGTCCTGGTTCTCGGACTAGTGACGATCTCGGTCTTTGAGACCGTGCTCGGAATCCTCCGCACCTATCTGTTTTCCCACACCACTAATCGGATCGACGTCGAACTCGGCGCGCGCCTGTTTCACCATTTGCTGGCTTTGCCGATGGCCTATTTCCAGGCCCGTCGCGTCGGGGATTCGGTGGCGCGGGTGCGCGAGCTGGAGAACATCCGCAATTTTCTCACCAGCTCAGCGCTGGCCCTGCTGATCGACCTGTTCTTCACGTTCGTCTTCTTGGGCGTGATGTTCTTCTATTCACCGCTGCTGACGTGGATCGTGATCGGCTCGTTTCCCTTCTACATCGTGATATCGGCAGGAGCGACGCCGCTGTTCCGGCGACGGCTCGACGAGAAATTCCGCCGCGGTGCCGAGAACCAGGCGTTTTTGGTCGAGAGCGTCACCGGCATCGAGACGCTAAAGGCGATGGCGGTCGAGCCGCAGATGCAGCGCCGCTGGGAAGAGCAACTGGCCGGCTATGTTGCGGCGAGCTTCCGCGTCCTCAGTCTCGGCAACAGCGCGAGCCAGACGGTGCAGCTGGTCAGCAAGATCGTCACGGCGAGCATCCTGTACTGCGGCGCCAGGCTCGTCATCGACGGCGATCTTTCGGTCGGCGAGCTCGTCGCCTTCAACATCCTGGCCGGCAGGGTGAGCGCGCCGGTGCTGCGCCTGGCGCAGATTTGGCAGGATTTTCATCAGGCGCGGCTGTCTATCGCGCGGCTCGGCGACATCCTCAACACCACCGCCGAGCCGACCTATTCGGCCGGGCGGGCGCGGCTGCCGGCCATCCGCGGCGACATCAGGTTCGACCATGTCTCGTTCCGCTACCGCGTTGACGGACAGGAGGTGCTGCACGATGTCTCGTTCGATGTGCCGGCCGGCCAGACCGTCGGTATCGTCGGGCCCTCGGGCTCGGGCAAGAGCACGTTCGCCAAGCTGGTGCAGCGGCTCTATGTCCCGGAGCGCGGGCGCGTGCTGGTGGACGGCATGGACCTCGCGATGGCCGATCCGGCCTGGCTGCGCCGTCAGATCGGCGTCGTGTTGCAGGAGAACGTGCTGTTCAACCGTTCGGTGCGCGACAATATTGCGCTCGCCGATCCGACCATGCCGATGGAACGCATCGTTGCGGCGGCTCGGCTCGCGGGAGCGCACGACTTCATCCTCGAGCTTGCCGAGGGTTACGACACCGTGGTCGGCGAGCGCGGTTCGACGCTTTCGGGCGGCCAGCGGCAGCGCATCGCCATTGCGCGTGCGCTGGTGGGCGATCCGCGCATCCTGATCTTCGACGAGGCGACCAGCGCGCTGGACTACGAGAGCGAACGCATTGTTCAGCAGAACATGAAGGACATCGCCAAGGGGCGGACGGTGTTGGTGATCGCACACCGGCTCTCGACCGTCCGCACGGCGGACCGCATCGTGACGCTCGATCGCGGTCGCCTGGTCGAGGACGGCAGCCACGACACGCTGATCAAGACCGGCGGCCGCTACGCGTCGCTGCACCGGTTGCAAGGAGGATTCCATGAAGTCGTCTGAAGCGGCTGTTGCGGCCGGATCCGCGCCACGCGTGATCTCGTTCCTCCCTGCGCAACGCAAGAGCACTGAGGAGCTGGCGTTTCTACCGGCGGCGCTCGAGATCGTGGAGACGCCACCGTCGCCGGTCGGCCGGGCGACCGCGGCCAGCATCGCCCTGATGTTTTGCGCGGCCTTGCTCTGGGCCTGGTGGGGTACCATCGATATCGTGGCTTCGGCGACCGGAAAAATCCTGCCGGGCGACGGCACCAAGGTGGTGCAGCCGTTCGAGACCGGCGTCGTGCGGTCGATCCGGGTACAGGACGGGCAGGCGGTGAGGGCCGGCGAGGTGCTGATCGAACTTGACCCGACCGTGAACGCGGCGGAGCGCGATCATTTGCGCAACGATCTGCTGGCCGAGCGGCTCAACATCGCGCGCGTGCGCGCGGCGCTCACCGGTAGCGAGGATCCCGCTGCCGACCTCATGCCGCCCGCCGGGGCCGACCCGGAACTGGTTGCGGCCCAGCGTCAGTTGTTGCTGAACCAGGTGACCGAGCATCGCGCCAAGACCGCGGCACTCCTGCGCCAGCAAGCGCAGAAGGAGGCCGAACAAGCCACCGCATCGGCGACAATCCACAAGCTCGAGACGATTATTCCGGTAATCCAGTCGCGCGTCGACATTCGTAAGACGCTGGTCGAGAAGGAGCTGGGTTCGAAGCTCGGCTATTTCGAGGTGCTCCAGCTGCTGGTCGAGCAACAGGAAGAATACAACGTGCAGAACAGCCATCTGCATGAGACCGAGGCGGCGATCGCAGCGATCCGCGAGACCCGCGGGCAAGCGGTGGCGGAGTATCGGCATACGCTTTCCGACGAACTGGCCAAGTCCGAGCAGAAGGCGAACGGGCTCGCGCAGGACCTGATCAAGGCCGAGCAGAGGACCAGGCTTCAGCAGCTGACGGCCCCCGTCGACGGCGTGGTGCAGCAGCTCGCGATCCACACCGTCGGCGGCGTGGTTACGCCGGCGCAGTCGCTGCTGGTGGTCGTGCCGAGCGACAGCCGGCTGGAAATCGAAGCCATGGTGTCGAATCACGACATCGGCTTCGTCCATGCCGGACAGCAAGCCGAGATCAAGATCGATACCTTCAATTTTACCCGCTACGGGCTACTGCATGGTCAGGTGCTCTTGGTTTCGCAGGACGCCGTGATCCGCGATCGCCAGCAGGATCGCTCCAGCGATCGCACTCTGGGGACGCAGAACGAAACCAGCGAGCCGAAGGGCCAGGAACTGAACTACAGCGCGCGCATTTCGCTCGATCGCGCAAAAATGCAGATCGACGACAGAGTCGTTAACCTGTCGCCCGGCATGGCGGTGACCGTGGAGATCAAGACGGGATCGCGGACGGTCCTGAGCTATCTGCTTTCGCCATTGCTGCGCTACCGCCAGGAAGTTTTGCGCGAGCGCTAGACCTGGCGAGCAGTCCGGCTTCGCCGCCGTCAGCCCACACGTTACAGCTGCAACCAAGTCGAGGAAAACCGATGAAGATTCCGACAGCGTTCGTTGGCGCCGTTTCTTTTGCCGCCCTCATCGGCAGGGCGGCGGCGCAAGAGCCGTTGGCAATTGCGGTGCGCGACAGGACCGTTATCACTACCCTCCATGCCGAGGGCGCGCAGGTCTACGAATGCAAGCTGGACGTCGGGAAATCCCAATCGAGAGTTCGCGCGCTGACTTGGCAATTGCGCGAGCCGATTGCGACGCTCATGCTGGACGGAAAGTCGATTGGACGGCATTACGGCGGACCGAGTTGGGAGCTCACGGACGGTAGCGCCGTGAAGGGTAAGGTCGTCGCCAGCGCGCCCGGCGCGACCTCGAACGACATTCCGTCGCTCGAGCTCGAAGTGGTCGATCGGCGCGGTAACGGTGTGCTGTCGGCCGCGACCGTTGTCCAGCGCATCAACACCGAGGGCGGGGTCGCGCGGGGCTCGTGCGAGAGAGTCGGGGATTACCGTAGCGCGCCCTATTCGGCGGACTACGTATTCCTGCGCAACAGCGGTTGATGGTATCAGCCCCACGGTACCTCATGGCGCATGCTGACGTCCTTTGACCCACCCTTCGCATCTTGGCTTGAAACAGCTCCAAAGTTTTTCATGATGGATTGGAACGAGAATTCAACGTTTTCAGTCAGCTAGCTGGCGGCGTGTGCACGTCGTGCGCACCGGGAAATCAAGAAAATCTGACCACAGCCAACGTGAGCTGCGCGGCGTAGTCGCGGAGCAGGGTGAAAGACGGCCTCTTGCACTGTCTTTGGTTGGACGAACCGTTTTCCGGATAGCTCCAATCGGGCATCGATTGCTGGAGCTAGCTTAAGCTTGCTCATGATGAATTGGAGCGGCGATTCAAACTACTCTGAGAAAGCGGCGATGCGCAGGGTGATTGCGAGGTAGGTGACACCTATGATTGCACCACGCGGTGCGGCTGGCGAATCGAGATCATCCGGATGCCTAACCACATGTTCGGGGGGCAGTTCGTGACCTGACAACGTAGTCATTACGATCATTGCGACCGCCACTGTGCCTATCGCGCGATCTTCATCGATAGGTCAAAGATCTTGCCACTCATCAGTAGAGCGATCTCGGTAGCCGGCAGCGGCTTTTGGCATTCTGACAACGGATTGAGCCAGAAATTGGAGTCAGGCAACATCTCGAATAGATTGCGCGCGGCGGCGCCAAGGCACACTTCGGGCTCCTTTATGTAGTCGTAAATTCGCTTCTTCGAGGTAAAGGCAGGAAGCCATCTCATATTCTGAAAGTCGACCGTTGCAATATTGATCTCTTCTTGAAACTTCAGCGAACGGCGCCGTCCGGGCTTCATAGGTGCTTCCGGCGTCAGAACATAAAGTTCGGTCTCCAGCAATGTGCGATAGAATGCCGGAATAATGCCGGCATCGCGTGCCGCGGCTTGCATAAGGGCTTCGAGACTGTTGTCCGGTTCAAACATCACGATTCTCCCAATTGAACGCGAAGAGGGACAGGACGCCATCGCGTTCATTTAAAGCCAGATCGCGCCGGCATCCTGGAGCCCTCGCGGCGATTGTACTAATCCTGTTTGCCGCGCAGGGCTCGATAGATCGTATTGCGCGAAACGCCGAGGCGGCGCGCGGTCTTGCTGATGTTGTTGCCTGTTTCGGCGTAGGCCGTCAGCACATGCGAGCGCTGTATCTCGTGCAAATTGGGCTTGAGATTGCCGCTGCCGGTTCCTTTGCCAGCCAGGCGCTCGCCGCCCGAATGCACGCGAACCGACTCGACCGAGGCCTCGTCGATCAAGTCGCCCGGTTCGGCCAGGGACAATCGGGAAAGGATATTGCGCAGTTCGCGGATGTTTCCGTCCCAGTCCAGCTCGGCCAAACGTTCGATCGCCCCATCGGTCAGATCCATCAAAGGGTCGATTTGCTGGATCAGGTGGCGGGCAATTTCGGCGAAGTCGGAGCGCTCGCGTAACGGCGGCAACGTCACCTCCAGCATATTGAGCCGAAACAGCAGATCGGACCGGAATCGGCCTTTGGCGATTGAGTCGTCGAGATTGGCATTCGTGGCCGATACCAGAAGAACGTCGACCTGGCGTTTGGTGCCGCCGACCGGACGCACCGTCCAATCGTCGAGAAAGCGCAGGAGCACGGCTTGTAACGTGACCGGCATATCGCCGATCTCATCGAGGAACAGCGTGCCGCCATCCGCCTCCTTGAATAGCCCGGTGGCTCCGCCCTTCTTGGCGCCTGTGAACGCACCCTCGGCATAGCCAAACAGCTCGGCCTCGACCAGGCTGTCGGGAAGCGCAGCGCAATTGACCGGAACGAAGGCGCCGCTGCGGCCGCTGGCGACGTGGGCGTGGCGGGCGAGCTGCTCCTTGCCGGTGCCGGTTTCGCCGCGGATCAGGATCGGCATCTTCCGGACGGCCGCGATGCCGACCTGCTGGACCACGGAGGCGATCGCGGGATCGGCGGACACGAATTGCGTTGCGACGCCCTTGGGTGCCGGCGGCCGGGGCCGCGAGACGGCCTGAATCATCGAGAACTGACGCGCATTCTCGATCGTTGCGACAAACTGGCTGCCGACCTCGTCTTGCAGGCGCTGGCGTTCCTTATGCCGCCCTTCATCGACAAAGACGCTGAACTTGGTGCGAAACACGTCGGCGAAGCGCCGCCCCGGCGACGCGGGCAGGCCATGCAGCAGGACACTTGCGGCACGGTTCGCCGCAAGGATGCGGCCCTCGTTGTCGACTGCGAGCAGGCCCGCGCTCAGGGTGTGGAGATATTCGCCGCGGTTGTGGAAGGCAATCAGGATGTTGCCGCGGTGATATTCGCGGAACAGGCCGTTCTCGATCTGGGTCGCCGCCATCGCCACCAGCGCCTGGGTGTGAGCCTGGCGCGACATGCAGTCCGATGACGCATCCAGGATCCCTGCGAGTTCACCGTCGGGCGCGAAGATCGGAGCTGCGATGCATGTGAGGTTGCTGTAGCGCGGGAAGAAGTGCTCGCGCCCATGAACGACGATAGCCCGCTTGAGATAGGCCGCCGTTCCGAGGCCGTTGGTGCCGCAGCTGGCCTCGCTCCACACCGTGCCAGGCCGGATACTGGCGGCGTCGGAGGTGTCGCTGAAACTCGAATCCGAGATGATGTCGAGCAGCAGTCCGTCGGCGTTCGCAAACGCGATCATGAAGTTCGAGCCGGCGATCTGCTGATGCAGGGTGTGCATTTCCGCGAGCGCCAGGCCGCGGATCAGTGAGCAGCGCTGCTGCTCCTGGCGCAGCACGGCGCTGCTCACGAGTTCGGGAGACGGAGGACGCAAGGTATCAAGTCCTAGCGAAATACAGCGCATCCAGCTGTCGTAGATGTCGGCGGACAGAAGTTCGGCCGGCAGCGCGCCGCGCCGCTCAAGCGTCATCCAAGCACTGTCCATGCGTCGGCCGGATGTCAGCATTCTGGCTCCTCCCGGAGTGCGGCTTGGCGATTTCCTCTTGGTTGCGTCGCTCGGCTCGTGCCGTTCGCGCGACGCAGTTTTGACGATCATAGATCAAGCAGTTGAAAATCCAAATTTCGGTGCAGTCGTCATCGCGCTCATCGAACTGTTCCGACTCGGAACAGTTGCACGCAAAGCTTGCTCCGAGGCGGATCGGCGCGCGCGCGCCGGCGATCGCAAGAACGATAGGAAGATCAGGCCTTTGTTCGCTTGGCACAGCCCTTGCTGACTTCTTCGGCGGGATGGCGATCGCATCCGATCGACAGAATAAAAAATTTTCGGGGAGGCGTTTTCAATGAAAGCGGCGGTGCTTCATGAGTTCGACGAGAAGCTGACGGCGAAGGAGTTCGTCAGGTTCGAAGACGTGACCGATCCGAAGATCTCGCGCCCGATGGACGTGATCGTGCGCATCGGCGGCGCCGGCGTCTGCCGCACGGACCTGCATATCGTCGAAGGCATCTGGCGCAGCAAGGTCGACGTCAAGCTGCCTTACATCATGGGTCACGAGAACGCCGGCTGGGTCGAAGCGATCGGGCCGGGGGTCGAAGGGGTCAAGGTTGGCGACAGCGTGATCTGCCATCCGCTCGTGACCAGCGGGCATTGTCTGGCATGCCGCCGCGGCGACGACATGCACGCGCTGGACAGCTCGTTCCCCGGTATCAACGCCAACGGCGGCTATGCGCAATATCTGCTGACCGGTCAGCGCTCCCTGATCAAGCTGCCGAAGTCGCTCGCGCCAAAGGATGTTGCTCCCTACACCGACGCCGGCCTCACGGCCTATCGCGCCGCCAAGAAGGCATCCCGACATCTGCTGCCGGGCGAATATGTCGCCGTGATCGGCGCGGGCGGGCTAGGCCATATCGGCATCCAGGTTCTGGCTGCGCTCTGCGCGGCCGAGATCATCGTGATCGATCGCGCCGCAGACTCGCTCGAGCTCGCCAAGAAGTGCGGCGCGCATCATCTCGTGAAGGCCGACGGCAACGAGGTCGAGGCCGTTCTGGCGTTGACGGGTGGGCGTGGCGCAGAAGCCGTGATCGACTTCGTCGGGGAGGGCGAGGCCGTCGCCAGGGGCCTGTCGATGACGGCGAACGCCGGCTCCTACTACATCGTAGGCTATGGTGGGAAGATCGATATCCCGACCATCGACATGATCACGTCGGAAAAGACGATCGTCGGCAATCTGGTCGGCACCTATGCCGAACTGGTCGAGCTGATGGCGCTCGCGGATCGCGGCCTCGTAGAACTCCACACCAGGGAATACCGGCTCAGCCAGGCCAACGAGGCGCTTCATGATCTGCATCATGGACGCATCCATGGCCGCGCGGTGCTGATCCCCTAGGAGATGTGCCGCGAGATGCAGAACATCAGTCCGGATCGTCGAGCGAGAGTGGCGCGAGTGACAGACGACAGCCCGCAAAGGCCACAGATCACCGCCGGGGAAGCGGCCGAACTGCGGCGCGCCCGCGATCGGATGATCGCTCGGGACAAGGTGATCGATGAGATGGTCGACAACAACGAGCGGCAGATCACCAACGAACACGCCCGCGGCGGTGCCGAAATCGAGCTCGCCTGCGCCGTGCGTGGCGCGGCGCGGGCCGAAGCCGGGCCTGAAGCGCATGAGGAGCTGGAACGGGCGATCGCACGGCTGGAGGTGGTCCGGGAGGAGCATCGGCGCCTGCTGGCCGAGCGCGAGTGGCTCAACACGTCGCTGCGCGAGATCGACGACGGTCCGTCGCCCGGCGAACACGAACGTTCGGGGCACGCATGACAAGCGAGGCGACCATGATTGCATCAGAAGACCAGAGGCAAATGCCGTCTCCGCAACCGGTCATGAGCGAGGAAGACAGGTCGAAGGACGCCTTCTTCATCCAGCTTGCCGAGATCGCGGAGGCGATGATCGCCGCTCACGGCAAGGATTTCGCCACGGGCGCACTGGTTCTCTCGGCGAAATTCGTCGCCGAAGGAAAACCTCTCATCAAACCGGCCAGCGGAGCGTGACGAGGAACGACGAAGTCAGCAGATCGATCAATCCATTTAACGGACTCAAAGTGAGTTTTGCCGCCGAGGATTTCACGGAACGAACCAGAGGTTTTGACCTCTGATCAAAAGCGAAAATGCCGGAAGCAACGCAACGTTCAAAGGAGCTGGAAATGACTGCAAGTCTGACATTGAACAAGATAACCGCGCAGAAGGGCATCAGCATCGCTGAAGCGGCCAACCGCGTCGCGGACCTTGGCTGGACGCCAAGCTACGTGCAGGAGGCGATGACCTTCCCAACCGACTACAAGATCTCGAAGACGCCGCGTGACCCGATGAAGCAGGTGCTGCGGTCCTACTTTCCGATGCAGGAGGAGAAGGACAACCGCGTCTACGGCGCGCTGGATGCCGCATTGCGCGGCGACATGTTCCGCAACGTCGAGCCGCGCTGGGTCGAGTGGATGAAACTGTTCCTGGCGATCATCCCGTTCCCGGAGATCTCGGCGGCGCGCTCGATGGCGATGGTCGGGCGGCTGGCGCCCGGCGAGGAACTCCGCACCGGCTTCACTATGCAGATGGTCGACGAGTTCCGCCACTCGACGATCCAGATGAACCTCAAAAAGTGGTACATGGAGAACTATATCGATCCCGCCGGGTTCGATATCACCGAAGCCGCGTTCGGCAAGTGCTATGCGACCACGATCGGCCGCCAGTTTGCCGAAGGCTTCCTGACCGGTGACGCGATCACCGCCGCCAACGTCTACCTGACCGTGGTCGCGGAGACCGCTTTCACCAACACCCTGTTCGTGGCGATGCCCTCGGAAGCCGCCCGTAACGGCGACTACGCGCTGCCGACCGTGTTCCTGTCGGTTCAGTCGGACGAATCCCGCCATATCGGCAACGGCCACTCGATGCTGATGGCGATGATCAACGATCCGTCGAACCATCAATTGCTGGAACGTGACCTGAAATACGCCTTCTGGCAGAACCATGCGATCGTCGACGCCGCGATCGGCACCTTCATCGAGTACGGCACGACCAACCGCGACAAGAACAAGGAGTCCTACGCGGAGCTCTGGCATCGCTGGATCTACGAGGACTACTACCGGACCTACATGTTGCCGCTCGAGAAGTACGGCATCAAGATCCACCACGACGACGTCGCGGCCGCCTGGGACCGGATCGTCAAGAAGAACTACGTTCACAAGACCGCGCAGTTCTTCACGGTCGGCTGGTCGGTGAACTTCTGGCGCATCGAGGCCCAGACCGAGCGTGACTTCGAGTGGTTCGAGCACAAATATCCGGGTTGGTACGCCGAATTCGGCGACTTCTGGAAGTGGCACGCCAAGCTCAGCGTGCCCGGCGAGACCAACATCCTGTTCAACAGCGATGTGGGCTACGTGTACCCGCACCGGTGCTGGAGCTGCATGGTGCCGTGCCTGATCCGCGAAGACTTCGTTTGCGACGAGGTCGATGGCAAGATCTACACTTATTGCTCGGAAGGGTGCCGCTGGACCCACAAGGTGGCATTCGCCGCCGAATATGAGGGGCGGGCGACGCCGGCGATGGGCCGCTTCAGCGGCCGCCGCGAATGGGAAGATTGCTACCACGGCTGGGATGTCGCCGACGCGATCAAGGATCTCGGCTTTGTCAGGCCTGACGGCAAGACCATGATCGCACAGCCGCATCTGCGCTTCGACGCCAAGGACATGTGGACGCTCGATCACGTGCGCGGCCACACGCTCGGCAGTCCGTTGCGCGGCTTCCGGGCGCTCTCGCCGGCCGAACGCGAGGTCGCGACGACCGAGTATCGCAAGGGCTTCAAGATCAACCCCTGCCACTAAACGTGACGACGGGAGGGGCCGCGTTTCGCGGTCCCTCCTGCCGGCGGCCGGCGAAGGTCCGGCTGTTCTGTTCAATTGCCGTGACGACAAGGCGGGGACGATGACGGACGTGGTGGTTCATAAGGTTCGCTTCGAGCCGGTAGGCATCGAGATGGAAGTGGAAGAGGGCGAGACGGTGCTCGACGCGGCGTTTCGCCAGAGCATCTCGCTGATGCATGGCTGCAAGGAAGGCCAGTGCGGGAGCTGCAAGTCCAGGCTGGTCGACGGCGACATCGAGTTGCTGAAATATTCGACCTTTGCCTTGCCGGATTACGAAAGCGAGACCGGCCACGTGCTGCTGTGCCGGACTCATGTCTTCAGCGACATCAGCGTCGAGCTGCTCAACTACGACGAGGACCTGCTCAGCCGCTCGATCGCGGTGAAGGCGTTTGACGGCCGCGTGGCCGATGTGACGGTGCTGACGTCCGACATCAGGCTACTGGAGATCGACATCGACAAACCGATGAAGTTCTGGGCCGGCCAGTATGTCGATCTGACGCTGAAGGATGGCACCATCACGCGCGCCTTCTCGATGGCGAACCCGCCGTCTGAAGCAACCCGTCTCCGCTTTATCATCAAGAAATACCCGAACGGCGCGTTCTCGGCCCAGCTCGACGGGAAGCTCGGCGTCGGGGATGCGGTGACCGCCAAGGGACCTTACGGCACCTGCTTCCGGCGCGAGGAGCGGCCGGGACCGATGCTGCTGATTGGCGGCGGTTCGGGCATGTCGCCGCTGTGGTCGATCCTGGCCGATCACATCGGCAGCGGCGAGCAGCGGCCGGTGCGGTTCTTCTACGGCGCGCGCACCCGTGCCGACCTGTTCTATCTCGAGGAGCTCGCGGCGATTGCCGCGCGGCTCGACGACTTCAAATTCGTGCCGGCGCTGTCGCATGCCGAGGCGAGCGATGACTGGGACGGCGAGACCGGGCTGATCCACGAGGTCGTGCAGCGCCATCTGCGCCAGGAGAAATTGTGCGGTGCCATCGACGCATATGCGTGCGGGCCGACGCCGATGATCGACGCGGTATTACCCATCCTGCAAATGAACGGCGTCGAGCCGGAGCACATCTACTTCGACAAGTTTACGCCGGCGGTGCGATGACGGCGTTCAAAAGTTCGTCGCAGAACAGAATGGCAAAAGGGAGTGAGACATGAGCGCACAGACAAGCAGAGCAGCAGCAGCCAAACCCGTCGCGATCGCCAAATCCGGCGCAGCGGGGGCCGCGGTCTTCCCGGGTTCCGATAGCCGCAAGTACAACTACTTCGAGCCCAAGGGTCGCAAGGCCACCCATTACGAGGACATGACGGTCGACGTGCAGCCCGATCCGGAGCGCTATCTGCTGCAGGATTGGATCATCTCCTTCCCCGACGGAACGCCGACCTATTCCAAGGACTGGACGGCGGCCAAGAGCTCGAACTGGCACAAGTTCAGGGCCGTCGACCAGGAATGGGAGCGTACGCACTACCAGCGGCAGTCGACGATCTGCGGCATGGTGCAGAACACCATCGAGAACGGCCGGAAGTCCGGCGCGCCGACCCGCTTCGATCCCGCCTGGGTCAAGATCCTGCAGAACCACCTTGGCGCCTACAAGCATGCCGAGTTCGGCCTCGGGACGTCGACCATGCAGGCGCAGCGCTACGGCTATACGCAGATGGTCAACAACGCGATCCTGACCAACTCGTCCTACAAGCTCCGTTTCGCCCAAGGCATCACGCTCTATCTGAGCGAGGTCGGCCTCGATCTTCCCGGCTTCGACATCGCCGCAGGCAAGAAACACTGGCTCGAAGATCCGATCTGGCAGGGTGTGCGCAAGTCGGTCGAATCCGTGATGGGCTCGAACGACTATCTAGAGCAATATTTTGCTACCAACGTGGTGTTCGAGCCGCTGGTCGGCGAATTGTTCCGCTCGGGCTTCCTGATGCAGGCGGCCTCCGCGCAAAACGACTTCATCACGCCGGCCGTCGTTTCCGCGGCTGAGGCCGACTACGAACGCAACCTCGCCAACACCGTCGAGCTGTTCCACATCCTCGGCACCGATCCGACCTATGCGGCGCAGAACGTCGCGCTGTTCAACAGGTGGCTGGTCAAGCACGCCGATCTCGCGCTCGACGCCGCCAACCATCTGCAGCCGATCTGGTCGCAGCCACGTGTCAAGGTCGCGGCATACGCCGATGCCCTGGCCCACGCCAAGAACCGCATCAAGGGGATCGGTGGCGAGCTCGGTCTGACCGTGCCGGTCAACATCGCCTCGTAACCGGCCCGCTAAACGTCAGTCACAACCCATTCCTTCAGGAGATCGACATGCTGCACGAGAATGACAACATCTTCAAATCGATGAAAGACATCACGTTCGACGACACGGTGTCCCATCAATGCGGCGTCACCATGAATGACAGCGTCGAGGCGCGCGCCATCGCCGAAGTCATGGGCCGTCACGAGCATATCAAGGTGACCTACATGCCGGCGATGATCCGTATCGATGGCGACGGCAAGATGGAATTCAAGATGGACGAGATTTCCGAAGAGCTCGGCCGGGTCATGACCCCGCATCTGTTCGAGATCTCGACCTCGACGCATTACGGCCGCATGGTCATGATCGACGACAACACCGTCATGCTGTTCGGCGATATGAACGAGATGATGAAATACATCGTCTGACGGCTGCCTGCGACCAGGCCCCGGTCGGCGCGAAGCCGGCCAGGGCCATCAGACGGCATCAATCACCGCGCGTCATAACAACAGACAAATCCAGCCGGATCGGGAGGAACGCCATGTACAGGACGGCCAAGGGTGAAGAGATTTTCGTTATCGACGGACACACCCATTTCTGGGACGGAAGTCCGGCAAACCAGAAGAACATTCACGGCAAGCAGTTCATCGAGTGCTTCTATGCCTATCACTCGAATCTGAGCCCGCCCTCGGAGAAGTGGGACAAGGAGAAGTTCGAGAAATACGACGCCAAGACGATGTTCGACGACCTGTTCGTCACCGGCTATGACGACATGGCGATCCTGCAGCCGACCTATCTCACCGATTTCTACAAGAACGGCTTCAATACCACCGAGCGAAATTCGGCGATGAAGAAGAGTCACCCGGATCGCTTCATCCTGAACGGCGCGTTCGATCCGCGGGACGGCAGCAAGGGCATCGAGGAGCTTCACGCGCTGTCGGATAAGCACAAGCTCAAGGGCGTCAAGCTCTACACCGCGGAATGGCGTGGTGAATCCAAGGGCTACAAGCTGACCGACAAGGCGTCCTACCAGTATCTCGAGGCGGCGCAGAAGCTCGGGATCAAGAACATCCACGTCCACAAGGGCCCGACCATCATCCCGTTGAACCGGGATGCGTTCGATGTCGCCGACATCGACGATGTCGCCACCTCGTTCCAGGATCTGAACTTCATCGTGGAGCATTGCGGCCTGCCGCGGCTGGATGATTTCTGCTGGATCGCTACCCAGGAAACCAACGTCTATGCCGGTCTCGCGGTCGCCTTACCGTTCATCCATTCGCGGCCGGGATATTTTGCCCACGTTATCTCCGAGCTGTTGTTCTGGCTCGGTCCGGACAAGATCCTGTACGGCAGCGATTACGGCATCTGGACCCCGAAATGGCTGATTGACAAGTTCATGGCGTTCGAAATTCCAGCCGACGTCACCAAGGAGACCGGCTCGGTGCTGTCGATGGAGACCAAGACCAAGATCCTCGGCCTCAACGCGGCGCGCATCTACGGCATCGATGTCGAGGCGCAGAAGAAGAAGATCCGGGCCGGCGGCGGTTACGCGCATCTGCCCGAAGCCGTTCATGCGCCGAGGTGATGGCCATGACGGGTAGCGATGACGGGGCGGTGCGGCCGATAGGCCGCTCGTCGGATGACAGGCAGGCCCAGATATGGGCCTGCCTGCAGACCGTGATGGATCCCGAGCTCGACGAGTCCGTGGTCGAGCTGAATTTTGTGACCAGGGCCGACGTGGATTCAAAGGACCGGATTCACATCGAGTTTCGCTTGCCGACCTATTGGTGCGCCGCCAATTTTTCCTTCCTGATGGCAGACGACATGCGCCAGGCGGTCAGCCGGCTCGATTGGGTCAAGGGCGTCCACGTGGTACTTGGCGAGCACATGTATGCCGACAAGATCAATGCGGGTCTCGCCGAGGGGCGTTCGTTCCAGGAGACGTTCGGCGCCGAGGCCGACGGCAATTTGGACGAACTGCGTCAGACCTTCCTGGTCAAGGCCTTCCAGCGGCGGCAGGTCGCGCTGCTCAGTCATCTCATGGCGTTGGGGCAGACCCCGCGAGAGATCGTTAGCCTGACATTGGCGGAACTCGGCAACATGCCGCTGGATGA
Source organism: Bradyrhizobium sp. RD5-C2 (assembly GCF_019972155.1). Classification (GTDB taxonomy): domain Bacteria; phylum Pseudomonadota; class Alphaproteobacteria; order Rhizobiales; family Xanthobacteraceae; genus Bradyrhizobium. The sequence goes on along the minus strand of NZ_BOVL01000020.1, from coordinate 368,931 downwards.
TGCCGGTGCGAAGCTGGTTAGGCGCTATCTCGAACGCCGCGCTGTCGTCGGCCCGGTCCACGCAAATACGCCGGCCTTTGTCGATGCCGGGGGAGCGCGGCTGGAGGCCGATGGCGTGCCCGGTTACGTCTCGAAGCTGCGGCGGGTCTGCGTCAACGCCGAATTCAACGGCGCGTTGTGCCGTGGCTTGCTTGCGGCGCGTTTCGATCTCGAAACGCCGTTCGTGCCGAGATCGAAGACGAGGGCTGCATCGCTAGGTGCAGGTCCGGTGCCGTGATGTGCAAGCGCAGCGACAAGACCGAGTCCAAATCAGACCACCTCAAGGCTATGTCGGGGAGTTGAGATGCCGAAGATCATGATGCACGATGAAGCGGCGCGGGCCGCATTGGGCCGGGGTGTCGCCAAGCTCGCGAAGGCGGTGCGCGGAACGCTTGGTCCGAAGGGCATGAACGCGATCATGGACCGACCGATCGGTACGCCGATCGTGTCGCGCGATGGCGTCAGCATTGCCAGCGAGATCGAGCTCGAATGCCCGTTTGAGAACATGGGCGCGCAGGTGCTACGGGAGGTTTCGGCGCGCACCAATGAGGTGGCAGGGGATGGAACCACCACGGCCACGGTGCTCGCCGACGTCTTGGTACAGGAAGGCCTGAAATGTCTCGCGGCGGGCGCCAACCCGGTCGAACTGGTCGAGGGGCTGGAGCTGGCGGTTGGCGAGACCATCACGGCATTGCGGCGGTCGGCGAAGCCCCTCCAGGGCTCCGCCAGCCTGCGTGCCGTCGCCGGGATCGCCGCCAACGACTCTGCGCTCGGCGACATGGTCGCCGAGGCCTTCGAGCGTGCGGGCAATCACGGGATCGTGGCGGTGGAATATGGCAGCACCGTCGAGACGACGTTGGAAATCGTCGAAGGCATGGCGTTCGACCGCGGCTATCTTTCGCATCACATGGTGACCGATGTCGAGAAAATGCAGGTGGTGCTCGACAACCCCTTCATCCTGATGACCGATCTCAAGATCCAGACCGGCGAACAATTGGCCGGCGTGATCTCGCTCATCGAGAGAAGCGGAAGGCCTTTGCTGATCATCGCAGAGGAGGTGATGCCCGCCGTCATCATGCAGTTGCTGGCGCGCCGGGAGAAGGCCAATTTCAAGGTCGCAGCGATCCATCCGCCGGAGTTCGGACATTGGCGCAAGGCGATGCTCGAGGACATCGCGATCACGACGGGGGGCCGCGTCATCTCCGCCGATCTCGGCGGCAGGCTGGAGAAGGCGGAGCTGCACGACCTCGGATCCGCGCGCCAGGTGCGGATTTCGGCCTCGAAGACCCTGATTACGGCAGGCGCCGGCGACCAGAGGACCATCGCGGCGCGACGCGAGCAGGTGTTGCGCCAATACGATGCCGCGCCCGAAAATATCGAACGGGACAAGTTCCAGGAACGCATCGCGAAACTGTCGGGCGGCACCGCGATGATTCTCGCGGGCGGCGCGACGCCAGTCGAGCAGAAGCGCCGGACCCAGCTGATCGAGGATGCAATCAATGCGACGAGGGCGGCGATCGAAGAGGGCATCGTGCCGGGCGGCGGCGTGGCGCTGCTGCGGATCGCTGCGCGGCTCGATGAGCTGGTCCATCGTCTGGACGGTGGCGCCAGGCAGGGCGCGCAGCTCCTGCAGCGCGCGCTCAGCCGGCCGCTCTTCTACATTGCGGCGAATGCCGGCCTGAACGGCGAGGCGGAGGTCGCGAAAATCACCACGGCAAGCAATGGCCACGGACTCGACGCACGCAACGGCTCGCAGGTCGATCTCGTCGAAGCCGGGATCATCGATCCCGTCAAGGTTTGCTACAGTGCGGTTCGCAATGCGGCGTCGGTGGCCGGTTTGATCCTGACGACGCAGACCTTGATCGCCAAGAAGCCGGATGACTACGATCCGACCGCGGGGCCGGCGCGTGGCGGCGGCGCCGAGCTGCTTTGATCGGAGCGGATTGCCGGTCCATTGTGACCGGCGTTCGTTTGGAGACGGCAGATGCCGCGAGGTGCGCAGCATCTGCGGAGTCAGCGCACCAAAAGTGTCATTCGGGCTTCTTCTGTCCGAGCGCGCGGTAGATGGTATTTCTGGAGACGCCAAGGCGCCGTGCAGTTTCGCTGACGTTGCCGGAAGTCTCGGCATACACCTCGAGGATCCGCGCCCGATGAATGTCGTGGAGCGATCCGACCTCGTTCCCGTGACGTTGAGCGACAGCGGCGGCGCCGCCGTCGTTGGTGAAACCGTTCGCAGCCGCGAGGGTGAAGCGTGCCAGCACGTTGCGGAGCTCGCGGATATTGCCGGGCCAGGGACGCCCGGCGAGACGCGCAACGTCCGCCGATGTGACTTCGCAGGTCGGATCGATCGTATCGAGCAGATGGCGAACGATGGCGTCAAAGTCGTCGCGATCGCGCAGTCGCGGCAGCGTCACCTCGAGCGTGTTGAGCCGGTAGAGCAAGTCGGATCGGAATCCGCCTTCGGCGATGGCCTTGTCGAGCCTGGCGTTCGTTGCGGAGATGAGGAACACGTCGACCTTGGATCTGACGCCGCCGACCGGGCGCACGGTCCAGTCGTCAAGCAGCCGCAGAAGCACGGCCTGCAGCGCCACTGGCATGTCGCCGATCTCGTCGAGGAACAGTGTGCCGCCGTCGGCCTCCTTGACCAGCCCGACGGCACCGCCGCGCCGCGCCCCGGTGAACGCACCCTCGGCATAGCCGAACAGCTCGGTCTCGATCAGGCTTTCGGGGAGGGCGGCGCAATTAACGGGAACGAATGCGCCAGCCCGCCCACTTGCCCGATGCGCGTGGCGGGCAAGCTGTTCCTTGCCGGTTCCGGTCTCACCGCGGATCAGGATCGGCATCTTGCGTGCCGCTGCGGTCTCAACTTGACGGACGATGGCGCTTACAACGGGATCGCGGGCGACGAAGCCGGTAGCGGTGCCGTGAAGGTACCGCGGCGCCGGCTGCAAATCGCCTACGGCGGACGGCAAGCTCCCGGGCGTGCGGTGTTCGGGATCCGGTCTCGATTTCGAAGCGTCGCGAGGCGTGATGAGTTGGCGCTGTCGCGCATGCAGAACCACGATAGCGCCGATGCCGCTGCGCTCGTTCTCAACGAAATTGAAGCTCGCGTTTGGAAGCAACTCCTTCAACTTGCTTGGCCATTCGGCGAAGGGAACCGTCTTCAGAAAACGGGTTGGCGCGTCGCCTTGAATGCTGTGGTGGTCACGCCGAAGGGCTTTCAAGGCGCGTTCGGTGGCGTGGAGGATCGTGCCTCGGCGGTCGAGCAAGATGCACTCGTCGTTGAACCATTGCGATCTCTTGGCGAGAAAGTGGCACAACAATTCCTCATGTTCTTGCCGCACTGATTGCGCCAGAACGCTTTCCACATGATGGCCGACCGCGACAGCTAAAGCGAGACTTTGCGGATTAAAGGTGCTCGCGGGGCCCGAAATGTCCACCACGCCAAGCAGTTCGCCGTCGCTCGGATCGTGAACCGGAACGGCAGCGCAGGTCCACCGCTGGACCTGCGAACAGAAATGCTCCGCACCGCGGATCTGCACCGGTTTCGATTCCGCTATCGCGGCGCCGATCGCGTTGGTGCCGATGTCGGCCTCACTCCAACATCCTCCGTGTTCGAGATGAACTGCACGACCGGCGTCGATGACCCTATCGTCGCCCTGCGTGTCGATGATCAGCCCACCGGGATCGGTGAGGATCATGATTGAATTTGCGTCACGCAGGAATGTCTTCGAATTCTCAAGCGCGCACCGGGCCGCATGACGGAGCGAGGCGTGTTTGGAGCGATGGCGAAACAATTCGGCGTCGCCGACGAGTGGCGCACGCGCACGGTCGATGGTGACATGATGGTTCCTGGATCTCTGCCACGAAGCTGCGACCGAAGATCTCAAATCGGACGACAACGCTCCGCGCTCAACGAACTTCTCCCACGCCGCCAGCACTTCTCGTTGGTCCATCCCAGCTTCTCCGAGCTGAAAAGCGGCCAGCCGCGGTCGTGACGGGCCATTCGATCAATCACCTGTGTGCGGGGACTGCTTGTCGCAACTGCCGTTTCGATCATGCAAGGCGCAACGGCTGAGCCGGTCCAGGCTGCTCGAATGGCCGCCCGCATCGATCCCATGCCCGTCGCACCCGCTGCGAAGCCGGATGCGCCGCGCGATCAAACAACGCCGTCGGCTTGCCATTCCCCAACGTTCCGGGCTCTTCTCTCGAGCCGTTCACGAGCCTAGCGTATACTTTTTGAATGGTTCTAGCAAAGGTGGCGGTTCGAAGTTTTGATATGCCGCGATGGAACCGGTCAAGTAGCGGGTTCAGATATGTGCTCCGCTACAGCGATCGACTTACCGGGGGGGCGGCTGGCTCGGTCTATCCAAGAATCCGGGCAAGTGCTCGTTTGACTGGTGCGGCGCAGCATCGGCAAGTCTGCGGCGCTGTCCTGGGCATCCATGCGGCCGGTAGCCATGGCTACTCGACGCCGCTCTGTGATCGAGCGTAGAGGCGACCCAGTGTATCCAATTGGGAGACTACGGCAGCGATCGGAATCGCTTTTGACAACAACTAGGATGCGGGCCCCGAGAGCCAGGTCGGTCAAATTTCAATTTGCAGCGAATGTCGGGACCGGTGCTTGCACCTCCGTGATTTGAACCTGGGCGTTGCCGTCTCACGCGAATTGAATTCGTGCTGCTATTTGATCTCGCTCGGCGACACTTCCTCAAATTAGCTCAAACGGGCTCATGATGGATTTGGCGAGAGTTGAAGTTTTTCAATTGATAAGAAGGCAGCGTGTGCACGATGTGTGCACCGGCAGTTCAAGAAAAATCCTATCACCGCTAGCACGAGCAGGCCTTGACCACTCAGGTTGGCGGAGGACCCGAGTGGGCGGTCTGCGGAGCGGGTTGGCTTCGAAGATGGTTTCGCCAGTACGCGACTTAGCCTCGGAACGTTGCGAAGGCCTGCCACATCTCCCGCGCAAAAACCTCGGGCTGCTCGAACGCGGCGAAGTGTCCGCCTTTGTCTGCCTCGTTCCAGTAGAACAACCTGGACCAGGCGGCCTCCGCCCAGGAGCGCGGAGCGAGAAAGGTCTCGCCCGGGAAGATGGTTGCTCCCATCGGAAGGTCGATTGGTTCTGACGACGCACGCGAGTTCGAGAAGAAGCTATTCTCCCGGATCGTGCTTCCGACGCCTTCCCAGTAGAGACGCGCACTCGATGTACCGGTGCCAGTGAACCAGTACAGGGAGATGTCGTCGAGCATCTGATCGCGGGTGAGGGCGTCCTCCGGAAGGCCGCGATTGTCTGTCCACTCCCAGAATTTTTCGTACATCCACATCGCCAGCGCCAGCGGCGAATCGTGCAGCGCATAGCCGATCGTTTGCGGCCGCGTGTTCATCTGGTCGGCGTAGCCAGCCATCTGATTAAGATAGTGCTCGATGTTGTCCAGTGCTTGCTGTTCTTCCCTGGTCGGCCGCACCGGTGCCGACTTCGGCACCACCAGCGGCAAGTTGACATGGGCGGCGAGTAGACCCGGAGGGCGGTGGCTGGCCATGGCGTGGGTGATGGCCGAGCCCCAGTCTCCTCCCTGCGCGACCCAGCGCTCATATCCGAGCCGCTCGCGCATCAGCACCGCCCAGGTTCGCGCGATGCGACCCGGATTCCAGCCCGGCTCGGTGGGTTTGTCGGAGAAGCCGTAGCCAGGGATCGACGGCACGACCACGTGGAACGCGTCCTCGGCGCGTCCGCCGAACCGTGTCGGGTCGGTCAGGCGGTCGATGACATCGAGAAATTCCACGACCGAGCCCGGCCATCCATGAGTGAGAACGATCGGAAGGGCCTGCGGATGTGGCGAGCGGGCATCAATGAAATGGATGCCGACGCCGTCGATGCGCGTGCGGAACTGCGGAAAGCGATTGAGGCGCGCCTCGAATTGTCGCCAGTCATAGTCATGCAGCCAGTAATCGATCAGCGACTTTGCGGCAGAGAGCGGCACACCTTGCGACCAGTCACGCACGGTCTCCCGATCGGGCCATCTAATGAGGGTGAGCCGCAACCGCAGATCGTCGATGGCGGCTTGCGGAACATGGACCTCGAAGGGCGCGAGGCTGTCAGGCGCGGGCGGCAGCACCAGCGCCGGGCGTGCGTCTGGACCGGCCGCGGGAAACGATCGCGCGTCGGGCAGGAGGGCGGAGGTAGACATATCAAACTCCAGGTGATCCCGCCGGATAGACAACTCGGCGGGTTGATGGTGAGAGCGAATCCTGTGGCAACTGCTAGTCCGGCCGGACCATTTCGAACATGGTGTCGGCGGTCATCTCGAAATAATCGCCGCGCCGGCCGGCGCGCGCGATCGGGCGCGCGAGTTCGGTGAGATAGACGCCGTCCCTGATGAAGGCCTTGTCGATGTGGACAGCGACGACTTCGCCGAGCGTTAGCCAGGCCTCCGCCGGTTCACCCGTCGTCCCCTTGAGCCGGATGATGTCCGTGACCCTGCACTCGAACGACACCGGGCTTTCGGCCACGCGCGGTACGCTGACGAACTTGCTCGGCGCTCGCGTCAGTCCGGCAATCGCGAACTCGTCGACCTCCCGGCTGACATGGAGCGCAGTCGCATTCATCCGCCGTGCCAGATCCATGGTTGCGAGGTTCCAGCAGAACTCCCCGGTGTCCTGGGCGTTCGCGACGGTGTCTTTCCAGCCGGTCGAAGAGAAGCCAATGAGCGCCGGGGTGTAGCAAAAGGCGTTGAAGAAGCTGTACGGCGCGAGGTTGACGTTGCCCTTTGCGTCACGCGAGGAAATCCAGCCGATCGGTCGCCGCGCGACGATGGCGTTGAAGGGATCGTGCTTCAGCCCGTGCCCCTTCGACGGTTCGTAGAAGTGGATGTCCCGCGACGCGGCGCGGGTTGCCGTGGGCTCCATGGTTCACACGTCCTGCCAGAATTGATCGTAGCTCGGCTTGCGCCGCTCGTCGAAGGATCGCAATCCTTCGCGCCACTCGGCCGGCGGAACATCCGCGGGCGAAAGCAGGACGCGCGCCCAATCCGTCTCACCGTGATGGGTGAGGTTACGTTTCGCGGCAGCGATGGCGCCCGGTGGTGCCGACTGCACGATACCAAGCGCGAGATCGATCGCGCCTGAAACGACGTCGCCCGTCGGCACCAGGCGATTTGCCAGCCCCCAGTCGACGGCCTGCGCCGCACTCAGCCGGCGGCGCGTCAGTATCAGTTCGGCCGCACGCCTCGTACCCACCACGCGGTGGAGACGCGCCAGCGCGGTGTTGGGGATGACGCCGTGGCCCAATTCCGGCAGAGCGAAATAGCTCTCCGTTCCCGTGACGACGAGATCACAGCAGAGCGTCAGCTCGAATCCGCCGCCGAGCGCGGCGCCTTGTACCGCCGCGATGGTCGGACGCTTCTCCTCGGCCAGGGCGCGAAACAGCAGGGCAGGATCGGTCGGATCGGAAGCACCGCTCATCCATCCGGCCTTCAGATCGTCGATGTTGGCGCCCGCGCAGAACACCGGACCGTTCGCCGCGATCACGATAGCCCGCGCCTTCTCGGCGCGCGCCCGCGCGATCAGCTCGAGCAGCATCGCGACCGAAGCCCTGGACAGGGCATTGCGTCGCTGCGGCTCGTTCAGGGTGAGAATGGCGACGTCGCCGTTGCGGCTGTAGAGCACCGGCATGGTCAGGCTCTTGCGGATTTGGAGGAGTCGCCGAGGAGGTGCCGGCGGATGTCGTCCGGAATGGCATGCGGCTTCCCGGCCTGGAGCAGCACGCAGGAGGCCGTAGCAGAGGCTACGCATGCCCCGGCGCGGAAGACGCCTTGCAGGACCTCGAAGGAGGAGCGGCCGACAGAGGTGACCGTCGAGCCGATGTTGACCTCACCCGGATAGAAGACCTCACTGTGGAATTCGATGGTCAGCCGTCCGACCACGACGTTGAGGCCGTCCATGAGGCGGCTGATCGCGGGCTCCGCGAATAGCTCCATGCGGCCGCCTTCGAGGAAGCTGGCGATCGCCGCGTTGTTGACGTGCCGGAACTGATCGGTGTCGGCATTGCGCAGCTTTTCCAGACTCCAGAACCGGAAGTGCTCCGGCGTGAGCCGTGGCGTTGAAGGGGGGCGTGAAACCGGGTCCTCGTGCATCGGGCACTCCTCACTCGCGCGGGCGGGAGTGTTCGGTGGCCTCGTGCTCGATCCGGTAATAGATCTCCTCGGCCATCGGCTGACGCATTTCTTCGATGATGTGCCCGACGAGCCCGACTGCGCGAGCTGCCACGGCGAGGCCGCGACACATCTTCCAGGGCAGCTTGAACTCCGAGGCGATGGCTGCCATCGCGCCGGTGACGTTGAGGGGCAGTGGTCGGCCATATTGCCGGCTTGCCTCCGCGCCGATGTTCTCCATCAGCTCCACATAGCGGCCCGCAAAGCCGGTTTCGTGCGCGACCTTGAACAGGGCCGGCGTGCGTGGATCGATCGGCTTGTGGAAGGGGTGGCCGACCCCCGGAATGATCTCGCGCCGGCTCCTGTGGGCGCTGACGATGTCGACCGCCAATTGCTTCAGGTTGACGGACGCCTGCGGGTCGGGCAAGGCCTCCTGGAGCATCTTCGCCGCGTTATCCAGCGAGCCGACGAACACGGAGCCGAGCCCCAACAGTCCAGCGGCGACCGAGGCCTGCACGGCTTCCGGCGCCCCGCAATAGGTCATGCGTGTGGCGAGGGAGGAGGGTGTGATTCCATGCTCGACCAGGATCACCATCATGGCATTGAACATGCGCGCTTCATTCGCGTCCGGAAGTCGGGCGAAGATCTCGAGGAAGGCCATCTGGCCAAAATCGACGACACCGACGATCTCGGAGCAGAGATCGAGCCCGTGGACCTTGATCTGCGTGGGAGTCGCCCAGGCGATGTCGGATTTGATCTCGTGGCGTTTCATGTCAACCTCGTCAGGTGATGGGAGCGGAGCTGAGCAGCCGGGAGGCGTGCTCCCTCAGCGCCGCCTTGCGGATCTTGGTGCCGTTCGGGCCGTCGATGACCGGAAACGCGTCGACCTGAACGATGCGACGCGGGACCTTGTAGTTGGCGATACCTTCGCGGCAGTAGGCGAGCAGCTCGGTCTCGCCGAGTTCACGGTCGGAGCGAATAAAGGCGACCGCAACGTCGCCTTCGCCCTCGAGGCGCACGCCGACGACCTGCGCGGCGGACACCTCCGGATGCCGGCAGAGAAAGCTCTCGATCTCGCCGGGATCGACCAGATAGCCGCGCAGGCGGAGGCCGTCGCCGATGCGCGACAGGAAAACGAAAGCGTCCTCGTCCGCATAGGCGAAATCGCCGGTTCGATACCAGCCGTCGGAGGTGAACGCCTGCGCGGTTGCGGCCTCGTTGTTCAGATAGCAGGGCATCACATTGTAGCCGCGGATCTGCAATTCGCCGGTTGCGCCGGATGCCACCGGCGTTGCCGTGTCAGGCTCGACGATGCGCAAAGCCATCTCGCCGGACAGCAAACGGCCGCCGGGCAGTGACCTGACCTCGATCGGTTCGGAGGGCGAGCGCGCGGCCATGAGAGCAAAGCCTTCGGACGAGCCGTAGACGCTGACGAGGCGCAATCCCCATTTGTCTTCGGCGGTCCTCATCACGCGGTCGGTCAGGCCGGCAAAATCGGCAAAACCTCCGGCGCGCAGCGTCGAGAGTTTCGCCGCGGGCACGTTGAAGACGGCATCCAGCAGCCCGTCGGAGCCGAACACATGGGTTGCCGCATGTCGCTCGATCGCCGAGGCGGCTTCGGCGGCCTTGAAGACCGGAAGCAGAACGCAGGCGCCGCCACCCGCCAGCGTGGCGATGGCCTGGACGAATCCCAGCACGCCATAGAGCGGCAATGCGCACAGCGTCGTGTCGCCGGAATGGATGCTGAATGCGGAAGCGACGATATGCGCGTGGTTGCGGCAGCTATGCTGGTCGTGAACGGCGAGCTTCGGCGCACCGGTGGTTCCGGAGGTGCTGAACGTGCACAGCAGGTCTTGCGGCCGGCCCCCCGCTTCCACATGGCCATCGGCACCCGGATGGAAACGGCCCGGGTCGGCTATCTCGATGACGTGGGCGAGCGTAGGGACCTCGCCCTGGATATCACGCACGATCTGCGCGAAGGCCACATCGAGGAAGCTGCTCGCAGCCACGACCGCCTTCGCACGGGACAATGCAATCACATGGAGCGCTTCGGCGCGACGGTATCTCGTGCTGATCGGAACCACCAGAATCCCCTGATGCGCGGCGGCAAACAGGAATTGCAACCAGGTCGGGCCATCAGGGAGCCACAGCGCGATCACGTCGCCGCGCGTCAAGCCGAGGCTATGCAGAAACGCTGCGGCGCGCTTCGACGCCTCGGCCAGTTCCCGGCGCGTAGCGACATAGTCGCCGAGATAAATCGCCGGCGCTTCGACATCGTTATCGAGCAGCCCGAAAAACGGGCTTGGCGCGCCAATCATTGTAATCCCCTTCGTGTCAGTTTGAGAGAGCCTGGCGAGCGATCTGAATTCGCTGCATCTCGGATGTGCCTTCGCCCAGGCGGAATGCACGGGCATCCCGATAGAATCGCTCGATGGGGAGCTCGCACATGTAACCCATCCCGCCGAAGATCTGGAGGCAGCGATCGACGACGCGGCATCCCATCTCGCTGGCGTATAATTTGGCCCTGGACACGGCGATCCGCGACGACGAATCTTCCTGGTCGCACAAGGCGGCGGCACGATAGATCAGTGCCCGTGTCGCTTCGATCTCGACGTCATTGTCCGCGATCATGAACTGGATGGCCTGATGGCTCGCAAGCTGCGAGCCGAAGGCGCGACGCTCCTTCGCATAGGCGATCGACATGTCATGCGCGCGTTGCGCCAGTCCCAGCGACCGGCAGGCAGAAAGGATCCTGTCGTGGTTGATCGAGGCCATCATGACCATGAAGCCGTCGCCGGGACGCCCGAGAACGTCCGCATCCGGAACGAAACAGTCCTCGAGCGAGAAGCCGTTCAGATGATAGCCGTGCCACCCCATCTTCTTGTAGCGCGTCATGCCGACGAGCCCCGGATTGCTGCGCTTGACGATGAACGTGGTCAGGCGCCCTTTGAGGGAAGCGGTGTGATCGCTGACCGCCAGCACGATCACGTAGTCGCAAGTCTCGACGTTGGAGATGAACTGCTTAGCCCCCTCGAGGCGCCAGCCGCCATCGACCTTCACCGCCCTGGTTCGAATGCTGCTCAAATCCGACCCGGCATCCGGCTCGGTGAGGGCGTACGTCATCGTCACGCGACCGGACGCGAGATCGGGAAGGATGCGGGCGCGCTGCTCCTCATTGAGGTGGATCAGCGAGAGCGGCAGGAACCCGACCACCTCGGACAGCGGAACGGAGGTGTGGGTGACCTCTTCCAGGATTCCGACCTGTGCCGCGACCGGAAGGCCGTAACCGCCGAGCTCGGGCGGGAGGTTGAAGCCATAGATCCCGAGCTCTGCGGCCTCGCTGCGCAGCTTGGCCAGCAAGTCCGGAGACACGTCGTCGTCGGTCTCAATCTGCTGTTCGAGCGGCTCGAGACGGTCGCGGACAAATCCTCGCACCGTCTGGCGGAGCATCGTCATTTCATGCGAGGCAAGGTCGATCATGGAAATCTCCGAAAACGATTTCGTAAATAACCTAGACGCCGGCGAGCTCCTGTGTCAAGTGTTGGCAGCAAGAGGCTGGAATGAAGCAGCGGATCAACATCGTAGAACTTGCCCGGCACTTGGGGCTGGCCGTGTCGACGGTCTCCAAGGCCATCAATGACCGCGGCGACGTGAGCGATGCGACGAAGCGGCGCGTGCTGGAAGCGGCGGAGAAGTTTGGCTTTTCTCCGGATCCGGCGGGGCGGCGGCTTCGCACGCAAACGTCCGAGACGATCGGCTTCGTGCTGTCGCCGCCGCAGACCCATTTTGCGCATCCGTTCTTCCTGGATCTGCTGATGGGGATCGACCAGAATCTCAGTCAGACCCCGTTTCAGCTCATCATCGTCGCAGGTCGAACGCTGGAGACGGAGCTCGATAGCTTCCGCCGCCTGGTCGAGCGGCAGCGGGTCGATGGCGTGATGTTCGGCCGCACGCGTCGCGACGACCCCCGGATCCGCTATCTCCAGGAGCGCAACGTGCCGTTTGTCGCGCTGGGCCGCAGCGAGACCGGCAAGCCGTTTCCCTTCGTGGATATCGACCGAACGGTCGCCGGCCGCAATGGAACGGCGCGTTTCATAGGGTTTGGACATCGCCGGATCGGGCTGTTGAGCACGCCGGGATACCTCATGATCAGCCATCTGCTGCAGGAAGGCTATCGCGCGGCCTTGAAGGCGGCGAAGCTGCCGTTCGATGCCGATCTCGTGGTCGAGACTGGCACCAGCGAGGAGGAGGGGCTGAACGGCGCCCGTCGGCTCCTTGCGCTGAGCGATCCGCCGACGGCGATCATGTGCGGTCACGACCTGATCGCCACCGGCGCGATGCAAGCGATCGCGGAGACGGGCAGGCGCCCAGGCGTCGATATTCCGGTGATCGGTTGCGACAACCACCCGCTCGGGCCCTATCTGAACCCGCCCCTGACCACGTTCTCCGCGCCGACATTCGAGGCAGGGCGCCGCATGGTCGATCTGCTTCTGGCCCTCATGGATGGCCGTTCGGCCAAGGAATTGCAGGAAATCTGGTCGCCCGAGCTGATTCTGCGCTCGTCTCACGGCAGCCAACTGGTCGCGGCCGGCGAAATCTGAAAGCTGACATCGGTCGCTTGACAAGCCGGGTTGCTGCGAACTAGTTTACGAAATCGTTTTCGTAAATCGGGAGTTTGCGATGTGGCCTCTGCGGAAAGTCGCGGTTCTTGCGTTTTCGATGCTTGTTGCGCTCGCCGGACGGGCCTCAGCCCAGGATCTTCGCATCGGGGCGATCTTCCCCCTGAGCGGCGCAAACGCCGATTACGGCGATCTCTACATGGGGGCAACTGAGCTTGCGGTCTCGCATCTCAACGACACAAAAGCCCTCGGCGGGAGGCTATCGATCGCCTACGAGGACAGCCAGGCGCTCCCGCAGCAGGGCGTGATCGCCATGAACAAGCTCGTGAACGTCGAGAAGGTGAGCTACGTGCTCTCGGCGTTCACCGGCGTGTCCAAGGCGATCTCGACCACCGCGACGCGGAGCCGCACGGTTGCCGTCAATGGCGGCGGGGTCGGCCCCGACCTTGCCGAGCTTGGTGAGTATTTCTGGAACGTCATCCCGCTCGCCAATTTCGAGGTGCGGGCAATGGCGCCCTATTTGGTGCGGAAGCGGGGATTGAAGCGGTTTGTCCTCGTCTATGTCGACGACCCGCTTGGCCAATCGATCAAGCGCGAACTCGAATCCAGCCTGCCTTCGCTCGGCGCAACCTTGGCCGAGGCGCTGTCGGTGTCGTCCAATGCCCAACAATTCAGCGGAGTGGCGGCGCGGGTGCGCGATGCCAAGCCGGACGTCGTCTACATCGCCTCGTTCGGCGCGCAGCAATCGCAGATCATCAAGCAATTGCGCGACAACGGCGTCACGCAACAGCTCGCCAGCTACTCGGGGTTTGCGATCCCTGCCATCGCCAGCCTTCCCGAAGCGAAAGGGGCGCTGTTCACGACGCAGCGGATCGACTGGAATTCCGACGATCCGGTGACAAGGCGCTTCACGCGGGAGTACCAGGCCAGGACCAGCCGGGCGCCGACCGCCTACGCCGCGAACTACTACAATGCCGTGCTCCTCTACGGGACCTTGGCGTCGACCTTGCAGAAGGCTGGCTTGCCGATCACGGGCGAAAATCTCCTGACGAAGCGGCGCGAGATCGGCGCGTTCGATCTGGTCGGCGGGCGTGTCACCTTCGAGAAGGACGGCACGATCCGATCGGCTATGCAGATCAACGAAGTGGCTGGCGAGCCGGCCGTCGTCGAGACCGTTGCGGTTCACTAGCTCTGGCGCCGGTGCGAGGACCCATGCTGCTACTCCAACTCATCATCAACGGGATTCAGGTCGGGGCGCTCTACGGCCTGACCGCGGTCGGCTTCTCGCTGATCTTCGGGGCCACGAAGATCTTCCACTTTGCTCACGGCGCGAGTTTCGCGATCAGCGCCTACGTATTCTACTATCTCTACGCGGTTCTCCTGGTCTGGTGGCCGTTCGCGATCCTTGCGGCCTGCATCCTGGTCGTGCTGTTCGGAGTTGTTCTGGACCGCTATGTCTACGGGCCGATCCAGAGCGCCGACGGATCGTTCTTCACGATCTTCGTCGGCTCCTTCGGCGTCGCCGTCGTCATTCAGAACCTGATCGGGACCGTATTCGGGCGCGGCTTCATTTCGGTGCCTTCGGCATTGAGCAGGAGCGTCGAGACATTGCCTGGGCTCTACGTGGCGCCGACTGCAGGGATTGCCGTCGTCACCGCGGTGGTGTGTTTCGTCGCGCTCCAGCTCTTTCTCGGCAGAACCAATATCGGGATCGCGCTTCGGGCTCTGTCCGAGAGCCCCGCGCTGGTGCGGACGTTTGGGTTGAATCCGAAGGCGGTGTCGACATGCGCGTTCGCGCTCGGCTCGCTGCTCGTGGTTCCCGCCGCGGTGCTCACCAGCATGACCTCGGGGCTGAATGCGGCAATCGGCGGCCGCGTGATGCTGATCAGCGTCGCCGCGACCATCGTTGGCGGCGTCGGCAGCCTGCGCGGAGCAGCCTGCGCGGGGCTGTTGCTGGGCATTGCGGAGAACCTGGCGCTGTGGCGGTTCGATCCGCAGTGGAGCGAGGCGGTCACGTTCCTCATCCTGTTCGCGTTCATCGTGCTGCGTCCGTCGGGCTTCTTCGGCCGCGTCGTGACTAGCTGAAGGATCTGTGTCGTGATCGCTTATCTCGTAAACCTTGCAACGCTGGTCTGCATCAACGCCATTCTGGCGATCACTCTGAATTTCATCATGGGATATGCAGGTATCTTCTCGCTGGCCCATGCGGTGTTTTTTGGCGTCGGCGCGTATGTCGCGGCATTCATTGCCTTGCAGTGGACGGACGCGCTGCTGCTTCAACTGCCGGCCGCGATGCTCATCGCCGGAACGATCTCGGCGGCGCTTGCCCTGCCTGCCCTGAGGGTGCGGGGCGACTACTTCGTGGCGGCCTCGCTCGGTTTCCAGGTTCTCGCCGCAACGGTGTTCTCGGAGTGGAAGTCCGTCACGGGCGGTATCGGCGGCCTGGTCGGCATCCCGCCAGCGAGTATCGCAGGACACGCGTTCAGCGATCCCGTCCAGTTCCTCGGCCTCGCCGGCGTGACATTGGCCCTGGTGGTCGTGCTGACCAGGGCGATCGTCCGTTCGAGCTTCGGTCGCAGCCTCAAGGCCATCAGGGACAGCGAATCGGCCGCGCTGGCGTTCGGCAAGAATGTCGCGCTGATCAAGACGCTCTCAGTGTTCTACTCAACCGCGGTCTGCGCCGTGGCGGGCGTTTTGTATGCCGACTATCTCAGCTTCATCAATGTCGAGAGCTTCACCATCGATGCCTCGACGCTGTTCATGGCGATGGTGATCGTCGGCGGCATCGGAACCGTGTGGGGACCGATCGTCGGCGCGGTTCTTCTCACGTTGCTGCCAGCCGCCTTGACCTATCTGCCGTTCCTCCCCCGCACCGAAATCGGATCCGTGCAGCAGATGGTCTATGGGCTGGCGATGGTCCTGCTGATGATCTTCAAGCCGGACGGCCTCATGGGCGCAAAGCGAGGGGAGGCCTGAGGTGCTGCAAGTGTCGAAAGCTCCAGGCTCCCCGGCGACGCTTCTCGAGATCGCCAATCTCACCAAGAGTTTCGACGGCGTGAAGGCGGTCGAGGATGTCTCGCTGCGTCTGCGCGAAGGGATCATCACCACGCTGGTCGGCCCGAACGGGGCAGGCAAGACCACGCTCTTCAACCTGATCACCGGACATCTGCGACCGACCTCGGGCGACATCCGCTGGCAGGACGAATCGATCGTAGGTACCGCACCGTGGAAGATCGCGCGCCTCGGCGTCGCCCGGACCTTCCAGGATCTGCGCCTGTTCTCGCACATGACGGTGTTCGAGAACGTGCTTACGGTGATGGAGAAGAGCGCCTGGTTCTGGCAATCCGAGGCCGGCAGCGGCGCGGAGCGCCACCAGCGCGTCCACGAGATCCTCGAGGCTACCGGCTTGCAGCACAACGCCGGCGTGCGCGCGAACGATCTCGCCTATGCGGAGCGCAAGTTCCTCAGCATGGCGCGGATCATGGCCACGAAGGCCAAAATGTGGCTTCTCGACGAACCGGCATCCGGGCTCGATCCGAGATCCTACGAGCGCTTCGTGACGCTGCTGCGCGGCGAGGTTCGCCGCGGCATCACGATCTGCATCATCGAGCACAACCTCGAGATCGTCGTCAGCATCTCCGACCGGATCAGCTTCCTCGATCAGGGGCGGCTTCTCGCCGACGGCGAACCCGAGGAGATTCTCGGAAATCCGGAGTTGTCATCCATCTATTTCGGCGAGCGCAACTCATGACCGATGCTCTCATCAGCGTTGACAATCTCCGGGTCGGCTACGGCGGCCGCGTCGTCCTCGACGATATCAGCCTTCAGATCCGAAAGAACGAGGTGCTTTGCCTGGTCGGTCACAACGGCGCCGGCAAGTCGACCTTGATGAATGCGCTGTTCGGCGTGGTCACACGCCAGGGCGGCGAGATCTCGGTGGACGGCCAGCGCCTGCATCAACCGGAACCGAAGAAGATGGCGGCCCTGGGCATTGGCCTTGTGCCCGAAGGCCGCGGAATTTTTCCGGGCCTCACCGTCGATGAAATCTTCCAGCTCGCGATGTGGGCAACCGGCGTGCCGCAGCGGGAACGGCCCGAGCGGATCGAGTGGGTGATGTCGATCCTGCCCCGCATCAAGACATTCCACGCCCGCCGCGCGGGCACGCTGTCGGGTGGACAGCAGCAGATGGTCAGCATCGCGCGCGCCCTGCTGAGCCGTCCCCGCTGCCTCCTGATGGACGAGCCGTCGATCGGACTGGCGCCGAAGCTTTTCCAGGACCTGCTCCAGCCCATCCGGCAACTTCAGCAGCAGCTCGGGCTGTCGATCCTGCTAGTAGAGCAGAATGTGAAAGAAGCGTTCAAGATATCGGATCGCGTGCTGGTGATGCGCTCCGGCGCGATCATCCACGAGACCAGTCCCGAAGCATTGGCGGACAACAAGGTCCTGATGCAGTTCTACTGAACTGAAGACCGACATCGAAGGCAGCACCATGCAGCAGAGTATCATATTCGCAAACAGTGAGCGGTTGCGTCCGCCCGCTGGTCATTATTCCCACACCTGCACGGCCGCCGGCCTCGTGTTCGTGTCCGGGCAGCTTCCGGTCGACGTGAATGGCAGGCCAATGACCGACCGGCCGTTCGCGCAGCAAGCCGAGCAGGTGCTCGCCAATCTCGATGCCTGCCTGGAAGCTGCCGCGACCAACCGAAGCCGGCTCGTCCAGGTGCGCATTTACGTGACCGACATGAACTCCTGGCCGGTCTTCAACCAGATCTATGCCGATTGGATCGGCGACATCCGGCCCGCGAGGGTGGTTGCCGGCGTGGCGTCCCTTCATTTCGGATTGCTGGTGGAGATCGAAGCCGTCGCGCTTGCTTCGGCCTGAACGGCAGGCGCACTCGACAGCAATAACGCACAACACGGAGGAAAGCATGATGCCCACGCGGCGCTCCATGATACTCGGCTTGCTCGGCACGGCCGCAGTCCAACCATCGCGTGTCTTCGCGCAAGGTGGCGCAGCACCGATCAAGATCCGCGTCGCTTCGGTGATCTCGTCGGCCTGGCTTCCGCTCTGGGTTGCGAAGGACAAGGGCATCTTTCTGGAAAAGGGGCTCGACGTCGAAATCATGTCGGTCCAGAACCTCTCCACGACGATCGGTGCGCTCGGCCGCCAGCTGGACATTTCGGGTGCCACCGCAATCGATATCGTGAAGGCGGCAGCCAGCGGCCTCGATGTCGTCGGCGTGTGCGGCAATACGCTTGAGACCGCCGCCAACCGGCAGATGCGCCTCATCGCCGGCAAACAGTCCGGCGTCACCTCGATCGGCCAGCTGATCGGCAAGACGATCGGGACGCCGTCGATCAACGGCGTCGTCCACATCGCAACTCTGCTTGCGCTCAAGCGCGGCGGGGTGGATGCGAAAGGCGTTCGCTTCATCGAGATGATGTTCCCGAACATGGTGGACCAGCTCAAGGCGCAACGTATCGACGCAGTCGAAGAGGTTGAGCCGTTCGTCAGCGCGCTCAACAAGGCGGGCCACGTCGACCTTGGCGATCCGATGCTACAGGTCGGCGATCCCGTTACGCTGACCAGTTGGATGGCGAACGGCACCTGGGCGCGGGCCAATCCCGAAGCGATCGCGCGGTATGTCGCCGCCCTCGAAGAGGCGAGAGCATATATCGCAGCTCACGAGGTCGAAGCGCGCGAGGTCCTCGCCAAATGGACCCGGCTGCCGAAGGACGTGATTGAGAACATCGTGCTGCCGACGTACAGCACAGCTCTGACGGCAACGCACATCTCGGCGTGGATCGAGGCGATGCGGGAGACCGGGCAACTCTCCGCAGAATTGAACCCATCCAGCCTCGTGCTGAAGTGACCCCGGACGGCTGGCGGCGATCATGACAACCCAACCCAGTTTTCAGTGCGAGAGCCTTTGCATCGATCTGCCCGGTGCGCCGGGTGTTCGCCGCATCATTGAGGATCTCGATCTAGTGGTCAGACGAGGCGAGTTCGTCTCGATCCTCGGCGGCTCCGGCACTGGAAAGACCACCCTTTTGCGGACGCTGGCCGGGCTGACGCCCTACAGCTCCGGTCGTGCCGCTTACGAGGGACGGGAGGTCCGATCACCGGTGCCCGGCATGGCCATGGTGTTCCAGGACTACGGGCACGCCCTGTTGATGTGGCGAACCGTGCGAAGAAACGTCGCGCTCGGCGTGGAAGGGCGCCTGCGCGACGCTGAGCTCGATAACAAGGTTCAGAATGCCATCCGCATGGTCGGCCTCGACCGGTTCAAGGATGAATACCCGTGGCGGCTGTCGGGCGGCATGCAGCAGCGGGTGCAGATCGCCCGGGCGCTTGCCATGGAGCCGAGCGCGCTGTTGATGGACGAGCCGTTCGGCGCGCTGGACGCGATGACGAAGGCCTCGCTCCAGGACCAGCTTCTGGCGGTCCAGGCCGAAACCGGCGCGACCGTGCTGTTCGTAACCCATGATATCGAGGAGGCGATCTATCTCAGCGATACGATCATTCTCCTGAAAGGCAGTCCGGCCCACATCGCGCGGCGCATCCGCGTCGACCTGCCGCGGCCGCGCGACCAGATCGAGACCAAGGAGCTTCCCGAATATCTCCGGCTGCGTCATCAGCTCTACGAGGCGTTTCGCCATGAGATCCATGCTTAGACGCTCAAGGGGCGCGCTCAACCCGTCTGCGCTCGCGACCGCTTTGGTTCTTCTCGCGGCGTGGGAAGTCGGCGTCAGGGCTGCCGCGACCCGGTTCGAATTCCTGCCGGCGCCGACGGAGATCGCCCAGGCGCTCTACGGCGCGATCCGATCCGGCCAGATCATCGCCGATTCCGTGCACACCATCGCCTGCGCGCTGGCCGGATGGGCGATCGCGAGCGTGCTTGGCGCGGCCATAGGCCTCGCACTCGCGTTCTCGCCGATCGTCCATCGCTTCTTCGGCGCATCGCTCGAGCTGCTCCGGCCCTTGCCGGCCGTGGCGTTCGTTCCGGTTGCGGTTCTGCTGTTCGGTTTCACCGTCACCACGGAAATCGCCGTGATCGTCTTCGCGAGCGTGTGGCCGGTCATCGTCAACGCCGTCGCTGGGGCGAAGGCGATTCACCCGAGGCTGCTCGATACGGCCGCGACGCTGCATCTGTCGCGAACACAGCGGCTCGGTAAGGTCATCCTTCCCGCAGTATTGCCGGCGACCATGGTCGGCGCGCGCGTCGCGCTCGGGCTCGCACTCGTCGTCGCTGTTATCGCGGAGATGGTCGGCAATCCGGCCGGGCTTGGCTGGGGGCTGGTGACCGCGCAGGAGGCCCTCCAGCCGGGCCTGATGTTTGGCTATCTGGTTGCGACGGGCACGCTCGGCGTTCTCCTCAACGCGTGCCTGCGACTGACCTTCGCGCGGCTGTTTCCCGGCATTCGGGAGCTTCAGCAATCATGATCGCAACCAACGCGCCCGCACAAGCCATTGCCGCTGGCAGGGGACGCCGATGGGCTATCCATGCGGCGGCCAACACATGGTCGGCCCTGCAAGGGTTGCTGCCGCTGATCGTCTTGCTGTTGCTCTGGCAGGTGCTGGGCGATCCGCGTTCACCGTATTTTCCGCCGCCGTCGACGTGGGCGGCCGCCCTGATTGACCGGACCAGCGCGGGAGATCTTGCTCCCGCGGTGCTGGCGACGTTCCAGTCGGTCGCCGCGGCCCTCGTTCTTGCCACGGGACTGGGCGTCGGCATCGGCGGGCTGATCGGCGCCTCACCGGCTCTGGAGCGGTGTCTCGGGCCGACGCTGGAATTCTTGCGCACGTTGCCGCCGCCCACCATCGTGCCGGTGGCGGCCTTGCTCATCGGCGTCAATCAAGAGATGAAGCTGTCCGTGATCGTATTCGCGGCGCTCTGGCCGGTTCTGCTCAATACCACCTCCGGCGTGCGGTCGCTGCATCCGACCTTGCTCGAGGTTGCGCGATCGCTCCAGCTCGGTGCGATCGCGCAGGTGACGAAGATTTTCCTGCCGGCGCTGCTGCCGTCGATCCTGACGGGCGTGCGCGTCGCCGCGCCGCTGGCGATCATCGTATCGCTGCTCGCGGAGATGCTGACACTGATGCCGGGGCTCGGCGCGCTGCTGCTGATGGCGCAGCGCAATTTCAACGCGGCCGAGGTCTTCGGCCTGCTGGCGGTCGTCGGCTCGTTCGGCTTCATCATCAACGCGGTGCTTGCCGCGTTCGAATCCTGGGCCTTGATGCCTCAGGGGCGGTCCTAAGGGAAACAGATCATGTCCATCGACTTTGAGCGAAAGGGCGCTGTCGCCCTCGTCACGATCAACCGGCCTGACGCCATGAACGCCCTCGATGTCGAGCACGATCGTGCGCTCGCCGAGGTCTGGAAGGAGTTCGAGGCGGACCCGAATTTGCTGGTTGCTGTCCTGACCGGCGCGGGCGGCCGTGCCTTCTGTTCCGGCGGCGATCTGAAGACGTATATGCCGTGGCGTCGCGAGCACGCCCTGCATGGCACGGAAAGCACCATCAGTTTCGGCGGCATGACGCTCGCTGGCGAGATCACCAAGCCGGTCATCGCTGCGATCCAGGGTCATTGCATCGCCGGCGGGCTAGAGCTGGCGATGGCGTGCGACATTCGCGTCTGCACGCCGGACTCGCGGTTTGGCCTGGCGGAGGTGCGGTGGGGTGTGCTGCCGGGCGGCGGCGGTACCCAGCGGTTGCCGCGGCTCGTCCCCATGGGCTGCGCCCTGGAGATGATCCTGACCGGTGAGCCGATCGATGCGCAGCGCGCCGAGCGGATCGGCCTCGTGAACCGCGTGGTCACTGCCGACGCGCTACTCGATAGCGCCTTTGCGGTAGCCAAGCGCATCGCGGCGAACGGGCCGCTCGCAGTCAAGGCCGCGAAGCGAGCCGTCCAGTACGGATTGGACGGCTCGCTGGAGGAAGGGTTGGTTCTGGAAGGCGCTCTGCAAAGGCAACTGCTTCAAACGGCCGATGCGGAAGAGGGGCTTCGTGCCTTCGCCGAACGGCGGCCTCCGGCCTTTGCCAACGCCACAGCAGCTGAAAAGTAGACGACATCAAAGGAAGGTTCAGTCTCATGTCGACGTCACAGGAAAACAGACCGCGATTTTCACCAGCCCGCCGCGTCTCGCTCGGACCGAGTGGAGATCTGCTGTTCTTGTCAGGAAGCCTTTGCGTCGATGAGGACGCACGCGATAACATCGAGCTCCAGACGCGCAGGATCTTCGAGCGCATCGCGCGCGTGCTGGGCAAGTATGGCGCCTCGCTGTCGGATATCGTGAAGACCACGGCCTTTCTGGCCGATCTCGCCGACTATGACGGCTTCAACCGGGCTCGCGTCGAAATATTCATGGACGCCAGGGAGCCGCCGGCCAGCACCGCCATCGGAGCCGGATCTCTCCTTGGTATCGGCACGCGCGTGGAGATCGAGGCGGTGGCATTCGTGCCGTCTCGATGACGCACCGAGACCGAGTCAGCATATACGCTGAGGCCATTTTCTTGTTGCAGGCTAATTGGACAGGACCCAAGCCACATCTTGAGGCCTCTCCGGCCGTCCTCGCCCGGCTCAAGATCAAATTGGCTGTTGTTGGAGCCGAAACCTCCGCATTTGGCGGTTGGTCCAATGGTAGGCCTTGGTCCAGTAGGTCGAAAAGTCCGTTATCTTTCAATGGGGATTGACACACTCTCTCCGCTCCACTGCTTGTCCAATAAACCAGTCGCCGTGCAAGCCGTAGGACGTATCTTGCACAGCATGCATAGCCCAAGCCGCTTGAGGCCGGAGCGGGGGGCGGCTTCGCGATTTGAACGTTAGACGATCCATGTCGACGTCCGAGGTCGCTGTCGCGTCCGCATCCGTTCCGCAGGTATCTTCGACCATGATACCTGCATCATCGCGAAGTACGCATCGTCGTCGCGGTCGTGGTACCTGGTTTCCAATGAGACGCGGTCGACGGGGGAAGCTCATCCGCTGCTCACCAACCAATCTTGCACTACTCCAGGTGTTTTCCGACGACCGCTTAGATGCTTCCGGTTGGCTTAAGGCCGGTTCAAGCTTCGCGAAAGACTAGCTGTCGCTCTTGGGCGATATGAGCCTGCGCGGTCATTGCCAAGCCGGTGGCGTTCGATCAAAATTGCTGCGCTAAAACAAAGAAAATCCGGAGGAAGCCAATGTCCATTCGCGTCACCGCGCTGATCGGCGCGGCGTTCGTTTTGTTTGCTCAGCAGGCTCTGGCTGAGAAAAAGTATGGTCCCGGTGTCAGCGATAGCGAGATCAAGGTTGGGCAGACGATCGCCTACAGCGGACCCGCCTCGGCCTATGGGGTGCTCGGCAAGACCGAAGCGGCCTACTTCAAGTGGTTGAACGACACCAAGGGCGGTATCAACGGCCGCAAGATCACTTTCATCAGCCGGGACGACGGCTATTCGCCGCCGAAAGCGGTCGAGAACGTTCGGAGCCTGGTCGAGGGTGACGAGGTCGCGTTGATCTTCGGCGTACTCGGCACGCCGTTGAACATGGCGATCCGTCCTTATCTCAATAAGCAGGGCGTGCCGCAACTGTTTCCGGCCGCAGGCTCGTCGGCGCTCAACGACCCCGAGCATTTTCACTGGACGATGGGGTGGCAGCCCAA
This sequence comes from Bradyrhizobium sp. RD5-C2, assembly GCF_019972155.1. GTDB lineage: Bacteria > Pseudomonadota > Alphaproteobacteria > Rhizobiales > Xanthobacteraceae > Bradyrhizobium. Next base: position 345,476 of record NZ_BOVL01000020.1, on the reverse strand, counting down.
CCTCCACGACGAAGCGAAATTCTATGCCAGCAGCCTGCTAGCCCATAACCCCCATCCGAAAATCGGAATCCTCTATCAGAACGACGATTTCGGCAAGGACTTGATCGCCGGCCTCAAGGACGGGCTTGGGCCGGACGCCGACAAGATGATTGTCAGCGTCCAGGGTTTCCAGCCGACCGATCCAACCATCGACAGTCAGATGGTGATCCTGCAGAACGCGGGCGCTGATGCCCTTTTTCTCTTCACGTACGCGAAGCAGGCGGCGCAGGCGATCAGCAAGATGTGGGATCTGAAGTGGAAGCCGGAGACTTTCCTGCATCTTGGAGCGGCTTCAATCGGAGCGACTTTCAAGCCTGCGGGGATCGATAAATCGGTGGGCATCATGACCGCGGGGTTTATCAAGGATGCCACCGATCCCCGTTGGGCCAACGATCCTGATATCGTTGCGTGGAGGGCCTGGATGAAGGAGAACATGCCTGGCACCGATACCAACGACAGCTTGACCGTGGCCGGCTATGCCGTAGCTCAAACATTGGAGCAGGTGCTGCGCCAGTGCGGCGACGACCTGACCCGGGAGAACATCATGAAGCAGGCCGCGAACCTGAAGAACTTCCGCCTTGGCTTACTGCTGCCCGGCAGCCTGATCAACACAAGCCCGACGGACTATCGCGTGGTGACATACGTGGTACTGCAGAAGTTCAACGGCACCAGTTGGGACGAGGTGAAGTAGGGGAAACATGAAAGATGGCCGCGCATTGCTCGCGGTCATCTATCAAATGCCGATCCGGGATCATCTGCGGGGTCGATGTCGCTCAATGGGAAGGTGACCTTATTTTGCTTCGAGCCGCTGAAGCTGCTCGACCAGAACGAAGCACCCTTCGTCGGGTTTTACGAGAATGCGAGCCTGTTGTCCGATTTCCAGAAACTCCCGCGCGTCGGAAAAACGCATGCCGGGAGGCAGGAGTCTGAGGCTAATCAGCTCGGCTGCAATGGTAATATTGGCGCTCCAAGTCTTGATCGGTCCGGAGCCCGAGCGCATCCTGGGCGGTACGCCGCCGATGCGTGACTGTCCGGCGAGCCGTCGTGGTGAGGGTAGGCCATGTCTCTTGTTTCCAGCGAGGATCGCGGCGCGGTCCGTGTTATCACCTATGCCAACGCCCCGTTCGGCACCATGACGGTCGCCGGGGCGGCCGAGATGTTCGATGCGGTCACCGCTGCAGGGATAGCCCCATCGGTACGAGTCATTGTCATTACAGGGGGCTTACCTGGCATCTTCATCCGTCACTACGACGTTGAAGAGCTCTCTGAGGCCGCAGATGCGATTGAGCGCGGTGCGCCTCGCGCCCCGCCGTCGCCTGGTCCTCGACCACCTGGTTTCTACGCGCTGACGGATGCGATTGCAGCCGTCGACAAGCCGGTCATTGCGGCTATCAATGGCCTGTGCATGGGGGGAGGCTTCGAGCTTTCGCTGGCATGCGACCTGCGTATCGCCGGAAGCACCGTCACGGCGATCGGGCTACCGGAGACGCGCATCGGTATCTTTCCTGGTGGTGGCGGTACACAGCGCTTGCCCAGGATTGTCGGAGAGGCGAGGGCGCTCGAGATGATCCTCTGTGGCCTGACCGTGACAGGACCGCGGGCGCACGAAATCGGAATTGTGCATGAGGTCGTCGCCGATCCGCTCGCGCGTTCCCTTGAGATCGGGGCTGAGCTGTCGAGCCGAGGTGCCGAGGGCCTGGCCTTCGCCAAGCGCCTTACCCGGTCTGCCCTCGACCGTCCGTTGGCCGAAGGCCTGGCTGACGAGCGCAAAAGCTTCTCCACCGTCATGAAGACAGCCTCAGCTCGGGAAGGCCTGCGGGCCGGCCGGCCACCGGCCGAAATCCAGAAGCTCTAGTGTCACACGGCTTTCCTTGAGGTAGGCGCAGCGAGCGCTCTATTCAGCGCAAGAGCTTCAAATTGCCCGTCAGCGACCGAACCCATTTTTCCGGCCCGTAGAAGCCCAGGCCGTCAATAGTCTCGTTCGAGAATGAGCGCAGCGGAAATTCGGCGAGATAATCCTCAAAGCGATGCAGCCCCCTGGCGAATTGCGGAAAAGGTACCAAAACGGCGCCGCTCGCCAATGGCTGTGCGCGCATCAGCAGTGAGGACAGCGCTCCGGCCGTCGCTTGCAGAATTGGTACTGGACGGTTCGCACTGGTCCGGACAGTGAGCCCGTTGCCGTCGGTCAGGAAGTTTCCTCCAAGGTCCGGCTCTGCGGCGCCGAGACCGATGCTCAAGGCCGCAACTGTGTTCGCAATCAACCCAAGCGGCAAGGCTGGATTCACAATAATGGCGATGCGCGCGCTGACGGTATTCATTCGGAAATCATCACTGCAGGCGGGCAAGTCCCGGTACTTCTGCGCTTCCTTGCCGGGAAGCTCTCCCTGGTCGCGGCTGCAGTCATTCGATCAAGATATCTGGCGCCAACTTGCCGGCGGGATCTATTGCATAGACCGACAGGTCGTCGACACCGTGCGAACGCAGCACCTCCTCGTCGATCAAGGTCCTGCCTGAGAATTCACGGCTGTCTTGCGTAACGATGAAGTGTGCCGCATCGGCCATGATCGAAGGCGAACGGCTGCGGCGATAGTCCGACTGGTAATGCACGCGCACGGCGTCGGTTGCAATCATGGTCTTTGGCCAAAGAGCATTGGCAGCAATTCCAAACGATCGAAATTCCTCGGCCAGTGCCAGAGTGTACATGGTCATGCAGTACTTCGAGGTGGCGTAAGCGGGATATTTGCCGAGCCAGATTGCCGACTTTGGCAGTGGCGGCGACAAGGTGAGAACGTGGGGATTTGACGACCGCTTCAGGTGCGGTACGGCATGATAAGCACAGATGTAGGTTGCCCTGCCGTTCACCGCGCTCAGCAGATCGAGCTTCCTGGCCGGCGTTTCGAGCAGTCCGGTCGGACTGATGGCGCTCGCATTGTTCACGAGGATGTCCAACCCGCCGAATTCCTGGACCGTGCTTTCGATGGCCGTTGCGAGCGCATCTGCGTCGCGCACATCGACGCGGAGGGGGAGGGCATCGGTGCCGAGCTTGCGGACCTCCTCGGCCACCGTATGAATAGTTCCGGGAAGGGTCGGATGGGGCTCGCTCGATTTGGCTAAAAGCGCTATTCGTGCTCCCTCCGATGCGAACTTGAGCGCGATCTCCCGGCCTATGCCGCGGCTCCCGCCTGTAACGAAAACAACCTTACCGTCCAGGGATCCCATTTTTCATTCTCCTCCGAATATTGGCGGCCGCTTCTCGTTGAACGCCTTCAGACCCTCGCGAAAGTCCGCCGAGGAAGCGCAGTCGACGAATGAAGCAAGCTCGGCTGAGAGTTGCTCGTCGAACGTTGCGGTACCGGCGCGCCAGATCAGGGTCTTCACCGCACGGCTTGCGGCGGGTGAGTTATCGGCTAGCGTCCGCGCCATTCTGGTCAGCTCGGCCTCGAGTTCGTGTTCCGCACATACTCCTGTGATCAGCCCGCGCGTCAGGGCCTCGCTTGCATTCATGCGATCCGAGAGGAGCATCAACTCCAACGCTCGTCTCGGCCCCGCCAGGCCCGTCAGCGAGTGCGTCATGCCGCCATCGGCTGGAACGCCCAGCCGACGATACGCCACTGAAAAATTCGCCGTTTCGGCGGCCAGAACGAAATCACAGGCCAACGCCAGAGACATTGCTCCGCCGGCGCAAGCCCCGTGCACCGCGGCGATGGCCGGCTTTCCTGAACGCCTCAGGGAAAGGAGTGCTTCGTGGAAAGCAGTGATGATGTCCATGGCAAGTCGCGGGAATGTGACGCCGGCAGCGGAGAAGGCTCGAAGATCTCCGCCGACCGAGAAATTCGCGCCGCGGCCTCGAACCACTACGACCCTGACGCCCGCGTCACGCTCGAGGTCGAAGGCAGCCGTCCTGAGTGCTGTCGCCAACTCGAGCTCGATCCCATTGCCTCGCTCGGGCCGGTTCAACCAGATCGTCCCGATCCCGTCGGCGACGACCAGTTCGATCGATGATGATACTGTGCTCATGAACTGATCGTCCTTCCGATGTTCGGCGATGATTTGCCTTGCCCGCCCCTGAAGGTCCCGTCCGGTCAAGCGGTGCCGTTCCGCTCTCTCTTTGCGCCCATCAGGTCGCTTCACCTCTTGAGGAGCGTGCACTTCGATTCGCTGACCGGCCGATAGGCGTCCTCACCCCGGATCGTCTTGACGATCTCGAGATAGTCCCACGGCTCCTTCGAGTCTGACGGCTTCTTCACGCGCGCAAGGTACATGTCACGGATCACCCGCCCATCCTCGCGCAGCTTGCCGCCATGTACGAAGGTGTCCTCAACCGGAAGTTCGCGCATCTTGGCCATGACTGCGGCGGGATCATCGGTGCCGGCAGCCTTGATCGCCTTGAGATAATGCAGCACAGAGCCATAGACGCCGGTGTGGATCATGGTCGGCATCACGTTGGTCCGTGCGAAGAACATCTTTGACCAGGCGCGGGTCTTGTCATCCAGGTTCCAGTAGGAGGCTGTCGTCATATAGGTGCCTTGCGCGGCCTGCAGGCCGACAGCGTGCACGTCGGTATCGAACATCAGCAGGCCGACAAGCTTCTGGCCGGCCTGAACCAGGCCGAATTCACCCGATTGCTTGATGGCATTGTCCGTGTCCTGGCCAGCATTGGCAAATGCCACGACATCCGCCTTGGAGTTCTGCGCCTGCAGCACAAACGACGAGAAGTCGGCTGTATTGGTCGGGTGCCGCACGCTGCCGAGCACCTTGCCGTCCAGCTCCTTGATGAAGCGCGTCGCGTCTTTCTCAAGTTGCTGCCCGAAGGTGTAGTCGGCGGTGACAAAGAACCATGACTTTCCGCCCTCCTTGATGACTGCCGAGGCCGTTACCTTGGAGAGCGCGTAGGTGTCATAGGAAAAATGGACGGTGTTCGGGCTGCACAGCTCGTCGGTCAGGGAGCTCGCGCCGGGGCCGGAGAGCAGCGCGATCTTGTTGCGCTCCCGCACCATGTTGTGAACGGCGATCGCAATTCCCGAGTTGGGAATGTCGGCGACTGCGTCGACCTTGCCGTTGTCGAACCAGTCGCGAACGATCTGCAGGCCGACGTCGGTCTTCATCTGGTGGTCGGCGCTGACGATTTCGATCGGCTTTCCCAGCACCGTCGGGCCGAACTCCTCAACGGCCATTTTTGCCGCCTCAACCGAGCCGGGACCGCTGTTATCGCGGCCCCAGCTTGAAAGGTCTGTCAGCACGCCAATCCTGACCACGTCATTCGAGATCTGGGCGGAGGCGGTCGACGCTGTCGCGACCAGGATGGCCAAGGCCAGGAAATTCCTCATCACGTGTGCTCCCTCATTATTCTCTTATGGGAAGTGAAATTTTGGTCGCGCGGGCAGAGTGTCTGCGCGACGACTCTTGATCAGACGCCGCTACCGCACCTACCGTTTATCGAAGCGCGGCTCGCGCTTATCCAGGAATGCGTTGATGCCTTCGCGTGCGTCGGCGTGCGTCAGCAGGAACGGAAAACCGTCGATTGCGTGGCGCATCTCATCGCCGCCGAGACCGCGATTGTAGAAGGACTTGGCCATCTGCACGGCGAGGCGTGGCTGTGAGGCGATGCGTTCCGCGAACGCGATTGCGTCGGAGAGAAGGCGTTCGTCAGGAACGACGCGGGATACGATGCTGAGACGGCTCGCTTCCACAGCGTTGACGGGGTCGCCGAGCATGCTCATCTCCTTGGCTTTCGCACGCCCGACGATGTCCTGGAGACGCACGATCGCGAAGCCGGGCAGTAACCCCAGCTTGATCTCGGGTACGGCAAAGCGGGCACTCTCGGCCGCCAGGATGAAGTCGGATGCGATGGCAAGCTCGAATCCGCCGCCATAGGCAATCCCATTCACGGCGGCGATCACCGGCTTGAGTGCTCGTTCCGGAGCGCTCAGGACTTCCATGGCGTCGATGAAGAAGGCGCGCGCTTTCTCCGGATCGAAATCGAAGGTGCCGATATCGGCGCCGGCGCAGAATGCCTTGCCGCCGGCACCGGTGATGATGCTGACACGTACCTCATCGTCCTTGTCAACCCGTTGCAGGCCTTCACGGATGCCTGCACGAATGCCTGGTGTCAGTGCGTTCAGCTTGTTCGGTTCGTCGAGTGTCAAGATCGCGATCTTGCCCCGGACTTCGTAGTTCACGCTTCCAAATCGCAACATATGCTGTCCTGATAGTTTATAAGGCGGCTACCGCAGGGTGAGCTCGGGCTCGACGATGGCGACGACGGCGTTTCGCTCGACGGTATCGCCCGGCTTGAAGTGGACTGCGGTCACCACACCGTCCACCTCGCTCGCAATACGCAATTCCATCTTCATGGATTCCATGACGACGGTCGGATCGCCTGCCTTCACGCGACTGCCGACCGTGACGTTGATCTTCAGCACCACACCGGTCATCGGGGCGCGCAGCTCGCCGCTAGTTTCAGCGCTGGCGCTGATGTGTCTGAGGTAGGGGATCGCGGTCATTGTATGGGCACGGCGCGGATCGTGCACGAAGATCGCATCGTCTTTCTGTGCGATCCGCACGGTCTCGCAACGCGCGTTGACTGCGGCGGCGAACATGTCATCGGCAAGCTGCGAAAGCTCCACCCGAACCCTGGCATCGTCGATGCCGATCAGCATGGAGCCGTCTGGTTGCAAGGGTGCAAAGCGGATCTCCGCGCTGCCACCTGCCGCTTCGAGATGAAGAAGGGGGATCGGTGACAAGCCGTCATCGGCTGCCGTCATCTGCCAGCCGGTCAGATCGCTGGATTGCCAGGGATTGCTGGAAGCGGCAGCGCGCTGGCGCATCATCCAGAAATATGCACCAACCGCCAGCGCGTTCGGGTCGATACAGCCGGCAGTGGTCGCGAGCGCTTCGATCTGTTCATCGATCAGACGGGTATGAAACGTCGCGGACCGGGTTTCGGGCAGAGCGATCAGCAGGCGGAGAAAATCCCGGTTGGTGATGACGCCGAAGATCGAGGTCTCGCCGAGTGCGCGATCAAGCTGGTCGAGCGCCTGATCGCGAGTGGCGGCGTGGGCAATCAGCTTGGCGAGCATCGAGTCGTAATAGGGCGTAACGGTCGACCCGCTTTCGACGCCAGTCTCGACGCGAATGCCGCCCGACGGGAACCTGACGTGGGCGAGCTCTCCGGTGGACGGCATGAAGCCGTCGTTCGGATCTTCGGCACAGATGCGCGCCTCCACCGCGTGGCCCCGGCACACCACTTCGTCCTGTTTCACGGGCAGTCCTTCGCCGGCGGCGATGCGGAGCATGGTCTCGACGATGTCGATGCCAGTGACCATTTCGGTGACGGGATGCTCGACCTGGAGCCGGGGATTGACCTCCAGAAAGTAGTAGTCGGTGCCGCTGACAATGAATTCGACCGTGCCGACACCACGGTATCCGAGCCTGCGTCCGAGCCTGACGGCGTCGTCGAGGATGCGCTGGCGAAGCGCGGCAGGCAGATTGGCGGCTGGCGCTTCCTCGATCAACTTCTGGTGGCGGCGCTGCAGCGTGCATTCACGTTCGAACAGGTGAATCACGTTGCCGTCGCCGTCGCCCGCAATCTGGACCTCGATGTGGCGCCCCTGCAGGATCAGCTTCTCGACAATCAGTCCTGGATCGCCGAAGGCATTCCTGGCCTCTCGCATCGCGGACTCGATTTCGTCGTCAAGCCCGTCGTAGGTCGAGATCGCCCGCATGCCCTTGCCGCCGCCGCCGGCCGCGGCCTTGAGCATGACCGGCAGTTCGAGCCGGCGGACGTTACGTTCGACTTCGAGGCGATTTTCGCTCGGAGCCTCGCTGCCGGGTATCGTGGGGACGCCGGCAGCGATGGATTCCCGTTTCGCGGACGCCTTGTCGCCAAGCCGCTCGATGGTTTCCGGCGTCGGTCCGATGAAGACCAGACCGGCTGCTTCGACCGCGCGGGCAAAGGCCGCGTTCTCGGCTAGGAAGCCGAACCCGGGATGGATCGCCTCCGCACCCGTGGCTATTGCGGCGGCGATGACGGCATCGATCCGCAGATAGCTTTCTGAGGCCGCCGCGCCGCCGATCTCGATGGATTCACCAATGGCCTTGACGTGCAAGGCGTCGGCATCTGCGGTGGAGTGCACGGTGGACACCGCAATGCCAAGGCGTTGGCAGGTGCGGGCGATGCGGCAGGCGATTTCGCCTCGATTGGCAATCAGAACTTTCCTGAACATGGCGGATCCCCCTGCGTCTACATCCGGAACACGCCGAAATCGGTGTGCTGGCGCGGGGCGCGCCCGGCGAGGTCTAGCAACAGCGCCATCACATTGCGGGTTTCGAGCGGATCGATCACCATGTCGCACCAGGTGTTGCGGGCAAAGTTGTAGGCATTGGCGAAATCCTCGAATGTTCTGCGGGTCGGCGCCATGTAGGCCTCGCGCTCGCCTTCCTTCCATGTCGTGCCCTCCCGCTTGTGCACCTCGTCGCGAACCATCGCGAGCGTGGTTGCGGCCTGGTCGGGACCCATGATGGCGGAACGGGCATTTGGCCACATCATCATGGCGTTCGGCCGGAACGCCCGGCCGCACATGGCGAGGTAGCCCGCGCCATAGGCATTGCCCATGATCAGCGTGTATTTCGGGACGTTGGCGCTTGCCATTGCCGTGATCATCTTCGCGCCGTTCTTGGTGATGCCGCCTTCCTCGGCTTCACGGCCAACCATGAAGCCCGTGACGTCCGCCATGAACAGCAGGGGAATGTCGCGCTTGCAGCACAGTTCGATGAAGTGCGTGGCTTTCAACGCACTTTCGGAGAACAGTACGCCGTTGTTGCAGAGGATGCCGATCTCGAAGCCCATGATCCGCGCGAAGCCGGTCACAAGCGTATCGCCATAGAGCGGCTTGAACTCATGGAATTCACTGCCGTCGACGAGACGCGCAAGGACATCGCGATTACTGGTGGGAACGCGCGGATCCGAACTGATCAGGCCGTAGATTTCGTTCGGATCGAACTGCGGTTCGCGCACCGGAGCGACGGTCCGGCTCTGCCGCGGAATTTCACCGAGACTGCCGACGATCTCGCGCGTGATAGCAATTGCATGGGCGTCGTTCTCGGCGAGATGGTCAGTAACGCCGCTCACCCGGCTATGCATCTCGCCGCCGCCGAGTGCCTCGATGCCGACCTCCTCGCGGGTCGCCGCATAGACCAGCTGCGGTCCGCCGAGAAACATGGCGCCCTGGTTTCGGATGATCACGGTCTCATCGCTCAAAGCGGGGATGTAAGCTCCGCCCGCGGTCGAAGGACCGTGCACCACCGCAATCTGCGGGATGCCTTCAGCTGACATTCTGACCTGGTTGTAAAAGATCGAGCCAAACTGGCCATCGTCAGGGAAGATATTGGGCTGATCGGGCAGGTTGGCGCCGCCGGATTGAACCAGGGTCACGCAGGGCAGCCGGTGCTGCCAGGCGAAGCGTTGGGCGCGCACATGCTTCTTGCACGTGATACCGTAATAGGTGCCGCCCTTTACGGTGGGCTCGTTGGCGATGATCATGCAGGGACGTTCGGAGATCATTCCGACGCCAGTGATGATGCTGCCGCCGGGCGGCACGCCTTCGTACAGGCCTTCGCCGGCCAGCTGACAGAACTCAAGGAACGGTGATCCAGGATCGATCAGCGCCGCGATCCGCTCGCGCGGCAACAGCTGATCGCGCTCCTTGTGAAGCTTGCGCGCCCGCTCCGGGCCGCCGAGGGCTGCCGCAGTGCGGCGCCGCCTGAGATCCGCAATGCGCTCGGCATAGGCGCTGCGGTTACGGGCGTACTCCTCGGTCGAGGTGACGACGTCCGATTTCATGATTGCCATTGGGCGTGGTCCTGGCGGCTGTGCGGCAAGCCGATCGGTGGCTTGCCGCTGGTGTAAATCGACCGGTGGTTTGGCGATGCGAGCGCTACAAAATCGATGCATTGCAAAATTCTAACGATTGTTAGAATCGATCGCGCGCGGATGCAAGCAGAACTCATGCTGATCCTCAGGCTTTCCGGAAGCGCGGCAGAGCTATATCGTCGGAGACTTGGTCGAATGCGAGCTCGACCTCCATGTCGAAGGTGACGTCCTCCGGATCGCTGCCTGTCAGGGTGCTGATCATGCGCGGCCCTTCCGCGAGTTCGACGAGCAACACGGCATAGGGGACATCAGCCTTGAATGCGGGACCGGGGGCCCGATAGACCACGCTGAAGGAGTGTACCTTACCCCGGCCGGTTGCCGACTTGTGTTCGAGCTCATCGCTGCCGCATTCGCGACATGTGGCTTGCTGGTAGTACTGCGCGTTTCGGCATTGGCGGCAGTGCTGCAGCAGGAGCTTGCCTTCCCGCAAGCCGCGCCAGAACGTGGTCGTATCGGCATCCGGCGCGGGCAGGGGCTTTTGGGCGGAATCGTCGGATGCCATCACAACGTTCCCTCCGTGCCGAGGATGGTCGTGGCGTTGGTCGCAAATCCCGCGCCGAGGCTGTGCACCAGCCCAAGCCCCGCGCTTTCGACCTGCCGCTCGCCGCATTGACCGCGCAGCTGCGCGATCACCTCATGGAAGTGGAACAGGGCGCCCGGCATTCCGGAATGTGCGAATGACAGCAAGCCGCCATGGGTGTTGGAAGGTATTTGGCCGCGGTAGCTTATCTGTCCGTCGGCGACGAACGGACCGCCTTCACCCTTCCGGCAGAACCCGAGGTCCTCAAGCATCATGACCACGGTGCCTGTGAAGCAATCATAGATTCCGGCGACCTCCATATCGCTCGGCCGGTACCCGGCCATTGCATACGCCCGCCGGCTGGATTCGACGGCACCGGTCGAGGTCAGGGATGGCATCAGGAAGATATGCTCGTGAGTGTAGCATTCTCCGCAGCCGAGGATGTAGATCGGCCTGCCGATCCCGAGTGCCTTCGCATGTTCGGCCGACGTGAGGACAAATGCCGCGCCGCCGTCCGAGATCAGCGAACAATCGAGCTTGTGATAGGGTGTGGTGACCATCGGCGAATTCAGCACATCTGCCACGGTGATCGGCGTCGTCTGCTGCGCGCCGGGGGTTTGCGCCGCGTGACGCCGGTGCACCACAGCGACCTCTGCCAGCTGCTCGGGCGTGGTGCCGAACTCTCTCATATGCCGGTGTGCGGTCATTGCGAAGGTGTTGGCAACCGGAATGCCGAACGGCATCTCGTATTGCTGATCGCGGCTTTCGGTGAGCGAACGCAGCGCCAGATCCGGCGTCAGTCCCGTCATGAGACTATCGGCCGCGACCAGCAGCACGACCTTGGCGAGGCCGCCGTGAATGGCGGCCGCACCAATGCTGAACATGGTCGCCGCCGTGGCGCCGGACACTTGCAGCGTGTTCGAGAATGTCGGCCGGATTCCAAAATATTCGCTGAAAGCAACGCTGAAACGATGGAACGGTGAGGCGAAGGCATGGCTCGACAGAACGCCGTCCACTTCGCTCTTGGCGACGCCGGCATCGGCAAGTGCGTTTCTGGCGGCTTCCGCCGCAAGCGAGAGCGGACTGCGGCCTGGCACCTTGCCGACCGCCGACAATCCGATGCCGATGACGGCAACTTTTCCCCTGAGGCTGGTGTCGCTCATGTGGAAACCTTCAACAGGCGCTCGAGTTCGTGGCGCTGGACCTTGCCGCTCGTCGAGCGCGGGAATTCACCAAAGGCAATGAAGCGGAATTCGCGCGGCCGCTTGTAGCTCGCCAACTCCCGGCGGCACAACTCGGTGAGCTCAGCCTCTGTCATGGCGGTCCCTTCGCGGCACGCGATGAAGGCAACGGGCGCCTCTCCCCACTTTGGGTCAGCGGCGCGGACGACTGCGACTTCCGCGATGCGGTCGTCGCCGAGCAGGACACGCTCGATTTCGGCGGGATAGATATTCTCGCCACCCGACTTGATCAGGTATTTGGCGCGGTCGACGAAATCGAGCGATCCGTCGGGGCTGCGCCTGAACACGTCGCCCATGTGAAACCAGCCGCCGCGGAAGTCGCGCGCGTTGGTCTCGTCCGCGCGCCAATAGCCGGAGAACAGTGTCGGGCTGCGAATTGCCAACTCGCCGGGCTCGCCGACCGCGACCTCGCTGTCGGAGGTATCAACCAGCTTGATCTGGCAGAACGCATTTTGCTGCTTGGACAGGTTGGCCGGCACATCGCCTGGCGCAATCAGCGCTCGCGTCGCGGGCGGCAGGCCGGTCTCAGTCGAACCGAAGCTGTTGAGATAGGGGGCGCCGAGCAGCCGGGTGACTTCGGCAATGGCGTGCGGGGCGACAAGATCCGCCATCGCTCCGCACACCCGCACGCCCTTCACCGTGGTGCGTTGCGCTTTCAGGCCATCGATAAGGGCCTCGACCATGCCGGGAATGAGGACCAGCCAGCCAATGTGGTGTTGAGAAACTGCCGCCAGCAGCGGCTCCAGCTGGAAGCCGTCGATCACGACGACAGTTCCGCCGCGCAGCAGGGTGGCGAGCGCATGATCGGTTGAGGCCATGTGGAACAACGGGGCCCATGCGACGAAGGTGTCGAACGGCCCGATGCCGAGCTCAGAGGAAAACACGAGAGCCCGCATCACCATCGCGCGGTGCGAAATCACGGCACCTTTCGGCAGGCCGGTCGTTCCGCTGGTATACAGAATGACGAGCCCATCTTCCGGCTGGGCAACAGACGCGGATGCGCGCGCCTCCTGTCGCGCGAGCTCGCTTTCGTATTGAGGTCCGATTTCCAGGATCGGATTCGCTTTGGTGGCCGGCGGGAGGTTTGCAGCGAGGTCGGCCTCGACCAGGAGCAGCTTGGGCGACACCAGCTCGATGCAATGAGAGAGCTCGCGCTCCGACAGCCGCCAGTTAAGACAGGCCGTGATGATTCCGAGATTGGCTGCCGCCAACTCGATCTCGAGATATTCCGGACGGTTGCGCGACAGCAGCCCAAGCCGGTCGCCCCGCTGCAGGCCGCGCGCGGCAAACAAGGCAGTTAGCCGACGCACCCGATCCCGCAACTCGCCATAGGTCACGTGCCGGTCGCGGAATTCGATTGCAAATCTGTTCGCATGGAGTTCAGCACAGGCCTCGAACAGGGCACCGACGGTTCCGATGCCGGATCCGCCGTCTGTCTGGATACTGAATCCGGTTTCCATCAACGTTTCCTCGAGCGCTGTCTTGCGACATTCTTGTTTCGAACCAGCGCTTGCACCGGCCGACCACAAATTCTAACATCTGTTAGAAACAATTGGTAGCGCTTCTTATGCGCCAAAAGCAGGAAGATCAACATGTCCAATCGATACGCGGCTTACACGAAGTTGAAGCTCGACTATCCGGCTGAACGGGTCCTTCGGATCACCTTCGACCGACCGGAGACCTACAACTCCGTCGACGCCGAGACCCATACGCAGCTCACGCACATCTGGCGAGACATCGACAACGATCCCGACATCAACGCCGTGATCGTCACGGGGGCGGGCAAGGCCTTCTCGGCCGGCGGCGATTTCGAGCTGATCAAGTCGCTGCTCGACAATCCGGCCGCACGGATGGCGACCTGGAAAGAGGCCAAGGATCTCGTTTACAACGTCATCAACTGCAACAAGCCCATCATCTCCGCGATCAACGGCGTTGCCGTTGGAGCCGGCCTCGTCGTCGGGATCCTTGCCGACGTCTCGATCTGTGGCAAATCGGCGCGGATCGTCGATGGGCACACCCGGCTCGGTGTCGCCGCCGGCGACGTCGCCTGCATCATCTGGCCGCTGCTTTGCGGACTGGCGAAGGCAAAATACTATCTGCTCACTTGCAAGCCGCTGTCGGGTGAGGAAGCCGAGCGGATCGGCCTGGTTTCGCTGTGCGTCGAAGATGCGGAGCTGCAAAGCATCGCACTGGAAACAGCGCAGGATCTCGCCGCCGGCGCACAGAGTGCGATCCGCTGGACCAAATACGCGTTGAACAACTGGCTTCGCGTCAACGGGCCGTTGTTCGATACGTCGACCGCCCTCGAAATCCTGGGCTTTGCCGGCAATGAGGCCCGTGAAGGGCTGGCCTCGCACCTTGAGAAGCGCAAGCCGGCGTTCCCCAGGGATTGCCCGATCTAGGATCGCCTGTTCCGCGTCAAGGCAACTGACATGTGGTTGCCCTGACGCCTTGCTTCGCAATATTCGGCGTCGCCTGGTCCTGGCCAATCCGGGTCGGTTGCTATCCCTTGAGCTTCTGGCGGATGTGCTCGATGGCCTCCGGGTTAGCCAGCGCCGACAAATCGCCGGGGTCCTTGTCTTCGAAGACAGCGCGGAGCACGCGTCGCATGATCTTCATGTTGCGCGTCTTCGGCAGGTCATCGACCAGCAGCACTCTTTCCGGGCGGTACGAGGCACCCATTCCGTGCACCAGGGCTAGGGCGAGTTCCTCCGATAGCGCGTGTGAATCTTTTGTACCTGGGCTCGGTACGCATGCACACATGACGGTGGAGCCCTTGATCGGGTGGGGAACACTGAAGACGGCGGCTTCCGCGACCTTGCCGGTTGCGGTCAGCACGCCCTCGAGCTCAGCCGGACCGACGCGTTTCCCCGAGATCTTGAGAGTGTCGTCCGAACGGCCAAGAATGTAATAGAGACCGTCCTTGCCGCGCATTGCAAAGTCGCCATGCACCCAGATTCCCGGAATCGTGTTCCAGTAGCTCTCGAGATAGCGCTGGTCGCCTTTCCACAGGCTCTTGGTGAGCCCGATCGATGCATGACGCAGCACCAGCTCGCCGACCTCGCCGTCGGGGACACGGCCACCCGCCATGTCAACGATATCTGCACCGACTCCGAGGGCCGGCCGGGAGAACGAACATGGGTTCATCGGATGGTTCGGAGTGCCGGTGAAGATGCAGCCGCCGACTTCCGTTCCGCCGGAGATGTTGATGATTGGAATCTGCGACTTGCATACGTGTTCGAAGAACCATCGCCATGGCGTCTCCGTCCAGGCCTCGCCGCCCGAGGCCGTTATCCGCAGGCTGGAGAGGTCGTACTGCTCGACCTCGTCACCGTAGCGCATCATGCCGCGCACGATCGTCGGCGAAACGCCGAGATAGGTGACCCGGTGATCGGCGATCAGGCGCCAGAAACGTCCGGTATCGGGATAATCGGGGGTCCCTTCGGCGACGAGCAGCCTGCCGCCAGCGAAGCTTGGAATACACGCGCACATCGCGCCCACCATCCACCCCATGTCACTGAAGAAGAAAAACAGGTCTGTCGGTTTGAAGTCGCCGCAGATGATCATGTCCCGCGTCACCATCGAGCCAATGAAACTGATATGCGTCCACACGCAGCCCTTTGGTTCGCCGGTCGTTCCCGACGTGTAGAGGAGGATGGCGGGGTCTTCCGCGTCCATCTCGACGGTCGGAACCCATGCCTCCTCCTTGGCGATCTCATCCCACCAATAGTCACGTCCCATCTGCATGGGGGTGTCGATGCCGAGCCCGCCGCGGTCGGCAACGATCACATGCCGGACGGTTGGTGCGGTCTCGAGTGCCTCGTCGAGAATCGATTTCAGCGGAGCCGGGGCGCCCCGGCGCCAGGTGCCGTTCGCGGTGATGACAGCTTTTGCTTCACCGTGGTTGAGCCGGGCCCGGATCGGATCGGGACCGAAGCCGGAGAACAATGGCATCACGATTGCCCCGATCTTCAGGATCGCAAAGAAAGCCACGAAGGTTTCGGGAAGGTTGGGCATGTAGATCGCAACGACGTCGCCCTTGCCGATTCCGAGCTTGCGCAGGCCGGAAGCGAGCCGTCCGACGGCTGATTCGAATTCGGCGTAGCTTAATCGTCGCTGGTCATGCCGGTCTTCGCCTTCCCAGACTAGGAATGTCTCGTCCCAGACTTCGGTTCCCCGGTGCTTGTCGATGCAATTGAGGACGATGTTCGTGGTCCCGCCGACGCACCAGCGCGCCCACGGTTCGCCCCGTGCACGATCCAGGATCTTCTCGGGCTTTTGATAGAAGCGGACGTCACAGAACTCAAACACTTCCTGCACGAGCCAGGCAGGATCGATCTCGGCTTTGGCCGCGAGCGTGTCGTAGTTCGGCTGCCCCGTGGCGCGAAGGAACGCGCTCAGGTTGCTCTTCTCCACCAGTTCCGCGGGGGGCGTCCAGAGATACGCCATCTTGTTTCCTCCTGCCTCGAGAGCTGCGCCATGTTCTTGCATCTGGCGTGCGGCGATGTATTCTAACAAATGTTAGAATTCAAGGAAGAAGATATCGTGGCTGAAAATGAGCAGGTCCGTTACTCGGTCGAACATGGCATCGCGACCGTGACCATCGAGCGTCCCGAACGCAAGAATGCGCTCTCGGTCGAGGCGATGAACGGCCTGACCGACGCCTGGAGCAAGGCCGAAGCCGATGCCTCCGTACGTGTGATCATCCTGACCTCAGCGGATTGCGGGGTATTCTGCGCAGGGCTGGATCTGAAGCAGGCCGCAGAGATCCGGGCGAGGGATGGGGTGGATATTCTGACGCTGATGCGTGATCCAATGCAGCACGCGATGCAGAAGGTCTCCAAGCCCATCATTGCTGCCATGACAGGGTCCTTGATGGCTGGCGGGATGATGCTTGCGTTGAAATGCGACTTGAGGATCGGGTTGCGCGGCACTCGCGCGGGGATTACCGAGGTGAAGATGGGGCGCGGCTCCCCGTGGGCGGTGCCAATGCTTTGGATGGTGCCGCAAACGCTACTGATGGAGATGGTTCTGACCGGCGAGACGATCCCGATCGAGCGGCTCGCGGAGCAGGGCTTTTTGAACTCGCTTGAGGACACGCCGAAAGCCGTGCGCGAACGTGCGCTTGGACTGGCGCGAAAGATCGTCGAGGGCGCGCCATTGTCGGTCAAGGCGGCCAAAGCGAGCGTGCTTTCCGCGATGGACCTGGGGCTTGCACAGGGCCTCATCGCGGCCGAGCAGCTGCACGCCGAGGTCTATGCCAGTCTCGATGCGATAGAAGGACCGAAGGCTTTCGCAGAGAAGCGCAAGCCGGTCTGGCAGGGCAGATAGATCGGGATCAGGGTTTATTGACGCCTTCGAAGATCAGCGTCTCCGTGCGACGGGCCAATTCAAGCACGGCATCCTTGTTTTCCAGTCTGAACCATTCGATCGTCCAGTTGAGAGCGCCGATCACGAACATACGCAATGGCACCACTTCCATGTCAGCGCGGATCTCGCCAGCGCGGCGGGCGTCGATGAAGAGTTGGTCCCAATATTCCGCGTATGCGCGGCGCAGCGGCCGGTGCGGCTTCTTCAGTTGCTCCGGCAATTGCCCGTAGATTCGAATATTGGCTGAAGTGAAGTCGCTGGTCTCGAGCAGTGCGACGAGATGGGCTTCGATCGCAAGACCAATCTTGCGCCGGTGCGATACTTTTCCGGCACGTTCGACCGAGTTCTTGACGGTCTCGAACACGTGGCGGAGGCCGCGGTCCAGCACTTCGTCGAGAATCTGCTCCTTGGAATCGAAATGGTAGTAGATGCTGCCAGCCTTGATCTTGGCTCTTGCTGCAATCTGGCGCAGGGTCGTTGCCGAAAATCCCTGGCGGCGAAACAGCTGTGCTGCCGAGTGCAGGATGAGATCGCGCGACCGCTCGGACTTAGACGTTGCGGCCGTAGAGGTGTTGTCAGGCGCAGCCTTTCGTCCTGGGCTTGCGGACGGGGGCTTCGGCCGGCGCGCTGCCGGCCTCGGGCCTGACCGGTCACCGGAACGCAGGGATGACCGCACAACCTTCATGCTTACCGCAAGCTCCATCTCGACTATTGGCCTGCCGGCTCGTGCAACCAATCATCGCTGTCGAAGCAGATTCCGCAGCCTATGGCAATATCCGTCAGAAAGCACCCCGACGGGTGCCTGGAGGCATCAACATCGGGCCGGTAACCGGGCAGGCATCGACGGCGCTCTCAGCAAGCGTCAAGCCTGCGGCTTTCCATCGCTGTCGTCGAGTGCTTTGTCGGCCGTGTGGCCTTCGGCCGTTGCCTCGACATCTTCGACGATCTGCCGCCGCGCCGCTCGATCCTTGATCGAGCGGAATGCTCGCAATAGTCGAAATATTTCTGCCGCGTCTCGAGCGAGTTGCTCCCTTGTCAAAACTGAATCCCCGCAACGCCCCACTGAAACGGAGTGGGATCGAAAAGGACTGTCCGAGGAGTGGTCCTAATCGGGACGGCTGCAATAGGCCTGAAAAAAACTGAACGATAAGAACATATTGCAAGCTAGACGTAACATCGGCAGGGATCTTGCTACGATTCGTCCCATCTCTCGAAGCCCGGATCAGTACGGAGTCCTGGCCCCCCGCTGGCGCGGTGGATCTGCGGCAGCCGCAGTATGCGGCGATCCGAAATGACATGAGATTGGTTGACGCTACCGTGTCGGGAAGGGCTCGAAGGAAATCATCTCCAAAAAGATTGGCGGGGACCATCGCGATCCCGGCCAAGTTCTGGAAGAGCAGAGCCCGAGTTAGATCTTCGCTGCGGCAACCGCTTTAATCTCGATGATCAGACCTGGACGAGCCAGGCCCGCGATGTCGAGAATGGTCCACGTCGGGAACGGCGCAGGAACGTACTTTTCCTTGACCTTCATGAACTCCGCCAAATGATTGTTGGTGTTCAAGCCGACGTGGTAGGAAACGAGTTCGACCAGGTCACTCATCTCGCAGCCGGTCTCTTCCAGAACCAGCTTGAGACGCTCGAAGGCGTTGACGAACTGCTGCTCCAGCCTTTCGGGAATCGAACCGTCTTGATTGAGACCGATCTGGCCGGCGACGAAGACGAGGCCTCCAGCTTTGACCGCGGAGGAATACTGAAACTTGTCGAAGATCGTTCCCCCGGTCGCTAGGGCGAAGATCGGGTTCTTGGAAGCATAGGTGGACTTGGTCATTGGAGGTCCTCTGATTGCGAACGTTAGAGTCTGGTACCGGGCGCCAGCTCGAGGCCGAGCAGCAGACGCCCGTAAGCTTCCGAGATTGGCTCCGGCTGAAGCAGGAAATGCGAACTCATAGCGTGGACGTCCCTGAACAAGCGCTCGATACGGGTTCCCTCAGGTAGCAACGAGCCGCCCAGTGCGGCGAACAACCGCTGCGCTGAACTCAACGCTTGGCGGGACGCGATAGCCACCTTGGTGCGGCTCAAGCCACGCTCTTCGTGGCTGAGAGGCTCGCCTCGGAGAATTCGATGTTCGACAGCCGCTGTTTCAGCGATCAGGAAATCGCGCAGAAAGCTCATCGTGGCGGCGCTCGTTCCTGCATCAACCTGCGCAATCTTATCGTTGATCTGCGCTTGCTGATTTCCGGAACTGACGCGACCCCGGATGATTCTGATGCATTCCTCGCTGCATGCGCTGGCGACGCCAAGTGTCGGCGCGAGAACGGACATCGCATTGGCGGTGTTCAGGGGAAAGTCGTAGACTGGTTCCGTATTTGGGCAGGTCGGATGCTTCGCGCCTGCCTGCAGCTCTGTCCAGCTCATGAAGCGATGGGACGGAACGAACGTCTTGCTGAGGGTGACGTTCTTGCTGCCGGTCCCCCGCATGCCCATCACGCGCCAGCTGCTGTGGTCGATGGCAAATTCGGACTGAGGGACAACGACGACGTGAGGAGCCGGCGACCCGTCAACACCGGAGATGTTGATGAGGAGACCGAGCCAGTCGGCAACGTCCACACCGGACGCGTATCGCCAGCGACCACTCAGCACGATGCCACCGTCGGCGGGTCCGATCTTGATGTCCTGGCCGACGCCGCCGGTCAGCATCGGAACGATCGGCGACACGTTGGGAGCAAAGATCTCTCGCTGGGCATCGGCAGCAAATTTGCCGAGCATGATGATATTGGCGCTTGTCAATCCCGCCAGCCAGGCGGACGACGAACAGCCCAGCGCCACGTTGAACGTGGCCTCCCAGGCGAAGCGGGGTGAGACGCCGAGCCCGCCAAAGCATGTCGGCCGCATCAGGTCGAACAGCCCGGTCTCGAACAGGCGCTCGGCCACATCGTCAGGTATCCGGCGCGCTTCTTCGATCCGCGCGGCTTGTTCGCCAAGCCATGGCGCGAGCGCAGCTGTTCGTTCGAGCACCTTCTCCGCCCCGGCCTCGGTCGAGGTTGGGACTGCGGTCAGCTGAGCCAAGCCCATTGCGATTGCCTCCTCTCGCGTTATCATCTGCATGGGGTACCGTGCGGTGACGTCGCACGCTGTATCGCCGGATACGTGTTGATCGTTTCAAGAATCAGCGGAGGGGCATGAATGGCGAAGAAGCCCGCCGCGACCTGGCGGATGACGGATACGCTCGCCGCCAAGCTGCGGTCGTTTGAGGGGAAGGTGCGCCTGCGTCGTTTCGATGAAGGTGAGCAGCTCTATCGACAGGACGAGATCAATTCCTGCTTCTACTTCGTGAAATCCGGCCTGGTCCAGATCTCGATCTTCAGACGGGACGGTACCGAGCTGA
Source organism: Bradyrhizobium sp. RD5-C2 (assembly GCF_019972155.1). Lineage (GTDB taxonomy): Bacteria > Pseudomonadota > Alphaproteobacteria > Rhizobiales > Xanthobacteraceae > Bradyrhizobium. The sequence continues at coordinate 324,990 of NZ_BOVL01000020.1, read as the reverse complement.
TTCTGGAGAACATGGGACCGAACGCCCTATGCGGCGAAGGCGCTGCATTCGACGGGTTGCCGCGTTTCTCGACCGCGGTCGCCATAGAACCAACTGAAGCGCTCGAATTCGACACTGCTCGGCTGGAGCCGTTGATGCGGGCGGACCCCGAATTTGCGCTGGCGTTGCTCAGCCTGACCAGTCTGAAGCAGCGAATCCTCGCATTGCGGATGGAGCACCTGGTCTCCAACGATCCGGAGGAACGCATCCTCGAATTGCTGGGCCGGCTGAGCAGGATGTTTGCCGTCGATCACGAGCGGGGCCGCAAGATCCTGACCTATCTCACGCATGAGCAGATCGCCTCGATGACCGGTACATCCCGCGTTACGGTCACCCGGACGCTCGGCCGGCTGCGCGACAAGGGCATGTTGTCCGTCGAGGATGGCTACACGATCCTCGCCCGCGATCTTGATGGTTGAGATCGGCTAGCCGGTCCACCAGAGGTCATCGATGCGTTGTTCGCCCGGTTGATCCGCGGAACCGTAAGGAAGGCTCGCGTACTTCCCCCCATGATAGAGCAGCGGCGTCGCGGCAGTTTCCGGGCCGAACATCTCATCGATCCGGCCGATCAGGATGCGGTGGTCTCCTCCCGGGTACTCCGCGACGAGCTGGCATCGGAAGACGGCATTGGCTCCCACGATCCATGGCACGCAATCACTCTCCCGCCAGCGCCATGTCGGCACCGGAAGTGGTTTGCCGGCGTGATGCATGGAGACATCCTGCTGGCTGCCTGCGAGCAGGTTGACGGAAAATGCGCCGACGGCTGCGATCCGCCTGGCGGTCGCACTCGTCTGGGACGCACAAAACAACAGCAACGGTGGGTCAAGGCTCACCGGCGTCAGCGAGTTCACTGTCATGCCCGTCGGGCTGCCGTCGCCGGCAACGGCGATCAACGTCACACCTGTGGTGAGCCTCCGAAACAGTGTCCGAAAGTCGCGGGTGGTATTCCCATTCATGCTGCCGCACTCCGTAGGTTGGAGCCTTCAAGTTGTCTGATCCTACCTGCGAGATCTGGCATTCGCTGTATCCAGCAGTACAGAGTCGCCTCCGGCTCAACTCCCTTCGTTTGCTGCAAGCTTCTGAAATTGACGTTTCATCTCGTTGACCTTCGCAATGTATGCCGCGACGAGGTGGTCGCCGCATCGTTCGCCCGGGGCAGGCCGGAAACTGCGGCGCACGAAGGCTCGTGCCGGGCCGGTGCCGCAGAGATGGATGAGCGCGGCGAGATCCTGCTTCTGCTGGGGACTGGCGGTGTTCTTCGGCACGGCAGCGAGAACCCTTGCGACGTTGCCGTCCAGGTATATCGCTGCGAGCTCCGTGGCGTGACCCGGCAGCGTGCGAACATAGAGGCCATTGAACCGGCAGTCCGCAGTGACGACCGCGTGCTGGCGAATGCAGTAGCTGTTGGCCTCCGCGAACGCCGGGTCTGTCATCTGATACAGGCCGACGGCACTCGAGGCGGGCTTGTATTCCTCTTGCCGCATAGTCGTAGCAACAGCGTAATCCGGCCCATCGGAATGACCTGTCGCGGCTTCTTCTCGAAGTATTCAATGAGCTCGTCGAGTTCATCTTGGGTGGGCCGCCGGTCTCGTTCATCGCCCTTTCCCACAAGACCCAGATACGCTAGCGCAACGCGTGCCAGGCGAACCTCCTCGGCTGAGACCTCGATACCGTGAACCGCTGCTGCGTGTGTTACCACGGTCCTGATGAACGACATGTCGACTGCAAGAGTCGCCGGCCCGGCACCTTCCTTCGCTCGCATTCTGCCGTATTCGATCAGTCGCTCTCTGCTGAGACGAGGCGGCTTTACGGGCCCAAGATCCTCCTTCAGTGCCCCTAAGACAGCCGCTTTGGATCTACGGGGAGGGCGGCCGACCTCGTGCATGTCTTCGATATGAAGGTCGATAATGTCACCGAGGGTTTTCGCCTTTGCGACGGCACGCGGCTTGGGGACCCCTACGATCAATATTGCACTCCATGTCGAGCGCCCATTCCTCGCCGTCCTTGCGGCGACGGAAGGTCTCTGCCACGTAGCGGTTCTTGCGGCGGACTTGGACTCGCCAGTTCCCGGACGGTAGCTGAACGAAGCTGGCCACGGCCGTGTGCACTCCCTATTTCGTGTGCGCTGTGTGTGCACTGACAGGTCAAAACGGGTACAAGCGTGTGCAAATTCGGGTAGTTTGGAGGGCACACGTTCATGGTTCATCCTGTTGAAGCGTAAGGTAAATAATTGAAATCGCAAGACTATCGCTTTTCTGTAGCCCCGATGATGGACTGGACGGATAAGCATTGCCGGGTCTTCCATCGCCTGATGTCGCGGCGGGCGCGGCTTTATACGGAGATGCTGACCACGGGTGCTGTGATCCACGGCGACCGGGCGCGGCTGCTCGGCTTCGATGCCAGCGAGCATCCGGTGGCGCTGCAGCTCGGCGGTTCCGATCCGCGCGATCTCGCGACCGCCGCGCGGATCGGCGAGGATTTCGGCTATGACGAGATCAATCTCAATGTCGGCTGTCCGTCCGATCGGGTGAAGGACGGCCGGTTCGGCGCCTGCCTGATGGCGGAGCCCGCGCTGGTCGCCGAGGGCGTTGCGGCGATGAAGCGCGCGGTGAAGATTCCGGTGACAGTGAAGTGCCGGATCGGCATCGACGACCAGGATCCGGAAGTCGCGCTCGATGCGCTGGCGCGCGGCGTGATTGCAGCCGGCGCGGATGCGCTTGTCGTGCATGCGCGCAAGGCCTGGCTCAACGGATTGTCGCCGAAGGAGAACCGCGACATCCCGCCGCTCGACTACGATCGCGTCTATCGCCTCAAGGCGGCGCTGCCGGACGTGCCCATCATCATCAACGGCGGCATCACGAGTATCGTAGAAGCGAAGCAGCATCTGGCGCATGTCGATGGCGTGATGCTGGGGCGGGCGGCCTACCAGGAGCCGTGGCGGCTGCTGTCAGTGGATTCCGAGCTGTTCGGTGAAATGTCGCCGCACGCCACGATGAAGGACGTGTTCGCGGCGATGTTGCCCTATATCGAGCGGCAACTGGCCGAGGGCACGCGGCTGCATTCGATCACGCGCCACTTCGTCGGCGCCTTCCATGGCGTTCCCGGTGCGCGCGCGTTTCGCAGGCACCTCGCGGAGAATGGTGTGCGGCCGGGCGCCGGGACTGACGTGCTGCGCGACGCGATTGCACGTGTTGACGATCGCGCGCCTGCGGCGGTCGCGGCCTGAGACCGCGGTTACTGCTTGCGCTGCCGCCGCGTGACGTCGTGCGCAATCTTCAGGAAGTTGAAGAGGTGCGGCATCCGGTTGTCGCGCCGGTAGTTCAGCGACAGCGCGGTGCCGGGATTATGCCCCTCATAGGCGCGGTACGCGACGCCGGGGCGGTCCGCCTGCGAGACGGATTGCGGCACCAGCGAGATGCCGACGCCGACCGATACCAGGCTGATCGCGGTCTGGTAATCCTGGGCCAGCACCTGCGATTTCGGAATGAAGCCCTCCTCAAGGCAGATGTTGAGGATGTGGTCGGCGAAGCTCGGGCGCGGCTTGCGCGGATAGAGCACGAATGTCTCGGCCTTGAGCGCCGACAGAAGCGTGACCTTCTGCTCGAGCAGCGGCGAGGTGTCTGATAGCGCGAGGATCAACGGCTCCTGCAGCAGCGGCTCCGACTTCAATTCCTCGTCGTCGAGCGAGGGGCGGGCGACTGCGATATCGATCTCGCGCTGGATCACCGCGCGCTTCTGCTCGGCGTTGTTCATCGCCGACAGCGCGAGCTCGACATCAGGATAGGCCGAGCGAAACGCCTTGATCACGTTGGGCAGCACGCCATAGGTCGCCGATCCGACGAAAGCGACACGCAGGTGCCCGGAAAAGCCTTCCCCGATCCGCTTGATCTCGCGATGGGTCCGGTCGAGCCGCTCCAGCACATCGCGCGCACGTTCCAGCAGAACGCTGCCGGCCTGGGTCAGCCGGATCTGGCTCCGGCTCCGGTCGATGAGCACGACGCCGAGATCGCTCTCCAGCTGCGCAATCTGCCGGCTGAGCGGCGGCTGGGCGATCGCGAGCCGCGATGCGGCACGGCCGAAATGCAATTCCTCGGCGACGGCCACGAAGTAGACCAGCCGCCTCAGATCCATGACGTCGTCGCGATCGGTCACGGTCAGCCGGACGTTGGTCCGCGCGCTTCCGCGGAAGCTGCGCGAAAGGCCTGCCGGGTTTGATATCGCGTGGTCATCGGCGCATGATCGAGACAGTGGTTCCGGCGCGAAGACTGGGCGGGCGTCCCTGGATTGTCAATTATCCGCCTGGCCGACGCCATCTCGCTAATCCTTCCGGGCGAAGGCACGGATCTTGTCCTCGTCGACCTCGACGCCGAGGCCCGGGCCATCGGGGAGGCAGATCTCGAACTCGTCGAACCTGATCGGGTTGACCACGAGGTCCTCCACCAGGATCCGCGGACCGAAGTGCTCGGTGCCCCATTCGAGCCTGGGCAGGGTGGCGAATGCGGCGAGATGCGCGGCCGCGCCGATGCTGCTCTCCAGCAGACAGCCGCCATAGAGCTCGAGGCCGTGCGCGCCGGCGACCGCGGCGGCACGCTTCATTTCAAACAGGCCGCCACTCTTCACGAGCTTCAGCGAATAGACGCTGCCGCAACCCATCGTCGCGACGCGGGCGATTTCCTCCTTGGTGAAGGCCGCTTCGTCGACAAGCAGCGGGATGGAGGTGCGCGCCGCGACACGCGCCATGGTTTCCAGTTGCTGTGCCGACACCGGCTGTTCGACCAGAGCGACGCCCAGTTCCTCCAGCGCGGGCATGAAGCGGATGCATTCGGCTTCGGTCCAGCCCTGGTTGACGTCGACGATCAGGCGCACCTCGTCGCCGAGGCCGGCGCGCAACGTCTGCAACCGCATCACGTCCGCCGGTGGGCGGTTGAAGCCGAACTTGATCTTGAACTGGCGGTGTTCGCGGCGCCGTAGCTTCTCCTTCGCTTCCTCGAGCTCCTGGCCGCTGTCGCCCGAGGCCAGCGCCCAGATCACTTCCATGCGCTGGCGAACTGCACCACCGAGCAGCGCGCTGGCGGGAAGGCCGAGGGTCTTGCCGGCGGCATCGAGCAGGGCGGACTCGATCGCGCCCTTGGCGGCGAAATTGCGGGTCGCGGCCTTGCCCATGCGCAAGGCATTGGCTTCGAAGGCGAGGGCAGGCTGCCCGAGCAGCGCGGGCGCCAGGTAATTCGTGACCGCGGCCTTGATCGATTCCACGCTCTCCTCGGCCCAGCGCGGTCCACCGAGCGTCGAGGCTTCGCCGATGCCCGTCACACCATTGTCGAGTAGCACGCGCACCAGAACGTAGCCTTGATGCGTGACCTCCGTGTTCGAAAGCTTGTGGCGCCGGCGAGTCGGCGCTTCCACGATGGTGGCGCGGATACTACGGATCGCAGTGTCCCTTGCGAGGCTCCGCACTTGCTCAACGGGCTCGGCGATTTCGATCACGGCACGACTCATATGTCCTCGCAGGTCAGTTCAAAGTGAGCTCTGCCAGGCGTCTCGCGCCTGGCAGAGTGGGGTGCGCATTATTCGGCCGCGACGAGCCGTTCGACCGCGGCCTTCTTGAGCTTGAAGTCGAAATCGAGAACAAGGTCGGTGTCGGCGCCGGCCGGTGCCTTGGCGAACTTGCCGATCAGGCTCTGCTTCACGGCGAACACCGAGTCGTTGTCGAGATACTTGGTCTCGGAATCGTAGATCTGCGAGATCAGCGATTGATAGCCGTCCTTCGAGAGCATGAAGTGGATGTGGCCGGGACGCCAGGGATGGTGGCCCATGTATTTCAGGAGCTCGCCGCCGGCGCCGTCATAGGGGATCGGGTAGGGCTCGGGGCGGAGTGCCACGAAGGCGTATTCGCCGTTGGCGTCGGTCGTGAAGCGGCCGCGCAGATTATAGGCCGGCTGCTCGGGATCCTGCAGATCGTACAGCCCGTTCGGTGCGTCTTCCCAGACGTCGATGGTGACGCCCTCGATCGGCCGGCCCGCGGTGTCGCTGATCCGCCCGCTGACCCTGACGGTCTGTGCATTGTCGAACGTCTTCTTGATGATGGAGGCGCCCTTCGGCAGCACCGGCGGGTTCTCCCGGTAGAACGGGCCGAGCACGGTGGACTCGCTCTCGCCATCGGTGACCCGGTGGTCGAGCATGTCGACCAGCACCTCGACGCCGAGAATATCAGCGATCAGGATGAACTCGTTGCGCTTCTCGTCCGAGATGTCGCCGGCGCGGCGCAGGAATTCGCAGGCGGCGAACCACTCGGCGAAGGTCAGGTCGACCTCCTTGCAGAACGCGTGCATGTGGCGGATCAGGCTGGTCATGATTTGACGGTTGCGATCCGGAATGTCGTTCGAGAGCGCGGCGATTACGTGGTCGGTGATGGTGTCCTTGTTGACGTTCAGCATGGTCGTTTCCTCCTTTTCTTGCAGTTTGGATCAAACTTGCATCCCCGTTTTCGGGAATATCTTCTGGCGGTCTCACCAGATAAATTCGTAAGCCGCATTCTCCAGCATCGCGGGCGCCGGGTGCGGGTCGGCAAGGCCGCCGAAGCGGCCGCGGCAGAACAGCAGCGGCTTTTTGCCGGGCTCCAGTGCCATCTCGCGGACATGGCCGAGGAAGATGGTGTGGTCGCCTGCGACGATCTCATCCGAAAGATCGGTCACGAAATACGCCGCTGCGTTGGCGATGACGGGCAGCTCGTTGTGGCGTTCGAACACGTCGCAGAGGTCGAGTTTGGGCTTGCCTGCGAAGTGCCAGGCGAGATCTTCCATGCCCTCGGCGAGCACGCTGACCGCGAAGCGGCCGGTGTTCTGGATGTGGCAGAGCATCTTCGCGCTCTTCGCGATCGAGATCGCGACCAGCGGCGGATCGAGCGACACCGACATGAAGGCATTGGCCGTCATGCCATGGTCGCGTCCCTCGCAATGCGTGGTGATGATGGTGACGCCGGTGCCGAACTGGCCACAGGCATTGCGCAGCTCGCGCGGATCGATGGCGGTCATGGGTTGATGACCTCGAGTTGGACCAAACCGGATCGGTTGGCTGGTGACGCGGTCACGATGTCTCGCCAGTTTTCCAGCGCCGACGCGGCGGCCGCAAGGCCGGATCGCCGAAGCTTGCGGATCCGGCTGCTGGAGACGATCTCACCATTGCCGCAGCGCACCGGCGGCAGGATGCGCGTGTTGAAGTGTTGACGCAGCAGCTGCGCGGTGCCGCCCTTGCAGGACCCGAAGCGGAAATCCTCGCCGACGATCACCTCGCGCGGTTGCAGAAGCCGCAACTCGGCGAGGAAATCGGCCGCGGTGCGGCGGACGTAGATATGGTTGAAGTCGGCGACGATGACATGGTCAGGTGCGAATGTTGCGATGCGCTCGAGCTTTTCGCGCAGCGGGATCAGCGCCTCTGCCTGGCCGAAATACACCTTTGGCGGCGGATCGAAGGTATAGACCACGGCCGGCACGCCGCGGCGTTGCGCTGCCGCAATTGTCTGCCTCAGCAGTTCCTGATGGCCGCGGTGGACGCCGTCGAACGCACCGATGGTGACGACGCTGGCGTCGAGGGCCAATCCCCCATCGCGATGGAAAACGACAGCAGCGCTGTCAAAACCCTTGGCCGAGTCTTTGCCCATGGCTCGCTCCGGTTTCGCTCCCTAGCCGTGCCGTGCAATTGCTGCGTCAGCTGCGGCGTTGCGTCGGCCGGACGATCATTGCCGTCCGGTCCCTGCCACCTGAGTCATAGCGCGAGCCGCGGCAGTTCGCGCGGTATGGTGTGATACCTTTCGCCCGCTTAGGCTGAGCGCGTAGCTTTTCCTCCGATGTCACGCCGACCAAGAGCGTGACGGGATGGTCCGGGCCGATGTGGCAACGCCGGCCGGTCCAACGACACAAGCGGAGGAGAAACCCATGACTACAGCAGCTGCCCTGCGGGCCGATGTGCCTGCGTCAACCACCAGCGTCTATACCGGCGCGGAATTCCTGGACAGCATCCAGGATGGCCGGGAAATCTACATCTACGGCGAGCGTGTCAAGAACGTCACCCAGCATCCCGCCTTCCGCAATTCGGCGCGAATGGTGGCGCGCTGGTACGACCGCTTTCACGAGAAGAAGGATCAGATCGGCGTCCTGACCGACACCGGCTCCGGACAGCTGACCCATCCGTTCTTCCTGGGCTCGCGAACGGCCGACGACCTGATCAAGGGCCGCGACGCGATCGCCGAATTGCAGAAGGTTGCCTATGGTTGGATGGGCCGCTCGCCGGACTACAAGGCGGCGTTCCTTGGGACCTTGGGTGCGAACTCGGGCTTCTATGGCGAATACGCCGGCAACGCGAAGAAATGGTATGCCCGGACCCAGGAGCGGCTCGACTTCTGGAATCACGCCATCGTCAATCCGCCGATCGATCGCGACCGGGCGATCGAGGAGGTGCGTGACGTCTTCATGCATGTGGAGAAGGAGACCGATGCCGGCCTGATCGTTTCGGGCGCGAAGGTGGTTGCGACCGGCTCGGCGCTGACGCACTACAATTTCATTGCCCACTACGGCATCCCGATCAAGGACAAGTCGTTCGCGCTGATCTTCACGGCGCCGATGGATGCCAAGGGCGTCAAGCTGATTGCTCGCTCGTCCTACGAATTCACGGCGGCTGCGACCGGCTCGCCGTTCGACTATCCGCTGTCCAGCCGCTTCGACGAGAACGACTCGATCCTGGTTTTCGACAAGGTGCTGGTGCCCTGGGAGAACGTCTTCATCTACGGCGACGTCGACAAGATCAACCAGTTTTTCCCGGCGTCGGGCTTCATCCCGCGCTTCACGCTGCACGGCGTGACGCGGCTGGCCGTCAAGCTCGACTTCATTGCCGGCCTGTTCTCGATGGCGGTGGAGGCGACCGGATCGAAGGATTTCCGCGGCGTGCAGACCGCGGTGGGCGAGGTGATCGCCTGGCGCAATCTGTTCCACGGCATTTCGGATGCGATGGTGAAATCGCCGATCGCCTGGCAGGGGACCGAGGGCTACAATCTGCCCAACCTGAACTACGGGCTGGCCTATCGCGTGTTCGCGCCGATGGCCTATCCGCGGATCAAGGAACTGATCGAGCGCCATGTCGCGAGCGGCTTGATCTACCTGCCGTCAAGCTCGGCCGATCTCGAGAGCGAGGCGATCAGGCCCTATCTCGATCGCTTCGTGCGCGGTTCCAACGGCTATGCCGCGATCGACCGGATCAAGCTGCTCAAGTTGCTCTGGGACGCAGTCGGCTCCGAGTTCGGCGGCCGGCACGAGCTCTACGAGCGTAACTACGCGGGCAATTACGAGAACCTTCGTGTCGAGACGCTGATGGCCGCGAGCGCGACCGGCGACCTCGGCGCCATGCAGGATTTCGTGCGCAATTGCATGAGCGACTACGACGTCTCCGGTTGGACGGCGAAGGATCTCATCAATCCGGATGACATCAACCTCGTCAGCCGCGGTCTGGTGCAGGGCTGACGACAGGGACGAATATCTGATAGACGAGCAATGGAGCCGCCGCGATCGTGCGGCGGCTCCCGTTCGTTTTTCGCGCTACCGCTTCATCGCTTGCAGAGAGAGTTGATCATCATGCTGTTTCACGTCGAAATGGACGTGCGGATCCCGCACGATCTCCCGGCCGAAAAGGTCGATGCGCTGAAGCAGGCCGAGCGTACCCGTGCCACGGAGCTGCAACGCACCGGGGCCTGGCGTCATCTGTGGCGGGTGGCCGGACGCTACGCCAATGTCAGCATCTTCGATGTGTCGGGCGCGCAGGAATTGCACGACATCCTGTCCAGCCTGCCGCTGTTTCCGTTCATGGAGATCCAGGTCACGCCGCTATGCCGGCATCAGTCGTCGATCCACGACGATGACCGGTAATGACGGACTGGTAAGGCCACTCGGGTTGTGGGAGCGGCCGTCTGGACCAGGGGTCCAGAACTCGTGTCATCAGCATTTGTATGCCAGCGCCAGCGAAGAGGATCGCTGACGTCGGGAAGCTCCCGGTGGGTTCGGCAACCGGACCGGATCATTGATCTGAATCAATCCGGACTGTGTGGAACTCACTCAGGTGTTGGATGCACCCGCCGGCAGGGGCCGAAGGTCAAGGTCAGGCAGACGCTATGAGAATGCTGGCTGCTTCGGGTCCTCGCTGTGTGGCAAGAGGAGAGCCGGATGCATCCACGGGGCCGTGCTGTCGCTTCTTTGCGGGTTACAATCGCCGTGTTGGCGGCCATTGCCTGCTGTTCATGCACGATCCGTCCCTTGCAAGGCGTGCTTGTGCCGAGCAGTGAGACGGTTGATGCCGCCTCGCAAGTCCCTATTCTTATTGGAACGACGCGCGCTCGGTCCAGCAGCGATGTCGGCGAGATGTTCGGCCGGGATCCGTCCAACGAGATGGCTTTCGGTCAGGTCACGGTCTCTATTCCGCCGGATCATTCACGGGCGGTCGGCGAAATACAGTGGCCGGTGACTCTCCCGGGCGACCCACGTAAAGACTTTGTAACGACGTCGACGGAGTATCTGGATCGCGCCGGATTTGGAAATGCTGTCACCATCGTGGCAAAAGCAAAACATCGCAGCAAGGCGATGGTCTTCGTTCATGGATTCAACAACCGCTTCGACGATGCGGTGTATCGGTACGCGCAATTCGTGCAAGACGGCAGACTTCCCGTTGTTCCGGTCCTCTTTTCGTGGCCGTCACAGGGAGCCGCAAATCTGGGGTCGTATGAGTACGACCGCAAGGTTGCGACGCAGTCAGCCGCGCCCCTGGCCCAATTCCTGGACGTCGTGAACTCGAATCCTAGCATCAAGGAGATCACACTTGTCTGCCATTCCATGGGTTGTCTTGTAACCCTTGATGCGCTCCATATGAAAGCATCCCGCGGTAGCACGATTTCGAAGCTGAAGAATGTGGCATTTGTCGCGCCCGACGTCGCGTTTGACCAGTTCATCAGCCAGGTCGGAGAGATGGGATCCCGGCGCCCTCGGATCGGATTGCTTCTGTCTCAAGATGATGTCGCTCTCAAAATCTCAAAATCAATTGCGGGAGGGACAAACCGCGTCGGCGACATCAATCCGGAAGAAGAACCGTACAAGAGCGCGATTGCTCAGCAGAAAATTCTGGTGTTCGACCTTACTCATCTGGGGGGAGACGACTCGCACTCCAGAGCCTTCGACGAAGTAAGCACCGTAATGGGCATGTTGGAGCGGAGGTTGGCCCAGGGTCAACAACTCGGAGAGGATACGTCACGAGCGGCGTCTGCCAAATGAGGCTTTCGGGCCCGTTGGCGCACAGCACCAATTTTCACCGGACCTTCCGACATATCCGATTTAGATCAAGAGCTGTCGATGACGGGCTAAGCCAACTGACTTTGGCTTTGCCTGAGATGCACACCGCTAGTCGACAACCGCGCGCGGGCGCCGGTGGCGGCTCGAGGGCGTGATGCTGCCGGTGACATCAGGGTATCCGGTGAGGCTCAGCGTGTCGGAACGGACCCCCCAGCTTTCGAGCCGGTCGAGGAAGCTCATGCCGAGCAGGTTGGTCTTCATCTGCCCGCGCTGCACCACCAGCGCCGGCACCGATTTCTCAACCAGCTTGCCGACCGCGAGACGATCGAGCGTCAGCCGCGCCGCCTTGGTGTGACCGCCGGCGGTCTCCAGGTCGACATTGTATTCGAGCATGTCGGTCGGCAGCCCGATCGCCTTGGCGGTTTCCCAGGTCAGAACCACCGAGGTCGCGCCGGTGTCGATCACCATCGGTGCGCTGATGCCGTTGATCTTGGCGCGGAACGCGAACTCGCCGCCCTGGCTGCGCGCAATCTGCACCGCGGGGGCAGGGACGGCGGCCGGCGCGGCGATGCCGCGGCCGAAGATCTGGGTCAGATTCTGCCTGGCGCGCGCGATCTGATCGGGATCGCCGTAGGCGACCACGGCGCCGGCGGTTGCCATCAAGAGCAGGATGACAAGAAGGATGCGGTTCACGGTGCGGCTCCGGTCGCGGCGGTGGTCACGCGCGCTTCGGATGCGGCTCCATGCGCTCGAGCCCAGCCTCGGCCATCCGCGCCGGCAGCGTCGCCATGACGGACAGCCGCTCGGTGCGGTCCATCTTGTGCCAGCGCGCGATCTCCGGAAGCGTGCGACCGCAGCCGAAGCAGAGCTTCGTCCTGGGGTCCATCATGCAGACTGCGATACACGGCGTTTCTGAGCTCATTGTTCAACTGTTGACCCGTTTCACCCGCCAGTGCAAGCCGGTCGAATCGGGATGCGCCATCACGCCCCGGCTTTTTGGCGCGAGCATGGTGTTGGCGCGAACGCCTTGCGTCTATGGGCAACGAAAACCGCGTCACGATTGTCCGCGACATGCTCTACAATCCGGTGCCGGCACTCATGATCGACTTGCGGCGCACGCGTTTCCGGTCGGCGCCCATCGAGGGCTCGGCGGGCTCCGGCTGCATCGGCGGCGCTTCTTCCGTCATCGGCGCCAGCGCGCTCATCACCCGCTCCGGCGGCAAGGTCACGATCACCTCGGTGCCGATGCGCAGCTTCGATTTCAGCGTGAAGGTGCCGCCATGCATGTCGATCAGGCTCTTCGCGATCGGCAGTCCAAGGCCCGCACCCTGTTCCGCCGACTTGATCGAGTTGGAGCCTTGGCCGAACGAGGCCAGCACGACCGGGATCTCGTCCTCGGCGATGCCGCTTCCGGTGTCCTTCACGCTCAGATATTGCCCGCCCGACGCGGTCCAGCCGACCTTCAGCCAGATCTCACCGCCCTGCGGGGTGAACTTGATCGAGTTGGAGAGCAGGTTGAGCACGACCTGGCGGATGGCGCGCTCGTCGCCCCAGATCCTGGGCATGCCGTGCTCGAATACCTCGTGGATGGTGATGCCGCGGCTGGAGGCGCGCAGCTTCAGGAGATGGTGGCAGTCGGCGACGACATGCACCAGCGCCACGGCTTCCTCGTTCAGTTCGTAACGGCCGGCCTCGATGCGCGACAGATCGAGGATCTCGTTGATGAGATTGAGCAGGTGCACGCCGGAGTTATGGATGTCGGCGGAATATTCCTTGTAGACCGGCACCGCGTGCGCGCCAAAGATCTCGCTCTTCATCACCTCGGAGAAGCCGAGGATGGCGTTGAGCGGGGTGCGCAGTTCGTGGCTCATCTGGGCCAGGAAGCGCGACTTGGCGACGTTGGCGGATTCGGCCCGGTGCCGCGCCTCGTCGGAGATCGCCTTGGCCTGTTCCAGCTCGCCGATCAGCGCGTCCTTTTCGGCGCGGGCTTCCAGCGTCGCCAGCGTGGTCGAATGCAGCCGATGCGCCAGCAGCGCGAAATAACCCTCGGCGGCAAGTGCGAGCAGCGCCAGCACGTAATTGTCGAACGCGCCGTTGAGCACGAGGTCGAGCGCGATCCCGACCGTCACCGGAACGGTCGCTGCGAGTGCTGCGATAGGCAGGCTCGCCGCCAGCATGCTGGAGACCGCGATCACCAGCAGCATCAGGAACATCATCAGCGTGTTGGAGGAGAGATCGCGACCGGCGGGGTGGATCAGGATCGCGGTCCAGCACAGGCCGTACAGCAGGTCGAGCAGTACGAAGCGGGTCCGCCATTTGCGGGTCACCGCGACCGAGGTGGGCTCGGCGAGGAAGCGGGAGCAGCTGCGGATGATGGCGAGATGGACGCCGAGGATGCCGACCGTCCAGGCGCCGGCCACGATCGGCTTCATCCAGAGGCTAAACAGGACGCCGGTTGCCACCACGAGCAGCATCACGACATAGGATGCCGACATCCGGGTCTGGGCATATTGCCGGAGCAGTTCGGCGTCGAAAGCCGGGCGGGTTCCACTGGTTGACGTTAACCGATCCCGCGCCTCGCGCACCCGCTGTGCTGCGACGCGCCGGTTGTTGACCGGCACCGTCACCTGAGGTCCTGCCGGAAGCTGTACAACTTCAGGCTTTTCTGCGGGATTACTCATCAACAACACAAATCCTGCCCGCGAACCGCGCGGGCTTTTTGCATTGTCTATCTGTGACGCCAATTCATTAAGCGTTACCTTAAAGAGCTAAAGAAAAGCGTTAACCGGAGGTTAAATTAACTTTTGCGCCGGGCGCCGCGCCGTTGGTCCGAGGAGAGCCACGGCTTTCGAGGACTGCAACGAAAGACGGCAAGTTTCGGCATACATCTATTGCGTGACCGCCTGTGAACCCCAGACGCTAGCCACGTCCATGATTTCGGAATAATGGAAATGTGCGCCTGATTTGCCCGACGTGTCAAGTTGCCAAATCGAATGCCGGCGGCGGGCTACTTTGCATGGGGTTGTTTTCGATATTTTGGCAGCGCGCACCTTCTAAGGGGAATGCTCCTTCGCGAGACGACGCTGCATGGCACGGTGGCCCGCCGACGCGGGTCACCGTGCCAATGCGGACAGCTACCGCTGCAGCCGCGCCAAGAGGCTCGACGTATCCCAGCGCTTGCCGCCCATCTTCTCGACCTCGGCATAGAACTGGTCGACCAGCGCGGTCGCCGGCAAAGTGGCGCCGTTGCGGCGGGCTTCCGCCAGTGCAATCGAGAGGTCCTTGCGCATCCACTCGACCGCGAAGCCGAAATCGTACTTGTTTTCGTTCATGGTCTTGTAGCGGTTCTCCATCTGCCAGGACTGCGCGGCGCCCTTGGAGATGGTCTCGATCACGGCGGCGACGTCGAGGCCACTCTTCTTGGCGAAGTGGATGCCCTCGGACAGGCCCTGCACGAGGCCTGCGATGCAGATCTGGTTGACCATCTTGGTCAGCTGGCCGGCGCCTGCCGGTCCGAGCAATTTGCACATCCGCGCATAGGCGGCGATGATGATCGGCTCGGCGCCGGCATAGGCGTCCGCGCTGCCGCCGCACATCACCGTCAGCACGCCGTTCTCGGCGCCGGCCTGGCCGCCGGACACCGGCGCGTCGATGAACTTGAAGCCGGCCTTGGTAGCGGCGGCGTCGAGCTCGCGGGCGACCTCGGCGGAGGCGGTGGTGTGGTCGACGAAGGTCGCGCCCTTCTTCATGCCGGCAAAGGCGCCGTCGGGGCCGATCGTGACCGCGCGCAGGTCGTTGTCGTTGCCGACGCAGCACATCACGAAATCCTGGCCTTCGGCGGCGGCCTTCGGGGTCGGCGCGGTCTTGCCGCCGAACTTGTCGGCCCATTCCTTCGCCTTCGCCGCGGTCCGGTTGTAAACGGTGACCTCATGGCCGCCCTTTTTCACGAGGTGTCCCGCCATCGGGAAACCCATTACGCCGAGACCGAGGAAAGCGACTTTAGCCATGTCTGTTACCTTGTGATTGCCGTGGTGATCGCCCCTTGAGACCGCCGGAAAACGGCGCGGCGGGCAGGGCATTCCGTCCATGGAAGGGAGCCGCACCATACCCCCTGCGCAGCGGAGGGCAACGGCTTCGTTGGATGGCAGACCCCGGTTTTGTGCTAGGATCGGCCCACCAAAGAACCTCACAAAAAAGGGAGTGTCTCGCATGGGCATGAGCGTCGGTGTGCTCGATCATTTCAATATCCGGACCCGGAATCTCACCGCCACGGTGCGGTTCTATGAGGACATTCTGGGCCTGGAAAAGGGTGCGCGGCCGAACTTCGCGTTCCCCGGTGCGTGGATGTATAGCGAGGGCAAGGCGGTCGTGCATCTGGTCGATATTTCCGCGACCGACGAGGCACAAAAGCCTGACTCCGGCGTCGTCCATCACGTCGCCTTTGCCAGTCAGGGTTTTGACGGGATGCGGAAGCGGCTGCAGTCCAAAGGCATGGAATTCGACTCGCGCCAGGTTCCCGGCGGCGACCTCTGGCAGATCTTCGTGAACGACCCCAACGGGGTCATGATAGAGCTGAACTACGAGGCCGCCAAGGAGGGCGGCTCCGCAGCGCCGTCCGAACGGCGGGACGACGTCGGAGCGAGGTAGCCTTTTGCGCTGCAACGCTTTATTGGGTCGTCTCCTGGGCGTGATCCGGAAAAGTGTGAAGCGGTTTTCCGACAAGATCACGCCCCGCTAAAAAGCCAGGAGATGCGCGGTGAGCGTGACGCAGCAACAGGTTCTCGATTGTCTTGCCAAGGTGATGTCGCCGCGCGGCACAGCCTTGACCAACGCCAATGTGCTGTCGGCGATCACGGTCACCGACGGCAAGGTGTTCTTCTCGATCAATGTCGATGCCGCGGAAGCCCGCGCCTGGGAGAGCGTGCGTGCGCAGGCCGAGAACGCCGTGCGCGCCATTCCCGGGGTCAGCGTCGCGATGATTGCGCTGACCGCCGAGCGCAAGGCGGGCGGTGCGGCGCCTGCGCCGCGACCGGCCGGCGGTGTCCAGCCTGCGTCCGCGCACCGTCATCCGCACCCGCCCGGTGCGCAATCGCCGATGGCGCGCCAGGCCGAGATTCCCGGCATCTCCGCGGTCATCGCGGTTGCCTCCGGCAAGGGCGGGGTCGGCAAGTCGACCACGGCGCTCAACCTTGCGCTCGGTCTGCGCGACATCGGCCTGCGCGTCGGGCTGCTCGATGCCGACATCTACGGCCCATCGGTGCCGCGGCTGACCGGCATCCGCGAGAAGCCGCAGCTCAACGACGACAAGAAGATGATCCCGCTGCAGCGCTTCGGCCTGGCGATCATGTCGATCGGCTTCCTGGTCGAGGAAGACACCGCGATGATCTGGCGCGGGCCGATGGTGATGTCGGCGATCACCCAGATGCTGCGCGACGTCGTCTGGGGCACGCTCGATGTGCTGGTCGTCGATATGCCGCCCGGCACCGGCGACGCCCAGCTCACGCTGGCGCAGAACGTCCCGCTCAAGGGCGCTGTCATCATCTCGACGCCGCAGGACCTCTCGCTGATCGACGCACGGCGGGGACTGGCGATGTTCAAGAAGGTCAACGTGCCGGTGCTCGGCATTGTCGAGAACATGAGCTATTTCCAGTGCCCGCATTGCGGCACGCGCTCGGACATCTTCGGCCATGGCGGCGCCCGCCACGAGGCCGAGAAGCTCGGGGTGCCGTTCCTCGGCGAAATCCCCCTGCACATCGCCATCCGCGCTGCCTCGGATTCCGGCAACCCGGTTGTCGAGAGCGAACCGGACGGCCCGCATGCGGCGATCTACCGCGCGATCGGCAGCAAGGTCCGTGAGCAGCTGCAAGGCGTGATCGCCGCCGCCTGAGCCTGCGCGATGGCCGATGAGCCCGAAAGGCCGGGATCCCGGCGGCCCTTCTTCACAGGCATGTCGCCCTTGGACGATTGCTGAATCGCGTCCGGCCTGTATGTTTGTCCGGCACTGGCCGAATCGTACCACCGTTCCGTCAATTGAAGGCGGGCACGGGCAGCCGACATACGGGGAGGGGCCGTGAGGCGACCAGCGACATGGCAGCATCACGCGAAGCAAACAAACAACGCCGCAAGCACCTGACGCGGGAGAAGCGCGAAGAGGCCTCCCGGGCGGCGTTCAATCTTGCCAAGAAATCCGACTCGATCGGCGAGGCCGCCGTGGCGATCGCCAAGACCTTTGGCGTCAGCAAGACGACGGCGCAAAGCTGGATTCGGCGTGGGCGGCATCTGGCCGATAAAGCCAAGAAGGCGCGAGAGACGGCGCGGCGCTGATTGCCACGTTAGCCCGGTGGTTGAGCGCCGGCCGGGCGGCCCGCACGCGGCGATTTACCGCGTGACGGCAGCAAGCTTCGCCAGCCGCTGCAAGTCGTCGTTGCCGCAGCCTGAGCCTGCATTTTCCGGCAAATTTCCCGCCTCATCAGACTTTCGTTTAATTGGTGCGGTCATGCCATTGTCGCGTTTCCGTGAGGCCGTCTTCCGTGTTAAAGGGCCGATCGAGAGCGCCTCGGCGGGCCTTTTGCAAGTGTTCTGCTTGCGAGCCTCCTGCCGGAGAACTGCTTGCGGTCACTGGGAAACGCCCCTCAAGGAGAAGCCTTACGATGAAGCGTCGTGATTTTTTGAAAGTGTCTGCGGCTGGTGCTGCCGCGACGGCGGTTGCCGCGCCGGCGATTGCGCAGTCCTCGCCTGAAATCAAGTGGCGCCTGACCTCGAGCTTCCCGAAGTCGCTGGACACCATCTACGGCGGTGCTGACCAGGTGGCGAAGTATGTCGCCGAAATGACCGACAACAAGTTCCAGATCCAGGTGTTCGCGGCAGGTGAGATCGTCCCCGGCCTGCAGGCGCTGGACGCGACCTCCAACGGCACGGTCGAGATGTGCCACACCGTGTCCTACTACTATGTCGGCAAGGACCCGACCTTTGCGATCTACGCGTCGGTGCCGTTCGGCCTCAACGCCCGCATGCAGAACTCCTGGTGGTACCAGGGCGGCGGCGAGGCGCTCGGCAACGAGTTCTTCAAGAAGTTCGGCGTGATCGGCTTCCCCTGCGGCAACACCGGCACCCAGATGGGCGGCTGGTTCCGCAAGGAGATCAAGACGGTCGCCGATCTCTCCGGCCTCAAATTCCGGATCGGCGGCATCGCCGGCCAAGTGTTGCAGAAGGTCGGCGTGGTGCCGCAGCAGCTCGCCGGCGGCGACATCTATCCGGCGCTGGAAAAGGGCACCATCGACGCCGCCGAGTGGGTCGGTCCCTATGACGACGAGAAGCTCGGCTTCCAGAAGGTCGCCAAGTACTACTACTATCCGGGTTTCTGGGAAGGCGGCCCGACCGTGCACGCCTACTGCAACCTCGAAAAGTGGAACGCGCTGCCGAAGAACTACCAGGCGATCCTGACCAACGCGACCGCCAACGCCAACACATGGATGGCTGCGCGCTACGACATGCAGAACCCTTCGGCGCTGAAGCGGCTGGTTGCCGGCGGCACGCAGCTGCGTCCGTTCACCAACGAAGTGCTCGAGGCCTGCCTCAAGGCGACCAACGAGCTGTGGGGTGAAATCTCGGCCAAGAATGCCGACTTCAAGAAGTCGATCGACGCGATGCAGGCGTACCGTTCCGATCAGTATCTGTGGTGGCAGGTCGCCGAATACACCTTCGACAGCTTCATGATCCGCTCGCGCACCCGCGGCTAACAGCGCTTCGAGCGTTCGCGAGCAGAGAACGCGCCAGAAGCTTCGACTTAAGTAGCCCGGCCCCCGCAAGGGGGCCGGGTTCTTTGCGTCTGGCATTCGCCGAGGGGATGTTCCATGCTCGCGCCCGAAGCCTCGGCACGAAGGCGGGCGCGTGACCGGTCACCGGTCATGACGGCAAAGAAACGCAGCGCGACGATCGCAAGCCGTCGACGCTCGGATAAACACAATCATACAGGGTGGGATTCAAATGAAGCGCAGAGATTTCATCAAGGTCACGGGTTTAGGTGTCGCAGGCGCGGCAACGGTCGCAGCTCCCGCGATCGCGCAGTCGATGCCGGAGCTCAAATGGCGCCTGACGACGAGCTGGCCGAAGTCGCTCGACACGCTGCACGGCGGTGCCGAGCTGATGGCCAAGGCGGTGGGGGAGGCCACCGACAACAAATTCCAGATCCAGACCTTTGCCGCCGGCGAGATCGTGCCCGGCCTGCAGGTGCTCGACGCCGTGCAGAACGGCACGGTCGAGATGGGGCACACCGCGCCCTATTACTATTTCGGCAAGGACCCGACCTTCACCTTCGGCTCCTCGGTGCCATTCGGGCCCAACATGCGGCTCAACCAGGCCTGGTTCATGCTGGGCGGCGGCAAGGAGCTGCTCAACGAGTTCTACAAGAGCTACAATGTCACCTCGCTGCTTGCCGGCAACACCGGCTGCCAGATGGGTGGTTGGTTTCGCAAGGAGATCAACAGCGTCGACGATCTCAAGGGCCTCAAATTCCGCATCGGCGGCTTTGCCGGCAGGGTGATGCAGAAGCTCGGCGCGGTGCCGCAGCAGCTCGCCGGCGGCGACATCTATCCGGCGCTGGAAAAAGGCACCATTGATGCGGCCGAGTGGGTCGGTCCCTACGACGACGAGAAGCTCGGTTTCTACAAGGTCGCGCCGAACTACTACTTCCCCGGCTGGTGGGAAGGCGGCCCGATGCTGGTGGCGATGATCAACCTCGACAAGTGGAACGCGCTGCCGAAGCACTATCAGTTCGTGCTCGAGCAGGCTGGCCATCTCGCCAACAACTGGATGATGGCGCGCTACGACCAGGCCAACCCGCTCGCACTGAAGAAGCTGCTGGCGGCCGGCACCAAGCTGCGCCCGTTCCCGGCTACGGTGATGGAAGCGTCCTTCAAGGCCGCCAAGGAGCTGCATGCCGAGGTATCGGCGACGAACGCCAATTTCAAGAAGGTCTATGACTCGCTGACGACGTTCTCCAACAACGGCTACCAGTGGTTCCAGGTCGCCGAAGTCGGCTACGACAATTTCATGGCACGCCACTCTCAGGCCTGATGCCACGCACCTTCAATGCGAGCAAAACCCCGGGCAAAGGCCCGGGGTTTTTGCTGGAGCCGGCGAGGGGCCAGTCAAATGAATGCTTTTCGGCGAGATTCGTGCTAACGTTGCCCGGGAGCGTGAATCAGGGCGCCAAATGCGTTTCCTCGGTCTTATCCTGCGGACGTTGTTTCTGATCCTTGTGGTGGTCATAACGGCTCGCGTCGCGAGCCCGCAAAACGAAACCATCTGGTCGGCCTACGAGACGCCATCCGATCTGTTTCGCATCATCCTGGGCGCCGCGGTCTGCCTCTTCGTCGCCGTCCAGATCTTCAGGTATTCCAGAGATCCCGCTGATATGCGCAGGTGGGTCGTGATCGGCGGCGCCGCGGTGCCGTTGGCGCTGGTATGCGCGGCCGTCATCTGGTAGGCGCCTTCGCTCGCAACCACCGTGCACCTGCCGTCGTTCAAAATGGAAACGGCAATGAGCGCACGGGAAGGCGGCTTTCGAAGCTCAATCCGGTGGCCGGCCCGGTGCGGTAATGGCCGTTATAGTGCCCGCCGCCCGGGCAGTAATTCGGATCCTGTCGCGCCTGATCGTCGATTGTCCGGCGATAGCTTCGCTGCTGATAGCGTGTCTGCCAGCAATGGCAGTATTGATCACACGCGAGCCGTACCTGAACGATGCTTGCCGGGCCTTGCGGTGACGGCCGCGTGACCTGAACAGGCGCCGCGCAGGCAACCGACGCCAACATGGCACCGGCCGCAGCGATGAGAAGCAGACGCGTTGTATTTTTCATATGGGTCTCATCGAGCCGATCAGCGTGAATCTCGGAAGCCAATTCGATCGCAGAAGCCTGCCGCTATTTCCTCGGCGATCGCTTTGGCGGCGCTGCCGGAGGCGTTGTTGATCCGGCAGCCGGCGTTGTGCGAACCACCGGGTTCTTCTGCTCGGTGGGACCGCCGAGATTGCTTGGCTTCTTCGGACCGCCGACCGCGCTCTGTGCGGCCGCGGATCCCGCGGAGACCGCGAGGAGAATTGCCGCCAAGACGAGAATGTTTTTCATTCGTCGGTTCCTCCAGTCAGTAGCGTTGTGCGGCGCTTGTCAGCGGGCAGCAGGTCCGTTTTCGCTGACCCGTTGCGGGGTGGTGGCGGGCAAATCCTCCAGGGCACACTTGCGCCAGTCGTCGGATGCGCAGTTTGTCGGCCAGCCGCCGCCGAGCGCCATGAAAAGCGCGGCGCTGTCCGAGAGACGCGTCGCCTGGGCCTGAACGCGGACCACTGCCGCCGTCAGATAGACCTGCTGGGCATTGAGCACGACCACCTGATTGACCTGCCCGAGCGCAAGCTGCTTTTGGATGATGTCGAGGCTGGCCTTGGCGGCGAGCTCGGCCTTGACCGCAGCCTGCAAGGCGCGCGCGTCGGCCTGCAGGCTGCGCAAGGCGTCGGCGACGTTCTGCATCGCCGTGACGACAGCCTGGCGATAGAGCGCATCCGCCTGGTCCACCGCCGCCTCCGCAGCCTTCTGCTTGTGGTAGAGCGTCAGGCCATCGAACAACGGCTGGGTCGCGCTCGCGGCGATGACGTAGAAACTGGTCCCCGGCGCGAACAATTCGGCGAGGCTGAAGCCGGCGGCGCCGGCATTGCCGGTGATCGTGATGTTGGGCAGCCGCGCCGCGATCGACACGCCGACCTGGGCGTTCGCCGAATGCAGCAGCGCCTCCGCGGCCCTGACGTCGGGACGCTGGGCAATCATCTTGCTCGGCAGGCTCACCGGCAGATGTGCGGGCAGCGCCAGGCGGTCGAGCGTGAACTTCTGCAGGATTTCGTCGGCCGAGAATTGCCCGGCCAGCGACGTCAGCAGGTCGCGCTGAACCGCGAGCTGCTTTTCGAGCGGCGGCAGCAGCTGCTCGGACTGGGCCAGCGCGGCCTCCTGCGCCAGCACGTCGACCTGGGCGGCGCTGCCCGCGTTGAACTGGTTCTTCACGATCTCCAAAATGCCGCGTTCGATCTTCACGACGCGCTGGATCGCGGCAATCTGGCCGCGCAGCGATGCTTCCTGGATCGCCGCGGTGACGACGTTGGCGGTCAGGGTGAGGTAGGCCGCTTCCAGCTGGAACAGTTGCTGCTCGGAGACCGCGTCGAGGCTCTCGACCGCGCGAACATTCTGGCCCCAGATATCCGGCACGAAGCTGACGTTCAATTGCGCGGTATGAAGCGAAAATACCGAAGGCGACTGGCCGCCCGGGCCCGAACCCGACGCGCCGGAAATCTGCTGCTGGGAAGGCGTGTAGTTTGCGCCGAGCTGCGGGAAGAACAGCCCGCGCTGCGCCAGCGCGTTGTACTGCGCGATCCTGATCGACGCCTCGGCCGCCTGCAGCGACGGGTTGTGCTCGACCGACATCTTGATCAGCTCGTCGAGCGGCTTTGAGCGAAATGCCGTCCACCACCGCAGCGATACGTCTTCCCCGCTGACGAAGTGCTGCTTGGGCACGCTGGGGCCCCCGGCATTCGAGCTGGGGGAGGCCAGCTTCTCCGGCGTGTAGCGATCGACGTCGGGGGCGACCGGCGGCACGAAATTCGGACCGACGGCGCAGCTTGCAAGCAACAGCCCGGCGGCGCCGGCGCCAAGCGTCGGACGCAGGGCGCGCCTTCCGCACTGCGCGAGCGCGGCAACAACTTTTGCGACGATCTCGGACATCAGGCGCCCCCTTCATGCGCCGCTTCGGGCGGCGCCGTGGCAGCCGCCTGGTCGGGAGAGGCGACAGGCTCGCGCGACAGGAAGATCTTGCGCAGCGCAGGCGCCACGATCAGCAGCAGCAGCGGGCCGATGAACATGCCGCCGACCACCACGGTCGCGAGCGGTCGCTGCACCTGGCTGCCGATGCCGTGCGACAGCGCCGCGGGGAACAGGCCGACGCCCGCCGACAGCGCGGTCATCAGCATCGGCCGCATGCGCTGCTCGGCGCCGTTGAACACCGCCTCCGCGATGCTCATGCCCGAGGCCCGCAATTCGCGAAAATAGGTGATGTTGAGGATGCCGTCCATGACGGCAACGCCGAACAGCGAAATGAAGCCGATCGCGGCCGAAATCGAGAAATCGAGCCCGGCGAAGTACAGCGCGATCAGGCCGCCGCCGACCGCGAAGGGAATGCCAGCCAGCGCCAGCAGGCTGTCGCGTAGCGAGTTGAACAGGCTGTAGAGCAGCACGAAGATCAGCAGCAGCGTCACCGGCACGACGATCATCAGCCGCGCCTTGGCGGCTTCGAGATTGTCGAATTCGCCGGACCAGATCATCCGGTAGCCGGTCGGAAGCTGCACGGCCTCGCCGACGCGCGTCTGCGCCTCCGCCACCGTGCTTCCGAGATCGCGGCCGCGCACGCTGAACTTGATCGGGATGTAGCGCTGGCTGCGCTCGCGGTAGATGAACGACGCGCCGGTATCGAGCGAGATGTCGGCAAGCTCGCTCAAGGGGATGTAGGCGTTGGTGCCGGATGGCGTCTGGTAGGCCACCTTGATCTCGCGCACCTCGTCGATGCTCTGGCGGAATTTCGGATCGAGCCGCACCACCACGCCGAACTGCCGGTCGCCCTCCAGCACCGTCGTCGCGCTGGTGCCGCCGAGCGCGGCCTGCACCACAGTTGTGACGTCGCCGGTATTGAGACCGTAGCGCGCAGTCTTCTCGCGGTTCACCTTGATGTTGAGGTTGGGCTGCCCGACCAGGTGGAAGATGCCGAGATCGGCGACGCCGCGGATCTTGGCCATCTCCTGCGCGACCTTGGTCGCGAGCTGCTCGAGCACGGCGAGGTTGGGACCGATGATCTTGACCGAGTTCGCGCCCTTGACGCCCGACAGCGCCTCCTCGACGTTGTCCTGGATGTATTGCGAGAAGTTGAAGGTGACGCCGGGCAGCTCCTCGTCGAACTCCCGCTGCAGTTCCTCGGTGAGTTTCTCCTTGGTCAGGCCGGGCGGCCACTGGTCGAACGGCTTGATCGGCGCGAACAGCTCGACATTCGAGAACGGAGAAGCGTCGCTGCCATTGTCAGGGCGGCCATGCTGCGACACCACCGTGATGATCTCAGGGTGACGCAACAGGATCTCGCGCATCTTGCGGGTCGGCTCGGTGCCGGCGTCGAGCGACATGGTTGGCGGCATCGAGGCGCGGATCCAGAAATTGCCTTCCTCGAGCGCGGGCAGGAATTCGCTGCCGAGCTGGCTCGCAGCAAGGCCGCTCAGTCCGAGGAAGATAATGCCGGCTGCGACCGCGACGCTCAGATGCGTCAGCGACCAGCGCAGCACCGGCGTGTAGGCCTTGCGCAGCGAGCGCACGATGATGGTTTCGGTTTCCTCGATATGCCGCGGCAGCAGCAGCGATGCCAGCACCGGTGTCACGGTGAAGGTCGCCAAGAGCGCGCCGGCGAGCGCGTAGCCGTAGGTTCGCGCCATCGGTCCGAAGATCTGGCCTTCGACGCCCTGCATGGTGAACAGCGGCACGAACGCGGTCACCGTGATGGCAGCGGTGAAGAACACCGCCTTGTCGACCTGCAATGCGCTGACGAAGATCATCCGCAGCCGCTCGGTCCAGCCCGGCGCGGGCTGGCCGTTTCGCGTCGTGGGATCGCCACCCCAGTATCCCTCGGCGAGGTTTTGCAGCACCCGGAGCCGGTTCTCCGGGCTGGACTGGAAGTTGCGGAAGATGTTCTCCATCATGATGACGGCGGAATCGACGATGATTCCGAAGTCGACAGCCCCGAGCGACAGCAGATTGGCGTCCTCGCCCTGCAGCACCAGGATGATGATCGCGAAGAACAGCGCGAACGGGATGTTGGCGCTGACGATCAGCGCGCTTCTGAGGTCGCCGAGGAAGACCCACTGGATCACGAACACCAGCAGGCAGCCGAACATCAAATTGTGCAGCACGGTGTGGGTCGTGACGCTGACCAGCGAGGTGCGGTCGTAATAGGGGACCACCTTGACGCCGGCAGGCAGGGTGCCGTCGCTGTTGATCTTGGCGACTTCCTCCTCGACCTTGGGCACGATGTCGTTGGTGTGCTGGGTGCGTCCCATCACGACGATCGCCGCGGCGACGTCGTCGTTCCTGTCCTTGCCGGCGATGCCGAGCCGCGGCACATAGCCGACCGAGACCTTCGCGACGTCCTTGATCTGGATCGGCAGTCCGTTGGATTGGGTCAGGACGACGTTCTCGATGTCCCGGACCCGGTAGCCCTTGGTGATGTCGTCATCGCCGCCTGAATTGATCAGGCCGATGCCGCGGATGTTGACGGATTGCTGACCGATGGCGATTTCGCGGCCGCCGACATTGATGTTCGCGTTGCCGAGCGCGCTGATCAGCTGCGGCACGGTGATGTTGTAGGCTTCGAGCTTGGCTAGGTCGGCGTCGACGTTGAACTGCTTGGTGGTGCCGCCCCAGGAATTGATCTGCACGACGCCCGGTATCGTCATCAACCGGCGGGCAACCACGTAATCCTGCAACGTCCGGAGATTGGTCAGGCCGAAATTCGGCGGACCGACGAGCTGGTAGCGATAGATCTCGCCGACCAGACTGGACTGCTGGATCTGGGGGATCTGGTTGCCGGGAAGCTGGACATTCTGCGTGAGGTTGTTGGTGGCCTGCGAGAGCGCGAAGTAATAGTCGACGCCGTATCTGAAGGTGACCCGGACGAACGACAGGCCGTAGAACGAGGTCGAGCGGATGTTGACCACGCCCGGCGTCGAGTACAGCCCGACCTCCATCGGGATCGTATAGTACTTCTCCATTTCCTCGGCGGAGAGGCCGGCGGCCTGCGCCGTGATCTCGAGGATGACGGGTGCCGGGTTCGGATAGGCCTCGATGTTCAGCTTGGTGAACGCAGCGAAGCCGGCGGCGCAGAACACGGCGAGGCCGAGCACGATGACGGCGCTTCGGGTCAGGCCGAATTGGAGGAGGCTCTTGATCAAGGTGCTGCACTTACTCTTGAGCGGACGAGGGCGCGGCCAGCGTTGCGGCTGGCGCGCTAGCCGGTGGCCGCGTTGGCGAACTTGTTGCTGAGGAAGATCGCGCCGGTAGAGGCAACCTTCTCGCCGGCTGCGAGGCCGTTGAGGATTTGCCGCCAGCCGTCCTGCTCCATGCCGATCGTCACTGTGCGGCGGTCGAACTTGCGGCCGTCGCTCGTGACCCACACTGTCATCGTGCCGTCGCCCTCGCGCACGATGGCGTCCAGCGGAACGCTCACCGACAGTTTTGGCGGCTCGGTTTCGATGGTGAAGCTCGCCAGCATGCCGGCGCGCAGCTTGTGCTGGGGATCGTCGATCACCGAACGCACCAGCTGGCGGTGCGAATTCGGATCGATGTTGAGGCCAAGCGTCGTCACGCGGCCGCGAAACACTTCGTTCGGATAGGCCGGCACCCGCACCTCGACCGGCTGGCCGATCCGGTAGGCGGGAGCGTCGGTCTCGATCACATTGGCGACCATCCACATCGTCGAGATGTCGGCCAGCGAATAGGGCGCCGGCGCATTGCCGGGCTGCACGAAGAGTCCCGGCGCTGCATTGCGCGCAATGATCCGGCCGGAGATCGGGCTCGGCACCACCAGGATCGAATCGACCTTGCGGTCGGCGACGATGCGGTCGATCTCGGCGTCGCTCTTGCCGAAGATGCGCACCGCGTCGCGCCCGGCCTTGTAGTTGCCCTCGGCGGTCTGCTGATCCGACGTCGCCTGGTCGACGTCCTTTTGCGCGCCGCCGCCGGTCTTCAGCAGCTGCCTGACCCGCGCCAGCGTTCTGGTCTGCAGTTCGAGCACGCCCGCCGAGGCCAGCAGCGACGACTCGGCCTGCAGCAGATCGGGGCTGTCGATCGTGAACAGCCTGTCGCCCTTCGCAACCTCGTCACCGACATTGAGGGGCGTGTCGACGATCCTGCCGGGATTTGGGGTAAACGCCTGCACCAGCATGTTCTGATTGAAGTCGATCGAGCCGACCGCGTTCTTCAGGGTCCGGAACGAACGCTGCTCCGCGGCGATGGTCTTCAGCGAAGCCGCCTGCTTGTCGCTCAGCGCGACGTATTGCTGCTCGACGTTGACGTCTTGCGGCGCGGACTCCTGCGCGGCCTTGGCATTCACGACACCATCGGCGCGCGTCGTGAGCCACGCGCCGACGAGAAGCGCCGCCAGCACCGGCATCGCCGCAAAGCCCATATACTTCATTCGAAATGACATCGCCGGCCGCCAATACTGCATGAAAGCCTCGCGCGAGAGACGAGGTCTTGCCGCGTGGCGGGCCGTCGTCCGATCTCCCGGTGAGAGCGAATGAACAGTTATCAGGGCTAGCTGACGCCAGCCTTACATTTGCCCTTTTCAATAGCGCGCCCGGCGCGCGAATTTGATTGCGGCGGGTCCCGGTTTATCTATTTTGCGTGGGAATAGCAGCGGCGGCACATAGCCAAAACATAGCGCTGTGGGCGGCAATCCGGGCGTTGTGCTTAAATGCGTATCGTTTGCACATCGGGATTGCTCAGCGTGCGATCTGTTGCGGAATTGTCGCTAGGCTGGCGCATCGCAACACGGTGTGCAAACGGAAGACCGGTCGAATGAAAACAGGACTGCTGCGATGCGCCTTCTGATCGTCGAGGACAATCTCGAGCTCTCGCGACTGCTCGCGAGCGGGCTGGTGGCGGCGGGATATGAGTCCGATATCGTCAACAGCGTTGCCGAGGCGCGTGATGCGCTGCGCAGCGTCACCTATGCTGCCATGATCCTCGATCTCGGTCTGCCTGACGGCGATGGTCTGTCGGTGCTGTCGGAGCTGCGCCGCAAGACCGACCCGCTGCCGGTCCTGGTGCTGACCGCGCGCAACGGCCTGCAGGACCGGGTCAACGGCCTGCGCAGCGGCGCGGACGATTATCTGGCGAAGCCGTTCGCGCTGGAGGAGCTGGTGGCACGGCTCGAAGCCATCCTGCGCCGGCCCGGCCAGCTGCTCGGCTCATCGCTGAAGCTCGCCAATCTGGTCTACGACACCGAGAGCAAGCAGGTGTTCGTCGACGGTGCTCCGCACGTCTTCTCCGCGCGTGAAACGTCGGTGCTCGAAATCCTGCTGCGACGGCAGGGACGGGTGGTGCCGAAGAAGAATGTCGAGGACCACATCTTCGGTCTGTCCGGCGAGGTCGCCTCGAATGCGGTCGAGGTCTACGTGTCGCGCCTGCGCAAGCTGCTCACCGAGCACCGCGCCAAGGTCATCATCCACACCATTCGCGGCGTCGGCTATCTGATGGCGGAGGAGAAATAGGGGTGTTCCGCTTCACGTCGCTGACCTCGCGGATCGTGTTCCTGCACATCGTGGCGGTCGCGGTCGCCGCGATCTTCCTGCCGCTGCTGCTGCTGTGGTTGCTGAATTCGGAGATCAACCAGCTGCATCGCGAAGCGATGCGCGATCAAGCCGCCGATCTCGGCCAGAACCTCGTGGTCGATTCCGCCGGCAAGGTGCAGCTCAATTTGCCGGACAGCCTGAGGGGGCTCTATTCCGACGCCTACGGCCGCTATCGCTACGACATCTACGATGCGGACGACAATCTGCTGTTTTCGTCGCATCGCGGTGCGCCGCGGCTGCCGGCCCTGGCCGACCGGATTTCCGGCGCCAGCGCCACCAAGCTCGTCGGCGGCCAGACGCTGCGCATCCAGGTCGCCGAGGATCTGTCGCATCGCGACGTCATCATCGATGACATCGTTTCCAACTTCTTCCGCCGGGTCGGCTGGATCACCATCCCGATCCTCCTCATCCTGCTGGCGACCGACATCCTGATCTTCCGCCGCGCCGTGATTCCGCTGCTGCGGGCTTCGGAGGAGGCCAGGGCCATCGGACCGGCCAGGACCGACATTCGTCTGCCGACGGAGGGGATTCCGAGCGAGATCCTGCCGCTGGTGACCGCCGTCAACCAGGCCTTCGACCGTTTGGAGGACGGGTTTCACGTGCAGCGGCAGTTTACTGCTGATGCTGCGCACCAACTGCGCACCCCGCTCGCGATCCTGCGGACCCGGATCGAGACGCTGGATGTAGCCAAGGGGACCAAGGAGCTGCATGCCGACATCGAGAGCATGAGCCGCATCGTCAGCCAGCTGCTCGAGATCGCCGAGCTCGATACGCTGGTGCTGGACCCCGGCGAAACCGCGGATCTGCGCGCGGTGTGCGCCGAGGTGGTCGGCTCGATCGCGCCCTATGCGCTGGCGCAGCAGAAGGATATCGCGCTGCGCGGCACCGACGGTCCGGTGCGGGTCAAGGGCAATGCCGAGATGCTGCAGCGCGCGATCTTCAATCTAGCGGAGAACGCCATCAAGTACACCGCGGACGCGACCTCGGTCGATGTCGAGGTGCATGAGGACGGTTCGGTGCAGGTGCGCGACTGCGGGCCAGGGATTGCGCCCGCCGAGCAGGGCCTGGTGTTCCAGCGCTTCTGGCGCGGCGATCGCCAGCGCCAGCGTACCGACGGGGCGGGGCTCGGGCTCTCGATCGTCCGGGGCGTCGTCGATGATCACGACGCGACGATCAGGGTGGAGAACCTGCCGTCCGGCGGTGCCCAGTTCACGCTGAGCTTCCGCCTCGCCAAGGCGGAGCCGGCGGCTGCCTGAGCGGCTCGGGCTGCGGCACCTGTCGTGCCGCGAGGCCTGCCGGCCTACTTCAGCTTGCCGTCGGACAGGTCCATGATCATGCGCGTGGTCAGATACAGGCGCGGCACGATGCTGTTGATCTGCACATACTCGGCATCATTGGAGTGCGCGCCGAAGCCCGAGAGGCCCATGCCTTCAACCACGGCTCCCTTGGTCTTGAGGGCGGCAAACGCAGCGTCCGTGCCGCCGCCGGTGGCCCGCTCGGCCACGTTCAGCGGCATACCGAGGTCCTGATAGATCGTCTTGCCGTGGCCGGCCACGTGGCGCGAGGCGTCGTTGGCTTCGAGCGGCGGGCGGCGGACCTCGAACTTCACGTCCACCTTGGAGTCGGGCAACAGGCGGTTCTTGATCTTGTCTTGCAGCGCCGTCTCGAGCTCGTCGAAATCGGACACCTTGAGCGCACGCGCATCGGCCTGGGCGGTGGCTTCGGCGGGGATCACGTTGCGGTTGGTGCCGGACTTCGAAACCGTCCAGTTCAGCTTGAGGCCCTGCTCGGGCTTCGACAGGTCCTTCATCTGCAGCACCTGGTGCGACAGCTCATAGAGCGCATTCACGCCGCCTTCGGGCCTCGCGCCCGCATGCGACGACTTGCCATGCACCGTGAGGTAGGCCGAGCCGATGCCGCTGGTGGCGAGGCGCAGCGTACCGCTGGCGTCGCTGCCTTCGAACGAGAACACGGCATCCTGCTCTGAGGCGACGCGGGTGATGGTGCTGCGCCAGCCGGGCGAAGAGATCTCCTCGTCGCCATTGATGAGCACCGTGAGCGTGCCGTAGTCCTTGAAGTTGAGCTTCTGCAGCAGCGCCACGCTGTGGAGGATGGTGGCGATGCCCTGCTTGTCGTCGGCTATGCCGAGGCCGTAGGCCTTGTCGCCATCGACGCGGAAGGGCTGATCCTTCAGCATGCCCTTGAGATACACCGTGTCCATGTGGGCGATCAGCATGATCTTCGCGCTGCCGGTGCCCTTGAAGACGGCCTGCACGGCCGGGCCGATCTTCTCCGGCGTGTCGTCCAGGCGGTAGATGTCGGTGGTCTGCAGGATGTCCACTGTGCCGCCGAGCTCCTTGAGCTGGCCGGCGATGCGCGCGGCGATCTGGTTGAGGCCTTCGATGTCCTTGCTGCCGGATTCGATCTGCACGAGGTCGCGCAGGGTGTCGAGCAGCGGCTGCTGCTCCTGTTGCGCCAGTGCGCGAATGTCGGCCGTCGGCGCCGCATGTGCTGTGGCAGCGGCAAACGCCAGGCTGAGGGAGGCCAGGCCGAGGGAAACGACGAGCGGGCGAACGATTGAACGGGCAGGATGCGGTTGGGGCATGGTCGGCATCTGTGAGTTGGAGGACGATCCGTATCCCCGCGTCTTCACAGGACTCGACGCTGCCGTCAACGGTTCCAGCGTGCCCCACTTCCGCAAGAGCGTTTTCGAGCGAAGTGGACACCGGTTCGCGTAAAGAAACGCGTCAAAACAAGAATCTAGAGCTTCGGTTCTGATTCAATCAGAACCGAAAATGCTCTAGGCACGCGTCAGAAGCTGACGCCGGCTACTGCTTAGGTTGCCCGAAATCGAGCGGCGGCAGCTCGATCTGCGGCACCTCGATCTTCACCTTGTTGAGGTCGACATCGAGCGGCTTGTCGAGCAGTCCGGTGACGACGACAGGGAACGCGATCACCAGCGCCACCATGATCGCCTGCAGCCCGATCCAGGGCATTGCGCCCCAGTAGATGTCGGAGCTCTTCACTTCCTTCGGCGCCACGCCGCGCAGATAGAACAAAGCGAAGCCGAACGGCGGATGCAGGAACGAGGTCTGCATGTTGACGCAGAGCATGACGCCGAACCAGATCAGCGCGGCGTCGGGACCGACCACCGGCGCCAGCACCTTCTGCGCGATCGGCGCGATCATCGGCAGGATGATGAAGGCGATCTCGAAGAAGTCGAGGAAGAACGCCAGGAAGAAGATGAACAGGTTGATGAAGATCAGGAAGCCCCAGACGCCGCCCGGCAGCGAGGTCAGAAGGTGCTCGAGCCAGACGCCGCCGGAGACGCCGAGGAACACCACCGAGAAGCAGGTCGAGCCGATCAGGATGAAGGTGACCATGCAGGTGATGCGCATGGTGGTCTCGTAGCCCTGCTTGATCAGGTCGCGCAGGTCCGGAATCTTGACGGCCTCGGCGCAGATCCAGACCACCGCGGCGTAGGTGATCGCGAAGGCGAGCTTGAAGAGCAGGTTCTCGGTGTAGAGCATCGCGATGATGGTGCCGATGCCGCCGGCGATCACGCCTGTTATCAGCACCTTACGGCCGGTCGCGCTGAAATCCTTGTGGTGGATCGCGGCGAGCACGATGGCGCCGACCGCGCCCATGGCGCCGGCTTCCGTCGGGGTCGCAAGGCCCATCATCATGGTGCCGAGCACGACGAAGATCAGCACTGCGGAGGGGATGATGCCGAGCAGGCACTTCTTCCACAGCGCCCAGCCGGTCAGCGTGCGCGCCTCGATCGGCACCGCCGGCACATGGCTTGGCTTGAAGATGCCGAGCAGGAAGGTGTAGCCGGCGAACAGCAGGATCTGGAACACCGACGGGCCCCAGGCGCCGAGATACATGTCGCCGACCGACTTGCCGAGCTGGTCGGCGAGCACGATCAGGACGAGAGAGGGAGGGACGAGTTGCGTGATGGTGCCGGAGGCGGCGAGCACGCCCGTGATGTAGCGGATATTGTAGCCGTAGCGGATCATCAC
This sequence comes from Bradyrhizobium sp. RD5-C2, assembly GCF_019972155.1. GTDB lineage: Bacteria > Pseudomonadota > Alphaproteobacteria > Rhizobiales > Xanthobacteraceae > Bradyrhizobium. The sequence continues at coordinate 292,189 of NZ_BOVL01000020.1, read as the reverse complement.
CGGCATTGAGATCAGCGCCATCGCGATCACCTGCGCCGCCACCGTGCCGGTGATGGCGCCGAGGATGAAGCCGACGATGATCACGGAATAGCCGAGGCCGCCGCGGATCGGGCCGAACAGCTGGCCCATCGAATCCAGCATGTCCTCGGCAAGCCCGCATCTCTCCAATATCGCGCCCATGAAGGTGAAGAACGGGATCGCGAGCAACAGCTCGTTAGACAGCACACTGCCGAAGATGCGGCCCGGGATCGCCTGCAGGAAGTTGAGGTCGAAGAAGCCGAGATAGATCGAGAGAAACCCGAACGACAGGCCGACCGCGGCGAGCGTGAACGCCACCGGGTAGCCGATCAGCATTGCAATGATCAGGCCGCCGAACATCAGTGGCGGCATCATCTCCAGCGTAATCGTCATTGCGTCGGCCTCTCGTACTTCGCGTCGATCGTCACATAGCCCTGCAGCGCGGCGATCCGCTTGATCACCTCGGAGACGCCTTGCAACGCGAGCATCACGAAGCCGGACGGGATAACGAACTTGATCGGCCAGCGCAGCAGACCGCCGGCATTGCCGCTCATCTCGCCGACCGCGTAGGCCTGGTGGAAGAACGGCCAGGACAGATAGGCGAGCAGCAGACAGGAGGGGATCAGGAAGAACAGGGTGCCGATCAAGTCGAGCCAGAGCTGGCCGCGTTCGGACAGCATCAGATAGAGGATCTCGACGCGCACATGCTCGTTGCGCTTGAAGGTGTAGGAGGCGCCGAACATCACGAGGATCGCGAACATGTACCACTGCGCCTCGAGCCAGCCGTTCGAGGAGTAGCTGAACGCGTAGCGGATCATGGCGTTGCCGGCGCTGACCAGGCAGGCGAGCAGGACGAGGAGATTGCAGATGTAGCCGATCTTCTCGTTCAGTCGGTCGATGGCCTGACTGAGTGCCAACATTGGGCGCATCACGATCTCCGCGGTCGCGCGATCTGCGCACCGAATATCTTCTCAAGCATCATCAGGCCGCCGCGCGCATGCGCACGGAGCCACGGCTCACCTTCAGGAGCAGTTGCAAGCGATCGTCCTCCCCCGAAATCCGCTTCCGCCGTTGTTCGTTGCTCTTGGCTGCCGGATCGTCGGCGGGTACCGACAGGGGCAGCGGCCTATCCGGCCGGGCGAGCGTGAAAGCCGGGGCACCAAATCAGCGCCGTCGAACGCCGTCAATCGGAAAATGGGCAAATTGACGGCGCGGCAAATCGTTGTCCCGCCTTGGTAATCGGGGGACGTCGCAGGCGTCGGCAGCGGGCTTTATAGCTAGCCGCCGGTGACGCTCATGTGGCGGCTGACGCTCGGGCGGTTGTGGCGGCGGTCGATGATGAAATCGTGCCCCTTCGGCTTCAGCCCGATGGCCCGGTCGATGGCCGCCGACAGCAGATCGTTGTCGTCGGAGGCGCGCAGCGGCCGGCGCAGGTCGGAGGCGTCCTCATGGCCGAGGCAGGTGTGCAGCGTGCCGGTGCAGGTGATCCGCACCCGGTTGCAGGATTCGCAGAAATTGTGGGTCATCGGCGTGATGAAGCCGAGCTTGCCGCCGGTCTCGGCGACCCGGACATAGCGGGCAGGGCCGCCGGTGTCGTCGGCGAGATCGGTCAGCGTGTAGTGCTTCTCGAGCCGCGCGCGCAGCAGCGACAGCGGAACGTACTGATCGATGCGGCCTTCGCCGATGTCGCCCATCGGCATCACCTCGATCAAGGTCAGGCCCATGCCCTTGCCATGCGCCCATTCCATCAGCGCGGGAATCTCGTCCTCGTTCATGTTCTTCAGCGCGACCGCGTTGATCTTGACCGCGAGTCCCGCCGATCGCGCCGCCTCGATGCCCGTCAGCACCTTGTCGATGTCGCCCCAGCGGGTGATGGCCCGGAATTTTACGGGGTCGAGCGTGTCGAGCGAGACGTTGACGCGGCGCACGCCGCAATCAGCCAGCTCCTGCGCGAAGCGCGCGAGCTGCGAACCGTTGGTGGTCAGCGTCAGTTCGTCGAGCGCGCCGGTCGAAAGGTGGCGCGACAGCGAACGCACCAGGCCCATCACATTGCGGCGGACCAGCGGCTCGCCGCCGGTGAGGCGGATCTTGCGCACGCCCTTGGCGACGAAGGCCGAGCACAGACGGTCGAGCTCTTCCAAGGTCAGCAGGTCAGCCTTCGGCAGGAAGGTCATGTCTTCCGACATGCAGTAGAAGCAGCGCAGGTCGCAGCGGTCGGTGACGGAGACGCGCAGGTAGCGGATCGTCCGGCCGAACGGATCGGTCATCGGACGAAACAGCGTGTCGGACTGCGCCTGCGTGGATCCGTTCATTCAACCCAAGCCTTCAAGCCAAGCCTTCAAACCAAGGCGTTCCCAGAGCGCCGGGCCGTGACGGGCCCCGCACACGCAATCTATGCATGTTGGCACGCCGTCACAATGCGTTCCAATGGATGATCCGCAACCTGCAACGCCAATTGCAAAGCGATAGGTGAGACAGATCGCGCGATGCATGATCGCAATCGCCGATGTGTCTCCACAAAATACAAAAACCCGGCTTTGGGCCGGGTTCTTGTGCAGTGCAATCTCGACCGGATAGGCGCAGCGTTGCGCGTCAGCGCGTGGGCGCGGCGGCCGGCGGCGGTGCCGCGGCATCCGGAGCGGCAGGAGCCGCAGCGGCAGCCGGCTTCGGCTTCTTCTTTTTCGGCCGCATCGCCTTGTGCCCGCGCGGCGGCGGGCCGGCGGGTTGCAACTCGGCGAACACCGGGCTCGGATCGAGCGTGGTGGTGGCCGGGCTGGTGAAGTCGCCGGGCGAGCGGGTCACCGTCACCGGCACCGTCGCCGGCTGGAACTTCGGCATGTTGAAGGTAACGGTGAAGTTGGCCTCCGGCGCCGGGATCGACACCGAGCAAGGCGTCTTGCAACCCGGTCCGATCGAGGTCACGGCGTCGGCGCCTTGCGGGGCCGAATCCAGTTGCACCTGCATCGGCGGCGGTGCCGACTTGAACGAATCCAATGAGAACGAAGAGCAGCCGGCCAGGCTCAGCCCAGCGGCCGCAATCACGATGGTACGACGCATGATCCACACTCTTACTGCGGCAATCAGCCACAATCCCCGGCGCGACCATAGGAGCGTCGGAACAGAGGTGCAACAGGGGGAGGTCTGTTCGTTAAGCGATGGTTAATGGAAGATTCGCATGGCAGATCATTGCCAAGCAATATCAATGTGTTGCGGAAAGATTATGCTGCGCCGAGGCTGGCGACGGCGTCCGGCAGATCGCGCATATGGCTGATCAGCCGGTCCGGCTTCAGCTCGGTCATCGGGACGTCGGTATAGCCGAAATCGACGCCGATCACCGGGACGCTGGCGCGCCGGGCGACCCCGACATCGGGACCGGCATCGCCGACCATGATGGCGCCGGGCAGCTTGCCGCCGGCACGGGCGACCGTCTCGCGCAGGAACGCCGGATCGGGCTTGGCGATACCGAACGTGTCCTGGCCGCATATCGCGGCAAAGCGCGGCGTCAGACCGAGCCGGTCGAGCAGCAGCTTCGACAGCCACTCCAGCTTGTTGGTGCAGACCGCGAAGCGATGGCCCTTGGCCGCGAGCCGATCGAGCGCGGCTTCAAGCCCGTCGAACGGGCGCGAGCCGTCGGCGATATGCTCGGCGTAATAGTCGATGAAATCCTTGGTCAGACGATCGAGGTCCGCGAGGCTAACCACGCGTCCGTCGACCTCGAGCCCGCGCTCGAGCAGCTTGCGCGCGCCGGCGCCGATCATGTTGCGCGCCGCCGACAGCGGAACCGGCCGCAGGCCTTCGCGGGCGAGCACATAATTCAGCGCGCTGATCAGGTCAGGCGCGGTGTCGACCAGCGTACCGTCGAGATCGAACACGATGATGGGGGGAGAGGAGGCGGACATCTGTTTCTGGCTATCGGGCAGCGCGGCGCGATGCAAGCGAAGATGCTAGTGTCCCGCAAAAAAGGGAGGCTCGGATGCGGGAACTTGCCGGAAAAGCCGCTTTTGTCACCGGCGCGGCCAGCGGAATTGGCCTCGCCATGGCAACCGCGTTCGCGCGTGAGGGCATGAAGGTGATGTTCGCCGATATCGAAAGTAGCGCGCTGGACAAGGCCGTCGATGCGCTGCGGGCCGGTGGCGCGGATGTCCATGGCGTGGTCTGCGACGTCGCCGATCCTGCAAGCGTCGACCGCGCGGCAGAGGCATCGTTCCGCACCTTCGGCAACGTCCATGTCGTCTGCAACAATGCCGGCGTCGCGGGTGGCGGCGGCATCGACCAGATCTCGGTCGACGACTGGCGCTGGGTGATCGACGTCAACCTGATGGGCGTCGTGCACAGCATCAGGAGCTTCCTGCCGCACACCCGCGCGCACGGTGAGGGCGGCCATATCGTCAACACCGCCTCGATGGCCGGCATGAATGCCGGACTCGGCTTCAGCCCGTATTCGGCGGCCAAATTCGCCGTCGTCAGCTTGTCCGAAGGGCTTTCGGCGCAACTGAAGCCGCTCGGGATCGGCGTCAGCGTGCTCTGTCCGAGCTATGTGCGGACCCGGATCGGCGAGAGCGGGCGCAATCGCCCCCAGCACTACGGACCGCCCCGCCAACTCGACCCGGCAAGCCCGATGGCCGCTGTCGTCGCCGAGATCGCGCGCCGGCTGGAAGCCGGTCTCGATCCGGCGTCGGTTGCCGCCCGCGTGCTGGCCGCGATTCACGACGACCAGCTCTATGTTTTCACCCACCCCGGGATGCGGGCCGAGGTCGAGGACCGTTTTGCGGCGATTTTGGCCGCGATGGATGCCGTTTCGGCCTAAAGACGGGCCCGGATGGCGCTATTCCTGCCCGTGAATCGAGGCTAGATATGCGCCCGCCGGGCGGCCGATGGCGCGCCCGTAAGGGACAACCGAGGGCTATCGGCCGTGGACATGGACGCACTGAAACGCCAGGCGGCGGCGCGCGCGCTCGAAGAAGTGCGTGACGGCATGACGCTTGGGCTCGGGACCGGGTCGACCGCCAAGCATTTTGTCGAGCTGCTCGGCGAGAAGGTCCGATCAGGCATGAAGGTGATCGGCGTGCCGACCTCGGAGGCGACCCGAGCGGATGCGATCCGTTGCGGGGTTCCGCTGACCACGCTGGACGAGGTCGATCATCTCGACCTCACGATCGACGGCGCCGACGAGATCGACCACGCGCTCAATCTGATCAAGGGCGGCGGCGGCGCACTGCTGCGCGAGAAGATCGTGGCAGCCGCCAGTGATCGCATGATCGTGATCGCCGACGACAGCAAATGGGTCGACGTGCTCGGCCGCTTTCCGCTGCCGGTCGAGGTGATCCCGTTCGGGCTCGCCGCGACCCAGGCCGCGATGACGCGGGCGTTCGCCGAGGCCGGCGTGTCCGGCCAAATGATCATCCGTAAGGGCAAGGACGGTCACGTTTTTGTCACTGATGGCGGCCACTGGATCGTCGATGCCCATCTCGGCCGGATCGGCGACCCGCCGCGTCTCGCCGGTTTGCTCAGCGTGATCCCGGGCGTGGTTGAACATGGTCTGTTCATCGGGCTCGGCAGCGTCGCCGTTCTGGCCGGCGCACAGGGAATTCGGGTTGTTGAACGGCGATAGCGCCGCAAGCAAGGAGACTTGGAATGAAGCGTTTTTCGGGACTTTTGTCGGCAGCGGCCCTGGCGGCTGGACTGGCGCTCGCGGCCGCACCGGCCATGGCGCAGCAGCAGCTGCCTCCGATGCCCAAGGTCAAGCAGTCGACCCCGGCGGCGATTGCGGCTGCCAAGGAAATCCTGACGATGAAGAACGTGGCGGTGATGTATTCCGGCGCCGTTCCCGGCATCATCGAAAAGACCAAGACCGGTCTGCTGCAGCAGTACCTGAACTACCAGAAGGATCTCGACGAGGTCGCGGTGATCGTCGCCAAGCAATTCGCGGGCGGCGAGAAGGAGATCGGCGACGGCATGGCGCAGATCTACGCCGCCGAGTTCACCGAGCAGGAGCTGAAGGACCTCGTGACGTTCTACAAGACCCCGCTCGGTCAGAAGCTTTTGACCGCGGAGCCCACGGCAATCAACGGATCGCTGCAATATATGCAGCAGTGGGCGCAGCAGTTCGGCGTGATCGTCAACGGCCAGTTCAAGGCCGAGATGAAGAAGCGCGGCAAGGATATCTAAGGCGGTTGCCACCTCGCCCCGCTTGCGGGGAGAGGTCGGCACGTAGTGCCGGGTGAGGGGGACTCTCCGCGAATTGGATCGTGGAGAGAGCCCCTCACACCAACCCTCTCCCCGCAAGAGCGGGGCGAGGGAGCAGGAAGAAAGAAGGTTGCCATGGCCGAGTTTGACGTCGACCTGTTTGTCATCGGTGGTGGTTCGGGCGGCGTTCGTGCCGCCCGCATCGCCGCCAATTATGGCGCGAAGGTCATGGTCGCCGAAGAGTACCGGATGGGCGGCACCTGCGTGATCCGCGGCTGCGTGCCGAAGAAGCTGTTCGTGATCGGCAGCCACGTCCACCAGGAGATCGAGGACGCGGCCGGCTTCGGCTGGAGCATCGGTCAGGTCTCGTTCGATTGGGCGACGCTCGTTGCCAACAAGGACAAGGAGATCGCCCGGCTCGAGGGCGCCTACACCACCAATGTCGAGAAGTCGGGCGCCAGGATCGTCAAGACCCGCGCGGTGCTGGAGGATGCCCACACCATCCGCCTCGCCACCGGCGAGAAGGTGACGGCGAAATACATCCTGATCGCCACCGGCGGCGCGCCCAATCACGGGCCGGCCGTTCCCGGCATCGAGCACGTGATCTCCTCCAACGAGGCGTTTCATCTGAAGGAGCTGCCGAAGCGGATCGTGATCCAGGGCGGCGGCTACATCGCGCTGGAATTCGCCGGCATCTTCGCCGGCTTCGGCTCCGACGTCACCGTGGTCTACCGCGGCGACAACATCCTGCGAGGCTTCGACGAGGACGTGCGCAAGCATGTCCGCACCGAGATGGAGAAGCGCGGCATCACCATCATCACTGGCTGCACGGTGGCGAAGGTCGACAAGCACGGCAAGGATTACACCACGCATCTGTCCAGTGGCTCGAGCATCGCCTCCGACCAGGTGATGTTCGCGATTGGCCGGCATCCCAATGTCAGGGGTCTCGGGCTGGAGGCCGCCGCCGTCGCCATCAATCCCGCCAATGGCGGCATCCAGGTCGACGGCTGGTCGAAGACCTCGGTCGACAATATCTACGCGGTCGGCGACGTCACCCACCGCACCAATCTGACGCCGGTCGCGATCCGCGAGGGGCATGCCTTCGCCGATACCGTGTTCGGCAAGCGCCCGGTGCAGGTCGACCACGCGACGATCCCGACCGCGGTGTTCTCGCAGCCTGAGGTCGGCACCGTCGGCCTCACGGAAGAAGAGGCGCGGGCGCAGTACAGCCACGTCGACATCTACAAGACCGATTTCCGCCCGATCAAGGCGACGATGTCCGGCCGCGACACCCGCGTGCTGATGAAGCTCGTGGTCGATGGTTCGAGTGACCGCGTGCTCGGCTGCCACATCGTCGGCGATGCCGCCGCCGAGATCACGCAAGCCGTTGCGATCGCCGTCAAGATGAAGGCGACCAAGGCGGACTTCGACGCCACCGTCGCGCTACATCCGACCGCCTCGGAAGAGCTGGTGACGATGCGGACGCCAACCGCACGCCACGTCCGCCAGGCGGCGGAGTAGGGTACACGCGATCCGGGGTGATCCTGCGACCCGGAGGGAGAGATCCCGATGAGGTTTCTGGCGCTCTTGCTGATCATGCTCGCGGCGCCGGATCTCGCATTTGCCGAGGACGCCGTATTCAAGGTCGGCGTCACCACGCGCGATTTCATTCCGGCCGAGCCTTACGACTGGCGCGGCGCCGGGACGCATGTGCTCCGCGCCGTGATCTGGTATCCAGCTGCGGCCGATGCGCACGAGCAGCCGCAATGGATCGGGCCACGCCTCGTCCCGTTCGTCAGCACCGGACGCGCCGCACCTGATGCGGCGCCGGCAGCGGGGCCACCACGTCCGCTTGTTCTGCTGTCCCATGGCTTCGGCGGCCTCGCGACCGATCTCGCCTGGCTCGGCGCGGGGCTTGCGGCGCACGGCTTCATCGCCGTTGCGGTCAATCACCCCGGCAACAATCGATCCGAGGACAGGACGGTCGACGGTTATGCGCTGAAGTGGCTTCGCGCCGTCGACCTCAGCCGGGTCATTGACGCCATGCGCACTGACCGGACCTTCGGCGACCGGATCGACCCGGCGCGGATCGGCGCTGTCGGCCATTCCTACGGCGGCTACACTGTCATCGCCATCGCCGGCGGCATCACCGATCCGGAGCGGACTCAGGCATTCTGCCGCTCGCCCGCCGCGGACGCGTTGTGCACGTCACAGCCTGGCGCGACGGAACTGCGCCAGAAGAGCGTGATACGCCTGACCACCGATCCCGATTTCCGGCAGCGGTACAGCCTTGGTGGCCAGTCCTATCGCGATGAGCGCGTTCGCGCCGTGTTCGCGATGGCGCCGGGGCCGGTGCCAGCCTTCACGCCGGAGAGTCTTGGCGCCATATCGATCCCGGTCGCGATCGTCGCGGGAAGCGCCGACGAGATCACGCCGCCGGCCTCGGGCGCCGAGGCGCTCGGCAAGGCTATTCCCGATGCGACGCTGAAGCTGTTTCCGCGCGCGGGCCATTTCGTCTTCTTCGACACCTGTACACTGGTAGGGCGTCTGGTGATCGGGACCGTATGCCGCGATCCCGACGGCACAGACCGCGACGCGGTCCATGCCGAGACGATCGGCCTTGCGCTCGATTTCTTCACCGCAAGCTTGCGCTGAGCAACCGCGGCGCCTTGGTGCGGCTCTCGCGGGGGGACGGAGCGAGCCCTGCCTGAAAGTCCAACGCCGCCCGCTTAAAATACATGCGAGCGGCGTTGTCTCTAGCCCCAGGAAGGTGATGGCAAAATCCTGATAACCTTAAGTCTGTGGGAGCGCGCAAAGGTTTCATACCTCAAAAGGGGTAGGTGGGCCTCCGCAAGACAGCGCGCTGTCGGCGGCCGCATCGGGTCGCGGGAACTAGGGCACCCTTGCTGACGCGCATAGGCCGCTCTTCGCGCGCGCTCAAATCAGACCCAGCTTCCGGCAAATGGCCTGCGCAACGGCGCTTGTGCACGGATGGCAGCGCGGCGATCTCGCGCGCCTTGGAACCTTGCGCTATGCTGGCAGTTCCACTCCAAACAGTTTGATGTCTCAAATTGAGGGAGCCGCCCATGACAGGCCCAACCGAGCAGGAGATTCGGACCCGCGCCTACGAATTGTGGAAGGACGCTGGCGAACCGCCGGGCCAGATGGATCAGCTCTGGTACAAGGCCGAACGCGAGCTGCTCGAGCGCAAGGCCGCCAACGGCGAGGCGCATTTCGAGGTCAACGGGCACAACGGAACGTATCCGGAGAAGTTGAGGGGCGTGCATTGAGTGCGTCGCGCGCCTGAGCTAACGAGCCCGGCAAGCTGGCCCGGACCCGGAGGCATCATGAGCGACGCGATCGATCTTTCGCAGAAGCTGTCGACATTCACCGATCACTGGTCGCCGCGCACCGTCGCGCAATTCAACGCCTGCGACGTCATGGTGGTGAAGGTGCAGGGCGAGTTCGTCTGGCACAAGCATGACGACACCGACGACTTCTTCCTCGTGCTGAAAGGCGTGCTCGACATCGAGCTGCGCGATCGCACCATCACATTGCATCCCGGCCAGATTTACATCGTGCCGAAGGGCGTCGAGCATCGACCCGTCGCAAGGGAAGAGGTGCATCTGTTGCTGATCGAACCGACGGGGACGCCGAACACAGGTGATAAGGCGACGGCTGCGCCTCGGAAGGTGGTGTGAGATCGGTGCCGGGCCCCAAGAGGTGAGAACCAAGAATGCGCTTACGAAATAAACAATAATCAATTTCGCTGCTTCGCCGCAGCAACCATGCTCGGCTAGTACCCGCAACCGGCACAAGTCGGTGTCCGAACTGTCATC
>NZ_BOVL01000020.1:166002-282080 GCF_019972155.1 Bradyrhizobium sp. RD5-C2 | reverse complement strand
CGCGGGGGGGGGATCCAGTACGCCGCGGCCTATCGATCAATCACAACTGCCGCTGGAATACTGGATCGCCCGGTCGAGCCGGGCGATGACACCGAATATGCTGTTTGACCCTTGAATCAAGAGCTCGTCATTGCGAAGCGAAGCAATCCATCTCACCGCATATGCGGAGCAATGGATTGCTTCGTCGCTTCGCTCCTCGCAATGACGAAGGTTCGATTGCGCCTAGCTCTCCGCCTCGAGCCATTCCGCGGCGCCGCGCCACAGGGCGTCGCGGTGTTCGCTGCGGAAGAAGCCGAAATGACCGATCGCTTTCGCGCCGGCGTCGACGGGCCGGATCGAGATGATCTCCGGGGTGATCGAGGTGAAGGCGGAGCACAGCAACTCGACCGCCGGCCGCGTCGCCCAGGTGTCGTCGGTGACGACAAGCGCGCGGAGCTTGCCGTTGAACTTCGGAAAATTCTTGCGCGCGGCAAGTGTCGTGTCATCGAGCAGATACCGCTCGCGCATCACCCAGCCGCGCCATTGCTCGAACACGCCGCGCGGCAGGTCCATGCCGAGCCCGGCCCAGCCGGGCACATAGCCGAGCGTGCGCGCCAGCGGCAGGCCGATGCCGTTCATGAAGGCGACGACGCGGTAGCGCTCGGGCGAGGCCATCAGCTTCCAGGTGGCGGCCTGCGAGGCGACCAGCAGCGCGCGCGGAATTTCAGCGTTGTTGGCAAGGAGCCCAAGCGCCTGGCCGCCGAAGGAGTGGCCGACATAGGCGAAGGGCAGGTCGCGGTAGCGATAGCGCATCCAGTTCACGGCCGCGGTGGTGTCGAGCGCGGCCCAATCCGCCATCGTGGCCTTGAAGCCGGAGAGCGACTTCGGCTTGTTGAGGCCGGTTGCCGCCATCGGCCTGCTCTCGCCGGTGCCGCGGTAGTCGTAGGTCAAGACCGCCGCGCCGCGGCGGGCGAGGTAGCCGGCAAAGCCGCGATAGACCTTGCGGGGCACGGCGGTCGCCGAGTTGATCAGCACGGCGTGCCGCTTCCTGCCGCGCGGCAGGAAAAGCGTCGCGGCGAGCGGATAGCCGTCCGCGGCCGGCACGACGATGTCGTCGCTAAAAACGTCGTCCAGCGTGGCGGAGGCCACGGCAATTTCCCTGGCATTCATGGTATGGTCCAGCAAATGCGAATTCGTATTTTCCTGCAAGAGTTTGACGGGATTGCGGGAATCCTTCTAGCCGCGGGGCGGGCGGCTGTGTATAAGCCCACCTTTCCCGTCGATTAAGTCGCGGTTTTTGCTCAGGAGTTGACCTCATGTCCGAGCGGTGGACACCCGATAGCTGGCGCGCCAAGAAGGTGCTGCAGGTGCCCGATTATCCCGATGCCAAGGCATTGGCCGATGTCGAGGCCCAGCTTGCGACCTTTCCGCCGCTGGTGTTCGCGGGCGAGGCGCGCAGCCTGAAGAAGGCGCTGGCGCGGGTCTCTGCCGGCGAGGCCTTCCTGCTGCAGGGCGGCGATTGCGCCGAGAGCTTTGCCGAGCACGGCGCCAACAACATCCGCGACTTCTTCCGCGTGCTGCTGCAGATGGCCGTCGTCATGACCTATGCCGGCGCGCTGCCGGTGGTGAAGGTCGGCCGCATCGCAGGCCAGTTTGCAAAACCGCGCTCGTCGCCGACCGAGAAGCAGGGCGACGTCGAGCTGCCGAGCTATCGCGGCGACATCGTCAACGACATCGCCTTCACGCCGGAAGCGCGGATTCCCGATCCGCAGCGCCAGCTGATGGCCTATCGCCAATCCGCGGCGACGCTGAACCTGCTCCGCGCGTTCGCGACCGGTGGCTTCGCCAATCTCGGCAGCGTGCATCAATGGATGCTCGGCTTCCTGAAGGATTCGCCGCAGTCCCGCCGCTACAAGGAACTGGCCGACCGCATCTCGGACGCGCTGAACTTCATGCGCGCCTGCGGCCTCGATCTCGAGAGCCATCCGGAGCTGCGCGCCACCGATTTCTACACCAGCCATGAGGCGCTCTTGCTCGGCTACGAGCAGGCGATGACGCGCGTCGATTCCACCACCGGCGACTGGTACGCGACCTCCGGCCATATGATCTGGATCGGCGACCGCACCCGCCAGCTCGATCACGGCCATGTCGAATATTTCCGCGGCATCAAGAATCCGATCGGCCTGAAATGCGGTCCGTCGCTGAAGCCGGACGAACTGCTGAAGCTGATCGACATCCTCAACCCCGAGGATGAGCCGGGACGGCTGACGCTGATCAACCGCTTCGGCGCCGACAAGGTCGGCGACCATCTGCCTGGCCTGATCCGCGCCGTGCAGCGGGAAGGGCGCAAGGTGGTGTGGTCGTGCGATCCGATGCACGGCAACACCATCACTTCGACCTCAGGCTACAAGACGCGGCCGTTCGACCGCGTGCTGTCGGAGGTGAAGGCATTCTTCCAGATCCATGCCGCCGAGGGCACTCATGCCGGCGGCGTGCATCTGGAGATGACCGGGCAGGACGTCACCGAGTGCATCGGCGGCGCGCGCGCCATCACCGATGAGGATCTCAACGACCGCTACCACACGGTCTGCGACCCCCGCCTCAACGCCGAACAGTCGATCGACATGGCCTTCCTGATCGCCGAACTGCTGAAGCAGGAGCGCGCAGGCAAGGTCAAACCGATGCCGGCCGCTGCTGGAATGTGAGTTGGGGGCAGGTGACTTGAGGGCAGTGACTTGCTGAGGTTCTGGCGAGCCACCATCAACTCGCGCAACGGGCTGGCCTTCGCCATTCGCTCGGAGCAGGCGATTCGCGAGGAGGTCGTCGCACTGGTGCTGTCAGTGCCGCTGGCCTGGCTGGTCGGCGCCACCGTGATGCGCCGAGTCGAGCTCATCGCAACCGTGGTGTTGGTGCTCGTGATCGAGCTGCTCAACACCGCGATCGAGAAGCTCGCCGACCGTCTGACCATGGATCACGATCCGCAGATCGGCCGGGTCAAGGACATGGGCTCGGCTGCCGTCGGCGTCGCGCTCGTGATGGCCGGGCTGTTCTGGCTGTTCGCCCTCGCCGAACGCCTGGGCGCATTCTCGTCGTGAGTGCCGATAAGCCGATCAAGCTTGCGGTGATCGGACGTGGACTGATCGGCTCGGCGGCCGCGCGACATCTGAGCAAGATGGGCCATGACGTTGCGCTGATCGGGCCCGATGAGCCGGTGGATTTTGCGCAGCATAGCGGCGTGTTCGGCAGCCACTATGATGAGGGCCGCATCACGCGGGTCTACGATCCGCAGCCGTTCTGGCGGCAGATGAACCGCGCGGCGATCGCGCGCTACGGCGAGATTGCCGCGGAAAGCGGTGTCGAATTCTACCGCGAAGCCGGTGCACTTCACGTCGGCCATCGCGAAACCACCGATGTCGCCTCGGTCGGCCAAGTATGCGCCGACGAAGGGATCGCGTGTGAAGCCTATCAGGATGCAGCGCTCGCGGAGCGGTTTCCGTTCCTGAAATCGACAGTGGGAATGCTCGGCTATTTCGAGCCGCGCAATGCCGGTTACATCTCACCGCGCCGTCTGGTCCGGGCGCAGACCATCGCGGCGGAGCGCGCAGGCGCCCGGATCATCGACGAGCCGGCGCTCGGGATTTCCGAGAGCGGCTCCGGTGTGACGATCCGGACGCGATCGGGCAATGTCGAGACCGAGCGCGTGCTGGTTGCGGCCGGCGGGCACACCCAATCGCTGCTCGGCCGATCGCTGGGCTTTACGGTCTATGCGCGCACCGCGGCGCTGTTCCGGCTCGGTGCGGCGGAGGTGCAACGCCTGGCCGGTATGCCGTCGATGCGATGTCTCGGGCCGAAGGGCGACAATCCCTATATCCTGCCGCCGATCCCTTATCCGGACGGCCAGAGCTGGCTGAAGCTCGGCGGCGATCCGGTCGATCGTGCGCTCGAGAGCGAAGCTGAGATCAAGGACTGGTTCCGGTCGGGCGGATCGGTTGACGTCGCCGATCGGCTGCAAAGCCAGATCCTTGACCGCATTCGCGACCTCAAATTCGAGGAACGCCGCGTCGTGCCTTGTATGACCACCTTCGGCGACACCGGCTTGCCCAGCATCGGACCGTTTTCCGAGCGGGTCACGGTCGCATTCGGCTGCTATGGCAAGAGCGCGAAATGTTCGGACGAATTGGGTCGGCTGGGTGGCATGGCGCTGCTCGGCGAGGTGAGGGCAGAGCTTGCCCCCTGATTGGCGCCTAAGATCCCAGTGCGATTTCTGCAATCGCACCATGATCGGACGACCATTGCAGTTTGCCGTTGTGCGGGACAACATAAAGCTATGAGCGAACAACAGATCAAGATCACCCTGGCGCAACTCAATCCGACGGTCGGTGACGTCACCGGCAACGCCGCGAAAGCGCGTGCGGCGCGCGAGAAAGCCAAGGCCGACGGCGCCGACCTCGTGGTGCTGTCGGAGCTGTTCGTCGCCGGCTATCCGCCGGAGGATCTGGTGCTCAAGCCGGCGTTCCAGTCGGCCTGCCGTGCCGCGATCGAGGAACTGGCGCGCGAGACCGCTGATGGCGGCCCGGCGATGCTGATCGGCACGCCCTGGGTCGAGGACGGCAAGCTCTATAATGCCTGCGCGCTGCTCGACGGCGGACGCATTGCCGCGCTGCGCTTCAAGGCCAATCTGCCGAACTACGGCGTGTTCGACGAGAAGCGGCTGTTCGCGCGCGGCCCGGCATCGGGCCCGGTGACAGTGCGCGGCGTGCGCATCGGCGTGCCGATCTGCGAGGACATCTGGTTGGAGGAATCCGAGGACTACGAAAACGTCGTCGAGTGCCTGGCCGAGACCGGCGCCGAGATCCTGATCGTGCCGAACGGCTCACCCTATGCGCGCGACAAGGCCGATCTCCGGCTCTCGATCGTGGTGGCACGCGTCACCGAGAGCGGGCTGCCGCTGATCTATCTCAACGAGATGGGCGGCCAGGACGAGTTGATCTTCGACGGCGCTTCGTTTGCGCTGAATGCCGATCTCTCCGTGGCGGCGCAGCTTCCGGCGTTCGAGGAGAACATCACGACGCTGACCTGGCGCAAGACCGCGGACGGCTGGCGCTGCAATGGGCCGATCACGCCGCAGCTCGAAGGTGACAAGGCGGATTACGCGGCCTGCGTGCTCGGCCTGCGCGACTATGTCCGCAAGAACGGTTTTCCCGGCGTGCTGCTCGGCGTCTCCGGCGGCATCGACTCGGCGCTGTGCGCCGCGATCGCGGTCGATGCGCTCGGCGCCGACAAGGTGCGTGGCGTCATGCTGCCGTTCCGCTACACCGCGCAGGTCTCGCTCGACGATGCCGCCAAGCTCGCCGCCGCGCTCGGCATCCGCTACGAGATCCTGCCGATTGCCGACGCCGTCAACGGCTTCGAGACAATCCTGGCGCCGGTGTTCAAAGGGCTGGCGCGCGACATCACCGAGGAAAACTTGCAGGCGCGCGCCCGCGGTACGCTTCTGATGGCGATCTCCAACAAGACCGGCGCCATGGTGGTGACGACCGGCAACAAGTCGGAAATGTCGGTCGGCTACGCCACGCTGTACGGCGACATGAACGGCGGCTTCAATCCGATCAAGGACATCTACAAGACCGAGGTGTTCCGCCTCTCGAGCCTGCGCAATGAATGGAAGCCGGACGGCGCACTCGGGCCGTCGGGCGAGGTGATCCCAGTCAACATCATCATCCGGCCGCCGACCGCGGAGTTGCGCGAGAACCAGACCGACCAGGATTCGCTGCCGCCCTATGAGGTGCTGGATGCGATCCTCGAGCGGCTGGTGGAGCGCGAGGAGCCGCTTGCGACCATCATCGAAGCCGGCTTCGACCGCGATGTGGTGACGCGAATCGATCGCCTGCTCAACATCGCCGAATACAAGCGGCGGCAGGCGGCGCCCGGCGTGAAGGTAACGCGGAAGAATTTCGGCCGCGACCGCCGCTATCCCATCACCAACCGCTTCCGCGATTTCGGCAAGGTGCTGCCGGAGCCGGACGAGACGCTGGTGACGCGCGGCTCGCGCGCGTCGGCAGAAGCGTTCGAGGGGTAGAGCGTGATCCGGAAAAGTGGAGACCGGTTTTCCCACGCGACAAACGCGTAAGCGTTTGCGCGGAGATCACGCTCAAAATGTAATGAGCCTTACTGCTTCTTCGGGATGAAGGTCGGGCCGACCGTGCGGATCTGGCCATCGCTTGCGGGCGCGGCAGGTGCTGCCGTTGCATCAGCGGCGGCGGGCTGCTGCGGTTGAGCCGCCGCGGCTGCGGGCGCGCCCTTCTTGCCTGCGGCAGCCTTGGTCTGCGCGCGCTGCTGCATCTTCCGCGCACTCTCCTCGGTGACGATGATGTCGCCCTGCTGCGCGGCGGACGCCTGGTCGTCGACCGCCTTCAGCGCCTCCGCCCAGCTCTGGCCGGCCGCCTTGCAGGAGCAGGACGGATTGAACTCGGTGCGGTACTTGAAGGCGTTCGGCAGCGACGAGTAGGACTGGCCGTTGATCGAGACCGCCTGGTTGATGTCTTCGCCGGGATTGCGGTAGGCGAACAGGCTGGCTTCCGCGGCCGGGCACTGCGCCTTGCAGATTTGCTCATCGGCGGCAAAGCGCGCCTGACTGGTCGCGAACGAGATCGGGAAATAGGCGCCGTCGCAGGTGCGGACGCAGACGGTGCGGAAGGTGCCGGACTGCCCACCATATTGCGCGTCGGGCGGGGGCAGCGGATTGGCATTGCCGCCACCGCCGCCGCCGAACAGGTTCTCGATGAAATTGCCGGGGCCGCGCGCGGCCGCCGCGTATTGCGGGCCGCAATTATTCTGCGCCAGCGCGGTCAAGACCGAGCGGCGCTGGTTCTCGCGATCGGCGCCGCCGAGCCCGCCGGTGCGCAGCCGCTCGAGATTTCCGGTCATCTGGTCAAGATTGGCGCGCATCTGCTGGATCTGGTTGTTGACCGGTCCGCACTGCGCCGAGTTGTTGTTGAAGAGCGACAAGAATCCGGAGCTGTCGCAGCCCATGCGCCGGGCCTGCGCCGTCACGCGATCCAGTTCGCCCTGCTGCCGGGTTGCCGCGTCCTGATAGCGGCGGATCTGCTCGTCCTTGGCCGGATCGCCGCCGCCACGATCGATTGCCGCCAGCTGGCCTTCGAGCCGGCCGCACATCGGATTGGCTTGCGCGCCCTGGGGCGCCGGGCCGGGCGGGCCCGGAGGCACCTGCGCCAGGGCATCCGCGGCAGGCAGGGCGATGCCCGCCAGCACGGCGCAAGTCAGAAACCAGCGGGAGAAGCGAGAACGGGAGCTATTGGGCATATCCGGCCATTAAAACGACGCCGCGCGGCGATCAACGCCAATGCGCGCAGGCAAGGCCGCTGCAATAGCCGTTTCTCGGGGCAGCGTCACGTCGTTTCCGGGGCGCCGGTGTGGCAATAACCCCGTTTGTCCAGCGGCTTGGCTCAGCGTTGGCAGGTGATGGCGACGTATTCGCCGCAGCTATTGCCGGTGCATGTCTCGTTCGCGGCATGCGGAACCGCGCCCGTGATCTCGTCGGGATCGACGCGGCGGTAACTGGTGGCCTGCGCAAAATCGCGTGACCGGCAGTAGGCGCGGGCGGCGGACGCACCGCAGCGGTCGCCGTGGGCGAGGCACTGGTCGATGCCGTATCCGTCGGCCTGGTTGGCGATGATGAAAACGCGGCTGTCGGCCAAAGCGGCCGAGGAGACAAGGAGGAACGTGGAGGCAATCAATGCTGAAATGGGCCGCATGGTGCACCAGTGAAAATGGCGGGGAATCCGCTGGCCCTCCCGTACGCCCAATTCCTTAATAATGATTAACCAAGAGGGCGTTGGCGTGATTTCGGTGCGACGAGGGCTGCATAACGCCCCAAAACAGCCTCTTGACGCGATCAGGGGGCCGTGAGACACGATGGAACCATGAACGGCCACCTCGCCATCTGCAGCATTTGCCGCGAGATTATGAGCTAGCGATTCGCTGGCTGAGGCCGTCTTTTCTCAATCACCTGAGAATCACTGGACGCCCGGCCGCAAGGGATGGGTACCCATGGATTTGCGCCTCTACGATACGCTGACCCGGGAGAAGCGGCCGTTCGTGCCGCTCGATGCCGATAACGTCCGCATGTATGCCTGCGGACCGACGGTCTACGACTTCGCCCATATCGGCAACGGCCGCGCCGCTGTTGTCTTCGACGTGCTGTTCCGCGCGCTGCGCCATCGCTACGGCGCCGATCACGTCACCTATGTCCGCAACATCACCGACGTCGACGACAAGATCAACGTTCGCGCCGCGCGGGACTATCCCGGCGTGCCCCTGAACGAGGCGATCCGCAAGGTCACCGAGCTGACCTATCAGCAGTACCAGGACGACGTCGCCGCGCTCGGCTGCTTGCCGCCGACCGTGCAGCCGCGCGCGACCGAGCACATCCCGGAGATGCGCGCGATCATCGAGAAGCTGGTCGCCGGCGGCTTTGCCTATGTCGCCGAGGATCATGTGCTGTTCTCGCCGCAGGCGATGAACGCGGCTAACTCCACGCTGCCGCGCTACGGCGCGCTGTCGAAGCGCTCGCTCGACGAGATGATCGCGGGCGCCCGCGTCGATGTCGCGCCCTACAAGCGCGACAACACCGACTTCGTGCTGTGGAAGCCGTCGAAGCCCGGCGAGCCGTCCTGGCCGTCGCCGGCAGGCATTGCGATGGAAGGCCGGCCCGGCTGGCACATCGAGTGCTCGGCGATGGCCTGGAAGCATCTCGGCGAAAAGTTCGACATCCATGGCGGCGGCATCGACCTGGTGTTTCCGCACCATGAGAACGAGCTCGCGCAGACTTGCTGCGCGTTCCACACCGACCGCATGGCCAATGTCTGGATGCACAACGGCTTCCTGCAGATCGAAAGCGAGAAGATGTCGAAGTCGCTCGGCAACTTCTTCACGATCCGCGATCTCTTGGCGGATTGGCCGGGCGAGGTGCTGCGGCTCAGCATGCTGAGAACGCACTACCGTTCGCCGCTGGACTGGACGCTGAAGAGTGCGGAGGAAGCCGCAAGGACGCTTGATGACTGGTATGCGGTCGCGGCCGACGCCGAGCCCGGAGCGCCGTCGCCGGCGATGGTCGAGGCGCTCTACGACGACCTCAACACGGCGCAGGCCATGGCCGTGCTGCACAGCTTGCGCAATGCTGCCGCGAGCAGTGAAGCGAGCCGCAAGGAATTTGCCGGTTCGCTGCGGCTGCTCGGCTTCCTCTCCGAGAGCGCGGCGGCGTGGAAGGGCCGCAAGGAGCAGGCTAGCGGCGTCGATGCCGCCGCGGTCGAGGCGCTGATCGCCGAGCGCACCGCGGCGCGTGCGCGGAAGGACTTCAAGGAATCCGACCGGATCCGCGATCAGCTCGCGGCGATGGGCGTGGCGATCAAGGACGGCAAGGATGCCGAAGGAAAGCCGATCACGACCTGGGAGGTCGCGCGATGAGCCGATTCGCACCCGCGTTGCGCCCGTATCTGCCCGACGATGCGCCGCTGCTGGCGTCGATCTTCGCGGCGTCGATCATGGACCTGACCGGCGACGATTATAGCGAGGCGCAGCAGGAAGCCTGGGCGATGGCCGCCGACGACGAGGAGGCCTTCGGCAAGAGGCTCGCCGGTCAGCTGACGCTGATCGCGACATTGCAGGGCGCGCCGGTCGGATTCGCCTCGCTGAAGGGGGCCGACCACATCGACATGCTCTATGTGCATCCGAGCGCCGTGGGGCAGGGTGCAGGCAGCGCGCTGTGCGACGCGCTGGAGAAGATCGCGAGCGCCCGCGGCACCAAGGCCCTGAAGGTCGATGCCAGCGACACCGCGCTCGAATTCTTCCGCAAGCGCGGCTACGTCGCGCAGCAGCGCAATACGGTCACCATCGGCGACGAATGGCTCGCCAACACCACGATGCAGAAGACGCTCGACGGCGTTGCCGTGCCCGGAGGCCACGCATGAGCCGCGAGCGCCTCTATCTGTTCGATACCACGCTGCGTGACGGTGCGCAGACCAACGGGGTCGATTTCACGCTGCAGGACAAGCAGGTGATCGCCGGCATGCTCGACGCGCTCGGCATCGACTATGTCGAGGGCGGTTATCCCGGCGCCAATCCGACCGACACCGAGTTCTTCAGCAAGAAGCCTGCGTTCGACCACGCGCGCTTCACGGCGTTCGGCATGACGCGGCGGCCGGGCCGCTCGGCCTCGAACGATCCGGGGCTCGCCGGCATCCTCGAGGCCAAGGCGGACGCGATCTGCTTCGTCGCCAAATCCTCCGTCTACCAGGTCCGGGTCGCGCTGGAGACGACCAACGAGGAGAATCTCGCCTCGATCCGCGACAGCGTCGCGGCTGCGAAGGCGCTCGGCCGGGAAGTGATGGTCGACTGCGAGCATTTCTTCGACGGCTACAAGGAGGACCGCGACTATGCGCTTGCCTGCGCCACGGCGGCCTATCAAGCCGGCGCGCGCTGGGTGGTGCTGTGCGACACCAATGGCGGCACCATGCCGCACGAGATCGAGACCATCGTCGCAAATGTCGTCAAGCAGGTGCCCGGCACCCATGTCGGCATTCATGCCCACAACGACACCGAGCAGGCGGTGGCCAATTCGCTCGCCGCAGTGCGCGCCGGCGCGCGGCAGATCCAGGGCACGCTCAACGGCCTCGGCGAGCGCTGCGGCAACGCCAATCTCTGCTCGCTGATTCCGACCCTGAAGCTGAAGCAGGAGTTTGCCGACAAGTTCGAGATCGGCGTCACCACCGAGAAGATGGCGACGCTGATGAAGGTGTCGCGCACGCTCGACGACATGCTGAACCGCGCGCCCAACCGCCACGCAGCTTACGTCGGCGAGAGCGCCTTCGTCACCAAGACCGGCATCCATGCCTCCGCGGTCATGAAGGATCCGCAGACCTATGAGCACGTGCTGCCGGATTCCGTCGGCAACCACCGCAAGGTGCTGGTCTCCGATCAAGCCGGCCGCTCCAACGTGATGGCCGAGCTCGACCGCGCCGGCATCATCTATGACAAGGGCGATCCGCGGCTGACGCGCCTGGTCGAAGAGCTGAAGGAACGCGAGGCCGCGGGCTTTGCCTATGAATCGGCGAACGCCTCGTTCGACCTCCTGGCGCGCCGCACCCTCGGCAAGGTCCCGGAATATTTCAAGGTCGAGCAGTTCGACGTCAATGTCGAGCAGCGCTACAACGCCAACGGCCAGCGCGTCACCGTGGCGCTTGCGGTGGTGAAGGTCGACGTCGACGGCGAGCGGCTGATCTCGGCCGCCGAGGGCAACGGTCCGGTCAACGCACTCGACGTGGCGCTGCGCAAGGACCTCGGCAAGTACCAGAAATATATCGATGGCCTGAAGCTGATCGACTACCGCGTGCGTATCCTCAATGGTGGCACCGAGGCCGTTACGCGCGTGCTGATCGAAAGCGAGGACGAAACCGGCGAGAGCTGGACCACGGTCGGCGTCTCGCCCAACATCATCGACGCCTCGTTCCAGGCGCTGATGGATTCGGTGTTCTATAAGCTGGTGAGGTCGGGCGCGCAGGCGTGAGTGATTGATCCGTCGTTCCCGGGCGATGCGAAGCATCGAACCCGGAATCTCGAGATTCCGGGGCTGGTCCTGCGGACATCCCGGAATGACAGCGGGAGAGGTTTTCATGATCGACCACGTCTCCGTCGGCGTCCGCGATCTCGAGCGCGCCGCGCGGTTCTATGAGCCGACGCTGGCCGCGCTTGGCCTGAGCCGCCTCGTTACGCGACCGGCGACGATCGGCTTCGGCAAGGCCTATCCCGAATTCTGGATCAATCTGCGCGCCACGATGGCGCAGGTCGCGCATGAGAGCGGCAGCCACATCTGCCTGCGCGCGAAAACCACTGCCGAGGTCGATGCTTTCCACGCTGCCGCGCTGGCGTCAGGCGGCCTCTCCGATGGTCCCCCGGGCCTGCGCCCGCACGACCGCGTGCGCTACTACGCCGCTTTCGTCCTCGATCCCGACGGCAACCGCATCGAGGCCGTGACGTTTCCCAGCGAGTGATTTGGACGGGGACGAGTGCCTCTCTCAATCCGTCATGCCCGCGCAAAGGCTTCGCCTTTGTCGCTGGAGGAGCGCGTAGCGCGTCTCGAAGGATGCACGGCCACCGGCCGGGCCGTTCATCCTTCGAGGCTCGCTCCGCTCGCACCTCAGGATGACGGGGATGGTTTCGTGCGCTCGATCGCTTACAGCCGCCGCGCCACCTCGGGCGCGAGCTCCTTCGCGGCCGCCGGCTTGCCGGCCACCGCGGAACGCAGCCGCGGCAGGATGTCGTCGACGCGGTCGGCCATCAGCACGTTGATCGGCAGCGTCGGGCGGATGAACTCGGTCGTGCGCATGTGGCTGAGCAGCGAGAGCAGGGGCTCCCAGAAATTGTCGATGTTGGCGAGCAGGATCGGCTTGTGATGACGGCCGAGCTGCTGCCAGGTCAATTGCTCGACCAACTCCTCCAGCGTGCCGATGCCGCCGGGCAGCGCGACGAACGCGTCCGAGCGCTCGAACATCAGCCGCTTGCGCTCATGCATGTCGGGGGTGACGATCATCTCCTGCACCGAGGTCAGCGCATTCTCGCGCGCCCGCAGGAATTCCGGAATGATGCCGGTGACGGAGCCGCCATGATCGAGTGTGGATTTCGCGACCGCGCCCATCAAGCCGATCGAGCCGCCGCCATAGACCAGGCGCACGTTGTTTTCGGCAAAGGCCTTGCCGAGCGCGACGGCAGCTTCAACGAAGCGGGGATTGTTACCGGGGCCGGAGCCGCAATAAACACAGACAGTCTTGATTTGGTTCATACGATCCTTGTGGCACTGCAGCGTAAACAGGGTCAAGACTCGCATATGGGGATTGAGAGCCAAAAAATCCCGTAAATTCCCGCGAATCGCGAACAATTTTCGTCATAAGCCTGTACGCCACGTTGAAACGATCTATATGACGGGCACAATGGCAAATCGTGGAAAAGATGTGGCCGCGGACCGCCGCGCCATGACGTCGCGAGCGGGCTCCTGATGGTGCCGCCGCAACAGACTGTGACGGCGGCCGATCAGCCCGCGGCCACGACCTCGGCGGCCGAGAAGGGGACGCTGCTCGGCACCCTCGTTCATCTCTGGCCCTACATCTGGCCCGGCGATCGCGCCGATTTGAAGATGCGCGTCATCTGGTCGGTGGTGCTGCTGCTGTTCGCCAAGCTCGCGACGCTGTCGGTGCCGTTCACCTTCAAATGGGCGATCGACGCGCTGAACGGCACGGGCTCGGCGCCAGTCGCTTCCTCGAACTGGATGGTCTGGCTGATCGCCTCGCCGGTGCTGATGACGATCAGCTACGGCGCGGTGCGCATCATCATGGCGGTGCTGACGCAGTGGCGCGATGGCATCTTTGCCCGCGTCGCGATGCACGCGGTGCGGCGGCTCGCCTACATCACCTTCGTGCACATGCACGAGCTGTCGCTGCGCTTCCATCTCGAGCGCAAGACCGGCGGCCTGACCCGCGTACTGGAGCGCGGTCGCTCCGGCATCGAGACCATTGTGCGGATGGTGATCCTGCAGCTGATCCCGACCATCGTCGAGGTCACCCTGCTGGCGGCGGTGCTGCTCTGGCAGTTCGACTGGCGCTATGTGCTTGCGGTGCTGATCACGGTCGTCGTGTTCATGTACTACACCTACATCGCGACCGAGTGGCGGATCGAGATCCGCCGCAAGATGAACGATTCCGATACCGAGGCGAACACCAAGGCGATCGACTCGCTGCTCAACTACGAGACGGTGAAGTATTTCGGCGCCGAGGAGCGCGAGGCAGGGCGCTACGACCGCTCGATGGAGCGCTACGAGCAGGCCAGCGTGAAGACCTACACTTCGCTCGCTGTGCTCAACACCGGGCAGGCGATCATCTTCACCGCGGGCTTGACCGCGACCATGCTGATGTGCGCGTTCGGCATCCGCAACGGCACCCACACCGTCGGCGACTTCGTGCTGATCAACTCGATGATGATCCAGCTCTACCAGCCGCTGAACTTCATGGGCATGGTCTATCGCGAGATCAAGCAGGCAATCATCGACATCGAGAAGATGTTCGACGTGCTGGCGCGCGATGCCGAGGTGAAGGACATGCCGGGCGCAAAGCCGCTCCTGGTGTCCACAGGCAGCGTGCGCTTCGAGGACGTCCGCTTCGCCTATGAGCCTGACCGGCAGATCCTGAAGGGTCTGAGCTTCGAGGTGCCGGCCGGCAAGACGGTCGCGATCGTCGGTCCCTCCGGCGCCGGCAAGTCGACGATCTCGCGGCTCTTGTTCCGGCTCTACGATGTCTCGAGCGGCCGCATCCTGATCGACGGCCAGGACATCAAGAATGTGACGCAGACCTCGCTGCGGTCGGCGATCGGCATGGTGCCGCAGGACACCGTGCTGTTCAACGACACCATCCGCTACAACATCCGCTATGGCCGCTGGGATGCCGGCGACGACGAGGTGGAGGAGGCGGCGCGGCTGGCGCAGATCGACGGCTTCATCCGGATGTCGCCGCAGGGCTACGAGACCCAGGTCGGCGAGCGCGGCCTGAAACTGTCCGGCGGCGAGAAGCAGCGCGTCGCGATCGCGCGCACGGTGCTGAAGGCGCCGCCGATCCTGGTGCTGGATGAGGCGACCTCTGCGCTCGACAGCCACACCGAGCACGAGATCCAGGGCGCGCTGGAGCGGGTGTCGCGCAACCGCACCTCGCTGGTGATCGCGCACCGGCTCTCAACGATCGTCGGCGCCGACGAGATCATCGTGCTGGACCAGGGCCGGATCGCCGAGCGCGGCACCCACGCGCGGCTTTTGGCCTCGGGCGGCCTCTATGCCAGCATGTGGAACCGGCAGCGCGAGGCCGAGGAGGCCCGCGAACGACTCGCCCAGGTCGATGACGACGGCAGCGCGCCGAATCGCCTGCCGCCGGTGGTCACCGATTCGTCGGAGGATTCCACCCCCGTTGAGGGTGAGAAACCCTTGCCGACCGCCGCGGAATAGTCGATTTAGGGCCTCTCCCGCCAAACGGGGCGGGGAAACGCAAGCGAGCTCTGATGTCGATCGCCAATTCCATCCGCGCGCAGATCCCGCCGATCCACCCCGAGGGCTATCCGTTCATCGGCGGTTTCGCCCTGGCGAGCCTGATCCTGTTCTGGATCTGGACCCCGCTGGGCTGGATCGGGACGCTGCTCACGGTCTGGTGCGCGCTGTTCTTCCGCGATCCCGTCCGCGTGACGCCGCTGCGCGACGGCATCGTGGTGTCGCCGGCCGATGGCCGCGTCTCCATGGTGGTGCAGGCGCTGCCGCCGGCCGAACTCGGCCTCGGCGATAAGCCGTTGCCGCGGGTCTCGGTGTTCATGAGCGTGTTCAACTGCCACGTGAACCGCAGCCCGGTGGCCGGCCGCATCGACCGCATCGCCTACCGGCCCGGCGCCTTCATCAATGCCGAGCTAGACAAAGCGAGCGAGGACAATGAGCGCAACTCGCTGGTGATCTCGGGCGCCAATGGCCGCATCGGCGTGGTCCAGATCGCCGGCCTCGTGGCGCGCCGTATCGTGTGCTTCGTCAAGGAAGGCCAGTCGATCGGCGCCGGCGAGCGCTTCGGTCTGATCCGCTTCGGCTCGCGGCTCGACGTCTATCTGCCCGAGGGCACCAAGGCGCTGGTCTCGGAAGGCCAGACCGCGGTTGCCGGCGAGACCATTCTGGCCGATTTCCGCAACGCCGACCCGGGCCGCACCTACCGCGCCGATTGATTGCGCGGAATCCTCTGGACCGAGTTTTCGTCATGGCCGGGCTTGTCCCGGCCATCCACGTCTTTGTCGTGTGATGGGCGCAAAGACGTGGATGCCCGGCACGAGGCCGCGCATGACGAGCAGGGAATTGGCACGCCTATGAGGCGGTTAACTCTCTTTCGCCCGCACAATCAGCCGGTTCCGGCGCCAATGGCGGAGTCGGGCCATGCTTGCTATATTGCAAACCATGATGCCCTTTGATCCCAATTCCAGCGAGTTGCGCCGCCGTCGGTTCCGCCCGATCCCGGTGCGGATGCTCGTGCCGAACATGATCACGCTGCTGGCGATCTGCGCCGGCCTCACCGCGATCCGGCTGTCGACGGAAGGGCGGATGGAGCTCGCGGTCGCCGCCATCGTGTTCGCCGCGATCCTCGACGGCATCGACGGCCGAGTCGCGCGCATGATCAAGGGCCAGTCGAAATTCGGCGCCGAGCTCGACAGCCTCGCCGACTTCGTCAATTTCGGCGTCGCGCCGGGCCTGATCCTGTATTTCTGGCAGCTGCATGAATTGAACAATGGTGGCTGGATCGCCGCGATGGTGTTTGCGATCTCCGGCGGCCTGCGGCTGGCGCGCTTCAACGCCTCGATCGACGATCCGAACAAGCCGGCCTTCGCGGCCAATTACTTCACGGGCGTGCCGGCGCCGGCCGGCGCGATCACCGTGCTGCTGCCGATCTATCTCGCCTTCCTGGGCGTGCCGATGCCGCCGGCGACGCTGACGGCGTTCTACACGCTCTTGATCGCCTTCCTGATGGTGTCGCGGCTGCCGGTGTTCTCCGGCAAGACCGTGAAGATGCGCGTGCCGCCAGAAATGGTGCTGCCGGTGTTCGTGTCGGTGGTGTTCTTCGTCGCGCTGTTGATCGGCTATCCTTGGCACATCCTGTCGGCGGGCTCGGTCGCCTATCTGATCAGCCTGCCTTGGGGCTGGAAGTCGTATCGTGACCAGGAACGTGCCCTTGCGGCGCAGACGCAGGGTGCGAGCGCGCCGGTGGCGACGCAGGCGGCCAATCCCTACACGGCGCCGGTCGCGGATGCCGACAACGACGATCGTCCGACGCATTTGCATTGAGGTGCTTCTCCCTGATCCGTCATCCTGAGGTGCGAGCGAAGCGAGCCTCGAAGGATGCACGGCCACCAGCTGGGGCCGTCGACCCTTCGAGGGCCTCTGAAGAAGCGGCCACCTCAGGGTGACGGTCATAGGGCGATGTGTGCGTCTTCTCCCAAATATCAGCCATGAGCGTGGCTCGGTTGGGTTCGCCTGCGATCTCGGCTATAGGCTGAGACGGCCCTGCAAACGCCAAAAATCAGGAGAGAAACGCCGTGACATCCGCTTCCGCCCCGCTGCCTGCTTCCGTCCTCGAGGCGTTGGCGCGCTACGACACGCCGACGATCTGCAACGCGATGGAGATCGTCGCGCCAGAGCGCCGTCTGATCGGCTACACCGTGAAGCCGCTGGTCTGCCCGTTCCCGACCTTGCCGCCGATCGTCGGCTACGCGCGCACGGTCGCGATCCGCTCGGTGCTGAAGTCCGGTCTCTCGGCCGAGGAGCAGTCGAAGCGCCGCATCGAATATTATGAATATGTCGGCACCGGCTTCGGTCCGCGCATTTCCGTGATCCAGGACATTGACGGTCCCGACGTCGGCTACGGCGCATTCTGGGGCGAGGTGCAGAGCGCGGTGCACAAGGCGCTCGGTTGTCTCGGCGTCATCACCGATGGCTCGATCCGCGACATCCCGCAATGGGCGCCGGGCTTCCAGGCGCTGGCCGGCTCGATCGGCCCGTCGCACGCCTGGGTGCATGCCGAAAGCTTTGGCGGCGAGGTCCGTGTCGCCGGCATGACGGTGCGCTCCGACGACCTGATCCACGCCGACAGCCACGGCGCGATCGTGATCCCCTATGAGATCGCGGCAAAGCTGCCCGAGGCCGCCGAGCTTTGCGGCCGCCGCGAGACCCCGATCCTGGATATCGCGCGCAGCAAGGACTTTACCCTCGAGAAGCTGAAGGACGCGCTGAAGCGTTCGGCGGAAATCCACTGACGCAACGCGCGTCCTCGATATGCCGAACGGCGGGCCGAAAGGCCCGCCGTTTTGCTTTCGATCGTCAGCCCGGCGCGACCTTCGCGATCTCGGATGCGCCGCGAATGGTCATGTCGACGGCGACATAGAGGATCACGGCGAGGCCGACATAGGCGATCCAGCGGTGGTTTTGCAGCAGCCGCGCGATGAAGGTCGCGGCCGCGCCCATCATCGCGATCGAGAGCGCAAGGCCGAACACCAGCACGATCGGCTGCTCGCGCGCCGCGCCGGCGACCGCGAGCACGTTGTCGAGCGACATCGAGACGTCGGCTATGATGATCTGGGTCGTGGCCTGCCACAGCGTCTTGCGCTGTCCTTCCGCGCCATCGGCGGCATGTTCGGCCGCGGTCTCCTGCGCGGTGGCGCGCAGCTCGCGCCACATCTTCCAGCACACCCACAGCAGCAGGATGCCGCCGGCCAGCAGCAGGCCGACGATCTGCATCAGTTGCGTGGTGAGCAGGGCGAACAGGATGCGCAGCAGCGTCGCGGCCGCGATGCCGATCAGGATCGCCTTGCCGCGTTGCTTCGCCGGCAAACCGGCCGCGGCAAGGCCGATCACGACAGCGTTGTCGCCGGCCAGCACGAGGTCGATGACGACGACCTGCAGCAAGGCGCTGAGGGCGTCGAGTGAAAACAGTTCGGACATGGGCAATGCTCCCCTTGAGGTCGGGGAGTGGACCGTTTCGACGACGCCGTCATGCAGACGGCGAATCCGCCGCGGCGCGTGTCCGCGTCGCGGGTCGAAGCAGGGCCACTCCAACTGAGTTCCAGTCCGACATCGCAGCTTGTGGCTGCCAGAGGGGCCCGGCCTGGGATTACGGTCAAAGCGCGATGAAATCAGATTGGATTGTCATCGCGCCTTGTTCTTACTTGAGCATGATCTTTTCGGAGAACCGCTTCACACTTTTCCGGATCATGCTCTATGCCGGACGCAGCGCAGCCTGTTCCTCGAAGAACAGCGCCGCCTGATCCGGCTCGCCGAGGATCGCCGCCGCACATCCCATGAAGGTGAATGCTCCGGCAAAATCCGACAGCGTGAGGTTCGCCACGCTTGCACGCATGTGGATCACGCGCGCCGCAAGCGCGGCAATGGCTGCCTCCGCAAACAACACTAGGCTGAGCGCGGGCAGCACGAGTGCGGGCTCAACCAGACCAACGGTCAGGATGATCGGCAGCGCGGTCAGCACCGCGAATAACAGCAGCATGCCGAACGGCTCCAGCGAGGGAGCTTTCCGTGAGAACCTGTCTGGAATGGTCGAGGACATTCCGATTCTTGCCGACCTTTGCCGATCCTGGCCTTGTCGTTCATCCCGACGATATCAGAATGCATTCACATTGACGCGCGGCGCGGCGCCGCGCGACCGCAGGCCGCGCGACAGACTGCGCATCTGGTGGCCGTGGAAGAGGGCTGTGAGCGGGCCATTTCGGCGCCGTTTTGGGGGTGATCGCGTCGCGGCATGCCATGGCAATGTTCGGCTAGCGCATTTATCTTTGCTGGCAGCGCTGGGAGAACGACCGAAGGGCGATGTCCATGAATATGGCAGGCAAGACCGTGCTGATCACAGGTTCCACCGATGGCGTCGGCCGCTACGTGGCGTTGAAGCTGGCGTCTGCCGGCGCCCGGGTCCTGATCCACGGCCGCGATACCAAGCGGGCGCAGACCCTCGCCGACGAGATCAAGCGGGTCTCCGGCCGCGAGCCGATGTTCTATCAGGCCGATCTGTCCTCGCTCGCCGAGGTCCGCGAGTTCGCCCAGCTGGTGCTCGACGATCAGGAGCGCCTCGATGTGCTGGTTTGCAACGCCGGCATCGGCTCGCAGAACGAAGGGCCGGCACGGCAAACCAGCAAGGACGGCCACGAGCTGCGCTTCGCGGTGAACTATCTCGCCGGCTTCCTGCTCGCGCATCTCTTGCTGCCGCGGCTGAAGGCGAGCACGCCGGCGCGCATCGTCAATGTCGCATCGCTCGGCCAGCACCCGATCGATTTCGGCGATGTGATGATCACCAAGAACTACAGTGGCGCCCGCGCCTATGCGCAGAGCAAGCTGTCGCAGATCATGTTCACCATCGACCTCGCCGCCGAGCTCGAAGGCAGCGGGGTGACCGTCAATTCGCTGCATCCGGCGACCTACATGAACACCACGATGGTGCGCGCGAGCGGTGCCACGCCGATCTCGACCGTCGAGCAGGGCGGCGACGCCATCCTGCGTCTAATTCAGGACGACGATGTCGCGGGCAAGAGCGGGCTGTTCTTCGACGGCAAGCGCGAGGCCCGCGCCCATGCCCAGGCCTATGACGCCGAGGCGCGCAAACGGCTAAAGGCGTTGAGCCTTGCGCTTACCGGGCTGCGGATTTCCTGACGCGGCGCGACGCAGGCGCGCTCTGGGTGTGACCTTGGCCACGGATCACTTCGAACAGGCGCTTGCAGGCGGCCTGAACCCCGCGATCGGGCACCGTAGCAATGCCGAGCAGCAAGCCCGGCTGCGCGCGTTTCGGTGAGAGATACCACGGCGAGAGCGGGGCGGGCGCCAGCCCATGCGCCAGCACCTGCCGCGCGATCGCGACATCGTCGGCGCTGTCTGGCAATGTCAGCATGACCGCAAGCCCGGCAACCCGCACATCGTTGCTCCACGGCCGCAGCGCAGCCGCCAACGCGTCGCGGCGCTCGCCATAGGTCCGCTTGGTGCGCCGGAGATGGCGGATGTAGTGGCCGTCGCGCATGAACTCCGCGGTGGAAAGCTGCACGGCTGGTCCCGGAGCAGGGGCAAGGCATGTCGCGACATCGGCGAACTGCGCCGCCAATTGTTCGGGCGCAACCAGGAATCCAAGCCGCAGCGTCGGCGAGATGGTCTTGCTGAAGGAGCCGAGATGGATCACCCGGCCGGCGCGGTCGAGCGAGGCAAGCGCGGGCGCGGCGCGGCCATCGAGCTGCAGCTCGCCGAGATAGTCGTCCTCGATGATCCAGGCGCCGGTTTGCGCGGCCCAGTCCAACAATTGCGTGCGACGCTTCAGTGACAATGGCGGGCCGAGCGGTGCCTGCTGGCCCGGCGTCACCACCGCGAGCGCCGCGTCGGGCGCGTGCCTGAGGCCATGGTCGACATCGAGGCCGTCGCCGTCGACCGGGATCGGCACCGGCTCAAGCCGGGCGAGCTCGAGCCCCTTTCGGGTCAATGGAAATCCCGGGTCTTCCATCCATGCGCGGCGGCCTTCAAGGCCGAGCACGCGGAGCGCGAGGCCAAGCCCGCCGGTGAAGCCCGACGTGATGACGATCTGTGCGGGCGAGCATTCAAGCCCGCGCGCGATCGCGAGGTGCGCCGCGATCTCCCGCCGCAGTTCGAGCTCGCCGCGTGGATCGATGGTGCGGGTCACCGCGCTCAATTCCGCCCGAACGGCGCGGGCGCGGATTCGCGCCAGCAACTTCGCAGGGAGCGCGTCCTGTGCGGGGACGCCCATCCGGAAGTGCCCTTGACCGCTCAGGTCATGAAACATCTCCACGACCGATCCGGGAGCGATCGGCGCATCGGGTTTTGCAATCTTCCGCGGCCGCCTGGCGACGGTGGTGCCGTTCGCCTTCGACGACACGATGTGCTGGGCATCCGACAGCTTGTCGTAGGCCGCGCGCACGGTGCCCCGCGCAACGCCGAGCTGCGCGGCGAGATCGAGCCATGACGGCAACCGGGCGCCCGGCACCAGCACGCCATTGTCGATCGCCGCCGCAATCGCCTTGCGGATCTGCTCGGAGAGCGGCGTCCTTGCCGAGCGGTCGAGCGCAATGGGAAGCGGGTTGGGCATGGCCCGTGGTACACCAATTCGGTCCATTCTTGGTGCTTCTTTTCAGGCCCGCGCGTCCGCATTTTTACGACAGCAATGGAGGCACCTGATGAAGATCCTATGGACGACGCTGCTGGCCTGCGCCGCGCTTGCAACCCCCGCTGTGGCGCAATCGGTGACGCCGAAATTCGAGCACGCCATCACCAATATTCCCGGCAAGTCGCTGATCGCGGTCGAGGTCAACTTCCCGCCGGGCGAGCCCTCGGCGCCGCACCATCACGCCAAATCGGCATTTCTTTACGTGTACGTTCTGCAGGGCGCGATCGAGAGCCAGCTGGAGGGCGAGGCCGCCCACATCTATCGGGCCGGGGACAGCTTCTTCGAGCCGCCCGGCGCCCATCACGTGCTCGGGCGAAACGCCAGCGCGACCGAGCCGGCCAAGATCCTCGCGGTGTTCGTCGTCGACAGCAACGACAAGGCGCTGACCGTCTTCGACAAGGAAGGGCACAAGCCGTGAGCATGCGCATCGATTACAACAAGGTCGCGCCCGCCGGCATCAAGGCGCTTGGCGGCGTCTACGGCTACCTCACGCAATGCGGCCTCCCGGCGGCGCTGATCGAGCTCGTCTACCTGCGCATCTCGCAGATCAACGGCTGCGCTTATTGCCTCGACATGCATACGCGCAGCTTGCAGAAAATGGGCGTTGCGATCGAGAAGCTGGCGCTGCTGCAGGCCTGGCGCGAGGCGGAGGTGCTGTTCGACGCCGAGGAGCGTGCGGCGCTGGCCTGGGCCGAAACCGTCACGCGCGTGGCGGAGACCGCGATCCCGGATGACGTGTATGAAGCGGCGCGCGCGGTGTTCAGCGAGAAGCAACTGGTCGACCTGACCATCGCGATCGGCCTGATGAACACCTACAACCGGATCGCAATCGGCTTCCGCAACCCGCCGCAGGCCGTGCGAGAGCATTCCGCCGCTGCGTGATCTCTTAGGGTGAGTCAGCCACCCGACGGACTAGCTCTGACGTTGCGCGAGGTAGAACCCAGCCAATACGGTGACCAATCCGGCCGCCTGCAGTGTCGTCGGCGGCTCGCCGATCAGCAGCCATCCCAGCAGCAAGGTCAGCACCGGCACGGTCGCGGGAAATACGGCGGCGCGGGCCACGCCGAGGCGCTGGATCGACAGCGCGAACAGATACATGGCTGCGGGCCCGGCCAGGATGCCCTGGGCGACGGCTTGCAGCGCATTCTCGTGCAGGCCGATGGCCGCATCGCGCGCCAGCCCGCCCGAGGCGGCGTACAGCGGAAACAGCGAGAGCGACAGCACGCTGATCACCGTAGCCACCGAGAACGCGGACACGCGCCAATAGCGCACCAACGTGGCGAAGCCCGCAAACATCAATCCGGTCGTGACGAAGATCAAATCGCCCATCACGGCGCTCAATCCCATATGGCCGATCGACTCGCTGCCGATCACGGCAAGCCCGATCACGATGACGACGGCCCCGGCGACCCGAGAGGGTGAGATCTGTTCCTTCAGCAGGACGACCGCGAGAAACAGTCCGCCCAGGGTCGCGCAGGAAGGCTGGATCACGCTGCCGTGCCCGAGGGGCACGAACACGAAGCCGGCATAGCTGATCAGCGACATCACCGGCCCGCCCAGCATCATCAGCGCCATGCCGCGGCCCCAACCGATGCCGCAGAGGTCCTTCAGGCCGGCGCGCACAACGAGCGGGATGAACACGATGCCCGACCACAGGAAGCGATGCATCAAGAGGTCCACAGGCGTGAACCCGACCTTCAGGCCGTGCCGGGTCGCCACGAAGCCGAGAGCCCAGCACAGCGCCGCGCCAAGACCGCATGCGACCCCGAGCAGAATTGCTTTTTTGTCAGGAAGGGCTGCCGGCTTGGCGCCGGCCTTGTGTTCGTTCATGCCCGGACGAGTACGTTAGCTCCCAGGATGGATCAACCCATCGCGACGCAGGGCTGGTTGGCGCAGCAGCCAATTGCGAGGGTCTTGTTCGGCAAGGAACGTGCAGGCTTGCCGAGGTCCGCTTATGCTATCGGGCTTGTGCCGCTGCGCGCCATGCGCGCGCCTTGGCTGTGGTCTCCTCGACGAAGGCGTCCTTGCCGGTCCGATAGGCTTCGATGTCGTCTTTTGAGGAGGCGGCGAGGGCCCGGTTGATGTCGGCGTAGGCGCGGGCCGACTCGCCGTGAGCGCGCAGATAATTGCGAAACACCAGGCGTGCTTCCCAATTCGGATACGGCGGCTCCATTATGTGCAGATGGTGGGTCCACGGACCCGGCGGCCCCTTGCGGAAGAACAACTCGCCGGGGATCCACGATGCATATTCAGGCATGTAGGTATAGCCGAGCGCCTCCAGCGGCTTGATGCAGTGTTGCTCGGCCTCTTCGAGGCTTCGCACGCCAACCAGCAGGTCGATGATGGGTTTTGACGGGAGACCTGGGACGGCCGTGCTGCCGACATGCTCGATGGCCAATGCGAACGCGCCGAGAGCCTGCGCGATCCGCGTGCGCTCCTGCGCGAACAAGGCGGGCCAGTTGGGATCATAATCCGAGACGACAATCGACCCGGCGCCGTATTTCTCCACGTTCACCCCCTGATGTTCTCAGAGTATCCGTGGGCTGCGCCGGGGCGTCACTCACGAACCCTGCTTCACCTCGACAGGCTTCTTCGCGAACTGCGGAAAAGTCTCGGCCACGACGGGGCCGTCCAGCCGCCACGAATAGCAGCCGCCGACGAAGAACGGTGGCTCAGTGACGCCCTGCTGGTGATCGAGCGCGCCGCGGCCCTGCGGGTCCTTGCCGGAGGTCGCGGTCTGGAACAGCGTCGTCACCGCGGGGCCCAGCAACTCGGCGAGATGGGTGCAGGTCTCGAGCTTGCCGATCTTGTGGCGGACCAGATCGCGCCAGCCCTTGCCGATGCGCTCGCCGACCAGGCGCTGCAGAATGCCTTCGACGTCGATGCAGGACGGGTAGGGCGTCGAGGCCATCGTGGTGCCGGTCTCGCGGATCGTGAAACTGTCGTCGACCGCGAGCCGCAGCCTGATGTCGTGCACGGGATCCTCGGGCTGCTGCAGGCCGCGATGCTTGTCCTGCCGCGCATACGGCTTGGTGTCGACCAGCCGCGCCTCGACCTCCCACAGCCCGTCGTCACGGAGAAAGCCGAGACATTCGACGGAGCGGCGGTGCATCAGGCGGCGGGGTTTGCCGTCGGCGTTGGTATCAGGTGCGGACATCGGAACTCGCTGGATTGAATCTCAGATTGATCCAATCGGTCGTGTGCTCCGATGTCAACGCTCGCGGCCGAATGGCGTCATGAGGACCCTGTCATTCCGGGGCGATGCGGAGCATCGAGCCCGGAATCTCGAGATTCCGGGTTCATGCTTCGCATGCCCCGGAATGACGAGAACTAAGTCTGAGCAGCGCCTCAGCTGACACGCCGCTCGCGGTTCTCCCAATACGGCTTGCGCAGCTCGCGCTTCAGGATCTTGCCGGCGCCGGAGAGCGGGAGCGGAGTTGCCGTGATGTCGACGCTGCGCGGGCATTTGTAGCCGGCGATCAGCGCCTTGCAGTGCTCCATCAGCTCGTCCGGCGTGGCGCTGGCGCCGCTCTTCATCACCACGACGGCGTGGACCTGCTCGCCCCAGCGCTCGCTCGGGATGCCGATCACGGCGCATTGCGCCACCGCCGGATGCTGGGCCAGCGCATTCTCGACCTCGGCCGAATAGACGTTCTCGCCGCCGGAGATGATCATATCCTTGACGCGGTCGACCACGTAGACGAAGCCGTCCTCGTCCATGTAGCCGCCGTCGCCGGTGTGCATCCAGCCGTCGATCACGGCGCGCGCGGTTTCCTCCGGCCGCTCCCAATAGCCCATCATGACCATATCGCCGCGCACCGCGATCTCGCCGACGGTGCCCAAAGGCACGACCTTGTCGTCGGCATCGACGATCTTGACCTCGGCGCCCAGCGTGGCGCGACCGGCGCCGCGATGCCGGCCCTTGGCGCGGCCGTCCCCGATATGCTCCTTCCAGTGCAGCAGCGTCGCGATCGGCGACAGCTCGGTCATGCCATAGGCCTGGGTGAACTCGACATGCGGCAGCGCTTTCATGGCGCGCATCATCACGGCGTCGCTGATGACGGAAGCGCCGTAGGAGATCCGCTTCAGGGACGACAGGTCGTAGTTGCCGAGCGTCGGGTGATCGACGAACATCTGGATCATGGTCGGAACTAGCAGCACGTCGGTGATGCGCTCCTTTTGCACGGCGCTTGCGACGCCGTCGGGCGTAAAGCCCTGGATCACGACATTGGAGCCGCCGGACAGCAGCACCGAATACATCGCTGCACCGTTGGCGAGGTGGAACATCGGCGCGGCGTGCAGATAGATCGAGGTGCCCGGCCACAGGCCTTCGCCAAGTGCGTTCAGCGCATTGGCCATCAGATTGCTGTGGCTCAGCATCACGCCCTTGGAGCGGCCGGTGGTGCCGCCGGTGTAGAAGATGCCGGCGAGATCGTCGCGGGTGCGCATCGCGTCCGGAATTGGCTCACTGCGCGCGATCAGTGTCTCGTAGTTCTCCATGCCCGCCGGCGTCTCGCCCTCATCGGCATAGATCAGCTTCAGGCCGGGGATGGCGCTCGCGAGCGTCGTGCCGACCGGCGCAAACGCCTTGTCGACGAACAGGATCGTGGCGCGGCAATCGCGCAGCGCGTCCTCGTTCTCGATCGGCGACCAGCGGATGTTGAGCGGCACGATCACGCCGCCGGCCCAGCCGACGGCCAGATAGAGTTCGAGATAGCGGTCGGAGTTCAGCGAAAGGATTGCGACGCGGTCGCCGTTATCGGCGCCAAGCGAGCGGATCGCGGCGGCGAGGCGGGCGACGCGAGTACCGACCTCGCGCCAGTTGCGCCGCCGCTCACCGCAGACGACCGCGAGCCCGTTTGGATTGACCTGCAGCGCCCGCCGCAGTCCGTGTGTGATGTTCACTCCCGTCCTCCCTTGATGCGTTTCCCACGTTTCCCTTGCGAGGCGGTTTGTCCGCCTTCGCTGCAGCCGGAACGGCTGCTTTGCGCGTTGATGTCGTTCGCGTTGTTGTTTTGGCGATGCCGTCGGTGAGGCGGATCGCGAATTCCTCGGCGACGGCGCGTCCGGTCAGCTCACCGCCGGGCTGGAACCAGTGTCCGATCCAGTTCAGCGAGCCGGCGATGGCGAAGGCCGCGAGTTTCGGGTCGCAGGGTTTCACCGAACCGTCCGCGATGCCAGAGGCGATATAGTCACGGAAGGCGCGGTCGATCCGTCGCTTCGCGGTCTGCACGGTCTTGCGGTTGTGCTCGCTGAGATCGCGGAGATCGAAGCGGACCAGGCTCTTGCCGTAGTCCGTCGTCATCAGCTCGGCGTAGCGAACGGTGAGCTTGCGCAGCTTGTCGAGGCCGCTGCCGGCGCCGGCCGAGGTCTCGGCAATGCATTCGTCGACCAGTTCGTGGCCGATCGACCAGCACTCGAACAGGATCTCGTCCTTGCCGCGGAAATAATTGTACAGCGCGGGCTTGGTGATGTTCAGCCGTTTGGCGACGTCGTTCAGCGTGGCGCGGTGATAACCCTGCTCGAGGAACAGCTGCACGGCGGCGCGCAACACGGCTTCGCGCTTCTCGTCGCGGGCGCGGCGCCGGCTCTCGAATGGCAGCCAGGGCGACTCGGTGTTGGAAGGGGGAAAGCGGGCGTCCATCGCGTGGCTGTTGTCGCATTGACTCCGGAAGGGTGCCCGTATATTACCCATGGGTAATAAATAGTCCAGTGGGTAATTTCCGGGAGGATCCGCGATGACGTCACGCACTTATGTTGCCGGGGTCGGCATGATCCCGTTCGTCAAGCCCGGCGCCAATGCGCCGTATCATGTGATGGGCGCCGAGGCGGCGAAGCTTGCGCTCACTGACGCCGGCCTCGATTACGGCCGTGTGCAGCAGGCCTATGTCGGCTATGTCTATGGCGACTCCACCTGCGGCCAGCGCGCGCTCTATCCGGTCGGCATGACCGGCATCCCGATCGTCAACGTCAACAACAACTGCTCGACCGGCTCGACCGCGTTGTTCCTGGCGCGGCAGGCGATCGAGTCGGGCGCGGCCGATTGCGTGATGGCGCTCGGCTTCGAGCAGATGAAGCCCGGCGCGTTGGGCGCCGTGTTCACCGATCGCCCCAGCGCGTTCGACGATTTCGACGCCGCTGCCGACAAGCTCGTCGATGCGCCCGGCGTGCCGCTGGCGCTGCGCTATTTCGGCGGTGCAGGCCTCAGTCACATGAAGAAATACGGCACGCCGCTCAGTGCTTTTGCCAAAGTGCGCGCCAAGGCGAGCCGTCACGCCAAGAACAACCCGCTGGCGCTGTTCCGCAAGGAAGTCACCGCCGACGACGTCATGAACGACCAGGTGATCTGGCCCGGCGTGATGACGCGGCTGATGGCGTGCCCGCCGACCTGCGGCGGCGCCGCCGCGATCCTGGTCTCGGAGAAATTCGCCGACCAGCACGGCCTCAACAAGAGCGTCCGCATTGCAGCGCAGGCGATGACGACCGATACGCCCTCGACCTTCGGTGCCTCCGACATGATGCAGGTGGTCGGCTATGACATGGCGCGCGATGCCGCGAAGAAGGTCTATGAAGCCGCCGGCATCGGGCCTGATGATCTCGACGTCGTCGAGCTGCACGACTGCTTCGCCCATAACGAGCTGATCACTTATGAAGGGCTCGGCCTGTGCGGCGAGGGCGAGGCCGCGAAATTCATCGATGACGGCGACAATACCTACGGCGGCAGGATCGTCACCAACCCGTCCGGCGGACTGCTGTCGAAGGGCCATCCGCTCGGCGCCACCGGGCTTGCGCAGTGCTACGAGTTGACGCGGCAGCTGCGCGGCACGGCAGCGGCGACGCAAGTGGAGGGCGCGCGGCTCGGGCTGCAGCACAATCTCGGCCTCGGCGGCGCCTGCGTCGTGACGCTCTACGAACGCGCCTGAGGC
Organism: Bradyrhizobium sp. RD5-C2; assembly: GCF_019972155.1. Classification (GTDB taxonomy): domain Bacteria; phylum Pseudomonadota; class Alphaproteobacteria; order Rhizobiales; family Xanthobacteraceae; genus Bradyrhizobium. Next base: position 253,381 of record NZ_BOVL01000020.1, on the reverse strand, counting down.
AGCCCATGGTCGATCAATCCGCTGTCGGGCGTACGTTTACGCCGGTGACCGCGCGCGTCGAGCCGGGGCGCCTGCGCTTCTTCCTCGACACGCTCGGCGAGACCAATGCGGTCTATCGTGATGGTGCAGCGGCACCGGTGCCGCCGACCTATCTGTTCTGTCTGGAGATGATGGATGCGCCTGATGCGTTCGAGTTCCTCACCGCGCTCGGCATCGATCTCGCCCGTGTGCTGCATGGTGAGCAGCGCTTCGACTATCACGCACCCGTGGTGGTCGGCGACACCCTGACATTCCGGCCGCGCGTCACCAGCGTGACCGAGAAGAAGGGCGGGGCGATGACGCTGATCGTGGTCGAGACCGCGGTCACCAACCAGGCCGGCGTGCATGTCGCCGATACCTCGCGCACCATCGTGGTGCGCAATGCGAGGCCGTCATGAGCAGCAGCGTTCCGGCGGTCGGCGACCGCATCGTCCACAAGGAATTCCCGCCGATCACCCGGCATCGCCTCGCGCTGTATTGCGGGGCTTCCGGCGATCACAATCCGATCCATGTCGATATCGACTTCGCCAAGCAGGCCGGCTTTCCGGACGTGTTCGCGCACGGAATGCTGGTCATGGGCTATCTCGGCCAGGCGCTGACGGATGCGGTCGCACCGTCGCGCATCCGCTCGTTCTCGAGCCGCTTTGCCGCCATCACCCAGCTTGGCGCCGCGCTGACCTGCGAGGGCACGGTGACCGAGCTGATCGAGCAGGGCGGTGAGAAGCGGGCGAAGGTTGCGCTCACGACGAAGGACCAGAACGGCGAGATCAAGCTCGCCGGGGAAGCAATTATCGCGCTGTAGCGGGGTGACGAACTGTCGCCACGAAGAAACTGCGCTCCCTCGCCCCGCTCTTGCGGGGAGAGGGTTGGGGGGTGAGGGGCTGCTTCCGCGAGCTCTGCTCTCGGCGAGACCTGTACCCCCTCACACGGAACGCATCTGACGATGTGTTCCGACCTCTCCCCGCAGGCGGGGCGAGGTGAAGCTGAACGCAACGAGAGAAGTCTTCGAGGGAGAAACCATGTCGAAACTGCAAGGCAAAGTCGCGCTCGTCTCCGGATCGGGCCGCGGCATCGGGCGCGCGATTGCGCTGAAGCTCGCGCGCGAGGGCTCGAAGGTCGTGGTCAACGATCTCGACGCCGAGCCGGGCAACGCCGTCGTCGCCGAGATCAAGGCCATGGGCGGCGAGGCGATCGCGGTCAATGGCAGCGTCGTCGAGACCGGCTTTGCCGATCGCTTCGTCGGTGCGGCCATCGAAACATTCGGCGGCCTCGACATCATCGTCAACAATGCCGGCTACACCTGGGACTCGACGATCCAGAAGATGTCGGACGAGCAGTTCCAGGCGATGCTCGACGTGCATCTGGTCGCCCCGTTCCGGATTCTGCGCGCAGCCTCGGAGCCGATCCGGGTGATGGCGAAGAAGGAGGTCGAGGCCGGCCGCGAAGTGTTCCGCAAGGTCGTCAACATCTCCTCGATCGCAGGCCTCTACGGCAATGCCGGGCAGGCGAGCTATTCTTCCGCAAAAGCCTCGCTGATCGGGCTGACCCGCACGATGTGCAAGGAGTGGGGCCGCTACAAGGTCAACGTCAATTGCGTGGCGTTCGGCCTGATCAACACCCGCCTGACCCAGCCGATCGAGAGCCAGCAGAAGACCATCGACGTCGCCGGCCGCGACATCAAGGTCGGCGTCCAGCCGCAGATGCTGGAGGCGATGGGCCGGATGATCCCGCTTGGCCGCGGCGGCACGCCGGAAGAGGCGGCGGACGCGGTCTATCTGTTCTGCGCTCCGGAATCGAACTACATCAGTGGTCAGGTGATCGTCGCCGGCGGCGGTCTCTTGATTTAGCGCGAGGGAATGATGCACTACCGATCGTCCTGGATGACCGAGGAGCTGGACACCTTCCGTGACCAGTTCCGCAAATTCCTCGCCAAGGATTTGGCGCCGCACGCGGAGAAATGGCGCGAGCAGAAGCTGGTGGACCGCTCCGCCTGGCGCGCGCTCGGCGAGATGGGCGCGCTGCTGCCGAGCGTGCCGGAGGCCTATGGCGGCCTGGGCGCCAGCTTTGCCTATGACGCCGCCGTGCTCGATGACCTCGAGAGCACGGTCCCGGAGCTGACCACCGGCGTTTCCGTGCACAGCGCGATCGTCGCTCACTACATCGTCAATTATGGCTCGGAGGAGCAGAAAAAGCGCTGGCTGCCGAAGATGGCGTCGGGCGAGATGGTCGGCGCCATCGCGATGACCGAGCCCGGCACCGGCTCCGATCTGCAGGCAGTCAAGACCACGGCGAAGAAGCAGGGCAATTCCTACGTCATCAACGGCCAGAAGACCTTTATTACCAACGGGCAGGCGGCGGACCTCGTCATCGTGGTGGCGCGCACCGGAGCTCCCGGCGCCAAGGGGATTTCTCTGATCGTGGTGGAGACCGCCGGCGCGGAGGGATACCGGCGCGGTCGCAACCTCGACAAGATCGGCCTGCACGCGTCCGATACATCGGAACTGTTCTTCGACAATGTCACGGTGCCGCCGGAAAACCTGCTCGGCAATGAGGAGGGCAGCGGCTTCGTCCAGCTGATGCAGCAATTGCCGCAGGAACGGCTGTCGCTTGCGATTGGGGCGGTCGCCTCGATGGAGCGCGCGGTCAAGATCACCGCCGAATACACCAAGCAGCGCACAGCCTTCGGCAAGCCGCTGATCGAATTCCAGAACACCGCGTTCACGCTCGCCGAGCGCAAGACCGAGGCGATGATCGCCCGCGTGTTCGTCGATTGGTGCGTCGACCGCCTGGTCGCCGGCGATCTCGACACCGTGACGGCGTCGATGGCGAAGTGGTGGTGCTCGCAGAAGCAGGTCGAGACCGCCGACGAATGCCTGCAGCTGCATGGCGGCTACGGCTACATGCAGGAATACCCGATCTCGCGCATGTTCATCGATTCCCGCATCCAGAAGATCTATGGCGGCACCAACGAGATCATGAAGGTTTTGATTGCGCGCTCGCTGTAGGCAAGGCGGGGTTTCCAGTTCCGTCATTGCGAGGAGCGATAGCGACGAAGCAATCCATCCCTCCTCGGAGGGACGATGGATTGCGTCGCTTCGCTCGCAATGACGCGGATGGGTCCGGGGGCAACCGCCGGCTCTGCGCAAATAAGTGGCGTCCCGCGGCTGCCCTTTCCCTGCCGCATGGCTCGATGCCACCGCTGCATCCCGCGGCGAGTTCGGCCTTGCGCCATTATCCCGTCTATCATACCCCCGTCGGATCACATTCCGCGCGAGCCGCAAGCGCGCCAATGCCGCAGGGAGCCCTCATGACCAAAAGCAACGCCCGCACCGGAGGCCAGATCCTGATCGACCAGCTGGTCGTGCAAGGGGTGGAGCGCGTCACCTGCGTGCCGGGCGAGAGCTATCTGGCGGCGCTCGACGCCCTGCATGACAGCCCGGTCGACGTCGTGATCTGCCGCGCCGAGGGTGGTGCTGCGATGATGGCGGAGGCCTATGGCAAGCTCACCGGGCGTCCCGGCATCTGCTTCGTCACCCGCGGCCCGGGCTCGACCAACGCCGCGCACGGCGTGCACATCGCGATGCAGGATTCCACCCCGATGATCCTGTTCGTCGGCCAGGTCGACACCGGCATGCGCGAGCGCGAGGCGTTCCAGGAGCTCGATTACAAGGCGGTGTTCGGCACCATGGCGAAATGGGCGGTCGAGATCGATCGTCCGGACCGCATTCCGGAACTGGTCGCGCGCGCCTTCCGCGTCGCGCTGCAGGGCCGTCCCGGTCCGGTCGTGATCTCGCTGCCGGAGAACATGCTGACTGAAACCGCCGCGGTCGCCGACGCGCCGAAGGTCGAGCCTGCGCAGAGCTGGCCGGCGCCGTCGGATCTCGAACGCCTCGGCAGCATGCTCGCCGGCGCCAAGGCGCCGATCGTGGTGCTCGGCGGCTCGGCCTGGACCGCAGAGGCGGCCAAGGGCATTGCTCGTTTTGCCGAGCGCTTCGACCTACCGGTCGCGACCTCGTTCCGCCGCGCCTCACTGTTCGACGCCGACCACTCGCACTATGCCGGCGATCTCGGCATCGGCCCGAGCCCGAAGCTGAGGGATCGCTTCACCGGCGCCGACGTCATTCTCCTGATCGGCGGCCGCATGTCGGAAATGCCGTCCTCGTCCTACACGCTGCTCGATATTCCCACACCGAGCCAGAAGCTGATCCACGTGCATCCGGGCTCCGAGGAACTCGGCCGCGTCTACCAGCCGGCGCTGGCGATCCAGGCGACGCCTGCGGCCTTCGCCGCCGCGGTCGAGAGCATGAAGCCCGCAGCCGCGCCCGCCTGGAAGGGCGAGGCGGCCAAGGCGCACGCGGATTATCTGACCTGGACCGACAAGCCGCGCGAGCTGCCGGGCCATTTCCAGTACGGCGAGGTCGTGACCTGGCTGCGCGATCGGCTGCCGAAGGATGCGATCGTCTGCAACGGCGCCGGCAATTACGCCGGCTGGATTCATCGCCACCACCGCTTCCACGCGTTCGCAGCCCAGCTCGCGCCGACTTCGGGCTCGATGGGCTATGGCGTGCCGGCGGCCGTGATGGCCAAGCGGCAGCATCCGGATCGCGTCGTCGTCGCATTCGCCGGCGACGGCTGCTTCCTGATGAACGGGCAGGAGTTCGCCACCGCCGTGCAGTATGACGCGCCACTGATCGTCGTCGTCATCGACAATGCGCAATACGGCACCATCCGCATGCATCAGGAGCGCGATTATCCCGGCCGTGTCGTCGGCACCCAGCTCAAGAACCCGGACTTCGCGCTCTACGCCAAGGCGTTCGGCGGCCATGGCGAGCGGGTCGAGCGCACCGAAGACTTCGCGCCGGCGTTCGAGCGGGCGCTGGCCTCCGGCAAGCCGGCAATCCTGCACTGCCTGGTCGATCAGCGCGCGCTGTCGGTCGGCAAGGATTTTGTGCCCGAGCAGGCTGCGCAATAATGTCCGACTCCGCCGGCCGTCACGTCGCGATCATCGGCGCCGGCGCGGTCGGCGTCATCAGCGCCATCGAGGCGCTGCGCGCGGGCCATCGTGTCACGCTGATCGATGCGGGCGAGCCCGGCGGCACCCAGGCCGCGAGCTATGGCAATGCCGGCTGGCTGTCGTCGCATTCGGTGATCCCGCCGGCCGAGCCTGGCACCTGGAAGAAGGTGCCGGGCTATCTGATGGACCCGCTCGGACCATTGTCGATCCGCTGGTCGTATCTGCCGAAGGCCTTGCCGTGGCTGATCAAGTATCTGCTGTCGAGCCGCACCGAGGATCAGGTCGAAGCCACCGCGCGGGCGATGCGCGATCTCTTGAAGGACGCGCCGCTGCTGCACCGGCAACTCGCCGAGGAAGCCGGCGTGCCAGAGCTGATCGAGCGGCGCGGGGTGATGCACGTGTTTCCCTCGCGCGATCAGTTCGACCGCGACCTCGGCTGGCGCATTCGGAAGCGCGTCGGCATCGAATGGCTGGAGCTCGATGAAGACGAGATGCGTCAGCGCGAGCCCGATCTGCATCCGCGCTACAAGTTCGGCGTCGTGGTGGAGGAGGCCGGCCACTGCCGCGATCCCGGCGCCTACGTCGCGGCGCTCGCCGCGCACGCGATCGCGAGCGGAGCCGAACGCATAGTCGCCAAGGCGATCGGCCTCAAGCTTGCGGGCGACAGGCTGGTCGCCGTGGTCACCGAGACCGGCGAGATCGCCTGCGATGCGGCGGTCGTTGCCGCCGGCGCGCGCTCGAAGCAACTGACCACATCGATCGGCGATCCGTTGCCGCTCGAGACCGAGCGCGGCTATCACGTCATGATCGAGAATCCGGAATCCGGGCCGCGCAATTCGATGATGGCCTCGGATGCCAAGATGGTGGTCAACTGGACCGACAAGGGCCTGCGTGCCGCCGGCACGGTGGAGATCGCGGGGCTCGACGCCGCGCCGAACTGGAAGCGCGCCGAGATCCTGCGCCAGCATCTGCTGAGCATGTTCCCGAAGCTGCCGAGGGACATTCCACCCTCACGGATCAAGACCTGGTTCGGCCATCGCCCGAGCATGCCCGACGGGCGGCCCTGCATCGGCCTTAGCCGCGCCTCGCGCGACGTGGTCTATGCGTTCGGCCACGGCCATGTCGGCCTGGTCGGCTCGGCCCGCACCGGCCGGCTGGTCGCGCAATTGCTCAGCGGCAAGGTGCCGGAGATCCCGCTCGCGCCGTTCGCGCCGTCACGCTTTTTGTAGAAGTGGATTTTAGCTCTCGCCGGCCCAGGCCGTGATCGCGGCCGGCGCGATCACGCGTCTCGGGGTGTGCGGGTTGATCGTTCCGGCGCTGACGTCCTGGGTCTGATCGAACAGGGTGCGCGCAAACGCCTTGGCATCCTGTTCGGTCGTGAAGGTGCGGGTCTGGCGCGCGAAGCGGTGGTGTCCGGCGTCAGGGGTTCTGATGGCGAACGAGACGTACCAGGTGGCCTTGTCCGTCTTCATCGCGCGTCTCAGGCGACGATGCTTCGCCCGCGCGATCGGGACGTGGTGCTGGATGTTCGATATGCAAAATGTGCCAAGGGAAGAATCCTGAAATACAACATATGCCGCCAAATTACCTCCCGGTGAACAGTCAACACCACGGGACCGGCACGTGCCGATGATAGCGGGATGTTACCGTTCAACCAAGGGGTGAAATAAGAATGCGCTGCTCCAGTATTGGTTCCTGCGCGAGCAGCATGCCGCGTTTTTTCGAGCCGTGGAGCTTGCGCGTGCGCGGGCCGCGCGGGCGGTGTTCGATCGCATCGTATAGCGCGCATCGCGGATCGATGCGCTGACAGGGGAATCCCTGTGGTGCTGCGCTCGGCTGATGCGCCGTCGGACAGCTTCGGATTGGTTCCTAATTTCCGGAGAAATATCGCAGGCGCGCCCGTATTGCTTCTGAAATACGTGAGCAATACCTTTTCGTCAGCGAAAGCGCGAAGCCATGAAGCAGGCCATCACCGTTCGGATCGATCCTGATTTGCTGGCTATCGCGCGTGCGTGCGCTAAGCAGGAAAATCGAACTTTGACTAATTTTCTTGAGACAGCCTTGAAGGAGCGCATTGGTTCGTCCGGTACGCGACAGTTGCCCAAGCATCAATTTGCGAGCCGCAAGAGTGGCCGCGCCGGTTCAAAAAGTCTTTGAATGGCAAATCGTAAATCTCCGGTCCTCGCCGCGGGACCATCGGTTCAACTTCCAAAAACTCGGACGGGCATCGGCGGTTTGGATGATCTGACACTCGGTGGCCTGCCGACGGGTCGGCCGACGCTGCTATGCGGCTCGGCTGGATGCGGAAAGACTCTCTTTGGAATGACGTTTCTCGTCAACGGCGCGACCCGGTTCGACGAGACCGGCGTGTTTATGAGTTTCGAAGAGCGTGAGCAGGATCTAGCTACGAACGTGAATTCGCTCGGCTTCGACGTCGAAGAATTGATTTCCAGCAAGAAGCTGGTCATCGACTACGTCCGGATAGAACGCGCCGAGATTGAGGAGAGCGGTGAATACGATCTGGAGGGCCTTTTCGTCCGGCTCGGGCACGCAATCGATACGATCGGGGCAAAACGGGTCGTTCTCGACACGATCGAAGCCCTCTTCTCGGGGCTCGCCGATACCGCGATCCTTCGCGCGGAGCTTCGGCGCCTGTTCGGCTGGCTCAAGGACAAAGGCGTTACCGCCATCATCACGGCGGAACGCGGTGAGGGCCAGCTCACCCGCTTCGGCATCGAAGAGTACGTTTCGGACTGCGTCATCCTTCTCGACAACCGCGTTCAGGAGCAGGTGGTCACGCGCCGCCTGCGCGTCGTCAAATACCGGGGCTCGGCCCACGGGACCAACGAATATCCTTTCCTGATCGACGACGAAGGAATCAGCGTCCTGCCGATCACGTCGGCGGGCCTCGGTCATTCCATCTCGGATGAGGCCGTTCCCACCGGCGTCAAGGATTTGGACGCCATGCTGGGAAGAGGCGGCTATTACAAAGGGTCGAGTGTGCTGATCTCCGGATTGGCGGGAACGGGCAAATCGACTTTCGGGGCGGCCTTCGCCGATGCCTCATGTGGCCGCGGCGAACGCAGCCTCTATTTCGCCTTCGAGGAATCTCCCGATCAGGTCGTCAGGAACATGAGATCGGTCGGGATCGACCTGAAGAAGCACCTCGATTCCGGTCTGCTCCGGTTCGAAGCGGCACGACCGAGCCTCTTCGGATTCGAGATGCATCTGGCCCGCATGAACCGCGACATCGAGAAATTCAAGCCCGCCACCATAGTCGTCGATCCGATATCTGCGTTTCGCGGGCCCGCGATGGAGATCCATGCGACGCTGGTCCGGCTTGCCGACATTTGCAAGACCAAAGGGATCACGGCCGTGTTCACCAGCTTGTCGGCCGTCGATGATCTGATGAACGAGAGCGAGCGAAGCGTGTCTTCGCTCATGGACACGTGGATATCACTGCGGGACGTCGAATCGGACGGTGAGCGCAATCGCACCCTGTACTTGCTTAAATCGCGTGGCATGAGCCACTCGAAGCAGATCCGCGAGTACGAAATCAACGACAATGGTATCCACCTGATGAAGCCTTATCTCGGTCCGGAGGGCGTGCTGACCGGTGCAGCCCGGATGGCGCAGGAGGCCCGCGAGCGCGAGGCCGAGCGCGAACGCAACGAACAGACCGAGCAACGCCAGCGCGTATTGACCCGCAAGCGCGAGGCGTTGGAGCGTCAGATCGCGGAGATGCGGGCGGAGCTTGAGGCCGAAGCGGTAGAGGTTTCACGGGTCATCGCGCATCAGGACGTCCGGAGCGCATCGGCGGAGTCGGATCGGGCTGCGATGGCGCAGAAGCGTGGAGGAAACCGATGATGGATTCGAACGGCGCCGCCGACGATACCGCCGAGTTCAATTTGCGGCTCTACGTGGCAGGCCAGACGCCAAAATCGCTGGCGGCGATCGCGAACCTCCAGAAGATATGCGAGGAAAACCTCGCCGGCCGGTACAAGATCGAGGTGATCGATCTCGTTGTGTCGCCGCAACTGGCCGCTGGTGACCAGATCGTCGCGATACCGACGCTCGTCCGCCGGCTTCCGCCGCCGCTCAAGCGCATGATCGGCGACCTTTCGAACTCCGAGAAGGTGATCGTCGGGTTGGATCTGCGGCCGATAGGAAAGAGCCGGACATGACTTCTGCAAACCACCCGGATGGCAGATACAAGCTGCGCCTTTTCGTGACGGGCTCTACGCCGCGTTCCGCCCGGGCCATCGCCAACATGCGCAGGATATGCGAGGAGAACCTTCACGGCCGGTACGATCTCGAAGTCGTCGACGTGTACGAGAACCCCGACTCGACCCGCGAACTGCAGATCATCGCGACTCCCACGCTCGTAAAGATCTTGCCCGAGCCGCTGCGCCGGATCATCGGGGATCTCTCCGACAATGAAAAAGTCCTTGCGGGATTGAACCTGACGCCCGTGAAGCCGGGCAGCTGACTATCCGATGACGGAACGCGCCGCCAACGACACGGAGTACGAATCGCTAACCGGAGAGGAACTGATCTCGCGCCTCCGGGAAGCGGAGGAGACCCTGGAGGCCATCCGCACCGGAGCGGTGGATGCCGTCGTGATCGCCGGCTCGCAAGGGCAGCAGGTCTACACGCTCGAAAATGCCGATCGTCCATATCGGGTTCTCGTCGAGCAGATGCAGGAAGGAGCCATCACGCTTTCCGAAAGAGGGACTATCCTCTACTGCAACGAACGTTTCGCGACGCTCGTCGCCAGCCCACACGACAGCATCATAGGCCAACCACTCACCAGATACGTTAGTGTCGACGAGGGGAGGGTCTTGTCGAACATGATCGCGACTGGCGCCGGCCCGGGAGTTTCCGGAGAGTTCGGGATCGTGAATTGCCTCGGTCACGAAGTGCCCGTCAACATCTCCCTGATCGATCTGAAGGTGGACGAGGCAATGCCGAGACTGGTTTGCGGCATTGTGACGGACCTGACGTCCAGCCGCATGCGGACCCGCGAACTGAGCGCCGCAAACGAAAGGCTCGCCAACGAGATCGTCGAACGGCGCAAGACCGAAGAGAATCTCCAGCTGACGCTCGACGCCGCGGAAATGGGAATATGGGAGCTCGATCTTTCCGACAATCGGATGAGATGTTCGCTGCGGCACGACCGAATTTTCGGCAACGCGACGAGTCCCGTTCCCTTCGATCTGGCGGCATTGGCGGATCGCTTCGTTCCGGAAGATCAACACAAGGTTCGCGAGGCGTTCGAAACAGCGCGCGCGAGCGGGGCGGTCGAGTTCGAGCACCGGATTCGTCGGGCCAGCGACAACGCGGTGCGTTGGGTCAACGTGAAGGGTCGAACCTTCTATGACGGCAAACGGCCCGTCCGCATCACAGGGGTGACCGCGGACATCACCCAGCGGCGAGAAGTCGACGAGCAGTTGCGGCAGGCCCAGAAAATGGAAGCCGTCGGGCAGTTGACGGGCGGCATCGCGCACGACTTCAACAACCTTTTGATGATCATCGGCGGTAGCCTCGACATGCTGGGCCGCCGCATGTCGGGCGACGAGAGGGTTGTGCGGCTGTTCGAGGCGGCACGGCAGGCCGTGGCTCGCGGGTCGAAACTGAACCAGCAGCTGTTGGCGTTCTCTCGCCGTCAGAATCTGCAAATCGAAGTCGTTCAGATCAATGACCTGATCCCGACCTTCGAACATCTTCTCGACCGGGCGGTCGGTGAGACCGTCAAGACGAAATTCGTCAGCGGCACGGATCTCTGGGAATGCCGCACCGATCCACATCAACTCGAAACCGCCATAGTGAACCTTGCCATCAACGCGCGCGACGCGATGCCACAAGGCGGAGAGCTCGTCATCAAGACGGCCAACCGGCGCGTCGACGAAGCGTTCGCGTCCCGATGGGAAGCCTCGGCTGGCGAGTACGCGATGATTTCTGTCGGGGATACAGGGGTCGGAATGTCGGCGGAGGTGCTCGCGCACGTTTTCGAACCGTTCTTCACGACAAAGGACGTCGGAAAGGGAACGGGATTGGGGCTTAGCCAGGTCTACGGATTCGCCAAGCAATCCGGGGGATTCGTGGCGGTGACCAGCGCGCCTGGACGCGGGACGGTGATCGAGGTGTTCCTGAGGCGGTCGACGGACTCCGTCCCGATCGTCCGGAAGCCGGCTGAGGCCACGTTGGAGACCGGAACCGGGGTCGTTCTGGTCGTCGAAGACGACGCCGACGTGCGGGCCACGACCAGCGGGATGTTGCAGGACCTCGGCTACTCGGTGCTGTCGGCGGCCACTGGTAGCGCCGCGCTTGAGATAATACAGGCGAATGCCGGTCTGGATCTCGTCTTCAGCGATGTCGTTATGCCGGACGGCATGAGCGGTGTAGAACTGGCGCGACGGATCGGTTTGGTGCGCCCCGCGTTGCCGGTGCTGCTCACCTCCGGCTATACGGCTCAACGAGCCATCCCGGAATTGCCCACGGGCGAGCGAGCTCTTCTGAAAAAGCCCTTCAGTCACTCCGACTTGTCGATTGCCATCCGGAAAATCATGGCAAGCGTTTCCGCTACATGAGCGGACATCGATCGGGAATAGCGACGCCGTTTTCGCTCGATCGCCCCTTTGTGGCGGGCCTGCAATATCCGCTCTGTCCCGCTGCATGAGGACGAGCGCACCCCCCGGGTCTATGAGCGCGCGCCTAGACGGCTTCGCCCTTGCCGGCCGCGGCAATGGCCTTCTCGACTTCCGCGGCAAGGGCCGCAAGATGTTCGGCGAGCTTGGTGAACAATTCGCGCTTCTGGATGTCCGTGGCCAGGTCGCGGATCAACGCGCACTCCGCAGCATCGGTGCGAAGCTTCTCCAGATGCGTCAGCATGTCCTGCATTTTTTTCTCCCCACCGCCGGTTTCGGCAAACGGTAGGTGGCGCGGATTCCGGCGACAATAACGTATGATGGTTTGCCGCCGCCCCGGATCCTTGATTTGGATAATTCTGCTTTTCAGAATTTAACTTGACGGCGGACCCAACTCAGATGTTCAACGGTGGCCGTGCATCCTTCGAGACGCGCTACGCGCTCCTCAGGATGAGGGGTCTGGTAGGTTTCGCAGGGACGACAGCGAGGATGAGGTGAGGGCGGTGCCTCTCTCACGTTCCGATCCGCACCACCATCTTGCCGAGCGCCGCGCGGGTCTGCATCGTCGTGAACGCCGCGCGGAAGTCTTCAAGCTCGAACACCTTGCCGACGACAGGCGTCAGTCGGCCATCGTTCAGCCATGCCGACAATTGCGTCATCACGCGCGCCTGCGCCTCGGGCTCGCGGCGCGCGATCTGCGCGGCGTCGACGCCGATCAGGAGGCCGCCCTTCAACAGCGGCAGATTGAACGGCAGAGCGGGAATCTGGCCTGCCGCGAAGCCGACCACGACATGGCGGCCGTTCCAGGCGATCGAGCGGAATGCCTGCAGCGAGACCTCGCCGCCGACCGGATCGAAGATCACGTCGGGGCCGTGGCCGCCGGTTGCGTCCTTCAGCGCATCGCGCCAATCGGGCTTGGTGTAGTCGACGACGGCGTCGGCGCCGAAGCTTGCGGCGAAGCTGCGCTTCTCGTCGGTCGAGGCTGCGGCAACGACGCGCGCGCCGAGCAGCTTGCCGACCTGGATTGCGGCGATGCCGGTGCCACCGGCGGCACCGAGCACGAGCAGTTGCTCGCCTGCCTTGAGCGAGCCGCGTTCGGCGAGCGCGTACAGCGCGGTGAGGTAATTGGTACGAAAGGCGGCGGCGGCCTCCATCGACAGGCCGTCGGGCATGACCTCGACGGCGGCAGGCGGCACCAGGATGTACTCGGCCAGCGCGCCCGAGCGCGCCGCGCCCATCACCCGCATGCCCGGCGTGATGCCGGCGACGTCGTTCGCGACCTCGTCGACCACGCCGGCGAATTCCGCACCGGGCGTAAAGGGCAGGGCATCCTTGGTCTGGTAGCGGCCCTCGACCTTCAGCCCATCGACGAAGCCGATGCTCGCGGCGCGGACTCGGACGCGGATTTGTCCGGCAGCGGGCGTTGGGGTGGCGACCTCCTTCAGCCCGATCCGATCGATGGGTGCGTATTGCTCGACGACGACCGCCTTCATTCTGTTCTGCTCATTGGTTCGTTTCCTCTCGGCAAAGCTATCCCATGTCCGTTGTTCTACGGGGAGACCTTTTGCGCATGCAGCGGCGGCGTCCCATGCGGAAAGCCAACATCTTCAACGACATCACGAAAAGGCGGGCGTTTACCCGTTGTTATCCCTACCAAATTCGGTAACGCGTCCTTAATGGCATTAACGTTAGGGTTTTTCCACGCGGCTCGCCTTGGGCTGCGCGCCGTCCAGGACAGGCGGGTTGCGTTCGCGTTGGAGTTTTTCATGGATATCATGACAGGCGCCGGGCTATTGGCCGGCATCATCGTCATCGCGGTGATGATGTTCATGGGCGGCGACCTGCACATGTTCATCTCTGAACATGCCATGATCATCATCTTCGGCGGTTCGATCGCGGCGACGATGATCCGCTTTCCGCTCGGCGTGATGCTGCACGGGCTTCCGCTCGGCGCCAAGTTTGCCTTCACCATGAGCCGGCTGTCGGCCCGCGACCTCGTCGACGAGCTCGCCCGCATCGCCGAGATCGCCCGCAAGCAGGGCCCGGTCGGCCTTGAGAAGGTCGAGACCAACGAGCCGTTCCTCGCCAAGGGCATTCGTTACGTCGCCGACGGTTACGACCTCGAATTCATCCGCGACAACCTGGAGCGCGACCGCGACAACTTCCTGATGCATCTCGACGAGGGCAGCAAGATCTATCGCGCGATCGGCGACTGCGCGCCGGCCTTCGGCATGATCGGCACGCTGATCGGCATGGTGCAGATGTTCGCCAACATGACGGACCCCTCAAAGCTCGGCCCATTCATGGCGACAGCGCTACTCGCGACGTTGTACGGCGCGCTGGTCGCCAACCTGTTCTGTCTTCCGATCGCCGACAAGCTGCACGGCAAGCTGCTCGACGAAGAGACCAACCGCACGCTGATCATCGACGGCATCCTGATGATCCGCGATTCCAAGAGCCCGGCGCTGGTGCGCGAGATGCTGCTGGCCTATCTGCCGGAAAAGCATCGCCACGAGGAAGGCGAGCCGGTGCCGGCCTGACCGGCCGGCGCTTTCGGGAAACGCAGCGATGGCCAAGAAAAAGCGCGGCGACGCCCATGGTGGAGGTCACGGCTGGTTCGTGACCTTCGCCGACCTGATGGGCCTGATGATGAGCTTCTTCGTGATGCTCGTCGCGTTCTCCACCATGGACAACAACAAGTTGAAGATCGTCGCAGGCTCGATGCGCGACGCCTTCGGCGTGCAGACCAATGTGCGCTATTCCGGCATCGTCGAGTCCGACGGCCTGCCGACCCGGCCGAAGCTGAAGAATGTCGATCACATCTCGCCGGAGGAATCCTCCGCCAATCCGACGCCGGACGAGCAGGAGCGCAGCCAGGTCAACGGCGCGCGGCTGAAAATCGACCGCGAATTCGCGCTCGCCTCCGCCTCGCTGCGCCAGGCGCTGCAAGACATGCCCGAGCTGACCGAAATTTCCAAGAACATCATGTTCGAGGAGACCAAGGAGGGGCTCAACCTCGAGATCGTCGACCAGGACGGCCGCTCGATGTTCGCCGACGGCTCCAGGGAGCCGTATGAGCGCACCCGCCGGCTGATCCAGAAGCTCGCCGCGCCGCTGAAGGCGACGCCGCTGCGGATCGCGATCGTGGGGCATACAGCCGCAGGCTTCGTGCCGGCGCGCAGCGATTACGACGCCTTCGACCTGTCCGCCGACCGCGCCAATGCGGTGCGGCAGATCCTGGAGCGGGAGGGCCTGCCGTCGTCCCACGTCTTCGCGGTTTCCGGCAAGGCGGACGGCCAGCCGCTGTTTCCCGACGATCCGACGCTGCCGGCGAACCGTCGCGTGACCATCACGTTGATGCGGGAAAATCCGCCGTTGCCGCCGGATCTGAAGCCGTAGCTCCGGGTTACCCCGCTACCGCCGTCGGCCGGGTTGCTCGGTTGACAGGCGGGGCGGAAGCGTCGATAGCCGCGCGGATCAAAATCAACCGACCGAGCGTTCCAACCTCGCCATGGCTGTCAGCGTCTCACCCACCGAAGCCCAGGAAACCCAAGGCGCGGGCCAAGGAACAGGTCAGGGCAAAGGCCAAGGCGCCTCCGGCTTCTGGGCCCTGACACTGGGCAGCATCGGAGTCGTGTTCGGCGATATCGGAACCTCGCCGCTCTACGCATTCCGCGAGGCGGTCGGCGGCGCCGCACACGGCGAGCCGGTGACCCGGATCATGGTGCTCGGCGTGCTGAGCCTGATCCTGTGGGCGCTGTTCACCGTCGTTACCGCCAAATACGTCCTGCTGCTGCTGCGCGCCGACAACAACGGCGAGGGCGGCACACTGTCGCTGATGGCGCTCGGCCAGCGCGCGATCGGACGGCGCAGCTGGCCGTTGCTCGCACTCGGCGTGGTCGGCGCCTCGATGTTCATCGGCGATTCCATGATCACGCCGGCGATCTCGGTGCTGTCGGCGGTCGAAGGCCTCAAGCTCGCCACGCCGCATCTCGAGCACTATGTGGTGCCGCTGACGATCCTGATCCTCGTGCTGCTGTTCTCGGTGCAGCGCACCGGCACCGCGCGCGTTGCCGCTGCCTTCGGGCCGGTGATGGTGGTGTGGTTCGCCTCGCTCGCGGTGATGGGGGTGGTCCACATCATGGACGATCCGTCGGTGCTGGCGGCGATCAATCCCTACTACGCAATCCAGTTCCTGCTGACCCACGGCACCGTCGGCCTTGTGACGCTCGGCGCGGTGTTCCTCGCGGTGACCGGCGGCGAGGCGCTGTATGCCGACCTCGGCCATTTCGGCCGCAAGCCGATCCAGTCGGGGTGGCTGTTCTTCGTGCTGCCGTCGCTGCTGCTGAATTATTTCGGGCAGGGCGCGCTGGTGCTGTCCGATCCCGCCGCGATCGAGAACTCGTTCTATCGCATGGTGCCGGACGTGCTGCTGCTGCCGCTGATCGGGCTCGCCACCGCGGCGACCGTGATCGCGAGCCAGGCCGTGATCACCGGCGCCTATTCGCTGATCAGCCAGGCGGTGCAGCTTGGGCTCTTGCCGCGCTTCGAGGTCCGCTACACCTCCGAGACCCATGCCGGCCAGATCTATCTGCCGCGGGTCAACCGGCTGCTGCTGATCGGCGTGCTGCTGCTGGTGCTGCTGTTCCGCACCTCGAGCGGGCTCGCATCGGCCTACGGCATCGCCGTCTCCACCACCATGGTCGCCGACGGCATCATGGGCTTCATCGTGATCTGGAAGCTGTGGAACTGGCGCGTGGCGTCGGCCGCCGCATTGATCCTGCCGTTCGTGATCGTCGACATGACCTTCTTCAGCGCCAATCTCTTGAAGCTGTTCGAGGGCGCGTGGGTGCCGCTGCTGTTCGGCGTCGTGATGGCGACGATGATCTGGACCTGGCGTCGCGGTGCCGCGATCCTGATCGCCAAGACCCGCCGCATCGAGGTGCCGTTGCGCGACCTTATCCACAGCCTGGAGAAGCGGCCGCCGCATATCGTCAAGGGCACCGCGGTGTTCCTGACCAGCGACCCCAGCTTCGTGCCGACCGCGCTCTTACACAATCTCAAGCACAACAAGGTGCTGCACGAGCACAATGTGATCCTGACCATCGAGACCGCACCGACACCGCGCGTCGACCTGTCGGAGCGCGTCACCATGGAGAAGGTCAGCGACAAGTTCACCGCGGTGCGGCTGCGCTTCGGCTACATGGAATCGCCGAACGTGCCGAAGGCGCTCGCGGTCGCGCGCAAGCTCGGCTGGCAGTTCGACATCATGGCGACCTCGTTCTTCGTGTCGCGGCGGTCGCTGAAGCCCTCCGCCCAGTCCGGGATGCCGCAGTGGCAGGACCACCTGTTCATCGCCATGAGCAGGTCCGCCAACGATGCCACCGACTATTTCCAGATCCCGACTGGGAGAGTGGTTGAAGTGGGTACTCAGGTAACTATTTGATGCGGCAACGGATTCTACAGTTGAAAAGCCGTGATCTATGCGTGATATGCATGGCGGAGGCCTGAATCCGGGCTAACCTATGCATTCCTGCCGGGAGTATAGGCCTGCGACCCGGCATTGTGCAGTGCGGCAGAAGACAGAGGCGCAGCTTCCCATGTCATCCGAGAGTGCGATCACCGCGGCGGAAACGCCCGCGGCAAACGGCCATGGCGAGGCGCATTCAACCGCCACCTTCAAGGCGCTGATGCTCGGCAGCATCGGTGTCGTCTATGGCGACATCGGCACGAGCCCGCTGTACGCGCTGCGCGAAGCCGTCGTCGCGGCTGCCGGCGGCGAGGGCGCCGTGACGGCGCATGCGGTGCTCGGCGTGCTCTCGCTGATCCTGTGGGCGCTGATCGTCGTCGTCACGCTGAAATATGTCGTGATCCTGCTGCGTGCCGACAACAACGGCGAGGGCGGGACGCTGGCGCTGATGGCGCTGGCGCAGCGCGCGGTCAGCAAGGGCGCCGGTGCGATCGTGCTGCTCGGCATCATCAGCGGCGCGCTGTTCTATGGCGACGCTGTCATCACCCCCGCGCTTACGGTGCTGTCGGCGATCGAGGGCATCAAGCTCGCGACCGCGACGTTCGATCCCTATGTCGTCCCGATCACCGTGGTCATCCTGCTGTTCCTGTTCTCGGTGCAGTCGCGCGGCACCGCACGCGTCGCTGCTTTCTTCGGACCCGTGATGTGCGTGTGGTTCGCCGTGATTGCGCTTGCGGCACTGCCCCACATCGCGCGGCATCCTGAGGTGCTGTACGCGCTTAACCCGATGCTTGCGGTGTCGTTCATGCTGCATCACGGCGTGATCGGCTTCATCACCCTGGGCGCGGTCTTCCTCGCCGTGACCGGCGCCGAGGCGCTCTATGCCGATCTCGGCCATTTCGGTAAACGCCCGATCCAGGCCGCCTGGATGTCCATCGTGCTGCCGTCGCTGGCGCTCAACTATCTGGGGCAGGGTGCGCTGCTGATCTCCGATCCCAAGGCGGTTGAAAATCCGTTCTTCCTCATGTTCCCGGACTGGGCCTTGATCCCCATGGTCGCGCTTGCCACCGCGGCGAGCGTGATCGCGAGCCAGGCCGTCATTACCGGCGCATATTCGCTGACGCGGCAAGCGATCCAGCTCGGCCTGATGCCGCGGTTCGAGATCCGCCACACGTCGGAAGCGCATTCCGGCCAGATCTACATGCCGCGCATCAACCGGTTGCTGTTCATCGCGGTCATTGTGCTGGTGCTGATGTTCCGCTCGTCGAGCGCGCTGGCGTCGGCCTACGGCATCTCCGTGACCGGCACCATGGTGGTGACGGCGATGATGGGCTTCGTGGTGATCTGGAAGGTCTGGCGCTGGTCGCCGATCGCCGCCGCGGCGCTGGTTGCGCCGTTCTTGTTCCTGGACGTCACGTTCCTGGCGGCCAACCTGCTCAAGGTGTTCGAGGGCGGCTGGGTGCCGCTCGCGCTCGGCGGGGCCATGATCGTGGTGATGTACACCTGGCGGCGCGGCAGCCGGCTGTTGTTCGAGAAATCCCGCAAGCTGGAATTCCCGCTCGCCGATCTCGTCGCGATGCTGGAGAAGCGGCCGCCGCAGCGTGTCTCCGGGACGGCGGTGTTCCTGACCAGCGATCCCGTCAGCGCGCCGACCGCGCTGATGCACAGCCTCAAGCACTACAAGGTGCTGCACGAGAAGAACGTCATCCTCACCATCGAGACCGCGCCGACGCCGCGCATCGATCCGTCCGAGCGGGTGCGGATGGAGCAGCTGACCGAGACTTTCGCCAAGGTGACGCTGAAGTTCGGTTTTATGGAGCAGCCGAACGTGCCGAAGACGCTGGCGATCGCCCGCAAGCTCGGCTGGCAGTTCGACATCATGTCGACCTCGTTCTTCCTGTCCCGCCGTGCGCTGAAGCCGGCGGCGCATTCGGGCATGCCGAGCTGGCAGGACCATCTGTTCATCGCGCTGAGCCGCTCCTCGAACGATGCCACCGATTATTTCCAGATCCCGACCGGGCGGGTGGTCGAGGTCGGCACGCAAGTCACGATCTAGGGTCCCCGATTCAGCGTTTCCGCGCGGCATCTAACCCGTTTCGGGCGCTTGATTTTCTCCGCGCGAGAGGCGACTTTGCGGCCCGGACCGGCGAGCCGCGCGACGCTCGCCCAAGCTGATATCGGGAGGATATTTCCGTGGCGGACCACAAGGTGGAAGATTTGTTTCCGGACGAGGTGTCGAAGGGCATAGCGGAAGGCCGCTATCTCCTGGTCGATGTCCGCGAGCCCAATGAGGTCACCGTCGAGGCCTATCCCGACGGCGTCGTGGTGCCGCTATCGACGTTCGATCCATCAGCGATTCCCGATCCGCAGGGCAAGCAGGTGGTGTTCGCCTGCCGCTCCGGCAAGCGCTCGGTGACGGCCTCGCTGGCGGCCCAGGCCGCGGGCCTGCCCTATGACAAGCATTTGGCGGGCGGCATCATCGGCTGGAAGGCGGCGGGACTGCCGACCAAGACGGGCGGCTGATCCCTGACATGACCTCCATGAACAAGGTCTTCGCGGAGCTTCCCGTCACGATCTTCGAGGCGATGTCGCAGGCTGCGCGCGACAACAACGCCATCAATCTCGGCCAAGGCTTTCCCGACGATCCCGGACCCGAGGACATCCGCCGCGCCGCCGCGGACGCATCGATCAACGGTTACAACCAGTATCCGTCGATGATGGGCATTCCGGAACTCCGTCAGGCGATCGCATCGCATTACGGCCACTGGCACGGGCTCAAGCTCGATCCGATGACCGAGGTGATGGTCACCTCCGGCGGCACTGAAGCACTGACTTCCTCGATCCTGTCCGTGGTCGAGCCGGGCGATGAGGTGGTCTGCTTCCAACCGGTCTATGATTCATATCTGCCGATCATCCGCCAGGCCGGCGGCATTCCGCGGCTGTTGCGGCTCGAGCCGCCGGAGTGGCGGCTGAACGAGGAGATGCTGCGCAGCGTCTTCAACCACAAGACCAAGGCGGTGCTGTTCAACAATCCGCTCAACCCGGCGGCGGTGGTCTATCCGCGCGAGGACCTCGAATTGCTGGCACGGTACTGCCAGGAGTTCGACGTGGTCGCGATCTGCGACGAGGTCTGGGAGCACGTCGTGTTCGACGGCCGCGAGCACATCCCGCTGATCACGATCCCGGGCATGCGCGACCGCACCATCAAGGTCGGCAGCGCCGGCAAGATCTTCTCGCTAACCGGATGGAAGATCGGCTTCGTCTGCGCCGCGCCGCCGCTGCTGCGCGTCGCTGCCAAGGTGCACCAGTTCCTCACCTTCACGACGGCGCCCAATCTGCAGGCGGCGGTGGCGTACGGCCTCAACAAGCCGGACGACTACTTCCTCGACATGCGCAAGGACATGGCCCGGAGCCGCGACCGCCTGACCAAGGGGCTGGAGAGCATCGGCTTTCCGGTGCTGAAGTCGCAGGGGACTTATTTCCTCACGGTCGACCTGTCGCCGCTCGGGCTCAATGAGACCGACGCGGAGTTCTGCTGGCGAATTGTGCAGGATTACAAGGTCGCGGCTATTCCGGTGTCGGCATTTTACGAGCAGGATGCGGTGACGTCGGTGGTGCGTTTCTGCTTCGCCAAGAAGGACTCGACGCTCGACACCGCGCTGGAGCGGTTGTCCGACGCCGTACATCGTCGCAAGAGGTAGAGCAGAATGCAGAAGGAGAACCGTCGTTTCGTCGGCCTCGTCGGTACGATCGCCACGGTTCTGTTGTTCGCTGCCTCCGCACGTGCGGAGGAACGCACGGTCAACTTCTACAACTGGTCGAACTACATGGCGCCGGGAGTCCTCGAGGACTTCACCAAGGAAACCGGCATCAAGGTCGTCTACGACACGTTCGACGCCAACGAGACGCTGGAGACGCGGCTGCTCGCGGGCAAGTCAGGCTACGACGTCGTGGTGCCGACCGGCTATTTCCTGCAGCGGCAGATCACCGCGAAGGTGTTCCTGAAGCTCGACAAGTCGAAGCTGCCGAACCTCGCCAATGCGTGGCCGGTGGTGACCGAGCAACTCGCGACCTACGATCCCGGCAACAATTTCGGCGCCAACTACATGTGGGGCACCACGGGCATCGGCTACAACGTCAAGATGGCGGAGAAGATTCTCGGGCCCGATGCCAGGATCGACAGCTGGGACATGGTGTTCAAGCCGGAGAACCTGGCGAAGTTCAAGGATTGCGGCATCCACATGCTGGATTCCGCAGATGACATTCTGCCGGCCGCATTGAGCTATCTCGGCCTCGACCCGAACTCGACCAAGCAGGCTGACCTCGAGAAGGCCGCCGATCTCGTCATCAAGATCCGGCCCTATGTGCGCAAATTCCACTCGTCCGAATATCTCAGCGCGCTGGCATCGGGTGAGATCTGCTTCGTGGTCGGATGGTCGGGCGACATCATGCAGGCGCGCAGCGGGGCGGCTGAAGCCAAGACCGGCGTCGAGATCGGCTACACGATCCCGAAGGAAGGCGCGCAGATGTTCTTCGACAATCTCGCGATTCCGGCGGACGCGAAGAACGTCGCTGAAGCCTATGAGCTGATCAACTATCTCTACCGGCCCGAGGTTGCGGCGAAGAACTCGAACTTCCTGTCCTACGCCAACGGTAATCTGGCAAGCCAGAAGCTGATCGATCCGAAGATCTTCAACGACAAGAACATCTATCCCGACGAGGCGATGCAGAAGAAGCTGTTCGTGATCACGGCGCGCGACCCGGCGACGCAGCGGATCATCAACCGGCTGTGGACGCGGGTGAAGACCGGGAGGTGACATTCTCGTCGCAGTAATGTGCCGTCATTGCGAGGAGCGTCAGCGACGAAGCAATCCATGGTTCCGCAAGTGGCGAGATGGATTGCTTCGCTTCGCTCGCAATGACGAATGACAGTCTCCGCCTACCGCCAGCGCCGGTGCAGCCAGAGCCACTGATCCGGATATTCGCGGACCCAGCCCTCGACGATGTCGGTGATCGTCTGCATCGTGCCCTGGATATCGATCTGGCCGGATGCGTCGAACACCGGTTTGACTTCCTCGGTGACCTCGCCGCGGAAGCGGCCGTCGGGCAGGCGGATGATCCGGGTGCCGTGGATCGGGCAATCGATCTGCCGGCGCAGGCGCGCCAAGAGCGGGTTAGCGGTGGTCTTGCGGCCGAAGAAGGTGACGGGAACGCCGTTGGTCAAATACTGGTCGACCAGCATCGCGACGTGCTGGCCGTTCTTCAACGCCTGCGCCAGCTTGAGCGGCGCGTCGCGGCCGGCCGGGACCAGCGTGCCCAGATTGACAGCGCGGATGCGTTCGATGGCACGGTCGGCGGCTTCGATGTTCGGCCGCCGGAACAGAATCGTAGCATCGAGCCCATGTGCCGCCGCGGCAATCGGAGAGAGCTCCCAGTTGCCGAGATGTGCGGCAAAGAACAAGGCCGGCTTGCCGTCGTCACGCAACTGGTCGAACAGCTGCTTGCTGCGCTCCGAGAATTCGACGCGGCCCGGCTTGTCGGGATTCCGGGGATCGTGGTCCCAGATGCGGTCGATGTGCGCGAATTCAGCGCCGATGCGTCCGAGGTTGTGCCAGACGCCCGTCAGAATCTCCTCGATCTCCTGCGGTGACTTTTCCGGGAAGGCGGCCGTGAGATTCTCGCGGCCGATGCGATCCTCGCGCAGCCGACGGCCGATGAAATGCGCGGCGCGGCCGAAGAACCGCGCGGTCTTCTCCGGATCGAAATAGCGCGTGGTGCGCAGCAGGCCGATGGTCAGCCCGCCGATCGCCGCATCGGTCACAGGCTTTGCGGCATCACGCAGATGCGCGCGGGCGCGAAGGAGCAGGCGTTTCATCTGATGAGGCGAGGGCGCTAGGCCGGCTCGCGCGTCAGGATCAGCGAAGCGTTCTGCCCGCCGAACCCGAACGAGTTCGACATCACGGCGGTAACCTTGGCGTCGCGCGCCTTGTTGCCGACCACGTCGAACGGGATCGCGGGATCGGGCACCTCGTAATTGATCGTCGGCGGAATCCGCTGATGCTCGAGCGTAAGCAGCGAGAAGATCGCCTCGACCGCACCGGCGGCCGAGATGGTGTGGCCGACCATCGATTTGTTCGATGACACCGGAATGTTCTTGGTGTGCTCGCCGAACACCGCCGCGGTCGCAAGATATTCCATCTTGTCGTTTTCCGGCGTCGAGGTGCCGTGCGCGTTGATGTGATCGATTTGCTCGGGCTCCATGCCCGCGTCAGCAAGCGTCTTGCGTACGCAGCCGATCGCCGGCTTGCCGTCGGGGGCAGAGCGAGTGCGATGGAAGGAGTCGGTGAGCTCGCCGCAGCCGGCGACGACGCCCAGGATACGCGCGCCGCGCGCCATCGCGGCGTCGTAGCTCTCCAGCACCAGCGCGCCGGCGCCCTCGGCCATCACGAAACCGTCGCGGTTCTTCGAGAACGGCTTCGAGGCTCCCTGGGGCGGATCGTTCTGGGTGGAGAGAGCCGAGAGCAGCGAGAATCGCACCAGGGCTTCAGGATTGACCGAGCCGTCGGTCGCGATGCAAAGCGTGGCATCGGTTTCGCCGCGGCGGATCGCCTCGACGCCGAGCTGGATCGCGGTCGCACCGGACGCGCAGGCGGTCGAGAGCGAAATCGGCGACCCCTTGGTGCCGAAGGTCTCGGCGAGGCTGAGCGCGACCGAACCGAAGGTGAAGCGCCGGTGGAAATGCGTAAACTTGCCGCCGCTGCAGGTCGCCAGATAGTCGATGATGCCGAAGTCCTTGGTCGGAACTTCGCGCGCGACTTCGAGCCGCTGCGGCCACTCGGTCTCGATCGGCGCGACCGCGAGAAACAGCGGGCCGGGGAAGTCGCCCTTGGTGCCGATGCCGGACTGCTCCAGCGCCTCTTCGGTCGCGATCTCCGCCAGGCGCTGCGACAGGCTGGTCGAGGAGAACGGATCGACGGTGACGAAATCGACGGCGCCGGCCATCGTCGTCTTCAGACTGTCGAGCGGGAAGCGCGTCACGGTCTTGATACCGGACTCGCCCGCGCTGAGGCGCTTCCAATTGTCGGTCTTGCCGCCGCCGAGCGACGTCACGATTCCCATGCCGGTCACGACGACGATCGGTCGGCCGAACTTATCGCGTGGTGCTGTCATGGTGTCCCCGTCGGTGCTTGCGCCGAATTACTTGACGGCCTCGACCAGTGCCATGCCTTCGCCCTGCCAATGGCCGACCCCCAACACGACAATCTGGGTTGGCGCCCCGGTCTTTTCAACCTCCAGCCCGGTCGGGTCGTTGGCCGGATAGAGCGCGCCGCGGGAAATCGACAGCGCAGCCAGCGCGAGGCCGAGCGGGAACTGCGCCTCCATGGTGTGCCCGAAGGTCGTTCCGGTGGCGCGCACGGCAAGGCCAGGATGCTGCCCGAGGAATTCGCGCTCCTCGGCGGTCGCGGGCTCGGCGCCGGTCGCGCCCGTGATCAGCATGGCGTTGTCGTTGCTGACCCCGAGTTGCGGCCACAGCGTCTGCAGCGACT
The DNA here is from genome assembly GCF_019972155.1 of Bradyrhizobium sp. RD5-C2. Lineage (GTDB taxonomy): Bacteria > Pseudomonadota > Alphaproteobacteria > Rhizobiales > Xanthobacteraceae > Bradyrhizobium. Next base: position 228,664 of record NZ_BOVL01000020.1, on the reverse strand, counting down.
TGGTCACTGCGCCGGGCTGCTTGCGCTTGGCAAGATCGGCGACGACCTTGGTCAGCTTGGCGTACGGCTTGGCGCCGCGTGCCTCGGCGTGCTCGCGCGACTCCATCACTAGGAAGGCGCCGGCTGAGCCGATGGCGAAGCCCGGGTTGTTCCTGCGGGCCCAGACCGACGCGTATTGATCCTTGAGGGCGAAGTCGCCGAACGAATAGAGCATCAAGAGGTCGCCGCGATCGCCATTATGGGCCGCGCCGACCAGTGCGATGTCGCTCTGTCCGGCCCCGATGCGTGCGACGGCGATCCGCGCGGCGTCGATGCTCGAGGCTTCCTCGCCCATGAAGGTGCGCGACGTCCCGCACACGCCGTGAACGATTGCGATGTTGCCGGCGAGCAGGTTGGAGAGCTGCGCCAGGAACAGCGTCGGGCGCAGCTCGTTCATCAGCTTTTCGTTGAGGACGGCAGGCGGCAGCTTGCCCTGCGCATCGGCGTTCATGATCGCGAGGTCGACATTGAGATCGCGCTCGCCGCCACCGGCTGCGATGATCATGTCCATCCGCGACAAGATTTCCTGATTGCCTTTGACGCCGGCGGAATCAAGCGCCAGCCCGGCGGCGTAGGTGCCGATCCGTTGCCACGTCTCCATCTGACGCTGATCGCCTTTCTTCGGGATCTGGGCGTCGAAGCTGACGGGGGCGATCGGATGGATTACGTAGGGTGCGAGACGCTTCTCGTCGGCATTGACGCGCTTGGCGCCGAGCGCCTCCCAATGCGCATCCAGCCCCTCGCCGAGCGAGGAGAGCAGGCCGACGCCGGTGATCCAGACTTCCTTCTCAGCCATTACAAATTGCCTGCAGCGGAAACCCGATCTTGTTGGCGAGCGCGTCCATGTGCACACGCAAGTCCGGGCTGGGGAAGGGAATATGACGGAAGGTCAGCTCGGCGTTGCACTTGAGCTCCTTGCCGACGCGGACCTTCGCCGATGTCACGGTGAAGCCTGAACCTTCGTGTTCGATCTTGGCTTCGATCGTCAGTGTCGAGCCGGGGCTGACGAAGCCACGCATCTTGGCTTCCTTGACCATCGCAAGGAAGGGCATGCGCTCGAACCTGGTCAGACCGAGGATCAGCCAGCCCGAGCTCTGGGCCATTGCTTCGGTGAGCAGCACACCGGGCATGATCGGGTAGCCCGGGAAGTGCCCCGCGAACACAGAGTGGCTGTCCGGCGGGACATCGGCCTCGACGACAATGGTCTTTGCGTCGAGGTTGAGGTCGACAATCCGATCGATCAGCTGAAAAGTTTCAAGCTGCATGATGGGCGATTACGAGGCTGAGCCCGTGCCCGCGTTCTTGGCTGCAACCAGCTCGTCGATGCGGTCGGCGAGATTCTGCAACACGAAGTACTGCTCCGTCGTGGCCTTGCCGTCGTTGACCTCCTGGGTCCACTTCTCGAGCGGCATCTTGATCCCGAAGGCCTTGTCGATGGCAAAGGCGATGTCGAGGAAGTCGAGGCTGTCGATCCCCAGATCGTCGATCGCGTGGCTCTCCGGCTTGATCGTATCGCGCGGGATGTCGCAGGTCTCCGCGATAATGTTGGCGATCTGCTCGAATGTGGAGGACATCATTAAGCCTTTGATATATTGAAGGTAAATCCGGGTCGGCTCTGAGGAGGCGGGCGCGGTGCCCCGGATTGCCTGATTGCTGCTGCCGGAGTCGTGTGCCCGTATATCGGAGCAGGGCCGTTAGTTCAATGGAGCTTGGCCGGGCTGGCAAGGACGGTTTTTAGGTACGGTTCCAGCCTGCCTAGGTGCGTGGCATCACCGTAATCTTCGCGCAATCCCGGCGTCCCATCAGCACGCAATCCTGGGTCTTGCGCAAATCGGCGATGCTCATGGCGAGCCAGATACCGATCGCGGTCAGCGCCACGGTGAAGGCGAAGGCGGCGACGTTGGCGAGCATGCGCTGGCGGAAATCGTCGGGCTCCTCGCGCGGCTTCTCATAGCGGGAGAGGTCGTTGGCGACGGAAACAGGAGCGACGGAAGCAGGGCGGGTCGATTGGACCGGGTCCTCGCGCTTGCCGGGCGGCTGCGCCGAGGTACGCGGCCGGAATTTCAGCACCACGTGCTCGTCATCCGAGGAAATTGGCCGCTGCGTCTTCACTGTTGTCAGTCCGGTCGCGTCGCCACTCATGTTTAGCATGTTCGCTGCGCTTCACACCTAAAATCTTGATGCGCGCAGAGGTGGTATTTATCCTTCGAGGGTCTCGTGGAACCGACTGTAGTCGATCCGCAGACGTCCGTCGTCGGTCGCCTGCAGGATCTCGGCATAGCGATGGCCGAAGCGGATGTCGGAATGTTCGTACGATTTTCGCGCATGCACAGTTTGCGCTGCAACGTCGTCAAGGCCCGACACGAAGAGGCCGATCCCGGCATTGACGGCTTTAAGCTCCGCGGCGTCGAGGCCGTAGAGCGGGCTGTCCTGGTCGATCACATGAAACAGGGTCCAGCTCAGCGCCAGCGCCGGGCTCTCGCTGCGCAGGAGCGGCAGTTCGTAAAACCGGCGGTATGGCATGCCTTCCTTGCTGACGCCGTTCTTGAACAGCCACAGCCGCGCGGTGGCATTGGCGATGATGTTGTGCCGCTCGTTGGCCAGGCGGATCATCAACGTGAGCTGGCCCTCATGGTCCGAGATCACGGGATGGTCGGCGAACAGCAGACGCGCGCTCGGCCGCGAGAAGCGGGCAAAGATCAGTCCGGTCATCAGCGACATCGAGAAGATGCCGGTGAAGAGTTCGATGGTGGCGATGAAGTGCCCGTAATGCGTCTGCGGGTGCATGTCGCCATAGCCCGCGGTCGAAAGTGTCTCGATGCTGAAATAGAGGTAATCGACGTATTGGCCGTCAGGCACGTTGGCGATCGGATGATCGCCGAGCCAATACAACAGGGCGAAGACGGCGTTGAAGCTGATGAACACCAATGCTGCACCGCCGATAAAGGCAGGCCAGGATGCCGTCATGCAGCGATGGCTGATGTCTGCCCAGAAACTGAGCTCCAACCCCTCGGTCACGACCTCGCGGTTGCCGAGGCGGATCGTGCGGGCCTTCACGCGTTCGCTTGCTCTCAATGCCATTCGGCCGAACCGGCTCTTCCGCCTGCCTGCGTCATCATGTCATAATGGAACCCATTCCGGAGTGCCGGTCAAACGGGAGTACAAACCATGGCCCATACGCGCGAGCCTTACGTCAAACCGGTCCCGATCCTGTCGCTGCGGCCGACCCAGATGACGGTCGGCATGCACGAGGTGAAGGAGAAGCGGAAGCGCTGGCGCGAGCACAAGTCGGACAAGAAGCGCGCCGAACTGCTGGGCAAGCACATGATCCCGGTCGTCCATGGTCCCGACGATCGCTATTACGTGGTCGATCACCATCATATGGCGCGGGCGCTGCACGAGGAGGGCGTCAAGGACATCCTGGTCACGGTGATCGGCGATCTCACGATGGTCGAGCGTGACGTGTTCTGGGGCGTGATGGACAACAAGCGCTGGGTCTATCCCTACGATTCCAAGGGCGAGCGGCGGCACTTCAGGGACATTCCGAAATCGATCAAGGATCTCAAGGACGATCCGTTCCGCAGCCTCGCCGGCGAAATGCGCCGGGCCGGTGGCTTCGCCAAGGACACGACGCCATTCAGCGAATTCCTGTGGGCCGATTTCCTGCGCCGCCACATCCCGCGCAAGACGGTGGAGAACAATTTCGACAAGGCGCTGGAGAAGGGGCTGGCGCTGGGCCGCAGCCCGAGCGCGGTCTATTTGCCCGGCTGGTGCGGGCCGGCATCTGACGACTGACCGGGCGCGGCCCCTGGGCTGTGCTGGTCCTCCTTGCCGCCGAGCGCGTGGTGCAGCCACCGCTCGGTCCGCTTGCCGAAGGTCAGCAGCAGGAATGCCAGCACGAGCGCGGTGATGACGATGGGCCAATGTCCGGCGCCGCAGACGATGCCGACGCAGGCGGCGAAGAACGCGCAAGCGGCGCTGGTCAGGCCGCGAACCTGAAAGCGATCGCCCTGGCGAACGATCACGCCGGCGCCGAGAAAGCCGATGCCGGTCAGCACGCCCTGGATCACGCGGCTCACCGCATCGGTGAAATGGCCGGGCTCGACGGCCTGCAATGCCAGCAGCACGACCGTGGCCGTCGAGAGGCTGACGAGACCCAGCGTCTTCAGCCCGATCGGCTTGCCGCGCAGGTCGCGGTCGAGCCCGATCGCGCTGCCGGCAAGGGTGGCCGCGCCGAGACGCAGGATGATCTCGCTCCAGTCCACCAAGGCGTCCTCTATTTCAGCTGCCGGCCGAGCATGTAGAACTCGTCGTTCGGCCGCATCCCGGTGACGTTCGCAAGCCGGTTCGAGAGCGCGAAGAAGGCCGCGACCGCGGCGATATCCCAGACGTCGTCGTCGCTGAAGCCGTGGGTCGCGAGCGCGGCGAAATCCGTCTCCGAGACCTCCTCGGCCGCGCGGCTGACTTTCATCGCGAAATCGAGCATCGCGCGCTGCCGCGGCGTGATGTCGGCCTTGCGGTAGTTGATCGCGATCTGGTCGGCGATCGCAGGGTTCTTGGCGCGGATGCGCAGGATCGCGCCATGGGCGATCACGCAATACTGGCATTGGTTGGCGGCGCTGGTCGCCACCACGATCATCTCGCGCTCGGCCTTGGAGAGGCCGGAGTCCTTTTCCATCAGCGCGTCGTGATAGGCAAAGAACGCGCGAAATTCGTCGGGGCGGTAGGCCAGCGTGAGGAATACGTTCGGCACGAAGCCGGACTTCTCCTGCACCGCCAGGATGCGGGTGCGGATGTCCTCGGGGAGCTTGTCGAGAGCGGGCGTCGGGAAGCGCTTTGTGGTCGGCTGCGTCATGAGATGGTTCCGGCGTGCCGCGGGGACGCGGCGTCACGCGAAACCATAGTGGATGACGGCTTGGGCGCAAGGCGCATCGGCGCCCTGCCATGGTGACGTCAGCGCAGCGGCTTCTTCAGGAGAGAGAAGCGGTCCGGATCGAGGCCCAGTGACGGCTGCAGCATCGGCGCCTCGGCGGGCGCCATCGTGCGCGGCGGCTGCGTCGGAGGGTTGAAGTTGGCATCGCCGCTCGCCGAATCGCGATGCGAGGTGGCGCCGCGCCAGCGCTCCAGCACGGCGCTGACGAAATGCATGTCATGGCCGGCGGTGACCGACGGCACCGTAGCGATGGTGGCTTCGCCGCGCGGCAGCTGGTGAGGCGGCACCTCCTTGAAGCGCAGCCGGGTCGGCAGCGCCACGCCTTCGCCGAACGCCAGCACTTCGCGGGTGCCGAGCGAAGGCACGAACGACAGCAGGTTGGCGGCGGCATCCGACACCGCGGAGCGCAGCAGCGCCTGGTCGCGGTCGTTGGCAAGCCGCATCGTGAACAGCGTGTTGCACTGGGAGATGATGGTCGCGTCGAGCTCGGCCGGACGCTGGGTGATCAGGCCGAGATAGACGCCGTATTTGCGGCCTTCCTTGGCGATGCGCGACACCGCCTTGCGGGTCGGCCCGAAGCCGATGTTGCGGTCGGCGGAGGCGTAGCGGTGCGCTTCCTCGCAGACGAACAGCATCGGCGAGACGCCGTCGCTCCACAGTCCGAAATCGAACGCCATGCGGCACAGCACCGACACCACGGAATCGACGACTTCCGCCGGGAAGCCGGCGAGCTGCATGATGGTCATCGGCTTGCCGTTGGCGGGCAGGCGGAACAGATGACTGATCACCTCGGCCATGGTGTCGCCGCCGACATTGGCGTTGTCGAACATGAAGGCGTAGCGCGGATCGTTGCGCACCGCGTCGATGCGCGAGATCAGCTTGTGGTAGATGATGCGCGAGGAGCGGTTCTCGAGCTTGCCCATGCGCTCGTCGATCAGCGAGATCAGGTCGACGAGGCGGTAGGGTACCGGCGTATCGACGGTGTAGCCGACCTGCTTGGGGTCGACGCGCTTCAGCCCGAGACCGACCCGGTCGGAGTTTTGGTACTGGGTGTAGATGCCCTTCGCCATCGGAATCACTTCGGCGAGGATGTCGAGCTCTTCGGGCACGCCAGGCCGGCCGCCGAACAGCACGTCGACGATCTCTTCGAAGTTGAACAGCCAGAACGGCAGCTTCAGGTTTCGCGGGTTGAGCACCTGCGCGCGCTCGCCGAAGCAGCGGCCATATTCGTTGTGCACGTCGAGCAGGAAGATGCGCAGGTTCGGCCGCGACTTCAGGATTTCGTTGAGCAGCAGCGACACGCCGGTGGATTTGCCGACGCCGGTCGAGCCGAGCACCGCAAAGTGCTTGGACAGCATTTCCTCGACGTCGACATAGGCGATAACCGAACGATCCTGTTGCAGCGTGCCGACATTGATCTGGTCCGAGCCGCTCGGCGCATAGACCGTGCGCAGCTCCTGGTTCGTGATCAGATCGGTGCTGTCGCCGATGGTCGGATAGTGGGTGACACCGCGCTGGAATTTCGGGCGGTCGCCGCCGAGGATTTCGCCGAGCAGGTCGACCGAGGCGGTCGCCATGTATTCGTCGGACGGCGGCAGGTTCTCGCACGACACTTCGGTGATCATGGCGACGATGACCGAGCTCGCGCAGCGGATACTGACGAAGCGGCCAACGGTCGCACGCATTTCTGAAAGCTGCATCTGGCCACCAGTCAGCAGCCCAACCCGGGCTTGCGAGCCGCGCACAGAGATCACACGTCCAAAAGATGTCACAGTTCCAGCCTGGCTCGTTGGCAAAATCTAAATGTCCGGACCAATATGCGCGCCCGGGTTTGGAAAAACCGTTAAATCGCCGAGGTTGCGCATCGGCTAAATCTACACCTTCCCGGTGACGATTTGTTTCTATCGTGCCGCGAGATTGCGTTCCGTCGTACGCATCGGCGGCGAAATCGTCGCTTTCCGGCACAGCCGGGCTTGTTTCGCGGTTTTCCTGTTAAGGCGGGATTTACCATCTCTGATGAGTGCATCGGCAGCTCCGTAAGTTTACGGGGGTTTCGGCGCGATGTGTTACGCGCTGTCTCCAGGTATCGTGTAACCGATTGCTAACTGCGAGTTGTAACGACCTTTCCATCAGTGCTGCGTAACGATGCCGCGTCCGGGAGAGATCAGCGTGCGCATCGAACACCGCAATTCATCGTCAGGAAATGCCGAGGCCGGCTCGACCAAGGGGCTGGCGTTCTGCGCCGGCCTGCTGGTCGGCAGCCTGTTCGGAAGCGTGACCGCGCAGTGGAGCGAGCGCGAAGGCCTGCTGATGGCGGCCTTTGCGATCATGGCTGTGATCGTCTTCCTGTTGCTGAAGCGGCATGAAATCTCCGACGCGCGGCTCGCCTCCGAACGTCGCAATCTTATGACCGCCGTGGACAATATTCCGCAGGGGCTCGTGCTTTACGACGCATCGGCGCGCATCATCATCTGCAACCGTCCCTACATCGAGATGTTCGGGCTCTCGCCCGATGTGGCGAAGCCCGGCTGCACCATGCAGCGGCTGATCGCGCACCGGCAGGAGACCGGCTCGTTCGATGGCGACGTCGACGAATTCTGCGATGCCATTATCCGCAATGTGAAGCTTGGCCGGGGGACGCGTCAGCTGACCGAGGCACCGGGCGGGCGGGCGATCGAGATCGTCAACAAGCCGCTCCCGGAGGGCGGATGGGTGGCGACCATCGAGGACGTCACCGAGCGGACCCGCACCGAGAACAAGATCGCGCATATGGCGCACTATGATGCGCTCACCGACCTGCCCAACCGCCTGCTGTTCCGTCAGCGCCTCGAGCAAGCGTTGAAGTCGATCGGGCCCGACGAGCAGGTCGCGGTCATGTACATCGACATCGATGAGTTCAAGAGCGTCAACGACGCGCTCGGCCATCAGATCGGCGACGAACTGCTCAGGGCAATCGCCGAACGTCTGCGCTCCTGCGTCGGGGAGACCAATGTCGCGGCGCGGCTCGGCGGCGACGAGTTTGCCGTGATCCAGACTGCGGTCCGCGATCAGACTGAGACCATGCAGCTGCTGGCCGCGATCTATCAGACCATCCGCCAGCCGATCGAATGCAGCGGGCACCTGATCACGACCGACGCCAGCATCGGCATCGCGGTCGCGCCCGACGACGGCCTCGACCTCGATCAATTGCTGCGCAACGCCGACCTCGCGCTCTATGGCGCGAAGAGCGACGGCCGCCGCACCTACCGGTTCTTCGAGGCCGGCATGGACGCGCGCGCCAAGGCGCGGCGCGGCCTGGAACTGGAATTGCGCCAGGCGATCGCCGAAGGCAGCTTCGAGTTGCACTATCAGCCGTTGCTCCATCTCGAGGACGGCAGGGTCAGCTGCTGCGAAGCGCTGGTACGCTGGCGGCATCCAGAGCGTGGCATCATCTCGCCGGCGGATTTCATCCCGGTCGCCGAGGATACCGGTTTGATCAACGATCTCGGGCACTGGGTGCTCAACACCGCGTGCCGGGAAGCGGTGAACTGGCCTGATCACATCAACGTCGCGGTCAATGTGTCTCCGATTCAGTTCAAGAGCCAGACGCTGGCGCTCAACGTCGCCGCCGCGCTCGCGGCGTCGGGGCTCGCGCCCTCGCGGCTCGAACTCGAGATTACCGAGGCGGTGCTGATCCGCGACGACGAGGCCGCGCTCGATATCCTGCATCAGCTTCGCGAGCTCGGCATCCGGATCGCGCTCGACGATTTCGGCACCGGCTATTCGTCGCTGAGCTATCTGCAGCGCTTCCCCTTCGACAAAATCAAGATCGATCGCGCCTTCATCAAGGACCTCGCCGGGACCGGCGCGTCATCCACGATCGTCCAGGCCGTCGTGAACATTGCCGCCGCGAGCGACATGACGACCACTGCGGAGGGCGTCGAGACCGAGCAGCAGCGCAATATGCTCCGCATCCTCGGCTGCACCGAGATGCAGGGCTATCTGTTCAGCCGGCCGGTGCCGAATGTCGAAATCCGCGAGCTCTTGTCGTCGCATCGCGAGAAGGCCGTTTCGGTAGCCTGAGCGCCGGCCTCAACCGCTATCGATATGTGATTTCTGCCACGGAATGCCGCGCGAGCGCCTGCCATCTTGTTGATACGCAACAAGAGGGCTCCGCCATGTACATTCTCGTGAATGCGCTTCTCGTTCTGGCGATCGCGTTCTTCTTCTTTCTGCCGATGACCGATCGCCGTACTGCGCGGATGAAGCTCTGCATGGTGTGCGCGCTGCCGTTGCGCTGACCGTGTCGGCGACCATTTCCCGGCCGCATGGTCCGGCACCGGTGATGGCGTCAAAGGGCTAGGCGCGCGCTGGCTTCAACGAGGGGCGCAATTTTCGGCGTCAACATTTTGTTGACGGGACCTAATCCTTTGTACACTAGTACAAATCCGCCCGCCGTTCACCGCCCGAGCTGAAAGAGGTCGGTCCGGCGTCGTCACGGAGGGAGACCGTCCATGCAGCCGGAACCGATCTTCGATCTCGCTCATCTCGGGCACATGGAGCTGCTGACGCCGAAGCCGGACGAGAGCCTGAAGTTCTTCGTCGATGTCATGGGCATGACGGTCAGCGGCCGGAAGGGCGAGTCGGTCTATCTGCGCGGCTGGGACGATTACGAGCGTTATTCGCTGAAGCTGACCGCGTCGAAGACTTCAGGCATGGAGCACATGGCGCTGCGGGCGCGCAGCCCACAGGCGCTCGAGCGCCGCGTCGCCGCGCTGAAGGGCTCGGGCTTCGACATCGGCTGGATTGAAGGCGACATGGGGCAGGGACCGGCATTCCGCTGCCGCGATCCCGACGGCCACGTCATCGAGCTCTATTACGAGGCCGAATGGTACGAGGCGCCGGCCGAGCTGAAGCCGGCGTTGAAGAACCAGGCGCAACGTTTTCCGGCGCGCGGCGTCAATGTCCGCCGGCTCGACCATCTCAACTGCCTCGCGGTCGACATCAAGGCCAATCGCCTGTTCTTCGAGAACTACCTGGGATGCCGCACCACCGAGCAGATCGTGCTCAACGACGGCACGGAAGCCGCGATGTGGATGACGATGTCGAACAAGAGCTACGACTTCGCCTATACCCGCGACCACTACGGCAAGATGGGACGTTTCCATCACGTGACCTACGCGCTGGATAGCCGCGAGGAGATCCTGCGCGCGGCGGATATCTTCCTCGAGCACGGCGTGCACATCGAGACCGGGCCGCACAAGCACGCGATCCAGCAGACCTTCTTCCTCTATGTCTATGAACCCGGCGGCAACCGCGTCGAGGTTGCCAATGCAGGAGCCCGCCTGATCCTCGCGCCGGACTGGAAGCCGATCGTGTGGACCGAGGAGGAGCGCAAGAAGGGCCAGGCTTGGGGTTTGAAGACGATCGAGTCGTTCCACACCCATGGCACGCCACCGGTGAAGGACTGAAACGCGCGTCCACTTGCGCCGTCGTGCAATCCACGCGCTCGGTATCATGCATCTCATTGCGGAATGCTGCACTGCGCGCAGCAGCATTGCCTCGCCTCGGCCGTTTGGTGTTAGGCTGCACCTCGTAACGTCAGAGGAAAACGTCGATGAACGAACACACGACGGACAAGCGCGTGCGAGAGGCGTCTCGCAGGCGATTCCTTCAGGCGGGCGCAGCATTGGCCGGTGGCTCCGCGATCGCGGGAGTTGCCGGTTCTACCGCGCTTGCTGAACAGGGGAATAATCTTCCGCCCAGCGTGCCGGAATGGATGAAAGCGCCCGGCGATCCGATGGGAAGCCAGCCCTATGGCACGCCGTCGGTTCACGAGAAGGGCGTCGTCAAGAACATCTCGAAGACGCTGCCGCAATATATCTCCGCGTCGGGCCGCACACCGTTGCAGGAGCTCGACGGCATCATCACGCCGAACGGTCTGTTCTACGAACGCCACCATGGCGGCGTGCCGACTATCGATCCGGCCGAGCACCGGCTGATGCTGCACGGCATGGTCGATCGCCCGCTGGTGTTCACGATGGAGGATATCCGCCGCTTTCCGTCGCAGTCGCGCATCCACTTCCTCGAATGCTCCGGCAATCCGGTCTACACCAAGCCCTACGGCAAGACGGCTTCCGACCTCGTCGGCCTGCTGAGTTGCGCGGAATGGACCGGCGTGCCGCTGAAGACGGTGCTGGACGAAGCCGGCCTGCAGGCCGGCGCCAAGTGGATCGTCGCGGAAGGCGCCGATGCCGCCGCGTTGACGCGCTCGATCCCGATCGAGAAGTGCCTCGACGACGCCATGCTGGTCTACAGCCAGAACGGCGAGCGGCTGCGTCCGCAGCAGGGCTATCCGCTGCGCCTGTTGCTGCCGGGCTTCGAGGGCAACATGAACGTGAAATGGCTGCGCCGGCTCAAGGTGGTCGCCGAGCCGGCCTATTCGCGCGAGGAGACCTCGAAATACACCGACCCGATGCCGGACGGTACGTCGCGCGAATTCACCTTCTACATGGAGGCCAAATCGATCATCACACGACCGTCCGGCGGTCAGAAACTGACCACGCACGGCTTTCACGAGATCACCGGGATAGCCTGGAGTGGCCACGGCAAGATCAAGAGCGTCGAGATCTCGCTCGACGAGGGCAAGAGCTGGCAGCAGGCGGAGCTGCAGGAGCCAGTGCTGACGCGCGCGCTCACGCGCTTCCGTTTGCCCTGGCACTGGGACGGCACCCCCGCCGTGATCCAGAGCCGCGCCATCGATGAGACCGGCTACGTGCAGCCGACGCTGGCGGAATTGGTGGCGGTGCGCGGTCTCAACTCGTTCTACCACAACAACGCGATCTGGCCCTGGCGTATCGATGCGAATGGCGAGGTGACCAATGGCCAGGCGTAACCTCAAATCCGCGCTGCTGGCCGGCGCGATCGCGATGCTCGGTGTCGCTGTTCGTGCCGAGGAGCGCTACGGCATCGGCCGCGTGGCGACGCCGGCGGAGATCGCCGGCTGGAACATCGACATTGGTCGCGATGGCTCCAACCTGCCACCGGGCAGCGGCAACGTCGAACGCGGCCGCATCGTGTTCAGCGAGCAATGCGCAGTGTGCCATGGCGACAGCGGGCAGGGCGCCGTCGGGGACCGCCTGGTCGGCGGGCAGGGCACGCTGGCGAGCCCAAAGCCGATCCGCACCGTCGGTAGCTACTGGCCCTACGCCCCGACCTTGTTCGACTACATCCGCCGCGCAATGCCGCAGAACGCGCCGCAGTCGCTGAGCAATGAGGACGTCTACGCGGTGTCCGCCTATATCCTCAGCCTGAACGGCATCGTGCCGGCCAATGCGGTGCTCGACGCGAAGTCGCTCGCCGCCGTCAAGATGCCGAACCGCGACGGGTTCGTCTCCGACCCGCGGCCCGACGTGCATAATCGCTGAGCGGCGAGCCACGGCCTGTTGGCTCGCGGCATCGTGAGGCCGTGGCTCCTGTGCCCGGAGAGGCGTCGCCACCATATGGTCTTGGGGCGGCTCGGCCGGCCTTTGACATGTTTCACTGATCGATAGGAGTGGTCGCATGTCCGGATTGAGGGCGGTTGCAGCCGCCATATTGCTCGCAGGGATGTCGTTCTCGCCTGTCGTTGCCCAGATTTCCGAGCCGGCGTTGCTCGAGTCCGAAAACCCCGGTCGCAGCGCGATCAACGGCGGCGCCCTAACGCCGTGGGGAGAGGCCCAGCAGGCGCTGCAACGGGGCGGCAATCCCGCGAATGCCTATGGCGCCATACCGGCGGCACCGTCATCCGCGCCGTCCTCGTCTTGCGCACGCTACCGTTCGTTCGATCCGGCGTCCGGCACCTTCCTTGGCCGCGACGGCCGCCGCCATCCCTGCCAATAGGCCGCACTGCGCTTGGCCGTCGTTCTTGGCGGTGGATAAGCGCGCCGGCCGTCATCCTGTGCCCGAACGCCTGGACGTCGGACGCGTTATAGTCCGATGATCGTGTCGGGTCCCGCCGGGCCCGAGCGGCGGAGGGCAGCTGGCGTGACAGACACCTTGGCCGGCTTCTGGGACCGAAAGCCGACCGCGGAACTGCTGCGGGAAGCGGCGCGTGCCGACGGCGACGCGGAGACGCCGATCTTCAAGCGCTCGCTTTCGGCGTTGCAACTCGTGACCCTCGGGATCGGCGGCATCATCGGCGCCGGCATCTTCGTGCTGACGGGCCACGCGGCCGCCGCCAATGCCGGACCCGCTGTCACGCTCTCCTTCATGCTTGGCGCCGTCGCCTGCGCTTTCGCCGGCCTGTGCTACGCCGAGATGGCGTCGACCGTGCCGATCTGCGGCAGCGCCTACACTTACGCTTACGCCACGCTCGGCGAGCTGATCGCCTGGATCATCGGCTGGGACCTGATCCTCGAATATGCGGTCGGCGCGATCGCGGTTTCGGTCGGATGGTCCGGCTATTTCGTCAGCTTGATGCGCGATTTCGGCATCAACCTGCCGCCGCAATTCACCTCGGCGCCGCTCGCCTACGATGCCAACAGTGGTGCGTGGTCGTCGACCGGCGCGGTCATCAACATCCCGGCGATGGTGATCATCGCGTTCGTCACCGCACTGCTCGTGTTCGGCATCCGCGAGTCCGCGCGCTTCACAGGGTTCGTCGTCGTGGTGAAGCTCGTCGTCATCGCCCTGTTTCTCGCCACCGCAGCTTCCTCGGTATCGCTGGCGAACTGGGTGACGGCGGGCAATCCGGAAGGCGCGCTGATCCCGCCGAATGCCGGTCCCGGCGTATTCGGCTGGTCCGGTGTGGTCCGCGGCGCGGCGGTGGTTTTCTTTGCCTATATCGGCTTCGACGCGATCTCGACCGCGGCGCAGGAGGCGAAGACGCCGGAGCGCGACATGCCGATCGGGATTCTCGGCTCGCTGGTGATCTGCGCCGCGCTCTATGTTGCGGTCGGCTTCGTGCTGACCGGCATCGTGCCGTACGACAAGCTCAGCGTGCCCGATCCGATCGCCGTCGGCATCGATGCCGTTGGCGTCGGCTGGCTCGGTCCCTTCATCAAGCTCGGCATCCTGTTCGGGCTAACGTCGGTGATCCTCATCATGCTGCTGGCGCAGCCGCGGATCTTCCGCGCCATGGCGCATGACGGGCTGTTGCCGGGCATCGCGGCTAAGATCCATCCGCGGTTCCAGACGCCCTATGTCTCGACCATCTTCGCCGGCAGCGTCGCTGCGATTCTCGGCGGGCTGCTGCCGATCGGGCTGGTCGGCGAACTCGTCTCGATCGGCACGCTGTTCGCGTTCACCGTGGTCTCGATCGGAACGCTGGTGCTGCGCGTCCGCGACCCGGACTTGCCGCGCCCTTTCAAGGCGCCGGCGATCTGGCTGGTGGCGCCGGCTGCCGCGGGAACCTCGCTCTTCCTGATGTTCGGCCTGCCGATCGACACCTGGATCAGGCTCGCGGTGTGGCTCGTGATCGGGCTTGTGATCTATGCCGCCTATGGCCGGCGCCATAGCCGGCTGCGGGCGAGGGGCGGAGCATAGATCGCGCTCGCGGTGCCTCCGCGAAAAGGCTGTCGTCCCTGCTTTCGCAGGGACGACACCGGATTTGTTGCGGCATTGAAGTCAAACGTCCGCGGCCACCTTCACTCGATCGCGTTTAACGCGCGCCGGATCGCTGCGAAGATCGCCTCGATCTGGTCCTCGGTGATGATCAGGGGCGGTGAGATCATCAGTGTATCGGCGGCGGCGCGGATCAGGATGCCGTCCTCGTCGTAGCATCGCCGGGCGCATTCGGGACCGCGTACGCCGGCCGCGCCGTCGCGCGGCTTCAGATCGATCGCCGCCAGCAGGCCGATGTTCCTGATATCGATGACATGCGGCGCGTCCCTCAACCCATGCGCCGCCGCCTCCCAGATCGGCGCGATGCGCCGGGCGCGCTCGAACAGGCCGAGGTCCTGATAGACGTCGAGCGCGGCGAGGCCGGCCGCGCAGGCGAGCGGATGCGCCGAGTAAGTATAGCCGTGGAACAGCTCGACGGTGTTTTCCGGCCCGTTCATCAACGCGGAATAGACCTTGTCGCTGACGATGACGCCACCCATCGGCACGGCAGCATTGGTCATGCCCTTGGCGCAGGTGATGAGATCGGGTGTCACGCCGAGCGCATTGGCCGCGAACGGCGCGCCGAGCCGTCCGAAGCCGGTGATCACCTCGTCGAAGATCAGCAGGATGCCGTGCTGATCGCAGATCTTGCGCAGCCGCTCGAGATAGCCTGACGGAGGCGGGTAGACGCCGCCCGAGCCGGTCACGGGCTCCACGATGACAGCCGCGACGGTCGAGGGGTCGTGGATCTGCAACAGCTTGTCCAGCTCATCGGCGAAATGCGCGCCCCATGCCGGCTGCCCGCGCGAGAATGCGGTGTGCTCGGGATCGTGGGGCAGCGCCAGATGGTCGACTTCGGGCAGCAGTGGACCGAAATCGCGGCGGTGACGGTACAGGCCGCTCACCGACAATCCGCCCCAGCCCATGCCGTGATAGGCCTTGGCGCGCGAGATGAAGCGGATGCGGCTGGCTTCGCCGCGGGCGCGATGATAGCCGCGCGCGATCTTGAGCGCGGTGTCGACCGATTCCGATCCGGAATTGGTGAAGAACACATGGTCGAGACCTTCAGGCGTGATCTCGGTGATGCGTCCGGCGAGCTCGAATGCGGCGGGGTGGCTCATCTGGAATGAGGAGACGAAATCGAGTTTCGCAGCCTGCGCCTGGATCGCCTCGACGATCCGCTTCTGGCCGTGGCCGGCGTTGACGCACCAGAGTCCCGCCATGCCGTCGAGAATGCGTCGGCCGTCCTGGGTGATGTAGTGCATGCCCTCGGCGCCGGTGAACAGCCGTGGGTTGGATTTGAACTGGCGATTGGGCGTCATCGGCATCCAGAACGGCTCCATCGCCTCGCGGGTGAGGGGGGTGTTCGTTGCCGCGGCGTGCGGTGAATGCATGGATGAGCTCCTGTTATTTGCGGGTGTTGCTGCGGCCGCTGGCCGGATCGTCGGTGACGCGCTTGACCTTTGACGCGCCCTCGAGATGCTTGCGCATCAGCGCGGCCGCGGCCTCGCGCTCGCCGGCCTCGAGCCGGTCGAGGATCGCAAGATGCTCGCGGCAGTTCACCAGCACGCGCTCGTAGCCGAAGGTCCAGTCGTAGTTCGCAAAGCTGCGCAGCCGGTTCTGCTGCTGTACGGCGACCAGCAGGAAGCGATTGCCGGAGGCCGCCGCCAATCCCTCGTGGAAGGCAGCATTCATCTCGAAGAAGGCGATGCTCGCGGTCTCGCTCCAGGTTTGCTTGGTCGCATCCTGATGACGCCGGCGCATCTCGGCGGCCCAGCCTGGATCGAGCTGAAAGCCCGGCTCCAGCAGGGCGGCCGGCTCGATCAGGATCCGGTAGCGGTAGCTCTCTTCGCGCGCCTTGGCGTCGGCGATGATCGGCTGGAAGCGCCAGCCATGCCCGGGCTTGCGCTGCACCGCCGCGACCTCTGCAAGCTTGGCCAGCACGCGCTGCACCACCGGGCGCGACGCCCCATAGCGCTGCATGAGGTCGCGCTCGGAGACGTCGACCGGAAGGCGATCGCTGCGCCGGTCGCGCGCGATCGCCACGAACAGCCGGTCGGTGTCCGCAGGCGTCGGCTTGCTAGCCGTCTTCGGAGCCGGCGGGGCCGTGTCCGTGACGAAATAGCCGCGGCTTGCGCCGACCCGTATGAGGCGTCGGCCTGCCAATATTTTCAGCGCCGCGCGCACCGGCGTGCGTGAAACCTGCAGGCGTTCCGCCAGCGCCACCTCCGCAAGTCGCGTGCCGGGCGCGAGTTTTTCCGCCCGGATCAGCTCCAGGATGCCCGCGGACAGTTCGCGTTGCAGGCGGCTCGGGGCTGCCTTCGCAATGGGCGTAGATTTTTGTTTCATGTACTGACAAAATACATTAGCCTTTGCGGAAACGCAAAAGGAAGTTGGCGCAAGCGATGGTCGAACCATTTCCCCTCATCGAGATTTCAGGCCCGCCGCACGAGCGCGGCAAGCAGTATGGCCGCCAGGCGGCCGATCGCATCCGCAAGGGCACCTCGCACTACTTCACGCAGCTCAAGGAGCTCTCGCTCGACGCCGCCGGCGTCGCCGAGCTGGTGCGCGACTATCTTCCGGTCATCGAGGCGTTCGAGCCGACCTATATCGAGGAGATGCACGGCATTGCCGAGGGCGCCGGCGTTCCGTTCGAGGATATCGTGCTGCTCAACGCCCGCACCGAGATCCTCAAGCTCGCCGAGCCGTCGGTTCGGGCGCGGCTGAAGACGCCAGACGAGCCCGACGGCTGCACCGGCGTCGTCGTGCTGCCGCAAGCGACCGCGTCGGGGCGGCTGATCCACGCCCAGAACTGGGACTGGAAGCGAGAATGCGCCGAGACGGCCGTGGTGCTGAAGGTGCGCCGCGACGACGGTCCCGATCTCATGACCTTCACCGAGGCCGGCGCGCTCGGTCGCTGCGGCTTCAACGCGGCCGGCATCGCCATCACCGCGAACTATCTGCAGTGCGACCGTGACTATCGCCAGATCGGGGCGCCGCTGGCGCTGATCCGACGCAAGGTGCTGGAGAGCGACCACGTCGCGCTGTCGATGCGCACCGTCTATTGCACGAAGAAATCCGCCGCCAACAACATGATCGTCAGCCATCGCGACGGTGTTGCGATCGACTTCGAATGTGCGCCGGACGAGACCTTCCAGGTGCATCCCGATCGTGGGCTCCTGGTGCACGCCAATCATTTCGTCAGCCCCGTTGCGCTCGGCAAGCTCAAGGACACCGGCATCGCCAGCACGCCCGACAGCCTCTATCGCGACATCCGGGTCCGCGATCTGTTGCAGCCGCATCTCGGCGCCATTAGCTTCGAGACAGTGAAGTCGGCGCTGTTCGACGACTTCGCCTATCCGTGGTCGGTATGCCGGCCGCCGCGCCGCAATCTCGGCAACAATCTCAGCGCTACCGTAGCAATGATCCTGATGGAGCCGGCGAGCGGGCTGATGGAAGTCGCGCCGCTGCCGGCGCTGAACCGGCAGTTCACCTCCTATCGGCTCGACGTGGTGGCCAGCCCCCGCAATGAGGGCGCGCCATCGGCGGCCGCGAGGGCGTCCTGATGGTCCTGTGTCGGCCATCGCGTGCGATGATGGTCGGCCTGCTGGCACTGTCGGCGATGCTGACCGTGGCGCCGCTGCGCGCGGATGCCGAGACGCTGCTGCGGACGCGGCTGAACGCCGACATCCGCTCCACCGATCCCGGCACCAACCGCGACGCCAACACCGACGGCGTGATGGCGCATATCGTCGAGGGCCTGGTCGCGTTCCGCGACGATACCTCGATCGGTCCGATGCTGGCGGATAGCTGGACCGTCTCGAACGAGGGCAAGACCTACACCTTCCACCTCCGGCAAGGCGTCAAGTTCCACAATGGCGCCGGCATGACCGCGGATGACGTCATCTGGTCGCTGAAGCGCTGGCTCGATCCGGCCACGCAATGGCGCTGCCTGTCTGAATTCAGCGCAACCGGCATCGCCCAGATCCAGAAGATCGAGGCGCCTGACCCGCAGACGGTCGCGATCACCCTGGACCGCCCGACCGCGTTGTTCCTGTCGACATTGGCGCGGCCCGACTGCGGACAGACCGCCATCATTCATCGTGACTCGGTCGGGCCCGACGGCAAGTGGATTGTGCCAGTCGGGACCGGACCGTTCAAGCTCGGCGAATGGAAACGCGGCCAGTACGTCGACCTGGTGCGGTTCGACGGCTACGCCGCGCGCAGCGAGCCGCGCACCGGCTACACCGGCGCCAAGATCGCGCAAGTCGACCGGATCAGGTTCAACGTCGTTCCCGACGGTTCGGCGGCGAAGGCGGGCCTCTTGTCCGGTTCGCTCGATGCGATCAGCAATCTTGCGATCCCCGATGTCGAGGACCTCAAGACGCGGCCGGATGTGCAGCTCAGCATCACGCCCGCGCTCGGTCTCACCGGCATCCTGTTCCAGACCCGCGATCCCCTGCTGAAGGACGTGCGGATCCGGCGGGCGATCGCGCTCAGCCTCGACACGCCGCAGATCATCGACGCGGTCATGGAGGGCATCGCGCGCGCCAACAATTCGGCGCTGCCGATCGGAAGTCCGTTCTATGGCGAGGTGGAGACCCACGGCTACACCCAGGATATCGCGGAAGCCAAGAAGCTGCTCGCGCAAGCGGGCTATCACGGCCAGCCGATCAAGATGATCGCCAACAAGCGCTACAGCTACGTGTTCGATTCCGCCGTTTTGGTGCAGGCGATGGCGCAGGCCGCGGGCATCAACATCGAGATCGAGGTGCTGGACTGGGCCGCCCAGCTCGATCGCTACAACCGCGGCGACTACCAGTCGATGGCCTTCGTCTACTCACCGCGGCTAGACCCGTCGCTCTCTTTCGAGATGCTGATGGGGCCCAAAGCGACGCAGCCGCGCAAGGTTTGGGACGATCCGGAGGCGCAGCGGATGCTGCAGGAGTCGATGATGATCGACGACAAGGCGAAGCGCCAGCTTCTGTTCGACGAGCTGCACCGCCGCTTCATCGACGATGTGCCGATGATCGTCCTGTTCAACGGCGCTGAGATCGCCGCCCTGCGCAACAACGTCAAGGGATTTGCCGGCTGGCTGTTCGGACAGCCGCGCTTCTGGGGCGTGAGCCTGCAGTAGGGAGGGATCGCGGCGATGCTGGGCTACCTCGCACGACGGCTGGCCATGACGATCCCGACGCTGCTGCTGGTGGCGGTCGCGGTGTTCACGCTGGTGCGCCTGATCCCCGGCGATCCGGTGCAGGTGATGCTCGGCGACAACGCCGATCCGGCGCAGGCCGCGCAACTGCGCGCGCAGCTCGGGCTCGACCAGCCGGTGCCGCTGCAATTCCTGTACTGGCTCGGCAAGCTCGCGACCGGCGACCTCGGCCACTCCATAACCAACAATCTTCCGGTGCTGCCGCTGATCCTGGAGCGCTTCCAGGTCTCGGCCACGATCGTGCTGGTGGCGGTCGGCCTTGCCGCCTGCATCGCCGTCGTGGCGGGCCTCGTCGCGGCATGGAAGCAGAACAGCGCGCTCGATCTGGCGATCGTCGGCGGCGCCACGCTCCTGCTGTCGATCCCGAGCTTCTGGCTCGGTCTGCTGCTGCTTCTGCTGTTCGGCTTGAAGCTGAAATGGCTGCCGGTGATCGGCTACGTGCCGTTCTCGGAGAATGTCTGGCAGGCTACATTGTTCATGGTGCTGCCGATCGTCACCCTGACCGCGGTCGAGATCGGCGTGCTGACGCGGATGGCGCGGGCGGCCTCGATCGAGGTGCTGCGGCTCGAATACGTCACGCATGCGCGCGCCAAAGGCGTCCCGGAATGGCTGGTGCTCGGCCGCCATGTGCTGCCGAACGCCTTTGCGCCGACCTGGACGCTGATTGGCCTCGTGCTCGGCCATCTGCTCGGCGGCATCGCCGTCATCGAGACCGTGTTCACGCTGCCGGGGCTCGGACGGCTGCTGGTCGATTCGATCTTCGCGCGCGACTATCCGGTGGTGCAGGGCTGCCTGCTGTTCACCGCGGTGATTTATGTCGTCGTCAACCTGATCGTCGATCTCTGTTATCCGCTGTTCGATCCAAGGGTGGCGGTGGCATGAAAAGGGTGACCGTGGCATGAAATGGCGCATCAACACCGTCATCGGCGGCGCGCTGATCGGGCTCGTGCTCGGCACAGCCGCGACGGCCGCGTTCTGGACGCCGTTCGATCCGCTGCGCATTAACCTGAAGGCGCGGCTGCACGCGCCGTCCGCGCTGCACTGGTTCGGCACCGATGAATTCGGCCGCGACGTGCTGAGCCGGCTGATGGCAGGGGCCGCCGCCAGCGTCGTGGTGGCGCTCGCCACCGTCCTGATTGCCGTCGGTGTCGGCGTGCTGGTCGGCGGTGTCGCGGGCTATCTGCGCGGCTGGACCGATCGCATCATCATGGCCGTCAACGACGCGCTGCTGGCCTTTCCCGGCATCCTGCTGGCGCTCGCGGTGATGATCGTGATCGGCGCCAACAAGTCGGGCCTCGTGCTGGCGCTGGGGCTCGCCTACATCCCGTCGGTCGCGCGTGTGGTTCGCGGCACCGTGCTGTCGATCCGCGAGAAGGAGTATATCGAGGCGTCGCGGGTGATCGGCAACTCCGAATTCTATTCGATGCTCCGCCACGTGCTGCCCAATGCGATCGCACCGGTGGCGGTGCTCGCGACCAGCATGTTCGGCTGGGTGCTGCTGGCCGAGAGCGCGCTGAGCTTCCTCGGTCTCGGCGTGCCGCCGCCGGCGCCGACCTGGGGCAACATGCTGGCGGCGAGCCGGCCGTACATGGAGACCGCGGCCTGGCTCAGCATCGCACCGGGACTGTGCATCGCGCTGACGCTGCTCGGCATCAATCTGCTCGGCGATTCCCTGCGCGATAGCTTCGATCCCAGGATGGCGCACGGATGACCGCGCCACTGCTGACCGTCGACCATCTGCGCATCGAGGCTGCCAGGACCGGCGCTGTCGTCGTCGACGATGTGTCGTTTGCGATCGAGCGCGGCGAATTCCTCGCGGTGGTCGGTGAATCCGGCAGCGGCAAGACCGCCGCGGCGCGCGCCATTCTCGGGCTGCTGCCGCCGGGCCTGCGGCGGGTCGGCGGCGCGATCCGGCTCGACGGCGAGGATCTCGCCGATATCGCGCCACGGCGCATGCGTGCGCTGCGCGGCCGCTCGGTCGGCATGGTGTTCCAGGAGCCGATGGTGTCGCTCAATCCGGCGATCAGCGTCGGCGCGCAGATGGCCGAGGGCCTTGCCCTGCACGAGAGGTTGACGCGGGGCGAGATCAGGCAGCGCTGCCTCGACATGCTGGCGCGGGTGCAGATACGCGATCCCGAGCGGACCTTCGATGCTTATCCGCACGAATTCTCCGGCGGGATGCGCCAGCGCATCATGCTGGCCTCGGTGATGCTGTTGAAGCCGAAGCTGCTGTTGGCCGACGAGCCGACCACCGCGCTCGACACGCTGAGCCAGCGCGAGGTGCTCGACCTGATGGTCGAACTGGCGCGCGATCACGGCACCGCGGTGATGCTGATCACCCACAATCTCGGCCTGGTGTCGCGCTATGCGCAGCGTGCGGTCGTGCTGCGGCAAGGCAAACTGGTGGAGACCGGCAGCGTCCGGCAGATCCTCTCCGCGCCACGCGAGGCTTACACGC
This sequence comes from Bradyrhizobium sp. RD5-C2, assembly GCF_019972155.1. GTDB lineage: Bacteria > Pseudomonadota > Alphaproteobacteria > Rhizobiales > Xanthobacteraceae > Bradyrhizobium. The sequence continues at coordinate 206,458 of NZ_BOVL01000020.1, read as the reverse complement.
GTCAACTCGTCGATGCGCTGCCGCGGCGGCGCGCCGCGACCGGGCCCCGCGCAGCCGGCGAGCCGCTGATCAGCGTGCGTGGCCTGAAGGTCGCGTTCGGCGGGCGGCAGCGCCTGTTCCGCAGGGATGCCGATGTTGCTGCGATCAATGGTGTCGACCTCGAGATCGGCGCCAGTGAAACCGTCGCCGTGGTCGGCGGCAGCGGCTCAGGCAAGACCACGCTCGGCCGCGCGATGCTGCGGCTGATCCCGGCGGCCGCAGGTGAGATCCGCTTTCAGGGCAGGGATGTGATCGCGACGCGCGACCGCGCGTTCCGTCTGGCTTCGCAACTCGTATTCCAGGATCCGTATTCGTCCCTCGACCCGCGCATGCGGGTCGGTGAGATTGTCGCCGAGCCGCTGCGGCATGTCCCGGAGCTGTCATCCAGCGAGCGCGACCGGCGCGTGGCCAGCATGCTCGACGAGGTCGGGCTCGCCGGCTTCGCCCAGCGCTGGCCGCATGAGCTCTCCGGCGGTCAACGCCAGCGCATCGCGATCGCGCGCGCGATTGTGCGGCATCCGTCCTTCGTGGTCGCCGACGAGCCGGTCTCCGCGCTCGACATGACGATCCAGGCCCAGGTGCTGAAGCTGTTCGAACGTCTGCAAGCGCAATACGGCTTTGCCTGCCTCTTCATCAGCCACGACCTCGCCGCGGTCGAGCAGGTCGCCGACCGCGTGGTGGTGATGCAGGGCGGCCGTATCGTCGAGCAAGGGTCGCGCGACGACGTGTTCGACCGTCCGCAGCACGAGTATACCAGAGCGCTGCTCGCTGCGACGCCGGTGCTGGATTTCGCCGGGCAAGCCGCCGCGCGCGCGTCGGGCTGACGGAAAGTCAAGACTGATGCGGCGCGACGATCCTGTAGTGCGCGGGCGCGCGGCCTGCTACACTTGCTCGCTCCGATAGAAGCAACATGCGCCGCACCCAGACGGCGCAAATCGGGGGGAACTCCAATGCGAAATCCACGAACGGGCGCGCGATGGACGGTCGCGGTCCTTGTCGCGATCGGCGTCACGGCGTCAGCCCCTGGCCGCGCCGCGTCGGTTGCGCCGGTCGCCGCCGAAAACGGCATGGTGGTATCCGCGCAGCATCTTGCGACGCAGGTCGGCATCGAGGTGTTGAAGCGGGGCGGCAACGCGGTCGACGCTGCGGTTGCGGTCGGTTACGCGCTCGCGGTCGCCTATCCCGCCGCCGGCAATCTCGGTGGCGGCGGCTTCATGACCATCCAGCTCGCCGACGGCCGCAAGACCTTCCTGGACTTCCGCGAGACGGCGCCGAAGGGCGCCACCGCCAACATGTATCTCGACAAGGACGGCAACGTCATTCCCGGCCTGTCGACCAAGGGGCATCTCGCGGTCGGCGTGCCCGGCTCGGTGGCCGGCATGGAATATGCGCGCGAGAAATACGGCACGATGAAGCGTGCGGACGTGATCGCGCCGGCGCTGCAACTCGCCGAGGACGGCTTCGTGCTGGACCAGGGCGACGTCAGCATGCTGGAAACCTCGACCAGGGATTTTCAGGACGATCCGGCCTCGGGTGCGATCTTCCTCAACAACGGCAAGCCGTTCCAGGTCGGGGAGCGGCTGACGCAGCACGAGCTCGCCGAGACGCTCCGCGAGATCAGCAAGCGCGGCACCGACGGCTTCTACAAGGGCTGGGTGGGCGCAGCGATCGTCGCTTCGAGCCAGGCCGGCAAGGGCCTGCTCACGCAGGAGGACCTCGACAACTACAAGGTTCGCGAGCTCGCGCCGGTCGAATGCGACTATCGTGGCTATCACGTGGTCTCGGCGCCGCCGCCGAGCTCGGGTGGCGTCGTGATCTGCGAGATACTGAACATCCTAGAGGGCTACCCGCTGAAGGAACTCGGCTACCATTCCGCGCAGGCGGTGCACTACCAGATCGAGGCGATGCGCCACGCTTATGTCGATCGCAACAGCTATCTCGGCGATCCCGACTTCGTGAAGAATCCGCTCGAGCGTCTGCTCGACAAGAATTATGCCGCGAAGATCCGCGCCGTGATCGACCCGGCCAAGGCCGGCGTGTCGAAGGACATCAAGCCCGGCGTTCCGCCGCACGAGGGCAGCAACACCACGCATTATTCGATCGCCGACAAGGACGGCAACGCGGTGTCGGTGACCTACACGCTCAACGACTGGTTCGGCGCCAAGGTGACCGCGGCCAAAACCGGCGTGCTGCTGAACGACGAGATGGACGACTTCACCGCCAAGGTCGGCGTGCCGAACCTCTACGGCCTGGTGCAGGGGGAGGCCAATTCCATCGTCCCCGGCAAACGTCCGCTGTCCTCGATGAGCCCGACCATCGTCACCAGGGACGGCAAGCCGGTCATGGTGGTGGGGACGCCGGGCGGCAGCCGCATCATCACGGCCGTGCTGCTGACGATGATCAACGCCATCGACTACGGCATGAATGCACAGGAAGCCGTGGACATGCCGCGCTTCCACCAGCAATGGCTGCCGGACCTGACCAACCTCGAGGACTTCACGCTATCGCCGGACACGCGGAAGATTTTGGAAGGCATGGGCCAGACGTTCGGTCCGCCGCAGCCGGCCAATCACCTCGCGGTCATCATCATCGGGGCGCCGTCGCTGGGCGGCAAGCCGGTCGGCAATAATCGCTTCTATGGGGCGAACGATCCGCGCCGCAACTCGGGGCTTGCCGGCGGCTACTGATTGCCGTTGCGCGGTCGCATGCGGACGGCCGGGCAGGGACCGCTTGCAAAGCCGGTCGTGCGTCAGGCGACGGCCGTCGACCTGCCGTCGTCGTGCCCGCTTGTGAGCAGCAGGCGCCGGCGGATCGCATCCTCGATCAGGGCCAGCGATTGCCTGGCTTCACGCGCCTCGGCTTCCGCAGCCTGGGCTCGGAATTCGACCGCATCGAGCTGCTCCTGCTGGGATTCGATGCGCCGTCGGGCCTCTTCAAGCGCCCGGGACGCGTCCCTCAGCTTGCGTTCGGTGGCGGCGATGATTTCGAGCTGCGCCTGTTCGGCGGCCTCGGCGCGCGCTTCGCCGGCGCGGGCCCGGTCCTCGATGCTGCGGAACAGGTCCGCCGCCTGATAGACGAGGTCCAAGGCCTCGGTGCCCATCGCCGATGTGGGAGGTCTCGGAAATCCGAGGATATTCGGGTCGGCCGCAAAAGGTCGTCTAAATCCGCGCAGTGCCATGCAAACCAGCTCTCGCGAGTCGCGTGTATGACAACAACTTGCGGTAGTTATGGTTAATAGACCGTTAATCCTGGCGGCCCGCCGGCACTGTCCACCGGTTTCTGACGACACGGTGCCTGGAACGGCAGCCGGGTAGTGAACCCGCTCGGTCCGGCCTGCGCTTTTCTTTCGCAACCGGCTCGCCGCGCAGTGCCGTGATTGGAGACCGACGTGCCGTCCGCCGGGCGTGCCGGCAAATCGGAGGACGGAGGGCTGGAGGCCAATGCGGTCCTGCGGAGCGTCCGAACAGCGGGGAGGGCCTGATTTGGCAGCGCGCGAGCCGGGCTCTATGGCATAAGTTTGACGCCTGGCGCGCTTTAATTCTCCCGTGTTGAATTGCAGGTCCATGGTGCGACCGATATACCGGGCGGCCTAAGTGGCAGGCAGCGCACTCAGAACGAGCGACGTATTCGCCACGGAAAATCTGGTCGATGAAATTTCTGTTGCGGTTCTTCGGGTTCCTGTTCACCGCAGGAACCATCCTGTTCCTGGCTGGTCTCGCCGCGGTCGCAGGGCTGTTCTGGCATTTCTCCAAGGACCTGCCCGACTATTCGCAGCTCCAGAACTACGAGCCGCCGGTGATGACCCGGGTGCATGCGGCTGACGGATCGCTGCTGGGCGAATTCGCCAAGGAGCGCAGGCTCTATCTGCCGATCCAGGCGGTGCCGAAGCTCGTGATCAACGCGTTCCTCGCGGCCGAGGACAAGAATTTCTACGAGCACGGCGGCATCGACTATACCGGCATGGCGCGCGCGGGCGTCTCCTACATCCAGAACTTCGGTTCCAACCGCCGTCCGCAGGGTGCTTCCACGATCACCCAGCAGGTCGCCAAGAACTTCCTTCTGACCAACGAGGTGTCGTTCACCCGCAAGATCAAGGAAGCCCTGCTGGCGATGCGAATCGAGCGGGCCTATTCCAAGGACAAGATCCTCGAGCTCTATCTCAACGAGATCTACCTCGGCCTCGGCGCCTACGGCATCGCGGCGGCCTCGCTGGTCTATTTCGACAAGTCCGTCAACGAACTGACGGTCTCGGAAGCGGCCTACCTGGCGGCGCTGCCGAAAATGCCGGCCAGCCTGCATCCGGTGCGCAACCGTGCGCGCGCCATCGAGCGGCGCAACTACGTGATCGACCGCCTGCAGGAGAACGGTTGGATCACCGCTGCCGACGCCGACAAGGCGCGCAAGGATCCGCTGACCGTCACCAACCGCAGCAACGGCGCGCACACTTTCGCAGGCGAATATTTCTCCGAAGAGGTCCGCCGCGACATCTTCGAGCGCTACGGCGAGAAGAAGCTCTATGAGGGCGGCCTGTCGGTGCGCACCACGCTCGACCCCAAGGTCCAGGTGATGGCGCGCAAGGCCATGGTGGCGGGGCTCGTGAACTATGACGAGCAACAGGGCTATCGCGGCGCGATCCAGAAGCTCGACCTCAGCAGCGACTGGGGCGTCCCGCTCGCCGAAATCAAGTCGCTCTCGGACATCTCGCCGTGGCGGATGGCGGTGGTGCTGGAAAGCAACGACCAGTCGGCGCGGATCGGCTTCCAGCCTGGCCGCGAGCTCGGCGGCGCCGTCAGCAAGCAGCGCGAGACCGGCATCATCACGATGGACGGCGTGCGTTGGGCCAGGACCAAGGGCAAGACGCCGACCGCGGTCTCGCAGGTGCTGCAGCCTGGCGACGTGATCTACGCCGATCCGCTGTTCAAGGACGGCAAGGTGGTCGAGGGCCAGTACCGGCTGCGCCAGATCCCCGAACTGTCGGGCGCGATGGTGGCGATGGATCCGCATACCGGCCGTGTGCTCGCGATGGTCGGCGGCTTCTCGTTCGACCAGAGCCAGTTCAACCGCGCGACGCAGGCCTACCGGCAGCCCGGCTCGACGTTCAAGCCGATCGTCTATTCGACGGCGCTCGACAATGGCTACACCGGATCGACGGTGATGATCGACGGCCCGATCGAGATCGACCAGGGGCAGGGCAACATCTGGCGGCCGGAGAACTTCTCCACCGGCAAGTATCAAGGCCAAGTCACGCTGCGCAACGCGCTCCGCCTGTCGCTCAACACCGTGACGGTGCGGCTGGCGCAGGAAATCGGCATGCCTGTGATCGGCGAGTATGCCAAGCGGTTCGGCGTCTATGACGAGCTGCCGAACTATCTCGCCTATGCGCTCGGCGCCGGCGAGACCACGGTGATGCGGATGGCCACGGCCTATTCGATGATCGCCAATGGCGGCGTCCGCGTGAAGCCGACCCTGATCGACCGCATTCAGGATCGCTACGGCCGCACCATCTTCCGGCACGACCAGCGCGAATGCCGCGGCTGCGACGCGCCGGAGGGCTGGAAGAACCAGCCCGAGCCGCAGCTCGTCGATCGCCGCGAGCGGGTGCTCGACGCGATGACCGCCTACCAGATCACCTCGCTGATGGAGGGCGTGATTCAGGCCGGTACCGGCACCGCGCTAAAGGACGTCGGCAAGCCGCTCGCCGGCAAGACCGGCACCTCGAACGAGGCCAAGGACCTCTGGTTCGTCGGCTTCTCGCCGGACCTCGTGGTCGGTCTCTATGTCGGCTACGACAAGCCGCGCTCGCTCGGCCGCAACGCGCAGGCCGGCCACACCGCGGCGCCGATCGCGCGCGACTTCCTGAAGCTCGCGCTGGCCGACAAGCCCGCCACCCCGTTCAAGCAGCCGGTCGGCATCCGGCTGGTGCTGGTCGATGCCAAGACCGGCCTGCGCGCCTCGTCCGGTCAGAACCGGGGCGTGGTGCTCGAGGCCTTCAAGCCGGGCCAGGCACCGCCGTTCTATGATCCGACGTTGGTCGCCGGCACCGATGTGATCGACGGGACCCAGCAGGCAATCCCGCCGGACGCGGGCCGCGCGGTCATGCAGTCCAGTCCGAGCGGGCTGTACTGAGTCCAAACGGCAGGCCATTCGCGGCTCGGGTGGTGCGGCGCTTTGTCAGTGCGCATCACGCCGCCGTGGTTGAACGTGCCGCGCGCGGTGCCGACCCAAAATAGAGTCCTCGACCGGAGAACCCCCGAAGTGCGGCGTTTCCATTCGTGTCCGCGCGTGTCGAGCCGTGGATCGCGATGATCAAGGCGTTGCTTGTCGTAATGCGGCTGATCTGGACCGTTCTCGTGGTTGGGGCGGCAACCCTGATGGGCGCGGTCCTTGGATGGGGGTGGCACGGCTGGATTGGTGCCATCGCGCTCGGCACCGTAGGATTTGGCCTTGGAGCTCTGCTTGCAGCCTGCCCGGAAGTGCTACTTGAACTGCTCGCTGAAATGTAACGCCTCTGGCCGACGCTGATCGCTCGCTTTCGGCTGCGATTTTCACGCCCGTTCCACGCCATCAATGCTTGCCAAGCGTGGGACCAAGCGGGTAGAAGGTCGCACTCGCGCGGGCGCTGATTTGGCAGGCGAACCCGCTGCACCGAGATGTCCAGTCGTCCAACTAAGTTGTTGATACCACGGACAATTCTTGGGGAATGGTGTAACGGTAGCACAACAGACTCTGACTCTGTTTGTCTTGGTTCGAATCCAGGTTCCCCAGCCAATCTGCCTCGGTGACGCGATCATCCTCCAAATCCCGATGACTTGCCGGGCTCGCCTGCGCCTGATGCGGGACCGGTGGTGACGTGACGCGATGTGTTGTCACGGCATCGAGGGTGGATCAGCGCGGCGTAATCCACCATGGTCTCGCGACTGTGGTGCAGCCTGGTGCGACAGAGGTTGAAGGTGATGGACGAAATTCTTTATGCCCGCGAGCCGTCGATCGGCGTCGACGAGTTCATCGAGGTGCTGCGCCAGTCGGGCCTCGGCGAGCGGCGGCCGCTGGCGGATGCCGACCGGATGGCGCGCATGATCGCCAATGCGAACCTGATCGTGACGGCGCGCAAGGCGCACCTGCTCGTCGGCGTCTCGCGCGCGCTGACCGATTTCGCCTATTGCTGCTATTTGTCGGACCTTGCGGTCGATCGCGAATTTCAGGGGCATGGCATCGGCAAGCGCCTGATCGCGGAAACCCGGCGCCACGCCGGACCTGAATCGATGTGCCTGTTGCTGTCGGCGCCCGACTCGATCGGGTTCTACAAGACCATCGGCATGCCGCAGCCGGACAACGCGTTTCTCTACAAGCGCGAGCGATAGCGGCCGGCCAAGGTCTGCCGCGCGCTATCTGATCTCTGCCTTCAGCAGCAGCGCGAGGCAATCGGCCAGCCGCTGCTCGATCTCCCTGTCGCGCAGCGACAGCGGGCCGGGATCGTTGAGGATCGCGTTGACGAGCGTGCCCAGCACGACCTGGAAGCCGAAGGCGATGGCGCGGGTCTTCGCCGCCTTGCGGCCCTTGCCCATCGCAGGCAGCAGCAGCGGGGTGGCGTGCTGGGTGGTTGCGCGCGCGAGGCTCTTGAACGTGGTCCATCTGTCCGGCCGGGTGTCGTCGTGCTGGAGCGCGGCGCGCAGCACGCCTTCATGGGCGCGGATCCAGCCGATCACGCCCGACACGACGCGGCGGCAGAGCTCGTCGAGCGCGGCATTGCCGGCGGGGCTGTCCATCCGGGCGAGACGCCGCGCGCCGTCCTGCGCCGCCAGCGCGATCAGGGCGTTGAAGTAGGCTTCCTTGCTCTCGAAGCGGCTGTAGAAGGCGCCGACGGTGGCGCCGACCTTGCTGCACAAGGCTTCGATCGACAGCTCCGCGAGGCTTCTTGTCCGCAACAGCTCGGCACCGGCTTCAAGCAGCGCCAGTGTCGTCTCACGGCTGCGCTTCTGGCGCGAGGGGGTGACGCCGGGAAGGTCGAACTGGGCTGAAAGCCGCGGCATTTGCGCTTGCGTCTCCTGGTTTTCATAATCATAATTCTGATTATCATTTGAAGCAATCCGGCCGCACCGTGCCGGTACGGGCCGCAGGCCAACCGCGGCGAGGACAGGGAGAACGCCATGAGCGAGCATCGGACGCCGCCGTTCGGCGGCAGCATCGGCAAGACGGTTGCGACCTCGAAGCCATGGTGGCCCGATACGCGCCAGCCGCCGGCCGGTGCGCCGAACATCCTCGTCGTGCTGTTCGACGATGTCGGCTTCTCCGATTTCGGCTGCTACGGCTCACCGATCCGGACGCCGACCATCGACCGGCTCGCCGCCGAGGGGTTGCGCTACAGCGGCTTCCACACCACTGCGATGTGCTCGACCACGCGCGCGGCGCTGCTGACCGGGCGCAACCATCATTCGGTCGGCGTCGGGTGCCTCGCCAATTTCGATTCCGGCTATCCCGGCTATCGCGGCAAGATCGCGCGCGAGGCGGGGACGCTTGCCGAGATGCTGCGGCAGCACGGCTATCGCAACTACATGGTCGGCAAGTGGCACGTCACGCCGCTGACCGAGAGCGGCGCCACCGGTCCGTTCGACGGCTGGCCGCTCGGCCGCGGCTTTGACCGCTTCTACGGCTTCCTCGACGCGGAAACCGATCAATATGCGCCGGAGCTGGTATCCGACAACACGCAGATCGATCCGCCGGGGACTTACGAGTCCGGCTATCATCTGACATCCGATCTGGTCGACCAGTCGATCCGCTTCATCGCCGATCACACGGCCGATCGTCCCGATCTGCCGTGGCTGACCTGGCTTGCGCTCGGCGCCTGCCATGCGCCGCATCAGGCGCCCGCCGACATCATCAAGAGCTATGACGCAAGCTTTGCCCATGGCTGGGACGTCGAGCGCGCGCAGCGGATGGCGCGGCAGAAGGCGATGGGGCTGGTGCCGGAAGCCACCAGGATGCCGGCGCGAAACGACGGCGTGAAAGCATGGGATGCGCACTCCGCCGACGAGCAGCGCGTGTTCACGCGGCTGCAGGCGGCCTATGCCGGCATGCTCGACCACGCCGACCGGCATCTGGCGCGGCTGATCGCCTTCCTCGACAAGGCCGACATCCGCGACAACACGCTGGTCATCGTGATGTCCGACAATGGCGCGAGCCAGGAGGGCGGCCCGCTCGGTTTCGTCAACGCGATGGGGCCGTATAATTTCCGGCCCGAGCCGCTGCCGGTGAAATTGCAGCGGATCGACGACATCGGCGGGCCGGACACGCACTCCAACTTTCCGCACGGCTGGGCGATGGCCTCGAACACGCCGCTGCGGCGCTACAAGCAGAACACCCATGGCGGCGGCATCCGCGATCCCTTCGTGATGAGCTGGCCGAAGCGCATCAAGGCCAAAGGCGAGCTACGCCATCAGTTCGTCCACGCCTGCGACCTGACGCCGACGCTGCTCGATCTGATCGGAATCTCCGCGCCGGCCGAGATCGCCGGCTGTCCGCAGATGCCGCTGGAAGGCGAGAGCTTTGCACGGTCGATCGACGACGCCTCGGCGCCGTCGAAGACATCGGCGCAATATTTCGAGATGTTCGGCCATCGCGGTCTCTGGAAGGACGGCTGGAAGGCGGTGTCGTTTCATCCCTCCGGCACGCCGTTCGAGAACGACACATGGGAGCTGTATCATCTCGATCAGGACTTCTCCGAGGTCGACGACCTCGCCGCGAAGGAGCCCGAGCGTCTGGAGCAGATGACGAAGCTGTGGTGGAGCGAGGCCGAGGCGCACAACGTGCTGCCGCTCGACGATCGCTTCGGGCCGCGCTTTGCCGAGAACGCTGCGCGCTTTCATGGCGCGCGGACGAAGTTCACCTTTCATGCCGGCATGGGGCACGTGCCGACCGATGTCGCGCCCGACGTGCGCAGTCGCAGCTACACCATCGAGGCGCATGTCGAGATTGCCGAGGGCGCGAGCGGCGTGCTGATCGCGCATGGCGACGCCACCTCGGGCTACAGCCTCTACATCAAGGATGGCCTCCTGGTGCACGATTTGAATGTCGGCGGCGGCCATGAGCTCGTCACCTCGAGCCGCAAGGTGCCCGCGGGTGCGCACCGGCTCGGCCTGCATGTCGAGCGGCTAACGCGCAAGGAGCCGCCGGCCAAGGGTGCGCGGACCGGCGTCACCGAATACGCGCTGACGATCGACGGCGAACCGGTGGGATCGATGCCGACTCAGCTCGGCTTCCACAATTTCATCTCATGGTCCGGGCTCGACATCGGACGCGATCGCGGCAGCCCGGTCTCGCACTACGCGGCGCCGTTCGAATTCACCGGCAGGCTGTTGCAGGTGACGGTCGTGATGCATGACGACCAGAAGCTCGATGGCGACGGTGTGGGGAATGCGGAGATGGCGCGGCAGTAGGCGAGTTCTTCCCGGCGTCATTGCGAGCGGAGCGAAGCAATCCACGGCGCCGCAACGGAAGCATGGATTGCTTCGTCGCTTCGCTCCTCGCAATGACGGAGGGAGCCCCGCGCTTTACTTGATCTTGTCGTACACCGTCGCGAAGTCGGCGAGCGGCATCGGGATGCTGATGGTCTCCTTGCCAAGATTCTGGAACGACACCTTGAGCTGCTTGCCTGTCTTCAGCTGGGCCAGCACGTCGGGCGCGATCGGCGCATTAATGTAGCAGCCGCGCGCCTCGCAGGTCTGGATCGGCACATCGACGGCCTTGCCGTCGTCGACCTGCAGCTTGGCGCCGACGGGCAGGTTCAGCCCGAGCGGAAGCTGGATCAGCGCAACCGGCGCGCGCGTGTCGCCGGGAACGCGGATATTGACCAGCACGATGAGCTGGCCGGTCTTGGTGAGAACAGCCGTCTGCTCCATCGCGCATTCGAGCGGCGCGTCGCGGCTCGCGCTGGTGCAACGCGCGACCCAGCCGGTATTGTTGGGGGATGCGGCATCGCCTTGCGGAGCGGCCGGAGCAGCTGCCAGAGCCGGCGCGGGTGAATTCTTCGCCTTGGGTGTCTGGGCCTGGCCAAGATCGGCCATGCCGAGCACGGCGAACAGGACCAAGAGCGACTTTGCGACAATCTTCACGATACCGGCTCCGAAATGAACACCTTTCGGGTGTGCCGGTATGCGGGCAAAAGTCAAGTCACTCGGCGGCCTGCTTGACCGATCCGTCCTCGCCATCGTCGGCATCGTGGTCGGCGCGCGGCGAGCGGCCCCAGTTCGCAAACGCGTTGGAGAGCCGGTCGAGATAGAGATAAACCACGGGCGTCGTGAACAATGTCAGCGCCTGGCTGACGATCAGGCCGCCGACCATCGCGTAGCCGAGCGGCTGGCGGATTTCGGAGCCGGTGCCGGTCCCTAGCATCAGCGGCACACCGCCGAGCATCGCGGCCATCGTCGTCATCATGATCGGGCGGAAGCGGAGCAGGGCGGCCTGGCGGATCGCTGCCACCGGCTCCATGTGCTGATCGCGCTCGGCGGCGATTGCGAAGTCGACCATCATGATGCCGTTCTTCTTCACGATGCCGATCAGGAGGATGATGCCGATCAGCGCGATCAGCGAGAAGTCGAAGCCGGCGGCCATCAGGATCGCCAGCGCGCCGACGCCGGCCGAGGGCAGCGTCGACAGAATGGTGATCGGGTGGATGTAGCTCTCGTAGAGAATGCCGAGGATCAGGTAGACGACCACGAGCGCTGCCAGGATCAACAGCGGCACGGTCGACAGCGATTGCTGGAACGCCTGCGCGGTGCCCTGGAAGCTTGAGCTCAGGGTCGGCGGCGCGCCAAGGTCGATCATCGCCTTCTGCACCGCGTCTGTCGCCTGGCCGAGCGCGACACCCTGCGCCAGGTTGAACGAGATGGTGATCGCCGGGAACTGGCCCTGGTGGCTGATCGACAACGGTCGCACCGGTGTGCTGGTCCATTTCGCAAAGGTTGACAGCGGCACCTGTTCGCCGGTCAGCGGCGACTTGATGTAGATGTTGTTCAGCGTATCGATCGAGCCCTGCAACTCCGGCAGCACCTCAAGGATGACGTGGTAGCTGTTGAGCTGGGTGAAGTACTGCGTGACCTGGCGCTGGCCGAACGCATCATAGAGCGTGTCGTCGATCAGCTGCGGCTGAATGCCATAGCGCGAGGCGGTGTCGCGGTTGATCTTCAGCTCGACCGTGGTGCCGTTGGTCTGCTGGTCGGTGGCGACGTCGCGCAGCTGCGGCAGCGTCTGCATCTTGCCGAGAATCTTCGGCGCCCATTCGTTCAGCTCGGCGAGGTTGGCGTCCTGCAGCGTGAATTCGAACTGGGTGCGGGTGGGGCGGCCGCCGAGGCGGACGTCCTGCGCGGCCTGCATGAAAAGCCGGGCGCCGAGCACCTTCTCCAGCTTCGGCCGCAGGCGGGCGATGATCTGCTGCGCGTTGGCATCGCGCTCGTTCAGCGGCTTGAGCGTGATGAACATGTTGCCGTTGTTGCCGGCCCGGCCGCTGCCGCCGATCGCCATCGCCACCGTCGCCACGCCGGGATCCTGCATGACGATCTTGCTGAGCTCCTCCTGCTTACCCTTCATTTCAGCGAACGAAATGTCCTGGTTGGCCTCCGAGGTCGCGGTGATCAGGCCGACGTCCTGCTGCGGGAAGAAGCCCTTCGGGATGATGACGAACATGTAGACCGACAGCGCCAGCGTCGCGAAGAAGATCATCAGGGTCGTGAACTTCCAGCGCAGCGCGAGGTCGAGCCCGCTCTGATAGCCGCGCAGCATCGCGTCGAAGCCGCGCTCGCTGAGCTTGTAGAGACGACCGTGCCGTTCCTCATTGTGGGCACGCAGGAAGCGCGAGGCCATCATCGGCGTCAGCGTCAGCGACACGAACATCGAGACGAAGATGGTCATCGCCAGCACCACCGCGAATTCGCGGAACAGGCGGCCGATGATGCCGCCCATCAGCAGCAGCGGGATCAGCACCGCGACCAGCGAGATGCTGATCGAGACGATGGTGAAGCCGATTTCCTTGGAACCCTTGAAGGCGGCGGCCATCGGCCGCTCGCCTTCCTCGATGTAGCGGCTGATGTTCTCCAGCATCACGATGGCGTCGTCGACCACGAAGCCGACCGCGATGGTCAGCGCCATCAGCGACAGATTGTCGAGCGTGTAGCCGAAGATCCACATCAGCGCGCAGGCGCCCAGCAGCGCCAGTGGCACGGTCACGGCCGGGATGACGGTGGCCCAGAAGCTGCGCAGGAAGGCAAAGATCACCATCACGACCAGGAAGATGGTCAGGAGCAGGGTGAACTGGACGTCCTCCACCGCGGCGCGGATCGTGGTCGTGCGGTCACTGATGACCTCGATCTTGACCGCCGGCGGAATGGCCGCGACCAGCCGGGGCAGCGCCGCCTTGATCTTGTCGACGGTGTCGATGACGTTGGCGCCGGGCTGCTTGAAGACGACGAGGAACACGCCGCGCTTGCCGTTGGCCCAGGCCGCCTGCTTGGCGTCCTCGGGTCCGGTCACGGCCTGGCCGATGTCACGGATGCGCAGCGGCCCGCCATTGCGGTAGGCGATGATGACGTCGTTCCAGGGCTCCGCCGTGAGCAGTTGGTCGTTGGCATAGATGGTGTAGGCGCGGGTGGCGCCGTCGATATTGCCCTTCGGGCTGTCGACGGTTGCGATGTTGATCGCGGCGCGGACGTCTTCCAGCGACACGCCTTTCGCGACCAGCTTGGCCGGGTCGATCTGGACGCGAACCGACGGCTTCTGCTGGCCGCCGATGATGACCTGCGCGACGCCGGAAATCTGGCTGATCTGCTGGGCAAGCTGGGCGTCGACGGAATCGCTGACCGTAGTCAGCGGCAGCGTGTCCGATGTCGCCGACAGCAGCATGATCGGCGCGTCCGCCGGATTGACCTTGCGATAGGTCGGCGGCGAGGGAAGGTTCTTCGGCAACTGGCCGCTGGCGGCGTTGATGGCGGCCTGCACGTCGTTGGCGGCGCCGTCGATCGAGCGGTTGAGGTCGAACTGGATCGTGACCGACGCGGTGCCCAGATAGCTCGTCGAGGTCATTTGCGCGATGCCGGGGATCTGCGCGAACTGGCGCTCCAGCGGCTGGGCGACCGAACTCGCCATCGTCTCCGGGCTGCCGCCCGGCAGCGTCGCGGTGATCTGGATGGTCGGGAAGTCGACTTGCGGCAGCGGCGCGACCGGCAGCAGCGGATAGGCGACAAGGCCGACGAACAGGATGCCGGCCATCAGCAGCGAGGTGCCGATGGGGAAGCGAATGAATGGTGCGGAAATTCCGTCGCTCATTCCTGCGTAACCTTCGACTGGGACTGATCCGAGCTCGCCACCGCCGTCGTCACCAGGGTTCCCGGCGAGACCTTGTACTGGCCCGCTGTGATCACCTGCTGTCCCGGCGACAGGCCATCCTCGATCACCGACTTGCCGTCGATCGACTGACTGACCTTGAGCTTGCGAAGCTCGGCCTTGTTCTCCTGATTGACTGAATACGCGTACAGGCCTTCGGTGCCATGCTGCACCGCGTCATCCGGGACGACAGTGGCATCCTTCAACGTTCTGACCAGAAGCCGGGTCGAGACCGACTGGCCCGGCCACAGCGCATGGTCCTTGTTATCAAACACCGCCTTCAGCCGGACAGTCCCGCTGGTGGTGTCGACCTGATTGTTGATCAGCGCCAGGGTCCCGGTGGACAGCACCCGCTTGCCGTCGGTGGTCAGGGCAATGGTCTTGGGCGGCGCCACAGCCAGTGCCGCCTTGATATCGGGCAGCTGGTCTTCCGGTGCGGTGAAGATCACCGTGATCGGCTCGATCTGGGTGATCGTCACGATGCCGGTCTGGGCCGAAGCGTTGACGATGTTGCCGATATCGACCAGTCGCAGTCCGACGATCCCGTCGATCGGGGACTTCACGGTGGCGTAATCGACCTGGGTCTGGGCGTTGAAGATGGCGGCGTCGTCGGCCGCGATCTGGGCCGTGAGCTGGGCCACGGTGGAGCGCTGGGTGTCGAGCTGCTGGCGCGTCGCGAACTCGCCGAGCTTGGTGTAGCGCTGCAGGTCGAGATTGGCGTTGGCGATGTTGGCCTCGTCCTGGGCCTTCTTGGCCTTGGCCTGGTCGAGCGTCGCCTGATAGGGCCGCGGATCGATCTCGATCAGCGTGTCGCCCGCCTTGACGAACTGGCCTTCCTTGAACGCGATCCTGGTGATCTGGCCGTCGACCCGGGTGCGGACCTGGACGGTGTTGAACGCCTGCACCGTGCCGAGACCGGTCAGGTAGACCGGGAAGTCGGCCTTCTCGACCGGCGCGATCTTGACCGGTACGGCCGGGCGCTGGGCGGAACGCTTTTGCGCGGCTTCAGCCGCCTGCAGGTCGTTCGTGTGTTTCTGCCAGCCGAAATAACCGGCCGCGCCAACCGCAGCGATCACTAAGACCCAACCGATGGTGCGTGACTTTGACATGCGGACTCTTGGGCTCGACGTAACAATAAAGGGTGATCGAAACGGTTCACAGAGCTTGCGGATATAATATGCGTGCACTTAATGTGTAAACACACCAAGGCTTGAGAATCCTAAACATTTGGAAAGGTTTAGGTCAGAAACGAGCAGAAACATTCCGTCCGGGAAACGCTCCGAGGACCCCCATGTCGCGCGATCTCAAACGCCAGTTCATTGCGCAGCTCGTCGAGAGTTCCAGGCTGCTGCGCAACTATATCGATCATCGCGCCAAGGCGCGAGGCACCACGCGCGCACAATGGATCGTGCTCTTCCGCCTGCGCGAGCAGGAGGGACTGTCCCAAGTCGATCTCGCCGACGTGCTCGAGTTGCAGCCGATCTCGCTGGTGCGGCTGCTTGACCGCCTCGTCGAACATGGCCTGCTCGAACGCCGTCCCGATCCCAGGGATCGCCGCGCCAATCGCCTGTTCCTGACCAAGAGCGGGCGCCGCCTCGTCGACGATCTCGACAGTCTGCGCGATGAGATCGCCGGCGACGTGCTCCGCGACGTATCGGACAAGCATGTCGAGAGCGGACTGGCCACGCTGCGCGAGGTCAAGGATCGCATCAAGGCGCTCGGCGAGGATGCCGGGCACATCGCCGCGAAATAGCGCGCGCCTCGCCGCGTCCAGACCTGCTCTCCATCCGTTCACCTGATGCGGCTTGCGCGACGTGGTTGAAACGCTGCGGGATGTCGTTCATATCGCGCAGCGACGATGCGAGAGGATGAGGGCAGCGATGGACGAGTTGAACGGACGCATGATGGCATGCCAGATCCTGGTCACCGGGTTGATCGCGCGCGTCGCCAACGAGCAGCGTGACCCGCTGCGCTTTCTCACCGACTTCCGCGACGAGATCAAAGCGGTCGTTGGCGGCGTCAATATCGCCGGTCTCGAGAACAGCGACCGCGTGCGGCAGGTCGCGCAACGGACCATCGACGAGCTGTTCTCGCTGATGAAGCCACCAAGCGCCGAGTGATTGGCGAGACGCCTTGGCACTAGTTTAGAACGATTATTAGAACGCTTAAAAACTAGAGTTTAGAACGATTTCAAACCACAGATTAGAATCGCTTTGAATTGGGGCGATTCAAGCCAACTGTGGCGCTGTTCGCATTGATAAAAAAAGTCGCGCTCGATAACCGAAAGAGACAGTTCGTCGCACGGTGATTTTGCGAACGGATTTGCTTTTCTGGGGGCGTGCAAGAAATGAGCAATGTGAAGGCGCCGAGATCGCTGCGCTTCGATGCGGCGATCGGTTCGGCTGATGATACGGGTTATTCCGCCACGAAGGTCTCCGCTGTCGCGAGCCTGATCGCGGTGGCGTCGTTTTCGGGGGCTGAGGCGCAGCAATCCAGCCTGCCGCCGGTGAATGTGGACGCCCCGGTCGCGCGTCCGCGGCCCGTCACGTCAAAGCCTACGTCGGACCAGGTCCGCGCCCGCAACGCGCTGCGCCGCGCCGCACGCCGCAGCAATCAGCAGGCCCAGCAGGCGCCAGTGCCGTTTCCCAACGCCGGCGGTCTTCCCGCTGACCGCGACCGCTACGCCGACCCGGCCGCGCCGTACAAGGGCGACCGCTTGCAGGCATCCGGCAAGTATCCCGAGCCGATCCTGAACACGCCGAAGTCGGTCACAGTGCTGACCAAGGACGTGCTCGAGGACAAGAACGCCACTTCGTTGAAATCGGCGATCCTGTCGACGGCCGGCGTCACGCTCGGTACGGGCGAGGGCGGCAATGCCTTCGGCGACCGCTTCTTCATCCGCGGCTTCGACGCCCGCAACGACATCTTCATCGACGGCGTGCGTGACGCCGGCGTCAGTGTCCGCGAGAACTTCTTCACCGAGCAGGTCGAGATCCTGCGCGGTCCGGGCTCGTCCTTCGCGGGCCGCGGCACCACCGGCGGCGCGATCAACATCGTCACCAAGCAAGCGACGACGGAGAACAGCTTCTACAACATGGATACCTCGTTCGGCACCGATCGCACCAAGCGGGTGACGCTCGATGTCAACCAGGTGATCAGCCCGACGCTGGCGATCCGCGCCGGCGGCCTGTTCCAGGATGCCGGCGTCGCCGGCCGCAGCTATGTCACCGACAATCGCGATGGTGGTTTCGTCGCTGCGACCTGGAAGCCGGTCGATGCGGTGAAGATCAGCGGCAACTACATCCATACCGAACTCACCGGCATCCCGGACTTCGGCGTGCCTTACTACCGGCCGAGCACCGCGAGCACGGCCGGCGGCCCGTTCCCGGACTTCGGCGTCAACCGCAACAATTTCTACGGCTTCGTCAATCGCGACTTCTTCCGGACCGGGCAGGACATCGGCACGATCAATGCCGAGGTGCAGATCACGCCCGACCTGACGATCAGCAACAAGATCCGGGAATCGCGTTCGACCCAGAAATACATCGGCACGCTGCCGGAATCGCCGACGCTGGCCGCGGGTGCACCGTTCACAGCATATACGCTGAGCGCCAACCCGCAGAGCCGCTTCCAGGTTACCGACGTGTTCGCCAACCAGACCGAGGCGACCTACAAATCGGTCGATGGGCTCGGCTTCAAACACACGACGACGGCGGGCGTCGAATACGACAACGAGCGGTCTTCGATCGACAGCTTCACTGGCCTTGCCTCCGAAATAACCACCGGTACATCGTCTTTCACAGGGAGCGGCTCGCTCTCCGGTGTCAGCGTCTTCAACCCGCAATACACAAACATCCCGTTTACGAACAGCGCGAGCCTCAGTGGCAGGCCGACCAAGATCGGTATCGACACCGTGAGCGGATACGTCATGGATTCCGCCAACTACAACGACTTCGTCATCCTCAATGGCGGCGTCCGCTATGACGACTACACCATCAAGACCAGCGGCTATGGTACGGTCAATGGTGTCGCGAACGTCTTCGGTCAGCAACAGCAAGACTACGGCATGCCGAACTTCAACCTCGGCTTGACGCTCAAGCCGTTGCCGAACGGAAGCGTCTATGCCGCCTATGCCACGTCATCCAACCCCGTCGGCGCGGAGTTTGACGGCACGAGCATTCAGTATGGTGGCATCGCGCCAGTTCTCAACGGCAATCCAAACCAGATATTCGGGCCGGAGAAAAACAAGGCGATTGAAGTCGGCACCAAGTGGGAGTTGTTCGATCGTCATTTGCTGGTTACGGCGGCGCTGTTCCAGACTGAGAAGGAGAACGCGCGCGAATCCATGAACGTGACCGCGGCGACTGCAACCGCCGCATGTCCTTATCCGGCTGGTACGACCGGAACTGTCTCCTGCATCAGCGCAGGCGCGGCCTATCGCATCCGGGGCATCGATCTCGGAGTGGGCGGCAAGATCACCGACAAGTGGAGCGTGTTCGGTGGCCTCGTGTTAATGCAGTCGGAGGTGACCAAATCGAATATTCCGCCGGCTAACACGATTCTGTACACTTCGAACGTCGGCTTGCCGCTCGCCAACGTGGCACATCAGTCGTTCAGCATGCTCTCGAAATACCAACTGACCGACATGTGGGAAATCGGCGGGCAGGCGGTGTATCGTTCCAAGATGTACGGCGGCACCTTCCTCGCGGCAAACCAGGGCACGTCGATCCCGAGCTATTGGCGCTTCGACGCCTTTGCCGAGGCAAAGATCGACAAGCACTGGACCATGAAGCTGTTCGTCAACAACATCTTCGACAAGCGCTACTACGACGCGCTGTACCAGAGCGCAGCACCGTTCGTGCTCGAGGCGCCGGGACGCGCTGCGTATCTGGTTGTGTCTGCGCGTTACTGACGGAGGCTTCGCGGCACGAGATGCTGGTCTGTATTCCCAATGTATTGAGCAAGGCTGATGTGGCGGACTTCCGCCGCATCATGGATGCCAGCGATTGGGAGGACGGCCGCTCGACCGCGGGTGCCGCGTCCGCGATTGTCAAGCGCAACGAGCAGCTGCCGCCCGACAGCGAGGTCGCGCGGCAGCTCGGCAACCGGATCCTGTCGGCGCTGTCGGCAAGCCCGCGGTTCATCTCGGCGGCGATCCCGCTTAGAATCTTTCCACCCTTGTTCAACCGCTATGCCGCAAGCGACGGGCACCATTTCGGCCTGCATGTCGATAATGCGGTGCGGGGCGACAGACTGACGGGCATGCGGATCCGCACGGACCTGTCGGTCACGCTGTTTTTATCGGAGCCGGAAGAGTACGATGGCGGCGAGCTCGTCATCGAGGACCTCTACGGATCCCATGAAATCAAGCTGCCGGCAGGCGATCTCGTGGTTTATCCTGCGTCCAGCTTGCATCTGGTCACGCCGGTCACGCGGGGGACCCGGCTAGCGTCTTTTTTCTGGCTGCAGAGCATGGTACGGGATGCCCACGCGCGCAGTCTGATCTTTGATCTCGATACTGCGATCCAGGCTCTGGTGGAGCGGCTGGGCCGCGATGACCCTGAAACGGTCAAATTGACCGGGATTTATCACAACCTGATCCGTCACTGGGCTGAAGTGTAACTGATGATGACATTCAAGTTCCCCGCTGCATCCGCCATGATCGCCTCGCTGGCGATGCTGATGCTGATTGCGCCGTCCTCGGCGCAGCAGCAGACGGCGCCTGTCGCGCAGTCCGCGCCGGTGACCCGGGCCCAGTCCGCACCCGCGGCTCAGCCGCCGGCTGCGCAGGCCCAGCCAGCGGCCGCTGCCCAGACCGCGCCGGTGGCCCAGCCGGCGCCGCAAGCCCAGGCCCAGCAAACTCAGGCCGCGCCGGCACCTGCCGCAGCAGCTCCCGCACCGACCGCACTCGATGTGTCGCCGGCCGCGTCTGCGAACGGCGATGGCAAGGTGCTGAAGTCGACCAGCACCGGTCTGCACGAATTGTCGCCGTGGAACATGTTCCTGAACGCAGACATCATCGTGAAGGCGGTGATGCTCGGTCTCGCTTTCGCCTCGCTCGTGACCTGGACGGTGTTCATCGCCAAGATGGTCGAGCTGACCGTGGCGCAGAGCAAGCTGCGCGGCGCGCTCGCCAAGATCGCTGAATCGCGGTCGCTGGCGGAAGCGCAGTTCGCACTCGGCGCCAAGGGCAGTGTGCTGTCGTCGTTCATTGCGGCCGCGATGCGCGAGGGACGACTGTCGGCGGGCATTTCGAGCGACGCCGGCATCAAGGAGCGCGCCGCGTCGAGCTTTGCAGAAATCGTGCGCGCCGAAGCCCGCAAGATCCGCGTCGGCATGGGCCTGCTTGCGACCATCGGTGCGACGTCGCCCTTCGTCGGCCTGTTCGGCACGGTCTGGGGCATCATGAACAGCTTCATCGGCATTTCGAAGTCGCAGACGACGAACCTTGCGGTGGTGGCGCCCGGCATCGCGGAAGCGCTGCTCGCAACCGCGATCGGCCTCGTCGCGGCGATCCCGGCGGTGATCATCTACAACCATTTCTCGCGCGTCACGAAGGTCTATCTCGAACTCGTCAACCGCGCCTCGGGCGCGGCGGGACGGCTGCTGTCGCGCGATCTCGATCGCACCCATGGCAGCGTTCCCGGCGACGTTCCGCGCACCGTGCATCCGCGCGCCGCGGCGGCGGAGTAGGCGATGGCAGTCTCGATCTCCGAGAACGACGGCGACGACGATTTCGCGGAATCCCACGAGATCAACGTCACGCCGTTCATCGACGTGATGCTGGTGCTGCTGATCATCTTCATGGTGGCGGCGCCGCTCTCGACCGTCGACCTGCCGATCGATCTGCCGACCTCCAGCGCGACGCCGCAGAAGAAGCCGGACAAGCCGACCTATCTCAGCATCAAGCCGGACCTGACGCTGGCGATCGGCGAGAATGCGGTGAAGCGGGCCGACCTGGTCAATTCGCTCGATGCGGTGCCCGACATGAGCAGGGACAAATACGTGTTCCTGCGTGCCGATCGCATGGTGCCCTATGGTGAGCTGATGGGCGTGATGGAGCTCTTGCGCTCCGGCGGCTACACGCATGTCAAGCTGGTTGCGCTCGAGGGCCTACCCGGAGCGCCCGCGGCGGCGCAGGCCGAACCGGCCAAACCCTGACGGCGAACAGCGATGTCCACCAACCCCGATCTTGATCTGCGGACGTCGAAGCGGCTCTGGGTGATCGCCGCGGTGACGGCGGTCGGGCTGCATCTGGGTGGCGCGGCGCTGGCGCTGACGAATTTGCGCGGCGATGACGGCGACGAGGGGCTTGGTGCCGCCGGCGCGGAATACGCCATCGAGCTCGCCTCTCCTGACGTGCCCGATGATGCCGCACCGCCCGGTGCGCCGGCTGACGAGCAGCAGGCCGTGCAGGAGATGGCGCAGCAGAAGGCCGAGGTGAAGGACACCGACCTGCCTCAGGCCAAGCCGATTGAGGCCGACGACCCCGACCGCATCGTGACGGAGGACACCGCCAAGAAGCAGAAGGAGGACGAGGCCAAGGTCGCCAAGGTCGAGACCAACGCGCAGGAAGCGCAGCAGGCCTCAGAGGCGGCCGCGCCGACCAAGCTGGAGGGTGCGCGTCAGTCGGACACCACCAAGGCCCCCAACCCCGGCATCGGCAAGGACAAGCTCGCGCTGACGGCCAAATGGGGCAAGAAGATCAGCGCCTACCTCGACCTGCACAAGAAGTTCCCGGAGAGCGTCAAGGCCAAGGAGGGCAAGGTCAAGCTTGCCCTGGTGCTCAATCGTCTCGGCAAGGTCCTGTCCGTTGCCGTGATGGAAACGTCGGGGGACGTCGCATTCGACGACGCCGCGGTCTCGATGGTCCATCGTTCCGATCCGGTGCCCGCGCCGCCGGCCGGACTGACCGAAGACCAGTTCTCCTTCACTCTTCCCGTTACCTTCAACAAGCCGAAGAAGTAACCGCTGTCATTCCGGGGCGCGACGAAGTCGCGAACCCGGAATCCATTGTGCCGCATGCTCGGCGGATCGATGAACTCCGGGCACTCGTGTCGCGAGACCCGGAATAGCGGCGGCTCAGCTCTTCTTCACCAGCGGGCAGGCGCTCTTCTCGAGCGGCAGGAAGGCTTCATCCGCGGGGATGGTCGCCACCAGCTTGTAATAGTCCCACGGATACTTCGACTCCGACGGCTTTTTCACCTCGAACAGATAGGCGGGGTGGATCTTGCGGCCGTCGATCCGGATCGACCCCTTGCCGAACAGCGGATCGTCGGTCGGCAGCTCCTTCATCTTGGCGACGACGGCGCGGCCGTCATGCGGATTGCCGCCGAGCGCTTCCAGTGCCTTGAAGTAATGGATCAGCGAGGCGTAGACGCCGGCCTGCACCATGGTTGGCGGGTTCTTCTTGAACCGCTCCATGAAGCGCTTGGTGAAGGCGCGGGTCTGATCGTTCATGTCCCAGTAGAAGCTCTCGGTGAAATTCAGGCCCTGCGCGACGTTGAGGCCGAGCGAGTGCACGTCGGTCAGGAACATCAGCATGCCGGCGAGCTTCTGGCCGCCCGAGACGATGCCGAACTCGGCCGCCTGCTTGATCGCGTTGGTGGTGTCGCCACCGGCATTGGCAAGGCCGATCACCTTGGCCTTCGAGCTCTGCGCCTGCAGCAGGAAGGATGAGAAGTCGGCCGTATTGAGCGGATGCTTGACGCTGCCGAGCACCTTGCCGCCGCCTGCGGTGACGGCCGCGGTGGTGTCGCGCTCGAGCGCCTGGCCGAACGCATAGTCCGCCGAGATGAAGAACCAGGTATCGCCGCCGGATTTGACCAGCGCCCGGCCGGTGCCGTTGGCGAGCATGTAGGTGTCGTACGACCAGTGCACCGTATTGGGCGTGCACTGCGATCCCGTGAGGTCGGACGAGCCCGAGCCGGAGTTCAGGTTGACGACATTCTTGTCCTTGGCGAGGTTGGCGATCGCGAGCCCGACATTGGAGGCCGCGAGATCGACGAACACGTCGACCTTCTCGACATCGATCCACTGCTTGCCGATGTTGACCGCGACGTCGGGCTTGTTCTGGTGATCGGCCGAGATCAGGTCGATCTTCCAGCCCTTGGCCAGCAGCCCGGAATCCTCGATCGCCATCTGCGCCGCCACCGTCGAGCCGGGACCGCCGATATCCTGATAGAGACCGGACTGATCGCCGAGCGCGCCGACCTTGGCGACCTTGTCCATGGTCTGCGCCGACGCGCTGCCGGCGAGCACGAGGCTCGTCGTCATGACCAACGCTGTCATGACTTGGGCCGTCTTGATCGAGGCTGCAATGGAACGCTTCATCTTCCCTCCAGTATGATTTTTGTTTTTGAGTTCCTCATTATGCCCGGCATCGGTCGCATCGCCTAGGGCACAGGCGCGATCGATCGCGCGCGATATTCCACGCTGCGGCGATTAAGCGGCCAGTGACGCGCGACGCGACGCTGCAGCGCTGCGTGCGTCGACGATGAAAGCGGAATTGGGCTGAAGCGCGGACCGCGCTATTTCCAGTAGTAGCGGATCGCGACGTAGACCACGACGAGGCAGGCAAAGATCAGCGCCACCGGCATCGGACGCTTGGCGTTCGGGGCAGAGGCGGTCGCCTTTTTGGCGGGCAGGCGGCGGAACGCGGTGACGTTGCCGGTGTCGGCGGCCGGTTCGCGCGAGCGCGCCGGAACCTCGGGTGCTTTGCCGGCGCCGCCCATCTCCGCGTAGTAGGTGCGATACATCTCCTGGATTGTCGCCTCGCCGGCGTCGGCGTCGCTCATCTGGTCCAGCAGCCTCTTGTAGATGGCCAGGAAATTCTGCGCCTCCGGCGGCAGCGCCGAGGCGCCGTTCAGTTTTGCCATCATCTTCCAGGTTGCAAAGTCCGCCCGCGCGCGGGTGTCGGCGCGTCGTGCAATCAGCATATCGGCAGCTTTGATCACCATGGCCTCGAAGCGTTCCCGTCCCTGCGCATGAGTAGGAAGATTGGGTTCCGACTTTCCGATCGGGTCATCCGCAAATCAAGGCTATGTGTTTCCGGTAATGAGGAGAAGGGCGTTGATTACATAGCCGGTCAGAGTTCGCAGTATCGTTGAAATAACATCAAGATTTAGGCCGATCTGCCTGCCGATCACGGGCAGCAGGATCAACAGGCCGATCAGGATCAGCATGCCGTAGGGCTCCAGCCGGGCGAGCGGAACCGCCAACGGCCGCGGCAGCAGCCCGACGGCGACCCGGCCGCCATCCAGCGGCGGGATCGGCATCATGTTGAAGATCGCAAGCACGATGTTGATCAGGAAGGCGTTTTTCAGATTGTCCGCGGTCCATTTTGCCGCATCTGCGGGAACCAAGGGCAGCGCGTGGAATGCCAGCGCCGCCGCGGTTGCCAGGATGATGTTGGTGACCGGGCCGGCGAGCGCCACCCACACCATGTCGAGCTTGGGATGGTTGAGGTTGCGGAAGTTCACCGGCACCGGCTTGGCGTAGCCGAACAGGAAGGGCGAATGTGCGAACAGCAGCATCGCGGGCAGGATGAGCGTGCCGAACGGATCGATATGCTTCAGCGGATTGAAGCTGACGCGGCCGAGCTTCCAGGCGGTGTCGTCGCCGAGCCGGTGCGCGACGAAGCCGTGCGCCGCTTCGTGGAAGGTGATGGCGATCACCAGCGGCAGCACCCAGACGGAGACGTCGTAGAGGGAAATGTTCAATGGCGTGCCGCCTCGGGTTGGCTTGGACCGGAGCCTCAGGCTAGCACGGATTCGCGGACGGCCTTGCGGGGGACGTGGCCGCGGGTCAGGGTGTGTCCGGCGCGACCGCGCGTGCCTGTTGCGCCTGGGTCGTCGCGATCCAGATGCCGGCAAACACGGTGACGATGCCGGCCATCAGATTCCAGCTCAGCGGCTCGCCGAGCAGGGCCGCGCCGACCAGCGAGGCGGCGATCGGATTGACGGTGACTGATATGGCCACCCGAGTTGGCGTCGTCCGCTCCAGCGCGAAGGCCCAGAGATAGAAGGTGAGTGCTGCGCCGAACGCGCCGAGATAGGTCGCGCCGAACCATTGCGGTGCACCGAAATCGGCGACCGGCGCGAAACTGCCGCGTAGCAGAGAGCCTGTTATCAGGACCGCAGCACCGGCCGACATGGCGAGCGTGGTGAAGGGGATCGGGCCGGAGCGGCGGATATAGGGCTTCGACCAGATGCTGTAGAGCGCCATGCACAGCGCGGCCGCGACCATCAACAGATCGCCGCGCCAGGCGCCCGGCGGGGCCGTGGCAAGGCCGGAGAGCAGCGCCATCGAGACACCCAGGATGGTGACCAGCACGCCTATGGTCTTTCGCGCGGTGAGCGGCTCGGCGCCGAGCGCGGCACCGACCAGCATCGTCAGCAGCGGCAGCGTCGAGAGCGCGAGCGCACCGCGGGCGGCCGTCGTGAAGATGAGCGATGCATTGAACAGGATTGGAAACGCCGCAAAGAACAGCACGCCGAGGCCGGTGACACCTGGCCAGTCGCGTCGCGGCGGCCAGCTTCCACGCTGCAGCAACGCCAGCGGCAGCAGCAGCAGCACGCCGATGCCGAAGCGGAACGCGCCGATCGCCAGCGGATCGATCGCGCCGACCAGAAACCGCGTCGCCCCGATCGAGGTTCCGCCGAGCGCACTCGACACAACCGCGGCCAACACCCCCCAGATCTCACCCATCCCGCTTCGATCTCCCTGTTTTGCTTGCGTAATCTAGGGAAGGGGGGATAATCATGGAATGGAATAGATTTGATCAATCAAATCACGGATCGTGATGAGTGCGCCCGTCCTGGACCCGGACCTTCTGCAAGCCTTTGTCGCGGTGGCGGACCATCGCTCCTTCACTCGCGCCGCCGCGGCGCTGAACCGGACCCAATCCGCCGTCAGCATGCAGGTGAAGCGACTGGAAGAGCGGCTGCAGGCCGAGCTGTTTCACCGCAGCACATCCAGTGTCGATCTGAGCGCGGCCGGCGAGGGGCTGCTGGGTTACGCGCGCCGCATTCTGAGCCTCAACGCAGAAGCGGTCGGCCGGGTGCGCGAGCACGGCATCGGCGGGCGGGTGCGCCTTGGCGTGATGGACGATTACGGGACGCTGATCGTCCCACCGCTGCTCAAGGAGTTCATCGCCAACTATCCGCTGATCCATGTCGAGATGGAGACCGGGCTGACATCGTCGATGACGGATCGGCTCGGCGAAGCCTTTGACCTCGTGATCGCGATGCACCCCGAAGGGCGCGGCGAGGGCGAGTTGCTGCGTACCGAGCAGGCGGTGTGGGCCGCCAGCGCCACGCATCGTGTCGAGGAGCTCGACCCGCTGCCGGTCGCGCTCTATCCGCAGGGCTGTCTGTTTCGGAGCTGGGCGATGCAGGCGCTGGACGAAGCGAGCCGACCGTGGCGGCTCGCCTTCGTCAGCCACAGCCTGTCCGCGGTCGAGGCGATCGCGGCGCAGGGTCTTGCCGTGACGGTTGTGAAGTCGGGGACCTTTCCGCCGACGTTGCGGCGCCTGACCGTGCGCGACGGCATGCCGCGACTGCCGCGCGCAGAGATCCGTCTGCATCGCGCGCCCAACCTCACGCGCGCGGCGTCATTGCTCGCTGATCATCTTGTCACGGCGCTTCGGCAGCCAGCGAGGCGCGGGAGTTAGTACGTCGCCCGGCCGCCGGAGATGTCGAACACCGCGCCGGTCGAGAACGCGCAATCTTCCGACGCCAGCCACGCCACCATCGCGGCGAGCTCCTCGACCTGCACGAAGCGCGCTTTCGGAATCTTCGACAGCATGAAGTCGATGTGCGCTTGCGTCATCTGGTCGAAGATCGCGGTCTTTGCCGCGGCCGGCGTCACCGCGTTGACCAGGATGTCGTGCTGCGCGAGCTCCTTGCCGAGCGATTTGGTGAGCGCGATCAGGCCGGCTTTCGACGACGAATAATGCGCGGCGTTCGGATTGCCTTCCTTGCCGGCGACCGAGGCGATGTTGACGATGCGGCCGTATTTCTGGCCGATCATGGTCGGCACGATCGCCTTGCAGCAGATGAAGGGACCCTCGAGATTGATGCGCATCACCCTGCGCCAATCGTCGAGATCGGTTTCCCATACCGGCTTGTTGGCTCCGGTGATGCCGGCGTTGTTGACGAGAATGTCGATCTTGCCGAACGCCCGCAGCGTCTGATCGCGCGCGGCGTCGACCGCGGCGGGATCGGAGACGTCAGTCTTGATTGCGATCACGTTCTCGCCGATCGCCCTGGCGGTCTTCTCTGCCAGCGGCTGGTCGAAATCCCAGATCGCGACCCTGGCGCCGGATGCGACGAAGCGTTCGGTAATGGCGCGGCCGAAGCCTTGCGCGCCGCCGGTGACGACGGCGCAGCGGTCGTTGAGATCGATCTTGTTCATTGGTGTTGTCCTTTGACGTTTCCTCGGTGCGGCCGCGCGGACGTTCTGCTCCCTCGCCCCGCACTTGCGGGGAGAGGGTTGGGGTGAGGGGTTGTCCCCGCATACTGGTGCGGAGGTATTGTGCCTCGCCCCTCACCCGGAAGCTTCGCTTCCGACCTCTCCCCGCAAAGAGCGGGGAGAGGTTTGAAGGTCAGAGCATGAAGCCGCCGTCGACGACCATGTCGACGCCGGTGGTGAATGCGGCCTCGTCGCTGGCAAGATAGACCGCCATCGCGGCGATTTCCTCGGCGGTGCCGAGCCGGCCCATCTTCTGGCGGGCGACGAACTTTTCGCGTCCGTCCGGGCCTGCCGCAGCGGCGCGATCAAGCATCGAGGGCGTTTCCACGGTACCCGGGCAGATGCTGTTGCAGCGGATGCCCTGGGTGATGAAGTCGAGCGCAACCGCGCGCGTGAGCAGCGAAACTGCCGCCTTCGACGCGCTGTAGACATAACGGTTGGCCGGCGGCCGCAATGCCGCGCAGGACGAAATGTTGACGATGCTGCCGCCGCTTGCCAGCATCGCGGGCAGAAACGCCTTGATGGTCCGGTGCATGGACTTGACGTTGAGATCGAACGAGAAGTCGAAGTCCTCGTCCGAGCACTCCAGAATGGTGCCGTGATGCACGAAGCCCGCCGCATTGAGCAGGATGTCGATCTTGCCGACGCGCTTGGCGAAAGCGTTGACCTCGGCGGTGCTGCGAACGTCGAGCCGTGCGGTCTCGGCGATGCCGTCCTTGCCCAGGGTGGCGATGCCGCTCTCGTTGATGTCGGTGGCGATTACGGTCGCGCCTTCACGCGCGAATGCGATCGCGCATGCGCGCCCGATACCGGCCGCCGCGGCGGTGACGACGGCGCGCTTTCCCTTCAGTCGATTGGACATGCGTTTCTTCCTTCTCTCTTGACCGTCATTCCGGGGCGCGCGCAGCGCGAACCCGGAATCTCGAGATTCCGGGTCTGGTGCTAACGCACCATCCCGGAATGACGGTGATGTTTAGTGATTATCCCGCGCCACGCCGATCTTGCCGGCGATGTCGTGATAGCGCGTCGCGAGCTCGAGGCAGGCGCCGGTCGCGTGCTGACCGACGGTCTGGCGGTAGAGCTCCTGCCACGGCGTCTGGTTGGCCGGGTGCGGGAAGCCGCCCTTGGCCTTCAGCTCGGCGCGGCGGGTGCGCAACTCATCCTCCGAGATCATGATGTTGGCGCTGCCCTTGTTGAGGTCGATGCGCACCTTGTCGCCGGTCTTGAGGATCGCGAGCCCACCGTCGGCCGCCGCTTCGGGCGAGGCGTTGAGGATCGAGGGCGAGCCCGAGGTCCCGGACTGCCTTCCGTCGCCGATGCAGGGCAGGGACAGGATGCCGCGTTTGATCAGTGCCGCCGGCGGCTGCATGTTCACGACCTCGGCGCCGCCCGGATAGCCGATCGGGCCGGTGCCGCGAACGAACAGCACGCAGTGCTCGTCGATGTCGAGTGCGGGATCCTCGATCCGCGCGTGATAGTCCTCGGGGCCCTCGAACACGATGGCGCGGCCCTCGAAGGCGTTCAGATCCTTCGGGTTGGACAGATAGCGGTCGCGGAATTCCTTCGAGATCACGCTGGTCTTCATGATCGCGGAATCAAAGAGATTGCCGCGCAAGACCAGGAAGCCGGCATCCTTCACCAGCGGCTTGTCGTAGCCCCAGATCACGTCGCCGTCGGGCTTCGGCGCTTCCTTGCAATTCTCGCCCATGGTGCGGCCGTTGACGGTGAGGGCGCCTTCATGGATGCGCTTGTGCTTGATCAGCTCGCGCACCACCGACGGCACGCCGCCGGCGCGGTGATATTCTTCGCCGAGATAGAAGCCGGCCGGTTGCATGTTCACGAGCAGCGGCACGTCATGGCCGTATTTCTGCCAGTCGTCGATCGACAGCTCGACGCCGACATGGCGCGCCAGCGCATTGATGTGGATCGGCGCATTGGTCGAGCCGCCGATCGCGGAGTTGACCACGATGCAGTTCTCGAACGCCTCGCGGGTCAGGAAGTCCGACGGCTTCAAGTCGTCCCAGACCATGTCGACGATACGCTTGCCGGTCTCGTAGGCGATCTGGCCGCGCTCGCGATAGGGGGCCGGGATCGCCGCGCAGCCCGGCAGCGAGAAGCCGAGCGCTTCCGCGAGCGAGTTCATCGTGGAGGCCGTGCCCATCGTGTTGCAATGGCCGACCGACGGAGCCGAGGAGGCCACGATCTCGATGAACTGCTCATAGTCGATCTCGCCCGCAGCGAGCCGCTCGCGCGCCTTCCAAACCACCGTGCCGGAGCCGGTGCGCTGGCCCTCGTGCCAGCCGTTCAGCATTGGGCCGCCCGACAGCACGATCGCCGGCAGGTTGACGGTCGCAGCCGCCATCATGCAGGCCGGGGTGGTCTTGTCGCAGCCGGTGGTCAGCACCACGCCGTCGAGCGGATAGCCGAACAGGATCTCGACCAGGCCGAGATAGGCGAGGTTGCGGTCGAGCGCCGCGGTCGGGCGCTTGCCGGTCTCCTGGATCGGATGGGTCGGAAACTCCATGGCGATGCCGCCGGCGGCGCGGATACCCTCGCGGACGCGGTGCGCGAGCTCAAGGTGATGCCGGTTGCAGGGCGACAGGTCGTTGCCGGTCTGGGCGATGCCGATGATCGGCTTGCCCGACTGCAATTCCTCGCGGGTCAGGCCGTAATTGAGGTAGCGCTCGAGATAGAGCGCGGTCATGCCGGGATTGTGCGGATTGTCGAACCATTCCTGGGAGCGGAGCCTGCGGCCCTTGCCCTTGCTGGTCTCGCCTGCGGCGCTGTGCCCGTTGGTGTGGGGTTTTGTCATTGGTTTCTCCCGCAATGCAAACTCTTGATGGGCCCATTCAAGGGCTCTGGTTCAACGTTGTTCTACCTTGCGCAAATCGTCACGCATTACAAACCTCGACGATCACGCACAGGTGTTTCACTGGATGGATTGGACCTTAGTTGAAGGCACTTGGTTGCGCTACCATTTTGTCATTTTTCGCGTCCCATGTGACGGGCTGGTGTCGGGCTGATGTCAGCTGCGTCGCGCCGAGCTTTGCCGTTCCATGACACTGAAGCCCAGATCGACGACGGGGTCAGTGGGCCGGCGTCCTTCGAGTGTCTCGATCACCATCATGGCAGCGTTTCTGCCCATTTCGTAGCGATTGGTCCGCACGCTGCTCAGCGTCGGCTCGCTCGACGCCATGAATTCGAGGTCGTTGAAGCCGACGATCGCCATCTGCTCCGGCACCGCCACGTGACGGCGCTTGCATTCGAACAGCGCGCCGAGCGCAAGGTCGTCATTGACGCAGAATACCGCGTCGATGTCGGGCGTCTTGGCGAGCAGGTCGGCAAACAGCGTCCCGCCCAACGTCACTGAGGTTGGAATCGCGGTCGTGACGATGAGCTGCGGATCGAACAGCGCGGCCTCGGTCATCGCGGCGCGATAGCCGTCAAGCCGCCGCTGCACCCGCGGATCCATTCGCGCGCCGAGGAAGCCGATCCGCCGGTTGCCCTGCGCGAGAAGGTGGGCAATTGCGGCTTTTGCCGCGTCAAAATGCGAAAATCCGATCATCATGTCGATCGGGGAGGGGCCGACCTCCATGATTTGCACGATCGGGCAATCGACGGTTTCCATGATGCGGCGGGAATCCGCGGTCTGGTTGATGCCGGTGACGATCAGCCCGGCCGGCTTCTGTGCCAGAAAAAGACGCAGCAGGCGCTCTTCCTGGAGGATGCTGTAGCGGGTGTTGGCGAGCTGAATGCTGTAGCGGCTGCCGTCGAGCGCGTCATAGATGCCGCGCAGCACGTCGGCAAACACATTGTTGGTCAACGACGGGATCAGGACACCGATCACCTCGGTGCGCTGCGACGCAAGCGCGCGTGCCGCGAGATTGGGCACGTAACCGAGTTCTTTTGCCGCACTCTCGACCCTGGCGCGCTTGCCGGCCGAGAGCGCATCCGGATTCCTGAAGAAGCGCGAGGCCGTAATCGGACTGACGCCGGCGAGTTTCGCGACTTCGGTGAGCCGGATCTTGCCTGGCGTGATGTGTTTTCGGGCCATTTGCCGCTCATATCACGACCTTCGTCGCAGACAAACCGATATTGACAGCGCTACCAAGCGATTGCTAATCGAACGATTGCCAAAACCGGATAAACTGCGGACAATAAAGCAAGTCCGACAGAGCCGCGTACCCAGCGTGGCCGGAACAAAACAGAGCGGTGGCGGCACTTGTCGTACGCCGTCGGGAACTTGAGGGAGGGAAGTGGATGTCGTCGGTCCAGATTCGCGACGTGCGGAAATCGTTCGGCAATTTTGAAGTCCTGCACGGCGTGTCGATCCCGATCGAGGACGGCGAGTTCGTCGTTCTGGTCGGCCCCTCCGGCTGCGGCAAGTCGACCCTGCTGCGCATGCTGGCGGGACTTGAGAACATCACCTCTGGAACGATCTCGATCGGCGACCGCGTCGTCAACAATGTCCAGCCCAAAGAGCGCGACATTGCGATGGTGTTCCAGAACTACGCGCTCTACCCGCACATGACGGTCGCCGACAATATGGGCTTCTCGCTGAAGCTGCGCGGCGCCAAGCCCGAGGAAATCTCGAGCGGGGTCAAGCGCGCCGCGGAAATCCTCGCGCTGACGCCGCTGCTCGATCGCTATCCGCGCCAGCTCTCCGGTGGCCAGCGCCAGCGCGTCGCAATGGGCCGCGCCATCGTGCGCGATCCGCAGGTGTTCCTGTTCGACGAGCCGCTCTCGAACCTCGACGCCAAGCTGCGCGTCGCCATGCGCACCGAGATCAAGGAATTGCATCAGCGGCTGAAGACCACGACCGTCTACGTTACCCACGACCAGATCGAGGCCATGACCATGGCCGACAAGATCGTGGTGATGCATGACGGCATCGTCGAGCAGATGGGCTCGCCGCTCGAGCTCTACGACACGCCTGCGAACCAGTTCGTCGCGGGCTTCATCGGCTCGCCCGCGATGAATTTCCTCAAGGGCAACGTCAAGGTGAACGGCGCTGCCTATTTCGAGGGACCGAATGGCGTCAAGTTGCCGCTGAAATCGGCGCCGGCCAATTCCGACGGCAAGCCCGCGGTCTATGGCGTGCGGCCCGAGCATTTCACCATCGCCGATGACGGCGCCGAAGCCGAGATCGTGGTGGTCGAGCCAACCGGCTCGGAGACCCAGGTGTTCGCCAAGCTCGGCGGCGAGCAGGTGGTGGCCGTGTTCCGCGAGCGCCATCTGTTCAACCCGGGCGACAAGGTTCGGCTCAAGCCGGATCCGGCGCTGGTCCATCTGTTCGACGATTCGACGGGCAAGCGGCTGAACGGCTGAGCGATGCCGCGCCCGCAGGCAGCGTCGGCGCATCTTCATCACGAGAATGCCGGCCCGCAGTATTTGGGCGGGACAAGCGACGTCTGAAGCGACAACCAAAAAAACGGGAGAAAATTGCCAATGTCGATTTTTGATACTGACCGCCGCTCGTTGCTCAAGGGCGGCGCCACCATGCTGGCCGCCGCGGCGACGATGACGAGCGATCAACTGCTCGGCTACGCCAAGGCTTGGGCGCAAACCTCGCAATGGAAGCCGGAGCCGGGCGCCAAGATCAACCTGCTGCGCTGGAAGCGCTTCGTGGAAGCCGAAGACGTGGCCTTCATGAAGATCGTCGATGCGTTCCAGAAGGCCAACAACGTTACGATCAACGTCTCCAACGAATCCTACGACGATATCCAGCCGAAAGCGTCGGTCGCGGCCAATACCGGGCAGGGCCTCGACATGGTGTGGGGCCTCTATTCGCTGCCGTTCCTGTTCCCGAGCAAGTGTGTCGATGTGACCGACGTCGCCGACTATCTCGGCAAGAAGTGCGGTGGCTGGGCCGATTCCGGCAAGGCGTATGGCATGCTGAACGGCAAGTGGATCGGAATTCCGGTCGCCGCCACCGGCGGGCTGGTCAATTATCGCGTCGCGGCCATGGAAAAGGCCGGCCACAAGGAGTTCCCGAAGGATCTCGCCGGCTTCGCCGATCTCGTAAAGGGCATGAACAAGAACGGCACCCCGGCCGGCATGGCGCTCGGCCACGCCTCGGGCGATGCCAACGGCTGGCTGCATTGGGCGCTGTGGGCGCATGGCGGCAAGCTGATCGACAAGGACAACAAGGTCGTCGTCAACTCGCCGGAGACCGCGAAGTCGCTCGAATACGTCAAGGGCCTGTATGACAATTTCGTGCCGGGCACCGCGTCGTGGAACGACAGCTCCAACAACAAGGCGTTCCTTGCCGGGCAGCTTCATCTCACCGTGAACGGCATTTCGATCTACGTCACGGCGAAGAAGGAAAATCCGCAGATCGCCGAAGACATGAATCATGCCCACCTGCCGGCCGGTCTCGATGGCAAGACGCGGGAGATGCATCTCGGCTTCCCGATCCTGATCTTCAGCTTCTCGAAGTATCCGCAGGCTTGCAAGGCGTTCACGGCCTTCATGCTGGAGCCGGATCAGTTCAATCCGTGGGTCGAAGCGGCGCAGGGCTACCTGTCGCACTTCCTGCTCGACTACGACAAGAACCCGGTCTGGACGGCCGACCCGAAGACGACGCCCTATCGGAGCGTGGCTCAGACGGCGTCGACCCCGGCTGGCGAGGCGCAGATGAGCGAAAACGCGGCGGCCGCGATTGCCGACTTCGTCGTGGTCGACATGTTTGCGAACTATTGCACCGGACGCGAGGATGTGAAGACCGCGATGGCCTCGGCCGAACGCGCGGCCAAGCGCATTTTCCGCTAGGTGACGGCCGGCGCGGCAAGCCGTGCCGGCTCAAGTTCATGAGCGATCTGAGGTGGCGCACGATCCAAAATCGGTCGCGCGTCACCGTCTGATTCGGAGTTGAGAGCGAATGAGCACTGTCCAGACATCGATGCCGGCGCAAGCCGCCGCGGCAGGCGAGCCGTCGCTTTGGTCGCGGCTCAGCGGAAACCGCAATTGGGCCGCGTTCTGGTTCATGCTGCCGACGGCAGCGTTCCTGATCCTGTTCCTGGCCTATCCGCTCGGCCTCGGCGTCTGGATGAGCTTCACCGACGAGCGCATCGGTCGCGCCGGAGCCTTTGTCGGTGTCGAGAACTACCAGTGGCTGTGGGACGACTCGATCTTCTGGCTGTCGGTGTTCAACACCTTGCTTTACACGCTGATCGCAAGCGCCATCAAATTCGCGATCGGGCTCTATCTCGCGCTGCTGTTGAACAGGCACATGCCGTTCAAGGCCGTGATCCGGTCGATCGTGCTGATCCCGTTCATCGTGCCGACCGTGCTGTCGGCCATCGCGTTCTGGTGGATCTACGATTCGCAGTTCTCGATCATCTCGTGGTCGCTGATCAAACTCGGTTTGATCCACAGCAACATCAACTTTCTCGGCGACACGGATTGGGCACGGGCCAGCGTGATCTTCGCCAATGTCTGGCGCGGCGTTCCCTTCGTCGCGATCACCCTGTTGGCCGGCCTGCAGACGGTCTCGCCATCGCTCTATGAAGCCGCAACGCTCGACGGTGCCACCAACTGGCAGCGCTTTCGCTTCATCACCTATCCGTTGCTGACCCCGATCATCGCCGTGGTCATGACGTTCTCGGTGCTGTTCACCTTTACCGACTTCCAGTTGATCTGGGCGCTGACCCGCGGCGGCCCGGTCAACGCCACCCACCTGATGGCGACGCTGAGCTATCAGCGCGGCATCATCAGCGGTCGGCTGGGCGAGGGCGCCGCGATCGCCACCGCGATGATTCCCTTCCTGGTGGCGGCCATCGCCATCTCCTGGTTCGGAATGCAGCGCCGCAAATGGCAGCAAGGATCGAGCAATGACTGATTCAACCTTGCAATCGAAGACCGCGACCGGCGACGACAGCGAGGGCATGAGCTATCTGGAGTCGCTGCCGCGGCGCCTCGTTACGCTTTATTTGCCGCTGTTCATCATCCTCGTGGTGCTGCTGTTCCCGTTCTATTGGATGGTGCTGACGTCCATCAAGCCGGACGAGCAGCTCATCGACATGGAGAAGTTCAACCCGTTCTGGGTGGTTCATCCGACCTTCAAGCACATCAGCAAGCTGCTGTTCGAGACGCAGTATCCGCGCTGGCTGTGGAACACGATGTATGTCGCTGTCGGCGCCACCTTCCTGTCGATCGTCGCCAGCGTGCTGTCGGCCTATGCGATCACGCGGCTGCGCTTCAAGGGCGCGGAGGCCGTCGGCGTTTTGATCTTCTTGGCCTATCTGGTGCCGCCGTCGATCCTGTTCATCCCGCTGGCCTCGGTGATCCAGGCCTATGGGCTGTTCGATTCTCCGCTGTCGCTGATCCTGGTCTATCCGACACTGCTGATCCCGTTCTCGACCTGGCTTCTGATGGGCTATTTCAAGACCATCCCCTATGAGCTCGAGGAGTGTGCGCTGATTGACGGCGCGTCGCGCTGGCAGATTCTGGTCAAGATCATCGTGCCGCTGGCGATCCCCGGCCTGATCTCCGCCTTTATTTTCTCGTTCACTCTGTGCTGGAACGAGTTCATCTATGCGCTGACGTTCCTGCAATCGACCCCGAACAAGACGGTGCCGGTCGCCATCGTCAACGAATTCGTCGACGGCGATATCTACAAATGGGGATCGCTGATGGCGGGAGCGCTGGTCGGCTCATTGCCGCTGGTTATTCTTTACGCCTTCTTCGTTGAGCATTATGTCTCGGCGATGACGGGTGCCGTGAAGGAATAAGCGCGCAGGGCCCGCGGACGAATTCGAACAGAAGAAAAGGAGCAGGGTCGTGCACATTCTGATTCTGGGCGCCGCCGGCATGGTCGGCCGCAAATTGACCGAGCGTCTGTTGCGTGAGGGCCGGCTCGGCAAGCAGGACATCAGCAGGATGACCTTGCAGGACGTGGTCGCGCCGGCCAAGCCCGCCAACGCCTCGATTCCGGTCAATGTCGTCGCATCCGATTTCGCCGACGCCGGTGCCGCGGCGCCCCTGATCGCCGAGCGCCCGGACGTGATCTTCCATCTCGCCGCGATCGTCTCGGGCGAGGCGGAGGCCGAGTTCGACAAGGGATACCGGATCAATCTCGACGGCACCCGCTACCTGATCGACGCGATCCGCGCCGTCGGCGACGGCTACAAGCCGCGGCTGGTGTTCACCTCCTCGATCGCCGTGTTCGGCGCGCCATTCCCCGAGAAGATCGGCGACGAGTTCTTCCATACGCCGCTGACCAGCTACGGCACACAGAAGTCGATCTGCGAGCTCCTGATCAACGATTACACCCGCAAGGGCCTGCTCGACGGGATCTCGATCCGCCTGCCGACGATCTGCGTGCGCCCGGGCAAGCCGAACAAGGCGGCGTCCGGCTTCTTCTCCAACATCATCCGCGAGCCGCTGGCGGGCGAGGAGGCGGTGCTGCCGGTGTCCGAGGACGTGCGGCACTGGCACGCCTCGCCGAAATCGGCGGTCGGCTTCCTGGTTCACGCCGGTACCATGGACCTCAACGCGATGGGGCCGCGGCGCAATCTCAGCATGCCCGGGATGTGTGTCAGCGTCGGCGAGCAGATCGCCTCGCTGGAGCGCGTTGCCGGCAAGAACGTCACCGCGCGGATCAGGCGGGTGCCCGATCCGACCATCATCAGCATCGTCTCGGGCTGGCCGCGCGATTTCGCCACCGAGCGCGCGCTGAAGCTCGGCTTCACCACGGCGGAGAAGACGTTCGACGACATCATCCGCATCCACATCGAGGACGAACTGGGCGGCAAGTTCGCCGCCTAGCTCCGCTCAGGCACGCGGGTCTTGGCATGACAAGGGTCGCCAGCATCGGCGAATGCATGATCGAGTTGCGCCAGGCACCGGGCGGCCAGCCCGGAGGTCTGTATTCGCGCGCCTTTGGCGGCGACACGCTCAACACCGCCGTCTATCTGTCCCGGCTCGGCGTCCACATCGATTATATCACCGCGCTCGGCGATGATGTGCTGAGCGATGAGATGATCGCGGGTTGGGCGAGCGAAGGCATCGGCACCAAGCATGTCGCGCGATTGGCAGGCAAGCTGCCCGGGCTGTATCTGATCCAGACCGACGACAAGGGTGAACGGCGCTTCTTCCACTGGCGCGACAGCGCCGCGGCGCGCGAGCTGATGGACCTGCCCGAGACGGCCGACCTCCTGAACTCGCTCGCGACCTACGACATCGTCTATCTCTCGGCGATCACGCTCTCGATCCTGCGCGAGGACGGACGGGAACGGCTGATGGCGGCGCTGAAGCGCGCGCGGCTGCTGGGTACGCGGTTTGCGTTCGACACCAATTTCCGCGCCCGCGGCTGGCCGGACCTGAATGTCGCGCGAACAGTCTTCAGCAGCGCATTCGAGACCGCCGATATCGTGCTGGCCTCGACCGAGGATCTGGCGCCGCTCTATCCCGGCGAGGGCAACACCGCACTGCTCGCCGGCATCCCGAGCCCCGAGGTCGTGCTGAAGCTGGCCGAACCCGCCTGCATCGTGCGCTCCGCCGGCGGAACGCGCGAGGTGAGAGCGGAGCCGCTGGCCCAGCTGGTGGTCGATACCACGGCGGCCGGCGACAGTTTTGCCGCGGCCTATCTCGCCGCGCGGCTCGGCGGCGCCGAGCCCGAGGAGGCGGCGCGCGCCGGCCATCGTCTGGCCGGCGTCGTGGTCTGCTATCCCGGTGCGATCATTCCCCGCTACGCCATGCCGCCGAAGAAGGCGCCTCGTCCCCCACCATCCCGCAAGGCCTCGCAATGACAACGACATCGAAGCAGGAGCAGATCGCCGAGCTGATCCGCCAGGCCACCGTGATCCCGGTGCTGACCATCGAGCGGCTTGCCGATGCGGTACCGCTCGCCAAGGCGCTGGTCGCGGGCGGCGTGCGGACGCTCGAGGTGACGCTGCGGACGGCGGTCGCGGTCGATGCGGCCAAGGCCATCATATCAGAGGTGCCCGACGCGGTGGTCGGGATCGGCACGATCCTCAATGGTGACGATCTGGCGCGCGCCGAGGCGCTCGGCGCCAAATTCGGCATCAGCCCGGGCGCGACGCCGGAGCTGTTGAAGGCGGTCGCAGCCGGCGGGCTGCCTTTCGCGCCGGGGATCGCAACCGCCTCGGAGCTGATGCAGGCACTGGCGCACGGCTTCGACGTCGTCAAATTCTTCCCCGCCGAGCAGGCCGGCGGTATCAAGGCACTGCGCGCCTTGGCCGGTCCATTCCCGAACGTCAGGGTCTGCCCGACCGGAGGCATCGGCGAGGCCAACGCGGCGACCTGGCTTGCCGAGCCCAATGTGCTGGCGGTCGGCGGCTCCTGGCTGTGCCCGGCAGCCGATATCCGCGCCGGCAACTGGGCGGGCATAACCGCCATGTGCGCGAAGGCGATGAAAACGCTGAAAGCAGCCTGAAGATACGCTACATAACTCCCTGAACAGGAACAGGGAGATACGGCCATGACCGCCAGCATTGTGGGTTGGGCGCACACGCCATTCGGAAAGTTCGACGCCGAGACCGTCGAGGGCCTCGTGGTCAAGGTCGCCAACGAAGCGCTAGCGGACGCCGGCATTGCCGCATCCGACGTCGACGAAATCATGCTCGGCCACTTCAACGCCGGCTTCTCGCCGCAGGACTTTACGGCCTCGCTGGTGCTGCAGGCCAATCCTGCGCTGCGCTTCAAGCCGACCACCCGCGTCGAGAACGCCTGCGCCACGGGCTCGGCCGCCGTGCATCAGGGCATCCGCGCCATCGAGGCGGGCGCCGCGAAGATCGTGCTTGTCGTCGGCGTCGAGCAGATGACGAAGACTCCGGGTCCGGAGATCGGCAAGAACCTCTTGAAGGCGTCGTATCTGCCTGAGGACGGCGACACGGTCGGCGGCTTTGCCGGCGTGTTCGGCAAGATCGCGCAGGCCTATTTCCAGAAATACGGCGACCAGTCGGATGCGTTGGCGATGATCGCCGCCAAGAACCACAAGAACGGCGTCGCCAATCCCTATGCGCAGATGCGCAAGGATTTCGGCTTCGAGTTCTGCCGCGCCGAGAGCGAGAAGAATCCGTTCGTTGCCGGTCCCTTGAAGCGCACCGATTGCTCGCTGGTGTCGGATGGCGCAGCCGCACTGGTGCTGACCGATGCCGAGACCGCCAAGACCATGGGCAAGGCCGTGAACATCCGCGCCACCGCCCACGCGCAGGACTTCCTGCCGATGTCGAAGCGCGACATCTTGCAGTTCGAGGGCTGCACCACCGCCTGGCAGCGCGCGCTGCAAAAGGCCGACCTGCAGCTCTCCGATCTCTCCTTTGTCGAGACCCACGACTGCTTCACGGTCGCCGAACTGATCGAATATGAAGCGATGGGCCTGACGCCGAAGGGCCAGGGCGCCCGCGCGATCATGGAAGGCTGGACCCAGAAGGACGGCAAGCTGCCGGTCAATCCGTCCGGCGGCCTCAAGGCCAAGGGCCATCCGATCGGCGCCACCGGCGTCTCCATGCACGTGATGAGCGCGATGCAGCTCACAGGCCAAGCGCCCGAGGGCATGCAGCTCAAGAACCCGCAGATCGGCGGCATCTTCAACATGGGTGGTGCTGCG
>NZ_BOVL01000020.1:148450-165903 GCF_019972155.1 Bradyrhizobium sp. RD5-C2 | reverse complement strand
CCGCCGGGCCCGCCCCCCCCCCCCCCATCCACGTCTTCCTTCTTTACGTGGCGCCAA
The DNA here is from genome assembly GCF_019972155.1 of Bradyrhizobium sp. RD5-C2. Lineage (GTDB taxonomy): Bacteria > Pseudomonadota > Alphaproteobacteria > Rhizobiales > Xanthobacteraceae > Bradyrhizobium. The sequence continues at coordinate 165,846 of NZ_BOVL01000020.1, read as the reverse complement.
AGACGTGGATGCCCGGGTCAAGCCCGGGCATGACAGCTTGCTTGGGGCTAGTGCGATGAACATTGCCGAATGGCTGGCGGCGACGGCGCGGGCGCGTCCCGATGCGCCGGCGCTGCTGACCGGGTTCGACCTCGACGCCGACTATGCAACCTTCGCCCGCCGCGCCGCCTCGATCGGGGCGGCGCTGGCGCGCGAGCATGGCATCGTCGCCGGCGACCGCATCGCGCTGTTTGCATCGAACTGCACGCAATATCTCGAATGCCTCTACGGCATCTGGTGGATCGGCGCCGCGGCGATCCCGATCAACGCCAAGCTGCACGGCCGCGAGGCGGCGTGGATCTGCGGCAACGGCGGTGCCAAACTGGCTTTCGTGTCCGACGACACGATCGGTGCACTGCTTGAGGCGAAGGACGATTGCCCCGCCGGCATGACCATGCTGTCGGTTGACAGCGACGCTTACAAGGCGATGCGAAGCGGCGAGGGGCCGCCTGCGCCATTGCCGCGCGAAAGCAACGATCTCGCCTGGCTGTTCTATACATCCGGCACCACCGGCCGCCCCAAGGGCGTGATGCTCAGCCACGGCAATCTGCTCGCGATGTCGCTGTGCTATCTGGCCGACGTCGATCCGGCGACGCCGAACGATGCCTCGCTCTATGCCGCACCGATCTCGCATGGCGCCGGCCTCTACAATTTCCCGCATGTCCGGATGGGCGGCCGGCACGTCGTTCCCGAGTCCGGCGGCTTCGACCCGGACGAGGTGCTCAACCTCGGCCGTCAGCTCGACAATGTCGTGATGTTCGCGGCGCCCACCATGGTGCGCCGCCTGGTTGATGCCGCGAAGAAGCGCGGCGAGAACGGCGAGGGGCTGCGCACCATCATCTACGGCGGCGGGCCGATGTACACCGCCGACATCACCGATGCGATCGCGACCATGGGCCAGCGCTTCGTGCAGATCTATGGCCAGGGCGAGTCGCCGATGACGATCACGGCGCTGTCGCGCGACTGGCATCGCGCGAGCGATCATCCGCGCTATCTCGAGCGGCTGGCGTCGGTCGGCACCGCCCAGAGCGTCGTCACCGTGCACATCACCGGCAAGGACGGCAAGCCGCTCGCCGCAGGCGAGACCGGCGAGATTGAGGTCAAGGGCTTAACCGTGATGCTCGGCTACTGGAACAATCCGAAGGCCAACGCCGAGACGCTGAAGGACGGTTGGCTGCGCACCGGCGATGTCGGCCGGCTCGACGCCGACGGCTTCCTGACGCTGTCCGACCGTTCCAAGGATGTGATCATCTCCGGCGGCACCAACATCTATCCGCGCGAGGTCGAGGAAGCGCTGCTGACGCATCCTGATGTCCGGGAGGTCTCGGCGATTGGTGTGCCGGATCCGGAATGGGGCGAGATCGTCGTCGCCTGCGTCGTGCTCGAGGAGGGTGCTGCCGCCGACGACGGCAGGCTCGACGCGCATTGCCTTGCCTCGATCGCCCGCTTCAAGCGGCCGAAGCGCTATGTCTATCTCGATGCCCTGCCGAAGAACAATTATGGCAAGGTGCTGAAGACCGCGCTGCGGGAGATGATGGCCCAAGGATAGGCCAAAGGGATCGGCCAAGGAATCTGCAAAGGGATAGGCCGCGACCTCCCACCGCGCTAAGCTGCTTGCGCGTGTCACCGGGAGAACGGACCATGGGTATCGAGACGTCCCTGTCGCTGTCGGAAGTGAACGATCGGATCGCAATCCTCCGGGACAATATCAGGCAGCTGATCGAGCAGGCCGCGGGTGCCGCCGGCGCCGAAGTCGAGGAGCGCATCGCCGAACGGCTCGAGCAGCAGAATGCGGAACTGGAGAGGCTCTTGAAGGCGCGCGAGGCGATGACCGGGCAGTAACCGGCGTCGGGCCGGCGGTGGGCTTCGTCTTGCCCGCCCTGCGTTCCGCCACACGGAAACGATCCGGCCGCCGCCGCGCATACGCCCATACGCCCGGCACAGCTTGATCTCGGCGAAGAGCTCCCGTTACTAGCTGCGTAACCAGAACATCCGGGAGCGAACAGCACGATGGGACCACTGCAGGGTATCAAGGTCGTCGATATGACGACCGTGCTGATGGGCCCCTATGCCACCCAAATGCTCGGCGACTACGGCGCCGATGTCATCAAGGTGGAATCGCCTGACGGCGACGTGACGCGGCAGATCGGTCCGACGCGGCATCCCGGCATGGGGCCGGTGTTCCTCAACACCAACCGCAGCAAGCGTTCGGTCTGCCTCGACCTGAAGAAGCCGGCGGGGCGCGAGGCCGTGCTGCGGCTGATCGCGCAGGCCGATGTGCTGGTCTACAATGTGCGCCCGCAGGCGATGGCGCGGCTGCAGCTCGGTTACGACGTCGTCGCCAAGGTCAATCCGCGGCTGATCTATGCCGGCGTGTTCGGCTTCGGCCAGGAGGGACCGTATGCCGCCAAGCCCGCTTATGACGACCTGATCCAGGGCGCCACCGCGCTGCCGGCGCTGATGGCGCAGACCTCGGATGGCGTGCCGCGCTACGTGCCGAATGCGCTGGTCGATCGCATCGTCGGCCTCACCGCGGTCGGCGCGATCTGCGCGAGCCTCGTGCATCGCGACCGGACCGGGCAGGGCCAGCGCGTCGACATTCCGATGTTCGAGACCATGGCCGGCTTCGTGATGGGCGACCATATGGGCGGGCTGACCTACGATCCGCCGCTCGACAAGGGCGGCTATGCGCGGCATCTGTCGCCGGACCGGCGGCCATACAAGACGCTGGACGGCTATATCTGCGTGATCGTCTACAACGACAAGCAGTGGGAGAATTTCTTCAAGGCGACCGGCCGCGACGATCTGCGCAGCGATCCGAAATTCGCGACCTTCGCCGGCCGCGCCACCAACATCGATGTCGTCTACGCTGAACTCGCGCGCATCCTGCAGACCAAGACCACGGCCGAGTGGAACGAGATCCTCGAGAAGGCCGACGTGCCTGTGATGCCGATGCACGATCTCGAGAGCCTGCTCGAGGATCCGCATATGGTCGCGACCGGCGTTTTCCCGGTGATCGATCATCCGACCGAGGGCCGTATCCGCAGCATGACGCCGTCGGCACGATGGTCGGAGACCAAGGTCGAGCCGAGCCGGCTCGCGCCGCGGCTCGGCGAGCACAGCGCGGAGATTTTGCGCGAGGCCGGTTTCTCCGCTGACGAGATCGCGGCGATGGTGCGCGACGGCGCGGCCAAAGTGGTGAAGGCATAGGAGCACGACAGATGGATTTCGCACTCTCCGCCAACCAGGAATCGATCCGCGACGCCGTCGCCAAGATCTGCTCGCGCTTTGACGAGGCCTATTGGCTGAAGAAGGACAAGGAGGGCGGCTATCCGGCCGACTTCCATCGCGCGCTGGCCGATGCCGGCTGGCTCGGTATCTGCATTCCCGAGGAGTACGGTGGCTCCGGGCTCGGCATCACCGATGCCGCGATCATGATGCGCACGATCTCCGAATCCGGCGCCGGCATGTCCGGCGCATCGGCCGTGCACATGAACGTGTTCGGGCTCAATCCGGTTGTCGTGTTCGGCACCAAGGAGCAGTGCCAGCGCATGCTGCCGCCGATCATCGACGGCCGCGACAAATCCTGCTTCGCGGTGACCGAACCCAACACCGGCCTCAACACCACGCAGCTCAAGACCCGCGCCGTGCGGCAGGGCGACAAATACATCGTCAATGGCCAGAAGGTGTGGATCTCAACCGCGCAGGTCGCCAACAAGATCCTGCTGCTCGCGCGCACCACCCCGCTGGAGGAGGTGCGCAGCGCGACCCACGGCCTCAGCCTGTTCTACACCGACTTCGACCGCAAGCGCGTCACGGTGCACGAGATCGAGAAAATGGGCCGCAAGCCCGTCGACTCCAACGAGCTGTTCTTCGAGAATTTCGAGATCCCGGTCGAGGACCGCATCGGCGAGGAAGGCCGCGGCTTCGAATACATCCTGCACGGCATGAACCCCGAGCGCATCCTGATCGCGGCTGAAGCGGTCGGCCTCGGCCAGATCGCGCTGAAGCGGGCGTCGGAATATGCCAAGGGCCGCATCGTGTTCAATCGCCCGATTGGCATGAACCAGGGGATCCAGCATCCGCTGGCGAAGTGCTGGATGGAGCTCGAGGCTGCCTGGCTGATGGTGCTGCGCGCCGGCTGGCAATACGACCAGAACCTGCCCTGCGGTCCCGCTGCGAACTCGGCAAAATATCTCGCGGCGGAAGCCGGATTCCACGCCTGCGAGCAGGCAGTGATGACCCATGGCGGCTTCGGTTATGCCAAGGAATATCACGTCGAGCGCTATTTGCGTGAGTCGCTGATCCCGCGCATCGCACCGATCAGCCCGCAGCTCATCCTCAGCTTCATCGGCGAGAAGGTGCTCGGCCTTCCGAAGTCGTATTGATGTTAACCCGTCATTCCGGGGCGATGCGGAGCATCGAACCCGGAATCTCGAGATTCCGGGTCTGGTCCTTCGGACCATCCCGGAATGACAGCGGATCGAGGTGAATAGATGAGCTTCGTCACCGGCGTCGGCCTCACGTCCTACGGCAAGCATGAGGGCCTGTCCTCGCTCGACCTGATGAGCAAGGCGGCCGAGCTTGCGATCTCCGATGCCGGGCTGAAGCGCGCCGACATCGACGGCATCCTGTGCGGCTACTCCACGGTCTCGCCGCACATCATGCTGGCGACGGTTTTCGCCGAGCATTTTGGTATCCGCCCGTCCTATGCCCACGCCGTCCAGGTCGGCGGCGCCACGGGCCTCGCGATGACCATGCTGGCGCATCACCTGGTCGACGCCGGGGTGGCAAAACACGTGCTGGTGGTCGGCGGCGAGAACCGGCTGACCGGACAGAGCCGTGATGCCTCGATCCAGGCGTTGGCCCAGGTCGGCCATCCCGACTACGAGGTGACGCTGGGGCCGACGATCCCGGCCTATTACGGCCTGGTCGCGACGCGTTACATGCATGAATACGGGCTCACGCAGGAGGACCTTGCCGAGTTCGCGGTGCTGATGCGCAAGCACGCCCTGACGCATCCCGGCGCGCAATTCCACGAGCCGATCACGGTTGCCGACGTGATGGCCTCGAAGCCGGTGGCGATGCCGCTCAAGCTGCTCGACTGCTGCCCGGTGTCCGACGGCGGCGCGGCCTGCGTGATCAGTCGCGAGGCGACCGGCGAGCGGCGGGTTCGCATCCGTGGCTGCGCCCAGGCGCATACCCATCAGCACATCACGGCCGCGCCCGCGCTGAGTGAGCTGGGCGCGGAGATTTCGGTCGCGAAGGCGAAAGAGGTGTCGGGCATGGCGATATCGGACGTGCGCTACGCCGCGGTCTACGACAGCTTCACGATCACGCTCGCGATGCTGCTGGAGGATCTCGGCCTCGCCAAGCGCGGCGAGGCGGCGGCGCGGGTGCGCGCCGGCTACTTCAATCAGGATGGCGAGATGCCGCTCAACACCCATGGCGGCCTGCTCAGCTACGGCCATTGCGGCGTCGGCGGCGCGATGGCGCATCTGGTCGAAACCCAACTGCAGATGACCGGCCGCGCCGACAATCGCCAGGTGCGCGACGCCTCCGTTGCGTTGCTGCATGGCGACGGCGGCGTGCTGTCATCGCATGTCAGCACGTTCCTGGAGCGCGTGCGATGAGCGGACCGATCGCTGACTGGACCAGGGGCGCGGAAGCCATCGTCTACCAGATCTGCAACGCCTGCGGCGCGCGGCAATATTTCCGCCGCAGCTTCTGCGCGGCCTGCGGCTCACCCGATCTCGCCGAGCATCGCGCGAGCGGGGCAGGGACGGTGTATGCGACATCACTGGTCTGCCGCGCCGCATCGCCGGAGACCCGGGCGCATGTTCCCTACAATATCCTGCTCGTGGATGCCGACGAGGGCTTTCGCATGATGGCGCATGGCGACAACGATCTCGCCATCGGCGACAAGGTTTTGGCGCGCTTCACGCAATTCGCGGGACGGCTGGTTCCGTATTTCGCAAAAGCAAAATGAGGGGCTGAACGATCCAGTCAGAACGCGAGACCAGGCTGAATTGGTTCGCTCTTGCCCCTCTTAGTTTACGGGTAGCTTGTTTGGGCATGATCTCCGCGCAAGCGCTACGCGTTTGTCGCGAGGAAAACCGCTAACACTTTTCCGGATCATGCTTCAGTGCCAATAAAAGACAAAGCTGGCGATGACGAGCATCGCCGTCACCGCCAGCATTTGCGCAAGCGCTTCCGAGGCCGCCCTCTTGGTGGCTTCCTTCATGCGTTTCCCCTCGACTTGGGCGTGACTCATCGTGGCGCAAATTGCGCGCACGACGGCCATATTTTTTACTCGGAACACCCCGCGTCGAGCATTCGCTTTGATGAGTCCCCACTCAGCGAATATCGACTGTGTCAGGGTTGTCTGGGAATGCGGCGGCAATTTGACTCGCGCGTGTTGCTCCTGCGACGGTCGGCGGATACTGTTTCGGAACCAGACAGAAACGACAGAGATCAAGGTTAGGAAATGGCCCGTATCGACTACTCCGATCCCGCGAAGGCAAGCGCGCGCACCCGCGAGATCCTCGACAAGAACCGCAACGCCAACATCTTTCGCATGATGGCGCATTCGCCGAGCTACTTTGAACAATATTGCCGGCTCGGCGGCGCGATCCGCCACAAGGGCGAGCTCGATCCGATCGTGCGCGAGCTTGCGATCACGCGCACCGGCATTCTCTGCGAGGCGCCGTATGAGATCGTCGCGCACAAGCGCATCGGCAAGAATGTGGGTGTCACCGACGAGCAGAACGCCGCGCTGGAGAACTGGCAGTCGGCAAGCTGCTTCAGCGAGGTGCAGCGTGCGGCGCTGACCTTCACCGACGAAATCGTCAAGCTGAAGAAGCCGACGGATGCGACCTTCAAGGCGATTGCGGCACTGTTGACGCCGGCCGCGCTGATCGAGCTGCAGCTCTCGGTCGGTTTCTACATCATGACGTCGAAATTTCTCGAGACGTTCGAGATCGACATGCAGCCGGTGACGGAAGTCGTGAGCTAAAGCGTTTTTGAGCGAAGTGGACACCGGTTCGCGTGAAGAAAACGCGTCAAAACTGGAATCTAGAGCTTCGGTTCTGATTCAATCAGAACCGAAGCTCTAGACGTCGAGCCGCGCGGCTCCTTGCCTCGCCTCGCAAAGGGCGGGGCTGAGGGGGGCTTGCGCGATTTCGGAATAATGGAAAAATATCGCTGATTTGCCCGACGCGTCAAGTGGCCAAGTCGAACGCGGGCAGCGGCCGGCTACTTTGCATGGGGTTGTTTTCGATATTTTGGCCAGGCGCCCCTGCGACGGCAGGCTACAGCTACCCCGACGTCAGCAGATCCACCTTCGCGTTCGCCACGATCAGCCGCTCGGCGAGGATCTGCGCGAGGTTACGCATGATCCGCTCGCCGGCGCGCGGGTGCTGCTCGCGAAAGCGCTCGAAATCCCCAATCGCCACCTCATAGGCCGTCGCCGACATGTCGGCGATCACGTCCGCCGAGCGCTTCGTCTCGAGCAGCGCCATCTCGCCGAACGCCATGCCGGCGGTCAGGGTCGCAAGCCGGATGCCGTCGGGCAGGGTGACATGGACCACGCCGCTGCGCAGGAAGAACAGCGAGGTCGCCTCACGGTCCGCGGCGATGATCTTTTCATTCGGCTGGTAGGTCCTGACCGTGCAGAGCGAGGCGATGTCTGCGATCTCCCGCTCGCTCAATCCGGCGAGCAGTGGCTGCTCGGCAAGCTCCGTGGTCTCGAGGAAGTCGATCGAGCCGCCATAGCGGTAGACGATCTGGTCCTCGGCCCATTCGATCGCGGTGTCGAGCAGATAGAAATCCCTGATATTGCCGAGCCGGTTGGTCCACTCGCTGATCGTGGTCCATTCGCGCGAGGCCCGTTTGATGCCGGACAGGATCACGGTGACGCCGAGCTCGGCGAGTTCCTGAAAGGCTTCCGCCACCAACCGCGCGCCGGCGCGGGTCGTCGCGGTGACGCGGCGCAGGTCGAAAATCACGAATTCCGGCCGCGGGCTACCCGCGAGGCGGCGCGAGACATAATCGACATTGGAGAGCGACAGCGTGCCGACCAGCTCGATCACGCGGACCTCCTGGAAGTGCCTTGCCAGGATCTCCTGCTCCTGCGGCCGCCGCACCCGGCGTGACGGGTTCTTGCCGATGTTGTAGTCGGCGATGATGCTGTGGCGGGCGTCGTCGCTGCGGTTCAGCATGTGCAGGTCGTAATGCGCCGATAGCGCCTCGCAGACCTTGATGCCGCGCACGCTGTTGCCGTGCTTGTCGAGCTTCGGCGAGTAGCTGCCGAGCCCGAGCCGCGCCGGCAGCGCCGCCAGAATGCCGCCACCGACCCCGCTCTTGGCGGGGATGCCGACGCGGTAGATCCATTCGCCGGCGTAGTCGTACATGCCCGACGAGGTCATCACCGACAGCGTGCGCGCGATCGCGTAGGGCGTCACCACCTGCTCGCCGGTCAGCGGATTGATGCCGCGGTTGGCGAGCGTTGCCGCCATCACCGCGGTGTCGCGCGCCGTGACGAGGATGGCGCATTGCCGGAAATAGACGTCGAGCACCGCAGGCACATTCTCGGTGATCACGCTGTTGGTGCGCAGCAGATAGCCGATCGCCCGGTTGCGGTCGCCGGTGGCGCTCTCGGAGGCATAGACCGCCTCGTCGACGTCGAGCTCGCGGCCGGCGAAGCGGCCGAGCGCCTGGCGGATGTAGTCGAACGCGCCGTCGCCCTTGTCGGCATGGAGCAGGCCGGAGCAGGCGATCGCGCCCGCATTCACCATCGCATTGAACGGATGGTTATCGGCATTGAGCCGGATCGAGTTGAAGGGATCGCCCGAGGGTTCGACGCCGATCACGCTCTCCACCCGCTCGGCGCCCAGCGTGTCCAGCGCCAGCGCGAACACGAACGGCTTCGACATCGACTGGATGGTGAAGGGCACCCTGGTGTCGCCGACCTCGTAGACATGACCGTCGAGCGTCGCCAGGCTGATGCCAAAATGGGCAGGGTCGGCCTTGCCGAGCTCGGGGATGTAGTCGGCCACTGCGCCGCCGGCCTCCGGAAGGAAGTCTGCGTAACAAGTGTGCAGAAACCGCAGCAGCGGCGGCTTCGAGCTGGACCAGGCCGTGGTGGTGGCGGTGACGGGAGGAGGCGATCGTTTCATCGCCTCCTGTTGTGCAACGCAATCAGGGCGCGCGCAACCGAGCGCGCATCGACATCAGCCGGGTGCGGAGGCGAGCAGGCGCCAACCGGTGGCTGTCGGTTTTCGAACAGATGTTCACAAAACGAGCGGTTGCTCGGCGATTGTGTCGCCATACGAAACTTTCCGGCCGAGAACGTTTCGAAAGCGAAACAGCTTGCGACGCCGTGCGACTCCCAAAGGAGCCACCGCCGATCACATGACATCCGGGAATTTGGTCCGAGCCGAGCGGCTCGACGGCCGCGCTCAGGTCTCGACGATCGCGACGGCCTGGCCTTCGGCGATGACGTCGTCAATCTTGACCAAAATTGACTTGATTTTGCCTGCTGTCGTCGACGTGACCGGGATCTCCATCTTCATCGCTTCGACGAACGCGATCTCGTCGCCGTCGCCGATGCTGCTGCCGGCTTCAACGGGAAGCGCGCAAACGCGCCCGGCAACTTCGGTCACAACCTTGATCTCTGGCATTCCACTCTCCGATACCGTCTTGCGGAAATTTCATCCGGCGAACGGCTTTTGGTTGTGGCGGCAGATTGCCTGAGGTAGCTTCATCTGCAAGTGGAATTTTATTCCGCATGACGGAATGGAGCCAAAACAAATGGGACGGCGCTCGGAACGGCTTAGCCGGCAGGGAATGCTCGCCAGCGAGACTGGCGATGGCGATGTCATCCAGGTGGTGTCGCGCGCGTTTGATGTGTTGCGGTGCTTCGAGGGGCACGAAGCCCGGCTCGGCAATCTCGAAATCTCGAACCGCTGTGGCCTGCCGCGTTCGACGGTGTCGCGCTTGACGCACACGCTGACGCGGATGGGACAGCTGGTCTATCTGCCGCGCGATCAGAAATATCGCATCGGCCCGAGCGCGGTCGCGATGAGCACCTCGATGATGAAAGGCTTGCAGCTGCGCAACCTGATCCGACTGCGGTTGCAGGATGTCGCGGATCAGTTGCCCGGCACCGTGGGCTTCGTGATCCCCGACCGCTTTCAGCTGGTCTATCTGGAGTTCGCCCGCGCGGCGAACGCGCTCGGCCTGCATGAGGCCACCGGCAGCCGCATCTCGATGGCGACCACCGCCGCCGGCCACGCCTATACGGCCGCGCTCGATCCCGCGATCGGTGATGCGCTGATATCAGAGATGGAAGGCGAGTTGCCGGACAGTGCCAAGATGCTGACGCCGCGCATCGCAGCCAACCGCCGTCATCTGCAGGAGCACGGCTATGTCGTCGCCTGCGGTCTGTGGAGCCCGCACATCAACGGCGTCGCGGTGCCGCTGTGGTCACCGCAATACCAGACCTATGTGGTCACCACGATCGGCCTGCTCTCGGCGATGTATGACGAGCAGCGGCTGCATCGCGAGGTCGCGCCGCTGATGGTCGACCTCGCGGCCGCGGTCGGCAGCCTGCTCGAAGGCGCCGACGGCGACATCTTCAGCAATCGGATCGAACGCAAGTCGCTCCCGGTGGCCACCCATAACAACAACAAAATCATCAAGACGGAGGCAATGAATGAACTGGAAGCCGGAACTCGACGACCTCGCCCGGCGCGAAGCGTTCGCGCGGGAGATGGGAGGCGTTGACAAGGTCAAGCGGCAACGCGACCAGGGCCGGCTCACGGTTCGTGAGCGCATCGACAAGCTCGTCGACCAGAACAGCTTCCACGAGGTCGGTGCCATCTCCGGCATCGCCGAATACGACGAGAGCAACGAGCTCAAGCATCTGACGCCGGCGAACTGCGTGTTCGGCCGCGCAAGGGTCGACGGCCGCACCGTGGTCGTGGTCGGCGACGATTTCACCGTGCGCGGCGGCTCGGCGGACGCATCGATTTCCGCCAAGCCGTTGATGGCGGAGGAGATGGCGCATGACTTCCGCTTGCCGATCATTCGCGTGATCGAGGGCTCCGGCGGCGGCGGCTCGGTGAAGACCATCGAGACCAGGGGCGCGGCCAATCTGCCCGGCGGCGTCGGCGGCACGCGCTGGTACTGGTACACGACCGCCAACCTGGCGCGCGTGCCGGTGGTCGGCCTCGGGCTCGGCTCGGTCGCGGGCCTCGGCGCCGCGCGGCTCGCGGCCACGCATTACTCGGTGATGACCAAGAGTTCGGCAATGTTCGTCGCCGGCCCGCCGGTGGTGAAACGCCTGGGTCAGGATCTGACCAAGCAGGAACTCGGCGGCGCCGACATCCAAACCCGCGCCGGCGCGATCGACCAGGCGGTCGAGACGGAGGAGGCGGCGTTCGACTACGCGCGGCGCTTCCTGTCCTATCTGCCGGCGTCGGTCTACGATCTGCCGCCGACCATTCCCTGCACCGACGATCCGGAACGTGCCGAAGAGTCGCTGCTGAAGGCCGTGCCGCGCAATCGCAAGCAGGTCTACAAGATGCGGCCGATCATCGATGCGGTGGTCGACAAGGGCTCGTTCTTTGAGGTCGCCGCCAATTTCGGCCGACCCGTGATCACCGGATTGGCGCGGATCGAGGGCAGGGCGGTGCTGCTGCTCGCCAGCGATCCCTTCCACTACGGCGGCTCGTGGACGGCGGATGCCTGCGCGAAGGTGGTGCGCTGGGTCGACTTCGCCGAGACCTTCCATCTGCCCGTGGTCTATCTGATGGATTGCCCCGGCTTCATGATCGGGCTCGAGGCCGAGAAGTCGGCGACTATCCGCCACGGCGTGCGGGCGATGGCGGCGGTCAACCAGAGCACCGTGCCCTGGTGCACCATCATCATCCGCAACGCCTTCGGCGTCGCCGGTGTGGTGCATCAGCCGGCCAACCGGTTCTCGATGCGCTACGCCTGGCCGTCGGCCTATTGGGGGTCGCTGCCGCTCGAGGGCGGCATCGAGGCGGCCTATCGCGCCGAGATCGATGCGGCCGCCGATCCCGCCGCCAAGCTGCGCGAGATCGAGGACCGTCTCAACAAGCTGCGCTCGCCGTTCCGCTCGGCCGAGAAGTTCTGGGTCGAGGAGGTGATCGATCCGCGCAAGACGCGCTCGCTGCTCTGCGAGTTCGCGCGCCTGGCCGAGCCGATCCGCAAGGCCGGCCCGCCGAGCAACATGTCGACGCGGCCGTAAGCGCGGCGCCGCGATCCCACCGTGTCATGCGCGGGTGTGACCCGCGCATCCATCGTCCGCAACGGCGAACGAGTGAGCCATGCGAAGCGGGATGGATTGCCGGGTCAAGCCCGGCAATGACGAGCTCTTCTACTCCGCTTCCCGATGCACGTCGTGGATCACGATGCCCATGCCGTTCTCGGGCATCTTGATCCATTCGCGCCGCTTCAGCGAGCGCTTGGTATCCTCGTGTCCGCTCGCCCAATGCTCGCGCATCGAGGTGCCGGAGAATTCGTGGTCCTTGGCGTCGCCCTCATAGGCCTTCTGCTGATAGATCAGCTGCAGCAGCGTGATCCCGGGCAGCCGGCTGTTCGCCTTCTTGAGATGGCGCTCCTCGTCCGACAGCTGGTCGTCGGGGATTTTTCCCAGCGCGTTGTGCAGGGCGGTACGCAGATTGTAGGTCTTGCGGTAGACGTCGGTGTTGTAGCGGGTGCGCGACGAATACATGATGTCCTTGTGGCGGGCCATCACGTCCTGGATGTCGCGCGGCAGCGTGCCGCGTGCCGAGAACAGGTCGACCTGGAACACCAGCGAGTTGGCATTGTCTTCCTGATCAAGCAAGTGCTGCAGCGGCGTGTTGGAGACGATGCCGCCGTCCCAGAAATGATCGGTCCCGACCTTCACCATCGGCAGCGCCGGCGGCAGTGCGCCGCTCGCCATGATGTGCTCGGGGATGATCTCGTCATGGGCATTGTCGAAATAGATGAAGTTGCCGGAGAGCACGTTCACCGCACCGACCGCAAAGCGCATCTTCTTGGAATTGATGCGGTCGAAATCGACCAGCTCGAGCAGCGATTCACGCAAGGGCGTGGTGTCGTAATAGCTCGTGGCGGTGCGCGCGCCGGCCGGGCTGAGCCATGGATTGCTCTGATGCGGGGTGAAAAAGCCGGGCTGTCCGAGCGTCGTCGTCAGCCATGAGCTGGTGAAATTGCGCGCCTTGCGGAAGATGTCGCCGTCCGGCGTGTAGTGCCAGATCTTGCGGGAGGTGATGCGATCCCAGAATGTGTGCAGCCGCTCCAGCCGCCTCTCGGGCGGATTGCCGGCGATGATCGCGGAGTTGATCGCGCCGATCGAGACGCCGCAGACCCAGTCGGGCTCGATGTTGGATTCATGCAGCGCCTGATAGACGCCGGCCTGATAAGCGCCGAGCGCGCCGCCGCCCTGCAGAACGAGCGCCACGCGATCGCATCCTTCGGGACGCCAGCCGGGCGTCGCGTGATCGATATCGTCGGAATGAGGGGTACGCGCGTCCATATCAGACACTCCAAAAAATTGCGGCGAGAATTCAGGGTGCCGATGACGCCGTGATGACAAGTGCGGCGCCGGCGCACGGCGCACGCGGCATGGCTGCCTGCATGGTTAGCATTGGCCTCCACCGCAGGACGCGGGTCATGCCGGTGACGGAAATCCCTCATATCGCTGTCAATCTCGGCCGCTAGCCTCCGCGCAATATTTCCGAACAGGGGGTTATCGCGATGCGCAGGGAAGATCTGCTCAAGCTTCCGTCCATGCCGGCTGCCGGTCCGAGCTATCCCGCCGGACCGTACCGCTTCATCGATCGCGAATTCCTCGTCATTACCTATGAGACCGATCCGGAATTGATCCGCGCCGGCCTGCCTGAGCCGTTGGAGCCGATCGAGCAGGCGATCGTGCATTACGAATGGATCAAGATGCCCGACAGCTCCGGGTTCGGCAGCTATACCGAGTCCGGCCTCGTGATCCCCGCGCGGCTGCATGGCGAGGAAATCAACTTCGTCTGCCAGATGTATCTCGACGATGATCCGCCGATCGCGGCCGGCCGCGAGATCTGGGGCTTCCCAAAGAAATACGCCCATCCCAAGCTCGAGATCGTCAAGGACACACTGACCGGCACGCTGGAATATGCCGGCCAGCTCGTCGCGATGGGCACGATGGGCTACAAGCACGAGAGCATGGCGGGCAATGGCGAGGTCACCCGCGCAACGCTGTCGAAGACGCAAGTCAATCTGAAGATGATCCCCGGCGTCGACGGTCATCTCGAGATCTGCCAGCTGGTTGCGATCAACCTGACCGACATCGTCGTCAAAGGATCGTGGATCGGGCCGGGCCGGCTGCATCTGGTGCCGCACGTCAACGCACCGGTCGCGGATTTCCCGGTCAAGCGCGTCGTCGGCGCGCATCATTACATCGCCGACCTGACGCTACCGTTCGGCCGCGTCGTGCACGACTACAACAAGGAAGCCGCGGACGCGGCGGCACCGACCGGTCTCGCCGCGGAGTAGCACGCGGCGAAGTTCGATCAGGCCGCGACCGGTTTCGCTGCTTCCGGCGCGACCTTGGGCTGCGGCCGCGAGATCGCCAGCACACTCAGCGCGGCGATCACGCAGAGTGCGCCGGCGATGAAGAACGCCGGCAGATAGCTCGCATAGAGCGTGCGCGACAGCCCGGCGCCGAACGCGGCGGCACCGGCGCCGAGCTGGTGGCCGGCGAAGATCCAGCCGAACACCAGATTGGCGCGCTCGGCGCCGAAGCGCTGCGCGGTCAGGCGCACCGTCGGCGGCACGGTTGCGATCCAGTCGAGGCCGTAGAACATCGCAAACAGCGACAGGCCGTAGAACGTGAAGTCGGAATATGGCAGGTACAGCAGCGACAGGCCGCGCAGGCCGTAATACCAGAACAGCAGCTTGCGATTGTCGAAGCGGTCCGACAGCCAGCCCGAGATGATGGTGCCGAAGAAATCGAAGATACCCATCGCGGCGAGCAGGCTCGCGGCCTGCACCTGCGGGATGCCGTAGTCGAGGCACATCGGGATCAAATGCACCTGGACAAGCCCGTTGGTCGAGGCGCCGCAGACGAAGAAGGTCGCGAACAGGATCCAGAACACCGACGATTTCGAGGAGTCGCGTAGCGTGCCGAGCGCGGCCGCCATGATCGGCGCATTGGCCGGCGGTGGCGCGGGGAGCGGCGCGGTGCCCTCATCGCCGAACGGACGCAGACCGACGTCGCTCGGCCGGTCGCGCATCACCATCAGCACGGCAAAGGCAGCGACCCCGAGCATGACGCAGACGAGGCCAAGCGCGACACGCCAGCCGTAACGTTCGGTGATGGTCGCGAGCAGCGGCAGGAAGGCGAGTTGTCCGGTCGCGACGCTCGCAGTGAGCATGCCGATCACGAGGCCGCGTCGCGCCACGAACCAGCGCGTCGCGATGGTCGCGCCGAGCACCAGAGCGGTCATGCCGGTGCCGATCCCGATCACAACGCCCCACAACAGGATGAGCTGCCAGATCTGCGTCATGGCGAGCGAGGCCAACAGTCCCGACACCACGATCAATTGCGCCGCCAGCGTCACGTTACGCAGGCCGTAGCGGTTCATCAGCGCGGCAGCGAACGGCGCCATCAGCCCGAACAGGATGAAGCGGATCGACAGCGCCGAGGAGATCTCGGCGGTGGACCAGCCGAATTCCTTCTGCAGCGGCACAATGAAGACGCCGGGCGCGCCGACGGTGCCGGCCGAGATCAGCGCAGCCAGGAAGGTTACGGCGACCATCACCCAGCCGTAATGGATGTTGCGGCGGGCGAGGGCGGAAGCAAGCCAGTTCGAGATCATTGGGCCCCGGATGAAATGCGATGAGGGTTCTATTCGTGATGCACAATATGCCACGAGGGAGCTATGGCTAAAATGCCAAAGTTCCCTCGTTTTCGGACTCGGACGTGGAGCCGTTTTAAACTAGTGCGTGACCCGCTCGACGGCGATCGCGGTGGCTTCGCCGCCGCCGATGCACAGGGCCGCGACGCCGCGCTTCAGGTTCTGCGCCTCGAGCGCATGCAGCAGCGTCACGATCAGCCGCGCGCCGGTGGCGCCGATCGGATGGCCGAGCGCACAGGCGCCGCCATTGATGTTCAGCCGGTCACGGGGAATTCCGAGATCGCGCTGCGCCGCCATCGCGACCACCGCAAACGCCTCGTTGATCTCGAACAGGTCGACATCGCCGACGCTCCAGCCGACCTTTTCGAGCAGTTTTCTGATCGCCGGGATCGGCGCGGTGGTGAACCACTGCGGCTCCTGGCTGTGGGTGGCGTGGCCCTTGATCTCGGCCAGCACCGGCAGGCCGTCGCGGTCGGCGAGCGAGCGCCGCGCCAGGATCAGCGCCGCTGCGCCGTCGGCATTGGCCGAGGAGGCAGCCGGCGTGATGGTGCCGTTGGCGCGGAATGCCGGCTTCAGGCCGGGAATCTTCGCGGGGTCGACCTTCAGCGGGTGCTCGTCATTGGCGATGATGCGCGGACCGGCCTTCTCGGTGAGCGTGATCGGCGCGATCTCGGCTTTGAAAGCGCCGCTCTCGACCGCCTTGCGGGCGCGGCTCAGCGTCTCCATCGCGAACGCGTCCTGGTCGGCGCGGGTGAACTGATAGGCCTCCGCGGTGGCTTCGCCGAAATCGCCCATCGAGCGGCCGCTCTCATAGGCATCCTCGAGCCCGTCCATCATCATGTGGTCGATGATGCGGTCGTGGCCGGCGCGATAGCCGCCGCGCGCCTTCTGCAGCAGATATGGCGCGTTGCTCATGCTCTCCATGCCTCCGGACAGCACGATCTCGGCCGAGCCGGCCTTGATGATGTCGTGGGCCAGCATGGTCGCCTTCATGCCGGAGCCGCAGACCTTGTTGACGGTGGTGGCGCCGGTGGCATCCGACAACTTGGCGCCGCGCGCGGCCTGGCGGGCGGGGGCCTGGCCCTGGCCGGCGGGCAGCACGTTGCCCATGAAGACCTCGTCAATGCGCTCAGGCGCAAGCTTGGCGCGCTCCAGCGCCGCACCGATCACGTGCGAGCCGAGCTTATGGGCCGCGAGCGGCGTGAGCTCGCCCATGAAGCGGCCGAGCGGGGTGCGGGCGGCGGAGAGGATGACGACGGGATCGGTGCTGGTTGCCATGGCAGGATTCCCTTTGATGCCGGGGATTTGATTGAATTATTTTCATCATATGATGCGATGCAAAAAATGCAACTCCGGCTCCCATGACAAAATGTCGTGTTCGCATGAGTTGGAGGGCGGGATAGTTCCGCAATCACCACC
>NZ_BOVL01000020.1:108781-148344 GCF_019972155.1 Bradyrhizobium sp. RD5-C2 | reverse complement strand
GTGCCCCCCCCCGGCCCGCCGGGGGGATCCAGTATTCCAGAGATGCTGGTGTTTGAATCGAGAAGCCGCGGCGTACTGGATCGCCCGGTCGAGCCGGGCGATGACAGTTGAAGTCGGGGGCGCAGCTCCGCGTTGTCGCGACAGTCACAACGCTCGGCCCCGACCCACGTTCGTGACGACCGCGACGCGCTCCTCGTCTCGGATGAGACAGGTGAACTATGCACTGCGTTGCATTTCTGATAAAGCGCATTGCCTTGCAGCGAGGCCTTGCGCCGTCGGGCACCTAAGTGATTGAGCATTTCTCCGCGAAGGCGGCGCGTCCGGGATGGTCTGCAACGCGACCTATTCCGACCGCCAGGCCCCAAGCAAGAACCGCCGCTTCGGTGCGGCGGCCGCCTGCTTCTGCACATCGGGCAGATCGACGGCATAGCGCTTCATCAATAGCTTGATGGCGATCCCGATGATCACAAAGGGCGTCACGTAGATCGCGAAAACTTCGAAGGCTGTCATGGCGTCCTCCGCGGTTTCGGATGAGGCATACTAGCACAATCATCTCGCAGGGCGGAGGGGGCGACCGGCGGTCGCGGGCGCTGGGCAGCGCAGCACGTTGGCGCCGATGCCGTCGCGCATGGCCGCATGCGGCGGCTTCGATTGACACCGGCAGGCTCGGCGCTACGCTTCCGGAACAGGATGTTTTCCCAAGAGAATCAACGGCCGGGATCTAAATCCAGATTCAAGACCCAGAAGAACCAAGAAAAAGGGCAGGACACGCCGTGACACGCGTCATCGCGTCTTGAGCGGGACCACGCGGACTTCCGCGCTCGCGCCATTTCGCATCCGCAGCTATCGCTTTCAATGGCCGTCCGACCTGCTCACCTCCTGGGCGTTCGAGGTCGAGACGCTAGTGCTCGGCTGGTACATCATGGTCGAGACCGGCTCGGTGCTGCTGCTGACCGTGATGGCTTCGTTGCAATATGTCGGAACGCTGGTCGCGCCGGTCGTCGGCATGATCGGCGACCGCATGGGGCACCGCGATCTGCTCGCCGTGATGCGCTTTGCCTATACCGCGCTCGCCGGCACCATCATGATTCTGGCGCTGACCGGCCATCTGGCGCCGCTGAACGTCATGGTCATCGTCGCGCTGATGGGCGTGATCCGTCCGTCGGATCTCGGCGTGCGCGGCGCGCTGCTCGCCGACATCATGCCGCCGGCGCAACTGGTGGGTGCCATCAGCCTGGCGCGCACGACGCAGGATAGCGCACGCATCGCCGGCGCACTGACCGGAGCCGGATTGTTCGCGGCGCTCGGCATCGGCTACGTCTATGTCGGGATCGCCAGCTTCTATTTCGTTGCCGCGATCCTGATGCTCTGCATGGGCCGTCCGGCGCAAGTGCACGGCGCGGTCGACGAGGTGGCCGGTGACGCGCCGGGCTCAAAACTGCTCCGCGACCTCAAGGAGGGCATCGTCTACGCCTGGAGCGGTCCCGGTATGCGCGCCGCGCTCTGCGTCGCGTTCCTCGCCAATCTCACCGCGTTCCCGCTCACCAACGGCCTACTGCCTTTCGTCGCGCGCGACATCTTCCATACCGACCAGACCGGGCTCGGCTATCTCTCCGCGAGTTTTGCATTCGGCTCGCTGATCGGTTCGATCACGCTCAGCCTGGCCGGCGGCGTGCGCATCGCGCGGCTGCTGATCGGCGCGACGCTCGCCTGGTACGCGATGCTGTTAGTGTTCGTCGAGCTCAGGACCATGCCGGTGGCGATGGCCTGCCTGGTGCTGGCCGGGATCGCGCAGAGCATGTCGATGATCTCGGCCGCCGTGATGCTGATGCGCAACGCCAGCGCGCATCTGCGCGGCCGGGTGATGGGCGTGCGCATGATGGTGATCTACGGCCTGCCGCTCGGCCTGCTCGCAGCCGGCAGCCTGATCGACCTGATCGGCTACACCGCAACCGGCACGCTGCTCGCCGCTGCTGGCTTCATCGCGATGCTGGCGATCGCGCTGCACTGGCGCGCCGATCTGTGGCCGGTGCACGCGCCGGCGAACGCGAGGTGAAGGGCTGCGCTGTCACGTAGCCCGGATGAAGCGAAGCGCAACCCGGGAAATCCTATCCGCGCATCACGGGTCCCCGGATTTCGCTTCGCTTCATCCGGGCTACGAAGGCCGCTACGCCGCCTGAGCCGCTCGCCGAATATGCACCGGCACCGACTTGTACGACGGCGTGCCGCTTTCCTTGTCCTGATAGTCGAGCGGCACGAGGCCGTTCGCTTCCGGATAGTAGGCGGCCACCGAGCCGCGGGCGATGTCGTAGACGATCGCGGTCAGGGTGAGGCGGCGCGGCGCGCCCGACGGCAGCGCGGTCTCGATCTCGACGAGATCGCCGTGGGCGAGGCCGCGCGCGGTGAGGTCTGCCTCGTTGGCGAACAGCACGTCGCGCCGCCCGAACACGCCGCGATAGCGGTCGTTCAGCCCATAGATCGTGGTGTTGTACTGATCGTGGCTGCGGATGGTGGCGAGCTTGAGGATGGTTTCATCGGTCAGCACCGGATCCTCTTCGAGACCGTCGAAGATCAGGAATTCGGCCTTGCCCGACGGCGTGGTCCATTTGCGCTCGGTCGGTGGCAGCGGCAGGCGGAAGCCGCCGGGAATCCGGATCCGCGCGTTGTAATCCTTAAAATCGGGGAAGACGCCCTCGATGGCGTCGCGGATGCGGTCGTAGTCGGCGATCAGCTCAAGCCACGGCACCTTGCTCGCCGGCAAGGTCGCCATCGCCATGCCGGCAACGATCGCCGATTCCGAAAGCAGGTTTTCGGAGGCCGGGGTCAGCTTGCCGCGCGAGGCGTGCACCATCGACATCGAATCCTCGACGGTAACGACCTGCGGGCCCGAGGCCTGAATGTCGCGCTCGGTGCGCCCCAGAACCGGCAGGATGATCGACTGCTTGCCGACCAGGAGATGCGAGCGGTTCAGCTTGGTGCCGAGATGCACCGCGAGCTCGAGCTTGCGCATGCCGGCCGCGCAACGCTCGGGATCGGGCAGCGCGATGGCAAAATTGCCGCCGAGGCAGATCAGCACTTTCGACCTTCCGTCGTCGATCGCCTCCATCGCGGCGACCGCGTCATGGCCGTGATGGCGCGGCGGCTTGAAGCCGAAGGTGCGCTCGATGCCCTCGAACATCGGGATGTTGGGCTTCTCGGTGATCCCCACGGTGCGGTTGCCCTGCACGTTGGAGTGGCCGCGCAGCGGGCAGATGCCGGCGCCCGGCTTGCCGTAATTGCCCTTCAGCAGCAGCAGGTTTGCGATCTGGTGGACATTGTCGGTGCCGCGGCTGTGCTGGGTGATGCCCATGCCGTAGGTGACGATGGTGGCATTGGATTTTGCATAGGCGGCGGCGATTTCGCCGAGCTGGGCGCGCGTGAAACCGGAGACGGTCTCGATCGCCTCCCACGACGTGGCGCGCAGGTCGGCGGCGAACGCGGCAAAGCCGTTGGTGTGCTCGGCGATGAAGCCGTGATCGAGCACGTCGTGTGTCGCGTCATCCTTCTCGATCAGCGCCTTCATGACGCCCTTCAATACCGCGGCGTCGGCGCCGACCTTGGGCTGATAATAGGTCGAGGCGATCCGCGTCGAGCCGAGGGTCGCCATCTCGATCGGGTCTTGCGGATCGGCAAAGCGCTCCAGCGCGCGCTCGCGCAGCGGATTGAACACGATGATCGGCACGCCGCGGCGCGAGACCTCCCACAACGTGCCCATCATGCGTGGATGGTTGGTGCCGGGGTTGTGGCCCATCGCGATGATCAGCTCGCAATGGTCGAAATCGTCCAGCGACACCGTGCCCTTGCCGATGCCGATCGATTGCGGCAGCCCGACGCTGGTCGCCTCGTGGCACATATTCGAGCAATCGGGGAAATTGTTGCTGCCGTATTCGCGCGCGAAGATCTGGAACAGGAACGCAGCCTCGTTCGAGGCGCGGCCGGAGGTGTAGAACTCGGCCATGTCAGGATCGGGCAGGCTGCGCAGGCTCTCGCCGATCCGCGCGAAGGCGTTGTCCCATGTGATCGGCTGGTAGGTGTCGGACGCCTCGTCATAGGCGAGCGGCTCGGTCAGCCGGCCCTCGTTCTCGAGATGGAAGTCGCTCCAGGTCAGCAGCTCGGTGACGGTGTGGTCGGCGAAGAATTGAGCCGTGACGCGCTTGCTGGTGGCCTCCCAGGTCACGGCCTTGGCGCCGTTCTCGCAAAACTGGAAGGTGGAGGTGTGCTCCTTGTCGGGCCAGGCGCAGCCCGGACAATCGAATCCGTCGGGCTTGTTGGTGCGCAGCAGGGTGATCGGCGCCTCGACCAGATCCATCTGGTCACGGACCGCTGTCGCGGTGGCCTTGAGGGCGCCCCAGCCGCCGGCCGGAGCATTGTAGGGTCGGATACCGGGAACGTCGCGCTTTTGGACCATATGTCCTCCTGCAGCTCTTGAGTTCTGACCTCGTGCGTCTGTCCCGAAATTGATTGTTTGTTGGCCGCTACGAGCGCGCGCGTTCCGATCGACGTTCTCGATCTGAAGCACTCGTCTCGCGATGGAGGTTAGACTAATCGGCTGGGGCCGGCGGTCAACACTCTGTCAGGCTGGTCTCGTAGCCCGGATGAAGCGAAGCGCAATCCGGGGCTGTTTGATCTGCGGATGACACGTCCCGGATTTCGCTGCGCTCCGTCCGGCTACAAAGTGTCACTATTACCGCTTGCGATCCAGAAATCCCTGCAGCAGTCGTTGCGGCTCGCCGGTCTGGAAGGATTTTCCGAACACGCCGACGCTGAGGTTG
Organism: Bradyrhizobium sp. RD5-C2; assembly: GCF_019972155.1. GTDB lineage: Bacteria > Pseudomonadota > Alphaproteobacteria > Rhizobiales > Xanthobacteraceae > Bradyrhizobium. The sequence continues at coordinate 143,533 of NZ_BOVL01000020.1, read as the reverse complement.
ACCGACTCGGTCAGCGGCAGCTCTTCCCATTGCCGCAGCAAATCCTTCTGGATGCGCAGTGCTTCGGGGCCGCATTCCAGCAGCGCCTTGACGGTGTGCTCGACGGCCTCATCGAGGCCGCCGGGTTTTGCCACCGTGTCGACTAGGCCCCAGGCGAGCGCGGTGGCGGCGTCGATGTTCTCAGCGGTCATCATCAGCCAGCGGGCGCGACCCCAGCCGATCAGGCGGGGCAACAGCGCGGCATGGATCACCGAGGGGATGCCGACGCGCACCTCGGGCATGCCGAACATGGCGTCATGCGCCGCGACCCGGACGTCGCAGGCGGCCGCGACCTCAAGGCCGCCGCCGAGGCACCAGCCAGGCAGGCGGGCGATGACGGGCGCCGGGAATTTGCGCACCGCCTCGCAGAGATCGCGCAGGCGGCTGATGAACGCTTCGGCCGACGCCTGGTCGAGCGTCGCCATCTCCTTGATATCGGCGCCGCCGATCATGCTGCGCTCGCTTTCGCCTGCCAGGATCACGGCGCGGATGGTCCGATCGGCGGCTAGGTGCTCAAAGCCTTCGCGCACGCCGTTGGTCACGGCCGAACTGACGATGTTCAGCTTGCCGGCGTTGCAGATCGTGAGGCGGACGACGCCTCGCGCGTCGCGGTCGATGCCGCAGTGGGGATTGAGCATGTCCATTGGAAAGGTCCCGGCGCAGGAATTAACACGTCATTCCAGGATAGTGCGTAAGCACCAGACCCGGAATCTCGAGATTCTCGGTGCGCAACTGCGCACCTGAGGGTTCGATGCTTCGCATCGCCCCGGAATGACTCGGGCCATGTCCCTGACAAAGCCCGCCTCTGTCAAGGTGCTGGCCCTGTTGCGCTGCACGGCGTTGCCATATAGAATTATGTTTATCATATAAATGGAGCCGTCATGACCGCCGCCGAGACATCAGACCTGCATTCGCCCGAACTGACGCGTACGCGCGTGGTGGAATGGCAGGCGCCCGGGCCGGTCGCCAAGGCGGCGATGCCGATGTCCGGCATCGCGGCGATGCGCGCGATTCGCGACGGCCACCTGCCGCCGCCGCCGATGGCAAAACTGATCGGCTTCCGCATGGCTGTTGTCGACGAGGGGCGGATCGTGATGGAACTCGAGCCGCATGAGAGCCTGGAGAACACCATCGGTCTCTTGCACGGCGCCACTGCCGCCGCGCTGCTCGATACCGCGATGGGCTGTGCGATCTCGACCCTGCTGCCGGCCGGGCAGACCTCGGTGACATTAGACCTCAAGCTGACCTATCTGCGCCCGCTCTCCGCGCGTTCGGGAACCATTTCGGCCGAAGGCAAGGTGATCAAGCTCGGCCGCCAGACCAGCTACACCGAGGGCTTCGTCCGCGACGGCAAGGGCAATCTTGCGGTGCACGCGACTGCGACATTTTCCATGCTCGGCGGGGAACCAAAAGCGAAATAACTGCAGCATTCCGGGCGCAAATCTGTTATTGTATGATTAGAAACATTCCATGAGAGCGGCATGCGCTATTCGAAAGAACACAAGCAGGAGACCCACGCGCGGATCGTGAAGAAGGCCGCGACGCGGTTGCGCGAAAAGGGCGCCCATGGCATTGGCGTCGCCGACCTGATGAAGGACGCCGGCCTGACCCATGGCGGCTTCTACGCGCATTTTGACTCGCGCGAGGCGCTGGTGATCGAGGCTTTCAACTACGCCATGGACCGCGCCAACGAGCGCTGGCGCAAGGTTACGGCCGAGGTGCCGCCGGAGAAGCGGCTTGCGACCATCGTCGACGGCTACCTGTCGGCGGTCCATCGCGACGATCCCGGGCAGGGCTGCGCGGTGCCGGCGCTCGGCGCCGAGATCGCCCGCGAAAGCCTGAAGACCCGCAAGGCCTTTGCGCTCAAGCTCGACCAGATGATCGATATGATCACCGACCAGATCCAGGACATGCCGCGCAAGACCGCGCGCAAGCAGGCGATGTCGACGCTCGCGACCATGCTGGGCACCATCGTGATGTCGCGGATCGCTGGCAGTGGCGAAATGTCCGACGATATCCTGAGCGCGGGCCGCGAGGCGGTGCTCGGCCGGGCGGCGGTGACGAAGAAGCCACGTGCCAGAGCGAATTAGCGGAGTTCCTGCGACGAGGCGCCGGATCTCCCCGGTTTGGTTTTCGTCGGCAACGAAAGCATGAGGCACCCTTTGGAAGGCCTCAGCCCTGCGAGGCTTCCGGAGCGATGGCTCTGCGCATGGCTCCCTCCGACCTCGATGGCCGAGGCGGTCATCAATAACGACCACCATCGCGCTTTTGTTGCGTGAGCCATTCCGACAGCGTTCTCGTTTTTGATCGTGGATCGCCCGACGACCCTTGTCTGGTACTCGTTCCGGAGCGAGCCGACCGAAGCTTGGCTGATTCAGTTTCCACGATCGCGTCTGCGGAAGCGGACGATCTCTCGGCCGCTTCTCTCTCGAGGCGCAGCTTCTTCAATCGCGCCATTTTGTCCCGCTCGGCCTCTGTCTCAGCTCCGTCGGACAATAGCGTCTTGTGGTGAGCCGTCTCTGCCGAACCCCGGACTCCGATGACGGTTGTCTCGCCAAGCGCCTTGCAGGCCTCGAGCCGATGTAACCCCTCGAGCAAAACGAGGCGGCCCTCATCAGGCCGAACGAGAATGGGGACTTGTTGCCCAACTTCCAGAATACTCGCCGCGATTTCTTGAACGAGCTCAGGCCTGAGGGTTTTCCGTTTCTTAACGGGCACGTAAATCTGATCGATTGGAAGCCTTTCCGGGTCGGGCACAGTGTTTCTCCCCGCTCAGGATCCGTCCAAAATGCGGTTTAAGGATGAAGCGCCAGACTGCCAAGGGATTTCTCAAGCTGAGCTCGAGGGCCAGCGCCAGTCAGGTCACCCCGGCCAACGGTGCGCGCTCGGCTTCCACGGTCTCGTAGATGCAGTTCGCCACGGCGCTGCTACGGGGCGGGGCGCGAACTGGCGGTCAGTCCGGAAGCCCCGCTTCGCGAAGGCCCTTGGCAAAAAGCGCAAGATGCTCTGCCCGGCGGAATGGGGTCAAATCTCCCAGATTGGAGATGCGCAAATCGGGATTGCGCTCGCGTGCGCGCGCGATGCCTTGCCGTGCCGGCTCGAGGCGTCCGGTGAGCGCGTTGCTGGCCGCGAACATGCAGATTGCCAGCAGGAAATCTGGATTGTCGCGCAACGCTTTCTCGGCCGATGACAGAGCCATGTCGTAACGGCCCGAGAGAAAGTGAGCATAGGACACGGCTGCGTGCATTGTGTGCATCGCCGGATCGAGCGGGCTCAGGCGCATGGCGCGCGCAGCGTAGTCAAGTGCGAGGTCGGGCTCGCCTGCAAAAGCTCTCACCCAGGCACCAAGATTCCAGGCTTGCGCCAGGTTCGGATTGATCGCCAGTCCGCGATCGACGAATGCGATAGCATCGTCGAACTCATGGGCGATAAAGGCGAGCACGTAGGCACCCATGCACATCGCTGCCGGGTCATCTGCTCCCAGATGCACTGCTTTCCGGCCGAGCCGCGTAGCTTCTGCAGATTCCTCGACAGGATCGATCATCCAGCGGCGTGCCTTGCGTTGGATGTAGCACCACCCGGCCATGCCATAGGCGCACGCCAGACCGGGGTCGAGCTCGATCGCCTTGCGAAAGAGCAGGAGCGCTTCGTTGTTGGTTTCTCTGGTCCATCGACGAACGCGCGCCAGCCCACGCAGGTAATAGTCGTATGCATCCAGATTCTCGGTGGGCTTGCGCCTGGCCCGCTTGATTTCCTCGCGCTGCAGCATGGGCGCGATTGCGCCGACGACGGTCGAGGTCACCCGGTCCTGCAGATCGAAGACATCTTCGAGCGCACCATCAAAGCGGTCAGCCCAGAGATGTGCGCCGGTCTCGGCATCGATGAGCTGGCCGGCGATACGAATGCGATTTCCGGCCTTGCGCACGCTCCCTTCGAGGACATAGCGCACCGCGAGTTCGCGGCCGACCTGTTTGACGTCCACGGACCGGCCCTTGTAGGTGAAACTCGAATTGCGCGCGATCACGAGCAGCCAGCGAAACCGCGACAATGCCATCGTGATGTCCTCCACGATGCCGTCGGCGAAGTACTCCTGCTCCGGGTCGGCACTGAGGTTCTGGAACGGCAGCACGGCAATGGATGGCTTGTCGGGAAGCTTGGGGAGCGCCTGCGGTGGTTCGGCCGGGGCGTCGGCGGTCGCCGCGTGCTCCTCGCGGACCGCACCGACGAACCGGAAGCCTCTGCGCGGCAGGGTCTTGATGAGGCGCTGCTCATCGCCGGAATCGCCGATTGCGCTGCGCGCGGCGTTGAGGCGCGTGGTCAGGGCTGCGTCCGACACGCTGCGTCCATTCCAGATGGCGTCGATGACGTTGTCCTTGCTGACGACGCGCTCCCGGTTGCGGATCAGGAAGTCGAGCAGGTCGAATACCTGTGGCGCGACGGCGACCATGTCCGTTCCGCGATGCAACTCGCGGCGGCCCGTGTCGAGTGCGTACTGCTCGAAGAGATAGCGCAAGCTGCGAATCCCTTGGGTGTGCCTCCAACGATCGTCGTGAGGCGCCTTGGCACCGCTTGGAGTGCCAAGAATAAGCCGCTGGTGAGGAAAATGTAAGCAGCGTGTCAAGCGCGCGCGTTCATGCCGCGGCACCTTGTCTGGGTGGATGAACGTATCCTGGAGGTGCTGCAATGAGCACGATCTACGGTCCAACGAGTTCAGCCCAGGCGGTCGCATCGACGCCGCGGATCTTCAGTGCTTTCAAGGGCTTTTGGGATGCAGTTCAGGAATGGCGCAAATGGGAGCGGCTTCGTTCCGATCTCGGCAGCCTGAGTGATCGGGAGCTAATGGACATCGGGATCTCGCGTGGTGAGGTCGACTATGTAGCATCGAACCGGGATACGGACCCGCGAGGCATTCGATCCGTCTGACGATGTCGGTGAGCCCTACGCCCCGTTGAACAGCGCACGCTCGGCTTCCACCGTCTCGTAGATGTAATCCGCCACCGCGCGGATGCGGGCGAGGTCCTTGCTGTCGGCGTGCATCAACAGCCAGAAGGTGCGGGAGATCCGCACCTCGTCGCGCAGCACCGGCTGCAACTCGGGATGGGCTGATGCCATGAAGTGCGGCAGCACGGCGATGCCGAAGCCGGCGATGGTGGCGTTGAGCTGTGCGATCAGGTTGGCGCTGCGGAATTTGGCCGAGATCTTCGGCGAGACCAGCGGCAGATAGTCCAGTTCCGGCGTGAACAGCAGCTCCTCGATATAGCCGACGAAGCGGTGCTTCGGCAGGTCGGCACGCGCGGCGATCTTTGGCGCCTGCGCCAGATAGCCGGGTGCGGCATAAAGCCCGAGCGTGTAGTCGAGCAGCTTGCGGCCGACGATGCGGCCTTCCTTCGGCATGGTCAGGCTGATCGCGATGTCGGCCTCGCGCTTGGAGAGCGAGAACAGCCGCGCGGTAGCGACGAGCTGGAGATCGAGATCGGGATACCGCTCGGTGAACTTGACCAGCCGCGAGGCCAAAAAGTGACTGCCGAAGCCGTCGGGCGCACCGATCCGCACCGCGCCGGTGAGATGCGCGCGCGAGCCGCCGACCGCCTCCTGGTTGGCGACGATGGTCGATTCCATCGCCTCGGCGCTGTCGGCGACACGCTGGCCGGCCTCGGTGAGCAGATAGCCGGTCTTGCGGCGATCAAACAGTTTTGCGGAGAGGTGGCCTTCCAGCCGGTCGACACGCCGGATCACTGTGGCATGATCGACGCCGAGCTGCTTGGCGGCAGCCGACACCGACCCGCCGCGCACGATGGCAAGCACGAAACGGAAGTCGTCCCAGTCGATCGTGTCGCCGCCTTGATCCTGCATTTCCGCACATCTATGGTGCAATTTATCGGACTTGAATCCTATAAAATGCAGGGTCATTAGGGTTTGTAAAGCGATCTTGCCGCGAGGAGCGGCGATTCACGTCTTCAAGGGAGGATATTCATGCGCTCGATCGGACATTTCATCGGTGGCAAGGAGGTCAAGGGCACCTCGGGCCGTACGGCTGACGTCTTCGAGCCGATGACCGGCGACGTCCAGGCCAAGGTGGCGCTGGCCTCCAAGGCCGAAGTTCGCGCCGCGGTGGAGAACGCCCGCGCCGCGCAGCCCGAATGGGCCGCCACCAACCCGCAGCGCCGCGCCCGCGTCATGATGAAATTCGTCGAGCTGGTGCAGCGCGACTACGACAAGCTCGCCGAGATTTTGGCGCGCGAGCATGGCAAGACCGTTCCCGACGCCAAGGGTGACATTCAGCGCGGCCTCGAAGTCGCCGAGTTCGCCTGCGGCATCCCGCATCTGATGAAGGGCGAGTACACCGAAGGCGCCGGCCCCGGCATCGACATCTATTCGATGCGGCAGCCGCTCGGCGTGGTCGCCGGCATCACGCCGTTCAACTTCCCGGCGATGATCCCGATGTGGAAGTTCGCGCCCGCGATCGCCTGCGGCAACGCCTTCATCCTCAAGCCGTCGGAGCGCGATCCGGGTGTGCCGATGGCGCTGGCCGAGCTGATGATCGAAGCGGGCCTGCCGGCCGGCATTCTCAACGTCGTCAACGGCGACAAGGAAGCGGTCGACGCCATCCTCGACGATCCCGACGTCAAGGCGATCGGCTTCGTCGGCTCGACCCCGATCGCGCAGTACATCTACGAGCGCGCCGCGCAGACCGGCAAGCGCTGCCAGTGCTTCGGTGGCGCCAAGAACCACGCCATCATCATGCCCGATGCCGACATGGACCAGGCGGTCGACGCGCTGATCGGTGCCGGCTATGGCTCGGCCGGCGAGCGCTGCATGGCGGTCTCGGTTGCGGTGCCCGTCGGCAAGACCACGGCCGACCGGCTGATGGAAAAGCTGATCCCGCGCGTCGAGTCGCTCAAGATCGGCACCTCGGTCGATCCGTCGGCCGATTACGGCCCGCTGGTGACCCGCGAGGCGGTCGAGAAGGTCAAGAGCTACATCGACATCGGCGTCAAAGAAGGCGCGACGCTCGCGGTCGACGGCCGCGGCTTCAAGATGCAGGGCTACGAGAACGGCTTCTATCTCGGCGGTTCGCTGTTCGACAACGTCACCAAGGACATGCGGATCTACAAGGAAGAGATTTTTGGCCCGGTTCTGTCGGTGGTGCGCGCCAAGGATTATCACGAGGCGCTGGCGCTGCCGTCCGACCACGACTACGGCAACGGCGTTGCGATCTTCACCCGCGACGGCGACACGGCGCGCGACTTCGCGGCCAAGGTCAATGTCGGCATGGTCGGCGTCAACGTGCCGATCCCGGTGCCGATCGCCTATTACACCTTCGGCGGCTGGAAGAAGTCCGGCTTCGGCGATCTCAACCAGCACGGTCCGGACTCGGTCCGCTTCTACACCAAGACCAAGACGGTGACCTCGCGTTGGCCGTCCGGCGTCAAGGACGGCGCGGAGTTCTCGATCCCGACGATGAAGTAAGTCCGTTCAGGGCGAGGCAATGATGCAGTTCGCTCTCAACGAGGACCAGATCGCGGTACGCGACATGGCGCGGGCGTTTGCGGCGGAGAAGATCGCGCCGCATGCGCTCGAATGGGACGAGAAGAAGCACTTTCCGGTTGACGTGATGCGCGAGGCCGCTGGCCTCGGCATCGGCGGCATCTACATCAAGGACGATGTCGGCGGCTCGGCGATGACGCGCTTCGACGCGGCGCTGATCTTCGAGGCCTTGGCGACGGGCTGTCCGACCACGTCCGCCTTCATCTCGATCCACAACATGGCGTCCTGGATGATCGATGCCTATGGCAACGACACGCAGCGCCACAAATGGCTGCCGAAGCTCTGCACCATGGAGCTGCTCGCGAGCTATTGCCTGACCGAGCCGGGCGCAGGTTCCGATGCCGCTGCGCTGCGCACCCGTGCGGTGCGTGATGGCGACCATTACGTGCTCAACGGCCAGAAGCAGTTCATCTCAGGTGCCGGCAGCACTGACCTCCTGGTGGCGATGGTGCGTACCGGCGGCGATGGCCCCGGCGGCGTCTCGACGATCGTGATCGACGGCAAGACGCCCGGCGTGTCGTTCGGCGCCAACGAGCGCAAGATGGGCTGGAATGCACAGCCGACCCGCGCGGTGGTGTTCGAGAACGCGCGCGTGCCGGTCGAAAACCGGCTCGGCGAGGAGGGCATCGGCTTCAAGGTCGCGATGGCCGGCCTCGACGGCGGCCGTCTCAACATCGCGGCGTGCTCGCTCGGCGGCGCGCAGACGGCGCTCGACAAGGCGCTGGCCTACATGAAGGACCGCAAGGCCTTCGGCAAACGTCTCGACGAATTCCAGGCGCTGCAATTCAAGATCGCCGACATGGCGACCGAGCTGGAAGCCGCACGCACCTTCCTGTGGCGCGCAGCCGCTGCGCTCGACCGCAAGGATCCTGACGCGTCGATGCTATGCGCGATGGCGAAACGGTTCGGCACCGATGTCGGCTTCGAGGTCGCCAACCAGGCGCTGCAGCTGCACGGCGGCTACGGCTACCTCAGCGAATACGGCGTCGAGAAGATCGTGCGCGATCTGCGCGTGCATCAGATTCTCGAAGGCACCAATGAAATCATGCGGCTGATCGTGTCGCGCAAATTGATCGAGGGCGCGCGATGAATGATGTGGCCGCGGCCGAAGGCGACCTGATTGCACGCAAGGAAGGGGCGGCCGGCATCATCCGGCTCAACCGGCCGAAGGCGATCAATGCCGTGACGCTGGAGATGTTCCACGACATCGACCGGGCGCTCGACGCGTTCGAAGCCGATCCTGACGTCGCGGTCATCGTGCTGGAAGGCGCCGGGGAGCGCGGCCTGTGCGCCGGCGGCGATATACGCGCGCTCTGGGAAAGCTCGAAGGTCAAGGGCGACCTCGGCAAGATCCTGTGGCGCGACGAGTACATCCTCAACGCGCGGATCAAGAAATTCCCGAAGCCTTATGTCGCCTTCATGGATGGCATCGTGATGGGCGGCGGCGTCGGCCTGTCGGCGCACAGCCAGCACCGCGTGGTGACCGAGCGAACCAAGCTTGCGATGCCCGAAGTCGGGCTCGGCTTCTTCCCTGACGTCGGCGGCACCTATCTGCTGTCGCGTTCGCCGGGCGAGATCGGCACCTATTTTGGTCTCACCGGCACCACCATGAATGGCCCGGACGCGATCTACGCGAAGTTCGCCGATGCCGTGGTGCCGAGCGCCAAGCTGCCCGCACTGCGCGAGGCGCTGACCAAGGTTGCACTGGGTACGACGTCCGCCGATATCGACCGGCTGATTGCAAGTTTTGCCACCGGCGAGAAATCAGGCCCCGTCGCCGCGATGCAGGCCGGGATCGACGGCTGGTTCGGGCGCGGACGGATGGAAGACATCGTTGATGCGCTGAAAGCCGATGGCTCCGAGCTCGCGCAGGCCACGCTGAAGACGCTCGGCGAAAAATCGCCGCGCGGCATGGTGGTGACGCTGAAGCTGCTGCGACTGGCGCGGGCGACTGCGACGCTGGAAGAGTGCCTGGTGCGCGAATATCGCGCGGCGCTCGAAGTGTTCGCCAGCGACGATTTCCGCGAGGGCGTGCGCGCCGCCGTGATCGACAAGGACCGCAATCCGAAGTGGTCGCCGCCCAATATCGAGGACGTGACGGCGGAGATGCTGGTGCCTTACTTCGCCGAAATCGGCGCCGATGAACTGAAATTTCCTGACAGCAAATAGAAACGTCGCAAGCGGAGGACTTCCCATGGCAAACGTCGCATTCATCGGGCTCGGCAATATGGGCGGGCCGATGGCGGCCAATCTGGTCAAGGCCGGCCACAAGGTGACCGCGTTCGATCTGGTCGCGGCATCTCGCGATCAGGCCAAGAGCGATGGCGCCGCGATCGCCGAGAGCGGCGTTGGCGCGGTGAAGGGCGCCGATGTCGTGATCACAATGCTGCCGGCCGGCAAGCATGTGCTCGGCGTCTGGAACGAGGTGCTCCCGGCGATGGGCAAGGGCGCGCTGATCATCGATTGCTCGACCATCGACGTCGAAAGCGCCAAGCAGGCGCATGCGCTCGCCGCCAAGCACGGCTTGGCTTCGGTCGATGCGCCGGTCTCCGGCGGCACCGGCGGCGCCAAGGGCGCGACGCTGACCTTCATGTGCGGCGGCGAGGCGAAGGCATTCGCGGCAGCGCAGCCGATGCTGGCCAATATGGGCAAGAAGATCGTGCATTGCGGCGCCGGCGGTGCAGGGCAGGCGGCCAAGATCTGCAACAACATGATCCTCGGCATTTCGATGATCGCGGTCGGCGAGGCCTTCGTGCTCGCCGAAAAGCTCGGCCTGTCGCATCAGGCGCTGTTCGACGTTGCCTCGACCTCGTCGGGGCAGTGCTGGTCGCTGACAACCTATTGCCCGGTTCCAGGTCCAGTGCCGACCTCGCCGGCCAACAACGATTACAAGCCGGGTTTCGCCTCCAACCTGATGGTCAAGGACCTGACGCTGGCGCAGGACGCCGCCAATGCCGCCGGCGCCGTGACGCCGCTCGGCAAGCATGCGCAGGAGCTCTATAAGACCTTCGACGCGTCGGGCCATGGCGGGGTCGACTTTTCCGGAATTATCCAGCACGTTAGAGGACTTGCAGGGAAATAAGACCGTCATCCTGAGGTGCGAGCGCTTGCGAGCCTCGAAGGATGATGGTCGGCTGCTTGTGGCCATCCTTCGAGACGCCGCGCCTCGCGCGGCTCCTCAGGATGACGGCGGTGAACGCGGTGAGACCCCATGACCACATTTCAGGACGCACGCGCCTTTCTGCTCAAGCACCGCACCGACTACGACACGGCGGTGAACGGATTTCGCTGGCCGGATCCCGTGCCGTTCAACTGGGCGCTCGACTGGTTCGACGCCGAACTGGCGCACAACGCCGACAGCCGCGATCGGCCGGCGCTGTGGATCGTCGATGCCGCCAGCGGCAACGAGACCAAGCTGTCGTTCGCCGAGTTGTCGCGCCGCTCCAACCGGGTCGCGAACTTTCTGCGCGCGCAAGGGCTGAAGCGCGGCGATCATCTGTTGCTGCTGCTCGGCAATGTCGTGCCGCTGTGGGAGACCATGCTGGCGGCGATGAAGCTCGGCGTGGTCGTGATCCCCGCGACCACGCTATTGACCGCGGATGAATTGCGCGACCGGCTCGATCGCGGCAAGGCGAAGGCAGTGGTTGCCACGCAGGATCAGGTCGCGAAGTTCACAGGGCTTGGCGGCGAAAAGCTGGTGCGCATCGTGGTCGGCGCGACGCAGACGCACGAGGGCTGGATGCCGTTCGAGGAGGCGGCCAAGGCGTCGGACGCCTTCACGCCCGACGGCCCGACCAAGGCCGACGACCCGATGCTGCTGTATTTCACCTCGGGCACCACGGCAAAGCCAAAGCTGGTGCGGCACAGCCAGCGCAGCTATCCGGTCGGCCATCTCTCGACCATGTACTGGATCGGCCTGCAGCCCGGTGACATTCATCTCAACATTTCCTCGCCCGGCTGGGCCAAGCATGCCTGGAGCTGCTTCTTCGCGCCGTGGAATGCCGGCGCGACGATCTTCATCGCCAACCAGCCACGCTTCGAGGCGAAGGGACTGCTCTCGATCATCGGCCGCTGCGGCGTCACCACACTGTGCGCGCCGCCGACGGTGTGGCGGATGTTCATTCAGGAGCAACTGTCGGAATTCAAGGTGAGCCTACGGGAAGTCTGTGGCGCCGGCGAGCCGCTCAATCCTGAAATCATCGACCAGGTCAAATCGGCCTGGGGCCTGACGATCCGCGACGGCTACGGCCAGACCGAGACCACGGCGCTGGCCGGCAACTCGCCGGGGCAGAAGGTGAAGGTCGGCTCGATGGGCCGGCCGCTGCCGGGCTATCGCGTGCAGGTCACCGACAATGACGGCCATGCCGCGAAGGAGGGCGAGGTGACCTTGCTGCTCGGCGCGGACCGGCCGGCGGGCCTGATGCAGGGCTATCAGGGCGACGACGGCAGACTGATCGGCACCGATGGCGAGATCTACCGCAGCGGCGACGTCGTGTTCACCGATGACGAGGGCTATCTGACCTTCGTCGGCCGCACCGACGACGTCTTCAAATCCTCCGACTACCGCATCTCGCCGTTCGAATTGGAGAGCGTCCTGCTGGAGCATGATGCGGTGGCGGAAGCCGCCGTGGTGCCGAGCCCGGACCCGATTCGGCTCGCGGTCCCGAAGGCTTATGTGCTGCTGGTCTCCGGTGTCGAGCGCGGCCCGGAAACGGCGCTGTCGATCTTCAAGCATTTGCACACGCGGCTCGCACCGTTTAAACGCATCCGCAAGATCGAGCTGGTTACCGAACTGCCCAAGACGATTTCTGGAAAAATTCGTCGCGTGCAGTTGCGCCGGCTCGAACATGACGATGTCAGAAGCGATGCGTTGCGCGGAGCCGAGTTCCGCGAGGAAGAATTTCCGGAGCTGCAGAAGGTGCGGACCTCCGGTTAGCGGAGGTTAGCCAATGAACGAAGTCTGGAAGAAGCCGCCGGTGTCGCTGGAAACCTACCAGGGCATGGTCGGCAAGGAGATCGGCGTGTCCTCATGGCACCTGCTGGATCAGGGCCGCATCGACACCTATGCCGACGTGATCGAGGATCACCAGTTCATCCACGTCGATCCCGAGCGCGCCAAGAAGGAGACCGCGTTCGGCACCACCATCGCCCACGGCTTCCTCACGATGTCGCTGCTGTCGATCATGTCCTACGAGGTGATGCCGGTGCTCGAGGGCACAGCTATGGGCGTCAATTACGGCTTCGACAAGCTGCGCTTCATCTCGCCGGTGCGCTCGGGCAAGCGCGTCCGCGGCCGCTTCGTGCTGGCGGAAGCCACGCTGCGCAAGCCGAAGGAACTGCTGTCGCGCACCAATGTCACGGTCGAGATCGAGGGCGAGGAGAAGCCCGCGCTGGTCGCCGACTGGCTCGGCCTGATCTACTTCAGCTAAGGGATGGTTGAGTAGCTCCACCTTTCGCGCAAGCGGGAGTGGTGGAGCGAGCCCGTCGCAACCCCCTTTCAGAGGCGGTGAGTTGCTCGCCTGATCCACATAGCGCATTGACGGCTTTGATCCCTGGTGTCCATCATGCCTCCGTTGAGGCGGTGCGGTCCCGGGAGTGGCAGCCATGGTGCAGAACATCGTCGCCGGACTTGTCGTGGTCGGTTTGATTTTGATTGGCTCGCTGAGCTACGCCCAGGAGCATCACGAGTGCTGGAGCGGGCACCTGCTCAAAAGCCTGAAACCCTGCGGATCGATGACCCCTTCCGTCTAGCGCGCCCGGTGGCCGGCTTGGGTCTGGCCTTCTTTGGTCTTGGCCGGGCTTGACCCGGCCATGCATCGCTGCTCAAAAGTCCCCAACCTTTTCATGCCGTTCGAGCACTCACCCTCTCCCCTTGTGGGAGAGAGTGGCGCAGTCGAGCGGAGCGAGATGGAGCCGGGTGAGGGGTCTCTCTCCGCGTGCTCATCCATGGAGAGAACCCCTCATCCGGCGCGCTGGCGCGCGCCACCTTCTCCCACAAGGGGAGAAGGGTAGTCAGAGCAGGAACGACAGGCATGGCAATCAGGTTTGACGGACGCGTCGCTATCGTCACCGGCGCGGGCAATGGTCTTGGGCGGGCGCACGCGCTGGGGCTCGCCAGCCGCGGCGCCAAGGTCGTGGTCAACGATTTTGGTGGCGCGCGCGACGGCACCGGTGGCTCGCTGTCGCCGGCCGAGACCGTGGTCGAGGAGATCCGCAAGGCCGGCGGCACCGCGATGGCCGACGGCGCCGACGTCTCGAACTTCGAGCAAGTCACCGCGATGGTCGAGCGCGCCACCAAGGAGTGGGGCAGCGTCGACCTGCTCTGCGCCAATGCCGGCATCCTGCGCGACAAGTCGTTCACCAAGCTCGAGGTCGCCGACTGGGCCAAGGTGCTCGACGTGCATCTCACCGGCACCTTCTATTGCTGCAAGGCGGTGTGGGCCGGCATGCGCGAGCGCAACTATGGCCGCATCGTGCTGACGACCTCCTCGTCCGGCCTGTTCGGCAATTTCGGCCAGGCCAATTACGGCGCGGCGAAGGCCGGCATGGTCGGCCTGATGAACGTGCTCGCCGAAGAGGGCCGCAAGAACAACATCAAGGTCAACACCGTCTCGCCGACGGCTGCGACCCGGATGACCGAGGAACTGCTGCCGCCGCAGGCGCTGCAACTGATGAAGCCGGAAGCGATCACGCCCGCGGTCGAATTCCTGCTCTCGGAGGACGCGCCGACCCGCACCATCATGGGCGCCGGTGCCGGCTCGTTCGCTGTCATCCGCGTGCTGGAGACCGAAGGCGTCAACCTGCCGCAATCCGAATGGACGCCCGACGGCGTTGCCGCGCACTTCAACGCGATCAGCGACATGTCGACCGCGAAGGCGCTGCAGGGCGCGTTCGAGCAGACACAGAAATACGTCGCCCAGGCCGCTGCGCGGGCCGGGATCAAGCTCTGAGCATGAGTGTCGCCGTCATCGGAGCCGGTCCCGCCGGCCTGATGGCGGCGGAAACCCTTGCGGCCGGCGGTGCACAGGTCACCGTCTACGACGCGATGCCGTCGGCCGGGCGCAAGTTCCTGATGGCCGGGCGCGGTGGCCTTAATCTCACGCACAGCGAGCCGTTGCCGGATTTCCTTGCGCGCTATCGCGAGGCGATGCCGCGCCTGAAGGCCGCGGTCGAGGTGTTTCCGCCTGATGCCTTGCGCGCCTGGAGCGCCGTGCTGGGGCAGCCCACCTTCATCGGCACCAGCGGCCGCGTGTTTCCAAAAGTGTTCAAGGCATCTCCGTTGCTGCGTGCCTGGCTGCGGCGGCTCGATGCCGCGGGCGTTGCGTTTGCATTCCGGCATCGCTGGATTGGGTGGGACGAGAGCGGCGGATTGTTGTTTGCAACGCCGGATGGTCCGCTCGTGGTCAATGCCGATGCGTCGGTGCTTGCGCTCGGCGGCGCGAGCTGGCCGCGGCTTGGCTCCGACGGGACGTGGACGGTGACCATCGCAGCGAAGGGCATCGCCGTCGCACCGATGCGGCCGGCCAATTCCGGCTTCACGGTCGCGTGGTCGGATGTCTTCCGTGATCGCTTCGAAGGGCAGCCGCTGAAGGGCATCGCATTGACGATTGGTCCGCACACGGTGCGCGGCGAGGCCGTCGTCACCCGCACGGGCATCGAAGGCGGCGCCATCTACGCGCTGTCCGCGGAATTGCGTGAGGCGGTGCTGGGTATCGGGCAGGCGACGCTGACGATCGCGCTGCGGCCCGACCTCGACGCCGCCGCGCTGACCACCCGCCTGTCCGGGACGCGCGGCAAGCAGTCGCTCGCGAATTTCCTGCGCAAGGCGGCGCAACTCTCTCCCGTCGGCATCGGCCTGATGCAGGAGGCCGCGATTGCGTCTGGCCGGCCACTGGCATCGTTCTCGCCGGCGGAGCTCGCGCAGCTGATCAACGCGATTCCGGTTCAGCTCACGGGCATCGCGCAGATCGATCGGGCGATCTCGAGCGCCGGCGGGATCGTCTTCAGCGAGCTGGACGCGCATTTCATGCTGCGTCGGCTGCCCGGCGTTTTCGCCGCTGGCGAAATGCTCGACTGGGAAGCACCGACCGGCGGCTACCTGTTGCAGGCGTCGTTCGCAACGGGCGCCGCAGCGGGGAAGGGCGCGTTACGTTACGTCGGCATCGCGTAGCCCGCCGCCGCCCTTCGAGGCCTCCGCTGCGCTACGGCTCCTCAGGGTGACGGCTTCGAGAGAGCTCTTGTCTTCGAGAGAGCGTCATCCTGAGGTGCTCGCGAAGCGAGCCTCGAAGGATGCGCGGGGGCCCCACGCATCGGAGCCGGACAACTCATTCCGATCCCGTCTTCGTCGCAATGTCGGTGATGAACCCGAGCACACCGAACGTCGCAGCCACCGCGCAGACCGCCGTCCATCCACCAAAACTCCACGCCGCGGACGCCGCCGCCGCACCGACCGCGCCGCCGATGAAGAACAGCGCCACGAACAGGCCGTTGATCCGGCCGCGCGCCTCCGGCTGCAACAGATTGACGGCGCGGCGGCCGAGCGTCTGGTCGGTGGTGATGCCGAAATCGAGCAGCACGGCGCCGACGCCAAGCAGCGAAAGGGCAACGATCCGCGACTCGATCATGCCGGCCCAGGCGCATAGCACGAGCGCGCCGGCGATGAGGAGGTGCGAGACGATCAGCAACGGCCGCGCGAAACCTCGGTCGCCCCAACGGCCGGCGATCGGAGTCGCCGCCGCGCCCGCAACGCCGATCAGCGCGAACAGCGCGATCCCCTTGGCATCGAGCTTGAACGGCGCTTCCGGCAGCCGCAGCGCGACAGCCGCCCAGAACGCGGTGAACGATGCCATCACCAGCGCCGCGGTCCAGGAGCGAACGCGCAGCACCGGCTCCTCGCGCAGCAATCTCGGGAATGAACGCAGCAGCGCGCCGTAGCTGACCTTCGCCGCAGGCTGCAGCGTCGGCAGATAACGCGCCAGCGCGCAACCGAGCACGGTCATCAGCACGGCCGAAGTGAGGTAGTAGCCGCGCCAGTTCCAGCTGTCCGCGATCAGGCTCGCCAGCGGCCGCGACAGCAGGATGCCGATCATCAAGCCGCTCATGACATCGCCGATCGCCTGTCCGCGGCGCTCCGGCGGCACCATCGAGGCGACCAGCGGCACCACCATCTGGATCGCGGCGCAGGAGGCGCCGAGGATGAAGGTGGCGGCCAGCAAGATCAGCGGCGTCGGCGCCATCGCGGTACCGATAGCGGCGACGATGGCGCAGGCGAGGGTCCGCAGGATCAGCCGCTTGTTCTCGACCAGATCGACCAGCGGCACCAGCAGCAACAGCCCGAGTGCGTAGCCGAGCAGGGTCAGCGTCGAGATCAGGCCGGCCTGCAGCGCGGTCATGTCGAGCGATCGACTCATCAGCCCGACCAGGATCTGCGGCGCGAATAAGTTCGTGACGACGGTGCCGGTGGTGATGGCGCCGATCCAGATCAAGGGACGCACTGAGACGGCGTGCGCCGGGGAGAGCTTGGTGGCTTCGGAAATCGTCATGGGACCTCGCGATGGAGTGGCGAGATCCCTTTAGGGGATCGGGACAATATGCTACAATTCAAATAAGATGATGAAGAATATGCGAGATTGTTATGAACACCCATGACCTTGTGGCGTTTGTCGCCGTGGTGGAGACCGGATCGATCGTCGCGGCCTCGGCGCGGCTGAACCTGACCCAGCCCGGCGTGACGCGGCGGATCCAGAATCTCGAGGAGATGCTCGGCGCGCAGCTGCTCGACCGGCTGTCGAAGCCGCTGAAGCCGACGGCTGCGGGGATCGAGGCCTATGAGCAGGGGCGCCGCGTGCTGCGCATGCTCGACGATCTCAAGTCAGGCGTCGCCAATGACGGCGTGGTGCGCGGCGAGTTCAGGCTCGGCTTGACGCCGTTCCTGTCGGAGGCGGGGCTCACTGGTCCGCTCGATGCGGTGCGCGGCGAGTTCCCTGCGCTCGCGCTGCGCGTCGTCTCGGGCTGGTCGCCCAATCACATGGAGCGGGTCAGCCGCAACGAACTCGACGCCGCGGCGATCTGCCTGCCCGATGGCACCGCGCCGCCAGACGATCTCGAGGCCTCCGATCTCGGCGCGCAGCCGGTGGTGTTCGTGGTCGCGCGCGAGATGAAGACGCCGAAATTCGTCGACCTCGAATGGCTGTCGCGCACCGGGTGGGTGATCAACCAGGACGGCTGCGGCTTCCGCCAGACGCTGAAGCGCCATTTCGACGCGGCGCATCTGCCGTTCAACATCGCGGTCGAGGCGCTCGACAGCGAACTACGCCTGTCACTGGTGGCGCGCGGCCTCGGCATCGGTCTCGTCACGCCGGTGGCACTGAAGCGAAGTCCGATCCGCAGTCGGCTCAAGACCGTGAAGATCGCGGATTTCAATCCGGCTGTGCGCGCCTGGATCGTGCATCGTCCGCCCGCCGGCCGCCTGGCGCGACCGATCGAGGTGTTTCGCGATGCGCTGGACCGCGAGCTGCAGGCGCTGATCCGCGGGTAGATTCGTAGGGCGGGTAGAGCGACGCCCGCCGTCGCACTTCGAGGCCTCCGCTGCGCTACGGCATCTTAGTGTGACGGCTTCGAGAGAGCGATCTCTCCTGTAGAGAGAGCGTCGTCCTGAGGTGCGAGCCTTGCGGCGCAATTGCGTCGCTGGGCGAGCCTCGAAGGATGCGCGGGCGCTCAGATCAGCGCAGCTTGCCGCGCGCCGTTACCGGCAGCGCGCCGATGATCTCGTCGCCGCGCACCATCACGACCTCGTCCATCATGTTGACGACGACACAGACGTGATTGGGCACGATCCGCACGACGTCGCCGACGTTGGGCCGCGTGTTGCTGCGGGACAAGTCGAGGAAGCCGTGCTCTTCGGCGAAGCGTGCGATCTTGGCCTCGGGATGTTCGAGGATCAGGCCGTGGCCTTCGAGGCCGCCGGTGTCCGAGGTCAGCGTCTTGGAGCCGGCATCGAGGATGCCGCGCTCGGGGCCGGCGCGGCTGACGACGGTGGAATAGATATGCAGCGCGCAGTCGTCCCAGGAGGCAACGCCGGCCGCGACCTGCATGCGGTCGTTGTAGATGTAGGTGCCGAAGCGGTGCTCGGTGCCGCCCTTCAGTTTGCCGAGATTGACGAGGTTCGGCGTGCCGCCGGTCGAGACGATGGTCGCATCGAGGCCGTGGGCGCGCACGCCGGCCAGCGCCTCGTCGTAGAATTTCTGCGCATCCGCCCAGCCGGTCTCGGTCGGATACAGCATGAAGCCCGCGAAGCTCAGGCCCTTCGAAGCTGCGATCTCGCGCGCCAGCGCGATCGCCTCGGCCGGGGTCTCGACGCCGGCGCGCTTGCGCCCGGTGTCGCATTCGACCACGACCGACAGCGGACGCCCCGAGGCGGCTGCTGCCTTCGGCAGATCGCCGATCACGACTGAATTGTCGGCCGCGACGGTGACGTTGGCCTTGCCTTGCAGCGCGCCGAGCCGCGCCATCTTCTCGTCGCCGAGCAGATTGTAGCTGATCAGGATGTCGTCGATGCCGCTGTCGGCCATGATCTCGGCCTCGCCGAGCTTCTGGCAGGTGATGCCCTTGGCGCCGGCCTTGATCTGCAGCTGTGCCAGCATCGGGTTCTTGTGCGTCTTGATATGCGGCCGGTTGGCGACACCGGCCTCGTCGCAGGCCTTCTGGATGCGCGCGATGTTGCGCTCAACCCGGTCCATGTCGATCACGGCGCAGGGCGTGCCGTACTCCTTGGCGATCTTGGCGGCGAGGGGCGTGGTCATCGGGTCAACTCCGGTTCAGCGTTCTGTCATTGCGAGGAGCGCAGCGACGAAGCAATCCATCTCTCCGCAAGCGGCGAAATGGATTGCTTCGCTTCGCTCGCAATGACGGCAGGAATCATCATGCTCATGCCTGCTCGATCTCTTCGCGGAGCACTTCGAGCTCGAGCCAGCGGTCCTCGGCGGCGGCAAGCTCGTCTTGCGCCTTGGCGATCGCCGCTGAAGCTGCATCGAATTTTTTGCGATCCTTCGCATAGAGGTCGGGATCGTCGAGCAGCTTCTGCTGCTTTGCGATCTCGGCGTGCAGTTTGTCGATGGTCTTCGGCAATGTCTCCAGCGCGTGCTTCTCGTTGAAGCTCAGTCGTCGCCTCGGTGCCGCTTCGGGTGCGGCGGCCCTGGCTTCCTTTTTCTCCTCGATGGCGGCGTCTGCCTTCACCGTCTCGCGCTTCACGTCGGCGCCGCGCTGCGCCAGCATGTCGGAGTAGCCGCCGGCATATTCGATCCAGCGGCCCTGGCCTTCGGGCACGATCACCGACGTCACCACGCGGTCGAGGAAGTCGCGGTCGTGGCTGATCAGGATCACGGTGCCTTCGTAGTCGCCGAGCATGTCCTCGAGCACGTCGAGGGTTTCGAGATCGAGGTCGTTGGTCGGCTCGTCCAGGATCAGCAAGTTCGACGGCTTGGCGAGCGCGCGCGCGAGCATCAGGCGGCCGCGCTCGCCGCCGGACAACGCCTCCAGCGGCGTGCCGCGCTGCTCCTGCGCGAACAGGAAATCCTTCATGTAGCCGATCACGTGCTTTGACTTGTCGCCGACCATCACGTGATCGCCGCGGCCGCCCGTCAAAGCCTCGGCCAAGGTCAGCTTCGGATCGAGGCTTTCGCGATGCTGGTCGAGCGTTGCCATCTCGATATTGGCCCCGAGCCGCACCGAACCGGAGTCGGGCGGATCGTTGCCGATCAAGAGATGCACGAGTGTGGTCTTGCCGGCGCCGTTCGGGCCGACGATGCCGACGCGGTCGCCGCGCTGGATCCGGGTCGAGAAGGTATCGACGATCGTGCGCTCGCCATAGGCCTTGGTGATGGTCTTCGCCTCGATCACGAGGCGGCCGGATTTCTCGGCCTCGGCGGCGGCGAGCGTGGCATTGCCGGTGGCGCCGCGGTAGTCGCGGCGCTGGTCGCGCAGCGCAAAGAGATTGCCGAGCCGCTTGACGTTGCGCTTGCGGCGGCCGGAGACGCCGTAGCGCAGCCAGTGTTCTTCGTTGACGATCTTGCGGTCGAGCTTGTGTTGCTCGCGCTCTTCCTCGGCCAGCACCTCGTCGCGCCACGCTTCGAAGGCGCCAAAGCCGCGTTCGATCTGCCGGATCTGGCCGCGGTCGAGCCACGCGGTGGTGCGCGACAGATTGGTGAGGAAGCGGCGGTCGTGGCTGATCAGCACCAGCGCGCAGCGCCGGCTCTCCAATTCGCCTTCGAGCCATTCTATGGTCGGCAAATCGAGATGGTTGGTCGGCTCGTCCAGCAGCAGGATATCGGGCGAGGGCGCCAGCACGCGTGCCAGCGCCGCGCGGCGCGCCTCGCCGCCAGAGACGTGCGCCGGATCCTCCTCGCCGCTGAGGCCGAGCTGTTCGAGCAGATAGCGCGCCTGGTAATGGTCGTCGCCGGGACCAAGCCCGGCCTCGACATAGGCCAGCGTCGTCTTGTGGTCGCCGAAATCCGGCTCCTGCGGCAGATAGCGGATGGTGGCGCCGGGCTGCACGAAACGGCTGCCCCCATCAGGCTCGACCAGGCCGGCCGCGATGCGTAGCAGCGTCGACTTGCCTGAGCCGTTGCGGCCGATCAGGCAGACGCGTTCGCCCGCGGAGACCGACAGTTCGACGCCTGACAGCAGCGGCGTGCCGCCGAAAGTGAGGCGGATGTCCTTGAGCTGGATGAGCGGTGGAGCCATCGCGCTAATCCCCGTTTGCCGGCGCCTGCTCGGCGCGGCGGCGCTGGATGCGGCGAATGGTCTGGTCGAGTGTCGACAGGAAGGTCGAGCGGTCGCGCGGCGAGTATGATTTCGGCCCACCGGTGATTTCGCCGGACGAGCGCAGGTCGGTCATCAAATTGCGCACCGCAAGCGTCATGCCGATCGATTGTTCGGTGAACGGCTTGCCGTTCGGCGCGATCACGTCGGCGCCGGCCTTGACGCAGCGGCTCGCCAGCGGAATGTCCGCTGTGATCACGACGTCGCCCTCATGCGCGCGTTCCGCGATCCAGTCGTCGGCGGCATCCATCGCGGCGCCGGCGGCGATGCGCTCGATCAGCGGATCCTGCGGCACGCGGATGAAATTGCCCGCGACCACGCTGACGGGCACGCCGAGCCGGATCGCGACGCGATAGATTTCGTCCTTCACCGGGCAGGCGTCGGCGTCGACATAGATGCGAGTTTGGGCAGGGGTTTCAGTCATCGATTCATTGGTTGGCGGGTGCGGCCTGCGTGTACTCCATGGTGCGGAAAATTGCGAGCAAAACGAGAGGCTTGCCATGCTTCTTTGTTCGACTACCATTGTCACCAGAAAAACAACGGAAATAAGGGAAAACCCCATGTCTTCAGGCGCCATGCAGACCTACCGTGTCTCGGCCTACAACACCTCGAAACTGTCGGAGAACAAGATCCACGACGACACGGTGGCGCGGAAGTTCGGCTTTTCCGGCGGGCTGGTGCCCGGCGTCGACGTGATGGCCTACATGATGCATCTGCCGGTCGAGAAGTGGGGTCGCGATTTCCTCGAACGCGGCCTGATCGACGCCCGCTTCGTCAAGCCGGTCTATGACGGTGAGATCGCGGAATTGACCGGTCGGGAAAGCGGCAATGGGCTCACGATCGAGCTCCATAGCCGCGGCGAGCTCTGCGCCACCGGCACCGCGTCGCTGCCGGCCTCTGCGCCGAAATTTGTGCTCGACGACTACAAGCAGGTCCCCGCCGTCGCCGAGCGCAAGCCGGTGAGCGCGTCGTCCTATGAAGAGGGCAAGTGGCTCGGCGTGATCCCGCGCGACTGGTCCGGCGATGCCGCCAAGGAATATCTCGCCGATATCCGCGAGACCGACCCGATCTACTTGCGCGAAGGTCTCGGCCATCCCGGCCTGCTGCCGCGGATGATGAACAAGGTGCTGGTCGACAACGCGATCCTCGGACCCTGGATCCATGTCGGCACCCGCATGCAGCTATTGTCGGCCGGCAAGATCGGCGACGAGCTGACCGCGCGCGCCAAGGTCACCGGCAATTACGACAAGAAGGGCCACCGCTTCGTCGAGCTCGACGCGCTGGTGCTCGGCAATGGCGTGCCGCTCGGGCATTGCTGGCACATCGCGATCACCCAACCGCGCGAGCAGGCGGCGGCGTAGATGTCGGTCATCATTGACTATTATCTGTCGCTCAACTCGCCTTGGACGTTTATGGGCAGCGCACCGTTTGCCGAGATCGCGCGACGCCATGGCGCGACCGTTAACGCCAAGCCCTGCAAGTTCGGTCCGATCTTCGAGCAGACCGGTGGCCTGCCGCTGCCAAAGCGCTCGCCGCAACGGCAAGCCTACCGGCTGGTCGAGCTGAGGCGTTGGCGCGAGGTGAGGGGCATTCCGCTCAACATCGAGCCCAAGCATTTTCCGAGCGATGACCTTGCGGCGGTGCGTCTCGTCATTGCTGCTGCCCTGCAGGGCAAGGACGCCCATCGCCTTTCGCTGGAGTTCGGCCGCGCCATCTGGGAGCGCGAGGAGGCGCTCTCCGACGCCGATGTCATGTCGGCTGCCGCGCAACGCGCCGGCCTGGACACTGCGGCCTTGCGCGCAGGCGCTCCGTCAGATGCCGAGCTCGACCGGCTCTATGAGCAGAACACCCAGGATGCGCTGAAAGCCGGCGTGTTCGGCGCGCCGAGCTACGTGCTGCCGTCCGGCGAGATTTTCTGGGGGCAGGACCGTCTGGAGTTTCTGGATCGCGCACTGAAGACGTTAGCTTGATCGGACCTGAACGGGCGGCGGCGCAGGCAGGCGCAAGAACGCCGAGCACCAACGGATGTCATACCCCGCGCATGCGGGGGATCCAGTACGCCGCGGTCGCTCGGCTCAAGAACTGCTGTCTCTGGAATACTGGATCGCCCGCTTTCGCGGGCGATGACAGTGGTGTTTGCGGCGGCGGGCAATACGCCCTTACGCCGCCTTCGCCTTGGCGTCCTGGATCGCGCGCCAGACGCGTTCGGGCGTCAGCGGCATGTTGATGTGCTTGATGCCGTACTCCGACAGCGCGTCCACCACGGCGTTGACGATGCAGACCAGGCTGCCGGCGCAGCCGGCTTCGCCGCAGCCCTTGGTGCCGAGCGGATTGGATTTCGCCGGCGAGGGATGATCGCCGACCAGCATCGACGGCACGTCACCGGCGCGTGGCAGCGCGTAGTCCATGAACGAACCGGTGATCGGCTGTCCTGAGCCGTCGTAACTGACTTCCTCCATCAGCGCCTGCCCGATGCCCTGCGCCACGCCGCCGTGGAGCTGGCCGGCGACGATCATCGGGTTGACCACGGTGCCGAAATCGTTGACCGCCGAGTAGCGCACGATCCGCGTCACCCCGGTGTCGGGATCGATCTCGACCTCGGCGACGTGGCAGCCGTTCGGGAAGGTCGACGCCGTCTCCTTGGTGGCATGATCGACGTCGAGCGTCTCCGGCGTGCCGTCAGGCATCTTGCTGTCGCGCATCCGCTCGGCGAGCTCCATGATGCCGATTGAGCGGTCGGTGCCGGCGATGGTGAAGCGGCCCTGGCCGAATTCGATGTCGGCCTCGGAGGCCTCCAGCACGTGCGCGGCGGCCTTCTTGCCCTTCTCGACCACCAGTGCGGACGCCTCGACGATCGCCTGTCCGGTCGCGGTGATCGAGCGCGATCCGCCGGTGCCGTTGCCGAAGCGCACCAGATCGCTGTCGCCCTGTTCGAGCGTGATCTTCTCGAAGGGAACGCCGAGCTGCTCGGACAGCACCTGCGCGAACGGCGTGGCGTGGCCCTGGCCGTAATCGAGCGTGCCGGTGGTGAGACTCACCGAGCCGTCGGGCTCGAAGGTGATCTTGCCGAGCTCGCCGCTCGGCGGCGCGGTGACCTCGAGATAGGAGCCGACGGCGATGCCGCGCAGCTTGCCGCTCTTTTTGCTCTCCTTCTTGCGCTTGGCGAAGTTCTCGTAGTCGGAGATCTCCAGCGCCTTCTGGAACACGCCGGCGAAATCGCCGCTGTCATAGGTGACGCCGGAGGCCGCCGGGAACGGCAGCTCCGACGGCTTGATGAAGTTGCGCTTGCGCAGCGTGAAGCGGTTGATGCCCATCTCGTCGGCGGCGGCATCGATCAGCCGCTCCATGTAGTAATTGGCCTCGGGCCGGCCGGCGCCGCGATAGGCGCCCATCAGCGTAGTGTTGGTCACGACCGTCTTGATGTCGATGCCGAGCAGCGGCGTGCGATAGACGCTGGCGAGGTTCTTGCCGGTGTTGAGTGACAGCGGACCCGGCGCGACGCCGGTGATGTAGGCGCCGAGATTGCCGTAGCCGGAGAGCCGCACCGCGAGGAACTTGCCGTCGGCATCGAGCGCGAGCTCGGCATGGATCAGCTGCGCACGGCCCTGGCTGTCGGACAGGAAGCTGGTCGAGCGCTCGTCCAGCCACTTCACCGGACGGCCGAGCTGGCGCGCCGCATGCGCGATGCAGGTGTATTCGGGATAGTTGAGGTTCTTCATCCCGAACGAGCCGCCGACATTACCGGTGAGGATGCGGACCTTGTCGGCGGGCACATTGAGCAGCCGCGCCAGGATCGCCTTGTTGCCGGAGACGCCCTGGGTCGGCACCTGCAGCGTGAAGCGTTCGGTCTTCTTGTCGTAATGCGCGAGCGCGACGCGCGGCTCCATCGAGACCACGGCGACGCGAGTGTTGACGATGTCGAGTTTTGTGACATGCGCGGCGGCGGCGAACGCCGCCTCGATCCTGGCGGTGTCGCCATAATGATAATCGAGCGCGACGTTATCGGCGATGTTGTCATAGAGCTGCGGCGCGCCGGGCTTGGCCGCTTCGGCCGCGTCCGTCACCGCCGGCAGCGGTTCGATGTCGACCTCGACGGCCTCCGCAGCGTCGCGGGCCTGCGCCGCGGTCTCCGCCACCACGAACGCGACGGGATCGCCGACGAAGCGCACCTTGTCGGTCACCAGCGCGGGGCGGTTGGTCTGCTTGAGCGGTGAGCCGTCGCGGTTCTTCAGCGGCAGGCCGCAGGTGAAGGGGTTGTAGCCCGCGGCCGCAAGGTCGGCGCCGGTCCAGACGCCGAGCACGCCCGGCATCGCCTTGGCGGCTTCCGTGTCGATCCCCTTGATGATGCCATGGGCATGGGAGGAGCGGACCATCCAGCAATAGGCCTGGCCGGGAAGGGAGAAATCGTCGGTGTATTTGCCCTTGCCGCGCACCAGGGTGTCGTCCTCCTTTCGTCGAACGGGCTGTCCGACACCGTATTTTTGCAGTGCGATAGCGTTTTCGAGAGAGGCGGGCGGCGTGTGATCTTGCATCGAAAATGACCTGAAATGCCCGGATTTGCTGGAGTTTGGGGGCGAAGACGAGATAACGCACGCCCCCCTTAACGACAACGCCCGATTGGGCATGGACCCAATGTGAACGGAGTTTGCGCAGGGCTTTGACGCTGCTAAAGTTTCCGTGAGCGGACAATTATTCGGCAGGCCCCGAGAATCCCCCTGGATTGCCCTTGGGGTCCTGCGGAAAGACAGTGTTTTGATGAATGACTATGTGCGGCTTTGTGACGGCCCTCCGGCCGGCGAAGCCCCGTCAGGGCTGATTGCGGCAGCCGCGGAAAGCGGTGTCTACGCCGCGCTCGACCTCGGCACCAATAATTGCCGGCTGTTGATCGCCTGTCCCACCGGCGACGGGTTCCGCGTGGTCGACTCGTTCTCGCGGATCATCCGGCTCGGCGAGGGCATCGCCGCGACCGGCTCGATCAGCGAGGCTGCGATCGAGCGGGCGATTGCCGCGCTCGCCATTTGCAGCGACAAGATCCGCTATCGCAAGGCCCGCCGGCTGCGGCTGATCGCCACCGAGGCCTGCCGCGCCGCCGGCAATGCCGAAAGCTTTCGCGCGCGCGTCGCGGCCGAGACCGGCATCGAGCTCGAGGTGATCGATCGCGAGACCGAGGCGACGCTCGCCGTGATCGGCTGCTCGCCGCTGCTCGATCCGAAGGGGCGGGGCGCCATCCTGTTCGACATCGGCGGCGGCTCGACCGAGCTGGTGCGGATCGAGCGCGATCCCGACGCGCGCGATGCGCCGCCGCGCATCAAGGCGTGGATGTCGATCCCGCTCGGCGTCGTCACGCTGGCCGAACATTTCGGCGGCAAGAACGTCACCAGGGACATGTATGCGCGCATGATCGATGAGGTCGCTCGCCACGTCGCGCCGTTCGCGGCCGAGCACGGCCGCGATCTCCGCGACATGCACATGCTCGGCACCTCGGGCACCGTGACCACGCTCGCCGGCGTGTTCCTCAATCTGTCGCGCTACGATCGGCGCCGCATCGACGGCATCTGGATGAACGATGGCGATGTCACCGCGACGATCCAGAAGCTGCTCGGCATGAGCTACGAGGCGCGCGTCAACAACAACTGCATCAGCGTCGAGCGGGCCGACCTCGTGCTCGCCGGCTGCGCGATCCTCGACGCGATCCGCAACGCGTTCCCGATGCCACGGCTGCGCGTCGCCGATCGCGGCCTGCGTGAGGGCATGCTGGTCGAGATGATGCGCGAGGACGGCGCACTTCGGGCGTGCTAGAGCTTCCTTAGCATCGCCCCGCTTGCGGGGAGAGGCCGGATTGCATGTCAATGCAATCCGGGTGAGGGGGACTCTCCACGAAAGCATCTCTCACCTTCATTGCGGAAGCAGCCCCTCACCCCAACCCTCTCCCCGCAAGAGCGGGGCGAGGGAGAAGAGAAAATGGAATGGCGAAAGACACCACCGGGCGGCTGCACGTCACGGTCAAGAGCGGCGGCAAGCGAAAGCTGTCGTCAAAACTCTGGCTCGAGCGCCAGCTCAACGATCCCTACGTCGCCAAGGCCAAGGCGTTGGGCTATCGCTCGCGCGCGGCGTTCAAGCTGCTCGAGATCGACGACAAATATCGCCTGCTCAAGCCGGGCATGACCGTCGTCGACCTTGGCGCTGCGCCCGGCGGCTGGAGCCAGATCGCGGCCAAGCGCACCGGTGCCGCCGACGGCAAGGGCAAGGTGGTCGCGATCGATCTCCTGGAGATGGGCGAGATCCCCGGCGTGACCTTCGCGCAGCTCGACTTCCTCGACCATGACGCGCCCGAGAAGCTGATCGCGATGATGGGCGGCCGCGCCGATTTCGTGATGTCCGACATGGCCGCCAACACCACCGGCCACCGCAAGACCGATCAGCTGCGCATCATCGGGCTGGTCGAGACCGCCGCGCATTTTGCCGGCGAGGTGCTCAATCCCGGCGGCACGTTCCTGGCAAAAGTGCTCCAGAGCGGCGCCGACGCCGAGCTGGTGACACAGCTGAAGCGCGATTTTGCCAGCGTGCGTCACGTCAAGCCGTCCGCCAGCCGGCAGGATTCCTCCGAGCGCTACGTGCTGGCGACGGGGTTTCGGGGACAGCAGCAGCCGTCATTGCGAGGAGCGTAGCGACGAAGCAATCTATCGTTCCGCAGACGCGGAGGCATGGATTGCTTCGCTTCGCTCGCAATGACGGGACTGAACCTACCCCAGCCGCTGATCCCGCGCGTTCTGCGTGTCCTCGGTCGCTGCCTTGACGGCGTCAGTGGCGGCGCGCTTCTCGGCACCCTTGCGGCTCGAGATGTCGATCGCCTTGCGGCCGGCGATTTCGTTGCCGGCATCAACCGGCATTTGCCAGAAGAACCAGGCGGACGCTGCCGAGATCAGCGACACCACGATGAACGCCGGTCCGAACACGTCGGCGGACAGCTCGGTCTGGTGATGCAGCGCCAGCGTGGTCTCGACCGAGAACGCACCGACGGCGACGCCCGCGGACACCGCGAGCTGCTGGTTGACGCTGACGAGGGTAGTGGCGCGGCTCATCTGCGGCGCCTCGACCTCGGCGTAGGCCACGGTGTTGATCGCGGTGAATTGCAGCGAGCGGAAGAAACCACCGACCACCAGGATGGTGAAGATCAGCATCAGCGGCGTCGAGATCGTGAACAGGGCGCAGGCGGCGAGGAAGGCCGAGCTGACCACCGCATTCGCCGTCATCATGTTGCGGAAGCCGAAGGCCTTGATGATGCGTGCCGCCAGCGTCTTCATGCCCATGGCGCCGACCGCCGAGGCAAAGGTGACAAGACCAGACTGGAACGGCGACAGGCCGAAGCCGACCTGCATCAGCAGCGGCAGCAGGAACGGCAGCGCGCCGATGCCGAGCCGGAATAGGAAGCCGCCGACGATCGAGGCCCGCATGGTCGGCAGCCGCAGCAGCCCGAAATCGAGCACCGGCGAACCGGTGCGCCGGGCGTGGATGAGGTAGAGCGTCATCGACACCGTGCCGACCCCGACCAGGCCGGCGACGATCGGCCACGGCAACAGATTGAGGCCTGCGACCGACAGCCCGAAGGCGATGCCGGCGAGCCCGATGCCGGCGAGCACCAGGCCCACCAGGTCGAAACGTTCAGGGTCCTCGCTCTTGATCGGGTCGATATATTTCAGCGCCAGGAAGATGCCGAGCAGCCCGATCGGGATGTTGATCAGGAAGATCCAGTGCCAGGAGAAATAGGTGGTGATGAAGCCGCCGAGCGGCGGCCCGATCACCGGGCCGATCAGCGCCGGCACCGTCACCCAGGCCATCGCGTTGACCAGCGCACTCTTGTCGACCGAGCGCAGCAGCACTAGCCGCCCGACCGGGGTCATCATCGCTCCGCCGAGGCCCTGCAGGATGCGAGCGAACACGAAATCGGTCACCGAGGAGGACAGCGCGCAGCCGATCGAGCCCAGCATGAACACGGCGACGGCGGCGGCAAACACGATGCGGGCGCCGAAGCGGTCCGCGGTCCAGCCACTGGCCGGGATGAACACCGCGAGCGACAGCAGATAGGACGTGATCGCAAGCTTCAGCGTCAGGGGGCTGGTGCCGATATCGGCGGCGATCGCCGGCAGCGAGGTCGCAATCACCGTCGAGTCCATGTTTTCCAT
Organism: Bradyrhizobium sp. RD5-C2; assembly: GCF_019972155.1. Taxonomy (GTDB): domain Bacteria; phylum Pseudomonadota; class Alphaproteobacteria; order Rhizobiales; family Xanthobacteraceae; genus Bradyrhizobium. Next base: position 113,945 of record NZ_BOVL01000020.1, on the reverse strand, counting down.
GAACAGGGCGGTAGCGACGATGAGCGGGATCAGGCGTTGTTTGTTTATCAAAATAGGACAGCCGTGCTGAAAAAGGCGGGCGAGGGGGCCATATCATCCTGCCCCGGACCACGCTATTGCGGAACCGGGCAAACGCCCTAAATCCTGCGTGACGCTGCTATGCATCCGCCAGCGCCTGAGGTGTGCCGTGATCTACGTCCTTGCCGCTCTGCTGCCGCCGATCGGGCTGCTCCTGAACGGACAGCCGTTTTCGGCTATCTTCAATCTGGTCCTGATCGTGTTTTGCGCGATTTTCGGCCTGTTTTTCCACGTTTTGCTGCTGGTGCCGTCGGCCCATGCGGTCATTGCGGTCCACATGAAGCGCGAGGACCGGCGCCACCGCGAGGTGGTCGAGGCGATCCGCCGGCACGGGCCGCCGCAGGGATATCGCTAAGCGGGCTGCAGGGTCCCCTGAACCGGCCCGTAAAAAGCCTGTGCATGGCTGGCAAACACTTTGATTCGTCATGCCGCCATGCTATCGACCAGCGTCAACCCCACCGATGGGCGCCGATTCGACGGTGACGCAGCGAGCGTCGCCGCAGGTAGCGTTCATCCGTAAGACCCTCGCGGCTGCGGCCGCAGATAAGGAGTTGGCAATGGCCACGGGATTTCAGGCTATCCGCGAAGCCTACACGTTCGACGATGTGCTTCTGAAGCCCGGTCTGTCCGACGTTCTTCCCTCGGAAGTCGATATTCGCTCGCGGGTCACCCGCGCGATCCAACTCAACATCCCGATCATGGCGTCCGCGATGGACACCGTCACTGAGGCACGGATGGCGATCGCCATGGCGCAGGCTGGCGGCCTCGGCGTCATCCACCGCAATTTCGACCCCGAAGGTCAGGCTGCTCAGGTGCGGCAGGTCAAGAAATTCGAGTCCGGCATGGTGGTGAACCCGCTGACCATCGGTCCCGACGCCACGCTGGCCGACGCGCTGGCGCTGATGAAGGATCACGGCATCTCCGGCATCCCGGTCGTAACAGGTGCGGGCAAGAACGTGCCGGGCAAGCTGGTCGGCATTCTGACCAACCGCGACGTGCGCTTCGCAACCGATCCGCGACAAAAGGTTTCGGAGCTGATGACGCACCAAAACCTCGTCACGGTGCGCGAGGGTGTCAGCCAGGACGAGGCGAAGCGGATGCTGCACCAGCATCGCATCGAAAAGCTGCTCGTCGTCGACGACCAATATCGCTGCGTCGGCCTGATCACCGTGAAGGACATGGAAAAGGCGGTCGCCCATCCGCTGGCCTGCAAGGATGCGCAGGGCCGGCTTCGCGTCGCCGCCGCCACCACGGTCGGCGAGACCGGCTATGAGCGCACCGAGCGGCTGATCGATGCCGGCGTCGACGTCGTCGTGGTCGACACCGCCCACGGTCACTCGCGGCACGTGCTCAACGCCGTCAACCGCATCAAGCGGCTCTCCAACGCCGTGCAGGTCGTGGCCGGCAACGTCGCGACCGAGGGCGGCGCGCAGGCGCTGATCGATGCGGGCGCCGACTGCATCAAGGTCGGCATCGGCCCGGGCTCGATCTGCACCACGCGCATCGTCGCCGGCGTCGGCGTGCCGCAGCTCACCGCGATCATGGATGCGGTGGCGGCGGCGAAGAAGGCCGACGTGCCCGTGATCGCCGACGGCGGCATCAAATATTCCGGCGACCTCGCCAAAGCGCTCGCCGCCGGCGCCGACATCGCGATGGTCGGCTCGCTGCTCGCCGGCACCGACGAGACGCCCGGCGAAGTGTTCCTGTGGCAGGGCCGCTCCTACAAGGCCTATCGCGGCATGGGCTCGGTCGGTGCAATGGCGCGGGGCTCGGCCGACCGCTACTTCCAGCAGGACATCAAGGACACGCTGAAGCTCGTGCCGGAGGGCATCGAGGGCCAGGTGCCGTACAAGGGCCCGGTCGGCAACGTGATGCACCAGCTCGCAGGCGGTCTCAGGGCAGCGATGGGTTATGTCGGTGCGAAGGACATCAAGGATTTCCACGACAAGGCCGAGTTCGTCCGCATCACCGGCGCCGGCCTGCGCGAGAGCCATGTCCACGACGTGACGATCACGCGCGAAGCCCCGAACTATCCGGGCGGGGTGTAATTCCACCGACGTCATTCCGGGATGGTCCGAAGGACCAGACCCGGAATCTCGAGATTCCGGGTTCGATCCTATCGGATCGCCCCGGAATGACGACGCTAGCGGTTAGCTGCGTCTCGAAATGATGCCCGTCATTTCAAACAACATTTCAAACAAGCGCGTGCGAAAGAGCAAATCCATCTCCCTTGCGGGGAGCTGGATTGCATGACTACGTGTGCGCCACGAACCAATCAGCCCAAGAGGAAATCAGCATGTCCCAAGGAAAGCGCATCGTTCTTGCCTCGCGCCCGCATGGCGAGCCCACGCCGGCCAATTTCAGGCTCGAGGATTACACGCCGCCGACACCGGGCGCGGGCGAAGTGCTGCTGCGCACCATCTGGCTGTCGCTCGATCCCTATATGCGCGGCCGCATGGCCGACGGTCCGTCCTATGCTGCACCGGTGCCGGTCGGCGGGGTGATGGAAGGCGGTACGGTGAGCGAGGTGGTCGCGTCCAACAATCCGGCCTTTGCCAAGGGCGACATCGTGCTGTCGCGTGCGGGCTGGCAGACGCATGTGCTGTCCGACGGCAAGGGCCTCGCCAAGATCGATCCGAAGATCGCGCCGATCTCGACCGCGGTCGGTGTGCTCGGCATGCCCGGCATGACCGCCTATACGGGCCTGCTCGAGATCGGCAAGCCGCAGGCGGGCGAGACGGTGGTGGTCGCGGCCGCGTCCGGCGCTGTCGGCTCGGCGGTCGGGCAGATCGCCAAGATCAAGGGCGCGCGGGCGATCGGCATCGCCGGCGGCAAGGACAAATGCGCCTACGTCAAGAACGAGCTCGGCTTCGACGAGTGCCTCGACCATCGCGATCCCAATCTTGCGGCGAAGCTCAAGGAAGCCTGCCCGAAGGGCATCGACGTCTATTTCGAGAATGTCGGCGGCGCGGTGTTCGACGCGGTGTTTCCGCTGCTCAATGCGTTCGCGCGCATTCCGGTCTGCGGCCTGATCGCGCATTACAACGACACCGAGGCGCATGCGCCGAAATGGGCTGGTGCGATGATGCGCAACATCCTGACCAAGCGGCTGACCTTCCGCGGCTTCATCGTCAGCGACTTCGCCGCCATGCACGGCGACTTCCTGCGCGACATGTCGCAGTGGGTGCGCGAGGGCAAGGTCAAGTACAAGGAGTTCGTGACCGAGGGCCTGGACAGCGCGCCGGAGGCCTTCATGGGCCTGCTCAAGGGCGCCAATTTCGGCAAGCAGCTGGTCCGGATCGGGCCGGACAAGGCCTGAGCGATAGCGTTTTCGAGCGAAGCCCGTCCCGGGCCTGATCCGGGATGGGCACCGGTTCGGATGAAGAAAGAGCGTCAAAACGGGACATTTCAGCTCCCATTCCGCGCAACAAAGTAGCAAAAGCGCCACAATGGCGGGCTCTTGGGGGCTTTTCGGCCCCCATTTGCTTGACGGGGAACCCGGCGCAGTTGATTCAATATGGCTATATTTCAGGTGTAGCCATGATTTTTGAAGCTATTGTTTTCGGGGTCATTCTCCTCGCCGTCGGCTATTGGCTGACGATGTTCGTCATGGGCCGCCGCGACGACGTCCTGCATGGGAAATTTGTCGAGGACGAGCCGGCCGCCGAGCCGATCCGCCCCACGCTGCGCATGCAGCCCGCGCCGGCGGCGCAGCAGCCGAACAAGGACTCGCTGCAGGCGCTGCTCACCGTCATCAAGCAGGATCTGCACGACGCGGCGCGGAGCTGAGACGGCTTACGCCGGTTGCTTGCCGAGCAGCATGTCCAGGTCGACATCGACCTGTCCCTTGGCCCTGATGTGGCGCACTTCAAAACTGTCCGGCTGGAAGCGGTACTCGACCAGGCCGGTTTCCTTGACGCCGATCACTTCCTGTCGCGCATCTGAAATGATGAAGCCGGCCGAGGGCGCCCAGATCTGCCTGACTCGCTCGAACGTGTAGTCGCGGCGCTGGTGCACATGGCCGCTGCCGACCAGGCGCCAATCGACCTTGCCGAACATCTCGATCAGACGGCGGCGCGCCGGCTGCGGCACGTAGCGGATCGCGGTCTCGGCGCGTTCGGCATCGTAGGGCACGTCGAGATACAGCGGCTTGTGCAGGAACAGCGCGACCGGCCTGCCGACCGCCTTGTCGAGCGTTGTGGCGAGCCAGTCGAACTGCGCGGCCTCGCTGTCGAGGCCGGTGTTCATGATCAGCGAATTGAGGCCGATGAAGCGCCAGCCGGCGGCGTCGAAATGCCAGCGGTCCTCGCCGAGCACCGAGGTGAAGGCGCGGCGCGTTGCTTCGGTCGGCAGTTGCGCCGGCACCGGGCCGACCGCGGTCGGATTGTCGCCGATGTCGTGATTGCCCGGCAGATAGAGGCAATCGACCGGCAGCGCGCTGTGCAGTTCCTTGGCGAACACCAGATCGTCGCGGCTGGTCGGCCCATCGAACGCGACGTCGCCGGAGTTGAGCACGAGATCGGGACGCGTCGCGTCGATGTGCTCGCTGACGCGATGAAAGTTGTCGACGAGCGGCTTGAAGCGGCGCGCGAGGTGGGTGTCGGAGATTTGGGTCAGGCGAAACTGGGGCATGCATCGATCCTTTCGGCCGAATTATAGCGTCGGCGCAAAGTCGGAACGATGACGATTTCAGTGTGTTCTTCGCTGCTCTGTTTGATGCGTTGTTTGATGTCTTGTTTGATGCGGCGGCGCAGGCCGCTAGATCGCAAGCTGCTTATCCGAGGGGATGGGCAGGGCAGGCGGAGCGACGCGGCCTCCGAGCAGCCCCGTGTTCGGCGGGATTGTTCCCGTCACGGCCGGCGATGCGTTGAGCCCGAGATAGGTGAGCGCATCGTGCCCGATGTCGTAGGCCGCATAGCCGAGCAGGCCGAGCACCAGCGCCGTGGCGAGGCTGTGCCTGACGATGTCGTGCGTCGAGCGATAGCCGCTGCGGAAGTAAGCCGAGAGCAGGATTGCGACCAACAGCGCGGCGGCGACGCCGGCAAGCCCCGACAGCACCATGCCGAGCCCGCCATCCGCGGCGTCG
>NZ_BOVL01000020.1:85974-108744 GCF_019972155.1 Bradyrhizobium sp. RD5-C2 | reverse complement strand
CAGCCCCATGCCGACCCCGCCACCCGCGGCGTCGTCGACCCAGCCGATACCGGGGTCGATCGCCTTCAGCAGGGAGGTGAGGAGATTGCCGAGGCTCGCGGCCGCCAAAGCCGCGCCGTCCAGGATCGGGGTGATGATGCTCATCGCGTCATCCGTGGGGAACTGAAACCGTCATTATTCCTGGGAGTTGGTCACCCGGGCTCGGATCATGGTTCAACGGGTTACCCAGGGGCGTTATTGGCAAGCTTCATTGTGTTGCGCGGCCGCGGCGGCTAAGAGGGCGGCCGGACGCCCGGCTTAAGGGAGATTCTTGATGTCAGTTCAAATGGTTCTGTTACCGGTCTTCATCCAGATTGGGCTCACCTTCGCGCTTCTGTTTGGGATGGCCACGCTGCGCACGCGGACGCTGGCGAGCGGTGAGACCAAGATGGCCGATATCGCGCTGCGCCAGCCGAACTGGCCGGAGCGCGCCACTCAGCTCGGCAATTGCTTCGCCAACCAGTTCGAGCTGCCGGTGCTGTTCTATGTCCTGATCGCCATTGCGCTGCCGCTGCGCCGTGCCGATCTGTTCATCGTGCTGATGTCCTGGGTGTTCGTGGTGACGCGGTTTGCCCATGCCGGGGTATTCGTCACCTCCAACGACGTGCGGCCGCGCTCGCTCGCCTGGTTCGCCGGCGTACTGGTGCTGGCGGCGATGTGGCTGTATTTCGCGCTCAAGCTCCTGCTGCTGATTTGACGCGCCCAACCGAAAGAGTTCGATGACCCCCGCTGCCCGGCTCTCCGCCGCGATCGAGCTGATCGCCACCATCGACGCACAGCGCATTCCCGCGGCCAAAGCGCTGAAGGAATGGGGCACCGCGCATCGCTATGCCGGTTCCGGCGATCGCGCCGCGATCTCCGGCCTGATCTGGGACGTGCTGCGCCGGCAATCTTCCGCGGCCTGGCTGATGGACGATGCCAGCGCCCGGTCGCGGGTGCTCGGCATGCTCAAGCTCGAGCGCGGTATGGACATCCCGACGATCTCGGCGCTGTGCGACGGCGGCCGGTTCGCGCCGGAACCGCTGACCGCGGCCGAGGAGGCCGCATTGGCCTCGCGCTCGCTTGCGGATGCGCCGGCACATGTCGCGGGCGACTATCCGGACTGGCTCGATCCGTATCTGGCAAGGGTGTTCGGCGACGACCGTTCTGCCGAGGCAACTGCGATGGCGAGCCGCGCGCCGCTCGATCTGCGCGTCAACACGCTGCGCGGCAAGCGCGAGAAGGTCCTGCCGCGCCTGTCGTATCTGGGTGTGAAGGAAACGCCGTGGTCGCCGCTCGGCCTGCGCATCGATCTCGGCGCCGATGCGCGCAATCCCGGCATCCATGCCGAGGAGGATTTCATCAAGGGCGCCATCGAAGTCCAGGACGAGGGCTCGCAGCTCGCCGCGCTGTTCTCGGCGGCCAAGCCCGGCGAGCAGGTGATCGACCTCTGCGCCGGCGCCGGCGGCAAGACGCTGGCGGTGGCCGCGATGATGGAAGGCAAGGGCCGGCTGATCGCGACCGACAGCGACAAGCGCCAGCTCGTGCCGATCCATGAGCGGCTGTCGCGCGCCGGCGTGCACAATTGCGATGTGCGCACGCCGCGCGGCGAGGAGGAAGTGTTGTCCGACATCAGGGCGTCCGCCGATCTCGTGCTGATCGACGCGCCGTGCACCGGCACCGGCACCTGGCGTCGCAATCCCGACGCCAAATGGCGGATGCGCCCCGGCGCACTCGAGGTGCGGCTGAAGGATCAGGCCGAGGTGCTGGCGCGCGCCGCGCCGCTGGTCAAGTCCGGCGGCCGCATCGCCTACATCACCTGCTCGGTGCTGGCCGAGGAGAACGGCGATCAGGTCAAGGCGTTCATCGCGCGGCACCCGGAGTTTTCCGTGCAACCGCCGGAGCAGACCGCATCGGTGCTGTGGGACAAGGCCGAGGCGTTTGCAGAGGCCGCGCTGCTGTCGCCGGAGGGCCTGCTGATGACGCCGCGCCGCACCGGCACGGACGGGTTCTTCGTCAGCATCCTCAAGCGCCGGGCGTCATCCTGAGGTGCACGCCGAGCGGTGCGTTAGCAGCGCTCGGTGGGCCTCGAAGGATGGGGATGGACGCGGGCCGTCGCCCTTCGAGACGCGCGCAAGAGCGCGCTCCTCAGGGTGACGGGACAGTGCAAACGCTCTGTGGCACCGGCGTCTTGCTCACCACGATGACCCAGTACAGCAGCGCGATGGCGCTGATCGCCGCGCCCAGCGCGCAGACGCCGAGCCAGCCGGCGGCGGCATAGGCCATCGTCGAAGCGATCGCGCCGAGCCCGCTGCCGACCGAATAGAACACCATGTAGACGCCGATCAGGCGGCTCGACGCTTCGGGGCGGGCAGCTACGATCAGGCTCTGGTTGGTGACGTGGACGGCCTGCACCGCGAAGTCGATCATCACGACGCCGGCGAGCACCAGCCACAGCGACGCATGCAGGCAGGCGATCGGCGCCCAGCCGGCGAGCATCAGCAGCAGCGACAATCCGGTGGTGCGCTGGCCCCAGCCGCGATCGGCGAGGCGGCCCGAATTGCGCGCCGCCAGTGCGCCGGCGAGGCCGGCAATGCCGAGCATGCCGATCGCGGTGTGCGACAGCGACAGCGGCGGCGCGGCAAGCGGCAGCACGACCGAGCTCCAGAACGCGCTGAAGCTCGCAAAAATCAGCAATGCGAACACGGCGCGTTCGCGCAGCACCGGCTCCTCGGCGAACAGCGCGGCCGTCGAGCGCAGCAGCTTTGCATAGGATGATCCGGTCAGCGCCCGCGGCGGCTGCCGCGGCAGCACATAGGCGAGCAGTGCGGCCATCGCGAGCATCAGCACGGCCGAGGTCAGGTAGACCATGCGCCATCCGCCGATATCGGCCAGCGTGCCCGACGCAAATCGAGCCAGCAGGATGCCCGACACGACGCCGCTTTGAATGGTGCCGATGGTCTGCCCGCGCTCGGCCGGCGCGGCCGATGTCGCGGCAAAGGCGACGATCACCTGGATGACGACGGCGAGCAGCCCGACCAGCGCCATTCCACAGAACAGCACGACCGCGTTCGGCGCGGTGCCGACCACGACGAGCGCGACCGCGGACAGCATGATCTGGCCGACGATCAGCTTGCGGCGGTCCCAGAGATCGCCGAGCGGCACGATCAGCATCAGGCCGAAGGCGAGGCCGACCTGGGTCAGCGTCACCACGATGCCGATCGCGGCGGGGGTGATGCCGAGATCCTGCGCCATGGTGTCGAGCAGCGGCTGGGCGGAATAGATGTTGGCGACGCTGAGCCCGCAGGCGACCGCAAACAGCAGCACGATCGCGGGCGATAGCGCGCCTGACTTGGTGTCGCGGGGCTTGTCGCCCGTCTTGTCATCGCCCGTGGCCGGCCCGGCCTCCGTCATGGTCTGGTTCGTCATCTTGCCTCCGCTGCAATTCGCAATCTGGTCTTATAATGAGACCAGTTGCGCCGCGGCCTGTCTAGTCCTATTTTAAGACCAGTTCGGAATCGTGATCGAGGAAGGTGGAACGCGATGCAGCGGATCGGATTCGCAAAGGCGGAATGCCCAGTGGCCCGCGCGCTGGATGCGATCGGCGACTGGTGGTCGCTGTTGATCGTGCGCGACGCGTTCGACGGCCTGCGCCGGTTCGGCGACTTCCAGAAGAATCTCGGCATCGCCAAGGGCATGCTGACGGCGCGGCTGCGCAAGCTGGTCGAAACCGGCGTGCTCGAGCAGGTCGCAGCCTCCGACGGCAGCGCCTACCTCGAATATGCGCTGACGAAGCGGGGACACGACCTGTTCCCGATCGTGGTCTCCTTGAGGCAATGGGGCGAGGCGCATCTTTATGCGCGGGGCGAGCCGCATTCGGTGCTGCTCGATCAAGCCGGGCAGGCCGTCGGGCAGCTGGTGTTGCCGTCGAAGAGCGGCAAGCCGCTGGGCTGGGCGGATACCAAGGTGAAGAAAGTTGCGGTGCGGAGACGGTGAGCGTCCAAGCGGCCGCAAACACTGACGTCATCCTGAGGTGCGAGCGTAGCGAGCCTCGAAGGATGGGGATGGAGCCGGGCTGTCGCCCTTCGAGGCTCGCTCCGCTCGCACCTCAGGGTGACGGGAGAGAGTGGAGGTATCGCTTCAATCCACGATAAACAGCGTCGCACCCGTCGCCGTCGACGAACGGTGCGCGGCGTCGCCGAAATCGGAGACCTGGTAGCTCATGCCCGGCTTCAGCGTGAATTTGCGGCCGTCGCGCAGCTCGGTGTCGAGCTCGCCCGCAACGACAAAGAGCACATGGCCGCGATCGCACCAGTGATCGGCGAGATAGCCCGGCGAATATTCGACCATCCGCACCCTGAGCTCGCCGATATTGAGCGTGCGCCACAGCGCTTGCCCGGTTTCGCCGGGATGCACTGAAGGTTCGACGTTGCTCCAGTCGGTGACGGTGAAGGGCAGGGTCGGGATTTTCATCTGGGTGATCCTGATATTCTGCTCATTCTGCGCCTCTGCATCCACAAATACTGGCGTCATCCTGAGGTGCCCGTCGAGCGGTGCGCGAGCAGCGCTCGACGGGCCTCGAAGGATGGTTGGAGCCGGGCTGTCGCCCTTCGAGACGGTCGCTTCGCGACCTCCTCAGGGTGACGGGAGAGAGTAGAGTTGCCGCAGCCTCAACCCACCAGATGGTTCGCCGAGCCCTGCCTGATCTTGCCCTCCGCGTCGAGCCGCAGATACTCGCAGATCTTCTTGCCGCGCTCATTCTGGTAGAACACGACGACGCTGTCGGGCGAGACATAGAGGTCGATCAGGTCGAAGTGCAGCTCGGGCAGCTTGGCCAGCGCAGCGCTCCAATAGGCCCGCAGCTGCGCCTTGCCGCGCACGGTGCCGGAGGCGCCGAAGCCGAGTGGCGGGATCCGGTCCGAGGTCATCTCGGTATCCTCCGAATACATCGCCAGCACGCGCTCGAGGTCGCGCGCGTTCCAGGCGTCGACCCAGTCGCGGCCGAGCGCTGCGAGGCGGGACGGTTCGTGAAAATCTGGCATTGGTTTCCTCCCATTGGTTCTGGCCAAATTAGGTCAATAATACTGACCTATATCGATTTGTCCATGCCCAAAGAAGAATGTGGGTGCCCCGCGCTGCCCGGTTGCGGGGGCGGGCGCCGTCGCGTATCTGCTTGCCATGACAGCCCAGCACACAGCCCGCGAACCGTCGACGCCCACCGTGGCCTCGGCGCATGACAAGATTCTGATTGTCGATTTCGGCAGCCAGGTGACGCAACTGATCGCCCGCCGCGTCCGCGAGATGGGCGTCTATTCCGAGATCGTGCCGTTCCAGAAGGCGGAGGCCGCCTTCAGGGAGATGAAGCCGAAGGCGGTGATCCTCTCCGGCGGCCCTGAGTCCGTGCATGAAACCGGCTCGCCGCGCGCCCCGCAGCTGATCTTCGAGTCCGGCGTTCCCGTGCTCGGCATCTGCTACGGCCAGATGACCCTGGCCGCCCAGCTCGGCGGCGAGGTCGAGGGCGGGCACCACCGCGAATTTGGCCGCGCCGATGTCGAGGTGAAGACCGACAGCCAGCTGTTCGACGGCGTCTGGGGCCACGGCGAAAAGCACCAGGTGTGGATGAGCCATGGCGACCGCATCACCAAGATGCCGCCCGGCTTCTCGGTCGCCGGCACCTCGCCGAACGCGCCGTTCGCGATCATCCAGGATGAGAAGCGGAAGTACTACGGCCTGATGTTCCATCCCGAGGTGGTGCACACGCCCGATGGCGCAAAACTGCTGCGCAACTTCGTGCGCAAGGTCGCGGGCCTGACCGGTGACTGGACCATGCGCGCCTTCCGCGAGGAGGCGATCGAGAAGATCCGCGCCCAGATCGGCCAGGGCAAGGTGATCTGCGGCCTGTCCGGCGGCGTCGATTCCGCCGTCGCAGCGGTCTTGATCCACGAGGCGATCGGCGACCAGCTCACCTGCGTGTTCGTCGATCACGGCCTGCTGCGGCTCGACGAGGCGAAAACCGTCGTCGACCTGTTCCGCAACCACTACAACATCCCGCTGGTCCATGTGGACGCGTCGAAAGAGTTTCTGGGCGAGCTCGAAGGCGTCACCGACCCCGAGGTGAAGCGCAAGACCATCGGGCGGCTGTTCATCGACGTGTTCGAGGCGGAAGCGAAAAAGATCGGCGGCGCCGCATTCCTGGCGCAGGGCACGCTCTATCCTGATGTGATCGAGAGCGTCTCCTTCACCGGCGGCCCGTCGGTGACCATCAAGTCGCACCATAATGTCGGCGGCCTTCCGGCGCGCATGAACATGAAGCTGGTCGAGCCGCTGCGTGAATTGTTCAAGGACGAGGTGCGCGTGCTCGGCCGTGAGCTCGGCCTGCCCGAAGTCTTCGTCGGCCGCCACCCGTTCCCGGGCCCGGGCCTTGCGATCCGCTGCCCCGGCGACATCACGAGGGAAAAGCTCGACATCCTGCGCAACGCGGATGCGGTCTATATCGACCAGATCCGCAAGCATGGCCTCTACGACGCGATCTGGCAGGCTTTTGCGGTGCTGCTGCCGGTCAAGACCGTCGGCGTGATGGGCGACGGCAGAACTTACGAATACGTCGTCGGCCTGCGCGCCGTCACCTCGACCGATGGCATGACCGCCGACTTCTACCAGTTCGACATGAAGTTCTTAGGCGAGACTGCGACGCGCATCATCAACGAGGTGAAGGGCGTGAACCGGGTGGTGTACGACGTGACGAGCAAGCCGCCGGGGACGATCGAGTGGGAGTAGTTAGAGTTTCGCAGCACACGGATCGCTGTTATTGTGATACAGCAGGTCAGGTGCAGGGGACCATGCCGAGCTCCGGAGAATCTGCAAACGTACCTCTTCGGAAGGATACAAAACCCGGTCGCTGTTTTCCGGAATCGCGAGTCTCGTCGTAGTAGACGGAGAGCAGACTCTGCAAGAGACGTTGCAATGGGATATGGATTTCTTCCCGGGAGTCCACGGCGACGTATCTGGCGCTTCGTCCGCCTTCATATCCCGGCCTGTTCTTGAAAACGCAAATCCTGCCCATCACCGAGGCTTCGTTGATCATTGGATCGAACGCGTGCCCCCCATGCGTTTTCTTGGTCTGATCGAATATCTTGCGGCCGAGCTTCGCGTCGCTCTTTTCCTCCGCCGAAAATGCAAAGAGGCCCGTGAATGGGCCGCGTCTATCCTGTTGCCCGCAAAGATCGGCTGCCTCCTTAAGTGCTGAAATCTCATACTCAATTTCCCGATTGTATAACTTTTTCTTCACGGAAATGATGCCAACGACTCCTTCTGGAGGAACAATACAAAATTCTTCAAAGCGCTCGAAAACAGGATATGCATCTAAGTCATAAACTATCACGTCAAGCTGACGACTATGACGGTCACGGAATTCTGTCACGCGCTTGACGTTCTGTACGCCCGTCTTAGTCGATGGGCACAGAATGAAGCCCGAAACTGCGCGCAGATTGGCAGGAAGATGCTTGTTCAGGAATGAACGAAGCAGAGATTCAATGTGCCGACCTTCCTCACCGCGATGTGCGGCGCCGCGCGTGGCTGCGTGCGGCAACAATGTTTCTATGGTGTGATAACGGTCAAGCAGCGTTTTGGCTTCGATCTTAAAAAATTCCCGAACGCGTAAACCTTTTGCGACGTCATCCATTTTCGTTCTCGCCTCCATATCACACGCGGAGAAACCCCGGATGAGCGAGCGACAACCCGGGCCATTTTGTCAGCCTATCGTGACTTCTCACGCATGTCGCTCTGTTCATTCGAACTATGCGGCGCGCTGCTGCCGCCGCGCCTACAAATACGTCGTCGACCTCCGTGCCGCCACCCCGACCGACGGCATGACCGCGGACTTCTATCAGTTCGACATGTTCCTTACCGAGGCGAGGCTACGACACGTATCACCAACGAGGTGAAAGGCATGAACCGAGTGGTGTACGACGTGACTGGCAAACCGCCGGGGACGATTGAGTGGGAGTAGAGGAGATCACGGAGCAGAGCTTGGAATCTCCGCCCAACGATATCCTTTCTCGCCAGCTCCGTCTCCGTGCCAAGGAACGGGATTGTCGTTTGGAGTAAGCAGGAAATCGATGCCTGACGTCGTCTTCACGGTTTGCCCGTCGGCATATCTTCTTTGCCTTGGCGATCTCCGCCAGGCTCTTATTTCTCCTTGCAAGTAGGATAGTTCGGCTTTGCTCGTGTGTAACGCCACGATTGAACCATAGGTCAGCGCCGCGTCCACGATTTCTTCAGCAACGACCCAAGTCCCTGTCCAGGTTGAACCATCCGCATTTTGCGTTACGTCCGTTTCCTTTGGGCAAACGAAATGAAATTCGCTCACATACTCTCGCAGTCTTTGCTTGGACGAAGGTCTTGCCTTAATTGCTTTTGCACGCGCAGGCTTTCGAGCCTCGAGTTCATTGGCGCACAAGGTAACTACGTCGCTACGACCTTGCTTTGCTGCGTTCTCTTGGATGATCTTAATTTGATCGGTGCTACGCTGTGCTATTTCCTCTTGCGTCCAGACAATCATGCATTGACCTAAGTGTTGCGTGAGCGGGGTAAAACCCAATCTAAGTTATCAAGGAGCGGCCCGTCCAGATCAGGACCTGGTTGAGACTCAGAACAAAATCAATCGCACTGGCGAAATTCGAGTCCGCGGGGCATCAAGGGGGGCATCTTGCCCCTATGCTGCCTCGCTCACGGGGCCGCACTACTACATCTTCAGGGTGTATTCGCCGGATGTGTAATCCGCCGCATCTCCGCGCCGAGCCGCGCTCGAGATGGCGGCTTACCCTTCGCTAACCTGCCCCTGCGATCTCGCCAGCGTTGCGGTAGAGTTGGGCGTGGTGATGCTGATCTACCTCAAACCGGCGAAGGTCGCCGTCTGAAGACCATCTTCGTCGGAGTGTCTAATGCGAGGTCGAATGGAGCCCACGTCATGTCCTCGACGAGCCGGTCCCGCCCGCAGATCATATGCCGGAACTTTGCGAATTGCGCGAACTGGAGCGCGACGCTACGATTGAAGCCGTGGGCCAGATCGATCGGCATCTCCACGTTCACAAAGGCTCCTCCGAAGTCGCCCACGACGACCGAGATAAGGGTGTGCGGGTCGACCGCCAGCACGCGCTGGAACGGCACCATGCTCGGCAACGGTAAGTCCATCGCCGCATGCACAGGAGCCGGCGCGGGCAGCACGGGCGTGGTGGAAGAGCGGAGGGGGATCGGCGACCGTGCCACCTGAATCAGCGAACGGTCATAATCGTCTGCAAACGAGTGCAGAGCCATCGCGTTGAATATGGCCTTCCCAAATTCCGGGTTCGCGCGAATGCTCGCATACATCTCCCGCTCCTCGTCAGTGAAATCCATCTTGGAAGATGGATCGGCCGCCATGGCGGCAAGCTCCTCGCCCGTGTGTAGATAGTGGGGCGTGCGGGCCTCGAGATGTCTGACGAGCGAATAGAGGATGGGCCGGTCCGTCAGGTCGAGTTCGGCCGCACGCCTTGCGACGATCTTGGCCCATGTGTCGCTCCTGCTGATCGGCGTCTCGATCGCGCGGTTGATGTCCGTCTCGACCGAAATCGGGCGATTGCCCCGCATGTGCACGTAGAAGTCGCGTTCGTATCCGATGCCTTTGATCGAGCGCTCCATCCACACGGCGACGGCGCCCTCCTTAGCAAGTGTCGTGACCTTCGTGCGCGCCTCGTCGGTGGCGAAGTTGCGCAGGAAAAATTGTGGAACGACGTGATGGTCGCGTGGACCGCCCATAGGAATCAAACTCCCTTCATCTCGAATTTGACCGGTACTCCTACGCGGGTGTCCGATCGACTGCAGATAATCTGGTTCGTCCGCCGCGGTGACATGCGTCCTGCTCCAGGAAGCGATCGCGTCTGCTGTTATGTCATGCGATGATACGTATCGTGTCCGCCCGAAGCCGTGCCCCGACGCAACTCAAATCCGCCTCCGCCACCTGCGACAAATCACCCCGACGGGCAACTCAGCAAAACCTTGTCAATCTCGCGATAAGAAAATATTCCGCTTGGTGTTTGACCCAACTCAGATGTTCAATCTGCCCGTCTCACCCGACACGAGGGGCGGATCGCGATCGTCACGAACGTGGTGTGGGATGCGGTGGACGCTGAGTGCGCGACTGACGAGTGCGCATGAGGCGGACGGTGAAGTCGTGTGGTCCTGACGCCCTAGTGGCAGGTGTCTTCTCGCATTGCGCGATGCGCGTGTGAGGGCGGTGACAAAAAAGTCTGGTCTCGCCGGGGAGAGCACGAAGTAAGCCGCACAACCATCGCGCAGGGAAGGCCGGATGTTCCCGGTTACACCTGTGGTCCGACCCCCGAGCTTATCTCCATTGCTCGGGGCCCATGGGTGCGATCGGCACCCGGTCTTCCCTGCGCCCTCTGTTAGCAGCGAGGGGCGAAACGAAACGCAAGACTCGGACAGATCATGTCGCGAGATCGCGGACGTTCATGCTGTTTGAAACGTGAATGCTGTAGCCTGGCGGCGGGGCGCTCGCGTCAGCTGAGCAGCAAGCGCGATCAATACGGACCCGGTTCGCAGGGAACGTTGCTGCCGGTCCAGGGCGCAGTCGCGAATGAGCCGACGCGCGGCGCCGGGATGCAGGCGCGACCGTCGACATAGACGGGATCGGCCGGCGCAGCGGCATTGGCTTCGGCGACATGCCTGGACACAGCGTGCGTTTCGCGCGCCATCGCCGGTGTCGCGATCATGGCAACCGCGATGAAAGCAGCCGACAACAGGTTGACGTTCGTCATTGAGTTTCTCCGTTTTGCTTGAGGGGCCAAGGAGTCTGGCCTCGTCAGATAGATGTGTGCAGGGCCGGTGAACTTAAATGCAATCCTCGCTCACGCTGGCTCAACGCTGCGTGAGGGGTTTGAAGCGATCGTGATCGGTGTGCCGGAACTGCAATTGAGGTGTGGAGGTGCTGAGCAACTGCGCGGGGCCCTGTCCCGCGTGTCGCAAACCTCACCCGGTCGGGTGCTTACTCGCGTTGACTACCAGCTGAGCGTCAAAAGCCCTCTTGTACGCGGGCCGCGCTTCGCCGCGGGCGACGTAGGCGGAAAGGTTCGGAAATTCGTCGAGGATGCCCGATGCTCTCAGCCTGAGCAGTACCGACACCATCATCAGGTCGCCCGCGCTGAACGCGCCATCGAGCCAGTCGGCATCGCCGAGGCGGGCGGAGAGCTGCTTCACCCGGTCGCGGATGCGATCCATGACCAGGGGCAGGCGCTCCTTGGTCCACGGCTTGTCGCTCTCCACGATCCTCGCGGTCACGAGTTCGAGGATCGGCGGTTCCACCGTGTTGACCGCGGCAAACATCCAGCTGATTGCACGGGCGCGGGCATCGGCATCGCCGGGCAGCAGGCCCGCATGACGCCCCGCGATATGGAGCACGATCGATCCGGTCTCGAACAGCGCGAGATCACCTTCCTGATAGGTCGGAATCTGGCCGAAGGGATGCAGCGCCAGATGTGCCGGCTGCTTCATCGCCTGGAACGAAACGAGACGAACCGCGTAAGGTTGGCCCACTTCCTCCAGCGCCCAGCGAACGCGCGTATCGCGCGCCAGCCCCTTGCCGCCGTCGGGTGACCGTTCGAAGGCGGTGATGGTGGGGGTCATCGTTTCACTCCATGTCCTTGCGTCCCGAGGACGAACGAGCGGCGCGCGCCCCGACAGCCGATCCTGGAATCTCTTGACCAAGCGTAGCCCGGATGCGGCTGGGGGCGGGGCGTTTCCGGGGGCACCTGTGATCCTACCCCGTGCTTTCGGTTCCCGTCGCGGCAACCGGACGCATCTCGCTAAGACCAGCGGAACGCACGATCCCGAAAATTAGTTTGCCCCGCTGTCGGCTGGCGCCTCGGCCAAGCGTCCTTCGCATAAACCAGGAGACTGCAAATGACCGATCTCGTCACATGCCTTTGGTTCGATCAGGGCCAGGCGCGCGCAGCGGCGGAGTTCTACGCCGCGACGTTTCCCGACAGCCATGTCGATGCGGGCCATATCTCGCCGATACCGGGCATCGGGCAGGGCGACGAGCTGACGGTCGAGTTCACCGTGCTCGGCCGCCGCTTCGTCGGGCTGAACGGCGGCTCCAACTTCACGCCGAACGAGGCGGTCAGCTTCATGGTGCTAACCGATAGCCAGGACGAGACCGATCGCTATTGGAATGCGGTCACGGGCAATGGCGGCAAGGAATTGCCGTGCGGCTGGTGCCGGGATCGCTGGGGTTTTACCTGGCAGATCACGCCGCGGCGGTTGCTGGAGCTCGTCAACGGCGCCGATCGCGCCGCCGGCAAGCGCGCGATGGAAGCGATGATGACGATGAGGAACATCGACATCGCGGCGATCGAGCGGGCGGCTGCCGGATAATCCGCGCGCTGGAATGATCTGGCCCGAGCGCGACAGTCAGGTGTCCGATCAAGCGAATTGTGCGGCCGCACAGCCATTCGTGCATCGGCATGCGCACGCGACGACGGTCACCCCGGCGCAAACGCGGGATGTCCCTCATGCCATCGCATGATACGGATTTCGCATTGCAGCTCTGGAGCCAGAATTGATGTCCGTCGCAGCCGCCGCCACGCAACAAACGCCCACCGCCGCCGAGTCCGATCCTGAGACGCTCGGCTGGATGCAGGGCTTTCCACCGCCGCAGGACAAGACCATCACCTTCCAGAACGGCTCGTTCCGCAGTTTCCCTGAGTTGCGCTGGGCCTGGAGCAATATCCGCCAGTTGGTGCCGACGGTAAATGTCTGGCGCGGGGCAGGGCCGGCGTCGGTGCTGCCGCGCGAAGATCACGACATCGGCGCCTCCGCGTCGGTGACGATGGACGGCCGCCCGCAGACTTTTGTGCGCATGCTCGAGGAGAGCTATGCCGACGGCATCGCCGTGCTGCACCGGGGCAGGCTGATCTACGAGCGCTATTTCGGCGCGTTGAAACCGCACAAGCCGCATATCGCGATGTCGGTGACGAAGTCGTTCACCGGCGTGCTCGCCGGCATGCTGGTCGCCGAGGGCAAGATCGATCCGCAGGCACCGGTCATCGACTATGTGCCGGAGCTGAAGGCAAGCGCGTTCGGCGACGCGCGCGTGCACGAGGTGATGGATATGACGACGGGGTTGAAATACACCGAGGTCTATACCGACAAGAATTCCGACGTGTGGGGACTGCGGCGCGCCAACGGCATGGCGCCGATCCCGCCGGGCTATGAGGGCGCAACCAACATCTTCGACTTCCTCTACGCGCAGCAGAAGCAGGGCGAGCACGGCAAGGCCTTTGCCTACAAGACCGTCAACACCGATGTGCTGGCCTTCATCATCAGGCGCGCCAGCGGCATGACCTTGTCGGACCTGCTGTCCGAGAAGATCTGGGCGCCGATGGGCGCGGAGGAGGATGCGCATTATCACGTCGACCGCATCGGCACCGAAAGCGGCGGCGGCGGACTTTCCACGACGCTGCGCGATCTCGCCCGCTTCGGCGAGACGATCCGCAATCACGGCCGCTTCAACGGCCGCCAGATCGTGGCGTCCACGGTTGTCGAGGACATCGCGCGCGGCGGCGATCCCGAAAAGTTCAAGCCGGCCGGCTACACCACCTTGCCCGGCGCGTCCTACCGCAATCAGTGGTGGGTGACGCACAATGCGCACGGCGCCTTCATGGCGCGCGGCGTGCACGGCCAAGGCATCTATATCGATCCCAAAGCCGAGATGGTGATCGCGCGCTACGCCTCGCATCACGCCGCCGGCAATGCCGCCAACGACCCGGTGACGCTACCAGCCTACATGGCGCTGGCGAAGGATTTGATCGCGGGAGGGTAGGGTCGGCTCACGCGCGCGACAGCTTCTCATATCGCTTGATCAGGCGCTCCCGCTTCAAGCGGGACAAGCGCCTGATCCAGAACACCCCATCGAGCTGATCGATCTCGTGCTGATGGCACACCGCGCGGAGCCCGTCCGATTCCTCGGTCTGCATGTTGCCGTCGCTGTCCTGATAGCGGATACGGACCCGCGCATGGCGCTCAACCTCGTCGTTGACGCCGGGCATCGAGACGCTGCCTTCCTTGTGGAGGATCATCTCGGGCGAGGCCCAGATGATCTCCGGATTGACATAGCTCCGCGGCCCTTCACTGGCGTCGAGCTCGAGCACCACGACGCGCAGGGGAACACCGATATGCGGCGCGGTGATGCCGATGCCGGGGGCGGCATGCATGGTCTCGAGCAGGTCGGCCGCCAGTTCGCGCAGCGCGTCGTCGAACAGGCCCACCGGCTTAGCCGGGAGCGCGAGCCGCGGATCGGGATAGCGGACGATAGGGCGAATGGTCATGGGAGCGTCATAGGCCAGTGCGCGACACCGGACAACACGCGGATGCAGAGCCGCGTGCGGCGGTCCGCTCAGAGATGCTTCTCGAAGAACAAATCAGGGTAGGGGTCGTCGTTGAAGCGTGGGATCTCGCTCCAGCCGGTTCGGCGGTAGAGCTGGCCGGCTTCCGCCAGCGCGCTGTTGGTGTCGAGCCGCAGCACCGCGATGCCGAGCTCGCACGCGGCATTTTCGGCGGCGTCCATCAGGCGGCGGCCGAGGCCGAGGCCACGCGCAGCTGGTGCGACCCAGAGCCGCTTGATCTCCGCGAACTCACTGCTGCTGCCCTTCAGCCCGACGCAGCCGATCGGCAGGCCGTCCGACATCGCCACGATGAAGCTGCCGCGCGGGCGCACCATGTCCTTGGCATCAGGATCGCGCGACAGCTTGACGTCAAAACCCTGTTTGAAGCGTCGCGCCAGCTCGGCGTAATATTCGCCGAGGCAGTAGCGCGCCTCGTCGCTGCGCGGGTCCATCTCGGTCAGCGCCGTGCCGTCGCGCCCGAGCGCCGAGGCGATCAAATCCATTGCCGCCAGCAGCGCCTCGCGCTGGGTGTGATGGCTAAGGAAGTCCTTGGCCTGCCGGTTGGAGATCGCCTCATAGGCGTTGAACTCGCGCTTGCCCGCCGGCGTCAGATTCGCGATGCGGCGGCGCGCATCGTCGGCATGCGCGGTCGTTTCGATCAACCCTTCGTCCTCGAGGCTGCGCAACAGCCGGCTCATCAGGCCGGAATCGAGCCCGAGATAATCCCTGATCTCGCCGACATCGGCGCGGCTATGCCCGATTGCGTTCAGCACCCGCGCCGCGCCGAGCGGCCGGCCGCGGCCGAGGAACGAGGTGTCGAGCGCGCCGACCGCGGAGGTGACGGCACGGTTGAAGCGGCGGACGCGGGAAACAGGGTCGAGCATATGTCTGACTTTAGTCAGATATCGTCGCGACGTCAATTGTGATGGCTGCGCGCCTGGGCAGGCCAACTGAATCTACGCCCGCGCCAGCACCAGCACATTGCCGGCAAGGATCGCGGCGGCGCCGGCGAGCACCGGCCAGCCCAGCACGAGATGCTCGAACAGCGCCGACAGCACCAGCGCAACGAGCGGCACCAGCGCCAGCGTATAGGCGGCGCGGCCAGGACCGAGCCGGCGCACCAGCTCGAAATAGAGCATGAAGGTAATGCAGGACGCGGCGACCGCGAGATAGAGAAAGCTCGCCACGTAGGAGGGCGAGATGTCGGCCGCGAAGCGCGTGCCGGTCGCGACGGCCCAGAGCGCGCTCGCCGCCGCGCCGACGAATGCGCCCCAGGCCAGCACGGAGACGACGGGCAGTCCGGCACGCTGGTTGCGTGCTCCGACTGTCGTCCCGGCGCCGGTCGCGATCGCCGCTGTGAGTGCCCAAGCAAGGCCCGCGAGCGGCGCGGTGCCATGCTCGGTGGCGCCGGGCAGGAAGATGATCGCAAGGCCAAGGATGCCGCACAGCGCGCCCCAGACGAAGCTCGACGAGATCGGGACGCCGAGCGTGGCCCGCGCGATCACCGCTGCGAACAGCGACGATGTCGACAGCACCAGCGCCGCGAGTCCGCTTGGCATCCGCGCGGTCGCTTCATAGAAGCCGATGAAGGCAATGGCAAAGAACAGCAGGCCCTGCAACGCGACGGCCGGCCGATGCTTGCGCGGGATCGCAAGCGGCACGCCGCGCAGCCGGCCGTAGCCGAGCAGGATGAGACCCGCGAGCACCATGCGCAGCGCGACCGACCACGGCGCGGGCGTGACGCCGGCCTGCATCGCGGTGGCCAGCGCTCCGCCGCCCCACAGCAGTGCGGTCAGCGCAAACAGTGCGGCCGTCATGGCGCTGCGGCGTCGTCGAGCAGCGCGCGCCAGCCGGCGGCGTCGATCCGTGCGCCTTCCCCCTCGAGCCGGGTGAGCGCGGAATCGAGTGTTGTCCGCTCGCTCTCGGTGAGGCGCGCAAGCAGTCGCGCCTCGATCGCGCTGCCCAATGCAGCGATCCGGTTGAAGGCGGTTCGACCGCTGCGGGTGATGCTGACCGCGGCGAAGCGGCGATCGGTCTTGCCCGGCCGCCGTACCGCGAAGCCGAGCTCTGCGAGCTGGCCGATGCCGCGGCTGACCGCGAACGGGTCGAGTGCGCAGGCACGGCCGATCTCGGAGGCGTTGGCCGCGTCGCGCTCGGCGATCACGGCGAGGATGCGCCAGCCGGCCTGGCTCAGTCCGAACGTCTCGCTGTAAAAACTCTCGAGCGGGCGGGCGACCTGCGCCGCGACGAGGAACAGGCGATAGGGCAGCCAAGTGCTGAGCCTCAGGCCATCGTCGGCGGCGGGAGCAGCTTGTTTCATGGCCGGAGGCTCGCACATATAATTGCAAAGTGCAAGCAGTGCGCAATGAGAAGGCAGGTCGAAGCCGTGGGAGGCGCATGCGCGAATATCCCGACACACTTGTCACTCCCACCATTCGTCGCCGTCGCGCCAGATTGGGGCATGGCCAATGACGAACGGCCTCGGCGCGGGAACTGCGCCGTGGTCGCGGAGTTCGTCCAATTCGAAAGATGGAGATCATCATGAGCAAATCGGCTGAGAACGATCGCGGCGGACTGGCGGCAATGCAGACGCCGCCGGTGGTGTCGCGGGAGGCGTGGGAGGCGGCGCGCCTGGAGATGCTGGTGAAGGAAAAGGCGCAGCTGCGGGCGCGCGACGCGCTTGCCGCCGAGCGGCGGCGAATGCCGTGGATGGCGGTCGAGAAGGCCTATGTCTTCGAGGGGCCGAACGGCAAGGCGAGCCTGCTCGACCTGTTCGAGGGCCGCCGGCAGCTGATCATCTACCGCGCGTTCTTCGAGCCCGGCGTGTTCGGCTGGCCGGATCACGGCTGCCGCGGCTGCTCGCTCGGCGCCGATCAGGTCGGCCATCTCTCGCACCTGAACCAGCGCGACACTACGCTGGCTTACGCTTCGCGCGCGCCGCAGGCCGACATCGCGCGGCTGAAGGCGCGGATGGAGTGGGAGATGCCGTGGTACACGATAACAGACAGCTTTGATGCCGACTTCGGCGTCGCTGAATGGCATGGCCACAACGTGTTCGTCCGCGACGGCGAGCGGATCTTCCGCACCTATCTCGTCAACAGCCGCGGCGATGAAGCGATGGGCACGGTGTGGAGTTATCTCGACATCACGCCGTTCGGCCGCCAGGAGCTCTGGGAGGACTCACCGAAGGGCTATCCGCAGGGCCCGACCTACAAATGGTGGAACTGGCACGACAATTACGAGGCCGAGGCCGCGCCGAACGCGAAGTGGGCGGCCGTGACCGATGCCGGCGAGGCCGCGTTCCGCAAGATCGCGGAGCAGGAACGCAAGGCGACTTGATGGGGTGGAGCAGGGAGGACGCGCGGCGTCCTCCCTATCTGCCGTTGTCCTTCGCGGCCGCGAGTGCCTTCAGCGCCGACAGCGTCTGGCGCAGGCCACGATCGAGGCGCTTGTCGCGGCGGATCACGACCGCGAGCCGGCGGTAAAGCTTTGGCGACAGCGACCGGACGATCAGGTCGCGCTGCTTGGTGTTGGCCGGCACCGCCATGCCGGGCAGGATCGCGCAGCCGAGGCCGGCGCGCACCATCTCCTTGATCGCCTCGACGCTGCCGAGCGACATCAACGGCTTCAGCGACACGCCGCCGCGCGCCAGCCACTCGTCGGCGGTGCGCCTTGTGTTGCCGCCGGGCTCGAACAACAGAACCGGCCGGATCGCCAGCACCTCCGGCGTGATCCGTGCCGGCAGCTTCATGTCGTACGGCGCGATCAGCACGAACTCGTCGTTCATGACGGGGGTGATCTCAAAACTGCGTCCCGACACCGGCAGCGTCACCAGCCCGATGTCGATCGTGTTGTCCTCGACTGCTCGCGCGATCTCCACGGTGTTGCCGGTCGTGACCGTGATTTCGAGCGAGGGCAGCGCGGTCCGCAGTTCCTTCAGGATCGGCGGCAGCAAGAAGATGCAGGCGGTCGCGCCGGTGCCGAGCCGCACGCGGCCTGCTGTTCCCGTGGTCTGCTGTGCGACGGCGTCGACCGCCGATGTCACCGCCGCGGTGATCTGCTGCGCGTGCGAGAGCAAGGCGACGCCGGCGGCCGTCGGCCTGGCGCGTCGTCCGACCCGCTCGATCAGGGTTGCATTGAGGCTCTTCTCAAGCTGACGCACCTGCAGGCTCACCGCTGGCTGGGTCAGCTGCAGCCGCTCGGCCGCAGCAGAGAAGCTGCCGCACTCGATCACGACGGCGAAGCTTTCGAGATAGTCGAGGTTGAGGTTCTTCATCAAAGCATCTCTTATGCTACGCATAACCAATCAAAGCTTCACTTATATAGCGCCGAGGCGCATGCTCGGGCAATATTGACGGCTCGGGTGAGTGACGGAATGGCGACAGGCAACAACGGCGTCGTGGTGCGCGACGCAGCGGACGACGATATGGCCGACGTGCAGGGCATCTACGCCCATCACGTGCTCAACGGACTGGCGACCTTCGAGGAGGTGCCGCCGACGGTGGACGAGATGCGCAGCCGCCGGAACGCGGTGGTGGTGGCGGGACTGCCGTATCTCGTGGCTGTAGTTGATGGCCGGGTGGCCGGCTATTGCTATGCGACGGCGTACCGGCCGCGGCCGGCCTATCGCCACACCATCGAGGACTCGGTCTACGTGTCCAACGGGCTGCACGGCCGCGGTATCGGCGTGGCGCTGCTTCAGGGCTTGATCGTGCGCGCCGAAGCGGAGCCGTGGCGGCAGATGCTGGCCGTGATCGGCAACAGCGGCAACGCCGGATCGATCGCGCTGCACCGGCGGATGGGCTTCGAGATGGTCGGGACGCTGCGGTCGGTCGGCTTCAAGCTCGGGCAATGGGTCGACACCGTGCTGATGCAGCGGCCGCTTGGGCTTGGCGCCTCCACGCTTCCGGCGGAGAGGGAACTGCCACGGTGATCGCTCGCCGCGTCGTGGCCGCGCTCGGGCTGGCTCAACTGATCTCGTGGGGCGCGACCTACTATCTGATCGGCGGCTTCGGCGAGCAGATCGCCGCGGATCTCGGCTGGGGGCGCGACATCGTCTACGGCGGATTCGCCGCAGCACTGCTGGTGATGGGCGTGGCGTCACCGCTTGCGGGGAGGTGGGTCGACAGTCGCGGTGGTCGGGAGGTCATGGTCGCAGGCGCGGTGATCAACGCGCTCGGCTGCGCCGGTCTCGCGGTTTCGCACCAGATCTCGACTTACTTCGCGTCCTGGATCGTGCTTGGCCTCGGCATGCGGCTGACGCTGTACGATGCAGCATTCGCGGCGCTGGCCCGGATCGGCGGACCGGAGGCGCGCCGCGCGATGTCCGGGATCACCTTGCTTGGCGGGTTGGCGGCCACCGTATTCTGGCCGCTCGGCCATTTGCTTTCAGAACAGTTCGGCTGGCGCATTGCAGTGCTGGTCTATGCCGGTCTCACACTGCTGACTGTCCCGCTACACTTGCTGATCCCGAACAAGCGGTTTGCCGGTGTGCCGAACTCCGCAGCACCGGCATCCAAGCAACCGCGCGCCGTTAGCCGCCGGCAGCTTACGGCGGCCGGCGCGCTCTACGCCGTGATCATGACCGGCGCGAATTTCCTCAATGCCGGCATGTCCGCGCATATGATCGCGGTGCTCGCCGGGCTCGGGCTCACCGTCACGCTGGCGGTATGGATCGCAACGCTTCGGGGTATCGGGCAATCCGCTGCGCGGCTCTGCGAGGTGCTGTTCGGTGCACGGCTCGATCCGCTTGCGCTCAATCTGATGGCGTGCCTGATCATGCCGCTGTCGTTCATCGCCGGCCTGTTCAGCGGAACGTCGAACGAGATGGCGATCGCCTTCGCGCTGCTCTACGGAGCCTGCAACGGCATTCTGACCATCACCAGGGGAACGCTGCCGCTGATCCTGTTCGATCATCGCAGCTACGGCACGCTGGTCGGCCGGCTCATCGTTCCGAGCTTTATCCTGCCCGCGGCGGCGCCGCTGGTCTATGCAATCGTCATCGACCGGTACGGCAATGCCAGCGCACTCTATCTCTCGACCGGCCTTGCCGTGACGACATTGCTCGCGGCCGCGATGCTGAAGGTGATGTTCCCCAGAACTCTTGAGCCCAAGGACTCGCTGAGGTGAGCGGCGCAAGTTATCCTGTTGCAAAACCAGATAAGGGAGAAAGAAGAACATGGTGCCGTCGACCAAGATCCGCGTCGTCGCGTTGACCCTTGCCGCGTTGCTGTCCTCTGCCGGAGCGGGACAGGCGCGCGCCGAGCAGCCGGGCGACCGCACGGTTGCGCTGCTCAAGAAACTGATCTCTTTCGACACCTCGAATGGCCCCGGCGATACGCGGGCGCTCGCCGAATATCTGAAGTCGCAATTCGCGCCGCTCGGCGTCGAGGTGGACATCTTCGTCGCCCCGAACGGCAAGGCTGCGCACTTCATTGCGCGGCTGCGCGGCGACGGTTCGCGGAAACCGGTGCTGCTGGCCGCGCATGCCGACGTCGTTCCGGTCGAGCGCGAGAAATGGACCGTGGAGCCGTTCGCCGGCGTCGAGAAGGACGGCTTCGTCTACGGGCGCGGCGCGATGGACTTCAAGGGCGGGCTCGCCGTCTTCGCCAGCGCGGTGATGCGGCTCGCGGAGGAGAAGACGCCGCTGTCGCGCGACGTGATCTTCCTCGCCGAAGCCGACGAGGAGCAGGGCCAGTACAGCACGGTGTGGCTGGCGAAGAACCATTGGGACAAGATCGACGCGGAGTTCGCGCTGAACGAAGGCGGCTATGTGTTGCAGGAGCGCGACGGCACCGTGCGCCAGATCAATGTCACGACGGCGGAGAAGCTCTCGGCGACGTTCGCGCTAAGGGCGACCGGTCCCTCCGGTCATTCCTCACGGCCGTTCCCGGCGGGTGCGATGGCCAACGACCGCCTGATCGCGGCGCTGGCCAAGCTCGCGGTGCATGATCCGGCCGTCAAGCTGGTGCCGGCGACCGAAGCCTATTTCAAGGCGTTGCTTCCCATCAGTTCGGAACAGACGGCAGCAGATATCAAGCAGCTACTGGTAGCGAAGGACCAAGGCGATCTCGATGCAGCTGGAAAGAAGCTGGTCGCCGACAATCCCAAGGACAGCTTGCTGCTGCACGCGCTGCTGCGCGATACCATGGTGATCACGATGATCGACGCCGGCATCAAGCCCAACGTGATCCCCGGCGATGCCAAGGCGGTCGTGAACACGCGGCTGCTGCCGGGCACCACCACGGATCAGATGATCGAGGAGATCAAGCGTGCGATCGCCGATCCCGGCATCGAGGTCAGCATCGTATCGTCGCTGTCGCAACAGGATGCGCGGGACGCCTACTTGACGCGCTCCAAGATCCCGGCGTCGCCCATCAATACCGAGCTCTACGCGGCGCTGGATCGCAACGCGAAGCGGGTCTGGAAGGACGCCGTCCTGGTGCCGACGATGTTCGAAGCGGGGACCGACGCCATCGCCTGGCGCGAGCGCAACGTGCCCGTCTACGGCATTTATCCCTATCCGCTCGACGACGACATCCTGAGCCGGATGCATGGCAACGACGAAAGGATCGGCGTTGAAGCCATCAAGCAGGGGGCGGAGTGGGTCTACACCACGCTTCGTGAGGTCGCGAAGAAATAGGGCTCAGTTCGAGAGGTAGTTACCGAGAAAGTCACGCTTGCCGAGCGGGACGCCGCGATGGCGCAGGATGGCGTAGGCGGTCGTGACGTGGAAGAACAGGCTCGGCAGCGCGAAGCCGTACAGATAGCGCGCTGCCGGCATCGGCGGGGCGCCGAACGGCAAGGTGATCGCGCGTTCCGCCGCTTGGTCGAAGGTCCGAACCGGGATCGTGTCGATGTAGTCGAGCGTTCGCGAGATCCGGGCGTAGGCCTCGGCGAGGCTCTGTTCGTCGTCTGCAAAGGGCGGCGGCTCGAGGCCGGCGAGTCGCCCGGCAGCGCCCTTGGCATGGTCGCTGGCCCGTTGCACCTGGCCGACCAGCGTCAGCATGTCGGGCGCCAGCCGCGCCGCGAGCATGGCGTCGGGATCGAGACCGCGTTCGCGGGCATGAGTCTCGCCCTTGCGCAGCAGATCGGCAAGCGCGTCGAGCATCTGCCGGAACACCGGAACCGAGGCGTCGTATAATGGTGCGGTCATGGGCACTCTCCAATTCGTCATGTCCGGTGCGGGGCAAGCCAGTTCGTCACCGGAAGCTCCGGCACGATGCCGCGGCGGGTCGCAACCGCCCAATCGCCGTCGTAGTAGTGCGTGAGGATGTGGTCGTAACGCAGCGTGGCGGCGACGCCGGGAAGGGCG
>NZ_BOVL01000020.1:82250-85887 GCF_019972155.1 Bradyrhizobium sp. RD5-C2 | reverse complement strand
AAATAGCCCAAAAGCCGCTTGCGGCTTGCGCGGAACAGCGGATTGTACACGGCGTCGAAGCGCACCAGCGTCGCATAGACCAGGACATCGGCCAGCGTTGGCCGTTCGCCGAGGCAAAATCGGCGGCCATCGCTCAGCCGGCCGTCGAGTTCATCGAGAAAGCCGAATAACTGATCCATCGCCGCGGTGTATGCGCCCTGATATCTCGCGCTGGCCACCGCGTAGACGCCGACCGACAGGTGGCGTGCGATCTCGCCGTTCAGGTCGTCGATTGTAGGTTTCAGCTCGGCAGGGCAGAGATCGAGACCGCGATCGCCGGTGATGGCGTTGAACGCGTCGTTCAGCATTCCTGCGATCTCGAGCGATTCATTGTTGACGATGCGGCGCGAGCGCCGATCCCACAGCACCGGAACGGTGACCTTGCCAGTATAGTTCGGTGCCGAAGCGCGATAGGCTTCGTGCAGATACCGGAAGCCATTGCCCGCATTGTCGATGGTCGACAGGGCGGTGTCCGCGAAGCGCCATCCGTCGGGGGTGTCCCAGTGCGGATGCAGGACCGAGACGCCGACGATCTCCCCCAACTGCTTGAGCGCGCGCACGATCAAGACGCGGTGCGAGAACGGGCAGGCCGGCGACACATAGAGGTGATAGCGCCCGAGTTCCGCACGGAAACCCGACGCGCTGTCGGCGCTGATGCGATCGCGAAAGCGACCGGCATGGATCATCTGCTGTGCCTTGAGTTCGGGCGTCGGCTCGATGTCGCCGCGCCAGACGCCGTTGATCATGAGCTTCATGGCATTCACCATCGGTCGTGGCGATCTCAACTCGCCGCCAGCTCGCGCGGCAGCCACAGCGATAGCCAGCCGCCGAGCGCCAACAACGCGACGTTGCAGCCGAGCGCGACCGTGAAGGCGTGCGCATAGTCGTCGGCCTGTGGATGCGGCCCGAGCAGGCTGTAGAAGACGCCGCCGATGATGGCGACGCCGAGCGCGGCGCCGATCTGGAAGGTCGAGATCATCATCCCCGATGCCAGCCCGGCATGGCGCGGATCGATGCTGCCGATCACGGCCTTGATGACCGACGGCATCACGGTGCCGAAGCCGAGCCCGCCGCAGATCAGGCCGAATTCAACGCTTTGCGGCAGCATGCCACTAACCGACAGCATCACGACACCGAAGCCGATGACCTGGAGCGCGAAGCCCAGCGTCAGCGCGCGCACGCCGAGCCATTGCATCACCAGCGACGACACCAGCGAACTCACGAAGAAGCCGGTGGCAAAGGGCAGGGTGGCGAGGCCGGCCGCCAGCGGTGAAAAATGCAGCCCGCTCTGCAGGTAGACCGCAAAGGTCAGGTAGAACGACGACAGCATGTAGAAGGCGAGCGCCATCACCAGCCCGATGACGAAATCGCTGTTGCGCAGCAGATGCAGCGCGACCAGCGGGTCGCCGCCGCGCCTTGCGAGGCGCGCCTCGAAGC
Organism: Bradyrhizobium sp. RD5-C2; assembly: GCF_019972155.1. Lineage (GTDB taxonomy): Bacteria > Pseudomonadota > Alphaproteobacteria > Rhizobiales > Xanthobacteraceae > Bradyrhizobium. Next base: position 84,411 of record NZ_BOVL01000020.1, on the reverse strand, counting down.
GGACGAAGGCGGCGAGCATCAGCGGAGAGGCCAGCAGCATCGCGACGATCCAGGCCGGCCAGCCGGATTCCCGGCCCTCGATCAGCGGATAGACCAGGAATCCGAGCGTGAGCGACAACAGGATGACGCCGCCGATGTCGAGCCTTTGGGCATGCTCGGCACGCGAGTCGGTCAGGTACAGCAATCCGCCGATGAAGGCGGCGAGGCCGATCGGCACGTTGATAAGGAAGATCGCCTGCCAGGCCAGTCCGAACGGATGGGCCGAGACCAGGACTCCGCCGAGCACCTGGCCGCAGATGTTGGCGAGACCGAACGTCGCGCCGTAGAAGCCGAGCGCACGGCCCTGTTCGGCCGCCGGAAACAGCACGCGGATCGAGGCGAGCACCTGCGGCGCCATCACGGTCGCGGTGAGGCCCTGCAGGATCCGACCGGCGACCAGCACGTCCGGCGACCAGGCAACGCCGCATAGCACCGACGCGATCGTGAAGCCGGCGACGCCGGTCAGGAACATGCACCGGCGGCCGAGCAGGTCGCCGAGCCGGCCGCCCGTGATCAGGACGACCGCGTAGGTCGCGGCATAGGCCGAGATCACGAACTGCACCTGGCTCGGGGTAGCGCCGAGATTGTCGCGAATGGCGGGGAGCGCGAGGTTGACGACGTTGAAGTCGAGGATCGGGAGGAAGGCGCCGGTGAGCAGCACGGGCAGCGCCAGCCATCGCCGCGGGTCGACCGTTGCCGGCCTTGTGTCGTGCAGTTGCAACGTCTCGGTGGTCTCGCTTGTCACCTGCCGGCTCCTCCGCGTTGCCGGCGCGGCACACGAACTGCGCCGGCCGGTCGAACTTCCGGGAAGATGGCCTGTCCGTTTGTGATAAGGTATTCTCCAGTTCTGCGAACCGAGTTTGCAAAAATGAACAGCCCGCTTGATTGGAATGATCTCCGCCTTGTGCTCGCGGTCGCGCGGGAGGGCAGCCTCTCCGGAGCGGCGCGCAGACTGGGCGTCACGCATTCGACGGTGTTCCGCCGCTTGGGCACGATCGAAGCCGCGATCGGTACGCGGCTGTTCGAGCGCTTCCGCAATGGTTACGCGCCGACCCCGGCCGGCGAGACCGCGGCGGCGTCGGCGGCGCGGCTCGAGGACGAAGTGCTCGCACTCGAGCGCAGGCTGGCAGGACAGGACTTGAGGCCGTCAGGCCCGGTCCGGATCACGACGACCGATACACTCGGCGCGGTGCTGATGCGGCATCTGCCCGCGATGCGTGCTGCGCATCCGGAGATTCAGCCGGAAATCATCATCTCCAACGCGATGGCGAACCTGACCCGCCGCGAGGCCGAGATCGCAATTCGGCCGACGCCGGCACCGTCCGAGCTGCTGGTCGGGCGGCGCGTTGCCGATATTGCCCATGCAGTCTACGGATCGCGGGCCTACCTCGCCCGGCGTGATGGCAAGGATCTGTCGGCGCATGACTGGGTCGGGCTCGACGATGCGCTGGCGGCAACCGTGATCGCCGGCTGGATGCGCGAGAACCTGCGCTCGGCGCGTGTCGCTTGCCGCGTCGATGCACTTCCGGCGCTGCGCGATGCCGCGGCCGCGGGACTGGGGCTTGCGCTGCTGCCCTGCTATGTCGGCGATCTCTGGCCCGCGCTGCGCCGCCTGACGCCGAAGACGCTCGCCGAGCCGCGATCGGCGCTGTGGCTGTTGACGCATGACGATCTCAAGCGCACCGCGCGCATTCGCGCCACGCTCGATTTTCTGGCCAAGGCGCTCGCATCGGAGCGGGCGCTGTTCGAGGGAAAGCGGGCCGGCCGCGCGCGGCGATAGCCGGCAGGCGCGCGGCCGCTCACATCTCGAGAACTTCGGCCGGGATGGTCGGTACCGCGCGATCCGCAGGCAGACGATGGTGCTCGCGAAATGCGCTGACGATCGTCTTCAGTGTGGCGCGGGATCGCGTATCCGAGAGCGCGGACAGCAGCACGATCTCGGAGGGCGGAAGGGCAGGCAGGCCGAACCGCCGGCTGACCTCGATCGTTCCGGCAGGTGCAAGCCGGGAGGAGAACACCGACGTGGCAAGGCCGGCAGCGACCGCATCGGCGACCGCAAAGGATCCGCAGCCGAGGAAGCTTTCCGTCCACGGGATGCCAGCCGCCGCGAGCGCGCGGGTGG
>NZ_BOVL01000020.1:20573-82125 GCF_019972155.1 Bradyrhizobium sp. RD5-C2 | reverse complement strand
CCAGCCATAATGGTCCGTCGTCAGCATCTCGCCGTCGCGCCCGTCATCCTCGCGGCGGATGATGGCGGCATCGATGTCGCCGCGATCGAAGGCGGTGAGGAGATCGCGGGAATCATCGAGCCGGACCTCGATGGTGAGCGCGGGATCGTGTGCGTGGAGCCGCGTCAGCAGGGTTGGCACCTCGGCGCCTCCGACATGGGTGGCAATGCCGAGCGAGAAGCGGCGTGGCCGCGCGGGCGACAACCCCGCGACGGCGCGATCATGTGCGGCGAGCAGGTCGCGTGCGGGCGCGAGGAAGGCGGCGCCCTGTGCCGACAGGCGCACCAGGCGCGGTGTGCGCTCGATCAGCCTGTGGCCGACCTGGCTCTCGAGCCGCTTCAGCTTGACGCTGATCGCACCCTGCGTGGTGCCGAACGCTTCGGCCGCGCGCGTAAAACTCCTGAGGTCGGCGATGGTCACGAAGGTCTTCACGGCATCGATGTCGAGCGTGGTCATGTCAGTCATCCGGAATTGTTGTCTCTGAAATATCTAGTCATCCAATTCACCAATGCTCAAGCCGTGACTAGCTTTCTGCTGTGAAGCGCCGTGGCCACCCGATTCCTGCCGCTGCTGCCTCAACACATCGTGAGTCGATCGACCGACGCTGCTGCCAGCACCCTGGCAACAGCGTGCGGTATGCCGTTGGCTTGCCACAACAAAAGGCCTGATCATGTCCTCTGAACTGAGCCGCCGCGGCGCCGTCGTGTTGTCCGCCGTATGCCTTGCCTGCCTGATGTTTGGATTGGAGATATCCAGCATTCCGGCGATCCTGCCGACGCTGGAGCGGGTGCTGCATGCCGACTTCAAGGCGCTGCAATGGATCATGAACGCCTACACGATCGCGGTGACCACGGTGCTGATGGCGATCGGGACGGTCGCGGACCGCTATGGGCGCAAGCGCATCTTCCTGGTCGCGATCGCCGCGTTCGGCATCACCTCGCTGATCTGCGGCGTCGCCTCGAGCGTCGAAATGCTGATTGTCGCCCGGTTGCTGCAGGGGCTGAGCGGCGGCGCGCTGTTGATCTGCCAGATCGCCGTGCTGTCGCACGAATTCCAGGGCGGCCGGGTGCGCGCCGTCGCCTGGGGCTGGTGGGGCGTGATCTTCGGCATCGGCCTCGGCTTCGGGCCGATCATCGGTGGCGCCGTGGTCGCGCTGCTGAGCTGGGAATGGGTGTTCCTGGTCCACGTGCTGTTCGCAGCGGTTGCGTTCGTGCTCACGATCGGCGGCGTGCATGAATCGAAGGACCCGAAGGCGAGCAGCCTCGACGTCGCCGGCATCGTGACGATGTCGCTCGCGGTGTTCTGCCTCGCTTTCTACATCACGCAGGGGCCGGATCTCGGCTTCGTCAGCCCGAAGGGGCTCGCGATCCTCGGTGTTTGCGTGCTGAGCTTCATCGCGTTCCTCGTTGCCGAGAGAATCAGCCGGCGGCCGATGTTCGACTTCTCGGTGTTTCGGATCCCGGCTTTCTCCGGCTCGATCGTCGGTTCGGCCGCGATGAACCTCAGCTACTGGCCGTTCATGATCTATCTGCCGATCTGGTTTCACGCCGGCCTCGGCTATGACAGCGTGTCCGCCGGCCTGGCGCTGCTCGCCTACACGCTGCCGACGCTGGTGATGCCGCCCTTCGCGGAACGCCTGTCGTTGCGCTACCAGCCGGGCCTGATCATTCCGGCGGGACTGTTCACCATCGGCATCGGATTCATGCTGATGAAGTTCGGCAGCGCCACAGCACAGCCCGACTGGCTGACGATGCTGCCGGGCTGTCTGATCGCCGGAGTTGGCCTCGGCATCACCAACACGCCGGTCACCAACACGACGACGGGCTCGGTCTCGAGCGATCGCGCCGGCATGGCCTCCGGCATCGACATGAGCGCGCGGATGGTTTCGCTGTCGGTCAACATTGCCTTGATGGGCTTCATCCTGGCGAGCGGGGTGCTGGCGCATCTGAAAGCCGTGCTGCCCGCGCTGGACGGCGCCCAGCTCCGCAGTCTCGCGGAACGAATCGCTTCCGGCGATGCCGCATCCGCGCCGGAGCTGACCGGCCCCGTCGTGCATCAGGCGCTGGCGAGCGGCTTTGGCTGGGTGATGCTCTATGGCGGCATCGGCGTCTGGATCATGGCCGCGGTCAGCTTCCTGATCTTCAACGCGCGACCGGTGCGGCAGGCCGAAGTTCAATGCACCAAGTGAACCTGATGTCGTCGCGCCCGCCCCGGGACAGGGGCGGGCAGGCGGCATCGGTCACTTCACGAGGGTCAGCAGCGGCTTGTCCTTCTCGACGATATAGGTCGCAAGCTCGCTGGCGGTGACATTGCCGACGTTCCTTGCCGCATGGATCGTGCCTGCGGGGATGAACAGCACGTCGTCCGGCTTCAGCGTTGCCGGCGGTCTGCCGTCGACATCGTATTCGAGCGTTCCGGCGAGCACATAGATGATCTCTTCGCCGGGATGCGTATGGCGGCCGAAGGCCTTGCCGGGCGCGACGTCGACACGCACCTGGACGGCTTCACGTCCGGGCGCGCTGAGGTCATGGCGCTGCAGGTCGGTTCGCGCGATGCCGGCCGGCTGCGCCTGGGCCGTCGGGATCGTCAGGAGACTTCCGGCGATCAGGGCCGCTCTTGCGAGCAGGCGCGTCGCCGTCATCAGCTTGCTGGTCATCTTGAACTCCGGGGTTGTCTTCTGGACTTGTCCGACCGCGAACCGGCAGGCGGCCGGTCCGCGTCGGAGGTCGTCACGCGATCGTCTCAAACGAGGGTCGTGGTAACGTCGATGTTGCCGTGGACTGCCTTGGAGTAGGGGCAGATGCCGTGCGCGGCTTCGATCAGCTCCTGCGCAACTTCGCGCTCGACGCCGGGAACGTGGACGTTGAGGCGCGCGCTCAGAAAGAAGGCGCTGCCGGCCTGGTTCAGATCGATCTCGGCGTCGACCTCGGGCTCGCTCGCGAGCTTGACCTTGCGCTGTCCGGCGGCGAGCTGGATCGCGCCGATGTAGCAGGCCGACCAGGCGGCGGCGAACAGGTTTTCGGCAGCCGGGTGCGGCTGCGGCAGCTTGACGTCGAGGAAGCCGTCGCGCGAGCGAGCGGCGCCGTTCGGGCCGGCGGTGACGTGGGTCTTTCCGGTGACGAGAACCTTTGCATTGGCGGTCATGGCGAGCTCCTTTGGTTGAATATAGATCGTATCCGATCTAATCGGATGCGTGTTGAAATAGATCTCGCATTGGGCCGTGTCAAGCTCTTCCGATTTAATCGGATACGATTTATATTGGCGGGACCTCACAAACTCCGGAGACGTCCGTGACCCGCACCGCCAAGGCCGAGACCAAAGGCCGAAAACTGTCGAATTTTCTGTGCTTTGCGGTCTATTCGGCCAATCTGGCCTTCGGCCGCGCCTATAAGCCGATCCTCGACGCGGTCGGCCTGACCTACACCCAGTACATTGCCATGATCGCGCTGTCGGAGGCCGACGAGCAGACCGTGAGCGCGCTCGGCGAGAAGCTGTTCCTGGAATCCAACACGCTGACGCCGATCCTCAAGAAGCTGGAGCAGAGCGGCTATATCAGCCGCGTCCGCGATCCCGCCGACGAGCGGCAGGTGCGGGTGAGCCTGACGGCGGCGGGCCGGCGCCTGCTCGACAAGGAGATCAACGCGTCCCTGGTCGACGCCACCGGGCTCGGCGAGGAATTTCCGATCGTGCAGAAGAGCGTGGTCAGGCTACGCGACAATCTGCTGCAGCACACGCGCGGCGATTCGAAGAAGGGTTGATGCTGCGGCAGCGGCACGTCGGTGCACGACGTGCGCCGAACCAAATTGTAACGGGCTGTATCCTTAGTGCATGCTTCCGCACTTTCGCCACGGCGCAATCGGCAACTCCGCTCCGCCTTTGGAAGACGCGGAGGAGAGTTCGACTTGCGCAGGAAGTTGCCATTCGTCTGCGGGATAATCGCGACGACAAGTCTGATTTGTACGGCGGTGCCGCTTGCCGTAGCGCAACCGGTCTCACCGGATCGAGCGCAGCCTTCGCCGCGCGCGGGCGGCGATCGTTCGCCGGCGGTCGCGGCCGAGATTTGGGACGCCAACCATGATGGCGTCTACACCTGCGACGAATGGAAGGCCTATCTCGGGCGGCTGTTCGATCGCGCCGATCGCAATCACGACGGACAACTCACGCCTCCGGAGTTCGAGGGCGTTCGTCGCGCCGGCAGCGCGCTCGTCGATGCGGATTTCGGCTATTTCGACGAGAACCAGGATGGCAGGATTACCCGCCGCGAGTTCGTCGAGAAGCCGAACGAATTCATCCTGCAGAACGACAAGAACGGCGACTGCCGCGTCACGTCGGAGGAGCTCAAGGGGTCGCCGACCGAGCAGAAGCAGCCTGGCGGCAGGGGCAAGCGATCCTGAGGGTCTAGCCAGACACCAACTCCGGAAGCGCGGGGCGCGTCGGGCTTGCCCCGCTTCGATCCGATCCAAGATGCACGGCCCCTGGCAATTTGATCCGGACAAGCAGGCCGTGCGGTACATTGTCGTGCAGGGACAACTCGCCGCCATGGCCGCACACCATGGCTTGAGCGATCGACAGACCGAGCCCGAAGCCGCTCTTTTCATCCATGGTGCGGGCCTCGTCGCCGCGGACGAAAGGCTTCAACATCTCCGCTCGGCGGTACTCCGGAATCCCCGGGCCGTCGTCCGATACGTCGATGGTGGCGTGATCGGTGGATGCGGTCAGCCGGATATCTACCTCGCTGCCGAACCGCAGAGCATTTTCCACCAGGTTCGTCACGGTCCGGCTGATATCGCTGGGGCGGATCAATAGCGAAGCCCTGAGCGGGCCGTGGTAGCGCACGACATGGCCGCAATCGGAGAACTGCTCGGCTATCGTCTGCAGCAGGGCGGCTACGTTCACAAGCGTCGGCTTCGCCGCGCTGCCGCCGCTCAGGAATGACAGCACCGATTCCAGCATGGCCTGCATCTGGTCGAGGTCGTGCAGGGTCTCCGCGCGCTGGGCATCGTTCTCGATATATTCGGATCTGAGCCGCAGCCGGGTGATCGGTGTTCGCAAATCGTGACTGATGGCGGCGAGCATCCGCGTGCGGTCGTTCATCAGCGTGGTGATGCGCTCGCGCATCCGGTTGAGCGCGACCGCGGCGGCGCGGATCTCCTCCGGCCCGGTCTCGGCAAGCGGAGCGGCCGCCTGGCTGATGCTGAAATTCTCGGCGGCGCGGGCAAAGGCGGAGAGCGGAGCACTGAGCACGCGGCCAGCCCACACGCCGAGCAGCGTGACGCTCACGAACAGGAACAGGAATGTGCTGAGCCAGAAGGCGCCGAAGAACGGCGGGATCTTTGCCGGGCCGATGGTCGCTTCGAGCAGGGCGCCATCCGGCAAGCGAACCACCGCCGGCGCGGTCTTCGTGGAAAACTCCAGATCGACATCGTCGACGCCTGATGCTCCGGACGACGCATCGCCGGATGCGCCCGGACCTGCGTCGCGCAATGCGAAATGCAGCCGGGGAAACGCCCGGTCGGCAGCCTGCAACAGCGTTGCGCGCTCGGCCGCAGGGGTCTCGGCCAGAAGCTTCGCAACCAGCTGGAACTGATGGATCGGCCTGTCCGCGAACGATTTCGGTTTCTGGCTGGTGAAATAAAGCCCGATCAGCGCGTGGATCAGCACCAGCGACAACAGGATCAGCGCGCCGATCTGGCCGCTGATCCGCCGGAAGCTGAAGAGCGCGGCAATCCTGCGGGTCCAGCTCATGCATCCTCCACATGCGGCGTGAAGATGTAGCCGCCGGTCCGCACCGTCCTGATCACCGACGGTCCTTCGCTGGTATCGAGCTTGCGGCGGAGCCGGCTGACGAGCACGTCGATGCTGCGCCCGAATGGGCTGGCAGGCCGGCTGCGCGTCATGGTCAGGAGGCCGTCCCGCGTCAGGATCCGGCCGGGCCGCTCGCAGAAGGCCTGCAGCAGGTCGAACTCTGCGCTGGTCAGCGGGACCTGAGCGCCGTCGGGATCGCGCAGTTCGCGCAGGCGAAGATCGATGGTCCAATCCTGGAAGCGCAGGCGCGCGGCGCTCTGGCCGGAGCGTCCGGCAAGACCGGCCTGGGTCTGGCGGCGCAGCACCGCATTGATCCGCGCCAGCAGCTCGCGCGGATTGAAGGGTTTGGCGAGATAGTCATCCGCTCCCATCTCGAGCCCGAGGATCCGGTCGAGGTCCTCGCCCTTTGCCGTGAGCATGATGATGGGAATCGTCGAGTCGCTGCGAAGGCGGCGGCACAAGGTCAATCCATCCTCTCCCGGCAGCATCAGGTCGAGCACGACGAGATCGAGCGAGTGTCCGGCAAGGTAACGATCCATTTCCTTGCCGTTCGAGGCGGTGGCCACCAGACACGATTGGTCGCGCAGGTAACGGGCAATCAAGTCTCTGGTCGGCAGGTCGTCCTCGACGACCAGGATTTTTGGTGTATGTGCGAGCATGGTTTACGACTGGGCCTCGTCTTCAGGTCATTTGCGCGCATTGCAGCGCGCTGGCTTAGCCACCAATCGACCAGCATGCGCATCGCTTGTGGGCGGCATTGCGCCTTTTCGTCAGCATAGTGTTTCTGAACTGTAAGCGGCGGGCGCGGCCGGAAACAAAACCGGGACGGCGCCTGCGTCGTACAGCGCTCACAGTCCCCAATCACTGGAAATATTCCCGCAATCCCGCAGCCACACCACAGCCATCACCATCCCGCCACAACGGGCGACTGGTTCGCGAGGTGTGGAATGAAGATGTGGCTGAGCTTTGTCGCAGCGCTTGCGCTGACGGGATTTTCGATCCCGGCGACGTCGGTGAACCGGCCAGTGACTTGGTCAGTGACTTGGCTGTTGTTGGCACCGGCGGCGGCCCAATCGGTCGATGCGATCGCGATCGAAGGCAACCGGCGGGTCGAGGCGGAGACCATCCGCTCCTATTTCAGGCCGGGGCCGGGCGGTCATCTCGACCAGGCTGCGATCGACGATGGACTCAAGGAGCTGGTCGGGACCGGGTTGTTCCAGGACGTGAAGATCAATCACGCCGGCGGACGGATCGTCGTCTCGGTCGTCGAGAACCCGGTGATCGACCGCGTCGCGTTCGAGGGCAACAAGAAGGTCAAGGACGAGCAGCTCTCGGCCGAGGTGCAATCCAAGCCGCGAGGCACGCTGTCGCGACCGATGGTGCAGTCGGATGCGCTGCGGATCGCCGAGATCTATCGCCACTCCGGCCGCTACGACGTGCGCGTCACGCCCGAGATCATCGAACGCTCCAACAACCGCGTCGACCTCGTCTTCACCGTCGACGAGGGCGCCAAGACCGGTATCAAGACCATCGAGTTCATGGGGAACAACAGCTTCACGGCGGCGCGGCTGAAGGACGTAATCAAGACCCATGAGACGAACTTCCTGAGCTTCCTCGGCAGCGCCAACATCTACGACCCCGACCGCGTCGAGGCCGACCGCGACCTGATCCGCCGCTTCTACCTGAAGCATGGCTATGCGGACGTGCAGGTGGTGGCCGCGCTCGCCGAATATGACCGAGAGAGCAAGGGCTTTCAGGTCACCTTCAAGATCGATGAGGGACAGCAGTACCGCGTTGCGACGGTCAGCTTCCGCTCGACCGTTGCAGGCTTCGATCCAAGTATCCTGCGTCCGCTTTCGCGGGTCAGCGAAGGCTCGCTCTACAATGTCGAGGCGATCGAGAAGTCGGTCGAGGACATGCAGATCGAGGCGTCGCGCCGCGGCTACGCGTTCGCGGTGGTCCGTCCGGACGGCGAGCGGAATTTCGAGGCCCACACCGTGGGAATCATGTTCCGCGTGGAGGAGGGGCCGCGCACCTATATCGAGCGGATCGACATTCGCGGCAACGGCCGTACCCGCGACTACGTGATCCGGCGCGAGTTCGATCTCTCCGAGGGCGATGCGTATAACCGTGCGCTGGTCGATCGTGCCGAGCGGCGGCTGAAGAATCTGGACTACTTCAAGACAGTCAAGATCACCACCGAGCCCGGCTCGTCGAGCGACCGCGTGGTCCTGATCGTCGATCTGGAGGAGAAGTCGACCGGCGACTTCTCGGTCTCGGGCGGTTACTCCACGACCGACGGCGCGCTCGCCGAGGTCAGCGTCTCCGAACGCAACCTGCTCGGCCGCGGCCTGTTCGCGAAGGCAACCGTCAGCTACGGCCAGTACTCGCGCGGCCTGTCGCTGTCCTTTGTCGAGCCGTATCTGCTCGACTACCGCGTCGCGCTCGGGCTCGATGCGTATTACAAGGAGCAGCTGCCGACCGACTACACGACCTATGGCGTGAAGACGATCGGGTTCGCGCCGCGGCTGGGTCTCGCCTTGCGCGAGGATTTGACGCTCCAGTTGCGCTATTCGCTCTATCAGCAGGAAATCTCGCTCGATAGCGCCTACAACAACTGCAACAACAATGCCTCCAACACCTCGCTCGCGTTCAACCCGACGCCCGCTTACATCAAGGACGTGCTTGGCGGCGTCGATCCGACCAACTCGGTCTCATCAGGACTCTATGGATATGGTTGCTACGGCGACGGCGAATCCACCTTGCCGGTGCGCAAGGAGCTCGCTGCGGGCGCGACCTGGACCTCGGCGATGGGCTATACCCTGACCTACAACACGCTCGACAACAACAAGAACCCGACCGACGGGCTGCTGATCGACTTCAAGCAGGATTTCGCCGGCGTCGGCGGCGACGTGACGTATCTGAAAAGTGCGGTCGACGCGAAATACTATACGCCGCTGGTGTCCGACCTCGTCGGACTGATCCACCTGCAGGGCGGCGTGCTCACCAAGGTCGGCGACAATGATCTGCGCATGCTGGATCATTTCCAGATGGGACCGAACCTCGTGCGCGGCTTTGCCACCAACGGCATCGGGCCGCGTGACATCACTTACGCGAGCTTCGGGGCGGTTGGCGATGCGCTCGGCGGCACCAAATATTGGGGTGCGTCGATGGAGCTGCAGATGCCGTTCTGGTTCCTGCCGTCGGAGGTTGGGTTGAAGGGGGCGGTCTACGCCGATGCCGGCTCGCTCTGGGGGTACGAAGGGCCGACGTCGTGGACTGCGACCGGCGAGGTCAACACGCCGGCGTGCCCGACCTGCGGCTTGCAATACGATGACCAAAACGTGGTGCGAACCTCGGTGGGCGTCGGTCTGATCTGGGCGTCGCCATTCGGGCCGCTGCGCTTCGACTACGCGGTGCCGATCACCAAGGGCAAGTACGACATCGTGCAGGAGTTCAGGTTCGGCGGCGGGACGTCGTTCTGAGCTGGCAAGCGTGCCGCTAGACTAGTCGACAAAGCCGCGGGGCGACGGTCTGATCAGTCTATCGATGCCGGGTTGCCGCCAAGCGTCGCCAGCACGAAATCTGAGCGCTTGGACGGCGCTATCTTCGGCAGGCTGATGACGTCGTAGCCGAGCATGGGAAACGCCTCCATCAGCCGCTGATACTCCGCCATCGCCGCCTCGAAGTCGTGCCGTCGCTCAGCATCGGTGACGTAGATCTCCGGCCACGGCGGCGTCATGAACACGCGAACGTGGTAGCGATGGTCGGAGCAGATCGGGCGCAGCACCGGCTCGCCCGTTAAAGCCTCCAGCGCTGACGCGGCGTCGACGAGGCCGCGATCGAAGAACACCCAACCGGAATGGGCCTCGGCCATCGCCATATCCTTCATCGCGACGTCAATGGCGCGGCGCAGGAAGGCCGCCGGATCGACCCAGGGCAGGGCGTTGCCACCGGATGCATGCTCCTCAGCGATAATGCGGCGGCCGGGCTCTTCGACGACCGGATAGCCGCGTGCGCGCAGTTCGGCCAGCAGGGTCGATTTTCCGCCGCCGGAGCAGCCGGAGATCAGGACGAAGCGATTTTCCAAGCGAGTCCTTCGATAAGCATGAGACGGCGCGGGCAGGTGCATGACACGAATGTAGAGCGCCTCATCTAACCCGACCTGACAGCCCGCAATCGGTCACCGAGCCGCTCATTGATATTCTCGACACGAGGCAGCACGCCTAAAGTGAAGCCCGCTCATGGTTTCGCGTTTCCCACTGACTGTTCGGAGAGCTGGCTATGGCTATGAGGCAGTTTTCAGAGAATCTTCCGTCGAAAGGGCAAATATATGACTATTGGAAGCACCGGCTTTCTCGGTTGTACTTTCATGTCGAGCCGAGGAAGCCACGCTGCTGGGCTTGCGGCTTTAATTATGGCTCAAGGTACGACATCAAGCGGCCGGACGTGGGTTGGGACGAAATCCTGCGACATTGGGACCGTATTCCCCTTCAACGTTGTCACATAATTCCCAGATCGCTCAGTGGACGCGACAATCTGTCAAACCTATTCTTGCTGTGCCGCGAGTGCCACGATCTGATGCCCAATACGAATATTCCTGAGGTGTTTTTCAGGTGGGGTCGCACCCAAAACTGGGAGTCTCGCGAGGATGCCAAGCTTCGAGACGCGATGAGAGCCTTCCGCGTCGACGCGGACAGCTTGCGACATCTCGATCAGGTGATTAACTCATCCGAGTTCAGATCTTGGATGTCGGGCAAATTTGGGTTGCATCGCCCACAATCAAACTACGCGCCGATTTCTTCGCGGCTCACGCCGGCTACGCTTGTAGGGTTGGCTGTCCATTATCATCGTGAATTCGCCGCGCATCTTGGAGATGGCGGGGCGCACCCCGCAAGTAAGCAATAGTCGCACGGTTGCGCGCTTAACCAATCCTTTCAAGCCATGCAGGTAAATTTGGCCGAGGTTGCGCTTGTCGGCGGTATGAATCGAGGACACATGGCATCACGCTTGATCAGCTGCATGGCGTTCATGCTGCTACTTGGGCCCACAGCGCTGCTTCCTTCGCGCGCAGCTGAAACCAGCGCGCCGATCCGCATCGGCACGGTGCTGCCGTTCTCCGGTGGCGTTGAGCTGTATGGTCAGCAGGCCAGGCTCGGGCTCGATCTTGCCGCTGGGGATATCAACGCTGCGGGCGGCATTCTCGGCCGGCCCGTGGAGGTGATCTATGCCGACGACAAGACGCGGCCGGAGTCGGCCGCCGAGGCCATGCGTTCACTCGTCGAGAAGGACGGCGTGCTGGTCGTGGTCGGTCCGATCACCTCGCGCAACCTGAATGCGCTGGTGCCGCTTGCCGAGAGCTTGAAGACGCCGCTGCTCTACGCCACCAATTACGAGGGCGGCAAATGCAGCCGCTATCTGTTCTCGTTCGGCGCGGTGCCGAACCAGGAGCTCGGCCAGCTGCTGCCCTACATGACGCAGACCTACGGCAACACGTATTTCCTGCTCGGCGCCGACCGCGTCTGGCCGCATCAGATGTTCGGCATCGCGCAGCCCTTGATCGAGCAGCTCGGCGGCAGGGTGGTCGGGACAAAGTACACGCTGGGGACCGAGACGGATTTTTCCCCGCTGATCAAGGAGGTCGCCGCGAGCAAGGCCAAGGTGCTGCTGTTTGCGCTGAAGGGTGACGGGATGGATTTCATCCGGCAGGCCGACGAGGCCGGGTTGCTGAAGGAGATCACGGTCGCTTTCCTCGGACTGTCCGAGGTCGATCTCGGCATCTTCCGCGGCAAGGGCCAGAACATGGTCACGGTCGTGCCGGCGGTCGCGGCGAGCGAGGATCCGTCCGTGAAGGCGTTCGTCGCAAAGGCGCGCGCCGCCGCAAACCCGGGCGTCGCGGTGTCGAACTATGTGATGACGCACTACAACACCCTGATCGCGCTCAAGGCGGCGGCCGAGAAAGCCGGCAAGCTCGACAAGGAGGCCATCATCGACGCGATGGCTGGCCTCACCATTGCGTCGCCGACCGGCCCGGTGACGCTCGGCCAGGATCACCACGCGGCGATGAACATGTTCATCGCCAGGACGCAAGGTTCCGAACTGGTGCAGGTCCGGCCGCTTGGCGAGATCGCGCCGCAGCCCGGATGCAGTCTGGCGGGTCGCTGAGGGTAGGCCGCGTATGAGCCTTGAAGGCCGCCACGGTCGCAAAAAAGTGAGCTAGGGCGGTCGTCCGCTGTCGGTTCCATCCCGGTCCGTTCGTCTTTCAGCCAGAACGCACTGCATGGGAGTTCCGGAATGACCAATTCGACCTATCGCTGGGTGATTGTCGCGGCCGGCGGCCTGCTTGGCTGCGTCGCGATCGGCGGCATGTTCTCGCTGCCGGTGTTCCTGCAGCCGATGGCGCGGGAGACCGGCTGGTCGGTGACCGGCATCTCTAGCGCGATGACGATCGGCTTCCTCGCGATGGCCTTCACCAGCATGATCTGGGGCACGCTGTCCGACCGCTTCGGGCCGCTCCCGGTGGTGCTGACCGGATCGGTCGTGCTGGCGGCAAGCCTTGCGCTCGCAAGCCAGGCACCCTCACTGCTGGCATTTCAGCTTCTCTTCGGCGCGCTGGTCGGCGCGGCGACGGCGGCGATCTTCGCGCCGATGATGGCCTGCGTCACCGGCTGGTTCGACACCCATCGCAGCCTCGCCGTCTCGCTGGTGTCGGCCGGCATGGGCATGGCGCCGATGACGATGTCGCCGCTCGCGGCCTGGCTGATCTCCCACCATGACTGGCGGACGTCGATGCTGATCATCTCAGGCGTGGTCGGCGCGATCATGATCCCGGTCTCGTTCCTGGTTCGCCGCCCGCCGGCGCTGCAAGGCGGCCACGCCGAAGCGGCTACCGCGAACGGGGAGCCGCCGATGTCGCTGGCGCAGGCGCTGCGCTCGCCGCAATTCATCATCCTGATCGCAACCAATTTCTTCTGCTGCGCCACCCATTCCGGGCCGATTATCCACACGGTGAGCTACGCGGTCACCTGCGGCATTCCGATGGTCGCGGCGGTGACGATCTACAGCGTGGAAGGGCTCGCCGGCATGGGCGGCCGCATCGCCTTCGGCCTGCTCGGCGACCGCTTCGGCGCCAAGCGCGTGCTGGTGCTGGGGCTGCTGGCGCAGGCATTCGGCGCGCTCGGCTACGTCTTCGTGCGCGAGCTGGCCGCGTTCTATGCGGTCGCGGCGATCTTCGGCTTCATCTATGCCGGCACCATGCCGCTGTATTCCGTGCTGATCCGCGAGAATTTTCCGCTGCGGATGTTGGGCACCGTGATCGGCGGCACCGCGATGGCCGGCAGTCTCGGCATGGCGACCGGCCCCTTGGCCGGCGGCCTGATCTACGACACCTTTGCGAGCTATACGTGGCTCTATGTCGGCTCGTGGGCCGTCGGCCTCGGCGCGTTCCTGATCATGATGACGTTCCGGCCGATGGCGGCGGCGCGGTCCTCGGCGGTGCCCGCGCCGGCGTGAGTCCGGTGCGCACGTGAAGCCGTCTGCTTCACGCGCGGCTGCGCTTCGGCCGCCGGATCGCGCGCACCTTGTTGTTGGTCGAGCCGCTGCCGCAGAAGAACCGGTCCTTGCCGTCGGACTCGAGCCCGGAGACGAACACGCCTTGCGGCATCTCCAGTCGTTCCATCACCTCGCCGCTCTGCGGATCGATACGGCGGACGTCGCTCTGGTCCTCTTCCCAGGTGCCGTGCCAGAGTTCGCCATCGACCCAGGAGACGCCGGTGACGAACCGGTTGCTTTCGATGGTGCGCAAAACCTTGCCGGTTTCTGGATCGACCTGAACGATGGTGCGGTCGCGATACTGGCCGACCCACAGCGAGCCTTCCGCCCAGGCAAGACCTGAGTCGCGGCCGCCGCCGGGCGAGGGGATCGTCGATACCACGCGTCCGCTGTTCGGCTCGATCTTCAGGATGCGGTCCTCGGCGATCTGATAGAGGTGCTTGCCATCGAAGGCGGTGCCGGCATGGGCCGCGATGTCGAGGGTGCGGATGGTGTCGCCGCTGTCGGGATCGAAGGCGACCAGCCGGCCACCGGCCGCGAACCAGACCTGCTCGCCGTCGAAGCTGACGCCGCCCACGCTCTCGACGCCCTCGAAGGCATATTCCCGGATGATCTCGGCCTCGGACTTCTTCATGCGGCGCTCCTGTGACTGCGGTTTGATGCTAGCCGTTCGGCAGCGGGGCAGGGAGTAACAACGTCGTCGTGAATCCCGGCACCGGGGGCGTCATCCAGCGCCGGGCGCGGGCGCGGCCGACCGACTGCACCTTGCCCGTGGCGGCCAGGGCGTCGAGCGCGCGCTGCACGGTGCGCTGGCTTGCCCCCAGCGCCACCGAGAGCGCCGAACTCGACCAGGCCTCGCCGTCGGCGAGGAAGGCCAGCACCGCCGCGTGTTCCTCCTCGACCGGCAGCGCCAGCACGGTGACCTCGCGGCGGCCACGCGGCTCCAGCACGAAGCCATCGGGCGTCGCGCTGAGATCGGCGAGCGGCAGCAAGGCCCGGCGCAGCCGTCCGATCTCGACCCGCAGCCGCGCACGGTGCGATTCATCGGCGTGCTTGCCGCGAAACGCGCGTGCGATCAGCATGCCGCGCGACACGTCCTGCGGCCAGGCTTCGCCGAGCGCGCGGGCGAGCGCGAACAGCACCGGCCGCCGCGTCAGCGAGACCGTGGTGCCGCTATCGCGCACCACGTAGCGGCAGGCGTCGACGACGAGCGCCTTCGATCCCATCAGGGCCTCGACCTCCGCGAGCAGCAGCGGCCGCTCCTGGCCGCGCGCGATCAGGCGCGCCGCCGGTGTGGCGAGCAGGTTCGCGGTGCTTTCGACCTCGGCTGCAAGCTCGGCGATGCCGGCGCGACGCGCGGCATCCCTTGCCCGTGCCAGCGCCTCGCGGGCCGGCTTGGTCCGCAGCCGCCGCATCGCGATCCCGGCGACGACCAGTTCATGTCCGACCCGCAGCGCCGGCGGGAAGGGCGCCGGGTCGAGGTCATCAAGCATGCGCTCGGCCGCATCGAGGCTCCCGATCAAGAGCAGGCGGCGGATTTCGAGATAGCCGGCGTGTGCTGCGTTGAGCGCGTCGCCGCGCGCCGCGAGCGTCGCGCGCGCCGCGGCGAGGCTCTTGCTGGGAAAGGACAGGTCGCGCGACACCAGCGCGATCTCCGCTTCGGCGACCACGCAGCGCGCACGCGCGATGGCTTCACGCGGACCGAAGGCGCGGCCCGCGCGCCGCAACAGCTCCTTGGCGCGGGTGAAATCGCCGAGCCGGGCCATCGCGATGCCGCGCAGCGCCAGCGCCGGCGCATCGTCGCGCAGGGCCACCCGTTTCAGTGCGCCGAGGGGATCACCCGCCGCGAGCGCGCGCGCCGCAGCGGTAATCAGCGAGTCCATTCGAATCCCGACACACTTGTCACTCTCGCCCTCCGAGGCCTGCTCCTAACCTAGCACATGACGACATGGATCATCTCCAGAGAGATCGAATGATGACCGGAATCGAGACACATGAGGATTGGTTGAAAGGGTGCATCAGTGGCCGCGGTGCCATGTTCGCGCGCTGGCTGTCGCTGGCGGCGGCGCCGACCTTCGCCGTGATGGCGCTGGTAGCGGCGCTGGCGCCTGCCGACATGATCTGTGGCGCCATGCAGGGACCGCTCTCGTTGCAGGGGATGGTGCCGATGTACGCGCTGATGAGCGCGTTTCATCTGGCGCCGTGGTTGCGCCTGTTCCGATGACCGGCTCATCCCTCCGGCAGCGTGAAGACCGCGCAGGGCCGCGCGATGCCGCGCAGCTCATGGGTGCCGAGCGCGACCAGCGGCGTCTCGGTCTCGGCGGCGAGTGCCCCCGAGACCAGCACGGCCTGCTCGAGCGGCTTGCACAGGCCTTCCAGCCGGCTGACCAGATTGACCGCCGCGCCGATCGCGGTGAAGTCGAGGCGGTCGGCAGCGCCGATATTGCCCCAATGCACCTCGCCGAGATGCAGCGCCACGCCGAACGGCAGTGGCGGCAGGCCGTGCCCGCGCCGCTCGGTATCGAGATGCGCCATGCCGACGCGGGCCGCCGACACCGCGCGCAATGCCGCCTCGGAAGCGCTGCGCGCGCTGGTCGTGACCGGAAAGATCGCGAGCAGCCCGTCGCCGATGAATTTCAACACCTCGCCGCCGAAGGCGTGGATCGCGCCGGCGATGCGGTCGAACCAGGCGTCGAGAGCCGCGATCACCTCGGCAGGCGGATGGCTTTCGGAGAGCGCGGTGAAGCCGCGCAGATCGGCAAACAGCAGCGCCGCCCGGATGGTTTCGCCGGTGTTGCGCCGCAACGGCGATGCCAGCACGCGCGCCGCGCTGCGCCGGCCGAGATAGGCCTCCAGCGCAGCCGTCAATGTCGCACGCGCCGCGAGCGCGGCGAGCGGTGCGGCCGTGAAGCGCGCCGCCTCGCGCAATTGATCCGCCTCGGCCGGCGTGAAGGCGCGGGTCCCGATCCAGCCGAGGGTCGGGCCATCCGGCCGCGTTCCGATCGTGTCCTCATGGATCGGGCCGGGTGCGAGGCCAGCGAGCCAGCGCCGGCCGGCATCGCCGGATCCGACCATACCGGGCATGGCAAAGGGTTGTTCCGGCGCGAAGCCGAGCGCCTCGATGACCTCGCCATTGCCGGCGCGCCACAGCCAGGTGCGCCTTGCGATCAGCGGGTGCGGAACTTCGAGCGTGAGCGCACCGCCGGCAAGCGGCAGGCCATCCGTGATAAGATGATGACCCAGATCCGCCAGCAACCGGTTGGCGCTCGCGGTCTCGGCCGCGGCGTCGACCAGCCAGCTCAGTGTCGAGGACAATTGCATCACCCCATCATGGGGTTGATGCGCCACCCTTGTCACGAATTATCCCTGAAGACCCACCGTCAATGGAGAATGGATCGATGACTGAAGCCTTCATCGTTCAACGCGAGATCCAGATCGCAGCGCCGCCCGCAACCGTGTTCGCCTTCCTGACCGATCCGCAGAAGATCGTGAGCTGGATGGGGCTCGAGGCCGAGACCGAGCTGCATCCCGGTGGCCTCTATCTGCTCAAGGGCCTCGGCGACGACCGCGACCGCGCTGCGCGCGGCGCGTTCCGCGAGGTCGTCCCGGTGCATCGTCTTGCCTACAGTTTCGGCTGGGAGGGCGGCGCGGAAGTGCCGCCGGGATCGAGCCTGATCGAGATCGACCTGATCAACAAGGACAGCGGCACGCTGCTGCGGATGACCCATAGCGGATTGCCCAACGCTGAACAGTGCGCGAGCCATAGCAAGGGTTGGACGCACTACCTTGCCAGGCTCGCGCTCGCGGCCGCTGGGCGAGCTCCAGGCCCTGACCGCGGTCCGCACGCCTGAACCGGCACGTTCGTGCGGCTCAGTCGGTTCGGTCATTTGACGTCGAGCGTCGCGCGCAGCATCCAGGCGTGCTTCTCGTGTGCAGTGGCGCGGACGTTGAGCATGTCCATCGTCGCCTGATCGCCGGCGGACTCGGCGACGGTGAATGCATCGCGGATGGTCCTCACGGCGGTCTCGTTGTCATGCAGCAGTTCGGCCACCATCGCATCGGAGTCGAGGCTAGCATAGCCGTCCTTGATCGCCGTGAGCTTGGCGAATGCGGAATAGGTCTGCGGCACCAGTTCGCCGAGGGCGCGGATCCGCTCGGCGATATCGTCGAGCGCTTGCCATTCCTCCCGATACTGCCCTTCGAACAGCGTGTGCAGGGCATGGAACGTCGGACCCGTGACGTTCCAGTGGTAACCATGCGTCTTCAGGTACAGCGCGTAGGTGTCGGCCAGCACCGTCGAGAGCGCCGCCGCGATGTTGGTCCGCTCGGCCTCGGCGAAGCCGGTGTTAACGGCGATGGTCATGGTGTTCTCCTTCGCGGTTCGGATTGAAATTCGGCGCGCGGTCATGTCGGCCATTTCGAACCGAGGATGATCGAGCAGAAGTTCACCCGTGCGTAGTTCATGTCCTTCAGCGCCAGCACGTCGGCCTTGACGTTGCCGAAGGTGGTCAGCGGCTTCTTGATGGTGCCGGCCGCGAAATGATCGATGATGTTCTCCTTGAAGTTCGCCTCGCGCGGATGATGCGCGCAGACATGGTCGCGGTGCTCGTGCGAGAAATCGTCATAGGCGATGCCGAGCACGTCCATCTCGACGCCGGCGGTGACCAGCGCGACGGTCGGACGCATATGCTCGGGGATGCCGGGCGTGGTGTGCAGCGCGATCGAGGCCCAGACGTCATCGACGTCGCGTTCGGCGATGCCGTAGCTCTTGAGGAAGTCGCGCGCTGCGTTGGCGCCGTCGACCTCGAAGCGCAGGTCCGGGCTCGCATGCCTGGCGGTGAGGCCCATGTCGTGGAACATGGCGCCGACATAGAGCAGCTCGGAATCGAACTTTAGCTTGCGGCGATTGCCGGTGAGCGCGCCCCAGAAGAACACGCGGCGGCTGTGATTGTAGAGCAGGTCGTCCTCGGTATCGCGCACCAGCTGGGTGGCGGCGCGGGCCATGGCGCTGTCGGGTACATGGATGCCGGCGATGATCTCGGTCATTTCAAGACGCTCCTCGATATGGCAAGACGATGCCGTGGCGTACGAAACACGCGGGGCGCGCCGGCGCTCGTCTCTGTGGTGTGTCCGGATCGCCTGGTGGCGTGAACCGTGGTGTGTTTGTCGCCCGTCTCGGCCTGATCCCGCAACGATCGTGCGCCACCGGATCGGGCCAACGAGACATCGTTTCGCGCCAGCGGGCAGGGAGAAGGTATGGCGGTTCAGAAAGTGGCGATCGCGATTCACGAAGGGGTTCAGGCGCTGGATGTCGCCGGTCCGGTCGATGTGTTCGCGGAGACCAACGGTTTTGTCGCTGATGGCGACGGCTATGAGACGGTGCTGGTCGGGGCCAGCCGCGAACCGCTGCGCGCATCGAACGGCATGAAGATATCGGCCGACCTCAGTTTCGACGAGGCAAACGAGAAGTTCGACATCCTGCTCGTCGCCGGCGGGCCGGCATTGCCCGATGCCGAGCCGGATCCGGCGCTGACGCAGTGGCTGCGCGGCGCGCCGGCGCGCGCCGAGCTCTACGGTTCGATCTGCACCGGCGCCTTCGCGCTCGGCCATGCCGGGCTTCTCGACGGTCACAAGGTGACGACGCATTGGCAGAACGCGCAGCATCTCGCGGCGTGCTTTCCGGATGCCGAGGTGATCTTCGACCGGATCTACATTCGCGACGGCAGACTGATGACCTCCGCCGGCGTCACCGCGGGCATCGATCTCGGGCTCGCGCTGGTCGCCGAGCGTCATGGGCCGCAGGTCGCGGTCGCGGTGGCCAAGCGGCTGGTCGTGGTGGCGCAACGCCAGGGTGGGCAGTCGCAGTTCAGCCCCTATCTCACCGCGCCGGTCGACGAGGATTCGCCGATCGCGCGCGCGCAGGCGCATGTCATGCAGCGTGTCGGCGAGCGCCACACCCTGCAATCGCTGGCCGAGGCCGTCGGCATGAGCGTGCGCAATTTCGGCCGCGCCTTCGCGCAGGAGACCGGCATCACGCCGCACGAATTCGTCGAACGCGCGCGGGTCGACGCCGCGCGCCGGCTGCTCGAGGGCTCGGACCGGCCGCTCAAGGCGGTTGGTTTCGACTGCGGCTTCGGCTCGGCCGACCGGATGCGCATCGTGTTCACCGAGCGGCTCGGCGTGTCGCCGGCGCAGTACCGCGCGAGTTTTCGCAAATTGTGACGCCGTTCATGACGGGGAGCATGCCGCCAGCGTAGGATCGAAATTGCCGTTGCCAGCAACTCATCTTCGCCGGAGAGGACGCCATGGAAGCGCTCACGCTCTTCATCATCCGTCACGCCGAAAAGCCTGATGATGGCTGGCCGGGGCCTGGCTTCACCGTGGACGGTGTGTCCGATACCGAGTCACTTGTGCTCCGCGGCTGGCAGCGCGCCGGCGCATGGGCTGCATTGTTTGGCACCGACCTCGCCAAGGGCGACTATGCCAGACCTGACGCGATCTATGCCGCGACGCCCGGCACCGCGCCCAACCGGGGCCCGAGCAGCCGTCCCGCCGAGACGATCGTGGCGCTTGCGGCGCGTCTTGGCGCGACACCCAACGAAGACTTTGGCAAAGGTCATGAGCCGGCGCTGATCAAGGCGCTGCTGGCGCTGAACGGCGTCGTGCTGCTGTGCTGGGAGCACAAGGCGATCATCGCAGACATCCTGCCGCTGATCCCGGTCAGCAAGGGCAAGCTGCCCACCAAATGGGAGAGCAGCCGGTTCGACGTCGTGCTGCGCTTCGAGCGCGCCAAGGGCGACGACAAGTTCGCCTTCAAGGAGCTGTTTCCGAAATTGCTGTCGGGCGATTCCGACAAGCCGCTGGGTGGCTGAACAGCGTCACGCTGCGCCGATCAGTCGAGCCCGAGCGCCTTGCGCGACTTCCGCGTCAGCTTGGCTGCGATAAGCGCATGCGCCTGATCGAGATAGGCCTTGAGCTCGGCGTCGGGCAGGGCGTCGTTGCCGATCAATTGCACCCATGTGGCACGCGCCAGATACGGCGCCGGCCGCGCAAGCTCCTGCTCGATCAGAAGCTGATAGGCCATGTTCGAGGTCTTGAACATGAAGCCGCCGCTGCTCGCGACGAAGCCGCCGGCCAGCGCGAACATCTTGCCGCCGACCTTGAACACCGACGTGCCTTCCCATTGCACCACCTTGGTGGCGGCGGGCAGGCGCAGGCAATGAGCTTCGAAGGTTCTTGGGCGCATGAGTCGGAGGGGCTTGCGGGGCGTCAAAGCCATAAGCCAGCCGCGCGAAGGCGGGCAAGCCCGGCGTGAGCCACCAGTCCCGGGCCGGTTCCGGTCGCTGCTTCGTCCGCGGGACCTCACGAAAACGTGGGTTGGCACCGTCTCATCGGTAGATATATCGTAAGATATGTTTTCAGTAAGGAAATGAACGATGAGACGATCGATGTTTGGCGGCCGGGACGATGATGGCTTCCGGTTTGGCTTCTTCGCCATGGGCCGGCACGGCCGGGGCGGCCATCGCTTTGGCCGCGGCGGCCATGGCTTCTTCGGGCGGGGGGGCGGCGGCGACTTTCCGGGATCGCGGCGGCTCTCGTCGCAAGACCTGCAACTCGTCATTCTGGCGCTGCTCGGCGAGCAGCCGGCGCACGGCTACGAGCTGATCAAGAAAATCGAGGAGCGGTCGGACGGCTTCTACAGCCCGAGCCCGGGCGTGATCTATCCGGCGCTGACCTTCCTCGAGGAGATCGGCCATGCCAGCGTCACCCAGGACGCGGCGCGCAAGCTCTACAGCATCACCGAGCAGGGCAAGGCGCATCTCGCCGAGAACCGCGCCACCGCAGACACCATTCTCGAAGCACTGTCGCGGATCGGCGGCCGCATGGAGGAGGTGCGCGAAGCCTTCGCCGGCGTCAGCGATCTGGACAGCGGAGCGTCCGACGATGTCCACCGCGCCCGCCACGCCCTGAAGAGCGCGCTGCGCCAGAAGCGCGGCTGCGATGCCGCCGAGGCGCGCCGCATCGCGAAGATCCTCGACCGCGCTGCCGCTGAAATCCTGCAGCAATGATGCAATCGCAACGGAGACCCTTCATGTACAACGCTGAACCGCACAGCGCGATCGCTGACGCCCGCGTCGCTGCCGTCATCGCGCGCCTGCAGGTCACGCGCCCCAGGCCGGCTGCCGGCGGTCCCCGCGGCAATCCGGCGATGAGCCGCGATCCGAACGATTATGTCGAGCAGGGATTCTCGATCCACCCTGAGCAGGGCGAATTGATCTACCTGCTGTGCCGCGGCCTGCGCACCAAACGCGTCGCCGAGTTCGCGACCTCGGTCGGAATGTCGACGCTGTATTTCGCAGCCGCGATGCGCGACAATGGCGGCGGCACCGTGATCGGCTCGGAGATCGTGCCGGCCAAGGTCGCAACCGCGAAGCGCAATCTTGCCGAGGCCGGCCTTGCCGACTACGCCGAGATCCGCGAGGGCGATGCGCGCCAGACGCTGCGCGATCTCGGTGGTCCCGTCGACTTCATCCTGATCGACGGCTGGCCGGGCGACAAGGGACCGACGCTGGCGCGCCAGGTGATCGAGATCGTCGCTCCGCAGCTTCGCGTCGGCGGCTATGTCATGAATGACAATGCCGAGGCGGATTTTCTGGAGTTCGTGCGCGATCCCAAAAACGGCTTCGTGTCGATCACGCTGCCGCTCAAGGGCGGTACCGAGCTCTGCCTGAAGGTGGCTTAAGGATCGGTTCGGCCCGACGAAATCCCGCTGGCGTGATTGTGAGCCGCAACGACGTCACGCCACGCTGGATTTTGTCGGCGCTTCTTGCTCTGTTCGAGGAAAATCAGGAGCGAAGCGCCGCATGTCCGAAGTCCCGCCGATCCATCCGCTTGATCGCCCAATCTGGAGCGCGCTGACCACACGGCAACGCGACCTTGCGGAAGGCGGCGCCGAGGCCCGGCGCTTTCCGGTCGCGATCGCCCCCTTCGCCGACATGGCCGACATGTCGCCCGAGAGCTTTGCCGCGCTCGGCGCGCTGCTGTCGGGACCTGATATCGCGGTGCTGTTCACGCCCGATCCTGTCCCCGTGCCGCCGGAGTTCAAGGTGCTGTTGGCCGAGACCGGCGAGCAGATGATCGGCACACCGGCGGAGTTCTCTCGGCCCGGCGTCGAGATCGTCAGGCTCGGCGCCGCCGACGTTCCCGCGATGATGGCGTTGACGGACATGACAAAACCCGGACCGTTCAGCGCGCGGACGCATGAGCTCGGCAACTTTTTCGGCATCCGCGTCGGCGGCGAGCTGGTCGCGATGACCGGGGAACGGATGAAGCCGGGGAACTATACCGAGATGACCGCGGTCTGCGTGCATCCCGACCATCGCGGCCGCGGCTATGCGCAGGCGCTCCTGTCGGCGGTCGGCCGCCAGATCGTGGCGCGCGGCGAACTTCCGTTCCTGCACGTCTTCACCGGCAACGCCTCGGCGATCGCGCTCTACCGCCGCCAGGGCATGGAGATCCGCCGCCGTCTGCACATCACGGTGGTGCAGAAGCAGGGGTAGGGCAGGACTGAAGGGGAACGTCTCTCCTCAGATAAATGGGGACGAAACAGTTCAATTCAAGAATTGTCAGGCGCGCCTCTCACCGCGTATGTCCCGCCTCCCTCAAAGCCTGGGGACGGAGCGGGGAGCACAGTCATGGCAGTTGCGATATCAGACGGATTTGCCGACGCGCGATTTTCGGCGGCGCGCGAGGCGTTCGAGGCCAATTTCGCCGACGGGGAGGAGCTCGGCGCATCGTTCTGCGCCACGATCGAGGGCGAGACCGTGGTCGATCTGTGGGGCGGCTTTGCCGATGAGGCCGAGCTGCGGCCCTGGACGCGCGACACCATCGTCAACGTCTATTCGATCACCAAGACCATGACCGCGCTGACCGCGTTGTGGCTCGCCGACCGCGGCGCGCTCGACTTCGCGGCACCGGTGGCGCGCTACTGGCCGGAATTCGCGGCCAACGGCAAGGGCGCCATCACCGTGGCGCAATTGATGAGCCACTCGGCCGGCCTCTCGGGCTGGCATCCCGCGATCAGCGGCGAGGACTTCTATGACTGGGACAAGGCGACCTCGACGCTTGCCGCCCAAGTGCCGCTGTGGGAGCCGGGCACCGCGTCCGGCTACCACGTCTACAGCTTCGGTTTCCTGATTGGAGAAGTCGTTCGTCGCGTTACCGGCAAGACGCTCGGCACGGTGTTTCGCGAGGAGATCGCTTCTCCCTTGAATGCGGATTTCTGGATCGGCCTGCCGGCATCGGAAGACCATCGTGTCGCCGATCTCGTGCCATTCCTGCCGGCGGCGGCCGCGACCGATGTGGAAATGACCACGATCCAGAAGATCACCTTCAGCGACACCCGCACC
Organism: Bradyrhizobium sp. RD5-C2; assembly: GCF_019972155.1. Lineage (GTDB taxonomy): Bacteria > Pseudomonadota > Alphaproteobacteria > Rhizobiales > Xanthobacteraceae > Bradyrhizobium. The sequence continues at coordinate 58,321 of NZ_BOVL01000020.1, read as the reverse complement.
GACGTGCCGTCGACCCGCACTCGCGCCTGGCGCGGCGCCGAGATCCCGGCAGTGAACGGTCACGGCAACGCGCGATCGATCGCCGCCATCCAGACCATCCTCGCGACCGGCGGCACCGCGAAAGGGCAGCGGATCATGTCGGAGGCCGGCTGCCGCAAGGCGCTGGAGGTACAGATCGACGGCCCCGACCTCGTGATGCGCGGTATCTCGGTCCGTTTCGGCCTCGGCTTCGGTTTGCCGAGCCCGATCCTCAGCCTGGTGCCGCCGAATCCCAACACGCTGTTCTGGTCGGGCGGCGGCGGCTCGTTCGTGCTTGTCGATGCCGACGCGCGGATGACGTTCGCCTATGCGATGAACCGGATGCAGCGAGGCCTCGTCGGCGACGCGCGCTCGTTCCGGATCATCCGCGCGATGTGGCGGGCTCTCGGCATGAAGCCCTGAGCGGCGTTGTGCTCGCTCAGGCCAGCCTGTTGCCGGCAAGATGCACCGAATGCTTGTCGCAGCTGGGATCGATCGCGACGGCATTGGTCGCGATCCGGCCGTGTGCGGCGACGTTGTTGCTGATCTCGACGTTTCTGGCGCGGCCGACGAAGATCGCGCTGTCGGGCTTGATGTGGAAGAAGTCACCCGCCCCGAACGCGCCGCCGCGCAGAAATGTCTGGCCGATCACATTGCCGGCGATTTTGACGCCGTCGGCATTGCTGACGAAGATCGCGTAGATGTAGGAATCGTCGATGTGATTGCCTTCGATGATGACGCGCCGGTTCTGGAAATTGTCCTGAAATCCCTTGGCGCCTTCCGGCGGCACCATGCCGACATAGATGGTGCCGAGCGTGCCGCTGCCGCTGGTCAGCTCATTGGCGCCGTTGACGCAATGGCTGAAGCGGTTGTTACGGAACACGAGGTTGTCGGCAAATCCGGACTCCGACCAGAAGCCGATGTCGCTGCCTGCCTGTAACGCGACCCCGGTCGAGAACGTGAACTGGCAGTTCTCGACGATGGCATTCGGCGCCTTCATCAGCACGCGGCCGCAGGCGTGGAAATTGCAGCGCAGCACGGTGGCGCCGGATCCGATATGCGTCAGCGAGGTGATGGAATCGCCGGTCTTGAGCGGCAGGTCCTGTTGCATGACCACGTCGTAGATCAGGTCCGGCTGGGTGGTCGGGCTCCTGCCTTTCCAGATTTGGGCGATCTTCGCCTTCAGCTCTGGCGCGTGGCGCTTGGTCAATTGCTCGACCTTGCCGCGCCCGAGCGAGCGAAACGTCGCGTGATCGCAGCTCTCGACATCGTCGCCGGCCGCAAGCCCGACGTCCCATTTCGGGCTGAGCAGAAATCGCCGCGGCGCGGTCTTCGCCACCACGTAGTAGTAGAAGCCGTGCACGTTGACGGCGTCGTCGGAGGTGTTGGCGAAACTGCAATCCTCCATGGTCGGACCGCGCGCGACCGCGGTGAAGTGCGAACCGTCGGAATTGGTTGAGATCAGGCGATCGGTCGTCGCGCCCTTCGGCCGGGGTCCCGGAACGACCGAGACTTTCTGCAGCATCATCGAGCCTTCGCCGCCGTTCTCAATGATGCCCATGCCTGGCGAGGCCAGCAGCTTCACGTCGATCAGGCTGGTAGCGACGCTGGAGTCTACGGCGATGGCGTGCGCGCCGCTGTTTGCGATAGTGACGACGTCACCGGCCGTGATCGGCAGCTGGCTCAGGAAACGATCGTTCGCGCCCCACCGCAGATGCACCTTGATCTGGCCGTCGCTGAGCCGCGTGGCATGGGCCGGGGAGAGGAAGTCCCTGGCGCCGGTCTTGAGCGCCCGGTTGCGGCGATCCATCACCTTGAAGAAGCCATCCGTGAAGGCGGCCAGCAGTGCCGCATCATCGGGATAGCCGGGGTCAACCTTCACCGTGATGTCGACTGCTTGCTTGTCGAAGGCGGTGATCGTTCCCTGGGTGAAGGGCAGCGGATCGTAATCAATGGTGAGATCGCGGATGGTGAGGCGGTTGCAGCCGGAGATCACGAAGGTCCCGCTGCGCGCCGTGTTGATCAGCTGCGCGCCATTGCCGTTGAGCTCGAAGCCGTGCAATTGCCGGAACGCGAGCGGACGCTTGATCCGGTAGCTGGCGTTCTTCTCCAGATTGAGGACGATGTGAACCGGCCCGGCCTTGCTCGCGTCAGCCGCTGCCTTGGCGACGGCGGCCAGCGCCTTGGCAAAGGCCGCGTCGGCATCGCCGCCGGAAGTAGCAGTGAAAGTGGCCATGTCGAAGGTCGCGGCCCCGGCGGTTGGCGCCGGTTCGGCCCGGCCTTCGGTGCCAAGCAGAGGGCTCGCCATGAAAAATGAGGTAAGCGTCAGTGCGCGCCGGCGGCTGATCGGCATGGTGCACGGCTCCTTGCGAGACCGGGAAGGGTCCCGCGCACTATCGGTCCGCGGAGATGAACCGCAGCGAAATGGCGGGCAGCAGGCGCGGGGGCCTCCCGACGTCGTGATGGGTTCCCTCATGCTGCGCCGGACTGGCGTCAAATTCTTCCATCCCGTGACGCATTGAGGGAAATCCCTCATTCGCGATTGCGCGCGGCGTGCTTACCTTTGCCGGACCGCAACACGATGAGAGAGGATATCTCGATGACCGAGCAATCCCAGGACAAGCGTCCGGTAGCCGATCCGGCGGAGAACAACGCCTTCTTTCCGTCACCTTACTCGCTTGGGCAATTCACCTCGGCCAAGTCGGATCTCTCCGGCGCGGACTATCCCAACGCCTACAAGGGGGGCCGCTGGAAAATCCTGATGATCGCCGCGGACGAGCGCTATCTGCTGTTGCAGAATGGCACGATGTTCTCGACCGGGAATCATCCGGTCGAGACCTTGTTGCCGATGTATCACCTCGACAAGGCCGGCTTCGAATTCGACATCGCCACCGTGTCGGGCAATCCGGTCAAGTTTGAGCTCTGGGCGTTCCCGAACCAGGACGACGCGGTCAAGAGCATCTACCAGAAGTATCTCGGCAGGCTGAAGCAGCCGCTGAAACTCTCCGACGTGATCGAAAACAAGCTCGGCAAGGATTCCGACTACATCGCGGTGTTCATTCCCGGCGGCCATGGTGCGCTGATCGGTCTTCCCGAAAGCCTCGACATCAAGGCGGTCCTGAAATGGGCGCTCGACAACGACAAGCATATCGTTTCGCTTTGCCATGGCCCGGCGGCGCTGCTGGCGTCCGCGGTCGGTGAAGCCAAGGGCGATTATCCTTTCAAGGGTTACAAGATCTGCGCATTCCCCGATGCGATCGATCGGACGACGCCCGACATCGGTTACATGCCGGGTGCGCTGACCTGGGCCTTCGGCGAGGAGCTGCAGGCGCTCGGCGTCGAGATCCTGAACAAGGACATCACCGGCAAGACACATCAGGATCGCAAGCTGATCACCGGAGACAGTCCCTTCGCCGCCAACAATGTCGGCAAGGCGGCGGCCAAGGCCTTGCTTGATACGCTTGGCGGGCGTTGAAGCCATCGGCCCGGCTCGAGGCGGCGCGGCGAGCCCGCCACGCCGCCCGCGGCCGGACAACGTTGCGCGCCTTGCCGGTCCACCTGGCTTGAGGGAAAGTCCTCAACGGGCAGGGTGGCGCTCGACGGGGTTTCCCGAGATACGATGGCATCCGCATGGACCACTACATCGAAGCCGTGGTTGCGATTGAGGGCGGCGGGAGCTTGTCCGCGATCCAGGCGGCTGTCCGGTCGGCGAGCATGCCGCTCGGCTACGACCGCTTCGTGATGTTCTCGGCGTCTCCTTCGCGTGAGGACCTGGTTGACAGAATCTACTGGGTCGAGGGTGACTGGTTCGGCAAGGGCGTGACGGTCGATGCCGAGACCTATGTCCGGCATTGTCCGGTAACGCGCAATTTCCTCAACGTGGATGAGGCGTTTTTCTGGACCAAGGTGATGTCGGCGCGTGGCGAGAAATACCGCGTGGTGCGCACGCCGCGCGGGCCCGGTTTCCACGGATTGCAGGTCCCGGTGTTCGGGCGGAGCGGCCTTGAAGGTGCGATGAGCTTTGCCGGAACGCGGATCGACGCGTCGGCGCGGGCGCGAGTGGCCCTGACGATGATTGGCACCGCGGCCTTTCGGGCCGCGCGCCGGCTATTGGAAGCACGCGAGGCGAACGGCGCGTCGAGCCTGTCGCCGCGCGAGCGCGAGGTGTTGCGCTGGATCGCCGCCGGCCGGCGTCAGGCCGATATCGCGGCCTCGCTTGGACTGTCGGAGCGAACAGTTGAGAACCATTTGCGGCGTGCCCGGCTTCGCCTTGGCGTCGCGACGACGGCGCAGGCGATCCGGCTCGCGATCCGCAGCGGCGAGATCGAGGATTGAGGCGGGATCGCGCGCTGTCTTTCGCGGCGGTCGCGCCGAAAGGCATGGAGCCCGGGCGCGCATCGCGCGTCCGGGCCCGTTGTTGATGCAGACGTCAGTGTGCAGTCGCTTCCGACGCCGCGATCCAGGCGATCACGGCCTCCGAGAAGCCGTCGACCCGCGTCCACGCGCCGTGTCCGACGCCGTGCTGGTAGGACGCCACGTTGACCATGTATCCGCGTCCCTTGGGCGCGGGCACCTGGTCGTGGCTCTGCTCGTCGGTGAAGACGATCAGGCGATCGCCCTTGCGGTCGATCTCCGTCACAGCCTTGCCGAGATACGTCCCGCCATGCGGCTGCGAGCCGATGATCGCATCGCGCAGCGCGAAGCCGCGGCGCGGCGGCAGCTTCACGAGTTCATTGCTGAACGTGAAGATCTCCACCTCGTCGCAGACCTCGCGGGCGAGGATCGCAAGCCCGCAGGCCGCTTCCGCACGTGTCATCTCGGACTGGGCCGAGAGCGGCGTGAACATCGATCCCGACACGTCGATCAGGAGCCGCGTGCGGCCGTCAAGCCGCGCGTAGTCCTTGACCGACTTCAGCATCGCGGCCTCGAGCTCGGGCTCGAAGTCCGGCGCATAACGCGCCGCCGTGATGAAGCGGTAGGGCAGGATACGATCCGTCCGCATCGCCTCAATCGCGTCCGCAATGGTCCGGCGCGGCACCTCCGCCTTCTGCATCAGGCGCAGGTTGCGCAGCAGCGCCAGCCCGCCGAGCCTGTTCTCGGCGATCAGCCGCTCGAAGGTCTCACGCTTGTCCTTGCCGGACGAAAGCGAAACCTCCCAGGTGTCGGGCGAGGCCAGCTCGCCGTCGACGAGCTGCTTCCACACCTTCTCCTGTGCGGCGTCCTTCGGCTTGGCGTGAACCAGGAACAGCACGTCCTTGATCCGCACGGCGCCGTCGCGATCGTACTTCGCGAGCTGGTAGGCGTCGAACTTGGTCAGCGCCCGCGCCAGCCCCTTCTTGATCTGCGCCGAGACCGGCTGACGCTTGCGCTGCTGCTGCGGGCCGAGCGCTTCCGCCCAGTAGATCGCAAGCAGCTCGGTCATCTCGTCCGGCCGCTGGATCACGCGGGCGAGCGCATCGGCGACGAGGCCGCGATGGGTCGCGTGCCGCGCCATCTCGCGGACCACGAGCAGCGGCGCATGCCGCAGCTTCATGGTCTCGCGGGCGGCGATCGCGAGCTCCGCGACACGCGCGGGCTCGACCTTCGGCACCAGCGCCTTGATGCGATCCGCGATCGCGACGCCGTCCTCGTAGAACTGGTTCTCCCACAGGAGGCAGTTCAGCAGCGCGCGCCGCAGCTCCATCTCGGGCGTGAAGCGCTTGCCGCGCGCCCCCTCACGGGTGAAGGCGCGCATGATCTTGTTGATCGTGGCCATGATGGCCTCCTTTCTGGGTGAGTATGGATTGGAAGGGGGGGCCGGGGAACAAGCGAGACTGTACTGCCCTTGCGGGCTTCGCATGCTCTACCACTGAGCTACGGACGTTCGTCCGGAGGGATTCGAACCCTCGACACTACGATCACGAAGTAACAGCGCTCTTCACCACCGGCCGTCGGCACGACCTCGTAGCAAACGCAAGGCGTTTGCGCGGACACTATGCCGACGATCGAAGACCACGATCCGGGAACAGGCGATTGCTGAGACCCCAGCCGGCAGCTTACCCTGCCGATTGGGAAGCGCTCTACCACTGAGCTACCGGCGCACATGACGCCGGGCGGGATTCGAACCCGCGACCTCTCGTTTCACAGACGATGTAACAGCGATCTTCACCACGGGTCGTGGAGAGGGTTGGCGGGGAACAAGCGATGCTGTTGCTGCCCTTGCGGGCGAACCGCCTTTCGGCGTGCGGGCCTCGAACCCGCTCGGCACCGGAGCGCCTTACCACGAAGTAACAGACATCTTCACCACCGCCAGACCGGCGCCATGCGCCGGCCATTGATGGGTACGCCGGGGAACGGGCGATATCGGTGTCCGTGACGACAACGCAGCGCCTCGCCTTGCGGACGAGAAAACTGCGCCGGGCCGCGTGCGGACCTTTGCCAGACCGCATCCCGGTGCGTGTGTCACAGGCGGGATTCGAACCCGCTCTTTCCGGTCGAGCGAAGTATCCGACATCTTCACCACCAGCGTCGGTTAAGCCGCACAATGAGGCAAACCGAATTGAAAATTTCGTCGCGGCGCTGTCGACGCGCCGCCGTTTGCGAACTCCTTGGAGTTCACTCTGCCATCGGTGTCCGGCTCATCGCCTTGTTCCCTCCGGCAGGCCCCGCGCGCTTGGGCACGCGCGTTGCCGCGCGAGCCCCGGGATCCGGGTCTCCCGTTCCGGCTTGCGCCGGGCAATTCGAATGAGCCGTGCTTCGGACAACAAAAAACCCTCCGGAGCGGCTGGCTCGGGAGGGTCCGTTTAAGGCGGACTGTCGACCTCGCATTATGCGAGATCGCTCCCATGAGCCGGGCACACGCTATCGTTCGGCCGAAGGCCGTTCGACAGTCTGCGGAATTTTTCAAATCCGTGTTGCATCATCGTGCTCATGTTTGATCGCGAGCGACAGCGCTCGCGAAGGTTGCGGGACATACGCCTCGTCATGGTCGATGTCAACAAGGGAAATGATCGCGCCGAGAGAAACTTCAGCGCTGCTTGCGTACCTTCGTCTTGTTCGCCGGCGCGCTGCTGCGCGCGGCGATCCGCGTCAGTGCATCGGCAAACGCGCGCGCGGCGGGGCCGAGCGGTTCGTCGAGCCGGTGGGCGAGATAGGCCTCCATCGCGAGCGCGGCGTTGCGGCCGAGTGCGCCGGTTTCGACCCGCATCAGACGGCGCTCTTTCAAATCGCGCGCGACCTGCCAGAGCGGCAGCCGGCCCCAGCCGAGCCCGGCCAGGATCATAGCGTGCTTGGTGTCCTGATTGCTCACCCGGCAAATCTGCGGCGAGAGCACGCCGAAGCTGCGGCCCTCCGACAGCGGCGTCGGATCCGACAGCACGATCTGCAGATGATCGGCGAGGTCGGCAACGCTCTTGCGGCCGCGCCGCGCGAGCGGATGGCTGGCGGAGGCGACGGCTATGATCTGCACGGCGCAGATCGCATCGAGCGCGAGCCGGGGATCGCGAAAATCCTCGCCGACGGTGACGGCGAGCGCGCTGCGCCGTTCGGTCAGGGCGGCGATCGGCCCGCCCATCGGTTCGACCGCGAGCCGCACGCTCACGGATGGATAGGCTGAGCGCATTTCCGTCAGCGCTGCACCGACGGCGGCGATCGGAAACAGCGTGTCGACCACCAGCGAGAGCTCCGATTCCACTCCCTCGCCGAGGCCGTGCGCCCGCGCTCGCATCGCATCGACGCGGAGCAGCAGGTCGCGGGCGTTGCCGAGCAGCGCCTTGCCTTCCGCCGTCAGCGCCGGGCGATGGCCGGAGCGGTCGAACAGCATGAGACCGAGCTCAGCCTCGAGATTGGCGATGGCATGGCTGACCGCGGACTGCACTCGCGCGAGCTTCGTCGCGGCAGCGCGAAAGCTGCCGCTCTCGGCGATGGTGACGAAGACCCGGATCTGGTCGAGCGTGAGGTTATCGAGCATGATCTATGAAATCGATCAAATGGATGCAAAACATATCACTCCTGTCGATGATCTGGAATCGCTATCTGTGGTGGCTGAACTGGCGGAGTGGACGCATGACGATCGAGACGGCCGTGGTGCAGCAGAGCGAGGCGAAGCGATGGGCGACGGTCGCTGTGGTGACCGGTTGCGGGATCGGCGCCGCGCTCCAGGTCGGCAAGGTGCCGATTGCGGCGGCGATGCTGCAACAAGACCTCGGCATCGACCTCGCCGCGGTCGGAACAATCGCCGGCATCTTTGCAGTGCTCGGGCTCATCGGCAGCGTTCCGGCCGGCGTCGTGATCGCCGCGGTCGGCGCGCGCAGGGTGCTGCTGTGCGGGCTTGCGGCGATCACGCTCGGTGCGGCATCGGGCGCGCTCGCGCCGCACCTTGCGGTGCTGCTGGGATCGCGCCTGCTGGAAGGGCTTGGCTTCCTGCTGGTGATGGTTTCCGCCCCTGCATTGCTCAACCGCGTGGTCGATGTCGGTGCGCGCGATATCACCATGGCGGTGTGGAGTTGCGTGATCCCGTTCGGGATCGCGCTGGCGCTGGTCGCGGGTCCGATGTTCGACGGCTGGCGCGCGATCTGGTGGGCCAGTGCCGCGTTTGCCGCCGTGCTGTTCGTCCTTGCCAGCGGCATCGTGCCTGAGGTGGCATCGCGGACCGGCCCGACGCGTGCGGGCTTGATGCAAGAGGCAACCGCGCTGGCGCGGCGCCGCACGCCGGCGCTTCTGATGGTGCTGTTTGGGCTCTACAGCCTGATGTTCTTTGCGGTGTTCAGCTTCCTGCCGATCCTATTGACCGAGCGGCTCGGCGTCTCCAGCCAGAGCGCCGGCGGGCTCAGTGCGCTGGCGGCGGCCGCCAACGTCGTCGGCAATCTCGCCGCCGGCAATCTGCTCGCGCGTGGTGTGAGCCGGCCTCTGTTGATTGCCGTTGCGGCAGTCGTGATGGGCGCGTCCGCGGTCGGTATCTTCCTGCCGGTGCTCGGTGGGCAGGGCGCGTTCATTCTGTGCCTGCTGTTCTCCGCGACCGGCGGCCTGATCCCCGCAACGCTGCTCGCGACCGCGCCCGCGGCGGCGCGTTCGGCGGCGATGGTGCCGGTCATGATGGGCCTGTTGATGACGGGCAGCAATTTCGGCCAGGTGACCGCGCCGATCGCCGTCGGCGCGGTCGTTTCGGCGTGGGGCTGGAGCGCGGCCTGCGTCATGGTGGTTGCCGCTGCGATCCTTGCCGATCTTGCGGCATGGCTGCTGGCGCGCGGCGATCACAACAGCGTCAGCGAGGCGAGGGACCCGGCTTGACGCCGCGCGTGCCGGGGGCGAAGGAATGAAGGTCTCTCACGCCAACGACAACAGGAAAGCTTCATGACACGCGTGCGCTGTATCACCGAAATGGGCATGGGCGTCGACGTCCACGGCCGAGATGCCACCAAGGCCGCCAAGCGCGCGGTCTCGGATGCGATCCGCCATTCCAGCCTCGGCTTCTTCCGCATGCTCGGCAAGACCGCCAACGACATGTTCGTCGATGTCACGATCGCCGTGCCGAATCCCGAAGCGGTCGATACCGAGGCCGTCGCCAGGGAACTGCCCTATGGCACCAAGACCGTGAAGGCGATCGCGGGCGGGCTCGAGATTCCGTCGGATCTCGGCAACGACCCGATCCTGATCGCGAACGCGGCCGTCATCGTCAGCTTCGACGACGGCAAATAATCGAAGAACGGTGGGCGGCGTATGCGTGCGTTATTCGTCGCCCTTGAAGTAGTCGGGCTTGCCGGTCGTCCAGGTCTCGCCCCAATGCTGGCCGCCGCCGTCGACGGTCAGCGTCTCGCCTGTGATGAACTTGCCGGAGGGCGCGGCGAGATAGACGGCGGCCTCCGCGATGTCCCAGGGCGTGCCCGGACGCATCATCGGGTTGGAGCGTGGATAGGCGGCGCGCGCCGCCTCGCTGTAGACGTTCCAGCCCTCGGTCTCGATCGCGCCCGGCGCTATGCAATTGATGCGGATGTTCAGCGGCGCCCATTCGACCGCGAGCGCGCGCGACAGGCCGATCACGCCGGAGCGCGCCGCGATCGTATGCGCGATGCCGTAGAGGCCGTGCGTCGTGACCACGACGATATTGACGATGCTGCCGGGATGCTTGCGGTCGCGCCAGCGCTGCGCCGCGGCCTGCATCATGTACCAGGTGCCGTTGAGGTTGGTGTTGATGACCGCGTTCCAGCCCTTGATCGAGAAATCGATCGCGGCTTGCGGGAACTGGCCGCCGGCGCTGTTGACGAGATGGTCGACGTGGCCATGCGCGGTCCACAGCGCGTCGAACATCGCGGTGACCACGTCGGGATCCCTGATATCGACAACGTGCGCCGACGCCTTCAGGCCCCGACGGCCGAGACGATCGACCAGCGCATCGAGCTTGTCGGCACTGCGTCCTGCGATCACGACATGTGCGCCGAGCCGGGCGAACAGCCATGCGATGGCGCGGCCGATGCCGCCGGCGCCGCCGGATACGACGACCACCCGACCGGCCAACGCGTCTGCCGCAAACACGGTCGGATGTGTCGCGAGTTCGTCGTCGGAGGGACCGAGCGTTGCCTCTGTCTGTTGATCGTTCATGGCCGGTTGCAGACCTTGCGGCTTTCAATGAGCTCCGTACATTAGCCACCCAACAACAACCGTGCAAAGAATGTCGACATGACCGATCTGTCAGCCTTTCCCATCACAAAACGCTGGCCCGCCCAGCATCCGGACCGCCTGCAGCTCTATTCGCTGCCGACGCCGAACGGCGTGAAGGTCTCGATCATGCTCGAGGAGATCGGGCTGCCCTATGAGGTCCATCTCGTCGACTTCAACAAGGACGACCAGAAGACGCCGGAGTTCCTGTCGCTGAACCCGAACGGCAAGATCCCGGCGATCCTCGATCCTAGCGGTCCCGGCGGCAAGCCGCTGCCGCTGTTCGAGTCCGGCGCGATCCTGCAATATCTCGCCGAGAAGACCGGCAAGCTGTTGCCGGCGGATGCCGCGCGCCGCTACCAGGCGATCCAGTGGGTGCATTTCCAGATGGGCGGCATCGGACCGATGTTCGGGCAGGTCGGTTTCTTTCACAAATTCGCCGGCAAGGATTATGAGGACAAGCGGCCGCTGCAGCGCTATGTCGCCGAATCCGCGCGCCTGCTCGGCGTGATGCAGACGCATCTCGCCGGACGGCAATGGTTCATGGACGATGAATACAGCATCGCCGACATCTCGATGATCGGCTGGGTGCGCAATCTGATCGGCTTCTACGGCGCGCGCGAACTCGTCGAATTCGACCAGTTCACCTACGTCGCGGCCTGGCTGGAGCGCGGTCTCAAGCGGCCGGCCGTGGAGCGCGGGTTGAATATTCCGAAGCGGCCCTAACTCGTCTGCTTCAGCAGCTCGTAGACGAGCGGATTGTCGGCGCAGGCGGCAAAGCCGCATTCGAGCAGGGTGGAGAGCACGTTCAGCGCCGTCAGCCCGATCACCAGCCATACGGCGCCTTGCGCGAATTTTCCGGGCGAAGTGCCCGGCGCCGCGCGGTGGTCGAACTGGCGGTCGAACAGCAGCATCGCGGCGAGCAGGACGATCGCCGCGATGAAGCCGATCAGCGCCCACGAATAATAATGATAGCCGAGCAGCGCTGACCCATAGCCGGCATCACCGGGGAGGATGTGCAGCAGGACCTGCCGGGTCGAGACCGAGGCGCCGAGGACGGCCGTCAGCAGCGACAGGGCATAGTGGCTCGGCCGCGGTCCGAAGCGGATGTTCAGGATCGGTCCGATCGCCAGCAGGGCGAAAAGGATGCGCTGCAGCAAACACAGCGGGCAGGGCAGCTCGTGCAGCAGCAGCTGCGCTGCAAAAGCTGCGGCCAGCAGCAGCGCGAGGCCATAGAGCGCGAGGGCGTTGAGGGTCACGGCTTGGGTGTCGGTCATGGCTGCCCTCAGAACGACAGCGTGAGACGGTCGGTGGCGTGGTGCAGCAAGGTCGCGACGCAGGCGACCAGGATCACCGCGAACAATCCGATCGCGAGGGGACGCGGGCCACGCCAGGCCACCAGCATGGCGATGGTGATGGCGAGAAACAGTGCGGTGAATTCCATCTCAGCCTCCGGATGCGAGCCGGCCGTAGTCTATGACAGATTCGTGTGCACGCGCGGCGGCGCGAATGGCCATTGTCGCTTGCGCGCGGCTCCGCCAAGATGGCATCACCAGTTGAGTTCATTCCAGCCCGGGGCTCCTCATGACCACAGACGCGATCAAGCCCGCCGCCCATCACAGGCATCAGCCCTGGTACAAGATCCTCTACATTCAGGTGTTGATCGCGATCGCCGCCGGCGTCCTGATCGGTCATTTCTACCCCGGCCTCGGCAAGGAATTGAAGCCGCTCGGCGACGGCTTCATCGCGCTGATCAAGATGATGATTGCGCCGGTGATCTTCTGCACCGTGGTGCACGGTATCTCCTCGATGGGCGACCTCAAGCGCGTCGGCCGGGTCGGGCTGAAGGCGCTGATCTATTTCGAGGCGGTGTCGACGGTCGCGCTCGCGGTCGGTCTTCTGATCGGCGAGCTGCTGCAGCCCGGCCGCGGCTTCAACATTGATCCCTCCACGATCGATCCGAAGTCCGTCTCCACCTACGTCACGCAGGCGAAGGAGCAGGGCATCGTCGCCCATTTGATGGCGATCATCCCCGACAGCTTCTTCGGCGCGCTGGCGCGCGGCGACCTGCTGCAGGTGCTGCTGATCTCGATCCTCTCGGGGTTTGCCATTGCCCTGATGGGCAAGCCCGGCGAGCCGATCGCCGAGGCGATCGACAAGGCGTCCAAGATGTTCTTCGGCATCATCCGGATGATCGTTCGCGTCGCGCCGCTCGGCGCGTTCGGTGCGATGGCCTTTACCGTCGGCGCCTACGGTCTCGGCTCGCTGGTGAATCTGGCGGCGCTGATCGCCACCTTCTATCTCACCAGCATCCTGTTCGTGCTGATTGTGCTTGGCGCGATCGCGCGGCTGGCGGGCTTTTCGATCATCCGCTTCATCGCCTATATCAAGGACGAGCTCCTGATCGTGCTCGGAACCTCGTCGTCGGAGACGGTGCTGCCGCAGATGATCCAGAAGATGGAGCATCTCGGCGCCTCGCGCTCGGTGGTCGGCCTCGTGGTGCCGACCGGCTACAGCTTCAATCTCGACGGCACCAACATCTACATGACGCTGGCGACGCTGTTCCTGGCGCAGGCCACCAACACCCATCTGACGATCTGGCAGGAGCTCGGTATCCTCGGCATCGCCATGATCACCTCGAAGGGCGCCTCCGGCGTCACCGGCGCGGGCTTCATCACGCTCGCCGCGACGCTGTCGATCGTGCCGGATATTCCGATCCAGTCGATCGCCATCCTGGTCGGGATCGACAAGTTCATGAGCGAGTGCCGCGCGCTCACCAACCTGATCGGCAACGGCGTCGCCTGCATCGTGATCAGCCTCTCCGAGGGAGAGCTCGACAAGGACGCGCTGCACCAGACCATGGCGCATCCGCTCGAACTCGGCGAGGCGCTCGAGCCCGGTGGAGCGGGCTAGCGTGCAAGGGTTCAGTATGAATACGATACGTTCCGTCTGTGTCTATTGTGGTTCCTCGCCAGGCAACGATGTTGCCTTTGTCGAAGCGGGCGAACGCTTCGGCAGGGATCTTGCGGCGGCAAGATTGGAGCTGATCTTCGGTGGCGGAACCAATGGTGTCATGGGTGCGGTCGCTCGCGGGGTCCTGCAATCCGGCGGCAAGGTCGGTGCCATCATTCCGCGCTTTCTCACCAACCGCGAGTCCACGACGGATGCGCTGGCCATCTTCGATGACCTGACGGTTACCGAGACAATGCACGAACGTAAGCACAAGATGTTCGAACGTTCGGACGCGTTCGTGGCGCTGCCCGGCGGCATCGGCACGGTGGAAGAGATCATCGAGGTAATGACCTGGGCCCAGCTCGGGCAACACCGGAAGCCGATGGTCTTTGCCAACATCAAGGGCTTTTGGGATCCCATGCTGGCTATGCTCGACCACCTGCAACGCGTTGGTTTCCTTCACAGCAGCCACCTGATCCGTCCGATCGTGGTTGATCGCGTCGACGGCATCATCCCGGCGATCATGGCTGCCGCTGCGTCCGCCGGCACGTCTTCCGAGGGCAGTGCCGCTGTCATCGACAACATGTAGCGCGGTCAGAGCCGCGGGTAGGGCGCTGCCAAAATATCGAAAACAACCCCATGCAAAGTAGCCGGCGGCGGTCGGCGTTCGACCAAGCAACTTGACATGTCGGGCAACTCAGGCGCATATTTCTAATATTCAGAAATTGCCAAGAATGTCCGCACGCGCCGGGCTTTGGGTGCATGATGCGCCATCGTTGGTCCGTTGCGCGGCTGCCTTACCTCCGAGTTCCTTCATCCAGCCCAATCCAGGAACGCTCAACTATGCTCACCGTCTATGGCGAAGGTCGTGGCTTCCGTGTTGTCTGGCTGCTCGAGGAATTGGGACTGGCTTATCGGCTGCGCCCGGTCGATCTGCTCGCAGCCGAGGTTGATCGCGATTTCCTCGCGATCAACCCCGCCGGCTTCATTCCCGTACTGCAGGACGGCGAGACGATCATGGTCGAATCGATCGCGATCCTTGAATACCTGCTCGCCCGCCACGGCTCAGCTTCGCTTGCCGTCGCCCCTGATGATCCCGCCTTCGCTTCCTATCTGCAATTTCTCCATTTGGGCGAGGCCGGGCTCGCCGGGCCGGTGAACGCCGTCATTGTCGGTCGCCAACTGGCGCCCGAAGCCGAGCGAGATGCCCGGGTGACCTGCTGGGCTCTCGAGACCTTCGAGAGCCGGCTGGGGTTGGTCGTCCGTCGCCTCGCGGATTGCCCCTATCTCGCCGGCGACCGATTCACTGCTGCCGATATCTCGGTGAGCTACGCCCTCCTGCTCGGCATGCGAACCGGCAACTACGTCCCTGGTTCGACCGAGCGGGACTATCTCGCCCGCACGACGGCACGCCCTGCCTACGCCCGGGCGATGGAAAGCTGCCAGGCCACCAAGGCATGGGCGGCGAGATCACCGGGATTGTAGTGCTCGCTTCATTGGAGCGGCCAAGCGACCGGAGTAGCACTACATAAGCCGCATACTCATTGAGCGGTCGGCGCCTGATGTCCGCTTGACCGCAACAGCGGCGGAAAAGCAGATATCTCCCGAGATCGCCGATGGGCCAATAGGAGACCTCACGGCTGGCTATTTGATTCACCTCATCGGTGCGTGCGAGCTCGTGGTGGGCAACATGATGCGATGGGCCGAAGGCGGGAGGATGCCATTTGTCAATTCGTCAGCCTTTTTTGCAGTTTGGCCCGCACAAGATCGATGTGATTTCGCAACATATACAGCATACTCGCGTAGGCGGCCGGTAGCTTGAGACTGTCAGCTTGTTCTTCAAGCTGATCGAGCTTCGCGATCATTGCAGCCGTGTCGCGTTCGGCGGGGCTCGATATGGTATCATCCAGAAATCTCAGCTCGCCGTACAGCCGAAAAATCTTTGTTCGCATCAGCCAATCGTAAAATGACGGCAGAAACCTTATAATCGGATAGAGCAAGCCGATAAGTGGAATGAGCAGTACTAATAGCCTTCCGACCAGTTCAACCATCCAAAAAGGAAGGTAATTCTGCAGGAATGGCGGCCCAGACTTGTAAAACCGATGTGCCTCGCTGCTTAGGGGAACGTCGATAGATTGAGCGGCTGGGAATTGAGCAGCGTGCTGAAAAATGCCGGGCCCCGAATGGATCTGCACGGCCGCATTCAGCAGCAAGTATTGAATTGCTGAATGCAGATCCTTGCGAACGACGAGACTAGCTTTCGGCGCGAGCAAAACAACGTCGGCTGGTGGCAGATCCTTTGCCAGGTTGCCCACACCCCTAGGTACCACAACCTTATTCAGATAAGGATACAGCGCGACATACGCATCCGCACGTGGGAAACTTGTAATCTCGATGCGGTCGTCGGCGAGAAGCGTCTGAACAATGGGTGATTCCCAAGAGTTCAGCGTTAGCATCGCGTCGATCTCCCCGCCTATGAGCTTTTCGCCCGCTATCTCTGGAGCCAGGTTCAGCAATTCGCTAACCCGTTCATCAATTCCGTTACGTTTGAGCAGTTCGAGCGATAGTGTTTGAGTGCCGCTGTCGACGGGACCAATTGATATCTTCCGGCCCCGCAGACCCATGAACCCGTCCGCTAGCAGCAACTCGCGCTTATGGAAAAGCCACAACGGTTGATAGGAGACTGTCCCAAGCGATTCGAGTTCGCGCGAAGCGCTTGCGCCAGCAGTGCCGCCGCGGATAAAACCCACATTAACCCCGGAACGTGGGTCCTGCAGCAAAGCTATGTTTTCCGGCGAGCCCGCAGTGGTCACCAGTCGCACATCCACGCCTGCCTTTGCGAGTTCTTCGCGATAGCGTTGACCGTACTGGTAATAAGCGCTTCCCTCGGGTCCAGTTGCCATAGCGATTGTGAACGGCGGCATGTTGCGCAGCATTATAATGGCAGCACATGCGATCACCGCGGCGATCACGAGGATGGCGACTGCAGGCAAATGCTTTCCTAGAATTTCCTTGGCAGCCATCCATCAAACCTTATTTTCATCGAGTTACTGGCCTTGAGCGTGTGACTATAATCGCTACCCCTTTTCCTCTTTTTCGATGGAAGGCACGTTATTTGAGATCGATTGCGCGATTAACGATCTCGTGTTGATGCGCCCGAGGAACACCTTGATATGTCCATCAACTTCACAATGACCGTTATGGGGCAAAAGCCGCCGATTGCGACCGAACATTCGGACTTCCAGTTCACTCCGGAGAACCGACGTTCTCGGTGGTCGTCCAGACCGTCAGCTATGGGCCACTAGGCGACATCGTGCGCCCTATTCGAAGACAAAAACGCGCTTCCAGTCGTTCTTCATGCTGATGACTGTCCAGCCCTTCTTTTTCGCCTCATCGTCGAGTGCCGCGGTGAAGGTACCGAACTTGCTGTCGGGCAGGCCGCGCGCCGGGCCGTAGGCGTATTCTCGGGCCGCGTCGTCGTGCAGCACCACCATCATCAGCCGTGCGCCGTCGCCGGCTCCGGTATATTCCAGCATCTCGCGGTCACCGTCCGAGTTGCCGAAGGCCGCGTTCGGACGGCGGCCGATCATCAGATGAATGCCCTCGGGTTTGCCGGCCTTGTCGTCGTTCAAAAGTAGCTTCGGCTCTTTGGTCAGGAACGGCTTGCCATCCTTGTCGTAGCCGAACTTCGTGCCGCCCATCGTGCCGACCACCTGTTCGGGAGGGATCCCGTAGACCCGCCGCGAATAGAGGCGCACAAAATCCTGGCCGCCGCCGGTCACGATATAGGTCTTGAAGCCGTTGATTCGCAGATACTGCAGGACCTCGAGCATCGGCTGATAGGTCAACTCAGTATAGAGACGCTTCCAGCGCGGATGCTTGGCGGTATCCAGCCAGTTTTTGACGTCGGCTTCAAATTCCTCGACCGGCATGCCAGTCAGGGTCGCGGCGAGAATTGTCTCAAGGTCATGCATCGTCAGCTTGGCGATCGCTTCCCGGTCGCCGGACAGCACGGTCTTGAACGGTTCGATTCCCTTGAGTTCGGGCTTCTGTGCCGCCAGCGTCGAAACGCGGTCCAGGCAATACGTCACTTGCGTATAGATTGGATGTTCGACCCAGAGCGTGCCGTCTTGATCGAAGGTCGCGATGCGCTCCTCGACCGCCACGAATTTCGAGCTTCCCTGATCGGTGGTGGCGCGCACGAAGTCGATGATCGACTGTTTCGCCGGGCCCTCGTTCCATGACGCAAGCTGGTCGCTTGCCGTCGTCTGCCCTTGGACAGGCGAGGAAAGCAGCGTTGTGGACAGGACCGGTAACAAGACGAAGCTTGAAACCAGAGCGCGACGGTCAATTTCAGGGGGACGGTCGTCGAACTTCACCGGCTTTCTCCTAACGATGAACGTCGCAGCCGAGGCTGACGCTCTGCAAGAGCCGCGGATTTCTTTGAGATGTTCGAAGGCGTCATTTTGCTCACCGGCTCAGGGCGTCAGCGGTAACGCCTTGAGTTCCTTGCGAGCTGTGCCAAAAGTGCCAAGCTGATAGACCGACGCGCCAGCCGCCGAGAAAGTGAACGATGGAAATGGCTCAGCCAACATCTCGTTTAGATAGGTTTCCGTTCCGACGCCGATCGTCACGTGCGGATTGAACCGCTTGCCCGCCGCGTCTGTGACGAAATTGGCGACGTACCTGATCAGGTCTTCCTGAATGTCGCGTCCGCCATCTTCGCTGAAGAATGCTGCCGGGGTTCCGGTCTTCACGGTGTAGGGTTCAACGGCTTTGATGAGCTCGTCTTGCAGCCGATGCAGGTCTTCAGTCAGTTCGACGACTATCCCTGCGAGTCCGAGCGGCGGAGACGGGACGTAGTAGTATTTGAACGCCTTCAGCACCCACGCCTTGGGCCTCTCTTTGGCCAGTACCGCGTTCGCCGCCGCAAATACCTTGTCGAGGTCCTCCGTGCGGACGAACTGCTGCAACATGGTGACGTGCGGGTGGTGCGTCTCATCCAGAGGAAAGCCCTTTGGAAAGGATTTGAGCAGTCGCGCGTTGGCGTCCTTCGCGTGTTGAAGCATCGTTGCGTCGGGTTCGAGCGCGATGTCGATCGCTGTCACCAGATTTTGTTGCGCAACGGCGTCTTGGGCGAAGCCGAGCACCACGGCCAGCACGAGGCCGATGGCTCTAAGGACCAGCGCGCATGGACGACCCTGGTATTCTAGATGGGCAGGAATGCTCGCTAAGAAGGCTGTCTTCATCGCTTTGCTCCCCAAATGGTGGAGGGTTAGCATAGCCCGTCGCTTATAAGACCGACGCCGATTGCGAAATCGGCGTTGGTCGAAGTGCGTCTTTCGTCTAGCCAGCTAGCCGCCGCCCAGGCTTCTCACGTTAGGCGGCTTCTTCATATCCAGGAGCGGCACCGGATTGTCGGGTCGCTGGAGATCGGGTCTCCAATCGTTGGAAGCCCCACCCGGCGAACGCTTCGTGTTCGGAAAGTCGACGATAGATTTGTTGAACTCCATCACGACCGGGAAGATGAGCGCCGCGGCCCAGCCGTTGTCCTGACCTGCGTACTTGCCAGGCGACTGTGTCGGCATGCGCGCCGACATCGCGCCGTTGAACACCATGTCGTACTTTTCGAACGGGTCCATGGTGAGATTATAGAGCGCGCCGATCGAACCAAGGTTTTGTTCTGGTCCAAGCCATGTGTCCTTCGCGGTCCACAAGTACTTCCACGCGATGCTGATGTCGGGGTTGCTTGGATCGCCGGCGATATCCGCGCGTGCTCCCATGAAGTTCTCGCCGTCGATATAGACCCATGATCGGCGCGCCGAGTGCTTGGCGCGACCGAGGACGTACTCGCTGTTGTCGATGCTGTCGAAGTAGATCGGCTTACCGTTGTTGTCGGTCCAAGCGCCGTGCGGCGGCGGGGTGAGCCCTACCATCTTGGCGAGCGTCGCCCAGCAGTCGATATGCGACATCATTTCATCGTATTTCGCACTAGCTGGAATGTGATCCGGCCACCACATCAGCCCCGGCACGCGCCAGCCTGCTTCAAACGCGGTACCTTTTTCACCACGGAAAGGCGTGGTGCCGGCATCGGGATAGGCGTCCTGCCAGGCGCCGTTGTCCGCGGTGACAATGACGATTGTGTTGGGCGCGTCGGCGCGAATTTCATCCATGATCCGCCCGATGTCGTCGTCAAGCTCCATCAGCGCGTCGGAATAGTCGCCAAGATGTGATTTCCCGGCAAACTTCGGGTTGGGATTGGTCGGGTTGTGCATCTTCATGAAATTCACATCCACGAAGAACGGCTTGTCGTCCTTGGCATGCTTCCTGACGTACTCGATCGCCGAGTCCGCCTGCCGCGTGTCGAAAGTCTTCAGATAGTCGTAGCCTATTTCAGCCACTTTCCTCGCTGGTTGACCGGCCGCGCCTTCCCACTCGAACATGTTCACAACCTCGAGATAGGCCTTGGCAATCTCGGGATTGTAGGAAGGAAACCACGGATGGAAGTAGCGGGACGTGTCGCTATAGGTATAGACGCCAGGATAATAGGCGGCAAATTCCTTCATCTCATCGAAGCCATGCTCGATCGGATAGGACTCAGGCTTGTCGCCGAGGTGCCATTTTCCCGAGAAGTAGGTTGAGTATCCATTCTTCTGGAAGAACTCTGCGATGGTTGGCGTCTCCTTCTTGATCGCGTTCTCATCGCCCGGAGCCACGACGATCGAGAGTGCCGAACGGATGGGAATCCGCCCTGTGATGAATGAGGAGCGGCCAGCGGTACAGCTCGCCTGACCGTACCAGCTCGTGAATGTTGCGCCTTCCTTGGCGATCCTGTCGATGTTCGGTGTAGGATGGCCGAGTGCAGCGCCACCGCCCGAATAGGCACCGAAGTCGTTCCAGCCGGTGTCGTCCGTCATTAGCATGACGATGTTGGGTCGCTTCTGCTGTTGGGCAGATGCAGGCATCGTCGTCACTACCACGGCAGCAGTGCTCGCCATCAAGACACGCAAAAGTCCAAATCTAGATTTCATGAGATATTTCCTCCGCTTAGCCTTGCCGGGTGAACCGAGTCGACGAGATGTGGGAGCCGGAGGTTAGGTAGGACAAAACGTCGCGAAGCTCTGTTGATCTAGGTCAACGGACTCCGCCTTCTGGCTCGCGGGCCGGCATGATGAGTGAGTGACCGGTGATGTCGGCTTCGGGTCAAACTCGGCAAAACTCAAGGTGGGCATTATGCGTCCGCTTCCGGGCACATCGCGACCGCTCCCGTCGGCACGGCTCATTGAGCCTGACTGCCGAGCCATGATTCAAATCTTTGACCGAAGCGGGCTGAATCATGCGCTACGTACTCGACGACGAGGGATGCACTGAGGCCGATGCTGCCAGGCAAGCCGCGCGGCGCACCACGGGTGCACGATCGCAGCGTCCTCAGAGCGATGTCAGTCCGGGACGCCGGCTGCCTTCAGCGTCTCGCGATAGATCGCGGACATCGCTTCCACCGGGAAGGGGATGCGCGCCAGGAATCCGGAGATCGTGAACTCCGGATCGACCTTGAGCAGTTCGCGCGCGATCTGGGTCGCGCGCTCGCTCTCGCCGGTCTTCACCAGCGCCACGATCAGGACGCGCAGCGCCACCGCGAAGCGGCGGTTCTGCGCCAGGGCCTTGTCGGCCCACATCACCGCTTCGGCAAAATTCTGGTCGAGCACCGCGCAGATTGCGAGCGCGGCTGAGGCGAACCAGCCGCGCGGGTCGCGCGGGTTCAGCCGCTGTGCGCGCTCGATCATGGCGCGTCCGGCCTGCTGGTTGCCGCGCATCGCCTCGATCCAGCCGCAGAGCACGAGCGCCATCGCCGAGTTCGGGTTGATCGCAAGCGACCGCTCGAACAATTCGCGCGCGGGCTCGATCTCGTCGGCCATGTTCCAGATCGCGAACGCCGCCATCCACAGCACTTGCGGGTCGCCCGGCGCGAGCTCGACCGCGCGCCAAGCCTGCATGACCGCGCGTTCCCGGTAGGCGTCGTTCGGCTTCAGCCAACCCTGGACATGACGCATCGCATGGCAATAGGCCGACGCCGCCAGCGCCGGCGCGTAAGAGGGGTAGAGTGCCAGCGCCTGGTCGAGACAATCGAGCGCGGCTTCCATGCTCTCGGGCGTGAACTGATACCTCAGACTGTAGGCGCGCAGCAGCAGGTCGTAGGCGTCGAGCCGGTCCGGCGGCGCCGTCCGCACCCGCTCGGCTTCGGCGACCAGCAAGGTCGGCTCGATCGCGCCGACCACGTTCTCGGTGATGCGGTCCTGCAGGTCGAACACGTCGGTCGCCGCGCCGTCGAAGCGGTCGGCCCACAGATGCGCGCCGGAGACGGCGTCGATCAGCTGTCCGGTGATGCGGAGGCGGTCGCCGCCTCGGCGGACGCTGCCTTCGAGCACATAGCCGACGCCGAGATCGCGCCCGACCTGGCGGATATCGACCGCCTTGCCCTTGTAGGTGAAGGCGGAGTTGCGCGCGATCACGGTGAGGCGGCTGCAGCGTGCCAGCGCGGTGGTGATGTCCTCGGCGATTCCGTCGGCGAAATAATCCTGCTCGGGGTCGCCGCTCATATTGGTGAACGGCAGCACCGCAATCGACGGACCCTCGCTCGGACGTGACGCGGTGGCTTTGTCCGCAGCCGGATGATCGGGCGTGCTCTCCTCCCTGACATCGCCGACAAAGCGGAGGCCTTTGCGGGGCAGGGTGCGGATCAGCCGTTGCTCCTCGCCATTGTCGCCGATCGCGGTTCGTGCCGCATTGACCCGGCTGGAGAGCGTCGCTTCCGAGACGATCCGCCCGTGCCAGACCGCCGCCAGCACCTCGTCGCGGCTGACCACGCGGTCGCGGGCGCGGATCAGGAACTCGAGCAGATCGAAGACCTGCGGCTCGACGGCCACCAGGGCATCGCCGCGGCGCAGCTCCCGGCGCTCGGAATCGAGGGTCAAGTCGTTGAAATGGTAGGTCAAATCGAAGAGTCCGGCGGCCGGCGGCTGAATGCGGGGCGGAACCTAGCACAGGCGGCGTGGGGCCAAAATCACGACGGTCTGAAGGATAAATCCACGCCCTCTGAAAGCGGACGGGGGCGGTCTCTGCGATAGTCGATCCCGACACCAGACTTAAGGAGATCGCCATGTCCCAATCCGTCAATCAGCAACGCCGCCACTTCCTCGGCATCGCCGGCGGGATCCTCGCCGCTAGCAAGCTCGGCTTCATTGGATCGGCCCAAGCCCAAGCTCAGACCAAGGCGGCGTTGCCCGCGGTCAAGGCCGGTAGCCACACCACGATCGGTCCGGTCAAGCAGATCAATGCCGGCGCGCTCGATACTGGCTATGTCGAGATGGGGCCGGCCACCGGTCCCGCAGTGATCCTGCTGCACGGCTGGCCCTACGATATCCACAGCTATGCCGACGTCGCGCCGGCGCTGGCCGAGGCCGGCTACCGCGTGATCGTGCCGCATCTGCGCGGCTATGGCACCACGCGTTTCCTCGCGAGCGACACGATGCGCAGCGGCCAGCCGGTCGCGGTCGCCGCCGACATCATTGCCTTGATGGATGCCTTGAAGATCGAGAAGGCTGTGCTCGGCGGCTATGATTGGGGTGCGCGCACTGCCAACATCATGGCGGTGCTGTGGCCCGAGCGCTGCAAGGCCATGGTGTCGGTCAGCGGCTATCTGATCGGCAGCCAGGCGGCCGGCAAGATGCCGCTGCCGCCGAAGGCCGAGCTGCAATGGTGGTACCAGTTCTATTTCGCGACTGAGCGCGGCCGTGAGGGCTATGGCAAGAACCGGCACGACTTTAACAAGCTGATCTGGCAGCTCGCCTCGCCGCAGTGGAAGTTCGACGATGCCACCTATGACCGCAGCGCGGCTGCGTTCGAGAACCCCGACCATGTCGATATCGTGATCCACAACTATCGCTGGCGGCTCGGTCTCGCCGAGGGCGAGGCAAAGTACGACGCCTTCGAGAAAACGCTGGCCCAGGCGCCCGTCATCGCGATCCCGACCATCACGATGGAGGGCGATGCCAATGGCGCGCCGCATCCGGAGCCGGCGGCCTATGCCAAGAAGTTCTCCGGGCATTACGAGCATAGGACCCTGACTGGCGGCATCGGCCACAACCTGCCGCAGGAAGCGCCGCAGGCCTTCACGCAGGCCATCATCGACGTCAGCAAGGCCTAGAGCGTTTTCGAGCGAAGTGGATACCGGTTCGCGTGAAGAAAACGCGTCAAACAAGAATCGAGAGCGCGGATCACGGATCATGAGACAGTTTGTGAAATGGGCAGCTGCCGCGATCGCGGCAGCCTGCATCAGCGCGTCATTGCCGTTCGCCGTCGGACATGCCGACGATGCGGCGCTGGCATCGCCGATCTTCGGCGTGAAGATTCCGGACGGTTATCGCGACTGGAAGCTGATCGCGGTCGGCGAGGAGACCGGGCTCGACGAACTGCGCAGCGTGCTCGGCAATGCGACCGCCGTGAAGGCCTATCAGGACGGCGCCGCGCGATTCCCCGACGGTACCGTGCTGGTCAAGCTCGCCTGGAAGCGCAAGCCGGTTGCGGGCCTCAACGGTGCGTTCATCACGGGGCAGGCGACCACTGTCCAGGTCATGGTCAAGGACTCCGCCAAATATGCCTCGACCGGCGGCTGGGGCTTTGGCCGCTTCATCGACGGCAAGCCGGTCGATGCCGCCCAGCACGAGACGTGCTTCGCCTGTCACGAGGCTCATGCCAGCGATCACGATTTCGTCTTCACGCATGATGCGCATTGAGTGCCACTGATATCGGTGTGGAGACTGTTTTCTCGCCATAACCCCGCTGTCATCGCCCGGCCTGTGCGCAATTGCGCACATGGACCGGGCGATCCAGTATTCCAGAGGCGGCTGTGAGATACGGAGAAGCCGCGGCGTACTGGGTCCCCCGGTCGAGCCGGGGGACGACACCGAGTATGGGCACTACGCCTTCTTCACGTCCTCGCGGCGCGGTCTGATCTGGCGCTGCCGTTGCAGTGAGGCTAGTTTCTCCGCCGCAATCGCATGCGGGGAACGGCTTTGACGATCACCATCTACGGCATCAAGAACTGCGACACCATGAAGAAGGCGCGCGCCTGGCTCGACGATCACGGCGTCGGCTATGACTTCCACGACTACAAGACCGCCGGGATCGCCAAGGACAAGCTCAAGCAGTGGAGCGACGAGGTCGGCTGGGAGACGCTGCTCAACCGCGCCGGCACGACCTTCAAGAAGCTGCCCGATGCCGACAAGGAAGGACTGAACGAGCGTAAGGCGCTGGCGCTGATGGCCGAGCAGCCCTCGATGATCAAGCGCCCGGTGCTCGATCTCGGGTCGAAGCGCGTTGTCGGCTTCAAGCCGGATATCTACGCCAAGGAAGTGCCGGCGAAGGCGCGCAAGAAAGGCTGACGCGTTCGGCGCGACCCAGTTTGGGAGTTTGACTCGGCTCCCCGGCGCGCACGGGCAGAAGCGGACATCAACCTGGCAATAGTCCCCGCTGAGACCGTCGAAAATGACCCGCAGCGGACTTGACACAGGCTGGTGTCGCGAGCCTTGTTCCCGATGGTAAAATCTGCTTGTTGAACGCCATGGGCACCGCTCGCAACGTCGAAGGCGATTTTCCCCAAGGTGGGGGCGAAGCTGCCGCACTCATTAGGTCTCTTGACTGGTCCGCCACCAGCTTGGGACCAATCGCGGACTGGCCTGCACACCTCAAGAGTGCAGTCAGCCTTATGCTGCCGGCAAAAGCACAGATAGTGCTGTTCTGGGGGCCGGAGTTTGTGGCGCTATACAATGACGCCTATGCACCGTCGATAGGTCAGAAGCACCCAACGGCTCTTGGACGGCCCGCACGCGAGAATTGGGCCGAGTTGTGGGATGATTTAGAACCGCTACTGAGAGGCGTCCTCAATACCGGCGAAACAGTCTTCGCCAAGGATCGTCCCTTCTACATTGAGCGTCACGGCTACCCGGAAACAGTTTACTTCGACATCTCCTATTCTCCTGTTCAAAAACTGGCGGGCGAAATTGGCGGTGTACTTTGCATCGTCAGTGAGACGACCGAACGTGTAGCTGCGCAAGAGCGCCAACGGCTGCTCGCTCGGGAGGCAAACCATCGCGTAAAGAACATGTTTGCCGTTTTCCAGGGCATCATAAGTCTGAGCGCTCGGTCAGCTCGAACGCCGCAGGAAATGGCTCAATCCTTACGAGGCCGTCTGAACGCTCTCATGCAAGCCAAGGATCTAATCCGTCCCGGGATTATGGGTACGGAGACGCACAGCGAGCGAACGACCGTGGGAGACGTCGTGCGAACGGTCTTGCGACCGTACGAAGATGACACGTCTCGCGAACGCATCATCCTAGGGGGCCCCACTGTGCCCGTGGGTGTTATGGCCGTGACCGGTCTCGCTCTCGCGCTGCACGAAACCACGACGAATGCGGCCAAGTATGGCGCGCTATCGGAGCCGACCGGTTCGATCAGTGTCACATGGGCGACTGAGGGCGACAACTTGCAACTTGATTGGAAGGAAACAGGCGGCCCCGCAATTGTCGCTCCGCCATCAGCCAAGGGCTTTGGGAGCGTGCTTGCCGAGCGCAGCATTTCTGATCAGCTCGGCGGCAAGGTTGAGCACAGTTGGCTGCCGAGCGGGCTCAGGTTGAGGGTTACGGTGCCTTTAGATCGTCTTGCAGTCTGAGGCTTTGCACGGGCCTAGATCAGCTCGACTGAATCATGGCTCGCCGGACGATCCGCCGGCACGAACCTGCGATCGATCACCGCCCGCACGGTGACGACCGGCACGGCCTTCGCCTTCACGCCCATCAGATTGTGCAGCCGAAAGCCGCCCTCGATGCTGATCGCCTTGTACGAGCCGATGATGTGCTCGACGGTGTCGCCGCGTCCGAACGGCAGCAGCAACCGCTCATAGGAGACATCCTTGCCGTCGGCGTCGGTGACCTCCGCAACCGTGTAGGTCGGACGCTTGCGCGCGAGGCAGGCACGATAGGACAGGATCACGCCGGCGTAGCGCTCGGGGCCGATCGCGTCGTCGAGATAGCGGTTGGTGCGCAGCCGCGGCTCGACATGCTCGTTGCCATAGGCCGTCGTCAGCCGCGCACCTTCCTGCGTGATCATGAAGCGTGCGGCGTCGCCGCTGCCGACGACATCAAAACCCATCATGTCGGCCCGCTCGTCGGCGGTGCCGTCGGTGTGGAAATCGCACAGCAGGGGGAGGGTGTCCGGCATGCGCAGCGCGCGCAGCCAGGCGTTCAGCAGCACCCGCTGCGTGATCGATTTGACCACCGATGGATCGGCGCTTCTGAATGGCATGAGCTAGCCGAACTCGAGCACATCCGCGGGCGGGATGCGACCGGGGGCACGGTGGAACAGGTCGCGGTCGATGATCGCGCACAGCTTGAAGTTCGGCAGCGTCTCGTTGCCGCGCATCAGATTGCGGATCTCGAAACTGCCGTTGTCGCTGATCGTCTTAAGCGATGCGACAAGATGCGTGACGGCACCGCCGTCCGAGAACGGCAGCAGCAGCCGTTCATAGGCCACGACGTGACCGTAGATGTCGTCGATATCGGTGATGGTGTAGGCGGGCAGCCGCCGCGCGATGCATTCATGGTAGACCGGCATCACGACCGGCGCGAGCCGCGGTCCGAGATAGTCGTCGAGCAGGCGGCCCTTGCCGCTGTGTCCGTAGGCTGTGGCCATCCGCGTGCCGTCGCTCTCGATCGTCAGTTGCGGCGGCTGCGCTGCCGCATCGACGGTGAAGAACACGGTGTCAGGCAGATCTTCCTCGATCCGCTCCGGCTGAAATTCATCGATCCGCGGGATGGTCTGGCCACGGGCATAAAGTCGCAGCCACGTGTTGAGAAAATCACGTTGCCGGATCGACTTGATGACCGAGGAATTGGTGCTCTCGAAATGCAAGGCCCTGGCCGCCCTTAATACTATGGCGAGAGCTTCGGCGAGAGGCGGAAATATTCTATGAAAAGGAAAGTCAGGAGCAAAACAGCCTTAATGACGGCTTTCCGAGGCGCAAAGCGCGCTCGAAGGCCATTCGACTAAGGATCAACCGGAACTGGTCGTGCCAATACTGCACTGCACAGCTTTCCACCTTGCGTAACCGCCACAGATGACGGCATATTCCGGCCCGGAGGCGACAGGCCCCCGGACGGTTTCCAAGACGTACGGACAACCTGTCGAACATGAAAAAGAGCTGGCCACGCGGGCGACGGGCTTCGCGGCGATGGCGTATGGGGGAATCTATTTGGCCGATGAGTTCATTCTCGAAACCAGCGGATTGACCAAGGAATTCGCGGGTTTCTTTGCCGTTCGCGACGTTGCGCTGAAGGTGCGTCGCGGCAGCATCCATGCGTTGATCGGGCCGAACGGCGCCGGCAAGACCACCTGTTTCAATCTGCTGACCAAATTCCTGAAGCCGACGGGCGGGCAGATTCGCTACAAGGGCCAGGACATCACCGCGATGCCGCCGGCCGACGTGGCGCGGCTCGGGCTGGTCCGCTCGTTCCAGATTTCGGCGGTATTTCCGCATCTGACCGCGCTGGAAAACGTCCGCGTGGCGCTGCAGCGCCAGCACGGCGCGTCATTCGATTTCTGGCGCTCGAAGACCGTGCTCGACCGCTTCAATCCGCGCGCCCATGAACTGCTGAACGACGTCGGCTTGAGCGAATTCGCCAACACCCCGGCGGTCGAGATGCCGTACGGCCGCAAGCGCGCACTTGAAATTGCAACGACGCTCGCGCTCGACCCCGAGATGATGCTGCTCGACGAACCGATGGCCGGCATGGGCCACGAGGACATCGACAAGATCGCCGCGCTGATCAAGCGGATCTCCGCCAAATACACCATCCTGATGGTCGAACATAACCTCTCGGTGGTGGCCAACCTCTCCGACATCATCACCGTGTTGACGCGCGGGCAGGTGCTGGCTGAGGGCAACTACGCCGACCTCTCCAAGGACGAGCGCGTGAAGGAAGCCTATCTGGGAGCGGGTCATGGCTGAGGCAAAACTGGCGGAGAGGCCCGTGGCTGCGGCCGGCGCCGAGGTGCTGACGGTGGGCGACCTGCAGGCCTGGTACGGCGAATCCCACATTCTTCACGGCATCAATTTCAACGTGAGGGCCGGCGAGGTGGTGACGCTGCTCGGCCGCAACGGCGCCGGCAAGACCACGACCTTGAAGTCGATCATGGGCGTCATCAACAAGCGCTCCGGCTCGATCCGTTTCGACAACAAGGAGATCATCCGCGCCACCTCCGACCGCATCGCGCGGCTCGGCATCGCATTCTGCCCCGAGGAGCGCGGCATCTTCTCGAGCCTCGACGTGCGCGAGAATTTGCTGCTGCCGCCGGTGGTGCGTCCGGGCGGCCTGCCGCTCGACCAGATCTTCACGCTGTTTCCCAACCTGAAGGAGCGGCTCAACAGCCAGGGCACCAAGCTCTCGGGCGGCGAGCAGCAGATGCTGGCGATTGCGCGCATCCTGCGCACCGGCGCGCGCTTCCTGATGCTGGACGAGCCCACCGAAGGGTTGGCGCCGGTCATCATTCAGCAGATCGGGCACACCATTGCGCGCCTGAAGTCGCAGGGATTCACTATCCTGCTGGTCGAACAGAATTTCCGCTTCGCCTCGACCGTTGCCGACCGCTACTACATCGTCGAGCACGGCAAGGTGATCGACGGCTTCGCCAATTCGGAGCTGTCGGCCAACATGGACAAGCTGCATACCTATCTCGGCGTCTGAAGTCGCCCGAGCCAGAAAATTTAGGACGAGGGAATACCCTATGAAGAATACGATTTCTGCGCTGCTGCTCGGCACCGCGATGGTGCTCTCCGTTGCAAGTGTCGCCTCCGCTGACGACAAGACGGTCAAGATCGGCGTGTTGTCCGATCAGTCCGGCCTCTATGCCGACCTCGCGGGCCCCGGCTCGACGCTGGCGGCGCAGATGGCGATCGAGGATTCCGGCCTCAAGGCCAAGGGCTGGACCATCGACCTGATCTCCGGCGATCACCAGAACAAGCCCGACATCGGCACCACCATTGCCCGCCAGTGGTTCGACGTCGACAAGGTCGACACCATCGTCGACGTGCCGAATTCCGGTGTCGCGCTCGCGGTCAACAACGTCGTGAAGGAGAAGAACGGCGTCTACATCAATTCGGGCGCCGCGACCTCTGACCTCACCAACGCGCAGTGCACGCCGAACACGGTGCACTGGACCTACGATACCTACATGCTGGCGCACGCCACCGGCCAGGCGCTGGTGAAGGCGGGCGGGGACACCTGGTTCTTCCTGACCGCGGACTACGCGTTCGGCGCGGCGCTGGAGCGCGACACCACCGCGGTCATCACCGCCAATGGCGGCAAGGTGGTCGGTGGCGTCAAGCATCCGCTCAACACCGCTGACTTCTCCTCGTTCCTGCTGCAGGCGCAGGCCTCCAAGGCCAAGATCATCGGTCTCGCCAATGCCGGCGGCGACACCACCAACTCGATCAAGCAGGCTGCCGAGTTCGGCATCGTCAAGGGCGGCCAGAAGCTCGCGGCGCTGCTGCTGTTCCTCACCGACGTCAAGGCGATCGGGCTCGAGACCGCGCAGGGCCTCAACTTCACCGAGACGTTCTACTGGGACTTGAACGACAAGACCCGCGCCTTCTCGAAGCGCTTCTCGGAGAAGATGAAGAGCGGCGCTCCCCCGACCATGGTGCAGGCGGGCGTCTATGCGGGCCTGCTGCATTACTTCAAGGCACTGGAAGCGCTCGGTGGCAATCCGCATGACGGCGCCAAGGTGGTCGCGAAGATGAAGACCATCCCGACCGACGATCCGCTGTTCGGCAAGGGCGAGGTCGAGGCCAACGGCCGCGTCACCCACGACGCCTATCTGTTCGAGGTGAAGAAGCCCTCGGAGTCCAAGGGACCCTGGGACTTCTACAAGCTGGTCGGCACCGTGCCGGGCAACCAGGCCTTCACGCCGCTCGACAAGAGCACCTGTGCGCTCCTGAAGAAGTAACGATCATGCCCGCCGGCCATGGGCGTGGCCGGCGGGCTTCATCTATCCAGCGAAAGCTCATTCGATGCAGGCTCTCTACGCACAGCTTCTGGTGGGACTGATCAACGGCTCGTTCTACGCGCTGCTCAGTCTGGGGCTCGCCGTCATCTTCGGCATGCTCAACATCATCAATTTCGCGCACGGCGCGCTCTACATGATGGGCGCCTTCGTGGCGTATTTCCTGCTCAACCTGGGCGGCATCAACTACTGGTGGGCGCTGCTCATCGCACCCGTCATCGTCGGCATTTTCGGCATGATCCTCGAGCGGACCATGCTGCAATGGCTCGCCGGCCTCGACCATCTCTATGGACTGCTGCTGACCTTCGGCATCGCGCTGATCGTGCAGGGCGTGTTCCAGAACTATTTCGGCTCCTCGGGCCTGCCTTACTCGATCCCGGATCAGCTCAAGGGCGGCGTCAATCTCGGCTTCATGTTCCTGCCGATCTATCGCGGCTGGGTCGTGATCTTCTCGCTGGTGGTGTGCCTTGCCACCTGGTTCCTGATCGAGAAGACGCAGCTCGGTGCTTACTTGCGCGCGGCCACCGAGAACCCGACGCTGGTGCGGGCCTTCGGCATCAACGTGCCGCGCATGATCACGCTGACCTACGGGCTCGGCGTCGGTCTTGCCGCGCTCGCCGGCGTGCTGTCGGCGCCGATCAACCAGGTCCGCCCGCTGATGGGCGCCGATCTCATCATCGTGGTGTTCGCGGTGGTCGTGATCGGCGGCATGGGCTCGATCATGGGCTCGATCATCACCGGCTTCGCGCTCGGCGTGATCGAGGGACTGACCAAGTATTTTTATCCCGAGGCCTCCAACACCGTGGTGTTTGTCCTGATGGTGGTGGTGTTGCTGGTGAAGCCAACGGGACTGACGGGACGGGCGGCCTGATATGTCAGCATTGACCGACGATACACTTCCGGTGACGCCGCGCGCGATGCGCGACGAGATGATCGTATTCGCCGTGATGGCCGTGCTGCTGGCCGTGGTGCCGTTCACGGGGATCTATCCCTTCTTCGTGATGCAGGCGCTGTGCTTTGCGCTGCTGGCCTGCGCCTTCAACCTTCTGATCGGCTATGGCGGCCTGCTCTCGTTCGGCCACGCCATGTTCCTCGGCACCGCCGGCTACGTCTCGGCGCATGCGCTGAAGGTGTGGGGGCTGCCGCCGGAGCTCGGAATCGTCGCCGGCACCGCCGCGGCGGCCTTGCTCGGCCTCGTCACCGGCTTCATCTCGATCAAGCGGCAAGGCATCTATTTCTCGATGATCACGCTGGCGCTGTCGCAGCTGCTTTACTTCCTCTATCTGCAGGCGCCGTTCACCCACGGTGAAGACGGCATTCAGGGCATTCCGCAGGGGCACCTGTTCGGGATCTTCGACCTGTCGAAGCCGACGGTGCTGTACTACGTCGTGCTGGCCGGATTCCTCGGCGGCTTCCTGCTGATCTACCGCACCATCAACTCGCCGTTCGGCGAGGTGCTGAAGGCGATCCGGGAGAACGAGCCGCGCGCGATCTCGCTCGGCTACAAGACCGACCAGTACAAGATGCTGGCCTACATCCTGTCGGGCACGCTGGCGGGCTTTGCCGGCTCGCTGAAGGTGTTCGTGGCGCAGAATGCCTCGCTCACCGACGTGCACTGGTCGATGTCCGGTGAGATCGTGCTGATGACGCTGGTCGGCGGCCTCGGCACCATCTTCGGCCCGGTGGTCGGCGCGTTCGTGATCATCGCCATGCAGCAATATCTCGCCGGTTTCGGCCAGTGGGTGACGGTGATCCAGGGCGTGATCTTCGTGGCCTGCGTGCTGCTGTTCCGGCGCGGCTTGGTCGGCGAGCTGGCCCACCTGCTGCGGCGGTCGCTGTAGGGCAGGGCACGCGATTTTCGGCCGACTTTAGCGGTGGACGACCGCCCATTGGGGCGGTCGGTCGGGGTATTTTCCCAGGCAGATGCTCTATGACAGTTCTGTGACAGTCGCTAAAAGGGCTGTCCCTGAATGATGGAATAGAGACATGCTGCGCTGGTTTCGCGCCTTTCTGCCCAAGGAAGAGCGGTTCTTCGAGCTGTTCGCCCGACACGCCCAGACCTCGGTAAAATGCGCGCTGGCGCTGCAGGACATGCTGAAGGGCGGCGAGGAGACCCCGGTCTTCTGCCAGCGCGTCAACCAGTTCGAGAACGACGCCGATAGCGTTACCCGCGAGGTCCTGACCGCGGTTCGCCGCACCTTCATCACCCCGTTCGACCGCGGCGACATCAAGAACCTGATCACCGCGATGGACGACGCGGTCGACCAGATGCAGGCGACCGCCAAAGCCGTCATGCTGTTCGAGGTGCGCGAGTTCGAGCCGCCGATGCGCGAGATGGGCGGCCTGATCGTCGAATGCGCCAATCTGGTCATCCGCGCGCTGCCGCTGTTGCAGGCGATCGGCCAGAACGTCTCGATGCTGACCCAGATCACCGAGGAGCTGACCAAGCTCGAGGGCCGAGTCGACGATCTCCAGGATATCGGGCTCAAGGAATTGTTCCTGAAGCACCGCAACGCCAACGCGATGGACTTCATCGTCGGCGCGGAGATCTACGATCACCTCGAGAAGGTGGCCGACCGCTTCGACGACGTCGCCAACGAGATCAACTCCATCGTCATCGAGCAAGTGTAGGTCGGGGACATCACGTGGACACCACGCTGGGTCTTCCGGTCCTGACCATCCTGATCGCGGTCGCGCTGCTGTTCGACTTCCTGAACGGCCTGCACGATGCCGCGAACTCGATCGCGACCATCGTCTCGACCCGCGTGTTGCGGCCGCAATATGCGGTGTTCTGGGCAGCGTTCTTCAACTTCGTCGCCTTCGCGGTGTTCGGCCTGCACGTCGCCAACACCATCGGCACCGGGATCATCGACCCGTCGGTGGTGGACGCCACCGTGATCTTCGCCGCGCTGGTCGGCGCGATCGTCTGGAACGTGATCACCTGGGCGCTCGGCATTCCCTCGTCGAGCTCGCACGCACTGATCGGCGGCCTGGTCGGCGCCGGCATGGCCAAGGCGGGCATCTCGGCGGCGGTGTGGAGCGGGCTCACCAAGACCTTGCTCGCCATCGTGCTGTCGCCGCTGGTCGGCTTCCTGCTGGCGCTGGTGCTGGTTGCGATCGTGTCCTGGCTCTCGGTGCGCTCGACGCCATTCGCCGTCGATCGCGCCTTCCGGATACTGCAATTCGCCTCGGCGTCGCTCTATTCGCTCGGCCATGGCGGCAACGACGCGCAGAAGACCATGGGCATCATCGCCGTGCTGCTCTACTCGCAGGGCCATCTCGGCGACACGTTCGAGATTCCGTTCTGGGTGGTGCTGGCCTGCCAGAGCGCGATGGCGCTGGGCACGCTGATGGGGGGCTGGCGGATCGTGCGCACCATGGGGCTGCGGATCACCAAGCTGACGCCGATGCAGGGCTTTTGCGCCGAGACCGGCGGCGCCGCCACGCTGTTCATCGCGACCTATCTCGGGGTCCCGGTATCGACCACCCACACCATCACCGGCGCCATCGTCGGCGTCGGCGCGGCACGGCGGCTGTCCGCCGTGCGCTGGAACGTGGCGAGCTCGATCGTCTACGCTTGGGTGATCACGATCCCGGCCTCGGCCGCGGTTGCGGCCGCGACCTATTGGGCGGTGCAGGTTCTCAGATAATTACCCGACCAGCTTCAAGCCGACGATGCCGGACACGATCAGCCCGATGCTGGCCAGCCGCATCGCGGTCGCGGGTTCACCGAGCAGGATGATGCCGAGCGCCGCGGTGCCGACCGCGCCGATCCCGGTCCAGACCGCGTAGGCGGTTCCAATCGGCAGCGTCTTCAGCGCG
This sequence comes from Bradyrhizobium sp. RD5-C2, assembly GCF_019972155.1. Taxonomy (GTDB): domain Bacteria; phylum Pseudomonadota; class Alphaproteobacteria; order Rhizobiales; family Xanthobacteraceae; genus Bradyrhizobium. The sequence goes on along the minus strand of NZ_BOVL01000020.1, from coordinate 23,782 downwards.
ATGCCGAGCAGGATCACGCTGCCGGCCATCGCCGCGAGCGTCAGCACCGACGGCACCAGCCGCGAGAAACCCTCGGTATATTTCAGCCCGATCGCCCAGCCGATCTCGAGCAGGCCTGCGGTGAACAGAATGGCCCAAGCCATAACGAACCCTCCAGATAAGGCAGGGTCGTCCCCGCGGATGGTATGGTGAGGAAAAGGTCGTCTTTCCCGTGCTTATATGTGGGTGGTGCGGCCATTCCGCATTGCGACAAAACGCCCTTGATTGCGCCCGTTTTCCCTGCCAAACGCTGCCCCGCCATGTCCGACATCTCAGTTTCAGCCGAATCGCCGTCCCGCTCGCCGCTTTCCGAGGAAGTGGCGCGACGGCGCACCTTCGCGATCATCTCGCACCCGGACGCCGGCAAGACCACGCTGACGGAAAAGCTGCTGCTGTTCGGCGGCGCCATCAACCTCGCGGGCCAGGTCAAGGCCAAGGGCGAGCGGCGCAACACGCGCTCGGACTGGATGAAGATCGAGCGCGAGCGCGGCATCTCTGTCGTCACCTCGGTGATGACCTTCGAGTTCAACGATCTGGTGTTCAACCTGCTGGACACGCCGGGCCACGAGGACTTCTCGGAAGATACCTACCGCACACTGACCGCGGTCGATTCCGCGGTCATGGTGATCGACGCCGCCAAGGGCATCGAGGCGCGCACGCGCAAGCTGTTCGAGGTGTGCCGGTTGCGCGACATCCCGATCATCACCTTCATCAACAAGATGGACCGCGAGAGCCGCGACACGTTCGATCTGCTCGACGAGATCGAGAAGACGCTGGCGCTCGACACCACGCCGATGACCTGGCCGGTCGGCCGCGGCCGCGACTTCCTCGGCACCTATGACGTCGTCAATGGCGGCGTGCGGCTGCTCGAGGGCGGCGGCGCCAAGACCGGCGCCACCGAGCAGATCGACATCGCCGATCTCGGCAAGCGCAACCCCAATCTCGACGTCGCCGAGGTCAGGGATGAGCTCGCGCTCGCGTCCGAAGCCTGCAAGCCGTTCGAGCTCGCGGCATTCAGCGAGGGCCATCTGACGCCGGTCTATTTCGGCAGCGCGCTGCGCAATTTCGGCGTCGGTGACTTACTCGAGGGCCTCGGCAAGTTCGCGCCGGCGCCGCGTGCGCAGGATTCCGATCTGCGCAAGGTCGAGGCGGCAGAGCCGCGCATGAGCGCGTTCGTGTTCAAGATCCAGGCCAACATGGATCCGAACCACCGCGACCGCATCGCGTTCGCCCGGCTGTGCTCCGGAAAACTCACCCGCGGCATGAAGGCCAAGCTGGTACGAACAGGCAAGAACATGAGCCTGTCGAGCCCGCAATTCTTCTTCGCGCAGGACCGCTCGGTGGCGGACGAGGCGTTTGCCGGCGACGTCGTCGGCATTCCCAACCACGGCACGTTGCGGATCGGCGACACCCTGACCGAGGGCGAGGATCTGACCTTCGTCGGTGTGCCGAGCTTCGCGCCGGAAATCGTCCGCCGCGTCCGCCTGACCGATGCGATGAAGGCGAAGAAGCTGAAGGAAGCCTTGCAGCAGATGTCGGAGGAGGGCGTCGTGCAGGTGTTCCGTCCACGCGACGGTGCGCCGGCGCTGGTCGGCGTGGTCGGTCCGCTGCAGCTCGACGTGCTGAAGGCGCGGCTCGATGCCGAATATTCGCTGCCGGTCGAGTTCGAGATCTCGGAGTTCTCGCTGGCGCGCTGGATCTCGTCCGACGACCGCAAGAAGCTGGAGGCCTTCGTCGCCGCCAACAATTCCGGCATCGCCGACGATGTCGACGGCGATCCGGTGTTCATGGCCAAGAACGAGTTCTATCTCGGCTACACCCGCGAGCGCGCCGAGGGCATCACCTTCTCCAACGTCAAGGACGTGAAGAAGAAGGCGTAGCGCCGCCACATACTCGGTGTCGTCCCCCGGCACGACCGGGGGACCCAGTACGCCGCGGCTTCTCCGTGACTCACTGCCGTCTCTGGGATACTGGATCGCCCGGTCGAGCCGGGCGATGACACCGAGGTTGGGGCGAGCGCAAGGAAGTGAACGCGGCCCCGCTTGCCGCGGTCCGGCCGCGGTACCATTTTCACGGGAACGCATCCCGGGTCCAACCGCATGTTCCGACGCGTCGTCATTTGCCTCGCTATCGCCGTGGCCCTTGCCCTCGCGGGCACTGCCGGCGCGCGACAGCGGCAGCAGACCAACCCGGTGCCGTTTGCACACACGCCCTGCAGCGTGCTCGACTATGGGCCCTGCATCCCGTCCTATTGCAGCGTGTTCAACCACGGGCCCTGCCTGCCCGAAATCAATTATCCGTACGGCGAAAATCTGCAGCTCACGATCCTGACGGTGCCGCCCGAGGGGCAGGCCGAGAAGTACCGCAGGCCGGACCATGATCTCGATACCATCGGCGATCTGTTCGCCGCGCTGCGTTCCTGCTGGGCGCCGCCGCCGCCGGACGATGCGCGCGAGGGCATGCAGATGTCGGTGCGCTTCAGCTTCAAGCGGACCGGCGAGATGATCGGCATGCCGCGCCTGACATTCGCGACGCGAGGCATCCCGGCGGATACCCGCACGATCTACCTCAACGCGATCAACGCCTCGCTCAGTGCCTGCCTGCCGCTGAAATTCACCGGCGGGCTCGGCGGCGCGCTGGCCGGCCGGCCGATCATGATCCGCTATGTCGACAATCGCGAACTGGCGAAGCCAACCGGCAATCCGTGACCCGCCACCCGGCGTGGCGCATTGCCACCCGCCCGGCGAAGATGTTAGGCGAGGGCAGCAATCAATCAGGGAGGAACATCGTGGGACTTCTCGTCATGATCCTGGGTCTCGTGCTGTTCCTTGGTATCCATGTGCTGACCAGCCTGCGCGAGATGCGCGCCGGCATTGTGAATGCGATGGGCGAGGGGGCCTACAAGGGCGTCTATTCGCTGGTGTCGTTCGCCGGTCTCGCGCTGATCATCTGGGGCTTCGCCCACTACCGCGCGACCGGGTGGATCGACGTCTGGACGCCGCCGACCGCGTTCAAGCACATCACGGTGGCGCTGATGCTGCCGGCCGTGATCCTGGTGGTGGCCGCCTATATCCGCGGCCGCATCTACACCACGCTGAAGCATCCGATGCTGGCGGGCGTCAAGCTGTGGGCGTTCGCGCATCTGCTCGCCAATGGCGATCTCGGCTCGA
>NZ_BOVL01000020.1:0-20476 GCF_019972155.1 Bradyrhizobium sp. RD5-C2 | reverse complement strand
GGCGGCCCGCCGATCCCGGTGGGCGGTCCGACCAACGACCTGATCGCGATCGCGGTCGGTGTCATCGTCTATCTGGCGCTGGCGTTTGCGTTCCACCCGGTCGTGATCGGCGTGCCTGTCATGGGAGCCTGACTATGTCTGTTCAATCCGCCATCAAGCGCAAGACCGCGCCCGATCTGCGCGCCCGCAAGAATGGCGAACCGATCGTGATGCTGACGTCGTATCATGCGCACACCGCGGCGCTGGTCGACCGGCATTGCGACGCCATCCTGGTCGGGGACTCCCTCGGCAACGTGATGCACGGCTTCGAGACCACCGTGCCTGTCACCCTCGACATGATGATCCTGCAGGGCCGCGCGGTGATGCGCGGTTCGCAGGCTGCACTCGTCGTGGTCGACATGCCGTTCGGTTCCTACGAGGAATCGAAAGAGCAGGCGTTCCGGTCGGCGGTGCGGATCATGAAGGAGACGCTGTGCGGCGCGGTCAAGCTCGAGGGCGGCGCGCGGATGGCGGAGACGGTGGCGTTCCTGTCCGAGCGCGGCATTCCCGTGATGGGCCATATCGGCCTGACGCCGCAATCGATCAACACGCTGGGCTCGTTCCGCGCGCAGGGCCGCGAGGAGGAGACCTGGGCGCCGATCGAGAACGACGCCAGGGCGATCGCGGAGGCGGGCGCCTTCTCGATCGTGGTCGAGGCGGTCGCCGAGCCGCTGGCGCGCAAGATCACGCAATCGATCACTGTTCCCACCATCGGCATCGGCGCCAGCGCGGTCTGCGACGGCCAGGTGCTGGTGTTGGAGGACATGCTCGGCCTGTCGCCGCGTGCGCCGAAATTCGTGCGCCGCTACGGCAACCTCGGGCCGATGATCGAGGAAGCGATCGCGGGCTATGCGCGCGACGTGAAGAGCCGCGCCTTTCCGGGGCCGGAGCACGTCTACGGGATGAAGAAGAGCTGACGAGGCGCGCATGGACTGGTCGCAACACCCACTTCCGGCCATGCGGCTCGAGCCGCGCTTTGGCGACCGCGTCGTGCCTGTCTTTGCCGAGCGGCCGGCCAGCCTGTGGGCGATGATCGCGGACGCCGTCGCACAGAACTGCGACGGCGAGGCGCTGGTCTGTGGCGCGACGCGCTTGAGCTGGCGCGAGGTCGCCGAGCAATCGGCGAAGGTCGCGGCGGGCTTTGCAAAGCTTGGTCTCGCGCCGGGCGACCGCGTCGGGATCCTGCTCGGCAACCGCATCGAGTTCGTGCTGACGATGTTCGCCGCCGCTCATGCTGGCCTCGTCACGGTGCTGCTCTCGACGCGCCAGCAGAAGCCCGAGATCGCCTATGTGCTGAACGATTGCGGCGCGAAGTGTCTGGTCCATGAGGCCGCGCTTGTCGACCGCATCCCCGACGCGGCCGATATTCCCGGCCTCGCGCATCGCGTCTCGGTCAGCGACGACGGCACATCGCAATTCGCTGCCTTGCGCGACAATGCGCCAGTGCAAGCGCCGGCGGAGGTGAGGGAGGAGGACACCGCGATGATCCTCTACACCTCGGGCACCACGGGCCGGCCGAAGGGCGCGATGCTCGCCCATTGCAACATCATCCACTCCTCGATGGTGTTCGCATCTTGCCTGAAGCTGACCAAGGCCGATCGCTCGATCGCGGCGGTGCCGCTCGCGCATGTCACCGGCGCGGTCGCCAACGTCACCACCATGGCGCGCTCTGCCGGCGCGCTGATCATCATGCCGGAGTTCAAGGCGTCGGAGTATCTGAAGGTCGCGGCGCGCGAGCGCGTCACCTACACGGTGATGGTGCCGGCGATGTACAATCTCTGCCTGATGCAGCCGGATTTCGACAGCACCGATCTGTCGAGCTGGCGCATCGGCGGGTTCGGCGGCGCGCCGATGCCGGTTGCGACCATCGAAAAGCTCGACGCCAAGATTCCCGGGCTCAAGCTCGCGAACTGCTACGGCGCGACCGAGACCACGTCGCCCTCGACCTTGATGCCGGGCGAATTGACCGCCGCGCATATCGACAGCGTCGGCCTGCCGTGTCCCGGCGCGGAGATCGTCGTGATGGGCGCCGATGGCCACGAGGTGCCGCGCGGCGAAATCGGCGAGCTCTGGATCCGCAGCGCCTCCGTCATCAAGGGCTACTGGAACAATCCGAAGGCGACCGCCGAAAGCTTCACTGCCGGGTTCTGGCATTCCGGCGATCTCGGCTCGGTCGATGCCGAGAACTTCGTCCGCGTGTTCGATCGTCAGAAAGACATGATCAACCGCGGCGGCCTCAAGATCTATTCCGCCGAAGTCGAGTCCGTGCTTTCAGGCCATCCGGCCGTGGTCGAGAGCGCGATCATCGCAAAGCCGTGCCCGGTGCTCGGCGAGCGCGTTCACGCCGTGATCGTGACCCGCTCTGACGTGAAGGCCGAGAGCCTGCGCGCCTGGTGCGCCGAACGTCTCTCCGACTACAAGGTGCCGGAGACGATGGCGCTGACATCGGACCCGCTGCCGCGCAACGCCAACGGCAAGGTGATCAAGCGCCAGCTGCGCGAGGGCTTGTCGGCAGGGGCGTAGCCCCCGGGGTAGGACAAACTTCCCCGGTTAACGCTTTGATCCGCCTCGCTTTGCCTTGCCTCTGCCACACCGTTAGGGTAACGCCGCCGCGATGTGGGGATCAGGTAGGGGCTGCGCTCCGCCGAGATTCGCGGTCCCGAGGGGATGGGATAGCCTTAAGTGTCTGAATTATTTGACGAAGTAGACGAGGAAGTCCGTCGCGATCAGCTCAAGAAGCTGTGGGACAAGTACTCGCTTTTCATCATCGCGCTGGCCATCCTGGTGGTCGCGGGCGTCGGTGGGTGGCGTGGCTACCAATATCTCGAGGGCAAGAAGGCCGCCGAGGCCGGTGCGGCGTTCGACCGCGCCGTCGAACTGTCGGACCAGAACAAGCACGCCGAGGCCGAGGCGGCGTTCGCCGACCTGATCACCAAGGCGCCGTCCGGCTACCGCAATCTGGCGCGGCTGCGCATGGCCGCCGAGGTCGCGACCCGCGATCAGCCGGCCGCTGCGAAGCTCTATGACGAGATCGCAGCCGACCGCAGCGTCGGCGGTCCCGATCAGGATCTGGCGCGGATCCGCGCCGCGCAGATGGTGATGGACACCACGACCTATCCGAACATGGTGCAACGGCTCGAGGGCATGGCGACGTCGAAGGACTCGACGTTCCGCCACTCCGCGCGCGAGTTGCTGGCGCTGTCGGCCTGGCGCGCCAACGATGCCACCGCCGCGCGGCAGTGGCTCGACCAGATTGCCAATGACGGCGAGACGCCGCCGAGCCTGCGTTCGCGCGCTGAAGCGCTGCAGGCGCTGTTGCCGCCGGTCGCCAAAAGCTGAACCGAGGCATGATCCGGAAAAGTGGGAACCGGTTTTCCGATCGGATCATGCCCAGACAGAACCCGAGTTTGAGTGAGAGATCGACCATGCGCCGCTCGCAACGCCTGATCGCAGCCGCAGTTCTGACAGCGCTTTGCAGCGCGCTGGCCGGCTGCGGCGGTGGCGGTATGGCCAATTTCGATCCGAGCGATCTGCTCGACTTCCTCGACACCAAGAAGAAGCTGGCCGGTGACCGCAAGCCGGTGTTCCCGGAAGGCGTGCCTGGCCTCGAGCAGGGCGTGCCGAAGGAATTGTACAAGGGCTCGCAGCAGGAGCAGCTCGACCAGCAGAATGCCGCGGCAGCGGCCGCTGCCCAGCCGGCTCCGCCGCCTGAGCCGCCGAAGGGTGCCAAGAAGCACACCAAGCGCGCCGCACCGGCCGCGGATCAGGCCGCGGCTCCCGACGCGGCGGCGCCGGACGAGGGCGCGCCCGCCGCGCTGCCGCCCGAGCCGAAGCCGAAGAAGATCGTTCGCCGCCGCACCACCGCGCCGCCGGCCGACGACCAGCAGGCGCAGCCTGCGGCGCCGGCGCAGCAGACCCAGACCTCGCAACAATCCGGCGGCGCGTTCCCCGCGCCGCTACCGAGCGGTGGATTTAGCCGCTAGAGCATGATCCGGAAAAGTGCGAAGCGGTTTTCCGAAAAGATCATGCTAAAACAAGAATCTAAAGCGCGATGACGGTTCAACCCAATCGCATCGCGCGCTAGGCTCCTGCTTCAATTCATTAGACGCGCGCCGCGCCGCGGCGCCGGGATGATCCATGTCTTTTACCATCGCCATTATCGGCCGGCCCAATGTCGGAAAGTCGACGCTGTTCAACCGGCTGGTCGGCCAGAAGCTCGCGCTGGTGGACGACGAGCCCGGCGTGACCCGCGACCGTCGCGAGGGCCAGGCGCGGCTCTACGATCTCGACTTCACCATCATCGACACCGCGGGGCTCGATGAGGGCGCCAAGGGCTCGCTGACGGCGCGGATGCAGGAGCAGACCGAAACCGCGATCGAGCTCGCCGACGCGCTGATGTTTGTGATCGACGCTCGCGTCGGCCTGACGCCGACCGATCGCGCCTTCGCCGACTTCGCCCGCAAGGCCAACAAGCCGGTGCTGCTGATCGCCAACAAGGCCGAGGGCAAGCACGGCGAGATCGGCGCAATGGAATCCTACGCGCTCGGCCTCGGCGATCCCGTGCAGATCTCGGCCGAGCATGGCGAGGGCATGGGCGACCTCCACGAGGCGCTGAGTGCGCTGATGCCTGAACCCGTCGGCGAGGGGGAAGAGGAGGAGATCGAGGGCGTCGAGAATTGGTCGGATGAGGAGATCGCGCAGCGCCCGATCCGCGTCGCCATCGTGGGCCGACCCAATGCCGGCAAGTCGACGCTGATCAACCATCTGCTCGGCGAGGAGCGGCTGCTGACCAGCCCCGAGGCCGGCACCACGCGCGATTCCATCGCGGTCGAGATCACCTGGCAGGGCCGCCAGTTCCGCGTATTCGACACTGCCGGCCTGCGCCGCCGCTCGCGGATCGAGGAGAAGCTGGAGAAGCTCTCGGTCGCCGACGCGTTGCGCGCGGTGCGCTTCGCCGAAGTCGTCGTGATGATGATGGACTCGCAGAACAAGTTCGAGGAGCAGGATCTGCGCATCGCCGACCTCATCGAGCGCGAGGGCCGTGCCATCGTGCTCGCGGTCAACAAATGGGACCTCGTCGAGCGCAAGCCCAACCAGATCTCGCAGCTGCGCACCGATGCCGACCACTGGCTGCCCCAAGTCAAGGGCGCGCCGATCGTCGCCGTCTCCGGCCTGATGGGTGAGGGCATCGACCGCCTGATGATTGCGATCCAGGAGGCCTATGCCGTCTGGAACCGGCGCTTGCCGACTGCGGCGCTCAATCGCTGGTTCGAGCAGGCAATCCAGGCCAGCCCGCCGCCGGCCGTCTCGGGCCGCCGGCTGAAGCTGAACTACATCACGCAAGTCAAGGCGCGCCCGCCGAGCTTCGTTCTGTTCTGCTCGCGCGCCGATGCGATCCCGAGATCCTATCTGCGCTACCTCACCAACTCGCTGCGCGAGACCTTCGATCTGCCGGGCACGCCGATCCGGATCACGCTGCGCGAGAAGGCCAATCCGTTTGCCCACAAGCGCAAGCGGCCGTCGTGAGCGGCGACGCCGAAGCCCATCCTGCGGCAGTTCCGCAGGCACGTAGTGGCGCGGTGATCTTCATCTTCATCACCCTGCTGCTCGACATGCTCGCGCTCGGGATCATCATCCCGATCCTGCCCAAGCTGATCGAAGGCTTCGTCAACAACGACACCGCCAATGCGGCGCGCATCTTCGGCGTGTTCGGCTCGATCTGGGCCTTGATGCAGTTCGTCTGCTCGCCGATCCTGGGCGCGCTGTCCGATCGCTTCGGCCGCCGGCCGGTGGTCCTGCTGTCGAATTTCGGCCTCGCCGCAGATTACGTGCTGATGGCGCTGGCTCCGAACCTGATCTGGCTGTTCGTCGGGCGGGCAATCTCGGGTATCACCTCGTCGAGCATCTCGACCGTGTTCGCCTATATCGCCGACGTCACCGCGCCGGAGCAGCGCGCCGCGATGTTCGGCAAGATCGGCGTCGCGTTCGGCGCGGGTTTTATTCTGGGACCGGCGCTCGGTGGCTTGCTCGGCGAGATCGATCCGCGACTGCCGTTCTGGGCCGCGGCCGGCCTGAGCTTCGTCAACGGCCTCTATGGCCTGTTCATCCTGCCGGAATCGCTGCCGGTCGAACGGCGCGCGCCGTTCAAATGGAAGAGCGCCAATCCGATCGGCGCGCTGCATTTCCTGCGCGCGAACCGGACGCTGGCCGGCCTGTCGCTGGCGACTTTCTTCGGCCAGCTCGCGCATGTCGTGCTGCCCTCGGTGTTCGTGCTGTACGCCACCTATCGCTATGGCTGGGACACCGGCACCGTCGGTGCGACGCTGGCGCTGGTCGGGCTCTGCGGCATGATCGTGCAGGGCGCGGCGATCGGCCCGATCGTGCAGCGGCTCGGCGAGCGCAACGCGTTGTTCCTCGGCCTCGTCTGCGGCGCCTTGGGCTTCGTGATCTTCGGCGCGGCGCCGACCGGGCAGCTGTTCTGGATCGGCATTCCCGTGATGGCGTTGTGGGGCATCTCGGGCGCCGCGACCCAGGCCCTGACGACGCAACTCGTCGCCGCCGACCAACAAGGCCAGTTGCAGGGCGCGACATCGAGCGTGCAGAGCATGTCGGAATTGATCGGCCCGTTCCTGTTCACGCTGACGTTTGCGTATTTCATCGGCGACAACGTGTCCGTGAAGCTGCCCGGTGCGCCGTTCTATCTGGCCGGCGTGCTGCTGCTGCTCGCACTCGCCATCGCCTGGCGTGCGACGGCGAAGAGAACGTAGCTTCGTAGGGTGGGTTACGCTTCGCTAACCCACCCTACATCTTAATCAGTCGCCGGCACCGAATGGTGCTCGTGCGTGATCCGCCAGCTGCCGTCGATCTTGCGCAGTCCGATCGTGAGCCTGAATTGGAACGTGTCGTCGAGCGGGCCGCATCGCATCACCGCAACGGCAAAGGCGACGTCATCGCCGGCCGTGATCGCGATGTCCTCGATATCGAAGGCGTAGGAGGAACGCTGACAGCCGAAGAACAAATCCCAGGTCTTCCTGTACGCATCAAGTCCGCGTGACTGGAGCGGTGGCGGCACGTCGAACATCACGATGTCCTGATCGTGATGGGCGAGGACGCCTGCATAGTCGTGTCGGCGGACGGCGTCTGCCCAGGCTTCGATGATTGTTCTGACTTCGGTTTCTGCCGTGTTGCGCTGCTGTGTCATCGTTCGCGTGCTCCGCGTGCTGGCTGATCGATGCTTCGAGGACGAATGCGAGGGCGCCGATCCGACACGCCGATGCGTCCGGGCTGGATCTTGCGGATTGCGCCATTTTGCCTGTATACAAACCATCCGGTTGGTTTGTATAAGCAATGCGGGATGAAGATGCGCGCCTCGTTCCCTGAGGCCGCCTGGGCAGGAGGAGCATGGTGGACGACGAGGCCGTTGATATCTGCGATGAGTTGACCCGCTTCAGCGACGCGCAGGCGGCGCTGTTGACGTCGCGCGGCCTTGTCTATCTGACCGACCTGAAGCTCGATGACGGCAGGCACGGCACGATCGTCGCTGCCAGCTATGCCGACGCGGAGTCTGTTGCCCGCACGCGCGGTCGCGGGGAGAGGGTCATCGGCCGAATGGCTCACGGGTTCCTTTACGGCCTGCGCCGCCGTCTGCTGCAGAAGGTTCGCGGCGCCGAAGGCCCATGCGCGCGAGCGATCGGATAGCCCGATGATCGATGGGTTATGGCGCCGCCCGATGCCGGCGCCGGCATGTCGGGCGCGCTGTTGGCGCGGCCTGGCAGAACCAGATGCCGCGCTTGAGATTGATCGAGGCCGCTGAGATACTGTGCTTTCACGCGACTCCTTCCTGCGCACCACCATTTGTCGAGTATCCTATGGATAATCCTTCCCGCTCGGAACGCTCCCGCAACGCCGCACTCGACGCCGCGATCACCATCGTAACGCGCGATGGTCCGGGACGCCTGACGCTGGACGCGATTGCGCGCGAGAGCGGGCTCAGCAAGGGCGGCGTGATGCATCAGTTCCGCACCAAGGAAGCGGTGCTGCGCGCTCTGCTCGAGCAGCAGATGGCGCATTTCGAGGAGTTCTCGAGCCGCTACCTCGAAAAGGCGCGCGAGACGACGGATCAGCCGGAACTGGCGGCGCAGATCGCAACGCTCAAGGAGGCAATCTCGACGCCGCGGGCCGGAGCATTCGCACTGCTGGCTGCAATGAACGAGAATCCCGAATTGATGGCGATGCCGCGCGATGTCGACATCAAGAAGATCGCGCTGATGAAGGCCGAGGCGCGCGATCCGGATCTGGCGCTGCTGCGCTGGGCCGCGGCGCGGGGGCTGCTGCTGAGTTCGTTGTTCGGCCTGTCGTCGCTGACCGATGCCGAGCGCGACCGCCTGTTCGAGCGATTGCTCGACGACAGCAAGTGGACTGCGATCGAGCAGGGCGCGACGGCGGCCGCAAAGCCACCCAAAGCGACGGCGACACGCGCGGCATCGCCGCGGCCTGTCGGCGCACGGGCCGCAAAGCCGGCATCGGCGCGCAAGCGTGGCTGATCTCCGGCGTGATCCGAAAGCACAACGCCGCCCAAGCGGAATATGGATCGCTTGGCGGCGTTGGGTCGGCACCGGGCCCCTGAAATCCCCCGGCAATTGGTGCGGTAGCACAAGAGATATCGCGGGTTTGTGACAGCGCGAGACCGTCATTCGCGAAGCGGCCGCACCAGCTTCCACGGCAATTCGACCGCCGGATTTTTCTGACGCGTTTCCTGCGATTGCAACTTTACAAACCAACTGGTCGGTTTTATAGTTGTCGCGCTGAGGCAAGATCTGGCGGCGCCGTGAGGGCGAGCCAGATCGGCAGTGACGGCCGCAGCCGCACTTCAGCCCCGGACGCGGCTGCGGCCGAGCTGCTCTTCCGCTTTAGCTCGGATGAGGAGATTGGAATGGAGAGCTCGATCGCCGCGCGCGGTCTGGGAGCGATGGCGCTTTGCGTCCTCGCCGGAGGATGTGCCGCCGTTACGCCGGTGGCTTATTCGGACGTGGCCTCGTCGGCCTACATGACGCCGGATACGTCCGACTCGTCGGGCCGCGTGCCGTATCGCTATGCGCCGCCGGTCGACTGGCGGAGCTACAACAAGGTGATGCTCGATCCGGTCGTGATCTATCGCGGTGCGGATCATCAGTTCGGCGACATGTCCGAGAAGGACAAGCAGACGCTCGCCGCCTACATGCAGACCCGCTTCGCCGACAAATTGCGCGGCCGCTTCACGCTGGTGAATACGCGCGGGCCGAACACGTTTCGCGTGCGGCTGACGCTGACCGGCGCGGTCGCCAACACGCCGGTGCTCGGCACATTGTCGCGCTTCGACATGGCCGGCGCGATTTACAACGGCGTGCAGGCCGCGCGTGACGGCGAGGGTACGATGACCGGCTCGGTGATCTATGCCGTCGAGATGTTCGACAGTTCGACCGCGCGCCTGCTCGGCGCCTACGTCAGCAAGCAATATCCCGGCGCCTACGACATCAAGGCCAGCGTCGGCGATCTCGCCGCCGCCACCGCCGGCATCGACAAGGGTGCCGATGCCTTCATGGCGCAACTGAAGTGAGGCGCGCGTCGCGCCTGCCGCAACGATCCCGACAATGAAAGGTGCTGTCGAATGAATTACATGGTTCGCCTGTTTCTGCGCGGCCTGGTCGCCGCCATTCTGATGAGCTCAACCGGCCATGCCGAAGTGATCGCATCGAACGATCCGAGCGGCACCTGGCTGACCGAAGACGGGCGCGCGCGCATCCGCCTCGAGCGCTGCGGCGCCGCGCGCGACCGCATCTGCGGCTTCATCGTGTGGATGAAGGATCCGCTCGATCCGCGCGGCCAGCCGTTCCGCGACAGCTTCAATCCCGATCCCGACAAGCGCACGCGCGCGCTGCTCGGCCATCAGCTGATCCTGGGATTGAAGCTGTCGCCGGAGGGCCGATTCGACGGCGACATCTACAATGCCGAGGATGGCAAGTCCTACTCGGTCTCGCTGTGGCGCGATCCGTCCGACCGGCTGAAGCTCAAGGGGTGCCTGCTCAAGCTGCTGTGCCAGACCCAGACCTGGACGCCGACGTTCGACGCTCAGCCCGGACAACTCGTCGGCCTGACCGGCGATCCCGGCGGCCCGCGTGCCGACAGGGAATGGACATCGCTGCCGGCGCCGGCGAAGGCGAAGTCGGCGGCGAAGTGATCGGAGTAGGGCGGGTTAGCGAAGCGTAACCCGCCAACTTCGTTCTGTGAAAAGATGGTGGATTACGCCTTCCGCCTTCGCTCGTTGAGCTACGGCGGACGTAGTCGGCTAATCCACCCTACAGAGCTCGCTTATTTCTTCACCAGCGGACAATCGCTGGCCTCGAGCGGCTTGGCGGCGTCCTCCGGCGAGATGGTGGCGATCAGCTTGTAATAGTCCCACGGATATTTGGACTCTTCCGGCTTCTTCACCTCGAACAGATAGGCCGGGATGATGCGGCGGCCGTCGATCCGCAGCGGACCCTTGCCGAACAGCGGATCGTCGGTCGGGATCTCCTTCATCTTGGCGACGACCTTGGCGCCGTCATGCGGATTGCCGCCCATCGCGTCGAGCGCCTTCAGGTAATGCAGCACGCCGGCATAGACGCCGGCGACCGTCATCGAGGGCATCGCGTTCTTGGGCGAGACCTTCTGGAAGCGCTTCGACCAGGCGCGGGTCTGGTCGTTCATGTCCCAATAGAACGACTCGGTGAAGGTGAGGCCCTGCGCGATCTTCAAGCCCAGCGCATGCACGTCGTTGACGAACAGCAGCAGCGCGGCGAGCTTCTGTCCGCCCGCGGTGATGCCGAATTCGGACGCCTGCTTGATCGCGTTGGTGGTGTCGCCGCCGGCATTGGCGAGGCCGATGATCTTGGCCTTGGAGGCCTGCGCCTGCAGCAGGAACGAGGAGAAGTCCGCGGTGTTGAGCGGGTGCTTGACGCCGCCGAGCACCTTGCCGCCGTTGGCGGTGACGACCGCCGAGGTGTCGCGCTCCAGCGCGTGGCCGAAGGCGTAATCGGCGGTGAGGAAGAACCAGGTGTCACCGCCGGCCTTGGTTAGCGCCTTGCCGGTGCCGTTGGCGAGCATGTAGGTGTCGAACGTGTAGGAGATCGTGTTGGCGTTGCAGGCCTTGCCGGTCAGATCGGCAGTCGCCGCGCCCGAGTTGAGCACGATCGAGTTCTTCTCCTTGGCAAGGTTGCTCACCGCCAGCGCGACGCCGGAGTTCGGCGTATCGGTGATGATGTCGACCTTGTCGTTGTCGATCCAGTTGCGCGCGATGTTGACGCCGACGTCGGGCTTGTTCTGGTGGTCGCCGCTGACCACCTCGATCTTCCAGCCCTTGGCGCGCAGGCCGGAATCTTCCACCGCCATGTTGGCCGCGGCCACCGAATTGGGCCCGCCGATATCGGCATAGAGGCCCGACATGTCGTTCAGCACGCCGATCTTGACGTTCTTGTCCTGAGCAAAGGCAGGGGTAGCAAGGCCGAGTGCAGCGCAAGCGAGAAGCACGGCGTGGCGCCGTGCGAGCGTCGTCGTCATGAGACATTCCCTCCACTGTCTATTTTTTCCGCAACGGCCCTCTTGTGGAGCCTTGTGGCGGTCGTCGGGTTCCCGCTTACCCTTTCCTTTGGCGAGCGGCAATCCGCATAAAGCCGGATGAACTGCGTCGAAGCGTCATCCTGCCGTCATTGCTACTTGAGCGCATCCGAGGTCAGCTTGAATTTCTGGATCCGCTTGCCCTCGACCTCGCCGGTGTAGACGTTGCCCTTCTGGTCCACCGCCATGACGTGGAGCAGGGCGAACTGTCCGGCATTGCGGCCGCTATGGCCGAAGGTGCCGACCACGCTGCCGTCGTCGCGCTTCAGCACGCGGATCTCGTTGTTGGCGCCGTCAGCGTTGAGCAGATAGGTCTGCTTCGGATCGGGCCACAGCGCGAGATCGAACACCGCGCCGTCGCCGCGGGTGTTCTTCTCGTAGAACCATTCCTTCACGAAGGTGCCGTTCTTCTGGAACACCTGGATGCGGTCCTGGCTGCGGTCGCAGACATAGACCAGCCCGTCATTGGCGATCTTGATGCAATGCACGGGATTGCCGAACTGCTCCTGCACCGCGGCGCTTGGATCATAAGGCGGCTGCTTGTCATCGGTGGGGAGCTTGCCGTAGCCGCCCCAGTGCCGCTTGTAGGCCAGCGTGGTGGCGTCGTACACGATGACGCGGCGGTTGCCGTAGCCGTCGGCGATGTAGAGCTCGTTGGCCGCCTTGTCGATCGCCATCTCGGCGGGGCGGCCGAGCTGGGTGGTGTCGTTGCTGTTGGTGCGGGCTGCGATCTTGCCGATCTGGCCGAGATACTTGCCGTCGAGCGAGAACTTCAGGATCGCGCTGTCGTCATCGGCATTGCCGCCGATCCAGACGAAGCCGCGCTCGTCGACCTCGATGCCATGCTCGCGGCCGACCCATTGATAGCCGTCGCCGGGGCCGCCCCAGGCGCGCAGCAGATTGCCGTCGACATCGAACTCGAGCACCGGCGGTGCCGCCACGCAGCATTTCGCGCGCGGCGGGGTGAGGCTCGCCGCCTTCTCGCCATCGCTCAGCGAGCGTGGCCGGTGCACCACCCAAATATGCCCCTGCCAGTCGACGGTGATGCCGCCGACCTGGCCGATGATCCAGTTGTTCGGCAGCTGCTTGGGCCAGGACGTGTCGACCGCGAAGGTCGGAACGTCACCGGCATGGGCGGGCTTTGGCTGAGCGAAAAAGGCTGCTGATGCGATGCCGGCGGAGAGAAACAATCCGGACAGAATGGAGCGCGCGCGATTGAACGTCGGCGTCATGATGCCTCCCGAGATTTTTCTTGGCGGGGCGTCCCGCTTGAGGAGGGCAGTCAATCGCGGGGCGGGGGAGGAGTCAATCGCGAGGAAAAGGCAAGCCGATGCGTCATAGATGGTGTCGTCGCCCGGCTTGACCGGGCGATCCAGTACGCCGCGGCGTCTCGATTCAAACGCTATCGCCTCTGGAATACTGGATCCCCGCATTCGCGGGGATGACATCGAATGCGCGGCCCGCCTGTGATTCCTCACACCGGCGGCTGGAAGCTCCGCAGCGTGCGCGCCTTGTAGTCATAGAGCTTGCCGGTTTCGGTCCATGCGGGCGAACACATAGGCACCACGAATTCGGCGGCCATGTCGGGCGTGTCCAGCGTCATCGGGTCTTCGCCGGGAAACACCTGCGCGCGCATCCGGGTGCGGATCGGGCCGGGGCTGAACAGATTGACGAGCAGCGCGGTGTTGGCGGTCTCGTTGGCCCAGGAGCGCACCAGTGCGTCGAGGGCGGCCTTCGAGGCGGCATAGGGGCCGAGATAAGCGTTGGCCTTGTGCGCCACGCCCGATGTGACGAACACCGCACGGCCGGCGTCGGACTGCCGCAGCAGCGGGTCCATGCAGCGGATCAGCTGGAAGTTGGCGGTGACGTTGATCGCGAACACGTCGTTCCACGGCTTCAGCTCGATATGGCCGAGCGGCGAGGACGGGCCGGCGGTGCCGGCATTGCCGACCAGGATGTCGAGCTTGCCATGGCGCTCATGCAGCGCGAGCCCGAGCCGCGCAATGCCGTCATAATCGGTCAGCGAGAGCGGCACCAGCGTGGCGCTGCCGCCGTCCTTGCGGATCTCGTCGTCGAGCTCTTCCAGCCCGCCTTGCGTGCGCGCCACCGCGACGACATGCGCGCCGGCCTTGGCCAGCGCGACGGATGTCGCGTAGCCGATGCCGCGCGAGGCGCCGGTCACGAGGGCAATACGGGAGGCGAGGGGTTTTGTCATGTCTGTCCGTCCGTGGTCTTGCGGCGGGTATTACAGACGGAAATGGCCGGGACAAGCCCGGCCATGACGAATTCCTGCGCTTTCGGCTAGGGGCCGGGCCCCTGGTCCATATTGCTGCTGTTGGTGCCGTTGCCCGAATTGTCGGGCGTCACCTTCATGCCCTGTCGGAAGGCAAACACGATGAAGCCAACCAGCAGCACCCCACAGAGGATGCCCATGATCGGCTGCATGGCGCGCTCCGTCAGCTCGCCTCGGCCAGCAGCGAGAGCTGGCGCGGCGGGGCCTCGGTTTCGCTCTGATCGGTGAGGTGGGTCGGATAGGCGCCGGTGAAGCAGTGGTCGGCGAATCTCGGATTGGCCGGGTCGCGCCCTTCATAGCCCATCGCGCGGTACATGCCGTCGATCGACAGGAAGGCGAGCGAGTCGGCGCCGATGATGTCGCGCATCTCCTCGAGCGAATGGGTCGCCGCCAGGAGGCCGCCGCGATCGGGCAGGTCGATGCCGTAATAGTCGGGATAGAGGATTGGCGGCGAGGCGAGGCGGAAATGCACCTCGCGGGCGCCGGCATCGCGCATCATGCGCACGATCTTCTTCGAGGTGGTGCCGCGCACCAGCGAGTCGTCGATCAGGATGATGCGCTTGCCCTCGATCGCGGCGCGGTTGGCCGAATGCTTCATGCGCACGCCGAGCTCGCGCACGGTCTGGGTCGGCTGGATGAAGGTGCGGCCGACATAGTGGTTGCGGATGATGCCGAGCTCGAACGGCACGCCGGAATACTGGCTGTAGCCGACCGCGGCGGGCACGCCGGAATCCGGCACCGGCACCACGACGTCGACCTCGGGATGGCTCTCGCGCGCGAGCTGGGCGCCGAACGCCTTGCGCACGTCGTACACCGAGCGGCCGCCGACGATCGAATCCGGCCGCGCGAAATAGATGTACTCGAAGATGCAGGGCCGCGCCGGCTTCGGCGGGAACGGCTTGTGGCTGTGCGCGCCGCGCTCGTCGAACACGATGATCTCGCCGGGCTCGATGTCGCGGACATATTTCGCGCCGATCATGTCGAGCGCGCAGGTCTCCGAGGTCAGGATCGGATGGCCGTCGAGATCGCCGAGCACCAGCGGGCGGATGCCGAGCGGATCGCGGGCGCCGACCAGCTTCTTGTTGGTCAGCGCGACCAGCGCGTAGGCGCCCTCGATGGTGCGCAGCGCCTCGATGAAACGGTCGATGAAGCGGGTGCGCTTGGACTGTGCGACGAGATGCAGGATCACCTCGGTGTCGGTGGTCGACTGCATCATGGCGCCGCCCTTGACCAGTTCGTGGCGCAGGGTGAGGCCGTTGGTCAGGTTGCCGTTGTGGCCGACCGCAAAGCCGCCGGCGCTGAGCTCGGCGAACAACGGCTGCACGTTGCGCAGGATGGTGCCGCCGGTGGTGGAGTAGCGGACATGGCCGACCGCGGCGTTGCCGGGCAGGCGATCGATCACCTCGCGGCGGGAGAAGGCATCGCCCACCAGGCCGAGGCGGCGTTCACTGTGGAAGCGGCCGCCGTCGAAGGAGACAATGCCGGCGGCCTCTTGGCCGCGGTGCTGCAGGGCGTGCAGGCCGAGCGCGGTGATCGCGGCGGCCTCGGGGTGGCCGAAGACGCCGAACACGCCGCATTCCTCGCGGAGCGTGTCGCCATCAAGATCGGGGTGGTATCTGAAATCGTCGTCCCGGTGGTCTTGTCGGAGATGTTCCTGCTTTTCGATCGGCCCGAGGTCGAGATCCATCTGGGCGGCGTGATCGGAAGGGGTTTGCATCTCGTTCATCGCCTCTCGCAAGGGGCCCAAATAAGTTATCGGCCCGCGGGTTTCTCGATCAGCTTTTTCAAGCCGTCACGCGCAGGTTTGCTGTAGCCATCGCCCGACGCCGGCGTTGCCTGATCGTTGGTATCAGCCGCAGAATCGTCGTCGGGCTTATTCTTCTTGAACTTCTTTAAGATGGTGTTCTCGGGGTCATCAGGCAAGAGCGCCATCAGCCAATCCCCGGTTCCCTGCAGCACCACCCGGGACTTCGCGCCGGTCACCCAATCGGGCCGCTGCTTGTCCGGAACCAGCCAGGTGAAGAACATGAACGCCACGACCACGATCAGGAGGCCGCGGGCCAGGCCGAACAGGAAGCCGAGGGTGCGGTCGAGCGCGCCGATCCGGGAATCCAGGATCATGTCCGAGATCCGCACCGTGATGATCGAGACCACGATCAGCGTGCCGATGAAGACGCCGGCCACCACGACGACGGCCGCGACCGTGTCGTTATTGAAGTAAGTTTTGGCGGTCGGCAGCAGCTTCGAGAAAGCATACAGCGTGACCAGCGCAGCGGCGCCCCAGGCCGCGATCGACAGGATCTCGCGCATGAAGCCGCGCACCATGGCAAGCAGGCCCGAGATCAGCATCACGCCGAGCAGGACGAGATCGAGTATCGTTATGGGCATCGGCTGGTCAGGTCCGCTGGTACGTTTGGGTCCGCTGTTAAGGGCTCGCGAATCGGCAAAGTCGGTGCCGTCCTAACTGAGGCGCATCGGGGGCATTCGGCAAGGCCGCAACACCACCTGTCCCGCGCGCCGGATGTATAGCGGCGGGGGGCTGGCACGTCACGCCTGCTTTAGCTGGTCTCGCGACGGAATCGGGCCGGTGTGGCATTTTTCTCAGCCGTATCAGACCTGGAGCCGCCCTGGTCGTCCCTCGGCACGGCCCTGCCGCCTCGGGGCGTCCCGCGCGCGGCAATTTCGGCGACCAGCGTGGTCAGGTTACCGACGCTGTTCAGCGAAAGCCCGCTGTCGCCGCCACCATCGCCGCGGGCCGATTCGGGCAGGGTGGCGCGGCCGAAGCCGAGCTTGAGGGCCTCTTTCAGCCGGGCCGGGGTCTGCGCCACCGGGCGGATCGCGCCGGACAGCGAAATTTCGCCGAAATAGACCGCATCTGTCGGCAACGGCGCATTCACCAGCGAGGAGACCAGCGCGGCGGCAGCTGCGAGGTCCGCGGCCGGCTCCTGGATGCGCAGGCCGCCCGCCACATTGAGATAGACGTCATGTCCGGACAATTTGACACCGCAATGCGCTTCCAGCACCGCCAGCACCATCGACAGCCGGCTCGGGTCCCAGCCAACCACGGCGCGGCGCGGGGTACCGAGCGAGGTCGGCGCCACCAGGGCCTGCAACTCGACCAGCACCGGGCGGGTGCCCTCGATGCCGGCGAACACCGCCGTGCCGGGACTGCCGAGCTCGCGTTCGGAGAGGAACAGTTCCGAGGGGTTGGTGACCTCGCGCAGGCCGAGCCCGGTCATCTCGAACACGCCGATCTCGTCGGTCGCACCGAAGCGGTTCTTCGCCGAGCGCAGGATACGGAACTGCTGCGAGCCTTCGCCCTCGAACGACAGCACCGCATCGACCATGTGCTCGACCACGCGGGGGCCGGCGATCTGGCCGTCCTTGGTCACGTGCCCGACCAGGATGATCGTTGCGCCGGTCTTCTTGGCGAAGCGAATGAGGGCCTGCGCCGAGGCGCGGACCTGGGTCACCGTGCCGGGCGCGGATTCGACCGTGTCGGTCCACATGGTCTGGATCGAATCGATCACGATCAGCCGCGGCACCGCGCCTTCCGACAGCGTCGAGACGATGTCCTCGACCGAGGTTTCGGAGGCGAGCTGCACCGGCGCGTCGGCGAGCCCGAGTCGCTCGGCGCGCAGCCGCACCTGCGCGACCGCTTCTTCGCCCGAGATATAGACCGCGCGATGGCCGGCGCGCGCCATCATGGAGGTCGCCTGGGTCAGCAGCGTGGATTTTCCGATGCCGGGATCGCCGCCGACCAGGAGCACCGAGCCGCGGACGAAGCCGCCGCCGGTGACGCGGTCGAGCTCGGCCATGCCCGACGACAGCCGCGGCGCGTCCTGGGTCTTGCCGGAGAGCGATTCCAGCGCGAACGTCCGGCCCTTGCGCTTGCTGCGGATCGAGACCGGCACCGAGCCCGTGGTGTCTTCCTCGGCCAGCGTGTTCCACTCGCCGCAGGAATCGCACTTGCCCTGCCAGCGATTATACGCCGCGCCGCAGTTCTGGCAGACGAAGGAGAGGGTGGATTTGGCCATCAGCGAGCTCGATTCCGTCTTCTCTCCATAGCATGGATCAAGAGCCGGCAACGACCAACGGCGCCACCGTGCCCAAGCGTGTTCGGTCGAAGCCGATTTCGGTCCGCCTATGTCGGCCGTTGCTTCAAGACCCGCACCGCGATTGAGGGGGCCGGCCAGAGCTGCAGCCTGTAATGATCGTCTCCCTCCAGGCCGTCCTCCGACAGCGTATCGAGCGCGCCATAGGACGCGCGCACCCGATAGGTCCCCGGCGCGGTTTCGATGCGCATGGCGTCAGGGAAGTAGTCTGTGCAACCGGCGATCACGATACGCCCGGACGCGACGTCCAGGCTGGCTTCGACGACGTGATCCCAATCGGAGAAATCGTGGTCCGGCTCGCGTTCCAGAATCTGCGCCGAGACCGGAACATGCATGTTCCGCACAGTGCCGATCCCGACCGTTCCTGACGCGATCGCGAGCATTCGATCGGTCGCCTCCTCCGTCCACGCAGTCGAAAGGTCGCCCGATGCAGATTCATCCTGGATGTAGAATTGGGAGTAGTCGGCGAACAGCGAGAGTTCGACTGATTTCATGTTCGGGCTTCCGTCGATGATCGATCTTCAATTCGCCATTGCCGACCATAGCAGCGACGCGCCCGCTGCCAGCATGATGCCGTCCATGATCAGACGGAAGGCCTCCGGCTTCATCTGCAGCACGAAGCGCTTGGCGATGAAGGCGCCGGCCATCAGCGAGGCGCCGGCGATCAGGCCCTTCAGCGCGATGTCGGGTGTCAGCGCGCCGAACCGCTCGAACGTCACCGACTTGCTGACATAGAGCCCGAGCGAGCTCGCCGCTTCGGTGGCGAGGAAGGCGCCCTTGCTGAGGCCGTAAAACAAAAACAGCGGCACGCTGAGCGGGCCGGTCGAGACCACGATGCCGGTGAGATAGCCGATCAGCGCGCCACCGATTGCGAGATGCCAGAGATTGGCCTTCAGCTCGTGTCGCGCCAGCCAGTGCCGCACCGGCACCATCGCGATCAGGAACAGGCCGATCGCCACGTCGACCGCGTGCGAGGGCAGGGCGAGCAGGGTGCGCGCGCCGAGCGCTGCGGCAGGGATGCCCGTGATCGAATAGGCGGCGCAGGCGCGCCAGTCGACCTCGCGCCACCAGGCCAGGATGCGCGACAGATTGGCCATCACGGCGGCGACCGCCATGATCGGCACCGCCTGCTTCGGCCCGTACTGATAGATTAGCACCGGCATCAGCATGATCGACGAGCCGGTGCCGACGATGCCTGAGATGGTGCCGGCGACCAGGCCGACGATGAGGACGAACAGGAAGCCCACGCGAACTCCGGGACATGATCCCGAGCCACGCCGGATGCGTGCCTCGACAACGAAGGCTCAGTGTGACCTCAGGGTTCAAGACGGCGCAAGAGCGCCTTGAAGCGGAGACGTGCCGTCGCGCGCCGCGTCAGTATTTCGCGACGACCGGGCCGCCGAAGCGGTAGTTGACGCGCACCGTCACCATGTCGACGTCCTGGCGGATACGTTCGTCATGGTTGAGCTGGGCGATGAAGACCGGATCGTAGGTCATGTGAACATTGTCGGTCCCCATGAACAGATGGTCGTATTCGATCGCCAGCGACCAATTATGTGCGATCGCATATTCGGCGCCGGCGCCGATCGCGCCGCCCCAGCGCGTCTCGCTGCCACGGTCGGCGATGAAGCCGACCGGCACGCCGGGTCCGAAAGCCGGCGTGATGAAGCTCTCATAGCGATCGCGCACGACGGCGGCGCCGCCCTTCGCGTACAGCAGGAAGGCGCCCCAGGAATAGCCGACCTGTCCGGTGAACAGGCCGATGGCATCGATCTTCGAGCGGTTGGCGAAGCCTGCGAATAACGCCGCTGTGGACGGGTTCGAGCCGGAGAGGTCGGCCCAATTGCCCTGCGCTTCAACGCCGAACACCCAGGCCGCCTGCTGCCAGCGATAGCCGATCTGGCCGCCGGCGGTCGCGCCGCTGGCGGTGTGGCAACCTTCCGGCCCGGTGAAATTCACCACGCCGAGCGCCGGATTGGCGATGGTGAAGGGCACGATGTCCCAGCACTTCCGGCTCCAGCCGCCGCCGCCATTGGCGCCGAGGTAGAAGCCGCTCCAGTCATTGCTGGCGGCGACGATCGGGGGTGCCTTGGTGTAGGGGCGGGCGGCGAGGTCGGCAGCGGACGCGCTTGCAATGCCGAGCATGAGCACGGAGGCGGCGACGAAATATGTCTTCATGGGCAGCCCCAATGCATGAATCAAATCGATGGCAGGCTAGTCGATTTACACCACCTCCGGCTGTACCCGGTCCGCCACATCCAGCCGCATTCGCGTGCGCCGACAGGCTCCCGGCGAGCCGTGCCGCACATTCAGTGTCGTCCCGGCGAAGGCCGGCAACTGTTATGTTGGTTTGGTTTGCAGGTACGGCTTTCGGTCTCGCATGATGGCATTGAGGACC
>NZ_BOVL01000019.1:757574-822179 GCF_019972155.1 Bradyrhizobium sp. RD5-C2 | reverse complement strand
TTCAGGTTTGTAGATGGAACGGGCGGGAGACCGAGCCGGCTCACGGCGTCAAGCGCCAAGGACCCAACGGCTTCCCGCCCACCCTCATCCTGACAGACTTCCAAGACACAGGGACCCATAACCACAAATGCCGATTGTTGAAGGCGCTGTGGCCACAGCGTCGATCCGAACAACCGGTTGTGGTTATGGGTCCCTGCTCCCGTGCGCAATTGCGCACTAGGCAGGGACGACGTCGAAGAAAGGCCGGAGCCATCACTTCTCGCGGAACGAGCGCATGAACTGGTCGCTCATCGGCTTCATCAGATACGACAGCATGGTGCGGTCGCCGGTCTGGACGAAGGCCTCCACCGGCATGCCGGGGATGATCTTCACCTCGCTGCCGAGGCGCGCGACCTCTTGCGGCGGCATCGAGACGCGGATCGTGTAGTAGCTCTGCCCGGTGCGCTGGTCGGTGTTGACGTCGGCGGAGACGCGGGTGACGACGCCGTTCAGCTCCGGCGTGGTGCGCTGGTTGAAGGCGGAGAGCCGCAGCACGGTCTTCTGTCCGACCTGGAGCTTGTCGATGTCCTGCGGATTGACCTTGGCCTCGACCGACAAGTCATCGGCCCTCGGCACGATCATCATGATGGCATCGCCCGCGGTGACGACGCCGCCGACCGTGTGGACGGTGGATTGCAGCACCACGCCGTCCTGCGGGGCGCGGATGTCGATGCGGCGGAGCTGGTCTTCGGCGGTCACCTTGCGCTCGACGAACTCACCGATCTTGTCGTTGGCCTCGCGCAGGTCCTTGGAGACCTCCGAGAGCATGTCCTTGTCGACCTGGATGATCTGCAGCTCGGTCTCGGTGATCTTGCCCTTGGCCTGGGCGCGCGACGCAATGTACTGCGCGCGCTCGCCGGAGAGACGCGCCGCGTCGCGCTCCAGCGTGGTCAGACGGGTGAGCTGCACCAGATGCTGCTCATACAGCTGGCGAACGCCGACTAGCTCCTGCTGCACCAGCGCGATCTCCTTGTCCTTGGAGGTTTCCTGGGCCTGGAGGCCGGCGATTTCCTCGTTGAGCTGGGTGACGCGCTCGCGCAGCTGCGCCTTCTGGCCGGCGCGGCCGTTGACCCGCACCTCGAACAGCTTGGTTTCGCTCGCCATGATATCGCGGACGTCGGGATCCTTCGCCTGCTCGGTGAGCTGCGGCGGAAACACGATCTTGTCGAGGCCCTGCTGCTCGGCCTGGAGCCGGGCCGCACGCGCATAGAGACCGTTCAGCGTCTTGACCACGATCGCAAGGCTCGCCTTCACGACGGTCTCGTCGAGACGCACGACGACGTCGCCCGCCTTGACCGTGTCGCCGTCGCGCGCCAGGATTTCGCCGACGACACCGCCGGTCGGGTGCTGCACCTTCTTGACGTTGGTATCGACCACCACCGAGCCCGGCGCGATCAGCGCGCCCGAGATCGGCACCGTCGCGGCCCAGCCGCCGACGCCGCCGCCCAGCACCAGGACCACGACGAGGCCGACCACGAGGTGCTTCCTGATCGAAGCATGTGCGTTGCGCGGCTGATCGGTCATGCGGTCGCTCATGACTTGGTCGCCCCCGCATCGGCGACGATCTTGATCGGCGTGGGCGCCGGCGGCGCGACGCGCTGCAGCACCTGCGCCAGCACGGTCTCCTTCGGCCCGAAGGTCTGCATGCGGCCGTCCTTGAGCACCAGCAACTGGTCGACGCCCTCGATTCCGATCGGCCGGTGCGCGACCACGATGACGACGGCGCCGCGCTCGCGGGCGCCACGCACCGCGCGGGTCAGCGCCTCGTCGCCTTCGCTGTCGAGATTGGAGTTCGGCTCGTCCAGCACGATCAGGAACGGATTGCCGTAGAGGGCGCGCGCCAGCGCGACGCGCTGCGCCTGGCCGGCGGAAAGCGCAGTGCCCTGCTCGCCGACCTGGGTGTCGTAACCCTCGCGCATCTTGATGATCATCTCATGCACGCCGGCCTCCTTGGCCGCCGCGATGATGCCGTCGGACTTGGCGTCGGGATCGAACCGGCAAATATTCTGCGCAACCGTGCCGGCGAACAGTTCGACGTCCTGCGGCAAATAGCCGACATGGCGGCCGAGCTGGTCCGACGACCACTGATCGAGCGCGGCGCCGTCGAGCCGTACCTTGCCGCGTGCCGGCACCCAGACGCCGACCAGCGCCCGGATCAGCGACGACTTGC
This sequence comes from Bradyrhizobium sp. RD5-C2, assembly GCF_019972155.1. Taxonomy (GTDB): domain Bacteria; phylum Pseudomonadota; class Alphaproteobacteria; order Rhizobiales; family Xanthobacteraceae; genus Bradyrhizobium. The sequence continues at coordinate 819,970 of NZ_BOVL01000019.1, read as the reverse complement.
CGGAACCGCTCGGGCCGATCACGCCGACGCCGCTGCCGGCTTCGACGGCGAAGGTGATGTCCTGCACGATCGGGCGCTGGTCGCCCGGCGCAACCATGGTCACCGCCTCGACCGAAAGCTTCTTCTGCGGCGCCTGCAACAGCGTCTGCTCCGGCCGCGCCGGAATCTGCTGCAGCAGGCGGTTGAGGCGCTGCCAGCTCTGCCGCGCGGCGACGAAGCTCTTCCAATGCGCGATCGCGAGATCGACCGGCGCCAGCGCTCGCGCGCTCAGGATCGAACCGGCGATGATGATGCCGCCGGTGGCCTCCTGGTGGATCACGAGATAGGCACCGACCGCGAGCACGGCGGACTGCAGCATCATGCGCAGCACCTTGGCGACCGCACCGAGCCCGCCGCTCACATCGCTCGCGCGCTGATTGCCGGACAGATATTCCTCGTTGGCTTCGTTCCAGCGCTTGTTCATCCGCCCGGCCATGCCCATCGCCACGAGCACTTCGGCGTTGCGGCGGCTGGAGGCGGCGAGATCGTTGCGCCGCGCCGCGAGCGACATCGCTTCCCTGGCCGGCGTGCGCGACATGTATTCGGTGATCAGCGTCAGCGTCACCAGAATGACGGCGCCGACCAGCGCCGTGACGCCGAGCAGCCAATGGAATGCGAAGCAGATCAACATGTAGAACGGCAGCCAGGGCAAATCGAAGAACGCGCCTGGCCCCATGCTGCCGAGGAACGAACGCACATTGTCGAGGTCGCGCAGCGGCTGAAGGCCCTCGCTGCGATTGCCGGCCATCAGCGGCAGCCGCACGATGGTGTCGAACACCCGCGCATTGAGCGCTTCGTCGAGCGAGGTGCCGACGCGGCCGAGGATCCGTCCGCGCAGCAGATCGAGCACGCCCTGGGCCATGTAGAGGACCGCGGCGATGACGACGAGGCCGACCAGGGTCGGAACGCTGCGGCTCGGCAGCACCCGGTCGTAGACCTGCAGCATGAACATCGAACCTGTCAGATACAGCAGGTTGATCATGCAGCTGATGAGGCCGACGCCGATGAAGGCACTGCGGCATGCGCGCAGCGCCTCAGCCAGTTCGGAACGCCGGACAGCGGGCGCAACTGCCATAAAAACCGATCTCTGCAAATCAAAAAAGGGCTACGTGATCACCACGTTGTATAGACGTTTGCGACCACCGTCCAATTCAAGTCGCGCCGACCAAAGCATGGTTCGCGGCCTATTTTTGTGATGCCACAGACAGTTGAAGGAATAATTAGCGTTAGCCGGCCGCGGAACCCGAACCCGCAGCGGGTGCGCTTCCCGGAAAGGGCACGAGAATGACCGACATCGACACCCGGCCGATTTCGCCTTCCACATCGAGCAATACCCCGCTGCCGACGCCGAGCCCGGCCTCCGGGCGCCAGCGTGCCTCGGCGCGAATGCCGATCCACGCTCCCCGTGGCGGCCTGAACAGCTGCACCGCGAGATTCGGATTGGGGTCGGCCACCACGTTCTGCACCGGGCGCGCGATGCCGTGGGTCCAGTCGGCCGGACCGAGCACCCGCGCCAGCGGGCCGGCATCCGCGATCACGCTATGGTGCATGCGAAACCAGGCGACGCCGCCTCCGGCACGAGCTTCCATCGCATCCATGAACCAGCTGCGGCCATGGACCGCGTGCGGGCTGCGCAACGGAAAGACCGTGGGATCCACCGGGTCGGCTGCGCTGCCGTGAAAGCCGGGGACCTCGACCGCACGTTCGCGCGACAGCGTCACGCGCACCGTCGCACAGGGCCGCTCCTCGCCGGCCGGCCAGAGCGTGTTGTCGACGACGCTGACCCGGCCGCCCTCGGTCACGACGGCGACGTGCGTGCGCAATTCGGCCATCGGCGTCGGCCGCAGGAACCAGGCTGAAGCCGATATCGCGGTGCCCCAGTTGCGCGGACCTGCCATCGCCTCGACCTCGGCGGTCAAGAGGCTTGCGACCGCTCCGCCCTGCAGGCCTGCGAACGGCCCCGCCGCCAGCGCGGCGGGCTTCCAGTGATGCGGCGTGGCGAGCGGTTCGAAGATGGCCAAGGCGGATAAAATCTCATGAGGTGAGCAGGATTGAGCGCAGGAGCAATCTGATCCAAGAATAGCGGCCATGACAAAAGGCCATTCATCACTTCAGGTGAACAGGATTCACCCATTGGACGCCCCGGATCCGCGGACCATCCCACCGCTGACGGCGCTGCTCGCCTTCGAGCGCGCGGCAACCCAGCTCAGCTTCCGCCGCGCCGCGCGGGATCTGTCGCTGAGTCCGTCGGCGATCAGCCACCAGATCCGCGGACTGGAGCAGCAGTTCGGCACCAAGCTGTTCATCCGCGGCGCGCGCTCGGTGCGGCTGACCGCGGACGGCGAACGTTACCTTGCAAAAGTGTCGGCCGCGCTGACGACGCTGCAGGAAGCAAGCCTCGACATGCTGCGGCAACGCGGCGAGGCCAGCGGCGAGCTGTGGATCAGCTCACTGCCGTTCTTCACCAGCGCCGTGCTGCTGCCGGCGCTGCCGGAGTTCAAGCGGCGCCATCCGCAACTGACGCTGCGGATCGAGGCCACGCACCAATATGCCGACTTCAACGGTTCGCGCGTCGATGTCGCGATCCGCTACGGGCGAGAACATGCCGCCGGGCTGAAGGTCGAGCCGCTGGTCCAGGTCAGGGGATTGCCGGTGTGCACGCCGGCGCTGGTCAAGGCAGGGCTTCGGACCCCCGCGGATTTGTCGCGGGAGGTGCTGATCCATGTCACGACGCAACCGCGGGGGTGGCCGGCCTGGCTAAAGGAGGCCGGGCTGCCGCATCTCGCCCCTCGTGGGCATCTGTGGCTCGACAGCGTGCCGGCGATGCTGGAGGCCGCCGAACATGGGCTCGGCGTGGCGCTCGCAATGGCGCCGCTGATCAAGGCGCGGCCGGGCTTCGGCAAGCGGCTGGTGGCGCCGTTTGCGTTCGAGGCCGCGCATCATGAGACGATCTACCTGATCTCCCGCACCGAGCAGGCGCGAGACCGGCGGATCGCGGCGGTGCGGCGCTGGATCGCCGACGCGGTCGCGCGGGCATCCTAAACCGCGGCGACTGCCGGTTCTGCGAGAACGCAGCGGGCCAGATGGCCGGGCGCGGTTTGCACGCTGGGCGGCAATTGTTCACTGCAGCGCGGTTCGGCGAACTTGCAGCGTGCCGCAAACGAGCAACTGGCCGGCGCGTGGTCGAGCGAAGGCGGCGTGCCCGGAATGGTCTCGAGCCGCTGGCCGCGCATCGCGCCGTGAATGGTCGATGCCAGCAGGCCCTTCGCGTAGGGATGAACCGGCGTGCGCACGATATCGCGCAAGGCGCCCTGCTCCACGATCTGGCCGGCATACATCACCGCGACCCGGTCGCAGATTTCGATGGCGACGCCGATATCGTGGGTGACGAAGATGACGGACATCCCGAATTCGCGCTGCAGCTCACGCAGCAGCAGCAGGATCTGGATCTGCACGGTGGCATCGAGCGCAGTGGTCGGCTCGTCCGCGAGCAGGATCTTCGGCTTGCAGGCCAGCGCCAGTGCGATCATCGCTCGCTGGCGCATCCCGCCCGACATCTCGTGCGGATAGGAATCGAGCCTTCGTTTCGCGGAGGGGATCCGCACCACCTCAAGCATCTCGAGCGCGCGCGCCGTGGCGTCGCGCTCGCTCTTGCCCTCGTGGCGCATCACTGTCTCCGCAATCTGGCGGCCGATGGTGTAGACCGGATCGAGCGCCAGCGCCGGCTCCTGGAAGATCATCGAGACGGTCTGGCCGCGGAATGCGGATAGCGCCTCGTCATCCATCGCCAGCACGTCCCGGCCGAGCACATTGACGCGGCCGGAGATCTGCGTGCGCTTCTTCGGCAACAGCCGCATCAGCGCGCGCAGCGTCACGCTCTTGCCCGAGCCGGACTCGCCGAGCAGCCCCAACACCTCGCCCTCGCCGAGCGACAGGCTGAGATCGTTGACGGCATGCACCGTGCGATCTCCGGTGAAGCGGATGTTGAGGTTGTTGATCTCGACGAGGCTGGTCATGCGAGCTTGGGCACCCTGGCGTGGAAGTCGGTCGCGCGCTGGAAGGCGGCGCCGATCCTGAGCAACACCGCCTCCTCGAAGGAGCGGCCGATCAGCTGCATGCCGACCGGCAGACCCGCCTTAGTGAAGCCCGAGGGGATCGCGAGCGACGGCAGACCGAGATAGTTGACCGGACGGGTGAACCGCGTCAGCCGCTGGATCACCGCTTCCGCGCCCGGACCATTGCCGACGTCGCTCTCGGCGATCGTCGGCGCCGGCACCGGCGAGGACGGCGCGATCACCGCATCGATGCCGTTGACCGCCGCATTGTGCGCCGCGAGCGCGGGCCCGCGCCAGCGCATGGCTTCGAGATAGGTGACCGCGGGAATGGTGAGGCCATTCTGCAACCGCATCAGGACCTGCGCGCCGTAATCCTGCGGCCGCTCGATCATCCAGCGCTTGTGATAGGCTGCGGCTTCGGCCGCGAGCACCAGTTGCGACGCGGCGCCGAGCTGGCGCTGATCCGGCAACTCGACCTTGACGATCTCGGCGCCCTCCTTCTTCAGCGTCGCCACCGTCTCGTCGAGGACACGCGCCACTTCGGGATCGAGGTCGTCGACATAGAATGCCGTCGGGACGCCGATCCTGAGGCCCTTCAGCGATTGTCTGGTCGCAGCCAGATAGTCGGGCACCGGCTGCGTCGACGCCGTCAGATCCTCGGGATCGGCGCCTGCCATCAGGCCGAGCAGCAGCGCGCAGTCCTCCGCGGTCTGCGCCAGCGGACCGACGGTATCGAGCGACTGCGACAGCGGCATCGCGCCGGCGCGGCTGACGCGGCTGACCGTCGTCTTGAGGCCGGTGACACCGCAGAAATGCGCGGGCATGCGCACCGAACCGCCGGTGTCGGAGCCCAGCGCGGCAAAGGTGAGCCGCGCGGCGACCGCCGAGCCTGAGCCCGACGACGAGCCGCCGGTGATGTGCGCGACGTTCCAGGGATTGCGCACCGCGCCGTAATGCACGTTGTGGCCGGTCGGACCATAGGCGAACTCGACCATCTGCAGCGAGCCGAGCCGAACCTGCCCGGCATCCTTCAGCCGCTGCAACGCCGTCGCGGTCGTCTTCGGCACGAAGTCACGGCGAATCAGCGAGCCACAGGTCACGACCTTGCCGGCCTCGTAATACATGTCCTTGTGCGCCAGCGGCACGCCGTGCAGCGGGCCTCGGCTGTTGCCCTTGGCGAGCGCGGCATCGGCCTCGGTGGCGGCGGCAAGCGCCTGTTCGGATTCGATCGCCATATAGGCGTTGAGGCGCGGCTGCCATTCCGCAATGCGATGCAGCACGGCGCGCGTCACCTCATGCGAGGAGACCTTCTTGTCGGCGATCGCCTTGGCGACCGCGGTCAACGTCATCAGGGCCGGATCAGAGCTCATTTCGACACCTTCTGCGCCAGCAGGAAGCTCGCGGGTTCGAGATCGAAAGGGAGCGTGCCGGAGATCGGCGCGAAGCCGTCGAATGCCGGGCCGATCGAGTTGGCGATGCGGCTGGCGACATCGTCATCGGCAGGCACGTCGGCGACGTGCGCGATCACCTTGACATCTTTGGGAGTTGGTCTGGTCATGCCGCGGTTTCTCCTTTTGCTTTTGCCGGCGCCCGGCTGTGCCCCGAGCCAGGAATGGCCATGTAGCACGCCGCTTGATGGCCCATTGTATCGAGATCGCTGAGTTTTGGCGTGTCGTTTGCGCAGAGCGGCTCCGCAAACGGGCAACGGGTGTGGAATCGACAACCGGCCGGCGGATCGATCGGATTGGGCGGATCGCCCGAGATCGGCGGCACTTCGGTGCGCCTGTCGGGATCTGATGACGGCATCGCCGCCAGCAGCGCGCGGGTATAGGGATGCGCCGGCGCATCCCAGACCGCGTCGACCGGGCCGAGCTCGACCACTTCGCCGAGATACATCACAAGCACGCGATCGGAGATGTAGCGGACCACGTTGAGATCGTGGCTGATGAAAAGATAGGTCAGGCCGAATTCGCGCTTCAAATCGGCGAGCAGATTGAGCACCTGCGCCTCGACCGATTTGTCGAGCGCGGAGACCGCCTCGTCGAGGATCACGAGCCGCGGCGACAGCGCGAGCGCGCGGGCGATGTTGACGCGCTGGCGCTGGCCGCCGGACACTTCATGCGGATAGCGGTTAGCGAAAATCTCCGGCCGCAAACCCACCTTGCCGAGCAGCTCGCGCGCCAAGGTCCGCGCCGTGTCATCGGCCATGCCATGGACCTTGGGTCCGAAGGCGATTGACTCCTCGATTGTCAGGCGCGGATTGAGCGATGCGTAGCTGTCCTGGAACACCATCTGCACGCCGCGCCGCAAGTCGCGCAGCGAGAGCGCCGGGCCGACCTGCCGACCGTCGAAGATGATGTCGCCGGCATCGCGCGCCATCAGGTGCATCAGCAGCCGCGCGGTGGTCGATTTGCCGCAGCCGGATTCGCCGACGATGCCGACGGTCTCCCCCTTCATGACCGCGAAATTGACGTCGTCGACGGCACGCACGGTCTTGCGCGGGCTGAACAGTCCGCCGCGCACCGGGAAGTGCTTGGTCAGTCCCTTGACCTGCAGCAGCGGCTGCGCGGCGCCGCCGATATCGGCGACCGGCTCCAGCATATCGACGGAGAGATTGGCCTCGCTCATGCTCTAGTTCCTGATGTCCATGGCGCTGCGCATGCCGTCGCTGAGCAGATTGAAGCAGATCGAGACTGCGAAGATCATCGCGCCCGGCAGCGCTGCGACCCATGGATTGACATAGATCGCGGTGCGTAGCGTGTTCAGCATCAAGCCCCATTCCGGCTCCGGCGGCTTGGTGCCGAGCCCGAGGAACGACAGACCGGCGGCGAGGATCATCGACACCGAGATCAGGCCGGTGGCGTAGACGAAGATCGGGCCGAGCACATTGCCGAGCATGTGCACGCGCATGATGGTGAAGGGACCTGCGCCGGACGCGCGCGCCGCCTCGACGAAATCCATGTTGCGGACGCCGGTGGTGACGCTTTCGGCGACGCGGGTGATCTGCGGCACGAACACGATGGTCAGCGACACGATCGAATTGGTGATTCCGGCGCCGAGCGCACCCGAGATCGCGATCGCCAGCAGCACCGACGGAAAGGCGTAGAACACGTCGACGGTGCGCATGATCGCGGTGTTCAGCTTGCCGCCGACGTAACCGGCGACGAGGCCGAGCGAGGTGCCGATCATGAAGGCGAGGACCACCGGCAGGATGCCGATGACCAGCGACAGCCGCCCGCCGTAGATCAGCCGCGCCAGCATGTCGCGGCCGAGCTCGTCGGTGCCGAGCGGATAACCCGGCGTGCCGATGTGGCGGAGACGGCGGATCATCGAGCCCTGATAGGGATCGGCGAGATGCAGCCATGGCGCCAGCAGCGCGGAGGCGAAGATCAGCACCAGGATGATTGCGCAGGCCATGCTGACCTTGTCGCGCCTGATCCGGCGTCCAACCGTTGCCCAGTAGCCGCGCGCCTTGGTCGCGGGAGCTGCCTGCAATGCAGTATCTGACATCGCACTCATGCGCTGGCTCTTTGTTGGAGCATGATCTCCGCGCAAACGCGTTCCGCGTTTGTCGCGAGGGAAAACCGGTCCCCACTTTTCCGGATCATGCTCAGCTCCGCTTGATGCGCGGATCGATCGCGGCCTGCGCGATGTCGACCAGGAGATTGAGCAACACAAAGAACAGCGCCAGCACCAGGATCGTGCCCTGCAGCAGCGGCAGATCGCGCTGGAAGATCGCCGAGTTCAGCAACAGGCCCGAGCCCGGCCAGGAGAACACGGTCTCGATCAGGATCGAGCCGCCGAGCATGTAGCCGAGTTGCAGACCCATCACCGCAAGCGCGGTCGGCGCCGCGTTCTTGATGACGTGACGAAATACCCCGGTCTCGCGCAGGCCCTTGGCGCGCAGCGCCTCGACGAAATCCTGGCTCAGGATGTCGCCGGTCAGCGCGCGCACCGTGCGGGTGACGATGCCCATCGGGATCACCGAGGTGGTGATCGCCGGCAGCACCAGATAGCGTAGATGCTCCCAGTCCCATGCCCAGGCGCCGGAACCGCCGGGGCCGGCACCGACCGCGGGCAGCCAGTTGAGCTGCACCGAGAAGATGATGACCAGCACCATGCCGAGCCAGTAGTGCGGCAGCGAGACGCCGGCGATGGCGATCGATGTTGCGACCTTGTCAACCCAGGTGTCGCGGAAATAGCCGGCGATCAGGCCGAACAGCAAGCCAAGCGTGAAGCCGATCATCGCAGCCGCAATCGCCAGCATCACGGTGTTGCTAACCGCGCGCATCACTTCAGACAGGACCGGCCGCCCCGTGGCGATCGAATTGCCGAGATCGCCATGGATCGCGCGCCACAGCCACAGGCCGAATTGCACAGGCAACGGGCGATCGAAGCCGTAAGCTGAGCGCAGCTGCGCGGCGAGCTCCTGCGAGGCATCGGCCGGCAGCACCGCGACCAGGGGGTCGCCGGGCGTGATGTGCACCAGGAGGAAGCACACCAGCGCAACGCTGAGCACGATCGGAATGACGTAGACGATCCGTCTGGACGTATAGGCGAGCACGTTGGGTTCTTTCTTCCTACTCCCCTTGCGGGAGAAGGTGGCGCGCAGAGCGCGCCGGATGAGGGGTCCTGTCCGCGGATGAAGTCATTTCAGATCGAGAAAGGAGCGTCCGCGGAGACAACCCCTCACCCGGCTTCGCTTTCAGCGAAGCCACCCTCTCCCACAAGGGGAGAGGATGCACCGATTTATGCCATCAAGGTCACGGCACGACCGAGACCGGCGAGAAGTCGACGAACCAGCTCTTCGGCTGCACAAAGCCCTTGACCTTCGGGCTCATCGCGCGCGGCGCAACGTCGTGGGCGACGTAGAGGAACGCCGCGTCGTCGACCGAGGCGGCGTGCAGCTCGGCGAGCGCTGCGTCGCGCGCTGCCGGTTCGAAGGTCTGGCGGGCCTTCTTCACCAATTCATCGAACTTCGGATTGTTGATGAAGCCCCAATTGTTCGAGACCGGCGGCGCCATGCCCGATTGCAGGAAGCGCACCAGCGCGAAGAACGGATCCATCGCCGCATAGGTGACGTTGGTCGCGTTCGAGCCGTTCGCCGACGGATCCTTGGCGCCGCGCCGCCAGTTGGTGAACAGCGTATTCCACTCGATGACGTCGAGCTGCACATCGAAGTAGCACTCGGCCAAAGCTTGTTGCAGATACTCGTTCATCGGCAGCGGCAGCATCTGTCCCGAACCCGACGCCGAGGTCTGGATCTTGACCGTCAGCTTCTTGTCGGGACCGAAGCCCGCCTCCTGCATCAGCTTCTGCGCGGCCGGCTTGTCATACTTGATCTGGAAGGTCGGGTTGCCGCGCCACGGGTGGCCCGGCTCGAACGTGCCGGTGGCCGGCACCATCAGCCCCGCGAGCAGGCCGTCACGCAGCCCTTCGCGATCGATGCAGAGGTTGGCGGCCTTGCGGACGCGGATGTCGTTCCACGGCGAGCCCTCGACGCGGGAGAACTGCCACGGCCAGACATGCGGCTCCTCGTTGGAATACAGATCGAAGCCACGCTGCTTGATCTCGGGCAGCGCGTCGGGCGCCGGCGCCTCGATCCAGTTGACCTGTCCCGACAGCAGCGCCGCAGTGCGCGCGTTGGCCTCAGGCATCGGCAACAGCACCATCTTGTCGGTCTTCGGCACGCGGGCCTTGTCCCAGTAGTTCTCGTTCTTCACCAGCTCGAGCCGCTCGCGCGGCGTGAAGCTCGACATCTTCCAGGGGCCCGTGCCCGACGCGTCCTTGGCGAACGCCGCCCATGCGGCCTGCGACTTCGCCTTGGCATCGGCACCTTCGGCCTTGTCGTAGAATTGCTGCCACTTGGCCGGGCTCGCCATGAACAGATTGGTGAGGTTGATCGGCAGGAAGCTGTCCGGCTCCTTAGTGGTCAACTCCACCGTCATGTCGTCGATCTTGCGCGCCGACACCAAGGTCGGCATGCGTGAGGCGGTGACGCCGACCTGGCTCGCGTCATATTGCGGCGCGTCCTGCTTCAGCACCTTGTCGACGTTCCAGACCACGGCGTCGGAATTGAACGGTGAGCCGTCGTGAAAGCTGACGCCGGGACGCAGCTTGAATATCCACTTGGTCTTGTCGGCATCGTCGACCTTCCACTCGGTGGCGAGGCCCGGAATCATCGCGCTCGCCTTGTCCGACGACGACAGGTCCCACATCGTCAGCGCGTCATACATCGTGAGCCCGGTGAAACGGTTGCCCTCAAAACCCTGGTCGGGCTGCCCGAGCGTGCGCGGAATATCGGCAGCCGTCATGCCAATGCGCAGCACGGTCTCGGCGCTGGCGATCGCCGGCACACAATTGGCGATCGCAAGCGCCAGCATAATCGCCGTCGCATTGGTCTTCCTGTTACGCATCTGAGCAACCCCTTCGAAGTCTGGTGACGTTTTGGTGATTATTTCTTGTGCAAGCGTATGCAATGCCTGTGCCAAGGGGAATAGTTCTTCAGCAAATAACCGCTGGGCGCGTCATTTCTTCCCACCTCGCGTCTGACCGTGCGAAGATGCCTATTCTGGCATCATGCTTGCAAGATTTGGCCCCGACTTCCCAGCAACGGAGCCTTCCTATGCGCGCGCGCAATTCGATCCTGATGGCCGCAATGGCGCTCGCCTTGACCGCGGGCTGGCCGGCCATGTCGGCGCGAGCCGAGTCCATTGTGCGCTACGGCATTTCAATGGCCGACATTCCGCTGACGACCGGCCAGCCCGATCGCGGCGCCGGCGCCTATCAGTTCACGGCCTACACGATCTACGATCCGCTGGTGGCCTGGGAGATGGACGTTGCCGACCGGCCCGGGAAGCTGGTGCCCGGGCTTGCGACCGAATGGAAGGTCGACGACAACGACAAGACCAAATGGCGCTTCACCTTGCGCAAGGGCGTTAAATTCCATGACGGCAGCGACTTCACCGCCGACGCGGTGATCTGGAATCTCGACAAGGTGCTGAACGACAAGGCACCGCAATTCGACAAGCGGCAGAGTGCCCAGGTCAAGACCCGGCTGCCCTCGGTTGCGAGCTACGCCAAGATCGACGACTCTACCATCGAGATCACCACCAAGACGGTCGACTCCTTCTTTCCCTACCAGATGCTCTGGTTTCTGGTCTCGAGCCCCGCGCAGTACGAAAAGCTCGGCAAGGACTGGGACAAGTTCGCCAGCCAGCCCTCCGGCACCGGCCCGTTCAAGCTGACCAAGCTGGTGCCGCGCGAGCTCGCCGAGCTGACCAAGAACCCGGACTATTGGGACAAGAAGCGGCTGGCGAAGGTCGACAAGTTGATCCTGATCCCGATGCCTGAGGCGCTGACCCGCACCAACGCGCTGCTGGCCGGCCAGGTCGACCTGATCGAAACGCCGGCGCCCGACGCCGTGCCGCAGCTCAAGGCCGCCGGCATGAGGATCGTCGACAACGTGACGCCGCATGTCTGGAATTATCATTTGAGCGTGCTGCCGGGTTCGCCCTGGACCGACATCCGGCTGCGCAAGGCGCTCAACCTCGCGATCGACCGCGACGCGGTGGTTGGCCTGATGAACGGCCTCGCCAAGCCGGCCAAGGGCCAGGTCGACCCGTCGAGCCCGTGGTTCGGCAAGCCGAGCTTCGAACTGAAATACGACCTCGCGGCCGCGAAAAAGCTGGTGGAGGAAGCCGGCTATTCCAAGGACAAGCCGCTGAAGACGACCTTCATCATCGCCCAGGGCGGCACCGGGCAGATGCTGTCGCTGCCGATGAATGAATTCCTGCAGCAGAGCTTCAAGGAGATTGGCATCGATATCGACTTCAAGGTGGTCGAGCTCGAGACGCTCTATTCGCACTGGCGCAAGGGCGCCGCCGACGAGATGAACGCCGGTATCACCGCCAACAACATCGCCTACGTCACCTCGGATCCGCTCTACGCCATCGTGCGGTTCTTTGCGTCCGATCAGGTAGCGCCTGTCGGCGTCAACTGGGGCGGCTACAAGAACCCGAAGGTCGATGCGCTGATCAACGAGGCCAAGCAGACGTTCGACACCGCCAGGCAGGATAATCTGATTGCGCAGGCGCATGCGCTTATCGTCGACGATGCCGCGCTGGTGTGGGTGGTGCATGACACCAATCCGCACGCGCTGTCGCCGAAGGTGAAGACCTTCGTGCAGGCGCAGCACTGGTTCCAGGATCTGACGCAGATCGGGCTGGAGTAGATATCTCACCGTCGTCCCGGCGAAGGGCGGGACCCATACGCCGCGGCCGGCGCAATAGGCAAGCGGCCAGACGGCTTTCTAACAACACCCATTTGTGGTTATGGGTCCCGGCCTTCGCCGGGACGACGACGAACGTGTGGCGCCCATTTCGTCGTCAGCAGGGACGACATCGAATGTGTGCCACTTACTTCGTCGTCAACGCAAAGGCGCCGTCCCAATCGTCCGGCGGCGGCTCCTTCTGGAAGGCTCGGATGCGCGCCTCGTAGAGGCGGTAGAGATATTGCAGCGTCTGCGCCTCGTCGGTCTTGCGGCCGCGCTCGATCGCGGCGAGCGCGCCGTCCCAGTCGCGGCCGCGGTAGCAGGCGAGCATCTCGATGGTCAGGTTGCGCAGCCGCTGGAAGCGGCCGGAACCGGCCACATCCTCGCGACCGGCGATCGCATAGATCACCTCGGGCTCCTTCTTGCCCTTCACCATGATGAAGTCGAGTTCGAGGATCGCGAACTTCTCCTTCACCGCAAGCGCGGTCTTCGATCCCACGATGATCGGGAAGCCGTACTCCTTGGACTGCCCCTCCAGGCGCGCGGCCAGATTGACGCTGTCGCCCAACACCGAATAATTGAACTTGAGATCGGACCCCATGTTGCCGACCACGCAGGTGCCGGTGTTGAGGCCGACGCCGATGTTGAGCGGCACATAGACGTGGCCACCTTCCTTGGCCTCCTCCTCGCGCGTCTCGTTGAGCTCGTCGACGCGCTCCAGCATGTCGAGCGCGGCCTCGCAGGCGTTGAGGTGGTGCTGCTTGTCGTCGAGCGGCGCATTCCAGAACGCCATGATGGCGTCGCCCATGTATTTGTCGATATAGCCCTTGCGGGCGAGAATCACGTTGGTGAGCGGGGTGAGGAAACGGTTCATCAGCGCCGTGAGACCCTGCGGATCGCGCTTGTAGGTTTCCGAGATCGTGGTGAAGCCGCGCATGTCCGAGAACATGATGGTCATCTCGCGCTCTTCGCCGCCGAGCACGAGCCGTTCCGGCGCCTGCGCCAGTTGCTCGACCAGCGCGGGCGACATGTACTGCACGAATTGCGACCTGATCTGCCGGCGCTGCTGCTGTTCGCGCACGAAGGCGGAGAAGATCAGGGTGAGATAGATTGCCGTGGTCGACATCAACGGATAGGTGAAATCGATCAGGAGTCGGTGCTGGGAGTAGAAGTACCAGGAGGTGCCGATCAGCACCGAGGCAAACAGCCCGCCGACGACGACCAGCGTGATCGGACCGAACTTCGGCGCGAAGGCGATGACCAGGAGCCCCATGATCAGCGCCGCGAAGAACTCGATGCCGATGCCGTAGTTCGGCTGCGAAACCACGTCCCCAGTCAGCGCGCTCTCCAGCACCTGGGCGTGAACCTCGACACCGGGCATCGCCGGCGTCACCGGCGTGGTCTTGATGTCGTTGAGCCCGACCGAGGATGTGCCGATCAGGATCAGCTTGCCGGCGATCCGGTCCGGCGGCACCCGCCCATCCAGCACATCGACGGCCGAGACGTAGATCGAGGGATCACGGCGCGCGTAGTGGATCCAGAGTTGGCCATAGAGATCGGTCGGGATCGCAAAGCCCTTGATACCGAGGCTCTGAATGCCGGCCTTGTCGGCCTTGATCAGGATGGTGCCCGAGCCGCCCGCCACCCGCAACATTTCGAAGGTCAGCGAAGGCATGGTGATGCCTTGCGCGACCATCATCATCGGCACCCGCCTGACGATGCCGTCGCGTTCCGGCCTGATCGTGAACAGGCCTCGCCCGGCCGCGGCCTCCTCGAGCACCGGCACGTTGCGCAACAATCCCGGAAACTGGAACATGAAGCGCTGCGGCTCCTCGCCGAGCATCGCAAGCCCGGTGACCGGCAGCTTTTCGTTGAGGTCGGCGCGCACGTTGGGGCCGCCGGATTCGCCGAGCACCACGCGTGAATTCTTGATGGCGTCGGCCAGGATGCTGTCGTTGCTCGGCAGCTGCCGCAGCCTGGCGCGCATCTCCTCATCGAGGCTGCTGAACGTATCGGCCGCGATATCGGGGTTGAGGCGGTCGGGCTCGGAGAACACCGCGTCGAACGCGATCACCACGGCGCCGAGCCGGGTGAGGTTGATGACGATGTCGGCGAGCCGCGTCCGCGGCCACGGCCATTGCCCGAGCCGGGGGTCGGCGAGGCTCTTCTCGTCGATATCGACGATGGTGACGGGCCGCGCGGTCTTCAGGCGAGGTTCGAGCACCTGGAACGTGTCAAACGTCCTGACGCGAAGCTCCTGCACCGGAGCCGGGTCCGCGACCCGCAGCGCGGCAAAGCCGATCAACAGCGCCACGCAGGCCAGCCGCGCATAGCCGAAGCGCCGTCCGAACCACCTTCGTATCGCCTTCAGCCGTCTCATACCGTCTGGATATCACGCGCGGAGATTTGTTCCAATCGAGCAGACGTTGCGCAATGCAGGATCCAGCCGGCCTTTTCTGGAGGCCGGCGCGCCCATCACGTATAATGAATGATGAAGTCGCTCTGATGCAAACTCGCCTTCGAGACATTGTGCAGCGTGATCGTGTCTGCACTGTCGACCGTGATCAGCGTATCCGCCGAATTGGTCGGCGACGTTGCCACATGCTGATCGAACCAACTGCTGAAGGTGCTTGTCGAGACGACCGTGGACAGGTCGATCTGGTCCTGGCCCGGCGTAAAGTTCAGGATCGTGTCGTGATTGAAGTTCGGTGCAAACACGAACTTGTCCTGAGAGCCCGATCCGAAAAACACGTCCTTGTCGCCGGTCCCCGTCAGCGTCACCGGCTGAGACGGATTTTGCTGGACGTTGAAGATCAGGTTGACCGTATCGCTCGCGCCGTTGCCGTCGGTCACGGAGAGCGCGATCTTGTCGGTCGCCGGCGGGGTCTCGCCCGGGTTGTAGACGAGGCCCGGCGACCCGAGCGCGGTGTTGATATCCGGGAGATGGCCGAGCAGCGCAGGCGGCGCGACGCTGCTGCCCGAACCGGGGTTCGTCGCGGCCGCCAGGGTGAAGTTCTCGTTGGCGCCGGCATCGACATCCGTGACGGTCAGGCCGGAGATCGTTTCGGTCCCGTCAGGATTGTTGGTGATACTGATGTTGTCGGCGTGGATCACCGGCGCGTCGTTGGCGCCGACGACATCGACCGTCAGCGTCGCAGTCCCGGTCGCGCCATGCGCATCGATGGTCTCGACGGTGAACGTGTCGGCATAGCTGCCCTTGGCCAGCGCATTGATCGCGGCAGCGTCGGGAACGTAGCTGTAGGTTCCGTCCGGGTTGACCGTGAGCGAGCCGTAGAGGCCCGCGATCGACGAGTTGACCGCGACGTGGTCCGAATTGAGGGCCGCATAGGTCAGCGTCGCGGTCTCGCCATCGTCGACGTCATGGCCGTGCAGCGCGCCGGTGAGCGGGCTGAACGTGTCATTGGCAGCGGTATCGGTGAGCGGGCCGGCATTGACATCGGCCAGCGTCGGCGCGTCGTTGGCGCCGGTGATGGTGATCGTCACGGGCGCGGTGATGACGCCGCCGTGATGGTCGTCGATCTGGATCGTGTAGGTCAGCGTCAGCGACTCGCCGACAGCGAGATAGTCGAAATTCTGGTCCGCGGCCGAGAAGGCCCAGGCCTGCGATCCGTTCACATGGCCGGTCGAATCCGTCAGCGTGCCCAGCGACAGCCAGGTCAGGATCATGGACTGGTCCTCGGGCAGGCCGGCGGTCGCCCCGGATTCGGCCACGCCGGTGATGGATACGGCGTGAGTATCGCTGAGATCGACATCGGCAAATCCCACCACGCCCGATGCGACGTCCGGCTTGGATGAACCCGTCGTGTCGGGCTGCTCGGGAATGGTGGCGGACTGCGGCGCCGACGTCACGGTCGGCGCGTCGTTGGCGCCGGTGATGGTGATCGTCACCGGTTGGCTGATCACGCCGCCATGATGGTCGTCGATCTTGACTGTGTAGGTCAGCGTCAGCGACTCGCCGACGGCGAGATAGTCGAAATTCTGGTCCGCGACCGAGAAGGTCCAGGCTTGCGATCCATTCACATGGCCGGTCGAATCCGTCAGCGTGCCCAGCGAGAGCCAGTTCAGGACCGTGGACTCGTCCTCAGGCAGGCCGGTGGTCGTTCCGGACTCCGCCACGCCGGTGACGGACACCGTATGAGCGTCGCTGAGATCGACATCGGCAAACGCCACCACGCCTTGGGCGACGTCCGGCTTGGTCGAGCCGGTCTCGCCGATCGCCTCGGGGACCGAGGTGGTCGACGGTTCCGATGTGAACGTCGGGGTGTCGTTGGTGCCCGTGATGGTGATCGTGACGGGCTGGGTGACGACGCCGCCATGGTGGTCGTCGACCTGGATCAGGTAGGTCAGCGTCAGCTTCTCGCCAGCCGCCAGATAGTCGAAATTCTTGTCGGCGGCCGAGAACGTCCAGACATTGGATCCGCTGACGCCGCCGGTCGTATCCTTCAGCGTGCCCAGCGACAGCCAGCTCAGGATCGTCGCCTGATCGGGCAGCCCGGTGGTCACGCCCGTTTCGGTGACACCGGCCACGGTGATGCTGTGGGTGTCGCTGAGATCGGCATCAGTGAAGGTCACGGTGCCGGACGCGGTATCCGGATTCACCGAACCGGTTACACCTTCGGCCTCGGTGATGGCCGCCGCCTGGGTCGGCGAGGTGATCACCGGCCTGTCGTCGGTGCCGACGATCGTGATCGTGACGGGGACGGTGACGACGCCGCCATGATGGTCATCGATCTGGATCGTGTAGATCAGCGTCAGCGTCTCGCCGGTGGCGAGATAATCGAAACTCTTGTCGGCGGCCGAGAACGTCCAGGAGCGCGATCCCGTCATGCCGTCGGTCGAATCGGTCAGCGCGCCCAGCGACAGCCAGCTCAGCAAGGTGGCCTGGTTGGGAATTCCGCCAGTGAAGCCGGTCGCGGTAACGCCGGTGATGGCGACCGTGTGCGTGTCGGTCAAATCCGCATCGGTAAACGTCACCGTGCCGTGCGCCGTATCGGGCGCGGCGGAATTCGTCGTCCATGGCAATTCTGTGATCGAACCGACCTGCGCCGCCGACGTAACAACCGGCGTGTCGTTGGTGCCGGTGATCGTGATGGTGATGGTCTTGAATGCGGTCTCGTTGCTCAGCGCGTAGTTGTTATCGACGCGCACCATATAGGTGAGCGTCAGCGTTTCGCCGGCGGCGAGGAAGTCGAAGGCGCCGTCAGCAAGGCTGTAAGTCCAGGTCGCCGAACCGATGTTGTTGTTCAGCGGATTGGGGTCGAGCAGCACCGGGACCTCGACGGCCGCGATGGCCGCCTGTTCCGCCGCCGTCAGCGACGAGGTGACGTCGTGGCCGCCGGCGTCGTGGTAGCTGAACGTGCTGAAGTTGATCGTTGCAGTCGGCTTGTCGCCGAGATTGACGTCCACCCAGGTGATCTGGCCGGTCACCGTGTCGGGCAGCGCGCTATGGGTCTGTCCGGTCTGCTCGGTGAACGCCGCATTCTGCGTCACGACATGCGGCGGCCCGGCGATGTGGTCGGACTTGATGGGCGCGGCCTGCGATGCGGGATTGTTGGTCAACCCCAGCAGAAAGCTGATCGGCACGATCGCCTCGCCGGTCGCGAGTTTCAGGCCGAACGTGACCGGGACGACGCTGTCCGTGAAGTTCGTCGTGAGCTTGGTGTTGGGATTCGAATTGTCGGTGAACTTCAGCGCGAAGACGTCGGAGATCAGCTTCTGGGCATCGGTCGACAGTTGCGCCGACGAGACGAAGCTGACGCTGCCCTGGCCGTTGACGATGGTCTGGGTACCGGCCTGATCGACGGTCGCGATCGGATTGAGCGTCGTCTTGTCGAACAGGATGTAGGAGCCGGTGGTGCCGTCGGGCTCGACCAGCACCTGGAATTTGGCCGGCGGCACGCCACCCGAGCCCTGTACGTCGAAATCGATCTCGACCAGCACGGCGGTGCCGCGGATGCCCATGGTCGCGACCGGCGTATCGACCTTCATGTCGCCATGCTTGGCGGTGGCGCCGGCAACGAACGAGATCGTGCCCGAGACGAGGCTCATCAGCGACGAGTTGCTCGACCCGTTCGGGTCGTAGATCATCTCGTTCAGCACCATCTTGGCATTCGGTCCGAGACCGAACACGGTGCCGTCGATGAAGGTGATGCCGAGCGTCGAGTCACTGCCGGACTGCACCACGTCACCCTTGTTGACGTTGTCGCCCTGGTTCAGGACAACAGCGACACCATTGCGGATCGCGGTGGCGCTGCCCGTCAGCTTGGTGACATGGCCGATGACCTTTGCCGGTTCCACCACGCCGCCGGCCTGGGCATATTGGGTGTGGCCGGTGAGCGCGCTGACGATCTCGCCGGTGAGATGCGCACCTTCAGGCGACGCCAGTGCGGCGTGTTTCTCGCCCTTGAAGTAGTCGCGCAGGACGAGTTCCCGGTCGTCCTTCGAGATGACGAGATCGAGCCCGGTCCGCTTGAAGTCGCCGGTGAACAGCAATTGCCCGTCGTCGACGGTGATCGCGCCGGGCGGCGCGTGCGTGGACACGCTGTCGACATGCACCGATCCGCGGGCATAAGCGTCCACGTTCGGCAAATGGCCGTCGAATTTCTCGACAAAGTTCACTGCGGATCACCGCACGAAGGTTAATATTGGTAGATTATCCGAATGATTACGCGTGCATATCATCGGATAAAGCTTCGCGAAACCATCCTGTGCTTTCGCAAGGTGCTCTGATTGCGCGGTTTGAGTGGGTGTGACTTGGCTCACTCTTACATGAGTCGTGTATTTCCGACTCGCCTGACGGTACCATGAGATGGGATTGAAACCAAGATGGGTACTGAGCCACGTATTCGTGGTATTCACTGGCATTTCTCTACTTGCCTTTATTTCCCCGCGGCCCCGAGAGGGCATCTGACCCCAATTTTCCGGCCAAAGCTGTGACTTGGCTTACAAATCGCAGCTATCCCGCGCGCGGACCGGCCGGGTTAACCAGAAAGCAAGTGTGAGGCGTTTCGCGGTGGAAAAAGGTTCGCCGGTCCGTTTCACAAACCGGTAAAGTTTTCGGGACCCGGCGCACGCGCCCTTTAGCCTCCTGTCCGGTTTCCCCACATCTTAAGTCGATTCGAAGGGATCGTTGGCCATGCTGCCGGCATGAAACGATCCGGTCGCGTGCGCGGTGCAGTATCCACCCGTCGATGAGCGGACAGGGGGTGTCACATGGGTAACTCGCTTCGTTCGCTTGCGCTGCGCGCCGTCATGCTGGGCTTCGGCCTGGCGCTGGCCGCGCCGATCGCCGAGCTCAATGCCGCCTCGGTGCTTTCGCCCGGCCCGGCGACCCTCCTCAGAAAGTCGACCGAGCCGTTCGGCCTAGCGACCAGCCTGCTTGCCGACGGCGGCCTGCGCGACAAATGGCTCGGCGTGCGGCGCCAGCTTGCCGACGAACTGGTGCAGCTCGCAGCCTGCGAGAGCGACCGTGCGGAATGTGCGTCGCCGGAGGCGCTGCGGTTCCTGGCAATCGTCGACGCCGGACGCGCGCGCAGCGGCCGCGCCCGTCTCGGCGAGATCAACCGCGCGATCAACCTGGCGATCCGCCCGGGCAGCGATCTCGCGACTTATGGCGAGCCCGACGTCTGGGCCACGCCGCTCGCCACGTTCGCCCGCGGCAGCGGCGATTGCGAGGATTATGCGATCGCGAAATTCGTGGCGCTCGGCAAGGCCGGCGTCGCGCCGGAAGATTTGCGCATCGTCGTCATGCATGACCTGCTCGGTGACGAGGATCATGCCGTGGTCGCGGCGCGGCTCGACGGCCACTGGCTCACGCTCGACAACCGCCGCATGGCGATGATCGAGGATGCCGACATCAGGCGTTTTCGGCCGACCTTCGTGATCGACCAGAACGGCGTCAGCCGTTATGTCGACGCTCCGCTCGTCACCGAGGCCGCGTGGTGGCCGGCCGCGGGAGTGAACTGACGCGCTCGACTGCCGATCATGGCATGAGCCGCTGCCACAACGTCATTGCGAGAAGCGAAGCGACGAAGCAATCCACGTTTCCTTCGCGGAGCTATGGATTGCTTCGCTACGCTCGCAATGACGGAGTGCCAGACCGCTCAGAACATCAAATTGTCCTTGACCAGCACCCAGCGGCCGCCCTTGACCTGCTGCACCTGGGTGATGGTGTTGGCGAGATGATCGGTCTTGGAGAACTTGGTCGGCGGCGAGCTGAAGATGTCGAGGAACTTGTCGCCTGACTCCAGCGCGTCCAGCATCTTCTGGCCGGTGAGATCCTTGCCCGCCTTTTGCGCGTAGAAGGCGAAGGTCATCACCGCGTTGTAGCCGATGATCGCCTGCGTGTTGGCCTCGCTGTTGAACATCTTCTTGTAGTTGACCAGCCAGTCCTTCACCTTGCCCTTGGCGGTGTCCTCGTAGGGAATCTCGAAACCCGACGCGGCGTAGAGGCCCTCGACCGCTTCCTTGCCGAGCGCCGGCACTTCGAGCACGTTGGTCGGGGTGGCGCCGAGGAAGGTCACGTCCCAGCCGAGCTTCTTCGCCTCGTTCATCGCGCCGATGGTCTCGCGGATCACGGTGCCGAGCACGACGAGATCGCAGCCGTCGGACTTCATCTTGGCGACCTGCGCC
Organism: Bradyrhizobium sp. RD5-C2; assembly: GCF_019972155.1. Taxonomy (GTDB): domain Bacteria; phylum Pseudomonadota; class Alphaproteobacteria; order Rhizobiales; family Xanthobacteraceae; genus Bradyrhizobium. Next base: position 798,952 of record NZ_BOVL01000019.1, on the reverse strand, counting down.
GAGAAGTCGGAGGCGCCGCGCTTGTAGCTCGTGATCGAGGCGGGTTGCACCTTCATCGCGCCGAGCTGCTGGGTGAAGCCGTCGAGCACGTTCTTACCGTACTCGTCGTCCTGGTGCATGATGCAGGGCTTCTTGAAGTTCTTCCACTCCATCATGTATTTGATCGCGGCGCGCGTGCTCTCGACATAGGGCAGCAGGTTGTTGAACTTCAGCCGCTCCTGCGGCTTGGCGGGATCGAACTTGAAGGTAAATTCGGCGGCGGTCAGCGGGAACAACTGCAGCACGCCGGCATCGAACAGGATGTCCTGCGCGGCGAGCACGGTCGGCGAGCCCATCGGGCCGATCATGGCGAAGACCTTGTCGCGCTCGACCATCTTCTGCGAGGCCAGCACGGCCTTCTTCGGGTCGTAGCCGTTGTCCTCCAGGATCATCTTGATCTTGCGGCCGTTGATGCCGCCGCTGGCGTTGATTTCCTCAACCGCCATCTTCATGCCGTTGGACACCGGAACGCCCCAGACCTTGATCGGGCCGGACAGGTCTTGATGCGTTCCGATCACGATCTCGGTCGGCGAGATGCCTTCATTGGTGACCTTGGTCTGGGCTGCGGCCGGCAGACAGGTCAGCGCCAGAGCGCTCACCGCAAGGCCCAGCGCCTTCAGCGATTTCGACATTGCAGTCTCCTCCTCACATGGCCCATGTTGGGCGAAGGGTCGGGCCTGCTCGCTCCCTCGCCAATTCCATACCTCCGCTTACGCCACCGCCCGCGCGCCATACATGGCGTCGATCTCGGCCGCGTAGCGCTTGTTCACAAAACTGCGCTTCAGCTTCATGGTCGGTGTCAGCTCCTCGTCTTCGGGCGTGAGCTGGCGCTCGATCAAATAGAATCTCTTGATGGTCTCGACGCGCGCGAACTTGATATTGACCGCCTCGATCTCGCGCTGGATCAGGTCCTGGATCTCGCGGGCACGGCACAGGCTCGCGTAGTTGGTGAAGGGGATGTCCTGGTCCTGGGCGTATTTCTCGACATTCTCCTGATCGATCATGATCAGGCAGGTGAGATACGGCCGCTTGTCGCCGATCACGACCGCATCGGAGACGTAAGGCGAGAATTTCAGCTGGTTCTCGATCTCCGACGGCGTAATGTTCTTGCCGCCGGAGGTGATGATGATGTCCTTCATCCGATCGGTGATCTTCACATAGCCTTCATTGTCGATCGCACCGACGTCGCCGGTGTGCAGCCAGCCTTTCGCGTCGATCGTCTCGGCAGTCTTCTCCGGTTGGTTGAGATAGCCCATGAACAGGAAGTCGCCCTTGATCAGGATCTCGCCCTTCGGGCAGATCATGACCTCGCCCCAGGGCGCGGCCTTGCCGACCGAGCCGAGCTTGATGCGCTCCGCCGGCATCATGGTCGCGACGCCGCAATTCTCGGTCTGGCCATAGACCTCGCGCATGTCGATGCCGAGCGCGAGATACCAGCGGATCAGATCCGGCGAGATCGGCGCCGCGCCGGTCAGTGCGATCCGGCAGCGGTCGAGCCCGAGCATGCGGCGGATGTTGCGGAACACCAGCCAGTAGGCGGCGCGGTTGGCGAGCCGCAGCGACAGCGGCGGCGTCTCGCCCTCCAGCCTGCACTCGGTCATCCGATTGCCGATCGCAAGCGCGCGGGCGTACATCCAGTTCTGGAACGGGGTCGCGTCCTTCAGCGCGATGGTGATGCCGGAATAGAACTTCTCCCAGATCCTGGGCACCGCAAGGAATGCAGTCGGCTGCACCTCGCGCAGATTATCCGGCACCGTCTCCGGGCTCTCGGCAAAATTCATCACCGAACCCAGCGCGAGCGAGATGTAGTAGCCACCGACCCGCTCGGCGACATGGCAGAGCGGCAGGAACACCAGCCGCTCCTCGCTGTCGGTCGAAGGATAGAGATCGTTGGCGTGGCGCATCTGGTGCGTGACGCTGCGGTTGGAATGCATCGCGCCCTTGGGCGGGCCCGTGGTGCCTGAGGTGTAGACCAGGATCGCGAGATCGGAGGCGGTGCGGCTGCCGGTCATCTCATCCCACAAGGCATCATTGCCCCGCGCATGATTGCGGCCGAGCGCCGTGAATTCGGCGAGCGACAGCACCATCGGATCGGAGAATCCGGAGAGGCCCTCCATGTCGAACACGACGATTTTTTCCAGCGTCGGACAGCGCGACCGGCAGGTCAGCACCTTGTCGAGCTGCTCCTCGTCCTCAACGAACATCACCCGCGTCCGGGAATCATTGACCAGGTATTCGACCTGCGCCGCCGAATCGGTCGGATAGATGCCAGAGGACACGCCGCCGGCGCACAGGATGCCCATGTCGGCATAAACCCATTCCGGCACCGCGTTGGCGATGATCGAGGCGACGTCGCCGGGGCGGAAGCCGGTCGCATGCAGGCCGAAGGCGATGTCCTTGGAGATCTGCAGCCATTCGCGCCAGCTGGTCGGTTGCCAGATGCCGAACTTCTTCTCGCGGATCGCGGGCCGGTCGCCACGCGTCTGCACCGCGAGCAGAAAGCTCCTCGCGATCGTGTCGGCAACCGTCAGCACCGCTGGTCCTGCCATGCGCGCTCCCTCCTCTGCCGCTTGCCTCATCCGCCGGCTCGAAGGCCGGTCTTGTTCGCGAAGCAGGCCCGAAATCTAGCTCCAACTCGCTCTCAGCGCCAAACCTTCCTCGGCCAACTTTAGTCGACGCCAACCTTCGTCTGCGGCAGCCTTACCTCTCAGCGCCACGTCTTCTTCTTTTTCCAGCGCCGCTCGCCCCGCGCGCCGGCTTCCTTGGCGCCGAGGTAGAACTCCTGGATATCGGGCGAATTCAACAGCCGTTCGCAGGTGTCGTTCATGACGACGCGGCCGATCTCCAGTACATAGCCGTAATGCGCCGTCTCCAGCGCAATCTTGGCATTCTGCTCGACCAGCAGGATCGACATGCCCTGTTCCTCATTGACACGGCGGATGATGGTGAAGATCTCCTTCACCAGGATCGGCGACAGTCCAAGCGACGGCTCGTCCAGCAGCAGCAAGGTCGGCCGGTTCATCAGCGCCCGCCCGATCGCAAGCATCTGCTGCTCGCCGCCCGAAAGCTGTCCGGCCGGCTGGCCGAGCCGCTCCTTCAGCCGTGGAAAATAGCCGTAGACGCGTTCGAGGTCCTGCGCCACACCGTCGCGGTCCTTGCGCAGAAAGGCGCCCATCATCAGGTTTTCACGCACCGACAGGAACGGAAACACCTCGCGTCCCTCCGGCACGTGGCTGAGGCCGAGCCGCACAATCCGGTCGGCCTCCATGCGCTGGATCGGCTTGCCCAGGAATTCGATCGACCCTTTCTGCGGATCGAGGATGCCGGAGATCGTCTTCAGCACCGTGGTCTTGCCGGCGCCGTTGGCACCGAGCAGCGTCACGATCCGGCCGCGCTGCACCTCGAGGCTGATGCCGCGGATCGCCATGATCGGCCCGTAATAGCTCTCGATGTTGGAGAGTTTCAGGATGATGTCTGCTGCGCTCATGGCATCATCCTCATGCGCCGAGATATGCTGCGACGACGTCGGGATGGTGCTGCACCTCGGACGGCGAGCCCATCGCCAGCACGCGGCCGTAGTTCAGCGCGATGACGCGGTCGGAGACCCGGTTGACCAGCGTCATGTCGTGCTCGACCATCAAGACCGTGATGCCGAGCTCGCTCTTCATGTCGCGGATCCAGAACGACATGTCGTCGGTCTCCTCGACGTTGAGGCCGGACGACGGCTCGTCGAGCAGGATCAGCTTCGGTTCCGAGCAAAGCGCGCGCGCCAGCTCGATCACCTTGCGCACGCCGTAAGGCAGTCCCGAGATCAGCTTGTCGCGATACGGTTCGAGATCGAGGAATTCGATCACCTGCTCGACCCGGCGGCGATGCGCCTTCTCGCCGGCGCGGACGCTCGGCAGGAACAAGAGCTCCTGCCACAGCTGGGTGGTGGAATGGCGATGCCGTCCGACCAGGAGGTTGCTCAGCACAGTGGCATTCTCGAACAGCTCGATGTTCTGGAAGGTCCGCGCGATGCCGAGCTTGGCGATGTCGTAGGCCGGCTGCTGGGTGATGTCCTGATCCTCGAAGAAGATCCTTCCCGAGGTCGGCGGATAGATCCGCGAAATCAGGTTGAAGATCGAGCTCTTGCCGGCGCCGTTGGGCCCGATGATCGAGAGAATCTCGCCCTTCTCGACCGCGAAGCTGACGGCATCGACCGCCTTGAGGCCGCCGAAATGCAGGGACAGGTTCTCGGCGCGGAAATAGCTCATCGGTTCCGCTCCGATTTCACGTAGATCTTCTGCCACTTGAAGGTCGCGCGCTTGTAGAGCGGGAACAGCTGGAAGAAGAGCTTGATCTTGAGCCAGCGGCCGTAGAGTCCGAGCGGTTCAAAGAGCACGAACACGACGATGATGACGCCGTAGATCGCGCCCTTCAGCCCGTTGGCGGAGGCGAAGGCCGCGACCGCATCCTGGATGTGGCCTGCGCGTTCCGTGCCGGCGCCGAGCGTGGCGGCGACGCCGGCGATCACGCCGGGCATGTCGTCCTTCAGGTAGGTCAGGAACGGATCGATCATGACCAGGAAGATCGCACCCAGCACCGCGCCATGCAGGCTGAAGGTGCCGCCGATCAGGATCACGATGATGAACTCGATCGAGAGCTGTAGCGTGAACATCTCCGGCGAGATGAAGGAGAGCTTATGGGCGAACAGCACGCCGGCGAAGCCGGTGATCGCCGCCGAGATCGCGAACGACTTCACCTTGTAGAGCGCGACGTTGATGCCCATGCTGCGCGCCGCGGTCTCGCTGTCGCGGATCGCGACAAAGGCCCGCCCGGTCGGCGAGCGCAGCAGGTTGAGCGTGCCGACGATGGTCAGCACCAGCACCGCGAGACACAGATAGTAGAAGGTCGGGCCGTCGCGCGACACCGTGGTGCCAAGCAGCTGAATGGTCTTGACCCGCATGCCCTCATTGCCGCGAGTCACGCTTTCCCAGCGCGCGAGGATTTCCTCGACGATGAAGGCAAACGAAATCGTGGCGATCACCAGATAGATGCCCTGCAGCCGCAGCGCCGGAAATCCGACCAGCGCACCGACTACGCCGGTCAACAGCCCCGCCGCGAGGAAATAGACCGGAAACGGCACGTTGAATTGCTGCAGATAGGCCGCCGTGTAGGCACCGATCGCCAGAAACGCGGCATGGCCGAGCGAGGCCTGTCCGGTGAAGCCGGTCAGGATCAAGAGCCCGACGCCGACGGTCGCATAGATGCAGACGAAGACCAGCTGGCTCATCAGATAGCTTGAGAGCACGTGGGGCGCGATCAGCAACACCGCCAGCAGCAGGCCGTAGGAATAGATATAGCCGGAATGCGGAAACAACCTGATGTCGTCTTCATAGTCGGTCTTGAAGAGAAACCGCATGTGTTACCCCTCAAACCTTCTTGCGGACATGAAGGCCGAACAGGCCCTCGGGCTTGAGCAGCAGCACCGCGAGCAGCACGATGTAGGGCGCGACGTCCTTCCATCCCTGCGGCAGATAGAAGCCGGCCATGCTCTCGATCACGCCGATCAGGACGCCGCCGACCACCGCACCCGGAATCGAGCCGAAGCCACCGAGCACCGCGGCCGGAAACGCCTTCAGCCCCAACACCAGGCCGACATTGGAATGGATGAAAGTGATCGGCGCCAGCAGCACGCCGGCGCAGGTCGCCACCGCCGCCGAGATCGCCCAGACGATCGAGACCACGCGCTTGACCGGGATGCCCATGTAATAGGCAGCCAGCATGTTCTCGGAGCTGGCACGCATCGCGGTGCCGAGCGTGGTGCGGTTGAAGAACAGATAGAGCAGCGCGCACAGGATGATGGTCGCCGCGATCACCGACAATTTGTCATAGGCGAGCACCAGGCTGCCGATCCTCAGGACGCCCTGGCTGAACGGCGTTTCGATCTTGAAGTCGTCGGTGCCCCAGATCATGCCGGCAACCGAGCGCAGGAAATAGCCGAGCCCGATCGTCGCCATGATGATGGAGAACTGCGGATAACCGAGGATCGGCCGCACCACGACTCGCTCGGCCAGCATGCCGAACAGCGCCATGCAGATCACCGCGCCGGCGAAGCCGACCCAGTAATTCAGTCCGAGCATGCCGATGAAGGTGAAGGCGAAAAAGCCGCCCAGCATCATCAAATCGCCTTGCGCGAAATTGACGACCTCGGTCGCCTTGTAGACCAGCACGAAGCCGAGCGCGATCAGGCCGTAAACGCAGCCGAGCGCGATGCCGCTGACGAGCTGCTGAACAAAGTCCAGCATCGTTCCCTCCCCGATGCCCGGCGATTCTTATCAGATCGCTCGTCGCATCCCGCCTTCACGCCCTTGTGTCGGAAGCGCTGAAAGCTGCCTATGTCCGCTCCGATTGAGCCAAAAGGCCCGATCCCTGTCAACAAACCGCTGATCCGGCTGTATCATCACATTTGCGGAGATATGCCGCAGCACGGACTAATACGGATATCGCGGTCGATTTGCCCCGTGCGATTCACTGCACCGAAACGGTTTTTGTCCAAGCTTGCGCAACCGACGAGCGAACTCCCGGATCGCCAACGCACCATGACTTCGGAACTGTCTGCACTCGCTGTGCGAGGGTTAACCAAGCGTTTTGACCGCCCGGCGGTCGACGCGCTCGATCTCACCGTCCGTGTCGGTGAATTCTATGCGCTGCTCGGGCCGAACGGAGCCGGCAAGACCACGACGCTGCGCATGGTGGCAGGGCTGTTGCGGCCCGATGCCGGCTCGGTGTCGATCCTCGGCATCGATGCGCTGGCCGACCCGGTCTCAGCCAAGCAGATCATGGCCTGGGTGTCCGACGAGCCGATGATCTACGACAAGCTGACGCCGCTCGAATATCTCGAATTCGTCGCTGGCCTGTGGGGCATCGATCCCCGCACGTCGGAGAAGTCGGCGCGCAATCTCCTGGTATCGCTCGGGCTGGAGCCGCATCTCAACGAGCGCTGCGAAGGCTTCTCCAAGGGCATGCGCCAGAAGGTGGCGCTCGCCGGCGCGCTGGTGCACGATCCCCGCCTCATCATTCTCGATGAACCGCTGACCGGCCTCGACGCGCTGTCGGCGCGTCACGTCAAGGGACTGTTGCAGGAGCGCGTCCGCGCCGGCTGCACCGTGATCATGACCACCCACATTCTCGAAGTCGCCGAGCGCATGGCCGACCGCATCGGCGTCATCGCGGCCGGCAGGCTGATCGCCGAGGGCACGCTGGCCGAGTTGCGCGAGCAGAACGGCCGCAACGACACCACCCTCGAGGACATGTTCATCGCGCTTGTCGATACCGAGGCGGCCGCCGCGTGAGCTCGACCGCCCATCTCACCTGGTTCGCCCGCCACGAATTCCGCCTCGCCTGGCGCGAATGGCTGGCGATGATGACCGGCGGCCGGCGCCGGCGCAATCGCGCCGTGATCGGCCTCTTGATCTTCGCGGCGATCCTGCATCTGCCGGCCTATGCCGTGGTTGCCCGCTATGTCGACCTGCGGTTTCCGCTCGATCCGTCCTCGCTGATCGTGCTGACCGCGACGATCTTCCTGTCCTGGGCGCTGATGCTCTCGCAGGCGATCGAGTCGGTGACGCGGGTGTTCTACGCCCGCGCCGATCTCGATTTGATCATGTCGTCGCCGGCGAAGCTCACCAACATCTTCTCGATCCGGATCGCCGCAATCGCGATGACGGTGAGCAGCATGGCGCTCCTGCTGTCGACGCCGTTCATCGACGTGCTGGTGTATCTCGGCGGCGCACGCTGGCTTGCCGGCTTCGGCGTCGTCCTTGCGATCGGGCTGTCGGCGGCTGCCGCGGCGATCGCCGTCACCGCGCTGCTGTTTCGCCTGATCGGGCCGGGCCGGACGCGGCTGGTGGCACAGATCGTCTCCGCCGTCATCGGCGCCGGCTTCGTCATCGCGCTGCAGGTCGTCGCCGTGCTGTCCTACGGCACGCTGTCGCGCTTTGCCTTTCTGACGTCGGAGACAGCGGCACGCATTGCCCCGGCGCCCGACAGCCTCGTCTGGTGGCCGGCGCGCGCATCGCTCGGCGATGTCGACATCATGCTGCTGCTGCTCGCCACCGCGCTCGTGCTGCTCGGCATCGTGATGGCGGTGTTCGCGCCGCGGTTTGCCGACACCGTCGCACGCGTCGCCGCCAATCCAGCTGCGGTCACGCAGGGACGGGCACGCGCGTTCCGGAGCGGCTCGCGGCAGCAGGCGCTGCGGCGCAAGGAATTGTTGCTGCTGCGCCGCGATCCGTGGCTGCTGTCGCAGAGCCTGATGCAGATGCTCTATCTGCTGCCGCCGGCGCTGATGCTGTGGCGCAGCTTCTCCGGGACGTCGACCGCGATCGTGCTGATCACGCCTGTCATCGTGATGGCCGCGGGCCAGCTCGCCGGTGGGCTGGCGTGGCTGACCATCTCGGGCGAAGACGCGCCCGATCTGGTGGCGACTGCGCCGCTGCCGCCGTCGCGTGTGACCCGCGCCAAGGTCGAGGTCGTCCTGCTTGCGATCGCTGCGGTTTTCGCGCCGCTGGTGGTCGCGCTGGCGTTCGCCTCGCCGGGGCAGGCCGTGGTGACGGCGATCGCGATCGTCATCGCGACCGCATCCGCCGCCGCGGTCCAGCTCTGGTTCCGCGCGCAGGCCAAGCGCAGCCAGTTCCGCCGGCGCCAGACCTCCTCCCGCATCGCCACCTTCGCGGAAGCCTTCTCCTCGATCGGCTGGGCCGCAACTGCCGCACTAGCCCTGACGATCCCGATGGCCGCGCTCGTCAGCGGTATTCTGACGCTGCTGACGCTTGCGACAGCTTGGAAGATCAGCCCGCGGCGCTAACCCTTCATCACCTCCATCACCGTCGCAGCAAATGCCTCCGGCGCTTCCTGCGGCAGATTGTGGCCGGCGCCCGGGATCACCCGATAGGCGCGGCGGGCGGTGTACCTGGCCGCACTGGCGCTGCCGTCGGCGGCAGCCGTAACCCCGTCATCGGCCCCGTCGAGCGTAATGGTGGGGACCGTGATCACCGGCAGCGCGTCCAGCCGCCGCTGAATGTCGGTGTACTGCGGATCTCCAGCTACAACGCCGTAGCGATGCCGGTAACTGTGGATCACGACGTCGACATAATCAGGATTGTCGAATGCAACTGCAGTCCGCTCGAAGCAGGCGTCATCGAACGCCCAGCTCGGCGACCATTGCGACCACAATAGCTTCGCGATGCCGCGCCGGTCGGCGGCGAGCCCGGCGCGCCCCCGCTCGAGCTGGAAGTAATACTGATACCACAGCGGCACCTCGCGCTCCGGCCGCGCCGGCACCATCGCATGTGCGATGTCCTGGATCATGTAACCGTTGGTGCAGACCAGCCCGATGCATCGTTCCGGCCACAGCGCCGCACCGATCGAGGCGGCGCGGCCGCCCCAGTCATAGCCAGCGAATACCGCGCGCCTGATGCCGAGCGCATCCATCAGCGCCATCAGGTCGGCGCCGATCGCCGCCTGCTCGCCCGAGCGCGGCGTCGCCTTGTCGCGGAACACCGTCGGTCCGTAGCCGCGCAGATAGGGCACGATGACCCGGCAACCCTGCGCCGCCAGCAGTGGGGCGACATCCACATAGGAATGGATGTCGTAGGGAAAGCCGTGCATCAGCAGCACCGCCGGCCCGTCCGCCGGACCCGCCTCGTAATAAGCGATGTCGAGCACGCCTGCGTCGACATGGCGCAGCGGCTCGAGCCGCCTGGTGGATGATGCGCGCGGCGCGGAGCTATTGTCAGTCACGCAGAACTCCCTGATCGCTGTGATCTGCGCGACATGGTAGCGCGTCCCGCCGCAAGAATCGCCCGGATCGTATTGCAGCCAACGCCATGGAGCGATGCGCCCGCCTCATCATGACGACACGCCGATTGCGCGATAGTGTGACGCCGGCGGATATCGCCGGAGACGGAACAGCTCATGCTGAGATTGCTTGCCGCGCTCGCTTTGCTGGGATCATTGACCAGTCACGCCCTGGCGCAGGACGCCCCGCGCAGCGAATGCCTGGCGATGGCCAATGCACCACCACGCGCCGTCCCGGTGAACTACCGGCGCGTCGCGGCCAAAGCGGATGAGGTCGCGATCACCTATGCCGGCCATTCCACCTATTACATCGATACGCCCGGCGGCATCAGGATCGCGACCGACTACAACGGCGTCTATCAAACCGGGCGGTTGCCCGACGTAGTGACCATGAACCGGGCGCATGCGACGCATTACACGCTGTTTCCCGACCCGAAAATTCCCCACGTGCTGCATGGCTGGGGCGAGAACGGCCAGGCCGCGCATTACGGGATGCGGATCGGCGACGTCTATATCCGCAACGTCACCACCGACATCCGCCGCTATTGGGGCGAAGACTCCGGCGGCGAGATGATCAAGGACGGCAACTCGATCTTCATCTTCGAGGTCGCCGGCCTCTGCATCGGCCATCTCGGCCACCTCCACGTCAAGCTCGACGACAGCCATTTCGCGGCGATCGGCCGGCTCGACATCGTGATGGTGCCGATCGACGGCACCTATACGATGTCGCTCGACGGCATCTCCGAGATCACCAAGCGGCTGCGCTCAGCCGTCGTGCTGCCGATGCACCGCTTCGCGACCCCGCTCGACGAGTTCATGCGGCTGATCGGCCAGCAATTCGAGATCGACCGCCGCGGCGGCGAGCGCACCTTGCGGATTTCGCGCGACACGCTGCCGGCGACCCCGACGGTGATCATCCTCGACGGGGTGTGACGTCTCTTTTCAAGAAGAAGCAAAACCAGACGGGAGTGAAATCGATGACCAGTACCTTGCCGGCCTCTGCGAGCGGGCTCTATGCCAACCCGCGCGAAGACTGGCTCGCCCAATACACCGAGGAGATCATCGATCCCAGCAGGCCGATCGTCGATCCGCACCATCATCTCTGGGACCGCGGGGGGCTGCGCTACCTGATCGAGGAGATGCGCGACGACATCGCCTCGGGCCACAACATCGTGGCGACCGTCTATGTCGACTGCCGCTCGATGTACCGCGCCGACGGGCCGGAGGCGTTCCGCCCGGTCGGCGAGGTCGAGTTCGCCAACGGCGTCGCGGCGATGGCGGCGAGCGGCGGCTACGGCAAGGCCGCGATCTGCGCCGGCATCGTCAGCCATGTTAACCTTCTGATCGGCGATCAGGCCAAGGCGGTGCTGGAGGCGGAGATATCAGCCGGCAACGGCCGGTTCCGCGGCATCCGCCACTCCTCGGCCTGGGACGAGGACCCCAATGTCGCCCACATGTATGCCAACCGCCCGAAGGGCATCTTGCTGGATTCCACCTTTCGTAGGGGGTTCGCCTGCCTGGCGCCGCTCGGCCTCAGCTTCGATGCCTGGCTGTTCCACCCGCAGATCGGTGAGTTGACCGACCTCGCCCGCGCCTTTCCCGACACAAGGATCGTGCTCGACCATTGCGGCGGCCCGGTCGGCACCGGCCGCTTCGCCGGCAAGCGCGAGGAGACCTTCCCGGTCTGGAAGGCGTCGATCCAGGAGATCGCCAAATGCCCAAACGTCGTGGTCAAGCTCGGCGGGCTCGCGATGTGCCTGCTCGGCTACGACTTCCACCTCCGCCCGAGGCCACCCTCGTCGGAGGAACTCGCCGCCGCCTGGCGGCCCTATGTGGAGACCTGCATCGAGGCATTCGGCCCGAGCCGTTGCATGTTCGAGAGCAACTTCCCACCTGATAAGGGACAGTGCAGCTATCAGGTGATCTTCAACACCTTTAAACGGCTTGCATCACAATATAGCGAAGCCGAAAAGACGGCGTTGTTCTTGCAGACGGCAAAGGATGTCTATCGGCTCGATATCGGGTAAACTTGCGACTCATGGATGACAGCATCACCATCCGGCCGCTTCGTGAGGCTGATGCAGAAGCGGTGGTCGAACTCTACGCAAAGGCGGCTACGGTGGAACCGCGGCTGGGCCCTGTCACGCTGCCGCAGTGGGACCAGTTCCTGAAGCTGCCGCAGAACCGTGGCGGTCGCGACTTCCGCATTGCCGAGCGAAACGGCCGGCTGCTCGGCTTGGCCGAATCTTCGTTGCGCGATCAGGGCGCGCATCATTCCAGGTTCCTCAAGATCGTCGTCGCGCCCGAGATGCGGCGCCGCCGGATTGGCCTTGCGCTGTTCGACGACGTGCTTGCGATCGACACCGATCCCGATCTCACCGTCCAGACGTTGGTGAGCAGCGATTGGCCGGCGGGAATGGCCTTCGTCGCCGCCTTCGGCTTTGTTCATCTTGAGTCCGAGATCGGGATGAAATGCGTCGAGCCGCTGCAGCCGGCACGCACGCTCGCGGCGGCCCGCGCCACCATCGAGCAGGCCGGCGACGTCACCGCCTGCGCCGGCGAGGTCGCGCGCATCCATAACGCCGCCTATGCCTCGGACTCCGCCTTCCGACGGTATTCGCCGGAGGAGATGGCGCAGGTCCTGTCCGAGAGCGAAGTCTGGATCGCGTCGGAAGATGGCCAGATGTCGGGCTTCTGCCTGACCGAGCCGGAGCGGAACTCGATGTGGATCGAGTCGGTCGCCGTCGACCCGGCACGGCAAGGACGCGGGCTCGGCCAGCTGCTGGTCTACCGCGTGCTGGCCGCGCATGACGTGTCGGTCGAGCATCCCTGCTGGCTCAACGTCTCGAGCCGCAACGCCGCCGCGCTGAAAATCTATCGCCGGCTGGGTTTCAAGCCGCAGCACGAGACCTGCCGCTTCAGTGCGCCGCGTGGCGACCTGATCGCCGCGCGTGGGCGGCGGTTTCGCTAGCGCCCTGCAGCATTAGTCCCGTGGCGCAAATCTATCCTCGTCACCCTGAGGAGCCGCGAAGCGGCGTCTCGAAGGGTGGACGGCCACACTCTCGGTGGTAGAGAAGCAACGCGCGGACGCATCCGGGCCGTGCATCCTTCGAGACGCGGCCAAGTGGCCGCTCCTCAGGATGACGGAATTGAGCTGCGCAAGATGGGCTAGTCGCCTCTACGCCCACTCGCCCTTGCGGAACACCGGCACGCTGCGGCCGTCGGCATGGATGCCGTCGATGTCGGTGTGGGCGGAGCCGATCATCCAGTCGATATGGATCAGGCTCTTGTTGCCGCCCTGTTCGGCGATCTGCTGCGGCGTCAGCTTGTCGCCGTTGACGAAGCATTTCGAGTAGCATTGGCCGAGCGCGATGTGCGAGGCGGCGTTCTCGTCGAACAGCGTGTTGAAGAACAACAGCCCGCTCTTCGAGATCGGCGATGAGTGCGGCACCAGCGCGACCTCGCCGAGGCGGCGCGCGCCCTCGTCGGTGTCGAGCACCTTGTTCAGCACTTCCTCGCCGCGCGAGGCCTTGGCCTCGACGATGCGGCCGTCCTCGAACTTGACCGAGATATTGTCGATCAGCGTGCCCTGATAGGAGAGCGGCTTGGAGCTGACGACGTGGCCTGAGACGCGACGGCAGTGCGGCGTGGTGAAGACCTCCTCGGTCGGGATGTTGGCATTGCAGACAATGCCGTTCTTGGCGGTCGACGCGCCGCCTTCCCACTCATGGCCGTCGGCAAGCCCAATCGTGAGATCCATTCCGGGACCGGAATATTTCAGCGCATGGAAGCGCTGGCCGTTCAGCCATTCGGTGCGTTCGCGCAGCCTGGCATTGTGCTGTTCCCAGTTGGCGACGGCGCCGTCCTGATCGACCCGGGACGCAGAGAAGATCGCATCCGCGAGCTTGGCCACCGCGACATCCTCGGCATCATCGGGGAATACCTGCTTCGCCCAGGACGTGCTCGGATAGGCGATGATGTTCCAGTTGGTGTCGAAATTGACGATCTTCTGCAGCGCCGGCTGGTAGGCGATCGAATTGGCCTTGCTGGCGCGTGCCACCTTGGTCGGGTCTTCGCCCGACAGCAGCATCGGATTGTCGCCGACGATCGCGAGCCGCGCGGTGTTGGCACCGAACGCCTTCGCCATGCCCTCATAGAGCCAGCTCGCGGCACGATCGAAGCTCGCGTCGTTGGCGTAACGGTAGCGCGCCAGCGTGAGCTCCTCGTCCGAGAAGAACGGGGTCACCAGACCTGCGCCGGCTTTGTAAGCGTGCTCCGCCACCCGCCGCACCAACGGCATCGCCGCGGAAGGCGCCGTCAGCAGCAGATCCTGTCCCGGCTGCAGCTGCAGGCCGACCCTGATCGCGACTTCGGCGAGCCGATCGAGTTTGACAGGATCGATCGAGGCGGAAAGGTTGCGTTGATGTGCGGTCATGAAGCGTCCGGCCGTGTCGTTTGAGGGCTTTCAAGGATTCGTAGTCCAATTCGATCGGCGTTCGCAAGGTTCCCGCCCGCCGCGCCCGATCACGCGACGGCGAGCAATTGCGTCGAATTTTACCGCTTCACCGACGTCAGCACCCGGTCGACCATCTCGGGTGCGAGGCCGAGATAGTTTTTCGGCGCGGTGAGGCGGTCGATCGTCGCCCGATCGATTCGGCTTGCGACGCGATCATCCGCGGCCAGCGCCTCGGCCAGCGTCAGGCCCTTGTCGTTGGCGACCCGGCAGGCGTCGTAGACCACATCATGCGCGTCCTGCCGGCCGATCGCGGGCGCAAGGCCCATCATCACGGCTTCAGCCACAATGAGCCCGCGGCTGATGTCGAGATTGGCGGCCATCCGCTCTTTATCAACAATGAGGCCGCCAAGCGCGAACCTGGCCTGGTTCAGCGCGCCGGCGGTCAGCACGAAGCTTTCCGGGATCGCCATCCATTCGGCGTGCCACGGGCCGGTGGCACGTTCGAAATCCTGCACCATCGCATCCAGCATCAAACCTGCATGCTGGCGCACCGCCTTGGAAGCGGCGAGCATCAGCTCCGACGAGATCGGGTTGCGCTTCTGCGGCATGGTCGAGGACGCGCCGCGTCCCTTCACGAAGGGTTCGTAGACCTCGCCGAACTCGATCGAGGCCATGATCATGATGTCGAGCGCGATCTTGCCGAGCGTTCCCGTGACGAGCGCGAGGAAGTTCACCACTTCCGCCAGACCGTCGCGAGCGACATGCCAGGTGGAGACGGGAACGCCGAGGCTGAGTTCCTCGCACAGCGCCTGCTGGACCTCGAAGCCCTTGTCACCCAGCGAGGCCAGCGTGCCGGCGGCGCCGGCAAACTGGCCGACCAGCACGCGCGGCTTCAGCTCGGCCAGCCGCGCGGCGTGGCGATCGAAGGCGGCGAGCCAGATCCCGGTCTTGTAACCGAAGGTCACCGGCAGTGCCTGCTGCAGATGGGTGCGGCCGGCCATCGGCGTGTCGCGGTATTTCTTCGAGAGATCGGCGAGGATGCCGCGCAGCGCGGCGATATCGTCCTCGATGATCGCAAGGCCATCGCGCAGTTGCAGCACCACGGCGGTGTCCATGATGTCCTGCGTGGTGGCGCCCCAATGGACGTAGCGGCCGGCCTCGCCGCACTGCTTCGCCATCTGATGCACCAGCGGCAGGATCGGGTAGCCGACGATGTCGGTCTCTTGCCGCAGCAGGTCGAAATCGAACGCGGCGACGTCCGTGCGCTTTACGATCTCGGCGGCCGCTTCCGCAGGGATCACGCCGCAACGGGCTTCGGCCTTCGCCAGCGCCACTTCGACTTCGGCATAGCGCTGGAGCAGCCGCAGGTCGGAGAACACCTCGCGCATCGCGGGCGTGCCGAAGGCATCGCGAAACAGCACGGAATCGAGCACGGTGGTCGAAGTGGGGAAGCCGGACATGGACGCATCCTGTTGCCGTTCGCAGTCGGCAACGTCCCTATCACGCCGCAGGCCCGTGCCCTACCCCTCCGCGGGCGCCTCGCCGAACACCTCGGCTGCGATCTTGCTGGTCTCGATCGCGGCTGGAATGCCGCAATACATCGCGACCAGCAGCAGCACGTCCTGCACCTGCGCGGCGGTGCAGCCATTGGCCAGCGCGCCCTTGGCATGGACGCGGAACTCGGTCGGCTTGCTGCTCGCCGCTGTGATGCCGAGCATCACCAGGCTGCGGATCTGGTCGGAGAGCCCAGAGCGCTCCCAGACGTCCCCATAGACGTAGGCATTGATGATGTTTTGCAGCGGCGTGCCAAAATCGCCCGCGGCCGCCATCCGCTTGGCGACTTCGACCTCGCCGAACATCTTCTGGCGCCGGCGCAGCCCGCGGGCATGGAGATCGCTGGTGTCCACCATCGTCGTCTGGCTCCCCTGTATGGGCTATTTATACGGATAAATATGTCGTACCTCAATATTTCTATAGGCCTGATGCTTGCCATTCCGATGTATTTGTCCGTATAAATTTGCCCAAAAGCAGGGACGGAGGGGACCGGGATGAAGTTACGGCTGGGGCTGCTCGTCGTCCTGCTCGCTGTGCTTCCGGCCCTGCCGGCGCTTGCAGCGGACGATTTCCCGCAACGGCCAATCAAGATCATCGTGCCGTTTCCGGCCGGCGCCGGGCCCGACAATGTCGCGCGGCTGGTCGGCCAGCACCTCCAGGACGCGTTCGGCCAGACCGTGCTGATTGAGAACCGCGCCGGCGCACTCGGCAGCATCGGCGCCCAGGAAGTCGCCCGCAGCGCGCCCGACGGTTACACGCTGCTGATGGGCACCAACACCACCCATGCCAGCAACGTCGCGACCCTCAAGAGCCTGCCCTACGACCCGGTGAAGGATTTTGCGCCGGTGATCCGCACCACCACCACGGCAATGGTGCTGCTGGTCAACCCGAAGCTTGCGGCGAAGGACCTGCCGCAGTTCCTCAGCTACGCCAAGACCACGCCCAATCTGACCGGGGGCTACGGCTCCGGTGCGTCGCAAATCTCGATCGCGCAGTTGCAGTCGCGTGGCGGCCTGTCGCTTATCGCGGCGTCCTATCGCGGCGTGCCGCAGGCGATGACCGATGTGATGGCCGGCGTCATCGACCTCACCTTCGGCGATTTCTCGGTCGCGATCCCGCAGATGCAGGGCGGCACCTTGCGCGGGATCGCCGTGACGTCGGCGACCCGCAACGAGCTGACGCCCGGCCTGCCCGCGCTCTCGGAAGCGATGCCCGGCTTCGAGGCCACCATCTGGTACGGGCTGTTCGCACCGGCCGGGACGCCGGAACCGGTGGTCAACAAGATCTACGCCGAATGCGCCAAGTACCTCGCGATGCCGGAGACCAGGAAGAAGCTCGCCGATGTCGGCGTGATCGTGGCGCCGCTGGCGCCGGCCGAGTTCGGCGCCTTCGTCAAGAGCGAGGTCGTGCGCTGGTCGGCGGAGGTGAAGGCGGCCGGCATCCAGCCGCAATAGCGCGAAGCGGCGGCGCATCATGGCTCGCGAGACACCTGTCGGCATGATTGGCCTGGGCTTGATGGGATCGGCGCTTTCCGCGCGGCTGATCGATGCCGGCATCGGGGTGATCGGCTTCGACGTCGATGCCGCGAAGAGCGACGGCTTGCGGGCCAGCGGCGCCGGGTTCGCGGCCTTCGCCGCCGACGTGGCGGCGCGGTGCCGGACCATCGTGATTGCCGTGTACGACGCGGCCCAGGTCATGGGCCTGCTGCCGGACCTCGCCAACGCGACAGTGCCGCCGCTCGTGATCTGCACCACCACCTGCGCGCCGGGCGAAATCACGGCAATCGCCGAATTCGCCGCGCGCGTGCGCCTTGCCTTCATCGAAGCGCCGATCTCGGGCACCAGCGCCGAGGTCCGCGCGGGCACGGCCACCGCGCTGGTCGCCGGCGATGCCGACGTCATCGCCGCCGCCGCGGCGACGCTCGACATCCTCTGCCCGCAGCGGATCCGTGTCGGCGCGATCGGCCATGCAAGCCGCACCAAGCTTGCCATCAACCTGATCCTGCAGAACAACCGCGCCGCCTTGGCCGAAGGCATCGCCTTTGCCGAAAGCCTCGGCCTCGACGGCGCGAGCTTCCTTGCGACGGCGCGGCAATCGGCGGCATATTCCAGCGTGATGGACAGCAAGGGACCAAAGATGCTGGCGCGGGATTTCGCGCCGCAATCGCATATCGCGCAGACCCTGAAGGACGCCGAGCTGATCCTGCAGGAGGCCGGCCGGCACGGCCTGCCGTTGCCGCTGACCTCGGTGCAGGCCGAGCTGCTGCGCGCGGCGATCGCGCTGCAAGGCCCGGACAGCGACAGCGCCGCTGTCATCGAGGCGATCCGTGCCGGACGCGATATGGACAAGGACCTCTCATGATCAATTGTGCGATCGCGGGCCTCGGCCGCTGGGGCCGCGCGCTGGTCGAGGCCGCTCAGAGCGAGCCGCGGCTGCGGATCGTTCGCGCGGTGGAACCCGACACGAGCGGCGCCGCGGACTTCTGCGCGGCGCACGGTCTGTCCCCCGCGGCCAGCCTGGAGGCCGTGCTGGCCGAGCTCGATATCGATGCCGTGCTGCTCGCAACACCGCATTCGCTGCACCGGAACCAGGTGATCGCGGCAGCCAGAGCCGGTAAGCAGGTGTTTTGCGAGAAGCCGCTGGCGCTGAGGCGCAGCGATGCGGCCGAGATGTTCGTAGCCTGCCGCAACGCCGGCGTGCTGCTCGCGGTCGGGCATAACCGCCGGTTCTGGCCGTCGATGCAGGCGCTGCGCGCGATCACAGCCAGCGGCGAGCTCGGCACCATCCTGCATGTCGAGGGCCACAACAGCAACGAGAACTCCCTGGCCGTCACGCAGGGCTGGCGGCTGTCGCCGGAGGAATCGCCTGGCGGCGGGCTGACCGGCGCGGGGCTGCATGTGCTCGACGGCTTCGTCAGCCTCCTTGGTCCTGCCCGACAGGTTTATGCCCGGTTGAGTGAACGCGAGGCCGGGCCGCCGCCGCTCGACACTGCAACTTTAGCGATTGAATTTGTGAATGGCGTGAGTGCAACCCTTGCGACAATCCGCGCAACACCGTTCTATTGGCGCGTGCATGTGTTCGGGACGAAGGGATCCGCAGAGGTGCTCGACGAGGGGACGATGGTGCTACGGAAATCCGGCGAGGCACCGAAAACGACGCGCTATCCGGCGGTCAACACGCTCACCGCGGAACTTTCGGCCTTTGCCGACGCGGTCGAACGCAGACAGCCGTTCCCGGTGCCCGAAGCGGATGTGCTGGCGACGCTCGCCGCATTCGAGGCCGCGTTGCAGTCGATGCAGTCTGGACATCCGGTTGCCTGCCATACGGCATACCAGTGATGCGCCATGTCTGAACAACCGGAGAGGGCGAGATCGTCCCGCTACCGCGACATCGCCACCGGGCTGCAGAAGGACATCCGTCTCGGCGCCTACGCGGTCGGCAATCTGCTGCCAACCGAAACCGAGTTGATGGCGAGCTATCAGGCGAGCCGCCAGACCGTGCGCGAGGCGCTGCGCATCCTGATCGACCAGGGCCTGATCGTGCGCCGCGCCGGCCTCGGTTCGGTGGTGATCGCCTCCGAGCCACCGGTGCTGTTCACCCACAGCGTCAAGTCGCTCGGCGAGTGGCTGCGCTATTCCAACGAGACCTACCGCGACGTGGTCGGCAGCAGCGACATCGTCGCCGACCGCAAGCTCGCCGCGCTCCTGAAATGCGAGCCCGGCAAGAGCTGGTTCCTGATCGAGGCCGTGCGCCGCTCCGACCAGTTCGCCGCACCGCTCGGCTGGACCGAAATCTACGTACTGCGCCGATTCGCCGATGTCGTGACCCGCAGCGACCACGGCCGCACCCCGGTGCACGAGCAGATCGCCAAGATGTACGGCCAGGTCACCGAGCGCGCGCAGATGGAAATCTTCGTGCGGGGCATGCCGGCGCCGATCGCCAAGGCACTCGGCGTCAAGACCGGATCGCCGGCGCTCACCGTGGTACGCCGCTACTACGGCCTGCGCGAGGAACTGTTCGAGGTCACCATCACCACGCACCCGGAAGGGCGCTACACCTACACGATGGATATGCAGCGCTCGCTGCGGCCGAAGCTCTAGATTCTAGTTTTGACACGTTTTCTTCACGCGAACCGGTGTCCACTTCGCTCGAAAACGCTCTGGCTTTTGTGGAGACGCGTTGTCTTGACGCGAGGCGGAAACCGCTTCGCTTGAAATTGCGCTAGCGCGCCCGGGCCAGATGCGTGCTGCTGGCAGAGGTATGTGCCATCTGCGGGGTTCCGCTCACGCCCCAGACCACGACCGCGATCAGCGCGGCCGCCCAGACATATGGCACAGCATTCGGCTTCTTCATTTCCGAGATCATCCCCAGCGTCTCAGGTGCACCGACGAACCTTACAACCTCGGTCGTGAATCTCACGACCTCAATCGTCAGCGTCTCATCAGGCACCCGTCCTTCACAACGCTACTAAGGTTAGACCTTGTCGGTTTCGGGACGTCTTCGTGCGAATCCAGAAATGATTTCGTCGGAACCGGCTCCTCTCATCCGAATTGATGAGACCGAGGTCTCAACGGCCTCGGCCGCTTGCGACAAGGCCGGAGAATTTCCTGCTTAAAATTGAGTCAGTTGCACAACAAACATTCCAAAGCCCCCCCGCTGAATTCTTTTTGATTGTCCGCCGGACTCCGGCCGTGGCATGCCTGCGCCTGTGACACCGCGATGACAAGGGTTCTCCCGTGACTGCCCAATCGGCCAAACCGCACGGCGGCTCCCGCCGCCACTCCCAGGAAACGCAGGACGAGGTCGCGCGGTCGCTGGAACGGGAACTGCAGTTCTTGACGGAAGAGCGCCAGGAGCGCGCCCTCCGGCTCGGCCTCGACTTCGCAGCCAAGACGCCGAAGACCGACCACTAGGCGCACCGCCGCCCGCTTCCGATTCAACTGTCGAACAGCTACTCGGCGTCATCACCCGCGCATGCGGGTGATCCAGTATTCCAGAGACGCCTGTGCTTGAGTCGAGAAGCCGCGGCGTACTGGATCGCCCGGTCCATGTGCGCAATTGCGCACAGGCCGGGCGATGACAGTTGTGAACGAGGACGCAGCTTCGCATCTTCGCGTCATCAATCGTCCGAGATTTGCTCTTCGTTCCGCCCTCTCGGCCGCCGGGCACTCAGTGGCGCGCGCGTGAGGGAGCCAGCGGCGGAAGGGCGCCCTCCTTGTGGGAGAGGGAGCCTGAGAGCGTGCTCACCTCACCGTCGTTGCACCGTGCGCGTCACCTCAAAATGACGAATCGCTACGGCCCGCCCTGCGCTTCCGCATCGACCTGCACATCCTGGCCGAAGCGATCCTTGCCGCTGAGCCTGGCCTTGCCGCCGTCGAACGTGAGCAGCCATTTGCGGTCGGTATCACCGCCGACCAGACGCAGGTCGATCGCAAACGTCTCAGCAGTCTGCCACGTTCCCTTCAGCGCCATCACGCCGAGCGGCGTCGGCTGGCCGAGACGATAGGTACCGTCGAGCCCGATCGGTCCCGCCAATCTCACCACCGGCCGCGCCGGATCCGGCGTCGTTTCCAGCTCGTAGCGCGCGGACGGATCGGTCAGATACAGCGTCAGCGCCCGCAGATTGAGGCCGTTGGCCGGGAAGCGCCAGGTCTTGCCCGAGATGGCCGCCGCGGTCTCGGGCACAGCACCAATCGCCGACGGCTTTTCCGTCGCGCTATCGCGCAGCGCCGCGGCAAGCTGATTGCCACCGGCGGAGTTCACCGGCAGCGCCGTGTCGGACTTGACCGCGCCGGAAACGTCGTCGGCCATCCTGCCGAACGAGCAGTAGTTGCGCGCGGTCACGACGGTGACGATGTCGAGCGCGGGAAAGATCATGATCAGCTGGCAGCGGTCGCCGACCGCCATGAAGGCCTGCTGCTTCGGCATCACCCAGAAGAAATTGGCGTAGTGCAGGGACGGATCGAACGACGTGTGCATCTCGGTCGTCGCGTGCCTGATGCGATCGACCCAGCCGGACGGCAGTAGCCGCTGCCCTTCCCATTCGCCGTCATGCAGATAGAGCAGCCCGATCTTGGCGGCGTCGCGCGGCGCGAGCAGAAGCCCACCGCCGCCCTGGGTCAGCCCCGGCCCGATGCTGTGCCAGTACGGCGCGGCAATCCCGAGCGGGCGAAACAATTTCGTCACCGCATAGTCCCGCGCGCTCACGCCGGTGAGCTTGTTGACGATCGCGGCCAGCAGCTGCGGATTGCCGGTGTTGTAGTAGAACGCCTCGCCCGGCGCCTTCGCCATCGGACGGTCCAGGATGAACTGGATCGCATCGGGGCTGCGCCCCCATTCGATCAGCGACTCCGGTCGGCCGCCCTCGACGCCCTCCGTCCAGGCCATCCCCGAGGTCATGTTGAGCATGGTCTGGATCGTGATCGCCCGCTTGCGGTCATCGAGATTGGCGATGCTGCGGTCGCCAAAGAAGTCCATCATGTGATGGTCGAGGCTGTCGAGCACCTTGTCCCTGAGCAGCATCGCGACCAGCGTGCCGGTCACTGCCTTGGTGACGGAATTGAAGAGATGCGGAATCTCCGGCGTGTACGGCGCGTAGTAAGCGTCGAGCACGATCCGGCCATGACGCGCAATCAGGAGGCTATCGAGACTGTGGGCGGCGCCAAAGTTGACGAGCCGCGCCAGCGCGCCGGAGTCCATCCCCTGCTCTTCCGGCGCCGAGCTCTGCCACTGCCGGGTCGGCCACACCGGATCGGCGTCCCCTTCTGCGCGGGCTGCACCTGACAAGGCCGAGGCTGCGAGCAGCAACCCGGTCAGGATCGATACGGCCAGTCGTCTGAGATGCATGGCATGGCCTCATTTCCGCCCAAGAGAATAAGCGGACTGGTACACGTTTCCAGTCGTTTTCAGAGCGCATTTCTTGCAATTCATTTCTGACGGGGCGCTGTCATGACGCTGATCGATGGCTTGGGTTACCTCGCGTCGGCTCTTGTGTTGCTGACGTTCTGCATGAGCACGATGTTGAGCCTGCGCGCTGTCGCGATATTCAGCAATCTGGCATTCATCAGCTATGGATTGGGCGACCGGATCTACCCGGTGCTCATCCTGCACATCATTCTGCTGCCGCTCAACGTGGTGTTGCTGTTCCAGATGGTTCGGCTGCTTCGCAAGGCCAGGCGCGCCGCAGCGACGGACCTTTCTCCGAGCTGGCTGCAACCGTTCATGCGGCCGAAGCATATCAAGGCAGGAGAAACGATCTTCAGGAAAGGCGATGACGCCGACCTGCTCTACATGGTCGTATCGGGCGAGGTCAGGTTTCCCGAGATCGATCGCGGGGTCTCGGCGGGCGAGTTGTTCGGAGAGATCGGACTGTTCTCTCTCGAGCGACGACGCACGCAGACTGCCCTGGCAGCTACCGATGTGGATTTGCTGTCGATCAGCGACGGCGCACTGATGAAGCTGTGCGAACGCAATCCAGGACTGTCGCTGTATTTCCTGCGGCTGACGGCGACCCGGATGACGGAAAACGCAGCCCGCGCCATCGGGGTTGCCGCGGCAGCGCCCAATCCGGCGTAAATCGCGGGGGCACTGCGTCGCTTGCAGGCCTACGGCGCGGACGACGACGCAAGGCTCGGCAGCGGCGCGAACTGCATCTCTGCAACGGCCGAGCCGGCATACGCACTGGCGATCAGGATCATGACTCGAATGGCGACGAACATGGTGCCTCCTCAGTCTTTTTGTTGCTCTCTTGATGCCAGAGACTTCTTTCCCGCCGGTGAGGAAAGCTGGTTGCCGCAACCTTGAAGGCATTGGTAAGCGAGCCGTTTACGCAAGCCCGTTCATGAGTTGGGAACCGTATCGGCCGATCGGCCAGAGCGCTAAACGCGCGGTTCACTGTGTCCAGGCATTGTTCGCCTCAATCAAGAAGGCGCAATCACAATGCCGATTTTCAGAACGATCCTTGTTGTCGTATCGATTTTTCTTGCCGGTTTGTACGTCTACGATACCTGCCGCAGCGACTGGCTCACCATGCCGGCATCGGTAAACGATATCTTTGCGCGACGATGGCCGGAACCAGATGAATTTCGTGGCACGGCTCCCCCCGTCGCCACCCTCGCCGCAACCGCGACGCCGGCGGCCCGCGTTAGGGAAACGTTTGCGATGTTCATCCCCAGGGACGCACGACGCCACCTGATGCAACGCAGCCTTTAACGCTTCGGTTCAGCCCAGGGATACGCCGGCCTTGGCGCGGCTGATCCCGAGCGCCACGATTCGATTCAACAGTACCGGGTAGTCCAGTCCATCATGCCCCGCGGCTGTCGCGAACTCCTGGCTCTTGGCGATTTCGGGATTGGGATTGGCTTCAATGAAATACGGAACGCCATTGGTGGACAGGCGGAAGTCGATGCGCGCGTAGCCGTCGAGCCCCAGGGTCCGGTAGATGCGTTTCGCCAGCCGCTGAATATGGGCGGATAGTTCGGGCGTCAGATCCTCGGCCGGCCCGTCCGCAATTCCGATGCGCTCCTGATAGCTGGTGTCGTGCTTGACCTTTTCGGTGGCGATCTGGCGTGCAGCAGGGCCGCCCATGCTGCCGAACTTCAATTCCCAAACCGGCAGGACGCGCAGCCTGTTGTTGCCGATCACGCCGACATAGAGCTCGCGTCCCTCGATGAACTGCTCGGCGATCGCGGCCGTTCCGATCCGTTCATGGATGAAGGCGACACGCTCGGCGAGCTTCTCGTCGGTATCGACGATCGACGCCTGCGAAATGCCGAGCGATCCATCGCTGCTCAGGCTCTTGACGATCAGCGGCAGCGCAAGCCGCGGCGGCCGCTTGACCTTGCGGCGCATCGGGAACACGGCGAAGGCCGGCACCGGGATGCGGCGGTGATGCACCAGCGTCTTGGACAGATCCTTGCCGCGCGCCAGGATCAGGCCGCGCGGGTTGCACCCGGTATAGGGGATCTTCATCAGCTCGAGATAGCTCGCGATGTGCTGGTCATACACGACGTCGTAGTGAAACTCCTCCAGCAGCGTGAACACCACGTGCGGCTTGAAGCCCTCGATCTCGTCGCGAACCGGCTTGATTTCTTCCTGCACGCCGAGCGGACGCACCTCATGGCCGGCCGCACGCAAGGTGCTCACCACGTCGTATTCGGTTTTCCACTCATTGATTTCCCGCGCTGAGTATCCGTCGCTGGAGTCCGGCGGCACACAGTCCGGGTGCATCAGCACCAGAATGCGAAAGTGTTTCATAGCGCGATCCATTTCCGGCGCGACGGGCCGAACAGCGCGTGCATGGTCTTGGCTGTGAGCAGGATGGTGAAGTTGGTCACCAGCTTCTGCTCGGGGCCGACGGCACGCAGATTGAGCTCGCGGCAGCGCGATATCATGTCGTCGAGCACGGCATCGAGCGTCAACTGGTTCTCGCCGGTCCAGCGCGCGACCAGCTGCCTGACCTGAGCACGATGCCGCCTGATGAAGGACGCAGCCGGCGGATGCCGGTGATGCCGCGGATCGGCGGAGAACAGCTTCGACAGATCGCGGTCGTAGGTCTTCGGCGGCGTGAAGGCGTAGAACGCCTGCTTCTTCTTGTAGTGTTCGCCCAGCGTCTGCTTGAGCGTATGCAGCGGATCGACCCGCTCGCGTGTCGTCAGCAGCGGCCGCTCGCCGGCAATCTCGCCCATCAGCTCGTCGACATATTCGAGCTTCTTCAGCGCCGGCCAGCCGGCATACCGGGTCCGCCAGTTGGAGCGCGGCCGCAGCCACACCGCGAAGGTCTCGGCGAAATCCTCGTCCGGATGGCTTTGCGCGTACCACAGCCGGAGATGCTGGACATAATTGCGGCTGGCCGGATTGGGCCGGTAGTAGCGCGGATAGTGTTGCGACGACGGACCGAACAGCTGCTGCCAGCGCCGGCGGCGTTGCAGCTGGTAGCCGTGCTGGATGGCGTGCCCCGCCTCGTGGCGGAGAATGGCCATGCACTCGGACCACGATGCGCCCTCGACGTCGAGCATCATCTTCTTCTCGAGCTTCATCAGGCGGGGATGGGCGAGATAGAACGGAATAGCGATGCCGGGCACATCGGCCGGGCTGAACCATTCGCTCGAGATCCATGCATGCGGCCGCAGCCGGATGCCGCGCTCTTCGAGCTCTTCGTAGAGTGTGCTGACACAATCCGCGAGCCAGGTGCCTTCGACCGCAACCCTCAGACTGCTGAGGCGTTGCTCGAGCAACTGCGCATCCGTGAGCTTCTCCCAGGCAAATTTGCGGCGCGGCATAGGGTCCCAAAAGCCATGACAATTCAGAATTTTGAATGTTGTCATAGATAGGTTGGGGCTGGCAACAACCGCCGGGCCTTCGCGGTGGGCTCGGCCCGCGTGCCAATCTACCGCGCCGCGCGCTAAGGCTTGACCCAGCGCTGCACGGCAGCAGTGGTGTCGGCCGGGTTGGTGTTGAAGCAGATGGCGGCGCCGGGCGCGAGCCGGTGCACCAGATTGAGGATCGCCTCGAACAGCAGCAGCCGTTCCGGCGGCTCGCGCAGCCCGGCACCGATCACGACGCAATCGTAACGGCGCGCGTTGAGGGCCGCCGCCGTCACCGCTTCGGCCGTATCGCCGAGGTCGACGAGACAGCTCTCGACATCGTAGCCAAGCATCCGCAGCCCCTCGATCTGCGCGTCGATGTAGCTGCGCACGAGCTCGGGCGTGAATTGCGGCATGACGGACAGATCGACGAAGGTGGGGTCGAGCCCGATCGCCAGCACGGATGGTTTCGTCATGGTCGCGGTTCCCTGACGCATTGCGATTCGGCGAACATGCCGGCGCTTTGCGTCGATCGCGAGGCCGTTCAGCCGCGGGCCTGCTCCTGCGCGGCGCGTGCCGCGACCGCGGCGCGCCGCCGCAGCAACTCGCGCTCGCGCGCGTTGCCGGCCAGTTCAGCGGCGGCCTCGAACGCGGTGTGCGCCTCCGCGAAGCGGCTCAGCCGGTGCAGCAGATCGCCGCGCACGCTCGGCAGCAGATGATAGGCTTTCAGCGCCGGCTCGTCCGCGAGGCCGTCGACGATCGCAAGCGCGGCCAGCGGCCCTTCGGCCATGCCGATCGCGACCGCGCGGTTGAGCGCGATGACAGGCGAATCCAGCAGCGCGGCGAGATCGCCGTACAGCGCGGCGATGCGGCGCCAATCCGTCGCGTCAGGCGTGTCGGCCTCGGCGTGGCAGGCGGCGATCGCGGCCTGCAATGTGTAGAAGCCGCCGGCGCCGCCGAGCTCGCGGGCACGCGCCAGCGCCAGTTGCCCGCGACGGATCTGCAGGCGATCCCACAGCGCGCGGTTCTGGTCCATCAGCAGGATCGGCTCACCGGCCGCATCGGTGCGCGCCGCCATCCGCGAGGCGTTGAACTCCATCAGCGCCAGCAATCCGTGCGCCTCCGGCTCCTGCGGCGCGATCGAGCTCAGCACGCGGCCGATGCGCAGCGCCTCGTTGCAGAGCTGCGGCCGCAGCCATTCGTCGCCGCTTGCCGCGGTATAGCCCTCGTTGAAGATCAGGTAGGCGACCTCGAGCACGGAGGCTAGCCGCTCCGACAGCGCCTCGCCGCGCGGCGTCTCGTAGGCAAGACCTGACTCCGACAGCGTGCGCTTGGCGCGCACGATGCGCTGGGAGATGGTTGCCTCCGCCTGCAGGAAGGCGCGCGCGATCTCCTCGGTGGTGAGGCCGCAGATCATCCGAAGCGCCAGCGCGGCGCGCGCCTCGCGCGACAGCAGCGGATGGCAGGCGGTGAAGATCAGCCGCAGCAATTCGTCGCCGATATCGTCGTCGAGCGCGGCATCGAAATCCGGCATGGTCTCCTGCTCCCGCACCAGATCATGCGCCAGCATGCCGTGCTTTTCGGTCCGCATGCGGTTGCGCCTGATGTGATCGAGCGCGCGCCGCTTGGCGGTCGCCATCAGCCAGGCACCCGGCTTCTCCGGCACGCCACTGAGCGGCCAGTGCTCGAGCGCCGCGATCAACGCTTCCTGGGTCAGATCCTCGGCGAGCGGCACGTCGCGCAGCATCCGCGACAGGCTGGTGATCAGCCGCGGCTGCTCGATGCGCCACACGCCGAGGATGGTGCGCTTGACCTCGTCCTCCGTCACGCCGACCACCGGCATGCGACGGAGGCGACGGTCAGCACTCCATGAAGGGGCGAACCTCGCATGACAGTTCCCAATCCGGCATATGGTCGAGATGAAGCTGCATGAACTCGACGGCGCGCGCCACGGCCTCCTCCTTGTCCTTCAGCTCGAACACGGCGTAGCCGCCGACCACCTCCTTGGCCTCCATGAAAGGACCGTCGGTGACGGTGAGCTTGCGGTCCTTGATCTTCACCTCCGCGCCCGCCATGCGCGGCAACAGCGCGCCGGTATCGAGCATGCGGCCGGCCGCGATCTCGCGTTCGGCGAGCTTGCCGATCGCCTCCCTCAATGGTGGATTCGGCAGCATCGGCTTCTCCGCCACCAGGACATACATGAAGCGCATCGCCTGCCCTCCGGCTCACTCGGGACATTGTCCGGCAAAGCCTGCGAAGGCGCGGACCTCGCAGGTGCCTTGCCAGCCGGGCATGTGATCCTTGTGGAGCTGCATGAACTCGACTGCGAGCGCCACCGCCTCTTCCTTGCTGCCCAGCTCGAAGATCGCGTAGCCGCCGATCACTTCCTTGGCCTCGACGAACGGACCGTCGACGACGCTGAGATGGCCGTCGACAATGCGGACCTGCGCGCCGGTCGCGAGCGGCATCAGCCCGCCGGTATCGACCATGCGGCCGGCCTTGATCTCGCGGTCGGCGAGCTTGTGCATGGCCTCCAGCAGCGCCGGGGTCGGCTGTGCCGGGGACTGGGGCGAGGTGACGATCGACATAAAGCGCATGAAATGCTCCTGTTTTCGGCAAGCCACGGGATTATCGCGGTGAAATCGGCTCGCTATCGAGGACGACGATCCGGGGCATGCCGGATCGACAAGGAAAGCGAATTATTTTTGGAGAAAATGCATCAACTACGGCCGCAGCGGTAGTGCACCCCCTCTCCCGCTTGCGGGGGAGGGTCGGGGTGGGGGTGTTGCCGCAAATGACGCCGTGCATTTGCGCGGAGAAAGCCTCCACCCGCCGCAAGCGGGAGAGGCAAGCGAGGGTTAGCGCCCTATTGCTCCCGCAACATGATCAGCGGGTCGGCGCTATCGGGGACGCGGCGCCATTGGGCGTTGTCGTCGGCCTCGAACTGCCAGGTCTCGCCCTTGGGCGACATCAGGACCATCTGGCCATGGTCGAGCCGCCACAGCGTCGGGTTGAAGGCCGCGACCGCGGGATCGCATTTGCCCTTCAGGAACACCTGGAAATTGTCGTTGCCGGCGTCGGTGTTGGTCAGCACCAGCGCGCAGATCGCCTGACCATTACCGCGGACCATCGACCAGTCGCCGATCATCTGGTCCATCGACTTGGCGAGCGCGCGCGCCGCTGCGAGGTTTTGCAGGATGTAGACGCCCTCGTTGGTGCGCATGCCCTCGAAGATGCCGGTCTCGACCTCGGTGAAATCAATCACCGCCTCGCCGGCCGCATTGTGCAGCCGTACGATGTCGCCGAGGCCCTTGATGCTCCAGCCGGTGATGTCCTTGGTGAAGGGCAGCGCGGCGGCGCAGGCCGGCTCGAGCTCGAGCTTAAAGCCTTGTGGCGTCGCATCGCTCTTCAGCGTCACGACGCAGGTCTTGCTGCGCTCGGTGGTGGCGAGCTCCCACTGCCCGATCATGTCCTTCTTCAACGTCGAGATGTCCTGCGCGGCAGCCGGACCGTACGCGGCCAGCAGTACAAGCAGCACGAGGTTGAAGCGGGACAGCGGCATCAGCGGCCCTTCACCGGCGTTTCCGCAACCGGCGTCAGCGGCGGCTTGCCGGCGAACCAGTTCGTGATGTTGTCGACCACGAGCTGGTCCATCGCATTGCGCGTCACCACTGAGGCCGAACCGATATGCGGCAGCAACACGACGTTCTGCATCGCCTTCAACTCGTCCGGCACATTGGGCTCGGCCGCAAATACGTCGAGGCCGGCGGCGAGGATGGTGCCGGATTTCAGCGCCGCGACCAGTGCCGGCTCGTCGACCACGGAGCCGCGCGCGACATTGATCAGCACGCCGCGCGGGCCGAGCGCCTTCAGCACATCGGCATTGATCATCTTCGCGGTCGAAGCGCCGCCCGGCACGATGACGATCAGGGTGTCGACCGCCTTCGCCATCTCGATCAGATCGGGATAGTGCTTGTAGGCGACGTCCTTGGACGGATTGCGCGAGTGATACGACACCGGCACGCGCGAGGCCTCGAGCCGCCGCCCGATCGCCTGGCCGATCCGGCCCATGCCGACGATGCCGATCTTGCGATCGCGCAACGAGCCGACGCTGAGCGGATAATTCTGGGTCTGCCACAGGCCGGAGCGCACATAGCGATCGGCCTTGACGAATTCGCGCAGCGTCGCGATCAGCAGCCCCATCGCGACGTCGGCAACCTCTTCGGTCAGCACGTCGGGCGTGTTGGTGACCACAATATTGTGATCGCGGGCATAATGGGAATCGACGTGGTCGTAGCCGACGCCGAAGCTGCCGACGATCTCGAGCTTGGGAAACATCGCCATCGCGGTCTTGTCGGTCGCCATCGTGTGATAGGTGACGGCGATGCCGCGGATCTTGGCCATGGTATCGGGCGTCAGCCGCTCGAGATCGCCGCGGCTCTCGGCCCGGTGCAGCACGTATTGATCGGAAAAGCCGTTTTCGAGGATTGGCCGGATCGGTCCATAAACCAACAGATCGATCTTTTCGGAAGAAATCGGGGCCATCAATTGTCCTTTCCTAACGCGCTTTCATGCCAACGCCGCAACAGAAGGTGCGAAACTAGCGCCAGCACCCCATAGATGACAATCCCGGCCAGCGATAGCAGCAGAAGTGCTGCAAACATGCGGGGAATATTCAGCCGGTAGCCTGATTCAGCGATCCGGAAGGCAAGGCCCGAGCCGGCGCCGGCGCTGCCCGCCGCGATCTCCGCGACCACGGCGCCGATCAGCGACAGCCCGCCGGCGATGCGCAGGCCGCCGAGAATATAGGGCAGCGCCGCGGGCAACTTCAGGAACAGCAGCGTCTGCAGCCGCGAGGCGCCATAAAGTTGAAACAATCCGGCGAGGTTGCGATCGACCGAACTGAGGCCGAGCGTCGTGTTCGACAGCACCGGAAAGAACGCCACGATCCAGGCGCAGACGATCACCGCGGTCTGCTGTTGCAGATAGATCAGGAGCAGCGGCGCGATCGCGATCACCGGCGTGACCTGCAGCACCACCGCATAGGGGAACAGCGAATATTCCAGCCATTTCGACTGGTTGAACAGCAGCGCCAGCACGACGCCGCCGACCGCGGCGGCGATGAAGCCTTCGAGCGTGGTCAGCAGCGTGACGCCGAGCGATTGCGACAGCACCGGCCAGTCTGCGACCAGCGTTCTCAGCACCAGGAGCGGGCTCGGCAGCACATAGGGCTGGATGCCGTAGGCGCGGACGATCGCTTCCCAGAGCACGAGGCCCGCGGCAAACACCGCGAGCGGCAGCAGAAAGCGGACGAGGTCCTGCGGAGACTTCATGCGCCTGCCTGCCCTGCATAGGACGGCGCCAGCGCGCCCGAGACCTCGCGGCAGAACGCGGCATATTCGGCCGAGGTGCGGAACTCTTCACCACGCGGCTCCGACGAGGTGATGCGAAACTCGGCGCCGATCCGGCCCGGGCGCGCCGTCATCACGATCACGCGCTGCGAGAGATAGACCGACTCGAACACCGAGTGCGTCACGAAGATGACGGTCTTGTGCAGGTTGCGCCACAGCGACAGCAGGTCGTTGTTGAGGCGAAAGCGCGTGATCTCGTCGAGTGCCGCGAACGGCTCGTCCATCAGCAGGATATCGGGATCGGTGACCAGCGCGCGCGCCAGCGATACCCGCATCTTCATGCCGCCGGAGAGTTCGCGCGGATAGGCGGCCGCGAAGTCCGCCAGCCCGACCTGATCGAGCGCCGCCTCGATGCGTGCATCGGCGTCAGTCGCCGCCGGGCGCGCGAGCTTGAGCGGCAGGCGGACGTTGTCGCGCACATTGGCCCACGGCATCAGCGTCGGCTCCTGAAATACGAAGCCTACTCTGTGGCTGCCGCGCCGCTCGGCGCCGTGATGGGCGAGCTCGACCGTGCCGGCGCTCGGTGCGGCGAGGCCGGCAATGAGGCGCAGCGCGGTGGACTTTCCGCAGCCGGAGGGTCCGAGCAGCGAGACGAACTCGCCACTGACCACATCGAGGTCGAGCGGCCCGAGCGCCGTCACCCCGCTGTCATAGGTCTTGGTGACGCCGCGCAGGCGCACCGCCCATGCGGCATCAGGTCCAGACAACGCAGGCTCCGCCATTGCGCGTCCGCACCCTCAGTTCTTCGGCCGGAGCTCGACGCCGACCGCCTTGTTGACGAAGCGCAGCGTGTAGCCCTGGCGATAGTCGATCGTGCCCTTGACCACGCCGGCGCGCACCATCTTGTCGAAGAAGCTCGCCATCCGCTCGTCGGTCATTGCGCCGATACCGTTCTTGATGGAATCGCCGGAATCGACGATGCCGTGCTCGCGCATCTTGGCGACGCAATAGGCCAGCAGCTCGTCGTTCATATCAGGGTTGAGCTTCTTGATCATCGCATTGCCGGCCGAGTTGTCGCCGTAGACGTAAGTGTACCAGCCGACGATGGAGGCATCGACGAAGCGCTGCACCAGGTCCGGCTTCTTGTCGACGAGGTCGCGGCGGGTCTCGATCAGGGTCGAGTAGGAGTTGAAGCCGTAGTCGGCAATCAGCAGCACGTTCGGCTTGAAGCCGGCGGCTTTCTCCACCGCAAAGGGCTCCGAGGTAACATAGCCCTGCATCGCGGTCTGCTTGTTCACGATGAAGGGCTGCGGATTGAAGGTGTAGGGCTTCACCTTGTTCTCGTCGAAGCCGTATTCGGACTTCAGCCACTGGAAGTAGCTGGTGATGCCTTCCTTCGAGATCAAAAGTGTCAGCGGTTTCAGATCCTCGATCTTGCTGACCTTGACCTCGGGATGGGTCAGGAAGACCTGCGGGTCCTTCTGGAACATCGCGGCGACCGCGACCAGCGGCACGTTGTTGGTGACGGCGTCGAAGGTCTGCAGCGAGTTCGCGCTCATGAAGAAGTCGAGCTTGCCCGCGATCAGGAGCATGCGGTTGTTCTCGTTGGGACCGCCGGGCACGATTGTGACGTCGAGGCCGTATTTCTTGTAGGTGCCGTCGGCGAGCGCCTGGAAGAACCCGCCATGCTCGCCCTCGGCGACCCAATTGGTGCCGAACGAGACCTTGTCCAAAGTCTTGTCCTGCGCCCGCGCCGGGAGGAGGCCCGCTGAAACGCCGAGGGTCGCGGCCAGAACGGCTGTGGTTAACGCTCGCGGCAAAAAGGCCGGGATCATGGTTGGACTCCGTCGATCATTATGGCCCATGATGGAAGGCGGGAAGACGCGCACCGCGCCCGGAGACGCGAACGCCTCACCGATGTTAAACAAACTAGCCTGCAAATCCATCCCATGAAACGCTTGTATTGAAACGACCGGCTTGATGACTTCTCAGCTTCCGCCCCGTGACTGGACCGCCATCCACTGGCCCGACCTCGCCAAGGACGCGGCAGCGCGCTGGATCGCGGTGCTGCCGCTGGCCGCGACCGAGCAGCACGGGCCGCATCTGCCGCTCGGAACCGACGTCATGATCGGCGAGGCGTATCTGGCACGGGTTCAGGAGCTGCTGCCGGCGGCGATCCCGGCGACGTTCCTGCCCCAGCAGCCGGTCGGCATCTCCACCGAGCACATCGATTTTCCGGGCACACTGACCCTGCCGACCAAGGTGGCGCTGAACAGCTGGATGGCGCTCGGCGAGAGCGTGGTGCGCGCCGGTGCCAGGAAGCTCGTGATGGTGACGAGCCATGGCGGCAATTCCGCCGCGATGCAGCTCGTGGCGCAGGACTTGCGCGCGCAACACAAGATGCTGGTGGTGACCACGAGCTGGTCGCGCTTCGGCACGCCGGACGGGCTGTTCGATGCCGACGAATTGCGCCACGGCATCCACGGCGGCGCGATCGAGACCTCGATCATGCTGGCGAAATATCCGCAACATGTGCGCAAGGATGCGATCGCGGACTTCAAGCCCGCGAGCGTGCAGATCGAGAAGGACCACCGCCTCCTGTCGACCCAGCGGCCGGCGCCGTTCGCCTGGCAGGCGCAGGACCTCAATCCGAGCGGCGCGATCGGCGATGCGACCAAGGCCTCGGCCGAGAAGGGCGAGCAGCTGCTCGAGCACGGCGCACGCGCGTTCTGCGAGCTGCTCGCCGACGTCGACAGGTTCGATCCGGGCGTCTTCGGGGGCAACTGACCGGGAATTCCTTCGTCCTGGCAGAGGCCGACGAAACAATTCACGAAACCATATTTCCGGCACGGCCTTCGAACCGGAACCGAAAAGCCTCCGTCCAACGGGCATGCGGAACAAACCGGACCGCGCCCAACTGGATGGAGTATTCCATGTCGATCAAGACCAAGTTTGCCGCCCTCGCCCTCACCGCGCTCGCCGTGACCGGCACCATCGCGTCCACCACGTCGCAGGCCAATGCCAAGCCGTATGGCTGGGGTTGGGGCGTCGGCGCGGGCCTCGTCGGCGCCGCCATCGTCGGCAGCGCGATCGCGGCCAGTGACGGCTATTACGACGGCGGCTATCGGCGCTGCGCCTGGGTGCGCCAGTTCGACGCCTACGGCAACTACATCGGCCGCGTGCGCTCCTGCTACTGATCGACAGGTTTTTTCTCAGGCTGCGGATCCTGCGTTCGGCACGGGTCCTCATCCACCCCGTGTCGCGCACGACCCGTCCGGTCATCCCCCCGGGCGGGTCAACCGTTGCGAGCTCGCGACATGCGGGCTCGGATCACAGATATTTTGCGATCAGCCGGAAGTCGCGCAGCACGTTGCGGCCCTTCGGACCCGACGCCTTCAGCGTCTCCTCCAGGCTGTGGCCGATGTGATCGTGGATCAGCGCCTTCTTGGCGCTCTCAATCGCGCTCTCCACCGCCTGCAACTGCTGTGCGATCTGCGCACAGGGCCGGCCCTGCTCGATCATCTCGACGATGGTCTCGAGATGGCCGTTGGCGCGCTTCAGGCGCCGGGCAATCGCTGCGTGTGGATGGTCGTCTGACATTCGGTTCTCCTATCCTCCCTGGAGGATAATCATGATCCTCCCCGGAGGATAGCAGAATCGGCTTGACAGGCCATTGTGGCAGGCGTAGTGGCCGATCGCCGGAACATGCGTTCCGCACCGGGGTCTGATCCCGGACATCAACCCGACCACGAGCCAACACAGAAGGCACATGGGCAGTAGCAACTCAGGCGACAGTAGACCGGCAACGGGACTGTTGACGCCGCAACATAGCAAGACTGATCGCGCAGATTTCGCCTGCGTGGATGGGTGGTCACGCCTCGCGTAACCGCCTGCTCCTCACCGGCCTGCCGCGCGACAGCGGAAGTGGAGGTGAGCGATGTTCGAAAAGCTCGCAAAATTCCGGCCGTTCGAGCCGCGGCAGATCCCGCCGCGGGCGGCCACCTATTCCAATGACAACCAGCCGGTTTTCGCCGCCCGGCGGACCGCCGGCGTCCAACCCCGGCCTGTCATTGGATCCTGATCGACGGCCGCCCGGAGTGCCGGTGGATCGTCGAAACCACCCTCGAATCATCGACGAATGATCTCCATCGAAAGCGGCGCGCGGACCGGTACTCCGGCCCGCGCGCAATACCTGCGCATTCCGCAGCAAAGATGATCGCAAGCGCCTGAAGGACCGACATGGACGAAGGACCTAGTTGTCCCGTTGCGCGCCATCGCGGCGCGGCAACGGGACTCCCTCCGGGGAACGACATCAATTTTGGAATTGCCGCTGCTCACGGCAGCGGAGGCTGCGCGCGCGCATAGAGCTGCTCCGCGTCCCTCCCGCCGTGCCCAACAGGCAGCGGGGAGACGACGATGAGCAAGACAAATGACATTTTCGGGCAAGCCCGTCGGCCGACCGTTGCCGGTGCCGTCAGGCATCCCGCACCGGCCAACGACCGGCTCGTTCCGGTGATGCGGAGCATCGTCGGTCTCATCAACGAGAGCGCCGGCCTCGTGCGCCATGTCGCCGCGCTTGGCATCGCGCTGATGCTGGACACCGGCCGCGCGCCACCGCGGCGCCGGCCGGCTTCAGACTCCATCCCAGTGCCTGAAGCCGGCAACATCATCCGCTTTCCAACTCCCAAAACGACCAAACCACGCAAATGAGAAGGAATGAGTCATGACCGTCGTCAATGACTTGAACGTGCACGCCTCCGATCGTGAGGCCACCGCCAGCTCCGTCCGCACCGCGGTGCTCGACCGCGCGCATCTCGGTGACATCCATGGCGCGCTTGGAAGCATCGCCGAAGGTGACACCGCGCCGCGCGCGACATGGCTCGCCCGGCTGAAGACGCTGCTGGCGATCGTCGGCCCCGGCCTGATCGTGATGGTCGGCGACAACGATGCCGGCGCGTTCGGCACCTATACCCAGGCGGGGCAGAACTACGGCACCACGCTACTTTGGACGCTGCTGCTTTTGATTCCCGTGCTCTACGTCAACCAGGAGATGGTGGTGCGGCTCGGCGCCGTCACCGGCGTCGGCCATGCGCGGCTGATCTTCGAGCGCTTCGGCAAGTTCTGGGGCGCCTTCAGCGTCATCGACTTGCTGGTGCTGAACGCGCTGACCATCGTCACCGAATTCATCGGCATCACCTTCGCGCTGCATTTTCTCGGCGTCTCGCAGTTCTGGGGCGTGCTGGCCTCGGCTGTTATCGTGATGCTGGCGGTCTCGACCGGCGACTTCCGCCGCTTCGAACGCTTCGGCATCGTGCTGGTCGCAGGCAGCCTGCTGCTGGTGCCCGTGATCCTGATGGTGCATCCGCCGGTCGGGCAGATCGCGGCGGATTTCTTCGTGCCGAAGATGCCGCAAGACGCCAAGCTCAGCGAGGTGATGCTTTTGATCGTCGCCATCGTCGGCACCACGGTGGCGCCGTGGCAGTTGTTCTTCCAGCAGAGCTACATCGTCGACAAGCGGATCACGCCGCGCTTCATCCGCTATGAGCGGATGGATCTGTGCATCGGCATCGTGCTGGTCGTAGTCGGCGCCGTGGCGATGATCTCGTTCTGCGCCGAAGTGTTCGCCGGAAAGCCCGAATTCGGCAATTACACCGACGCGCTGGGGACCGCGGTCGGGCTCGAGAAATATGCCGGCCGGCTGCCGGCGGTGCTGTTTGCCCTCGCACTGCTGGATGCCTGCATCATCGGCGCGGCCGCGGTCTCCCTCTCGACCGCCTATGCGATCGGTGACGTGTTCGCGGTCAAGCACTCGCTGCACCGCAAGCCGTGGGATGCGAAAGGTTTCTACGGCGTCTATTGCGGGCTGATCGTGCTCGCCGCCGTGCTGGTGCTGACGCCGGGCACACCGCTCGGACTGCTCACCAACGCGGTGCAGACGCTGGCCGGCGTGCTGCTGCCGAGCGCGACCGTGTTCCTGCTCTTGCTGTGCAACGACCGCCACATCCTCGGACCTTGGGTCAATTCCGTCAGGCTGAACCTGTTCACCGGCGCGGTGGTCGCGGGCCTCGTAATGCTGTCGGTGATCCTGACTGCCGCGGTGCTGTTCCCCGATCTCGGCGAGACGTGGATCATCGGCATCCTGGTCGGCGGCAGCCTGCTTGCGCTCGCAGTCACCGCGGCGGTCAAGCTGTACGAGATGCTGTCGCACGGTCGCGCGTCCTCCCGCTTCAAGCACAAGCCGCCACTGTTCGACCGCGACACCTGGCGGATGCCGCCGCTTGACCGGCTGCCACCGGCGCGGCTCAGCCCGCTGAGCCGGATCTGGATGCTGGTGCTGCGCGGCTACCTCGTCGTCGCTGCCGGCCTGGTGCTGCTGCGGATCGTCCAGCTCGCCACGGTGGGAGCGTGACGGCACTCGGCCGCGGCCGACGATGGGGCGCGATCGTGTTGTTCAGGCTGGCGGGCGCCATCCTGCGCGGCGCGACCGCGCTCTATCAGCGGCGTGTGATTTCAGGCGCCGATCTGCGGACGGCGCTGTCGATGGCGCGATGCGTCGAACGGGCCGGCGCGAGGGTCGTACTCGGCCGGCCATCGCAGCCGGCATTCATCAAGACAAGGGACGAAGACAATGGTGGCCTCGATTGAACGGTCGGATCTCGACCGATTTGCCACAGATGTGCGGTCGATCGCAGCCGATCAGGCTCGCGGCCTCGTGGCGTTACGCGACTGTCATAGTCGCGTGCAAATCGAAGAGGTATCCGGCGCACCTCAGTTGCTATTGCGAATTACTTGCAACAGGCGACAGGGGATGCTAGGTGCTGATCTGGCTTTGGATGGGACGATACGGATCGGACCGGGGACGGCGGGCGATGACTTCAAATCTCGGGTGGCAAGTGGCCGCCAAATCTGTAATGCCGGGCGAAACCGCCAACCATTCGCGGAAAGCCGCGTCATGACTTGCGTCCGTCTCTTCCGGGTTCGGATCGCCGCCGGCGCAGCGCTCGGCGCGGCGGCATTCGGCACGTCGGCGGCCGCGGCCGATTTGCCGCTCAAGTCCCCCGCCGCCAAGGCGGTCTACAGCTGGACCGGCTTCTACGTCGGCGCTCATGTCGGCTATGGCGACGGCACGCTGGGACCGGGCACCAATCCGATCCTGGAACAGGGCGTGTTCTTTCCGCCCACGATCACCGGCGGGATCGGCGGCTTCCAGGCCGGATACAACAAGGAATTTGCCAACCGCTTCGTGCTCGGCGTCGAGGCGGATGCGACCTTCACCGGCCCGACCGACCTGCCGCGGCGCGTGCTCGGGCCCTTCAACGCGTCGATCGACTATGTCGGCACGCTGCGCGGCCGCGCCGGTTACAGCCTCGGCACCTGGATGCCCTATGTGACCGGCGGCTTCGCCTGGGGGCACACCGAGGTCAGGGTCAATGATGCCGGCGGCAATGTGATCTCGCAGCCCGGCCAGTACCAGACCGGCTGGACCGTCGGTGCCGGCGCCGAATTCGCGGTGAGCGGCAATTGGACGGCCAAGGTCGAATACGACTACATCGACCTGTCGCGGCGCACGCTCGGTCTCAACGATTTCGGCATGCCCGGCGTCAGCATCGACCCGCGCATCCACCTGCTGAAGTTCGGCTTGAACTACCAGCTCGGCGACTCACCCTGGTCGGCGACGCCGACGCGCACCGCGCTGCCGGAATCGAGCGACTGGAGCGTGCACGGACAGACCACGCTGCTCGGTCAGGGCTATCCGTCGTTCCGCGCGCCCTATACCGGCACCAACAGCCTTCCGGGCCCGGGACAGGTGCAACAGACCTGGACCACGACGGCGTTTCTCGGCGTGCGGCTATGGGAAGGCGGCGAGTTCTATTTCAATCCGGAGACGGCGCAGGGCTTTGGCCTCAACGGCACGCTCGGTCTGGCCGGCTTCTCGAACGGCGAAGCGCAGAAGGCTGGCGCCGAATTCCCGAAGATCCGCCCGCAGCGCTATTACTTCAAGCAGACCTTCGGCTTCGGCGGCGAGCAGGAGGACGTCCCCGACGGCCCCAACCAGATCGCGGGCAAGCGCGACATCGACCGCCTCACGATCGTGGTCGGGCGCTTTGCGGTGGGCGACTTCTTCGACGGCAATTCCTACGCCAAGGATCCGCGCGCCGACTTCATGAACTGGGCGATGTGGGCCTCCGCCGCCTACGACTTCCCGGCGGATCTGCCCGGTTATACCCGCGGCGCCGTGGTCGAGCTCAACCGCAAGGACTGGGCGGTGCGCGCCGGTGTGTTCCAGGTGCCCAATGCACCGAACAGCGACGTGCTGATCTTCAACGCCAACAATGGCGGCGCGGTGGTGGAATTCGAAGGCCGCTATTCGATCTTCGATCAACCCGGCAAGCTGCGCGTCGGCGTATTCGGCAACCGCGGCAACACCGGTAATTATCGCCAGGCGCTCGCGATCGAGGACGCCAACCCCGGGCTCGACATCAACGACGTGATGGCCGGTATCCGCAAGGACAACACCAAGTACGGCTTCTATTTGAACGGCGAGCAGCAGATCGCGACCGATGTCGGCCTGTTCGGCCGGCTCAGCTGGAACGACGGCCGGAACGAGATCCTGTCGTTCACCGATGTCGACCGCAGCGTTTCCGGCGGCGTGTCGATCAAGGGCAGCACTTGGGGCCGGGCGAACGACACGATCGGAATCGGCGGCGCGATCAACGGACTGTCATCGGCGCATCGCGACTACCTCGCCGCCGGCGGCCTCGGCCTTCTGATCGGCGACGGCGCGCTGAACTACAGCCCGGAGCGGATCTTCGAGACCTACTATGCCTACCAGGTGAACAAGAGCCTGACGCTGACCGCGGACTATCAGTTCATCACCAACCCCGCCTACAACGCCGACCGCGGCCCGGTGCACATCTTCTCCGGCCGCATCCACGGCGAGTTTTGAGTCCCAACGTCGTCCGGCGAAGGCCGGGACCCATAGCCACCGCTGTCTGTGGTTATGGCAGGCTGGGGCCACAGCGAGGCAAACACAACATCCTGTGGTTATGGGTCCCGGCTTTCGCCGGGACGACATTGAAT
The DNA here is from genome assembly GCF_019972155.1 of Bradyrhizobium sp. RD5-C2. Taxonomy (GTDB): domain Bacteria; phylum Pseudomonadota; class Alphaproteobacteria; order Rhizobiales; family Xanthobacteraceae; genus Bradyrhizobium. Next base: position 758,324 of record NZ_BOVL01000019.1, on the reverse strand, counting down.
TTGTCGCGCAGTTCTTCGCTATGTGAGCTGGATTGGTTCGAGCAGCAAAACGCCCTCTTCCCACTTAGATATATGTAGACCCCCCGGGCTTGCCGCAAGCCCGGGGTCATCCCGTAGAACGCGCGCCCAATCGAACGGAGGAGTGCGGGATGCGGGAACATGCTGTGGTGATTGCCGGCGGAGGGCCGACCGGGCTGATGCTGGCGTGCGAGCTGGCGCTGGCCGGCGTCGATGTTGCGATTGTCGAGCGGCGCGCGAGTCCGGACCTGATCGGCGCGCGGGCGGGTGGCCTGCACGCACGCACCATCGAGGTGTTCGACCAGCGCGGCATCGGCGACCGCTTTGTTGCACTGGGCACGCGCCATCCGGCGGTGCTGTTCCATTCGCATCTGGTTCCGCTTGGGATCAGCGACTTCCCGACCCGGCGCAACTTCACGCTGGGGCTGCGGCAGAACCATATCGAGCGCGTGCTCGGCGAATGGGCCGACGAACTGGCGGTGCCGATCGAGCGCGGGCGCGAGGTGACCGGCTTCACGCAGGACGACGATGGCGTCGATGTCGCGCTGTCGGATGGCCAATTGCTCCGGGCGCAGTATCTCGTCGGCTGCGACGGCGGCCGCAGCATCGTCCGCAAGGCGGCGGGCATCGAATTCGCCGGATGGGATCCGACCAGGAGCTGGCTGATCGCCGAAGCCGAGACATCGGACGAACCGGAATGGGGCTTTCGCCACGACGACGCCGGCATCTATG
>NZ_BOVL01000019.1:649175-757469 GCF_019972155.1 Bradyrhizobium sp. RD5-C2 | reverse complement strand
GCACCGACAGGGAGCCGACCCTGCGCGACGTCAGCGAGCGGCTCGTCGCCGTCTACGGCACCGATTTCGGCATCCACAGTCCGGTCTGGATATCACGCTTCACCGACATGACCCGGCAGGCCGTGACCTACCGCAAACAGCGCGTGCTGCTAGCCGGCGATGCCGCCCATGTGCATCCGCCGATGGGCGGACAGGGCCTCAATGTCGGCGTGCAGGACGCGGTGAACCTGGGTTGGAAGCTCGCCCAGGTGGTCAAGCAGACATCGCCGGACAGCCTGCTCGACACCTATCAGACCGAACGGCATAAGGTGGCGGCGCGCGTGCTGCGCAACACCATGGCGCATGTTGCGCTCAGCCGAACCGATGCACGCAGCAAGGCGCTGCACGAGGTCGTTTCCGAATTGCTGCGCATGGACGAGCCGCGCCGAAAATTCGCCGCGATGATGTCGGGCCTCGACCTGCATTACGATCTCGGCGACGGCCATCCGCTGCTCGGACGCCGCATGCCCGATCTCGATCTGGTGACGACCAACGGCCCGCTGCGGGTCTTCGCGTTGCTGCACGGTGCGCGGCCGGTGCTGCTCAATTTTGACGAGCCCGGCAGCATCGACATCGCGGGATGGAGAGATCGGGTTCGGCTGGTCGATGCCGATTATGCCGGCATGTGGGAGCTTCCCGCGCTCGGAACGGTTCCGGCGCCCGGCGCAGTGCTGGTCCGACCCGACGGCTATGTGGCGTGGGTCGGAGACGGGAGTCAGTCAGGCCTCGCCGAGGCGCTGACCAAATGGTTCGGCGCGCCGGCGTAGCTGGGCGCCCCTACCCCGCCGGCTGAAACGAATCCGCGCGCGCCATTGCCCAGGCTTCGCGGAAGCGGGGATCCTGGGTGCCTTCGAGCAGTTCGCCCGGGCGCAGCGTCGGATAGAGCTGCGCGAAGGTGCGGACGTCGGTGGTCGAGCTCCGCTGCGAGAAGTGGATCGGGCGCAGGTCCTGGGTGTGCTCGAGGCCGGCGGCCGCGAGCAGCTCGGTCAGCGCGTGCAGGGTCGCGTGGTGGTAGTTGTAGACGCGGTCGATCTTGCCGGGCACGTACAGCGCGCGGTTGCGGATCGGGTCCTGCGAGGTGACGCCGGTCGGGCAGCGATCGGTGTGGCAGCTCAGGGACTGGATGCAGCCGAGCGCGAACATGAAGCCGCGCGCCGAATTGCACCAGTCGGCGCCGATCGCCATCGCGCGCGCCATGTCGAAGGCGGTCGCGATCTTGCCGGCGGCGCCGATCTTGATGCGATCGCGCGCGCCGATGCCGATCAGCGCGTTGTGGACGAAATTGACGCCCTCGCGCATCGGCATGCCCAGATGATCCATGAACTCGAGCGGCGCAGCGCCGGTGCCGCCTTCATTGCCGTCGACCACGATGAAGTCGGGATAGAGCCCGCTCTCCTTCATCGCCTTGCAGATCGCCAGGAACTCCCAGGGATGGCCGATGCACATCTTGAAGCCGGCCGGCTTGCCGCCGGACAGCTTGCGCATCTGCGCCACGAATTCCATCATCTGCAGCGGCGTCGAGAACGCCCTGTGATAGGCCGGCGAGATGCAGTCCTCGCCCATCGGCACGCCCCGGATCTTGGAAATCTCCTCGGAGACCTTCGCGGCCGGCAGCACGCCGCCATGGCCGGGCTTGGCGCCCTGGCTGATCTTGAGCTCGACCATCTTGATCTGGTCGTCGCCCGCGACGCTTGCGAACAGCTCCGGATTGAAGGTGCCGTCACGGTTGCGGCAGCCGAAATAGCCGGAGCCGATCTCCCAGATGATGTCGCCGCCCATCTCGCGGTGATAGGGGCTGACGCCGCCCTCGCCGGTGTCGTGGGCGAAGCCGCCCTTCTTGGCGCCCGCATTGAGCGCCCGCACCGCGTTCGGGCTGAGCGCGCCGAAGCTCATCGCCGAGATGTTGAAGACCGAGGCCGAATACGGCCTGGTGCAGTCGGGACCGCCGATCGTGATGCGGAATTTCTCCTCGGCGCGCGGCTTCGGCGCCACCGAATGATGCATCCACTCGTAGCCCTCGCGGTAGACGTCCTCCTGGGTGCCGAACGGCCGCTTGTCGAGCACCATCTTGGCGCGCTGATAGACCAACGCGCGGGTGTCGCGGGAGAACGGCATGCCGTCCTTCTCGCTCTCGAAGAAATACTGCCGCATTTCCGGGCGGATTTCCTCGAGCAGGAAGCGCATATGCGCCGAAATCGGGTAGTTGCGCAGCACCGCATGGTTCTTCTGCGTCAGGTCGCGGATGCCGAGCAATGTCAGCGCGCCGAAGATCGCCAGCGGGATCACAACGATCTTGAAGACCTTGTGGTCGAAAATCCCGACCAGCAGCAGCAGTGCGGTGACGACGGCGCAGATCGTCAGCACGATGAAGCGCGGCGAGAACGGAAGCAGCATCGTATCCATCAAATCTCTCCGGTCTGCCTTGAATACCCTGTCGGCGGTGAGCCTAATCCAACTCGCGGAACAAGTGCACTACGGTTATACGGCCGAGCAGTCACAGATGTGACAACCGCCCGGATGGGCGGGTACGGCTGCCAGGCAAATTGAAACGAAATCGCCTTTTGCAGTGCAACGCAGCGGAGCGAGGCGCGCCCTGTCAAAATATCGAAAACAACCCCATGCACAGTAGCCGGCGGCTGCCGGCGTTCGACTGGGCAACTTGACACGTCGGGCAACTCACCGGCATTCTTCCATTATTCCGAAATCGTGCGGACGCCCCTCGTGGTGTCATCACCCGTGCATGCGGGTGATCCAGTATTCCAGAGACGTCCGTGCTTGATTCGAGGAGCCGCGGCGTACTGGATCGCCCGGCCCCTGTGCGCAATTGCGCACAGGCCGGGCGATGACAGTTGTGGACGAGGATGTAGCCTCACAGGGAAGAGCCCCGTCCGGCATCAATGGTCGTGCGGCTGCAATTCGTGGGGGATGTGCCCCGCCTTCAGGCCGTCGCTGGCGAGCCATGCATTGGTGGTGTCGAGGGCGCGAGCGATGTGATCTGACGTCCGGGAGAAATCATAGGGCGAGCCGACCAGCGGGCACAGCGGCGGCACCACGAAATACTCGACGTCGGGGCCGATATTCTCGAGCTCGTTGACGAGCTGCCGCGCGATCAGCAGCGTCAGCGCATGCAGCGCATTGGCGAGCGCGCCGACCGGCGGCGCCTGGTTGGCGCAGGCATGCCCGGTCGGCAGCACGATCAGGCGCTTTGCCCCATGCTTCACGGCGACGCGGACCGGCGTGTTGCTGGAGATCGCGCCGTCGGCGAGGTAGCGATTGCGGTAGTGCACCGGCGTAAACGCACCGGGGATCGCGGTCGACGCAACGATCGCCTCGGCCGCGGAGCCTTCCGACAGCACCACGCTGTCGCCGCTGATGATGTCGGTCGTGACGATGTGGATCGGAAGCCGCGCGTCCTCGAGATTGCGGAACGGGATGTAATCCTCGATCAGCCTGCGGACCCCATCATGCGGGATCAGGAAGTCCCGCCGCCACAGGAAGCCCACCAGCGTCCGCCAGCTCACCGGAAACACGTCCTGCCGGTTCAGGCCGCGCCAGATCTCGGCCAGCCGCGCCACGCCCGAGACCGTCGGGTCGCCGGCATAGAACGCGCCGTTCAAGGCGCCGACGCTGGAGCCGACCACCATGTCGGCGGCGACGCCATGCGCGGCCAGCGCCTGCAGCATGCCGACCTGGACCGCGCCAAAGCTGCCGCCGCCGGCGAACACAAAGGCGGTCTTCGGGGCATCCGGATCGGTGATGGACAAGGTGCGGCTCCCTGGGGGCGCCGCGTTCGGGAAACGGCTGCGCGGCGTTGGGGGCGTTATAGCAGCGGGGAGATCGGTGAGGCCATCATCCCAGTCGTCATTCCGGGACATCGCGAAAGCGATGGGCCCGGAATCCATAACCACAAATGGAGAAGGCTGGAGCCCGATGGGGCCCCAGCCTTCGTCAAATGAACTGTGGTGGTTATGGATTCCGGGCTCGATGCTGCGCATCGCCCCGGAATGACGGTAAAAACCGTCGCTCAGCGCTCGACGAACGCCTTCTCGATCACGAAGTGACCGGGGGTGTTGCCGCTGCCTTCCTTGAAGCCGCGGGTCTCGAACAGCTGCTTCAGCTCGTCCAGCATCGCCGGGCTGCCGCACATCATGATGCGGTCGGTCTCGATATCGAGCGGACCCTGATGCAGGTCGGTGAACAGCTGGTTCGAGGTGATCAGGTCGGTGATGCGGCCGCGGTTGCGGAACGGCTCGCGCGTCACGGTCGGATAGTAGGAGAGCTTCTCGGACAGCAGCGGCCCGAACAGCTCGTCGTCGCGCAGCTTGGCCACCAACTCCTCGCCATAGGCGAGCTCGGAGACTTGGCGGCAGCCATGCACCAGCAGGATCTGGTCGTAGCGATCGTAGACCTCGGGGTCCTTGATCAGGCTCGCGAACGGCGCAAGGCCGGTGCCGGTCGACAGCAGCATCAGCCGCTTGCCGGGAATCAGATTGTCGGTGATCAGCGTGCCGGTGGCCTTGCGACCGACCAGGATGGTGTCACCCTCGCGGATCTTCTGCAGCTTGGAGGTGAGCGGGCCATCCTGCACCTTGATCGAGAAGAACTCGAGCTCTTCCTCGTGGTTGGCGCTCGCCATCGAATAGGCGCGCAGCAGCGGCCGGCCCTCGACCTCGAGGCCGATCATGGCAAACTGGCCATTCTGGAAGCGGAAACCGGAATCGCGGGTCGCCCGGAAGCTGAAAAGCGTATCGGTCCAGTGCTGAACAGAAAGAACTTTCTCTCGATAGAACGCGCTCATGGGTTTTCGTTTTCTCGACTGATCAGATTTAGAATGGTTTGATTTCTAGACTGCTCGCGACGGCGCTGAAGTGGCCGAAATCATTGAAGATCTCGCGTGTCCATTGCGCCAATGCATGAGATAGTCAAGATCAACTGGCGTGCAATTGCGATCTCAGAATGGCAGTCGTTCGATTTCGCGCAGAGGTTCAACCGCGACATCGTTAACACGCGGCGCTGCAGGTAATTTACTTGCTGAGATCGCCGCTGATCTGGCAATTAATTGCTACGAAAGCCGCGGTGAAGGGAAAATGATCTCGTGGTCCTGATCAGCCAGCGAATCTTCCTGGAAACCATCAAAAAATATTGTTTGGCACGCTCGATTGCCGTCGAGGTGCGATCCGGCGGCTGGCTGGTCATCATGACCAAAGGCGACGCGCGGCGGCTTGCGATAGGCTACGACATCGGGCTGAACAGCGCGGTCGCACATCAGGTCGCCAACGACAAATCGGCCTGCGCCGAAGTGCTGGCATCGGCGGACATATCAGCCGTTCCGCACAGGCTGTTTCTCGGCAGCAAGCTCAGCAAGCACATCCCCGGATCGGACTCGCTGGATGCGATGTTGCTTCTGCTCGCGCAGCATCCGCACGGCCTCGTCGTCAAACCCAACGAGGGGACATCCGGCGAGCTGGTCTTCCGCGTCACGACGCGAGCGCAACTGGAGACCGCGGTCGCACGCATCCTCGCCGCGCACCCGAGCCTTGCGATCTCGCCTTTCGTCGAGATCAAGGACGAGGTGCGCGTCGTGCTGCTCGATGATCGCGCGCCGATCGTCTACGGCAAGACACGGCCGTCGGTGATTGGCGATGGCGTTCGCTCGCTGCGCGCGCTGGCAGAGGCGACCGCGACGGCCGAACAACTGAAGGCCCTCTCCGAGGATTTCGATGCCGCCGCACTCGATGCCGTTCCGCCCGCCGGCGAACGGCTTCTGCTCAACTGGCGGCACAATCTCGATGCCGGCGCCGAGCCCGCGCTGCTCACCGATGCCGCGACACGCGAGGCCTGCGTCGCGCTCGCGACCAAGGCCGCGCAAGCGGTCGGCATCCGCTTCGCCTCCATCGACGTCGTGCACGTCGATGGCACGTGGCAGGTGCTTGAGGTGAATTCCGGCGTGAAGATGGAAGCGCTAGGCCGGCGGCATCCGGCGTTGGTCGAGGCGGCGTATTCGGCAGCGCTGGACGCCGTGTTCGCGTAAACGACGTACTTGCCTTCAGCCCCGATCATTCTCGCGGGTGTTCTTTCTCAAAGGCGGCGACGATCAGTTCCGATTGCTCGACCTGTGCGGTGAGGCGGTCGATCTCGGCTTGCGTCTCCGGAAACACGTCAGCGCCTGCCGTATTTCCGGATTGCAACTCGGCGAGCAGTTCACGATTCTTCGTGATCTGCTCGCGGTGCCAATCGATTTCGGGATCGTCTTGCATAGGCCAAGTCTCAATCGGCTGGGGACTACAACGCTAGCTCGCGCAGCAGAGTGGATGGAAAAACCGGCTTTGCAAAGAATTTGACGCCGTCTGGCAGATCGCTGGGCGGCGCCAGGCCCGAGATCACGAGCACGCGCACGCCCGGGTCGCAATCCAGGGCCCATTGTGCGAGTTCGATGCCGTTCATTCTGCCCGTGAGCTTGACGTCGGTGACCAGCAGCGACGGGTGACGCATCTTGATGGCAAGCGCAGCCGTCTCGCCGTCTTCGCATTGGATGACGTCGAAATGCCCTTCCTTCAACAACAGCGCAATCATGTCGCGCTGGATCGTGTCGTCTTCAACCACAATTGCGGTTTGGTGAATTGACCTCGCGTAGCCCATGGCAACCTCCAAACGGTCAACCCCAGTGTTCAATGATCGGGGACGCTTAAAGTTCTGGTTCCAGACTCGATAACCGGCAGGTTCCGGCGGACGTTTGCAAGTTCCGAGCGGAACAACATTCGAGGCTGGCGCGTCATTGATGAGAGACGAGCCGGATGGTTCGGGCCTGGGGAAAGGAAGTCGTGCCAGGAGGCAAAGCTGATGAAGAACGCTGTACGCTCCGATCAGGATTTTTCTGAACCCTACAAAGCCGACGCGGCGGCTGGCGCGCCGAGCTATCTGTTCTCTCGACGACGGGGCGAAGACCCGGTACCGGGTGCCAATGACATGCGACATCAGGCGATAGAGCGAGAGACGACCGGTTCGCTTGTCGATCCCTTTGGCGCTCGCCTGCCGCACGACATCGTTTCCGAGATGGAAGCAGAGCTCAAGCAGCAGGTCGATCGGCTTGTCGCGGAGCGACACTAGAGCCTATCCCGTTCCGATTGAATCGGAACGGGGCTCTAGACACTTGTTCTGACGCGTTTTCTTCACGCGAACCGGTATCCACTTCGCTCGAAAACGCTCTAGCTGGTGAAGTGACGAGTTCGCAAACTTCAACAGTGGAATCTCGCCTGCCGATGATGCTCCAGAGATCGCGGCGCGGAAACTCGAAGCAAGATCCCCGCCGGATCAATGGAGTTTTGATGGGAGCGATCCTTGGACGCGCGATCTTCCAGGTCATGGTTGTTCTGGCTGCAGTCGGCATCGTTGCCCTCGCCTGCATCGCAGTCCACGGCGGCTATTCGCGCGCGGCGGTGCAGCTTGCGGCAAGATTCACTCCGTCACTTTGACCGATTCAGCGGCTTGCTCATCCTGCTCAAGGGAGTACGCTGATGCGCATTAATCGATCCGGATACAGATTATGCGCAAACTCCTTTTGAGCTTCCTCGCAGTCGCGGCGTTCGCCGCTGCCTTCAATCCACCGCCCGCCAACGCCGTATTCTGGCGCGGCGTCACCGCACCGACGAATATCGACATCCACGGCTATCCGATCATCAAGGAGCCGCCGCCGAGCCCATGTCAGTTGATCCATGTGAACGGGTTCTGGGTCCGGCAGTGCCTGGATTTGTCGTATCGCTATTGGCGATGAACGAAGTCCCGTTTTGTCGGCACAGTTCGGGACCGCTTCGGAAGCCGCGCGCGTTGCGCAAGCCCCCTCACCGGATTGCGTCTGCAACGCAATCCGGCCTCTCCCGCAAGGAGAGAGGCCGGATTTCGAGGCTAGTTGGCTCCGCCCGCCGAATCGTCGAGCGCCTTGAAGGCATCCTCGAGCTGCGGTGACAGCGCGACGTTGAGCTTCTCGCCGGTCGGCAGGCGGGCGACGAACCACTTGTTGTAGAGCGGGACGATGTCGCGGTTCGAGGCGAGCTTGCGGAAGGCGCGCTCGACCACGTCCTTCATCTGGGGCTCACCCTTGCGGTACATGATGCCGTAGGGATCGTAGGACAGATAGTCGCCGGTGACGCGGAATTTGTCCTGCGACTTGTGCCGCGCGATCAGGCCGTAGAGCAGAATGTCGTCGGTCGCGAAGGCGTCCGCCTTGCCGTCCACCAGCATCTGGTAGGACTGCTCGTGGTCGGGCGCGGTCACGATGTTGAGGCCGAGCTGTTGCTTGGCGTCGACATTGTGCATTGCCTGCTCGTTGGTGGTGCCCTTGGTCACCACCACCGTCTTGCCCTTGAGGTCGCCGACCTGGTTGACGCCGGAGGCCTTCGGCACCATCAGCTTGGTGCCGGCCACGAACATCAGCGGCGAGAACGCGACCTGCTTGCCGCGCTCGGCATTCGCCGTGGTCGAGCCGCATTCCAGATCGATCTTCTTGTCGACGACCGCGGGAATGCGGTCGTCGGAGGTGACCTTGACATAGTCGATCTTGAGGTTGGCGTCGTCGACCTCGGCCGCGATCTCGTCGACGATCGCATCGCACAGCTCGAGGCTGTAGCCGATCGGCCGGTTGGAGTGATCGAGGAAAGAGAACGGCGGCGAGCTTTCACGATAGCCGACCCGCACCGCGTGCGTGGCCTTGATGTTGGCGAGCGTGGGGCTGAGCCCCTCGCCCGCCGGCTGTGCGGACACCGGTCCGGCGAGCAGGCCTGCCGCCAGCAGACATGCCGACAACAGGCACGTCGACAGCAGAGGCGCCTCAGCCCGTATCGGCCTCCAGCGGGCGCGATGCATGCATGCCTCCCGTCAATGACCGGCCATCACGGCGCCGGGCACCGCATCCTGCGGCACCGCGTCGTCGGGCCCGAGCTCGTGCTCGGGCTTCAGCTCGCCCTCCCACTTCGCGACCACGGCGGTGGCCAGCGAGTTGCCGATCACGTTGGTGGCGCTGCGGCCCATGTCGAGGAAGGTGTCGATGCCCATGATCATCAGCAGACCGGCCTCCGGGATGCCGAACTGCGACAGCGTCGAGGCGATCACCACCAGCGACGCGCGCGGCACGCCGGCGACGCCCTTCGAGGTGATCATCAAGGTGGCCAGCATCGCGAGCTGCGTGCCGAGCGACATCTCGATGTGGTAGGTCTGCGCGATGAAGATGCTCGCGAAGGTGCAGTACATCATCGTGCCGTCGAGATTGAAGGAATAACCGAGCGGCAGCACGAAGGCCGAGATTCGCGAGGAGGCGCCGAACTTGTTCAGCCCCTCCAGCGTCTTCGGGTAGGCCGCCTCCGAGGAGGCGGTCGAGAATGCGATCATCAGCGGCTCGCGGATCAGCCGTAGCAGATGGCTATATCGCGGCCCGATCACCACGAAGCCTACCGCGACCAGGATGCCCCACAGGAGCAGCAGCGACAGATAGAAGCCGCCCATGAAGACGATCAGCTTCCAGAGCACGCCGAGGCCGTTCTTCGAGACGGTCGCCATGATGGCGGCCCACACCGCGATCGGCGCGAACAGCATCACGTAGCCCGTGACCTTGAGCATGATGTGGGCGAGGTCGTCGATCAGGCTCATGATCGGCTTGGCGCGCTCAGGCATGGCGCCGAGCGCGACCGCGAAGAACACCGCGAACACCACGATTTGCAGGATCTCGTTCTGCGCCATCGCATCCGCGATCGAGGTCGGGATCAGATGGGTCAGGAATTTCTCGATCGAGAAGGCCGAGACCGGCAGGCCGGTCGACTGCGCCTTGTCGGGCAGCGTGCCGGGGAAATTGGCGCCGGGCTGCAACAAATTGACCATCACGAGGCCGAGCAGCAACGAGATAAAGGAGGCGGAGACGAACCAGCCCATGGTCTTGGCGAAGATGCGCCCGAGCTTGGCGCCGCTTCCCATATGGGCGATGCCGCCGACGAGGGTTGCGAATACGAGGGGCGCGATGATCATCTTGATCAGGCGCAGGAACAGCATCGCGATCAGGTTGACGTCGGCTGCAATCTCGGCACGGCTGTCAGGAAAATAGTTGAAGACGATCGTCCCCATTGCGATGCCAAGGACCATCGCAATCAGGATGTACTGCGTAAACCTGTTCGACATTCTCTTACCCCCGTAAGTTCCCGGCGAAGGGCAAGTGTGGCAGATTTACGCAGCTACGCAACACGCTTCGCGCCGTGCGGGACTTTGCCGATCTGTTCCCGTTGTGGAATGCCAGCGCGGAGACTAGCGTTCATGCAGCGCACAATCTGTGCAATGAGCTGCGCGCGCCGCAGTCAAACTGCATGCGAAACGACCAACGCCAAGGAAAGCCAAGAGGGGAGACACCGCCAATGAACGACACCGTCAACCGCCAGATCCTGCTTGTTGAAAAGCCGACCGGCAAGCTTGGCCCCGAGCATTTTCGCCTGACCAAGGGCACGGTCCCCGCGCCGAAGGACGGCGAGGCGCTGGTGCGGACGCGCTACATCTCGCTCGACGCCGCCAACCGCGCCTGGATGCACGGCGCCACCTACCGCGCTGCGGTGGAAGCCAACACCGTGATGGCCGGCGGCGGCATCGCCGAAGTGGTGTCATCGAATGACCCCGACCTGAAGCCGGGCGATATCGTGTTCGGCGACACCGGCTGGCAGGACTATGCCGCCGTGCCCGCCAAGCACCTGGCCAAAATGCCGAAGCTCGAGCCGATGACGCATCTTCTCAGCGTCTACGGCATTGCCGGCCTGACCGCCTATTTCGGCCTGCTCCATGTCGGCAAGCCCAAGGAGGGCGAGACCGTGGTGGTGTCGGCAGCCGCCGGCTCGGTCGGCTCGATCGTCGGCCAGATCGCCAAGATCAAGGGCTGCCGCGTGGTCGGCATTGCCGGCGGCAAGGACAAGTGCCACTGGCTGACCTCGGAGCTCGGCTTCGACGCCGCGGTCGATTACAAGGACGGCGCCACCTACAAGGCGCTGCGTGCGGCGGCGCCTAAGGGCATCGACGTCTATTTCGACAATGTCGGCGGCGACATCCTGGAGGCCTGCCTGGCGCAGATGAACAACCGCGGCCGCATCGCCTGTTGCGGCGCGATCTCGCAGTATGACGGCGTGCCCTCCGCGCACGGGCCGCGCGGCGTGCCCGGCCTGATCGTGGTGAAGCGGCTGGTCATGCAGGGCTTCATCGTGATGGACTACATGGACCAGCGCGACGCCGCGCTCGCCGACCTGCAATCCTGGGTCTCCTCGGGCAAGCTCAAGGTCCAGGAGGACGTCATCGACGGCATCGAGAACACGCCGCAGGCGCTGATCGGGCTCCTGGCCGGGGAGAACCGCGGCAAGCGCATGGTGAAGGTGTAGCGGGAAGCGCTATCAATCCCGTCATCCTGAGGAGCGCGTAGCGCGTCTCGAAGGATGCACGGCCCCGGCTGGGTGGCCGTCGACCCTTCGAGACGGCCGCTCCGCGGCCTCCTCAGGGTGACGGGGATGGATTGGGTGCACGGGCCCTAATGCACCGTGCCCGACGCCTGCGGAGCGGCTTGCGGCGCGGGCGTCTTGCCCTTCGCCTTGCGCCAGTTCTCGAAATTCTGCACCACGACGAAGAACGCCGGCACGAACAGCACCGCGAGGCAGGTCGAGGCGATCATGCCGGAGAACACGGTGATGCCGATCGACTTGCGGGCGTTGGCGCCGGCGCCGGTCGCCAGCACCAGCGGCAGCACGCCGAGGATGAAGGCGAACGACGTCATCAGGATCGGCCGGAACCGGGCGCGCGCCGCATCGATCGCCGATTCCAGCACCGGCTTGCCGTCGCGGATGTGATGCTCGAGCGCGACCTCGACGATCAGGATCGCGTTCTTGGCCGACAGCGCGATCAAGAGGATGGTGCCGATCTGGGTGTAAAGATTGTTCTCGATCCGGAGCGACGTCAGCACCAGCATGGGCCCGAGCAGCGACAGCGGCACCGCCAGGATCACCGAGATCGGCGCGTACCAGCTCTCATATTGTCCGGCGAGCACGAGATAGACCAGCAGCAGCGCCAGCGCGAATACATAGTAGATCTGGCTGCCGACCTCCTTCTCCTGGTACGACATCGCCGTCCATTCATAGCCGGTCCCCGGCGGCAGCGTCTTGGCGGCGATCTCCTCCATCAGCGTCATCGACTGGCCGGAGCTGTAGCCCTGCGATGGCAGGCCGATGATGGTCGCGGACGGATAGAGGTTATAGAGACTGATCAGCGACGGCCCGACCGACGGGGTGATCTTCGCCACAGTGCCGAGCGGGATCATGTCGCCATTGCTGTTGCGCACCATCATGTTCTCGATGTCGCGCAGCGTCAGGCGGTATTGCGCATCGGCCTGGGTGTAGACCTGGAAGGTGCGGCCGAACTTGGTGAACTGGTTGACGTAGCTCGCGCCGAGATAGGTCGACAGTGTCGAGAATATCTGGTCGGTGGTGACGTGCAGCGTCTCGGTCTTGACGCGGTCGACCTGGACGTCGAACTGCGGCACCATCGAGCGGAACGACGACTGCACCCGCTGCAGCGCGCTTTGGGTCTGCGCGTTGCCGACGACGGCGCCGGTCACCGCCTGCAGCTTGCCGTAATCGGCGTTGCCGTCACGGAGCTGCACCTGCATGGCAAAGCCGGCGGCATTGCCGATGCCCTGGATCGGCGGCGGCGGGATCACCAGGATCCGCGCCTCCGGGATCACCGCAAGCTTGTCGTTGAGCCCGTAGACCAGCGAGCGCAGATCCTCGCCGGGGCCGCGCGAGCCCCAATCCTTCAGGATCACATAGGCGACGCCGGCATTGGCCAGGCTCGACGAGTTGTCGAGCGCGGAGATGCCGGCGATGGCGACCACCTGCTCGACACCAGGTGTCTTGCGGGCGATCTCGGTGACCTGATCGAGCACCCGCTGGGTGCGGTCGATCGCGGCGCCGTCGGGCAGTTGCACCGCGGCCAGCAGGTAGCCCTGGTCCTCGATCGGAATGAACCCGGTCGGCACCCGCGACAGCCCGTAGCCGGCAATTCCGATCAGGATCAGCGCGACCAGAACCGACGTCTTGGCGTGGCCGGCGATGCCGCCGATCATCCGGGTGTAGCCGCGCTCCACCCGGTCATAGACCGCGTTGAAGCCGCGGTAGAAGAAATTGCGCTGCTCCGGCGGCGCCGGCGGGCGCAGCCATAGCGCGCATTGCGTCGGCTTCAGGGTCGCCGCATTGACCGCGCTGAGCAGCGCAGTCGCCGCGATCACCAGGGCGAATTGCGCGTACATCCGGCCGGTCAGCCCCGGCAGGAAGGCCGCCGGCAGGAACACCGAGATCAGCACCAGCGTGATGCCGACGATCGGCGCGAACAATTCGTCCATCGCCTTGATCGCGGCATCGTGCCCGGACATGCCGCGCTCGATATTGTGCGCGGCGCCTTCGACTACCACGATGGCGTCGTCGACCACGATGCCGATCGCCAGCACGATCGCAAACAGCGTCGACAGATTGATGGTGAAGCCGAGCGCGGCCATCGCCGCGAACGCGCCGATGATGGTGACCGGCACCGTGGTGGCGGGCACCAGCATCGCCCGCCAATCCTGCAGGAACACCAGGATCACGACCAGCACCAGCAGGCCGGCCTCGATCAGCGTCCGGTACACCTCGTCGATCGAGGCCTGGACGAATTTGGTGGTGTCGAACGGGGTGTCGTATTTGATGTCCTGCGGGAACTGTTTGGCGAGCTGCGCCACCTTCTTCTGCACTTCCTTCTCAACCTGCAGCGCGTTGGCGCCCGGCGACAGGAACACGCCGATGCCGGTGGCCGGCTTCTGGTTGAGCGAGAACACCTGGCTGTAGGTCTGCGCGCCGAGCTCGACCGAGCCGAGATCGCGGACGCGGGTGACGTCGCCGACATTGCCCGTCTTGACGATGATGTCCTCGAACTGGCTCGCATCGTCGAGCCGGCCGTTGACGTTCAGCGTGTACTGGAACGCCTGCCCCTGCGGCGCGGGCGGCGCGCCGACCTGGCCCGCGGTGACCTGCTGGCTCTGCTGCTGGATCGCCTGGATGACGTCCTGCGGCATCAGCCCGCGCGCCTGCAGCTTGTTCGGATCGAGCCACACCCGCATCGAATACTGCCCGGCGCCGAACACGGTGACATTGCCGACACCCGGCAGCCGCGACAGCTCGTCGCGGATGTTGATGGTGGCATAGTTCGACAGGAACAGGCTGTCATAGGTCTTGTTCGGCGAGGTCAGGGTCACGAACAGCAGGATCGAGGTCGACTTCTTCTGCACCGTGACGCCCTGGTTCTGCACCGAGGTCGGCAGTTGCGACAGTGCCGAGGAGACGCGGTTCTGCACCAGCACCTGCGCGAAGTTGAGGTCGGTGCCGATCTTGAAGGTCACCGTCAGCGTATAGGTGCCGTCGGCGCCGCTGTAGGACTGCATGTAGAGCATGTCCTCGACGCCGTTGACCTGCTGCTCGATCGGCAGCGCGACCGTGTCGATCACGGTTTTTGCCGACGCGCCGGGATAGCGCGTCGTCACCTGGACTGTCGGCGGCACCACGTCGGGATATTGCGCAACCGCAAGATTGAACAGCGCGACGCCGCCGATCAGGATCATCAGGATCGCGATGACGTTGGAAAGGACCGGGCGCTCGATGAAGAATTTCGAGATCATGGCGCGCCCCTCACTTGGCCGGTGCCGGCGTCGCGTCGCCCTTCTGCATCTGCGGATCGACCTTCTGCCCCGGGATCGCGCGCAATAATCCGGCGGTCACGACACGGTCATCGGCCTTCAGCCCGCTCTCGACGACCCGCAGCCCCTGGTCGAGCGGACCGGTCGTCACCTTGCGCTGCTCGACCACATTGTCGGCATTGACGACCAGCACGTAACGGCCGGCCTGGTCGCTGCCGATCGCAACGTCGGGCACCAGCAGCGCGTTCTCCTGCTTGGTGAAAGGCACGCGAACGCGGACATAGAACCCCGGCAGCAGCACGCGATCCGGATTGGGGATCAAGCCACGGACGGGAAGCGTTCCGGTCGACTGATTGACGGTCGGCGCGACGTAATCGAGCTTGCCTTTGTGCGGATAGCCGGTCTCGGTCTGCAGGCCGACCTCGACCGGCAATTGCCTGATGTCGTTGACCGTCATCCCAAGGCGACGCGCCTCGTCGCGGACCCGTTGCACGTCCTGCTCACTGACGTTGAAATTCACGTAGATCGGGTCGAGCTGCACGATGGTGGCGAGCTGGGTGGGCGAGGCCACGCCGACCAGTTCGCCGACCGAGACCAGATGGTTGCTGACGATGCCGTCGAACGGCGCGGCCACGTTGGTGTAGCCGTAATTGACCGCGGCGATCTTGGTGTTGACCTGGGCCTGCTGCAGGTTGGCCTGGGCGTTGTCCCGCGTCGAGGTCGAGTTTTCCAGCGTCGCCTGCGAGACCGCCTGGCGCTGCACCAGATCCTGCTGCCGCTTGTAATCGGACTCGGCCTGCTTCACCGTTGCCTGTGCGCCGACCTCCGCAGCCTGTGCCTGCTCCAGCTTCAGCTTGTAGGTCTCCGGCTCGATCGTGAACAGGGTGGTCCCCTCCTTCACGAAAGTGCCGTCCTGGTAGTTGATCGCCTGCAGGAAGCCCTGCACGCGCGCGACCAGATCGACGGTCTTGATCGGCGCGGTATTTCCGGTGGCGTCTAGGTAGCGCGTGATGGCGCGTTGCACCGGCGGCGCGACTTCGACCTTGGGCGGCGGCGGCGCAACAAAACTGTTTTGCTCGCAGGCACTTAAACTGACCAGGGCTGCTACGACGAAGGCGATGCGCACAAGCGGCACATTTCGCAGCCGCACAAAATCACTCTGACCGAAATGTGCCGACGCGCGCGCATGCCTCATTTCCGAGCCTCAATTCAAATGTCTTAATTCAAAGATATAGAAGCGAGCAAAAAATTCAGCCGACGTATTCCATAGCAACAATCTGCTTGCAGCGGAACTCGAAAGCGAAAATGATGTCGCTCGCGAAGGTTGTTAGAGCAAAACTATTTCAGACTCAGTTCAGTTGAGCCGGAGGCTTCCGGCGCGACGAGAGGATTTATTCAGATGATCAACGCGTTGACACGTGCAACGAAGCTTTCCGCATGGCTTGTGCTTGCGGCACTGATGAGCACCGCACCAGCCTTGTCGCAGGCGCCGACCCAGGCGCAGCGCGACGTCATCAAGTCGCAATGCCGCAACGATTACATCGCACACTGCTCCAGCGTGCCTCCCGGCGGCGAAGCGTCACTGCAATGCCTGCAGAAAAACATGGCAAGCCTCGGCCCTGGCTGCGCCAGCGCCGTGAAGGCCGTGG
This sequence comes from Bradyrhizobium sp. RD5-C2, assembly GCF_019972155.1. Taxonomy (GTDB): domain Bacteria; phylum Pseudomonadota; class Alphaproteobacteria; order Rhizobiales; family Xanthobacteraceae; genus Bradyrhizobium. The sequence continues at coordinate 741,056 of NZ_BOVL01000019.1, read as the reverse complement.
AAGCTCCAAGCGCCGCTCCCGCAGCAGCCAAGACCGACGCGGCGCCCGCCGCGACGGCGGCCAAGCCCGCGGAAACGGCGGCACCGAAGGCCGCGGCAGGAAAGCCGAGCAGCGCGCAGATCTCCGCGATCCGCAGCGCGTGCCGCTCCGATTATCCCAAGGTCTGCGCGGGCGTGCCGACCGGCGGGGCACCGGCACTGCAGTGCCTCGAAAAGAAAAAGGACAAGCTTTCGCCAGCCTGCGAGAAGGCCGTGGCGGCCGCCGGTGGCGGTGGCGCCGCGCCGGCCGCGGGTGCAGCAGCTACAACGGCAGCACCGGCGGCGGCGCCGGCGGTGATCGTGTTGCGGCCGCTGCGGCCGCGCGAAGAGATTTTCGTGCTGCGTTCGGCCTGCGGCGGCGACGTCCGCTCGATCTGCGGCGGCGTTCAGCCGGGCGGCGGGCGGATCGTGCAATGCCTGGCAACCAATGCCGGCTCGCTCTCGCCGGCGTGCCGCGACGTGCTGGCGCCGTTCGCGGCGCGGTAGTCCTGTTGTCACACGACTGACCGGAAAAGGGAGCGATCGATGCTGCGTATTATCCTGACTGCCGTTCTGATTTGCGGCTCAACCGCCGTCTACGCCCAGGAGCTGACAACAGCGCAACGCGACGCCTGCATGGGCGACTACCAGAAGTTCTGCAAGAGCGTGACGCCCGGCGGCGGGCGCATCATCGCCTGCCTCGCCAAGGAGAGCGACAAGCTGACGCCCGCCTGCAAGAAAGTGCTGGCGGCAGCGGAAAAGAAATAGCCGCGCAGGCGGTGAGAGATAGGTGCCCGGCGATTAGCCGGGCACGGAGCCGCAGCACCTTGTTGTCACAAACAGGCCAACCAACCTCACCCCGGGAGAGGGAATTATGATGCGCTCATTATTGCTGATCGCTGCGGCTCTGCTGTCTTTTGCCGCGACCATGACGTTCGAGTCCTCCGATGCCAACGCCGTTGTGTGCGGACGCGGCCCCTATCGTGCCGGATGCGCCGGCGCGCGCGGCGCGGTCGTCGTCCGCAAGCCCGTCGTCGCCGGCTGCCGCTGGGTATGGGTCGGCGGGGTCAAGGTCCGCCGCTGCTACTGAGCCTTTCGCCGCCACGCTGGTAGCCACTGCGCGCATTTTCCCTCTGGCGTTCCCGCCAGAGGGCGATTAGTCTGGACCGAAATAGTAAGTACACTGTCAATCTGGGAGGCAGACGTTGCGGATCGCCGTGATTGGCGGAGGGCCCGGCGGGCTCTATTTCGCCTATCTCTGGAAGAAGCGTCATCCTGACGCCGAGATCGATCTGTTCGAGCAGAACGCCGCTGGCGCCACCTGGGGCTTCGGCGTGGTGTTCTCCGAGCAGGCACTGGAGTTCCTGCGCGCCGACGACCCCGAGACGGTCGACGCCATCGCGCCGCGGATGGAGAGCTGGAAGAACATCACGCTCAATCTGCGCGGCGAGAGCGTCGAGATCGACGGCGTCGGGTTCTCCTCGATCGGCCGGCTGGCGCTGCTGACGATCCTGCAAGAGCGCGTGCGCAGCACCGGCGTCACGCCGCGCTTCGACACCGTGGTGCAATCGGTCGACCAGCTCAGGGGTTACGACCTGATCGTCGCCGCCGACGGGCTGAACTCGATGGTCCGCCGCGATTTCGAGACCGCATTCGGCGCATCGGTCTCGCATTCGACCAACAAATTCGCCTGGTACGGCACCACCAAGCCCTTCGCGACGCTGTCGCAGACCTTCGTGGCGACCGACGTAGGCTGCTTCAACGCCCATCACTATCGCTATGCGAAGGACATGAGCACCTTCCTGGTCGAATGCGACGCGGCGACCTGGGCTTCTTACGGGTTCGCCGACAAGACGATCGAGGAATCGCAGGCGATCTGCGAAGACGTATTCGCTGCGACGCTGGACGGCCACAGACTGATCTCGAACAAATCCGTGTGGCGCAATTTCCCGTGGATCTGGAACGAGCGCTGGTCGCACGGCAACATGGTGCTGATCGGCGACGCGCTGCATTCGGCGCATTTCTCGATCGGCTCGGGCACCCGGCTTGCGATCGAGGATGCGATCGCGCTGACCAAGGCGCTGGAGTCTGAGGGCGGCATCGCCGCCGCGCTGGCCCGCTACGAGAGCGAGCGCAAGCCGATCGTGAAGAAGCTCGTCACCGCGGCGCGGACCAGCGCCGACTGGTACGAGCATTTCCCCGCGCACATGAAGCGCGACCTGATGGATTTCGCCTACAGCTACATCACCCGCTCCGGCCGGATCGACGATGCGCGGCTGCGCGCGATGTCGCCCGCCTTCATGGCCCGTTACGAAGCAGCAAAGGGACGCTCATGACCGGGATCGCCGACCAGGTTCCGCTGGACAACCGCGGTGCGCGCGAGATCGGATTTGCGATCCCCGAGCGCTACAATGCGAGCCGCATCCTGTTCGACAATCTCGGCAATGGGAATGCCGAACGCCTTGCGCTGACCGGCCCGGCCGGCACGCGAACCTATCGCGAGCTCTGCACTGATGCGGCACGCTGGGGCCATGCCTTCCGGTCGCTTGGATTGCAGCGTGGCGACCGCGTCCTGCTATTCCTCGACGACACGCCGGCCTATCCGGCGGCGTTCTTCGGCGCGGTGCGCGCCGGCTTCGTGCCGCTGCTGATCAACACGCTGACGACGCCGGAGCTGCTGCAATTCTATCTGTCCGATGCCGGCGCGCAGGTCGCCGTCACCGATGCGGAGTTCTGCGCGCGCTTCAATGCGGAGGCCTGCAAGGACACGCCGCTGCGCACGCTGGTCGTGGTCAATGGTCCTGGCACCGGGCATGCCGTCGCGGAGACGCGCAACGCCGGCGACTGGCTGGATACCTTTCCGACCGAGCTCGACGCGGCCGACACCCATCGCAACGAGATGGCGTTCTGGATGTATTCGTCGGGCTCGACCGGCCGTCCCAAGGGCATCGTGCATCTGCAGCACGACATGGCCTATAGTGAGCTCGCCTTTGCCCGCAACGTGCTGAAGCTTTCGGCCGGCGACATCTGCTTCTCGGTGCCGAAGATCTTCTTCGCCTATGGCTTCGGCAATTCGATCACATTCCCCTTCTCAGTCGGCGCCGCGACGCTGCTGCTGCCCGGCCAGCCGAAGCCCGCCGCGATCTTCGCGGCGATCGCCCAGTATCGCCCGAGCGTGTTCTTCGGCCTGCCGACGCTCTACATCACCCTGACCAAGGCCGAAGGCGCCGAGCAGACAGATTTCTCCTCGCTGCGGATGGCGGTCTCGGCCGCCGAGGTGCTGTCGGCCGATGTGTTCAACGGCTGGAAGCGGCTCACCGGGCTCGAAATCATCGAAGGGCTCGGCTCGACCGAGGTGCTGCACGTCTATCTCAGTAACCGCGCGGAGCAGAAGAAGCTCGGCGCCGCCGGCCTGCGCGTGCCCGGCTACGAGATCATGCTGCGCGACAGCGACGGCCGCGAGGTCGGCGACAATGAGGAAGGCATTTTGTGGGTGCGCGGCGATTCCGCGACGCCACTGTACTGGAACCGGCCGGACAAGACCGCCGAGACCGTGCGCGAGGACGGCTGGATCTACACCGGCGACCGCTTCATCCGCGACAGCGACGGCTTCCACTTCTTCCGCGGCCGCGCCGACGATCTGATCAAGATCTCCGGCCAGTGGGTCTATCCGCTGGAGGTCGAGCTGTGCCTTGCCGATCACCCCGATATCCGCGAATGCGCTGTCTACGCCGCCGAACTGCCTGACCGGCGCATGACGCTGCGGGCGGTGGTGGTGATGAACAAGGCCGGCTTCGACACCGATGAAGCGACGCGGCGGTTGCAGGACTATGTCAAGACGAAGCTAATGCCGTACAAGTATCCGCGCGAGGTTAAGTTCATCGACGAGCTGCCGAAGACCGGCACGGGAAAGATCGACCGGCAGGCGGTGATGCGGATATAGGATGCCCGACTGCGCATCACTGCCGCCACACACTCAGTGTCGTCCCGACGAAGGCCGGGACCCATAACCACAAATGCCTGTTGTTGCACTCGGCGGTGGCCCCAGCTTCTAACCTCATGAACAGCGGTGGTTATGGGTCCCGGATCGCGCTTCGCTTGTCCGGGACGACGACGGAGAATGCGGCGACTACGCCGCGTTCGTCAGCAGCGAGCAGCTAGCTGCCCAGCCCCGTCCCGCCATACAGCCACGCGATATCGTCGCACCACTCGGCTTGCGACTTCGCGCCCATGATCGCGTTGCGGATTCGGGCGTGGTCGCCGGCGGGATGGTAGACGTGCTCGCCGATCGCACGGGACATCAGCTGCACGCGCGCGGTGCGCGGGAAGCGCTGCGCGCGATACGCATCGAGCGCGGCCGCCTGATCGTCGTGACTGGCCAGCATGTGCGAGAGACACACCGCGTCCTCCATCGCCTGGCAGGCGCCTTGCGCGAAATATTGCAGCATCGGATGCGCGGCGTCGCCGAGCAGCACCACGCGGCCGTCGATCCAGCGCTCGGTGGGATCGCGGTCGCACAGCACCCAGAGCTTCCAGTTGGTGCCGTGGCGGATGATGTTCTGCGCCCGCTCATGGACGTGGGTAAAGCCCCTCATCACCTCGTCCTCGGAGACCGGCTTGCCCGCGACCGGCTCCGGCGCATCGTTGTGATAGGTGACGACGAGGTTGAACACCTTCCAGCCCGACAGCGGATAATGCACGATGTGGCATTTCGGGCCGGCCCACAGCGTGGCCGCGTTCCAGCGCAGATCCTCCGGCATCTGTTCGGTCGGGATGACGGAGCGATAGGTGGTGTGGCCTGACACACGCGGCGGGCCATCCGCCGTCACCTGCTTGCGGATATTGGACCACAACCCGTCGGCGCCGATCAGCAGACGGCCGGTGATGCGCTCGCCATTGGCAAGCGTTGCGGTCACCGACGAACCATCCTGCTCGTAGCCCGTCACCTCGCTGGACACGCGCAGCTCAATCAATTCATGGTTCTGGCAGGCACGCAGGAACACGCCATGCAGGTCGCCGCGATGCACGACGGCATAGGAATTGCCGAACCGCATGCGGAAGGCGTCGCCGAGATCGATATGGGTAATCTCATCGGCGGTCAGCGCATCCATCAGCCGCAGCTGGTCGATATAGACCGCCATGTTGCGCGCGGCTTCGCCGATGCCGAGATAGTCGAAGGCGTGGAACGCGTTCGGCCCAAGCTGGATGCCGGCGCCGATCTCGCCAAGCGTGGAGGCCTTCTCCAGCAGGATGGAGCGGATGCCCTTCTGCGCGAGGCCGAGCGCCACGGCGAGGCCGCCGATGCCGCCACCTGCGATCAGGACCGGCTTGCCCTCCACCATCAGCCCGACCTCCCGAGATGTTCGAGCGCATCCTCGGCGCGTAGCGGCACGCGCGACGCCTCGTTGTTCAGGTCGACAAGTTGGGTCAAGAGCGAGAGAAGCGTCTTGCGGTCGGCCGGCTTCAGCGGCTGCATCATCCGCGCCTGCGCCTTGTCGACCGAAGGCATGATGTCGTTGAGCACGCTGGCACCGGCCTTGGTGAGGTAGAGCAGCTTGACGCGCTTATCCTCGGGCGCCGGCTTGCGCACGATGTATTCCTTGGCTTGCAGCCGCTCGATCACATTGCCGAGCGTGGAGCGGTCGAACGCGATCACCGCCGAGAGCCTTGTGGCGTCGATGCCTGGATGGGTCGAGATCGTGACCAGCGCGGCGTATTGCACCGGCGTCAGGTCGAACGCCTTGCATTCCTCGATGAACAGCGCAACCGCGATCTGCTGCATCCGCCGGAACAGATAGCCGGGCGCGGTGTAGACCGCGTCCATGGTGACGGGCGTTGGCTTGCTACTCGGCATCGGGCTGCTTGTCCGGGGCGGCATCGGCGAACGCCTTGACTTGCTTTGTCGCGGCCTCGGCCTTGAGCAGTCGCGGATAGGCCGACGCGTCGACGCCGAACCGCCGTGCATTGGCGAGCTGCGGCACCAGGCAGAGATCGGCCAGCGTCGGCGCATCGCCGAAGCAGAACGGCCCGGCCTCCTCAGCGATCAGGGTCTCACAGGCCGCCAGACCCTCGCGATTGGCCCAGGCCGCCCATTCCGTCACCTGCTCCTCGGGCAGGCCGAGCTTGCGCAGCCGCGCCAGCACCTTCAGATTCTGCACCGGGTGGGTGTCGCAGGCGATCGCCTGCGCGAATGCCCGCACCTTGGCGCGCCGCAGCGGATCCTTCGGCAGCAGCGGCGGATTGGGATTGGTCTCGTCGAGCCATTCGATGATGGCGAGCGACTGGGTGAGGATCGCGCCGGCGTCGCTCTCCAGCGTCGGCACCAGTCCCTGCGGATTGATCGCAAGATAGGCCGGCGCGCATTGCTCGCCCTTGCGCAGATGATGCGGCAGGTGCTCTGGCGTCAGCCCCTTCAGATTGAGGGCGATCCGGACCCGGTAGGACGCGCTGCTCCGGAAATAGCCATGCAGCTTCATCGGAACCTCCCTTGCATTTCCTCATTGGCTTGCTTCATTGACGCTAGCCATATTGTAAGTATACTGTCAATCAATTGAACCGACAAGAATGATGGGAGGCTTGCCATGGAAGCCGTGCAGAAGACCCCCGAGCGCGAGGCGTTCTACAAGAAGATCGACGGCCAGAACCTCTCGGCGCTGTGGAACGTGATGAACGATCTGATCACGCCGGAGCCGAAGAGCGCCTGCCGTCCGCATCTGTGGAAGTTCAACCAGATCCGCGATTACATGAACGAGGCCGGCAGGCTGATCACGGCCAAGGAAGCCGAGCGCCGCGTGCTGGTGCTGGAAAATCCCGGCCTGCGCGGCCAGTCCAAGATCACGACTTCGCTGTTCGCCGGCGTGCAGATGGTGGTGCCGGGCGACATCGCCCCCGCCCATCGCCATGCCCAGTCGGCGCTGCGCTTCGTGCTCGAGGGCAAGGGCGCCTTCACTGCCGTCGACGGCGAACGCACTGCGATGGCGCCGGGCGACTTCGTCATCACGCCGTCGATGACCTGGCACGACCATTCCAACGAAACCAGTGAGCCGATGTTCTGGCTCGACGGGCTCGACATCCCGATGGTGCAGTTCTTCGACTGCTCGTTTGCCGAAGGCGCCAAGGAAGATCAGCAGTCGATCTCCAAGCCATCAGGCGCCAGCTTCGCGCGTTACGGCCACAATTTGCTGCCGATCGACCAGAAGCGGACCTCGAAGACCTCGCCGATCTTCAACTATCCCTATGAATACACCCGCGAGGCGCTGGAGAAGGCCAGGGTCAGTAACGAGTGGGACGCCTGCCATGGGCTGAAGCTGAAATTCTCTAACCCCGAGACCGGCGATTTCGCGATGCCGACCATCGGCACCTTCATCCAGCTGCTGCCGAAGGGTTTCAAGACCGCGCGCTATCGCTCAACCGATGCCACCGTGTTCGCCGCGATCGAGGGCAAGGGCCGCACCCGGGTCGGCGACCAGACTTTCGAGTGGGGACCGCGCGACTTGTTCGTGGTGCCGAGTTGGCATTGGGTCACCCACGAGGCCGATGCCGACTCCGTGTTGTTCTCGTTCTCCGACCGCCCGGTGCAGCAGAAGCTTGATTTGTTCCGCGAGGATCGCGGCAACGCATAACGCCCGTCGGCGCAAGGCACGCAGCACCCACCCCACGTCGTCCCGGCGAAGGCCGGGACCCATTACCACCACTCTCGATTGGTTGAACGCGCTTGGGCCCCAGCTTTTCCCAACAACCACGCCCAGTGGTTATGGGTCCCGGCCTTCGCCGGGACGACACCTTGGGTGTAGCCGGCAGCGTGGCCGTCACCGCCAGTGCAGCAGCCTCACCTCGAGCAGGTTGATCAGCTTCCCCACCACGAGCCCGAACAGCGATAGGATCACGACGCCGGCGAGCAGCTGATCGGTCTGCATCAGATTGCCGGCTTGCAGCACGAAGGCGCCGATGCCGTATTGCGCGCCGATCATCTCGGCGCTGACGACGAGCAACAGCGCGACCGACGAAGTGATGCGGAAGCCGGCGAGGATCGAGGGCAGCGCGCCCGGCCAGATCACGCGGCGCACGATGGCGTGGAACGGCACGTTGAAGCTCTGCGCCATCCGGATCAGATTGCGCGGCACCGCATCGACGCCGCTATAGACCGAGATCGCGGTCGAGAAGAACACCCCGAGCGCAATGGTCGCGATCTTCGGCTCCTCGCCGATCCCGAGCCACAGGATGAGCAACGGCAGCAGCGCGATCTTCGGAATCGGGAACAGCGCCGAGATGAAGGTGATGCCGACGCCGCGTGCCATGGTCGACAGCCCGATCGCGAAGCCGACAATGACGCCCGCTGCCGTGCCGATAATCCAGCCGGTGCCGATCCGCATGATCGACCACGACAAATGCAGCCACAGCGCCCCCGACATCGCGAGCTTATAGATTGCGATCGCGATCGCCGACGGTGCCGGCAGGAACAGCGGGTTGACCCATCCTGAGCTGCCGGCAAGCTGCCAGACCGCGATGACGAGCGCGAGTGCGATCCAGCCGGCATGACGGCTGCCGCCAGAAGTAAAACCGGCGCCGCGAAACGCAACCGGCCGCGTCGCTTCCACCGATTGGTCCTTCGTCTCCTGCGGTGCGCGATCAAGCATGCTGGACCTCGCGCTCGGCATCGATCGCTTCCTTCCGGATCAGCGACCACAGTTCACCCTGCAAGACGGCCATGGGCGCGCGGGCATCCGCCGTGCCGCGCTCGGCGCGCGTCATCGGGATGGTCACGATCTCCCTGATGCGGCCGGGGCGGCGCGACAGCACCACGACGCGGTCGGCGAGCCGCACCGCCTCCTCGAGGTTATGCGTGACATAGACCGCGCCCATCGCGCCGTCGGCAAGCAGGCCGACGAAATCCTCCATCAGCAGCTCGCGGGTCTGCGAATCCAGCGCCGATAGCGGCTCGTCCATCAACAGAATCGCCGGACGAACCGCGAGCGCCCGCGCGATGCCGACGCGCTGGCGCATGCCGCCGGACAACTGCTTCGGATAAGCCGCGCGGAAATCCGTCAAGCCCGTGCGACGCAGCGCATCGTCGATCACGGCGCGGCGCTCGCCGGCGCTCAATGCCGCGTGCAGCAGCGGAAACGCGACATTCTCCTCGACCGTATTCCACGGCAGCAGGGCAAAGTCCTGGAACACGAAGGTCAATGGATTGAGGCTGCCGGCCGGCGGCGCGCCGCGCAGCTCGGCGGCGCCCGCAGACGGCCGCAGCAGGCCACCGAGGATCGACAGCAGCGTGCTCTTGCCGCAGCCGGACGGCCCGACGATCGCAACGACCTCGCCGGACGAGACCTGGAAGGAGACATCGTCGAGCACGTCGAGCGCGCCGAAGCGATGGCTGATATGGTCGGCGATCAGGTCCATTTCACCGCGATCCCACTAGCAAACCCGTCATCCTGAGGAGCGCGAAGCGCGTCTCGAAGGATGGACGGCCCGGACGCAACAGCTCGGCCGTCGCCCATTCGAGACGCCGCTACGCGGCTCCTCAGGGTGACGGGGTGATAGTGGTGCGTGCGGCCCGACATCAATCCGCTTTCACATAGTCCTTGGCGATGATCCCGCTCGCATCAAACCCCTTGTCGACGAAACCCTGCCCTTGCAGCCATTTGATCTGGTTGTCGAGGTTCTTCACGTCGAGCTTGCCGTCGGGATCGATATAGGCGCAATTTCCGACCACCTGCTCGACCGGCAGGTTGGTGTATTTGGCGATGATCTCGAGCAACGGTTTTGTTTTCTCGTTGATCGGCGCGACGCCATCCTTGATCGCGGTCAGGATCACGTCGTGGTATTCGTGGTCCGCGCGGGTAAGCGCGGTGAGCAGCCTGGTCACCAATGCGGCGTTGGTCAGCGTCTTCGGCGAAGCAAAGATCGCCCCGAGCTGCCACGGCGTCTCGTCGCCGACCCAGCCCAAAAGTTTCGCGCCGTTGGCATCGATCAGCGTCCGCGCGGTCGAGACCGGCAACAGCGCGGCGTCGACGGTTTCGCCCTTCAGCGCGGCGGCCGCGTTCGACAGCGACTGCAACGGCACGATCTTCACATCGGACAGCTTGAAGCCGTATTTGTCGGCGAGCAGGCCGAGCGAATAATGGAAGCTGGAGCCGACCTGGGTCACCGCGACGCGCTTGCCGGCGAGATCCTTCGGGGTCTTGAGACCGCTCGCATAGGCGTTATTGCTGGCGAAATAGCCGATCAAGGGATAGCCGGCCTTCTCGCGGCTCATGCCGCCGATCACCTTCAGCGTGCCCTTGCCGGCGAGATTGTAGAGGCCTGCGGTGACGGCGGTGACGCCGAAATCCACGTCGCCTGATGCGGTCGCGACCGCGATCGGCTGCGCCGCGTCAAAGAACTTCAGCTCGACGTCAAGCCCGGCGTCGCGGAAATAGCCCTTGTCCTGCGCGATGAACACCGGCGCCGAGGATGACAGCCGCAAGACGCCGATCTTCGCCTTCAGCAGATCATCGGCCCGCGCGATGCCGCTCGCGGCCCACACCAGGAGACCCGCGAGTGCGAGCCGCGCCCAACCCTTCATTGCCGTCTCCACTCATAATCCTTCAGGCACGGCCTGATCGCGGCCGATGAATGCGCCCTGCTTGCCAAGCTGTTGTTGCAACTTTTCGACGGAAATGTCGCGCGGAATCGTATTGCCCGACAGCGCCAGCGCCGCGGCGGTTCCGGCCGCCTCGCCCATCACGAAACAGGCACCGGAGACGCGCGCCGCCGATTGCCCCTCGTGGGTCATCGAGGCGCAGCGGCCGGCGACCAGCAGATTGTCGACGCCATCAGGCACCAGCATGCGGTACGGCAACTCGTTGTAGCCGCGGCTCTCCGGAATCGGCGGAAACTCGAAGATCACGTCGCCCGGCACGTGGGATTCCTTCGGCCAGCCATTGACGCCGATCGAATCCTCGAACGAGGCGCAGCCCAGCACGTCCTCGCCTGATAGCATGTAGCCGCCGATCACGCGCCGCGTCTCGCGGATGCCGAGCTGCGGCGGCAGATCGACGATGTAGGAATTCTCGAAGCCCGGCACCGTGCGGAGGAACTTGAAGGCTTCGACCGCCTGACGGCGGCCCTCGATCTCGCCGCGCGTCATGTCGTCGGGATCGATGCCTGAGATGGCGCCGCCATCGCTGCGCGTTACCTGGGTGAAATTCACCCGCCATTCGATCTGCGATTTCTGCGGCCGCACGATTGCGGACTTGCGCGGGAATTTATGGGTGCCGGCGGCCTCGGCCTCCGCCATCAGCGCCGGGATCGTCCGCCACGCATCGCCCGCTTTCGCCGGATCGATGCCGTTGAGGCGGAACATCATCGACGGGTAGAGCATCCCGCCCTTGTTGTCGCCGACCTCATAGGGCGCACCGGCCCACACCGCGAGGTCGCCGTCGCCGGAACAGTCGATGAAGATGCCGGCGCGCACCGCCCGCCGGCCGGCCTTGGTCTCCACCATCAGCGCGCGGATGTGCGCGCCATCCATGACGACGCCGGCACCGAGCGCGTGGAACAGGATATCGACCTTGTGATGCGCCAGGAGATCGTCGGCCGCGATCTTGTAGGCCGCGGTGTCATAGGCCTGCGCAAGGATCTTGCCGAGGATCAGATGCGGCGCGTTCAAGCCGCCGAGCCGGTCGATCCGCGCCAGCAGGTCGGAGGCAATGCCCTGCACCACGCGGTGCATCTCGCCGAAGATGTTGGCGTGCAGCCCGCAGAAGTTCGTCACGCCCGCCGCGGTGCCCATGCCGCCGAGAAAGCCGTAGCGCTCGATCAAGAGTGTCCGCCGCCCGGCGCGTGCCGCGCCGACCGCTGCCGCGATGCCGGCCGGTCCGCCGCCAAGCACCACCACGTCATATTCGCCATAGAGGGGGACCTGCCGCGCAGGTTCTTCGATCGTGCTCATCAGCATCTTTTCCGCCCTGAACAAAGTTGATTGGGCCAACTATGAATTGATGCAGATTGCAGTACAATCCACCAAATTATGTAATCAGCTTTCGCGAATCGAGAAAAATCTGGGAAGCGCGGATGGATACGCTGGTCAACCTCGAAGCCTTCCTCGCCACCGCCGACGCCGGCGGCTTCTCAGCCGCGGCGCGCAAGCTCAACGTCGCAACGTCGGTCGTCGCCAAGCGCGTCACCCAGCTCGAGGAGCGGATCGGCACCGCGCTGTTCCACCGCTCGACCCGCCAATTGCGGCTGACCGAAGCTGGGCAGCAATACGTCCATCGCGCCCGCGGCGTGGTTGCCGATGTCGGCGATCTCCTGTCGCGGATGGGCGAGAAGCAGCGGGATCTCACCGATCATCTGCGCGTGAAGGCGCCGACCTCGCTGACGGTGGCGCGGCTCGCCGATGCTTTCACGGTCTTCCAGAAGCAGAACAGAAGCGTGAAGCTCGAGATCGTGATGATCGACCGCCCGGTCGATCCGGTGACCGAAGGTTTTGACATCGCGATCGGCGCCTTCCCGCATTCGTTCGGCGGTGTTGTCGACGAGCCGCTGTGCCGGCTGCCGCGGCTGTTGTGCGCCTCATCAGCGTATCTGAAGAAGCACGGCACGCCGAAGCATCCGCGCGACCTGGTCGATCATCGCTGCCTCAGCTTCCTGCCGACCGGCCCGGAATGGCCGTTCGAGGGGCCGCGCGGCCGCATCAATGTGCAGGTCCGCCCGATTCTCTCCTCGAACGAGGGCCGGGTGCTGACGCAAAGCGCGATCGCCGGCAACGGCATCGCGCTGCTCTCGCATTATCTGGTCGCGGATGCGCTGCGCGACGGCGCCTTGCAGCCGATCCTCGCCGAGTTTCCGATCCCGGAACTATGGGTGAAGGCCGCCGTTCCCGAGCGCCGCATCAATGCCGCCGCGGTGCAGGCGCTGCTGAAGACATTGAAAAAGTCGCTGGCGCAATCGCTTTGACACTGCCGCGGTCTTGCTCGCCGCACGCCGACCTGAGACAAGGACGGATAAGGATCGCCCGCTTTGAAACTCCTGATCACAGTGTCGCTTGGTCTCATCATCGCCGCCGGGCCCGCTTCGGCGATCGAGACATGCCGCTTCATCGAGGCCAAGGCGGAGCGCGAAGCCTGCTACCATCGGCAGGAGCAGGAACTGGCGGCCAAGCGCAAGCCCGAGCCGCCGATCACCCAGTCGAGCGAATCGAAGACGTTCGATCAGTTGCAGCAGATGCGCCGCGACGACGAAGAGGTCTATCGCAGCATGCGTGGCATCTGCCGCGGCTGCTGAGCTGAGCGACCGGGCTTACGCCCCGCCGCCACGCCAGCGGCCCGCGCGCTTCTCGGCAAAGGAGGCGAGCCCTTCGGCGGCCTCGGCGGTCTGCCGCTTGGCCGAGTGCAGGTGGACGAGGCGCTTGTAGGCCTCATCGTCGACGCCCATGCCGCCGAATGAGCTCTCCATTGCGAGCTTCTTGGTCTCGGCCATCGCATCCGGCGCGTTGCCGAGCAGTTGCTCCACGACCTTGGCTCCTGCGCTCTCGAGATCGGCAAGCAGCACCACCTCATGCACGAGGCCGATGCGACGGGCATCCTCGGCACCGAAACGTTCGCCGGTCAGCGCGTAGCGGCGCACCTGGCGCACGCCGATGGCGTCGCAAAGCTGCGGGATGATGATCGCAGCGGTGAGGCCCCAACGCACCTCAGTGATCGAGAACAGCGCATTGTCGGCCGCGATCACGATATCGCAGGCCGCGATCACGCCGGTGCCGCCGCCGAAGCAACCGCCCTGCACCAGCGCCACGGTCGGGACCGGCAGCGTGTTGAGGCGCTGCACCGCCTCGAAGGTGGCGCGCGACGCCGCCTCGTTCTCCTCCGATGATTTCGGCCGCACGCCGTTGATCCATTTCAGGTCGGCGCCGGCCTGGAAATGCTTGCCGTTGCCGTTCAGCACGACGACGCGCACCGGCTTGGTCGAGAGATCGTCGATCGCGGCGAGCACGCCCGCAATCAGCGCGCCGTCATAGGCGTTGTTGACCTCGGGCCTGTTCAGCGTGACGGTCGCGACCCCGCGCGCATCGAGGCTCCACAGGACTGGGCTGGCCGACATGACGTTTCTCCCTCGTTCGGTACTGCTGCTGTCTTGTCCTAACCTTGCACTATGGCGAGCGGAGATGGCTTGATCCATCACTTTCGAGCGCGCGCGGCCGCGCCGCATGCATGGCGGGTTGCGCAATGCCCTCTGCTTGTGGAAACTGACGCGACACGTTGCAAGGACTAGTTCCACCCATGCGTATTTGCATTTTCGGCGCGGGCGCCGTCGGCAGCCATTTCGCAGTCCGGCTGGCACGCGCCGGCCACGATGTGTCCTGCGTGATGCGCGGCCCGCATCTCGACGCGGTCAAATCCAACGGACTGACGTTGAAGGTCGGCGATAGCAGCGTCACCGCCAAGGTGAAGGCATCGGCCGATCCTTCCGATCTGGGGCCGCAGGATTTCGTCATCAGCACGCTGAAGGCGACCGGCATCGCCGCGCTCGCAACCGGGCTGCCGCCGCTGCTTCAGCGCGATACCGCAATCGTGTTCGCGCAAAACGGCATTCCCTGGTGGTACGATCTCGGCCTGCCGCCGCAACATCCCGCCATTCCCGATCTCGGCTTCCTCGATCCCGGCGGACGCCTGCGCGGTGCCATCCCGAAAGAGCGGATCATCGGCGGCGTCGTCTTCTCCTCCAATGAGGTGATCGCGCCCGGCGTCGTGGCGAACCTGTCGCCGGACCGCAACCGCCTCATGATCAGCGAATGCGACGACCGCCGGAGCGAACGCATCGCCGCGCTGCGTGCAGCACTCAATGACGCTGCGATCGAATCACCCGAGGTCAACGAGATCCGCGAGACGATCTGGTCGAAGCTCTTGACCAACATGTCGATGTCGGTGCTCTGCCTGCTGACCGGGCTGACCGCGCGCGGCGTCCGCGACGATCCTGCCATGCAGGACGTGATCCCGCACCTGCTCGACGAGGCCAATGCGGTGGCGACGCACTACATTGCCGCGGTCAAGCGCGTCACCCGCTCAGGGCCGGCGCCGGACCACAAGCCATCGATCCTGCAAGACTACGAGCTCGGCCGCGCCATGGAGATCGATGTGCTGGTGCGCGCCCCGGCGGCGTTTGCCCGCGCGGCTGGGATTCCGACACCGATGCTCGACCTGATGGCCGCGCTCGCGATCCAGAAGGCGCGTGACAAGGGGCTCTATCAGGGCTGACAATCCGAACACGACGATCTCAAGCGGGAACATCGAACCATGCAAGTCAAGGACAAGGTCTGCGTCGTCACCGGCGGCGCGAACGGGATCGGCGAAGCGGTGGCGCGGGCCTATGCGGAGGCCGGCGCGCGTGGCGTCGTGGTCGCCGACCTCAAGACCTCGCGCGACCGGCTCGCAAGCGTCGCCGGCGATATCGACGGGCTCGCGGTCACCGCCGATGTCGGGCTCGAGGAGGACGTCAAGGCGCTGATCGCAGCGGCCGAGGACAAATATGGCCCGGTCGACGTGTTCTTCTCCAATGCCGGGCTGTCGCGCAAGGGACAGGAATCCGCGTCCGATGCCGACTGGGACGTGAGCTGGCGGGTGCATGTGATGAGCCACGTGTTCGCGGCGCGCGCGCTGGTGCCCGGCATGCTCGCGCGCGGCTCCGGCTATCTCATCAACACCGCATCGGCCGCGGGGCTCTTGGCCTCGCTGAACTCGATGCCTTACGGCGTGACCAAGAACGCCGCGGTCGCGCTCGCCGAACATCTCGCCATCCAGTATGGCGATCGCGGCATCCGCGTCTCCGTGCTCTGCCCGCAATCGGTGCAGACGGGAATGAGCACGCCGGGCCCGAGCGCGGCGCGCGTCGACGGCGTGCTGCAACCCGGCGAAGTGGCGCGGATGGTGATCGAGGCGATGGCCGAGGAACGTTTCCTGATTCTTTCGCATCCCCAGGTGCAGGAATACATGCAGCGCAAGGCCACCAACCGCGAACGCTGGCTGTCCGGCATGCGCCGCCTGCGCGACCGGATCTACGGCGGTGCGTCCTAAGTGGTGCCCGCCGTCATTGCGAGCGAAGCGAAGCAATCCATATCACCTCTTGCCGAGAAATGGATTGCTTCGTCGCTTCGCTCCTCGCAATGACGAAGTTACTCCTCTGAAGCTGGCGCGAATCCCTCAAGCAGTCCGGCGTATCTCTTCGTCGCCGGCGAAGCATAGGCGCCACGGCGCGACGTCGTCAGCTTGAGGCCGGCGAGCGCTTCAGCCTGCTTCACCGCGGCCGCCACGCCGTCGACGACGGGCACGCCGAACTGCACCGACAGCTCATGCGCGAGATCGGCCATGCCGGCGCAGCCGAGCACGATGGCGTCGGCGCCCTTCTCCAGCGCCCGCGCGATCTCCGCCTCCAGCCTGGCCTTTGCACCCGAACCCGGTCTCTCCAGATCGAGCACCGCGACGTCGCAGGCGGTGACCATGGCGCGGTCGGCAAAGCCGTAGCGGCGGACCAGCTCCTCGAGCGGCACGATCGAGCGCGGCAGCGTGGTGACGATGCCGATCCGCTTGGCGATCTGTCCGGCTGTCACCAGCGCCGCCTCGCAGATGCCGACCACCGGATAGCGCGCCGCCGACCGCGCGGCGTCCAACCCGGTGTCGTCGAAGCAGGCGATGATGCCGGCATCGGCGTCGGGTGTCTTCAGCAGTGCGTCGATCAGCCCAGGAACGGCGAACGCCTCGTCGTAAAAGCCCTCGATCGAGGCGGGTCCCATCGACGATGTGACGGCCACGATCTCGGTGCCATCAGCGGCAACCGCCCGCGCGGCAGTGGCGATGGTCGCAGTCATCGACGCAGTGGTGTTGGGATTGACGATCAGGATTTTGGTCATGGGTCGAGATTAGTAGCCCGGATGCAGCGAAGCGCAATCCGGGACGGTGTCACAGGCGGAATACCGTGCCTGCTTACGAATGCTTCCCGACCCAGGCCGCGAATGCATCCAGCACCTCGGCCATCACCTCGCGGTCGTTGCGGCCGGAGCGCTTCAGGACATGGAAGGAGTGATCGGCCTCCTGCACCAGATGCAGCGTCGCCCGCGCGCCGAGCCCCTTCACCACAGGCTCGAGCAGATCGAGCTCGGCCAGCGCGTCGCGCGTGCCCTGCAGGAACAGCAAGGGGATCTTGACCTCGGCGAGATGTTTGGCCCGCTCGCTCGACGGCTTGCCGGCGGGATGCAGGGGAAAGCCGAGGAACACCAGCCCGCGCACGCCTTCGAGCGGCGCTTTGGCCTGCGCCTGCGAGGTCATGCGTCCGCCGAACGACTTGCCGCCGGCAAACAGCGGCAGTTCGCCGCAACGGCGCGCGGCCTCCGTCACCGCCGCGCGCACTGTCGCCTGCGCGACGGCGGGCGGATCGGGCCGCTTGCTGCCCTGCTCCATGTACGGAAACTGATAGCGCAAGGTCGCGATGCCGCGCTCGGCGAGGCCGACCGCAATCGTCTCCATCGAGGCATGGGTCATGCCGGCGCCGGCACCATGCGCGAACACATAGGCGCTACGGGCCTGCGCCGGGCGCAGCAGCAGTGCGGACACTGAGTTGTCGCTCGAAACCGTGATCGTGAGCGGTTGTGCACTTGGCGCGTTCAAGATGACATCTCGAAGAATTGTTGCTCCGCCATTTCTAGCGGCAGGCTGCCATGCGCGCAAATGCCGCCGAGGCGAACCAGCCGCAAGTGAACTGGCTCACAGCCAATCAACATTTCCTTTGCAATATTTCCTTGGCAACATTTCCGTTGTTAGACCGAGAGCCGCCCCTGTAGGATGGTACACAGCGCATCACACGCTTAACGCGAACCAGTTTCGGCGATTTTTAATATCTCATCCATATGACGCGCGGGTACCGCGAATTGGGGGACGGGGCATGCCTCGCAAGACGATCTTCTTCATCGGGTTGCTGATTGTCGCCGGCGTCCTCTACTTCAAGGACGATATCGAGACGGTGGCGAGCGGCTTCCATGTCAAGGTCGTCGACTACCAGCCGCCGGCAAAGACGGTGTGGCTGGATCAGAATGTCAGCGCCGAACGGCTTCGCTGGTTCTACCACGCCGACCAGGGCACGCGGACTTTCGGCATTCCCCTTGAGTGGTTCATGGCGCTGGAGCAGCCGACGGTCTGGCCACTGCTCACTGCGGCACCGCGGCTCAGCGAGACCAATTATCTCGGTCGCTTCGGCTTTATTCCCGACACCGTGATTCCGGGCAGCCCCGATGCGCTGCCGATCGGCTTTGCGCCGAGCGGCCCGATGGCCGACGCCAACGGCGCACCGTGGCGCAATCCGCATAGCAAGGCCGACATGAACGGGGTCGGGCTGACCTGCTCCGCCTGCCACACCGGAAGCTTCAGCTATCGCGGCACCGAGATCGTGATCGACGGCGGGCCCGCCAACACCAATCTGTTCGAATTCCAGAAGGGCGTCGGCGTCTCGCTGCTGCTGACCCGGTTCTGGCCGGGCCGCTTCGCGCGCTTTGCCGACGAGATCCTCGGCAAGGACGCCACCGTTGACGAGCGCATGGCGCTGCGCGGCCAGCTCGATCTCGTGCTGAAGCAATATGCCAACATCAATGCACTGGAGACCAAGGTCGCCGCAAACAGCGTCGAGGAGGGCTATTCGCGGCTCGACGCGCTGAACCGGATCGGCAACCAGGTGTTTTCGATCGACCTGAACAATCCGAACAACTACGCCGCGCATTCGGCGCCGGTGCATTTCCCGCGGATCTGGAACGCGCCGTGGTTCAGCTGGGTGCAGTATGACGGCTCGATCATGCAGCCGATGGTGCGAAATGCCGGCGAGGCGCTCGGCGTCAGCGCCGAGCTCAATCTGCTCGACGAGTCCAGGGGCCTGTTCAAATCGAGCGCGCGGGTCGACGTGCTGCACGAGATGGAGCGGATGATCGCCGGCGAGCCGCCCAGCGAGGACAAGGGCTTCGGCGGCCTGGCGTCGCCGAAATGGCCGGAGAATATCCTGGGACAGATCAACATGGATCTCGCGAAGAAGGGCGGCGAGCTCTACAAGACGCATTGTCAGGGCTGCCACGGCCCGGCGATCGACAGCAAGGCGCTGCCCGCGAGCGAAGCCTTTGCGCTGTTCAAGGACAAGAAGCGCTGGATCAAGAACGACGCCGGCCAGCCGCTGCTCGACGTCGAGATGATTCCGATCAGCCATATCGGCACCGACAGCGCGCAGGCCGAAGGCCTCAAGAGCCGCACGGTCGAGACGCCGGCCAATCTGAACATCAAGGACGGCGGATTCGGGCCCGCGCTCGGCGAATTGGTCGAGAAGACCGTCGACTATTGGTACGACCAGAACAAGACCCCGCCGGAGGACCGCAAGCGCATCAACGGCTACCGGCCGAACGAGATCCAGGCGCCGCTCGCCTACAAGGTCCGGCCGCTCAACGGCATCTGGGCGACCCCGCCCTACCTGCACAACGGATCGGTGCCGTCCATCTACGCGCTGCTGTCGCCGGTGAAGGATCGTCCCGCGACCTTCCATCTCGGCAACCGGGAGTATGATCCCAAGGATCTCGGCCATGTCTGGAAGGACAACATCAAGAACGCCTTCGTGCTCGACACCAGCAAGCGCGGCAACAGCAATTCCGGACACGAATTTTCGAACGAGAAGCGCACAGGCGTGATCGGGCCGGAGCTGAAGGAAGACGAACGCCGCGCCCTGATCGAGTTCATCAAGACGCTTTGAGCTTCGGCCTGCTCCTCATGCCGTCGGCACGCTGAGCGGCACGCTCTGGGCGTGGTGGAACAAATCATCGGGATCATATTGCTGCTTCACCGCGGCCAGGCGGGCGAGGTTGTCGCCCCAGTAGAATGACGCATAGTCGTCGAGGTCGAGATCGCAATAATTGACGTAGGACGCGCCCGGCATGAAAGGGCGCATCGCCGCATAGACCCTTGCGACGTCAGCGAGATGCGCCGCGGTGTCGGCAGATCGGCTCCAGCTCGAGAAATACTGGATACAGTACTGCGTGCCGGCGCGGCGCGGGAATGCAGTGGCGTCGGCGGCAACATCGGCGATCCGACCGCCGTAGGAATCGCACAGCAGCACGATGCCGCCCGGCGCGATCGGCGCGACCGCCGCCATCATGGCTTCGATGCCGTCAGAGGCGAGCGGCGCCAGAACATAGTCCGACTTCGCCTTCATCAGCACCGACTCGTAGGCGAGTGGTCCGGCAAAGTGCTTGACCGCATCGAGGAAGGCGAGCGATTGCACCGACAGCGCCGATGACGGCGGTCGCACCGCCGTCAATCGCCGGAGTTCGCTGCGCAGCTCGCTCTCGCTGCCGACCGACTGGCCAATGCAGCGCATCGTGATCAGGCCCTGGCCGGCCGGGCCGACCTTCATGATCGAGGTGATGTTCGACGGCGCATTCGGCGCCCAGTCCTGCCAGGCGGCGAACAATTGCGCGGCGTGGGCCTGCGACAGTTTCCAGGAGACACCGAACACCCGCGCCGTCTTCAAGGGAAACACCTCGATCTTGAACTCGGTCGCGATGCCGAAGCTGCCACCACCGCCGCCGCGGCAGGCCCACCAGAGGTCCGGCTCCGATGTCGCATTGGCCTGCAGCACACGCGCCTGGGCATCGACGACGTTCGCCTGCAGCAGACCGTCGCAGGTCAGTCCATGCGAGCGCGCGAGCAGGCCGTGGCCGCCGCCGGTGAGATGGCCGGAGATGCCGACGGTTGGGCAACTCCCTGCCTGCAGCGCGAGACCCTGGGCGGCCAACGCGGAATAGAGCGCATACAGCGATACGCCGGAGCCTGCCGTGACGAGGTTCGAGGCCTTGTCGACCACAATCTGCTGCAATCCGCGCACGTCGATCGCAACCCCGGACGATTGCGACAGGCCTTCATAGGAATGCCCGCCGCAGCGAACGGCGAAGCTCAATCCATTGCTGCGCACCCAGTCGACCATCGCGGCAACCGCGTGCTCGGTCTTGCAGACTGCACGCAGCGCCGGCGCCAATTGCCTGCGCTTGCTCGCGGCAGGCAGGTAATCCGCATAATGCGCGTCCTGCGGCCGCAGGAACTGAACGTCGGTCGCCGGCAGGTTCGGCAATGGCGGCAGCGGTGCCACGGCCTCCGCCGGCGGCGCGGCGATCTCGGCGTCGGCGGCGGCAGGCGCATCGGAGGGCAAGAACTCGCCGACGCGAAGCGGATGTTCCATGGCGATCCCTCAGACTTCGGGAATTGCCGGGTTGACGATCGGCGCGTGGACGGGGTTGTGGATATGGATGTCCGGCAGCGGCCTCGCCGGTGCCTTGCCGAACAGCGAGGCGATGTGATCGACGAGGCCCTGGCACACCGCCTTGTCCGGGGTCTCGTTGTTGACGCCGGGCTCGAAGGTGCCGCCGATCACGACGTGGTCGCTACGCGGGAACAGGTAGCCGTTCTGGCCGTAGAGGTATTGCAGCGTCGGCTGCGGCCGCAGCAGCGCAAGCTGTCCCTTGATCGGCATCATTTTGGTGTCGCTCCACAGCGTCATCGATCCGAGCCCGGTGCAGTTGACGATGATCGGCTGCGGCACGCTGGCCAGGATATCCGAACGATTGACGAACCGCTTCGACACGAAGCTGACGCCGCGCTGGTCGAGGTCAGCCTTCAGCCTGGCGAGCAGGACCGGCGGCTCAATCAGCAAGGTCTGGTAGACGAAGCCGGGCTTGGTGTGGTGCGCGAACGGCAAGCGCTGCAGCGACTGCCGCGGCGGGATCAGGCCGGGCGCGAGTTGCAGCACGATGTCGAGATTGTGCGCGCGCGTCGCAGTGTAGTTCGGCCGCTCGAACACACCGAACCCCTGCCCGATCCGATCCTTGAACGCACGATAGGCGCTCTTGATGATGTCGGTGAGCTCGCGTTCCTTGCCGGCGAATTCCACCACCGAGACGGCCCACTGGCCGCCGGCCTTGGCGGAGGTGGTCTCGAGCGGCGCGCGATCCGAATAGACCGTGACCTTGAGCCCGAGATCGAGCAGCAATGTCGCGGCGGTCAGACCCATCACGCCGGCGCCAAGCACGGCGGCTTCGGCGGCCCCACGGCTTGCGGCCAGATGATCCCTGACGATGTCGCGGACCTTCGCGGCGCAGCCGAAACTCAGCGTGATGCCGGCGCCGCCATGGCCGTAATTGTGCACGATGAAGCTCTGCGAGATGGTTTCGGCATCGAGCCGGTACGATCCGTTGCGATAAGGCCGCACGCCGGCAACGCAGGCGCCGGGCTGATCGGGGTCGAAGGCGAAATCTGGCGTCGGCAGGTTGGGCGTGGCCATGGCAAACCTCGCAATCCCTATGCCGCGAGCGCGGTAAATCGATTATCTAAAGTTGCTTCATCGTATCATACATCTCCAATCGACGTGTGACCGGCTTCACAAAGCGTCATCACGGACCCGCCGGCATGCGCCGGCGGGTCCGTCCTGCAAGAGTCAAAATGGATGTTCGTTGGGCGGGATCGGTAACGCCTGCGCTCAACTTTCCTTCAACTTCGGCACGGGCTGACGGCGCGCCGGGCGGGTCATGGCTTCGAGCTCGAGCAGCTGATTGAGCTGCTCCTCGGTCAGCAGCTTTTCCTCCAGCACGATATCGGCGACCGAGCGGTTCTCCTTCAGCGCGCGACGCGCCACGCGCGATGAGGCCTCATAGCCAAGCGCCGGCGCCAGCGCCGTGATCAGACCGATCGAGCCCTGCACCAGGCTGCGGCAACGCTCGCGGTCGGCCTCGATGCCGTCGACGCAGCGCTTGGTCAGCGTGTCGATCGCCGCCGTCAGCATGCGCAGCGAGCTCAGCACGCAATAGCCGATGGTCGGCTCGAAGGCATTGAGCTGGAGCTGGCCGCCTTCGGCGCACATCGTCACCGTGAGATCGTGCCCGATCACGAGGAAAGCGACCTGGTTGACCACCTCCGGAATCACCGGGTTGACTTTGCCGGGCATGATCGACGAGCCGGCCTGCACCGCAGGCAGCCTGATCTCGCCAAAGCCGGTGCGCGGCCCCGACGACAGCAGGCGGAGGTCGTTGCAGATCTTCGATACCTTCACCGCAACGCGTTTCAAGACGCCGGAGAACAGCACGAAGGCGCCGAGGTCGGAGGTTGCCTCGATCAGGTTCGAAGCCAGCACCATCGGCTGGCCCGACAGCCGCGACAGCTCCTCGACCGCGAGCGCCGCATAGCGCGGATCGGCATTGATGCCGGTCCCGATCGCGGTGGCGCCGAGATTGACCTCGCGGAACAGGCTCGAAATCTCGTTCAGCCGCGCGACGTCCTCCTTCACGGTGGCGTGGAAGGCGTCGAACTCCTGGCCGAGCGTCATCGGCACCGCGTCCTGCAGCTGGGTGCGGCCCATCTTCAGGACATCGGCGAACTCCACCGCCTTGCCCTTGAAGGCATAGGCAAGATCATCGAGCGCGCGCACCAGCGGCTGAGTGGCAAAGATCACCGCGAGCCGCAGCGCGGTAGGATAGGCGTCGTTGGTCGACTGCGCCATGTTGACGTCGTCGTTCGGATGCAGCGTGTGATAATCGCCGGGCTTCTTGCCCATCAGCTTGAGCGCGACGTTGGCGATCACCTCGTTGGCGTTCATGTTGGTCGAGGTCCCGGCGCCGCCCTGGATCGCATCGACGACGAAGGACTCGGCATAGACCTTGTCGGTCGCGATCTGGATGCAGGCCTTGTCGATCGCATCGGCCTTTTCCGGCGCGAGATAGCCCAGGCGCTTGTTGGCGCGGGCGGCCGCCTGCTTCACCAGCGCCAGCGCGCGCACGAATTCCGGGAAATGGCCGACCGGCACGCCGGTGATCGGAAAGTTCACCACCGCGCGCTTGGTGTGGATGCCCCACAGCGCATTGGCCGGCACCTCGTCCTCGCCGAGCAGATCGTGCTCGGTGCGGGACTGCGCCTGCTCGATCGGCACGGTACGGACGGTCGCGATTGCGAGCTCGCTGACGCCGCCGCCGTCGCCGGAGGGTGGCGAGGCACCTGCAGTGTTGGCGGTCTCAACCTTCGATTCGGCCATCGGTCCCTCCGTTACCTGCTGCAAATCTCGTCGTCAGCGACACCAGCCATGATGCGCCCGACAGGCATCGAAAGCCAATGCCTATCGGCAAAGTCTTGCACATCGGCGAATGGAAAGACGCATCAAAACGGGATTGGCATGCGCGCGACGCGCGAAATTGACGAGTTACCTTATCCGTCATGATAACAACAACTTATAGGTCGAGGCCGCGGCTCGCCCCGCGCGCGATGCGGCTGCTTTCTCCGCCCCGTCATCGCGTGCTAGATCAGCATCGACTGGCGCAAGGGCGCTGCCGACACCGAACGAACCAAGGGCCAAAACCGTGTCCAACAACAACGAAGCGATGACCATCAAATTCCGCTGCCCGGCGGAGCTCGAAGGCAAGATTCCGCCGCCGGTGGCCGCGTCATTGGGTCTTCCCGGATGGCTCAAGACGATGCCGACACAGGCCTTCAACGCGATGAGCAATCGCGAGGAAGATACCGTCAAGCGCTGCCCGCCATTCATCGACGCGATGACATCCGGCTTCCTGATGCCGCTGATCTGCGACCTCAAGATCGAGAATGGCGAGATGACATGGGACAACGACCTTCCATCGGGGGGCGTGCTCGAATTCCCGCGCTCGCCGGTCGGATTTCACGACGAGAGCCAGGTGATCGGCTCGCCGCTGTTCGAACAGGACCGCTTCGTGATCAAGTTCGTCAATCTGTGGACCATCGAGGCGCCGGCGGGCTACTCGCTGTTCTTCACGCATCCGGTCAATCGGTTCGATCTGCCGTTCACCACGCTGACCGGCATGGTCGATTGCGATCAGTTTCACGACAGCTGGATTCATTTTCCGGCGCGCTGGCACGACACCAATTTCAGCGGCGTGCTGCCCAAGGGCACGCCGGTTGCGCAATGCTTCCCGGTGAAGCGCGAGAACTGGGTCGCGCAGACCGCGGCGATGACGCCGGATGAAACATCGCGCGCACAGGACCTGTCCAACAGGATGGCCCGCGAGCCCGGACTCTATCGCCGCCAGTTTCGGACGTAGATCGGCGGGCGAGGCGCGCTGCGGTCTCCGGCGTCATTGCGAGCCACCCGGTCGGAGGCGCGGCATCCACCGCCGTCGTCCTGGCGAAAGCCAGGACGACGCCGAATATGTGGCGCGATCCTGAGCAAATTCGGTGTCATCACCCGCGAAAGCGGGTGATCCAGTATTCCAGAGACGTCAGTGCTTGAGCCGAGGAGCCGCGGCTACTGGATCGCCCGGTCGAGCCGGGCGATGACAGTTGCCGTGGGGACGCGGCTTCGCAGTCTCGCAACATGATTTGCCCGAGCTTTGCCTAGCTCAGAAATTTCGCAGCCGCGCTGGGACGGAAGAAGAAGCGGCCGTGCGATGCCATGGCCAGCGCGGACGTGGTGCGGCCGATCATTTGCGGCCGGCCGCGCAACGCCAGGCGCAGATTGGCTTCGCCAGCGGCGCGGTCACCCATTTCCAGAAGACAGGCGGAGAAGCTGGTCCGTGTTAGCGGATCGTCGGGGCGCTGCGCCAGCACCTGACGGTAGAGATCCGCCGCACCCGCATATTCGCCATCGAGCAGCAGCACGCGCGCGAGCGCGGCCAGAATATCGGGATGGCCCGGCGCCACAGTACGGAGCTTCTCCAGAATCTCTCGCGCGCGGCCGCGCTCATTGCGATGGGGCAAGAGCTGCGCGAGCAAGAGCAGCAACTCGACGCTGCCGGGCGCGAAAGCAAGCGCGCTCTCGACGACGGCAACCGCCTCGTCGATGCGGCCGGCCGCGCCCAATTGCCCTGCCAGCCCCTGAAATGCGGGCAGGAACGGTGGCCGCCGCGCGCTCGTTCGCCGCAACAGATCGATCGCCTCGCTGCGCCGACCGGCACCGCCGAGCGCCGCCCCGAGCAGGGTCTCAATGCCGGGATCCTCGACGCGGCGCGCGGCGCGCTCGAGCGGCGCGATCGCCTCCTCGTTGCGGTTCTGGGCCATCAGCGCCCGTGCCAGGATCGAGGCCGCGCCGACATCGGTCCGGTTTGCCTTCAACACTTCCGCCGCCAGCCGCTCGGCTTCGACGACCTGCCCCATCTGCAACGCGACCATGGCGCGGTGCAGAGCCGGGGGTGGGCTGGGCCCGCGATTGGAAGGAGGCGGTGGTTTCGGCATGCGGCCCGTCATGGGGTGGTTGTCCCAGCCGTTATCACCGCCGCCGACGGAGCTCCAGCGAAAGTCGCACCGCTGCACCAAGATACCGCCCGGTTCCGACAACCCGCGCACGGGCCGATGCCGTGCATCCCTGCTGCCAGGCCAGACCACGCTCTCCTGCCGGATTTTTCGACTGCTTAACCTATTCGACCTAGCCTGAACTGCCGAAACAGGGCCCGGCTTGATGTTCGCAACTACCCTCGAAGCAATTCGGTCGACCACGTCAAAGCGGACCGCCTATATCCGCGGAATCCTCGCGCTTCTGGTCATCGCCATCGTCTTCAAGGCGGTGTGGCTCGCCCAAGTCGGGCTCGGGCATGGCCGCGAGCTCGTCGACTTTGCCGCCTTCTACATCACTGCAAAGCTGGTGTGGCTGGGCACCGTGGATCAGGCCTATCAGTTCGCGAAGCTCATCGTCATCCAGAAGGAGGCATCGGGCGGGCACGATGGCTTCATGTCGTGGACCTATCCGCCGCAGTTCAGCCTGCTGCTGGCGCCGTTCGCGCTGATCCCGGTCGGGATTGCCTATCTGCTGTTCGCTGCCTCGACGCTGACGCTTTACCTTGCCGTGCTGCGCCGTCTCGCCGGCAATAATTTTGTGCTGGTGCTGATCGTGTTCTTTCCGACGATCGGGATCACACTGGCATGCGGACAGAACGGCCTGCTGACCGCCGCGCTGATCGGAATGGTCTGCCTGTTCCTTGAAGAGCGGCCGGTCCTCGCCGGGGCCGCCCTCGGTCTGATGATCATCAAGCCGCATCTCGCCATCGCGTTCGCGGTCTACGCCGTGCTGCGGCGTTCCTGGATCGTCGTGGCGACGGCCGCCGCCGTCGTGCTGATCAGCTCGGCGATCTGTACGGCGGTCTTCGGCGTGGAGATCTGGAGCGCGTTCCTGCAAAGCGTGCGCGACTCGTCGGTGTTCCTCGAGCAAGGGAATTACCCGATGCATCGCATGATCTCGATCTATGCCGCGCTGCGAACAGCAGGGATGTCCGCGTCGGCAGCGTTTGTCACCCAAGGCGCCGTCGCGGTCCTGGCGCTTGCGGTCGTTCTCATCGCCGCCTACCGGACGATGCCGGCACGCGAGCGCCTCGGTCTCGTCGCGATCGTGTCGGTCTGCATCAGCCCCTACGCCTACGATTACGACTTTCTGATCTTCAGCGTCGGCCTCGCGCTGCTGTTGCCGGCGCTGCTGGCGAGCGCGCGCGAGTGGGAGCGAGGCCTCATCTACGCCTTGCCGATCCCGATCGGAGCGTTCGGCTACCTGCAAGCGACGACCGCCCACTCGGGCGAGCCGTCACTCGGCACGCTCTCGATCGGCGGCTTCGCGATCATTCCGCTGATCGCGCTCATTGTCGGGATTGTGCTGCTGCGCAGTTCGGGAACGGAAGCGGTCAGCGGATCGACCGTCAGATGCGCATCCGCTTGAAGATCGTCTCCGGCAGCGCGCAGATGATCGTCATCACCAGCCAAAATCGTCTGGCCACATAGATCACGTCCCGCGGCCGCGTCACGTCGGCCCGAAAAATATCCTCCGCGACCCGATCCGGCTGCACGGTCAGGGGCGCCGGCAGCTTCATATGCGCCGTCATCTTAGTGCGCACGAATCCGGGCTTGACGGTGACGACGCGGACTCTGCCGGCGAGCGCCAGGCGGTTACGCAGGCCGGACAGGAATTGCGTGAAGCCGGCCTTCGCCGCGCCGTAGTAATAGTTCGAAGCCCGCCCGCGATCGCCGGCGACCGAGCTGACCCCGACGATCGTTCCCGAGCCGCGCGCCGCGAAGGCTTGCGCGAACTGTTCGAGCAACAGGCTGGGGGCCTCGAAATTGGTTCGCATGATTGTCGTCGCAAGCTCGGGATCGACCTGGGCACGCAGCTGATCGCCGAGTTCTCCGACAACACACACGACGGTGTCGGGGAGCGCGGACAGGCCGGCGACGAAGCCGGCAAGCTGTCCGGTCTGCAGCACGTCGAGCGATTGAACCGTTGTGTCGACGCCGCTTCGCGTCCTGATATCGTCGGCGTTGCGCTGCGCGGCCGCAAGATCGCGGGCGGCGAGCGTCACGCGCCACCCCTCCTTCGCATAGCGCAGCGCCGTCGCGTGCCCGATATCCGAGCTGCCGCCAATCACCAGAATTGATTTTGTGCCGGTCATCAAATTCCAAGCCGTTCTGAAAGATGGGAGGCAAGGCGCGTGGTCGCCCCGGTCTGCCGGCGGATGTCGCGCAGGGCCGCAAGGCCGGGATATCCGGATTCGAATGTCGCGCGGGATTGCCGCGCGTCCTTTGCGAGATAGAGCCGGCCGCCGGCGTCGACCACCAGCGCGTCGAGCTGATCGAGAAACGCGAACAGCGTGTCGCTGACGGGAAAGTCCATCGTCAGGGTGTAGCCGCGCAGCGGAAACGACATCGGCCCGCCGCCATCGCCGAGCTGCTTGAGCACCGCAAGAAACGACGCATCGCCGCGCCGGGATACCCGGTCCAGAATATCGGCGAGCACGCGGCGCGCGCGCTCGAGCGGGATCACGCACTGATACTGCACGAAGCCGCGCCGGCCGTAGATCCTGTTCCAATCGGAGATCGCATCGAGCGGAAAGAAATAGGGATCCCAGTGCACGAGGCGCTGTCTGCCCTGCTGCGCAGCACCGCGGCGGAAATACAGCTCGTTGAATACCCGCATCGATGTGCGATTGAGCAGCCATCCGGGAAACAGCTCCGGCACCGAGAGCCGCTGCGTACGAGGGCTGGGAAACGGCGCGAGGCCGGGCCCCAGCATATCCATGTCGCGGCGCGTGGCGTGCTCGGCCAGATAGACCAGCGACCGCCCGAGCGCCGCGCCGCGCGCAAGGCAATCGATCCAGGCCACCGAATAGGTGGAGGAGGCGCTGTTTTCCAGCTGATCGATCGCCGCATCGAGATTGCCGGCGACGCGGGTGTCTTGCCGCAGCCAGGCCGTCTCGATCGGGAGCAGTTGCAACGTCGCGTCGAGGATCATGCCGGTCAGGCCCATGCCGCCCAGCGTCGCCGCGAACAGCGCGGCGTTTTCCGACCTCGAGCAGGAAACGATCTCACCGCCCGGCAGTGCGAGGCGGAATGATTCGACGATCATACCGAAGCCGCCGTCGCGATGGTGATTCTTACCGTGAACGTCGGCTGCGATCGCGCCGCCGACCGTCACGAATTTCGTGCCGGGCACAACTTTCAGGAAGAAGCCGCGCGGCTCGAACGCGGCAAGAATGTCGGCGATGGTCACGCCGGCTTCGACCGTCAATTGGGCCGTTGCGGCATCGAAGCTTCGCATCCGGTTCAGGCCGCGCGACGAGATCGTGGCTTGCGTGCCGATCGCGGCATCGCCATAGGCGCGGCCCGCGCCGCGCGCGATGACACCGGACCGCCGGAGCAGATCATCGCGTGCGGCTGCGGGCGTATGTGGAGCCAGTAATTCGGTCGATACCTTGGGATAGTTGCCCCAGCCGGAGAGGCAAACCCCGCCCGGATTGGAGGTCGCGCTTTCGCGTCCTGGCAAGGCAGCCGCCGGCATCGCTAGATGGCGGCGAGCATGATGACGCCGATCGCGCCAAGCGCGACCCAGCTGGCGCGATCCCGCAGCGCGAACATCACGGGATCATCATCGATCAATTCGCGCTGCGCGAACAGCATCACGCGGCCGATCCAGTACATCAGGATCGGACAGCAGACCCAGAGCAGTTGCGGGTGGCTGTAGAGCGCGCGAACCGTATCGGACGAAATGTAGAGCGTGAAGATCACGACGGCGTTGAAGCCCGACGCAGCCGCGAGGATCGCGACCATCGATTTGTCCTCGATCCGGTAGCCGCGCGCCGCCAGCACCGCGCCGTCCGGCTGGCTGGCGAGCTCGATATGGCGCTTCACCAGTGCCAGCGACATGAAGATGAACAGCGAGAACGCAAGCAGCCACTCCGACATCGGCACGCTGATCGCGACCGCGCCGCCGATCACGCGAACGGTGTAAAGCGTCGCCAGCACGACGACGTCGACGATCGCGATGCGCTTGAGCCAGAGTGAATAGGAGGTGGTCAGCGCGAAATAGCCGAGCAGGACGCCGGCGAACCCGACCGATATGCACAATGCGATCGCGAACGCGGCAACCAGCACCAGCGCCATCGCGCCGGCAGCTTGCGTCGCGGGGACGGCGCCGCTTGCGATCGGGCGGTTGCGCTTCGCCGGATGGGCGCGGTCGGCCTTGATGTCGAGAATGTCGTTCAGGATATAGGCGGCCGACGCACAGAGCGAGAATGCGATCAGCGCAAACAGCGACGTCGCCGCCGACCCGAATGCGAACTTGTGCGCGGTCAGCAGCGGCACCAACACGAGGGCGTTCTTCGCATATTGATGCACCCGAAGCAGCTTCAGCCATGAGTGCACGCCGGCCGGCGCGGGTGCAGCCGCGGCGGATCGACCGGTGCGCGCCACGCGTGACGCGAAGCCGGGCAGCGCAACCGCTTCGCTGCCGATGTAGTCGAAGCCCTGCAAGAGCGCGGGCGGCAGGTCTTCGCTCTGCGAAGCCGGCGACCGGCCGCCCGGAGTGGCAGCCCAGGCCGTGAAGACGCCGAGATGCTGGGCAACGGCGCTGACGAACGGCTCGGGATGGGTTTCCGAACAGAGATACACCGGACGACCTTCGCCCAGCACCTGCAAAAGGAAGGTCACGGCGTCGTGGTCAAACCGTGCGCGGGATGGATCGAAGCCCGATGTATCGGCAATACGCGCTGCCAGTCCGAAGGCGGTGGCAATCGCCGTACTGACGGCGCGAAAGCGGCTTGTCATCCAGGAAGCAATATCCGCCGGGAAGGCGCTTCCCGGAACCATCACCTCGTCGACATCGACAACGAGCGGCCGGCTCTTCGAACGCTGCGGATCGCGCAGGGCGTCGCTGCCGCCCTCTTCAACCCGTTCTGGAACGCTGGCTCGCATGCGCGCGGTCTTCCGGTGGCCCCCTCCCCATTGTCCCGGGCTTTCCCTAATTTGGGGTGAACTGAGGGGGCGGACGTCCGGCAGACCGTGCCGGAGCACGTTGCCCAAACGCCGTTGCGGCTTCGATGAGGAGTGGGCGCGCTATGGCGCGCAGCCAGGCTGAAAATGGCGATCCCGGGAAGACTCGAACTTCCGACCTACGGTTTAGGAAACCGTCGCTCTATCCGGCTGAGCTACGGGACCGCACCGCCCGCAGCGAAGCATGCGGGCGTCGCCATCCCCATAGCAGAGGAGCCGAATGATCGCCAGCCCGCGCCACACTGTAGCGTGTTCGAGCGAAGTGGGCACCGGTTCGCGTGAAGAAAACGCGTCAAAACAAGAAGCTAGAGCAGCGGCTCTGATCCGATCAGAACCGCTGCTCGAGGCGCGGGCGAAGTTGCGCAGTGTTCGGCGCTTGGCGCTACGCCACCTGCCGGGCCGGATTCGAGCCGGCATTCGCCGCGCCGGCCCGGCGCGCCGGCAGAAACTCGATCGCCTCATCCTTCAGCGAGCCGAAACGCAGCGTCACGATATCGAGCGCATAGTTCTGGTAGAGCCGCCACGGCCGGCGCGAGCCCTGTTTGGGGAACCTGGTGGCGGCGCGCTGGATATAGCCCGAGGAGAAATCCACCCAAGGCAGTTCGGTCACGGTCGGATCGTTCCGCCGCGGCGTGACTTGCGCGAAGCCATTCGCCTTCATGTGGTTGAGCATGCGGCAGACATATTCGCAGGTCAGGTCGCATTTCAGCGTCCAGGATGCGTTGGTGTAGCCGAACGCCGCAGCAAGATTCGGCACGCCCGAATACATCAGCCCCTTGTAGTTCATGGTCTTCGACAGATCGACCGGCGCGCCGTCGACCTTGATCTCGAGCCCGCCGAGCACCTGCAGATCGAGGCCGGTCGCGGTCACCACGACGTCGGCGTCGAGCACATTGCCGCTCTTGAGCTTGATGCCCCCACGCGTGAAGGTCTCGATCTGGTCGGTGACGACAGACGAGCCGCCGCTGCGCAGCGATTGAAAGAGATCGCCGTTCGGCACCAGGCAAAGCCGCTGGTCCCACGGATTGTAGCTCGGCGTGAAATGCGTCGCGACGTCGTAGTCGGGACCGAGCGCATGGCGGACGCCGCCGAGGATCAGCTTCTTTACCCGCTCCGGATCGCGCTTGCAGAGCCGGTAGAAATACATGCCGAACAGCACGTTCTTCCAGCGCGTGAGGCCGTAAGCGAGTTTTGCGGGTAGCCGCGCCCGCAGCCAGTTGGCGACCTTGTCCTCATCCGGCCGCGCGACGACATAGGTCGGCGAACGCTGCAGCATCGTGACATGGGCGGCGGTCTTGGCCATTTCCGGCACCAGCGTCACCGCGGTCGCGCCGCTGCCGATCACCACCACCTTCTTGCCGACATAGTCGATGTCGTCGGTCCACTTCTGTGGATGGACGACTCGGCCGGCGAAGTCGGCGAGGCCGGGGAAGTCCGGCGTGTAGCCGTGCTCATACTTGTAGTAGCCGCTGCACATGAACAGGAAGCTGCAGGTGAGACGCTCGATCGTCTGCTCCGGCCCGCGCTCGACTTCGACCGTCCATTGCGAGTCGGCCGACGACCAGTCGGCACGCACGACGCGGTGGTTGAAGCGGATATTCTTGTCGATGCCGTACATGCGCGCGGTCTCGCGCACATAATTCAGGATCGACGGGCCGTCGGCGATCGCCTTCGGCTCGGTCCAGGGCCGGAACGAGTAGCCGAGCGTGTACATGTCGGAGTCGGAGCGGATGCCGGGATAGCGGAACAGGTCCCAGGTCCCGCCGATGCAATCGCGGCCTTCGAGAATGGCGTAGCTGCGGTCCGGGCAATTGGTCTGCAGATGATAGCCGGCACCGATGCCCGACAGCCCGGCACCCACGATCAACACGTCGAAATGAGCAGACATGCCCTGACCTCCCGCGGCAGAATTGACAATTCGTATTGTCAGATAACTTGACATCTGACAATGGCTCGTGTCAATACACTTTTCATGGCAAGCAGCCGGAAAGCCCGCCTCTATGGCGGTATGGACGCCGAGGAACGCCGCGCTGAGCGGCGGCTGAAGCTGATTGATGCTGCGATCGAGGTCTATGGCGAGGTCGGCTATCGGGTCGCCACCGTGAAGGCGATCTGCGAGGCGGCCGAGCTCACCGAACGCTATTTCTACGAATCCTTCACCAACAGCGAGGCGCTGCTGATCGCCGCCTACAACCATGTCGTCGGCCACCTCCACGACGAGATGGCGGCTGCCGCCGTGTCCGGCGGCGACGATGCCGAAATGCGGCTGCGCGCTGCGCTGACACTGTATTTCACGCGGTTGAAGGAGCATCCGAAGCCGGCACGGGTCTTCCTGCTGGAGATCGCCGGGATCAGTCCGGCGGTCGATGCCGTCACGCTCGATGCATCGCGCACATTCAGCGACATCCTGGTGCCGCCGCCACGCGATCCGAAACGCAGCGACAAGGGTACTCCGGCCACGTTGCTTTCGATCGGCATGGTCGGCGCCGTGATCTCGATCGCCCGGCGCTGGGTATCGAAGCACTATCCGCAAGCCGTCGAGGACGTCGTCGCGATCGCCGCCGGCTTCTGCCGCGTGGCATTGACCGAGGCCGATCGCCGCCGGGATCTGCATTTGCTGTAGCGGTGGGCTCGCCCCCTCGCCGATTTTCGATCATGTTTCGCCAGGGTTTGCGGGCCCGGCCTTTGGCCGTGACGCTGATTTAACTTGCATATCCGGCGGTCCGAGCCTTCTTATGCACGGTAGCGGGTGCAAACAGGTCCGGCCTGTTTCGTCCTGTGAAACAACAAGAAATCTGCATCAGGCGGAGCTGAGCCTTTGGTCGACGTGCACAGGCTGGACGACGTGACCGCGCGCCTTGGCGACGTGGTTCTCGATCCCGCGACCTGGCCGTCCTTTATGGACGAGGTCTGCGCGGCCGTCGGCGCGACCGGGGCCGCGATGCTTCAGAGCGATATCCGCACCGAAGACATTCCGCGCACGCAATCGATCACCGACTATTTCACCAAGACCTACTTCCCGCAGAATTTTCATCTCACCGACATTCGCGCCGCGCGCGGCGTGCCGCTGATGCTCTCCGGCACCAACGTCATCACCGACGCCGACCTGTTCGGCGGCGAAACCGAGATGCTGCGCGACCCGCTCTATGCCACGCTCGGCGAGTTCGGGCTGAAATGGTTTGCGGGAATCGGCTTCCGCGCCGGACCGGCGTTGTGGGCACTGAGCATCCAGCGCACGCCGAAGGAAGGCATGTTCGAGGCCGACGAGGTCAAGGCACTCTCGCGCGTGTCAGCGCGGCTGACCGAAGCCGCGACGCTGTCCACCGTCGTCGGACGCTCCGCGATCTCGGGCATCACCAGTGCGCTCGACCTGATCCAGATCGCGGCGATTGCCGTCGGCCGCTTCGGCGCCGTCATCGGCATGAACGGCCAGGCGGAAGCCTGCCTCGGCCATGACCTTGCGATCCGCAACAACCGCCTCACCCTGCTCGACCGGCAGGCCAATACCGATCTGACCAGGCTGATCGATCTGCTGGCCCACAGCTCGGACCTGCACCCGCTCCCGACATCGCCGATCGTGGTGCGCAGGATCGACAAGCGGCCGATCGTGATCCAGATGCAGCCGGTGCCTCCCGCCGCACGCTCACCGTTCCTGGGCGCGCGCGCGATCCTGTTGATCCGCGATCTCGAGGGCAACGCCGCCTTCGATCAGGCGCTGCTGGCAGCGGCGTTCGAGCTGACGCCGGCGCAGGCGCGCCTCGCCACGCGACTTGCGCGCGGCGATTCGGTCGAGGCCGCCGCACAGGAAGCCGGCATTGCCCTTGCCACCGCGCGCAATCAGCTGAAAACGATCTTCCAGAAGACCGGCACGCATCGGCAGGCGGAACTCGTCGCATTGCTGCATCGGGTCAAGTGAACGTTTCGAGACGAATTGTTCCAATTTCCGGTGCGGCAATGCGGCAGGAATTCTTCAAATATTGCAATTGCGTACAGCGATTATTGGATCATGCCAACCGACCGGCCTGCGACTTAAATGGTCAGGGAAATCGTCGGGTTCCGGGGTGACAAGGGTCACTAAAATGGCGACAATCTGCTCACTCTGTGTCGTTCGGGTTTGCTTGCAATGTCCGTGATGCTGTCACGATCATCGACGTTGGCTGTTGCCGTTTTTGTCGCCGCGTTCGCGCTGGCGCCGATGACTGCGCGCGCGCAATGGTGGCGCAGCGCACCGAAGGACTTTGAGGATTGCGCCGACCTCGCCGAGAAGGCGAAGTCCAGGGAAGACAAGACCGCGCAACTCGCCGACTGCAATGCCAAGTTTGCCGGACGCCGCAAGTCCGGCGGTGGCTACACCTATTACGACTTCATGCAGGACCGCAGCTTCGACATCGCCGGCCCCAATCCGACGCCGGACGAGCAGAAGAAGATCGACCAGGAATATACCGGCTATCTCGAGAAGGAGCGCCGCTCGAGCATCGTCGCGGCGTTCAATGCCAAGCAGCTCGAGCGGCAGGAAAAGCAGCAGGTGCGGCCGCCGCAGCTTCAGCAGGCGTCTCTGAACAGCGAGCCAGTGCACAGCGAGCCGGCGAAAGTCCCGGCCCCGATCGCACGCCCGGTCAAGCCGCGGGTTGCTGCGGCCCCTCTTCCCAGGGTACGGCCGCAGGCAGCGAGTTGCGTGAAGGGTACGTTCTCCTGCGAATGGCCGCGGCTTTCCGAAGGATTGGACGGCCTGAAGAAACTGTTCACGCCGGCATCTCCGCCGCCGACCAAGGTTGCGAAGCGCAACTGACGCTAGAGCACTTCGGTTCTGATTGAATCAGAACCGAAGTGCTCTAGATTCTTATTTTGACGCGTTTTCTTCACGCGAACCGGCGTCCACTTCGCTCGAAAACGCTATGGTCAATCGGTAATCACCATCGCCCAGAACCTGCGGTACGGCGACTTCGGATTGTCGACGAAGGCCACACCGACGCGCTTCGCGCCCGGCATCAAGAGATTCTCGCGATGCCCCGCCGAGTTCTCCCACTGCTTCAGCATCTCGGCGAAGGCGATGAAACCGGCGCCGATATTTTCGGCGGCGCGCTGCTTCTTCAGCGGCGCGATGCGGGTGAAGAAGCTGCCGCCCGCGGAGTGGCTGACCGACCCGGTGGCTGACATCGCCTGCGCCTGCTTTAACGCCATCGCGTTCAGCTTCGCGTCGAGCTTCACCGCGGGCATGCCGTTGGCGCGCCGGTACGCACTGATCGAACCGGCATAGTCGGCGGCGTGTGCCGCCGTCGTGATGCCGAGCACGAAGGTGAGCGCGAGGAACAGCAGCTTCATCTGAGGTCTTCTCTGCATTGGATCAGTGCGCGCGACCGCGCTTGTGGTGTCGGTGGGTGACCGACTTGCGTGCTGCCGTGGCCGATCGGCTCGATGCCGCGGCCGCCGCGCGCTGCTCCTGCAAGCGCGCATCATAGCCCGGCGAAGGTGTCACGGTCGGCGGTGCAGCGCGGACCGGGACGGTGCCAAGCGCAGCAAGCGTGAGCAGCATGATGCAGGATCGTTTCATGATGTCACCTCCTCGGTTTTCCGAACGCCATGACAGACGATCGTCGGCGCTCACGGTTAGCGGTCATCGCGTATCTGCCCCGGCGTCAGCCCCGGCGAACCCTTGCCGTCGGCCTCCGCCTTCCGGATCAGCGCGATGATACGTCTCGACAGCGGCGCCTCCAGCCCGCGGCGATCCGCGATCGCGGTGATCACGCCCTGCAGATAGTCGATCTCGGTGCGGCGGCCACGCTGCAGATCCTCCCACATCGAGGAGCGCGCTTCGGGATCGATCTTCATAGTGCGGCCGAGCAGCATGTCGAACAGCGCGTCCGGCAACCGCAACAATGCCGGCATCCAGCTCGAAGGCAGCGGCGTCGGCGACACCGGCACGATCCCTTCGGCGCGAATCGCGACCAAACCCTCGGCCATCTGGTCGGCGAATAATTGTCGCCAGCCGCGCTGCGCGAGCTGCTGCCGCAGCGGGATGTTAGACAGCGCGTTGAGCGCGTTGTTGAGATTGACGATCAGCTTGCCCCACTGCACGCCGTCGATGTTGGATGTCGCCTTCATCGCAAGGCCCGGCATCGAGAGCCGTGCCGCGGTGCCGGCATCGTCCTGCGCGATCACGATGTCGCCCGAGGTCGAGCGATGGAAACGGCCGTCGCCGAGCGCGACCACATTGAACGGCACCATGCCGCCGAGCACCTTGCGGCCCGGCAGGCGGTCGCGCAGCAATGGCACATTGCCGACGCCGTTCTGCAGGCTGATCACCGTGGCGTCAGTAGCCGCGTGGCGTGCGATCAGTTCGGCGATCTCGGCTGTATCGGCGCTCTTCACCGTCACCAGCACCGTCTGGACGTCGCGCAGGATCGACGGATCGTCGGACAGAACGAGCCGGTCCGCGGATACAACCCGCTCCGAGCCGTCGAAACTGCTGACCCGCAAGCCGTTGCCTGCGATCTCCTGGATCAGCCGCGGCCGCGCCAGCAGCGCGACGCGGCGGCCGGACGCAGCCAGCATGCCGCCGACGAAGCAACCGATGCTTCCGGCGCCCGCGATGCCGATCGGCCGGTCCGCGTTCATCTGGCTAAACGTCCGTTCATTATGGCTCGATAGCAGACCTTGAGTTGCCTGCCTATTTCCACGCGCCGCAGCCCCAGTGCCCGCCTTGTAACCGTCATGGCCCGAAGCTATGTTTCCGGCTCGGGGCACGGTTGCGGCAGGAGACGATCATGGGTTTACTCGACGTACTCAACGGCATGCAGAACGGCCCCCGCGGTCCAAGCGCGCCAAGCACCCCATCCGACAGCTCAAGCGGTGGCGGCAGCGGAATGTCGCCGATGACGATGGCCATCCTGGCGTTGCTGGCCTGGAAGGCGGTCAAGCATTTTTCCGGCGGCCAGCCGGGCGCGACCGCGCCTCAACCGACGCCGACGCCAGCGCAGGCGCCGTCACTTCCCGGCAACGTCACCGCGAGCCTGCCCGGCGGCGCTGGTGGCGGCGGGCTCGGTGATCTGCTCAAGGGCGGCCTCGGTGGCCTGCTCGCGGGCGGCGCGGCCGGCACCGTGCTCAGCGGCGGCCTCGGCGATCTGCTCAACCAGTTGCAGCAGAAGGGCCACGGCGACGCGGCCAATTCCTGGGTCAGCAACGGCCCCAACAAGCAGATCGCGCCCGGCGATCTCGCCAACGCGCTCGGCGCCGACCAGATCGACTCGCTGGCGTCGCAGAGCGGCATGTCGCGCGACCAATTGCTGCAGGGCCTGAGCCAGTATCTGCCCGACGCGGTCAACCATCTGACGCCGGACGGCCGGCTGCCGAGCGGCGACGAGTTGCACGGCAGGCTTTAGCGGCAGCGTTGATTCCATCTGAGGAGGACGACAGTCATGGGCGGCATCATCTGGGTCATCATCGTCGGCTTTGTCGCGGGGATCATCGCGCGGCTCCTCTCGCCGGGACCGAATAATCCAAGCGGCTTCATTCTCACCACCGTGCTCGGCATAGTCGGCGCGTTTCTCGCGACCTTCATCGGCCAGGCCATCGGCCACTACGGCCCTGAACAGGGCGCCGGCTTCATCACCGCCACGATCGGCGCGCTGGTGGTGCTTTTCATCTGGAACCGGCTGGTCGCGGTGCGCGTGATCCCGGATTTGGGAAACAAGTGACGGCAAAGCCGTCATCCCGGGGCGATGCGTAGCATCGAACCCGGGATCTCGAGATTCCCCGGTGCGCAATTGCGCACCTGAGGTCTGGTGCTAACGCACCATCCCGGAATGACGGGACAACAAGCCGAAGACCGCTTCAACATGAAGATGCCCGGGCACGCCCGGGCATCTTTCGTTTCTGCAATCACTCTCAAGACGTGGATGACTACGTCACTGAATCAGATGCATGCCGGCGTCCATGCGGACGAATTCGCCGGTCATGTTGCTCGACGCCGGGCTTGCTAGGAAGCAGACGAGATTGGCGATATCTTCGGCCGTTGACGCGACCTTCAGCGGCACGCGCGCGACCACGGCATCGCGCACCTGCTTGGCGCCGTCCTCGCCGCGGCCCTTGGTGAACCAGGGCGTATCGATATAGCCCGGGCACACCGTGTTGACACGGATCAACGGCGCCAGCGCGCGCGCCAGCGACTGCGTCATGGTGTTGAGCGCGCCCTTGCTCGCGGCATAGGCGACCGACGAACCGCCGCCGGAAATGCCGGCGATCGAGGAGACGTTCACCACCGCCGACGGACGGCCCGATGCCTTCGCCCCGGCCTCGAGCAGTGCCCGCGCGGCGCGGACCATCTGAAACGGGCCGATGGTGTTGACGGCATAGATGCGCTGGAAATCCTCCGCGGTCAGGCCGTCGAGATCGTGATGCGGCACATGCTTGGTGGTGCCGGCATTGTTGACCAGCACGTCGAGGCGACCCCAGCCCTGCGCGGCAGCCGCGATCTTCTTGCAGTCCTCATCGCGCGAGACGTCGCCCTGCACCACCAGCACCTCGGCGCCCTGCTTGCGGCAGGCTTCCGCGGTCGCTTCGGCTTCCGCCTTGCTGTTGGAATAGTTGATGATGAGGCGCGCGCCCTGCGTGGCGAGGATTTGCGCGGTGGCGGCGCCGAGGCCCGATGCCGATCCCGTCACGATCGCGCACAAACCATCCTTGGACATCTGCATTTTCCTTGTTGTTGTGAGCCAGATGAACTCCGGCGGCGGCATACCATATCGCGCGGGATGCCATCTGCAAACCGCGCCAAAGCCTCAGGCGCAGGTCCTCACGTATATGCGTTCACGCCCTTTTGCAGGCCGGCCCACTGCGCTTCGTCATGGCCGCAGATGATCTTGACGCCGGCGGCCTCCAGCTTGGCGATCTCGTCGAGCGAGTTCAGGAACTGGTCGACATCGAGGCTGTTGCGCGGCGAGGTCCGCTGATCGAGATTGGCGCGCACGCTGAGCGAGTCGGACGCCAGCAGGTATTCGCCGCTGTTGTCGAGCTTGACCAGCGCGCCGGTCGTTCCCTTGGAATGTCCCGGCAGCGGCACCAGTGTCAGTCTGCCGTCACCGAACACATCCATCTGCCGGTCGAAGATCTCCATCTTCAGCGGATGATCCCAGTCCGCCTTGATGTATCCGCGATCGAACGCGTTGTCGGCATTCGCGGCCTCGATCTCGAGCGCATGGACGAACATCGTCGCCTTCTTGAAGAAGGCATTGCAGCCGCAATGATCGGTGTGCAGGTGGGAGCAGATCACCACGTCGATATCGTCGGGGCCGAGGCCGACCGCCTTCAGGCTCGTCAGCACATGATCGTCCGCCGGCATGATCGGCTGCATGTATTTGGCAAGCGCGCCGAGCCGTCCTTCGGGATCGGTCGCGACATCGGGATGGCATCCGGTGTCGAACAGCACATTTCCCTGCGCGTGCCGCAACAGCACGCAGGCGACCGGCAGATCGATCATCTCGCCGCGCTCAGCATCAGGCAGGTAGGTTCGCCTCGACATCCGCAGACGCCCGCCCGACAGCATATGCATCTTCATCCAAGCCACCTCCGATCCCGGCCTCAAGCTAAGCATGAGTTCATCAGAACTCATATGCTTATCGCTCGGCCCGGTCACGCCCGGCGCGGGCGTCGTCGGCCCGAACCTGCCGCCGATCGCGGAAGGCGATCGAGTTTCATCTGGCGGACTGAATTGATGTCACCGGCCAATTTGCTCTTGCGCGTGGCATACAAACGGAGGCGGTCGAAAGTTCACAATGCGGAATTCATGCGCCTGATCCGGCTTCATGCCATCCGCGCAAGTGGCCCTGCGGGCAACGCTTGTCACGGCTATGGCTTTTCCGCATCATTGAGCGCAAGACAACATCGCAAACAGGGCCAGCCGAATGGCGAGCCCCAAGCCAATCAACACGAGGAACGCTGTGGCGGAGAGTGAGAACATCGTCGCCGAGACCGCGGAAAAGATTTTCGCCGATCTCGCGGATGCCCAAACCATCAATCACGACAAGCAGGGCGCATGGAAGGC
This sequence comes from Bradyrhizobium sp. RD5-C2, assembly GCF_019972155.1. Taxonomy (GTDB): domain Bacteria; phylum Pseudomonadota; class Alphaproteobacteria; order Rhizobiales; family Xanthobacteraceae; genus Bradyrhizobium. The sequence goes on along the minus strand of NZ_BOVL01000019.1, from coordinate 699,693 downwards.
GCCGCTGTGGCAGGCGCTGACCGAAGCCGGCTTGCCGCTGTCCTGGGTGCCCGACGATCTCGGTGGTTCCGGCGCCAGTCTCGCGGAAGGTTTCAGCGTCCTCAACGTCGCCGGGCGGCATGCGATCGCTGTTCCGCTGGCCGAAACAATGCTGGCCGGCTGGCTGCTGACGCAAGGCAAGATCACCTCCGCGGAAGGCGAGATGACCGTGCTGCCGGCAAGCCCGAAGGACCGCATCACTGTTGGCGCCGACGGCTCGCTCTCCGGCCGTGCCCGCGGCGTGCCGTTCGCGAAAGACGCGAAACATTTCGCGGTGCTGGCAACCGGCAATGGCGGCATCTCGATCGCGCTGGTCGATGCCGCGAAGTGCCGGATCGAATCCGGCATTGGACTCGGCGGCGATCACAACGACACCGTCACGCTCGACAAGGTGCAGCCGGTCACGACCAAATCGGCGCCGAAGGGTTTTGACCAGACCACGCTGATGCTGATGGGCGGCGTGGTGCGGTCACTCCAGATCGCTGGCTCCCTGGAATCGATGCTCGACATCTCCGTGCGCTACTCCAACGAACGCGTCGCGTTCGAGAAGAAGATCTCCAAGTTCCAGGCGGTGCAGCACAACCTCGCCCGCCTCGCCGGCGAGTCCGCCGCGGCGCTGGCCGCCGCGACTTCGGCGGCCGACACCATCGCGAACGCTGCGTCGTTCGACAATGACGCGGTGTTCCTCGAAGCCGCGGCGGCCAAGATTCGCTGTTCGGAAGCGGCCGAGAAAGGCAGTGGCATTGCGCACCAGGTGCATGGCGCGATCGGCTTCACCAACGAGCACATCCTGCATCGTTATTCGCTGCGCGCGCTGGCGTGGCGCGACGATTTCGGCTCGGAGAGCTACTGGGCGGTCGAGCTCGGCAAGCTCGTCGCCGACCGTGGCGCCGATGAATTGTGGCCTCTGGTGGCTTCGCGCTGAGATCAGGCAGAAAGATCAGGACTGGACATCATGACTGCAGCCCTTCGTTTCGATCCGATCCGCCTGCCGGAAAAGTGCGAGCAGCTCCGCAAGGAAGTGCGCGCATTCCTCGCCGAGGAAATCGCCGCCGGCACCTTCGATCCCTACGCGCCGAACCGCGAGGACAATGACGCGCCGGAATTCTCCCGCCGCGTCGGCGCCAAGGGCTGGCTCGGCATGACCTGGCCGAAGAAATACGGCGGGCAGGAGCGCTCGTTCCTCGAACGTTACGTCGTGACCGAGGAGATGCGGGTGGCGAACGCGCCGACCCGGCGCTTCTTCGTCGCCGATCGCCAGAGCGGCCCGGTGCTTTTGAAATACGCGCCCGAGCACATCAAGATGGATATCCTGCCGCGGATCTGCCGCGGCGAGGTCTGCTTCGCCATCGGCATGAGCGAGCCGAACTCAGGCTCCGACCTGTTCGCGGCGAAGACCCGCGCCACCAAGACGGACGGCGGCTATCTGATCAACGGCACCAAGATCTGGACCTCGTCGGCGCACATCGCCGACTACATGATCGCGATCTTCCGTACCTCGCAGCCGACCAAGGAAAACCGCCGCCACGGCCTGACCCAGTTCCTGGTCAAGATGAAGCAGCCGGGCATCCAGGTGAATCCGATCGGCCAGATCACCGGCCAGTTCGAATTCAACGAGGTGGTGTTCACCGATTACTTCGTGCCCGACGATCACGTGCTGGGCGAAGTCGACGGCGCCTGGAAGCAGGCGACGTCGGAGCTTGCCTATGAACGCTCCGGCCCCGAGCGCTTTCTCGAAACCTATTACGTGCTCACCGAGCTCGTACGCGCGGTCGGCAAGAATCCGGACACCCGCAGCGCCGAGGGCATCGGACGGCTGGTCGCGCAAGTTCACACCATGCGCCGCATGTCGGTGTCAGTGGCGGGCATGCTGCAGGCCGGCAAGGAGCCGGTGGTGGAGGCCTCGATCGTCAAGGACATCGGCACGGTTTGGGAGCAGCAGCTGCCGCATCGCGTCCGCGATCTCGCGGCGTTCGTCGAGGAGACCGCGACCAACCGCGAGACGCTGGAAAAGCAGCTCGATTTCGCCATCAAGACCGCGCCCAAGCTGACGATCCAGGGCGGCACCACGGAAGTGCTGCGCGGCATCATCGCCCGCGGTTTGGGCTTGCGTTAATTCAACGAGGACAGATCATGACCAAATATACTGATATCGGCGTCGAGACTCATGGCCATGTCGGCCTGATCGAAATCCGCAAACCGCCGCTGAATTTCTTCGACGTCGCGCTGATCAACCAGATCGCCGACGCGCTGGAGGAGTTCGACAACAACATCGAGATCCGCGCCTCGGTGCTCGCCGCCCAGGGCAAGGCGTTCTGCGCCGGTGCCAATTTCGGCGATCCGGTCCGCCAGGAGCAGGAGGAGCGCGCCAAGAGCGATCCGGCCTCGAACCTGCCGATCAACCATCTCTATGTTCAAGCGGTGCGCATCTTCCGCAACAAGAAGCCGATCGTCGCGGCGATCCATGGCGCCGCGATCGGCGGCGGCCTCGGCCTTGCGGTCTCGGCCGACTTCCGCGTCGCCTGCCCCGAGGCGCGCTTCGCGGCGAACTTCACCAAGCTCGGCTTCCATCCGGGCTTCGGCCTGACCACGACGCTGCCGGAGCTGATCGGCAAGAACAACGCCGAGCTGATGTTCTACACCAGCCGCCGCGTCACCGGCGAAGAGGCCTATCGCTGGGGCCTTGCCAACGTGCTGGTGCCGCAGGGCCAGGTGCGCGCCGAGGCGATGAAGCTCGCGCAGGAGATCGCCGAATGCTCGCCGCTCGGCCTGGTCTCGACCCGCGCCACCATGCGCGCCGGCCTCGCCGACCGCGTGCTCGCCGCGACCAACCACGAGCTGGAAGAGCAGACCAAGCTGCGCGCGACCGAAGACTTCAAGGAAGGCGTCAAGGCCACCGCCGAGCGCCGCGTCGCGAACTTCAAGGGACGGTAAGGCCGCAAGCGCTGCTCTCTCAATGCGTCGTCCCGGCGAAAGCCGGGACCCATACGCCGCGGCCCGCGGAAAGGGCACGCCTTTTTCCACTCGTCATTCCGGGGCGCGACAAAGTCGCGAGCTTTGATGTGCAATTGCACATCAGAGAATCCATAACCACGATCGTGAGCATGGATTCCGGCCCCATCGCTTTGCGATGTCCCGGAATGACGAAAGTTGACTAACCCCTCGGCACCACCAGCGCATCGACCATCGTCACGCCCTGCCCCTCCGGATGGCATCAGCACGGGATTAACCTCAATCTCGGCGATGCATGCACACGCGTGATCGTCGGCCAATCCATTCACACGATCATGAGTGGTATTATATATTCATGCGACTCCTGAGAGATAATTCACATTTGAAGTCCGCTACCGGCCGTACAGTCCGACATTGGGCGCTCCGTATTCATCACAGCATGGAGCAACGCAATGACTGCCAAGCATTCCGTTCCCGTTCGCGGGCTGTCCACAACGGCCAGTTCGCCGCTTTTTCAGGGTCGGTTCGGTCGCATGTTCCGCATGGAGCCAGCGACATTTGGAAAGACCGACACCGACGCGCAGAACGCGCTTGCCAAGCTTGCGAAGGCGATGACGTCGTCCCCCGACGATCCGAAGGACGGACGCGACGACGAGGAGAGCGGGATCCCCGCGCTCTATACGTATTTCGGCCAGTTCATCGACCACGACCTGACATTCGACCCGAACAGCTCACTGCAGAAGCGCAACGATCCGGATGCGTTGACCGACTACCGGACGCCTGCATTCGATCTTGACTGCATCTACGGCCGCGGCCCGGACGACCAGCCCTATCTGTATGACGGCAGCAACGGCTTCCTGCTCGGCAACCCGATACATGGCGCCAACGACCCGGACGCCCACGACCTCCCGAGGAACGGAGCGCCGGTGAAACGCGCCCTGATCGGCGATCCGCGCAACGACGAAAACACGATCGTCTCGCAGTTGCAGGGCCTGTTTCATCGCTTTCACAATGCGATGCTGAAGCGGCACCCCGACGCCGAATTCTCCGACCTGCAACGGATCGTGCGACACTACTACCAGTATATCGTGCTGTACGACTTCCTGCCGCGGATCGTCGATCACGGCGTGCTCGACCAGCTCAAGACCGGCGGACGATATGACCAGTCGAAGCTGAAATACTTCCACTGGAAGAACGAGCCCTTCATGCCCGTGGAGTTCTCGGTTGCGGGCTATCGGCTCGGTCATTCGATGATCCGGCCGGGATACCGTTTGAACGACGGCGTCCTGCTTCCGATCTTTCCGAGCGGCCAGAACAAGGAAGGCTTGACCGGCTTCCGCGAGATGAACCCGGCCTGGGCCATCGACTGGGGCCGCTTCATCGACATCGACACGCGCGACTATGACGGCGACGACGCGGTCAAGGCCAAGCGGCTGCAGTTCGCCTATCGCATCGATACTGCGCTGGTCAATCCGCTGGCGAATCTACCACCCGCGGTCGCTTCCAACCCGTCGGTGCTTGCGGAGCGCAACCTGCTGCGTGGCTGGCGGCTGGGCCTGCCGTCGGGCCAGGACATCGCCTACGCGATGGGCGTTCAGCCGCTCAACGACGAGGAGATTCTGATCGGTCAGGGCGTGGACAAGCCCGACACCCCACTGCCGAACATCCTCTCGGTGGATCCGGTCTTCCGCAAGAATTGTCCGTTGTGGACCTACATACTCGCCGAGGCGATGCATCACGCGGTGAAAGTGAAAATTCCGGTCAAATCGGACGTCGAGGTGACGACGCCGCGGCTCGGACCGGTCGGCGGGCGGATCGTCGCGGAAGTCTTCGTCGGGCTGATGTTCGGTGACAACAGCTCGATCCTCAACATGAACAAGAACTGGTTCCCCGGATCCGGCCCCAATTTCGCGCTGAAGGACCTCGTCCGGATCGCTCTCGGAAAATAGCTTCGGGGGCCGGGTAAGCCCGTTCGTCATCCTATAGCCGCCGCGTCCCCCTGCGCGGCGGCCTTGATATTTACGTCGTCGACCAAACCGCGACTTCACGGAGCGGCGAACTCCTCCCTTCTCCCCTTGTGGGAGAAGGTGGCGCGCAGCGCCGGATGAGGGGTTTGCATCCGCGGAAATCAGACCCCTCGTGTGCGCCGCTCTCTCAACACGGTCGTCCCGGCGAAAGCTGGGACCCATAACCACCGAACTGAGTTGTAAGAGAAGCCGACGCCGCTTGTGCCTCTTTCTTCGGCCGCGGCGTATGGGTCCCGGCCTTCGCCGGGACGACACCTAGTTATTTCGGCACCACCAGCGCATCGACGATCGTCACGCCCTGCCCCTCCGGGTGCACCAGCACGGGATTGACCTCGATCTCGGCGATTTCGCTGCGGTGCTGCGCTGCCAGCACTGAAATCTGCGAAATCAGCTGCGCCAGCGCCACGACATCGGCTTTCGGCGCGCCGCGGAAGCCGTGCAGCAGCGGCGCGGCTTTCAGGGTCTCCAGCATCGCGGTCGCCTCAGGCGGACTCACCGGCGCCGGACGATAGATCACGTCCTTGAACAGCTCGGTCGTAATGCCGCCGAGCCCCACCATCACCATCGGCCCGAAGGTCGCGTCCGTCATGGTGCCGACGATGATCTCGACGCCCTTCTTGGCCATCGGCCCGACCAGCACGCCTTGGATTTTTGCTTCAGGTCGCTGCTGCTGCACGCTCTCCAGCACGTCGCGATAGGCGGTGAACGCCGCGCCCTTGGCGGCGATGTTGACGCGGACGCCGCCGACCTCACTCTTGTGCGCGATGTCAGGCGACTGAATCTTCATGACCAGCGGAAATCCGGCCCGCTCGATCGCCGCGTCGAGCCCGTCGCGGTCGGTCACCAGCACCTCGTTCGGCAATGCGATGCCGGCCGCGCGCAGCAGCGCCTTGCTGTCATGTTCGGACAACGTCTTCGCCGTGAGATGCGCGGAGAGATCGTGCGTCCGCGAGGCCGATGCCGCCATCTCGGGGGCGGGCTTGAAGGCGGCATAATCCGCCAACCGCCGCATCGCGACGCCGACATGGGTCAATCCCGAGAGCACCACCACGCCCGAGTTCGCGAGCTCCTGCCGCGCGAATGGCGACGGCAGCGTATAGGAATAGAACACCACCGGCTTGTTCTGCGCCGCGATCAGAGGCTTCAGCTCGGCTTCCTTGAACGGCATCCGCGTCTCGCTCGACAGCGACAGCACGACCAGGGTCGCATCCACTTCATCTGACGCGTCGAACAGCTCGATGCTCTTCTGCAAGCCGCCGGAGGAGACGCCCTGCGCGGTGACGTCGACCGGATTGCCCGCCGCGCCATAGGACGGCATCCATTGCTTGATCTGGCTCTGAATCGTGGCCGAGAGCTCCGGCACACGCAGGCCTTGCATCGACACCGTATCGGCGCCCCAGATGCCGGCACCGCCGGACACCGTCAGCACCGCGACGCGGTCGCCCTTCGGCAGCGGATTGGTGGTCAACACGGCCGCAATCGTCACCGCCTCGTCGAGGTCGTTGGAGACGATGAAGCCATATTTCGCGAACACCGCGTCATAGGCCGCCGACCAGCCGGCCATGCTCGCGGTGTGCGAGGCCGCCGCGCGTTCTCCGGCGCCGGAACGGCCCACTTTAGTGACGATGATGGGCTTCCTGAGCTCTGCCGCGCGCTTCGCCGCTGCCAAAAACTTGTCGACGTCGCGGATGCCCTCGATGAACAGCAGGATCACGTCGGTCGCGGGATCCTGCACCATGTAGTCGAGGAATTCGCCGGCGCCGAGATCGCTCTCATTGCCGGCGCTGACGACGTAGCTGAGCGCGACACCGAGCGCCTTGGCGCGATGATAGATCGCAAAGCCGATGCCGCCGCTCTGCGCGACGATGCCAATCCGCCGCTTGGTCGCGACCAGCGCCGGCGCGTCCGGCTTGACGTCGACGGTCGGGCTGAAGGTCGCGGCGACCTTCTGCACCTGGCTGTAGAATCCTTCCGCATTCGGACCACTGATCCGCATCCCGGTCCGCTTCGCCAGCGCCACGATCGCGTCCTGCATCGCTGCGCTGTCGCCGCCCTCCTCGGCAAAGCCCGACGAGATGATGACGGCGTTCCTGACGCCGACGGCCGCGCATTGCTCCAGCGCCGGCAGCACAGCACGCGCGGGAATGACGATGACCGCGAGATCGATCGGCGCGCCGATCTCGGCGATCGACTTGAAGCATTTCAAGCCGTCGATCTCGTCATAGTTCGGATTGATCGGATAGAGCCCGCCCGGATAGCCGTTTTTGCGCAGCATCGCGAGCAGCCGCCCGGGAATCTTCTCGTGATCGCGCGAGGCGCCGATCAGCGCGATGCTCTTTGGGGCGAAGAAGGAATCGAGCGGATGCGGCATGGGGGCGTTCCGGTTGTTGTTGTTATCAGCCACGATATTGGATGGCGGCCGCTCGCTCAATCTTTCCCCGTCATCCTGAGGAGGCCGCATCGCGGCCGTCTCGCAGGATGAATCGGCCCGGTCGGTGGCCATGCATCCTTCGAGACGCGCTACGCGCTCCTCAGGATGACGGAATAGCGAACGCGTAGCCCGGATGGAGCGCAGCGCAATCCGGGGCGGTCCATCCACGGACGGAGTGGCCCCGGATTTCGCTTCGCTGCATCCGGGCTCAGGCCGTCAACTTGAGCGTCACGCCGCAAAGCTGGAACTCATCGCCCTTCACGGCACAGCCTCTGGCTTTCGCGGCATCCAGCACCTTGGCCTTGTCGGCAACCTTGAACGTCAAGCCGCTCATGATCTCGCTCTCGCCCTTGATGAAGCGGAAGGTCGCGTTCGGCAGCTTCACCACGGCGCCATTAGCGGGAATGCCGACGATGCTGCCCCAATGCGCCGCCAGCGCTTGCGGCTCGGGGCTCTGCATCTTGACCTCGGTCAGCGCCAAAGTCGTGTCCTTGCGGATCGACTTCTGCCAGTCCGGGCCGGCCGGCGGATATGGCCCAAGAATATCATCGCTGCCGTCGGTGTGGTTGAACTCGATGAAGGCAGCGCGGCAGTCGCGCGGGTGCAGCTGCACGCCGTGGTAGGGCGCGTGCGTGATCACGTTCGCGGTCCGCACCCCCATCGCATTGGCCTTGGCGCCCCGCGTGTCGGGATCCTCGCAGCAGAAGATCGCCATGTAGCCGCCGCGGCCGCCGGTCTTCTCGATGAAGCGTCCGGCCGCGGTGCCCGGTCCCGGCTGGAACGGCGATACCACTTCCAGCAGGATGGTATCGACCGGCAGCAGTGCGTTCTCGAGGCCGTATTTCGCGACGTTGCCGTCGCGGTAGCAGACATCGAGGCCCATGATCGCGGAGATATCCGCGATCACGGGCGCAAGCTGTGGTGCCACCAGGCAGATCTGCCGTAGCCGCATATATTCGGCCATGGTTTACTGCCCCTGGAAAGTGGGCTTGCGCTTCTCGACGAAGGCCTTGGCCGCTTCCTTGTGGTCGGTGGTCTCGCCGGCTCGGGTGTGATGGATCGCCTCGCCGTCGAAGCAGGCTTCCAGCGTCATCGTCTCGGCATTGTTGATGTTGCGCTTGATGTAGCCGAGCGCCACCGACGGCCCCTGCGCAAGCGACCGCGCCAGCTCCAGCGTCTCGGCCTCGACGTCGGCATCGGGCACCACCTTGGAGACCATGCCGAGGTTATAGGCTTCCTGCGCCGACAGCACCGGCGACATCATGTAGAGTTCGCGCGCCTTGGCGCTGCCGAGCATCTTGGTCAGAAAATACGTTCCGCCGTAGTCGCCGGAGAAACCGACCTTGGCAAAGGCGGTGGTGATCTTGCAGGAGGCGCTAGCGACGCGCAGATCGCACGACAGTGCGATCGAGAGCCCAGCACCGGCCGCCGCACCGTCGAGCTGCGCCACTACGGGCTTCGGCATCGTGTGCAGGATGCGCGAGACCTCCATGCCGCGGCGCAGATTGGCCATCTTGGCCTCGAACGGCAGCGGCGCGCGGCCTTCGGCCATCGACTTGACGTCACCGCCGACGCAGAAGGTGCCGCCGGCGCCGCGGATCAGCACCGCACGCACCTCGGTATCGTCCTGTGCCCGCCGCGCCGCCTCGACAAGGCCGCGTGTCATGTCGGGATTGAGCGCATTGCGCCGATCCGGACGGTTCATGGTGATGGTGAGCAGGCCCTGGTCGAGGGATTGGAGAACCATCTGATTATCGCTCATGGCGTTTTGCCTTTCGTTGTTGTTGGTTGTCTCAGCGTCATTCCGGGGCGATGCGCAGCATCGAACCCGGAATCTCGAGATTCCGGGTCTGGTCCTTCGGACCATCCCGGAATGACGCTTCGCGTCACTTCTTCACCAGCGGGCAGCGCGACTCCGACAGCGGCTGGAACGCCTGGTCGCCCGGCACGGTCGCGAGCAGCTTGTAATCATCCCAGCGGCCCCTCGACTCCGAGGGCTTCTTGACCTCGAACAGATACATGTCGTGCACCATGCGGCCGTCCTCACGGATCTTGCCGTTCTTGGCGAACATGTCGTTGATCGGCGTCTCCTTCATCGCCTTCATGACGGCAGCTGCATCGGTGGTGCCGGCAGCTTTCACCGCCTGCAGGTAATGCGTCACGGAGGAGTAGACGCCGGCCTGCGCCGAGGTCGGCACCCGCTTGGTGCGCTCCATGAAGCGTTTGGTGAAGGCGCGGGTGTCGTCATTGAGGTCCCAATAGAAGGCTTCCGCAAGCAGAAGCCCCTGCGCGGTCTCGAGCCCGACGCTGTCGATGTCGGTCACGAAAGCGAGAAGCGGCGAGATCTTCTGGCCACCCTTGGTGATGCCGAACTCGGCACCCTGCTTGATCGCGTTGATGGTGTCGCCGCCGGCATTGGCGAGCCCGATCACCTTGGCCTTCGAAGCCTGCGCCTGCAGCAAGAAGGAGGAGAAGTCCGAGGTGTTGATCGGATGCCGCACGCTGCCGAGCACCTTGCCGCCCGACTTCACCACGACATTGCTGGTATCTTTTTCGAGGTCCTGGCCGAACGCGTAGTCCGCGGTCAGGAAGAACCAGGTGTCGAGGCCGGATTTCACCGCGGCAAGGCCGGTCACATTGGCCTGCGCGAAGGTGTCGAACACGTAGTGCACGGTATAGGGGCCGCAGGCCTCGTTGGAGAGGCGGATCGAACCCGGGCCGTTGAACATGATGATCTTGCCGCGGGCCTTGGCGATTTCGCCAGCAGCCAGCGCAGTCGCGGACGCCGCGACGTCAAAAATCATCTCGACGCCCTGGTTGTCGATCATGTCGCGGGCGATGTTGGCGGCAAGGTCGGCCTTGTTGAGGTGGTCGCCGACCACGATCTCGACCTTGCGGCCGAGCACCGTGCCGCCGAAATCCTCTACCGCCATCTTGGCGGCGGTTTCGCTGCCCGAACCGGTGATGTCGGCATAGAGGCTCGACATATCGAGGATGCCGCCGAGCTTCAGCGGAGGCTTGTCCTGCGCCAGCGACGCATTCGCCGAGATCGCAAACACACAGGCCAACACGCCGGCCAAAACCCGTCTCATTCAGATCCTCCCTTGAAGAACGGACCTCATTCCATCAGGTCCGTGTCGATGGCCGGATCATGCCGCATGGCCCGCACTGCAGCAAGCCGCAGCGACAGCAATCTGTTTTCCGCTAAGCGGAATGATGCGCCGCGCCGACCATTTCTCAGCGTGACGCGATCAGAGATGGAAGTCGGAAACGGTCTGATAGGGCGTCCCTGCCGGCAGCCCGAGAAACAGGTACTGCATGCCATATTGTCCGGCGAACGCCGACGCCACAGTGTCCATGATGACGTGACCGCCCAGATCCAGATGCAGTTCCGGGCGGGTGATCGGCCCGAGCGTGTAGGCCGGCGCGATGGTTTCGTTGATGTGCAGCGCGTCGAAGGCGGCGGACACCGCCGACAGCGAGGCCGCATTGCCGGCCAGGTCGACGACGCTTGAGCCATTGGCGGCGAAGCCGGTCACGGAGAGCGATGCGGCACGATTCGTCGACGACACGATGTGATCGAACACCAGCTTCGAGGGATCGCCGAGCAGCGCGGTTGCCGCAGCATCGTAGATCGCGCTGCCGCCGTCGTTCAGCGTCAGGAGCGGCGTGCCGTTGACGACGTGAACCGCCTCGTTGAAGCCGACGGTCAGCTGCACCAGCGAGCCCGTCGCCGCAACGCCGCCGGACGGGGTTGCCGTGATTCCGGTGAGATGGGGCGCAACGGTATCGAGGGTAAAGGTCAGGCTCGACGACGTGCTGACATTGCCGGCGGCGTCGACCTCCTGCACCGTCACGGTGTGCACGCCATCAGTTGTGAAGACCGGCGCCATCGCCGAAAAACTCGACGCGCCGTCGGCCTTGAAGCGCAGCGTGTCGGCCGCATCCGACATGGCATAGTCGATCAGCGGATTGTTGGTGATGTGGTCGGCACCCGAGAAGCCGGTGTCCTGGTGCAACGAAAGCAGCGGTGCCGCCGGCGGCTTGGTGTCGCCGGTGAAGTTGACCGCGTTGCTCGCACCACCGGCATTGCCGGCGATGTCAGTGTAACTCGACGCGGTGACGGACAGATCGGCCGACAGATGGTCGGTGATTTCGGCGGTGAAGACCGCGGTGTAGATATCATGGCCTGCGCCGTTGACGCCGACATGGACGAGGCTGCCGAGCAGTCCGCCATGGACGGCGATATCGCCGAGCCCGAAGCCCGCGACCGCCTCGGAGAAGGTGAATGTCATCAGCGCCGCGTCGCCCGCGTGCAGCACGGTATGGTCGGCTGCGACCGACACCGTCGGCGAATGCGTGTCGCCACCGATCGCAGCGGTATTGCTCGCCGCGCCGGCATTGCCGGCGTCGTCGGTATAGCTCGAACCCGTGACCCGGATCGAACCCGCCAGGACATCGTTGATATCGGGCGCGAAGGTCGCGGTGTAGACGTCCTGGCCTGACACGTTGAGCCCGACATGGACCAGATTGGTCAGCACGCCGCCGGCGACGACGGTATCGCCGAGCGTGAAGCCGGCGACATGCTCGGAGAAGGTGAAGGTGACAACCGAGTTCTGGCCGGCCAGCAGCGTGCTCGGGCTCGCCGCAACCGACACCGTCGGCGCCTTGGTATCGCCGGTGAAACTGACGGTGTTGCTGGCCGCGCCGGCGTTGCCGGCGACGTCGGTGTAGCTCCATGCCGTGACCTGCACCGAGCCCGCTTCGGCGTTGCTCTCGTCCGGCGTGAAAGTCGCGGTGTAGACGTCCTGGCCTGACGCGTTGACGCCGACATGGACCAGATGGCCCAGCGCCCCGCCATGCACGGCCACGTCAGCGAGTGCGAAGCTCGCAATCTGTTCGGAGAAAGTGAACGTCACCACCGCGGTCTGCCCCGCCAGCAACGCGTTGCGGTCCGCCGCGATCGACACCGTCGGCGCCAGCGTATCGCCGCCGATCGTGGCGGTGTTGCTCGCCGCGCCGGCATTGCCGGCCAGATCGCTGTAGCTGGACGCATTGACTTTCACCGAGCCGGTTTCGGTGTCGCTGACGTCAGGCGTGAAGGTCGCGGTGTAGACATCGTGACCGGAGCTGTTGAGCCCGACATGCACGAGATGGCTCAGCGCGCCGCCATGGACGGTGGTGCCGCCGAGGGTGAAGTTCGCGACGGCCTCCGAGAAGGTGAAGGTCGCAACCGAGAGGTCGCCGGCCAGCACCGCGTCCGGATTGAGCGTGACGGAGACGGTCGGCGCCAGCGTATCGCCGGCGAAGGTCACCGTATTGCTGACCGCGCCCGCATTGCCGGCCGTATCGCTATAACCTGACGCGTTGACCTGCACCGAGCCTGCTTCGGCATTGGTGACATCAGGTGTGAAGGTCGCGGTGTAGATATCCTGGCCGGCGCCGTTGACGCCGACATGGACAAGGCTGCCCAGCGTGCCGCCGCTGACGCTGACATCGCCCAGCGCGAAGCTCGCGACAGTCTCGGAGAAAGTGAAGGTGACGGTGGACGTCTGACCTGCGAGCAGCGTGCCGTGGTCAGCCGAAACCGCCACCGTTGGCGCCTTGGTGTCGCCGGTGAAGTTGATCGTGTTGCTCGACGAGCCGGAATTGCCGGCGACGTCGGTATAGCTCGGCGCGTTGACCTGGACCGAACCCGCTTCAGTGTTGCTCACATCGGGTGTGAAGGTCGCGGTATAGACGTCATGGCCGGCCCCATCGACGCCGACATGGACAAGGTTACCCAACGCGCCGCCGCTGACGCTGACATCGCCCCGCCCGAAGCCGGCGACGGCCTCGGAAAAGGTGAAGGTGACGAGCGCGTGATCGCCGGCGGTGAGCGTGCTGTGGTCGGCGACGACCTGCACCGTCGGCGCCTTGGTGTCACCTGCGAAGGTGATAGCGCTGCTTGCCGCGCCGGCATTGCCGGCGATGTCGGTATAGCTCGATACGTTGAGCTGCACCGAGCCTGCCTCGGAGTTGGTCACATCGGGCGTGAATGTCGCCGTGTAGATGTCCTGGTGCGAGGCATTGAGGCCGACATGGACGAGGTTGCTCAGCGCGCCGCCGCTCACGGTGGTATCAGTCAGCACGAAGCCGGCGACCGCCTCGGAGAAGGTGAAGGTGACGGTCGAGGTCTGTCCGGCCAGCAGCGAGCTCGGCGTCGCGGCAACCGACACGGTCGGCGCGACCCCGTCGATCACCAGATGCAGATCGGCCGCTGCATGGGTGACGTCGGCGTCCTGGCCGCCGGGATCCTTGATCGAGCCGCCATTGAGCGAGAGGCTCTGCACTTGAAGGTCCGACGTGCTGTCGCCGGCCTGTACGGTGTAGCTGAACACCAGCGCCTGTGAGCCGCTGCCGCTGACATAGATCGCGGCCTTGCCGTCATTGAGCAGCAGCTCCGGTACACCCGTCACGCTCACCGTGTTGCTGAAATTGACCGTGATGGTGACGACCTTGCCGGTGTTCAGTGTCGCGAGGTGACCGGTGGTGTCCGATGTGACAGAGGCGATGCTCGCCTGTGACCTGAGCTCGAGATGCGGCGAGGCCGAGCCGTCGTAGCCGAGGCTCAACGAGTTGGCGGTGGCGCCTGCGCCAAAGGTCAGATGCAGCGATGCGAGCGTCACCCCGCCGCTGCTCTTCACCACGAGTACGCCGTTCGCATAGGACAGCGTGGCCGTCGCATCATAGGCGATGTTGCCGAAGTCGATCGTATCGCCGCCGGAAAAGCCTGTGATCGATGTACCGAACGACGCCCCGGAGAATGCAGCGGCATCGAGCACGAGCTTCTCGGTGCTGCCGTCGGTGAAGGCGATCGCGCCCGTTCCCGCCGCGCCGCTCGCCGCGAGCTCGAGGATCGAGCCCTTGATAACCGTGCCGCCCGAATAGGTGTTGTGCGCCGACAGCACCAGCCGGCCGCCGCCGGTTACCTCGACATCGCCCGGGCTCGCGCCATCGGAGATGACGCCGCTCTGGGTGACGGTCTCGCCGGCTGCGACATTGAAGACCGGATCGCCCGCGACCGTGATGTTGCGGGTGTGCGTGAAGCCGTCCGTGAAGCTGATGCCGGTGCCGTCACCTAGCGTCAGCATGTTGGTGACCGCGCCGAGATTGACGTTAGCGGAGATCGATACCCTTGTGCCGGCGCCGCTGAGAGCGGTGTTGCCCGTATAGCTGTTGTTGCCGCCGAGAATGACGGTGCCGCCACCGCTGATGAGGAGGCCGCCGACGCCGGTATTGGCGCCGGTGCCGCCATTGCCGCTCTGGTCCGCGATGTCGTTGGCGATAGTCAGCGTCTGGCCGCTGCCAGGTGCGAAGCTGAGATTGCTGTTCCCCTGGATGAAGATGCCGGAGCCAATGCCCGAGCCGCTGGTCTGGCCACTGCCATTGGCGCCGCCGGCAACGGCGTTGAAACTCGAATCGTTCGAGAGCGAGCCGCCCTTGACGGTCAGTGAGCCGCCTTGCTGAACGAAGACCGTGCCGCCAGCGCCAAGGCCGCCACCGCCACCCGCCGTGCCATCACCGCCGCCGAAGCCGCCGAGCCCGCTGACGCCACCACCGCCGCCGAAGCCGCCATTGCCGCCATAGCCGCCGCCACCACCGAAACCGCCATTGCCGAACGCCCCGCCGCCACCGCCGTAGCCACCATTGCCGCCGTCGATTGCGTTGCCGCCGCCGACGCCGCCGCCGGTGCCGTGTGCGCGATTATTGTTGCCGAAGAAGCCACCCGCGCCGCCGCCGCCGCCATTGGCGCCGCCCGTTCCGCCATACCAGTAAAGAAGGGTCCCGCTTCCGTATGGGATCAGGTAGCCGTCGACTCCCTTGCCACCCCCTGGGGCGCCGGGGACGATGCCAGCGGACCCGTTCTGAAACGCAGCGGAGTTCGCACCCTGGGCGTGAAGACCGATGCCGCCACCGCTGCTGTTTCCGCCTTGGCCCCCCATGCCGCCACCGCCGCCGAAGCCGTCGATGTTGACGTTGCTCGCGGTACTTCCGGTTCCGCCGTTACCGCCGATCGCGGCACTGTTGTGAAACACGACATTGTCGATCGTGACGCTGCCGTTTGACGAGACGAACAGCGCGCCGCCGAGCCCGGCACCACCGCCGCCGCCGCCCTGGATGACGCCGCCGCCGGCAGCCACCGTGTTCTGGATGGTCAGGTTCTCGAGATTGACATTGCCGGCATAGACGAAGAAGCCGCGCTGTGCATTGAGGCCGTCGATCGTGTGCGTGCCTCCGTGGCCATCGCTGCCGTTGATCGTGACGCTCGATCCGCTCAGCAGATTCAGCGCGTACAGTTCCGACGTCAAACTGAAGTTGGCGGTGATGTTGATCGTATAACTGGCATTCGCCGCGGCGTTAACCCCGCTGGAATCCATCTGCAGGATGGCGGCGTTGAGTTCGGCGACATTGGAGGCATTGAAGACGCGGGTCGACACGACCTGCACGATCGTTCCACCGTTCGCATCCTGCGAGAGCTGGAAGCTGGTGCCGGAGCCGACCCCGGCAAGGGTCAGCGTATCGGTCGTGGTGCCGTTCGAGATCGAGAGCGTATTGCCGGACAGACTAACCGTATTGAGCGACGGATTCTGGGTGTTGTACTGCAACCCGGTCAGGTCGATGAACTGGCCGGGATTGAAGTTCGCAATCGTGTTGGCGAACGCATTGCCGGTCAGCGCGGCGTTGTCGATCTTCAGCGTCCCGACGATTCCTGAGGTAAACGCGATGTTGCCGGTCCCGGCGGCGCCGGCCGCGGTGAGCCACACCGTGCCGGAATAGATCGTCGTGTTGCCGTAGCTGTTGGCGGCATGGCCAAGCACCAACGTGCCGCCGCCGTCGATGCCGAGATTGCCGCTGCCGGTGACGAGGGCAGTGTCGGTGACGGTTGACCCATTCGCAATCGCCAGTATCGAATTGCCGCTGATCGAGAGCGTGTCGTCGAAAGTGCCGCTCGATGTCAGCGAGAGATGCGCGCCGCTCAGGCCGAACGTGCCGGTCAACCCTGCGAGCTGACCCATCCCGAGCTGCAATGTCCCGGCGCCCGATAGGATGAACGTGCCGGCGCCGCTGATCGAGCCGGTGTCGGCGATGGTGCCGGACGAGATGTCGAAAGTGCCGCCATTGGCGGTGACCTGAATGTCGTGCGTGAAAGTATAGCCGCCGGTCGTGGTCAGCGTGCCGCCGTTGAGGATCAACGCGCCGGCCGAGCCGCCGATGTTGTTGTCGGTGGTGATAGAGAGGGTGTTGCCACCGTCGATCTGGGTGCCGCCGACATAGCTGCTCGCACCCGTCAGCGTCAGCGTGCCGCCGCCGGAGACGAGCACCTTTCCGGTCGTGCCGTTGCCGCTGATGCCACGCTCGTCAGCGATCGAGTCGGCGATCGTGAGCGTCGTGACGGTTTGCAGGCCCTGCGAGAAGGTGGGGACGGTGTGCGTCGGGGTGACGACCATCGTACCCTGGATGAAGATATCGCCATGGGCGGAGCCGTTGCCCGCGCCGTTGGCGCCGGTGCCACCGGTCTCGGTCGCGCCCGACAACGTGCCGCCGATGATGGTGAGCTTGCCGCCCTGCTGAACGAAGATGTTACCGCCGGCACCCAATCCGCCGCCACCGCCGCCGCCGAGCGAGCCATCGCCCGCGCCGAAGCCGCCGCTGCCCGGTGTGCCGTTCGAACCGCCGCCGCCGCCGCCAAAGCCGCCATTGCCGCCGGTATGCGCATATCCGCTGCCGTTGCCCGAGCCGCCGCCACCGCCGGCGAAACCACCATTGCCGCCGGCATAGATGCCGCCGCCGCCACCGCCACCCACGCCGCCGGCGCCGCCATAGCCGATGATGTTGCCCGAGGGGCCGCCGCCGACCGAGTTGCCACCGCCGATGCCGCCGCCGCCACCACCGACGCCGCCGCCACCACCGCCACCGCTCGCACCGCCACCAGCATGCGCGCCATAGCCGATGCCGCCGTAATTGTCGGCGCCCTGTCCACCGCCCGCCGCGCCTTCGATCGTCGCGGGCGTGCCGCCCGCGCCGCTCGCGCCGGTCGAGGGGTGCTGGGTGTCGGAGCCAGCCTCGCTATAACCATTGCCGCCATTGCCGTGATAGCCGTAGTAGTCTTGGCCGCCGAAGCCGCCGCCCCCACCGCCGCCGCCATTGCCGCTGCCGCCGTCGGCACCGATGCCGCCGCCACCACCGCCGCCGCCAGCCGGATCGACCGCGCCGCCGTTACCGCCCTTGGCGGTATTGCTGCCGAAATTGACGTTGTTCAGCGTGACGTTGGCGTTCTGCCCGACGAACAGGCCGCCGCCGAGGCCCGCACCACCGCCGCCGCCGCCGACCCCGCCATTGCCGCCGCTTGCCACGGCGTTGATGATGGAGAGGTTCTTGAACGTCACCGTGCCTGATGTGACGACGAAGCCTTGGTAGCCGCGCGCGTCGATGACGTCGCTGTAGTCCTGACCGCCGAGCTGGTTGTTGTAGTCGGAGTTGCCGTCGAAGGTGAGCGTCGAGCCGTTCATCAGATTGATGGCCGGCAGATCGTCCAGCAATTGCAGCGTGCGCGCGCCGGACGAGAGCGAGAAGTTGATGACGTAATCGGTGTTGGTCGCGGCGAGACCGCCGCCGACGCTGATCGCGGAGATTGCGGCGTAGAGCTGGGTGTAATCGTGGACGGGATCGCTGGTCGTCAGCGTGAGAACAACTGGGTTCGACACAAGGACCTCGGCAATATGCGCGAACGACCGCGATCGGTCGCTGTTTCCAAAAATTTCTGAATAGTTATCTTGCGCCGCAAGCCATTGGCAACAATAACGAATTCTCATTCCGCGCACGGAGTTGAGATGGTCAATGGGTAAGGTTGACGCGCGCGAGGACCGCGTTGCGCAGGCTCAAACGCCGATCTTCTTCACGACAGGGGACATACGAGACGCATTCGTCCCGCAGCGGCCATGCGTTGATGTGAAACTGAGGCCCCATGCCTGCGCGCGATGAGAAGCGCTGCAAGAAATTGATCGGCAATGCGTCCCCGAATCACGGTCGGCCCCGCCCGATGTCGTCTCGCTTCGCCTGTGGCTCGGCGACGATGTTTCCGTCAAACTGTCCTCGCTGGCGACCACGATCCGAATGGAGCGTGCCGGAGTGACGAGAGCAGCATGACGCCTCCACGCGATAGAGCATGGCAACACCGTCCGCGTGCAGTGGCGATGACAGCGTACGCGCTTGCGATCGTCGCCTGCATCGGACGCGCCGAAGCGGCCGGATGCAATTTCGAGATTCAGGGCGAAGGTCGCGTCGCGGCTGTGGTCGATGCGCGCAGCCTGCGGCTCGACGACGGCCGCGAGGTCAAACTCGCCGGCATCGAGGTGGCGGACCGGGCGAAGACCACCACAGTGCTGTCGGCGCTGCTGGTCGGCCGCGAGGTGACGCTGCGCGGGCAGGACGACACGCCGGACCGCTACGGCCGCCAGCCGGCCTACGCATTCCTCGAAGGCCGCGAACTCCCCGTGCAGAGTGAACTGCTGCGCCAGGGCCTCGCGCTGGTGTCGTCCGAGATCGCCGACAAGGACTGCGCCACGGCGCTAATGGCGGCGGAGGCCGAGGCACGGGCCGCCCGATCGGGAACCTGGGCCGAGTCCGCCGTCATAAAAAACGCCGAAAGTCCGGACGATATTTTGGCCGGGATTGGGCGCTTTACCGTGGTCGAGGGCCGGGTTTTGTCCGTGCGCCAGGCGGGGGCGACGACCTACCTGAATTTCGGCCGAAACTGGACACGGGACTTTGCTCTGACTATTTCAAGGCGCATAGTCCCTGCGTTTGAGGCGGCTGGCCTTGCGCCCAAGTCTCTAGAAAATCGTAGGATTCGTGTCCGAGGTTGGGTGGAAGCACGACGTGGGCCGCGAATCGAATTGCTCCGGGTGGGGCAGATTGAAGTGCTCGGCGGGAACTAGGGGCCCACAGGCCACGGCTCGGCCGAGTCACGGGACAAGTTGTGGGTTTTTGACGTGATTGTGCGCGCTGGACCGCGTGAAGATGGAACTGGCCGCCGGCTTTCGGCTGCGCCGGCGCTCGTCTGCGCGGCCCTGACACTGTCGGCGTGCGGCAATGTCGGCCGGTTCGAGCAGGTCGCGCCGACCGCAGCGGCGGCGCCGGTGAAGCCGAACCGGGTGGTGCAGCAGACGCCCAACAGCGAGCGCGAGCACGAGCGCATCCTGTCGTCCTATGGCGGCGCCTATGACGACCCGAAGCTCGAGGCCCTGATCGGCAAGACCGTCGACCGGCTGGTCGCCGCGTCCGAACGGCCCGACCAGGCCTACAAGGTCACGATCCTCAACTCCGGCGCGGTGAATGCCTTCGCGCTGCCGACCGGTCAGCTCTACGTCACGCGCGGTCTCATCGCGCTCGCCAGCGACACCTCCGAACTCTCCTCGGTGCTGAGCCACGAGATGGCGCATGTCTTGGCCAAGCATGCCGCGATGCGCGAGGACCAGGCGCGCCAGGCGGCGGTGGTGACGCGCGTCGTCACCGACATGAGCACCGATCCCGATCTGACGGCGCTGGCGCTCGCCAAGACCAAGCTGACGATGGCGAGCTTCTCGCGGCAGCAGGAGTTCGAGGCCGACGGCATCGGCGTCGGGATCGCCGCGCGCGCGCATTTCGATCCCTACGGCGCGTCACGCTTCCTGACCGCGATGGAGCGCAATGCCGCGCTCAAGATCGGCAAGACCGCGCTCGATCCGCGTGCGCAGGATTTCACCTCGTCGCATCCGGCAACGCCGGAGCGAATCTCCAATGCGCAGACCACCGCGCGGCAATACTCATCGCCCGAGAGCAACGAGCGTGACCGCGAGACCTATCTCGCCGCGATCGACAACATCGTCTATGGCGAGGATCCCAGCGAAGGTTTTGTGCGCGGCCGCCGCTTCCTGCATCCCAAGCTCGGCTTCACCTTCACCGCGCCGGAGAATTTCACGCTCGACAACACCGCGCAGGCGGTGATCGGCGTCCGCGAGGGCGGCAGCCAGGCGATGCGCTTCGACGTGGTGCGGGTGCCGGCCGAGCAGTCCCTCGGCGACTATCTGAATTCCGGCTGGATGGAAGGCGTCGAGAAGTCCTCGACCGAGGATCTCAACATCAACGGCTTTCCGGCGGCATCGGCCACCGCGCATGGCGACCAGTGGCAGTTCAAGGTCTACGCGCTGCGCTTCGGCAGCGACGTCTATCGTTTCATCTTCGCCGCCAAGCAGAAATCCACCGAGAGCGAGCGCAACGCGCGCGAGACCGTCAATTCATTCCGTCGCCTGACCCTTGACGAGATCCAGGCCGCGCGCCCGCTGCGCATCAAGGTCATCAACGTGCAGCCCGGCGACACCGTGGAATCGCTGTCGCACCGCATGGCCGGCATCGATCACCCGGCCGAGCGCTTCCGCGTGCTCAACGGCCTCGACGCCCACGCCCAGGTGAAGCCGCGCGACCGCGTCAAGATCGTGGTGGATTGAGGCTGCGAGCGTCGCGCTCGCGTCACGCGACCGCTGTCGTCCCGGCGAAGGCCGGAACCCATAATCACTGTCATTCATTGTTGGAAGAAGCTGGGGCCACAGCGCGCTCGAACAACGCAGCCCTGTGGTTATGGGTCCCGGCCTTCGCCGGGACGACGGGTGGAGAGTTTGGTGCGATTGCGGTAGCCCCTACTTCGCCTTCTCCTTGAGGAAGGCGATGATGTCGGCGCGATCCTTCGGATCCTGAACCTCGTAAAACATCTTGGTGCCCGGCACCATCGCGTCGGGACCGGTCAGCCATTTGTCGAGATTGGCCTCGGTCCAGACGATCTTCGAGTTCTTCAGCGCCGGCGAGTAATTGTAGCCCGC
Organism: Bradyrhizobium sp. RD5-C2; assembly: GCF_019972155.1. Classification (GTDB taxonomy): domain Bacteria; phylum Pseudomonadota; class Alphaproteobacteria; order Rhizobiales; family Xanthobacteraceae; genus Bradyrhizobium. Next base: position 678,346 of record NZ_BOVL01000019.1, on the reverse strand, counting down.
GACCGAACCGGCAACGCGGCCCACCACCCCCTTGTGCATCGGACCGACGTCGTTCTTCTCGATCGAATGGCAATCGCCGCAGCCCTGGTAGAGCGTGGCCCCGCGCGACGCATCGCCCGCCGCACGGGCGCTGTTCAACGCGAGCAGGATCGCGATGGCCACCATCGCGGCGATCTTGGCGTGCCGCGGCGCCAGCGCGCCTGCGATCGAACGAATGGTCATTCCGGGGTCTCCTGTTTTGCCACCACAACAGGAGCAGCCAGGTCGCCATTCTATTCCCTGAAATTTCGCCCACCCGCTGGACACCAGCCGCATCGATCGCCGAGAATGGCACTTGTTGTTGAAGTTTTTTGCCGCCGACGAGGAATATCCGCGTCATCAGCCGATCACTATCCTAGCTGCCACCTCCGCAGCGGCGCCGGGTTTTTGGAGCATCCCCAGTGTTTCACAATCGGTTCGGCGCCGTCGCTCGACTTGCCGAACTCGGGTGCGTGGTTGCTGCGATCACCCTCGCAGCAGCCACCGCCGCGCGCGCGGACGGTTGTCCCAAGCCGAGCGACGAAATTGCGACCGACCGGCCCGACGTCACCAATTCGAGTATCGTCGTGCCGGTCGGGAGCCTGCAGAGCGAAAACGGCGTCAACCTGACCGGCCGCAACACTGGCCGCAGCATCGACGGCAGCAACAGCCGCTGGCGGCTCGGCATCGCGCCCTGCCTCGAAATCCTGATCGACCTGCCGAGCTATACCGGCACGATGAGATCGCCGGGCGCTGCGGGCTTTTCCGACGTCGCGCCGGGGATCAAATGGCAGATCAGCCCGGTGCCGGGAAGGATCGACCTTTCGATCACCGCGGGTGTCGCGCTGCCGACCGGCGCAGTCGCCATCGCCGGGCGCGGCGCGCAGCCCTACATCCAGCTGCCATGGTCATGGGAGCTGCATGACAGCTGGGGCGTCAGCGGCATGTTCACGGAATTCTTCCGACCCGCCGAGCTGACCGGCCAGCACATGTCGGAAACGACCTTCGTGATCGAGAAGAAATTGACCGAGCGGATCAGCGTGTTCACCGAATATGTCGGCGACTATCCCGACGGCACACGGCCGATCCAGCTGATCAATTCCGGCGGCCTGTACCGGCTCACGCCGACCCAGCAGCTCGACCTCCACGTCGCGTTCGGGCTCAACCGCAACTCGCCGAACTACATCGTCGGCCTCGGCTATTCATTCCGCGTCGACGGGCTATTCCGTTAAACGAAGCTCCGCAGCCCGGATGCAGCACAGCGCAATCCGGGGCAGATCCATCCGCAGTGAGAGCGGCCCCGGATTTCCGCTTCGCTGCATCCGGGCTACAAGCAGAAGGAGACGGGCCGCGTGACTAATTGACTTCCGCCTCGCGCAGGCCGCTCAGCCACAGCGCGAGCAGCGTCCACACCGCGCCCGACAACAGATACGCACCGGCCGAGATCAGGCCGAAATGCGTCGCCAGCAGCAGCGCGGCGAGCGGCGCGAAGCCGGCGCCGAACAGCCAGGCGAAATCCGAGGTCAGCGCCGAGGCGGTGTAGCGATAGGTCCGCGCGAAGTTCGAGGCGATCGCGCCGGATGATTGGCCGAACGACAGGCCGAGCAGCACGAAGCCGAGCACCATGTAGACGGTTTCACCGAACGCCCCGGCATCGAGCAGCTGCGGGGCAAAGCCGCTATAGACCGCGATCGCGACCGCGGACCCCAGCAGCAGCGGCTTACGCCCGACGCGGTCGGCGATCATGCCCGAGGCGATGATCGCGACGACCCCGACCATGGCGCCGATCATCTCGATGATCAGGAAGCGCACCGGGCTTTCCCTGGTGAACAGGAACACCCAGGACAGCGGAAACACCGTGACCATGTGGAACAGCGCAAAGCTCGCCAGCGGCGCGAAGGCGCCGAGCAGGATGTTGCGGCCCTCTTGCGCCACGGTCTCGCCGACCCGCGCCGGCTCGAGGTCGCGGCTTTCGAACAGCTCGGAATATTCGTCCGTCGCGACCATGCGCAGCCGCGCGAACAGCGCTACCACGTTGATGGCGAAGGCGACGAAGAACGGATAGCGCCAGCCCCAATCGAAGAAATCATCCGCCGAGAGGTTGCCGGCGAAGAACGCAAACAGCGCGCTCGCCACGATCAGCCCGAGCGGTGCGCCGAGCTGCGGCACCATCGCGTACCAGCCGCGGCGATTGACCGGCGCGTTCATCGCAAGCAGCGAGGCGAGGCCGTCCCAGGCGCCGCCCCAGGCGAGGCCCTGCACGACGCGCGCGGCGGCGAGCAGCCAGATCGCCGCGACGCCGATCGTGTCGTAGCCAGGAAGGAACGCGAGCGCGACCGTGGCGGTGCCGAGCAGGAACAGCGCGATGACAAGCTTGGCGCCCTTGCCGTGGCGGCGGTCGACCGCCATGAAGATGACCGTGCCGAGCGGGCGGGCGGCGAAGGCGAGCGCGAAGATCCCGAATGAATAGAGCGTGCCGGTCAGCTCGTTGACGAACGGGAACACCAGCTTCGGAAAAACGATCACCGAGGCGATCGCGTAGACGAAGAAGTCGAAGAACTCCGACGTTCGCCCGATGATGACGCCGATGGCGATTTCGCCGGGTTTCGCCTGCCCGTGACCTGACGCGGTCGGGGTGCCGTGAGCCATTGCTGGGGCCTGTGCCATCGCCGGAGAACCGTCCTTTGGAGCGTGATCCGGAAAAGTGGAAACCGGTTTTCCGAACCGATCATGCTCAAGCTAGATGAGGCCACGGGCAGCCTTTGCCACGCGGTCCACCTCACCTTCTGATCTCCTATCCCGCAGTGCAACATTGGACAAATTGTCCAATGTCAACTTTGCTGCATCGCAGCTACCCCTTGGCAGAACTCATAAAATTCAAGTGGGGTGAGCCGTGCGCGCCTTGAAATTATTGGCCTTATTGCCGTTCGCGGCGCTCCTTGGCGGGTGCGATTTCGTCGTCCTGGCCCCTGCCGGCGATGTCGCCATCCAGCAGCGCGACCTCGTCGTGATCTCCACCGTGCTGATGCTCATCATCGTGCTTCCGGTGATGGCGCTGACCATCTTCTTCGCCTGGCGCTATCGCCAGTCCAACACCGCGGCCCCCTACGAGCCGGAGTGGGATCACTCCACCCAGCTCGAGCTTGTGATCTGGTCGGCGCCGCTTCTGATCATCATCTGCCTCGGCGCGCTGACCTGGATGGGCACCCATCTGCTCGATCCCTACCGCTCGCTCGGCCGCATCGCCGCCGACAAGCCGATCGAGAGCAAGGACGCCCCGCTCAATGTCGAGGTGGTCGCGCTCGACTGGAAGTGGCTGTTCATCTACCCGGATTACGGCGTAGCCGCCGTCAATGAGCTCGCAGCTCCGGTCGATCGCCCGATCCGCTTCCGCATCACGGCGTCCTCCGTAATGAACTCGTTCTACATCCCTGCGCTTGCCGGCCAGATCTACGCGATGCCCGGCATGGAGACCAAGCTGCACGCGGTCGCCAACAAGGAAGGCACCTATCGCGGCTTCTCCGCCAATTACAGCGGCGCCGGCTTCTCCGGCATGCACTTCGAGTTCAAGAGCCTCTCAAGCGCCGATTTCGACAAGTGGATCGGCACCGCGAGGGCGAGCGGCAACATGCTCGGCCGCACCGACTATCTTCAGCTCGAGCGTCCGAGCCAGAACGATCCGGTGCGGCTCTATCGCTCGGTCGACCGCGATCTCTACAAGGCGATCCTCAACATGTGCGTCGAGCCCGGCAAGATGTGCATGAGCGAGATGATGGCGATCGACGCCAAGGGCGGCCTCGGCCGCGAAGGCCTCAACAACACGCTGCCGCTGACTTACGACAAATACGCCCGCCGCGGCGCGCCGCTCGGCACCGAGCCGACCTTCGTCGCCGGCATCTGCTCGATGGACGAGATCAAGGACGCGCCGTCGCGCGACGTTCTCGCGCCGCTCGACCTGACGCCGCTGCGTGGCGTCGGGCTGAAGCGCCCGCCGTTCTCTCCCGCCCATCCGTCATCGACATCCTTGCTGCTCGGCCAGCGCCCGAAATCAGACTCCTGAGGAGCGCCGCATGAATCCCGATCTCATCAAGATGATCTTCGGCCGCCTCAACCTGGACGCGCTGCCGCTGCACGAGCCGATCCTGGTCGGCACCTTCGCGGTGGTGGCGACCGGCGGCCTCGCGCTGTTCGCGATCGTCACCTACTTCCGGCTCTGGACCTATCTGTGGCGCGAGTGGTTCACCACCGTCGACCACAAGCGCATCGGCATCATGTACATGATCCTCGGCATCGTGATGCTGCTGCGCGGCTTCGCGGACGCGCTGATGATGCGCCTGCAGCAGGCCATCGCCTTCAACGGCTCCGACGGCTACCTCCCGGCCCATCACTACGACCAGGTCTTCACCGCGCATGGCGTGATCATGATCTTCTTCGTGGCGATGCCGCTGGTGACCGGCCTGATGAACTACGTGGTGCCGCTGCAGATCGGCGCCCGCGACGTCTCCTTCCCCTTCCTCAACAATTTCAGCTTCTGGATGACGGTCGGCGGTGCCGTGCTGGTGATGATGTCGCTGTTCGTCGGCGAATTCGCCCGCACCGGCTGGCTCGCCTACCCGCCGCTGTCCAATATCGGCTACAGTCCCGACGTCGGCGTCGACTATTACATATGGGGACTGCAGGTCGCCGGCGTCGGCACGACGCTGTCGGGCATCAACCTGGTCTGCACCATCGTCAAGCTGCGCGCGCCCGGCATGACGATGATGAAGATGCCGGTGTTCACCTGGACCTCGCTCTGCACCAACGTCCTGATCGTCGCCTCCTTCCCGGTCCTGACCGCAGTGCTGGCGCTGCTGTCGCTCGACCGCTACGTCGGCACCAACTTCTTCACGAACGACTTCGGCGGCAACCCGATGATGTACGTGAACCTGATCTGGATCTGGGGCCACCCCGAGGTCTACATCCTGGTGCTGCCGGCGTTCGGAATCTTCTCGGAGGTGACCGCGACGTTCTCCGGCAAGCGGCTGTTCGGCTACACCTCGATGGTCTACGCCACCGTCGTCATCACCATCCTGTCCTACCTGGTCTGGCTGCATCACTTCTTCACGATGGGCTCCGGCGCCAGCGTCAACTCGTTCTTCGGCATCACCACCATGATCATCTCGATCCCGACGGGCGCGAAGATGTTCAACTGGCTATTCACGATGTATCGCGGCCGCATCCGCTTCGAGCTGCCGATGATGTGGACGGTGGCATTCATGCTGACCTTCGTGATCGGCGGCATGACCGGCGTGCTGCTCGCCGTGCCGCCGGCCGATTTCGTGCTGCATAACAGCCTGTTCCTGATCGCGCATTTCCACAACGTGATCATCGGCGGCGTGCTGTTCGGCCTGTTCGCCGGGATCAACTATTGGTTCCCGAAGGCGTTCGGCTTCAGGCTCGATCCGTTCTGGGGCAAGTTGTCGTTCTGGTTCTGGGTCTCGGGTTTCTACTTCGCCTTCATGCCGCTCTATGTGCTCGGCCTGATGGGCGTGACCCGCCGGCTCCGCGTGTTCGACGACCCTAGCTTGCAGATCTGGTTCGTCATCGCGGCCTTCGGCGCCTTCCTGATCCTGCTCGGCATCGGCGCGATGCTGGTGCAGTTCGCGGTGAGCATCCTGCGCCGCGAAGCGCTGAAGGACACCACCGGCGATCCCTGGGACGCGCGCACGCTGGAATGGGCCACCTCGTCGCCGCCGCCGGATTACAACTTCGCGTTCACGCCCGTGGTCTACGACAACGACGCCTGGTGGGACATGAAGCGCCGCGGCTACAGGCGACCGCTCACCGGCTTCAAGCCGATCCACATGCCGTCCAACACCGGCACCGGCATCATCCTCGCCGGCTTCGCGACGGTGATGGGATTCGCCCTGATCTGGTACATCTGGTGGCTTGCCGCCGTCAGCTTCGTTGCGCTGCTCGCAGTCGCGATCGGCCACACCTTCAACTATCACCGCGACTTCCACATCCCGGCGGATGAGGTAGTGCGGGCTGAAGAGGCGCGGACACGCGTTCTCGTCGCGGGAGCCCAGACATGACCGTTGCTACCGTCTCCACACAAGGCTCCGAACCGGTCTTCCACGTCATCGACGAGCACGCGCATCCGGAAGGCGCCAGCACCATGCTGGGCTTCTGGATCTACCTGATGAGCGACTGCCTCATCTTCGCGATGCTGTTTGCGACCTATGGCGTGCTCGGCGGCAACTACGCCGCGGGCCCGGCGCCGAAGGACCTGTTCGACCTCAAGCTGGTCGCGCTCAACACCACAATGCTGCTGCTCTCCTCGATCACCTATGGTTTCGCCATGCTGACGATGGAGAAGTCGAAGATCGGACAGACGCAGCTCTGGCTCGCCATCACCGGGCTGTTTGGCCTCGCCTTCCTCGGCATCGAGCTCACCGAGTTCGCCCACATGATCCACGAGGGCGCGACGCCGCAGCGCAGCGCCTTCCTGTCGTCGTTCTTCACGCTAGTCGGCACCCACGGCCTGCACGTCACCTTCGGTCTGGTCTGGCTGGTGACGCTGATGGTGCAGACTGCGCGCTTCGGCCTCACCGAAGCCAACCGGCGCCGCCTGATGTGCCTTTCCATGTTCTGGCACTTCCTCGACGTGGTCTGGATCGGCGTCTTCACCTTCGTCTACCTCCTGGGAATGCTGCGATGACAACAGAAGCCCGCACTCTCGAAGCCAATGCCGGCGGCCACGGCCATGATGACCATGGCGGCGCGGCCCACGGCTCGCTGAAGACCTATCTGATCGGCTTCGGCCTCTCCGTCGTCCTCACCGCAGTGCCGTTCTGGCTGGTGATGACCGGCGCGATCGCCGACAAGCAGGTCACCGCGCTGATCGTGCTGGTGCTCGCCGCGGTGCAGATCGTCGTGCACATGATCTACTTCCTGCACATGAACACGCGGTCCGAGAACGGCTGGACCATGATGGCGATGATCTTCACCGTGATCATGGTGGTGATCGCGCTGACCGGATCGCTCTGGGTCATGCATCATCTCAACGTCAACATGATGCCGATCCACGACATGAGCCAGATGCCGTGACAATGCGGTCTGCCAGACCATCGCTTGTGCTGCTCACGCTCGGCATGCTGGGCGTGGTGCTGCTGAGTGCGCTCGGTATCTGGCAGATCGAACGCAGGACCTGGAAGCTGGCGCTGATCGAGCGGGTCGAGCAGCGCATGCATGCGGCGCCGACGGCACCGCCGCCCCCCTCGTCATGGCCGGCGGTCACGGCCGCGAGCGACGAATATCGCCGCGTCACCTTGCGCGGCACCTTCCTCAACGCCGACGAGACGCTGGTGCAGGCCGTCACGACAGACGGTCCCGGCTTCTGGGTGCTGACCCCGCTGCAAACGGCTGACGGAACCACGGTGCTGGTCAATCGCGGCTTCGTCCCGCCCGACCGGCGCGATCCCGCGACACGGCGCGACAGCGTCCCGCAGAGCGCCGTCAGCGTCACCGGGCTGCTGCGGATGTCAGAGCCCAAGGGCGGCTTCCTGCGTAGCAACGATCCCGCGGCAGGCCGCTGGTATTCCCGCGACGTCGCCGCAATCGCCGCCACGCACGGATTGCCGCAAGTAGCCCCCTTCTTCGTCGACGCCGATGCGACGCCCAATCCGGGTGGCTTTCCGGTGGGCGGGCTCACGATTGTGCGGTTTCCGAACAACCACCTGATTTACGCGCTGACATGGTTCGCGCTGGCCTTTATGCTGGCCGGCGCACTCCTGCGCGTCATCAGCGGCAGGGGCCGCGCCGGCGCCTCCGATCCAAGGTGGAGTTCAAGGCGCGCCGCCGTGCGCCGCCTGATCGGCGCAGCCCGCAATCTGTCTCGCGACACAGGCCCAGATGCTCGAGCGCACATCGGATCTGCATGACGAAAACACCGCGACCGGCATCGCAGTGATGCCATCCGCCGTGAGCGCGGCTGCCGGCATGCCATTCGACCTCTCAGCGCCCACCGACCTCGCGACCAATCGCAAGAACATGGCCCTGCTGGTCCAGCTGCGCTGGATCGCCGTGATCGGCCAGATCGCCACCATCGGCTTCGTGCAATTCTGGATGGGCGTCGCGCTGCCGCTGCTGCCGATGGCGGCCGTGATCTTCGGGCTGGTCGCGCTCAACCTCGTCAGCCTGCTGTGGCTGCGCTACCGCGCCGACATCAACAACCGCGAACTGCTGGTCGCGCTGGCGCTCGACGTCGCGGCGCTGACCGTCCTGCTCTATCTCGCCGGCGGCGCCACCAATCCCTTCACGTCGCTCTACCTGCTGCAGGTGACGCTTGGCGCGGTGCTGCTCGATGCCCCCTCGACCTGGTCGCTGGTGGCGCTGGTCTGCATGAACTTCGCCTGGCTGACCAGCTACTACCGGCCGCTGGAGCTACCGCAGCAGGGCTTTGCCGAAGCTTTCAATCTCTATATCGCCGGCACCTTCATCGGCCTCGTGCTCGACGCCGTGCTGCTCGTGGTGTTCATGACCCGGATCAACCGCAATCTGCGCGATCGCGACCTCCGCCTCGCGGCGCTGCGCCAGCACGCCACCGAGCAGGACCACATCGTCCGGATCGGCCTGCTGGCCTCCGGCGCCGCGCACGAGCTCGGCACGCCGCTCGCCTCGCTCTCGGTCATCCTGGGCGATTGGCGCCGGATGCCGGCGCTCGCCTCCGATCCCGAGCTGTCGCAAGACCTCGGCGAGATGGAAATATCGGTGCGGCGCTGCAAGTCGATCGTCACGGGCATTCTGCTGTCGGCCGGCGAAGCTCGCGGCGAAGGCTCCTCGCCGACCACGGTCGCGGCGTTCCTGACGGCGCTGGTGGAGGAATGGCGGACGACGCGGCCGTCGGCCACGCTGTATTTTCGCAACGCCTTCGGCACGGATCTCGCGATCGTGTCCGACGTCGCGCTCAAGCAGGCGATCTTCAACGTGCTCGACAATGCCGCCGAGGTCTCGCGCGACTGGATCGAGCTGATGGCCGAACGCAATGCCGACAAGCTCGTGCTGTCGGTGACCGATCGCGGCCCGGGCTTCTCGCGCGAGATGCTCGCGCATGTCGGCAAGCCGTATCAATCGACCAAGGGTAGTCCCGGCAGCGGCCTCGGCCTGTTCCTGGTCGTCAACGTGGTGCGCAAGCTGGGCGGCGTGGTGACGGCGCGCAACCGGCCGGATATCGGCGCCGCGGTCAAGCTCGAGCTGCCGCTCTCGACGCTTGCGATCGGAGACCCTCTTGACGGATGAACGCCAGCTCCTGATCGTCGAGGACGATGCGGGCTTTGCCCGCACGCTGAAGCGCTCGTTCGAGCGCCGCGGTTACGGCGTCGCGGTGTCGGCCTCGCTCGACGAGGTCCGCGAATTGCTCGAGCAGCAATCGCCCGGCTATGCCGTCGTCGACCTGAAGCTCGCCGGCGGCGCATCGGGCCTTGCCTGCGTCGAAGCGCTGCACGCGCATGATCCTGACATGCTGATCGTGGTGCTGACCGGGTTTGCCAGCATCGCGACCGCGGTCGAGGCGATCAAGCTCGGCGCCTGTCATTATCTGGCCAAGCCGTCGAACACCGACGACATCGAGGCCGCGTTCCTGAAGGCGCAAGGCAACGCCGCCATCGAGGTCGGCGCGCGGCCGACCTCGATCAAGACGCTAGAATGGGAGCGCATCCACCAGACCCTGATGGAGACCGATTTCAACATCTCCGAGGCCGCCCGCCGCCTCGGCATGCACCGCCGGACGCTGGCGCGCAAGCTCGAGAAGCAGCGGGTGAAGTAGCAGGAAGAGGCGGATGACGCCGGCGACACACGCGAATGCGCGGCTGATTCAGCCGGCCGCCTCCCGCTCCGTCACGTCATCGCGGCGACATCCGCCGCAGTGTCGATGTATTCCTGAAAGCGGACCGCTTTTCCTTCGCGGTACTTGAAAACGTGGGCCCATTCGTTCTTGACGGTCTTGCCTGTCTTCTTTGCCCGTGCCGTGAGCGTACCCAAGACCACGACGGTGTCGCCCTGCTCAATCATCTCACGCGGTGCAAACTCGCTGAATTCGAGATTCTCGCCGACCTGGACGAAGAAGTTTGCAATCTGCTGCTTTCCCTTGAAGGTCCCAGCCCAAGGCAATTTATCCTGGGGACCTGGCGTTATCCACGTACAGTCGTCATCGATCAGATCTCTCATGAGCGCTGGAATGTCACCACGTTGAAAGGCCTCATAACCCTTCCTGGTTGCCTCAACATTGGATGTCATCGGATTTCTCCTCGCTGCAAATTGATGGGTCACTTCAATGTCGATCAAATGGCGGCTGGGCGGCCAGCATAACATGCCGCGCTCCGATTGCCGTCGTCATCCGTGAAGACGATTCTGGTCAGGATTGCTTACGTGGCCTTCAGGCCGTTCGGTACCCGGAGCCACGCCTCACCTCGATCAGGAGGTTTCGCTTCATGCGGGCTACGATTGGAGAGCCGCGTGCACACGCCGTTGCCGCTCACTCCAGTGCCGGTGTATAGCGACAGCATGAGCAACGCCGACAATCTGTTCCGGCCGCACGCAGATGGCCTCGACGACGCCAGCATGATCGCGGCCGCGATCCGCTGCATCGACGATTTCACCGATAGGTTCAACGCCCGCGACCTCGCCGGCGTGGACGCACTTCTGCACTTCCCGCACGTGATCCTGTCCGGCGAGCAGCTCGTGATCTGGGAACGGCCGGGCCAATTGCCAGCGTCGTTCTTCGACGATCTGGCGCGCACCACGGGATGGGCGAAGAGCACCTATCAGCGCAAGGAGCCGGTGCTGGTCAGTCCGCGCAAGGTGCATTTGGTGGTCGAATACAGTCGCGACCGCGCCGACGGATCGATTGCCAGCCGTCACCGCAATCTGTGGATTGTGACGTCGGAGAACGGCCGCTGGGGCATCAAGCAGCGCTCGTACTGAGGGCGCGCCGCGGCAGCAGCAGCGGCGTCGCCAGCAGAACCAGCCCGCTCAGCGCGATCGCTGTCCGGACACCGGCGAAGCCCGCCAGCACGCCCCAGAGCGCCGTCAGCACCGCGATGGTTGCGCTGCTGGTGATCGTCCAGGCCGAGAGCACGCGTGCGGTCCGCTCCATCTCGATCTGGGCCAGACGATACGCAGCAAACACCGGGTTGAAGATGCCGGCGCAGGTGACGAGACCGAACTGGAGCGCAAAGACGACGGCGATGCCCACAGTACCGTTCGGCATGAAGGCGAGGCCGAGCGACCAGCAGGCGCGCAGCGTACCGGCCGCGAGCAACACATTGTGCTGCCCGAAGCGCGCAGCGAGCGAAGGCGCGAGCCGTGCGCCGATCAGGCCACCGATACAAGGCGCCCCGAATGCGAGCCCGTACTGCCAGGGGGCAAAGCCGAGATCGCGCAGCATCAAGACCGCAAGCAGCGGCGCCGTCGCCATGATCAGGCCATTGACCAGCACGGTGTTGAAGAACAGCAGGCGGAGCACCGGATGCGCGAGGATGGCCCGCCATCCCTCGATCAGTTCGGCCGCGCGAAATCCCTGCGCCTGGCGTTGGGCGGGCGCGGGCTCGCTCCCGCCGATCCGCCGGATCGCCAGCGCCGAGAGCAGGAAGCCGATCGCGTTGGCGATCACGGTCACCACCGGGCCGAGCACGCCGATCGCAGCGCCGCCGAGCGGCGGGCCGATCGCGGTCGCGGTCCAGGTCGTGGCTTCGAGCCGCCCGTTCGCGATCACCAAATCGTCCGGCCTGACCAGCGCCTTCAGGCAGACGCCGCTCGCGGCACGGAACGCGATGTCCGAGGCCGCCATGATGACGGCGACGACAACGAGCTGGACGAAGGTCAGCCGCCCCAGCACGAACGCGAAGGGAACGCTGATCGTGGCGGCGAAACGAAGCAGGTCCATCGCGATCATCACCGGTCGCTTGCGACGGAACTCGATCCAGGGCCCGAGCGGCACCGCGACCGCCGCCCCTGCCAGCAGGCCGACCGCTGCGAGCGCCGAGACCTCCTCCGGCCTTGCATGCAGCACGAGGATGGCAAGCAGCGCGAACGCGTCGAAGGCGACCCAGGTCCCGAAGGTCGAGACCGCAAACGCGGTCCACAGCCAGTCGTAACCGCGCCCCAGCGACCGTCCTGCAAGCATGCCGCGCCCCTCGCTGGTCCTAATATCTCGCCGCCAGCGCGGCGCAGCAGGTCATGAGTCGCGGCGATCAGCCAAGGGGCGATTTGTGCATGCCGGGCTCGAACTGGTCGCGCGCTAGCTCGCTTTTTCGGTAACGAGCTTCAGCCCCAGGCCAATGAAGACGACGCCGCTGACGCGGTCGATCCATTTGCTGACGCGGGAAAACGCCGCCCGCATCCGGGGCGTCGTCATGAAGTAGCTGACGCCGACAAACCAGAGGATCAGGCAACTCGCCATCACCAGGCCGTAGCCAAACCGGACCATGGCCGGCGTGTGGACGCTGACGACGGTCGCGAAGATTGAAAGGAAAAAGAACACCGGCTTGGGATTGAGGGCGTTGGTGGCGAAGCCAAGGACAAAGGCCTTGATCAACCCCTGTTCGGCAACGGGCTTTTGCGAGAGAGCAAGCGTGCGGTCCGGCGGCGAGGTGTTCTCCACCGTGAGCGCGCCGGCACGCAACGCCTTGATCCCGATGTAGACGAGATAGGCAACACCGCACCATTTGACGATGTTGAACAGCGCGACCGATTTCGAGATGATCGCCCCAAGACCAAGGATCGTATAGCTGATGTGAAACAGCAGAGAAACGCCCAGGCCGAATGATGTGACGATGGCCGCCCTGCGGCCGTGAACCATCGACTGACGCAGGACCATGGCGAGATCGGCGCCAGGCGAGACGATCACAAGGGAAAAGATCGTCATCAACGTCACGAGTTCGATCACATAGGCGCTCATCGAAATTCCTCGCAAGGCGCTATTCGGCGCGGCCAGCGCAGACGCTGACAGAAGTGCGGAGACAAAAAAGCCCGGTCTCTCGACCGGGCTTTTCGAAATCCTGCAACGCTGCTTAGGCGGCTTCGTCTTCGACGGCGGTATCGTCGCCATCGGTGTCGGCATCCTCACCGTCGGCATCGCCCTCGCCTTCACCCTCGGCTTCCGCCTTGGCGCCGCGGCGCGGGCTCTTGGCGAGCTGGCCTTCGATCTCCTTGATCGCCTCGGTCTCGGTCGAGTGCTGGACGACGGCAATTTCGCGCGACAGACGGTCAAGCGCCGCTTCATAGAGCTGGCGTTCGGAGTAGGACTGCTCGGGCTGCGATTCCGAACGATAGAGGTCGCGGACCACCTCGGCGATCGCGACGATGTCGCCCGAATTGATCTTCGCTTCGTATTCCTGGGCGCGGCGCGACCACATGGTGCGCTTGACGCGGGCGCGGCCCTTCAGCGTCTCCAGCGCCTTCTTGACCAGCGCCGGCTCCGACAGCTTGCGCATGCCGACATTGGCGACCTTCGCCGTCGGGACGCGCAGCGTCATCTTGTCCTTCATGAAATTGATCACGAACAGCTCGAGCTTGGCGCCCGCGATCTCCTGCTCCTCGATCGCCAGGATCTGGCCGACGCCGTGAGCGGGATAGACGACGAATTCATTGGCCTTGAAGCCCTGGCGCTGGGTCACGACCTTCTTCGGCTCCTCGACGCGCGGCGCGGCGGCCGGCTTGGCAGCAACCTTCGGAGCAGCGGCGGGGACGGCAGCCTTCGGGGCGGCCGGCTTCGGCGCAACAGCAGCAGTCTTGGGGGCGACCTTCGCAGCAGCGGGCTTCGCAGCTGCCGCTTTCGCGGCAGTCTTGGCAGTCTTTTCTGGCATCACGCTTCTTTTGTTCTTTGAGGACTTTGCAGCCGCCGCCTTCTTGGCCCCCTTCACGGGCGCCTTGGCACGGCCCTTGGTTGCGCTGCGAGCAACGACAGCGGCTTTCTTCGTCGTCTTTGAAGCACTCTTTTTACGCGTTTTCTGTGACACAGCCTGCGCGCGGAAACTGCCACGCCCCTGTTCGATGTTTGCGGGAACCTCGAAGCCACAAGGTACGCATGGCAAGGGGTTCTTGGCCTGTAATGGTGCAGATATAGCACATTTTCCGCAAAAATCAATGGTTTACGCCCGATTCCGGGCATAACAGGGCATCCTCAGGTCATATGTCCGTCATTAGGGTTAAATCGGCGGCCGAACGGTGGGCCGCCGCAGTCCAGGCCCGCCCTTATCGGGGTAGTCCCGACGGCTGTAGGGAAACGTCAGCGAATCAGTCGCCGCTGCCCGGATTCGGAGAAAAATATTTTTCGAACTTGCCTTCCTTGCCTTCCCACTCCTTGGCGTCCTCAGGCGAGTCCTTCTTCTGGGTGATGTTCGGCCAGCTCTTGGCATACTCGGTGTTCACCTCGAGCCACTTCTCCAGCCCCGGCTCGGTGTCCGGCTTGATGGCGTCAGCCGGGCATTCCGGCTCGCACACGCCGCAATCGATGCATTCGTCAGGATGGATGACCAGCATGTTCTCGCCCTCGTAGAAGCAATCGACGGGGCAGACCTCGACGCAGTCGGTATATTTGCACTTGATGCAGGCTTCAGTGACGACGTAGGTCATCCAAAACTCCGGAACGATCGATTTTTCTGGGGTTGCGTAGCGCAGGAATACCGGGGCCGCAAGGGAAGCCGCCTCCGAAAAACGCCAGTATTCTCACGCCCCTGCCACCAATTTTATCGGGAGCATGATCCTGATCGGAAAACCGGACCCCACTTTTCCGGATCATGCTCAATTGAGATAGCAAGCGCTAGATAACTACTCCTTGCCGGCCTGCAAATTGCCGGCCTGCAAATCCTCATACAGCACGCGTGCCGCACTGGCATCGCCGCGCCGCTCGGCAAAGCCCGTCACCTTCAGCACGCGGACGCTGTTGTCGAGCGCTATGGTGACGACGTCGCCCGCCTTCACCGCATGGCCCGGCGATTTCTCGCGCGTGCCGTTGATGCGGACATGACCTGATGCAACGAGTTCAGCCGCGCTGGTGCGGGCCTTCACCACCCGCGCGTGCCACAGCCATTTGTCGAGCCGCTGTCTGTCCAAGCGTCAGACCAAGGGGTTGGATTATTCCTTCCGGCCGGCGAGCTGCTCTTTCAGGGCAGCGAGCTTGGCGAATGGCGAGTTCGGATCGATCGGACGGTCGCGCTCGCGCGGCGCGCTCGACGCGTAGGGCCGATGCGACGGGCCGCCCTCGCGCTTGTCGCGGCCGCCCTTGCCGAAATCACGGCCGCCGCGATCACGATCACCGCCCTTGCGATCACCACCACCGCCGAACTTGTTGTCGCGGCGACGCTCATTGTCGCGATCGCGCCCCTTGCCCTCGAAGCGCTCGCGGCGCTGGCCCTTGTCCTCGCGCGGCGCGCCATCGGCCGGCGCGGCAGCAACCGGCGCAGCGCCGTCAGCGGGCGCGGCTGGACGCGGCACGCGGAAATCCTGGTGGCGGCGCGGCCGGCGATGATGCTCGCGCTTCTCGCCCTCGCCACCGCCTTCCGTGGCCTGTGCGCCCTCGGCGGGCTTGTTCTGATGACGGCCGCGATTGCGATCGTGGCCGCGATGATGCGGACGGCGCTCGTCGGAGCGGCCGCCGGGACGCCAGACTTCGACCATTTGCGGCTCGGCCGGCGTCTCTGCAGCAGCAGGCGCGGCCTCGGCGCTTGCTGCGTCAGCGCTCGCGGCCTCCGCAGGCGCGTCGGCGGCGGGCTCTGACGGTGCCTCAGCAGCCTCGGGCGGCGTCTCCGCGGTGGCTTCCACGGCAGGCGCGGGCTGGGCTGCAACTTCGGCAGCGGGCGCTTCAGGCGCGGGTTCTTCGGCGACAGCGGGCTCTGCGGCAACCTCTGCCACGGGCTCGGGCTGGGCCTCGATGACAACCGGCGTCGCCTCGCTGGCGGCCACCTCGGCAAAGCCGACGTCGGGCAGCAGCGCAGCGGACGGCGCGGGATCGCCGGACACCGGCTGGTCGACGGCGGCTTCGGCCTCGGGCGCAGCGGCGGCCTCCGGCGCATCGGCCACCACCTCGGCGGCGGCATCGACCGGCGCGTCTGCGGCGGCGTCGGACGTCGTCTCGACCGGCGGCGTCTCGGCGGCGATGGTCTCGGCACTCTCAGCCGGCGCAACCTCGACAGCCTTCGGCGGCAGCGGCGGACGGCGGTCCATGCGGTAGCCCAGCGCGCGCAGGATCGAGGCAAAGTCCTCGCCAGCGGAGCCGGTCAGCGAGGTCATCGCCTGGGTGACGACAAAGCCGCGGCCATCGAACGCACCAGCGGGCTTCTCGCCCGGCGAGGTCTCGCGCCAGGCCAGCGCCGGACGGATCAGATCAGCGAGCCGCTCAAGGATATCGACGCGCACCGCGCGCTCGCCGCACTGGCGATAGCCGAGCACGCGATAGCCGTCGCGCGGCAGGGCCTTGTCGACCGGGAACGAGGTGCGGCCGCTGGAGGCGAGATGCTGCACATTCGACAGCGCGCCCATGTCGACATTGCTCTGCTTCTCGGCCCATAGCAGCGACGCCAGCGAGCGTGCCGCAGGCTTCAGGAGCTGCGGGAAATAGATGTGATAGGCGCCGAAGCGCACGCCGTATTTGCGCAGCGCGGCGCGCGAGGGCTGGTCGAGATCCTTCATCTCGGCCGCGATCTTGCTGCGCTCGAGCACGCCGAGCGCCTCGACAAGCTGGAAGGCGATGCCGCGGGCGATGCCCTGGATATCCTCGGCCTTGGATAGTTCGAACAACGGCCCAAGCAGCTTTTCGATATGCGTCTTGAGCCAGAGATCGAGCCGGGTCTGCACGGCTTCGCGCGAGGCGCCGGTCAGCCGCTCGTCGGAAATGATGCGCAGCCGCGGATGCAGCGCGTCATCGGCGGCCACCAGCTTGGCCACCGCATCGCCGGTCCAGCGGATGGTGCCGTCGGAGGTCAGCACGAACTGCTCGTCGGGGGCGGCGCCCAGTTTCTCGGCACGCGTATCGATCTCGCGCGCCAGCACCTGCTGGGCAGCGGCTTGCAGCGCCTTGGCGTCGCTGCCGGCCTCGGCCGCATCAGGTGCGAAGGTGAAACCATCGAGCCGGCCGATCACGTGGCCTTCCACGATCACTTCACCGGTCTTGCCAATTTCCGTATTCAAAACTGAGTTCTCCCGCAGGCGGCGCATCAATACACTGGTCCGCCTGTCAACGAAACGCTCCGTGAGCCGTTCATGCAGCGCATCGGATAATTTATTTTCGAGATCGCGCGTGATCCCCTGCCAGTGGTCCGGGTCGTAGAGCCAGTCGGGCCGGTTGGCAACGAAGGTCCAGGTCCGGATTTGCGCGATCCGGCCCGATAGCGTGTCGATATCGCCGTCGGTCCGGTTGGCCTGGTCGACCTGGGCGGCAAACCATGCGTCAGGGATACGACCCTTTTGCATCAGGAAGCCATACAGCGTGGTCACGAGTTCGGCATGGGCGGCCGGCGCCAGCTTTCGGTAGTCCGGAACCTGGCAGGCCTCCCACAGCCGCTCCACCGCGGCCGCCCCATGCGCGAATTCGCGCACCTCGGCGTCGCGTGCGACATGTTCGAGCACCCGCAGGTCCTCGGCCACCGGGGCCCGCGTCAGTGCCTCATGATTGGGCGACAGCGCCAGCGACACCTGCAAGGCGCCGAGCGAGGAGAAGTCCAACTTGGCGTTGCGCCATTGCAGCATCTTGACGCTGTCGAAGGTGTGGTTCTGCAGCGCATTGACCAGCTCCGGCTCGAACGGCGCGCAGCGGCCCGTCGTGCCGAAGGTGCCGTTGCGCGTGGCGCGGCCGGCGCGGCCCGCGATCTGCGCGAATTCGGCCGGCGTCAGCCGGCGGAACTGATAGCCGTCATATTTACGGTCGGAGGCGAAGGCGACGTGATCGACGTCGAGATTGAGCCCCATGCCGACCGCGTCGGTGGCGACGAGATAATCGACGTCGCCATTCTGGAACATCTCGACCTGCGCATTGCGCGTGCGGGGCGAGAGCGAGCCCAGCACCACGGCCGCGCCGCCATGCTGGCGGCGGATCAGTTCGGCGATCGCATAGACCTCATCGGCGGAGAACGCGACGATTGCTGTTCTACGTGGCTGCCGCGTGATCTTGCGATCGCCTGCGAATTCGAGCTGCGACAGCCGTGGCCGCGTGACGATCGAAGCGCCCGGCAACAGCCGCTCGATGATCGGCCGCATTGTGGCTGCACCCAGCAGCAGCGTCTCGTCGCGGCCGCGGCGGTTGAGCATGCGATCGGTGAAGACGTGACCACGTTCGAGATCGGCCGCGATCTGGATCTCGTCAACGGCGAGGAACGAGACATCGAGATCGCGCGGCATCGCCTCGACAGTCGAGACCCAGAAGCGCGGCGCCTTCGGCTTGATCTTCTCCTCGCCGGTGATCAGCGCGACATTGTCGACGCCGGCGCGAGCCGCGACCTTGTTGTAGACCTCGCGCGCGAGCAGCCGCAGCGGCAGCCCGATCAGGCCCGACGAATGCGCCAGCATGCGCTCGATGGCGAGATGCGTCTTGCCGGTGTTGGTCGGCCCCAGCACCGCAGTGACGCCTGCGCCGGGCACGCGGTCATTTCCGAACGAAGTTGAGAAAGCCATATTTTGCAGGTGTTTCTTTTATTGTCCGGCGGCTGTCAGCCGTCATTGCGAGCGAAGCGAAGCAATCCATTTCGCGTGCGCATCGGCACGATGGATTGCTTCGTCGCTGCGCTCCTCGCAATGACGCGGAAATCCGGAAACTGATCGATCATGGGCATCATCTGAGGCGAATCTGTCTCACAATGCGACGCTTTCTGCGCCGCCCTTAAGCTTCGGAACGAGTCTAGAACGAATCGCGGCCGAATCGGTGACTCCATTCCAGACCTGAAACGTTCACCGCAACATCTCGGGCAGGCTGACGGCGGCGGCACTAGATCAAGTTTGAAAGGCCTCCACAAGCACAGGATATGCGGACTGAATTCCTTAAATTCCAGAGGCGGACGAGTCGAATCAGAAGCCGGCAAGAGTCAACTGGATTCCGGTGACGTTTGTTGCATTCCGCCGGCTATCACCCCTTCAGACCCGTCATCCTGAGGAGCCGCGAAGCGGCGTCTCGAAGGATGCACGGCCCGGCCGGTGGCCGTCGACCCTTCGAGACGCGCTACGCGCTCCTCAGGGTGACGGTCGGGCAGCATACCAGCGAACGAAATCCCTACTGCGTCTTCGCCACGCGCGGCGGCGCGGCTGTGGTGACGAACGAGGTGGCTTCCAGCATGGCCTGGCCGAGCGGGGTCGGGATCGTCATGCGGAACGGCACCAGCAGGCGGGTGCCCGCGATCGGCACGAAGGCGATCTCGATGTTGCGCTGGGCGGCGAGATATTTGATGACAGGACGATCCGGGATATAGCCCGCGATCGGCACGAAATAGAGCGCGCAGACCAGCGCCGGACCGTGATAGCCGCGCTCGGCCTTCACGATCTCGACCCGCTTGAAATCCAGCTTGAGGTCGTAGCGCATGCGGCCGTCGAACACGCCGGCGCCGGTGCGGCAGACATCCGGGCTCATCAATTCGGCATTGCCGGGCGCGCGCAGGAACGAGCCGGTCATCGGATCGAACACGTTCTTCTTTTGCGCGTCGCTCACGGGAAGCCGGTCGGCATCAACCGGCGGCTCCGGTTCGATCGTGGATTCCTTGATGCCGCCATTGGCCAGCACCATCCGGATCGTCTCGGATTTCTTCGATGTGGTGGTGGTCGCAGTGTAGGAGGAGGCAACCAGCGCGCCGTTGACGACGCGGCCCTGCGAGGCGCCCCCGCCGCTGCCGCCGGAGAACGCCTTCAAGAGGCCCGCGGTGCCGCCCTGGGCCGAGGCCGAGAAGCTGTCGTCGCCGATTTCAATGGTCCAGCTGCCCTTGCCGACCGGGATACCGGCCAGCGTCGCCTCATACTGGGCGTCGAGCCGCCCCTGCGCGCTCGCGCGCTCGGCGCAAAACAGCAAGAGGGCACCGGCGCACAGGCCGATGAGCCGGCCGAGCGGGGGCAAAAGGGCAATGGCGGTCGTCACTTAACCTACCTGACGGTCCTGCTATCGGCGCTCTGTTCGTTGTCCATTTGGTCCTTCAATTCGGCCGGACAACACGCGCATCTGTTATGGAACCAAGACTTGCAGCCGAATACGCCCTTTATATGGTTGCCATATCCGCCGTTAAGTGGCTGGTAGCGCTTATGAACCGCCATTTCCCGGTACGGTTATGCGGCGATATAATCTTGACGCTTGGGTATTCTCCCCCTATACACCCGCGGTTCCTGGAAAATGGACGCGAATTCAAAACCCCCGCGCGGGCCGCGTGATCGCACGTGCCGCCGGAAGCGGGGATGCAATAAGGATTTTGTAAGATGTCCCGGCGCTGCGAACTGACGGCCAAGGGCCCCCAGACGGGCCACAAGGTGAGCCACTCCAACATCAAGACCAAGCGGCGCTTCCTGCCGAACCTGGCCAACGTGACCTTCATCTCGGATGCGCTCGGCCGCAACGTGCGCCTGCGCGTCTCGACCAACGCGCTGAAGAGCGTCGACCACAATGGCGGCCTCGACGCCTACCTGATCAAGGCCAAGGCTGAAGTGCTGTCGCCCCGTGCGCTGGATCTCAAGCGCGCGATCGAGAAGAAGGTCGGCAAGCCGGTGTTCGTGAAGAAGGCGAGCTGAGCGAAGCCGCGAAAGCGGAATACGCGGAGAGAGTTTTGAACGGCCGGGTCGATGACCCGGCCGTTTTTGTTTTGGCATGCACCGGGTACAGCGGCGAGAAAAGCTCTAGTCCTTGCTGTAAGGACCGATGCACGCTCTGTAATGAAAATCGATCGATAGTCTCGTCAGTCGGAACCACCCAAAAGCAGTGGGTGTGATAATCGGCCGACAAGACCTCAAAGTGATCTTACCCGATCCCCTTGGCGATAGCGCTTGAGCATTGAAACGCCCTTGCGGCTGGTGTCCACTTTGCAAAACATGAAAGTTGTTGCGCGCGCGGCGACAAGCATGTCCGGCCTCGCCGGCGCTCCCTGCGCGCTCTGCATCACGAGCGAGGATCAAGCTGCCGCACCACCTCGGCCGGTCGCGCCGCGCAAATGCACGCGGTCGTCTCGCAATCCTAAATCTGCATCGAGCGACGGAGTGCTTGCGCGATCACGACCAGCCCCGTCGAATTCACCGATCGCGCAGCCGCCGCCGGATCACGCGCTCCAGATTGTAACGCGTCGCGAGGACAGGCCGGATCGCGCCATCGCCCGTCTCACTTCGGCGACCGCAGCCCCGGCGACATCACCCACGCGTTGATGTGCGAGGCGGTCTCGGCCTGACGGGCCATGCGGATCAGGCGGTCGCGTGCGACGCCGGGGGGCATGACGCGGGCTTCGCCGCGGAGGCGGATCGATTCATCCGCTTGGCGTTGCTCCGGGGATCGGCGCGGGTTGGGAAGGCTGTTCTGCATCACGCTGCTCCATTCCATCCGAAGGCGGGAGCGCGACTGGCGTTCTCGGTCACCGGCAGTGCCGGATATGCGCGCGGTGATCACCCACAGTACGCCTGCGGGGCGTGGCCGGACGGTGCACTAGTGAACACAGCGAAGGAAATCGACTGAAGGGATTTGCCCGCCCCGGAGTGCACGGCCCTGGCTTTGGGGGCAGGAAATTGCAGGGCCGTGCAGGCCGGTAACCAGCCCGCTGCATCAAGTCGGAGCCGCAGCGCTTGTTCCAGGGTGCCGCGCGACGCGCCAGAAAGCGAATCTCACCAACAATTTCCACGCGACACAGCCTACCCAGTCCTTGCAGAGAAAATATTCCTCTTTCCCGACACCCCAATTGTTGCTCGGGACCCACGGGTGCGTGCTGGCATCTAGCGCTCCCTGCTCCATCAGCGAGGGTCAAGCTGCCGCAAGGCCTGGGCCGATCGCGCCGCGAGATGACGCGCGCACGCTCTCTCCCGCTGTCTGATAGGTGAATCGATCCGACCACGACGTGCATGTGCGGCACGTGAGTGGATTCTTCTTTGCGCAATGACGCGTGAAGTAAAATCGTCCATCGCATCGCGCGGGGAGAGATGGATTGCTTCGTCGCTTCGCTTCTCGCAATGACGGCGCCGCGATGCTTGCGACAGGCCCGCTGACAGCTGTTGCCAATGACAGCGGTGTCATTGCTTCCACCACGCGCACATCACACGAATCTCTGCTTGATGCGGCGAGAGCGCGTGAAGAAAGCCTTAACGCGCGCGCCTCGCACAACGAAGAAAGCCTCTAAATCACGGCAAAAACGGCGTGTCGCTGCGCCATTAATCACAACCTCACGCGATCGATCACGAGCGCATGAGGCGCATGCAAAACGCCACGATCTCTTCCAACTCATGGTGTGCAAACAAGCCGTCCGACACGAATGCGATTCGACGCAGGCCAAGCCCGCATCGTCTCGAACACCGTGAGGGACATCACGGCCGGCACAACTGATTGTGAGGCATGTGCGCCGCACTCTTGGGAAGAAGCCTGGCCGTTCTTACATCACGTCCAAAGAACGACCCCAATAAAGGAATTGGTCAATGCAAGTTCGCGCAGCCGAAACGCGCGGAAGACTGGTGCCTGCGCTCGCAACCGCCGCCGTGGCGGTGCTGGCCACGGCAGTCCTCGTCATCCTCGAATTCACCCCGCCCCGCGATGTGCAGGCCGCGGCCGAGCCCGGCATGATCACCTCCGCCGCCGCCAGTAGAGCCGGCGCCACCGTGCTGCCGACCGATCCGGTCACCACCGGCAGCGTGCGGTATCGCTGAGGGGCGTCGCTCTCTCATCATCGTCGTCCCGGCGAAAGCCGGGGCCCATTACCACTAGTCTTTGCCGTTACCCGCCGAATGTCGCCCCAGCGTCGCACCACATAAGCAGTTGGGGTAATGGGTCCCGGCCTTCGCCGGGACGACGGCAATAATAGTCAGCCCCGCCGCATTTTCGCATCCCTGCCCCGGCGTCTCATCGCAAGCCTGCCTCCCTCGACCTGCGTAAGCTCTCCCTCGCGAACAAAACAAAAAAGCCACAGGGAGGCTCACGATGATCTGGAAGGCCATCACGGCAGCACTCGCGCTTGCGCTCGCGACACAGGCGCACGCCGCCGAGAAGAAATATGGCGCGGGTACCAGCGACACCGAGATCAAGCTCGGACAGACCTCGCCATTCTCGGGCGCGGCGTCGGCCTACAGCGTGATTGCGAAGGTGCAGGCCGCATACTTCAAGATGATCAACGACCAGGGCGGCGTGAACGGGCGCAAGATCAACCTGATCACGCTCGACGATGGCTACTCGCCACCGAAGACGGTGGAGCAGACCCGTAAGCTGGTCGAGCAGGAGGAAGTCGCCGCGATCCTCAATCCGCTGGGCACGCCGACCGGCCTTGCCGTGCGCAAATATCTCAATGACAAGAAGGTGCCGCAGCTGTTCGTCGGAGCCGGCGCCACGCTGTGGGGCGACTATGCGCATTATCCGTGGTCGATCGGCTTCCAGCCGTCGTACCAGGCCGAGACCGCGGTCTACGCCAAATATGTGCTGACCAACAAGCCGGACGCGAAGATCGCGCTGTTCTACCAGAACGACGACGCCGGCAAGGATTACGGCAACGGCTTCAAGAAGGGGTTGGGGCCGGAGAACACCGCCAAGATGGTGGTGGCAGAGACGACCTATGAATCGACGGACCCCACGGTCGACAGCCAGATCGTGAAGCTGAAAGCCTCCGGCGCCAACGTGCTGTTCATGCACGCGATCCCCAAGCAGGCGGCGCAGGCGATCAAGAAGATCGGTGAGATCGGCTGGAAGCCCGACATGTTCTTCCTCGCGGCGACCTCGACCTCGGTATCCTCGGTGCTGAAGCCCGCCGGCTTCGAATACTCGAAGGACATCATCTCGTCCTACTCGCTGAAGGATCCGAACGACCCGCAATGGAAGACGGATCCGGACGTGATCGCCTGGCAGGACTTCATGAAGAAGTACTTCCCGGACGGCAATCTGCAGGACCAGCTGATCGTCTACGGCTACGTGGTGGCGGAGGCGACGGTGCAGGTGCTCAAGCAATGCGGCGACGACCTCACCCACGAGAACATCATGAAGCAGGCCGCCAACCTCGACATCGCGTTGCCGATGTTCCTGCCCGGCATCAAGGTGAAGACCTCACCGACCGACTATTTCCCGGTCGAGGCGATGCGGCTGCAAAAGTTCAACGGCGAGACCTGGCAGCTGTTCGGCGACACGATCGGGAATGATTGAGGGATGTGATTCAAGGCTGAAAATATCCCCAGCGTCGTCCCGGCGAAGGCCGGGACCCATTACCCCGAATGCTCGTGTCGGGCGAAGCCGGGGCCGCAGCCCGCTGCAACAACAGGCTGCGGTGGTTATGGGTCCCGGCCTTCGCCGGGACGACGAGGAGGTTGGACTTCCTCCTCCAACAACGCGGAGGTTACACACCCCTCTCCAACAACACCCGAAAATCCGCCCGCGCACGCTGCGCCTCGGCGCGCGCGGCCTCGGACGCATCGCCGAGGCCAAAGTAGCCGTGAATCAGGCCCTCGCCGGAGTGATACGTCACCGGCACGCCGGCCGCCTGCAACGCTTTGGCGTAGGCATGGCCCTCGTCGCGCAGCGGGTCGAACCAGGCTGTCGTGACGACAGCCGGCGCGACACCGGCGAGAGACTTCGCGCGCAGCGGCGAGACGCGCCAGTCAGAACCCTGCGCGGGATTCGCGAGATAATGCCCGGCGAACCACTGCATCGTCGCCCGCGTCAGGAAGTAGCCCTCGGCATTCTCGGCACGCGATGGAAAATTCGCGTTCTCGGCAGGATCAGAAAAACTACCGACCACGTCGGTGACGGGATAGACCAGCAATTGCCCGGCGAGCCTGATGCCGGCGTCGCGGCAGGCGAGCGCGGTGGTGGCAGCGAGATTGCCGCCCGCGGAATCGCCGGCGACACCGACGCGGGAGAGATCGCCGCCGAATTCACCGAGCCGCGCGATCACGTCGCGGATCGCGGCGAAGGCATCCTCGAACGCGCCGGGGAAGCGCGTCTCCGGCGGGCGGCGGTAGTCGACCGAGATCACCACCGCACCGGTCTCGATCACGAGGTTGCGGGCCTGTCGGTCATGGGTCTCGAGATCGCCGGCGACCCAGCCGCCGCCGTGGAAGAAGATCACGGTCGGCGCCGTGCCGCTGCCGTTGCGATAGAGCCGCGCGCCGAGCTTTCCCGCCGCGCCAGCGATCTCGATATCACGCGCCACATCGACCGGCGGCGGCGGCACCGCCTTGCGCGCCTCGGCCAGCGCACGGAGCGAATCGCGGCAGCTCTGCGGCGTCATGGTTGTGGGATCGCGCAGCGGCAGCAGCGGGATGATATTCTCAATGACGGGGTCGAGCGGAAGCGGCATGGGAATCCTTTAGTTCAAGTTCAGGTCAGATGCTTGGAAAGGCCGCCGGCCTCGATCGCGGCGATCTGCAGCGCGATGAAGCGGCTGTAGATGCGGGCCTGCGAGAAGGCGCCGCCGGTGAACCAGAGGCCGGGCTGCGGCGTGCGCGTCCACATGTTGCGCAGCTCCTGCGTCGCGTCGTCAAAGCCCCAGACGCGGCCGACGCGCGCTGCGACGTCCTCGCCGAACAGTTTTGCGAGCAGATGATCGTGGCCCTTGTAGCCGGTGGCGAGCACGAACAGCTCGGCGGCGAGCAACGTGCCGTCGTTCAGCGCGAGGCCATCGGCGGTGAAGCCTGTGATGTCGGCGGCCTGAATCAGGCGGATCTTGCCGTCGGCGATCAATTCGGAACAGCCGACGTTGAAGTAGTAGCCGCCGCCGCGGGAGCGGAATTTCAGCGGCCAGCCGGTGCCGTCTTCACCAAATTCGAGCCGGAAGCCGGCGCGCTCAAGCCGCGACAGCAACGGTGCATCGAGCCGCTTCACCTCGTCGGTGATGATCTTGTGCGCGATCTTCATGACCGGCAGCGGCACGCCGGAATTGAGGATGTCGCGCACCTCGATCGTCGGACCGTCGCCGAGATAGGTCTTGTCGTAGAGTTGCGCCGGCTCGACATTGACCACCATGGTCGGGCTGCGCTGAACCATCGTGACATTGGCGCCCGCGGCGTGCAGCTCTTGGCAGATGTCATGCGCGCTGGTGCCGGTACCGAACACGATCACCGAGCGCCCGGCCCATTCGCGTCCTGCCGCGAACGCGCTGGAATGTAGCACACGGCCAGCGAACCGCTCGATGCCCGGGATGACGGGGATGTTCGGCGTGCCGCTGACGCTGGTCGCGAGCACGATGTGCTTCGGGTGCAGCGTGCGCGGACCATCGGCTCGTCGCAGCGTCACCGTCCAGCGTTGCGTCGCATCGTCATAGCGCGCGCCTTCGAACGAGGTTTCGGTCCAGAAGTCGAGCTCCATGATGTCGACATAGCTTTCCAGCCAGTTCGCGATCTTGTCCTTCGGGATGTAGTCCGGAAAGCTCAGTGGGAACGGCAGGTAACGAAACAGATTGACCGGCGTCTTGTTGTGCAGCTTGAGGCCGCGATAGCGCAGCCGCCAATTGTCACCGACACGCCGCTCGCGATCGACGATCAGGGCATCGAGCCCGATCCGCTTGCACTCGACGGCAGCCGCGATGCCGGCGTGGCCGCCGCCGACAACAAGCACATCAGGCTCGCGGTCGGCATAGGCGCGCGAGGCCTGCCTCTGCTCCAGCCAGTCGGGGGCGGCGAAATCGCGCGCGTGGGATTCCTCCATGGCGTGTTTGGCGCTGATGTCGCAGATGCGATCGAAGTCAGGCATCGTGGAGAACGTCCACGCCGCGGAATTTCCATCCGCACCGCTCAGCAGGCGGACAGCGCCGATGCCGGGGCCGTTCGATGTGTCGAAGGTGAAGACCGCCTCGATCACCTCGCATCCGGCCATTACGGCGCGCCGCGGTATCAAGGCACGGTCATCGAGACGAAATTCACGCGCGTTCGCCGCGGCAGCACGCGCGAGCAGCTCGGCAACGACGCGCTGCCGCCCGCTGAACGTCGCAAAATGCCAGGAGATGCCGAAGATGTTGCGCCAGTGGCTCTCAGGCGCGAACAGCGCGGAAAGAGCATTCGCGGAGCGGTTCGCGAGCGCCGCATCCAGCGCACCGATCCAGCGCTCGGCTATCAGTTCAGGCGCGTCCTCGGTAGCCGGGTTCAGTTTGTCCAGCATGATCGTGCTTTCTCGGGAGCAGTTGCCGACTATCTGACAACATGCTCCCGAAAAGCACAACCATCATGCGACGTGTTGCTCGAGCTGCTCCGGCCCGCCCTCCTCGGCAGCGGGCTCGGCCTGCACCGCAGGCGCTGCGGCGAGTTCCTTCGCAAGCGCCGTGGCGCCGACATAGTCGGTCTTGCCGGTGCCGAGCAGCGGCACCTTGTCGACGACGCGGATGTCGGCAGGCACCGCGAGCTCGGACGCGCCGACGCTCTTGGCCTGGCGCTGCATCGCGGCGCGGTCGGCGTTCCTCTCGGTGGTGAGCAGCACGATGCGTTCGCCCTTGCGCGCATCGGGGATCGAGACCGCAACCGACATCGCCTGCGGCCACAGCGCCGATGCCATCGTCTCCACCGCGGAGAGCGAGACCATCTCGCCCGCGATCTTGGCAAAGCGCTTGGCGCGGCCCTTGATCGCGATGAAGCCCTGCGCGTCGACCGTGACGATATCGCCGGTGTCGTGCCAGCCCTCGGGCAGCGGCTCGAGCACTCCGGGGTTTTCGGCGCGCAGGTAGCCGAGCATCACGTTCGGACCTTTCACCGACAGGCGGCCGCCTTCCTCGATGCCGGGGACCGGATCGAGGCGGTACTGCATCAGCGGCGAGATGCGGCCGACGGTGCCCTGGCGGTTTGCCATCGGCGTGTTCATCGCCAGCACCGGCGCGGTCTCGGTGACGCCGTAGCCCTCGAGAATGCGGATGCCGTAGCGCTCCATATAGATCTGCCGCGTGCGCTCCTTCACTGCTTCCGCACCGGCGATGACGAGCCGCAGCGTGCGGAAATCATAGGCATGCGCCGAGCGGGCGTAACCGGTGAGGAAGGTGTCGGTGCCGAACAGGATGGTCGCGCCGGTCTGGTAGATCAGCTCGGGCACGATCCGGTAGTGCAGCGGCGACGGATACATGAAGATCGGGATGCCGCCGAGCAGCGGCATCATCATGCCGCCGGTCAAACCGAACGAATGGAACACCGGCAGGACGTTGAACACCTTGTCGTTGGCATTGGCATCGACCCGCGCCAGCGCCTGCGCCGCGTTGGCGAGGATGTTGCGGTGGGACAGCACGACACCCTTCGGAGTGCCTTCCGAACCCGAGGTGAACAGGATGACCGCGGGATCGTTGGCCTCACGGGCGACGCGCGGCGCGATGCCGGCGCGGAAGCCTGCGATCTTGTCGCCGAGGCCGATGCCGGCCCTGACATCCTCGAGATAGATGACGCGCGCCTGGCCCGCCATCGCCGTGATCAGCTTGTCGAGCTTGCCCTTCTCGATGAAAGCCTGCGAAGTCAGCACGGTCTTTACCTGCGCCGCCTTCATCGCGGCCAGCACGTTGACTGGACCTGCCGAGAAGTTGAGCATCGCCGGCACGCGGCCGATGGTCTGCAGCGCCATGAACACGACAGCGACGCCCGCCGAGTTCGGCAGCAGCACGCCGACATTCTCGCCGACGGCGGTGCCCTGCTCGAGCTTGCGGCTCAGCACCTGCGCACCGAGGATCAGCTTGCGATAGGTCAGCTTCGTGCCGAGCGCGTCCTCGATGATCGGCTTGCCGGTGTCGCGGTCGCGATAGGCATGGCCGAGGCCCTCGAACAGCGTCTGGTCGAGCATCGCGTTCTGCACCATGGCGTCGATCATGACGTCCTGGAGCGCGGCGCCGGCGGCATTGCGACGCGCCTTGCCCCTGAGCGACTGGTTGATCGGCAGCTTCACCGGCGGCAGGATCGAGATCGTCACCTTGGGGAACCAGGACCGCTTGATCTCGCCATTCTTGAGATAACTGAGATGCGAGCGCTGCGCGCCCTCGATGCGGACCGGGACGACGACCGCGTCGGCCTTGTCGGCGATCATCGCG
>NZ_BOVL01000019.1:543713-649045 GCF_019972155.1 Bradyrhizobium sp. RD5-C2 | reverse complement strand
CGGGCCGCGCCCCGCCAGCGGCTTCGACGGGTCCATCGTGTAGTGCTTGATCATCTTCAGGAACGGCTTTGCCCACCACGCCTTGGCGATGCCGGTGTCGACCGCGAAGCTCGCATCGATCGGCAGCATGGCGTGCAGCAGCGGGCCGTCGACCAGGCTGACATGGTTCGGCGCAATCAGCATCCGGGTGCCTGCGGGCGGCAGATTCTCCATGCCGCGCACCTCGAGGCGGAACAGCGCCCGGAACAGCAGCGCGCCGAAATCGCGCACGCCTTCCTTGCCCCACTTGGTCAGCACGAACCAGACGGTGCCGAAGCTCGCGATCGCCAGGCCGAAGAAGATCCAGGCGATCGGCAAACCGGCAGCTTGCAGCGCGCCGACGAACACCGCGCCGGCGACCATGAAGCCTGCCTGCAAGATGTTGCCGGCGGCGATGATGCGGGCGCGCTCGGACGGCGCGGTCCAGGCCTGCACGGCCGCAAACGACGGCACCACGAACAGGCCGCCGCCGAACGCGAACAGGAAGAAGTCGGCCAGCATGCGGAAGCCGCCGAACGAGGCCGCGAACGCTGCCGCGGTGACGTCCTTGCCGAGCGAGGTGGTGGCGATCGCCCAGGCGAGGTCGAGGCCGATCACGCCCATCACGATGGCGCCGATCGGCACCAGCGCGAGATTCGGGCGGACGTGGCTCAACTGGGCGGCGAACAGCGAACCGGCCGCAATGCCGATCGCGAACACGGCAAGGCACAGCGTGACCACGCCCTCGGTGCCGCCCACGCCTTCCTTGATCAGCGCGGGCAGCAGCGACAGCACGATCGCGCCGACCATCCAGAACCAGGACACGATCACCATACCGTCCCACAGCCGCTGCTCAGCGTAGAGCGACTTCAAGAGGCGCACCGTCGAGGTCCAGGGATTCTTGGTGATCGGCAGATCGGGCGCGGAGGGCTGCGTCACCGGGATGCGCGACGCAAATCCCCAGGACAGCACCGACAGGCCGACCACGGCGGCACAGATCCAGCCCATGTGGCTGGCGCCGGCGACGAACATGCCGCCCGCGATGGTGCCGATCAGGATCGCCATGAAGGTTGCGCCCTCGACCAGCGCGTTGCCGGTCGCGAGTTCGGACACCGACAGCTGGTCGGGCAGCACGGCATATTTCACCGGGCCGAACAGCGCGGCGACGATGCCGAACAGCGCCAGCGCGATGAACAGCAGCGGGATCGAATGGGTGAAGAAGCCGGCTGCGGCAAAGGCCGCGGCGAAAATCTCGAAGAACTTCAGCCGGCGCGCGACGACGGACTTGATGTAGCGGTCGGCGAGCTCGCCGCCGAGTGCCGACAGCACGAAGAACGGCGCGATGAAGATCGCACCCGCGAGCTGGACCAGCGCCGGCCCCTGCTCGTTGGCGACGCCGTACAACAGCATGATGACCAGCGCGTTCTTCAGCACGTTGTCGTTCAGCGCCGAGCAGAACTGCGACCAGAACAGCGGCGCGAAGCGGCGGGACGTCATCAATTCCTTGATCATGACCGGTTCCTTGGGTTAGCGCGCATGGCGCTGGCAGGTCTGCGAATTCGCGTGGCAGAGAATGGGGAGCGTGGTGAAAATGACGGAGATGCCGCAGCCTTTAGTCTTTTCCGCAACGTATCGGTTCGAACCAGCTCGGATCGGCCGCGCCGGGCGCCGCGACAATGCCCGGCAGAAATGTACGAGACCTTATCCAGGGTTGTGGTCGATCGACATCGAAACGGGCTCGCGGGGGACATAGTGAGTGCTTCGTTGAGGTTTCGGTGACAATTGCGGCGCGGCCGCTTCAGGTCAGTTCACTCAACCCGCGGAATGGCGACCAGCGGCAGCTACGCGACTTGCAGCGGCTGCCGCGCTGGGCCGCCGGGCGCGGCGCGCGCCGATCGGCGCGCCGCTGCTCCAGGACACCTGCGACGTCGCAGGCGCGGGCGATCCGCTCGATCGGGGCGGTCGCCAGTGCGAAGATGGCGCGGCCAAAGCCCGTCACGAGTTCGATCGCGTCATCGACAAGGGTGGTGGTCAATTGAAGTGCTAGGGTCTGCATGTGAGTGGCCTCCTATGCCAACTTGAGCAACGCTCAAATTAGTAATACGAAAATGAACATTGTTCAAGAAGAATCGCGGCGCGGCCGAAAAAAACTTCAGCGGCGCACTTTGCTGATCGAGATCGCACGCCGATCCATCGCAACTAAAGGCTTGAGATCATTAAAGGTTCGCGACGTTGCCGAGGCCGCCGGCTGCTCCATCGGCAGCGTCTATAATGAATTCGGCTACTTCGACGGCCTGATCCTGACCGTGAACCGGGAGACCGTTCAGGCCCTGACCGCCCGGCTCACGGCCGTCCCGGCCGACGATCCCCTGCGCCAGCTGCACGGGCTTGCGGACGCCTATCTCGGTTTCGCCACCGAGCACGCCAATCTGCTGCGCTCGCTGTTCGAGCACCGGATGGAGGATGACCGGCCGTTTCCGGAAGATATCCTGGCGATGGTGATGGATGCCTTCGCGCTGATGCATGCGCCGCTGGTGCGGCTGTTGCCCGATCGCGATCCCGACGACGTCGCGCTGCTGTCGCGGATGATGTTCTCCGCAGTCCACGGAATCATCTCGCTCGGCCTCGAGGAGCGCATGGTCGCGGTGCCGCCGGAGATGTTGCGCGAGCGGCTCGCACAATTCGTCGACACGCATCTTGCGGGATTGGGCGTCACACGCGGCAATCAGGTTTGATTGCGTGCGACACGACCTGGGTTGGCGAGCGTCCAGAGCGGTTCGAGGAACACAACACTGGTGCCTCCCTCGCGGAAGACGAGCTTGAACTCGATCCGTCCGTCCGCGGTGATGGATGCAGAATGCAGTCCCGTATTGCCGTCATATCGCAAGACGTCGTCGAGGACATATCCGGTGAAGCCTCCGGAAAAGCCGGGCCCGGGCACTCGGCTGTGCGGCATCGCCGGCCCGTTCACGAGGTAGCCGGTCGCAACACCGTCCCGATTGACATTGGTGACGATCATCATGAATTGGCGGTGCGAGTTGATCCATCCCTCACCGCTTACCCACACGCCGAGAAAGCGGCGAATATTGTCCGGCACGTCACTGGCCGGCGCGTGAACGCGATAAGCGGGAAGCGGCAATTGCTTCTCGGCCGCCAGCGCGGTGATCCGCTCAACATCCTGATCCGGCACGATGCCGTGATCCTGCGGCGCAAGCCAGTTCGCCAATTGTGCCAGCGGATGCCACATCCCGTTGGCAATCGGCGGCGCCGATGCGAGCGTCGCGAAGGCGATCACCGACAGGCCGGCGACCAGCAACCATCGGGGAAGCATGGCCAAACGTGCTGCAACGCCCCGGGCAGTCGACGGCTCGCGCAGGACATGCTGCGGTCCATGGTCGCGCGATAGCGGAGCGGGCTCGGCGTCGAGCCGGTAGCCCCGGCGAGACACCGTCTTGATGATGCGGTGGTCGTCATCCCGCAGTTTCAGGCGCAACTCGCGAATGCATTGGACCAGCGAGTCATCCGAAACGGCGACGTTGCCCCAGACCGCCTCGTGCAAATCCTGCTTGGATACCAACCGTCCGGCATTGCCGGCGAGATGGCGGAGAACCGCGAATGATTTCGGCCTGAGATCGAGCTCGACGCCATCCACGCGCGCGACGCCGCGGGCGAGATCGAGCACAAAGCAATCAAATATCAAAACGGAATCAGTCGCCGGGTCACTCCATGCCCACAGACGGCATCAATCGGAGAAATTTAGCAGGAAATTCGTCGTTCTGTCACTTCTTGATCAGGACTTCCCTGCGGCGAAGCCGATAGTCGCGAGCCTGCCCGGCATCATTTCCGGACCCGCAGGAGGCTGGCCATGTCGCGAACGCCATTTGCCGTGTTGGTCGGCGCCGTTCTGGCGCTTCGGCGGTGCAACCGGGACCAGCCCAAGCGCAGGACACCGTGAAGGTCGGGCTGGTGATGCCGTTGACCGGCGTTCTGGGACCGGTGGGCAAGCAGGCGGTCGCGGGGGCGCGGCTCTACATGGCGCAGCACGGCGATATGGTCGCCGGTCGCAAGATCGAATTGATCGTCCGGGACGACGCCAGCGTGCCCGACAATGCCAAGCGCATCGCGCAGGAGCTGATCGTCAACGACAAGGCCGCGATCCTCGGCGGCGGGCTGACGCCGAGCGTGCTGGCGCTCGCACCGCTGGTCACCGAGAGCAAGACGGCAACCGTCGTCATGGTATCGGGCACCTCGATCGTGACCGAACGGTCGCCCTACTTCGTGCGCACCAGCTGGACGCACGCACAGCAGGCCAGCGTGCTGGCGGATTGGGCGGCCAGAAACGGATCGAAGCGGGCCACCATCATCGCATCCGACTGGGCACCCGGGCGCGAAGCCGCCGGCGTATTTTCGGCGAGCTTCACCGCGGCGGGCGGCGCGATCGTCGAGGCGCTGAAAGTGCCGCGGGCCAATCCCGACTTCGCGCCGTTCCTGCAGCGTGCACGGGACGGCAATCCCGATACGCTGTTCATCTTCGTCCCGGCCAGCCAGGCCGGCATCCTGGCCAAGCAGTTTGTCGAGCGTGGTCTGGACAAGAGCGGGATCAAGCTGATCGGCCCCGGCGACATCGCCGACGACGAAGACCTGCCGGGGATGAGCGATGCCATGATCGGCATGATCACGGCGGGGTTCTACTCCGCCGCCCATCCATCCGACCTGAACCGCGACTATGTCGCAGCGTTCCGCAAGGCCAACGCCAACGTCCGCCCGAACTTCATCAGCGTCAGCGCCTATGACGGCATGCATCTGATCTACCAGGCGCTGAAGGCGACCGGCGGCAAGACCGACGGCGACGCGTTGATCGAGGCCATGAAGGGCACGGCCTGGGAAAGCCCGCGCGGCCCGATGTCGATCGACCCGAAGACGCGCGACGTCGTCCACGACATCTATATTCGCAGGGTCGAGAGGGTCGGCGGCGAGCTCTACAGCGTCGAGCACGAGACCTTCAAGGCCGTCAAGGATCCCGCCAAGATCGCGAACAAATAGGCCAGGCGGCGCGTAGCCGGCCGGGCCTGACGACGCTTCAGACCCGCGTGCGGGCGATCGTGCCGGCGACGATCTGCATGGCGACGCCGAGCACCCAGCCCGCCATGATCGCCGCGGTCCAGGCGATGTCCGGCTCGCTGCGCAGCACCACGACGCCGACCGAGAAGAACGCGACCATGGTCGCGAGGAAAGTGCCGATCGCGCTCAGCAGCTCCGCCGCGTCGATCTTGCGCGTCGAGTTGCCGTCCTTCGGATGGAACAGTTTTGGCGGCGTATCGATGCCCACATAGAAGCCGATCGCACCGCCCAGCATCATGATCAGCAGGAACGCCTGCGAGGTCAGCGCCGACACGCTCGAGCCGACATGGATGGCGACGAACAGACCGCTGGCAGCGCCCGCGAGGGCGAGACCGAAGCGCTCCAGGACATGGGCAAATTTTCTGACGCGGCTGCGCATTGCTGTGCCTCATCAATGAATTGTGCCGCTATCAGGCTAGGCCTTTTCGCAGCAGCGCGAAAGGCGTCTCGTCTCACATGGCCGCGACCTCGTGACGCTTTTGTGCGTCAGTTCACATCTGTCTTGGCACAGAATGACTAAATATCGATCCAAGGTAGCAATCGAATCCGCTACCACTACACTGCACCGTCCGCTTCAGTCATTTCAGCGAGCGTCTTTTCGATGCCGAGCCCCAAGATCATCATCCTGTCCGACGGCACCGGCAATGCCGCTTCCAGCGTCTGGCGCACCAATGTCTGGCGGATATTCCAGTCGCTTGATCTGCAGGGCAATACGCAGGCCGCCAAGTATGATGACGGCGTCGGCACCTCGAAATTCGTTCCGCTTGCGCTGCTCGGCGGCGCCTTCGGCTACGGCCTCAAGCGCAATATCCTGGATGCCTACAAGTTCATCTGCCGCAACTACGACCACCAGAACGGCTCGCAAATCTACCTGTTCGGATTCAGCCGCGGCGCATTCACCGTGCGCACGCTCGCCGCACTCATCCTCGATCAGGGCCTGATCGTCGCCGACACCGAAGCCGAGCTGCACGACGGCGCGGTGAAGGCCTATCGTGCGTACCGCGCCGCGGGCTACCACTCGATCTGGCGCATCGAGGTGCTGTTCCGCGCGCTACGCGACTACATCCTCGTGCCGGTGCTGGACCGCCTTCAGCGCAACAAGCCTTATGCGGAGATCGCGCGGGAGCAGGTGCCCGCGATCGAGTTCATCGGCATCTGGGACACCGTCGCGGCCTACGGCCTGCCGATCGACGAGATGACACGCGGCATCTCCAACTGGGTGTGGCCGCTCGAGCTGCCGAACCGGATTCTCAGCCCGAAGGTCAAGTGGGCACGACACGCGCTGGCGCTCGACGACGAGCGCACGACGTTTCATCCGGTGCTCTGGACCGAGCAAGAGCCGGGACAGCCCGCACCGGCCGTGCCGACAACGATCGATGGCCAGCGCCTCGTCCAGGTGTGGTTCGTCGGCATGCATGCCAATGTCGGCGGCGGCTATCCGGACGACGCCGTCGCCTTCGTGCCGCTGGCCTGGCTGGTTGACGAAGCCGTCAAGCGCGGGCTTGTGTTCAAGAGCGCGCCGATTGCCGATCCCGATGCGATCAAGGCGATCAAGTCCTCCGAGGACAAGGATGGCCGCCTCTACGATTCGCGGGCCGGCCTTGGCGCCTATTACCGGTACGGTCCTCGCAAAGTCGCCGATCTCTGCAACGATCCCTATGCCGGCGTCAGCGTGCCGATGCCGAAGATCCACGAAAGCGTGTTCGAGCGGATCGACAGCGGCGCCAATGCCTATGCCCCGATCGGGCTTCCGCCGAACTATGTGGTGGTCTCCCGCAACGGCCAGGTCACACCGCTGGGCTCCACGACGTTTGAAACGCCCGTCGGCGCGCCGGCGCGTCATGCCGCGCAGGAGAAGCTGTGGAATTTCGTCTGGATGCGGCGGATCGCCTACTTCGCCACGCTGGCGGCGTCGCTGCATCTGGCGGCGTTCTGGCTATTCCACAACCAGCACAAGGAACACGAGTTCAGCTCTTGGTTCAGGATGATTTCGGAGCTGGTGCGCTTCATCGAATCGTTCCTGCCCACGTCACTTCATTGGTGGACCGATTGGTACGCCGGCAACCCGGAATGGTTCGCCGGCGGCATCATCGCCGTTTTCGTGCTGATGGGTGTCGGCAGTTCGCTCAGCGCAACGATCAGCGACAGGATGCGGATCATCTGGCGTGACCGCGTCAACCCGACACCGCTCTCCGGGTTGATGCACGACGCAATCTATCGATTCCGTACCAGCACGATCTATCAGTGGATCCTCAATGCCGGGAAACGGCATGTCGTGCCGTTCCTGCTCACGGCCTTGCTGGTCTGGTTCAGCGCAACGCTGCTCAGCCATTTCCTGTTCAATGCCGCGGACTCGATGGGCGCCTTCTGCAAGGGGAGCGCGGCCGACAAGCTCGTCGCCGTCGACAAGGGCATTGCGCAGGATGCGGCCGATTTCGACACCAGCGCGATCTGTGCGCCGACCGGCCTCAAGGTCCGCACCGGGTTCAGTTACGAGATCGCGATCACGATGTCGCAGCCGTGGGAGGACGCCGGGCGCGCGGTGACGCCGATCGGATACCGGACCTCGACAATCGAGGGCGCGAAACGGTGGCGCGGATACGCCACGATCTTCCTGCGGCGCGTCCTGTTCCGGCCGTGGTTCAGGCTGATCGCGCGGGTCGGCGAAACCGGGGTCGACGAGTATTTCCTCGATCCCTTTGCGGCGCCGAACACCGATCCGCAGGTCTACAAGGCAAGGTTCACCGCCGATCGCAGCGGTGAGATCTTCCTCTACGTCAACCAGGCCGTGATCGGCCTGCCCTGGATCTACAAATGGTTCTACGGCGATCACAAGGGCAAGGCGAAGGTCACGGTGAAGCTGCTCTAGGCAGCCGCAATCGCGGCGGACCGGTCCGCACGGCGTGATCCATCTGTGATCCAGCCGATAGTTTCGGTTGCATGCCTTGTTCCATACTCCTCCTGCTAGATGGGCCGCCGGGCG
Organism: Bradyrhizobium sp. RD5-C2; assembly: GCF_019972155.1. Classification (GTDB taxonomy): domain Bacteria; phylum Pseudomonadota; class Alphaproteobacteria; order Rhizobiales; family Xanthobacteraceae; genus Bradyrhizobium. Next base: position 640,923 of record NZ_BOVL01000019.1, on the reverse strand, counting down.
TCCGGAGCGATCCGACGCGACATCCCGGATTCCCTGAGCCCTGACGCGCCAGATTCATATCGACCGGATACTTCTCATCAGTGATTTGGAGGCATCACCATGATTTCCACAATTCAGGCATTTCCGACCACCGACGGCATCTTCGTCGTTTGGGAGGTCGCAGCAATGATTCCCGACTGCCTCGGCTTTGCGCTCTATCGTCAGCAGCAGGGCAAGAGCGCGACCGTCGTCGACACCTGGGTCGGGTTCGAGGATCAGGTGCAGGGCCACAAGGCGGGAGATCATCGGCCGAGCACCGAATGGCCGGTGCAGAAGACCAACTGGACCGATTTCCTCGCCCCGGCCGATGCACCGGTCCGCTATGGCGTCGTTCCGGTTCTCAAGGACGGCGCCACCGAGGTGAAGCCCGCGTACGGTGCGCCGGCGACATGGACCGAATACGTCTCGGCTACGCCGTCGGGCCCGCTCAAGCCATGGTTCAACCGCGGCACGATCTCGGCACAATGGCTGTCGCGCGCAATCGGCACCACGCCGAAAGCCTCCCAGACGTTGGAGAAGGCGATCTCCACCAAGGGCAACAAGATCCGCGACTTCCTCAAGGGCGAGCTTGGCGCGCGCTTGCTCGCCCTGCTGGCCGGGGCCAAGAAGGACAAAGTCGACGTCTATGTCGCGCTCTACGAGCTCAACGATCCCGAATTGATCGCCGCACTGACCGCGCTGAAGGGCAAGGCGCACGTCGTGCTCGGCAACAGCACCGGCAAGTCCGACGCCACCGCAAAGGAGACCGAGAAGAACGCCGGCGTGCTGAAGAAGGCAGACGTCGACATCGTTCGCCGCAAGATCGCGCCGAGCCGCTACGCGCACAACAAGTTCGCGGTGTTCTGTGACGGCGCGAAGCAGCCGAAAGTGGTTTGGACCGGCAGCACCAACTGGACCCGGACCGGGCTCTGCACCCAGAACAACAATGGGCTGGAGATCACCGACGACAAGATCGCGGCCGCCTATCACGGGCATTGGAAGGCGATCTACGCCGACGGCAGCAAGTCGCCGAAGGCGCTGGCTGTGGCCGGCGATCACGAATGGCCGTTCACGGTCAGCAACTCGAACATCAGCGTCTGGTTCACGCCGACCACCAAGAACGGCGATCTCAAGGAAGCGACCAAGTTGATCGAGGACGCCGAGCATGGCGCGGTGTGCCTGATGCTCAATCCCGGCAACAAGGGCCTGCTCGGCCCGATCCTGGAGAAGGCGCAGGACAAGAAGCTCTATGTGCGCGGAGTGCTCAACAATTTCCCGGCGCAGGGCAAGGACAGTCCGAAGGATCAGCTGCAACTGCTGGCCGGCAGCGGTCAGCAGCAGGTCTTCAAGGGCAAGCAGATTGCCGACGTGATCCGGCCCGCCGGCATCGACAAGACCGCCGACTGGTGGCAGCACCAGATCAAGAACACCGGAAAATTCATGATCGCCGTGCACAGCAAGGTGATCGTGCTGGATCCGGCCGGCAAGAACCCGGTGGTCATGACCGGCTCGCACAATTTCTCCGACCGTGCCAGCACCAAGAACGACGACAACCTTGTCATCATCAGGGGCGATTCACAGCTGGCGCTGACCTATGCGGCGCGCATCGTCAGCATCTACGGCCAGTATCGCTGGCAGGCCTGGCGCAACACGCCGGAAGGCCAGAAGGACAAGGGTCTGAAGCGCGGCGACAACTGGCTGAGCAGCCGCATCGGCAAGGGCTGGGCGCAAATCGAAACCCGGTTCTGGCTCGGCACGGCCTGAGGCCGGCGATCCGTCATGACATACGGGGCAGCGTTGCCGCTGCCCCGCACTCTTCCTCAAGCCTACGCCGCGCGGCCGACCGAGGCGTCGAGATGCTTCAGCTTCGGCAAGACCTCCTGCTTCAGGAGCCGCAGCGAATTGTGCCAGGCTTCGGGCTTGTGCTTGTAGTCGAAGCCGAACACCAAAAGCACGCCGAAGCCGCCGACCTCCTGATAGATCTTCTCGATCTTCTCGGTGACGGTCGCGGGCGAGCCGACGATCCAGTTGTTGCGGGCGCAATACTCGACCGTGACGTCGCTGTCAGGCACGTCGGGCGAGGCCTTCAAATAATCCTTGAAGCCAAAGTGGCCGAGCAGCGGCAGGAAGTACTCACCCATCATCCGGCCCATCATGTCGCCGGTCGAGAGCTTCCACGCCTCCGCGTCGGTATCGGCGACGAACACCTCGCGCACCATCCGCCAGTCCTTGCGGCTCGGCTTGCGGCCGGTCTTGGCGGCGCCGGCTTCCACCGAGTCCCAGTGGCTGCCGACATAGGCCGGGTTGAGGTTCAGGCTCATCGGGATGAAGCCGCGCTCGCCGGCGAGCTTGAGCGTATCCGAGTTCTTCGACAGCCCCGCGACGCCGATCGGCGGATGCGGTGCTTGCTGCGGCTTGATGTGCGGCTTGAGGAAATCGAACATCGTGTCCGGCTTGGTCACCGTCCAGAACTTGCCTTTGTGGGTCCACGGAGCCGGCTCGGTCCACATCTTCAAGATGATCTCGAGCGCCTCGCGGGTCATGTCGCGGTTCTGGCCGGACATGCCGTCGACGTTGAACATCGCCCAGTCGCTCGGCAGGCCTGAGGCCGCAACGCCGAAGTTCAAGCGGCCGTTCGAGAGATGATCGAGCATCGCAACGCGGTTGGCGAGCTCCGCCGGATGATGATACGGCAGCAGGAAGCCGCCGGGTCCGATGCGGATGTTCTTGGTCTGCAGCAGCGCCTGCGCGATCAACAGATCCGGCGACGGATGCGGCTCCCAAGGCGCGGTGTGGTGCTCGCCGATCCAGGCTTCCTGGTAGCCGAGCTCGTCGAGCCACCGCAGCACCTGAAGATCCCAGTCGTGGCCCTCTTTCAGTCCGCACTCCGGCGGATGCGACGGCATCGCGAAGTATCCGAGTTCCATGGGTTTCCTCTCTTTGTTCGATGCGTGTCTTCCGCACGCGCTCCGGAGAGTACCTGCCCCGGCTACAGCAGAACAATGGCTTTGTCGTATGCGGCCCCGGCGGGAATTACGCGTAGGGCGTCCCCTTCAGCATGATCGCGATACCCGAGAAGCTGCGCTCCATGATCTGCAGGAAAGCCTCGCGTGTCGAGGCCGCCGATCGGCGCGCCTTGTGCTCGCGAAGCCCTTCCGTATAGGCGACGGTCACGGCCGTGACCACCATCGACGCGGCGAGCCGGGCGTCGGCATCGGCGAGCGGCCGCTTGATGGCGCCCGCCAGCACGGCTGCGAGATCATCGATCAGCTCGTCACGCATCTCGCGCGCCCGCGCCGAAAGCGCCGGGCTCTCGGCGACGGTGCGCCAGAATTTTGCCGTTGCATCGGTGAATTTCGCGAACGGATGCGCCCGATCCGCCAGGCTCTGCACCAGCCTGCGCAGCGTCATCAGCGGCGCTTCGCCCGCCGGTCGCTCGGCAAAGGCGGCCTTCAGAATCTGGCGGCTCTCCTCCTCACGGTCGAAGAACAGATCTTCCTTGCGCGGGAAGTAATTGAACACCGTCATCCGGGAGACCTCGGCGGCCTCGGCAATCTCGGCCACCGAGACATTGTCGAAGCCGCGCGCCACGAACAGCTCGGTCGCGACATCCGAGATCGCCTGGCGCGTCGCCTCCTTCTTTCGCTCCCGCAATCCGTCCCGGTTTGACATGGAAGAATTTGTACCATACAAAATATTGTACTTAGTACAAATTTATGGTGACGACTTGACGCGTGAACGAACGGATGTGGTTGTGGTCGGCGCCGGACCGACCGGATTGCTGCTGGCGATCGAACTGACCCTGGGCGGAGCCGACGTCGTCGTGATCGAGCGGCTGGCGGAGCCCGACCAGACCATCAAGGCCGGCGCGATCGGCGCACTCGCTGGAGAGGCGCTGGAGCGCCGCGGCCTCAGTGAGGCGATGGATGCGGTCGAACGCACCATGGCAGAGGGCATGTCCAGGCTCATGAAGAGCGCGGACGCCGGAGCCGAACTGCCGTTCAAGAAATTCGGCGGTCACTTCTCCGGCATCTTCGGGATCGACCAGACGCGTCAGCGCGAGCCCGACCGGCGGTTGCGCGGCGTGAACCAGCAAGCCCTGGAGAAAATGCTCGGCGAGCGCGCCCACGCGCTCGGCATCGCGATCCGGCGCGGCTGCGAGCTGATCGATTTCGAGGATGCCGGAGACGGCATGCTGACGAGGGCAAGGGGCGCGTCCGGCGATATCGAGCTGCACTCAGCATATCTTGTCGGCTGCGACGGCGGCCGCAGCGCGGTGCGCAAGCGCGCAGGCTTCGACTTCCTCGGCACCGAACCGACGCTGACCGGACACCAGGCCATCGTCGACCTCGATCATCCGGATCGTCTGCTCCCGGTCGGCTGGCGGCGGACGCCTATCGGCATGATGGCCTATGGACCGATTCCCGGCCGGGTGTTCATGGCCGAGTTCGACGGACCGCCGGCCGATCGCAGCGCGCCCGTGACGCGCGAGGAGGTCGAGACCACCCTGCGCCGGATCAGCGGCGCCGACGTGCGTGTCACCGCCGTCAAGACCGCCACCCGCTTCACCGACAATGCGCGGCAGGCCGACAGCTATCGCAGAGGCCGCGTGCTGCTGGCCGGCGACGCGGCGCATGTGCATTCGCCGTTCGGCGGGCAAGGCCTCAATCTCGGCCTGCTCGATGCGGTCAATCTCGGCTGGAAGCTCGCGGCAGTCGTCTGCGATCGCATGCCCGAAGCCCTGCTCGACAGTTACACGGCAGAACGGCACCCGATCGCGGCCAAGGTGCTCGCCAACACCCGCGCCCAGGTCGCATTGATGCGGCCCGACGTCATGACGGACGCCCTGCGCGACATCGTCGCCGACCTGATGAGCGGCGACGAGGGCACCCGTTACTTCGGCGAAATGATCAGCGGCATCAAGATCCGCTACGACCTCGGCAGCGAACACGCATCGGTCGGCCGGCTCTCCGGCAATTTCGCGCTCGGCAACGACGGTGCGGAAACAACGCTGTTCGATCGGATGGAAGACGGCAGGGCCGTGCTGGTCGATGCAACTGATGGAGCTGCGTCAGCGATCGCAACTCGCTGGGACATGTTCGTACGATGCGTACCAAGGCGCGCCGGCCCGTCGCTGCTGATCCGCCCCGATGCCTGCATCGCCTGGGCGGCCGACGGCAAGGACCTGGCGGGCCTCGACGCCGCGCTCGCGCGCTGGTTCGGACCGGCCATGCATTGATCTCGCGGCGAGGCCGGGGCGAGACGGCGTCTCAGCGCGTCCCGAACGTGGTCTTGCCGAACAGCGCCTTCTGCGTCGAGGGCTGCGAGCGCCAATATTGCTGCGGCGCGCTGACCTCGCCGCCAAGCTCGGCGGCGGCGTGCCAGCCCCAGCGCGGGTCGTAGAGCATGCCGCGGGCGAGCGCGATCATGTCGGCCTTCCCTGAGGTAACGATCTCCTCGGCCTGCTTCGCTTCCGTGATGAGGCCAACCGCCATCGTGGTGATGCCGGTCGCCTCCTTCACCGCCTGTGCCGCCGGCACCTGGTAGCCCGGACCGAGCGGAATCTTCTGCAGCGGCGACACGCCGCCGGAGGAGACGTCCATCCAGTCGACGCCGCGCATCTTCAGCTCCTTGGCAAATTCGATGGTCTGCGCGAGGTCCCAGGCACCTTCGACCCAGTCGGTCGCCGACACCCGCATGCCGATCGGCTTGTGATCCGGGAATACCGCGCGCACCGCGTCGAACACTTCCAGCGGGAAGCGCATGCGGTTTTCCAGCGAGCCGCCATAGCGGTCGGTCCGCTTGTTGGCGATCGGCGACAGGAACTGGTGCAGCAGATAACCGTGCGCGCCGTGCAGTTCGAGCGCGTCGATGCCGAGCCGGTCGGCGCGCTTGGCGGCCGCGACAAAGGCCTCGCGGATGCGCTTCAGGCCGGCGTCATCGAGCGCCAGCGGCGCGGCCTCGCTTTCCTTATGCGGGACAGCCGACGGCCCAACCGTCTGCCAGCCGCCTTCGGCGATCGGGATCAACTGCCCGCCCTCCCACGGACGCTGGCTCGACGCCTTGCGGCCGGCATGGGCCAGCTGCATCGCGACCGCAGCCTTCGAATGCTTGCGCACCGAGGCCAGGATCGGCTTCAGTGCCGCCTCGTTGGCATCACTGTAGAGGCCGAGGCACCCCGGCGTGATCCGCCCGATATCCTCGACATGGGTGGCCTCGATGCAGAACATCGCGGCGCCCGACAGCGCCAGCATGTTGATGTGGGTGAAGTGCCAATCATTGGCGGAGCCGTCGTCAGCCGAGTACTGGCACATCGGCGAGACCATGATCCGGTTGGAGAGTTTGAGGCTGCGCAGTTCGATCGGGGAGAACAGGGTGCTCATGCGAGGGACATCCGGGATCGAGGAAAGGGCCACCACAAGATAGAGGCGGCCGCTGCGATCACCAACCGTCGCCGTCGCCGAACGGGCCGGGGCAGACCAGCAATGCGATAGCGCCGTCCCTTGGGCGCCGCCCTTTACTCAACCAGCGTGAATTGCAGCAGCAAATTGCGCTGGATCAGGGAGAAATTGTCGTCGGAAACCATGGTCAGTACGGTCTCGCCCTCCGTGGTGACATGGGCGTCGATGCCTTCCATGTTGTCGATCTCGTTGCCGAGATCGGCATTGAAGATCGCCGGGCCATCGACGACGGCGCCCGGCGCGATGTCCGACAAAGCGAGACGGCGGATGCGAATCCCGGCGCCGCCGAGCCAGGAGAATTTCCGCTCCAGGATCAGCAGATCGCCCGACGGCAGCAGCACCGCGTCGCTGATGTCGTAATTCTCGGTGCGGCGGACGCTGAACTGGCCCGGCGTGTTGCCGCCGACCAGGAAGGCGATCAGGTTGCCGGCGGCATCGAGCCCGCGTTCGGAAAACGCGATCAGCGTACCGGCCAGCGGCGGGCTCGCCGGTGTGGCTTTGGGCATGACCTTGGGCACGAAGACGAGCGCCTCGAGCCCCTTGTTGATGGGCAGCTTGCGCGCCGCCACGGGCAGCGGCACCACGTCGCCGCGCGCGCGGGTGAAGCCCTTGGCGAAATCGTAGCGCAGCACCTGGTTAACCCGCTCGAGCCCGACATAGGCAATCGATCCGTCGAGCGCGAGCGATTCCGAATCGTACCAGCCGCGGGTCGCGGTGATCGGCTTGCCCTGGGCGTCGAGCAGCGGCGCCGCCTCGACATCGTCGAGCCCGGCCATGTCGCGGCCGCGATAGACGATGCGGCCGGTGAACCAGGTGCCCTGGTCGCTGACCGCGATGAAGCGTTCGCCCTTGGCATCGAGCCGCAGCGCGGACAGGCCGCCGAAGCCGGAGAATGACGAGCTCAGGATCAGGCCGCTGCGATATTCCAGCGCGCCGAACCGCACCCGCGAACGATCGCGGATATCGAACGACGGCAGCGGCCGCGCGTTGACCTCGACCGCTGCGGGTTCATCGACACGGTGGCGGCCCGGCCTGCCGGGCGGTCCCGGCGTCAGCGCCGGCTGGCTCGCGCCCTGTGCTTGGGCAAGCCTCGGCAATGCCGCGGCCGATAACCCCGACGCCATCCCTTGCAGGACATGGCGACGGCTAACTGATGAGCGCATGTCTCACGAGTGGAGGCGGCGCCGCGTGCCCGGTGCGGGCGCCGAGCCGTGCGTCTCGCTGAACAGCTCGGCGAGCTTTTCGGTGATGGCACCGCCAAGCTCTTCGGCATCCACGATGGTCACCGCGCGGCGATAATAGCGCGTCACGTCATGACCGATGCCGATCGCGATCAGCTCGACCGGCGAGCGGGTCTCGATCTCCTCGATGATGTGGCGCAGGTGCCGCTCGAGATAGTTGCCGGGATTGACCGACAGCGTGGAGTCGTCGACCGGCGCGCCGTCGGAGATCATCATCAGGATGCGGCGCTGCTCGGGACGTGCGAGCAGGCGCTTGTGCGCCCAGTCGAGCGCCTCGCCGTCGATGTTCTCCTTGAGCAGGCCCTCGCGCATCATCAGGCCGAGATTTTTTCGCGCACGGCGCCACGGCGCATCCGCCGACTTGTAGATGATGTGGCGCAGGTCGTTGAGGCGGCCGGGATTGGCCGGCTTGCCGGCCGCAAGCCACGCCTCGCGCGACTGCCCGCCCTTCCAGGCGCGGGTGGTGAAGCCCAGGATCTCGACCTTGACGCCGCAACGCTCCAGCGTGCGCGCCAGGATGTCGGCGCAGGTGGCGGCAACCGTGATCGGACGGCCGCGCATCGAGCCGGAGTTGTCCAGCAGCAGCGTCACCACGGTGTCGCGGAAGGTCGCCTCCTTCTCATGCATGAAGGACAGCGGATGATAGGGATCAGTGACGACGCGCGACAGCCGCGCCGGATCGAGGATGCCTTCCTCGAGATCGAAATCCCAGGCGCGGTTCTGCTGCGCCATCAGGCGGCGCTGCAGGCGGTTGGCGAGCCGCGCCACGATGCCCTGCAGATGCGCGAGCTGCTTGTCGAGATAGGAACGCAACCGCTCGAGCTCGTCGTGATCGCAGAGATCTTCCGCGGCGATCACCTCGTCGAACTTCGGCGCAAACGCATGATATTCCGGGCCGCGCGGCTCGTTCTGGCCGCGGGAATTCGGCCGTGTCGCCTCGCCCGGCGTCTCATCGTCGCCGAGTTCGCCGTCGTCGAACGTGTCCGACGTGGAGGCCTGCGCGCTCTCCATCGCGCTTTCGCTCATCTCTTCCGCAGTGGTCTGGGCCTGATCGGCGCTCATCTCCTGCGCAGCGTCGGAATCAGGCGAGCCCTCGGCGCCGGACTGATCGTTCTCGCCGTCCTGGTTCTCGTCCTGGTCATCGTCGTCGTCGGAATCCATGTTGCGGTCGTCGCCGAGATCGAGCGCCGACAGCAGATCATGGACGAGGTCGCCGAACCTCGCCTGGTCCTCGGCGAAGCGGCTGAGCTGGTCGAGCCGCGAACCGATCTTGTCCTCCAGCGTCGGGCGCCAGAGATCGACCATCTTCTTGGCAGCCGCGGGCGGCGCCATGCCGGTCAGGCGTTCGCGCACCAGCATCGCCAGCGCATCCGACAGCGGCGCATCGGCGCGATCGGTGATCTCGTCATACTTGCCGCGGTGGAAATGATCGTCGAGCATCGCGGTGAGATTCTTCGCAACGCCGGCCATCCGCCGCGAGCCGATCGCCTCGACGCGCGCCTGCTCGACCGCCTCGAACACGCCGCGCGCCTGCGGATTGCCCGGCATCAGCTTGCGATGCACCTTGGGATCGTGACAGGCGATCTTGAGCGCGATCGAATCGGCGTGGCCGCGCACGATCGCCGCATCGCGCTTGGTCATCTTGCGGGCCGGCTCCGGCAGCCGCGCCTTGCCGGGCGCAAGCCCCGGACGCTCGGCAGCGAAAGAGACCTCGAGCTCCGGCTTCTTGGCGATCGCCTTCAGGCAGGCCGACACCGAGCGCTTGAACGGCTCGGTCGGCGCTTCCTTCGATCCGGGACGGAATTTGATATTGGAGGCTGTCATAGCGATTTCGTAAACCAGTGGCGCGTGACGCCGCCGGGATACCCCTCAATCGAACCGAACTCTTTATATCCATTGGCGCGGTAGAAGCCCGGCGCTTGGAAGCTCATCGTATCCAGATAGGATTGCGTGGCTCCGAAGCGCCGCGCCTCGTCTTCGATCGCCTTGATCAGCTTCGCGCCAAATCCCTTGTTGCGAAACTTCTGCTCCATCCAGAACAGCTGGATGAACAACACCGCGGTCCAGACCTCGCCGACGATGCCGCCGACGATCTCGTCGCCTTGCCGCAGCGAGATGGCGAAGCGCTTGTACTTTTGCTTCCCCATCTTCTCGTTGTTGTAGCGGAGCAATCCGCCGAGCACCGCTTTCTTCGTCTGTGTGACTGTGCGCTCGACGGAGATTTTCGGCATGGGCTAGCTGAGCGCCACGTTGACCGAGGATTCCGGCAGCTCGACGTTGAAGCAACGCTGGTAGAACTCGGCGACCAGCGGCCGCTCCAGCTCGTCACACTTGTTGAGGAAGGTGACGCGGAACGCGAAGCCGATGTCGTTGAAGATGTCGGCGTTCTCGGCCCAGGTGATCACCGTGCGCGGGCTCATCACCGTCGACAGGTCGCCATTGGCGAACGCGTTGCGGGTGAGATCCGCCAGCCGCACCATCTTATTGACGATGTCGCGGCCCTCCTGGGTGCGATAGTGCTTGGCCTTCGCCAGCACGATCTCGACTTCCTCGTCATGGGCGAGGTAGTTCAGCGTGGTGACGATCGACCAGCGGTCCATCTGGCCCTGGTTGATCTGCTGGGTGCCGTGATAGAGGCCCGACGTGTCGCCGAGGCCGACCGTGTTGGCGGTCGAGAACAGGCGGAACGCCGGATGCGGCTTGATCACCTTGTTCTGGTCGAGCAGCGTCAGGCGGCCGGACACTTCCAGCACGCGCTGAATCACGAACATCACGTCCGGGCGTCCGGCGTCATATTCGTCGAACACCAACGCGATGTTGTGCTGCAGCGCCCAGGGCAGGATGCCGTCGCGGAATTCCGTGACCTGCTTGCCTTCCTTGACCACGATGGCGTCCTTGCCGACGAGATCGATACGGCTGATGTGGCTGTCGAGGTTGACGCGCACGCAGGGCCAGTTGAGGCGGGCCGCAACCTGCTCGATGTGAGTCGACTTGCCGGTGCCGTGATAGCCGGTGACCATCACGCGGCGGTTCTTGGCAAAGCCGGCGAGGATCGCGAGCGTGGTGGCGCGGTCGAAGCGATAGTCGCTGTCTACTTCCGGCACATGCGGATCGACTTCGGAATAGGCGGGAACTTCCAGATCGCTATCGATCCCGAAGACCTGCCGAACCGAAACCTTCATGTCGGGCAAACCGACGGGTTCTTGCGCTTTGGTCTGGACGGCCGTCGTCATTCATCCTCCGAGGTCCCGGGCGCTCCCGAAACCAGATTTAGGTCATTTGGCTGCGGATGGGGTGCTACGCACAAGCCTAGCAGAGAGCATCGGCCGGCAGAAGCCCACGGGCAAATCAAAGTTCCGTTGTTGTATCATAAAGATAGGCGCAAAACTCGGTTTTTGGAAGGCTGCTCTGCAAATCTCGCCGTACTTTCGCCGCAGCGCCACGGCGGCTTGTCCGCAGGCACTTTTCAGCCCGGCGGCGAGTTGTTAGCTCTCGGACCTGTTTCATCGCCACCCAGGAATTCAGTGACGTCATTTCTTGACCCTTTGATCGCGTTCGTTTCGGCCCATGCCTGGCTCGCCTACCTGACGCTGTTTCTGGCCGCCCTGCTGGAAGCTGTCCCGGTGGTCGGTTCGCTGGTGCCGGGCTCGACCATCATCCTGGCGCTGAGCGCGCTGGTGCCAGGCGGCGAATTGAAGCTCGTGCCGGTGCTCGCCGCCGCGGCCGCCGGTGCGATGCTCGGCGACGGCACGGCCTATCTGATCGGCCACCGCAGCCAGCGCGAGATCCTGTCGGCGTGGCCGCTCTCCAACTACCCCCGCGTGGTCGCGCAGAGCGAGGCCTTCTTCAACCGTTGGGGCGTGCTCGCGGTGTTCTTCGCCCGCTTCGTGCCGCCGATTCGCGCCTTCGTGCCGATCACCGCCGGCGCGCTCGACATGCCGCCGGCGCGCTTCTACGCCGTCAACATTCCCGCGATCCTGCTCTGGGCGCCGGCCCATGTGCTGCCCGGCGTGCTCGCCGTCACCGCGCTGCACGACTATGCCGGCCTGCCGCACCATGAACATGTCGGCAAGCATCTCTGGATGTTCGCAGTCGCGGGCGCTGCCGTCATCCTGACGCTCGCGATCTGGACCATCCGCCGCCGGCATGGCGGCGGCCTGATCGAACCGGCCAGACCGGCGAAATAGCTAAATACTATTGGTGGCGCCGGCGCGCCCGGGTGCGGGACCGACATAGCGCGCGCGAGGCCTGATCAGCTTGCCGAGTTGAAGCTGCTCGCAGGCATGCGCGATCCAGCCGACGCTGCGGGCCATCGCAAACAGCGCGAGCTCGCTGCCTGCGGGCATCCGCAGCGCATGCACCAGCACCGCCAGCGCGTAATCGATGTTGACGAACTCGCCGGTTGCTTCCGCGATCCGCTCCGGCACTTCCCGGGTGAATTTGCGCGGCGCGCCGGCGCGGGTCAGCGCCTCAAGCAGCGAGATCGCGCGCGGATCGCCCTTCTTGTAGACGCCGTGCCCGAAGCCGGCGAAGCGCTCGCCGAGCGCGACCCGCTCGCGGACGACGGGCGCGACGTCATTGTCGATCATGGTCTTGACCAGGCGCGAGGCGAGCACGCCGGCGCCGCCATGCATCGGCCCCTTCAGCGCGACGAGACCAGCGATGACGGCGTCGTACAGATTGAGGCCGGTCGATGCCGCGCAGCGCGCGGTGAAGGTGGAGGCATTCAATTCGTGATCGGCGAGCAGCACCAGCGCGCGTCGAATCAGGTCGGGCGCGTGCTTGTTGTCCGGCGTCCAGACCCGCGCCACCTGCTCATGCAGCGGTTCGGCCGATGGCACAGCGTTCAGCATGGTCGCGACCAGCAGCCGCAGGATTCGCCCGCCGACCATCGCGCGGCCATCGGGCGCGCGGGTGAAGGCGCCCGGATCGGCGCTGGCCGCCAGCGCCAGCACAGCGACGGTGCGATCGATCGGCTGGGCGCGGCGCGCGGCCTCGGCGATCGCGCGCATTTCATCCGAGACATGCGGGCAATTGTCCGACGCGAACGGATCGACGCCGGTGACGTCCCACAGCAGCGTCGCGGTGTGCTCCAGCGTGTCGCGCTGGGCGAGATCGACGCAGTTCACGCCGCGATAGATCGGGCCCTGCTCGGTGATGGTGGCGATCGCCGAATCCATCACCGGCAGGTCGGCATCGAAATTGCGAAATCCGCGCGGCTCCGGCGACGGCACGCGGCGCTCCTTCAAGCCCCTGATGTCCTCGGCGCGGTAGCGGTGGCTGCGCGAATCCGGCGACGGCTCGGAGCGGATAAGGCCGCGGCTGACATAGGCGTAGAGGGTCGCCGGCGAGATCGCGAGCTCGGCGGCGGCTTCGCGGGCGGAGAGGTAAAGCTCGGCGGATTTTTTCATATTGATTTATATAATCAAGATTGATCAACTCGTCGAGAGGCCCGACCTTGAAGGGGTGAAGCAAGGAGATCGGGCCATGAACATGATTCTCACCAAGAGCCAGATCGGTCTGGATGGCGTCCCCGCCGCCGAGACCGTGTTGAGCCATGTCGACGGCGAGCGCGGCGAGTTAATCATCGCCGGCGAGCACGTCGCCAGCCTCGCAGGCAAGTCGAGCTTCGAGGGCGTCACGGCGCGGCTGTGGAACGGCGCCACCGGCAAATCGCTGAGCGAGGCCAATGTCCGCGCCAGCCTCGGCGCCGCCCGCGAACGCGCATTCGCCCGGCTGCCGGACCTGCTGCCGGCGACGCGCGGCATGTCGATCGTCGACGGCTTCCGTGCCGCTGTCGCAGGCCTCCGCGGCGAGAACGGGCTGGAGCACGAGGCGACCATCGTCGGCGCCTTCCCGGTGATCGCGGGCGCCCTGGTCCAGCACGCCAAGGGACATGCCCCGATCGCGCCGGACCCGAATGCCAGCCACGCCGCGGACACGCTGCGGATGCTGCGGGGCGGCAAGGCCGAGCCGCGCGAGGTTGCGGCGCTCGACGCCTATTTCGTCACGGTCTGCGATCACGGCATGAATGCGTCGACCTTCACCACGCGGGTGATCGCCTCGACCCAGGCCGGTCTGTTCGCGGCCATCACCGGCGGCTATTGCGCGCTGACCGGCCCGCTGCATGGCGGTGCGCCTGAGCCGGTGCTCGAGATGCTGGATGCGATCGGCACCCGCGAGCGCATCAAGCCCTGGGTCGACGGCGCGCTGGCGCACGGCGAACGGCTGATGGGGTTCGGTCACCGCGTCTATCGGGTGCGCGACCCGCGCGCCGACGTGCTGAAGGTCGCGATCGAGCAGCTGGAGGCCAGTGGCGCCGACCTGCCGTTCGCCGGCGAGGTCGAGGCCTATATCCGCGCAGCACTGCGCAAGAAGAACCCGGAGCGGCCGCTGGAGACCAATGTCGAGTTCTTCACCGCGATCCTGCTCGATGGGCTTGAGATCCCGCGACAGGCGTTCACGCCAATCTTCGCGGTGGCCCGCGCCGCCGGCTGGACCGCGCACGCGCTCGAGCAGCGGCGCACCGGCCGGCTGATCCGGCCGAGTTCGTCGTATGTCGGAGCAGTGCCGAAGGGCTGAGGGCTGAGGGCTAGCGGCGAATCGACAGCGGAGCCACGAACTCCGCTGTCGTCCCTGCCTAGTGCGCAGTTGCGCACGGGAGCAGGGGCGACGAAGACAGCGAGACCCTACGCCTCGCGCACCACGGTCTTCAGATAATTGTACGCCTTGATGATCTCGATCAGGCGATCCTCGGTGGAGCGGTCGCCGCCATTGGCGTCGGGGTGGTGCTGCTTCACCAGCGCCTTGTACTTCGACTTGACGTCTTCGAGCGTCGCGCCGGCGCCGAGCCCCATCACCAGCAGCGCCTTGCGCTCGGCGTTCATGACCTTGCGGGTCTCGGGCTTGGGCTCCGCGCCGCCCGGCCCGGGCCGCCAGCGGCCGCGGCCGTTGAGCTCGGAGAACACGTGGAACGGATCGGCGGCGGCGTCGAGACCGCTCTCCTTCTTGCCGTTGTTGGCGCCCATCTTCCAGGTCGGGCGATGGCCGGTCAGCGCGTCCTTCTGGTAGCGCGCCACGTCGTCAGGATTCATGCCCTGGAAGAAATTGTAGGACTGGTTGTACTCACGGACGTGATCGAGACAGAAGTGCCAATACTCGCGCGAGTTCTCGCGACCCTTCGGGGCGCGGTGCGCGCCCTTGTTCTGGCAACCCGCCCACTCGCAGGCAACAGCCTGCTCGCCGGCTTGCGCCTGGCGCTTCGCACTCACCTTGGTCGGCTTGATGCGAATGGAGTCGAAGAATTTAGATGAATCGATCGGCATGTTCTCTTTGACTACGCAATGCACAAATCTTCAAGTCTTGACATTGCGCAGACCTCGTTTCCCGCTTGCACCATTGACGAAAAGCCGTCGCGGACCTAACTCCGCCGCCATGAGCACCAAAGACGCTATCATAAACAAGTTGCGTGAAGCTTTCTTGCCCGAAAGCCTCGACGTGGTCGACGAGTCACATCTGCATGAGGGCCACGCCGGCCACAGGCCAGGCGGCGAGACACATTTCAGGGTATATATTGTGTCTCCGGCCTTCGAAGGGAAGAGCCGGATCGAACGCCATCGCATGATAAATGCGACGCTGGCGCAGGAACTCGCCGGCTCGGTGCACGCGCTGGCGATCCACGCCCACGGCCCCGGGGAAAAGCCGCGCTAGCGCGCGCTTGGCTCAAGACGAAGCAGCGGTTTTCCGTTATGAGAATGGGACCTCGGGCGACGGACCTGCGCCATCTGCAAGCAGGTGAATGATGGATCGTATCGCCACGCTTGATATGGGGCCATTGATGATCCCTTGCTGGCCACGTTTCCGGTCGATTGTCGCCGCCGCCGGCCTGCTCCTGATCTGCGCGATGCGCCCGGCCGCAGCGCTGGATATGCCGAGCCCGTTCGTCCAGGAGGTGCTGATCAAGAGCATCCTGGTCTCGCTCAACGATGCGGTGGCCGCGAACAATTTCACCGTGTTCCACGCCAAGATCTCAAAGCCGTTCCGCGACCAGTTTTCGCCGGACAAGCTGAAGACGATCTTCAAGGACCTGGTCGACAAGCACGCGGTGTTCGACGCGGTGGTCGCCAAGCCGATCGTGCTCGATGAGGACGCCAAGATCGACGACAAGGGCGTGTTGCGGCTGAAGGGCCATTTCGACACCACGCCCAAGCAGGTGAAGTATCAGCTCGGCTTCATCCCCTCCGACGGCGCGTGGAAGCTGTCGGGCATCACGATCGATATCGAGTAGGCTAGCGCCCTTTCCTAACCCGTCATCCTGAGGAGCGCGTAGCGCGTCTCGAAGGATGCACGGCCACTAGTCGGGCCGTCGACCCTTCGAGACGCCGGTTCGCGGCTCCTCAGGGTGACGGTGATGGACCGTCGTTCGATTGGCTAAAACGCCGTCCCTGCCCGCTTCGGCTTCTTCTCGTCGAGCTCGGCGGCCTCGCGCGGGACGGCGACGATGCGCAGCGCGGTGATGCGGTTGCGCTCGCGGCGGAGCACGCGGAAGCGGAAGCCGTGGAAGGTGAAGCTCTGGCCGCGATCGGGAATCGAGCGCGCCTCGTGGATCACGAGGCCGGCGACCGTGGTCGCCTCCTCGTCCGGCAGGCGCCAGTCCATCGCGCGGTTGAGGTCGCGGATCGGCACCGAGCCGTCGACCACGACCGAGCCGTCCGGCTGGGCGCGCACGCCGGCGACCACGACATCGTGCTCGTCGGAGATGTCGCCAACGATCTCCTCCAGGATGTCCTCCAGCGTCACCATGCCTTCAACCTCGCCATATTCATCGACCACGAGGGCGAAGTGGGTCTTGCGGCGGCGGAACGCCTTCAGCTGTTCGGAGACCGGGCGCATCTCCGGCACGAACCAGGGCGGC
Source organism: Bradyrhizobium sp. RD5-C2 (assembly GCF_019972155.1). Classification (GTDB taxonomy): domain Bacteria; phylum Pseudomonadota; class Alphaproteobacteria; order Rhizobiales; family Xanthobacteraceae; genus Bradyrhizobium. Next base: position 624,289 of record NZ_BOVL01000019.1, on the reverse strand, counting down.
AGCGCGATCGCCGAGGCATCGATCGCCGACATGTCGCCCTCATTGGCGCGCATCGCGCGCAGCAGGTCCTTGGCGTGGAGCACGCCGACGATGTTCTCCGGCTTCTCGCGCCACAGCGGGATGCGGGTGTATTCGCTCGCCAGCACCTCGCGCACCAGCTCCTCGGGCGGCAGGTCGGCGTTGACCATGGTCATCTCGGTGCGGTGGACCATCACGTCGGAGACCTGCAACTCGCTGAGGTCGAGCAACCCGCCGAGCATGTCGCGGTCCTGCTTCTCGACCTTGCCTTCGTGATGCAGCAGATCGACCGCGCCGCGCAGGCGTTCGGTCGGCGACAGGATGGCCTGATGCGCGCCGATCTTGATGCCGAGCAGCCGCATCAGGGCGCGGACGATCCCTTCGATGATGGTCAGCAGCGGGCCGAGCACGAACACCGTCAGCCGCATCGGCCGGGCCACCAGTAGCGACACCCGGTCCGGCGCATTGATGGCGACGGTCTTGGGCAGCACTTCCGCGAAGATCACCACCAGCACCGTCATCACGCCGGTGGCATAGAGCACGCCGACATCGCCGAACCAGGCGGTGAAGATGCCGGTGGCAAGCGCAGAGGCGCCGATATTGGCGATATTGTTGCCGAGCAGCAGTGCGCCGATCATCCGCTCGCGCATCGCCATCAGGCTCGAGACCACCGTGGCGTCGCTGTTGCCCTGCTTCGACAGCCGCAACATGCTGGCGCGCGAGGCGCCGGTCAGCGCCGTCTCACTCGCCGAGAAGAAGGCGGAGACGAGCAGACAGAGCAGCACGATCGAGAAGGTCAACCATCCCACTGGCTTAATCCGTGGCTAGAGCACGATCCGGAAAAGTGTGCAGCGGTTTTCCGAAAAGATCATGCTCAAATCAAAGAGATAGAGTGGGATGACGATTCGAAGAAGAGTCATCCCGCTCTAGGCCTTCAGCTTGGCTTGCAGGAAGTCGCGCACCGGCTGCGGCTCGACATTGTTGGCAATCACGGCGCGGCCGACCGCCTCCAGCAGGATGAAGGTGAGCTTGCCGCGCTTGACCTTCTTGTCCTGCGCCATCAGCGCCAACAGAGCGTCGGCATCGGCAAGCCCTTCCTGCGTGAAGCCTGCGATATCCTGCAGACGCGTCGGCAATCCTACCGCGGAAAGATGACGCGCGATGCGGGCCGCATCGTCGGATGAAATCATGCCGAGCTGCGCGGAGAATTCAGCCGCGAGCACCATTCCGACCGAAACGCCCTCACCATGGAACAGGCGGTCGGAGAAGCCGGTCGCGGCTTCCAGCGCATGGCCGAAAGTGTGGCCGAGATTGAGCAGCGCGCGCTCGCCGGTCTCGCGCTCGTCGCGGGAAACGACGCCGGCCTTGGCGCGGCAGGAGGTTGCGATCGCATGCTCGCGCCCCGCACCGCCCGAGAAGATGTCGGCGTGGTTCTTCTCCAGCCAGGCGAAGAAGGCCTCGTCACCGAGGATGCCGTATTTCGCGACCTCGGCGTAGCCGGCGCGGAATTGGCGCGGCGACAGGGTGTCGAGCACCGAGGTGTCGGCGATGACCAGCACCGGCTGGTGGAAGGCGCCGATCAGGTTCTTGCCCTGCGGCGAGTTGATGCCGGTCTTGCCGCCGACGGAGGAATCGACCTGCGCCAGCAGCGAGGTCGGCACCTGCACGAAATCGACGCCGCGGCGCAGGATCGCAGCCGCGAACCCGGCGAGATCGCCGACCACGCCGCCGCCGAGCGCGATCACCAGATCGTTGCGCTCGATCTTCGCCGCGATCAGCGCCTCGCTGACCTGCGTCAGCGTGGTGTAGCTCTTCGAGCCCTCGCCCTCCTCGACGACGATCCGCGAGGTCGGCACGCCCGCGGCCGCCAGCGACGCCTCGGCCGGCTCCAGCCAGTGTTTTGCGACGGTGCGGTCGGTGACGATGGCGGTCCGCACACCGGGCCGCAGCGCCGCGATCCGCTCGCCCAGCGAGGCCAGCACGTCGCGGCCGATGACGATGTCATAGGCGCGGTCGCCGAGCGCGACGTCGACGGTAACGGAGGCGGAGTGTTTCAAGGGTGCAGTCATGAGGTAGCGTTCAATCCATCAGGTGGTGGCTCGCCGGCCGGATGCACGCCGCACAGATGCGCATGCAGGGCCGCGAGGCATTCGTCGACGATGCGGTCGTGCGGCACGTCGCGCGAGGCGATCGTCAGATCGGCGGTCTGGTAGACCGGCTCGCGCTCGCCGAGCAGCCGGTTCACCGTCGCCTCGGGATCGGCGGTCTGCAGCAGCGGACGATCGGCGCGGCGGCGGACCCGGCGCATGATGATATCACTGTCGGCCTTGAGCCAGATTGAAACGGCGCGGTCGCGGATCTTGCTGCGGGTCTCCTCGCGCATGAAGGCGCCGCCGCCGGTCGCCAGCACGACCGAGCCGCTGTCGAGGATGCGGGCGATCACCCGGGCCTCGCCGTCGCGGAAATACGGCTCGCCATGGGTCTCGAAGATCTCCGGGATCGTCATGCGCGCCGCCGCCTCGATCTCGGTGTCGGCATCGGTAAACGGCAAACTGAGCCGCAGCGCCATCCGGCGGCCGATAGTCGACTTACCGGCCCCCATCATGCCGACCAGCACGATCGACCGCGTCCCCAGCGCAGCCGTGATATCGGCCTCCAGGGTCGGGTGGGTGGGCGCCGGGACGGCTGCGTCGGACATCAAAAAGCTCGGATATTGGGACGATTTGTTCAGAATTCGAGCCACCTATACTACCCCCGGCGATACCGTTACCAGCGACTCTTGCAACGGCGCGGGGAACATGTTGGATGATTTCATTGGTTAATTCGCCGCCTGAGTCGCCTCCATGCCCAGCCTGTTCCGCTTCCTGACGGTCGTCGCCGTGATTTTCGGGATCGGCTACGGCATCGTCTTCGCGCTGGCGAATTTCGTGCACCCGAAACCGCGGGAAATGACGGTGACCATCCCGCCGGATAAATTCCTCAAGAAATAGGCGCTATGAGTCTTGGCATGACCGCTGCTGCCAAGAAGACCCCTGCCAAGTCCTCCGACGCCAAGCTGACCGCGTTGTTCCTCGACATGCTCGCCGCGGAACAGGGGGCCGGCGCCAACACGCTCGACGCCTACCGTCGCGACCTCACCGACTTCTCCGACTACCTCGCCCATGCCGGCGCCGATTTCACCAGTGCCGACACCGAGGCGCTGCGCGGTTACCTCGCTGACCTGGACACGCGCGGCTTCAAGTCGACCAGCGTGGCGCGGCGGCTGTCGGCCATGCGGCATCTCTACCGCTTCCTGCTCAACGAACGTATCCGTGGCGACGATCCGGCCGCGATCCTGTCCGGCCCGAAGCGCGGCCGCGGCCTGCCCAAGGTGCTGTCGATTGCCGATGTCGACCGCATGCTGACCCGCGCCAAGGAATTGACCCAGACCGACGTCTCGCCGGCGCAGCGGCTGCGCGCGCTGCGGCTGTACTGCCTGCTCGAGGTGCTCTACGCCACCGGCCTGCGCGTCTCCGAGCTGGTGTCGCTGCCGGTCTCCGCGGCGCGGCGCGACGCACGGATGATCGTGGTGCGCGGCAAGGGCAACAAGGAGCGGCTGGTGCCGCTGAACGACGCCTCGCGCCAGGCGATGGCGGACTATCTCGCCGCGCTGGAGGTGATGCAGCCGAAGGCGAAGAAAACCGCGCCGTCGAAATGGCTGTTTCCCTCCTCCGGCGAGAGCGGCCATTTGACCCGGCAGCATTTCGCCCGCGACCTGAAGGAGCTCGCGAGCGCCTCCGGCCTCGCACCGCGGCTGGTGTCTCCGCACGTGCTGCGCCACGCCTTCGCCAGCCACCTGCTGCACAATGGCGCGGACCTACGCATCGTGCAGACTCTGCTCGGCCATACCGACATCTCCACCACCCAGATCTACACCCATGTGGTCGAGGAGCGGCTGAAGAGCCTGGTCCGCGACCTGCATCCGCTGGCGGAGAAGTAAGTCCGGCACCCGCCAGACATCGATACCTTCGCCTGATCCGCCTTGACTTCCGCGTCGTCTCCGCAGAAAGAGCGTCACCTGCCTGCGATCCCGAAGCGTGCATTCCGCCCGAATGCGCGTTAACCGATTGAAGTTACAAAACTTCTCTTGCCACCGCCGAAACCGCTTCGCTCCTCGCATTGTTCCTCCCTATATTGAGTTGATGCCCGACCCGATGCGCAGCTATCTCGACTTCGAAAAACCCGTCGCCGAGCTTGAATCCAAGATCGACGAGTTGCGTGCGCTTGCCGCGAGCGGCAGCGACATCGGCGACGAGGTCGCGCGGATCGAGGACAAGGCCGCACAGGCGCTGACCGACCTCTATGCCAACCTGACGGCTTGGCAGAAGACGCTGGTGGCGCGGCATCCGCAGCGGCCGCACTTCACCGATTTCATCGGCGGCCTGATCACCGAATTCACCCCGATGGCCGGCGACCGCAAATTCGCCGACGACGAGGCCCTGATCGGCGGCTTCGGCCGCTTCCGCGGCGAGAGCATCTGCGTGGTCGGCCAGGAGAAGGGCGCCACCACCGATACCCGCATCAAGCACAATTTCGGCATGGCGCGCCCCGAAGGCTACCGCAAGGCGGTGCGCCTCATGGAGATGGCCGACCGCTTCGGCATCCCCGTGCTGTCGATCGTCGATTCCGCCGGCGCCTATCCCGGCATCGGCGCCGAGGAGCGCGGCCAGGCCGAGGCCATCGCGCGCTCGATCGACTCCTGCCTGTCGCTCGGCGTGCCCAATGTCGCGATCGTCACCGGCGAAGGCATGTCGGGCGGCGCCATCGCGATCACGACGGCGAACCGCGTCCTGATGATGGAGCACGCGATCTACAGCGTGATCTCGCCGGAGGCCGCGTCTTCGATCCTGTGGCGCGACGGCACCAAGGCGCAGGAAGCCGCCAACAGCATGAAGATCACCGCCCAGGACATGCTGCGCTTCGGCGTGATCGACCAGATCCTGAAAGAACCCTCCGGCGGCGCTCATCGCGACCCCGCCGCGATGATCGCGCTCACGGGCGACGCCATCGCCCAAGCGTTCAACGACCTACGAAATCTTGATCCGGACGCGATTCGCAAACAGCGGCGCCAGAAGTTCCTGGATATCGGCCGCAAGCTGGGTTGACCCACCCAAACCGCCCAATTTTTCGACCAAATCGGCCGATTTTGCCGTAATTGGGCCCCGAGCGGGGTCTTTAACGTTCCTTGAACCATGCCTGCTACCGTGAAGGCTGTCAGCCTCGGTTCAGGTTGCGAGCAGGGGTGGTCGAAGGCTAATATTTTACACAATGGCTTCAGGGCATATTCGCCGTGTTGGGGTCGCGAAAATCGCCCGGTGGGTGTGGAGCTCGGACTTGACTCATCGCACGCTCGTACGCGCGCTTCTGACTTCGGCGGTCCTCGCCGCGGGTGTCATGCTCGCCGGCTGTGACAGCGATCAGATCTCGCTCGCGCAGAATGCCAAGGCCAACCAGCCGGTCCCGCCAAAGCTCGTCGCTGCCATGACCGAGAAGGACATGGACATGCAGTCGCCGATCCTGGTGCGGCTGTTCAAGCAGGAAGCCGAGCTCGAGATCTGGAAGCAGACCCGCTCCGGCCAGTTCGCGCTGCTCAAGACCTATCCGATCTGCCGCTGGTCGGGCGATCTCGGTCCGAAGGTCCGCGAGGGTGACCGTCAGGCGCCCGAGGGATTCTATTCGATCAACCCGAGCCAGATGAACCCGCAGTCGGCCTATTACCTCTCCTTCAACACCGGCTATCCCAACGCGTTCGACAAGTCGCTCGGCCGCACCGGCTCGGAGCTGATGGTGCATGGCGACTGCTCGTCGCGCGGTTGCTACGCGATGACCGACGAGCAGATCGCGGAGATCTATTCGCTCGGCCGCGAGTCGTTCTTCGGTGGCCAGAAGGCCTTCCAGTTTCAAGCCTATCCGTTCCGGATGACGCCGGTGAACATGGCCAAGCACCGCAACAACCCGAACATGCCTTTCTGGAAGATGATCAAGGAAGGCAACGATCATTTCGAGGTGACGAAGCAGGAGCCGAAGGTCGACTTCTGCGAGAAGAAATACGTCTTCGACGCGGTGAAGGCGCCGGACGCTCTGCGCGATCCGGTGTTCAATGCATCGGCGAAGTGCCCGGCCTATGTCATCCCCGCGGAGATCGCGAGCGCGGTGCGCGAGAAGGAGCAGCGCGACGACGCGGAGATGGCCAAATTGGCCGCGAAGGGTACGCCCGTGGCCCGCCTCAACACCGGCATCGACGGCGGCATGAACGCGATCTTCGCCTCGAAGATTCCCGAAGGAAACACCGGTCTGTCCGAAGGCGGCGACAGCCAGGCGCTTCAGTCGATGTCGCTGGCGCGCGCCCCCGGCACGATCCCCGGCACGGTCAATCCGCCGCGGCCCAATCTCGCAGTCCAGCGGGAAGAGCCGGTGGTGGCGACCACGTCGTCGACCACGCCGCCGGCCAGCACCCGCGTCGCCTCGGCCAACGCGTCCGACAAATCCGAAGGCTTCTTCTCGAGCTTTGCCCGCAAGGTCGGCATCGGTGACGCCACCGCCGACGCCGGCAAGCCGGCCGCATCGCCGTCCACGCCGGCCGCCGCCGTGCCGGTCAAGCCGAAGGTCGCCGAGGCCAAGCCGCAATCGGTGGTTCGCGTCGCCCCGAAGGTGGAGCCGAAGCAGGCCACCAAGCCCGCGCCGAAGCCGCAGGTGACCAACACCGCCGCAGCCGCCCCCGCGGCGACACCGTCGACCCAACTCGCCGGCTCCGCGCCCGTCGTGCAGACCAACTCGTTCGACACCCGCTTCTCCGCGGTGAAGTGAGCGGGGGGCTTGCGCCGCGGCGCCGCCTTTCGGTAACGATCAAACTTTCCCGCCAGTACAGTGTCGTCCCGGCGAAGGCCGGGACCCATAACCACAGGGTTGGGTTGGTGAGGAAAGCTGTGGCCCCAGCGCCGCACAACAATCAACTTCGGTGGTTGTGGGTCCCGGCCTGCACCGGGACGACATCGAGTATGTTGCGCGATCTGTGAGCCAAACTTCCGCATCCACGCGACATGAATTGCCCCAGCGTCGCTCTGCCACATTCTGCTTGCCAATCGCGCACTGACGACCGTCAGATGATGCACGGGGCACAGCCGGGAGATTGCGATGGACGATCGAGCCGTACGCACGGCGTTGCAGCGCCATTGGGAGGCTTCGGACGCGAGCGATTTCGAGCGCGAGCATGAGATCTACCACGAGGATGCGGTGCTCGATTATCCGCAATCGGGCGAACGAATTCGCGGCCGGCGCAACATTCAGCAGAGCCGGACGGTGCAGCCGAACAAGAAGCGCTTCACGATCCAGCGTATGATCGGCAGCGGCGATCTCTGGGTCACCGAATTCGTGCTGACCTATGACGGCATCCCGTCCTACACGGTGAGCATCATGGAATTCCGCGACGGACAGATCGTCCACGAAACGCAGTACTTCGCCGACCGGTTTGAGCCGTCGCCGTCGCGCGCGCATCTTGTCGAGCACGTCGGCGGGACGCCGTCGCGTTGATCAACGCGAATATCTGCACCGGCTGATGACGGTTACATGCCGTGGCTTTCAAATACCTTCTTGCAGCTTGAGCTCAGGTTGGCTCGCTTCATCTGAAGGCAGCTCTGCACGGCGCCGTCATTGCCGAGGTCTTTCCGGCAGAAGCGCTGTGCATCGCGTGAGCACGCGGATTGTTCGGACTTGGTGCCGGCATGCTGCGCCAGCGCTGCACCGCTGCTCATCACGGCAGCAGCAGCAAAAAGAGTTATGATCGAAAGATAACGCATTGGTGAATTCCTCCCGCGGCCCAACGGCGGCCGGGGCGCTTCGTTCCTCGGGAACCCGGGATTCACCACGCCCCTGCGGTTACGGCGCCAGGTACCGCAGCAATTCCGGATCGTTGCGCACTTCGCTTGCGCCGCCCTGCAGCGCGACGCGGCCGCGATCCAGCACATAGGCGTAGTCGGCGACGCGCAGCGCGAGGTCGAGATGCTGCTCGACGATCACGACCGAGATGCTCTTGGCAAGCTCGATCAGCCGCTCGGTGATCTCCTCGATCACGCCGATCCAGACGCCTTCGGTTGGCTCGTCCAGCAGCAGCAGTTTCGGATTGCCGAGCATGGCGCGGCCGATCGCCAGCATCTTGCGCTCGCCGCCGGACAGCGTGCCGGCCGGCTGGTCGAGACGCTGGCCGAGCTTGGGGAAGATCTCGAGCACGCGATCGACCGCGCTGGTATCGGAGTTGGTCAGCGAGCCGACCGCGAGGTTGTCGCGCACTGAAAGCCGGGCGAACACCGAATGCTCCTGCGGCACATAGCCGATGCCGGAGCGCACGCGCTCCTCGGTGCGGCGGCGGGTGATGTCGCGGCCGTCGAAGAACAACTCTCCCGTTGTGCTCGCGAGCTCGCCGACGATGGTCTTCATCAGCGTGGTCTTGCCGGCGCCGTTGCGGCCGAGCACGGCGACGCCGCCGCGCCAGGGAATGCCGATGTTGACATCGAACAGGACCTGGCTGCGGCCGTAACCGGCATCGAGATGCCTTATATCGAGGAAGGATTGGTCAGGCACGGCGAAGATAAATCTCCTGGACGCTCTTGTTGGCCTGGATTTCCGCGACCGTCCCCGACGCCAGCACCTTGCCCTGGTCGAGCACGGTGAGGCGGTCGCAGATGTCGCGGATGAAATCGAGGTCGTGTTCGACGATGACGAGCGAGCAATGCTGCTTGATCGGCTGCAACAGCTCGCCGGTGACGCGGCGTTCCTCGAGGCTCATGCCGCCGGTTGGCTCGTCCAGCAGTAACAGCCGCGGCTTGCCGGCGAGCGCCATCGCGATCTCGAGCCATTGCTGCTGGCCGTGCGACAGCGCCGCCGCGGCATCATGCGCGCGGTCCGCGAGCCGGAACTGGGTCAGCATCGTCATGACCTGATCGTGCAGCCTGTTGCGGGTGCGCGACAGCACGAGATCGAACAGCGAGGACTGCGCCTGCAGCGCCAGCAGGATGTTGTCGTACAGCGTCAGCGTCGGCAGCACCGAGGTGATCTGGAATTTCAGGCTCATGCCGGCGCGGGCGCGCTCGGTCGGCGTGAACGCGGTGATGTCGGCGTTGACGAACGAGACCTTGCCCGTGGTCGGCATTTCGGCGCCGGCGACGCATTTCATCAGCGTGCTCTTGCCCGAGCCGTTGGGGCCGATCAGGCCGTGAAACTCGTTCTCGCCGACGGTCAAGCCTGCGCCGTCGAGCGCGGTGAGCTTGCCGTACACCTTGCTGATGCCTGATGCTTCAAGGAGCGGCATTGCCGGTCTCCTTTGGCTTTGGCGCTTTGCCGAAGCTGCCGACCCGCTCGCGCTCGCCGAGCACGAGGGAGACCAGCCCGAGCGGGCGGAACATGATCACGAGCAGCAGCAGCACGCCGAGGATGATCGGCCAGACGTCGCGGTAATTGTCCGACAGCCAGAAGCTGACGCCCTCGATGATCACGGTGCCGATCACCGCGCCGATCAGCGTGCCGGAGCCGCCGAATAACACATACAGAACGACCTGGGTCGAGAACACGACCCCCAGCATGTTGGGCCAGACGAATCCTTCGTGGAAGGCATAGAGGCTGCCGGCGAGGCCGGCGATGGTGCCGCCGACCGCAAAGATGATCGCCTTCAGATGCTGCGCCTTGTAGCCGAAGAAGGCGATGCGCTGCTCGTTCTCGCGCAGGCCCGCGAGCGCGAGGCCGAATTGCGAGCGGACCAGGAAGCGGCAGAGCAGATAGACCACGACGAGGATGCCGAGCACCATGTAGTAGTAGACCGGCCCCTCCTCGAACTCGTAGCTGCCGAGCGTGAGCGGCGGGATCGACGGGATGCCGTTCTGGCCGCCGAGATAGTACCAGCCGCGCGCCAGCCGGTCCGCCGCGTAGGAGCCGGTCAGGGTACCGAGCGAGACGAAGATCACGCTCGAGGGATAGCGCCCGAGCAGCAGGAAGCCGCCGAGCAGCAGCGATGCGGTGAGGCCGATCAGGGTGCCCGCCGGCAGGATCAGGAGGATCGAGGTGACATTGAGGTCGCGCGCCAGCAACGCCACGCCGTAGCCGGCGGCGCCGAAAAACAGCGCCTGGCCGAAGCTCATGATGCCGGCATAGCCCCACACCAGGTCGAACGACAGCGCGAACAGCGCGAGGATCACCACGCGGGTGGCGAACACCGTGAGATAATCCTGCAGCACCCATGGCAGGACCAGTGCGATCAAGAGCACCAGCCCTTCCACGATCGGCAGGACCTTCCATCCTGCCGATGCCTGTCCCGCCGGCGCGCGCGCGGCCGGTGCGCCATCACCTGTCACGACATCCGGTTCCTCACGGATGCGTGCGACGGCCTGCTCTGCTCCACCCATGGATTGCTCAGCATTCCTTGGGATCGACGAGACCGGCGCTGCGCGCCACGATCTCATAGTTCCCGCCTTTGGCAACAGCGGTGTACATCTTCATCTTGCAGTGCCGCTTGCCCGGCACCATTTCGGCCGGTCCGCCGGGCCCTTCGGCGATCTTGGCGTGATCGAGCGCGGCCGCAACCGAGTCACGATCGACCTTGCCGGCTTCCTTGACCGCGGCTTCCCACAGCTTGAGGCCGCGATAGGTTCCGGTGGCGGCGCTGCCGGCCGCGAACAGGAAGTTGCCCGGAAAATCCTTCTCATAGGCCGCCTGGATCTTGGCGTTGAACGGATCCTCCTTGGTCAGCACCTTGAAATAATCGAGGCAGCTCGCCAGCCCCTCGATCTCGCTGGCCTGGTTGATGTTGAGCGTGTTCTCGTCATAGTAGACGCAGGCGAGCCGTCCGCCGTTCTTGAGGAAGCCGGCTTCATAGAGCTGCTTGAAGAACGGCCCGACACCAGGCGGGATCACGGTGTTGAAGACCACGTCGACCTTGTTGGAGATGATGCGGTTGACGGTGGACGAGAAGTCGACCTGGTCGAGCGGGTAATACTCCTCGAACACGACCTCGCCGCCATTGTCCTCGATCACCTTGCGGGCGTAGACGTTGAGCGTGTGCGGCCAGACATAGTTGGCGCTCGGCAGCGCGAACTTCTTGCCGCCGTTCTTGATCAGCCAGGGAATGAATTCGTCGCATTGCTGCGCCGGCGTCGGCCCGGTGCAGAACAGATAGGGCGTGCACTCCTTGCCTTCGTATAGCTGTGGATAGATGTAGAGCGTCTTGCCACGCGCCACGATCGGGTCCTTGATCGCGTTGCGCATCGACGAGGTGATGCCGCCCAGCACCATGTCGACCTTATCGCGCTGGATCAGCTTGCGGACGTTGCCGACTGCGACCGATTCGTTCGAGGCGGTGTCCTCGATGTAGAGTTCGAGCGGCCGGCCGAGCAGGCCGCCGCCGGCGTTGATCTCCTTGATCACCATCTTGGCGACATTGGCGTCGGCATTGCCGGCATAGGCGATCGGGCCGGTCAGGTCGGTTGCGATGCCGACCTTGATCGGGCCTTCAGCGGCGTTGGCCCAATCGGGCCTCACCACCCAGCTTCCGACGCCGGTCGCGAGCGCACCGGTCGCGAAGGCGAAATTGCTCATGAAGCGGCGGCGCGTGAGATTCATGCGTTCAATCGACATGGTGATTAGACCCCTTTCCCAGCAATGAGGCCTTGCGGCCGGAATTTGATGAAGGCGATGGCGAGCACGAAGACGAGGACGTCGGCGACGACGGGAGACATGACCCATGGCAGCGCCGCGCTGAGCGTGCCGATGACGCCGGCGCCGGCGACCGGACCGATGAAGGAGCCGACCCCGCCGACCATCACGGCGACGAAGCCCTGGATCAGGAAGCGGATGCCGAGATCGGCAAACAGAGAGAACACCGGCACGATCAGCGCGCCGGCAAGCCCGGCCAGTGCCGCGCCGAACGCAAAGGTCGCGCCGTAGATCAACGGCGTCGAGATGCCCGACGCGCGCGCCAGCGCCGGATTCTCCAGCGTGGCGCGGACACGAAGCCCGAAGTTCGTGCGCGCCAGCAGCAGATAGCAGCCGCCCATCACCACGAGCGTGATCACGATGATGGTGAAGCGCCAGGCCGAGATGTGGACGGAGCCGAGGTCGATCGAACCGCCGATCGGCTCCGGCACCGTGAGATAGAAGCCGCCGATCAGGCCGCGGACGCTTTCGCGGATGATCAGCCCGAGCGCATAGGTGCCGAGCATCGCCACGATCGGCGCGGCATAGAAGCGCCGGATGATCAGCGCCTCCAGCACGAAGCCGATCGCGCCGACCACGAAGGGCGCGGCGACCATGCCGGCCCAGACCGGCGCGCCATGGGCATACGCCAGATAGGTCACATAGGCTCCGAGCAGGACGAATTCGCCCTGCGCGAAGTTGAAGATGCCCATCATGCTGGCGATGATGCCGAGCCCGAGCACGACCAGCACGATGATCGCGCCGAAGCTCACGATTTCGAACACCGCGGCGAAGGTGCTAGCCATGGTGTTCGATCCATCGACCCTGCGTCTGCGACAAGCGGTGCCTCACATCTTCTTCCAATCGCCGGCCTGCTCGAAGGCATGCGCGGCGCGGTAGATGGTGGTTTCCTCGAACATCCGGCCGACCAACATCAGGCCGACCGGCAGCCCGTCGACCATGCCGCAGGGCAGCGACATTGCCGGGTGATGGGTGATGTCGAACGGCGCGGTGTTGGAGATCATCTCCAGCGCGCGGGCGACATATTCCTCACGGCTGGCATTGGCCTCGGGCAACTTCGTCGCCTTCATCGGCGTGGTCGGCATCAGCAGCAGATCATAGTCCTTGAAGGCCTTGTCGTAGGCTGCTGCCAGCCGGCGCGAGATGTTGAGCGCCTTGCCGTAGAAGCGCGGACCGAAGCTGTTGTTGATGTAGGTGCCGAGCATCATGAACAGCTTCGTGGTCTCGGACAGCGAATCCGCCTGACGGCGCCAGCCGCGATGGAAATCCATCAGCGAGGTCGAATAGAGGTCGCCGCGGCTGAGGCCGTAGCCGTCGCCGAACATCATGGTTTGGGTCAGGCCTTCGGTGCCGATCGGAGTCCAGATCGCGCCGCCGAGCATGTGCATCGGGATCGATACTGTCTCGACGCTGGCGCCGAGATCCTTGAAGCGCTTGGCCGCCTCGCGCACGCTTTCATTCACCGCGGCCTCCGCGGTCGGCTGCTCAAAGCCTTCCTTGACGATGCCGATCTTCATGCCCTTGACGCCCTTGCCGAGCGCCTTGGTGTAATCCTCGACCTTCGGCGCCTTGATCCGGGGATCGTAGCCGTCGTCGCCGGCCAGCACCTCCAGCAGCAGCGCGTTGTCTTCCACGGTCGCGGTCATCGGGCCTGTGTGGTCGACGTAGATCTCGATCGGCATGATGCCGGTGTAGGGCACGAGGCCCCAGGTCGGCTTCATGCCGTAGGTGCCGCAGAACGAGGACGGCATGCGGATCGAGCCGCCCTGGTCGCCGCCGATCGCCATGTCGACCTCGCCGAGCGCGACCACCACGCCCGAGCCCGACGACGAGCCGCCGGCCGAATAGCCCATCTTGTGCGGATTGTGCACGGCTCCGTAGGAATTGGTGTGGCTGCCGCCGGACAGGCAGAAGTGCTCGCAATGCACCTTGCCGGCGATCTCGGCGCCGGCATCCAGCATACGGGTGACGATGGTGGCGTCGAAATCGGGCACATAGCCTTCCAGCGTCGACGAGCCGTTGGTCATGGGCACGCCGGCCAGCATGATGTTGTCCTTCAGCGCCACCGTCTTGCCCTTGAGCTTGCCGGAGGCCGCGCCCTTCACCGTCGACTTGCGGTACCAGGCGTTGTGCTTGTTGTCTTCCGGCGCCGGACGATAGCCGGGCGTGCGCGGATATTTCACTTCGGGCAGCTCGTCCGGCATCGCGGCGACGAGGTTGTAGGCATCGACTGAGCCCTGCATCAGGCCGCGGAACGAGGCCACGTCCTCATCGGTCAGGGACAGGCCGCACTGCTCGGCGACGGCACGAAGTTGCGTTGGCGTGGGAAGGACGACGGTCACGGCGCTCTCCTGAAGCTTTTGATCTTTGAATTTTGATTCCTGGATCGGATCCCTTGGCACGAAGCAGCGGCGGCGCGTTTGACCCGCGCGAACCGCCCACCCCGCTGCCGTATTGAAAACGGAAATATTTTCCTTTTCAAGTATTATTTCATGGATCGGTTAGGCAGGCTGTCGCATCCGGCGTCAGATCGCCTTGATCACCCTGAAGTCGAGGCCGTCGGCTTCGGCGAGATACATCGGCATCCTGGCGTGGCCATTGCGCACCGTGACCGGACCGCGCGGGCCGCGATAGACGAGGTTGTCCGCTGCCGCGAGCAGCGCCCGCAGGTCGAGCGTGCCGGCGCGGTTGGCCGCGGCTTCAAGCAGGCAGAAGCCTTCATAGGCGGACTCGCCGCACGATCCGACCGGCGGCGCGAACGCCCCGAACATCGCGCGATAGCGATCCCTGAAATCGTCGCCGGCCTGCGAGCCGACGGAGGGGAAATAGCCGGAGGCGCAGAACAGGTTCTCGGTCTTGTCGGCGCCGATGCCGAGCAGCGCGGTTTCGTCGAAACAGCCGGCAAAGCGCAACGTGGTAGCGGCGAGCCCGGCGTCGGCGAAGGCGCGGTTGAAGGTCACGCCGTCGGTGCCGATCAGCGAGATCAGCACGACGTCGGGCTTCGCCGCGCGGATCCGCTCCAGATGCGCCGCGTGATCGTCCTCGCCGACCGGCACGAACTCCTCGCCGACCACAAGACCGCCGGTCTCCTTGATGTAGCGCTTCACGGCGCGGTGCGACTGCCAAGGCCATACATAGTCGCTGCCGATCAGGTACCAGCGCCTCGCGCGCTTCGCCTCGGCCAGCCAGTGGATCGACGGCCGGTTCTGCCAGCGCGGCGTCTCGCCGATCGCAATCACGCCCGGCGTGCGCTCACCGCCCTCATAGACCGGCGTGTAGATGTAGGGGATCTTGCTGCGGGTGATGAGGCGACGCAGCGCGACACGCACCGCGCTGGTGTGCATGCCCATGATGAGATCGACCTCGTCGGAGGCGATCGCCTGCTCGGCGCGGTCGACCACCTCGTCGAGCGGACCGCCGGCGTCGTAGACTTGGAACTCGATCTCGCGGCCGAGGATGCCGCCGCGCCGGTTGAGTTCCGCAACGGCGAGTTGCGCGGTCGAGGTCGCGGCGGGTGCCCACATCCCGGGCGAACCGGAGCAACAGAGAAAGCCGCCGATCCGCAGCCGGTTACGCGCGCCGCGCGGACCGAACCCACCCCGATCCATCGGCGCAAGCAGGCGATCCGACGCCGCCGACGCCAGGTTCCTGAACAGCAGGGATGGCGGGAACGGGAGGTCTCTTGCCATGACGTTGGACGTCGAATGCACACCTGCTCCTGTCCGGCACCGGCACGCCGCTCACGGCATCGCCCTCGCCCTTGCGGGCGACGGTGCCATTAGCTCCTGTTTTGGCGCGTTCTCTTCACGCGAACCGGTACCCACTTCGCTCGAGAACGCTTCTAGATCGTCTTGATCACATTGAAGTCGAGACCGTCGGCCTCGGCAAGATAGATCGGCATTTCGGCACGGCCGTCGCGAATGGTCACGGTGCCGCGGGCGCCGGTGTAGACGAGGTTGCGCGCTGCAGCAAACAACGGGCCCGTCGACAGCGAGCGGGCCCGATTGGCCGCAGCTTCCAGAAAGCGCATTCCCTCGTAATTGGACTGTCCGACCGAGCCGATCGGCGGCGCGTGCGCGCCGAACATCGCGCGGTAGCTGGTCTGGAACTCGTCATTGACGCGCGAAGCGACGCAGCCGAAATAGCCGGAGGCGCAAAACAGGTTCTCGGTCGCGTCCGGCCCGATGCCGAGCAGCACGGTCTCGTCCATCGCGCCCGCATAGCGCAGCGTGGTGGCGGCGAGCCCGGCTTCCGCAAAGGCGCGGTTGAAGGTGATGCTGTCGGTGCCGATCAGGGTGATCAGCACGACATCGGGCCTTGCTGCGCGGATCCGCGCCAGATGCGGCTCGTGATCGTCCTCGCCGAGCGGGACGAACTCCTCGCCGACCACCTGGCCGCCGGCCTCCTTGATGTAGCGCTTCACCGCGCGATGCGATTGCCAGGGCCAGACATAGTCGCTGCCGATCAGGTACCAGCGCTGCGCTTTCTTGACCTCGGTGAGCCAGTGGATCGCCGGGCGGCTTTCGGCACGCGGCGTCTCGCCGATCGCCATCACCCCGGGCGTCCGCTCGCCGCCCTCATAGACCGGCGTGTAGACATAGGGGATGCGGCCGGCTGTGACCTTGCGCAATGCGAGGCGGACCGCCGAGATATGCGAGCCCATGATCACGTCGATCTCGTCGAACGCGATCGCCCGCTCGGCGCGGCGCACCACCTCCTCGATCGGACCGCCAGCGTCGTACATCGACAATTCGACCTCGCGGCCGCGGATGCCGCCGCGGCGGTTGATCTCGGCGACCGCGAGCATGACGCTGTTGGCCGAGATCGGCCCCCAGATCCCGGGCGCGCCGGAGAAGGTGATGAAATTGCCGATTCTAAGCTTGCTGTCGGTGCCGCCACGGCGCGAGGAGCCCGGCTTGACGGTCAAAGCGAGATCGGCCGCGCAGGACGACGGATTTCGAAACAGGTGCGGCGGCGCGACGGGCATGCCGCCATACGCCTGGAAGGAGACCGTCGAGAGCACGCCAACTCCTGTCTGGGAAGCAGTACGCAACGCAGCCAGCGGGCGGTCGCGGCATCCGCCCCTTGGTTGGGGGAATATCCTAGGGGAAAATATTGAATATTCAACAATTGAAGTGCATATAGAAACGGCATGAGTTGCCGGACATTCATTCACCGGGTCAGGAACCAGGTCTCACGCCGTGGCTAAACCGCCGAAAGAAAACTCCCCGATCACCGAACACCTCACCTACCTGCTCGCGCAAGCCAACCGGGAGATCAACCGGCAGTTGGAGACGCGGCTGGCCAAGGAAGGCGTGCCGGTCGAGCAGTGGCGCATCCTCAAAGTGCTGTCCGACGGCAACGGACACTCGATGGGCGAGCTTGCCGACGCGGTGCTGCTCAATCATCCGACGCTGACCAAGATGATCGACCGCATGGTGTCGGATGCGCTGGTCTATCGCGTGCAGGATCCCAAGGATCGCCGCAAGGTGCTGATGTTCGTCTCCGATCGCGGCAAGGCGCTGTGCCGCCGGCTGAACTCGCTGGCGGTGAGCCAGGAAGAGCACATCGTCGAGAGCTATGGCGACAAGTCGACCACCGAGCTCAAGCGGCTGCTGGAAAGCTTGATCGGCAGCGCCAACTGAGGCAATAGGCAACAGCCTCCGCTACGACGCCACCTCGTCCTGCGCCACCAGGCTTGCCGGCCCGACCGGCGTGAGGGCGTCATCAGCGACCGGATGGGCCAGCCGGTTGCCGACGATCATGATCGCGCACACCACATAGCAGCAGACGCCGAGCGCGAACGTCGTGGTGATGCCGAACTGGATCGACAGCGCCATGCCGAGCACGGACGCAAGCATCGAGGTGATGCCGTTGGTGCTCCAGAAGAAAGGCAGCAGCCCGTCATGCCGCCGCCAGATGCCGAGGCCCAGCGGGAACATCATGCCCATGCAGAAGGCCGGCGGCGCCAGCAGCGCGACCGACACCAGGATGCGGATGTCGGTCGGCGCGGAGCGCGCCAAGGCGGTGATGGCCGGCGTCAGCAGGCCTGCGGCCACCAGCGTTGCGACCAGCGCCACGAGGCGAGCGATCAACATGGCCGGCCGCGCAGGCGCGGCACCCACCGTGGCGCTGCCGATGCCGCCGAACAGCAGGATCGTGAACAGCACGACGCTGAGCCCGTAGACGGGGTGGCCGAGGAACACCATCAGCCGTTGCATCTGCGAAATCTCGATCAGCATGAAGCCCATGCCGATCGCGGCGAAATAGGCCACCGGCGGCACCAGTGTGGCCGCCGGCATCCGCCGCATCAAGCGCGCGAAGGGAATGCCGATGTAGAAAATGCAGATGCCGAGCTGGAAGACGAGCACCCATTTGATGATGCCGAGCGCTGCGTTGTTCTGCGCCTCGAAGCCGTTCTTGAGGAACAGATCGGCAAGTCGCGCGGTATAGAAGAAGAACGGCTTGTCGTCGGTCGAGGCCGCGATGTTTACCGGCAATGAATCAAGGAAGCGCTGGTCGGCCTTGCCCGATAGCAGAGCCGAGGTGACATTGTCATACGCGATGTCAGGCCCGAGCAGCAGCTTGAATCCCCGTGCTTCCAGCCGCTCGCGCGCGCCCTGCCATTGCGCCGCCGTGAACGCCTCGGGCCGGGTCATGACCGTGACGACGCTGCCGACATTCGCCGCAATCACATGCTGCGACAGTTCGGTCATCGGCACGCCCTGATGCTGCAACGCCTCGGCCGCGATCGCAATCAGGCGATAGAACTCGCCGCGATAGGCCGTTGGTTCGTACCAGCGCGATACCGAGAGCATGCCGCCCGGCTTCAGCGCGCGGAAGAAATCGTCCCACGCCTCCACGGTGTAGAGCCGGTTCTCGGTCAGCGTCAGCCCGCCGGCTGCGGTGGCGGCCCAGGTGTCGATCAGCGAGATCTGGATCAGGTCGTAGCGATCGGGCGAGTGGTTGATGTAGCTGCGCGCTTCGGCATTGACCAGCGACACGCCGGGCTGGCGATGGAGATGGCCCGAATAATCGGCGAACTTGTCGGTCAGCACTTCGAAGATCGCGGGATTGATTTCGATGCCGTGAATTCGCTGCGCGCCGAAATACAGGCCGGAGAGGATGTCGCGGCCGCCGCCGACGCCGACCACGGCGACGTCGCCCGGCCGCTGCTGCACCAGATAGGGCGCGTTGATGACGTCGTCCTTGAGATAGGAAACCTTGGTCAGATCGCCGGAGAAGCGGGTGATCGGTGTCGCCGCGTCGGCATCGATGTCGAGATAGAGCTGCTCGATCCTGGTATCCGGGGTGCGCGAGAACGACCAGCCGAACGGAGTCGAAAGCCCGAGATCGGTCACGCGGATGCGCGAATAGGTGTTCCAGCGCTCGAACAACGTTCCGGTCTGCTGGGTGCCCTTGGCCCAGATCACGCCAAGATGGCTGCTGCCGGTTGCGGCAAGCGCGGTGTGGACCGCGGCGAGCGCGGCAAGACCAAGCGCGGCGTTGCGGCTCAGGCGCACATCGCTTCGGCCTTCGCCGTGACGGACCACGAACCAGCCGACGGCCGCGGCGCAGGCGCCGATCCACAGCGTCGCGCTGACCGGATCGATCACCAGCAGCACGAAGATGATGCCGAGGCATCCGACCGCGGCGCCGACCAGATCGGCAGCGTAAAGCCAGCCGCCGACGTTGGGCAGCCGGGTCAGGAGAAGCGTGATGCAGATGCCGCCCTCGGCGAACGGGATGGTGAAACCCAGCGCGACCACGGCGAGCGCAGACATGGCATATGCGCCGGGCACGACCAGCGGCGCATACAGAAAGGCGCACATCACGACGACGCCGCTGATCGCGAACCGCGCGGCATGGCGGGCAAACTCCGGCGCCACACGCGCCGGCGCATAGCGGGCCGAATCCTCATAAACCTTCATTGCACCGCGCGTCAGCCCGAACATCGCAAGCGCGATGGCCCCGAAAGCGAAGTGGTAATGCACCATCACGCTGAAGAAGCGGGTGATCAGGATCTGATAGGCCAGCGTGGCCGACGCCAGCACGAAGATCGCCGGATAGTAGCGGCCGGGCATAGTCGTCGCGGTCTGCAAGGCGCGGCCTCCGGATCGAGCCTTGACCAAAGAGACGCTTTGATGCGCGTTGGCGGCTCACCCGACGCGCCCGGCAATATTGAAGCACAGAGCACTAACAAGTGATTGATTGGACGAACCAATACCGACGTTGGGTAGTGGCCGGACCGGCCGCGGGCTTAGCGCAGGGTTACCGGGGCTCCAAAATCGCGAAAAATACCGCCTTACCGGCAGACAGCCGTGCCGGGAGGCTCAACAAAAAGTCCGGTCAACATGTCGGAGTGACGGTCGCGGGCGCGTCCTCCGGATGCGCTAACGCTGTGCGCGCGGTTCCGGCTCATCCTCCTCATCGATCACAAGGATTTCCCCGTCATGACTTCGATCACGCCGTTCCTCTGGCTCGACAATAACGTCCGCGACGCCGTCGCCTTCTACAAGTCGGTGTTCCCGAACGCCGAGATCGAGACCGTCAGCGACTTCATGGCGAGTTTTGAGCTCGAGGGGCAGCGGTTCTACGCTCTCAATGGCGGGCCGCAGCACAAATTCAACGAGGCGGTGTCGTTCTTCCTCAGCGTCGAGACCCAAGAGCAGGTGGATTATTTCTGGAGCAAGCTCACCGACGGCGGCCAGGAATCGCGCTGCGGCTGGCTCAAGGACCGCTTCGGCCTGTCCTGGCAGGTGATCCCGACGGCGCTGAGCCGCTATCTCGGCGACCCCGACCGCAAGGCGGCCGATCGCGCAATGCAGGCGATGCTGAAGATGCAGAAGATCATCATCGCCGATCTCGACAAGGCGTTCGCCGGTTGAGCGCGAGTAGTCTCGACGGCGGGCCAGGCGCCCGCCGCGTCAGGCTTGCGGCGGCTTACGCGTACCGCCCGTGGCAGTGCTTGTACTTCTTGCCTGACCCGCAGGGGCAATCCTCGTTGCGGCCGACCTTGCCCCAGCTTGCCGGGTCATTCGGATTGCGGTCGGCGGCGGGCATCCCCGGCGCCAGCGAGGCCTGCGCGTAGGTGGCCTCGGTCAGGCGGGCCTGGGCGAACTCGTCCTCGCCGGTGTTGGGATCGAGCTTGTGCGCTTCCATCGGCGGCAGCGGCATCGGCGGCTCTTCCGGCGGCACGATCTCGACCCGCATCAGCTGCGCGGTGACCGCCTCGCGCAGATGCGCGCTCATCTCCTGGAAGAGATTGAAGGCCTCGGTCTTGTACTCCTGCAACGGATCGCGCTGGCCGTAGCCGCGCAGGCCGATCACCTGGCGCAGATGGTCGAGCATGATCAGGTGCTCGCGCCAGAGATGGTCGAGCGTCTGCAACAGGATGGTCTTCTCGACGTAACGCATCACGTCGGGGCCCCATTGCGCGACCTTGGCCGCCATGCGCTCGTCGACATGATTCTCGATGCGCGTCAGCAGCTCCTCGTCGGCGATGCCTTCTTCCTTGGCCCATTCGTCGACCGGCAGGTCGACATCGAGCACGCGCTTCAGCTCTTCCTTGAGGCCCGCGGTGTCCCACTGCTCGGCATAGGCGTGCTCGGGGATGTGCTTGGCGACCACGTCCTCGACAAAGGCATGGCGCATGTCGGTCACGGTCTCGACGACGCTGTCGTCCTTCATCAGGTCGATGCGCTGGTCGAAGATCACCTTGCGCTGGTCGTTCTGGACGTTGTCGAACTTCAGGAGGTTCTTGCGGATGTCGAAGTTGCGCGCCTCGACCTTCTGCTGGGCCTTCTCGAGCGCCTTGTTGATCCAGGGATGGATAATGGCCTCGCCTTCCTGCAGGCCGAGCCGTTGCAACATGCTGTCGAGCCGGTCGGAGCCGAAGATGCGCATCAGGTCGTCTTCCAGCGACAGGAAGAATTTCGAGCGGCCGGGGTCGCCCTGACGGCCGGAACGGCCGCGCAGCTGGTTGTCGATGCGGCGGGATTCGTGGCGCTCGGAGCCGATGATGTAGAGGCCGCCCGGCTTCTTCACGGTCTTGGCGGGCTTGTTGCCCTTGGCGGGCTCGACCTCGAAATCCTCTTCGGCCTTCAGCACGATCTCGCGGAAGCGCTCGATGTCGGCCTTGATCAGCTCGATCTTCTTGGCCTTCTCGGCTTCGTCGGTGATCGCGGCGGTCTCCTGCTGGATCCGCATCTCGAGCGAGCCGCCGAGCTTGATGTCGGTACCGCGGCCGGCCATGTTGGTCGCGATCGTGATCGCACCCGGCACGCCGGCTTCCGCGACGATATAGGCTTCCTGCTCGTGGAAGCGCGCGTTCAGCACCGCGAACAGCTTTGCCGGCTTGCCCGCGCGGGCCGCAGCATAAAGCTTGTCCATACCGGACTCGGCGCCGAAATCGATCTGCTTGTAGCCGTGCTTCTTGAGGTACTCGGCCAGCACTTCCGACTTCTCGATCGACGCCGTGCCGACCAGCACCGGCTGCAGCCGCTTGTTGGCGCGCTCGATCTCGGCAAGGATCGCGGCGTATTTCTCGTTCTGGGTGCGGTAGACCTCGTCGTCCTCGTCGAGACGCGCCACCGGCAGGTTGGTCGGGATCTCGACGACCTCGAGCTTGTAGATGTCGAACAGTTCGTCGGCTTCGGTCAGCGCCGTGCCGGTCATGCCGGACAGCTTCTGGTACATCCGGAAATAGTTCTGGAAGGTGATCGAGGCCAGCGTCTGGTTCTCGGGCTGGACCGTGACGTGTTCCTTGGCTTCCAGCGCCTGGTGCAGGCCTTCCGAATAACGCCGGCCCTGCATCATGCGGCCGGTGAACTCGTCGATGATGACGACCTCGTCGTCGCGAACGATGTAATCCTTGTCGCGCGTGAACAGCGTGTGCGCGCGCAGCGCCTGGTTGACGTGATGCACGACCGAGACGTTCTCGACGTCGTACAGCGAGTCACCCTTGAGCTGGCCGGCGTCGCGCAGCAGGTTCTCGAGCTTCTCCATGCCGCCTTCGGTCAGCGTCACCGTGCGCTGCTTCTCGTCGACCTCGAAGTCGTCTTTCTTGACGAGCTTCGGCATGAAGGTGTCGATGGTGTTGTAGAAATCCGAACGGTCGTCGAGCGGGCCGGAGATGATCAGCGGCGTGCGCGCTTCGTCGATCAGGATCGAGTCGACTTCGTCGACGATCGCGTAGAAATGCTCGCGCTGGACCATGTCCTCCAGGCGGTACTTCATGTTGTCGCGCAGATAGTCGAAGCCGTATTCGTTGTTGGTGCCGTAGGTGATGTCGCAGGCATAGGCGGCCTTGCGCTCGGCGTCGTCGAGGCCGTGCACGATCACGCCGGTGGTCAGCCCCAGGAACGAATAGATCTGGCCCATCCAGCCGGAGTCGCGGCGGGCGAGGTAGTCGTTGACGGTGACGACATGGACGCCCTTGCCGGCGAGCGCGTTGAGGTAGACCGCGAGGGTTGCAACCAGCGTCTTGCCTTCGCCGGTCTTCATCTCGGCGATGTCGCCCTCGTGCAGCACCATGCCGCCGATCAGCTGGACGTCGAAATGGCGCTGGCCGAGCGTCCGCTTGGCCGCCTCGCGCACCGTGGCGAAGGCCGGAACCAAGAGGTCGTCGAGCGTCTTGCCATTGGCGAGCTGCTGCTTGAACTCGGCGGTGCGGGCCTTGAGCTCATCGTCCGTCAGTTTGACGACTTCGGGCTCGAGGGCGTTGATGGCGCTGACGCGGGACTGATACCCCTTGACCCGGCGGTCGTTGGAGGAGCCGAAAAACTTGCGGGCGAGCGCGCCGATCATGCGAAATTCCTGTTCTTCGGTCTCGAGTTCGGTCTTGGTTCAGTGTTGAATTTCAGTCTTGGAATACAGCCTGAGATGGTCCGCCGGATTGCCTATCAACTCACCGTGACGCGCTACGGTTCGAGCCCCGGCCCGGAGCTCCTCCGCCAATTGAGTGGGAAACAGGCCATCCTGGGTTCAACGGCGAAAAACGCAGCAAAATAAGCGCTCTCACCGCTGACACGGTCGGCCAGAGATATGGCCCGGTCGGGGGGTTGTCAACGCCGCCAAGATGTCAAGGAATTCATCATTTTGACAAGACTTTCGCGTTGCCAATGTAACACGATTGGGCGAGTGTCCGCCCCGCTCGAGCTTCCCCCCTTTAGACCAAGGATTTTGCATGACCACCTCGCCTCCGGAAACCAAAACCGGCCTGCGCCTCGGCCTCGCCACCCTGGCCGCCACGGGCTGTCTTGTCGCAGTGCTGGCTGCCGGCCTCCCGGTCCGCGCCGCGGAATCCGACCCGGTGCTGGCGAAGGTGAACGGTTCCGAGATCCATGCCAGCGACGTGGCGCTCGCCGAGGAGGAACTCGGCCCGAGCCTGCAGCAGATGGACCCCTCGACCCGCAAGGACAACGTGCTGTCCTTCCTGATCGACATGAAGATCGTGTCCAAGGCCGCCGAGGACAAGAAGATCGAGAACAATGACGACTTCAAGAAGCGGCTCGCCTTCACCCGCAACCGCCTGTTGATGGACAGCCTGCTTGCCAGCGAGGGCAAGGCCGCGACCACCGACGACGCCATGAAGAAGGTCTATGAAGAGGCCTCCAAGCAGATCACCGGCGAGCAGGAGGTGCGCGCCCGCCACATCCTGGTCGAGACCGAGGACGAAGCGAAGGCGATCAAGGCCGAGCTCGACAAGGGCGCGGACTTCGCCGAGCTCGCCAAGAAGAAGTCCAAGGATCCCGGCGCCTCCGATGGCGGCGACCTCGGCTTCTTCACCAAGGAGCAGATGGTGCCGGAATTCTCTGCGGTCGCCTTCACGCTCGAGCCGGGCAAGATCTCCGATCCGGTCAAGTCGCAGTTCGGCTGGCACATCATCAAGGTCGAGGAAAAGCGCAACCGCAAGGCGCCCGACTTCGAGCAGGTGAAGGCCCAGATCGAGACCTATGTGACCCGCAAGGCCCAGGCCGACTATGTCGCCAAGCTGCGCGAGGCCGCCAAGGTCGAGCGCCTAGACAAGCCGGCCGAGACGGCCAAGGACGCGACGGCGCCGGCCGATGCCGCCAAGGACGCGCCGAAGCCCGCCGACAACAAGATGGCGCCGGCGAAGAAGTAAGCTCCAGAGCGAAAGCAGTTGCGATGGCCGGGCATGTCCCGGCCATTTGCATTTTGTGGTGCGTTCGTAGCCCGGATGAAGCGAAGCGAAATCCGGGGCAGACCATCCACGGGGACAGCGGCCCCGGATTACGCTGCGCTCCGTCCGGGCTACAGACGTCTCTTTGAACAATTGATGACAGCGCGTTCGCGCCCGAGCCCTCTCCCGCTTCAGCCGGCGAGATGTTATGCAGCGCTTCCCTCCCCGTAGCCGGAAGCCTCCCATGTCCACCGCCGTCTCCCCCCTCGCCCCGCCCGACGTCCCCGAGATGCCCGTGATCGCGGGTGTGCGGCTTGCGACCGCTGCCGCCGGCATCCGCTACAAGGGCCGCACCGACGTGCTGCTCGCGCTGATGGACAAGGGCACCACGGTGGCCGGTGTCTTCACCAAGTCGAAATGCCCGTCGGCGCCAGTCGAATGGTGCCGCGCCAAACTGAAGGGCGGGGCCGCGCGCGCGCTGGTGGTCAATTCCGGCAACGCCAACGCCTTCACCGGTAAGACCGGCAAGTCGTCGACGGCATTGACCGCGCAGATCGCGGCGAAGGCGGTCGGCTGTTCGACGTCGGATGTGTTCCTTGCCTCCACCGGCGTGATCGGCGAGCCGCTCGACGCCACCAAGTTCGACGGCGTGCTGGCGCAGCTCGCGGAGACCGCGACCCCCGATCTGTGGATGGACGCGGCCAAGGCGATCATGACTACCGATACCTTCCCGAAGGTCGCCACCGCGACCGTGAAGCTCGGCAAGGCCAAGGTGACGATCAACGGCATGGCCAAGGGCGCCGGCATGATCATGCCCGACATGGCGACCATGCTGTCCTTCGTCTTCACCGATGCGCCGCTGTCGGCTGGCGTGCTGCAATCCCTGCTCAAGGCCGGCGTCGAGGACACTTTCAATGCGCTGACCATCGACGGCGACACCTCGACCTCGGACACGCTGCTCGCATTTGCGACCGGTGCTGCGGCCGCCAACGGCGCGCCGAAGATCTCGCGCGCCAGCGACCCGCGGCTGAAGGCCTTCACCAAGGCGTTCCAGCAGATCCTCGCCAATCTGTCCGAGCAGGTGGCGCGCGACGGCGAGGGCGCCCGCAAGCTGGTCGAGGTCGTGGTCGAGGGTGCCACGACAAAGCCGTCGGCGCGCAGAATCGCGATGTCGATCGCCAATTCGCCGCTGGTGAAGACCGCGATCGCCGGCGAGGACGCCAATTGGGGCCGCGTCGTGATGGCGGTCGGCAAGGCCGGCGAGCCCGCCAACCGCGACAAGCTCTCGATCTCCTTCAACGGCATCCGCGTCGCCAAGAGCGGCGCGCGCGATCCGTCCTACAATGAGAAAGAGGTATCGGAGGCGATGAAGGCGCCGAAGATCCAGATCAAGGTCGCGCTCGGCCTCGGCAAGGCGAAGGACCGCGTGCTGACCTGCGACCTCACCAAGGAATATGTCGCGATCAACGGCGATTACAGGTCGTAGCCGCTTTCCCAATCACCTCCGTCATTGCGAGGAGCGAAGCGACGAAGCAATCCACCCGTCCGTATGTGCGGTGAGATGGATTGCTTCGCTTCGCTCGCAATGACGGTGTAAGTCCCGTCATCCCCGCGCAAAGGCTTCGCCTTTGTCGCTGGAGGTGCGAGCGGAGCGAGCCTCGAAGGATGCACGGCCTGAATGCATCAGCGCTGTGAGGGAGTTGGGCCGTCGACCCTTCGAGACGGCCGCTTCGCGGCCACCTCAGGGTGACGGTGAGAGACACCGTGAGCTTTCGCTAGCTCGAGATCCGCGCGTCGGCGACTGCTTTCTTGAACAGTGCGTTCATCGCGTCCGCGATGCCCTGCGTCGGGCTGACCTCGAAATAGAAGCCCGGCGACGCACAGGTCTGCATGTTCTGCGCGATCTGGCTGTTCGGCGAGGGGCCGAACGGGCCCTGATTGAACGGATCGATCCAGGTCATGTACCAGTTGTTGGTCGGCAGCTGCAGATAGGTGGTGTAGAGCACCGCGATCTTGATGTTGCGCTTCTTGATCGCATCGCAAAGCGCCGGATTGATCGGCGACTGGCAGCGATTGCTGCCGGTGATCGGCTTCAGGCAGCTTGTATTCGGCTCGTCGGCGACCCCGTCGGATACGAAGAACAGATATTTCAGCGGCGCCGACGACGTGCCTGCGCCCGGATTTGCGATCGCATTGTTGATCTGGGGAAAGATCGCGGTGAACTGGCTGTCCTTGTCCGCGGTGTAAGAATCGTTGTTGCCGTAGACACCCATCAGATCGATGTTGCCGGCCGCCGACTTTGCGCTCGACAGGCTTGATGACAGCGAAAACAGGCTTCGCAAACCATAGGTCGCCGAGGACGCGCCGAAGTCATAGATCGCCATGCGGAACTGGCTCGAATAGGTCTGGGTCGCCGCCGCGGTGTCCATCAATTGCTGGGTCGCGCTGCGCAGCACATCGATCCGCGTCGTGACGCCAAGCGATTTTGCCAGATTGTAGTAGTTGTTGGGGTCGTTGTAGTCGTGGCAGGCGAAGGCGCATTGGTCGTTCGGCTTGAAGCTGTTGCCGGTGGTGGCCGTGACCAGCTTGGCGACGTCCGTCGGCGTCGCGCCGACGCCCATCGACGGCGAGTTATCGAGCAGCAGATAGAAATCGATATAGAGCGGCATGTTCGCGGTCGAGGTCGAGGTGCCCGACACCGACACCTTGCTCCGCCCCAGCACGCCGAGGAACATGGTCGGGACATCGGCGGTGAATTGGACCGTCGAGGTGATGATGCTGCCGCTCTTGGTCATGGTCGGCGTCACGTTGGTCAGCGTGAAGCCGTTCTGGTTGAAGATGTTGCCGTTGAAGATCTTTTTCGCATCGGCTTCTCCCGCCGAGATCTCGCCGTCCGAGGTCATGGCGCCGGCCGCGATGAAGCCGGGCGATGCCTTGGCGACCGATCCGACGCTCGCCGCGTCGGCGGCGGAGATCAGCTTGCTGCGGATCTGGTTGGCGCGGGAATAGTCGACCGCGCATCCGACCGCGACGAGCAGCGGCAGCAGGGCCATGCCGAAGATCATCGCGATGTTGCCGGAGCGATCGCGGCGGAAGCGGCTGACGGTCCGGAGCAAGGTGTGCATGGGTTATATCGGCAGAGAAATTGATGGGCTGATAAATCAGGACCTTCACCCTGCCTGCCGCGAATTAAGGCCGGCTTATCGCGAATGCAGAAAAAGCGCACCGGCACAAATCGTTTGGCTGACGGGGCGTTGCTGGTTAATGAAAGCTTGCAGATGAGAAGGACATTCCAGCTACATGGCTGACATCAAGCTGACCCTCGTCGTCGCCTGCGCGCTGGTCGACGCCGACAAGCGCGTGCTGCTGGCGCAGCGTCCCGAAGGCAAGGCACTGGCGGGCCTGTGGGAATTCCCCGGCGGCAAGATCGAGCCCGGCGAGCGACCGGAACAGACCCTGATCCGCGAGCTGCACGAGGAGATCGGCATCACCGTGAGCGAGCCGTGCCTCGCGCCGCTGACCTTCGCCAGCCATGCCTACGAGACTTTCCATCTGCTGATGCCGCTCTACATCTGCCGGCGCTGGGAGGGCATGGCGGTGGCACGCGAGGGCCAGAACCTCGCCTGGGTCCGCGCCAACAAGCTGCGCGACTATCCGATGCCGCCGGCGGACATTCCGCTGCTGCCGCATCTGATCGATTTGCTGCTGTGATCTTAGCCTCCCCCGCTTGCGGGAGGCGCGGCTACCCAAAATATCGAAAACAACCCCATGCACAGTAGCGGCTGCGGCCGTCATTCGACCTGGCGACTTGACGCGTCGGGCAACTCACAGGCCCGCGGACACCCCGCTGCAGCCGCATCTGATGGATTTGCTGCTGTGATCTCTTCATCCTCCCCTGGAGGGGGAGGATCGATCCGCATGAAGCGCAGCGGAATGCGGATCGAGGTGGGGTGACGGTCTCTCAACACGGGCACTGTTCGAGTCGAAAGACCGTCACCCCACCCCGCCGCTCATTTCATTCGCGTCGACCCTCCCCCTCCAGGGGAGGGTGAAGTGCCCTTCACCGCGGCCTCCAGGCTCGCTCTTGCCGAACCCGGCTTGAGTGGCTTCGGTTGGCTCTCATGCGGCGCCCAGCCGGAGAGCCAGACGATGTCGAAGGTGGCGCGGATGCGGCCGTCGGGATCGGCGAAACGCTCGCCATAGATCTGCGCCATGCGCAGCATGGTGGCGCGGCGGGTCGGCGTATGGCGGCGCTCGCGCAGCACATTGGTGGCGCCCATGCGCCTGAGATCGGCCATCAGGGCGAACGCGCTGGCGTAGCGCACCACGACGCGGTCGACATCGGTGACCGGCAGCGCAAAACCGGCCCGCTGCAACAACGCGCCGATGTCGCGCAGGTCGGCGAACGGCGCGACGCGCGGCGACACCCCGCCCTCGCACTCCGCCTCCGCCGCGGCAAAGCTTTGCCGGAGCTCGGTCAGCGTGTCGCCGCCGAGCATCGCCGCGAGCAGCAGCCCGTCCGGTTTCAGCGCGCGGCGGATCTGCGTCAGCACGCCCGGCAGATCGTTGACGAACTGGAAGGCGAGCGCGGAGACCGCGAGGTCCAGCGATTCAGGTGGCAGTCCGAGCGCTTCCGTCTCGCTGAAACCGATCGGATCGACCGAGGCGACACGCCCGCGCAGGGCGTCCGCAAGCCCGTCTCCCGGCGTCCAGATATCGGCCGCGGAAGAAAAGCCGCGCGACACCGCCAGCAACCGGTCCGACATGTCCTCTGTGGCCCGCTCGAGCAGGAACGTCGCCGCCCCCGCGGCCTCCGCGCGCGCCAGCCGCGCGCGGAGCGATGCGCGATCGAACAGGACGGGAGCCGTGGCTGGGGTCGTTGCCATGCCGGCTGGTTACGCCGGACGGCCGCCGCAGGCAATGCGCCTTGAGCCCGCTCGGCTCAAACGCTAGCCTCATCGGCCATGGACGCCGAGGCATCACCGACACGCTCCATTTCCGGTCACATCCAGCGGGCGCTCGGCGCGGTCGGGGGTGCGTGGCTGCATACCGCGCGGTTGGCCCTCGACATCGCGCTGCCGACGCTGTGCGTGTCCTGCCGCGAGCCGGTTCATGGCGAGGGCGTCTGCGCGGCCTGCTGGGCCAAATTGTCGTTCATCGCGCCGCCGTTCTGCCCACGGCTCGGGATTCCCTTTGTCTACGATCCCGGTCCCGAGCTGCTGTCGATGGAGGCGATCGCCAATCCACCGTCCTACCAGCGCGCCCGCGCCGCGGTGCGCTATGACGACGTCGCGCGCACCCTGGTGCACGCATTGAAATACCAGGATCGCACCGATCTGGCGCCGACAATGGGCCGCTGGATGGCGCGCGCGGGGAAGGAAGTGCTAGCAGATGCCGATATGCTGGTGCCGGTTCCCCTGCATTGGCGGCGCGGCTGGAGCCGGCGCTACAACCAGTCCGGCGCGCTCGCCAAGGTGATCGCGCGCCAGAGCGGCGTCAAAATGGTGTCCGAGGCGCTGCGGCGCACCCGCGCCACCGAGCAGCAGATCGGGCTGTCGCGCAAGGACCGCGCCAGCAATGTGCAGGGCGCATTCGGGGTCGCCGATGAACGCAAGGCTGACATCCAAGGCCGCCGTGTGGTCCTGGTCGACGACGTCCTGACCTCTGGCGCCACAGTGGATGCCTGCGCACGGGCGCTGTTGCGCGCCAAGGCCGCGCAGGTCGACGTGCTGGTGTTTGCCCGGGTTGTCGATACCCACCGCGCTCCCATATAATCTGTAACTTCTGGTTCAACCGAGCACACCATGACCGCTGCCATCGAAATCTATACCCGCCCCGGCTGCGGTTATTGCACCGCGGCCAAATCGCTTTTGACGCGCAAGAACGCCGCGTTCACCGAATTGAGCGTCGCCAGCAACCCGGCGTACCGCGACGAGATGTACGATCGCGCCGGCGCGGGCTCGACTTTCCCGCAGATCTTCATCGACAAGACCCATGTCGGCGGCTGCGACGAGCTCTACGCGCTCGACCGCGAGGGCAAGCTCGACGGCCTGCTCAGCAACGGAGGCGGCGCCTGATGAGCACGGACAACATTTTCACTGCCGCCATGGTGCAGATGCGCACCGGATTGCTGCCCGAGCCGAGCCTGGAGCAGGGCACGCGGCTGATCCGCGAAGCGGCGGCGCAGGGCGCCAAATACGTGCTGACCCCTGAGGTCAGCAACATGATGCAGCTGAACCGCAAGGCGCTGTTCGAGCATCTGGCGAGCGAAGAGGACGACAAGTCGCTGCAGGCCTATCGCGCGCTGGCCGCCGAACTGAAGATCCATCTGCATATCGGCTCGCTGGCGCTGCGCTACTCGCCGGAGAAGGCGGTCAACCGCTCGTTCCTGATCGGGCCCGAGGGCAATGTGCTCGCGAGCTACGACAAGATCCACATGTTCGACATCGATCTGCCGGGCGGCGAGAGCTATCGCGAGTCGGCCAATTACCAGCCCGGCGAGACCGCCGTGATCTCCGACCTGCCCTGGGGCCGGATCGGATTGACGATCTGCTACGATGTGCGCTTCCCGGCGCTCTATCGCGCGCTTGCCGAAGCCGGCGCGTCGTTCCTCACCGTGCCGTCCGCCTTCACCCGCAAGACCGGCGAAGCGCACTGGCACACGCTGCTGCGCGCCCGCGCCATCGAGACCGGCTGCTTCGTGTTTGCGGCGGCGCAAGCCGGCCTGCATGAGAACAAGCGCGAGACCTTCGGGCATTCGCTGATCATCGACCCTTGGGGCGAGATCCTCACCGAGGGCGGCGTCGAGCCCGGCGTGTTCCTGGCCGAGATCGATCCCACCAAGGTCGAGACCGCGCGCAAGACTATCCCTTCACTTCAGCACGGCAGGCGTTTCGGCATCGCCGACCCCAAGGCCGGCCCGGAGCATCTGCACCTCGTCCGGGGCTCGGCATGATCCGCTACACGCTGCGCTGCGAGCGCGGCCATCAGTTCGAGAGCTGGTTCCAGAGCTCCTCGGCCTATGAATCGCAGGAGCGGCGTCATTTGATCGATTGCCCGTCCTGCGGCTCCGACAAGATCGAGCGCGCGATCATGGCGCCGCAAATCGTCAGCAAGAAGGGCCGCGAACCGGCCCAGCCGGCGCCGGCCGCGCCCGTCGAGGCACCGCCTGCCGAATCGACGTCGCTGATGATGGCGCAGGAGCGCGAGCTGCGCAGCAAGCTGAAGGAACTGCGCGACCATATCGTGAAGAACGCCGACAATGTCGGCGACCGCTTCCCGAACGAGGCGCGCAAGATGCATTACGGCGATATTGAGCATCGGCCGATCTACGGCGAGGCCTCGCCCGAGGAGGCGCGCGCGCTGATCGACGAAGGCGTCGAGGTCTCGCCGCTGCCGACGCTGCCGGAAGATCGGAATTGACCGCGTCCTGGCAGGTCTGGGCGTTTCTTTCGGCCATTTTCGCGGCGCTGACCGCGATCTTCGCCAAGGTCGGCGTCGAGGGCATCAACTCCGATCTCGCCACCCTGATCCGCACCGTGATCGTGCTGATCACGCTGTCGGCGATCCTGTTCGCGACCGGGCAATTCGCCCAGGCCGGCCCGATCTCGGGCAAGAGTTGGCTATTCCTGCTGCTGTCCGGGCTCGGCACCGGCGCGTCGTGGATCTGCTATTTCCGCGCACTCAAGCTTGGACCTGCCACACTGGTCGCGCCGATCGACAAGCTCAGCGTGGTGCTGGTGGCGTTGTTCGGCGCCGTGTTCCTTGGCGAGCGCCCCTCGGCCTATGGCTGGATCGGGATCGCGCTGATCTCGGCGGGCGCGGTACTGATCGCCGTGAAGGGCTGATAGCGTTTTCGAGCGAAGTGGCTACCGGTTCGCGTGAAGAAAACGCGTCAAACAAGAGCTTACGCGGCGATCAGCAGCGCGACGCCGATCACGATCAGGACGATGCCGATCACCTCGCGCAGCGAGAACGGCTGCTTGAGCGAGAAATAGGCCACGCCCTGCGCGAACAGCACCTCGATCAGCGCCAGCGTGCGCACGTTGGCGGCGGCGGTGAGCGCGAACGCCAGGAACCAGAACTGCGAGGAGAACGCGCCCATGAAGCCCGCGAACATCGAGGGCCGCCACAGGCCGAGAATCTTTCGCAGCACGTCGGGCGCGCGCAGCAGCAGATAGACCGACAGGATCAGCGTCTGGACGAACAGGCTCCACATCAGCGTGTAGGAGGCCGCCGTCACAAACGAGACGCCGGGCACGGCAATGATGGCGCCGCGAAAACTCACCGCCGAGATCGCGAACACCGCGGCGGCGCCGAGGCCGAGCACAGTCGGGCGCAAATCGGCAAAACTCTTCTGCCCGCCAGGCCGCAGCGCGGTGACGACAACGCCGATGGTCGCGATCACGATCGCGATCACCTTGGGCGTCGTCAGATGGTCGCCGAGGAAGATGAAGCCGAAGATCGCGGTCTGGATCGCCTCGGTCTTCATATAGGCCGTGGTCACCACGAAGGAGCGGTCGTTCATCGCCAGCAGCATGAAGCCGGTGCCGACGATCTGGCTGAGCGCGCCGGACAACAGCCACGGCCAGAACGACGCCGCCGGCCACGGCAGGCGATCGCCGGTCAGCAGCACCGCCAGCGCGAAGAACACCACCGCGAACGGCAGGCCGAACAGGAAACGGATATTGGTCGCGCCCCAGGTCCCCAGCGGCCCGGTCAGATGCCGCTGCATCGCATTGCGCGCCACCTGCCCGAACGCAGCGACGATGGTGAAGGGGATCCAGAGCGAGGCGATGGTGAACATGCGGGATGAGGAAAGTGCGCCGGGGCGGGAGTACGCGCGCAGCGTGCCCGGCGCGACGAATGCGGTCAATCGAAACGGCGCATGACTGGATTGCGCTCGAGCCACAAACTCACTGTCGTCCCTGCGAAAGCAGGGACCCATAACCACAGGGAGTGGTTTGAGGCACGATGGTTGAACGGGCGACGAGACGGATGGTGTCGATCGGATTCGGAAGCAGCTCCTGAACTGAGATCGCGCTCAACAACCGGGGCCGGTGGTTATGGGTCCCTGCTTTCGCAGGGACGACACCTATTGTGTGGCCGAGACCGTGGCTTCAGCTCACGTCTCCTCCGCCACCACCATGTAGTTCACGTCCATGTCGGACGAGACGCTCCATTTGTCGGCGAGCGGGTTGTAGACCACGCCGGCCTGTTCGGTGACGGTGAGATTGACGTCGCCGAGATAGCGTTCGAGCTCGGCGGGGGTGACGAACTTGCTCCACTCATGGGTACCGCGCGGCAGCCAGCGCAGCACGTATTCGGCACCGACGATCGCCAGCGCAAAGCTCTTCCAGTTGCGGTTCAAGGTCGAGACCACCATCAGCCCGCCGGGCTTGAGCATGACGGCGCAGCGCTTGATGAAGGCGCCGACGTCGACGACGTGCTCGACCACCTCCATCGCCAGCACGATGTCGAAGCGCTCGCGGACGTCCATGTCCTCGATCGTGGTGCAGCGGTAGTCGATCGACAGGTGCCCCTTGTCGGCGTGCAACTTCGCGGCTGCGATGTTGGTGGCGGACGGATCGATCCCGATCACCTGGGCGCCGAGCCGCGTGAACGGCTCGCACAAGAGGCCGGCGCCGCAGCCGATGTCGAGCAGGCGCAGGCCGGACAGGCAGCTCAGGCTCTTGGCGTTGCGCTCGAACTTGCGGCAGGCGGCGTCGCGGATATAGGTCAGGCGCAGCGGATTGATCTTGTGCAGCGGCGCCATCTTGCCGCGCGGATCCCACCATTCATCCGACAGTTTTGAGAATTTCGCGACCTCGGCCGGATCGACCGAGTGGGCGAAGGCATTGGCGGAGGAATTTGAAACAGTTGTTTGCGTAGTCATGATTGCGCGCGCCCCTATCGCGCGGTGATCGAATTGCGGAACGCCAGCGGCGAGGCGATGGTCTTGATGGTCTCGATGCCCTCGCCGACGCCGCGGATGGTGACGTCGCCATAATTGAGCAGGCGCCCCATGATGCTCTGGTTGACGTCGACGCTCTCGACCTTGTCGAGGCTCATCTCGAAGGTGCGCCGCTTGATGAAGCCGCTCTTGTGCACCACGCGGAAATTGGTGACGTCGGTTTCCGTGGTCCAGCGATGGAACCAGGCCGCGCCGGTCCAGTACAGCGCCGCGACCGCGACCACGGCGGCGGCCGCCAG
The DNA here is from genome assembly GCF_019972155.1 of Bradyrhizobium sp. RD5-C2. Classification (GTDB taxonomy): domain Bacteria; phylum Pseudomonadota; class Alphaproteobacteria; order Rhizobiales; family Xanthobacteraceae; genus Bradyrhizobium. The sequence continues at coordinate 589,179 of NZ_BOVL01000019.1, read as the reverse complement.
GCAGGCCAGCACCAGGGCGTCGACCGTCGTCATCCGGGACAGGATCAGCAGCACCAGCACCACGATCCAGGCCGCGATCGCCGGCAGATAGAACATCCAGTGCGCATTGGTGGAATACAGCAGCTTCTCGCCGGGCTGCAGGATTTCGTCGATATAGCGTCCCATCCAATCCCGCCTTCGAATTACCCGCGAGTCACCCTTGCGCAACAGCCCGCCGGCAACCGGCAAAACACCCCCAAAAGACCTTCCGGGGACCCCTACCAACCGGCTTGCCCCCGGGCGCGGCGCTATGTATACGCGCCTTTCGGTGCCCGCGCTTGCGGTTTTCGGCGTGGGTTAACCTACTTATCCTCTTAAAGGAATAGACGCGTCGTCATGGGCCGCCTCGTGATGAAATTCGGCGGTACGTCCGTCGCCAATATCGATCGTATCCGCAACGTCGCCCAGCACGTGAAGCGCGAGGTCGACGCCGGCCACCAGGTCGCCGTCGTCGTCTCCGCGATGTCCGGCAAGACCAACGAACTGGTGGGCTGGTGCACCGAGGCCTCGCCGATGCACGACGCGCGCGAATATGACGCGGTGGTCGCCTCCGGCGAACAGGTCACCTCGGGCCTGCTTGCGATCGTGCTGCAGGGCATCGGCATCCAGGCGCGCTCCTGGCAGGGCTGGCAGATCCCGATCAAGACCTCAGACGCGCACGCTTCGGCGCGCATCCTCGATATCGACGGCAGCGAGATCATCGACCGCTTCAAGGAGCGCAAGGAAGTCGCTGTCATCGCCGGCTTCCAGGGCATCAATCCGCAGACCGGCCGCATCACCACGCTCGGCCGCGGCGGTTCGGACACCTCAGCGGTGGCGATCGCGGCTGCGCTGAAGGCCGACCGCTGCGACATCTACACCGACGTCGACGGCGTCTACACCACCGACCCGCGCGTGGTGCCGAAGGCGCGCCGGCTCGACAAGATCGCATTCGAGGACATGCTGGAGCTGGCCTCGCAGGGCGCCAAGGTGCTGCAGGTTCGCTCGGTGGAACTCGGCATGGTGCACAACATGCCGATCTTCGTGCGCTCCAGCTTCGACAAGCCAGAGGATATCGACCCGCACGCCAACCAGCCGCCGGGCACGCTGATCTGCAGCGAGGAGGAAATCATGGAAATGCACGTCGTCACCGGCATCGCCTTCTCCAAGGACGAAGCCCAGATTTCCGTGCGCCAGATCGAGGACAAGCCCGGCGTCGCCGCGGCGATCTTCGGGCCGCTCGCGGATGCCAACATCAACGTCGACATGATCGTGCAGAACGTGTCGGAGGACGGCAAGACCACCGACCTCACCTTCACCGTGCCGGCCACCGACTACAACCGCGCCAAGGACACCATCACCGCCGCCAAGGCCAAGATCGGCTACGTCAGGCTCGATACCGCGACCGACGTCGCCAAGGTCTCGGTGATCGGCAGCGGCATGCGCAGCCATGCCGGTGTCGCCGCGAAGGCGTTCAAGGCGCTGTCCGAGCGCAACATCAACATCCGCGCCATCACCACCTCCGAGATCAAGTTCTCGGTCCTGATCGACGCCGCCTACACCGAACTCGCGGTCCGCACACTGCACACGCTGTACGGGCTGGATCAGGCGTAGGACCTAGCTCCCGTCATTCCGGGGCGCGCCACTTGGCGCAAGCCCGGAATCCATTTCACCGTGGGGGCTGGGGCCCGATGGATTCCGGGCTCTCGCTTCGCGAGCCCCGGAATGACGGGTGGATAGACCCCGCCCCTCCCAGGGGAACAAGCCGTCCTCCGGTACCCACATCCCGGAGTTAGAATTTCTCTTAGCGGGCGCAGCATAGGGCTGACGCAGACGTTATTTGCTACTGGCAGGCGTTTTGCTTGGCAAAGCGAGCCTTGATTGGCTATACGGCCAGTCAGGTGGGCTGTCGCAAACTGTGGCACAGTTTGTGCGATCCCGAATCGGCGGGAACTGGCGCGAGCGGCGACGCCGAATGACTAAAATTGTTGTTTTTGACGAGTTTTGCGCCAACGGCCGTCCGGCCCGGTGCGCCGGCCTCGTGGGGAGGGACTGAAGCACATGCGGAGCGCGTCGGGAGGCCCCCGCGTCCTGTTGAGACGGCTCCGCGAAACCATGGCGGAGCAAGTCTCCGCCCAGGAACGCCTCGACAAGATCGTGGTGCTGATCGCGGCCAACATGGTGGCCGAGGTCTGCTCCTGCTACGTGCTGCGCATCGACAACACACTCGAGCTCTACGCCACCGAAGGTCTGAACCGCGACGCCGTGCACCGCACCGTGCTGAGCGCGCATGAGGGCCTGGTCGGCCTTGTCGCCAGCGAGGCGACGCCGCTCAATCTCTCCGACGCGCAAAGCCATCCCGCCTTCGCCTACCGCCCGGAAACCGGCGAAGAGATTTACCACTCGTTCCTCGGCGTGCCGATCCTGCGCGCGGGCAATACGCTCGGCGTGCTCGTGGTGCAGAACCGCGCCAAGCGCACCTATGTCGAGGAAGAGGTCGAGGCGCTGCAGACCACCGCTATGGTGCTGGCGGAGATGATCGCCTCGGGCGAGTTGGCCGCGCTGGCCCAGCCCGGCGCCGAGCCCGCCGCGCGGCACTCGCTGCACAAGACCGGCGCGGTGCTCTCCGACGGCATCGCGCTCGGCCATGTCGTGCTGCACGAGCCGCGCGTCGTCATCACCAACTACATCGCCGAGGACCTGCCGAAGGAGATCAAGCGGCTCGACACGGCGCTCGCCAATCTGCGCGCCGATCTCGACCGCATGCTGGAGCGCGGCGACGTCGCCGAGGGCGGCGAGCATCGCGAGGTGCTGGAAGCCTATCGCATGTTCGCCAACGACCAGGGCTGGTCGCACAAGCTGCATGAGGCGGTCGCCACCGGCCTCACCGCGGAAGCCGCGGTCGAACGCGTGCAGTCCGACACCCGCGCGCGCATGCTGCGCTCGACCGATCCTTACCTGCGCGACCGCCTGCACGATCTCGAGGATCTCGGCCATCGCCTGATGCGGCAACTGGTCGGCCAGGACCATGCGCCGACGCGCGAGCAGCTGCCCGACAACGCCATCCTGATCGCCCGCGCGATGGGCCCCGCGGCGCTGCTCGACTATGACCGCAAGCGGCTGCGCGGCCTGGTGCTGGAGGAAGGCACCGCGAATTCCCACGTCTCGATCGTGGCGCGCGCGCTCGGCATTCCCGCGGTCGGCGAGGTGCCCAACGCACCCGGCATCGCCGATCCGGGCGATGCCATCATCGTCGACGGCATTTCCGGCGAGATCTATGTCCGCCCCTCCGCCGAGATCGAATCCGCTTATGCCGAGCGCGTCCGGTTCCGGGCGCGGCGGCAGGCGCAATATTCGGCGCTGCGCGACAAGCCTTGCGTGACCAAGGACGGCCAGCCGATCGAGCTCCTGATCAATGCCGGCCTGACCATCGACCTGCCGCATATCGAGGACACCGGCAGCGCCGGCATCGGCCTGTTCCGTACCGAATTGCAGTTCATGGTGAGCCCGAGCCTGCCGCGTTCGAGCGACCAGCTCGCGCTGTACCGCACCGTGCTCGATGCCGCGGGCGCCAAGCCCGTCACCTTCCGCACGCTCGACATCGGCGGCGACAAGGCGTTGCCCTACATGGAGACCGTGGTCGAGGAAAATCCCGCGCTCGGCTGGCGCGCGATCCGGCTCGGCCTCGACCGCCCCGGCCTGCTGCGCGGCCAGATCCGCGCGCTGCTGCGCGCCGGCGGCGGCCGTGCCCTGAAGATCATGTTCCCGATGATCTCCGACATCACCGAGTTCGACCAGGCCAAGGCGATCGTCGAACGCGAGCTGACCTATCTGCGCCAGCACGGCCATTCGCTGCCCGAGCGGATCGATATCGGCACCATGGTCGAGGTACCGGCCCTGCTCTACCAGCTCGACGAGCTGCTGAAGAAGGTCGACTTCGTCTCGGTCGGCTCCAACGACCTGTTCCAGTTCCTGTTCGCGGTCGACCGCGGCAATGCCAAGGTCTCGGAACGTTTCGACACCCTGTCGGCGCCGATCCTGCGCGCGCTGCGCGACATCGTGCGCAAGGCCAACACCGCGAAGAAAGCCGCCTCGCTGTGCGGCGAGATGGCGTCGAAGCCGATCGGCGCGCTGGCGCTGATCGCGCTCGGCTATCGCTCGCTTTCACTATCGGCAACCGCCCACGGCCCCGTCAAGGCGCTGATCCTCGACCTCGACGCCAAGAAGGCCGAGGCGATGATCAATCCGCTGCTGGACGCGCCGGTCGGCAGCGTCTCGATCCGCGGGGCGCTGACGAAGTTTGCGGAAACCGAGGGGCTGGCCTTGTAGCGACGCTGCCGTCGCCGCTGCCACCCCCTCGCGCTTTCAGCAATTCGAGACTCCGCCATGCTACCCGAAGCCAAACTCGACGTCCTGCTCGCCCATCACGCCTCGCTCGAGGCCGAGTTGCTCGGCCAGGTCAACTCCGAGCGCTACGTCGCGATCACGCGCGAGCTCGCCGAGCTCAATCCGCTGATCGATGCCGTGAAGCTCTATCGCTCTGCACGGTCGGAGCTCACCGACACCGAGGCGTTGCTGGCCGATGCCGGGACCGATCCCGAGATGCGCAGCATGGCGGAAGCCGAGATGGAAACGCTGCAGGCGCGGATCGGCGATCTCGAGCAGAAGATCCGCGTCGCGCTATTGCCGAAGGACGCGATGGACGACCGCAACGTGGTGCTGGAAATCCGCGCCGGCACCGGCGGCGACGAGGCCTCGCTGTTCGCCGGCGACCTGTTCCGGATGTATGAGCGCTTCGCGGCCTTGCAGGGCTGGAAGGTCGAGGTGATCTCGGCGAGCGAAGGCACCGTCGGCGGCTTCAAGGAAATCATCGCCGAGGTGCAGGGCCGCGGCGCCTTCGCCAAGCTGAAATTCGAGTCCGGCGTGCACCGCGTGCAGCGCGTGCCCGACACCGAGACACAGGGCCGGATCCACACCTCGGCCGCCACGGTTGCCGTGCTGCCCGAGGTCGAGGACGTCGACGTCGACATCAAGGATACGGACTTGCGGATCGAGACCATGCGCGCCGGCGGCGCCGGCGGTCAGCACGTCAACAAGACCGAGTCCGCGATCCGCATCACCCACCTGCCGACCGGCATCGTGGTGATGATGCAGGACAGTCGCTCGCAGCACAAAAACCGGGCGTCGGCGATGAACATCCTCCGCTCGCGCATCTATGACGCCGAGCGCCAGCGGGTCGACGCCGCACGCTCCGCCGACCGCAAGGAAAAGGTCGGCTCCGGCGACCGCTCGGAGCGCATCCGCACCTACAATTTCCCGCAAGGACGCGTCACCGACCACCGCATCAACCTGACGCTCTACAAGCTGCCGCAGGTGATCGCGGGCGAGGCGCTGGGCGAATTGATCGACGCGCTGACCACCGAGCACCAGGCCGCGCAGCTCGCGGCGCAGGGCGCGGCGGCATAACAACGCGATCTATCGCTGGCGCATGATCTCTTCGGAGAACCGCTGCGCACCTTTCCGGATCATGCGCTACTTCTTCTGCGACTGCCTGAAGTGGCGCAGGATCTTGCCGAGCGCCGGGCCGGCCGTGGTCAGTTCCTCCAGGTGAATCTTCGACAGCGCCTGTAGCTTGCGCTCGCCCTGCGCGGTCAAGGTCACCAGCACGCGCCGGCCGTCGGCGGCATCGACCGCCCGGGTCAGTAGCCCGAGTTTCGTCATCCGGTTGACCAGCTCGACCGCGGTGTGGTGGCGGATCAGCAGATAGCGTGCGAGATCGCCGACGGTGGTCGGCTCCTCGCCGGAAAATCCCTTGATGGCGAGCAGCGCCTGGTGCTGCTGCGGTGTCAACCCGGCCTGCTGGGCCGCCTCCTCGCTGAACGCGAGAAAGCTGCGCAGCTGGTAGCGGAACCGCGCCAGCGCCGCGTAATCGACCGTCGCGCCCGCCGCCTTGCGTTTGGTGGTTCCGACTGCCGTTGGTCGCTGCTTGGCCTGAGGCATTCCGTCGTCCCGCTGCTGGCGCGCTCCGCCTGATGGGAGGAGCCGGACGACGCTACCAAGCCCGCGCCGGACGGACCATCCTACCGGCGGGCTTTGCACGCATGTTTTCAACGGTTTGACGATCGCGCGGCGCGGCGCGGGACGAGATTACGGTTGCGGCCAGTGATCGTAGCTCGAACTCAATATCTTCAGGAGGACGATCTGGAAGGCGACCGGAATCCGCGGGCTGCGGCGGCGGATCGACTTCTCCAGCGCCTCGGTGATCTCGCTCTTGGTGAGATCGCCGGCCGAGGCTCGCTCGACCAGACTGCCCCAGACTTCGGACAGCGATTTGCCGGTATGGTGCGGTGCCGGGATCAAGATCCCGCGCGACGCCGCCCAATCGATGATCTCGCGCATGGTCTGCCGCCCGCAATTTCGCGCGGTCGCCAGATGGCGCGCCGTGAGCAGGCGCAGCAGGTCGTCGGATGGTGTCCAGCCGAGCTTCGGCGGCAGTTCGTCGGTCAGCTCGACCGACAGCTCCTTCAGCACGTTCATCGCGCGGATGCTCAGGCCGCTCGATGGCTCGGCGCCGCCGTCCTCGGTCCCGGCGTGCTCTGCGGCATTTCCGGCGCGATTTGAAGGCTCCTGGATCATCGCCCCCTCACTTACAGGACCCGCACCCGGGCGGTAAACCCTCGATATATCGTAGATCGACATTAATTCTATCGCAGACCGATATGATTCGACGAAAGGTGACATTGACTAAATATCCCGGTGGGGAATTGTAGCTGCGACAGGCTGCTGCATCGCAGCCGGCGCATCCAGCCGCCGATCGATCCGATCCGGCGACGAGTGAACATGCGCGCCAACAATCAATTTAATCGGAGGATATCGAGCGATGAGCACCAAGGATTTTCGCCCGGGCAGCACATTGAACGTCTCGCGTCGCACCCTGCTGCAGGCCGGCGCAGGCCTGATCGGCGGCACCGTGCTGCCGGCCTCGATCACGTCCCGGGCATTCGCCGAGGACCATCCGGCGATCGGCACCTTTCCCGCCGGCACGTCGGGCTCCTCGGCCTTCATCGGCATCTCGGTGCCGCGCACCGGCACCTATGCGGTGCAGGGTGAGGATGAGCTGAAGGGCTATCAGCTCGCAATCGAGCACATCAACAGCGGCCACGACCTGATCAAGAAGATCTCGCCGAAGACTTCAAAGGGCGTGCTCGGCAAGGAGCTGAAGTTCGGCGTCGCGGATTCCGCGGCAAAGCCGAACGAGGCGGTGCAGGCGCAGCAGCGCTTCATCTCGGAGAACAAGGCGGTGATGATCACCGGCGGCACCTCGAGTGCGGTCGCGGTCGCGCTGAACAAGCTGGCGCAGCGCGAGAAGGTGATCTTCGTCTGCGGCATCTCCGGCTCCAACGACACCACCGGCAAGGATTGCGTGCGTTACGGCTTCCGCCAGAACTTCTTCGGCCAGACCGCCGCAGCTGCAATCGCGCCGGTGCTGATCAAGCAGTTCGGCAAGGACAAGAAGGCCGCGTATCTGACGCCCGACTACACCTACGGCCACACCGTCACCAAGTCGATGCAGGACTTCCTCGCCCAGGCGGGCTGGACCACGGTCACCAACCAGGTGTCGCCGCTCGGCGCGCCGGATTACTCGTCGTACCTGCTCAATGTCGCGAATTCCGGCGCCGACGTGCTGATCAACGTCAACTGGGGTCACGACGCCGTGCTGTCGACGCAGCAGGCCAAGCAGTTCGGCGTGCTCGACAAGATGAAGCTCGTGGTGCCCTACCAGGTGCCGTTCATCGCGCGCGAGACCGGCGGCCTGATGCAGGGCGTCTACGCCGCGACCGACTACTGGTGGACCATCGAGGACAAGTATCCCCTGGCCAAGATGTTCAACGAAACCTTCGAGAAGAGGTTCGGTTACAAGCCCGAATGGGGCGCCGAGAACGCCTATGTCAGCTTCGCGCACTGGGCCCGCATGGTCGAAGAAGCCGGCAGCTTCTATCCGCCCGACGTCATCAAGGCCTACGAGAAGGGCGAGACCATCCCCTCGCTGGTCGGCGACGTGCATTATCGCCCCGAGGATCACCAATGCGTCCGCCCTGTCATCATCGTCCGCGGCAAGATGGAAAAGGAGATGAAGAACAAGGAGGACTATTACGAGGTGGTCGAGATCGTCCCCGGCGACGGTCTGATGCAGAAGCCGGATGCGTTCGGCTGCCATCTCGGCGACTACACCTGATTAACGTGGGAAGACTCGGCGCCGTGGGCGGGGCGACCCGACCCGCGGCGCCGCTTTGTGTCGGAACGCATCCTTCATTGACCGGGCCAACCGAACGCACGCCATGATCAACTGGCCAAATTTCGTCTCACAACTTTTCAACGGGCTGGCGCTCGGCGCGCTGCTCGCGCTGATCAGCTCCGGGCTGACGATCATCTACGGCACGCTCGGGGTGCTTAACCTCGCCCACGGCGCCATGTTCATGATCGGCGGCTACGCCGGATATGTGGCCTATTCCTACACCGGATCGTTCATTCTCGCGGTCATCGCCGGATCGCTGTTCGTGATGCTGCTCGGGGTTGCGATGGAGCGGATCATCATCCGTCACTTCTACCATCGCCCGCATGAGGACCAACTCCTGGTCACGTTCGGGCTCGGCATCTGCTTCGTCGAGATCGTGCGGCTGATCTTCACCAGCCAGTCGCAGGTGGTACCGCCGCCGGCGCTGCTGCAGGGCATCACCTCGCTCGGCTTCCTGTTCTATCCGACCTACCGGCTCGCCGTGGTCGGCATCGTCGCGGTCGCGCTCGGCGCATTGTTCCTGATCCTCTACCGCACGCGGCTCGGGATGATCGTGCGCGCCGGCATCGAGGATTCGGTGATGGTCGATTCGCTCGGCATCAACGTCTACCGCGTCTTCATGATCGTGTTCGGCATCGGCGCGATGGCCGCGGGCTTCGCCGGCATCATCAATGCGCCGGTGGTGTCGCTGACCCCGGGTGTCGGCGACGACATTCTGGTGGAGACTTTCGTGGTGGTGGTGATCGGCGGCGTCGGCTCGTTTCCAGGCGCGATCCTCGGCGGACTGATCGCCGGCGAGATCATCAGCGTCACCTCGATGTTCAACCCCGGTTACGCCTACGTCATGCTGTTTGCGGCGATGACGCTCGTGCTCGTGCTCCGACCGCACGGCCTGCTCGGCACGCAGGGCCGCGAATGACGACGGATAATCAATGCTGAAACAGCGCCCATATTTGATCGAGTTCCTGACGGCCGCGGGCCTGATCGTCGCGCCGTTCGTGCTGCCGTGGCTCGGCTTCGCACCCAACACGGTGAACCGGATCCTGGTCTGGGGCCTGTTCGGCCTCGGCTTCGACATCCTGTTCGGCTTCACCGGCTTGCTGTCGTTCGGCCAGTCGGCCTTTTACGGCACCGGCGGCTTCGTCGCCGCCTGGCTGCTGACCCGCGCCGGCTTCCCCTACGTCGTGCTGGCGCTCGTGATCGGCATGATCGCGGCCGCCGCCACCGGCTACCTGATCGGCCTGATCGCGCTGCGCCGCACCGGCATCTACTTCGCGATGATCACGGTCGCGATCGCCGAAGTGTTCTTCTTCGTCGAGTTCAATCCGCTGTCGGACTTCACCGGCGGCGAGAACGGACTGCCGGGCGTGCCGACACCGAGCTTCAATCTCGGCTTCACCACGCTGCACTTCACCACCGGCTGGTCGCTCTACCAGTTCCTGGCGCTGTGCTACTTCATCGGCGTCGTGATCGCGTTGCGCATCGTGCGCTCACCGGTCGGCGCCGTGTTCAGCGCGATCCGGGACAATCCGCTGCGCGCGACCGCGGTCGGCCACAACATCCACGGCTACAAGCTGACCGCCTTCGTGATCGCAGCCGCCTATGCCGGCTTTGCCGGCGGGCTCCTGGGCGTGCTGCAGGCCTTCATGCCGCCCGACGCATTCACCTTCGACACGTCGGGCCAGCTCGTGATGCAGACCGCGATCGGCGGCCGCGGCACGCTGTTCGGGCCACTGGTTGGCGCCGCGGTGTGGCTGTCGTTGCAGGACTTCCTGCAGGCGGCGCTCGGGCTTGGTGCTGCCTGGAAGCTCGTGCTCGGCCTCGTGTTCGTGCTGCTGGTGTGCTTCCTGCGCCGCGGCATCATCGGCGGCCTCGCCGATCTCTACGGCCTGCTGACCGGACAGCACGGCGCCCGCGAGCCGGACGAGAGCGAGCCGGAGGTCGCGGCCGCCGCAAGCGAGCCACACGCCGCGGTCGCCGCTGCGCCGACGCCTCCGCGGCCCCGCCCCGCGGGCAGCCCGACCGGACCGATCCTCCAGGCCAAGGGCCTGACCAAGCGCTATGGCGGCCTGCTCGCCAACAGCGACATCGACTTCACGGTCAATCACGGCGAGCTGCGCGGCATCATCGGCCCCAACGGCGCCGGCAAGTCGACCTTCTTCAAGATGCTGACCTGCGAGGTGCACCCGACCTCGGGCACCATCGTGTTCGAGGGCCGCGACATCACCGGCATGAACGTCACCGACGTCTGCCAGCTCGGCCTGACCAAGAGCTATCAGGTCAACCAGCTGTTCGCCGGGCTCACGGTGCGCGAGAACCTGGTGATCGCAGCGCTATCGGGGCTTCGCGGCAAGTTCAAGCTCGACCTGTTCCGCAGCATCGACAGCATCCCCGGACTATCCGAGCGCGTGCAGCACACGCTCGAGCTGGTCAACCTGACCTCGCGGCCCGACACGCCCGTCTCCGAGCTCGCCTATGGCGAGAAGCGGCGGCTGGAGATTGGGCTGGCGCTGGCGACGTCGCCGAGCCTCTTGCTGCTCGACGAGCCGCTGGCCGGCATGAGCCCGCGCGAACGCGTCGAGACCGTGAAGCTGTTGAAGTCGATCAGCCAGGGCCGCACCATGATCATCATCGATCACGACATGGATGCGCTGTTCGAGCTCGCCGAGCGCGTCACCGTGCTGCAGGAGGGCCGGGTGCTGGTCGAGGGGACGCCGGAAGAGATCAAGAACAATTCGACCGTCCAGGAAGCCTATCTTGGCGGCGTGCATGGAGTGCTCGCCGCATGAGCCTGCTCGAAGTCAACGGACTGAACAGCTATTACGGCGACTCGCACATCCTGTTCGACGTCTCGATCCGGGTCGAGCGCAACGAGGTGGTGGCGCTGCTCGGCCGCAACGGCGCCGGCAAGAGCACGACGCTCAAGAGCCTGATGGGCGTGGTCACCCCGCGCCGCGGCTCGGTGATGTTCGACGGCGCCGAGATTGCAGGCAAGAAGAGCCACAAGATCGCGCAGGCCGGCATGCAGCTGGTCCATGAGGAGCGCCGCATCTTCGGTAGCCTGAGCGTCGAGGAGAACCTCGTGATCGCCGGCCTGACCGCCTCGCAGCGCTGGCCGCTCGACCGCATCTACGAGATGTTCCCGCGGCTGCGGGAACGGCGCGGCAATCGCGGCACGGACCTGTCGGGCGGCGAGCAGCAGATGCTGGCGATCGCGCGCGCTCTGGTGCGCGATCCCAAGATCATCCTGCTCGACGAGCCGTTCGAGGGACTGGCGCCGGTGATCGTGCGCGACCTGATGAAGGCGTGCCGCGATCTGGCCGAGGCCGGACAGACCATCGTGCTGGTGGAGCAGAACCTCGCCGCGACGCTCGCGCTGGCGCAGCGCATCTACATCATCAATAACGGTCACATCGTCCATGAAGGGCCGGCGCAGGAGATCAAGGCCCAGCCCGACGTCCTGCAGCGCTATCTCGGGGTGTAGCCGCGCAATTCAGCCTGCCAGCGCCGCGATCATGCGCCTGGCGTGATCGGCGAGCACATCCATGTCCTCCTTGCGGGTCTGCGCCGGCAGCAGCGCGACGCCGGCCTTCACCGGCATCACATGCATGTGCAGGTGAAACACCACCTGACCGCTGGCGGGCTCGCTGAACTGCTGGATGATGATGCCGTCGGCGGAGAACGCCTTCATCGCAGCGATCGCGATGCGCTTGGCCGTCCGCGCCACCGCGGCAAGGTCTTCCTCGGCGATGTCGAGGATGCCGCGCGCGGGCGCCTTCGGAATCACCAGCGTGTGCCCCGGCGAGCGCGGCATGATGTCGAGGAACGCAAAGGTCCGGTCGGTCTCATAAACCTTGAAGCTCGGCACCTCGCCGCGCAGGATCCTGGCGAAGATGTTCTGGTCGTCGTAGCCCGTCATGGTCGCGCGTTCCGGATCGATAATCTGCGGCTTCGACCGTGCGCGCCGGCCGCCGAGGGCGCAAGCGATATCGACGCCGCATCGACCATCGGCTAACAACGCGCGATGAGCGCATCAGCTGAAAATGGCCAGACCGTCGAAGGTGCACGGCGCACACTCGCCGCGCGCCTCAAGGCGGCAGGCCACGACGCCGCCGAGCTCGACGCGCGGCTATTGACCGGTGCCGCGCTGGGGCTCGATCTGACCGGCATGGTGACCGGTGCCATGCGCATCGTGACGAAGCACGAAGCGGATCGCCTCGAAGACCTGGCGCGGCGCCGCCTCGCCGGCGAACCGGTCGCGCGCATTCTCGGCATCAAGGAGTTTTGGGGACTGCCCCTGCATCTGACGGCTGCGACGCTGGTGCCGCGCCCCGACACCGAGACCGTGGTCGAGCGCGCACTCGAACTGCTGCGGGCCGACGGTGCGGCCGCCCGCGCGTTGCGGATCGCCGATCTCGGGACCGGCTCCGGCGCGATCCTGCTGGCGCTGCTCTCGGAACTGCCCCAGGCGCATGGCTTCGCCACCGACATCTCGGCGGAGGCGCTGCACACGGCAAGCCGGAACGCGGCCGAGCTCGGGCTCGGCCAGCGCGCGACATGGATCGCGTGCGACTATGGCATCGCGCTGACCGGCGCGTTCGACCTGATCGTGTCCAATCCACCCTACATCCCCTCGGCCGACATCGCCGGCCTCGACATCGAGGTGCGCGCGCATGATCCGCGCGCGGCGCTCGACGGCGGGGCCGACGGGCTCGACGCCTACCGCGCCCTGATTTCGCAATCTGCGGGTCTTTTGACCTCAGGTGGATTTCTGGTTGTGGAAGTCGGACTGGGCCAGAGCGGCGACGTTGAAGCGCTGATGACGGCTTCGGGGTTATCCCCAACGGGACCACCGAAAGCCGATCTCGGGGGCATCCCGAGGGCGGTTTCCGCCCGCCGGGTGCCCCGATAAAGTCCTATTGGAACGAAAAAAAACCTCTTGGAATATCCCCCGGGAACGACTACGTTCCGGCCACAACATCGGTGCTGGCCCCGTAACCGTTACGGGTGATGACCAGGGCTCAGCAGAGCCCGCCGATCGAAAGGTTCCAGGAACGCAGGTCTCATTGAGCGCAATAGCCGAAGCTGTGCCGCTCTCGACCGCCAAGCGAACGAAAGCCTGTTATTGCGCTTGAAGACTTACGCACGAGAGCTGGGCCTGTCTCAACGGGCGGAATGATTTGGTCGCTGGCGCGTTTGGCCGGCGGCGGTTGGGGAACGCGTCTTTGCTGAACGCGACTTTGCTGAACGTGATGGTCGGCAACATCGAAACCACTTCGAACGGCAGTGCGATTCCGTGTGCCTTGGCGCGCGCCGAATCGAACGCTGGACTGCAATAGCTTCAACACCGGACTGCAATAACTTCAGGGCTGGAATAAAAGGCGACAGATGAGAAACGGTCAGAACAACAAGCGGATGCGCAACCGGAACAACAACAATAACAACAACAATAATAATAACCGGCGCGGCCAGAATCCCCTGACACGGGTGTACGAATCAAACGGACCCGACATCAAGATCCGCGGCACGGCCTCCCACGTGGCCGAGAAATACGTCCAGCTTGCGCGGGATGCACGCTCCTCCGGCGATCCAGTGGCAGCCGAAAACTACTACCAGCACGCCGAGCACTACTACCGGATCATCGCGACCGCGCAGGAGCAGTTCCGGCAGAATCAGCAGCAGCCGCGCCCCGACGCCGAGGTGACGCAGACCGAAGACGGCGACGACGACAGCGACGGCTATTCGAGCTTCGGCCAGGAGCCGGGCTTCGTGCCGCAGCAGCAACAGCCCTTCGTGCGCGACAACGGCCAGCAGCCCTACCAGCAGCAACCGCGCGAGCATCGCGAGCGTGACCAGCAGCCGCGCGAGCAGCAGCCGCGTGAGCACCGCGAACGCGAGCATCGTCCGCAGCCGCAGTATCAGCCGCAACCGCAAATCCAGCCGCAGCCGGTGCTGGCCGATGCCGGCGGGGTCGATCGCCTGCCCTCGTTCATCACCGGCGGCGCGCAGCCGCAGGTCAACGGCGGCACCTATGAAGCCAACAATGGCGGCGCAGAACGCGGCGAACGCAGCGAGCGCTTTCCGCGCCGCCGCCGCCGTCCGCACGGCCCGCGCTCGGACATCGCGGCGCAGCCGGCGCCGAGCGACGACTTCAATCCGGGCAACGAGTAACGCAACTGTGCGGCCACCCTCCCTCTCCAGGGGAGGGTGCGTCTTCATCATTCCGCGTGACTGGATTTGCGCGTCGCCGTCGAGGACGGCACCAGCACCGGGCGCAATGACGGGATCAGCTGCGTGCGTTCGCGGCGCGCCGGGATCGCGCGATAGACCTGCTTGCTCGCTTCCACGATATGCACGCCGGCGAACGGCATCGACAGCGCTGCGCCGAGACGCTCCCACGCCATCGCCGAGCGCAAGAACCAGCTGCCCTGCACCGGCGGCATGAACAGCGCTTCGCCCCATGACGCCGGCGTGAACCAGGTCTGCCGCAACAGCTGGGTGATCTGCGCCCGCGAATAGGGACGGCCGTGGCCGAACGGCGTGGCATCGGTGCGTGTCCAGACGCCGCGCCTGTTCGGGATGATCGCGATCAGCCGCCCCGACGGCGACAGCACCCGCCATACCTCGCGCAGCAGCCGCTCCGGATCGTCAGACATCTCCAACGCATGCACCAGCAGCACGCGGTCGACCGCGGCATCCGGCAGCGGCATCGAGAATTCGTCGATCAGGGTCGCCAGCGCCGGCCGGCCGGTCGGCCATTTCAGCACGCCCTGGGCCGCCGGCATGAAGGCGATGCAGCGCTCGGAGGTATCACGGAACAGACCGAGATAGGGTGTCGGATAGCCGAGCCCGAGCACGCGCTGGCCTTCCGCGTTCGGCCACCGCGCACGGATGCCGCGGTTGATCAGCTGCCGCGCCACGATGCCGAGGCGCTGCGAATAGAAGTCGCGGAGGTCGATGACGTCCATGGTCCCAGCCTAACATGCCCCTTGCAGCCGGGGAGCGCCGAAATTTGCGTTGCCGCCGGAGCGTTAACGCCATATTTCACCCCTATATTGGGCGCGGTAAGAGCATGATCCGGAAGCGGCGACACCGGTTGTTCGAAAAGATCATGCTCTGACGTGTCCGTCCCGTTTGTTCGTGGAGATATCATGACCGCCGAAATTCGCACCTTCAGCTGCCTCACCGACAATTTCGGATACCTGATCCACGATCCGGCCACCAAGGCGACGGCATCGATCGACGCGCCGGAAGCCGGCCCGATCATCAAGGCGCTGGAGCGCGAAGGCTGGACACTGACCGACATCCTGATCACCCATCACCATGGCGACCATGTCGGCGGCGTCGCCGAGCTGAAGCAGAAATACGGCTGCCGCGTCGTCGCGCCGCACGACCAGTCGGCCAAGATCGCCAATGTCGATCTGCGCGCCGCCAATGCCGACGTCATCAAGGTCGGCAGCCTCTTGGCCCGTGTGGTTGAAACTCCCGGCCATACGCTCGACCACATCTCCTATGTGTTCGACGGCGAGAAGGCGGTGTTCGCCGCCGACACGCTGTTCTCGATCGGATGCGGCCGGGTGTTCGAAGGCACCTATCCCATGATGTGGGATTCGCTGCTGAAGCTGCGTTCGCTGCCGGACGATTTCCGTCTGTATTGCGGCCATGAATACACCGCATCGAACGTGAAGTTCGCGCTCACCATCGAGCCCGACAATCCGGCGCTGCAGGCGCGCGCCGAGGAAGTCACGAAACTGCGCGCCGAGAACAAGCCGACGATCCCCGTGCTGCTGGGCGACGAGAAGAAGGCCAACGTGTTCCTGCGCGCCGACGAGCCTGTTGTCGCGGCCAAGCTGCACATGAAGGGCGCCGATCCGGCACTGGTGTTCGGCGAGCTCCGCGAGCGCAAGAACAAGTCGTGATGGCCGGCCTCTCGGCTGCCGACATCATCGCGCGGCTTGAGCTAAAGCCGCATCCCGAAGGCGGGCACTATCGCGAAACATTTCGCGACCAACGCTGCGACGCCGGTGGACGCGCGCATTCGACCGCGATCTATTTCCTGCTCGCGCGCGGCGAGCGCTCGCACTGGCACCGCATCGACGCGGTGGAGATGTGGCACTATTACGCCGGCGCGCCGCTGACGCTGAAGATTGCGCAGGACGGCGCGCCGCAGCATACCATCACGCTCGGACCTGACGTCGCGCATGGCGAGCAGCCCCAGGCGATCGTGCCGGCGGCCGCCTGGCAGGCTGCTGAAAGCAGCGGCGACTGGACGCTGGTCGGCTGCACCGTCGCGCCGGGCTTCGAGTTCGCGAAGTTCGAGCTGGCGCCGAAGGGCTGGGAGCCGGCCTAATTTGTCATTCCAGGGCGCGCGTAGCGCGCCCGGAATGACGACGGATAGGATGTCATCGCTTCAACACCATATCCTTCGCCGCGATCAGCCCACCGCCGGCGATCAGGATCGCGGCGATGGCGATGTTGGCGCTGGGCTTGGCAAAACCCGCGGCGATCAGGAACGCGGTCGAGAGCAGCGGCGTGGCGTAGGATGCGGCGCCGAGCACGCGGATGTCGCCGCGCTTCATGCCGATGTCCCAGGCAAAGAACGCAGCGCCCACCGGGCCGATGCCGAGCGCGATCACCGCGAGCCATTGCAGCGGTGTCGCGGGCCACACCGTGGTTTCGACCAGCATGTGCACCAGCGCGGCAAGCACGGCGGTGGCCAGGCAGAAGCCCGCCACCGCATCTGTCGGCACCGCCTTGAGCCGGCGCGACATCACCGAATAGGCGGCCCAGACGAACGCCGCGACGAAGGCCGCCGCGAAGCCTGGAATCTGCGCTCTTGTGAAGGCGCCGGTGTTGCCGGCGAACAATAACACGGTGCCGGCAAGGCCAAGCAGCGCGCCGATGATGTGATGGATCGCCAGCCGCTCGCCCGGCAACAGCGACGAGAACAGCACGATCAACAGCGGCCAGAGATAGTTGAGCAGGCCGGCTTCGGCCGGCGGCGCGAAGCGCAGGGCCAGGAAATACAGCGCGTGATAACCGAACAGGCCACCGACGCCGACGAGCCAGGCAACCGGCGACTGCTTCAATGCGCCGAACGCCGCGGGGCGGAACAGGAAGCTTGCGAACGCAACCGCGGCGCCGATCGCAAACGTCATCGCGGCGAGCTGAAACGCCGGGATCGCCCCGGTCGCGACCGTCATGACCGACAGCAGCGACCACATCAGGATGGCGGTCAATCCGACAAGGGTGGCAGTTCGGGTCGTCATCTGAATTCAATCCGTCGCGGCCGGGCCGGCCACGTCTTGGCTTCGCGCCTCGCGGTTGTAACGACGAAAATGCCCGGCACAAGGCCGGGCATCACGACTTCGTTGATCGAGCGCCTGCGACGCGACGACGCTTCTCGCGTCAGGCGTGATACTGGCCGCCGTTGATGGTCAGCGTCGAGCCGGTGATGAAGCCGGCGTCGTCGGCGGCTAGGAAGACCACGGCCCGCGCGATCTCCTCGGGCTCGCCGAGCCGGTTGACCGGAATCTGCGGAATCACGTTCTTCTCGAGCACGTCCTTCGGCACCGCCTGCACCATTTCGGTGTTGATGTAGCCCGGGCAGATCACGTTGACGGTGATGCCGCCCTTGGCGTTCTCCAGCGCGAGCGCCTTGGTGAAGCCGATGTCGCCGGCCTTCGCCGCCGAGTAGTTGACCTGGCCGAACTGGCCCTTCTGGCCGTTGATCGAGGAGATCGAGATGACGCGGCCGAACTTGCGGGCGCGCATGCCCTCGATTACCGGGCGCGTCATGTTGAACAGCGAGCCGAGATTGGTGTTGATCACGGCAGTCCACTGCTCCAGCGTCATCTTGTGGAATGCGGTGTCCTTGGTGATACCGGCATTGTTGACGAGCACGTCGACCGGGCCGAGATCGGCCTCGACCTGCTTCACGCCGGCCGCGCAGGCGTCGAACGACGCGACGTCCCACTTGTAGACCGGGATGCCGCTCTCCGCCTTGAACTTCTCCGCCGCGGCGTCATTGCCGGCGTAGCTTGCCGCCACCTTGTAGCCCGCCGCTTTCAGCGCCTTGCTGATCGCAGCTCCAATGCCCCGCGTTCCGCCCGTCACCAATGCAACACGTGCCATATCCGTCTCCTCCTTGGCCGTCTTTTATAACCGGATCACTCCGGTCCTCGCACTCACAACACCTCAAAACAAAAATGCCCGGCGCAAAGCCGGGCATCTTTTCTATCAGTTCGCGCCGTGGTTGACAGATGATCTTTTCATCACCTAACCGACCTCGCTGCCTCTTGTTCAGTCGCGTGCAACGCACATAGCGATGCCCATGCCGCCGCCGATGCACAGCGTCGCGAGGCCCTTCTTGGCATCGCGCTTCTGCATCTCGTGCAGCAGCGTCACAAGGACGCGGGCGCCCGACGCGCCGACCGGATGGCCGATCGCAATCGCGCCGCCGTTGACGTTGACCTTGGCCGGATCCCAGCCGAGGTCCTTGTTGACGGCACAGGCCTGCGCGGCGAACGCCTCGTTGGCCTCGATCAGGTCGAGATCGGCGATGTTCCAGCCGGCCCTCTTCAGCGCGGCGCGCGAGGCGGGGATCGGACCGGTGCCCATGATCTTGGGGTCGACGCCAGCCTGGCCCCACGACACGATGCGGGCGAGCACCTTCTTGCCCTGCTTGGCGGCTTCCTTGGCGGTCATCAGCACGACGGCGGCGGCGCCGTCATTGATGCCCGAGGCGTTGCCGGCGGTCACGGTGCCGTCCTTCTCGAACGCGGCGCGGAGCTTGGCCATCGCATCGATCGTGGCGCCATGACGAGGATACTCGTCGGCGTCGACCACGATATCGCCCTTGCGGGATTTGATGGTGACCGGGACGATCTCGTCCTTGAACCTGCCGGCCTTCTGCGCCGCCTCGGCCTTGTTCTGCGAACCGACCGCGAACTCGTCCTGCTGCGAGCGGGTGATCTGGTACTGCTTGGCGACGTTCTCGGCGGTGTTGCCCATGTGGTAGCCGTTGAAGGCATCCCACAGGCCGTCCTTGATCATGGTGTCGATCAGCTCGAGGCCGCCCATCTTGACGCCGCCGCGCAGATATTGCGCATGCGGGGCCATGCTCATCGATTCCTGGCCGCCCGCGACCACGATCGAGGAATCGCCGTTGAGCAGCGCCTGGTAGCCGAGCGCCACCGTGCGCAGGCCCGAGCCGCAGAGCTGGTTGACGCCCCAGGCCGGGCTTTCCACCGGAATGCCGGCCGCGATCGAGGCCTGGCGAGCTGGGTTCTGGCCCTGCGCCGCAGTGAGGATCTGGCCCATGATGACTTCGGAGACCTGACCACCCTCGACGCCGGCACGCTCCAGCGCCGCCTTGATGGCGATCGCGCCGAGGTCGTGGGCCGGTGTGGTGGCAAACGCGCCGTTGAAGCTGCCGACGGGGGTGCGGGCGGCGCTGACGATGACGACATCGTCTGACATGGACATCTCCTATGGGTTGTAGCTGGGTTTCTCGACGGCGGGCGGCCGGTTTGGCGGGCCTGTCTCTTGACGGCCATCCTGTAAACCTCGTCGAGACATGTCAATCGAACTGTCGCGCAAAACACGCCGCGACGCACTCAAAATGGCGCTCTTGGCACATTCCTGAGCAAATCCTA
Organism: Bradyrhizobium sp. RD5-C2; assembly: GCF_019972155.1. Classification (GTDB taxonomy): domain Bacteria; phylum Pseudomonadota; class Alphaproteobacteria; order Rhizobiales; family Xanthobacteraceae; genus Bradyrhizobium. The sequence continues at coordinate 569,208 of NZ_BOVL01000019.1, read as the reverse complement.
TGCTTTGGAATTAACCGCAAAGCACAAAACGGTAGCCGAAGCGCTTTGAAAATGCTTACCTTTGCTGCGATGCGTTGCATTTAGCCCAGCGGCGATGCTGCCGGGTTCCAGGTCCTTCGGTGTTGAAGTGTGAGCCCATGGCAAAATCTGAACAACCGACCACGATCAAGAAATACGCGAACCGGCGGCTCTATAATACCGGTACGAGCACCTATGTGACGCTCGAGGATCTCGCGGCGATGGTGAAGGAAGGCGAGGATTTCCTCGTCTATGACGCCAAGACCGGCGACGACATCACCCGCTCCGTGCTCGCGCAAATCATCTTCGAGCAGGAAAACAAGGCCGGGCAGAACCTGCTGCCGACCACCTTCCTGCGCCAGCTGATCCGCTTCTATGGCGACAGCATGCAGATGGTGGTGCCGAAATATCTCGAGCAGTCGATCGATACGCTGACCCGGGAACAGGAGAAATTCCGCAAGCAGATCGCGGGCGCCCTGAGCGGGACGCCGTTTGCGCCCCTGGAAGAACAGGTCCGCCGCAACATGGAGCTGTTCCAGCAGACCTTCTCGATGTTCAAGCCGTTCGTACCGCAGCGCGGCGGCACTGAGGCCGAGAAGGTGCCGGAGCCCGCGGCCGACGACGGCAACATCGACGACCTTCGCCGCCAGATGAAGGACATGCAGGAACGCCTCGAGCGCATGTCGCAGCCGGCGAAGAAGGACGAGTAGGTCTCGTCGAGGTCTTCTTGCAGGTCTTCTGGCCGATCGGCCGGACCGCCATCACTTCGAGAATGCTGACGGCGGCACCTTTGGCCGGCGTCAGGTGCCGCCGAACATGCTCTTGCGGACGATCGCGTGTACGCCCCAATTGCCGTCGGCAACCTGCGTGACGCCGAAATCGACGCCGAGCGAGATCAGCGCCAATGCCTCGTCCTCGCTGAGGCGATAACACTCCATCAGGAATTTGCGCGTCGCCCGGAACGCATTGCGCAGCGCGAGATCGACCGACGAGCGCTGGTAGATCTCCGACTGCGCGTTGCGGCCGAGCTCGCGGAGATAATTGCCGTAACTGAAGCCGTGCAGGATCCACGCCTCCGGCGTTTCCAAGAGCGGATGCGCAAGCCCCTCGACATGGGGCTTGGCTTCCTCGCCGCTCTTGTGTACGATGAAGCGAAACTGGCCGGTGAGCGATAGTTCGAGCGCGGTGCCGTTGACCTCGCCGTCGCCTTGCGCGAAATGCGGATCGCCGATCGAGAACAATGCGCCGGGCACTGCGACCGGCAGATAGAGCGTGGTGCCCTTGGTGGCGCGCCAATTGTCGACATTGCCGCCGAAATAACCCGGCGGAATCGAATCGATGATGTCGGATTCGCGCGGCGCCACCGCCATGAAACCGAAATGCAATCGCGCCGGAATCCGCACGCCGGCGAGCACACCGGGTTGCTTCTCGACGGTGGCGTGATCGACCGGCACGCCCGGATAATCCATCGTCTCGTGGCGCACGCCGAACGGATCGGTCTGCGGCGTCCAGCGATAGGAATAGACCGCCTCGGCCCATTCCGCGCGCGCATCCGTCTCGAAGATCGTGATGGTCTCGCGCTTGGCCGGCGACTCGATCAGATCGTTGTACTGAAAGCCCCACCAGGCCGCGGCATTGCTGCCGAACGACTTGCCGGCGAAGGCCGGATTGGCCGAGGCCCGTGGCCAGATATCGAGGATCTGCACCTCGAGCACATCGCCCGGCTCCGCGCCGCAGACATGGATCGGGCCGGTGCAGATATGCACGCCGAACCCTTCGCCGGCGCCACGGCCGAAGATCGAACCGTCCATCGGGCCCGCGCCCCGCCGTTCGACCGACTTGCCCTCGGCGGTCCAGTGAAACACGCTCTCCGCGCCCGGATCGCCCTTGATCATGCGCTCGTAGTCATCGAAGGCGTGCTGGGTCAGCGTCTCGATCGTCACCAGCGCGCCCGACTGCACGCTCATGACCGGCGGAATGGCGCGGCTGAGATAGCCCCAATGGGCGGTCTCGCGGGACACCTTGAGATGGTGATGCGACGCGCCCCGCCCTTCCGGCGTCGTCATGGGCGGGTCAACCGGCAAGGCTGGCTCATGCTGCGAGATGACCTCGCGCGCCGCTGGGCTCGGCGCGAGCCGGAGCAGCGTTGCGGTGCCGCGCGCCAGCCGCGGCCGGCCGCGGGTCCGCTCGCTTTCCACATCGCGCGGCACGGCCTTGCGGAAGTCGCGCGGCGAGGTGCCATAGGCCGCGCTGAACATGCGGCTGAAATGCGCTTGATCGGTGAAGCCCCAGCGGTAGCTGATCTCGGCGATGCGCTGGTCGGCATAGTTCGGATCGATCAGATCGTTGCAGCAGCGTTCCAGCCGTCGCTCGCGCACATAGGCCGAGAATGTCGTGCTCTGCCGCTCGAACAGCCGTTGCAGATAGCGTTGCGAAAGCCCTTCCTGGCGCGCGATGTCGGCGATGGTGAGACTTGCATTGCCGAGTTGGGCTTCGATCGCGGCATCGACCCGCCTTAAGTGGCCGGCCTGGACTTGCGTCATCGTCTCGGCGTCGAGCCGGGTCTCGCCGAGCAGCGCACCGGCGACGAGCTCGGTGATCGCGACCTCGGCGGTGGCGAGATCGGCCTTGTCCAGGATCGCGAAATTGCCGCCCAAGGTCCGCATCACCGGACGGGCGGACGCGGCGGCAATCGTCGCGCCGAGCACGGCCGGCAAACGCAGGCGATTATGGCCGAGCCGGCCGAGCAACCGCTCGCGTGGCAGTTCGAGCAGCACGATCTCGAAATCCTCGCGCAAGGTCATGCGCCACGGCGATTGCAGATCGCACACCGCAATGTCGTTGTCGGCGAACTCGCAACTGCGTTGGCCGGACGAAATGCTGCCGCGGCCGTAAGCGTGGAAGATGATGGCGACCCGCGCCGGAAGTGCAGGCGATGCCGCATGACCATTGCAGATGATCTGCTGCTCGGTGGAACGCAGCAGCGCAAGCTGCCCGCCGCTCGTCGAGTGCTTCGCGGTCAACTCGCCGAACTGGAACTGGCCGGCCTCCGGCAATTCGCAATCGAGCTGCAATCCGGCCAGCGCCTCGCGCCAAGCCTCCCGCCGGTTTTGCCGCGGGATCGCATCGACCGAAACCCGATAGGTCGTCGCGACCATCACCCCTCCAGGCCGACGCTCCGCAACCTTCAAGTCACAGAGCCGTGAAGGCAGCGTGCACCGATTGCAGGGAGGCGGCAAGCATGTTGCAGCGGCACGGATTGCCCAGCCTGCGTGCAATGCACGGGCGCAGCCGCTCTCGCGCGGCACGCGGTCTCCCGCGAACGCAGTGCAACTTGATCGAATGCGCCCAAATTCTTGACCGTAGCGGCCATGCCGCGATGCGAAGGCCGCCGCAGCGGACGCTCTGCACGCCTTTGCACATGCTTTCGCGTTGCGAGGAGCACAAGCGCGGCTACAAATTATTGGGCGCGCCCGGTCATGTCGGAGCAGCGCGGCTCCATGCACTCTCACCCGCACTTCGATCCAAGGGAAAGCAGAGGGAGAGCTCAGGATGTGCGCAGGTGACGACAAGAACTGCCCGGACTTTGAATTGCATCATCGCCAGTTCAAGGAGACGCTCGACCGGGAACGCCGCTCGTTCCTGCGCTCGAGCTTCGCGGCGGCGGGCGGCGCCGCGGCGATGACCGCGGGCGGCATCTCGCTGGTGACGCCGAAGATGGCGGCCGCGGCCGAGAAGCATCAGCCGGCGCAGCGCGCCTATCACCATTTGCCGGCGAATGCCGACACCGTGCATTGGGGCTATTTCAGCAAGACGCTGAAGCCACGGGTCGAGATCAATTCCGGCGACTTCATCACGATCGAGGCGCTGACGCACCACGCCAATGACGATGCCGAGCGCATGGTGAAGGGCGATCCCGGCGTCGAGAGCGTGTATCTCTGGACCAAGGAGAAGAAGGGCGTGAACCGGCGCGGCGCCGGCCCGATGGATGCTTCGCTGTTCGGACGCGGTGCGGGCGAAGGCCTCGGCGTGCACATCTGCACCGGGCCGGTGTTCGTGCGCGGCGCCGAGGAAGGCGACGTGCTCGAGCTGCGCATCATCGACGTGGCGCCGCGGCCCTGTGCCAACCCGAAATATTCCGGCAAGGCGTTCGGCAGCAACGCTGCGGCGTCGTGGGGCTTCCACTACAAGGATCTGCTCACCGAGCCGAAGCCGCGCGAGGTCGTCACCATCTACGAGGTCGATGCCACAGGCGAACGCAACTGGGCGCGCGCCGTCTACAACTTCACCTGGACGCCGCAGACCGATCCGTCCGGCGTGGTGCACAAGACCATCGATTATCCCGGCGTGCCGGTCGATCATTCGACGGTCAAGGAGAACCACGGCATCCTGAAGAACGTGCGCATCCCGGTGCGTCCGCATTTCGGCGTGATCGGGCTCGCGCCCAAGGAGGCCGAGTTCGTCGATTCGATCCCGCCGAGCTACACCGGCGGCAACATCGACAATTGGCGGATCGGCAAGGGCGCCACGATGTATTATCCGGTCGCGGTCGAGGGCGGGCTGCTGTCGATCGGCGATTCCCACGCCTCGCAGGGCGATTCCGAACTGTGCGGCACGGCGATCGAATGCTCGCTCAACGGCACCTTCCAGATCATCCTGCACAAGAAGGCGGATCTCGGCGGCACCGCGCTGGAAGCGCTCGACTATCCGATGCTGGAGACCCAGGACGAATGGCTGGTGCACGGCTTCAGCTTCGCCAATTATCTCAGCGAGCTCGGCACCAGTGCGCAGACCGAGATCTACAAGAAGTCCTCGGTCGACCTCGCTCTGCGCGATGCGTTCCGCAAGATGCGCAAGTTCCTGATGACGACGAAGAAGCTGACCGAGGACGAAGCGATCTCGCTGATCTCGCTCGGCGTCGATTTCGGCGTCACCCAGGTGGTCGACGGCAATTGGGGCGTCCATGCGGTGATCCGCAAGGACATCTTCGCCGGCGGCGACAGCTGACGAAGTGAAATTCTGGAGCGCGGTGATCAGCCGATCATCGCGCTTCACCCCGCAGCCGGCACGACCTTCTCCGCCAGCGCGTTCCACGGCCGGTCCGGCGAGGCGAGGCCGATCAGGCGGCCCTGGATGAAGTCGCAGCCCCATTCGCACAGCATCACGGCGGCTTCCTCGTCCTGCACCCATTCGGCGACGGTCTTGATTTCAAGGCGGCGCGCAAGATCGATCAGCGTCTGCACGAAGGCGCGGTCGTCCGCCGAACGCACGATGTTCTGCACGAAGGCGCCGTCGATTTTGACAATATCGACGCCGAGCTTGCGCAGATTGCGGAACGAGGTGTAGCCGGCGCCGAAATCGTCGATCGCGATCCGGCTGCCGAAATTCTTCAGCCGCGTGACGAAGCCGCGGACGTCGTCGATATCCTGGATCGCAACCGTCTCGGTGATCTCGACGATCAGCCGTTCGCCGACGCCGGGATGCGCACGCATCAGCGATTCGATGGTGGCCCACCAGTCCGGATCCATCGTGGTGTCCGGCGAGATGTTGAGGCTGAGCTGCACGCTCGGCGCGGCAGCGAGCTCGGCGATCGCAAGCTCGAGCACGCGATGATCGACCATCCGGATCAGGCCGAGCCGCTCGGCAACCGGCACGATGTCGGGCGCAAGCAGCGCGCGGCCGTCATCCTGCTCCATGCGGACCAGGCACTCGTAGAACGAAGGCTGCCGCGAGCGCGCATCGACCACCGGCTCGAAACCGATCACGATGCGGCGCTCGTTCAGCGCGGTGACGATCTCGTCGGTGACACGGATGTTGACGCGGCGCTGGGCGTCGCGCTCGACATTCGGCTTCCACAGCGCAAACGATCCGGCGCGACGGCTCTTGGCGGCATCCAGCGTCTCCTGGGCACGATTGACCGCCTCCTCCGACGACTTCGCATGGCGCGGGATGGTGACGGCGCCGATCGAGACCGTTACCGACACCGGGCCGGACCTGGTCGGCACCACCTCGTCGCGCACCGCGGCGAGGAAGCGCTCGGCGGCGACGTTGGTGTCGTCGACGGTGCAGTTGCGCAGGATCAGGCCGAACTTGTTGCCGGAGAAGCGGCCGAGCATGTCGCCGCTGCGCAGCCGGGCCCGAATCCGTTTCGCCACCTCGGCGATGACGGCGTCCGCGACATCGAAGCCGAAGGCATCGTTGACCCGCGCCAGATGATCGATGCCGATCAGCATGAAGGCGCATGAGGTACGGAAGCGCGCGCACTCCTCGATGGTCTCGGCGAGCGAGGCGATCAGATGGGTGCGGTTGAGCTCGTTGGTCAGCGGGTCGTGCCGCGACAGCTTCACGAGTTGCTCGTCGCGGGCATGCCGCTCATTGTTGACGCGGACGACGCCCTGCACGCGCGCCGGCCTGCCGTCGGCGCCGGCAAACCAGCAGCCGGTCTCCTCGATCCAGATCACCGGCGCCGAGGTGACGGCCCGCACGCCATATTCGATCCGGTAGGGCACGCCCTCGCCGCCCCGCACCGATCCGGTCTGGCCGAGTGCATCTGATCGAACCGAGCGCATGGGCTCGATCAGCTTTGCGAGTTCGGTGCCGCTGGCCAGCGCTGTGACGGGGATGTCCGGGAACACCGTCGCCACATTGTCGCTCCAGGCAATCGCATCGCTCGCCAGGTCCCAGGCGAAAGTCGCTTGGCCGAGCGAGGCGAGGATGCTGGCAGCTGGCGGGACAGGGAGCATCGAACATGTCTCGATTTGGGACGGCACCCGGTGATTCTATTACACTCTCAAGATAGTGGTTCCGGCGAATCCAACGCTAGGAGAACTTGATAAATAATCTGGAAACCACGTTTTCGACTGCCGCGGAACGAACTGGGGATGGCGGGCATGACCCTTGCCATGAGGGTATTGCAGAGGGACGCAACGTCCCAAACTATGACGTTCCAACGGGTCGCAGGCGATGCTCGATATCGATCAATCAGAGGTCCAATCAGAGATCTTGGACGGCGAGTTCACCGATACTCCCGAGGCGACCGGCACGGCTCTGGTGCCGCTGGCCGCGACCACGCATTGGGCGCCCAAGATCCCGCTGGTGCATGCCGATCCGTCGTTTGTGGCCCATCTGATCGCCACCGCCGCCCATGAGCCGCAAACCTGCGTGCTGCGGCGTGGGTCATTGGCCGACGCGCAGAGCGCCTACGGCCCGCATGTCGACGAACGCCGCAGCGTCGCGCGGCGGACAAGGCAAATCATCTAGCCCATCATCTTGGGGATCAGCGGGCCTTGACGGGCCGGTTGCCGTGGCTGTCCTGCGGCACGCCGCGGCGCAGCGACATGTGGGAATGGATGCCGAGCCAGCGCCCGTCGGCCTGACGCGCGAGAATGATCGTCGCCCGCCCCGGCCGATCGAAGCGGCTGCCGTCCGCCTGGAAGCCGGTGCTCGTCCACGGCGTGATCACCGTCGCCATGCCGCCGTCGGCGCTGATCAGCACCTCCGTATGCGCGAGATCGAAGGCGAAATCCGCGGTGCGGGGCCAGACATTGTCCCATTGCATCTCGGTCCAGCGCTCGCGGCCGTGGATCAGCTCCTGATAGGTGCCGAACGAGATGATGTCCGAATGCCAGAACGGATGGGCGGCCGCATAATCGACCGCCCTGACGCAGGCGGCGAACCGTTCGAGCCAGTCGAAGATCGATCGGGTGGTCGTCGAATCGGCGATCGGAAGGGCCGTTTCTCCGCTCATGATCGTCCTCGATAACGCTCTAGCGTTGCGGCGTGCCTGGCGATGGCTGGCCGCCGGGCTGCAAATCCGGCGAGGTGACGGTGGGCTTGGGCGCGGACTGATCGAGCAGCACGGATTCCGCAACTGAAGTCGCTGGCGGAACGGGAGCGGCTGGCGCCGGTGTGACGACGGGTGCAGGCTCGGGTCGCGGCGGGGCAGGCTCCACCGCAGGCGCGGCCCGTGGCGTCTCGACCGCCGCGGGCTGCGACTTGCCGACCGGCGCAGGCGCCGGTGCAGCGACAACCGCACGGCGGCGGGTGCGCAGCGCAATTCCGGAAATGAAATCGACCAGCGCCAGCAGCGTGAGCAGGCAATAGGTCGAGTTGCCGAATTTCGGCCAGAGCACGAATTCGGCGGCCGCCGCGCCGAACACGATCAGCGACAGCAGATGGTCGGTGAGATACTTCGCGCCGGGGCGCGCGCCCTTGATGACCTCGAGCAGCAGCAGCAGCACGCCGGCGGCGAGCAGCATGTCACTGAGCGTGATCTGCCACTGCTCGCCCGACAGCAATGTCAGCCTGATCAGCGGGTCCGTGAAGGACACGCCGGGCATCAGGAAGGCGATGATGTTGTAGACCGCGAGCGGAACGAGCAACAGCGGAAAACCGACCATCGGGCTTGCGCCTTATTCAGGGAGAACCAGCAATGCGGCGATGCTCATTGGCCTCGCCGCCGACGCGTCCGTGTCGACCGCACTCGTTGGCCGAATTCAGGCGCAGCGCGATCTTGATTGGAGGATGATATTTCCGGAAAACCGCTAAGCACTTTTCCGGATCATGCTCCCGCCAGCGGCGCGACAGCCGAAGGTCCGATCAGGACTCTTTCTTGGCCTTCAGGACCTGGCGGCCCTTGTACATGCCGGTCTTCAGGTCGAGGTGGTGCGGACGGCGCAGCTCGCCGGAGTCCTTGTCCTCGACATAGGTCGGGGTCTTGATCGCATCGGCCGAGCGGCGCATGCCACGGCGCGACGGCGAGGTTTTTCTTCTGGGAACGGCCATGACGGTGTCCTCTAGGGTGTTGCGGAGGCATCGTCCGAAATGCGGACGGGCTCAGCGCTTCGAAGCGCAAGCTGCGATGCCGGTAAGGCCGCGCTTATAGAGGAAGGGACCGCGTAAATCTAGGCCCGGAGACAGCAAAATCCGCCCGAAATCGCGCTCAAGAGCCGCGATTTTCGCGCCAGCAGCGCGTCACCGAGTTGGCCCGGACCATGTAGGTGCCGGACAGCCTGCGGACCCCCGGCCCCGGGTTCCGGGCGCTCCTTTTGACCGGATTCGGCAGGATCGCCGCCAAAAGCGCCGCCTCCCGGGGTGACAGCTCTGCCGCCGGCCGGCCAAAGGCATATTGGGCACCGGCCTCGGCGCCAAACTGCCCGGATGGCCCCATTTCGGCGATGTTGAGGTAGATTTCCAGAATTCGCTGCTTGGGCAGTACGAAATCGATCCAGAGCGCCAGCGGCAGTTCCAATCCCTTGCGGATCATGCTGCGGCCGGGCCACAGGAACAGGTTCTTGGCCACTTGCTGGGTGATGGTCGAGCCGCCGCGCGCCGCCTCGCCGTCCCCGGCATCGTCGATCACCTCGCGCAGCGCCCCCCAATCGATGCCCCGGTGCTTGCAGAAATGGGCGTCCTCCGAGCCGACCACGGACCGCGCCAAATAGGGCGACATGGCGCCGAAATCGATCCAATGCCGCGTGACCGGGGCCCCTCGCAGGGTCCGCCACGCCATCAGGGCCGAAACTGGCTGACCGGTGCGGTAGAACGGCGTCACCAGATAGGGCAGCAACAGCAGGGCCAGCAAAAGCAGCAATAAAATCCGGACAATGCGCAAAGCTGGGGTTTCCGGGGAGGACCTTTCCAGGGAGGATTTGGGAGCCTTCAGCCAGAACACGGCCGGCGTCATCAGACGTCAATGGGATAATTCACGGTTTTTCCAGCACTTTTAAGGCGCAATCCGTCGCAGGGCGGGAATTGACGAAGCCGATCCCATCAACGATTGTCCGGCCGAAAATCGATCTGGAGCAATTCTTAATGACGACCGGTACTGCAGAGTTTTCCAAGCGGCTGGACCAGACCGCGGAGGATACCGAAGCCCTGCTCGCCAAACTGCTGTCCGATGCGGCCGAAGGCGACGAGATCGCGCGCCCGAAGCGGCTGATCGAGGCCATGCGCTATTCGAGCCTCGGCGGCGGCAAGCGGCTGCGGCCGTTCCTTGCGGTCGAGAGCGCCGCGGTGTTCGGCATCCCGCGCGAATCCGCCCTGCTGGTGGGCGCCGCGCTCGAATGCATCCACTGCTACTCGCTGATTCATGACGATCTGCCGGCGATGGACAATTCCGATCTGCGCCGGGGCCGCCCGACCCTGCACAAGGCCTATGACGACGCCACCGCGATCCTCGCCGGCGACGCGCTGCTGACGATTGCCTTCGACATCATCACCCGCGATGCGATCCACAAGGACGCCCAGGTGCGCCTGCTGTTGACCCGCGCGCTGGCGCGCGCCTCCGGCGTCGGCGGCATGGCCGGCGGCCAGATCCTCGACCTCGCCGGCGAAGGTCGCTTCGGCGACCGCGAGCCGGTCGACGTCGCGCGCGTGCAGCAGATGAAGACCGGCGCGCTGCTCCGCTTCGGCTGCATCGCCGGCGCGATCCTCGGCCAGTCCTCGCAGAAGGAATACCAGGCGCTCGACGATTACGGCAAAGCGCTCGGCGAAGCGTTCCAGATCGCCGACGACCTGCTCGACGTCGAGGGCGACGCCGCCGCACTCGGCAAGCCGGCCGGCGCCGACGCCGTGCTCGGCAAGACCACCTTCGTCACCCAGCTCGGCATCGACGGCGCCAAGCAGCGCGTACGCGACCTGCTGGCCCGCGCCGACGCCGCGCTGTCGGTGTTCGGCGATCGGGGCGACGTGCTGCGCGCCGCCGCCCGCTTCGTCGCCGAGCGCAAGAACTAGCTGGAAGCCGCGTGAAATGAACAAGGAGCTCGACGATCGCCTTGTTCGTTTCCGCAAGCTGCCGATGCCAGTCCGCGTGGTGGTGGGCCGGCCGCGCACCTTCGTTTCGATCACGGTCGGCATCGCCGTCGCGCTGCTGATCCCCGGCTCGATGCGCCTCGTGACGCGCATGCTCGCCGGCTGGGACGCCTTCGCCGCGCTCTATCTCGTGCTCGCCTATGTGATGATGCTGCGCTGTGGCGTCGCCCACATCAAGCGCAGCGCCATATTGCAGGACGACGGCCGTTTCCTGATCCTGCTGCTGACCGCGTTCGGCGCACTGGCAAGCCTCTTGGCCATCGTATTCGAACTCGGCGCATCCAAGGGCAGCGCGGCGGGACTGGCGGTGGCAATCGTCACCATCACGCTGTCATGGACGGCGGTCCACACCGCGTTCGCGCTGCATTACGCCCACGAGTTCTACCGCGGCAAGACTCCCGGCGGATTGCAATTCCCGAGCGGCGATGCGCATGTCGATGCCGATTACTGGGACTTCGTCTATTTCTCCTTCGTGATCGGCATGACCGCGCAGGTCTCCGACGTCGGCATCACCGACAAGATCATCCGCCGCACCGCGACCGTGCACGGCATCATCTCGTTCGTGTTCAACACGGCGCTGCTGGCCCTGATGGTGAATATCGCCGCGAGCGCGATCTAGCTGCTGAGAGCTAGTTGCAGACCTCGACATTGCCGACGTTGCCGCCCATGCAGGTCCGTTTACCAGAAGCAACCGGGGCGCTTTGTGAGCAGCCTCACGATCGGCGATGGCGCGGACCGTGCCGTCCTGACTGTTAGTCGACGAAACAGACCGCTGGTTCGGATTTGGCTGGTGGGGAGATTTCGTGCACGATCGAGCCAACAAGAACAGAAGCACGGAGGACATGATGCAGGGCACAAGCGCGGCGGTTCCACCCGCCAGGGCCGGCAAGGTCCGCAGCATGGCCAGAAACCTCCTCTCACTCGCGCTGTTGGCCGGCTGCGCCGCGGGCTGCGGCCTGGTCGACGCCGTGTTCGACGGCTTCAAGCACGCCAAGGCCGTGGAGAACGATCTGGTTGCGATGGTCGGGGTCAAACCGGCGGTCGCGTTCAACTGGCACAATGGCCGGCTCACGTCGGTCACCGTCACCTTCCCCAGCCTGCTGCAGGACAAGCCGTTGCATGAACTCGCCGACGCCGCGCGCGCTGCGGTCGGCAAGGAGTTCAAGCAGCGCGCCGACGACGTCGTGCTCGCCTTCTCGCTGGGGCCGTCCGAGACATCGGCGGCACAAGTGGACCCAACTCAGGGCAAGAACCTGCCTTGAGCGGATTTATTCCCCGCCTTGCGTGACGTGCTCCTGATATTGCGGCAGGTCGTCCAGTATCTCGTACCAGGGCGCCTTGGAGCCGACGAAGATATGCGCGGTCGGTCGGATCGTCGGCGCATCGCGCAGCGTACCCATCGTGACATGGATATAGGCGCCGTTACGGACCTGCGAATAGAGCAGCGACCCGCAGCGGCCGCAATGCGCGTCGTGGGTGAGCTCATCGCCGTAGATCAGAAGACCGTCGGCACCACTGGTGACGGTGAATTTCTCGCGCACGATGCCTGCGAACGGCTTGAACGCCGAACCCGTGGTGCGCCGGCAATTCGAGCAGTGACAATTCAGCGCATAGCCAAACGCGTCGGCCACCTCGTAGCGCACGTCGCGGCAGAAGCATTCGCCGATCAGGATAGTTTCGTTCGAATTTGCAGATGCGGTCACGACTCGCTCCTCACGCGGAATTTTATCGCCGGCCATGGCGCAATCCGGCGGTTCATGGCTAAATCCTAGAGCCCTTTCCGTTTCGATTGAATCGGAACTGGGGCTCTAGATTCTCGTTTTGACGCGTTTTCTTCACGCGAACCGGTACCCACTTCGCTCGAAAACGCTCTAGTAGTTCAAATCCTGCCGGGAGGACTAACCAATGAGTCAAGAACGATCCAGCGTCGAAAGCGTCGTGCAGACCTATTTCGACGGCCTCTACGAGAGCAATGCCGACAAGCTCGCGACGGCCTTTCATCCCAGTGCCGACCTGCGCTGGGTGGACAGGGGCGAGCTGAAGGTCCTCAGCGTGCCGGACTGGCTCGCTCTGGTGCGCAAGCGGCCGTCGGCGAAGGCCGAAGGCAAGCCGCGCGAGGACTTCATCGTCACCATCGACCGCTCCGACGACAACACCGCCTTCATCAAGGTGCGCTGCCAGCTGCCGCCGCGCTATTTCACCGACTATCTGGTCGCAATGAAGCTCGCCGACGGCTGGCAGATCGTCTCGAAGTCCTACCGCTACGATCAGCGGGACTGACCGGGCGGCCCACTCATCCCTACGACGGCTTTATGACACGCCCCAGCGGTTCGGCTCCGGCCGGACCGCATTGACTGGCGCTGGTTTCCGGGCGAATTGAGCCCATTATGGAAGCCAAATTTCAGATCTTTCTCACGCTGCTCGGCGTGCTGGCGGGAACCGCGCTGGTTGCACGGCGGACCGACATCGCGCCGGCGATCCTGCTCCTGCTGGTCGGCATCGTGCTCGCCTTCGTGCCGGGCATGCCGTCGCTGGAACTGCCGCCCGAGCTCGTGCTTCTGGTGGTGCTGCCGCCGCTGATCTATTCGGCGAGCGTCGCGATGAGCTGGCGCGAGTTCAAGGCCAATCTGCGGCCGATCATCCTGCTGTCGGTCGGCTGCGTGATCTTCACCGCCTTCATGGTCGCGGCCGCGACCCACTATCTGATCGGGCTGCCCTGGAGCATCGGCTTCCTGCTCGGGGCGATCGTCGCGCCGCCCGACGTGGTCGCGCCGCTCGCGATCGCGCGCAAGCTCGGCATGCCCCGCCGCATCCTTGTCGTGCTCGAGGGCGAAGGGCTCGCCAACGACGCGACCGCGCTGATCCTCTACCGCTTCGCGCTCGCCGCCATCACCACCGGGCTGTTCTCGCTGCCGAAAGCGACCGGCACGTTCTTCGTCATCGTCGCCTGCGAGATCGCGTTCGGCATCGCGGTGGGCTGGCTCAGCCTGCGCGCCCGCCGCCGCGCCAGGGATCCGCAGGTCGAGATCACGCTGTCGCTGATCACGCCCTATCTCGCCTACTGGATCCCCGAGCATTTCGGCGGCAGCGGCGTGATCGCAACCGTCGCCTGCGGCCTCTATATGAGCTGGAACGGACCGCTGCTGATCTCGGCCGCGACGCGCCTGCAGGGCATCTTCTTCTGGGACTTGATCATCTATCTGATCGAGGGCCTGCTGTTCCTCCTGACCGGCTTCCAGATGCGCTCGCTGTACGAGAAGTCGAAGGCGTTTCCGCTGTACGACATCCTGACCGCTACCGCGCTGGTCGCCGTCATCGTGATCGTCGCGCGCTTCCTCTGGGTGTTCCCCGGCACCTATCTGCCGCGCTTGATCAGCGCCCGCGTGCGCGAGCGCGATCCGCTGCCGTCGTGGCGGGCGGTGTTCGTGGTCGCCTTCACCGGCGTGCGCGGCGCGGTGTCGCTCGCCGCGGCACTTGCGCTGCCCCTGACATTGCCTGGTGGCGAGGCCTTCCCGTATCGCGACCTGATCCTGTTCGTCGCCTTCGGCGTGATCTTCGTGACCCTGGTCGGGCTCGGCCTCGGATTGCCGCCGGCGGTGCGCCTGCTCGGCCTCGCCAAGGACGGACGCAGCGAGCACATCGCCGAGCACGAGCAGGAAATCGAGGCGCGGCGCGAGGCGCTGAACGCCGCGCTGAAATCGCTCGACGCCATCACCGACGACCGCGAGCTCTCCGACGAGGTGATCAAGCTGCTGCGCTCGCGCCATGAGATCCGCATCAACCAGCTGCCTGATACGCTCGATCCCGACAAGCACGACGTCTCCGCCGCTGGCACCGCGCTGACGCGGGAGCTGATCTCGTCCGAGCGCAAGTTCATCCACATGCTGCTGCGCGACGGCAAGATCACCGACGAGACCAGGCGGCGCATCGAGCGCGATCTGGATCTCGAGGAGGCGAGCCTCTCCAACCGGGAGTATCGCAGGATTCCGTTGTAAGTTTACGTCGTCCCGGCGAAGGCCGGGACGACAGATCATTCCGCCGCGGCGTTCTGCCCGGGACCGCCGACGAAGCCCGTGGGATCGCCGAACCGTTCGACCATCACGGCCGTGAGATCCTTGGTCTTGCTGGTGACGCAGGCGCCGGAGCGAACGGTGTAGCGATCCTGGTGCCTGGCGTGCGGCGGTGCCTCGCCCTTTTGCAGGGCGCGGGCCGCCTCCAGCACCAGCTTGCGGAAATGCATGATGCCGAGATCGGTCGGGCCGAGATGCTCGCGGGTGCGGTCGGCGATCGGGCCCTGGCTGTCCTGCACCGCGGCGTCCTGCTCGGAGACGCCCTTGATCCCGGTGTAGCTCTTGGTCCGCTGCAATTTGCGATCGATCAGGTAGTCGTTCGCCTTGTTGCGCAGCGGCACGTAGTTCTCGTCGACGACTGCCATCACGCCGTTGCCATTGGCATAGCCGTCGCGCTCAGCGTCGGTCAGCGGCCGCTCGGGATTCCACGCATAGGTGTAGATCCAGCAATTGGTGTCGGTCACCGGCACGAAGGTCTGGCCGAACATGTTCTCGCCCGGCATCGAGCTCGGCGCATAGCTGTGGAACGGCATCAGGAACTGGGCGATGCGCCAGTAGATGTTGTCGCTGCCGGTGAGCCGTCCGCCCGCGACCGTGAGCCCCGCCTCATGCGGATTGATCTTGATGACGGGGCGCGGATCCTCGGCGATCCAACGCATGTGGTCGGTCGCGACCCGCGTCAGCGGGTTGACGAAATGCTTCTTGATGTCGAGGATTTCGTTCTCCTCCTTCTCGAAGGAGAGATGCGCGAAGGTGAAATGCGCGGTGTCGATCGAACCTTCCACCGCCTGCACCCAATTGCAGTCCTGCCACTTTTTGGTGACGAAGCGATGCGAGGCCGGCAGCAGCGCCATCTCCAGCGCCGGCAATTCGGGCATCTGCTCGACGGGGCCCATATAGGCCCAGATCATCTCGCCCCATTCGCGCACCGGATAAGACTTGATGCGGATCAGGTCCTTGGCGTTGAGGTCCGGATAGGAGGTCGGCATGTCGACGCAGCGGCCGTCGGTGTCGAACTTCCAGCCGTGATAGACGCAGCGAATGCCGCATTCCTCGTTGCGGCCGAGCCAGAGATTGGCGCCGCGATGCGGGCAATATTGATCGATGATTCCGACCACGCCCCGCGAGTCGCGAAACGCCAGCAGCTCCTCGCCCATGACCACGATCTTCTTCGGGTCGCTGTCCGGCTCCGGCAGCTCTTCCGAGAGCAGCACCGGAATCCAGAACCGGCGCAGCAATTCGCCCATGCCGGTCCCCTCACCTGACTCGGTGAGGAATTTGTTGTCTTCGGCGCGAAGCATCGACGACCTCCCGAATTACTTTTGTTTTCGTAGGATGGGTAGAGCGAAGCCAAACCCATCACTGGCATCTACGCGGCGAGATGATGGGTTTCGCTGCGCTGTACCCATCCACGCAATTCCTTTACACCGGCCGCTCGCCCTTCACGGTGACACGGGTGCCGGAGCGGGTGTGCGGCCAGTAGTCCCACATCGCGCGGTGCTGGGCGCAACGATTGTCCCAGAACGCGATCGCGTTCTCGGACCAGCGGAAGCGGCACTGGAACAGCGGGTTCTCCGCATGCTGGTAGAGATAGGCCAGCATGGCATCGCTCTCGTCGCGCGGGATGCCCACGATGAAGCGGGTGAAGCCGCGATTAACGTAGAGCGACTTTTTCCCCGTCACCGGATGAGTGCGGACGATGGGATGTTCGGCCCGGGGATATTCCCGTTTGTCGGCGACGCCATAATTGGCGTACAGCCCACGGTAGGTCTGCTCGCCGTCATGCAGCGCGGTCAGCCCGTCGAGATAAGCCTTCATGCGGTCCGACAGCGCCTCATAGGCCGCGTACATGTTTGCGAACAGCGTGTCGCCGCCGCGCGGCGGGCACTGCTTGATGTAGAGGATCGAGCCCATCGGCGGCTCGAGATCGCAGGACACGTCGGTGTGCCAGCCTTCGCCATTGGCGCGCGGTGAATCCTTGTCGGCATAGATCTTCATCAGCGCCGGATCGCCCTCGTTGGGCGCGGCCGGGTGCACGTGCAGCTCGCCGAACTTGCGGCCGAAGGCGAGATGCTGGTCGGGGCTGATGTGCTGGTCGCGGAAGAAGATGACGAGGTTTTCGGCGAGCGCGCGATGGATCTCGTCCATCTGGCGGTTGGAGCGCGCATCGTCGCCAACCAGCTTGCCAATATCGACGCCGGAGATTTCCGCACCGATGATCGGCGTCAGTTTCTCGACGTCGATGGTCTCATAGGGCTCGGATTGGTCGGCGAGATGGCGGTAGCGCGGACCCTGCTTGCCGGACAGCGAGCTCATGGGCGTTCTCCCGATGGTTCTTGATTGGGAGCATGGTAGCGCGCATCAACGGAAGCGCAATCTGCGCCGCAAACATATCTGTCGTCCCGGACAAGCGCAGCGAAGCGGAGCGCAGATCCGGGACCCATAACCACAGGATTGGGTTTTTGCGAAGGCTGGTAACTCACATCTCGTGCCATAACCACGTCTTGTGGTTATGGGTCCCTGCTTTCGCAGGGACGACACTGAGTGTGGATCGCGCGCGGAGTGAAATTACTCCGCGGCGCCCGCCGGCTCGGGCACCTTGGCGCCAGCGCCGTACTTCTGGTCGATATAATCGATCACCAGCGCCTTGAAGTCGGCGGCGATGCCCGGACCGCGCAGGGTGCGGAACTTCTTGCCGTCGACGAAGACCGGCGCGGCCGGCGCTTCGCCGGTGCCGGGTAGCGAGATGCCGATATTGGCGTGCTTGGATTCGCCGGGGCCGTTGACGATGCAGCCCATGACAGCGACGTTGAGCTCTTCGACGCCCGGATATTTGGTCTTCCAGGCCGGCATCTCGTCGCGGATGAAATCCTGGATCGAGCGCGCCAGCTCCTGGAACGTGGTCGAGGTGGTGCGGCCGCAGCCGGGGCAGGCCGCAACCAGCGGCACGAAGGTGCGGAAGCCCATGGTCTGCAGCAACTCCTGCGCGACCTGCACTTCCAGCGTGCGATCGCCGCCGGGCTCCGGCGTCAGCGAGATGCGGATGGTGTCGCCGATGCCCTGCTGCAGCAGAATGCCGAGCGCGGCCGAGGACGCAACGATGCCTTTCGAGCCCATGCCGGCCTCGGTGAGGCCGAGATGGATTGCATAGTCCGAGCGGCGCACGACTTCCTGATAGACCGCGATCAGATCCTGCACGGCCGAGACCTTGGCCGACAGGATGATCCTGTTCTTGGGCATGCCGAGCTCTTGGGCGCGGGCCGCCGACAGCAACGCCGACTGCACCATCGCCTCGCGGGTCACCGCGCGAGCATCGCGCGGATTGGCGGACGCCGTGTTCTCGTCCATCAGCTTGGTGAGCAGCTCCTGGTCGAGCGAGCCCCAATTGGCGCCGATGCGCACCGGCTTGCCGTTCTTGTTGGCGATCTCGATGATGTCGGCGAACTGGGTGTCGCGCTTGTTCTTGAAGCCGACATTGCCCGGATTGATGCGGTACTTGTCGAGCGCCTCGGCGCAGGCCGGATACTCGGCGAGCAGCTTGTGGCCGATATAGTGGAAGTCGCCGATCAAGGGCGTGGTGATGCCGCGCTTGCGCAGGCCGTCACGGATGTGCGGCACGGCCGCAGCGGCCTCCTCGCGGTCGACGGTGATGCGCACCATCTCGGAGCCGGCGCGGGACAGCGCGGCGACCTGGGCGATGGTGCCGTCGATATCGGCGGTGTCGGTGTTGGTCATCGACTGCACGACGATCGGCGCACCGCCGCCGACGGCAACGTTGCCGACCATGACCTGTGTGGTGTGGTGCCGCGGCGCGGGACCGGCGACGTCGTCTTGCGGCAAAATCTCGGGCTTGTTCATGGCGTCTCGAATATCAGGTTTTGGTGACATTCACCAAGGGGGCGATGGGCCTCGCGCAAGACGGGCCAAACGATGATGTTTCGGAGTGAATTCAACAACTTATGACGCCGATTGAGGCCGAAGGCAAGCCATGCAGCGGCGTCCTGCATGGACAGCTATATTGGGCCGAATTGGGGTGAATCAAAGGGCAAAGTGACAGCTTTTCATGTGATCCGGAGCATCTTAGCATCCCGTTAAACACACACCGGGAGGCGCGACATGGCCGGCCATAGCGAGCTGATCACCACGGCGGAACTCGCCGACATCCTGACCCGGCCCGAGTTGCGCCTGTTCGACTGCACGACCTATCTGGAGCCGGCTCCGGCCGGCAGCAGCATCCCCTATGTCGTCGTCTCGGGCCGCCAGACGTTCGAGGCCGGTCACATCCCCGGCGCGAATTTCCTCGATTTGCAGGCCGAATTCTCCGACCCCCGCACCGAGCTGCGCTTCATGATGCCGCCGACGGCCCAGCTCGAAGCCGCGTTCGGCCGCCACGGCATCTCGGCCAATAGCCGCGTGGTGCTCTATTCGATCGGCACCGCGATGTGGGCGACGCGGTTCTGGTGGATGCTGCATTCGCTGGGCTTCGACGGCGCCGCGGTGCTCGACGGCGGCATCGACAAATGGACCGCCGAGGGACGCGACATCGAGACCGGGCTTGCCGGCGGCTATCCGCAGGCGACGTTCTCGGCGCGGCCGAAGGACGGCATGTTCGTCGACAAGCGTGACATGTTCGCCGCAACCACGGAGCGTGACACCGTGATCGTCAATGCGCTCGGCCCGCAGTTCTACAAGGGACTGGAGCCGAGCCGTTACGGCCGGCCCGGCCGTATCCCCGGCAGCGTCAGCGTGCCGGCGGCAACCTTGATCGATCCCAAGGGCAAGACGTTCGTGCCGCTCGAAGAGGCCGAAGCAACCTTCGCCGCGCAAGGCATCACCAGGGACAAGCGCGTCGTCGCCTATTGCGGCGGCGGCATCTCCGCGACCATCGACCTGTTCCAGCTGCATCGGCTCGGTTACGACAATCTCACGCTCTATGACGGCTCGATGGGCGAATGGGCAAAGGATAAATCGCTGCCGATCGAGGTGGGGTAGTGGGAGGCACCAGACTCTCCACTCGTCGTCCCGGCGAAGGCCGGGACCCATAACCACCGAATTTGCTTGCAAACGGGAACGCGGCCCCAGCGTCGCACGACAACAGACATTTGGGGTAATGGTCCTGGCTTTCGCCAGGACGACGCTGAGAACGGCTTCTCGCACGATACGATGCACCGCTATTGCGGCGCCAAGCAGCAGACGATCAAGCCGGCCTCTTGACGATCTCAAAGCCTCGGGCCGCCAATTCCTTCAAGATGCTCTTTGCCAAATGCGAGCACTCATCCGGCTTGATCCAGCACGCACTGCGCCAGTCCGGATCATCCTCTTTGGAGTATGCGGTGAACGCGGACCGGATTCCGGCTTCAATTGCATCGGTGGCATCGATTGGCATCAGCGTGCCTCCACGGCATCCCCTCGCATGGGAGGGTTCACGGAATGTGGGCAGCAGTGTTGACGTAGATCAATACGGGAGCAAGGGGCCACAGTTTGCGCCGGCCGACACGGACGATGTGTATCGCGTTGCCGCGCTGTCACGCCGGAACGTTCGGATCCGGTGTCACCTTCGGGTCGGGCTTGTTGACGAGATAAAGCCCGGCAATCACCAATAGCGCAGCGACACCGAACACCGCCGTCAGCGTGTCGTGCATGACGAAATAGGCCGCGACCACGCCGAACAGCGGCGTGACGAAAGTGAAGGCCGACAGCTTGCTCGCCGAATAGGTCTTCACCATCGCAAACCAGATGACAAAAGTGCAGCCCACCACCCAGACCGCCTGATATGCGAGCAGCGAGATCGACAGCGCGCTCGGTACGTGCTCGATACGCTCGCCGGCGATCCAGGCCGCCAACCCGAGAATCGGAATCGAGATCGCGACCTGGTAGCCGAGCGCCTTTTCCGGCGCCGCCTTGCGCAGCTGCGTGCCCTTGGCGACCAGCGTGGTCGCCGCCCACAGCGCGCCGCCGCCGACCACCATAAGATCGCCGAGCAGCACCTTGGCATCGACATTCGGCTGCGGCACGCCGATCGCGAGCGCGACGCCGGCAAAGCTCAGCGCCAGCCCGCTCCACTGCACGGTCGAAAGACGCTCGCCGAGGAACTGGTGCGAACCGAGCGCGACGAAGAACGGCGCGGTGTAAAGGAAGACCGAGGCGCGCGAGGCCGAGGTGAAGGTGAGGCCGGTGAAGATCAGCACGAACTCGCAGCCGAACATCAGCCCGGCGATCACACCGGGCAGCAGCGAGCCGTCGCGCTCGAAGAATTTGACGCCGCGCAGCCGGCCGACGATCAGCATGACCGGCAGCGCACCCGAGGAGCGGATCAGCGCCTGCAGCATCGGCGGCACGTCGGGCAGCGCGAGCTTGACCGCGAGCTGGTTGAAGCCCCAGCTCACGCACAGCATCAGCATCAATGCGATGGCGCCGGGCGGCAGCCCGTGGCCGACGCTGACGGGCCTCGTGACGTGGGCTGTGATCGCTTGGGTCGACATGTTTCCTCGCGGGCCGGCCTATCGGCCTGTTGTTGCTAGTCTTCGCGTGTCGCTTGGATCGTCATTGCGAGCGGAGCGAGGCAATCCATTTCGCCACTTGCCGAGGCATGGATTGCTTCGTCGCTTCGCTCCTCGCAATGACGGAGAAGGGTCTCGGACGAGAACAATCATTTCTGGCAATGCGCGCAGGTGCCGGCGATCTCGACCACGGAGAGCTTTGGGATGAAGCCCGAGGCCCGCGCCGCGGCGGTCAGGCTTTGCGCGACGGGCGCGGCGGGGATTTCGCCGACCGAGCCGCAATGGTCGCAGATCAGGAACGCCACCATCGAGGTCTCGTCATGATCATGCGCGCAGGCAAGGAAGGCGTTGCGGCTCTCGATGCGATGAACGAGGCCGTTCTCCATCAGGAAGTCGAGCGCGCGATACACGGTAATCGGTGCCGGGCGCGGCATCGTCTTGGCCAGTTCGTCGATCACCTCATAGGCGCCGAGCGGGCGATGGCTCGACAGCAGCGCCTGCAGCACCTGACGCCGGATCGGGGTGAATTTCTGGCCGCGGCGCGCGCACACCTGTTCGGCATGCGCCATCGCGTCCGCGGCGCAACGGCCGTGATCGTGGTCGGGGGCAGGAAATGTCGGCTTGGCCAGGCTCATTGCCCCGATGTGTAGCATTTCCGCGCCGGTTCCCATAGCCCGGCCCAACCTCAATACCGCGGCCCAATACCCGAAGCGCATCCCTCGTTGCCCTGCAGCCATGTGCGTGATGCGGGGCAGCCTCCCGTTAACCCGGCATGCAGAATTCATAAGCAAGCTTATTATATCCCAAGCTTATGGAGATGGGTCTATGCGCGGTTCCGTGGATACGGACTTCTTGTTTACGCTTGGCGAGTTGTTCCGGCTGATCCGCGTCTACGCCGACAAGGAGGCCGCCCGCTACGGCATCACCCGCGCGCAATGGGCCGTGCTGTCCAAGGTGGAACGCCAGGAAGGCATGAAGCAGACCGAGCTCGCCGAGCTGCTCGAGATGCAGCCGATCACGCTGACGCGGCTGATCGACAAGCTCTGCGACAATGGCTGGATCGAGCGCCGCAGCGACGACAACGACCGCCGCGTCAACCGCCTCTATCTGAAGAAGGCCGCGCGCCCGCTGCTCGGGAAGCTTGCCGGCCTGCGCTCCGAACTCACCGCGACCGCGCTCGAGGGCATCAGCCCCACTGATGCGCATCGCCTGCTCACCCAATTGGAATCGATCAAGGAAAACGTTCGCAATGCCATCCAAAGCCCAGCCGGCGAGCCCTCCCGAAAGGAACAACGCTATGGCTGAACCCGTTCTCAAGCTGGCACCTGAGCAGAAGAGCAATCCCGGTGAGCCCACGCCGGCAGGCAAGGCCAGCCGCGCGCCGCGCCGCCGCCTGATGGCGGCCCTGCGGCGCTATCGCCGGGTGCTGCTGCTCGTCGTGCTGCCGATCGTGGCGGTGATCGGCGGCGGCGCGTTCTATCTCAATGGCGGCCGCTATGTCGGCACCGACGACGCCTATGTCGGCGCGCAGAAGGTGCTGATCACGCCGGAGATCTCCGGCAAGATCGACAAGATCGTCGTCAAGGAAGGCCAGCACGTCAGGAAGGGCGACGAGCTGTTCGAGATCGACCCGGTGCCGTTCCGCCTCGCGGTCGACCAGGCCAAGGCGGCGCTCGACCAGACCAGGACCAGCTATGACAATCTGGTCGACAACATCAAGATCAACACCAGGATGCTCGAATTCGCCCAGCAGAGCATCGAGCTGAAGAAGAAGGACGTCGATCGCAAATCGACGCTCGCCAAGCAGAATTTCGGCTCGCAGCTCGACCTCGACAACGCGGCGAATGCGCAGGTCACCGCGGAGAGCCTGGCGCAATACATCAGGCAGCAGATCTCCAACGCCAAGACCCAGCTGCTCGGCGATGTCGATTTGCCGATCGAGCGCTTCCCGCCCTACGCCCAGGCCAAGGCCAAGCTCGACGACGCCCAGCGCAATCTCGATCACACCGTGCTGCGCGCGCCGATGGACGGCGTGGCGACGCAGGTCGACCAGATCCAGCTCGGCCGCTTCGTCGCGGCAGGCGCGCCGGTGTTCTCGGTGATCGACGTCGACCATCCCTGGGTCGATGCCAATCCGAAGGAAAGCGACTTCACTTATGTCGCGGTCGGCCAGCCAGTGACGCTCGACGTCGACGCGTTCCCGAACCACGAATTCAAGGGCAAGATCGGCTCACTGTCGCCCGGCACCGGGGCGCAGTTCGCGATCCTGCCGCCGCAGAACGCCACCGGCAATTTCGTCAAGGTGGTGCAGCGGGTGCCGGTGCGGATCTACTTCGACGAGAACGATCCGTTCGTGAAGAAGCTGAAGGCCGGCATGAGCGTCTACGCGACGATCGACACCAACCACCGCCGCACGCTGGCCGGCCTGCTCGGGCTGGGCTCAGCCTCCGCGCA
Organism: Bradyrhizobium sp. RD5-C2; assembly: GCF_019972155.1. Taxonomy (GTDB): domain Bacteria; phylum Pseudomonadota; class Alphaproteobacteria; order Rhizobiales; family Xanthobacteraceae; genus Bradyrhizobium. The sequence continues at coordinate 545,354 of NZ_BOVL01000019.1, read as the reverse complement.
CCCGGACCATCAGGACTAAAACGCCATGAATGCACCGTCACCATCCGCCGTGCCCGGCATGCGCCGGAACATGGTGACGATCTGCGCGATGACCGCGACGATCATGCAGGCGCTCGACACCACGATCGCCAACGTCGCGCTGCCCTACATGCAGGGCTCGCTGTCGGCCTCGCAGGACCAGATCAACTGGGTGCTGACCTCCTACATCGTCGCGGCCGCGATCATGACCGCGCCGGTCGGCTGGATCGCCAACCGCTTCGGCCGCAAGCGCATCTTCATCATCTGCTCGGCCGGCTTCACCGTCGCCTCGGTGTTCTGCGGCCTGGCGCAGGACATCAACCAGATGGTGCTGTTCCGCCTGTTGCAGGGCGTGTTCGGCGCGGCGCTGGTGCCGCTGTCGCAGGCCGTGATGCTCGATTCCTACGCGCTGCATGAGCGCGCCAAGGCGATGTCGATCTGGGGCATGGGCGTGATGATGGGTCCGATTATGGGACCATCATTGGGGGCGTGGCTGACCGAGACCTATTCCTGGCACTGGGTGTTCTTCGTCAACCTGCCGTTCGGCTTGTTCACGGTGCTCGGCCTGATCATCTTCATGGACGAGACCAGAAAGGACCACGCGCTGCGCTTCGACTGGTTCGGCTTCGGCGCGCTCGCAGTCGCGATCGGCGCGCTGCAGCTCGCGCTCGACCGCGGCGAGCAGCTCGGCTGGCTGGAATCCAACGAGATCATGATCGAATTCATCGTGGCGGCGGTCGGCGCCTACTTCTTCTTCGCCCATTCGCTGACCACCGACAAGCCGTTCATCCAGTTCGCGATCTTCAAGGACCGCAATTTCCTCGGCGGTGTCGTGTTCATGACGGTGATGGGCCTCGTGCTGTATTCGACCATGGCGCTGTCCTCGCCCTATCTGCAGAACGTGGTCGGCTATCCGATCATCACCGCCGGCCTTTTGCTGGCGACCCGCGGCGCCGGCACCTTCGTCGCCATGATGCTGGTCGGCCGCCTGATGCGCTACATCGAGGCGCGCACGCTGATCGTCTCTGGCCTGGCACTCACCGCGGCGTCACTGTTCCAGATGACCGGCTGGACCGACATGACGCAGGCGAGCGAGATCATCGTCGTCAGCGTGATCCAGGGCTTCGGCTTCGGCCTCGTCTTCGTGCCGCTGTCGACGGTGGCGTTCCTGACGCTGCCGAACCAGCTGCGTACCGACGGCACCTCGATGCTGACGCTGTTCCGAAACGTCGCGAGCTCGGTCGGCATTTCGATCGTGATCGCACAGCTCACCGAGGGCGGACGGCGGATCTACGCAAAGCTGTCGGAGCAGATCAATCCGTTCAACCACGCGCTGCAGATGCCCGACGTCGCGGGCATGATCAACCTCAACACCGATGCCGGCCGCGCGATGGCCGACAGGATGGTGGCGGCGCAGTCGCAGATCATCGCGTTCTCGCACGACTACCAGCTGGTGATGCTGTTCATCCTGGTCTCGATCCCGCTCGCGCTGATGATCGGCTCGACCAAGGCCACACTGCGCGCGCAGTCGGCGCCGTCGGATCATGCCGCGGTGATGGAGTAGGTTTTCGCGTCCCTGCGCTTCGATCGCACTCGCTAACCCCAATGTTGATGTCATCGCCC
>NZ_BOVL01000019.1:351876-543650 GCF_019972155.1 Bradyrhizobium sp. RD5-C2 | reverse complement strand
CTGGCCGGGGGGGTCCAGTACGCCGCGGCTTATCGGCTCAAGCACTGCAGCCTCTGGAATACTGGGTCGCCCGGTCAAGCCGGGCGACGACAGTTTTCAATGCGGCCGCCCCCTCCGAAAGCGCAAGACACCGCCGCCGCAATCGCGTTGACTTTCCGACCTCGCCTCCCAATACTTCGCAAAAAACAAATACCCGTCGCAAATGACGGCTTCAGGGGAGGACGCGATGCCGACTTCACGCAGGACGCTGCTGAAGACTTCAGCGGCTGCCGCCGCTGCTTTCAGCTTCGATTGGACACGCGCGCAGGCGCAGGCCGAAACGGTCCGGATCGGCGTAATCTACGACCTGACCGGCCCGTTCGCCGCCGGCGGCTCGGTCGCCTCCTCGATCGGCACACAGATAGCGATCGATCTCGTCAACGAAAAGGGCGGCGTGGGCGGCAAGTACAAGATCGCGCCGGTCAACGTCGATTCCCAAAGCAAGCCCGATGTCGCGATCAACGAGGCCAATCGGCTGATCGACCAGGAGAAGGTCGACATCCTCAACGGCGTGTTCGCGAGCTCGCACGCGGTGCCGCTCGCCGCCAAGGTCGAGCAGCAGAAGCGGATCCTCTGGATCACGACTGCGGTCTCGACCGCCGTGTTCAAGGACAAGAACCTGCAATACGTGTTCCGCGCGCAGATCCATTCCGACCAGTACGGCCAGGCTTTCGGCGGCTTCCTCGGCGAGCACGCCAAGGCCAGGCTCGGCATGGAGCCGAAAGACGTCAAGGTCGCGCTGATCCATGAGGACGGTCCCTATGGCGTCGGCGTGGCCGCCGCCGACGAAATGTTCGCGAAGGAAGCCGGGCTGCAGGTCGTGCTCAAGGAAGGCTATTCGGCCTCCGCGCCCGATCTCTCGGTGCTGGTGACCAAATTGAAGCGCGCCAAGGCCGACATCATCTCGCATGCTGGCTACAACCCCGACATCACGCTGTTCCTGCGCCAGGCGCGCGAGAGCGGGCTGAAGTTCAAGATGCTGTTCGGCGCCGGCGCCGGCTACAGCCAGCTCGACAAGCTGCGCACGACGTTCGGCGCCGACATCGACAATTTCTGCAACATCGACCCTGTCCCCGCGCAGCTGCTCGATCCGGCCAAGCTGGCGCCGGGGGTCGGCGACCTCACCAAGGTGATGGTCGCGCGCTATCGCGAAAAGACCAGCGCCACCGAAGTACCGCCGCACTGCTCGATGGGCTTCAACCAGACCTGGGTCCTGCTCAACAATGTGCTGCCGGTCGCCAAGGAGAAATATGGCGGCTTCGATCCCGAGGCGATCCGCAAGGCCGCGCTCGATGTCGACATCCCGCCGGGCGGCACCATCCAGGGCTATGGCGTGAAGTTCTATCCGCCGGGCACGCCGATGTCCGGCCAGAACGAACGTTCGACACCAGTCGTGATGCAGAACGCCGGCGAGCGCATCACTGTGGTGTGGCCGACGAATATCAGGACGCAGGACCCGGTATTCCCGCTGCCGAAGGGCTCGGTGTACGGGGCGTAGGGTTGGCGCGTTTGTTGCGGCTCGCTGGAAAGCTATCCCCGTCATCCTGAGGAGCCCGCACTTGCGGGCGTCTCGAAGGATCGACGGCCACCGGCCGGGCCGTGCATCCTTCGAGACGCACTACGCGCTCCTCAGGATGACGGGTCTGGCGTGAGTATACGCGGGTAATCTCGTTGTTCCCGCCACCCTACAACACCACCCGCCGCCCCTCGTCCGCCGCCCAATAGCCGGCGTAGTTCACCTTCGTGGTCTCATACGCCAGCGCGAGGTCGGCGAGTGGCTGCCGGCCGGTCGCCACGCATTCCATGAAGTCCTGGATCTCCTGCAGATAGCCGCGGGTCCATTCTTCCTCAAGGCAGACATACTGCCAGCCGGTTTTGCGATCGACCTTCTCGGTGATGTAGACCGAGGCGAGCTTTTCTTCTGATGTCTGGTAGCTCACAAGGTGCGTGTTCGGCGTGATGTTGGCGAACAGCGAACCGCCTGAGGTGTAGGTCTCGATCAGGTTGCGCACGCCGCCCATGATCATGTCGCCGGAAAACACCGTCGCCTTGGTGCCGTCGGAGAAACTCGCGGTCAGCGTGCCCCAATCCTCGACGTCGACCGGATTGGCCTTGATGTAGGCGCGCTCCTCGGGCTTCAGACCGGCCGTAACGTTGCCGACATCGCAGGTGACGCTGGCAACGTGTATCGACTCGCCGCGCGCGCGGGCCTCGACCTGCTTGAGATAGAGCACGGCCGATAAGGGATGGCAGCCCATCCGGATCAGTGAGCCGCCGCCGGTCATCGCCCACTCTGCGGCGTGCGCGGCATGCGAGCCGGAATGGCTCTCCTCGCCCTTCATGAACAGGATCTTGTCGCCTGTGGCGCGGATGATCTCCGCGGTCTTGGTCACGGCGGGCGCGTAGATCCAGTCCTCGGCATACATGAAGAGTTTTCCGCTGCGCTCGATCGCGGCGCGGGTCTGCTCCATCTCCTCCATCACCCGCTGGTACATCTGCGCCTTCGGGACGTTCTTGCCGATCGGCGCCTTGTCGCCCTCGCGCCCGAAATAGCCGCTGAACGGCTTCTCGCAGATCACGTGCTTGCCGGCCTGCATCGCCTCCACAATCATCGCGGCGTGCAGGTTGGGCGGCGTGCAGATATCGATGACGTCGAGCTCACGGTCGGCGACCAGCTCGGCAAAGCTGCGATAGGCATTCGGGATTCCGTGCTTGCGCGCGAAGTCATTGACATGGTTGCTGCGCGCCGCGACCGCCCTCACCTCGACATCGACGCCGTAGACGCGTCGATAGGCAACCATATGCAGCTCCGACACGAAGCCGCACCCGGCCAGACCGATCCTGATTTTTTTCATTCAATGCTCCCGCCGTTCAGGCGGGCGCAGAGTAGCGTGCGGCCATCACGGCGTCGAACGCATTTGCCATCGCGGCATGCGGCGGGGTTAATCCCGTGAACAGCTTGAACGCATCGGCCGAGGCGTTGATCGCCAGCTCACGTCCGGTCAGGACGCTGGCGCCTTTGGTTTTTGCTGCGGTCAGCAGCGGTGTCCAGAGCGGCGTGTAGACCGCGTCGGCGACCCACATCGCCGGATGCAGCAGCGCGTCCGGCACCGGCGTATCGCGGCTCGGCAGCATGCCGACCGGCGTTGCATTGACGAGACCGGCGGCCCCTTCCACCGCGGTCGCGACGCTTGTCGCGTGGACCGCACCGCGATCCCGCAACTGGGCCGCAAGCTGCGCGGCCTTGGCGGCATCGGCGTCGAAGATCCTGATCCCGGCAACGCCGAGGCCGGCGAGCACAAACGCAATCGCCTTGCCGACACCGCCGGCACCGATCAGCGCGATCGGACCGCGCGGCGCTGACGCAAGCAGCGGTGCGATCGCACGCGCGAAGCCTGTGGCATCGGTGTTGTGCCCGACCAGACGCGCGCCACTGGCGACGATGGTGTTGACCGCGCCGATCGCGCGCGCATCCGGCGCGAGGTCATCGAGCAGATCGACGACCGCTTCCTTGTAGGGAAAGGTAACGTTGACGCCGGCGAAGCCGAGCCGCCTGACGCCCTCTAACATGACCCGCAGATCGTCGCGCCCAGCGCCCGTCACCTCGATGAGCTGGTAGTGACAGTGAACGCCGAGCGCGGCTGCGGCCTGCTCATGCATCGCGGGCGCCGCCGAATGCGCGATCGGATACCCGATCAGACCAGTCAGGAAGCGATCGCGCATTATCCCTCACATCGGAAGTGCTCAGCTCATGCGGTCGAGCCGAGCATAGCTGTCTTCCATGCCGTGCTCCATGCCGGTCGCAAGCATCGCCGCGCGCGTCTCGGCATCCGGCAGCGTCATCCGCATCGTCATCACGGTGCCGCTGCCGTCGGGCGCAAACCGCGTCTCGACACGATTGTCGGGCGTCGGATCCGGCAGGTGCATGCGCTCGATATGCACGATGCGGCTGAACGGTTCGAGCTCGACATATTCGCCGGTCAGATGAAAGCCGCCGCCCTTGCCGTCGGTCCATTCGTAGCGGATCTTGCCGCCGGGCCTGAGCTCGCTGACGCAGACCGGCATGGTCCAGCCTTCCGGACCGAGCAGCCACTTCTGCAATAGCTCCGGCTCGGTATGCGCGCGATACACCGCTTCGGGCGGCGCGACGAAGCGCCTGGTGACAATGATATAGCGGTCGCCTTCGGTCTTCAGCGTCAACTTGCTCATGGGATACCCTTCATTTCTCAGGCTTCATTGCGGCCAGCACTCCGTCCAGCCGGTCGTAGTTGGTTTCCAGCGCCCGCCGCAGCATGCCGAGCCATTGATCGATCTCGGCGACCGCCGTCGGCGCCAGCCGGCACGGCCGCTTGGTGCCTTCGACGCGCCGCACGATCAGGCCCGCGCCTTCGAGCACCTTGAGATGGCGGGAGATCGCGGGTTGGGTCATCTCGAACGGCTCGACCAGCTCCATGACAGTCGCCTCGCCTAAGGCGAGACGCGCCAGGATCGCCCGGCGGGTCGGGTCGGCGAGCGCGGAAAAGGCGGCGTCGAGGTTGGGCATGCTTGATCTCGCATCTGTTATATAACTAGCTTGCTATATAACTGATCGCGCATAGTCAAGCAGAATCCGCTGCGGCGAAGGCGCGCAGCGGATTTGGGTCGTTCCTTCAATGCTGGATTTGCGTGCCGCCAGGCGCGGTCAACGGCTAGACGTCGAAGAACACGGTCTCGTTGTCGCCCTGCAGGTGGACATCGAACGTGTAGACGTTGCCCGCACCCGCCTTGCGCCTGGCGATCAAGGTGGCGCGGCGGTCGGCCGGCACCAATGCGAGCACGGCATCGCCGGCGTTGCCGGCTTCGTCGTCGAAATAGATCCGGGTATAGAGGTGCAGCAGCATGCCGCGCGCGAACACCGCGAGCAAGATGTGCGGCGCCTGCGGCTTGCCGTCGGCGTCAGGCACCACGCCCGGCTTGATGGTGTCGAACGAATAGAAGCCGCTCTTGTCGGTGCCGCAGCGACCGAAGCCCTTGAAGCTGGAATTCGGCAGCGCGCGCGCATCCTGCGGATCGGAGAAACGGCCCTGGCTGTCAGCCTGCCAGATCTCCAGCATGCAGTCCGGGATCACGGCGCCGTCGCCGTCATAGACGATGCCCTCGACGCGGATGCGTTCGCCCGAGGCGTCAGGCGTCAGGAGATTGCTGGTGAAGGCGTCGTTCCATTCGTACTCGCCGTTCGGCGTCAGGCCGTATTTGAAATAGGGGCCGACGGTCTGCGAGGGCGTGATTCCATCAGGACGCGGGTTCGACACTTATTTGGTCTCCATCGGCGTGGCGTTGCGCCCGCGCAGCACGATATCGAAGCGATAGCACAGCGCCCATTCCGGCTGGGTGTTCTCAAGATCGAACGACGAGATCATCCGCGCCCGCGCCTTCTCGTCGGTCACCGAGTTGAAGATCGGATCGAACGGGAACAGCGGATCGCCGGGGAAATACATCTGCGTGACCAGACGCGAGACGAAGGAATGGCCGAACACCGAGAAGTGGATATGGGCGGGACGCCACGCATTGTCGTGATTGCCCCAGGGATACGCGCCCGGCTTGATGGTGATGAACTTGTAGTAGCCCTTGTCATCGCTCTGTGTGCGGCCGGCGCCGGTGAAGTTGGGATCGAGTGGCGCCGGATGCTGGTCGACGACGTGGATGTAGCGGCCGCAGGCATTGGCCTGCCACAGCTCGACCAGCGTATTCGGGACGCCGCGGCCGTCCTCGTCGCGCACATGACCGTGCACGATGATGCGCTCGCCGAGCGGCTCACCCTTGGCCTGGATGGTGAGATCATTGTCGTGCGCGCGCACCGTCTCGTGACCATAGGCCGGCCCGGTCAGCTCGGAGAGCGTGTGCCGCATCGGGATCAGCGGCTTCTGCGGCGAGCGCTTGAGCGCGCTCCGGTAGGCCGGAGACAGCCGCGCAGGATGAACGCTGTTCGAAGTGACCGGATAGATCAACGTCATGTGTCTTCTCCAGACGGGTTCGCCGCCAGCCACCAGCCCGACGTCAGGCCGGCGCCTTGAAGTCATACGAGATGCGCCCGGCCGGCAAATAGAACAGCGCGATGACAGCGCCGCCCCTCACTTCCGGATAATGCCGGCTGCCGGGATCCGGCGCGGTCCAGCCCGGTCCTTGCCAGCCCTGCAACCCCTTCAACTCGGCGCCCTTGTCGAGGGGAACGACGAGGTTGAGTTCGCCATAGGGATGGCCGTGATATTGCCCGCGCAGCACGTCGTGATCGTCCTCGTCCTTGAAGCGACGCGGATCGGTGCTATTCATGTAGACTGCGGTGATGCTGAACTGGAACGTTTCCGGGACCGGCTCGAGGATGCGGCTGCGCCGATAGTTCGGGCCTTCGACTTCCTGGTTCGCCGCCCAGCCCTCCTCGACCCCCATTTTGATGAGACGCGCGAGATCCTGGTAGAGCGCGCTGCCCTCTCCATAGGTCTCGTTGAGCCATCGCTCCATCGCCGCGCTCGGCGTCATGTCCTTGACTTCGCGCAGAAACGGAATGCTGCGTTCGATAAGCTGCTCACGGCTTCCCATGGCTGTCTCCTGTTCTAGTTCTCGAAACCCTTGAAGGAGGCGAACGCCTCCAGATCTGCACGCGGCATCAGCCGCGCTCTCGCCTGATGCTTGGGATGTCCCATCGAGATCCCGCAGGCCACCATCTGCTCCGCGGGGATCGACAGGGCCGGGCGCAATATCCGGTGGTACTTGGCGAAGGTTTCCTGCGGACATGATTGCAGTCCGCGGCCGACCGCCGCCAGCATCACGTTCTGGATGAACATGCCGAGATCGAGCCAGCTGCCCATCGCGAGGCGACGGTCGATGGTGACGATCAATCCAACCGGCGCACCGAAGAACGCAAAGTTCTTCGCGGTCTGCCTGCTCCGCGCCGCCATGTCGCTCTGTGCGATCCCGAGCGAGTCATAGAACAATCGCCCGAACGTCTGGCGGCGACCAAGATACGGCTCCGGAAACGCGCTGGCGTAGTATTGATATTCGGAGACGTGCTCGTTCGGCTCGGTCTCATACGCGTGCAGAAGCGCAGCCGACACTTCAGCCTTCGCTGCGCCTGCCAGCACGTAGACGTGCCAGGGCTGGATGTTGGCGCCGCTCGGCGCAAAGCGCGCCACACGCAGGATCTGCTCGATGGTCGATCGCGAGACGGGACTGCCGGAGAACTCACGGCAAGAGAGCCGGCCGGCGATCACCTCGTCGATCGGATTGCGCGCAAGCTCGCACGTTGCGCCCTGCTCGATCACGACTTCTTCAGAAGCGGACATCCGCCGTCCTCCATCGGTCTGAAGGCCTCTTCCCCGGGGATGGTGGCTAGGAGCTGGTAGTAGTCGAACTGGTACTTCGACTGCTCCGGCGACTTGACGCGGAACAGATACATGTCGCGGACCAGCCGGCCGTCCTGCCGGATCTTGCCGTTGCGGGTCATGAAATCATTGACAGGCAATTCGCGCATCTTCGCGGCAACGGTCGGCCCATCGAGCGTGCCGGCGGCCTCGACCGCCTTGAGGTAGTGCATGACTGCGCCATAGGTGCCGGCATGGATCATCGACGGCACCTTCTTCGTCTTCTCAATGAAGCGCTTCGACCAGGCCCGCGTCTCGTCGTTGAGATCCCAGTAGAAGGCCGAGCTGAGCATCAGGCCTTGCGCGCTCGGGAGCCCAAGACTGTGAATGTCGTTGATGAAGACGAGCAGGCCGACAAGCTTCTGCTCGCGCGTCACACCGAACTCCCCCGCCTGCTTCACGGCGTTGACGAAGTCACCGCCGGCGTCAGCGAGCGCGATCACGTCCGCCTTGGAGGCCTGCGCCTGCAACAGGAAGGACGAGAAATCGGGCGTATTGATCGGGTGCTTGACGGCGCCAACGACCTTGCCGCCGGTGGCATCGATCACCTTGCGGCTGTCGGCCTCGAGCTGCACCCCGAGCGAATAATCGGCTGAAACGAAAAACCAGGATTTGGCGCCGAGACGCGAAATCGCTTTCGTCGTCCCCTGCGACAGCGCGTAGGTGTCGTAAGTCCAGTGGATGCCGGTCGGCGAGCACTCGTCGCCGGTCAGGCGGGAGGTGGCCGCGCCGGTGGCGAGAAACAGCTTCTTCTTGTCACGAGTGATACCCTGCACGGCCAGCGCCACCGCGGAATTCGGCACGTCGAGGATCGCCTCGACGTTCTCGTTCTCCAGCCACCGGCGGGTGATCGCAGCACCGATATCCGCCTTGTTCTGGTGATCTCCCGCGACGATCTCGATCGAGCGCCCGAGCACCTTGCCCTTGAAATCGTCGATCGCCATCTGCGCCGCGACGACCGAGCCCTGACCGCCATTGTCAGCGTAGAGCGACGACATGTCGGTCAGCACGCCGAGCCTGACCGGCCCGTTCTGCGCCATCGCCGGCGCTGCGAGCATCATGAGCGCCAGCGCCAACCCGAGCGACTTGCACGCGCCACCATGGTCCGATTGCACTGAGGCATTCATCTGTTGCTTCCTCCCAACCCGGCGCCGGCAATCTTGGCCAGAACGCTGGATTGCGGAAGTGAAAGTCTTGCAGGGTGATCCTGAACCGCCTTCAGAACGCGGACCGCGGCGATGCGGCGACGCGCGCTCGGACAATCCGATCGGTTGCATCGGCCGGGCGGCTGGCCTTAACTGCGCGCGATCGCAGAATTTGATCGAGGCGCGCGATCCGCAACAGACGGGACTCTCGGCGTGTCCGTTTCCTTCAAGACCCTGGACCTGAACCTGCTCAAGGTGTTCGACGCCGTCATGGAGGAGCGCAGCGTGCTGCGCGCCAGCCAGAAGGTCGCGCTGAGCCAATCCGCCGTGAGCCACTCGCTGGCGCGGCTGCGCGAGATGCTGGATGACGAGCTGTTCGTCCGCACCGCCACCGGAATGCAGCCGACGGCGCGCGCGCTGACCATGGCGCCGCAGGTGCGCCAGGCGCTGCGATCGCTGGAAGCCGCGGTCGAGTTGCCGACCTTTGCGCCCGCGGTCTCGACCAAGCCGTTCACGCTCGCCGCCAACGACTTCACCACGATGGTGCTGGCGCCGCCGCTGCTGAAGATCCTGAGCCGGGAAGCGCCGGCGATCGACCTCACCATCAAGCCGGTGACGCGGATCGATCTTGCCGAGCAGATCGATCTCGGCCGCATCGACGTCGCCATCGGCGTGTTCTCGTCGCCGCCGAGCCGCTTCCGCACGGCGCTGCTGTTCGAATATGACGACGTGCTGATCGTCGGCAAAAAGCGCAAGCTCGGCCGGCTCGACAAGGCAAAGCTCGCGAGCTTGCCGCTGGTCGTCGTCTCCTTCGGCGGCGAGCAGGAGGGCGCGATCGGCGGCTTCATCTCCGAGCGTGGGCTCGCCAGACGTTCCGAGATGTACGACCGCCCGGCGCTCGAACGGGCGCTGGCCGACAGCGACCGGCCGCCACGGATCGCGGTCTCGCTGCCGCATTTCCTTGCCCTGCCCGCGCTGCTGATCGATTCCGAATTGGCGGCGATCGTCCCGCGGCCGCTGGCGCGGGCGCTCGAGCAGGCCCATGCGATCACGACCCATGAACTGCCCTACACCACGACCCCCGTGGAGGTTCGGCTGCTGTGGCACGAGCGCGTCGAGGGCGAACCGTCGCACGAATGGCTTCACGAGGTGCTCCGGCGCGCCACCGAGGAGCTTAGGCGCGGCCGCTAGCGGCCGCGCTCGATCCACGATCATCGGCCGACACTCATTGCGCGGCCATGACGCCTGATATCGGCACCCAGCGCTCGCCGTCGAAACGCTGCGGCCGCAGCGAGGTGATCAGGCGATAATCGTCCGGGCTGCTGTTGACGGTGATGCCCGGGATCAGGCCCGGAAGCGCAAGGTTCTTCAGCGCGGTCGCCTGCTTCATGATGTTTTGCCGGGACAGATCGTCGCCGCAGGCCTCGATGACCTTGGTCATGAGGACCGCGACGTTCCATCCGGTGAAGTTGAGCTGATCCTCGATATCCCCCTCGGGATAGTATCTCTTCATGAAAGCCAGCCACTCCAGATAAGCGGGATCGTTGGCCCATTCGGGATCACCGACCGACTTGGTCGGCGTCGCCGAGATCGCGCCCTTGGCGTTTTCGAGCCCGGCCGGCTTGAGGATGGTCGGCACGAAGTTGCTGCCGATCGGCAGGAACTGCTGCGCATGCCAGCCAAGCTCACCTGCCTGGCGGATCGCCTGCGAGGTGAACTTGCCGGTCGACGCATTGAGAAAGACGTTGGCATTGGTGCTGGCGAGCGCAACGACCTGCGAATCGACCGTCGGCGACGTGACCTCGTAGGGCGAGGCCGCGACGATCTCGGCCTTGGGATCGAGCCGGGCCAGTTCGGCCTTGAAGCTGCGCAGATACTCGCGGCCGTAGTCGTCGTTCTGGTACAGCACGGCGACGCGCGAGGCCGGCGTGTGCTCGGCCACCAGCCGCGCGTAGATCGCAGCCTCGGTGCTGAACAACGTCATCCCCGAGATGGTGTAGGGGCTCGTCTTCGGATCGGCAAAGCGCTCGCTGGCCGCGAACACGAACAGCTGGGGGATCTTCTTGGCGTTGAGATATTTCTGGACCGCGGCATTCTGCGCCGTCCCCATGCTGCCGAAGATCGCGACCGCCTCGTCGTTCTCGATCAGCCTGCGGGTCTGCTCCACGGCCTTCGGCGGGCTGTAGCCGTCATCGAGCGAGATCAGCTTCACTTTGTGGCCGTTGATGCCGCCGCGATCGTTGATCATCTGGAAATAGCGGGTCTGCACCTTGCCGACCGCGCTCAGCGCCGATGCCGGCCCGCTATAGGGCATGGTCTGGCCGAGGATCAGTTCGGTCTCGGCCGCCTTGGCCGGGCCACAGGCGGCCACGAAAGCCGCGAACAAGACAATCGCGCGAAGTCCGCGCATGAGGCTCCTCCCTGTTTTCTTACCTGGAATATTCTTCCTAGGAAGATAAATGTCAACTGGAACGTAAAGCGGCAAATGGCCGCTTACGGCGCGAGACGTGGGGCTTGCAGCGAGACGAGGCACTTGCGGGGCGACACGTCAGTTCGACGGTGATAAATTGCCGCGACGCATGATGCCGGCGCCGTTGGCCCGGGAGGGGATTGGAAGGAATGAAGAAGAGCAGCGTGTCACGCCGCGCCGAACCTGCGATCAAGCAGCCCACGCCCGACAGCACCCTCTACGACGACATCGAAGCCGCCTGGCTGGCGCAGCGCCCGGACCTCGACCTCGCCGCGGCCTGCACATTGCTGCGGCTGGAGCGCGTCAACCAGCTGCACGAACTGCGTCTGCAGCAGATTGCGAAAGCCGTCGGCCTGCAAACCGGCGAGCTCTACGTGCTGCTCGCGCTCAGGCGCTCGGGGAAGCCGTACGAGTTGCGCCCGACCGACCTATTTCGCGCGCTCCTCGTCACATCGGGCGCCATGACCAAGCGCGTGGCGCGGCTCCAGGAAGGCGGCTTCGTCCTGCGCGTCTCGGCCAGCGACGATGGCCGTTCGGAGCTGGTCCGCCTTACCGCCAAGGGTCTTGCGACCGCCGACCGCGGCATTGCCGAGGTCGCGAGGGTGGTTGAGGGCGTGACCGAGGCGAGCGGGCTCACCAAGGCGGAGCTCGCGATGCTCGACCGCTGCCTGCGCAAGCTGCTCGCCGTCAGAACCGTGAAGGCGCTGAAGAAGTCCGGCCGGCTTGCGGCAGCGGACTAGCTGCCGCTGCCTGCAACACTAGGCGACTGCCTTGTCACCGCGTTTCAGGAGCGACTTGAGATCGCATGAGCCGTCTTCGGTCTGCTCCGGTGTCGGCGAAATGCCGGCTGCGATCAGGCGCCGCGCCACCATCTGGTCGCCGGGATTGTTGATGCTGTCGACCGCGACGAGCTTGCCCTGCCGGTAGTTGAACACGGAGAACCGGCCGGCTTCGACCGTGCCGCGGATCACGGTGCGGTCGCTGCGCGCGGCGAGGCCAACGGTCTGCAGCTTGAGATCGTGCTGATCCGACCAGAACCTCGGCACGCTGTCGTAGGGCTCGTGGCTATCAGCGATCGCAAGCCCGACTGTTCTTCCCTGGTCCTGCGCGTGCTGAACCGACTCCAACCTGATCCAGCCCTCGGCAAACCGGCTGTAGTGATTGGCGCAGTCGCCGGCGGCATAGATGTCGGGGCATGCCGTCCGGCCACACTCATCGACCGCAATTCCGTTGGCGCATTCGAGCCCTGCGGCGGCGGCGAGTTCAGAATTGGCGAGGCCGCCGATGCCGACGACGACGAGATCCGCGCCAAGACGGATGCCGCCGTTCAGCTCGACCGCCGCAATCCGTCCGCTATCTCCAATGATTGCCGAAACGGCCGTACCGAACTTCACGGCAACGCCGGCCCGGGCATGAACATCGAGCAGGAAGCGCGACACCACCGGAGACACCGCCCGTTCGAGCAAACGCGACGCCGCCTCGATCACCGTCACCCGCTTGCCGAGCCTCGCTGCCGAGGACGCAACCTCGAGACCGATGAAGCCGCCGCCGACGATCACGATCTCGGAGGCCTGGCCGAGCCGCGCCTTGAGGTCGACGGCATCGGCGATCGACCTGAGATAGCAGACCCCGTCGAGGTCGGCGCCGCAGACTGCGATCTTCCGCGCACGCGAGCCGGTGGCGATGACGAGGCTGTCGAAGTCGAACGTCGCGCCGCCGGCCAACGCGACCCGGCCTGCGTTGCGATCGATCTCGACAACGCGGTGGCCCAGAAGCAGCTCGATCTTGTTGTCGGCAAAAATGGCCTCGTCGTGCATCAGGAGACCCTGCGCGGCGATCTCGTCGAGCAGAAAATCCTTTGACAGCGGTGGTCGCTGATAGGGCAGCGCGGGCTCGTCGGCGATCACGGTCACCGGTTCGGCATAGCCCGCGTCGCGCGCGGTGAGGGCCGCCTGAAGGCCGGCATAGGACGCACCGACGACAACGAGGCCGCTCATGGTTTGACGTCCGCACCGCCGACGCCTGCGGCTTCCGGCACGGTGCCGCCGTCAAGCTGCACGTAGATCTCGCCGTCGCGGATCTCGACCTTGAATGCCGCGATATCCTTGTAGGCACTCGACCGGCATTTGCCGTCACGGACATCGAACATCGCGCCATGCAGCGGGCATTCGATCACGTGCCCTTCGAGAAATCCTGATGACAGCAGCGCAAACGCGTGCGAGCAGACGTCGTCGGTTGCGAAGATGTCGTCGTCGACCTTGTAGAGCGCGACGCGGCGGTCGCCCAGCTTGAAGCCCAGCGGCTCGCCTTCCGACAGTTTCGCGGCGGCGCAGAGATGGTGCCAGGTCGATTCTTGCAAAGTCATGGGATGACCTCTCCGGGGCCAATGGAGGGATGGGCGCGGACATGGCCGCGCCCGGGCTTCCGATCAACGGGGAATCTGCCGCCAATCCTCGGAGGCGGAGGCGAGCCGGCCGCCGACCGCACGGATGTCCTTGTAGGACATGGTCTCGCTCTGGCCGCTCTTCGGCGCCTTGCCGGCCATGAAGCCGCGCACCTCGTCGAGCAGTTGGCGTCGCACCCTGACGATCGCCTGGTCCGCCGAGCAGAGATATTCCTGCGAACGGTCGACGATCGGGCCCATGCTAACCATCACCACGAAATCTTCGATGACGATTTCGTGGAAGCCGGTGCTGTTGCCGGCGTCCATGATCTGGCGGTTCTGACCCCAATTGGTGCTTTGGTCGCCCGGCAGGCCGCCGGCCATCGGCCACTGGTTGGCGCGCTGCACCTTGCGCCAGGAATCCACCGGCTTCTCCGGATTATAGAAGATGTACCACTGGATCAGGTTCTCGTCGTCGATCGGCACCGCGATGATCGCGGTGCGATCCTGCTGCGGTCCGGAGAAGATCGGCGCGATCAGGCCGTAATAGGGCATCACGAACTCGGTGACGCGCGCGAGGCACGATCCATCCGGCGCCGTGCGCAGCGCCGCGGCGCGGAAGCCATAGGACTTCTTCTCGAACTCGTAGCCGACTTCGGTGTTGACGCGGGTGGCACCGAAATCGGTCGACGATGTCGCGGTCCAGCTCTGGTGCAGCAGCGCGACATGCGAGGAATCGATGGTGGCCTCGACGCCCTGCAGCCAGTTGGCATTGAGCTCGATGCCGGCCGCGTAAACCTGGTCCGGCGGCAGATCCATCCACTCGAAGTCGGGCGCGGGCGGCGCCGTGCCCTCGCCGAGCCAGACCCAGAGCAACCCGGCGCCTTCCCGCACCGGATAGGCTTTCGCCCTGACGGTCTTGGCGAACTCCCTGGGGTTGTTCGGCTCGTTGGGAACATCGAGCACCTCGCCGTGCGCATTGATCTTCCAGCCGTGAAACAGGCAGGTCAGCGAGCAGTCGTCGACCCGCGCCAGCGCCAGCGACGCGCCGCGGTGCGGACAGGCCTCGTCGAGGAAGCCGACGGTGCCGTCCTTGCCCCTGAACGCCACGAAGTTGCGGCCGAACAGCTTGACCCGGACGGGCGCCTCGCCCTTGCGCACGCGCACCGAGAGCACGGCGGGCAGCCAATAATGCTGCCGCAGCATGCGTCCCATCGGCGCGTCACCCGTGACGCGGCACAGCAATTCGTTCTCTTCCCTGGTGACCATCGCGAAACCTCCCTGGTTGACGCCTTCAACGTTCTGCGTCTAATATCTTCCTAGGAAGATTATTGTCAAGATATCTTCCGAAGAAGCCATATCGGGAGATCGCATGACCAAGGAACGCCTCAAGGATCGCATTGCGCTGGTGACGGGAGGAAGCCGCGGGGTTGGAAAGGGCGTGGCGATCGGTCTCGCCGAGGCCGGCGCGACCGTGATCGTCACGGCGCGCACGCGCAACAGCGGCGGATCGGAGTGGCCCGGCTCGCTGGATGAGACCATCGCCGCGATCGACGAGGCCGGCGGCCGAGGCATCGGCCTGCTGTGCGATCATTCCGACGACGGTTCGGTGCAGGAGGTGTTCGACCTGATCCGGCGCGACCACGGCCGGCTCGACGTGCTGGTCAACAACGTGTTCGCGGCGCCGAACGTGATGCCGGTCAATGTGCCGTTCTGGCAGGTTCCGGCGTCGCTGTGGGACACCATGCACCGCGTCGGCCTGCGCTCGCATTTCGTCGCCAGCCAATTCGCGGTGCCGCTGATGCTGCCGCAGGCGCGCGGCCTGATCGTCAACACCTCGTCGGGCGGCGGCGTCAGGTACACGTTCAATGTTCCGTTCGGCGTGCAGAAATCAGGCGTCGACCGGATGGCGCGCGACATGGCGCATGAGCTGAAGCCGTTCGGCATTGCCGCGGTCTCGATCTGGCCCGGCTACATCAAGAGCGAGAAGCTTGCGGCACAGCCCGACCGGGTGCCGCCGGCGCTCGCCAAACTGATCGCCGAGCGCGGCGAGACACCGCTGTTCGCCGGGCGCGCAGTCGCCGCACTCGCCGGCGATCCCGAGATGATGGCCAAGAGCGGTCAGATCCTGCTCGCCTCGGAGCTCGCGGCCGAATACGGCTTTACCGACATCGACGGCAAGGTCCCGCCGCCGCCGAGCCGCGATCCCGCACCGCTTGCCGTGTTCAAGCCAGCCATCGCGACCTGAGAGCGGCCGATCAGACGTCGAAGAACACAGTCTCGTTGTCACCCTGCAGGCGAACGTCGAACGTGTAGGTGTTGCCGGAGCCTGCCTTGCGCCTGGCGATCAAGGTGGCGCGGCGATCGGCCGGCACCAATGCGAGCACGGCATCGCCGGCGTTGCCGGCTTCGTCATCAAAGTAGATCCGGGTGTAGAGGTGCAGCAGCATGCCGCGCGCGAACACCGCGAGCAGGATGTGCGGCGCCTGCGGCTTGCCATCGGCGTCAGGCACTGAGCCCGGCTTGATGGTGTCGAAGGCGTAAGCGCCGCTCTTGTCGGTGCCGCAGCGGCCAAAACCCTTGAAGGAGGAATTCGGCAGCGCGCGTGCATCCTGCGGATCGGAGAAACGGCCCTGACTGTCAGCCTGCCAGATCTCCAGCATGCAGTCCGGGATCACGGCGCCGTCGCCGTCATAGACAATGCCCTCGACGCGGATGCGCTCGCCCGAGACGTCAGGTGTGAGCAGATTGTTGGTGAAGGCGTCGTTCCATTCATACTCGCCGTTCGGGGTCAGGCCGTATTTGAAATAGGGGCCGACGGTCTGCGAGGGCGTGATTCCATCAGGACGTGACACGTTACTTGGTCTCCATCGGCGTGGCATTGCGGCCGCGCAGCACGATATCGAAGCGGTAGCACAGCGCCCATTCCGGCTGGGTGTTGTCGAGATCAAACGAGGAGATCATCCGCGCCCGCGCCTTCTCGTCGGTCACCGAGTTGAAGATCGGATCGAACGGAAACAACGGATCGCCGGGGAAGTACATCTGCGTCACCAGACGCGAGATGAAGGAATGCCCGAACACCGAGAAGTGGATATGGGCGGGACGCCAGGCGTTGTGGTGATTGCCCCACGGATAGGCGCCCGGCTTGATGGTGATGAATTTGTAGTAGCCGGATGCATCGGACTGCGTGCGGCCGGCGCCCGTAAAATTCGGATCGAGCGGCGCCGGATGCTGGTCAACGACGTGGATGTAGCGGCCGCAGGCATTGGCCTGCCACAGCTCGACCAGCGTGTTGGGCACGCCGCGGCCGTCCTCGTCGCGCACGTGTCCATGCACGATGATGCGCTCGCCGAGCGGCTCACCCTTGGCCTGGATGGTGAGATCGTTGTCGTGCGCGCGCACCGTCTCATGGCCGTAAACCGGCCCGGTCAATTCCGAGAGCGTGTGCCGCATCGGAATCAACGGCTTCTGCGGCGAACGCTTTACGGTGGAGCGATAGTCCGGCGACAGCCGCGCCGGATGGGCCGCAAGCGATTGCAGCGGATACAACAGGGTCATGGCGAATTCCTCCGCGGCCCGCGCGCCCCGCGAGCCCACTTCAGATCATTATATTGCATAACAAAATTGGGGAAGGGCTGTTTTCATCCCCTCCAAGCTATTGGATTAGTTCAATTTTTCGATCGCGACCGCAACGCCCTGGCCGACCCCGACGCACATAGTTGCCAAGGCAAGCTTCCCGCCCCGCTTCTCCATGCCGTGCACGGCGGTCAAAACCAGCCGCGCGCCGCTCATGCCGAGCGGATGGCCGAGCGCGATCGCGCCACCATGCGGATTGACGAAATCGGCGTCTTCCTTGACGCCGAGCTGGCGCAGGCAGGCGATGCCCTGCGAGGCGAAGGCCTCGTTGAGCTCGATCAGATCGAAGTCCGACACCTTGATGCCGAGCCGCTCGACCAGCTTCCTGGTCGCCGGCACCGGGCCGATGCCCATGATGCGCGGCGGCACCGCGGCCGAGGCAAGGCCGAGGATTTTTGCACGCGGCGTCAGGCCGTGCTTCTTCACAGCGGCTTCCGAGGCGAGGATCATCGCGGCGGCGCCGTCATTGACACCGGACGCATTGCCCGCGGTGACTGTGCCCGGATTGCGTACGATCGGCTTCAGCTTGGCGAGAGCTTCGAGCGTGGTCTCCGGCCGCGGATGTTCGTCCTTGTCGACAGTGATCGGGCCCGCCTTGCCGCCGGGCACCTGGACCGGCACGATCTCCTCGGCGAAATAGCCCGACGCGATCGCGGCGCCCGCGCGCTGCTGCGAGCGGATCGCCATCGCATCCTGATCGGCGCGCGACACCTGGAATTCCTCGGCGACGTTCTCGCCGGTCTCCGGCATCGCATCGACGCCGTACTGCGCCTTCATCAACGGATTGATGAAGCGCCAGCCGATCGTGGTGTCGTAGATGTCGGACGAGCGCGAGAAGGCCTCCGCGGCCTTGCCCATCACGAACGGCGCGCGCGTCATCGATTCGACGCCGCCCGCGATCGCAAAATCGATCTCGCCGGCGCGGATGGCGCGGGCCGCCGCACCGACCGCGTCGAGACCGGAGGCGCAGAGCCGGTTCAGGGTCTGGCCGGGAACCGATTCCGGCATGCCGGCGAGCAGGAGCGCCATGCGCGCGACGTTGCGGTTGTCCTCGCCGGCCTGGTTGGCGCAACCGAAATAGACCTCATCGACCTGATTCCAGTCGAGCGTCGGGTGCTTGGCCATCAGCGCCTTGATCGGGGCCGCCGCGAGATCGTCGGCGCGCACCTTGGCGAGCGAGCCGCCGAAACGGCCGATCGGTGTCCGGACGGCATCGCAAATGAACACATCACGCATTGAATCTCTCCCTGAATGCCGCGACTTAGGCGCTGGGTCGGCTGGAACTTGAGGGAAGTTTTAGGAGCGTGCCCGCGGCAGGTCAATTGACGTGGCTGCCCGCCCTGCACGCATTACCGTGAGGGCTATCATAATGGCACCGTGGACAGGGTGGAAAACTCCGCCTTCGCGGATAGGACCGCATGGCGAAATTCTGTAGTTTCCGCCACCTCATGACCATTCAGCAGCCCATCCCCGTTCCGCCCGAAGCCACTGCCGCCGAGGCGCCGTCGCGCGTCACGCCGATGATGGAACAGTACCTGGAGATCAAGGCCGCCCACCCCGGCCTGTTGCTGTTCTACCGGATGGGCGATTTCTACGAGCTGTTCTTCGAGGATGCCGAGATCGCCTCGAAGACGCTCGGCATCGTGCTGACCAAGCGCGGCAAGCATCAGGGCATGGACATCCCGATGTGCGGCGTTCCGGTCGAACGTTCCGAGGACTATCTGCATCGCCTGATCGGCGCCGGCCACCGCGTCGCGGTGTGCGAGCAGACCGAAAATCCGGCCGAGGCAAAGGCCCGCGGCAACAAGAGCGTGGTCCGCCGCGGCGTGGTGCGGCTGGTGACGCCGGGCACGCTGACCGAAGACACGCTGCTCGACGCCCGCACCAACAATTACCTGATCGCGATCGCGCGCGCCCGCGGCTCGGCCGGCGCGGATCGTCTCGGCCTTGCCTGGATCGACATCTCGACCTCCGAATTCATGGTGACGGAGTGCGCGACCGCGGAGCTTGCGGCGACGCTGGCGCGGATCAATCCGAACGAGGCCATCGTCACCGACGCGCTCTATAGCGACAACGAGCTCGCACCGACCTTGCGCGAGCTGCCGTCGGTCACGCCGCTGACCCGCGACGTGTTCGACAGCGCCACCGCCGAGCGGCGGCTGTGCGACTATTTCGCGGTCGCGACCATGGATGGCCTGTCCGCAATGTCGCGGCTGGAAGCGACGGCTGCTGCCGCGGCCGTCACCTATATCGACCGCACCCAGGTCGGCAAACGTCCGCCGCTGTCGCCGCCGGCGCGCGAGGCTGCCGGCACCACGATGGCGATCGACCCGGCGACCCGCGCCAACCTCGAACTGACGCGGACGCTCGCCGGCGAGCGCCGCGGCTCGCTGCTCGATGCGATCGACTGCACCGTCACCGCAGCAGGCTCGCGCCTGCTGGCGCAGCGCCTTGCCGCGCCGCTCACCGATGTTGCCGTGATCGCGCGGCGGCTCGATGCGGTCTCCGCCTTCGTCGCGGATTCCGCGGCGCGCGAGGACGTCAGAACCGTGCTGCGCGCGGCGCCCGACATGTCGCGCGCGCTGGCGCGGCTCTCGGTCGGCCGCGGCGGCCCGCGCGATCTCGCCAGCCTGCGCGATGGCATCCTTGCCGCCGACCAGGCGCTGGAGCTGCTCGCGCAGCTCAGCAATCCGCCGGCCGAAGTGTCGACCGTGATGGCGGCGCTGCAACGTCCCTCGCGCGATCTGGCACGGGAATTCACCCGGGCACTCTCCGAGCAATTGCCGCTGATCAAGCGCGACGGCGGCTTCGTGCGCGAAGGCTATGAGACCGCGCTCGACGAGAGCCGGAATTTGCGCGATGCCTCGCGCATCGTCGTCGCCGCGATGCAGGCGCGCTATGCCGAGGACACCGGCATCAAGACGCTGAAGATCCGGCACAACAACGTGCTTGGCTATTTCGTCGAAGTCACCGCGCAGCACGGCGACAAGCTGTTCGCGCCGCCGCTGAATGCGACCTTCATCCATCGCCAGACGCTCGCCGGGCAGGTCCGTTTCACCACCTCGGAGCTCGGCGAGACCGAGGCCAAGATCGCCAATGCCGGCGAGCGCGCCCTCAATCTCGAGCTTGAGATCTTCGAACGGCTCAGCGCGATGGCGCTCGCCGCCAGCGACGATCTGCGCAACGCCGCGCATGCCTTTGCGATGCTCGACGTCGCGACCTCGCTGGCGAAGCTTGCGATCGACGACAATTATGTGCGGCCCGACGTCGACGGCTCGCTCGGCTTTGCGATCGAGGGCGGCCGGCATCCGGTGGTCGAGCAGGCGCTAAAGCGCAACGGCCAGCCGTTCATCGCCAATGCCTGCGATCTGTCGCCTGCGCCGGGACAGAAGTCCGGCCAGCTCTGGCTGATCACCGGTCCGAACATGGCCGGTAAATCGACTTTCCTGCGCCAGAATGCGCTGATCGCGCTGCTGGCGCAGATCGGCTCCTACGTGCCGGCGTCACGGGCGCGGCTCGGCATCGTCGACCGGCTGTTCTCGCGCGTCGGCGCCGCCGACGATCTGGCGCGCGGACGCTCGACCTTCATGGTCGAGATGGTCGAGACTGCCGTGATTCTCAACCAGGCGAGCGAGCGGTCGCTGGTCATCCTCGACGAGATCGGCCGTGGCACGGCGACCTTCGACGGCCTGTCGATCGCCTGGGCCGCGATCGAGCACCTGCATGAGAGCAATCGCTGCCGCACGCTCTTTGCCACCCACTATCATGAGCTGACAGCGCTCTCGGCGAAGCTGCCACGGATGTTCAACGCCACGGTGCGGGTCAAGGAATGGCAGGGCGACGTCGTGTTCCTGCACGAGGTGCTGCCGGGCTCCGCCGACCGCTCCTACGGCATCCAGGTTGCGAAGCTCGCCGGCCTGCCGCCCGCGGTGATCACGCGCGCCAAATCGGTGCTGGCGAAACTCGAGGCCCAGGACCGCGGCCAGACCGCGCGCGCTTTGGCCGACGATCTGCCGCTGTTCGCGGTCCCGTCCCGCGCTGCCAGTGAGGACAAGCCGCCGAGCGAGGCCGATCTGCTGGTCGAGGCGGTGAAGGCGCTGCATCCCGACGAAATGTCGCCGCGCGAAGCACTCGATGCGCTGTATGCGTTGCGGGCGAAACTGCCGAAGCAGTAGCGGTGCCGTAGGGTGGGTTAGCGAAGCGTAACCCACCGATTCTTGCGCAAGACATGGTGGGTTACGCCTTCGGCTAACCCACCCTACGCTTTCGACGTCTTCACGCTCTTCCTTCGCCCGAGCTGCCACAGCACCAGATTCCACACGATGCAGGTGGCGAGTGCGCAGCAGAGGCCGATCGGCGAGCCGAATTGCGCGACCGCGATATGCAGCACGGCGATGCCAAGTCCGAAGCCGAGCAGGCCCCAGGCGCTGTTAGCGAGCACGGCGGCGGTGGCGGGGCCGCCGATCCGCGGATGCAAGATCAGCATCATCGAGGAGAACACGATCGGAAACAGCGCGATCACGCCGGTGACGCGCGGGCCGACCCAGGTCGACGCAGTGACGACCGTGCCGACCAGGCTCGCGACCAACGCGGCGCGGAGCGGAATGTCGTACCAGCGCCGCGCGATCAGCGGCATTTTCGCTACGTGTCGATAGGGCTTGAGCAGCGGAATGCAGATCGCAAACGCAATGGCGTTGAGGATCAAGCCGCCGGCAAGCGTCCACGCGAACTGGCGGATGATGGTGCCCAGTACGAGCCACAACGCGATCGCCGAGCCCGCGCTGATCCACATGCCGCGGCGCTGCGCCAGCACCGCATAGGTGAGGCCCATGAAGATCGTGGCCGCATTGACCGGCAGGCTCGACAGCGCGCCCTCAGCGATAAAGGCGGCGTCATGGTCGAGCGCAAGGAAGGTGTAGGACGGCCCGGCCGAGATCGGCAGGGTGGCGATCAGTGCGCCGATCACCGGCCCCGAACGTTCCGTGATGATGGACGCGCTGACCACGAAGGCGGCCGCAACCGCCATGCGCAGCACGAGGAGCAGGACGAAGTGGAGTTCGGGGGACATCGAGCGTCGTCCCGGCGCAGGCCGGGACCCATAACCACGAATGGGCGTGAGGAGCGAAAGCCGTCGGGCAGCGCGGCTTGAACCGAGAAGGCACGGCGTATGGGCCCCGGCTTTCGCCGGGGCGACGCGCTACACCCGCTGCATCGTGACCGACACCTTCGGGCCATTCTTGATGGTCTGATAGACCACGCAATAGCGCTCGGTGAGTTTCAGCAGCAGGTCGAGCTTGTCCTGCGGCGCGTCGGTGCCGACGTCGAAGCGCAGACGGATCTCGCGGAAGCCGACCGGGGCCTCCTTGTCGACGCCGAGCGTGCCGCGGAAATCGAGATCGCCCTCGGCGAACACGTTGCCGACCTTCAGCGGCACCTCGACGGCAGTCGCGACCGATTTCAGCGTGACGCCGGCGCAGGCGACCAATGCCTCAAGCAGCATGTCACCGGAGCAGAGCTCGAGCCCGGAGCCGCCGGTCGCCGGGTGCAGGCCGGCGACCGCGAGCGCGCGGCCGGTTTCGACCTTGCAGGACAGGCTTTCGTTGTCGATCGTGCCCTTGGCCTTCAACGTGATCACGGCGGCCTGGGGATCGGTCTTGTAACGCTCCTTGATCGGAGCCTGCATTGCGCGGAGTTCGGCGGAGTCCATGGTTCTGCTCCCGGCTGTTCTTCTTTATGCCGATGTAAGGCCTTATAGCGCCGATGTCACCACCACATTGCCTCGCCGGCGCTGGATTTGTCCGTGACGTCGCGCACCGAACGGTCCAGCGAGCGGTCGAGCGCGGTCAGCACGCGGCGCTTGAAGGTGTCGAACAGCTCCGATTTGCGATCGCGCGGCCGCGCCAGATTGATGGTGATCCGCTCGAACAGCCGGCCGGGCCGCGGCCGCATCACCAGCACGCGGTCGGCCAGCACGACGGCCTCGTCGACGTCATGGGTGACCAGGATCAGGGTCGGGCGCGTGTCGGCCCAGAGATCGAGCAGGTGATCCTGGAGGTCGCGCCGCGTGAAGGCATCGAGTGCCGAGAACGGCTCGTCGAGCAGCAGCACTTCGGGCTGCGGCACCAGCGCGCGGGCGATCGCGACCCGCTGCGCCTGCCCGCCGGACAATTCGCGCGGCCACGCCACGGCCTTGTCGGCAAGGCCGACGCGGGCCAGCGCCGCCGCGACCCGCTCGCGCCTCACATCAGCCGGAAGGTCGGCGAGACCGAAGCCGATATTGTCGGCGACGCTGAGCCAAGGCAGCAGCCGCGGCTCCTGGAAGATGATGCCGATCTCGGCGTGCGGCGACGTGATCACGGCATTGTCGAGCGTCACGCTGCCGGTGCTGGCGCGATCGAGGCCGGCGATGGCGCGCAGCAATGTCGACTTGCCGCAACCGGAGCCGCCGATGATCGCGACGATCTCGCCGGGCGAAATCTCGGCCGAGAAGCGCTCCAGCGCGTGAACGCCGTTCGGATAAGTCTTGCCGACATCCTTCAGCGCCAGCATCACTGCCCTCCCCGCGCGCCGAACGCATCCTGCCAGCGCAGCAGCGGCGCGGTTGCGACCTCGATCAGCCAGTCGGTCAGCTTGCCGAGGATCGCGAAGATCACGATCGCGGCGAGGATCTGCGCCGGCTTGCCGAGCTGCTGGCCATCGATCAGGAGATAGCCGAGCCCTTCGGAGGCGCCCATGAATTCGGCGGCGACCACGAACATCCAGCCGAGACCGAGGCCGACCCGGAGCGACACCACATAGGCCGGCAGCACCGCGGGCAGCAGGATGCGGCGGATCATCGCAAAGCCGGACAGCCGGAACACGCGGCCGACCTCGACCACCTTGCGATCGACCGACAGGATCGCGCCCATCACGCCGAGATAGATCGGAAAGAACACGCCGACCGCGATCAGCGCGACCTTCGAGGTCTCGAAGATGCCGAGCCACAGGATGAACAGCGGCACCCAGGCAATCGAGGGGATCGCGCGCAAGGCTTGCACGGTCGGATCGAGCAGCCGCCGGGCCAGGCCCCAGTAGCCGGAGACCGCGCCCATGACGGTGCCGGCGACGACGCCGAGCGCAAAGCCTGCGCCGACGCGCCAGAGCGTCGCCAGGATATGGCGCCACAGCTCGCCGCTTCTGGCGAGCGCCACGATGGTCTCGAACACCTTCGACGGCGGCGGCACCAGGCGGCCGTTGGAGTAGCCGAGAGCAACGATGAGTTCCCAGCCCAGCGCGAGCGCGACCGGCAGCACCAGCCCCAGCACCGGGCGCGCATAACGCGACCACCCCGCCGCCGCCGCACGCGGCGCGGCCGTCTGTTCCAGCGCGGGCAGGTCAACAGTCATAGCCATAGCAAGAACTATTCTTCCGGC
Source organism: Bradyrhizobium sp. RD5-C2 (assembly GCF_019972155.1). Taxonomy (GTDB): domain Bacteria; phylum Pseudomonadota; class Alphaproteobacteria; order Rhizobiales; family Xanthobacteraceae; genus Bradyrhizobium. Next base: position 519,168 of record NZ_BOVL01000019.1, on the reverse strand, counting down.
GGGATTGCAAGGTGGGGGAACGGACTCCGCTCTATCCACGTCGTCCCGGCGAAGGCCGGGACCCATAACCACAGGCCGTGGCGAGAGAGAAAGCTGGAGCCACGGCCTTGTTCAACAACAAAGCCCTGTGGTTATGGGTCCCGGATCGCGCTTCGCTTGTCCGGGACGACGGAGTTAGTTTGGCGACGGCGGTTAGTTGGTCGGCAGCGGGACCTGATCGTCGATCAGGCTGTCGAGCGCCGCCTTCACGTCGGTCTTGGCGTCGATCACGCCGGCCTGCTGCAAGGCGAGGCCCGCGGCCAAAATCGACTCGCGCTGGGGAGCGCCGATCCGGCTGTGGGTCAACTCGGTGCGCTCCTTCAGCTGCTTGTCCCCCACCGCATCGGGCAGCTTGGTGACCGCGATGAAGGTCTTCTTCAGCTCGTCATAGTTCGCCAGCGAATATCTCCGCGCCTCCTCATAGGTCGCGAGGACGCGGCGGACGATGTCCGGATGCGCTTTCAGGAACTCCTCGCGCACATTGAGGATGCCCCAGGTGTTGGCGTCGGCCTTGCGGTAGAACAGCTTGGCGCCGTCCTCGACTTCCGCCTGCGCCATCATCGGGTCGAGGCCGGCCCAGGCGTCGACATCGCCGCGGATCAGTGCGGTCTTGCCGTCGGCGTGCTGCAACAGCACTGGCGTGATGTCTTTTTCGGTCAGACCGGCGCCGAGCAACGCGCGGACCAGGAAGATGTGCGGGTCGGTGCCCCGCGTCACCGCGACGCGCTTGCCCTTGAGGTCGGCGACCGACGCGATCTTGGAGTCCTTGGTGGTGACCAGCGCGGTCCATTCGGGACGCGAATAGACATAGATCGACTTGATCGGGTTGCCGTTGATCCGGGCGACCAAAGCGGCCGAGCCTGCGGTCGAGCCGAGATCGATCGAGCCGGCGTTGAGGAATTCGAGCGCCTTGTTGGAGCCGGCCGACTGCACCCAGACGATGCTGATGCCGTCCTTGGCGAACTCCTTCTCCAGCAGCCCCTTCTGCTTCAGGACCATCGACACCGGATTGTAGGTCGCCCAGTCGATCCGGATCTCCTTCAGCGCGTCGGCGGCAAGCGCTGTGCCGGGCAGCAACGCGGAGATCGCGAACAGCGTCGCGAAAGCGCGCCGGGAAAAATTCTGCATTGGTCGACCCCCTCGGGTTGATTAATAAACAGTCTTTTAATTCAATGAGTTAGCCTTGCGGTCAACGAGAAAATCTCTACCCTTTAGGCGACGGCGCGAGAACGATCTTGCTCACGGTGTCGTCAGGAGAGCATGGAGCTGCTGTCGTAATACTTTGGTCAGTGACAGCAACAGCTCCGTCCGATATCGGAAGAACGTATGGACAGCGTCGTAGCCGAAGTCCGCCCTGACGCGGATGATCGTTTCGAGACCGAGCGGATCACCGCGGCGGTCAATGCACTCGCCGAACAGCATGCCGGCCGCGAGGACCAGTTCCGCGCCGCGATGGCGCAACTGCTCAAGGCCGAGCTGATCGCCGCGCGCGCCACGGCGCAGACGCTGCTGCTGAAGGACCGCCACGGCCGCCGCTGCGCGGAACGGCTGTGCTTCGTGCAGGACGAGATCATCCGCATCCTCTACGCGGCGGCGACCCGGCATCTCTATCACTCGCCGATCCCCTCCGGCGCCGAGCGCATGGCCGTGGTCGCGACCGGCGGCTATGGCCGCGGGCTGATGGCGCCGGAATCAGACATCGATCTGTTGTTCATCCTGCCCTACAAGCAGACCGCCTGGGGCGAGCAGGTCGCCGAAGCCATCCTCTATTGCCTCTGGGACATGGGGCTGAAGGTCGGCCACGCCACGCGCTCGGTCGATGAATCGATCCGCCAGGCGCGCGGCGACATGACGATCCGCACGGCGATCCTGGAAACCAGGTTCCTAACCGGCGACCAGCCGCTCTACGACGAGCTGGTCGAACGCTTCGACAAGGAAGTGGTGCAGGGCACCGCAGCGGAATTCGTCACCGCCAAGCTTGCCGAGCGCGAGGAGCGGCATCGCCGCGCCGGCCAGTCGCGCTATCTGGTCGAGCCCAACGTCAAGGACGGCAAGGGCGGCCTGCGCGACCTGCATACGCTGTTCTGGATCGCGAAATACGTCTACCGCGTGCGCGAGACCGACGAGCTGCTGGAGCGCGGCGTGTTCGACGCGCAGGAGTACCGCACCTTCCGCCGCTGCGCCGACTTCCTGTGGTCGGTCCGATGCAATCTGCACTTCTTTGCAGGGCGCGCCGAGGAGCGGCTGTCGTTCGACATGCAGCGCGAGATCGCGGTCCGCCTCGGCTACACCTCGCATCCCGGCATGCAGGACGTCGAGCGCTTCATGAAGCACTACTTCCTGATCGCCAAGGACGTCGGCGATCTCACCGCGATCCTGTGCGCCAAGCTCGAGGAGGAGCACAACAAGCCGGCGCCGGTGCTGAGCCGGATGGTGGCGCGGCTGCGGCCCGGCGCCAAGCGGCGGCGGGTGGCCGGCAGCGACGACTTCATCGTCGACAACAACCGCATCAACCTCGCCGCCCCTGATGTGTTCAAGCACGATCCGGTCAATCTGATCCGGATCTTCCGCCTCGCGCAGCAGAACAACCTCGCCTTCCATCCCGATGCGATGCGCACGGTGACCCGCTCGCTGAAGCTGATCAACACCCAGCTCCGCGACAACGAGGAAGCCAACCGCCTGTTCATGGAGATCCTGACCTCGAACGATGCCGAGACCGTGCTGCGGCGGATGAACGAGACCGGCGTGCTCGGCCATTTCATCCGCGCCTTCGGCAAGATCGTCTCGATGATGCAGTTCAACATGTACCACCATTATACGGTGGACGAGCATCTCCTCCGCTGCATCGGCTACCTGCAGGACATCGAGCGCGGCGGCAATGAGGAGTTCACGGTCGCCAGCGACCTGTTCCGCAAGATCCGTCCCGAACATCGCCCGGTGATCTATATCGCAACCCTGCTGCACGACATCGCCAAGGGCCGACCGGAAGATCATTCGATCGCCGGCGCCAAGGTGGCGCGGCGGCTGTGCCCGCGGCTCGGCTTCTCGGCCGCCGATACCGAACTGGTGGCGTGGCTGATCGAGGAACATCTGACGATGTCGACAGTGGCGCAATCGCGCGATCTGTCGGACCGCAAGACCATCGAGAATTTCGCCGCCGTGGTGCAGTCCGTCGAGCAGATGAAGCTGCTCACGATCCTGACCACCGCCGACATCCGCGGCGTCGGCCCGGGCGTGTGGAACGGCTGGAAGGCGCAGCTCCTGCGCACACTGTATTACGAGACCGAGCCGGTGCTGACCGGCGGCTTCTCGGAGGTCAACCGCGCCCAGCGCATCGCGGTGGCGCAGGCCGAATTCCGCCGCGCCTTCACCGAATGGCCGGAGGTCGAGCTCAACGCCTATATCGGCCGGCACTATCCGGCCTACTGGCTCAAGGTCGAGCTGCAACGCAAGATCCGCCAGGCCCGCTTCATCCGCGCCAGCGAGCAGGCCGGCCACAAGCTCGCGATCAATGTCGGCTTCGACGAGGTCCGCGCCGTCACCGAGCTCACGATTCTCGCGACCGACCATCCCTGGCTGCTGTCGATCATCGCGGGCGCCTGCGCCTCGGCCGGCGCCAACATCGTCGACGCGCAGATCTACACCACGACCGACGGCCGCGCGCTCGACACCATCTCGATCTCGCGCGAGTACGACCGCGACGATGATGAAGGCCGCCGCGCGACGCGGATCGGCGAGATGATCGAGCAGGTGCTGGAAGGCAAGCTCAGGCTACCCGAGGCGGTGGCCAAGCGCGCGGTGCGCAGCAAGGCACGGCCGTTCATCGTCGAGCCCGAAGTGACCATCAACAACCAATGGTCCGACCGCTACACCGTGATCGAGGTCTCCGGTCTCGACCGCCCCGGCCTGCTCTACCAGCTGACCACCGCGATCTCGAAACTCAATCTCAACATCGCCTCGGCGCATGTCGCGACCTTCGGCGAGCGCGCCCGCGACGTGTTCTATGTCACCGACCTGCTCGGCGCCCAGATCACCGCGCCGACCCGGCAGGCCGCGATCAAGAGCGCGCTGCTGCATCTGTTGTCGAGCGAGGACCAGGCGGCGAAGCCGGCGGCGTAACGGCCGACTCCCCCTCTATCCGTCATTCCGGGGCAGCCCGCAGGGCTGAACCCGGAATCCATCAGACCTCACGTTCTGCGATGAAATGGATTCCGGGCTCTCGCTTCGCGAGCCCTCAGATGCGCAATTGCGCATCGGGGAATGACAACCGAGAAACTGAGCCCGGAATCCATCAGGGCCGGGGCTAGACGGGGAGTGGATTCCGGGCTCTCACGGAGGCTGTTGTCGGACCCGTTTTGCGCGACCCAGGCGTGAGCAGCCAGCGCGTCGGTCCCGGCAGCCTGCCGGACTTGGATCCAGAGCGGGCTACGATCCTGGATCCGGCACGTTCAATTGCGACTGCAGCGTCGCGAGGCTCGCCCCCAGCAAGGCCAGGTAGCTCGCCTGACAGAGCACAGCGCCCAAATCGAAGACGTCGAGCAGATCGATCCAGGGGTTGCCGGCCGGCACGCTCGCGGCTTGCCTGCCGCCATCGATAACGAAGGGCTGGAAGCTGCGGTTACGCCTCTGAGGCGTGGTCTCGCGCCCGACATCGTCGGAACAGAGGATCAGATGCAGGCGCGTGTTGGGCATTTCAATCTCCCGTCTCGGATTGACGATTGCTGAACCCCGGAGGCCTCTACTGTCATCGAGTTACCCAATAAGCGTAGCCGCCGGGAGGAAACCGGCCATTGAACGGAAGTTGATCCAGCCGTTACATTCGGATGGGGACGACATACTTTGGTTTAGCCGCAACCTGGGCCTGCGTTGGTCCGACGATTGCGCTTTCCGCGCGATCTCACGCGATGCGTGTGGATCGCCAAAAATCGCCCCCACGATCCGGTTCGGACGTCGAGAAAGCTGCTAATGTGCAGTTTGTAAGGAGGGCGACGTTGTCGCCGCTGATGATAGCGGTCACCTAGCGACGCAGCGCGGCCCATGATGGCCAAGTGCTGGTGCTGCCGATGATGCGCATCCCGACCACGAGGTCCTGGTCGGCCGAGCAATGGCTGCTCGGCGGCATGGTGTTGGCTTTGGCCGCAACCTGCATTGGGCTGCTGCTTGGTCCGCAGCCTGCCGCTTCCGCCCATCTGATCGCGCTGGCGCTGTTGATCGCCTCGCTTGCCGCCGCATTGCTGATGATGGGGGTGGTCGGCCGCACCCACAGGCAGATGGAAGCCATGTTGCGCGGCCGGGTCAGCGGCGAAGAGCGCGCGGTCGAGGCTCTGCGCAACAGCGAAGCGCAATGGCGGGAGGTGTTCGAGCACAACCCGGTCATGTACTTCATGGTCGACGCAACGGGTCTCGTGCTGTCGGTCAACACGTTCGGCGCGGCGCAACTCGGCTACACCGTCGACGATTTGCTCGGGCAATCCGTGCTGCGGGTCTTTGCCGCCGAAGACCATCAGGCGGTGCAGCGCAACGTCGCGGCGTGCCTCGACAACATCGGCCAGACCCACAATTGGGAGATCCGGAAGGTCCGCAAGGACGGCTCAGGACTTTGGGTTCGTGAAAATGCCAAGGCCGTGCGGCGGCAGGACGATCGATTGATCGTGCTGATCGCATGCGAGGATATCACCGAGCGCAAACAGGCCGAAAATGCGCTGCTGCAGAGTGAAATGTACCTGAGCGAAGCCCAGCGATTGAGCCACACCGGCAGCTTTGGCTGGCACGTCGCCAGCGGTGAGGTGATCTGGTCGGAAGAGACGTTCAGGATCTTCGGATTCGACAGGGCGCCTTCCATCAAGCATGCCACGGTTCTTCAACGCATCCATCCGGATGATCGCACCCGCGTGCAACGGACCATCGACCGCGTCTCGCTCGACGGCAAGGACTTCGAGCACGGCTACCGGTTGCAGATGCCGGACGGCGCGATCAAATATGTTCACGCCAGGGCGCATGCGGTGACCACCCCCTCGGGCGACACCGAATTCATCGGAGCGGTCACCGACGTAACCGCCCGCAAGCGTGCCGAGGCAGAATTGCATGAAGCGCAGACCAACCTCGCGCACGTCACGCGCGTGACGGCACTCGGCGAGCTCGCCGCATCGATCGCCCATGAAGTGAACCAGCCGCTTGCCGCCGTGGTCGCCAACGCCGCGGCATGCCTGCGCTGGCTCAACCGTGCGGCTCCCGATCTGAATGAAGCGCGCGGGGCGGTGAGGTCGATCATCAGCGACGGCAACCGGGCGGGCGAGGTCATCCAGCGCGTCCGCGCGCTGGTGAACAAGACAACCGGTCAGATGGCGCCGCTCGACATCAATGAAGCCATCAACCAGGTGATCGGCCTGGTGCAGCACGAGCTGCAGAGCCACCTTGTATCCCTGCAGCTCGACCTCGCTCCCGCGCTCCCGCCGGTTGTCGCCGACCGCGTCCAGCTGCAGCAGGTCATCCTCAACCTCGTCGTCAACGGCATCGAGGCCATGCAGCCGGTCACGGACAGGCCACGGGAACTCGTGATCCGGACCCGCCAGGACGATGCCGGGCAGATCCTGGTCACGGTCACCGACTGTGGCGTCGGGGTTGCGACAGAGCATGCCGAGCGGCTGTTTGACGCCTTCTACACCACCAAAGCCAGCGGCATGGGAATGGGGCTGTCGATCTGTCGCTCGATCGTCGAAGCCCACCGAGGGCGCCTGTCCATGTCCAGAAATATCGGCCCCGGCACGACGTTCCAGTTCACCCTGCCGCTGCGTCAAGAGGATCATGCATGGTGATTGGACACGCGGCATCGTCTCCCGCTCTCGCGAACACCGAGCCGATCGTGTTCGTCGTCGACGACGACGCGTCCGTGCGAGACTCGCTGAACAATCTTCTCCGGTCGGTCGGCCTGCGCACCGCCGCGTTCGGGTCGGCCCATGAATTTCTGCAGCACAAGCTCCCCGATGTTCCGAGCTGCCTGATCCTGGACATCAGGCTGCCGCGGCTGAGCGGTCTCGACTTCCAGGCGGAGCTGGCCAAGGCCGACATTCATATTCCGATCATCTTCATGACCGGCCATGGCGATATCCCGATGACGGTCAGAGCCATGAAGGCCGGCGCTGTCGACTTCCTGACCAAGCCGTTCCGCGATCAGGACATGCTGGATGCCGTCACGACTGCGATCGAACGCGACAGAACGCGCCGCAATGAGGCCAGGGCGCTCGCGAACCTGCGCTCAGCCTTCGCGACCCTGACCCCGCGTGAGCGCCAGATCATGAGCCTTGTCACCGCGGGGCTGATGAACAAGCAGGTCGCCGCCGAAATCGGCGTCGCCGAGATCACGGTCAAGATACACCGCGGGCACATCATGCGAAAAATGGCGGCGAAGTCGTTGCCTGATCTGGTCAGGATGGCGCAGATCCTCGGGGTCAAGCAGGCGTCCGGCGGCGCGCAAACCTAAGTATGATTCTCCGGCCGCGGCCGACGACGCACTGTGGCGCCGTGAGAGCAGACACCAGAGGCCCCTCTGGCCGTTCCAGGAAACCCTTCTTGTCCAACCCGGTGATATCAATCGTTGACGATGACATGTCGGTCCGCACCGCAACCGACAATCTGGTCAGGTCGCTGGGCTACGCGGTCCAGACCTACGCATCGGCCGAAGAATTCCTGCATTCGCCGCAGCTGGACGACACCTCCTGCGTGATCGCCGATGTCAGGATGCCGGCCATGAGCGGGCTCGACCTGCAGGCCCGCCTGATTGCCGACGGACGGCGCGTTCCGTTCATCTTCATCACGGCCTTCTCTGTCGAAACCGATCGGGCCCGCGCCATGGAGGCGGGAGCGATCTGCTTTCTGATCAAGCCGTTCGACGGAGATGCGCTGGTCAAATGCCTCGATGCCGCGCTCGCAAGGCAGGGCACAACGACGAGCGCGTGAGTTCAAGTCGAATATACGCAAGGATGATGCCGGGAAACATCTGGACAAGTTGCGCATCGACGGTGGCAGCGCAAGATTTCGGGGCGCCGTCCTTCAAGAAGACCGGCGGCAACGACAGCATCAGACATTCTTGATTGGCCAATGGCAGTTCCTTGGAGGGAAGTCGCCATGCGTAAGGAACCGCGCTGCGCCCAGTGTGACAGTGAAGATGCCAAGATCATCTGCCTGCGCAATCCGGCGGGTGAACGCTACTGCGGACGGCTCTGTCTTCACAAGGGTCAGGAGGACTTCATTCGCTGGCTTTGGCGAGCGAATGCGGAGGCAGCATCATGACGGGCCGTTGCGGGAATCCAGGTTGCCGGCGGCCGTTCGGGCTGATCCGGCATAGCTGGTACTTCGAGCAGTTCTGCTCGACGAAGTGCCGCGAGATCTACAGGCGGCAGTTGGAGCGCAACAAGGTCTACTGGAAGTGGCTCTATCCCCTCCCGAGAACCGGTGGCCCATCGAAAAAGCTGATCTGACGCGCTCAAGGAGATCCGATGACGACGGTCGATGCGATGCTGGTAGGAGCGATCCTCGCGTGGGTACCTTCGCTGATTGTATTCCTCTACATCGTGCGTGATCTGCGAAACATGCCGCGCGAGGATCTCGATTGATCGTCTCGCTGCGGCTGAGTTCGGCCGCTACACCTCAACGCCCTCGTGGCGCAGCAGCCAGCGCTTGCGCTCCAGTCCACCGCCATATTTGACCAGCGAGCCGTTGGCGCCGATCAGGCGGTGACAGGGCACGACGACGCTGATCGGGTTGGAGCCGTTGGCGTGGCCGACCGCGCGCATCGCGTTCGGCACTTTCAGTCTTGCCGCCAGCGCGCCGTAGCTCATCGTGGTGCCCGGCGGAATCTTCGGCAACGCGTGCCAGACCTTCTGCTGGAACGGCGTGCCGGCGACGCGCCATTCGACATCCGCAAGCCGATCGAGATCGCCGTTGAAGTAATCGCCGAGCGCCTTGCGCATCGCAGCCGGTGCGCGGCCGTCCCTCAGCGTCACGGCGCCATAGTGCAGCCGCAGCAGGTCGAGCATGCGCCCTTCATAGTCGTCCCAGTCGAGCGCGCGCAGCACGCCATCGTCGTCGGTCACCAGCAGCGCGGTGCCGATCGGCGTCTTGAGGCGGTCGATGTTGAAGGTCTGTGCGGTCTTGCGGTCGGCCATATCAGTACTCTGGAAAGTCATCGCCCTGGAAACAGGTCGCTCGGCATACAATTCACCGTGCGCGTGCTAGCGTCCACCCGAATTCCGGCTGGAGCGTTTTCGAGCGAAAGCCTGTCCCGGACTTGATTCGGGATTGACACCGGTCGCGTGAAGAAAGCGCGTCAAAACAAGAATCTTGAGCTTTGGTTCTGATTCAATCAGAACCAAAGCTCTTGGGGGACCGAGTATGCTTTGGATAGCCAATTTTCTGGTCACGGTGGTGGCTGCGATGCACATCTACTTCCTCGTGCTCGAGATGTTTCTCTGGACCAAGCCGCTCGGGCTGAAGACCTTCCGCAACTCGATCGAGAAGGCCAATGATTCGGCCGTGCTTGCCGCCAATCAGGGGCTCTATAACGGCTTCCTCGCCGCCGGACTGATCTGGGGCCTGGTGCACGGCAATGCTGCCTTTGCGTTCCAGATCAAGACATTCTTCCTGCTCTGTGTGATCGTCGCCGGTGCCTATGGCGCCGCCACCGTCAGCCGCCGCATTCTTTATGTGCAGGCGGCGCCCGCGGCGCTCGCACTGATCCTGCTCTGGCTCGCTTAAAGCGCGGGCTCCGCTTCACCTCGCCCCGTTTGCGGGGAGAGGTCGGATCGCATCGTTAGATGCGATCCGGGTGAGGGGGTACAGGTACGTCCACTGACATCGCAGGTGGAGAGAGCCCCTCACCCCAACCCTCTCCCCGTAAGAACGGGGAGAGGGAGAAGACGTACGCTGACGCGACATCGCGCGCAGGGCCATCGCCTTGCAATGCCCTCACCGTTCCTCCATCATCCCGTTCAACGGTGACATCCGCCGGCTTGACGCTTGCGGACAAGATCACCGGCAACATGGGAGGTCACGGACATGAGGAGCGTGCAATTGCTCGCTGCGACAGCGCTTGCCATCGCGTTGTCGGTTACATCGGCCACCGCGCAGAAGAAATACGACGTCGGCGCGACCGACACCGAGATCAAGATCGGCCAGACCGTGCCGTTCTCGGGCCCCGCATCCGCCTATGCCGGTATCGGCAAGACCCAGGCGGCCTACCTCAAGATGATCAACGATCAGGGTGGCATCAACGGCCGCAAGCTGAACCTGATCCAGTATGACGATGCCTATTCGCCGCCGAAAGCGGTCGAGCAGGTGCGCAAGCTGGTCGAAGGCGACGAGGTGCTGTTCACCTTCCAGATCATCGGCACGCCCTCAAATGCCGCCGTACAGAAATATCTGAATGCCAGGAAGGTGCCGCAGCTGCTGGCCTCCACCGGCGCCTCGCGCTTCTCCGATCCGCAGAACGCGCCGTGGACGATCGCCTTCAACCCGAACTACCAGTCCGAAGGACGCATCTACGCCAAATACATCCTGGCCAATCACCCCAACGCCAAGATCGGCATCTTCTACCAGAACGACGATCTCGGCCGCGACTACATCACCGGCCTGAAGAGCGGGCTCGGCGACAAGGCCGCGAGCATGATCGTCGCCGAGGTGTCCTACGAGCTGACCGACCCGACCGTCGATTCCCAGATCGTCAAGTTGAAGGCCGCCGGCGTCGACCTGCTCTATAACGCGTCGACGCCGAAATTCGCAGCTCAGGCGATCCGCAAGGTCGCGGACCTCGACTGGCACCCGGTGCACATCCTCGACATCAATGCGAGCCCAGTGTCGGCGACGCTGAAGCCGGCCGGCCTCGACATCTCCAAGGGCATCATCTCGACCAATTACGGCAAGGATCCCGCCGATCCGCAGTGGAAGGACGATCCCGGCGTGAAGGCCTACTTCGCCTTCATGGACAAGTATTACCCGGAGGGCGACAAGCTCAACACCGTCAACACCTACGGCTATTCGACGGCCGAGCTTTTGATCCAGGTGCTCAAGCAGTGCGGCGACGACCTCACCCGCGAGAACCTGATGAAGCAGGTGACCAGCCTGAAGAAGTTCGTGCCGAGCCTCGCGCTGCCGGGCATGTCGATCACGACCGGACCGAACGACTATCGCATCAACAAGCAGATGCAGATGATGAAGTTCAACGGCGAGCGCTGGGAGCTGTTCGGCCCGATCATCGAGGACACCGGACCGGCGGGCTAGCGGCTCGCAGCCATCTCCGGCCACGAAAGCCGGCGCAGCGCATCCCCGCTGCGCCGTTCCTTTTTGCGCCGCCCCCTACGTTGGTTGACTGAAATCGCTCACCTTTTCGGCATCCGTCGCCTTGCATCGCAGCAACGGTTCCTCCAGTATCCCGGCCCAGCGATGGCGACCGCGGGACCTTGAACCCGCGGACAAGATCATCGGCCAACCATCAGTCACGTGAGGGAAACAGCATTATGAGGAATGGGATTTTCCACCTGGTCACGGCAACGGCGCTCGCGATCGCGCTGTCTGCAACGTCGGCCTCCGCGCAGAAGAAGTACGATCCCGGCGCGAGCGATACCGAGATCAAGATCGGCCAGACCGTCCCCTTCTCCGGACCGGCTTCCGCCTATGCCTCGATCGGCAAGACCCAGGCGGCCTATTTCAAGATGATCAACGATCAGGGCGGCATCAACGGCCGCAAGATCAACCTGATCCAGTATGACGACGCCTATTCGCCGCCCAAGGCCGTCGAGCAGGTGCGCAAGCTCGTCGAGAGCGACGAGGTGCTGTTGACCTTCCAGATCGTCGGCACGCCGTCGAACGCCGCCGTGCAGAAATATCTCAACGCCAAGAAGGTGCCGCAGCTGTTCGCGGCCACCGGCGCCTCGAAGTTCACCGATCCGAAGAACTTCCCGTGGACGCTCGGCTTCAATCCGAACTACTTCGTCGAAGGCCGCATCTACGGCCAGTACATCCTGAAGGAGCATCCGAACGCCAAGATCGGCGTGCTCTATCAGAACGACGACCTCGGCAAGGATTATCTGAACGGCATCAAGGCCGGCCTCGGCGACAAGGCGGCCAAGATGATTGTGGCCGAAGCCTCCTACGAGGTCTCCGACCCGACCATCGATTCCCAGGTGATCAAGATCAAGGACGCCGGCGCCGACCTGTTCTTCTCGGCCTCGACGCCGAAGCAGGCAGCGCAGGCGATCAAGAAGATCGCCGAGCTCGGCTGGCATCCGGTCCACATCGTCGACATCAACGCCACCTCGGTCGGCGCCGTGCTGCAGCCGGCGGGTCTGGAGGCCTCCAAGGGCCTGATCTCGACCAACTACGGCAAGGATCCCGCCGACCCGCAGTGGAAGGACGATCCGGGCATGAAGCGCTATTTCGACTTCATGGCCAAGTACTATCCCGACGGTGACAAGAACTCGAACTTCAACACCTACGGCTACTCCACCGCCCAGCTGATGGTGCATGTGCTGAAGCAGTGCGGCGACGAGCTGACGCGCGAGAACGTGCTGAAGCAGGCCACCAACCTGAAGAACGTCGACCTCGACATGGCGCTGCCCGGCATCAAGGGCAACACCACGCCGAACGACTATCGCGTCAACAAGCAGCTGCAGATGATGAAGTTCAACGGCGAACGCTGGGAGCTGTTCGGCCCGATCCTCGAGGACGCCGGCCCGGCGGGCTAGCGGCTCTTGCGGATTTGAAATGCAATCGGCGGCCTGCGGGCCGCCGATTTTGTTTTGGGGCTTCGCCCTATCACCATCATTGCGAGGAGCGATAGCGACGAAGCAATCCATCGCTCCGCAAGCCGAGACATGAATTGCTTCGCTTCGCTCGCAATGACGTGGATGGAACAGTGCACTCCGTCACCCTGAGGAGGCCGCAACGCGGCCGTCTCGAAGGGTCGACGGCCCGGCTGTGGCCGTGCACCCTTCGAGACGCGCTGCGCGCTCCTCAGGGTGACGGTGATAGAGATTCGTCTCGCGCTAACGCGACCTCACTTCGGTATCTCACCAAAATTCTTCCCGACCGGCAGCACCGCGTGCCGGATCAGCCGCGAATCCTCGACGCCGGCCTGGCGGTGCTTCACCGCCTCGCGATAGACGGGATCGCGGATCATTTCGACGAAGGCGGCGACGCTTGGATACTCCGCAATGAAGCAGTGATCCCAGCGCTCCTCCTGCGGACCGATCAGCATCAGCTCGAAGCGGCCCTGCCAGACGATGCGGCCGCCGAGCCGTTCGAACACCGGCCCGCTCTCGCGGCCGTAGGCGGCATAGGCCTCCGCACCGGTCGCCTTGCGGCCGTCGGGATAGGCGGCCCATTCGCGCAAGCGCACCAGATTGAGCATGTGGATCGGGCCCGGCCGGTTGTTGTCCCGGAATTGCGCAAACACGTCCTTCGTCGGATCGATATGGCCCATGCGGCGCTCCTTTGTTTTGTTGTTCCGACTATATCTAGCACGCGCCGCCTCACCTCCTAATCCCCCGTTAAGCTTTGCGTAACCGCCCCTTAAACCGGGAACGCTAGCGTGCGCCCCTGTCAGGGTGTGAGCGTTGCGGATGGCGTGGGGACGTAAAAAAGGCGGTGCGCGCAAGGAGCCGCTGTTCGGGCTTCCGGCTGCGCTTGCCGACCTCCGCCTGTCACCCTCCGATCGCGTTCCAGGCGGCGGCGACGACAAACCCGCCAAATCCAAACCCAAAAGCAGCGATTCCGGCAGCGAGAAACCGCGCCCGTCGCGCAGCGGCAGCAAGCGGCGGAGCAAATCGCGCGGCTTCGGCATCGGCCGCCTGTTCTATTGGACCGCGGTGCTCGGCCTGTGGGCGGGCATTGCGGTGATCGGTGTCGTGGTGTGGGTCGGCGCGCATCTGCCGCCAATCCAGTCCCTGGAAATTCCCAAGCGTCCGCCGACGATCCAGATCGTCGGCATGGACGGCAGCGTACTGGCGCAGCGCGGCGAAATGGCCGGCGCCAACATCGCGTTGAAGGACCTGCCGCCCTTTCTGCCGAAGGCGTTCATCGCCATTGAGGACCACCGCTTCTATTCGCATTTCGGTGTCGACCCGGTCGGCATTTTACGCGCAGCCGTCACCAACGTACTGCATCGGGGTGTGTCGCAGGGCGGCTCGACCTTGACGCAGCAGCTCGCCAAGAACCTGTTCCTGACCCAGGAGCGCACCATGCAGCGCAAGCTGCAGGAGGCCGAGCTCGCGCTGTGGCTGGAACGCAAGCATTCCAAGGACGAGATCCTCGAGCTCTATCTCAACCGCGTCTATTTCGGTTCCGGCGCCTACGGCGTCGAGGCCGCCGCACAGCGCTATTTCGGCAAGTCGGCGAAGAACGTCACCTTGCCGGAAGCCGCGATGCTCGCGGGCCTCGTCAAGTCGCCGTCGCGGCTGGCGCCAAACCGCAACCCCGAGGGCGCCGAGCAGCGCGCGCAGGTCGTGCTCGCGGCGATGGCCGATGCCAAGTTCATCACCGAAGCGCAGGCAAAGGCCTCGATCGGGCAGCCCTCGATTGCCGTGAAGCCGGCCGGCGCCGGCACCGTGAACTATGTCGCCGATTGGATCGGCGAAGTGCTCGACGATCTGGTCGGCCAGATCGACCAGGACATCGTGGTGCAGACCACGATCGATCCGAAGCTGCAGAACGTCGCCGAAGCCGCCGTCATCGACGAGCTCGCCGCCAAGAGCGTGAAGTTCAATGTCAGCCAGGGCGCGCTGGTGGCGATGACGCCCGACGGCGCGGTGCGCGCCATGGTCGGCGGCCGGAACTATGCCGAGAGCCAGTATAATCGCGCCGTCACCGCGAAACGGCAGCCGGGCTCGTCGTTCAAGCCGTTCGTCTATCTTACCGCAGTCGAATCCGGGCTGACGCCGGACACCATCCGCACCGACGCGCCGCTCGATATCAAGGGCTGGAAGCCGGAGAACTACACCCACGAATATTTCGGCTCGGTGACATTGACCCAGGCGCTGGCGATGTCGCTGAACACGGTGGCGGTGCGGCTCGGCGTCGAGGTCGGCGCCAAGAACGTGGTGCGCACCGCGCACCGGCTCGGCATCTCCTCCAAGTTGGAGCCCAACGTCTCGATCGCGCTCGGCACCTCGGAAGTGTCCGTGCTCGAGCTGGTCGGCGCCTATGCGCCGTTCGCCAATGGCGGCTACGCCGTGTCGCCGCATGTGGTGACCAAGATCAAGACCAGCTCCGGCAAGCTGCTCTATGACCGCCCGACGGATCCGCCCAACCAGGTGATCGAGCCGCGCTATGATGCGATGATGAACGCCATGATGCGCGAGACGCTGATCTCGGGCACCGCGCGCAAGGCGGAAATCCCCGGCTGGACCGCCGCCGGCAAGACCGGCACCAGCCAGGATTATCGCGACGCCTGGTTCATCGGCTACACCGCCAAGCTCGTCACCGGCGTCTGGCTCGGCAATGACGACAATTCGCCGACCAAGAAGGCAACCGGTGGCGGACTGCCGGTGGAAGTGTGGACCCGCTTCATGAAGGCCGCGCATCAGGGCGTGCCGGTCGCAGCGATCCCGAACTCGCAAGGTAGTTGGGCGCCGGCGAACCTAATGCAGATCTCGTCGCAGATATCAGCGCCTTCAGCACCGGCGGCACCGCTGCAGATTCAACCGCCGATGCAGACGCCGCCGCCCGCGCCGGTCCCGTCCGGCGGCGGCTATTATCGCCAGCCACCGCCGACGCCGGCCCGCGCCTCGGCGCCACCAAACCCGAACGCGCGGCCGGAGGCTGCGGCAGGGCTGGATGGCTGGTTGGCGGATCGGTTGTTTCGGTAGGCGTTAGGCCGAAGGTCGCCCCGCAACCCCAACTGTCATCCCCCGCGAATGCGGGGGATCAGTGCGCCGCGGCTTATCAGTTGAACACGAATGCCTCTGGAATACTGGATCGCCCGCTTTCGCTGGCGATGACAGCAGAGGCCGGGGCGAAGAGTTCGCCTACTCCTGAATCCCGTAGCGGTGCAGGTCGTTGCCGTAGGTGTCGAGCCAGTTCTTGGCGCGCGTGACCGACGCGCAGACCTTGTCGACCACCCGCCAGAACCGCGCCGAGTGGTTCATCTCGACGAGATGCGCGACCTCATGGGCGGCGAGGTAATCGAGCACGAAGGGCGGCGCCAGGATCAGCCGCCACGAGAACGACAGCGAACCCGCCGAGGTGCACGAGCCCCAGCGGCTGGACTGGTCGCGGATCGAAATTCGCCGCACCCGCACGCCGAGTTCCGCGGCGTGCAGCTGCGCCGCCTTCTGCAGATCCTTGCGCGCCTCGCGCTTGAGGAAGTCATGCACCCGGCGATCCATGTGCTCGACGCCGCCGGCGACGCAAATGATCTTCTCGCCGCTGTCGCGCGTCTCGGTCCAGACCGTGCCGCGTTCGCCCGAACGATGCACCAGCCGATGCGGTACGCCGCGCAACGGCACCACGGTGCCGGGCTGGAACGGCGCCGCCTTCGGCAAGCGGCCAAGACGGGCGGCAATCCAGCCGCCATGGATATTGGCGAACTCCTTGGCTTCCACGATCGTGCCGCGCGGCGGCATGGTCAGGATCGCTTCGCGGTCGGTTGGGTGAATCCTGAGCGTATAGCGGCGCGCGCGCCGATGCCGGCGCAGCCTGACAGTGAAGAACTGGGAGCCGTGTCTGACCAATACGGTCGCGGGTTCGGCAGGCCGCCGATAGAGGAGCGCGCGAGTAGCCATTTCTGAGAGTCCGGGGAGCAGGAGTTCGCCCGAACTTTGCCATATCCGCCGCCAGGGAAAGCGCTCGGCGCAAAAACAAATCATTTGCCCAATATACAGGGGTTGGCCGTTAATTGACCTCTACCGGCAGGGGGCGGAACCGGATTTTTTCTGATGAATCAGAGTCACGAAAAAGGCCCAAGAGATGAAATTAAATTCATCACTTGAGCCTTGGCTGATTTGAGATTCTTTTAGTTAAATCAGTGACTTGCGCGACTGCAACAATCGCGGCCGGGGTGATACCTATTCGGCCGCGGCGACCAGCGAAAGCCGCGTATTGGCCGCCGAAACCATGAAATCGGAGATCCGCGGCACGATTTCGGAGCGGAACCGCGAGCCGTTGAAGACTCCGTAGTGGCCGACGCCCTTCTGCACGTAGTGCACGCGGCGATGGTTCGGAATCGCGGTGCAGAGCGCGTGCGTTGCCTCGGTCTGGCCGAGACCGGAGATGTCGTCCTTCTCGCCTTCGACCGTCATCAGCGCGACGCGGCGGATCTTCGACGGATCGACCGGATTGCCGCGATGGGTCATCTCGCCCTTCGGCAGCGCGTGCTTGACGAAGACGAGGTCGACGGTCTGCAGGTAATACTCGGCGGTGAGGTCCATCACCGCGAGATATTCGTCGTAGAACTCACGGTGCTTGTCGACGAGATCGCCGTCACCCTTCACCAGATTGGCAAACAGCGCCTTGTGCGCGTCCATGTGCCGATCCAGGTTCATGCTGATGAAGCCGTTGAGTTGCAGGAAGCCCGGATAGACGTCGCGCATCACGCCCGGATGCGGGAACGGCACCTTGGTGATGACATTGTTGCGGAACCACTCGATGCCGCGCTCTTCCGCGAGGTTGTTGACCGCGGTCGGATTGCGCCTTGTGTCGATCGGACCGCCCATCAGCGTCATCGACAGCGGCACGAACGGGTCGTTGCTGGCTTCCATCACCGAAACAGCTGCCACGACAGGTACAGAAGGCTGGCACACCGCGACGATGTGCATGTTGCCGCCGAGCGCGTGCAGCATCTCGATCAGGTAATCGACGTAATCCTCGAGATCGAACCGGCCGGCCGCGAGCGGCACCATGCGCGCATCGGCCCAGTCGGTGATGTAGACTTCATGGGTCGGCAGGAACGCTTCGACCGTGCCACGCAGCAGCGTCGCATAATGGCCCGACATCGGCGCCACGATCAGCACGCGCGGCTGCGGCGAGCGCAACGGGCGCGTCAGCTTGCGATCGAAATGCAGCAGGCGGCAGAACGGCTTTTCCCAGACCGTGCGAACCTCGACCGCGGTGCGGATGCCATTGACCTCGGTCGTCGGCAGGTTCCATTCGGGCTTGCCGTAGCGGCGCGTGGTGCGCTCGAACAATTCGCAGCCGGCGGCGATCGACTTGCCGAACTCGGTGTGCGTCCACGGATTGAGCGGGTTCTGAAACAGGATCTTGGTGGCGTCGGTCACGGCGCGTACCGGATTGAGCGACGCATGCGCCATCTCGTACATCCAGTACATCGGCGTCGTGAGTGCCGGGCTGCCTTCCGCCGCTAGTGGCGGGGCACCGCCAAATTCACCGATGGGCATAGTATTTTCAGACCCCTGTTTTGCGCCGCAGCATACTGACCAATGCGTAACAATGCGTCAATGCGCCGCGAGCCGAATCTGGGGGCGATATCGGGCTAAAACACCGAGAATCCACGGGAAAGTGACATTTATTCACCACCCCCGAGCAGCGATCCGTTGCGTTTGGCGCTCTGCAAAAGGGCAAGGAAGACCGCAAAAGAGGCAGTGAACAGGATGGCGTTGATGACCAGCGCCCAGGCCATCAGGTCGGCGCGGAAGACGTGATCGATCAGCAGCGACCGCATGCCTTCGAACACGTAGGTCGGCGGCAACGTCCAGGCGACATATTGCAGCCAGCTCGGCAGCACCTCGACCGGATAGTAGATGCAGGCGAGCGGCATCACCGCGAACATCAGCGTCCAGACGATGCTTTCCGCTCCTAACCCGTTGCGCAGCACAAGGCCCGAGGCGAACACGCCGACCGACCAGCTCGTGAAGATCAGATTGCAGAAGAACGCGATCAGCGGCAGCCCGATGGCGTAGAAATTGAAGCCGAAGAAGAACAGCGCCAGCAGCGTCATCGGGATCACGCCGATGGCGAGCCGGATCAGGCTCATGATCATCAGCGAGAGCAGGAATTCGATCGGCTTCAGCGGGCTCATCATCAGGTTGCCGAGATTGCGCGCCCACATCTCTTCCAGGAACGAGATGGAGAAGCCGAGCTGGCCGCGAAACAGGATGTCCCACAGGATCACGGCGCCGATCAGCGTACCGCCCGCCTTGGCGAAGAAGCCGGACGCCTGCGAGATGTAATTCTGCAGGAAGCCCCAGGTGATGATCTGCAAGGCCGGCCAGTAGACCAGTTCCAGCAGCCTCGGCCATGACGACATCAGCAGATACCAATAGCGCAGCACCATCGCGTTGATGCGTTGCAGTGAAATGCCGCGCGGCTGATGGCTGACGATCTCGCTCATGATGTGCCCTCCGGCGCGCCCTCCCGAAGGCGGCCGCGCGCCACGTCGAGGAACACTTCTTCCAGCGTGTCGCGGTTGTAGCGCGCCATGATCCCCTCGGGGCTGTCATCGTCCTCGATCTTGCCGCGCTTCATGATGATGACGCGGTCGCAGAGGCGCTCGACCTCCAGCATGTTGTGCGAGGCCAGCAGGATGGTCGCGTTATGGGTCTTGCGGTAGGTCTCGAGATGCTGCCGCACCCAGTCGGCCGTATCCGGGTCGAGCGAGGCGGTCGGCTCGTCGAGCAGCAGCAGGTCCGGCTCGTTGATCAGCGCCTTCGCCAACGCGACGCGGGTCTTCTGCCCGGCGGAGAGCTTGCCGTTGGAACGGTCCAAAAATTCCTTCAGATCGAGATCGGCCGCGAGCTGGTCGATCCGCTCGCGCAGATGCTTCACGGCATAGAGGCGGCCGAAGATGGTCAGGTTCTGCCGCACCGTGAGCCGCATCGGCATGTCGACATAGGGGCTCTCGAAATTCATCCGGCCGAGCACCTCATAGCGCTGCTCGGGAATTTTCGCGCCGAGCACCGCGACGCTGCCCGAGGTCGGCAGCACCAGCCCCATGATCATCGCGATCGTCGTGGTCTTGCCGGCGCCGTTGCCGCCGAGCAGGCCGGTGATGCTGCCGCGCGCGATACGGAAGGAGATGTCGTCGACCGCGCGGGTGGTCTTGTAGACCTTGACCAGATGCGCAACGTCGATCGCGGCCGATCCACCCTGATCGGCCGCGGGCGGCTGACTAGGCGCTTGCGCCTGACCTGTCCCGCGCTGTTGCATATGGCCGTCATTGGGGCATTGCGACAATAAGCGCAAGGCTTGCCCGGCGTGCTTGCGCTAAGTCGCGAATTTGTGCGCCGCCCACGGCACAGCTAAAGTCCAGAGATGACCGACTTCGCTTCCGATTTCCGCCAACCCCGCCGCTATGTCCGCCTGGATACGATCCTGCGGCTGCGCTGGCTCGCCGCGCTCGGCCAGCTCGTCGCGATCTTCATCGTGGCCCAGGGACTGGAATTCGACGTTCCGATCGTCCCCTGCGTCATCATCGTGACGTTCTCGGCGCTGCTCAATCTGGCGCTGCAGATCGCGTTCAACCCGATGCAGCGGCTGGAGCCGGTCTATGCCGCGGCCCTGCTCGCGTTCAACATCGTCGAGCTCGGCGGTCTGCTGTACTTCACCGGGGGTTTGCAGAACCCGTTCTCGTTCCTGTTCCTGGCACCGGTGCTGATCTCGGCCACCGTGCTGCCGATCCGGTTGACGATCGCGCTCGGCTGTCTTGCGGTCGCCTGCGCCTCGGCGCTGTTCTTCTACCATCTGCCGCTGCCCTGGGACGGCGACGATCCGCTGGTGCTGCCGCCGATCTACCTGATCGGCGTCTGGCTCTCGATCCTGCTCGCGATCGGCGTCACCAGCCTTTACGCATTCCAGGTGACGGAGGAGGCGCGCCAGCTCTCCGATGCGCTTGCCGCGACCGAGCTGATCCTGACGCGCGAGCAGCATTTGACCCAGCTCGACGGCCTCGCCGCCGCCGCCGCGCATGAACTCGGCACGCCGCTGTCGACGATCTTCCTGATCTCGCGCGAGCTCGAGAAGACGGTGCACGACCCGGCGATTACCGACGACCTCAAGACGGTGCGCGAGCAGGCGCAGCGCTGCCGCGACATCCTGAGCAAGATTGCGCAACTGTCATCGAGCGGCGCGCCGTTCGACACCATGAAGCTGTCGACCCTGATCGAGGAGGCGGTGGCGCCGCATCGCGATTTCGGCATCAACATCAAGGTGCGGCTTGCTGTCGCAGCAACGCGCGAACCGGTCGCCGCGCGCAATCCCGCGATCCTTTATGGCGTCGGAAACATTCTGGAAAATGCGGTCGATTTCGCGCACCAAACTGTCGAGGTGAATGCGTGGTGGAACGCCGAAACCATCGAGATCGTGGTCTCCGACGACGGCCCAGGCATCGCGCCCGACATGCTGAAACGGATCGGCGAGCCGTATTTGTCCCGCCGCCGGGGCGCAGATGAGGCCCAAAACGCGCGTGGCGGCCTGGGCTTGGGCGTTTTCATCGCAAGAACGCTGCTGGAACGCACCGGAGCCAAGGTGTCGTTTACCAATCGCACCTTCCCCGATCACGGCGCCGTGGTGCAGATCGTCTGGCCCCGCGAGCGCTTCGAGGAAGCGGCGCCGACCGATGAAACCGAAGCCTGAGAACGATTCTTAATCGCACCTCTGGCATACCGGATGCAGCACTCTTTCCGGAATGGCACGCGACTTTCGGCTGCCTTGGCAGCGCCGCAGTAGGACCCCATATATTAGGTGTCTGCCACAGGGAAAAATGGACCGTGAACGCCATCACTGAACTGAATGACCATGCCGACCGCTCGCTCCTCATCGTCGAGGACGACAAGCCGTTCCTGGAACGCCTGTCGCGCGCGATGGAGACGCGCGGTTTCGCAGTGAAGTCATGCGACACGGTGTCCGATGGTCTCGCCGAGATCGGCCGTTCCGCACCCGCTTTCGCGGTCGTCGACCTCCGCCTCGGCGACGGCAACGGCCTCGACGTCGTCTCGGCGTTGAAGCGCAAGCGCCCCGAGGCGCGCGCGATCGTGCTGACCGGCTATGGCAACATCGCCACCGCCGTCACCGCGGTAAAGATGGGCGCCGTCGACTATCTGTCGAAGCCCGCCGACGCCGATGACGTGGTCGCCGCGCTGCTTGCGACCGGCACCGAGAAGTCCGAGCTGCCGGCCAATCCGATGTCGGCGGACCGCGTGCGCTGGGAACACATCCAGCGCATCTACGAGATGTGCAACCGCAACGTCTCGGAGACCGCGCGCCGTCTCAACATGCACCGCCGGACGCTGCAGCGGATCCTCGCCAAGCGCGCGCCGCGCTAAGCGATCGCATCACTTTTGTTTTGGCGATGGCCGGGCTCGTCCCGGCCATTTGCTTTTTTCGTTTCGTAGGATGGGTAGAGCGCTATCACCGTCACCCTGAGGAGCGCGCTCTTGCGCGCGTCTCGAAGGGTCGACGGCCACTAGCCGGGCCGTGCATCCTTCGAGACGCCGCTTCGCGGCTCCTCAGGATGACGGGTCAACATCGCGCCCTTGCCTAAAGCTCCTCATGCCCTTGCGGATCAATCAGGCGATTGATCCGCTGCGCTGCCGCCATCGCAAAGCGCAGCGTCATCGCCTTGCGGGTGGCCGCCGGCAGGCGGTGCTCCGGCGCCTCGCAGTGCAGATGTGCGCCATAAGCGTCGGCGATGATCAGGCCGGTGTCCGAGGGGAAGATCTCGCACGGCAGATCCTGCGTGAAAGCGAAGAACAGCCGGTCGCAATGCATTCGGTAGTCCTGCCATTTCTGGTCGGCGCGCAGATCCTCGAGCGATGACTTGATCTCGACGATCCAGATCTCGCCGCGTTCGTTCAGCGCCACCAGATCGGCCCGGCGGCCGGACGGCAGCGGCAATTCGCTGATGCAGGAAAATCCCAGCGATCTCAGAAGTCGCGCAGTGCCGCGCGCGATCGCAAGCGCGGTTTCCGACTGGCGTCGGTCGGGCGCGGGCACAAGCGCGATCTGGCGGGCGGGCGATTCCATCTCTCCAGAGTAGCCGATTCCGCGAGAGCATGATCCGGAAAAGTGGGACGGCGCTCCGGGCAGGAACCCGCCGCCGCCTCGCCGCTTATCCCATGGCCGCCACCATGGGCGGACCGATGAGGGCTGCCTGGTGATCGACGACCTCTGGTACAAGAATGGCGTGATCTACTGCCTGTCCGTCGGCACCTACATGGATGCCAACGGCGACGGCATCGGCGATTTCAGAGGCCTACTGCGGCGTCTGGATTATCTGCACGGGCTCGGCATCACTGCGATCTGGCTGATGCCGCTTCAGCCTTCGCCTTGCAAGGACGACGGCTACGACATTGCAGACTACTACGGCGTCGATCCGCGCTACGGCACGCTGGGCGATTTCGTGGAATTTACCCATGGCTGCCGGCAACGCGGCATCCGCGTGATCATCGATCTCGTCGTCAATCACACCTCGGACCAGCACGCCTGGTTCAAATCCGCACGCAGCTCGAAGGACTCGCCTTACCGCGACTGGTACGTCTGGTCGGACAAGAAGCCTGCCAATGCCAACACGGGCATGGTGTTTCCCGGGGTCCAGAAATCGACCTGGACGCGCGACAAGCAGGCAGGCGCCTGGTATTTCCATCGCTTCTACGATTTCCAGCCGGACCTCAACACATCGAACCCGCACGTACAGGCCGAGATCCTCAAGATCATGGGGTTCTGGATTCAGCTCGGCGTCTCGGGCTTCCGCATGGACGCCGTGCCCTTCGTGATCGCAACCAAGGGCGCCTCCGTGCGCAAGCCGGTCGAGCAATACGACATGCTGCGATCGTTCCGCGAATTCCTGCAATGGCGCCAGGGCAACGCGATCATCCTCGCCGAAGCCAATGTCTTGCCCGAGACGGACATGGAGTATTTCGGGCGCGACGGCGACCGCATGCAGATGATGTTCAATTTCCACGTCAATCAGCATCTGTTCTACGCGCTGGCGTCAGCCGATTCGAAGCCATTGGCGAAAGCCTTGACGGCGACCAAGCCACGGCCTGCGACCGCGCAATGGGGCCTGTTCCTGCGCAATCACGATGAACTCGACCTCGGCCGCCTCACCAAGGCGCAGCGTGAGGCGGTGTTCAAGGCATTCGGTCCCGACAAGAGCATGCAGCTCTACAATCGCGGCATCCGTCGGCGCCTCGCGCCGATGCTCGGCGGCGACCGACGGCGCCTGGAGCTCGCCTATAGCTTGATGTGCACGCTGCCCGGCACGCCCGTGATCCGCTACGGCGATGAGCTCGGCATGGGCGATGATCTCGACCTGCCCGAGCGCACTTGCGCGCGCACGCCGATGCAATGGTCGACCGAACCGCACAGCGGCTTTACCGAGAGCGATCGGCCATGCGTACCCGTGATCGACAAGGGACCCTACGGCTATGAACACGTCAACGCCGCCAAGCAGCGGCGCGACCCCAATTCGATGTTGAACTGGACCGAGCGCATCATTCGTATGCGCAAGGAAGTCCCCGAGGTCGGCTGGGGGGATTTCAAGATCATTGCAACCCGAAATCCTGCCGTCCTGATCATGCGCTACGACTGGCGCAACAACTCGGTGCTGTTCGTACACAATTTCGCGGAAAAGCCGCTCGAGATATCGTTCGACGTTGGGCTGCCCGACGACGCCGGCAATCACCTCGTCAACCTTCTGACCGAGGATCACAGCCGCGCCGACGATGGCGGCCGTCACAAGCTTCTGATCGAGGCCTATGGCTATCGCTGGTACAGGGTCGGCGGGCTCGACTACCTGCTCAAGCGCAGCGATATCGATACCAACGAGCCCCGCAAGCCCCGTTAGTCGCCATGAGGCGGACCGAGAATCACGCCCTCATTGCCGCGCAGGTCGAGGACGCCTTCGACCTTCTCGCCCTGCCGATCCATGAAGGTCGACAGCAGAACCTCGTTGCTGAAACCAATGGCGCTGGAAGAGACCGACGCGGGAGCCGCGCCGAAGTTCAGCGCGATCACGACCACGCCCTCGGCACTGCGCCGTCTGTAGAGCAGAACGTCGCCGTGCGCCGTCGCCGGCTCATAGCTGCCATGGACCAGCTGCGGCAGCTTTCGCCGCAACGCGATCAGCGCCTTGTAGAGGTTGAGGATCGACGCCCGCTCCGCCTCGAGGCTTGCGACATTATCGCTCGCAAAATCCTGCGCGAGCGGCAGCCACGGCCTGACCGTCGAGAAGCCGGCATAACGCTCGGCACTCCATAGCATCGGCGTGCGGCAGCCATCGCGACCGACGCCGATATCAGGCACGTTCTTCTCGAAGGGATCGCGCACCTCGCCAGGGGCGATCGCAACCTGGCGCATCCCGATCTCGTCGCCGTAATACAGCGTCGGCGTGCCGCGCAGCGTCAGCAGCAGCATCGCGGCGACCGGCGCCTGCGCGGGCCCCACCCGGCTCGCCACCCGCGGCCGGTCGTGATTGCCGAGCACCCAGTTCGGCCACGCGCCCGGCGGCAGCGCCTTTTCGTAATCGGCGATGATCATCTCGACCGAGCGCGCGCTCCACAAGGTCGACAGCAGCGCGAAATTGAACGGCATCTGCGCGCCGCGCAGATCGTTGCCGTAATAGGCGACCAGCCGATGCAGCGGCAGATAGATCTCGCCGATCAGCACGCGGTTGTCGAACTCCTCGGTGACGCGGCGCATCTCGGTGATGACGGCGTGCACTTCGAGCTGATCGGTCGAATATTGCGTCAGCACCTTCTCGTGCGGCGGTCGGCCCTCGCGATAATGCGGGTTCGGCGGATTGTCGCGGAATTCGGCATCCTTGATCAGGTGCCAGATCACGTCGACACGAAAACCGTCGACACCCTTGCGCAACCAGAATCGCATCACGTCATAGATCGCGTCCCGGACCTCGCGATTGCGCCAATTCAGATCAGGCTGCTGCGCAAGGAAGGCGTGATAGTAATATTGGCCGGAAGCCTCGTCATAGGCCCAGGCGCTGCCGCCGAACTCCGACAACCAGTTGTTGGGTGGACCGCCATCCGGCGCCGGGTCGCGCCAGATGTACCAGTCGCGCTTCGGGCTATCGCGCGAGCTCTTCGCCTCGATGAACCAGGGATGCTGATCCGATGTGTGGTTCGGCACCAAATCGAGGATCAGCTTGAGGCCGGAATCGTGCGCAGTCGCGACCAGCTCGTCGAAATCCTCCATCGTCCCGAACAGCGGGTCGATGCCGGTGTAGTCGGAGATGTCGTAACCGAAATCGGCCATCGGCGACGGGAAGATCGGCGACAGCCAGACCGCGTCGACGCCAAGCCGCGTCAGATAGGGCAGCCGCGCGATGATCCCTCTGAGATCGCCGACGCCATCGCCGTCGCTATCCCCGAACGAGCGCGGATAGACCTGATAGAAGATGCCACGCCGCCACCAGTCCCTGTCGTCCCGATCCATCCCGTCCCCCAAGCTCGCAGCCCGGTCCAGGCCGCCCCGCGCCCCGGGGCGGTCTGTCGGTTCAGGGATGACGCATAATTCGGGACGGAAAAATGGCTGCAATGCGTCAGTGGCGGGCGATTGCGAGCTGATAGATCGTGATCAGCACCTCGAACAGGATCAGGAAGACGATGATCAGCTCCAGCCGCAGCGAGCGGCTGGTGTCGATGATATCGGTCAGCACCTGCGCGGTCTCGGCCACGACGGCGAGCTTGCGGTTCAGCGATTCCGCACGCTCCTTCAATTCGTACTCGTCCTCGAGCCGGGCATAGAGCCGCTCGAGATGCGGCTTGTCCCAGAGGATGTCGGGCTTCTCCGACACTTCGACCGGGCCGGCCACGCGATGCCGCACCAACAGCGCGTTGCCGATGTGCTTGAGGATCGCGACCCGGCCGCCTCGGACCTGGCCACCCTTGGCGAGCTCGCGCGCCAGCGGCTCGGTGGTGTCGAAGACCGCCCGGACCTCGCGCTCATGCCGCGCCAGCACCACGCTTTTCGCCAGCGCCTCGCCGACCAGGATCAGCCGCTCCGGCGACAGGCTTTGCAGATAGATCGGACCGCCCGGCGGAATCTGGTCTTCCCTGTCAGTCGCGACCTCGATGATCGCGATTTCCTCCTCGCGCCGTGTGAACAGGCCGGTCATGCGCGACTGCAGGCTGCGCAGGAATTCATCCTCCTCCAGCGCGTTGAGACCGATCAGGACGACGACGCCATAGCGGAACAGGATCGCCACACCATTGTCATTGACGCGAAACGCCAGCGGCGTCGTGGCCAGCACGTCGCCGCGCTCGAGGCCGGACGTGTTGATGCGGTCCGCGACGAAGAAGGCGCGGGCGGTGGTCCGGGGTCCGCCGAGCGGTGAATTGGGGGCCTGGGTCATGAAGTTCCGGACTGCGAGGACTTAACGCATGATCGAGAGCAACCGTTTACCGGCCTGCTCACGAAGGTGTTCTGCTGGAGGTGACCTTATCACGGTCCGTTTTGGGAGCACACGCCGGGGCAAAAGCATTTGCCGAGCGTGTTGACGGCATTTTCCGGTAGCCTATGGTGCGCCCATGAACGAGACAACCGACACCAAACCGAAGGCCGGCGCGATCATCGTGCCGGTGACGCTGTTCGAGCAGAACTGCACCATCATCTGGCACGAGCCGACCAAGAAGGCCGTGGTGATCGACCCCGGCGGCGACGTGGCGAAGATCCAGGCCGCGATCAAGCAGACCGGCGTGACGGTCGAGAAGATCTGGCTGACCCACGGCCATATCGACCATGTCGGCGGCGCCGCCGAATTGCGCGATGCGCTGCAGGTCAAGATTGAGGGCCCGCATATCGCGGACAAATATCTGCTCGACAACGTGGTCTCGAGCGGCGAGCGCTTCGGCATGACCGGGGTGCGCAATTTCGGGCCGGACCGCTGGCTCGACGAGGGCGATCAAGTCTCGATCGGCGACCTCACCTTCGACATCCTGCACTGCCCCGGCCATTCACCTGGCAGTGTGGTGTTCTTCAACAAGGAGCTGCGCTTCGCTCATGTCGGCGACGTGCTGTTCGCCGGCTCGGTCGGGCGTACCGACCTGCCCGGCGGCAGCCATCCGGAACTGATCAAGTCAATCAAGGATAAGCTGCTGCCGCTCGGCGACGACGTCGGCTTCATCTGCGGCCACGGCGCCGGATCGAGCATCGGCCAGGAGCGGATGACGAACCCGTTCCTGACCGGCGAGATGTAGAGCGTTTTCGAGCGAAGTGGAAACCGGTTCGCGTGAAGAAAACGCGTCAAAACAAGAATCTAGAGGTTCGGTTCTGATTCAATCAGAACCGAACCTCTAGCTACTTCATCCGCCGTTACTTCATCAGGCCTGCGGCGGTCAGCGCCCGCGTGATGACACCGCCGACGTCGACACCCTTGCTCCGTCGCTTGCGCGGCCGGTCACTCTTGCGGCCGGATGCGGGCTCAGGCTCGGGCTCGGCCGCAGGCACCGGGATCGTCATCGAGATCGTGTCGGCGCGCTCGCGCGGGATTCCGGTCGGCGCGATATGCGGCTGACGGACCTTGTCGGTCAGGCCGAAGAAGCTCGCGATGTGATACGACGAGGAGATTCCGGCCTCGATCAGGAACGCGCCCTCCACGCCATACCGCTCGTCATTGTCGGCCAACCCGAGCGGCGTGCCATGCGCCATGTCAGTGATGCTGAACGATTCGACCAGCGTTTCGCCGTCGGCATTCCACCAGACCTCGCGCGGATAGCCGTCGACATCCGCCTTCGACATCGCAGCCGGCGGCAGGCCGTGAACGTCGAGCCACTGCCGGACGATCGCATCGGCATTGCCGGGATGCACGGTGCGGTCGGCGCTGCCGTGCCACACCGAAATCCTCGGCCAGGCGCCGTCATGCGTGGACGCGTTGCGGACCAGACCGCCGAGCTCGGGCGCGGACAGTGCGCTCGCATGCATCATCGCATTGAGCGCCTCGCGCAGATCGGTGGCGACGCCGAACGGCAGGCCGGCAATGATGGCGCCCGCCGCGAACACATCCGGATAGGTCGCGAGCATGACCGAGGCCATCGCGCCGCCGGCGGACAGTCCCGTCACATAGATGCGCTGCGGATCGATCTGATGCGCGCCGACCATCTGCGCGATCATCTGCCGGATCGAACAGGCTTCACCCTGCCCGCGCGCGATGTCTTGCGGATTGAACCAGTTGAAGCAGGTGTTGCCGTTGTTGATCGCCTGCTGCTCGGGCATCAGCAACGCAAAGCCGTAATGCTTCGCTAATGTCGACCAGCCTGCGCCGAGATCATACGACGCAGCCGTCTGGCCGCAGCCATGCAGCACCACGACGAGCGCGGGCGACCGCGCAAGCTGCGCGGGCACGAACGAGAACATCTTCAGATCGCCGGGGTTGACGCCGAATTCGGTCGTCTCGACGAGCGGCGTCGGCACGGCCGGCGCAAGCGCGCCGAGACCGCTGAACGCGTTCATCTTGGGCAGATGACGCAAGAATTCGACGTTGTTGACCAGGGACAACAGCAACTCCTGAGGTGATTCATTCTTCTGTGTCACCCGATCAGATAATTGCTGCACTGCAAAATGAAAAGGCCGTGCGCTGCCTTTCCCTGCGGAAATGTGAGAATCGGCGTTAACGCGTGATCGCGCTGCGGGCTGGTCGAAACAGTTGCCTTAGCACCTTGTTTGAGCACCAACTTTTCAAGAATGCGCGCCAGATGCCTGCGGATTCACGCTGTGGCGCGGCGCATCCATGACAGAAATGCGGCTGAAATAATGATCGACAGCCCAAACAATGCGCATGCCGCATAGAGCGCCAGATGCGCTGACGTCGCGCTCTCGACAGCGAAGAACACTGCGCCGATCGCGGCAACGCCGGCTGCGTTGCCGATCTGCGTCGTCGTGCCATACATACCGGAGCCGGCGCCGGCGCTCGCAGGCTTCACGCTCGACAGCACCGCGCTCGACAGCGGCGCCATCACCAGACCCTGGCCGTAGCCGAAGATGACAAGCACCAGTGCGAGCAGCAGTGCCGATGGCGCTGCGATCGCCTGAACCGTCACGACCAGCACACCGAGTCCGACGACCTGCAGCGCGCAGCCCTCGATCAGCACCAGCGTGCCGCGATGCTTCGCGCGGATGCCGCTGTGCCGCGAGGCGATCACGAAGGTCAGCGCCAGCGGCACGAACACCAGCCCGGCCTGCAATGGCGGAATCTGCAAGCCCTTCTGCATGAACATGGTCATGATCAGGTAGAAGGACAGGTTCGCAAAGAAGAAGAAAAACACCGCGACCAGGCCGCGCATGAAGGCGCGATCGGACAGCAGCGCCAAGTCGATCAGCGGCATACCGCCGCGGCGCGCGACGCTGCGCTCGAGCCGCACGAAGGCCGCGATGATCGCAACACCGGCAGCCATCACCAGCCAGATCCACGCCGTCCAGTTGAGATCGTGACCGAACAGCAGCGGCCCGATCAGGCACAACAGACCCGCAAACAGCACGATCGCGCCCGGGATATCGAGCCGCGTGCCGGATCGGCGCGGCACCGTCGGCATGATCTTCAGCGCGGCTGCGATGATGATGACGCCGAACGGCACGTTGACGAAGAACACCGCGCGCCAGCCGAGGCCGGCGAGATCGAGCGTCACCAGCACGCCGCCGAGCGCAAATCCGGTGACGCCGGCGAGCCCCAGCACGATGCCGTAGATGCCGAACGCCCGTGCGCGGGCGGCATCGGAGAACAGCAGATGCAGCGTCGCCAGCACCTGCGGCACCATCAGCGCCGCCGTCGCGCCCTGTGCCAGCCGGGCGATGATCAGCTCGGGTCCGGACTGCGCGAGACCGCACCACAGCGAGGTCACCGAAAAGCCCGCGACGCCGGCGATGAACACGTTCCTTGTGCCATGGATGTCGCCGAGCCGGCCGCCGGTGACCACCAGCGTGGCATAGGCGATCAGATAGATCGCGATCACGGCCTCGATCTGCGCCGGCGTCGCGTGCAGCTCCGCCGCGATCGTCGGGATCGCGACGTTGACGATGAAGGCATCGACGCCGAACATGAACTGCGCGGCGACCACGATCGCAAGCACCCACCAGCGGCGGGAGGTCTCCGCCCGCGTCGAAACGATCTGGTGCATGCCCTGTCCTGCCCGAAATGACGTCGTGACCGACATCAGCAGATTCCCGTCATCGCTTCGATTACCTGCAAGGTAGGCCTGGGATCACGGACGCGCGAACCGGCGCCAATTTGCGTTGATGCGCTGGGAAACATTCCGGAGGGCGGCAATCGCCGCCGATTCGCGCAACAACCATGCGGGCGCCGCAACCCCGGAGCATTGCCTTGCCCCGGGCCACCCCGTAGGTTGGCGGAAAGCCCCCGATAACAATCATCCGGAGAGAACGACCAATGGCGCGCCTCAAGTTCGGAGCCTTCCTCGCCCCGCATCACCCGATCGGCGAGCATCCGATGCTGCAATTCCGCCGCGACCTCGATTTCGTCGAGCAGCTCGACGCGCTCGGTTACGACGAATTCTGGTGCGGCGAGCACCATTCCTCAGGCTGGGAGACGATCGCCTCGCCGGAAATGTTCCTGGCCGCAGCCGGCGAGCGCACCAAGCGCATCAAGCTCGGCACCGGCGTGATCTCGCTGCCCTATCACCATCCCTTCAACGTCGCACAGCGCATGGTGCAGCTCGACCACATGACCGGCGGCCGCGCCATCTTCGGCTCCGGCCCCGGCGCGCTCGCCTCCGACGCGCATACGCTCGGCATCGACCCGATGACCCAGCGCGACCGCCAGGACGAGGCGATCGCGGTGATCCGCCGCCTGTTCAACGGCGAGCGCGTCACCGCCAAGACCGACTGGTTCGAGATGCACGACGCCGCGTTGCAGATCCTGCCGCTGCAGGAAGACATGCCGTTCGTGGTGGCCTCGCAGATCTCGCCGTCGGGCATGACGCTCGCCGGCAAGTACGGCATCGGCATCATCTCGCTCGGCTCGATGTCGACCCAGGGCCTGATGGCGCTGCCGCAGCAGTGGCAATTCGCCGAGGACGCCGCCGCGAAGGCGGGCACCACGGTGAGCCGCGCCAACTGGCGTGTGCTGCTGTCCTGGCACATCGCCGAGACCCGCGAGCAGGCACGGCGCGAGGCCGGTGCCGGGCTGCTGCGCTGGCACAACGAATATAACGTCGGCACCTTGATGCGGCCGGGCTTGACCGCGTTCGCCTCGCCGGATGAAGCCGTCGACAAGACCGCCTTCGTCGAAGGTGCTGCCTCCACCATCGGCACGCCGGATGATCTGATCAAGATGATCAAGAACCTGGTCGACGTCTCCGGCGGCGTCGGCTCGATCATCGGCTTCGCCCATGACTGGGCCAACCCCGAAAACACCCGGCGTAGCTGGGACATGGTCGCGCGCTATGTCGTGCCCGAGATCAACGGCTATATCGACGGCCTGCGCAAGTCGCGCCAGTTCGTGATCGACAATCGCGCGGTGTTCGAGCGCGCCGGCCAGGCTGTCATGGCGAAGATCATGCAGAACGACAAGGCCGCCGCAGCGCTTCAGCAAACCGGCACCGGCCGCGTCGCGATCCCGGCCGTGAATGCGCCCGACCTCGCGAAGGAAGCGGCGAAGCAGAAGGTGTGAGCGCTGCGCCGTTCGTCGCGTTGCCCGCGTACGGCTGGTTGACCCGTCATCCTGCGGCGCTCGCGCAGCAACAATGGCGAAGCCGTTGCGCGGGTATGACGGGGATGGAGTTGCGCGCGCACCTCCCTCCCCGCGTCGTCCTGGCGAAAGCCAGGACCCATAACCACCGCATTTGGTTGTGAACGAGATCGTGGCTCCAACGTCGCGCAACGACTGATGCTCGGGGTAATGGGTCCTGGCTTTTCGCCAGGACGACATCGAATGTGTGGCGCGGTTTGTGAGTCAAACATCCGAGTTCTCGCGACACGATTTGCCCGAGCTTTGCTCTTCGTTCCGCCCTCCTCTGTCGCAACGCGCGAATCCAGACGCGTTACGCCACCGCTCCGATCCCGACGACGTCGATGCCGTCGACACGGCCGCGGATCGGAAGCCGGCCGAGATCGTTCACCGGAAACGGCGGCGGCGCGGCGAAGCGCGCCATCGCAGTCCGCGAAGCGAGAAAGCCGCCGTCGACCTTGCGGCTCAGCTCCTCCAGTCGTGCCGCGGTGTTCATGACATCGCCGTTGAACACGATGGCCGGCTTGATGTCGCCGATCTCGCCAACGATCACTGGGCCAAAATGCAGGCTGCCCCGGATCTGCGGGGCCGCGCCGAATTCGCGGTCGAATTGCGGCGCCGCCTTCTGCAGCGCTGCGCGCATCGCCACGAAGCAGCGCAGCGGCCGGCAGTCGATCGCTCCCACGCGTTCCTGCCAGGTCACGATGATTTCGTCGCCGACATAGTTCAGCACCTCACCGCGATAATCCACGACGGATTCCGTGAGCAGACGAAAGGTCCGGTCGAGAAAGCGGTGAATGCCGATGCCGCCGAGCCGCTCGGCAAGCCCGGTCGACCCGGCTATGTCGACGAACAGCACGAAGCGGTTCTCCTCGACCGGCGAGTGATAGCGGCCGGAGACGAAGTTCATGAAGACGCGCGGGCCGATCAGATTGGCGATGCTGAAGCCCAGGTTCAGCAGCACCGAGACCGCGGCGGAATAGGCGATGCTGACGCCGAAATCCGCGATCGAGGTCTGCAGCGGAAACCCGGCAACCCGTTCGCCGACCTGGAGCAATTGTATGACGATGATGATGACAGCGTAGATCGTGCTGCGTACGGCAAGAAGCCCGACAAAGGACAAGCGATTAAGCCGTTCCATCATCGGGCCCTGAAGGATGAATAGTTCGACCCCTCCGATCGCCACACAGGTTACGAAGGCATAAGCGAATCCCGCAACCAGCGGCCCAAGAGTATGACGGCCCTGCACGAGATTGATTCCGATGCTCGCCACCGCGCCCGCGGCAATGACGGCGACGAGATAGCGCAGCCGGCGTTCAAGCTTCGCGTTCATGCGAAACGCGGCCAACAGCAGATCGCAATTCCGTATGCCATCGTGTGCCCTCCCCCCGCGTCATTGCGAGGAGCGAAGCGACGAAGCAATCGACTTCCCGGCCGGCGGCACGACGGATTGCTTCGCTTCGCTCGCAATGACGGATGCGACTACCCGGCCCCCTGATCGAACGCCTTGCGCAGCGCGACGTAGCCCGCCTGCTGCTGGCTCCAGTTGCGGCCGCCGGTCATGGCGCCGTCGACGACGAGGTCATGGCCGTTGATGAAGCTCGATTCGTCGCTCGCCAGGAACACCGCGGCATGCGCGATATCGTCGGGCAGGCCCGCGCGCGGGATCGGCTGCGCCGCCTTGTAGACCTCGCGCATCACGGCTGGGGTCTGCTCGGCGGCTTCGGTCGACAACCCCAGCGCCTTGCCGAAAATGCCGGTGGCGATCGCGCCGGGCGAGATCGAGTTGACGCGGACGCCGGACTCGCCAAGCTCCATCGCCACGCATTTGGTGAAGTGAATCACCGCCGCCTTCGCGGCGCCATAGACCATCGACGAGGAGAAGCCGGCGAGCCGTCCGGCGATGCTGCCGTTGTTGATGATGCTGCCGGATCCCTGTTGGCGCATGATGGGCGCAACATGCTTCATGCCGAGCATGACGCTGCGCACCAGCGTCGCCATCGCAGCGTCGAACCGCTCGACGTCGAGGCCCTCGATGCCGCCGGTCTGCGCCGGGCCGCCGGCGTTGTTGAACAGGCAGTCGATCCGGCCGAACTTCTCTACCGCGAGCGCGATCAGCGCCTGCATCTGCTCCTCGACCGTGACGTCGGTCTGGCGAAAGATGCAGTTGCCGCCGAGCCGGTACGCCAGTGCCTCGCCCTCCGGCGCGCGGCGCCCGGCGATCACGATCCTCGCGCCCTCCGCGACAAAGATCTCGGCCGTGCGCAACCCGATGCCGCTGGTCGCGCCTGTGATGATCGCGACCTTGCCGTCCAGCCGTCCCATGCCGGTCCCCCTTTGACGTTTGATGTTGCGGATATTCCCCAGCCGCTCCCGCCAACGCAAGCGCAGGCGCGGTTAACGGCCGGCGAGGTCCACCTGTGGCCAGAAGGCCACAACTGCGGTTTTTCGGTCGCAGCGGCCTTATTTTGGGTCGCCTGTTCACGTGAACTGGAGCGACCGATGGAGAAGTGGATCGACGATTTCAGGGCGAGTTGGCGGGGCGATGCGCAGCCATCGCTGCGGCTTGCGGTGGCCTTCGCCGTGCTGTGTCTCGTTTTGGCCACGACCGCGCGGTTCGGGCTCGCCCAGATCAGGCCAGACGTGTTCTTCACGCCCTATTTCCCGGCGGTATTCTTCGCCACCGCGCTTGGCGGCTTCCGGATCGGGATCGCGACCGCGCTGGCCAGCGGCCTGCTCGGCGTCCTGCTCAATTTCAGCAGCGCGCACGCCGACCCGGCGCGCTTTGCGCTGCTGATGATCTTCTGGGTGGTATGCGGCATCGCGATCTGGGGGGTGGAGCACTACCGTTCCCTGGTCGCGCAGCAGCGCGAGGTTTCCAAGCGTCTGATTGAGGAGGAGCAGTACCGCAAAATCGTGGTCGACGAATTGCAGCACCGGCTGAAGAACAAATCCTCGACCATTCACGCCGTGCTGCATCAGGCGCTGCAGGACCGGCCCGACGTCTGGCAGCGCATCGACCATCGCATCCGCGCGCTCGCGGCGACCGACGACCTGATCGCGCGGGTCGACGGCTATGGCTGCGATATCAAGGATTTGCTGCGCTCGGAGCTCGGCCCCTACGGCCATGTGCGGTTCAATCTCAATGGCGAGCAATTGTTCCTGCCCGCCAAGCTCGCCGTCTCGCTGGCGCTGATCTTCCATGAGCTCGCAACCAATGCCGGAAAGTACGGCGCCTTCTCCTCGCCGCGCGGATTTCTGCAGGTGTCGTGGTCGGTGGACGACGGGCGTCTCAACGTGATCTGGGACGAAACCGAGGGACCGGTGGTCGAGGTCATCGGCGAAGCCGGCTTCGGCACCAAGCTCTTGAAGTCGGCGCTGCGGCCGTTCGACGGCAAGACCGAGATCAGTTACCTGAAGACCGGTGTTCACTGCATCATGCAGTGCAATCTTCCCAACTGTTGATAAGCCTGCTTTTCGGCACATGCGCTTTATTTGCGCGTGCCGATGCAACCGCGCGCTGCGCAATCGCTTTCACCGGCGGCCGATGCCGACATTGATACTCTGTTAATGACGATTGCCGCGGCGGCTTGCGAAAGCAGCCCGGGTCTCTTTCTGTCACGGCATTTCGCAAGTCCGCTTAACCAAAACTACAACGGACTTTGCCAAGGTCGGCACATGCATAGTTTTACCAAAAACGATTTTCAGACGGGCACGGCAGCGACCGGGCAGGACGACATTTCCAGCAATGAATTGCGCATCTTGCGCGATCTTCTCCAGCTGCTGCCGGCCGGCGTCACCGTCCAGGACGAGCAGGGCCAGTTCATCCTGGTGAACGAAGCGGCAGAGAGCCAGTTGCAGCTGGCGGCCGGTGCGAGCCAGCCGTCGCCGGTCGACGAGCGCCATGCCGCCAATCTGGACCTGTTGCGCAGCGGCCGTCCGGTGGTGATCGAGGAAGTCCTCGCCTGCGGCGCATCCAAATACGTGTTCCTCACCTCGCACCGGCCGGTGCAGATCGCCGGCCGCAATCTCCTGATTTCGACCTCGACCGACATCAGCGAGCAGAAGGCGTTCGAGGACCAGCTGTTCCGCTCGGCCTACTACGATGAACTGACCGGCCTGCCGACCCGGCGGGTGATCGAGCATCGCGTCAACGGCCTGATCCGCGACTCCTCGCAGAGCCAATTCGCGCTCGCCTTCCTCGACGTCGACAACTTCAAGCACATCAACGACTATTACGGACACGCGATCGGCGACGCACTGCTGGTCGAACTGTCCAAGCGGCTCGGCCACGCGCTGCGCGAGACCGATATCCTGTCCCGGATCTCCGGCGACGAGTTTCTGCTGCTGCTGAACCCGATCAGCGGCAATGACGAGGTTGCCGAATTCATCCATGTCATGCAGGAGCGGCTGAAGGCGCCGTTCTTCATCGAGGACTCCGAGATCTTCGCCTCGACCTCGATCGGCGTCAGCCTCTACCCGGTGCATGGCCGGGGCTACGAGGCGCTGCGCCAGAACGCCGACATCGCGATGTACCGCGTCAAGAACAACGGCAAGGGCTCGATCGCGTTCTTCGACAACAGCATGGAGCGCGAGGCGCTGGCGCGGATGAAGATCGAGCAGTCGCTGCGGCTGGCGATCCTGGAAAAGCGCTTCTGCTGCGCCTTCCAGCCCAAGGTCGATATCCGCACCCTGGAGGTCAAGGGCATCGAGGCGCTCGTGCGGCTGCGCGACGACGAGGGCGTGATCCAGGCGCCGGGCACCTTTATCGACCTCGCGGTGGAGCTCGGCCTGATCGACGAGCTGACGTTTCTGGTGCTGGCGGAGATCGTCAAGTCGATCGACCTGATCAACGACACGTTCGGCCCCACGGCGACGATCAGCATCAATGTCGCCGCCAAGCAGGCCTCCAACCTCGAGTTCATGCGCCGCTTCGCGAGCGCGATCGAGGAGACCGGATTCCCGAAACGATTCATGATCGAGGTGACCGAGGACGCGTTCGTGACCCGGTCGCATTTCCAGGACCAGATCCTGCCGATCCTGCGCGGCATCGGCGTCGGCATCTCGATCGACGATTTCGGCATCGGCTATTCGTCGCTGTCGGCCCTCGCCGACATCACCGCCGACGAGATCAAGATCGACCGCTCCTTCATCACCGACATCCATCAGCGGCCGCGCAGCCAGGGCATCCTGCGCGCGATCGAATCGCTGAGCGAGGCGCTCGG
Source organism: Bradyrhizobium sp. RD5-C2 (assembly GCF_019972155.1). GTDB lineage: Bacteria > Pseudomonadota > Alphaproteobacteria > Rhizobiales > Xanthobacteraceae > Bradyrhizobium. The sequence continues at coordinate 481,269 of NZ_BOVL01000019.1, read as the reverse complement.
CATGACCGTGATCGCCGAGGGCATCGAATCCTACGAGGAGCTGACCTATCTGCAGGCGGCGACCAAGATCCGCTACGCCCAGGGCTTCTACTTCGCCAAGCCGATCTTCCTCGAGGACCTGAAGCCCGCGACGCCGGTCGCCAGCGAGACCCGCGCCAGCATGGCCGCGCGCCCGGCCCAGGAAGGCCGCCAGAGCTACTCCCGCGCCAGCGGTTTCAGGCGCTGACGCGAGTCAGGGTGCAATCGCGACGGGACTGCACTCCCTCTCCCGCAACTGACGTGTCCACGTCGTCATGGCCGGGCCATGGATCGAGGCCGAAAACCGGATGCGATGGCTTGCCCGGGGGCGCGCTGCCAAAATATCGAAAACAACCCCATGCAAAGTAGCCGGCGACTGCCGGCGTTCGACGCGGCGGACCTTGTTGAAGGAACTCGTCGTTCCAGCATCGCCACGCGGCGTCATCACCCGCGCATGCGGGTGATCCAGTATTCCAGAGGCAGCAGTGCTTGAGCCGAGAGGCCGCGGCGTACTGGATCGCCCGGTCCATGTGCGCAATTGCGCACAGGCCGGGCGATGACGACGGGGGACAAGGATATAGCCCCTTAGACTGTGATGCGATTGCCCTACCCGCAAGCGGACGAGGTAGGATAGTGAGACAGCTGCGGACGCAGCTACTTCTCCAGCACCGGGAGCGGCGGCACGCTGTCGTTGGCGGAGCCGGCCTGCATCGTGATCAGCGTCATCGAGACCAAATCGTAATAGCCCATGATGCCTATGATATCCATGATGCCGCGCTCGCCGAATTTCTCCTGCGCGGCCTTGTAGACGGCGTCGCTGACCTTCCTGTCGCGATAGAGCGCGATGCCGAGATCGTAGAGCGCGGCCTCGTCGTCCTTCATGCCGTCGGGCCGCGTGCCCTTGGCGATCCCGTCTGCAATCTTGGGATCGAGCCCGCCCTTCATCGCCAGCGGGTAGTGCGCGGACCATTCATATTGCGCGGTCCAGTGCCGCGCCGTGATCAGGATCGCCATTTCGCTCAGCCGCGGCGGCAGCGAGGTGTTCCAGCGAAGATAATCCGACAGGTTCGACAGCTTCGGCGCCAGATCGGGATTGCGGATATAGGCGCGGTAAGGCGGCGCGGCGAATTTGGCGTTGCGCGGCGGTGCGCTGATCAGGTCGGCCCAGGCCTTTTGCGGCGGCGACAGCTCCTCGGCCTTGAGTGGTGCGAAACGCGCGGCGTCCTCGCTGCGCGCGGCCTGCACTGAAAATGCCAGTGCCGCCAGAATAGTTGGCCCAAGTAATTTTCTCATTGTTGCTCTCCCTTTCCGATGCAGGCTTCTCGGGTCCTGCGCGGCGGCGCGAGCTTAGTCGCGATCAAAAGAGATGCAACGAGGTCGGCGCGCGTTCGGGCCGCACCTACCGCCGCAGCCGACATCAGCCTATATTGAGGGCGTCCGAAGCGGCGCGAAGGTGTCAGCCATGCAGCCTGTGTCTATCCTCCTCAATATCCTATGGATCCTGATCGGCGGCGCGTGGATGGCGTTCGGCTGGCTGATCGCCGCCGTCATCATGGCGGTCACCATTATCGGGCTGCCCTGGGCGCGCGCGGCCTTCAACATCGCGGTCTACACGCTGCTGCCGTTCGGCTCGCGTGCGGTGCGCCGCGATGAAGTCACCGGCATGTCCGATATCGGAACCGGACCGCTCGGCGTGATCGGCAATCTGATCTGGTTCATCCTGGCCGGCTGGTGGCTTGCGATCGGCCATCTGATCACCGCGATCCTGCTTGCGGTGACCATCATCGGCATCCCCTTCGCCTGGGCGCATCTCAAGCTTGCCGGCATCGCGCTGTGGCCGATCGGCAAGGTGATCGTGCCGGCGTAAGGCGCAGTCTGCAGGCGGATCGCGAGGCGCTCGTCAGCGCGCCAGCGCGTCGACCTGCGCTTCGAGCGCTTCGATCACCATCGTCAGCGAGGCCGCCTTGCCCATCGTCCGCGAAATGATCGGCGCGCCGGACTGGAAGCCGGTTAGCCCGGCAATCATCATCACGGCGCGGACACGCGCCTGCGCCGTCGTCAATCGCGCGCTGGAAGCTGCGATGATCAGTTGGGCCACGAGCTCGATTCCCGGCCGCCACAGCCCGGCATAGAGAACCTCGAATGCCCGCCCGGGGTCCGCCAGCTCGCGCTGGACGAACAGCCGATTCTGCTCGCTTGCCGATGTCAGAAGGAACCGCGCCAGCGCCGTGAGCAGCAGCTTCAACTGCGCGCGGGCGCCGTCCGGATCGGGTGGCCCCTCTAGCGATGCGAGGGCGGCCCCGCCGACCGCTGCCATGCTCTCGCGATAGCGCGCCAGGATTTCATGGGCGCAGGCGAGATAGAGGCCTTCCTTGTTGCCGAAATAATAGTTGAGCGCCGGCAGATTGATGCCCGCCTCCTCGGCGATCTGGCGGGTCGTCACCCGCGCAAAGCCGCTGTTGCCGAACGCTAAGAGTGCGGCGTTGAGGATGCGGTCGCGGGTCTCGTCACCCTTCTTGTAGGGGGTCATGGCCGATCGCGTCGGCGGCGGGAGGGGGCTGTTTCGTGCGCTCATCGGAAAATCATATCACACGATATTATTTATTGCATTTTCTATCGCTTGATATAAATTCGCAGCAGCCAATCAAGATCAGGGAGAGCCGCGGATGCAGGCCGGAACGCTGGAAAAGCTGCGCAGCAACGTCGCCGCGCAGAAGGAGAGGAATCCCGGTATCTACGGCAAGGTCGATTTCTCCATCGTCCCGGAACGATTTGCGCAAGATGCCGGCACCCCGAGCGTGCTTCCTGAAAAATTCGCCGCCGCCCGCGCGGCGTTGCTGACCGATCCCGACCGCATGGCGTTCATCCGCAGCTACACGATGATGGGCGATCCGCCCGCGGACGCCTATGCGGCGCTGATGCGCGAATACGGCTTCCGCCGGCTGGTCACCATGCTGGTTCAGGCCTGCGATGCCGGCGTCGAGGCGGTGGCCGATGCGCCGCCCGAGCTGATCGCGCTGATCCGCGACATGGAGCGCACGCCCGCCTGGCTCGACATGAAGCTGGTCGAGGAAGGCGCGCGGATCGATCGCAACGCGGCCGCCAATCTCAGTCCCTTCATCATCCGCGGCGCGTTTCTCGCCACCTTCATGAACAAGTATGCGGCGCTGCCGATGGCGATCACCAACGCCTTGTCGAGCGGCTCGTCGGCACGACGCGTCAAGGAGACCGCGACATTCTTCGCGACGTCTGTGCTGCCCGGTGCGCTCGGCCGGTTCGGCGCAGGCTTCAAGGCAGCGGCGATGGTGCGGCTAATGCATTCGATGGTGCGCGCCAACGTGATGCGCCGCGCCGACAACTGGGACATCTCGGTCTACGGCATCCCGATTCCGCAGGTCGACCAGATGCCCGCCGGACTGATCCCGATCTTCCTGCTGGCACAGAAGGTGCTGGCCGACGGCCGCACCCAGTTCACGCCGGAGGAACGGGCCCGCGTCGAGCTCGCGCGCTACCGCTGCGTCCTGCTCGGCCTGCCGGAGGACCTGCTCGCCGAAACGCCGAAGGGAATTGTCGATCTCATGGTGCTGCGTTCCGCGACGCTGCGGGCCGGCTATGACGACAGGACCTGCGGCGAACTGGTCCGGGCCACGATGGCGGCAACCTTGCGCTCCGACGAGTCCTTCGGCAGCCGCCTCTTCGAATTATTCGAGCGCAGCTTCGCGAAAACGTTCTTCCTGAACAGCTTCATGAACGGCGACAGGGCCAGGGCCGCATCGATCGGCGTGCCGATCACGGCGAGGGATCGCACTGTGACGGCACTGGTCGGGATCTTCCTGTTCACCCGGCTTGCGCTCTATCGGCTGGCGTCGCGGATTCCCGGCCTGCGCGAGGCAGCCGACCGGCGGCTGGTCAAGCGAATCGAAAGCCTGCTGAAGGACTACGGCCACGCCGAGTTCACGACGGACGCCGCCGCCTATCGGCCGGCGCAGGCGTCGGCCGCGAAGTCCTAAGGCGCGTGGACCGGGTCGCCGCGCGACATACGCACCGGCGGCCTCGGTGCCTAGAGCCAATCCTTCGTCGTCTGGGCGCAAGCCTGGTAGTCGCGCCGCCAGATGAAGCCGCCGCCACCACAGGGGGGACGTGGGCGCGAGGTGGCGGGGCACTCGTTCCTGACCGGCGCGCTGGTGGCCCAGCCGTCGATCACGCAGGCACCTCGTGAGGTCCTGTGGCAACCGTCGCCACATCCCTCTGCGGCGTTGGCGGGGGTCAAGCTGAGGAACGCGCTGGCTGTCAGAAGCGTGATCAAACCTGCTCTCATGATGTTCTCCATCGAGCTGTCGGTTCTGATACTCCATTCGCGAGACGAGCGTAGGCAATCCCCACGCCGCTTGCCACCGATTTCACGCACAAATTCCGGTGTGCGGTATCAGCGCGACGCCTCGCAGCCGGGGATGTCGAACACCGCAGTCAGGCCGCAGGGCGAGTTGAGCATCTTGCCGCCCTCGTGGCCGACGCCGGGCACATCCCACAGGCTGTGGTTCGGCGCGCCGTGGTCGCGGGCCTGCATCGCCGCGACATAGGAATGCCCGCGCGCGTAGCGATACGGCCCTTCGGCTTCCGCCATGCAGGATTTGTCGAGCGCGGGATGATTTGGGTTAGTGTCGAGCGTTCCCAATAGATAGATCACGCGGCGCGCGACATAGGCCTGCTCCAGCGCCGTTGGCGAAGGCTCGGCGAGATAGGGCGGACGGTCGTCCATGCCGAACTTCCAGCTGTTGTAGCCTTCGCACTTCGCGGCGATCGCGGGCTCCGGTCGCTCCTTGGTGAAATAGGCGTAGGAGGACGGATTGGCGACGACGTAGCGCACGCCGATGCCCTCGTGCAGCAGCACCTGGTCGCCCTTCACGGCGATCGCATAGCGCTGCACCACCTGGCCGCCGCCGGAATGGCCGAACACGACGACCTGTTTCAGGTTGGGAAACAGCTTGCGGTCGCCGAGCCTGGCCAGGATCGCGTCGAGCGCTTCGAACGAGCTGGCCGGGTTCGGCGCAAGCGCAGGCTCGCCGCCCTGCCAGCCATAGAGGCTCCAGCGCAGGGTTTCCGCCGGCAGCTTGAACGCCTCGACGTCGGGCTCGATCAAGAATTGCGGCGCGATCATCAGCGTGCCCTTGCCAACGTCGCCGGCCGCGGCCTGCGCGCTCAGCGCCGCGCGAAAATAATCGTCGGCATTGCGCAGCACGCCGTGCAGCACCAGCACCGCGCGGGTGACGTCCGGCAGCGGATTGGACCAGTCGGCCGAGAGGTAGACGGGAAACATCGCGCCGCCGACGGCAATGCGACCGCTCGCGATCTCCTTGACCGGCTTTTTGTCACGCTCGATCTGTGCCTGCGTTGCCGACGCGACCGGTGCGTGAGCTGTCGCGATCAGCAGTGTCAACGCCGCAAGCCAGCCCCGATGATGCATGGTTCATTCTCCGTTGGTGCCGCGAGCGGCGATGCGATCCGGCGGGATCATCGCGCATTGGACGCCGGATCACGCATGAAATTTCGGAAAGGCAGGACACTTCGGAAAGGCAAGACACCTCACGCCGCGAGCCGCCCGCGGTTATTCGCGGCGAGGATCGGACGGATCAGGCGGCCGAACCGCTCGGCCTCCTCGTCGTGCAGATAGCCGGACAGGCAAAACGAGTGGCAGCCGGCGTCGATGAACTGCTGCAAGGTCGTGGCACATTGCTCGGGATTGCCGACAACCGCGATGCCGGCACCGGGCCGCACCTTGGTGATCCCGGTCCACAGATGCGGCATCAGGAGATCGCCATAGTCGCGCGCGAGCTGCTGCACGCGCTGATTGGCCTCGGAGCGGACGTAGAGCGTCTTCATCTCCTGCTTCTGCCGCTCGGTGGCGTGGCGCACCAGCTGGTCGGCCGCCTCCCAGGCGTCCGCCTCGCTCTCGCGGCAGATCACCTGCAGCCGCATGCCGAAGCCGATCGCGTCCTCGCGGTCATGCGCCCGCGCCATCCGCCTGATCTCGGCGATATTGTCCGCGATGCGCTCCGGCAGATCGCCCCAGAACAGATGGACGTCGGAATGCTTCGCCGACACCTCCCAGGCCTGCCGCGAGCCGCCGCCGAGATAGAATTTTGGAAACGGCTGCTGCAGCGGACGCGGGCGGATATGCGCGCCCGAGATGGTGTGAAACCTGCCTTGGAAGTTCACCGGCCCGCGCGTCGTCCACAGCGCCTTAAGGATCGAGACCTCCTCCTCCATCAGCGCGTAGCGTTCTTCCTTGGCGTAGCGCACGCCTTCGGCCTCGACCTCGCTCTCGTTCTGGCCGGCGATCAAATTGATGCAGATCCGCCCGCCCGACATCTGGTCGAAGGTCGAGATCATCTTGGCCATCAGCACCGGGTTGATATAGCCGGGCCGTGCTGCGATCAGCGGCTTGATCCGTGCCGAGCGCGCCGCCATGAAGGCACCGGATATCCAGGCCTCCCAGCACACCGAGCCGACCGGGATCAGCAGATATTCGAACCCGGCATCCTCGGCCGCCTTGACCACGCGGTCGCAGAGTTCCGGCGACCCCGCGATCTGCGCCTCCATCAGCCCATAGGCCGTGGTGTCGCCATGCGTGGGCAGATACCAGCCGAATTCCAGCGGACGCATGGGCAAACTCCCTCGAAAGACGGCCGTTTCCGGCAGGCCTGTCATATTGGTGCAGGCAGTTTACAGCCGTTAACCGGCCGGACAACGCCGTTGCCGACCCGGAGCCAATCAGCTAAATGGTGGCCTGCACGCACCCGTAGCTCAGCTGGATAGAGCGTTGCCCTCCGAAGGCAAAGGTCACACGTTCGAATCGTGTCGGGTGCGCCAGTGCTAAAATGCCTTGTTTGCTGGCATTTCTGGCCCGTCGGATCCGACCTGTCCCAGCCCCCGAAAACCTCGCTGTCACAACTGTGTCACAGCGAGAGGACCCATGGCTACGATCCGGCAAAGAGGCGCAAAATGGCAGGTGCAGGTCAGGCGGTCAGGCGCCCGGCCGCTCTCCAAATCCTTCCTCAGGAGGAAGGATGCGGAAGCCTGGGCAAGGGATATGGAGGTCCGGGCGGACCGGTCCGATCTGCCTGCCGATACCAGCGTCCTCAAGACGTTGAGGCTGTCCGATCTGATCGAACGCTACCGGAATGATGTCACGCCGCAGAAGCGCGGCGCACGCGTTGAGGACGCCGTTCTAGCGCGAATGCTGCGCGACCCGATCTGCAAAACACCCCTCTCGCAGTTGGGAGTGCCTGAGTTCGCGGGGTATCGCGATCGGAAATTAATCGAAGTTGCACCAACAACGCTCAAGCGACAGCTAAATCCGATACAGCATATGTTTGAAGTCGCGAAGCGCGATTGGGCGATCCCGATTAGGGACAACCCCGTGAAGTCCCTTCGCTTCGTCGCGACGCCCCGGTTGCGAACGCGGCGGCTTTATCCCGGCGAACTCGATCGGCTAATCAAGGCGACGCGCAAATGTCGGACTCCACTCATCGCGTCTATCATCCGCTTCGCCTTGGCAACCGGCATGAGGCGAGGAGAAATAGCATCCATGCGCTGGCATGATGTTGACGTGAAGAGACGGCGACTGACAATCCCGCGAACTAAAAACGGTCATGCCAGAACGATCCCGCTGTCCAATGCTGCCATCTGGACTTTGCCGAAGCGGTCCAAGCCGGATAATCTAGTCTTCACAATGACTGGCAATGCAATCCATTTAGCGTTCGGTCGCGCGGTGCATCGCGCCAAGATAGATGGCTTGCGATTTCACGACTTGCGCCATGAAGCAATCAGTCGATTCTTCGAACAGGGCTTGACCATTCCAGAAGTAGCAATGATTAGCGGTCACAGGGACGCAACGATGCTGCTGAGATATGCGCACGCAAGAAGCGACTCGGTTCTACGCAAGCTAGATGCAATTCCAGCATAGTTCGAAGGTGACCGTGCAGGCCGCATTTAGTTTGCGTCGTCAAGCCAAAACTTATGGCGACGCACCCGAATTCCCTTTCCGAACTTCTCCAGACTTATCTCAATCGAACGAACCTATCGGTTACACCGTCCAGATCGTAGACAAACCCCTGCCAACCTGCGCGTCGAGCCGCTTGGGAAAGAGGCTTCCTCGACTTGAATATTTTTGGCTCCTGCAAATCGGCCGAAAGATAATAGATGCCGAACTTCCTGCCACTGACCAAAACCAAAAACAGCGGAAAGTATATGGCAGCGTCCATACGCTCCTTCTGCGGACCCCACGCTGCGCCCAATACGGCCTTTGGGATAATCTCGTGATTCGTGACACTGGCGGTTTTCACCTGCGCGAGGTAGCCGCAAAAATCGCAGATTAAGTCGGCGCATTTGAAATTATTTGGCAGACGTTTGAGCGTTTTTGGCCGCTTGCACTTAGGACAATTACAGTTCTTATAAATCGCGGTTTCGCCAAAGTGGCCTAGTATTTGTCGGGCAGTCGGCACTTTCAAATCTCCTCTGATCCATCAGAAGCACGTAATGAGAAACCTGAAATCGGAATGTTCTCGTATCTTTCTTGCGGCATACCTAGCACCTTAAAACCCCTAGCATTCAGATCGTCATTCTCGCTTCGCGTAATTAGGACTGGCGGATACTCGCCGACGATTTTCACGACCGCATCACGCGTGACCGAGGACCCAAGACTGAAAAGCATTTCGTACATCTGACTCAGCGGTCTCGCGTGCTCGAATGTTAGCTGTTTGCGCCACTCTGGACGCCGCAGTTCTCTGATGCGTTTGGCTTCATCGCTAATGCGCGGGTAGTCATGCCAGCATTCACGAAATGAACCAGTCTGCAAGAAAAGCGACAGCCCCCACAGTATCTTGCTGACATAAAAGCTATACGGAATTCTGGCTCTCACAAGAGCTACTATTGCATCTACAAAGATGCTTGCCTTGACTGCGTTCATGCCATCGCCATCGATTGAATGTTGCACTGCTCTATCCAAATTCTTCTATTCATCCGGGCACTTGCTCGACTTGCCACGCGCCCGGACACAGTCGCGATACTGCCACGGCGCCGCGAACGAACCAGCCCAAATACCTAGACCGGCCTGTTCGGCGGCTCGCTGATCTGCGGCGTATTTGCCCTTCGAGTACCGGGGCCAGTCTAACGCGTGACCGTGCGATACAAGCCACTGAGCCAAATCAGTCCCATCCACGCTACAAGCCGCGACAGTGCCCGTAACGGTCCGTGTTGAGCGGGACACACCGAACCAGCCGCAACGCCAGGAACGCATCGAGTTCGTTTGCTGCCTTCGCACCGCAACGATACTGGATGCTGTCGTCGCCGCGACAAAGCTGATCGCTTTCTGGCGCGTCGATGCCCCACAGACGAATGCGCTGACCGTGGATATCGATCGTGTCGCCGTCAGTGACGCTGGCTTGGCCGGTCAGATCGCCAGCCACCAATCGACACGAAAGGCAAACAAACAAGACAAACGCGACAGCGGCTTGCAACCCCAATTTCGACATCCGGTCGGCTATCGCCGCTTCTCCACCGTTACGATGGACGAGAGCTTTGCCGCAGAGCAGCTAAATGACATCAACTTATAGTCCAGACTTGTGTCATCGTCAGACCGCGATAAGGCTCGCTTTAGGCATCTGATCGCGCCCTCTCGGACGACCTCAGAGTCGCCGCTCAATACGATCGCCCCGGCTAACGCAAGAAAGTCAAAGTAACCACTCTTTGGATACTTCCCCTCCGCGACTGCGACGAAATTTCTAAACGGCAAGCAGCCGATCGATGCGTATTTGACCGAAGGGTGAGAGAGAAACATGACCACTGAACTTCTACGCTCTACAGTAACGTCGGGGACCCGAGCAGCTACTTCGCCCGCCAGAGCTTCGCATTCATCGGCTTTCGCTAAAGCGATTGAGGCTGTGTAAGGCAGAAGAGTCGCGAGGATCCCAACTGCTATTTTTTTGTAGATAGACCAAAATTTTCGAACTCGCATTCTTATCACTCAGATTTCAATTGAGATTCGTTGTTTCCGATTGAAAACCATTCTCGATCCAGATCACGCAAACGCAAGTTCGGACGCCGCAACATTTCCGCGTGAAACCTCGCGATCAATTCTGGATAGTGCTTCTCGATTTCGAGAACTTGCCCCTGACTATTGCGCGCATGATCAATTCGAGCGCCGCTCAAGACCCTGCGATCCAGGACCGGAAGCGTCTCAGGGAAATAGGCAGCAAGTAGTGCCGACGCGTAGGACGCGCCAAACCCGGCGATTGCGGTGTCCCGAACTTTCGTCAACCGAAGAAACGCGGTCGCTTGCCCTGCTAATTCGCCGGTATCCACAAAGGACCGAAGTGGCTTCCCATCGATCGTGCCAGCCAAAGTGCCGAGCACATCACCGTATGAAACCAATTTCAACGTGAGGCGATCGACAGGCTCGACCACAGAAGCATTCCCTCCCTTGAAGTTGCTGACCAGCGCCAGATCAATCTCAGAAACTTTGAATCGGGTCTCGCGGGGCTTACCATTGATATATCGCTTTAAATACTCAAATGCGTGATTCAGGTTGTCCCATCGCTTCATGCGTCAATTCTCACCTGCGACATCTTCCTTATCAGTACCTCGCCTCACAATCATGAGCGCATCATCTGCCAATGGCCGCTGTAGCGCCTTGGCCTCGTCCCAAGGCGCGCGCATCCAAACGTCATGCTCTTCATCCGTTGTCAGGATGACCGGCATGGCTTTGGGATGGATTGGCTCAACTACAGCATTGGGCGAGGTCGTCAAGAATCCGTAGACTTGATGCGGTCCAGGTACAGGTTTGGAATTGGTGCCTCGATCACCATTGACAGTCGTCCAGATGCCCGCGAACGCGGTGAGCGGCCTGTCTTCGCTCAGCGCGAACCACACCACGTCCTTTTTCTTTGTCTCTGGGTTCGGTTCTGGTGCGTATTCGGCGAAGCTGTTGAACAGGACAAGGCAGCGGTTCTCAGTCTTGAGCCAGCCGCGCCAGTGCGGCGAAGAAGTATTGCGGATGTTCGTTACGGGCGGCCCACCCGTGCGTGGCGGTGGTGGCATGCCCCACCGCATCAACGCCAGTTCAGTCCCCTGTTCGGTGTTACGGACCACTGGTGCAGGGTAGTCGGGAAAAACTCCGGGCATGGGCGCGAGATTACCGACGTAGCGGTTTACCACGCGAAATAGCGTGGCAATCGCGGCTTGGTTGGTGGTGATGCTGTAGAGATTGCACATGGGAGCTTGTTCTCCACGACCTGGTCCGGCCAATCCCTTGCACTACTTCGGCAGAACCTGCCATGCGCCTTCGTACTGTTCAGCGCGTTTCCAAGTAATTCCGGTAAAATTCTCGGAAGCGTTTCGTGACCGCGCGACAGCGATATCAGCTTCTACCTCACTATTGACCTGCGCCTGCGTCAGAATGAAATACCTATTGTGGTCGTGGTCGGGCACGAACGCGAGGACGTAGAACAAGTTCGGCTTTTCCTTCTTCGTGCTGATGGCCCAGTAGTTCTTTTTGTAGAGACCCTTCACGTCGATCAGAAACGCTTCTTGATTGGGGCTGTGCACCATCAAATCTACGGAAGGATGATTTCCCATCGTGAAGGCAACTTCGTAACCGCGCTTGCATAACTCGCTGGCCACAGCAAACTGCGCGGTCCACTGAGTGCGATGGCTCGATCTGCGCTCTTTCTTCATAAGCTTCACCGCTCTCCCGGCCACCATATTGACGATGGATGGCCTGCCGAAATTTTCGTTGGCCTCAGTGCCACAAGGCAACTTCGTCTATAGGCATGTCCTCGCGCCTGCGAGCAATCCTTACACCTCATATACCGCTCTAACTCATGAACCGGCGTGCTCTTTGCGCGTCGCACGATATCGAGCGCCACGGTCTGGTTGGTGTCGCAGCCCAGGCAACGGACCTCAAGGTAGCCGTATCCTGCATTCAACGCGTCTCCCAACGTGGGGGATGGTTGAGCCGGTCCCTTGTAGCCGAGCATGCGCGCGTTCCACGCTTCGCAAGCCAGCCGATCGGCTTCCTTACGTGCTTCCTTCGCCTTCTCGGCAGCGGCGCGGATTGAAGAACCGTAGATTCGCTCGCGGGACTTGGTGGTCATGCCGCTACAAAAGCGCAGCGATAAGCAACCCGCAAATTGTCAATCAGTAGCGTGTTGGCAGTGGAACGAAACACTGGGGGTCGTGGGTGCGGAAAAGCGATTATCGCAATTCCGCTAACCAGAATAATGCTTGCAATTTCGCCAAATCCGAAGTACGATCCTTGCGTGGTCGTGGTGAGGGTTTCTCCAATGTCCGACGCGTCGTCCGAGTTAGTCCAGATCAGCAAGTTGAACGGTGAGTTCAAGCGGAACTACGGAACGTTCATTGGAGCTTTCCTCTACCTCCGCTCGATAAGTGCGACACGCGGGCGTTCGGTGATTTGGGGCGGCTTGCTGCTTGCGGCTACCTCAACGGCGCTAACCTGGTACGCAAAGCATTATTACGTGGATCCATTTTTTCCTGCCCGATGTGTCTTGATCCTCACCCCGGACGATCAACGTCAGTATTCTGATTGTCCTTGGAGTACACCGCCCCCGTCGCGCAAGCCGAATTTATCGATAGGTAAGAAACGCACAAGCGAACCGTGGGATTCCGCGAATTCGGAAAGTGACCTGTTCACGGCGAAAGCATGTTAGACGCGAACTGTCGCTAAATGTATGAAATGCAATTGCCGACCCTGGATTGAGGCAACCAGTGGCGGCGACATGGAATGATTGCAGCAATCATCCTAATAGCCCGAGTTGCACAGCTAAAAATTGTTGGTGTAAATTTGGCTATCGCAACTCAAGACGGCGCGAGTAACCGCACGCGGCAAGAGAACGAGCAGATAGCATGGCTGATACTACTGCAAAGGACTTCCTTCTTGTTTTGCCCGTTATCGGCACAGCCGTGGCGGTTACATTTGACGTGGGATACTTGCATGGGATTGATATAAACTACTTCACGCTCTTTTCCGTCAGCGAACATGTGGCTTTTGCACTCGAAGCTCTCCCGTTCGCCATATCCATCGTGATACTGCTGACGATTGTGCCCTTAGGTCTAGATTATATGCGGAAGAGACGAAGCCAGAGAGGATCAATTGCGGCTGCCACTTCGAAAGAAGCCGGGAAGAGACGCATTCGCTTCTACAAAGACGGCTTCTTTTGGTTCTTCTTGCTGATCGCGCTCTGGAATGTAGCGGATGTGTGGAGCGACCCAACGTCGGTATTCTATTGGGCTTCGACTGTTTTCGCCTTCCTGTTTCTGGGACTCAATATCCTTTTCCGTGCAGAGGAAGTGAGCATCCGGTCTGTAGCGGCGATATTAGCCGCGTATGGCTTCGTGGGATCGTTTGCATACGGATTGGACAAGGGAACTGCTTACCGCAAGAGTGACCTATATAAGTACACGGTGAAGGCAGAAGGGACAGAGCTTAAGGCAAGAGTTGTGAGATCAGGCGAGCGAGGTTTGCTGTTCTTTGAATCCCCGTCGAACAACTTGAGGTTCGTACCTTGGAGCGAGATTAAGGGCATCACTTCGGACAGCTCCCCTTTGAAGAAGCCCTAATGCGAGGCACCCGAGTCTGCAACCAAGCAGGAACGATCGGGTAACTTTCTTCATTCAGTGTTGATTGAGAACTGACCCGGTCACACCGAGAATGCAGTGATAGGTAAACCACACGCCTTTATGCACCTATTTGGCCGAACGTTAAGCCCCGCGCTTAAGCAAGACGGGCGCGCGCAGCACATCTAGCAGAGTGCACCGAGCAGGGCTTATTTGCTCCCTAATGCTCTGGTCGAAAGTCTAGGTTGGAGAACTCATTTTTCGCCTTGCGTGACGCCCCGAGCACCACCTATCGTTGCATCGCAATGCATGCAATTTTGGGTGGCCGCCGGATATGCCTCGCTTCTCAAAGCACTTTTCTTTGAACCTGACACAACACGAACTCGATTTCGTCGATGTAAGCAACACTTTCGATACGCCTGTGTACGTCGATCCGTTTGCGATCGAAATACAGAACGATGTTTGGGCGTCTCAGGCTTCAGAGCTGATAAGAGGATTTTTCAAAGAAGTATTGAACGCAATTCGAAAGCCTGATCTGCAACGGGCAGTCAACTTGATGTCTCATCTTACTGAGCCGAGAGAGACCTTTCTCGGCGTCTCAACAGGAAATCCTCAGGGTCGCGGTGTCGGCCCCCGCCAAGCCCGCCAGTTGATCACAGCGATTGCGCGTAGCAAAGCGTACAAGACAGGTCTACTCTCTGACCTCTCAGAAATGGCCCTTTACGTCGAGGGCATCGATCGAGATAAGATCTCCGATCTGACCACAAATATTATCCGCGAACTGCTGATCGACTACACGCAACAACAGTGCGACCTGTACGACGTTCCGACAACGCGATACTCCGGACCGGCTCTTTGGGATGGCGATCGGAAGAACTGGGTCGCGAAATACGTCCAGCTACCGTTTATAAAGAGCACTCCCATTTTGCTCGTACCCAAATACATCGTGCGACGAAAGCTCTCCCTCGACAGTCAAGAATTCTACAACAAGCAGATAACTGATTTTCTTGTTGCGGAGAATCTACGAGCAAACAGCTCTCTTGTGCAGGTTCTACAGAGTGGCGAGCGCAAGGTTTACAAGCGTGACGTAAGAGAGAAGAACCCGAAATCGAAGGCATTTATTGCTGATGTAGTCAAAGCCCATCCCGAGCTTCTCGCGTTGTACAAGAACATTGCGCAAGGAGAGCGGAGCTTATCGACCTTCGACGACCGCGACGACATTCCAACCATCACGACAGTCTGCGCTCGATTGGCGCAGGAATTCGCCAAAGTACCATCCGGCGCAAAGCATGCTGACGCGTACCATCGCCTGACAATGGGGGCCCTGACCGCACTTTTCTACCCCGACTTGATCCTTCCTCAAAAGGAGTGGGAAGTGAATGACGGTCGCAAACGAATTGACATCGTATTCACGAACAACGCCAACATTGGCTTTTTTGCGCAGCGGCGCGACGATCCGAAGCTGAGTGCCAACCTAGTGATCGTAGAATGCAAGAATTATTCGAATGACCTTGCGAATCCGGAGTTCGACCAACTCATCGGAAGGTTTGATAATAATCGTGGGCGCTTCGGTATCATTACATGCCGTAAGATCGAGGACTACAGCACGGTAAAGCGCCGTTGCCTGGACGCGGCCTCGCGCTCACAAGGATACATCATCGTCCTGACTGACAGCGACATGATGGAAATGTTGACTGCGAAGTCGCAGCTTCAAGACGAGCACATTGCAGAGCTTTTACATCGCAAATATCGCGAGCTTTTGACTTAAGCAACAAACGTTTAGACAATTGGCCCAGCAATGCCTCATAAGAATAGATATTTAGAATTCGAAGATTGGGTTATCGACCTATTTCAAGTCGAAGGTTTTGACGTAAGGCGTTACGCCACCAAGTCTGCGCAGATCCACGAAGCCGATCTACTGGTAAGTTTTGGACCAACGCAATCAACGGCGGTAGTTGAGATAAAGCTATTCCGCTCGTCGTCGCTCCCCACCGAGATGCTGTCGCGTATAATTGCCAGAATCGAGCAAGCGAGGCGTCGGAACAACATCAACTGGGGTGTTTTTGTAACTTCCACAAGAATACCGGCGACTGCAAAGCAAGCTCTTACAAAAGACGCCCCCAGTATTGTGATTTTTGATCAGGATGCACTACGAGCGATCACTGCACGACATTATCGATTAATATCAAAGCTCGAAGAGCTTCTTCGGGAAACCTTGATCAATAACGACGAAGGACAACTATCAACTACCCAACCGCCAACGATCGACGTTCTAAAAGAACCAGCGACAACACCGCAACTCCCTGAACAATTTGATCCGGAGATATCGGCAGGTTCTGGCTTCTGCACCAATTTAAAGCGAATAAGTGCTTCAAGAAAGACTTCGCGTCAGTTCGAAGTGGCCGTAGAGGTCGCGCTTAGATACATATTCGCAACAGATCTTGTGTCCTGGTCGTCGCAAAAGGTGACAGATACCGGCATATCGCGGTTCGACCTCATAGCGAGAATATCCTCGAACGACGACGTATGGAAGATGATTAGAGAGCGCTTCCAATCCCAATACGTGGTCTTTGAGTGCAAGAACTACTCTTCATTCATCCGGCAGGCCGAAATCTATTCGACCGAGAAGTATCTCTACCAAAGAGCGCTACGCGGCTTCGCTGTTATTATCTCGCCCAAGGGCCCCCACAAGAGCGCTCTCATGGCAGCAAGAGGGGCGCTTCGCGAACACGGAAAGCTGATCTTGAGCTTGTCGGTGGAAGACATTTGCCAGTTGTTGCAATTGAAGGACGCTGAGCAGGATTATAACGGTCTTCTGTTTGACAAGATCGATGAGATGTTGATGAAGATTGAGCGTTGAGTAGAGCGGAAGGATCAAAAGCTGTTCATTTTGTGGATACGCAAACTTCGATATGGGCCGGTCGAAGCCCCTTTTTCGCCGAAGATTCACCACCCCCCCACGCATCAGCGGAGTGCCGCCGCTTACCGCCGCACGTTGTTGCCCAGCCCGGCGGGTTCGAGGTCAGCAGTAATTTTCCGGAAGCTACTCGGCGTTCTTGTATCTAAGGTCGATATGAGTACTGACGAGAGAGTTATTCATCCGGTAGTCAACCACGTAGGATCCGAACTTCTTTTCGGCGGATCCCTGTAGCCAGCCGGACTTCCGCTCGGTATTGCGAGCGTCTTCTAGCGCCTGTCGCGTAAGGTCAACCACAACCTGAATTGCTTCGGCATGGTCAAAGCGTGGTTCAATCGCTCTCACCGCTGCACCGGAAAACCGGGTGTACCGTTTGACGCTCCCGTCATCCGCTTCCAACAACGAAGCTCCAAATCCCTCAAACATCCCGTCGGCGGTACAGCCGATCGCGGCCTGGATGCCAGGTACATCGAATTTCTGCCGTTTTGCCCCGGTGAACAACGATGCTAGCGAAACTCCCTCCCCGTTGCCAATCAATGCATCAGTGAACCTCTCGCGGAACTGGTCACAGGTTATAGTCGGGGGTACTTTCTCGTCGTCATCTTCTGCGAACGCAATTGTGGGAACAACAAGAGCGATAGCTAGCACAAGGTTTTTCATCACTTCCGTTTTCGTCAGAAATCGTTCGCGTTATCTACCCGCGCAATGTGTGCCTTGTCCCTTAACATTGAGTATGATCCTCCGGCGAAGTGCCGCAGCCAAGTGCCCGGAGGCTTCAACAAGCGAACCGTCGCGATTTCGCGACCAGAACCCAGCACGAAAGGCCGCGTGCTTGAGATTCAGGCGGTCGTTCAGATTTCGAGCAGTCAATCAACGGACCCGATACATGGCCGTACTCAGAGGTTACTTCGACGATAGCGGTCAAAGCGATCTTCCGGCGCTTTCGGTGGCAGGATATGTTGGCGCAGAGCGGCTTTGGAGTGCATTCGAAATCGAATGGAAAAGTGCGCTCGCCCGAAACCAAATCAGCTACTTCCACATGAAGGAGATTTCCAAGCCTAGCAGCCCAATGCACAAATTCTTCGGCGTCGAAAACAAGGACAAATCCGAGGCGCTGTTCAGGGACTTGGCCACGGCTCTGAATAGGTGCTGGTCCCTAAAGGAATTCGCTGCGATTGGCTGCGTCGTGCCGAAAGAGCCTCTGGAGAGGTTTAACAAGGCCAGAGGAAGACGATTGCAGGCCATTCCCTTGGCGATCTTCACCTGCGACGTGCTGATGCAGCATTACTTCGAGGGCAAAACCATTGAGGCTTGGTTGGATCGTATCGAAAAGCCAGAAAGCAAAATTGCACTGGCCAAGGAGTATCTCCGAACTAGCCCCAGAATGATTGGCAGACGCGATCTTTCGACTATTACTTCGGTCAAGGGTGAACTTAGCGCCAAGAATCTGCAACCACTGCAAGCAGCCGACTTCGCGGCTTGGGAGGCACGAAAGAAGTACGATCTGTTAGAGCCCTTTTTCTCTGAGGTAGACCTTTCTAACGCCCGCTCGAACATGGATATTTGGTACGAATACGAATCCTGGATGGAGCGCACTGGACGGTCTTACGATGATGAACGGAAGTCGCTGACGGCCCTGGGCGAAGCGACGACGTTCAGATGCCCGATATGGACATATGAAGTTCTCTGTAGCGAGGACGACCGGCGTGACGGTAAGTGGAGGGAGAGCTAGCCACCCCTGACTCATGCGTATTGAGAGCACGACCGGTGGCTTCTGCCAAACGGCAGCCTGGATAATCGGATGCTAATGGCGTCGTATGGCTTCCAACAAGGCTGACCTGCCTTCATGAAAAGTTCCTCCGATCGATTAAGCACCGTACCAACGTCGGGGAAGGGACCAGAACGCTGGTCTCGCATGCCGTGATCCGAAGAAGACAACATGCGCAGGAATTAACGACTAGAAATTTCGAACTGCGATTGGCGAGAAGAATTCTACCGGACCAATTACCGAACCATCTCGCAGTATGCTTATGGCGTTAGAAGCGAATTGAACTCCCTGAAGCTGCCCTATCTCTTGAACGGGTGCACCACGCGCAAATGCCACGACTTGGCCAAAGATGCCCTCCTCAACTCCCACAAAGGTGGCGTGGCGGATATCCAGCCGAAAGGGGTCCGAAAACATAAAGCCGACCTTGCCATTACCATCCAAATAAGCGCGCGCGCCGCTGTCGGAAGAATAGTACCCACCAACAAATCGCTTTCCAGCAAGTGGCCCTATCAACAATTGCCATACTGCCGCCCTGATAGGGACCTCGGCTGGTACGACAAACCCATTCTCTAGGGCTTCAGCGAGTAACGGTTGATTTAGCTTCTCGACTAACTCGGCGTAGTGCAGCGAAATCACCGCCCTGCCTAAAGGCAGGCCGCGTTCCCCATGCAAATCGATTTCGCCTGGGGTTTTCGGATCTTCTGCATACAAGCTAGACTTTGTGTAAGGCATGGCTTCTGTCGCGAATCTTATCGCAACGATGTAGCCCTTAACGCTTAGAGGCGTTCCCTTCGGGCGTTCTACGACGACTGTTCCAAATTGATCGCGCCAACTTTTAAAAGCCCTGTTTCCGAAGTTCACGGCTTCATGGCGCGCCTTGGCCTCAGCCAAGAATATCCTGTCAACCGCTTCAGCACAAAAGAAGTCAGGTAAAAGGCCGACATCACAGCGCTTGATCAACATATCGCCAAAACCAGGCTTAAGCGTGCGATTTAAAACGCGATCAATATGCGCAAAATATGTGATGTTGAGGTGATCATGGAGAAACTGCCTACAGAAGGCTTGGCCCAGTTGGCTGGAAAGGATGCGACGCGAATGCGTTGAGACACCTAGCCCGTCGCCGAGTATGCGAAAGTCGCTTGTCGGTGTGAGATATTGAAGATGTTCGAAAAGGGCGGGGTCCGGCTTAGGCGGATTCCTGCCATGCTGATCCCTGTAATAGTGAAAATAAAGATCGGTCAGATTGATGGTGATCTCATCAACCGGAGCGTCTATCACCGGGTTTCTTCGCAATGAGTTAGGCGTCTTGGGAAAGTTGTTGAGCCGAAGCCCTACCCGCCGTTCCATGGGAAAACAATTCTGATTTTCTAATAGCGCCTGTACGCCTACAAATGTAGCTGAAACGATGTGGAAAAGGCAACTCACGGTGAGAATTCGATTGGGGGTGACGGAGAGCCGTCATCACCGCCGCGCACTATATACGGGGCCAGCCTGTAACGAGCTGCCGCAAGCAAACACGGTCGGCAGCCATCGCCCTGCCGACCGTGCCGCCGCACTGCGCATCGGGATGCTACGCGTGCTAGCCGCCCGGCAACCGAAGATGAAACCGGCGGCCTACCTTCCGTTCTTTAGACTTTCTTGCACCTTTTGAAGCGCCCGAATGACTGCTGTGAATGCACCTTGATTTGCCATTTCGGTATCCAATACGTGCGCTAATGGACCGCGCGGCTCGACCAAGACTCCAAAGGCCGCTTCAATCGCGCCGCGTCGTACGAAGGATATTTCTTCCAGGTCCGCCTTTCTTATGATGGTGACGTTCAAACCCTCCATTTCTTCAACCGTATAGTCCTTGAAGGAACAGCCTACTGACATGGCTGTATATTCCTTGTCGTCGGCCAATTGACGGGCATGTTGGCCCAGCGCCGTGTCAGGAAACTTGAAGCGGAAGGCCAACCCCCTATTGTCGGTGTGGAGTTCCAAACCGGTGCGTGTGCTGCCTACGCACAGCAATGAGGAATGATCTAACCAGAAATCCACTTTGCGTCGGTTGGATAGGCAGTGGTCGAATGCCCCTGGCCGAATGACTTTGACCGTGCCGTCAGCGATTATCGCCGCTTTGTTGTAGAAGCAGGCGTACCCTTGCAACACTTTTCCATCGTCTGCTCGTTCGAGCTTGACGGCAGGCACGACCGATCGACCATCGATTTGACTGATGAAGCCGCCCCCACCATATTCAAGTCCGAACGGATTCTTCGCGGCGGTCTCGTAGTCGCGAGGATTCATTTGCGAAGGCCCTCCGGCAGTTTCTTGATATAACCCTTATGTACGCAACGGCGCATAAAGTCTGCGAGTGTACTGCTTCGATCCGTGGGGACACCGAGAAGCTCTTGCGGGTCTATCTCGCACAGCCCGTAGAGGCCAAGCCCTTGGTTGAGGAAGCCTCGCTTTATCGCGAACAATTTGGTCCAAGCTTCCAGAGCGTCGTAAAGTGCTACGGCAATCTCTGCCGAATATTTCTCGGAATGCGGACGGAAATCGTCACACAGCCTTCGGCCTTCCTCTAGCCTCAGATCGTCAAGTTGCCGAGCATGAATAGCCTCAGCATCTTGGAGTGCTCGCAGGTCGCGTATCGCCGCTTTCAGTCCCGCTTCAATGTCTGGGATGGACTCGCCCCGCAAGGCTCGCGCAGCATTGGCATCACGATCTTCTTTGCTGAGTCCGGATGCCAGCCTATTTTGAAGTTCAATAGCCTTCTGCTCTGCTGCCGCCCTTTGCGAGGCAATCTCTTGCTGCCGCTCGGCTTTAGCCCGAAGTCCGCCGCTATATTCGTAGATGTCGGGTACTTTGATCATTTTTACCTATGACGCCGGATAATTGAGGTCGCGTGGACGCGCGACGCTGCGCGGCCACAGGGTTGTTGCTTGACACTGCTTGGCAGAATTCCACCACACCACCACCATCCGCCTTATAGGGATAAGGCGGTGGTGGGGTGTCTGGGTGGGCTATGAGACACCACCCACTACCCCACCCACTTGGTGGTGTGGATCAGATGCAACTTCGAACATCGGTCGCGCCCGCCCGTTGTCTGCCCTTCGGTGCACAATGGCGAAGTGACCCTGGCTTGTCAGAGCCTTCATCGTTCGCGCAATTTTGCGCTTGTCTTTCTCGGCGTTCAATCCGAGAACCTCCCCAAAGACCCGCCCGGCCCAATCCTTAAATTGAGCGTTCTCGCCGTGGGGACTTTGGCCGATGCGCCGCTTGATCTCCGCAAGATGTTCAGGAGTGATTTCGTCGATAGAAAACGTGTCTGATGGCCATTGCCAACGTTCGACCACACCGACGCTATCGCCTGGTGTCCATTTCGTCCCGTTGCCAAGATCAACCGACACGATCCGATACCAGTCAGACCGACCCGAACGCCGTCCCATATTGGATTTAGCACTCGTAACGCGAAAGTAGGAGAAGCGATCGTTGTTGTCGATACCTGCCTTCTCCGCCTCCTTTTCGCTCATCGTGTTGATTGCGCGAACTGACCTTGCCTTGTCTTTCAAAGCACCAGCGCCTCGTCCTGAGTCAGCCGTCACCTCGTTCTTGCCGTCACCAGCTGACTTGTTGACGTGGTGCACCCCTTCAACAGCAACGTTTCCGTCATTCGCTATCCTCGCCAACTGATTCGCGAATTGCTGGATCTTGCTGTTATCGTTCTCATCCACTTGATGCGCCGATACAAGCGGATCAAGAATGAACACATCGATACTTCGCTTTTCAAGCTCGCTGATCAGCGCCTGGATCAACGCCTCTGCGACGATCGAGTCACGCCCCTGTTGTCTCAATAAGACAAGCTCCTGCAATCGCCCGGAGTCAACGAACAGGTTCTTGGCCAGAAGCTCCGTATTGACGCCGTAATGAATTGCGATCGCGGTCACACGACGTTGCAGTTCTTCTGGTGGGTCTTCGAGGTTGAAGTACCACACCTTCAATGGCTTGCTCGGCTCATGGCCCAGCAGCGGCAGACCTGTCGCCAATGCGACGGCTTCCACCAGGACCAAGCTAGACTTTCCGCCACCACCGATTCCAAACGTGGCCGAAAAGAACTGCCTGTTAAAGTGACCCGCATATAAGGTCTGCCGTCGGGGTATTAAGGCAGCGTCCATAGGCTGGAAAGGCGTGGCCTTAATAAGCGGCTCAGACACCGGAGGCCGCTGACCATTGAGGAATGCTTCTGTCGAAACTGCATTGGCTCGCTGCTCCTCTTCCTTCGGCACGGCGTACTTTGACCAGATTCGCCTTAGATCCTTGGTAAGTGCGGCGTCATTTTTGTAGCGCTCCTTCCACGATCCACCGCGTTCTCGGATCACGGCGATGGCTTCGTCTTCCCCAAAGCCCTCGAAGTGGAGACGCTCGATAACCCGCGCTACGTGACGGGACCGGTCCTCACCGCCGTCGTCTTCAAGCGCCCGGCGACCAAGCTCGCTCAAACGAGCTAAAAGCAGTGATGTATTATGTTCGAGCGCCTGACGATCGCTCTCGGCGGGCGCCTCTAGGTAGCGCGTAAGCACGCGCGAAAGCGCTGCTTGGTCGTATGTTTTCATTGGATCTCACCGCAAGCTTACAAGGAATGGTTGGGCTGATCGCCCGCGCTTGATCTTTGCCTGAGTTGGCCAATTGAGCGTGCCGGGAATTCGCCAGATGTGGGAAATGTCAGCGGTTCCGAAATCCGCTCCGGTCGCTCTTTGTAACGCCCTTGCCAAAGGCTTCGCGTCCTTCGGATGCATGGGTCGATCGAACATGATCACTTGCTGCGTGTTGCCCGGCGATGTTTCGATCACGAAACTTGGCTCAATCGGCATTTCACCAATTTTGCCTGTGTCTGCGTCCATATCAGCGACCAAGCCAAGCACCCCGACAACGTCATCCTCACTACCTTTCTTTCCGCGAGGCAAGTCGGGGCGCATCAGGTGCAGACCGCAATAGACGTTTGCACCTGGTGTGTTCGCGTGTGACATGATTGAAGCGACAATTCCATCAATCTCACTGCACTTGTGGTGAGCAATTGCGCCTGGTCCACTATCGAATATTGCTGGAATCACAAGCTTACCAGCCGTTCCACGTGCACATTGACTCACTATTTCAATGTATCGACGCACTGCACCAGCGTCGAAGGATCGCTGTCGATCAGTCACTGTAGAGATTTGCGGCATACACATTCCAAATGAGTCACGATCGCCGTTTCAACCCAGGGCCGGTCTATCCACCATGTGAGAAAGAGCGTGGCCATCAATTGGCGCAAGGGGCGTCGTCCGTCACCCAAATGAAAATAGAAAATCGAAAGTTTTTTTGACCTGTTGATCTTGTTCGAATTTTCGTTTGGAGTGCGTCATGATCGTTGGAGCTAGGTGATGAGTAATAAGCGCGGGCGGCCACGCGTCGGCGTTGCGACGCGGGTCGGCGGAAGAAGACTACGAACGGCTCGCCGGGCGGCCACGGCAACTCAGTTACGGCTCGCATCAGAGTTATGCGTAAGCCCTCAGCAAATACAGAATTACGAAGGAGGGAAGTCCAACATTCCCGTCCGTCGGCTGCTCCAAGCCGCCCATTTCTTGCACGTAACACCTGATTTCTTGCTCGCACGGGATCCGCCGGGATACGAGGACATTCCGGAAGATTGCTTAGAGCTAGGGCTCTTGCTGACGCGCCTTTTCCGCAGAAGCCGCGAGTCTTATTGGCATGTTGTTGACGAGGCCACGTCTGAGTTGCACCGCAAGGGAGAGCTATCACCTGAACAAGCGTCCACGAACCGAACGATATTTGCAAAGTGCTTCGAAATTCTGGACGCGAACCAAGGGTTTTTGGATCGCGATACTGCGTTGCGCGTATTCGTGTAGCGGCTTGTCACAGCCCTGTCACAGCCCCGGCTGCGTAGCAGCCGGTTGCGCAATGACTGCACTTAGAATACCATTGATTTTACAGCGATTTTTCAGTGTTGCTGGATAGAGCGTTGCCCTCCGAAGGCAAAGGTCACACGTTCGAATCGTGTCGGGTGCGCCACTTCATTGTCGGGTTTGTCGTCCGGCCATGGTGCCGGCCGATCTGCCGGGTTTCAGCAGACCGGCCTCGCCTCAATGATGAGCCGACACGCTCTTCATGTATTGGGACATCAGATCGGCACCGGCAAAGTGGCCTATCTCCCCCAGGCTGACCATGCCGACCATCCGTTTGCTCTTGTTGATGACAGGTAGCTTGCGGATCTTCAGCGTCTCCATGTGATGCACCGCTTTCGCAAGATCGTCGTCTTCGCGGCAGCAGTGGATTCCTTCGGTCATCACATCGCGCGCTGTGGTGCGCGTAGAGTTGAAGTCCTTGCTCGCAAGACCTTTGCAGACAAGATCGCGATCCGTCACCATCCCGATCAGACGATCGTCTTGCCCGACCGGAATGCAGCCGACGTCGTGCCCTTGCATCAATTTCGCGATTTCAGTGATCGGGGTATCAGGGCTGACCCAATCGACGCCCTTGTGCATCACATCCTTGACCTTCATGGAGGACCTCCGTTGCAAGGCAGCAGCCCCCTCGCTCGCAACTATACGACAGATCGGGCGTGACCGCATGCGTGCTGCGCCTTGGTCAAGGCGCTGCGACCAGGGCGCCGCAATTCGATCCCTAATTTGGCCGCCGTGCCAGGTCCAGGTTCCAGGCCTTGTCCAGATTGCTGGCCTCTGCCAGGGCGGCCGCGCCCGGCAGGACGGCCGACGCAAGGTCGGTCCCGGTGAAATCGGCGCCGGCGAGATTGGCGCCAGATAGATCTGCTCCCGCAAGATCAGCCTTGATGAGGTTGCAGTTCGCCAAATTGGCATTCTGCAACTGCGCGAATTCGAGATCGGCGCGCGAGAGATTGGCGCCGCTCAGATCCGCATTCCGGAGATCGGCGGACTTGAGGACGCCACGCATCAGGCCCATCGATTGGTTGCGCATATCGGCGCTCAAATCCGCGCCCGCGAGCTTGGCCCCGATCAGGCTGGCGCCGGATAGATCGGCGGTGATGCGAGCGCCGCTCAAATCGGCGCCGCCAAGCTTGGCGCGCTGCATCTGCGTGCCGAGCAGCGTCGCCTTGACGAGGGACGCGCCCGTCAGATCTGCGTCGATGAGCCAAGCCTGGTTCAGCATGGCCCGATCGAAGCGCGCTGCTTTCAAATTGGTTCGGTTGAGCTTTGCGAGATGAAGGTTGCCGCCGGAGAAGTCGAGGCCCGCGAGATCGAGGTGCGACAGCCGCTTTCCTTCCAAATCTGCGCCGCGTCGGTCCCCCTGAGGCGCGACCTTGAGGAGCGCGTCGACTTCGGCGCGCGTCATCTCCGACGTCGTCATCTCGGGACTTTCGAGGTCGACGCCGCGCAACATGTCCTGCGACATGGCGGCAATCGGATCAACGAGCAGCGCCGCCATCGATACAAGGGCAAATGCGAGACGAAACCGCATCGCCGTCCTTCCGCTTTTGAGGTATCGCCGCTTCGCATCTTCGCGTCGGCCGCGCCGTGGAGATGCAGTTCCGGCTTCAGAGTATGAAGCCGGATCACGATCCTGGCAATGCTCGTGACCGTTTCGTGCGAAGGAACGAGCCTCAGCAGGTCGTGCTTTCACGACATCGGGGATTTGCGTCAGGGGTCCGCTCCGCCGCGATACCCACGGCTTTGGCAGCGAGACAACGGGCCGACCCGAGCCGGCCGCGCTTCTCAGCTCCGGCTCAGCAGCTGCCAGGTCGACGTCGCATGCGCGATCGGCTCGCCGGCTGCGGTGGAGGCCTGGGATTGCACGAAGAAGGTCTTCCGGCCACGCTTCAGGAAGGTCGCATGACAGGTCACGCGCCCTTCGCGGACCGCGGCGAGATATTGCACCTTCATCTCGAGCGTGGTGCCGGCACCCGCGACGTGGTTGACGAGATGCCCCATCGAGATGTCGAGCGCGGTCGCGAGAACCCCGCCGTGCAGCGTGCCTTGCGGGTTGAACAGCGGCCTCTCGACGTCGAAGGAGACGATGCACGCCTCGCCTTGGTAGGCGATATCGAGGCCGAACAAGCGCGACAGGAAGAACGATCCGAATTCCTGCCGTTCGTCTTCGACGGCGCGGCGCATCATCTGCTCGGCGATATCTCTCATGACGACACTCACATGACGGCTCAAATGGGCGATCGCACGAAGGTCCGTCCAAAGTCTCCGAACGCGCCTTCGAGGGCGAATCTCTCGAGCCGATCGTCGGTCCAGCCGCGCCATTCCGCAAGCACCTCGCGGGTGTGTTCGCCGAGCATCGGCGGTGGCGTGGAAGGCGCCGGCGGTTCGTCGCCGAACCGCGTCGGCCGGGCGATGAACTTGACGTCCCCTGCCGCTGGATGGCTGACGGTCTGGACCATGCCGCGCTGCGTGAGTTGCGGCGCCTCGCAGACTTCGCCGACGGACTTGATCGCGCCGCAGGGAATGCCGGCCGCGGCGAGCGCCTGCAACCAATCGGCGCGGCTCCTGCGGGCAAAGATCGGGGCGAGGATCGCGACGAGTTCGTTGCGGCTCGCCGCGCGCTTAGGGGCGGTTTCGAAACGCGCATCTTCGCGCAGGTCCGGGCGGTCGATGACGTCGCAAAAGGCCGCCCAGAACTTGTCGTTCGCGACCCCGACATTGATCCAGCCGTCACTCGCCTCGAACGGTTCGTACGGACTGATGGTCGGGTGGACGTTGCCGCGGCGCCTCGGGCTCTCTCCCGTGGCGAAGTACATGCCGGCGTTGAACGTCAGCAGCGATGCCATGGCGTCGAGCATCGAGACGTCGACCCGGCCGCCCTCGCCCGTCCGGCTCTTCCGCATCAACGCGGCGAGCACCGAATGCGACGCATACAGGCCGGTGACGAGATCGGCGATCGAGGTGCCGACCTTGGTCGGCGGCCCCTCGGGATCACCGGTGATGTCCATCACGCCGGACTCGCCCTGCAGGATCAGATCGTAGCCGGGGCGCAAGGCGTCCGCACCGGTGCGGCCGAATCCCGAGATGCTGCACAGGATGATATCGCCCTTGCGGGCGCACAGCGCGTCGAAACCGAGCCCCCATTTGTCGAGCGTGCCGGGACGGAAATTCTCGATCACGACGTCGGCCACGGATACGAGATCGAGCACCGCGTCGCGGCCCGCCGGCGACTTCAGATCGATGGCGCAACTGCGCTTGTTGCGGTTCACCGAGAGGAAATACGCGCTCTCGCCGCCGACGAACGGCGGCCCGTAGCGGCGGCTTTCGTCGCCCTGCCGCGGATCCTCGATCTTGACGATGTCGGCGCCGAGATCTCCGAGTTGCATCGTTGCAAAGGGACCGGAGACCACCCGGCAGAGATCGAGGACCCTGATGCCCGACAGCGGCTCGCGATCAGACGATCGCATCGGCGAGGTCCTTCATCGACGGCACCAGGATGTCGGGCTGGTGCGGCGTGATGCCGAACGGGCGGCTGCGCCGGTCGATGAAGGCGGTGCGCATGCCGGCGGACTTGGCGCCGATACAGTCGAAGGCGTGGTTGGCGACGAACAGCACTTGATCGGGCTTCACACCCATGATCTCGGCCGCTTTGGTATAGGTCGCGACATGCGGCTTGAACGAATTGGCTTCCGCCACCGAGATCACGCGATCGAACGGGACCTTGTGGTACTGCTTCGCGGTCTCGAGCATGTCCGGATCGCCGTTCGAGAGCACCACCAGCTTGTATTTGGCTTGCAACCGCGCCAGCGCTTCCGGCACCTCCGGAAACGGCACCAGCTTTTCGATCTCGCCGACAAGATAGCGCACGTCGTCCATCGTGTAGTCGATCTTGGCGCGGTCCATCACGTGGGACACCGCGCGGTGTCCGATCTCGCGATAGGGCGTGTGCTCGCGATGCAGCAGCGCGTCGATCATCGAATTCTCGAAATGCGTGCGCCGCCACCATGTGACGAAGGAATTCGGGTCGCCCTTCCAGCCCTTCTTCGCAAGGAACGGCGTCGCGATCCTGGTCAGGCCGCCCTGCATGTCAACGACCGTGCCGTACTGATCGAACATGCAGATCTTCACTTCGCGCTTGATGGTCTCAAAGCTCATTGATGCCTCCTGGGTTCAGCCGATTGGATAGGCGCTGCGCTGCCATAGATGAAATGGATTTGTGATCTCTGACTATTCACGATATGAATGACGGCATGAACCTCCGATCCATCGACCTCAATCTGCTCGTCGCGTTGGACGCACTGCTGACCGAGCGTCATGTCACCAAGGCAGCCGACCGCGTCGGCCTCAGTCAACCTGCGATGAGCAACGCGCTCAACCGGCTGCGCGCGATGTTCGAGGACGAGCTTCTGGTGCGGACGACAAGCGGGATGAAGCCCACGCCCCGCGCCACCGAACTGGCAGAGCCGCTGCGCCAGGTGCTGCGCCAGGTCGAGCGCGTGATGGCGAGCGATGCCGGCTTCGATCCAGGCCGAACGGAACGCGGCTTCACGATCAGAATGTCGGATATTCTTGCGTGTCTGCTGCTGCCGCGACTTGCGGCGGCGCGGCCGCCGGACGCGCGGATCTCCTACAACATCATCCATCTGCCGCCTTCGCTCACGATCGATGCGCTGGAGCGGGACGAGATCGACGTCGCTGTCAGCATGGGTCTCGAGCATTCCGCATCGATCCGATCCGAGACGCTGCTGCGCGACCGCATGGTCTGCCTGATGCGGAGCGGTCACCCGATCAAGCGCGGGCGGCTGACCTTCGAGCGCTTCATCGCGCAGGAGCACATGAAGGTCTCGATGAGCCCGACCGATCTTCGCTTCGTCGACGATGTGCTCGCCGAACGCGGCCATCGACGGCGCATCACGCTGAATGTGCCGCATTGGCTGGTCGTGCCTCATGTCTTGAAGAGCGCCGATCTGCTCGCCGTGATGCCGAGGCATCTCGCTGCCGTGCTGATGGACGACGGTCTGCGGATGGAAGAACTGCCGTTCGAATCGGCGCCGTTCGACTGGATGTTGTACTGGCATCGCAGATACGATCAGAGCAATGCGAACGGCTGGCTCCGCGATCGGCTCAGGGCGGCGTGCTCCGATCTGGGCTAGGCCCCGATGTCCGCCGGCCTCCGCGCGATGGACGAGTGACTCGCTGTCTCTCCGTCGGCGATAGCCGATGCGTCCTCTAGCGATCGTCCCTTGGTCTCGAATCCGAACACAAGAAAGACCACCGCCTGGAAGACGAGGATGCCGGCCAACGTCGTCAGCACGCCGGTCAAGCCCTGCCAGGCGAAGATCGCGACCACGACATACTGCACCAGCGCGGTCGCGATCCGTCCGGACGTGGCGCAGATCGCCGTGCCGCGAAGCCGATAGCGCGTCGGGAACAGTTCGGGGACGTGCATCGCGAACCCGGTCGCCAGCATGACGTAGATCGCGGTGACCAGCAGGAAGCCAATGCCCGCGAGCGCAACGCCATCCGGCATATGCGGATAGGCGATACCGAGCACGGCTGCCGCAATCGACGAGCAGACGATCGAGAGCCGGCGTCCCAGCCGATCCGCCAGCACGAGCCCGATCAGCGATCCGACCGGCCCGCCCAGCGCCATCACGGTGGTGTAGCCCAGCGAGGAGACCACGCTGTGGCCGCCTTTGACCATGAAGGTCGGCAGCCAGCCGATGAACCCGTAGAGACTGAAGCCGACGACGATGTGCAGCAGGCTGCCGAGCAGCGTGCGCGCGAGATACGGCGGCTGGAACAGGCGCCAGACCGCGCCGGGCGATTCCTGCGCCAACGTGCTGGCGGCGACGGGAGCCAGCGTTCCCTTGCGCGCGGCCCCCGCTTCGATCGTCGACAAGATCTTCTCGGCCTCGTCAGTGCGTCCGTTCGCGGCAAGCCAGCGCGGCGATTCCGGCATCGACTTGCGCAAGAACCAGACGATCATCGCCAGGATGCCGACGAGGGCGAACATGTAGCGCCATCCGAGCGTCGGGATCACCCACAGGCCGATCATGGACGACGCGAACAGCGAGAAGTTGGTGATCACGGCCAAGAGTCCGATCCAGCGGCCGCGCGAAGCGGCCGGCACGAACTCCGTCAAGGTCGCGTAGCCGACCACGATCTCCGCGCCGAGCCCGATGCCGATGATGAAGCGCAGGCCGATCAGGACGGTCATGCTGGGTGCGAAGGCCGCCGCGATCGACGCGAGGCCGAAGATCGCGAGGTTCATCTGGTAGGAGAAGCGGCGACCGAAGCGGTCGCCAAGGATACCGGAGAACCAGGCCCCGATCGTCATGCCGACGAAGGTCGCGGAGACGAATGCGGCGTTGAGCTCGAGCGTCGACCAGCCTTCCTTGAGCACCGCGCCCAGCACGCCGCCGGCCAGATAGATGTCGAATGCGTCGAGAAACATGCCGGCGCCGATCAGGGCCAGGATGCGCCAGTGGAATCCGCAGATCGGCAGCCTGTCGAGGCGCGCGCCCGCGTTGATGTCGATGTCGGCGGATCGCGCCATTCCAAACCTCCCTGCCCGGCCTTATGCGAGCCGGATGTTCCGATCGTCGATTGATGACGCGCAGGGGGTCGTCGTCCAATTCAAAACGAAAATTCGACTATTTGGCGCAGTGATGAAGCCGGCGAGAGCGCGCGCTCGCGTTCCATCCTGACACCAAACTGAATTGCATCTGTCGTCGTTAACGATCCCATCGTCGCGCGATCACGTGATCGCTCATCAGCGCACATATTCACAACGGGTTCATGCCGGCGCGACTATTCGAGTCCGAAGCTGGGGGAAGCAAGATTGGAGTATCTGCCATGCGCCGCATCGCCGGACTGCCTCTCGCTCTGGCTCTTAGCCTCTGCTGTCTTTCACCACCTGCGCCAGCGCGCGCGCAGCTCGCCATCGGCATCAGCGTCGATGCGGCACCGCCGCCATTGCCGGTGTACGAGCAGCCGCCGATCCCCGGCGACGGCTATATCTGGACGCCGGGCTATTGGGCGTGGAGCGACGATATCGGTTACTACTGGGTGCCCGGCACGTGGGTGCTTCCGCCCGCACCAGAGTTGCTATGGACGCCCGGCTATTGGGGCTGGAACGATGGCGCCTACGGCTTCCACGCCGGATACTGGGGAGCGAGCGTCGGCTTCTACGGCGGCATCGCATACGGCTTCGGCTACACCGGTCTCGGCTATGACGGCGGCTATTGGCGCGGCGGCAGCTTCTTCTACAACCGCTCCGTCACCAACATCACGAATGTCTCGGTCACCAACGTCTACAGCAAGACCGTCATCAACAACACGACCAACGTCAGCTACAACGGCGGCACCGGCGGCATCACAGTGAGACCGACGCCGCAACAGCTCGCCGCCGCGAACGAGCACCACGTGGCTGCAACCGGCGAGCAGACGCGGCACGCGGAAGCGGCGATGAAGGATCCGGCGCTGACGCTTGCCAACAATCACGGTCATCCGGCGATCGCCGCGACCGCGCACGCGGCACGGTTCAGCGGCGCAGGCGTGATCGCCGCGCACCCGGGCAAGCCAATCGCGGCACCGCCGCCCCGGCATGCGCAGCCTACGACAGGACACACTCTGCCGACGGGGAATGCCCTGCCGCCAGGACACGCTCTGCCGAGCGGAAACGCTCTGCCGCCAACACATGCGTCGCCGACGGGGCACGCCCTGCCTTCCGGAAACGCGCTGCCGCAAGCACAGACAACCACGACAGGACACGCCCTGCCCACCGGAAACGCGCTACCGCCGACACACGCGTCGACAACGGGACACGCCTTGCCTGCGGCAAACGCTTCGCCGGCTGTACACGCACTGCCGACGGGACACGCTCGGCCTGTTGCCGTCAACCATCCCGCTCCGGCGCCGCACGTCGCAGCGCCAGCCGTGCATGCGCCGAGACCGCAATTCGCACAGCATGCACCACCGCCGCCACGTGCGGTCGTGCATCCGCCGGCCGTGCACCGTCCTCCGCCGCCGCCCCGGCGTGCGCCACCGCCGCATGTGTCACGGCCGGCACCTCGGCCCCATCCTGCGCCACGGCCGCATCCTGCTGCGAGGCCGCATCCGGCGCCACACAAGCACTGACGATCCAGTTCATCGGCGTGCCTGCAAGGGCACGCCGATTTCGTATCAAACCCATCGCTGCACAGAGGCACGCGAGGCGCGACGTCAGACCAGTTCGTCGGCCGCATCCCCGATCGCGGCGTAGATTTCCTTGAGGTCCGCCTCCGTTACACAGTAAGGCGGCATGACATAGATCGTATTGCCGAGCGGCCGCAGCAGCAGGTTTCGGTGCGCGAAGAAGGCCTGAAGTCTGGGACCGATGCCTGCGAGATAACCGGCATCGCTTGCCTTCAGGTCAAGCGCGGTGATCGTGCCGGTGCGGCGGACATTCTCGAAGCGTGTGTCGGCGCGCAACGGTGCGATCAGACGCTCCTGCATCGCGGCGAGCGATGTGGCGCGCTCGCCCGCGCCATGCTGCCAGAGCTCTAGGTTTGCCCTTGCCGCGGCGCAGGCGACCGGGTTTGCCGTATAGGAACTGGAGTGGAAGAACATCCGCGAACGATCGCTGGAATAATGTGCGTCGTAGATCTCGGCGCGGCAGAGCGTCACCGCGAGCGGCAGCGATCCACCGGTGAGCCCCTTTGAGTAGCAGGCGATATCGGGCGTGATGTCTGCCTGCTCGCACGCGAACAAGGTGCCGGTGCGGCCCCAGCCGGTCATCACCTCGTCGGCAATGAATAGCACATCATGGGCTTCGCAGATCCGCTTCATCTCCTTCAGCACCGAGGTCGGATACATCAGCATCCCGCCCGCGCCCAGGACCAGCGGCTCGACGATGAACGCCGCCGCGGTTTCCGTCTTGCACGCAGCTTCGAGCGCATCAAGCGTTGCCTGCTCGTGGCCAGCAGCGGGAAACGGGATTGATTCGACATCGAACAGCAACGGCTCGTAGGCCTTGTTGAAGACGCCGCGCGCGCCGACCGACATCGTCCCCACGGTGTCGCCGTGGTAGGAGTGCTGCATCACGATGATCCGCGTGCGCGGCACGCCGATATTGTGCCAGTAGCCGAGCGCCATCTTCAGCGCCACTTCCACGCTGGTCGAGCCGGAGTCGGAGAAGAACACATACTCCAGGCCGCGCGGCGCCAGCTTCAGGAGCTGCGCGGCGACCTCTTCGGCCGGATCATGGGTATGGCCGGCAAAGATGATCTGGTTGAGCTGTTCCGCCTGGTTCTGGATCGCGCGCACGATATGCGGATGGCAATGGCCGTGGGTCACGACCCACCAGGATGAGATCGCATCGATGATGCGGCGGTCATCCGCGGTGTAGAGATAGGCGCCCTCGCCGCGCACGATCCTGGTCATCCGGTCGTGCAGCGCGTGCTGGGTGAACGGGTGCCAGATCGGCGATTTCTGAGCTGACATCATGGGTTGAAATCGTCGCGCCGGAACGAGGTGTTGAAAGCCGTTTGCAGCGTGTCTGCGGCGAGCCGAGACAGCCAGGGCAACCGGCCCAGCCGGCGGACCTGCCCGATTTCGCAGATCGCCCGCTCACTCTCGGGATTGCTTTCGCCGATGAAGGCGATCCCAAGAATGTCGATGTTGCGCTTGCGCAGCGCCTCGACCGACAACAGCGAATGATTGATGGTGCCCAAGGCGGTGCGGGCGCACAGCACCACCGGAAGCCGCCATCGCGCGAACATGTCGATAAAGAGCGTGTCGTCGTTCAGCGGCACCATCAGTCCGCCGGCGCCCTCGATCACCAGCGGCCGGCCGGCGATATCGGGCACGTCGAGCGCGTCAGGCTCGATGCGTACGCCGTCGATCGCCGCAGAATGATGCGGCGACGCCGGCGTCCGAAGGCGATAGCGCTCCGGCACGATACGATCGGCCGCAACACCCGCAAGCCGCGCCACCAGTTGCGCATCGCTCTCTTCCTCAAGGCCGGACTGAACCGGCTTCCAGTAGCTCGCACCGAGGAAGCCGGCGAGGCCCGCGGAGAAGATCGTTTTCCCAATCCCGGTATCGGTACCGGTCACCACGATGCGGCTGATCATTGCGACCAACCCTGCGTCTCCGCGACGAGCGCATCGAGCAGTGCGCGCACGTCGTCCTCGTCGACATTAAGAGTCAGCGCAATGCGCAGCCGCGCGGTGCCCGCCGGCACGGTCGGCGGTCTGATGCCTCTGACGTCGAAGCCGCGCGCCTGCAGCGCAGAGGCAAGCCGCATCGCGCGCGCATTGTCGCCGACGATATAGGGCACGATCTGCGAACGCGACGGACTGCACCAGCCGCGCAGATCGAGCTCGCGATGGGTGAACGCAACCAGATCTGCGAGGCGCTGCTGGCGCTCGGGCTCCTGCTGCAGGATCAGCAGCGCCTCACGCACGGCGACGGCCACGAGCGGCGACGGCGCGGTGGCGAAGATGAACGGGCGGGACCGATTGACCATGAAGTCGCGCAGCACGGTGGACGCCGTGACCAGCGCGCCTGCGGCGCCCAGCGCCTTGCCGCAGGTATGAACGATCACGAGATTCTCGCGCCCTTCATAGGGCGCCGTCAGCCCGCGGCCCTGTTCGCCGTAGACGCCGGTGCCGTGCGCTTCGTCCACCATCAGGAACGCATCGTGCTGCTCGGCGATGGCGACGAGGTCGTCGAGCGGTGCGACATCGCCGTCCATGCTGTAGACGCTTTCGACCACGATCCAGACCCGGCCCGTTCCACCCTCGGCGCGCCAGCCGCGGATGGTGCCCTCGACCGACCCAGGGTCATTGTGCGCGCTGAACCGGAACTCAGCGCGGCCGGCCCGCGCGCCTTCGTGGATGCTGGCGTGCACCAGCGCATCGAGCACGAGCAGATCGCCGCGCTGCGGCAGCGTCGTCAGCACGGCGAAATTGGCGACATAGCCGCCGCCGAAGAACAGCGCGGTCTCGGCGCGGAAGAACGCGGCGGCCTCGGCCTCCAGCCTTTCGTGCTCCTCGCAATTTCCGCGCAACAGCCGCGAACCGCCGGCGCCGACCGGCGTGCCGGCCTCGATCGCGGCCGAGACGGCCCGCTTGATGCGTGGCGCGTTCGCCAGCGCCAGATAGTCGTTCGATACGAAATCGATGCCCGCGCGCGGCTTGAGGCCGCGCAGCCGATCGTCCTTGCTCAGGGCGTGCAAGGCCGCGGCGTAATCAGCGGCCTTGGCCGCCTGGATTGCGCTCATGCTTCACTCTCAGGATAGTGGTTGGTCACACGGCGAACGACGCCGCGCGCTCGCGGATGATTGCGGTCAGGCGAGACGGGATGTGATGCCGAGCCGGTCCAGCAGATCGGCGTCGCGATCCCGCTGCGGGTTCTTGGTGGTCAGCAGTACGTCGCCGATGAAGATCGAATTGGCGCCGGCGAGGAAGCACATCGCCTGCAGCTCATCGGTCATGTATTGCCGTCCGGCCGACAGCCGCACCACGCTGTTCGGCATCATGATCCGCGCGGTAGCGACCAGCCGCACCAGCGCGATCGGATCGGGGCGCTCGGCAGTGTCGTTGACCGGCACGCCCTTGACCTCGTTCCACAGATTGATCGGCACACTCTCCGGATGGCTCGGGAGATTCGCGAGCAGCATCAGCATGCCGAGCCGGTCTTCGACCTGTTCACCCATGCCGATAATGCCGCCGCAGCAGACCTTGATGCCGGCGTCGCGCACATGCGCAAGCGTATCGACGCGGTCCTGCAAGGTGCGGGTGGTGATGATCTTGTCGTAATACTCCGGCGAGGTATCGACGTTGTGGTTGTAGAAATCGAGCCCGGCGTCGGAGAGGCGTCCGGCCTGGTCAGGCGTCAGCATGCCGAGCGTGACGCAGGTTTCCATGCCCAGCCCCTTCACGGCGCTGACCATGTCGCAGACCTGATCGAGATCGCGGTCCTTGGGGCTGCGCCAGGCGGCGGCCATGCAGAAGCGGGTTGCGCCGGCATCCTTGGCGCGCTGCGCGACCGCAACCACCTCGTCCCGCGGCATCAGGCGGGTGGCCTTCAGGCCGGTGTCGTAATGGGCGCTCTGGGAGCAGTAGCCGCAGTCTTCCGGACAGCCGCCGGTCTTGATGCTGAGCAGGCTCGCGGTTTCGACGTGGTTCGGATTGAAATTGGCGCGGTGGATGCCCTGCGCCTGGAACATCAGGTCCGCGAACGGCAGGTTGTAGAGCGCCTCGGCCTCGGTACGCTCCCAGTGCTTGCGGAGCGGTGCGCTGCTGTGGCTTTCGGTCCGTTCGATCTCAACGACATCAACCATCGGGCTTGCCTTCTTCCTTGTACAGATCATAGATAATTCCATATATTATCTATGATATCGGACTTAGAATGATGCTAGCCGAGGCCAAACAAGAGCGCACCCATTTTTGCGATAGATAATCTATGAGCGGCGAAGGCGAGAACATGACGACCGCGGGACGCATTGCCGAGGCGATCGGCGAGCGCATCATCGGCGGCGCATTGCCGCCGGATGCTCCGCTGCGGCAGGACCATGTCGCGCGGGAATTCCATTCCAGCCACGTCCCGGTACGCGAGGCCTTCAGGCAATTGGAGGCGCAGCATCTCGTCGTTGCGGTGCCGCGCCGCGGGGTGCGGGTTGCTCCGCTCGACACCAAGTCGGTGAAGGAGATCGCCGAGATGCGCGCCGCGCTCGAGGTGGTGGCGTTGCGCAATGCCGCTCCCAGGTACACATCCGCCCATCTGGCACGGATCGAGGTCGCGCTGATCGAAGGCGACAATGCCGAGACGGTTCAGGAATTCGAACTGGCCAATCGCGCCTTCCATTACGCGCTGGTGGCGCCTTGCGCGATGCCGCGGCTGCTCGCCAGCCTCGACGGATTGCAGCTCGCAAATTCACGGTTGGTGTTTGCGATGGCGCGCAACGCCGGCTGGCGGCCGCGGCCGAGCCAGGATCATCGCGTGATCCTGCAGGCACTGCGCGCGCGCAACATCGAGCAGGCCTGCAGCCTGCTCGCGCGCCACATTCAAACGATCGAGCGGCTTGCCTTGCCGGCGGCGTGATTGGAGCAGCGATCCGCTCTACGTTAGTTTTTCTCACACCATGGGCGAGTTCTTGAAGATTGTCCGGCTCGCAACCGAGAGATACGTTCACTCTGAACGTGAGACACACGGGCAGCATGGTGGACGACATGAAGGTACGAGCGGGCCAGTGCCACTGTGGCGCGGTGCGTTTCGAGGTGATGCTCAGCGACGACTTCAATTCGATTCGCCGCTGCACCTGTTCCTATTGCCGAATGCGCGGCGCCGTCGTTGCCATGGCAGAAATGGGCGGGATCAAGTTCCTGCAAGGTGAGGACGTGTTGACGACCTACCGCTTCCATACCGGATCAGCGCAGCACTTCTTCTGCTCTCGCTGCGGAATATACACGCATCATCAACGGCGATCCGACCAGAGTCTCTATGCCGTCAACGTAGCTTGCCTCGACGGGGTAAGCCCGTTCGATTTCCCGGAAGTACCTGTGATGGACGGCGTAAATCATACCAACGACACCGGCAGGCCGACGCGTCGCGCAGGCACACTGCGCTTCATCTCGACCGACTAAACGATCACCGTCTGCAACGACCGCGCGGTAAGATTGAATTGAACCATCATCGTGCTTGAGTTCATTGGTTGCGCTAGAGCGTCGTCGAGCGAAATGGACACCGGTTCGCGTGAAGAAAACGCGTCAAGACAAGACTTGAGAGCTTCGGTTCTGATTCGATCAGAACCGAAAATGCTCTAGGCGATCGCGACGATCTCCAGCTCCTGGGCGCCCGAGCCTGCGACGTCGCCCACGGCTTTCCCCATTAACGATCTCGCCACCGGCGAGACGAAGGAGATCGAGCCTGCCTTTGGATCGGCTTCGTCCTCGCCGACAATGCGGTAGGTCTGCACGCGGCCATCGGCGCGGCTGAACGTCACGGTGCTGCCGAAGGCAACGGTTTCGGTCGAGGCGGGGTCGGGGACGACCTGCGCGGTGCGGAGCCTTTCCGTGAGATAGCGTGTGTCGCGCAACGGCACCGCCGACTGCCGTCGCCGTTCGTTGACGTCGTCCAGCCGCTGCGCGGCCTCGTAGGCCTCGCG
This sequence comes from Bradyrhizobium sp. RD5-C2, assembly GCF_019972155.1. Lineage (GTDB taxonomy): Bacteria > Pseudomonadota > Alphaproteobacteria > Rhizobiales > Xanthobacteraceae > Bradyrhizobium. Next base: position 442,834 of record NZ_BOVL01000019.1, on the reverse strand, counting down.
CGCCTCCAGGAGCTGGAGCTCCAGCGCCTTACGTCCTGTCTCGGTCACCAGATTGGGATGCGGCGATATGGGGCGGTCCGGCAACAGCGTTTCGGACGCGGTCTCGGCACTTTCTTCCTTGGTAAAGGCAACGCTCAATCCGGAACTCCATCGATCAAGCGGGCAGTATAGCCCCGCCTGACCCGCGCCGCTAATACCCGATGGGGTTACGCTGGATCGTCATCGCAGATTAGCTCGTTGTTCACGCATGATCCTTCCGGATCATGCGCTAATGCGACGCCGGCTGTTCCGGCTTGCCGCGACGACCGAAACGGCTCTTCACACCCTCGCGCCAGCCCTGGAAGGTGACGAACAGCATCGGCACCAGGAAGATGCCGATCGAGCTGGCGGCCAGCATGCCGCCGAACACCGCGGTGCCGACCGCACGGCGGCTGATTTCCGCGGCTCCGGTCGCGACCACCAGCGGCACCAGGCCGAGGATGAAGGCGATCGAGGTCATCATGACCGCGCGGAAGCGCATCTGCGCGCCCATCGTCGCGGCCTCCGCGATCGGCCTACCGGCCTCGCGCTGCTCCTTGGCGAATTCGACGATCAGGATGCCGTTCTTGGCGGCGAGCGCGATCAGCACCACGAGGCCGATCTGGCCGTAGAGATCGAGATTGAGGCCCGCGAGCTTGATCCCGAGATAGGAGCCCAGCACGCCGACCGTGACCGATAGCAGCACCGGAATCGGGATCGTCCAGCTCTCATAGAGCGCCACCAGGAACAGATAGGCAAACAACACCGCGAGCGCGAGGACGATGCCGGTCTGGCCGGACGCCGCCTGCTCCTGATAGGCGGTGCCGGTCCATTCATAGGAATAGCCGGAAGGCAGCGTCGTCTTGGACAGGTCGGCCATCGTCGCGATCGCGGTGCCCGAGGACACGCCCGCCGCCGGGCTGCCGTTCACCGTTACCGAGCGATAATTGTTGTAGCGCGTGATCACCTGCGGGCCGGTCACGATGCGCAGGCTTGCGATCGAGCGGATCGGCACCATCTCGCCGCCGGTGTTGCGCACATAGATCTGCCAGATGTCGGGGATGTCGCGCCGGTTGGCCGCATCGCCCTGCACGTTGACCTGCCAGGTGCGGCCAAACAGGTTGAAATTGTTGACGTAGATGCCGCCGAGCGTGGCCTGCAGCGCGGTGAACACGTCGGCCATGTTGAGGCCGAGCGCCTGCGCCTTGGTGCGGTCGATATCGAGAAAGACCGACGGGTTGGTCGCGGTGAAGGTCGAGAACACGCGGGCCAGATTTGGATTGCGGTTCGCCGCGCCGATCAACCCGCCCATCACGCTGCTGAGCGATGCCGGATCCTGCCCCTCCAGCGCCTCGAGCTGATATTCGAAGCCGCCGGAGGTCGACAGCCCGATGATCGGCGGCAGGTTGAACGGCAGCACCGAGGCTGAACGGATCTGCGATCCCGCGATGAAGGTCTGCCGGATCGCGGCCTGCACCGAGTCGGTGACGGCCTTGCGGTCGGCGAACGCCTTCATGCGCGCCACCATGAATGTCGAATTGGGCTCGCTGGCGCCGTCGAGCAGCGAGAAGCCGATGATCGACAGCACGTGGTCGACCGCCGGGTTCTTCTTCAGGATCGCTTCAACCTGCTTGGTGACCTCGCTGGTGCGCGCCACCGAAGCGCCGTCAGGCAGCTGCACCGCGATAAAGAACGCGCCCTGGTCTTCCTCGGGCAAGAAGCCGGTCGGCGTGATCTTCGACACGCCGAACACTGCGCCGGCAAACACCAGCACCGCAACCAGTGACAACACCGCCACGCGGACCAGCCGCTGCACGATGCCGGCATAGCCGTCGCGGACCCAGTCGATACCGTCGAGCACCCGTCCCATGATGCCGCGGCGCGGCCCGCCGTGACGCAGGAACACGGCGCACAACGCCGGCGACAATGTCAGCGCGTTCAGCGCCGAGATCACCATCGCGGCGCTGATCGTCACCGCGAACTGGCGGAACAGCGTGCCTGAGATGCCGGGAATGAACGCGATCGGCACGAACACCGAGAGCAGCACCAGCGAGATCGCGATGATCGGCGCCGTGATCTGCTCCATCGCCTTCTTGGTGGCATCCGCCGGCGACAGCTCCGGCTCCTCCTCCATGACGCGCTCGACGTTCTCGACCACGACGATGGCGTCGTCGACCACGATGCCGATCGCAAGCACCATCGCCAGCAGCGAAACCGTGTTGGCGGAATAGCCGAGTGCCAGCAGCACCGCGAAGGCGCCGATCAGGCTGACCGGAACCGCGACCGCCGGGATCACCGTGGCGCGCAGATTGCCGAGGAACAGGAACACCACGATCACGACGAGCACGAAGGCCTCGCCGAGCGTCTTCATCACTTCCTTGATCGTATCGGAGACGAAGGTCGTGGAGTCGTACTGCACGAGGTAGGTCAGCCCCGGCGGGAACCGCTCCGACAACTTCGCAAGCGTGGCCTGCACGGCCTTGGCCGTGGTCACGGCGTTGGCGCCGGGCGCAAGATAGATGCCCATCGGTACGCCGGGATTGCCGTCGATCCGCGACTCCGAGTCCGAGTTCTGCGCGCCGATCTCGACGGTTGCGACGTCCCTGATCCGCAGCACCGAGCCGTCGGGATTGGCCCGCAGCACGATGTCGCCGAACTGCTTGGATGTCGTCAGGCGGCCCTGGGTCTGCACGTTGAACTGGAACTGCTGGTCGTCGCTGATCGGGCGCGCGCCGATGCGGCCGACCGGCGCCTGCACGCTTTGGGCGCGGATCGCGGCGATCACGTCCGACGGCGCCAAATTGAGGCTGGTCAGGCGCTGGGTGTCGAACCAGATCCGCATCGAATAGTTCAGCTTGGCGAACAGCGAGGCCTGTCCGACGCCGGGCGTGCGCGAGATCGCATCCAGAACGTTGATGATCGCGTAGTTGGTAATGAACAGCGGATCCTGCTCGCCGCTCTTGCTGTAGAGCACGATGAACTGCAGCACGGCCGAGGATTTCTTCTGCACGGTCAGGCCCTGCGCCTGCACCTCGGTCGGCAATTGCGCGAGCGCGCTCTGCACCCGGTTGTTGACGTTGACGGTGTTGATATCGGGGTCGGTGCCGAGCGCGAACGAGACCGTCAGCGTATAGCTGCCGTCATTGCCGCTGGTCGACTTCATGTAGAGCATCTTGTCGACGCCGACGACCTGCGCTTCCAGCGGCTGGGCGACGCTCGATTCGACGACTTCGGCTGAAGCGCCGGGGAATACGGCCGAGACCGTGACTTGCGGCGGCACGATGTCAGGAAACTGGGCGACCGGGATTTGCATCAGCGCCAGCGCGCCCGCGATCGTGATCACGAACGCGATGACGATCGCAAGCCGCGGACGATCGACGAAGACAGCGGAAATCATGGGTTGTTGCCCGTTGCTTTCGGCGTGCTGCCAGCGCTGCCGTCTGCAGAAACCTTCATGCTGGACTGGATCAGCGCGCTGGCGGGTCCTGGCGCAACCACCTCGCCCGGCCTGACTTTCTGCAATCCCTCGACCACGACCTTGTCGCCAAGCGCGATGCCGCTCGTCACCGCGGCGATCGTCGATGTCGATTGCCCCAGCTGGATCCGCTTTTGCTCGGCCTTGTTGTCCGCGCCGACGACATAGACATATTCGCCCTGCTGGTCCGACAGCACCGCCGAGCGCGGGATCGCCAACACCTCGACCGGCTGCACGCCCTCCAGCAGCACGGTCACGAACTCATTGTCGGTCAGTTCGCGGACCGCACCGCCGGCTGCGACCGATGTGTACGTCGACGGGTTGGGGATAGTACCGCGCAACGAGATGGTGTCGGTGTTCTGAGTGATCGTGTTGTTGACGAAGTTCAGCTCGCCGACCTGATCGTAGAGCCGGCCATCCGTCAGGCGCACCCGGATCACGACGGCCTTGAAGCCACCGCGCGTCGCATAGCGTTCGCGCAGATCGAGCGCCTCGCGCACCGGTACGGGGAACGTGACATACATCGGGTCCTGGCTGACGATGGTCGTCAGGGTTCCCGAGCTCGGCGTCACGACATTGCCCTCGGTGACGGCGGTGCGTCCGATCCGGCCGTCGATCGGCGAGCGGATCACAGTGTAGTCGAGATTGATCTGGGACAAGTCGACCTGCGCCTGCGCGGCCTGCACCTGCGCCTCGAGGCTCTGCTGGTTGGCGACCGCCGCGTCGACGTTCGATTGCTGGCCGGCCGGTCCGCCCATCAAGGCCTTGGCCCGATCGGTGGTCAGCTTGGCGTTGACCAGCGTCGCCTGCAACTGGGCGACTTGCGCCTTCTTCGATGCCAGGTCGGCCTCGAACGGACCGCGCTCGAGTTGATACAAGAGGTCGCCGGCCTTGACCTCGGCGCCCTCGACGAAGTTCCGCTTCTCAAGAAACGCCGTGACGCGCGCCACCACGTTGACACGGTTGGGGGCCTCGATGCGTCCCAGGAATTCACTGGTCTCGGTGACCGGCCGCTTCACCGCCTCGAACACGCCCACGGCAGGAGGTCCGGGCGGCCCCGCCTGAGCATGGGCCGCCGACATCCCGAGTGCCGCCAATCCCGCCGATACCAGAAGCCCTGCCAATCCACCGAGCATTCGTTCCGTACCACTCATGCTGTCCAACCCTTCGGCTACCAACAAGCTCTACGAGACGGATATGACGTCGAGTTCCCTCAGACCGGGAGGGTCAGGATGGGCAAGATGCATGACAGGAGATCATAATGCGACCAATCCGACAATCCTGTAACCCGATCGCCTGCTTCGCTGATCCCGGCAACAGGCGCTTCGAGCTATGTATGGTCGAAGTCAGACGTGGCGCCTGTATGACGGCGTCTTGAAAGCGGACGCAACGGCCCGTGCCGCTCACAACGCGATGGCGTTCTTCAAGCGCGACGTCTCTTGATAGGCGGGCGACGCCAGATGGCCGTACAGCCATGGCCTTGCGCGCTTGCCGCTGGCCTCGTGCACGCCGTCGAAGACATCCATGTCGATCAGATCCGGATGAGCCGATGATGCATAGACGGATCGCATCTCCGCGAACTTCTCGTCCCGCCCGAGCTCGATCGCGTTTGCAGCATCACGGTTGCCGATCTCGACGAACAGCGGACACGGACGGAGCAGATACGCCAGCTCTGCACCGGTGTATTTGGCGCGGCTGTTGGCGAAATGAATGTAGGCCGCAAGTTCAATGCCGAGGTTCTTGCTGATGGCGGACGACATCAGAAACTTCTTCTCGTCACGCATATATCCGGAGGCGATGGTCGGCCGCATCCGCCCCGTCGCGGCTTCCAGGTGCAGCGCGAGGAAGGCGCCCGAGGACACCCCATAGACGCCGACATTCAGACCGGACGCGCCGGTCAGCTTCCGGCAGACGGTCTCGCCGGCGTCGATCGATGCGCACGACACGTTGTGCGCGGAGACGCCATGGGATGCCAGCATCGCGGCGATGTTGTTCTGGCTTTCCTGATTTCCGATCTGGACGATGTAGGGACACCAGACGACATAGCCGTCCTGGCAAAGCTGCTTGCCGAGCGCGTTCATGTAGTCCCTGTCGGCATCATCGAAGCACCGCTCCGGCGTGCTCGCCATGCCATGGCCGAGCAGGATCAATCCCTTGAACGCGCTGTCGGGAATCCCGAGACATCCACGCACCGGCACGCCGCATTCCAGATCGAACTCGACCTTCACGACCGAGAATCCATCCGCCGTGCCGCGCCAGAGAATCCGGATCTCGTCGCGCGATGGCCGATACAGCCGGCGCGCACGGAACAACGAATGCATCTCCCTTCGAATGTCCGGGCCGGTGGCGACTGCGCGCAGCTTTCCTCTGGTCGCGATGTCGAAGAACGACCGGCAGAACGTATCGTAGCCCAGCGCCGGCAGATCGACATTCGCGCACGATCCCTGGCAATGACTCAGCGTCAGCGTGTTGCCGGTGACCGACGAGGGTCCGACCAGCGTCATCAACAATCCGGAAAGCGCCCTGCGGCTGATCATCGGCCCTCCCCCGAGCCGGCGAAGGCTCGACTGCATGTCGCCGCTTAGCAGGCGCGACAAGTCGCGCGGATACAAATTAAAGGATGTTCATGGTCGAAGGATCGCGCACAGCGTTGCAAACGTGTGACGCTGGCGAGCCTCGCGCCGCAGCAATTCATGCCGGATACGTTTCGAGACGCTTCGGAAATATGTCTGACTGTCTCGCAGGTTCAATTTCGCCACACGCGGCGATGATCGTCAGGTCTTGACCGTCAAGGCGGCGGCCGCTCGCACGGCTGCGGCTGCAACCAAGTGCCGATGTCGGGAGGGCACCGAGGTGTCCTCCCAACAGCTCTGGCCGAGAGCTTCCTGCACGCCTCGCCATTCGACCAATCCACCCGCTCCCAAGCATCCAGGTAATATCCTTCCCAGACTCCGGATCGCGTCACGGCAGTTGTCGGACGCTGAGGTTCCAGTCATCATTCCGCGGGCCTGATTGCCCTGCGAGACCGGGAATGGTTGCCAGTCCTGCCTTTGCCGAATTCCTGCGCGAGCAACTCGCGCCGCTCGGCCGCATCACGCTGCGGCGCATGTTCGGCAAGACCGGCGTGTTCTGCGACGGCGTGATGCTCGGGATGGTCACCGACAATACACTCTACGTGCGGGTCGACGATCAGAACCGCGAGACCTTCAAGGAGGCGGCGGCGAGCCCGCCGCTCAACTACGCCAAGCAGGGCGCGACCATCGATCTCGCCTTCTGGCGGGTGCCGGAACGGCTGTTTGACGAGCCCGACGAACTCGTCGTCTGGGCGCAGGCCGCGCTGGCCGCCGCGCGCCGGGTCGCAGCCAAACGAGCACGGCCCTCCGCGCCCGCGCGAAAATCCCGAACGAGCCCGGCGAAACGCCGCAATTCCCCTTGATGCGCGCTGACGCGCACCGGGAAAGCCCGGACTCGTGGCTTGGGCTGAATTGCTCTACGCAATACTTACGCGGTCGAGGGGTTAATCTGTTGGGCAGCAATATTTCCTGGAATGACCGATGGCGAACGACCTGCACGAGCATCTGATTGACCTGGCCTACGAGGCCGCGGTCGTCCCCGAGCTGTGGCCGAACGTGCTGCATCAGGTCGGCGGGATCGCGCGGGCCCGCGGTATCGTGCTGCTGACGGCGGCCCCGCACGACGTCCGCTGGGTCGCATCCCCCGACATGCACGACGACACGGTTGCCTATGTCGAGGGCGGCTGGCACGAGCGCAACGGGCGGTTGCCGCGCCTGCTGGCGGCCAACCATGCCGGCTTCCTGCGCGACATCGACGTGTTCGACACCCCCGAGGACGTGCAGCAGGATTTCCAGATCCGCGAGTTCTTCCGCCCGCGCGGGCTCGGATGGGGTGCCGGCACCGCGATCCCGGTGCCGAGCGGCGACGTACTGATCTACAGCGTCGAGCGCGAATACCGGCACGGACCGATCGAGCGGGAAGCGATCGAGCAGCTCGACGCGCTGCGCCCGCATCTGGCGCGGGCGGCGCTGCTGTCGGCGCGGCTCGGGATGGAGCGCGCCCGGGCGGCAACCGAGTCGCTGGCGATGCTCGGACTGCCCGCGGCGGTGCTGCGGCGCGGCGGCCGTCTGATGGCGGCCAACCCGCTGTTCGACCGCCTGGTGCCCGATGTGATGCAGGATCGCACCGATCGCCTGACGCTGGCGGCAGCCGCCGCCGACGCGCTGTTCGCACAGGCAGTGGCGGCACTCGATCAGGGTCTCATCAGCGCCGAGGTCCGCTCGGTCCCGATCGCGGCACAGGACGATCGCCCGCCGCTGATCGTGCATCTGGTCCCGATCCAGGGCGCAGCGCGCGACCTGTTCGATCGCGCGCTGGCGATCGTGATCGTGACGCCGGTGGTGCCGGCAGAAGTGCCTACCGCGGAAGTGCTGCAAGGCCTGTTCGACCTGACGCCGGCCGAGGCGCGCGTCGCGCGCGGCATCGGCGAGGGACGCACCGTCGAGGCCATCGCCGGCGCATTCGGCATCTCCCGCGAAACGGTGCGCAACCAGCTCAAGGCCGTGCTGGCGAAGACCGGGCTCGGCCGACAGGTTGAATTGGCCGGACTGCTCGCCGGCGCCAAGGTGCCGCCGGGTCCGTCCGCGGACTGAGACTCAGGCCGCGTTCAGACGAACCTGGCAGAAACCGGCGACACGGTTAACTGCATCGGCGGTCATTGGACCGTTGTCCGCAAAGTCGAAGCCATACGCCTTGCCTGGATAGAGAGCGCGCAACCATCCGCCGGGCCGCGGCCTCGGGGGCAACGCCAAGGATCGCATGTTCAAACGGCGCGGGTTACGCTAGTGGTAGTTCCCCCTCCTCCCACCGTGCGCCCACCCGGCGTACGTCCAGTCAATGAGTGTATCTGAATGGCCGAAGCCGACCTCGACGCCGTCATCCGGCAAACCGCAAGAGCGCAGACCAAGGCCGTGATGGCGGCTGCCAAGAAGCGCCAGGCCGTCTGGGTCGCGCGCGCCGCCAAGGCCAAGGACAAGGAGACCAAGGCGCGCTTCCGCTTCCTGGCAAAGAGCACGATCCTGAACGCGACCGCGACCGCCAAGCGATTGCAGAATTCGGCGGAGAACGCCGCCGACGCCTATGCCCGCGCCATGAAGAAGGCGATGGAAGAGCCGCCGCCGGCCAAGAAGCCTGCGAAGAAGAAAGAGGACGCTTAGCTAAGGAGCACGCATGCTCACCGTTCACCATCTCGGCAAGTCGCAATCGGAGCGGATCGTCTGGCTGTGTGAGGAGCTTGCGATCCCGTACGAGCTGAAGTGCACCACGCGCGATCCGGTCACGATGCTCGCGCCGGCCGACTACAAGGCGCTGCACCCGATCGGCGCCGCGCCCGTCATCACCGACGGCGCGCTGGTGCTGGCCGAATCCGGCGCGGTCGTCGAATACATCGTCGCCAAATATGGCAATGGACGGCTGACGCCGACATCGGACCATCCCGACTTCGCGCAGTTCCTGTACTGGTTTCACTTCGCCAACGGCACGCTGCAGGCGCAGATGGGCCGCAGCATGATCCTGAATCGGCTCAACCTCGCCGCCGACAATCCGGTGCTGGCTGCGACCCGGGCGCGGGTCGACCGCTCATTCGATCTGATCGAGGCACGGGTGCGCGACGCGACATATCTTGCGGGCGAGGTGTTCACGACGGCCGATATCATGATCGGCTTCTCGCTGACGACGATGCGCTATTTCCTGCCCTACGATCTCGGCCACCGCCCCAACATCAGGAATTATCTCGGCCGCATCGCGGCGCGCCCGGCCTATCAGCGCGCGATGCAGAAGGGCGATCCGGGCATGGCGCTGCTGCTGACGTGAGGTCGTGATGCCGCGTTACGTCGCCTTGTTGCGCGCGGTCAATGTCGGCGGCACCGGCAAGCTGCCGATGACCGAGTTGAAGGCGATGTGCGTCGATGCGGGATTTGCCGACGTGCAGACCTATATCGCCAGCGGCAATGTCGTGTTCTCCTCGAAGCTCGGCGCGCCCAAGGTCAAGGCCGCGCTGGAGCAGCGGCTGCACGCCTATGCCGGCAAGCCGGTGGGCGTCGCGGTGCGGAGCGCGGACGAGATCGCCGCGGTGCTGAAGGCCAATCCGTTTCCGAAAGCGCCGCCGAACACGACGGTCGCGATCTTCCTCGACGAGCCGCCGCCCAAGGATGCCTTGAAGGACGTCAAGGGCCAGCAGGACGAGCAGATGCGGCTCGGCAAGCGCGAGATCTATGTCGTCAATGGCAGCGGCATGGGCCGCTCGAAGCTGAAGATCCCCGCCGCCGCCAACGGCACCGCGCGCAACCTCAACACGATCGCGAAGCTCGCCGAGATGGCGGCGGGCGATGACTAAGCCGAACCCGTCATACTGAGGTGCGAGCCACTTCGGCGAGCCTCGAAGGATGAATCGGCCACCAGCCGGGCCGTGCATCCTTCGAGACGCGCTACGCGCTCCTCAGGATGACGGATTACGTACTTCAGCGTCGATTACCTCTCGTGCACGACAAATCCTTCGGCGCCGAGCCTCGTCAGCACTTCTTCCAGATGCGCGCGGTCGCGGGTTTCGATCACGAGTTCGAGCAGCGTCGCCTTGGCCGGCAGGTCGGAGAAGGTGCGCTGATGCGAGACCTCGATGATGTTGGCGCCGGCATCCGCGAGCAGGATCGACACTGCCGCGAGCTGGCCAGGCCGGTCGACGATGTCGAGCGCCAGTTGGGTCAGCCGTCCCTCGCGCGCCAGCTCGCGGGTCAGCACCGAGGCGATCAGCCTGGTGTCGATATTGCCGCCGGTCAGCACGAGGCCGACATTGCGGCCAGCAAAGCGCCCGCGTGCCGCGAGCACCGCCGCGAGGCCAGCGGCGCCGGCGCCCTCGACCACCGTCTTCTCGATCGAGATCAGGGTCGCGACCGCGCGCTCGATCTGATCCTCGCTGACCAGCACGATGTCGTCGACGAGTTCGCGAACAATTTTGGTGGTGATCCGCCCCGGCGCCTTGACGGCGATGCCCTCGGCGAGCGTATCGCCGCGCATCGGCAGCTGCGCGCCTTTGACGGCATTGTACATCGAGGGATAGAGCTGGGCCTGCACGCCGATAACCTGCACCGACGGCTTGATCGCCTTCGCGGCCGTGGCGATGCCCGAAATCAGCCCGCCGCCACCGATCGGCACCACCAGGATATCGAGCTCCGGCACCGCCGCGAGCATTTCGAGCCCGATCGTGCCTTGTCCGGCAATGATCAGCGGATCGTCATAGGGATGGACCAGGATCAGGCCGCGCTCTGCGGCATGCGCGCCGATGAACGCGAAGCATTCTTCCAGCGTCTGCCCGGTGATGATGACCTCGGCGCCGTGCCGCCTGGTGTTCTCGATCTTCACCATCGGCGTGCCCACCGGCATCACGATGGTGGCGGGGATACCGAGCCGCTTGGCGTGATAGGCGACGCCCTGGGCGTGATTGCCGGCCGACATCGCGATCACCCCGCGCTTGCGCTCCTCGGGGGAAAGCGCCTGCAGCCGGTTCAGCGCCCCGCGCTCCTTGAAGGTCGAGGTGAACTGCAGGTTCTCGAATTTGAGGAACAGGCGGCAGCCGCAAATCTCGCCCAGCGTACGGCTCTCGTTGCACGCCGTAACCATGACCGAATCCCGGATCACGTCGGCGGCACGGCGCACGTCGGCGAGAGTTACGTCAGCAAGGGTAACGGCGGGTGTATTGGAAGGATGCGGCATTGGGTTTCGCTTGGGTCCGTTTCGTCAGACGGAACCTAGCGTGTTTCGGCGCCGAAAACGACCGCGGTCGAGCATGATCCGGAAAAGTGCGAAGCGGCTTTCCGGAAGATCATGCTTAAACAACGAGCTGGAGCGCGATGTAGGTCGAACCCCATCGCGCTATCGCTCGGTCAATACCTCTTCCTCCGGCTCGGCCGGCCGGGCCAGCTCGATCTCATCGCATTTGGGGCAAACCAGCGCGGTCCGAAAATGCTTGTCGAGCACAATGGTGCGCGTCCTGCCGCATTGGCAGCGCATCGGCTTATCCATGGAGGGTCGGCCCGGGTTCGAGATGCAAGGAAGCGTGCACCTAGCTACCCCGGTCCGGTTAACCCAGTGTGACGCGCCGCCGGAAAAATCAGAAGAAACCCGCGCTGAGATCGAGGCCATAGCTCGCCCTGAGCACCGCGACGAACAGGATCGCAAAGGCGAACAGCAGGACATGCCGGGCGATATTGCTCCGAAGCGAATTGGCCGGAAACACGCGTGCGATCGATTGAGCCAAAGCAGTCATTTGCGACCTCCAGAGCCACGTCCCGAAGTTAGGTCGCGCGCAGGGCCATGAGGTTCAACGCGGCTCGCGGAACGGCCGGCGGCGCACCGATGCACTCGGCTCCGGGTCACGCTGCGGCCGCGCCTTGTTCCTGAAGCGGTGGCCGACCACGATCAGCTTGCCTTCTTCGCGGATCGCAGACTCGGCCAATGGCGCAGGCGGCAGATTGTCTTGCGTGACGGCCTCCAGCGTACACAGGAACTCGCGGCCGGCCGCTGTGATCTCCCAGCCTTCGACGTCACGCAGCACATAGCGATTGCTAAAGATGTCGAGTTCGGGAACCCGCGACGCCAAACGCTTGATCCGCGTATGCCAATCGTCGCCGCTCGACGCAAGGATAGCGAGGTCATGCTTGAGTGAATCGAGCGTGGCCCTGCCGCTGACGTGACTGGCCAATATTTTTAGAATCGCAACCTGTATGCTCAACTCAAAGCCTCGACCGCCACGGTTCTTTTTGTTCTGCGCAGCCGATCTGGAAATTATCGCGCTGATGACTCAGGCGTCCAGTCATCAGCGCCAGTTATCCAGAAGACGGCACGACGGTATCGATTTACGCTGCGTGTGATGTGCCGACGCGGCGCTCGGGCCGCTGCGACGACATCGATTCCTCTTCCATATCCTGCGGCGCGCCCCAAAATTCCCGCACCGTCGGCCCGTGCTTCAATCTGCGGGCGCGCAGGAAGCCGAGAATCTCGTGCGGCCAGACCCGGCGTCCCATCTGCGTGTACCAGCGCATCGCATGACGAAGCCCGGCGTCGCGATGAAACAGCACGCGGAGCAAGGCCTTCGGGCGACATTGCAGCACCATCTCGGTGAACTTGAACCAGAGCAGTACCCGCCATGGCGGCATATGCCGCGTCGCCAGCACCTGATGCTTGTAGTCCCAGAGCCTGCGATCGGTCTGAATGACGCGCCGTTCTGCCGCGAGACGGAAATACGGCGTCCAGCGATGCGGCGTGACGTAGAGCATCTGGATCTGATCGGGATCGTAGGACAGCAACTGCCGCAGGCCGCGCCAGTGATCGCGATCGGTCTCCTCCTCGAAGCCGACCACCCAGGTCGCCATCGACAGGATGCCGTGCTGGCGCAACAGGCGGATCGCGTCGCGATCGATGGTGGTGGTCGCGCCCTTGCGGATCAGCTCCAGCGTCTTCTCGTCGGTGTTCTCCATGCCGAGCAGGAAGCGCTGCCAGCCCGCCTTCTTGTAGAGATGCAGGATGTCGGCATCGCGGACGATGTCGTCGGCGCGGGTCGAGCCGACCAGGATCAAATCGACATTCTCAGCGATCAGGGCCTCGAGGAACGTGCGCCAGGCTTTCTTCGAGACGGTCGGATTCTCGTCGGCGAAATTGATCACCTTGACGCCGTGCTCGCGATGGAGCCGTGCCAGCTCCCTGGCGAACCGCGCGGGATCGCGGTGCCGCCATCGCGTCCAGAAGCCGCGCTGGCCGCAATAATTGCACAGATGCGGACAGCCGCGTGAGAACTGCACCACGACGGCGCGCAGTCCACCCCAGTAGCTGTAGCGCGCGTGATCGATCAACTCCCAGCCGACGCGATAGGCATCGAGATCGCGGATGACAGGCGCGGGCCGCGTGGCGCGCGGTCCGTCATCGTCGCGAAATGCGATGCCGTCGATGCCGCCGAGGTCGCCGCCATATTCCAGCGCCCGCATCAGGCGGCGCGCGGTCTCCTCGCCCTCGCCGCGCACGATCGCGGTGACGTAAGGCTCCTCGCGCAGGATCTCGCGCCAGTGATAGGTCGGGAATACGCCGCCGTAGACGATCAGCGCCCCAGGCACAGCCCTGACGATCGCTTGCGCCACTTGCGCGATGACCGGATGGCCCGAGGTCGAGCCGGAATGGCCGAACAACACGGCATCCGGCGCAAACCGCGATGCCTCCGCCAGGATCGCCGCAAGCGGCATCGGCCCGAACTCGGCATCGAGAAGACGGACTTCATGTCCGTCATCGATCAGGGGACCTCCGATCGACAGCAGCCCGAGCGGCGGCAAATGGTCGTCGGGAATCCGGCTGCCGATCGCCGGATGCGGCACGTTGATGAGAAGTATGCGCATGGATGATCGCTCCCGCTTTGGTTGGCGTGATCGTTCGTCCCCGCATCTTGTGTAAGGAGAGCCCAACCCCCCGGCCGGGCTTTAGGAACCATTGGAAGCGCAACTGTGCGCTAGAAAGTCGGCACCTCCGCCGGTGCGCTCGCAGTCAGCCCGCCGAAGCGGCGCTCGCGGCGATGGAAGGAAGCGAGCGCGTCGGCGAGATCATCGGCCTCGAATTCGGGCCACATCCGTTCGGTGAAATGCAGCTCGGCATAGGCGCCTTCCCAGAGCAGGAAGTCCGACAGCCGTTTCTCGCCCGAGGTGCGGATGATCAGGTCGACATCGCGCAGGCCGGGCTCGCCGGTGATGAGATCGGCAAAAGCCTCGCGGTCCAGCGGGCCTGCGCCGGCGGCGCGCGCGGCGGCGTTCAGGATGGCGTCGCGCGCCGAATAGTCGATCGCGATGCGCAGATGCAGCGTGGCGCCGTCGGCGGTCTCGGCCTCGGCGCGCGTGATCGCGGCGGCGATGCCGTCGGGCAACCGGTCGCGGCGACCGATCACGGTGAGGCGAACACCGTTGCGCACCAGGGCTGCGATCTCGTTGGCGAGGTAGAACCGCAGCAGCCCCATCAGCGCCGTGACTTCGGCCTTCGGACGGCGCCAATTGTCGCTCGAGAACGCGTAGAGCGTCAGCGTGCCGACGCCCTGGTCCGGCGCGGCCTCGACAATGCGGCGGATCGCCTCGACGCCCGCCTCATGTCCGCGCAGACGCGACAGGCCGCGCCGTGTCGCCCAGCGGCCGTTGCCGTCCATGATGATACCGACATGGAGCCGCGCGGCGGCTATCGGCTTGAGCGCAACATTACTTTGCATCACAAAGTCTCCGGGTAAAAAATGGCATAATCAAATCGTCTGAACGCCGAGCCGTCCGGGCGCACCTTCGTGCTTGCCGGCGGCTTTGGCGGCGTCGCGCACCAGCTGCTCGAGCACGGCGAGATAATCGAGGAAGCGGCGGCGACCGCTCTTGGTCAAACGGCAGGTGGTGTGCGGGCGATTGCCTTCATAGCCCTTGATGACGTCGACGAGGCCGGCCTCCTGCAGCACCTGCAGATGCCGGCTGAGATTACCGTCGGTCAGGCCGCAAAGCTGCTTGAGATCGGCGAAGGCGAGCCCCTTCGGATGCGCCATCAACGAGGTCAATAATCCAAGCCGCGCCTTCTCGTGGATGACGCGGTCGAGGCCATCATAGGCGAATGGCGCGGTGGTCACGTCAGTCTTCGACATCATTGCCTCCGGAAGCGAAATACAACAGTGCTGCGAGCAGCAACTGGCCGATCGCGAATGGCAGGCCCATGGTCCAGGGCGATAGTGCGTGGCTCTGGCTTGCGATCAGCAGCACCGTGAAGCCCGACAGGAAATACCAGGCGCCGCCGAGCGCGATCGTGCGCGGCAGCAGGCGAACCGAGGCAAACACGCCGAGGCTGACCAGCACCTGCCACAGGCCGGGCAGCATCCACAGCGTCTCGGGCGCGAATTTCCATTGCAGGATCGCGAGCAGCACGCCGGCGATAACAGCGGGAACGAATTGCTCGATCGCCTGCTGGACCATCGCGTCTGCAAGGCCGGAATGATGCCGCCGCGAGCGCGCCTGCATCTCGATCCAGATCAGCACCGCGGACAGCAACGCGGCGGCCGCCCAGCCCGCAAGGAATGCGATCGGATGACCGGTGGGATCGGCAAGCCAGAGATATTGGGCAAGCGCCGTGACGAGCGCGATACCGCTGGTGGCGGCGACGGTCGCCGGACCGTAGCCGCGGAATGCGGTTCCGGCCGCAATCTGGCTGCGGATCGCGAGAATATCGGCCAACGCCTTGTCGAGGTCGCGCATGATTCGCCCGCACTTTGCAATGCAAAGTATACGGGATCACCAAGCAAACGCAAGCGGCACCGCGCCGCTTGCCGCGCGATGCTTAACGGCCGGTTACTGCGCGGATTGCGGCGAAACCGTGCCGCCTCAGACCTTCACCAGACTGGTAAAGCCGCCATAGATCATCCGCTTGACGTCGAATGGCGCCGTCTTCGGATCCATCGACGACGCCAGGCGCGGGTCGGCCATCACCTTGGCATTGATCCTGTCGCGCTGAGCGCGCGACTTGTAGGTGATCCAGGCGAACACGACCGTTTCGCCGACCTTCAGCTTCACACTCTGCGGAAACGACGTCAGCTTGCCCGGCTTGACGTCGTCGGCAACCCATTCGCGATAATCCAGCGCGCCGTGTTCGCGCCAGACCTTGCCGGCCATCTTCGAGAGCTGCGCATAGGCCTTGAGTTTCTTCTTCGGCACGGCGACGACGAAACCATCGACGTAAGGCATTGGCGTTTCCTGTTGTCTGGTTCCCCGTCATTGCGCGGAGCCAACGAGGCGCGCACTCGCGCGACCTGTTGGCTCGCAATGACGATCAGGAGCGGCAGCAGGATGCCTGAACCGGCGCCGGTTGGTATTGGTCACGTAGCCGCACCCAATCCATCGGATAGGGCAAGCCCTCCTCGTGGCGGCCGAGCGGCGTCAGATCGAGATAGTGATAGGCCGCATTCATCATGTCGAGGCCGCGCGCGAAGGTCGAGTAAGTGTGGAACACGCTCCCCTTGCCGTCGCGGAAGAACACGCTGATGCCGGGCAGTTCGGGACCATAGAGCGGGGTCGTTCCATAATTGTATTTCGCGTCCCCGGCATCGATCTGGCCTTGTGTGAACGACACACCGTAATCGTAGTTGAAGTCATTGGCGCCCGACGAAACCCAGTCGAAGCTCCAGCCCATCCGCTGCTTGAAGGCCTCGAGCTTGGCCAACGGCGCAAGCGAGATCGCCACCATCGTGGTGTCGCGTGCCGCCAGATGCGGCGCCATGCGGTCGAAGCCGTCGACCCAGAACGAGCAGCTCTTGCAGGCTGCGTCCCACTCGGGCGCGAACATCACATGCTGCACCACGAGCTGCGGCCTACCCTTGAAGAGATCGCCGAGCGTCACCTTGCCACCAGGTCCGTCGAACACATAGTCCTTGTCGACCTTCACCCACGGCAGCTCGCGGCGTTGCCGGCTCAGCGCTTCGCGGGCCTGGGTGAGTTCCTTCTCGCTGATCATCAGCGCCTTGCGGGCCGCGATCCATTCGTCGCGTGAAACGATCTTGTGCTGTTGCATGAGATGCTCCCTTGCGGTTCAGGCGTCGACGTACTGTACGAGATTGCCGAGGAATTCGTTCCAGCCGCGCTGGTGGTTGTCGCGCGCGGTCTCGTCGACGAACTGCGCGTGATGGAAGGTGAGCAACGTACCGCCGGCGTCGGGCTTGATCGACACCGTCACCTCGGACTCGCGCTCCGGCGTCGAATGCCAGGCCCAGCTGAACACCAGTCTCTCGTTCGGCACCACCTCGCGATAGATGCCGCCGACCTCGTGATATTCGCCGTTGGCGCCGGTGAACTTGATCCGGTAGCGTCCGCCGACACGGACGTCGAGCTCGGCCTGTGTCGTGCCGGGCTTGACCTGGCCCGGGCCGAACCACTGCACTAGGTTTTCCGGCTCGGTCCACGCGGCGTAGACTTTTTCCGGCCGGGCGCGGAGGCGCCGCGTGAGGGTGAGGCTTGGGCGCGCGGCAAGGCCGGCGTCGGCTGCGGATTGGGTTGCTGATTTAATTGCCGATTCGATTGCCATGGGTCTTCCTCCACAAAAGCGGCAAGGCGGTCGAGATTGTCGGACCAGAATTGCGCATAGCGATTGAGCCAGTTCATCGCTTGCTCCATTGGCCTCGCGGTGAGCCGGCAGGCCACCGTGCGGCCGGTCTTCTCGCGCGCGACCAGGCCGGCATCCGTGAGCACGTCGAGATGCTTCATGATCGCCGGCAACGACATCGCAAATGGCTGCGCCAGTTCGCTCACCGACAGGCTTTCCTGCTCGCCGAGCCGCGCCAGCAGCGCGCGGCGGGTGGGGTCGGAAAGCGCCGCGAAGGTACGGTCCAGCGTCTCGTCTTGATACTTAACCATGTGGTTTAGTATAGACGCAAACGGCGCGGCGTCAAGCGCCCGGCATCACGATCACGTTAAAGCCGGGGCGTCACGACGCCGGATGATTGGGACGATCGCAGGCGGACGGCAGCAGCGCCCTTCCAGCGGAGGCTACTGCCGGTGGTGCCGATGCCGGTGACGATGCGGCCGAGGCTGCTCCGGCTCGAGCTGCTCGCGAAACAGGAATCGCGGATTTTCTCCGCAAGCAAGAAAGCGTCCGGACACGCTCGCAAGGCACTGATCGTAGGTCTGATAGGCGCATTCACCGGGATAGCCCAGGCTCGGGCCCTGTGCGCACCACGGGTAATCATAGGGATCGGCGGCAGCAGGACTGATGCTCGCCGCACCGGCAAGCGTCATCGCTCCCAAGAAAAGCATTGCCATTTGCGATGCGCGCATGATCCGCCTCCTCAGATGCCGCAGTTAAAGCGCGGCATCTTGGGTAAGGTTCCTGAAGGTCATTTTATTCCGCGTCAAGGCCCGGCAATTGCCTCACAGGACAGGCATCGCTGCGTGGATCAGACCTGCCCAGCACGGTTCAGCGGAGCTGAACATACAAAGGCCCTACTCGACCTTGAGGCCGGCGAACTCGACCACCTTCTTCCACTTGTCTGTCTCGGCCTTGATGTCGTTGCCGAAGGCGTCCGGCGTCTGGATCAGCGAGTCGCCGCCGAGCTCGACCAGGCGCTTCCTCATATCGGTTTCGGCGAGAACGGCGTTGATCTCGGTGTTGAGCTTGGCGATCAGCTCCTTCGGCGTGTTCTTCGGCGCGCCCATGCCGAACAGCGCGCTCGCCTCATAGCCCTTCACGGTCTCCGCGATCGCCGGCACGTCCGGCAGTTGCGAGGAGCGTTCCGTCGTGGTCACGCCGAGCGCGCGCAGCGAGCCGGAGCGGATGTGCTGGATGATCGAAGGCATGTTGTCGAAGATCACCTGCACCTGGCCGCCGAGCATGTCGGTGATCGCGGGCGCGGCGCCGCGATACGGCACGTGCTGCATCTTGCAGCCGGTCATCGACATGAACATCTCGCCGGAGAGGTGCACCGAGGTGCCATTGCCGGAAGAGGCCATGTTCACCTTGCCGGGATTGGCCTTCACATACTCGATGAACTCGGCGACGTTCTTCGCCGGCACGTCCTTGTTGACCGTCATCACGTTCGGCACGCGGTTGAAGGAAGCGACCGGCGCGACGTCGCGCACGAAGTTGAACTTCAGATTGGCGTACAGCGAGGCATTGATGTAGTTCGCCGGATTGACCAGCAGCACGGTGTAGCCGTCCGGCTCGGCATTGATCGCAGCTTCGGTGCCGATATTGTTGCCGGCGCCCGGCTTGTTTTCGATCACGAACTGCTGGCCGAGCTTCTCCGACAGCCGCTGCCCGATCAGCCGCGCAATGATGTCGGTGGCGCCGCCCGGCGGATAACCCACGATCCAGCGCACCGGTCGCGCCGGATAGTCGGCAGCCGAAGCGCGGCCGATCGCGAATGTCGAAATCCCCGACCCGATCAGGCCCAGCGCGGCGCGGCGTGAAATCATGAAGTCTCTCCCAATCCCGCAGGGTTTGACCCCTGCCCGTTTCTGTTGCGTTGCGTGCGGCGCGGTTTTAACAAACAATGTCTGAAGCGGCCAGTGCGACACGTGCGACACCGACCGCGACGAAAGACTAAGCTGCAACGCTCCGGACCGAAGAGGATCGATCATGTCCGTCAAGGTGAATGGGCTCGACCATCTCGTGATCAATGTCACCGATGTGGTGCGCTCGGTTGCCTGGTACAGCAGGATCCTCGGCATGGAGGTGAAGGTGTTCGATCCCGGCAAGGGCAAGACACCGCGCACCTCGCTGGTGTTCGGCAACCAGAAGATCAATGTGCGGCCGCGCGATGCCGACAAGGTGGAGTGGTTCACCGCCGATCATGAAGCGGCCGGCAGCGACGATCTCTGCTTCCTCACCTCGAGCACGCCTGACCAGGTGGTCGCGCATCTGAAGGCCCATGGCGTCAAGATCGAGGAAGGCCCCGTCGCCAAGCAAGGCGCGCGCGGCACGCTGCGCTCGGTCTATTGCCGCGACCCCGACGGCAGCCTGATCGAGATCTCGTCGTATGAGAGGGATCCAAGCTAGCTGTCGTTCGTCACTGCGAGCGAACCATTCGCGCGAATGCGCGCCCGACGACAGGCTGCGCGAACAGATCCATCCGTTCCGCGCGGCGGAACGGATTGCTTCAGCGCAAGATCACTTTGCAAATTCCGATTTGCTCTCGGCGCACGCCGATGGCAGAACTGATCTCAACCAAGATCAATGGCGGCCGGCAAGGCTGCGCGGGAGGACATATGACGACTTCACAGCCAGTGCCGGGCATCGTGGGACCGTTTGCGGGGCTCGACGTGCCATGGCTGCTCAGGATGCGCGCCGAGGTGCGCCGCGATCATCCGTTCCTGATCTGGGCGCCGTTCGATGCGCCGGCGCGGCGCTGGAGCTACGGCGAATTCCATGAGCGCGTCGGCGCGCTCGCGGCGGGCCTCGCCAGGCGCGGCATCAAGCAGGGCGACTATGTCCTGATCCATCTCGACAACTGCGTCGAGGCGATCATGGCGTGGTTCGCCTGTGTCGAGCTCGGCGCCATTGCCGTCACCACCAACACCCGCTCGGCTGCGGCCGAGATCGAATATTTTGCCGACCATTGCGGCGCGGTCGCCGCGATCACCCAGCCGGCCTATGCCGAACTGATATCCGCCAACTGCAAGGGGCTGCGCTGGATCGCGGTGACCTCGCATGATGCGGGCCAAGCGCCGGCACAGCCGCCCGTCCGCGGCGACAGCTTTGACGCCCTGTTCGCCGACAGCGCCGACCGGCCGAAGCGCCCGATCGATCCGCTCGCTCCCTGCAGCGTGCAATACACCTCAGGGACCACGTCGCGGCCAAAGGCGGTACTATGGACGCATGCCAACGCGCTGTGGGGCGGCAAGATCAACGCCGCGCATCAGGACCTGCACGCGACGGACGTGCACCAGACCTATCTGCCGCTGTTCCACACCAACGCGCTGGCCTATTCGATGCTGGCGAGCCTGTGGGTCGGCTCGACCTGCGTGATCCAGCCGCGCTTCTCGGCGAGCCGCTTCTGGCCGGTGGCGCTCGAGCACGGCTCGACGTGGACCTCGACGATTCCGTTCTGCATGAAGGCGCTGCTGGAGCACGAGGTTCCGAAGAACCACAAGTTCCGCCTCTGGGGCACTGCCGTGAACGAGCCGCCGGCATTCGCCGTGTTCGGCATCAAGATCATCGGCTGGTGGGGCATGACCGAGACCATCACCCACGGCATCATCGGCGAGGTCGACCAGCCGAACCCGCCGATGTCGATCGGCCGCGCCGCGTCGGAATACGAAATCCGCATCACCAATGATGACGGCGCGCCGACCGCCGTCGGCGAGACCGGCAATCTCCTGATCAAGGGCATTCCCGGCCTGTCGCTGTTCGCCGAATATCTGCACAACGAGAAGGCGACGCGCGAGAGCTTTGACGAGCACGGCTATTTCATCACCGGCGACCGCGTCACGATGCTGGAGCGCGGCTATCTCAAGTTCGGCGATCGCTCCAAGGACATGCTCAAGGTCGGCGGCGAGAACGTCGCGGCCTCCGAGATCGAGCAGGTGATCGCGGTGGTGCCGGGCGTGCGCGAAGCCGCCGTGGTGGCGAAGAAGCACCCGATGCTGGACGAGGTGCCGGTCGTCTTCATCATCCCGCAAACCGGCGTCGCGGCGCTGCCCGCCGATCTGCACGACAAGGTCATGACCGCCTGCCGCAACGCGCTGGCCGATTTCAAAGTGCCGCGGGAAATCCACTTCGTCGACGAGATGCCGCGCTCGACACTGGAGAAGGTCGCGAAGGCGGAGTTGAGGAAGATGCTGGAGTGAGGCTTTCTCCGTCATTGCGAGGAGCGAAGCGACGAAGCAATCCATACAGCCGCGTGTGTGGAACTATGGATTGCTTCGCTTCGCTCGCAATGACGGGCAGACCTCAATTCACCTCAAACCGGATCGGCAGCTTCTTCGGGCCACTCACAAAATAGGCCTGCGTCATCTTCACCTCGCCGTCGAGCGACAGCGATTTGAGGTGCGGCAGCAGCTCCTCGAACAGGATGCGCATCTCGAGCTTGGCGAGATATTGGCCGAGGCAGAGATGCGCGCCATAGCCGAACGCGACGTGGCGATTGGGCTTGCGATCGCTGCGGAAGCGATCGGGTTCCTCGAACACGTCCTCGTCGCGGTTGCCCGAGGCGTAGCACAGCATCAGCCAGTCGCCCTTCGCGATCTTGCGGCCGCCGAGCTCGGTATCCGCGGTGGCCGAACGCATGAAATGCTTGACCGGCGTCATCCAGCGGATCGACTCGTCGACCAGGCCCGGGATCAATTCCGGGTTGGCCTTCACCTTGGCGAATTCGGCGGGGTCCCGAGCCAATGCCCAGATCGCGCCCGCCGTCGAGGACGAGGTGGTGTCGTGGCCCGCGGTCGCGACGATCATGTAATAGCTGGTCTGATCGTGCTCCGGCATGTAGTCGCCGCCGATCTTCGCATTGGCGATGACGGTGGCGAGATCGTCGCGCGGGTTCTGGCGACGCTCCTCGGTGATCTTGCGGAAGTAGGCGGAGAAGTCGGCGATGATCGCCTGCAGCATCGCGGAGACCTGTTCCGCGCTCAGCGCGTCGCGGACGCGCGCGGTGTCGGGATCCTGCGGACCGAACAGCTCCTGCGTCAGCTTGAGCATGCGCGGCTCGTCCGCCTCGGGCACGCCGAGGATCTCCATGATGACGTGCAGCGGATAGCCGAGCGCGACGTCCTCGACGAAATCGCACGCGCCGCCGCGGTCGAGCATGCGCTGCACCGTGGTGCGCGCGATCTCGCGGACGCGGGCCTCGAACTTGCCGAGATTGGCCGGCATGAACCAGCCCTGCGTCAGCGCGCGGTATTTCGGATGGTCGGGCGCATCCATCTGCACCAGCGAGCGCACCAGATTAGGCCCGCCGGTGATCTTGCGCACGCGCTCCTCGAGCGCCTGTGTCGTCAGCGTGGTCGGCCGGTCGGCATTGTGGAACAGCTCGTTCTGGCGGCTGATCGCCTGGATATGGGCGTGCTTGGTCACCACCCAGAACGGGTCGAACTTCTCGGGGCGCGCGATGCCGAGCGGGTTGTTGGCGCGCAGCCAGCGATAGCTATCGTGGATGCGGTCGTCGGCATAGGCGACGGGATCGACGAGGGTTTCCGCGATATTGGCGGGGATATCAAAATCCCCGGTCGTTGCCGTGTCCATGATCGTCCTCACCTGCCCAAGCACCGGTCGCGCGCCGATGATCGCCGAAATCTAGGCGGAGGTAAGGAGGACGACTTGCGTTGATTGGCTAGGGTCGTCGCCAAAGGCGTCATTGCGAGGAGCGAAGCGACGAAGCAATCCATCGGCCCGCACACGCGGAGCGATGGATTGCTTCGCTTCGCTCGCAATGACGGAGTTGGGGGCTCAATAGTGCCCGAACGCCACCGGGCGGAACGCCTGGAGCAATTGCTGGTCGAGCTTGCCGCCCATCTCCTCCATCATGGAGAACGCCTTGGCGTGGGTGAATTGCAGCCGGTAGGCACGCTTCTCGACCAAAGCGGCATAGACATCGACGATCGTGGTGACGCGGACGATGTCGCTGATCTGGTTGCCGCTCAGCCCGTTCGGATAGCCGGTGCCGTCGAGGAATTCGTGGTGATGCAGGATCACGTCGAGCATTTCCGGCGGGAAGCCGCCCTGCGCCGACAGCGCCTCGTAGCCGCGGCGCGGATGCTCGCGCATCTCGGCCATTTCCTCCACCGTGAATGCGCCGGGCTTGTCGAGCAGCGCGACCGGGACGAAGGCCTTGCCGACATCGTGCAGCAGCGCGGCACGGGCGAGCCGGCGCTGGTCGTCGTCGCGCATGCCGAGATGCTGCGCGAACGCCACCGCAAAGCCGGTCACGAACAGACAGTGGCGATAGGTCTCCTGGTGATGGCAGCCGACCGTGGTCAGCCATTCGCGCAGCGAGTTGTGCTTGATCGCCTTCAGGATCTTGTTTTCGGCGGCGACGATGTCCTCGAACTTCAGCGGCTCGCCGGCGCGCATCCGCTCGAACATCTTGACCATCACGCCATGCGCGGCTTCGACGCCGCGGTTGAGCGCCTTGCCGCGGTCGGTCTCGTCATAGCCGCTGTTGTCGGGAAATGCGGCACGGATGCGCTGCAGGATGCCGCGCGCATCGAACGGTCGCGAGATCGTGTCGGTGGCGCCGAGCGCCCAGGCCTGCATCGAGGCGTGATGCAATGCATCCGCCAGCACGAACAGCCGCGGCATCTCACGATAGGCGTCGGTCTGCAGCTTGGCGCGAACCAGTTGCACGGCTTCGGGCGAGCGCAGGTTGATGTCGACCACAATGCCGGAGAGATCGCGGGCCGGCTGCTCGGGAATGTCCGAGGTCGGAACGGTGTCGACCTCACCCACCGAGCGCAGAATGCTGGCGAGTTCGTTGCTCTGATCGCTTCGATCTGACGCCAGCAGGAGGCGGCGCTTCGAAGTCTGGTTGTTGGCTAAGGCTGTCATGCAATCCCCGTCGCGGTAACGACCGACGCCGGGACGCTACCTGACGATGCGTTCCCTCCGGCTTAATGGGGATGCTGAACGGCGGTTAAGCGCAATGGATACAATTTGAGGAACCGCGAAATCCGCCAGCAGAATCAGGCCCACCGCAAATGCAGGCGGACGGCTGCAGCGCCGGCGAGTCGTGAATTTTTGCAGCGTCAAAGGCGTCGACGCCGCCACCACCTGGCCGGTGCCCGGAGCAAAGAAAAACGCCGGAGAGCGGTTAGGCTCTCCGGCGTTTTCATTGGTTCAGGCCGTTACGCCTTCATCGCAGCCTTGACGGCCTCCGCGGTGATCGGCAGGCCGCGGACGCGGGCACCGACCGCGTTGAAGACGGCGTTGCCGATCGCCGGCGCCACCACCGTCACTGCGGGCTCGCCGACGCCGGTCGCCTTCTCGCCATTGGCGATGACGTTGACCGCGACCTCCGGCAGCTGGCTCATCCGAAGCGGCGTGTAGCTGTCGAAATTGGTCTGCTCGATGCCGCCGTCCTTCAACGTCGCCTTCTCGAACAGCGCCAGTGACATGCCCCACAGAGCCGCGCCCTCGACCTGGGCCCGGATGCCGTCGGGATTCACTTGCGTACCAACGTCGGTCGCAACCGTCAGCTTCTTCACCGTCACCTCGCCCGAGGGGGCGACGGCGACATGGGCGACGCAGGCGGTCCAGCTCGCCGTGGCGCGCTCCTGCGACGACACGCAGGCAACGCCCATGCCTTCGCCCTTGGGCAGCTTCCTGGTGCCGTAGCCGGCGAGACCCATCGCCGCGAGCAAGGTGTTACGGAGGCGCTGCGCGCCGCCGTCGTTCTTGCCCTTGCCGTCGAGCAGCTCGACGCGAAGCTGGGCCGGATCCTTGCCGGTCGCATGCGCGATCTCGTCGACCATGCTCTCGACCGCCCAGAACGTCCAGCCCGGTGCCACCGAACGGAGCTGACCCGACGGGGTGGCGTTGTGCGCCATCTCGTTCTTGATCGCCCGCACGTAGTGGTTGGGAACGGTGTAGAAGAAGTCCGAACCGTTCACCGTGAACGCATCGAGCGGTCCCTTCTTGTCGACCGAGGGCGACAGGAAGTCGGGGATGCCCCAACGCTGGGTCGGCCAGGCCGAGACGACATCGTGGCTCAATGCGACGAGCTTGCCGTCGCCGTCCACGCCGGCCTTTACTTTCTGGTAGGTCAGCGGACGCGAGAAATCCATCGTCATGTCGTTCTCGCGCGTGTAGATGACCTTGACCGGCTTGCCGACGGCCTTGGCCGCCTGCACCGCGGGCACCATCATGTCCGCGTCGAGACGCCGGCCGAAGCCACCGCCCAGCCACATCTGATGCATCACCACGAACTTCGGATCGATCCCGGCGGCGCCGGCCGCGATCGCACCGGAGCGCGTCGCGAACTGGTTGCCGGAATAGATGTGCAGGATGTCGCCCTTGAACTCCGCGGTGGCGTTCATCGGCTCCATCGGCGCGTGGATGTTGATGTTGGTGGTGTATTCCGCCTCGAGCACCTTGGCCGCCGTGCCGAAGGCCGCGTTCGGATCGCCGTCCTTGACGAAGAACTCACCGGAATCGCTCAATCCCTGAAGCCGCTTGGCTTCGGCGAACAGCGATTCGCTCGACAGTTTGGCGTTCGGACCGCCATCGTAGTCGATCTTCAGCGCCGCCGCCGCCTTCTTGGCGTTGGCGTAGGTGTTGGCGACCGCGACGACCCAGCCGGTCGTGGTTGTGGTCTTGTCGTCCAGGGTGACGGCCTTGATGAAGCCCGGCACCTTCTTGGCCGCGCTATCGTCCACCGACTTCACGGTGGCGCCGTAGCGGACCGGCGGAGTGACCAGCGCGCCGTAGACCATGCCCGGCAGCATCACGTCGATGCCGTACTTGGCCGTGCCGTTGACCTTCAACGGAATGTCGAGCTGCGGCACCGAGACGCCGATCATGGTGTACTGGTCGGCCGACTTCAGCTTGATCGCCTTCAGATCATCCGCCGTGAAGGTCTTGGTCGCCTTGCCGCTCTTCACCACCTCGGCAAACGACATCGACTTCTTCGACTTCGGATGGCTGATCGTCGACGCGCGCACCACCAGCTCGCTGGCCGGCACGCCCATCGAGGCTGCCGCCGCCTCGGTCAATGCGATACGGCCGGCAGCGCCGGCGCGGCTCATGGCGTCGAAGTTCATCATCGTCGACCAGCTGCCGCCGGTGATCTGCGCGCCAAGCACGGGGTCGTTGAACTTCGGATCGTTGGATGCGAGTTGGACCCGCATGTCCTTCCAGTTCGCGCCGAGCTCTTCGGCCACGATCTGCGCCATCGTCGAGGCGACGTGCTGGCCCATGTCGGCCTTGCCGCAGGTCACGGTGACGAGACCATCGGGCGCGATCGAGTACCAGACGCTCGGCTCGACGTTAGCGGACGCGGGTGCCGCGAGCGCGTGGTCAATGCCGGACGCGGCGTAGCCGAGCACGAGACCGGTTGCAGCGGTGCCGACCAGGAAGGAACGGCGGCTGAGATCGGTCGTCTCGGGGGCGAGGTCTTTCACGTGCTTGTTCATGTGGCCCTCCGCTCGGATCCGGTGGCCGATGCGGTGCGCATGTCGGAAGCAGCGCGCATGATCGCCTTCTGGATTCGTGAATAGGTCATGCAACGGCAGAGATTGCCGTCCATATGCGCGACCACTTCTTCCTTCGTCGGGTTGGTGTTCTTCGACAGCAGCGCTGCCGCCTGCATGATCTGGCCGGACTGGCAGTAGCCGCATTGCGGCACCTGCTCGGCGACCCAGGCCTTCTGCAAGGGATGTTCGCCCTTGGCGGAGAGGCCTTCGATGGTGGTGATCTTCTTGCCGACGGCGTCGGCGAGCGAGGTCTGGCAGGACCGCACCGCTTCGCCGTTGAGGTGAACCGTGCAGGCGCCACAGAGACCGGCGCCGCAACCGAATTTGGTGCCCGTCATCTGCAATTGCTCGCGGATGACCCAAAGCAGCGGCGTGTCATTGGCCGCCTCGACGGACATATTCCGTCCGTTGATATTGAGATTTGGCATCTCTCTCCCCTTCCGGTGTAGGCAGCCGCTTACGGCGGCAACTCACTGTTGGGTCATGGCTGGCGCCCACCGGGTAAGCGACAGTTGCCGAAACAATGATCCGGTTCCCGGCTGGAGGCAATCCAATTTGGAATTGCTCGAAAGGAATAAATTTCGGAAACTGCCCGTTGTGCAATGCGGTAACGGCATGAAGCTTTTGAAATGCCAGTATTGATGCCGTATCGATGCCTCCTACCAAGGTCGGTAGCGCTGCCGGACCTGACATCGACAACAGAAGGAGCCCGTCAATGGCCAAGCTCAACCGCAGCGGCGTCGATATCTACTACGAGATTCACGGCAGCGGCCCGCCCCTGATCCTCACCCACGGGTATTCGTCGACGTCTGCGATGTGGCAGGGCCAGATCGAGGCGCTGTCGAAGCGGCACAAACTGATCCTGTGGGACATGCGCGGGCACGGCCAGTCCGACTATCCCGACAATCCGGATGCTTATAGCGAGGCGGCGACGGTCGGCGACATTGCCGCCCTGCTCGACGCCGCCGGCGCCGACAAGGCGATCGTCGGCGGTCTGTCGCTCGGCGGCTACATGTCGCTCGCCTTCCACCGCGCCCATCCGGAGCGGGTGCGTGCGCTGTTGATCATCGACACCGGTCCGGGATTCAAGAAGGACGACGCCCGCGAGGTCTGGAACACGCGTGCCCGCGACACCGGCGACCGCTTCGATCGTGAGGGGCTCGAGGTGCTGAAGTCGGCGAGTGCCGAGCGCGCGTCGGTCACGCATCGCAATGCCAAGGGTCTCGCGCTCGCCGCGCGCGGCATGCTGGCGCAACGCGATGCGCGGGTGATCGAGTCATTGCCCGGGATCAAGGTGCCGTCGCTGGTTGTGGTCGGCGCCGACGACACGCCGTTCCTGGCCGCGTCCGACTACATGGCCGCGAAGATCCCGGGTGGGCAGAAGGCGGTGATTCCGAACGCCGGCCATGCCGTCAACATCGATCAGCCGCAGGCCTTCATCGCCGCCGTGCTGCCGTTCCTCGATAGCCTTGAAGCCGGCGCGCCGGGAAAGGCCGCCTCATGAAGACGATTGTCGTCGCCTTGTTGCTGACGGCGGCAGCGACCGCAGGGAACGCCCAGAAGCTACGGCCGTTCGCCGACCCGGCCACGCCGACCTTCACCGCGACGCTATCGAACAACACACCGCTGGTGTTCGGCATGGGCGTCGTGGACGCGCAGCGCGCGCTTGGCACCCCCTTCACCCATGTCAGCGGGCGGCCCGGCAATGAGATCTTCCTGACCTTCCGCGACCTCGGCGGCAGCGGGCTGTTCCCGCACCATGACCGTCTCTATCTGCAATTCCGCAAGGGCCGGCTCGCCGGCTGGAAGGGCGACTGGGGCGAGAACTGGATGTGGCGATAGAGCATGATCCGGAAAAGTGCGAAGCGGTTTTCCCTCGCGACAAACGCGAACGCGTTTGCGCGAAGATCATGCTCAAAATATGAGGCGCCCTCATCATCGATGAGCTTCATGCAACCCCCAACATGACAAGGTTGGACCATGGGACAAGACATCAAACTCAAGGCTTCGGACGGATTTGAACTCGGCGCCTATCGCGCCGATCCCGCTGGCGCGCCGAAGGGCGCGATCGTGGTGATCCAGGAGATCTTTGGCGTCAACCACCACATCCGCTCGGTTTGCGACCGGCTGGCGAAGGAAGGCTACGTCGCGGTTGCGCCGTCGATCTTCGACCGCATCACGCCGAACTTCCAGAGCGGCTACTCCCCCGATGAGGTGGCCGAGGCGCGGAAATTC
Source organism: Bradyrhizobium sp. RD5-C2 (assembly GCF_019972155.1). Taxonomy (GTDB): domain Bacteria; phylum Pseudomonadota; class Alphaproteobacteria; order Rhizobiales; family Xanthobacteraceae; genus Bradyrhizobium. The sequence continues at coordinate 413,374 of NZ_BOVL01000019.1, read as the reverse complement.
GTGGCCAATCCGGACTTTGCCGCGATGCTGCGCGACAGCCAGGCGGCGATCGACGCGGTGAAGGCGGTCGGGCCGGTCGGCATCATCGGCTTCTGCCTCGGCGGCAGCATCGCCTATGCGGCGGCCACCAAGCTGAGCGGGCTCTCGGCCGCAATCGGCTATTACGGCGGCGCCATCATTCGCTTCGCCGACGACAAGCCGACCGTGCCGACGCAGCTGCATTTCGGCGAGAAAGATGCCGGCATTCCCTTGAGCGATGTCGAGACCATTAAGTCGAAGCGGACCGAGGTCGAGGTCTTCATCTATTCCGGCGCGCAGCACGGCTTCCATTGCGACGAGCGCGCAAGCTACGACAAGGCGAGCGCCGACATCGCCTGGCCGCGCAGCATGGAATTTTTCGGGAAGCATCTGAAGAAATAGGGCGCCGCTTTCCCAAACTCGTCATTCCGGGGCGCGCGAAGCGCGAGCCCGGAATCCATCTCTCAATAGACGCTGCGGCAAAATGGATTCCGGGCCTGCGCCTTGCGGCGCATCCCGGAATGACAGCAGAGAGATGTTGCTCAGAACCAGCGCTCGCCGACGAACACCGTATCGCCGGGGCTCATCGGCGTGCCCAGCGGCACCACGAAGCGGCCGGAACCGGATGCATCGGTATGGGTCAGCGTCACGCTGTCGCGGCGGGCGCGTGGCGCGAAGCCGCCGGCGATCGCGACCGCGCTTTCGACGGTCATGTTCGGCACGTAGGGATATTGGCCGGGAGCCTGGACTTCGCCGAGGATGAAGAACGGCCGGTAGGATTCGATCTCGACCGCGACTGAAGGATCGCGGATGAAGCCGTTGCGCAAGCGTGCCGAGATTTCACCGGCAAGCCCGGCCGGCGTGCGGCCGCGTGCCGGCACCGAGCCGATCAGCGGCATGGTGATCGAGCCGGCAGCGTCGATCGCGTAGGAGTTGGTCAGGCCTTCCTGGCCGTAGACCACGACGCGGAGCTTGTCGCCCGGGCCGAGATGATAGGAGTTGTCGTAGCCAGCGGGCCCACCCGGCGCGGCGGCATAGACCACCGGGGCGGCGCCGGGCGCGGCATAGCCATAACCGGGAGAAGTGCTGGCGAAGGCGGACCGCAATGCGCTGATCGCACCACCGCCGCCTGCGTCGGCAACCGGGGCGGGTGCATAGGCCGGTCCATAGGTGACGGCATCGACACCTTGCGGGCCGACGGCAATGGGGCCGGACGTGCTCATGCAGCCAGACAGCGCGAGCGCAGCCACAACGGCAGTGATCGGCAATCGTAACGCGTGTGCAACCGGCACCGGACCTATCCCTCAACGGCGAGACAAGCCCAGTCTTGCACCACTTATGGTTAATAAAGGGTTTTCGAGGACCGAGCGGGGAGCCGGAAAGCCCGCCTCCCCCTCGATTTGGCGCACGACACGGCGATTAGGCGGTGACGCCGACGCCGATCGGGCAGGACACGCCGGTGCCGCCAAGCCCGCAATAGCCCGCCGGATTCTTGGCGAGGTATTGCTGATGGTAGTCCTCGGCGAAGTAGAACTCGCCGGCCGGCGCCACTTCCGTCGTGATCGCGCCGAGGCCCTTGGCGGCAAGCGCCTTCTGATACATCGCCTGCGAAGCATCGGCGGCTTTGTGCTGCGCATCGCTGAACGTGTAGATCGCAGAACGATACTGCGTGCCGATATCGTTGCCCTGGCGCATGCCCTGCGTCGGGTTGTGGTTCTCCCAGAACGTCTTCAGGAGTTTCTCGTAGGAGATCTTCTTCGGGTCGAACACGACGAGCACGACCTCGGTGTGGCCGGTGCGTCCCGAGCACACCTCTTCATAGGTCGGGTTCGGCGTGTGGCCGCCTGCATAGCCGACCGCCGTGGTGTAGATCCCGTCGCCGAGTTCCCAGAACTTCCGTTCCGCGCCCCAGAAGCAGCCGAGCCCGAACACGGCCTGCTCGAGGCCTTGCGGATAGGGCGGCGTCAATTTGCTGCCATTGACGAAATGGGTGGTCGCGGTCGGGATCGGCGTCGCGCGGCCAGGCAGCGCCTCGGCGGCGCTTGGCAACGCGGTGGTCTTGCGCATGAACAACATGGATACCTCCGGGCGGGACATCGGCCGACGCGGGCTGGGGCCTGCGGGCCGGCTGTCACCTATATATGTCCTTACGCGGATGATGGCAGCCCCGTTACTGAACGGCTGCGGCCAAGACAAGCTCAAGCGGGCCGCGGCCGGCTCAGTCGCGCGCGTAGCCGATCAGCGGCTTGCGCGGCCGGAACAGGATCATCAGCAGGATGCCGGCAATGCCGAGCACCGCGAACACCGGCTGCTCCAGAAGCACGCGGATCACGTCGTTCCACAGCCAGGGCGCGAAACGATCCACCCAGGCATGGAACGCCTGCTGGCTCGACTGGTGGATATCGTTCCAGAACTGGCCGAATTGGGTGAACCGCAGGCTCTGGTCGGCGACGTAGCGGGCCCCGTCATAGACCATGAAGATGAAACTGCCGGCCAGCAGCAAAAGGCCGATCAGGCGGAAAAAGCCGCGGATCATGCGTCACCCTAACTCCCAGTCGCGCCCCACGCGTCGACAGGCCTTACCGGGCGCCCCCCGGAAATTCAACCTCTTCAGCGGCTTATCCGGCCCTCACGAGGCCGATTTCGGGCCCTTTTTCGGTCCCGAAAGCGTTGACGGTTAAGCCTGCGCCATCTATAAGACCGGCCGATGGCGGCGGGTGCAATCCTGCCGCCGCTGTTCTTTGGACAGTGCCGCATGCCGGGGCAGCATTTTGCGCTCTTCGTATGGCCGCCTCAAGGACACCCAAGACAACACCTTGGACAAATACATCAGAGTTGAGATTTGAACCGGCCGGTGCGCGCCAGCCCGACCACCGAGCGATCACCGCCGAAGGACAGTTAGAGAACCATGGCCAACACCACCTCCGCCAAGAAGGCGACCCGCAAGATTGCTCGCCGCACCATCGTCAACAAGTCGCGTCGCACGCAGATGCGTGGCGCGGTGCGCACCGTCGAGGAAGCGATCAAGAGCGGCGACCGCGAGGCGGCACTCAAGGCGATGAGCAAGGCCGAGCCCGAACTGATGAAGGCAGCGCAGCGCAACATCATTCACAAGAACCTCGCGAGCCGGAAGGTGTCGCGCCTTACGCAGAGCATCGCCAAGCTCGCCAAGTAAGCTGGCCAAATAAGCTCAGCGAGTAGAGCTCGCCGCGCGAGCTGACTGAGGAACACGTTTGTCACGAAGCCCGGCTCGCGCCGGGCTTTTTGTTTTGGTCTCGCATTTTGTCGTGGAAGTTTCATAGCGCGAGAAGAGTCGGCGTTGCCGCGCGACGAACTGCGTGTCATGTTTCGTCGCGTCCGTAGTTCTACCGGCCCAATATGCTTAACGCGCCGCACTCGTGCAGATTGTTCTGCACTAAGCGCAATAAATGGAATAAGGCGCGGCATCGCGCGTCGGAAATTGCGACGCGGGTTACCCTGCAAAAGTAATCGAGAAAACTCACGCTTCGCGAGTTACTTATGCACATAGCGCTGGACAGCGATTGGAAAAATGACCGGCGCGAGACCAAATGTAAATTTTCTATGAAAAATTTTTGGTATTGCACCGTCGTTTGTGACGCGCGTGAATCTGCGCGCTGATTCAAAACCTTGCTTTCGCAACTCAGCGTCGGCACCGCCGCAACAGTCGCGAAGAGTCTCGACCCCCGTCGAATCCACGGATTGTCAGAAAATACGCTTGGTGTATTTATTTCTTGTTCGCGACGCCCACGGCTCTCCAGATCAGCGCGGTTTGAGACCCAAGGGCGGACGCACAAATCGGCGGCGGTGTGTGCGTTAGCGACGCTTTCCAAGCGAAGCTAGATTGACGGCTCATAGCGATATGGGGACGGTCGACCTGTGTCAAAATATCTCCGGCGGTGTCCCCGGCAATTTGGGGGATCGAACAAGAGAGACCAGGGCGTCAGTCGGAATCTGGCAGCGGGAACGCGGCGCAAGCGAACAGGTTGACGACGACACGCGGCGGCGAAGCGCCGGGCATTTCGGTGTTCGGTAGCAGCAGTTCGATTTTGAAGACACCAGCAAGCTGACAACTTGCCGCGATACGTCGCGGTGGGAGGGGGAGGACTTATGCCTTACGGTATCATCACTGCAGTCGAACCAACGACAGCCCAAGTGCAGACTTCCTGTGGTGCCGTAATCAACCCCTCGGACGCTGGCTCTTACCCGCAGAGACCGTCGAGTACGCGCTGACCTCGCGGGACGCATCTTCTCCAAACAGCTGACCTGTCGCGTGGCGCATGGCCGCCACACGGGAGAGCTTTGTCCGGAGCAGACCGCGCCCGCTAGAGGTCGCGTCGTGGCAGGCCCCCTGCACGGCGCTTTCGCAATCATCATCTCTCAGATTTGGAAAAGTACGAAAGCAATGACGAACACGGAACAGGATCGCTGGTCGCGGGTGAAGGGACGTTTGCGGACGAGTGTTGGCGAGGACGTTTACACGAGCTGGTTCGCGCGGATGGATCTGGAGAGCGTGCACGACGAGAGCGTGCACCTGTCGGTTCCGACCCGGTTCCTCAAGAGCTGGATCCAGGCGCATTACGCCGAACGCGTGCTCACCTGCTGGCAGGCCGAGATGCCCGAAGTGCATCGCATCGACCTCACCGTGCGTTCGGCGATCCGCGCGGTGGCTCCAGTGAAGGAAGCGGCTGCGCCGGTCGAAGTGCGCCGTGTCGAGCGCCATGACGGCCGTCCCGCGCCTGAACTGCGCTCGTTCGCGACCGCGCCGGTGTCCGCCAGCCATGACGCGCTCGGCGGCTCGCCGCTCGATCCGCGCCTGACCTTTGCAAGCTTCGTCGTCGGCCGCTCCAACACGCTGGCCCATGCGGCTGCGCGCCAGGTCGCGGAAGGTCGCCGCGGCGATCCCGTGATGTTCAACCCGCTCTACATCCATGCCGGCGTCGGCCTCGGCAAGACGCACCTGCTGCAGGCCGTGACCTGGGCCGGCAATTCCGGCGGCGAGCGCAAGGTGCTGTATCTCACCGCCGAGAAGTTCATGTACGGCTTCGTCGCGGCGCTGAAGACGCAGACGGCGCTGGCGTTCAAGGAGGCGCTGCGCGGCATCGACGTGCTTGTGATCGACGATCTGCAGTTCCTGCAGGGCAAGTCGACGCAGGCCGAGTTCTGCCACACGCTGAACGCGCTGATCGACGCCGGCCGTCAGGTCGTGATCGCGGCCGACCGTCCGCCGTCCGATCTCGAAAGCCTCGACGACCGCGTGCGCTCGCGGCTCGCCGGTGGCCTGGTGGTCGAGATGGGTTCGCTCGGCGAGGAACTGCGGCTCGGCATCCTGAAGTCGCGCGTCGCCGCGGCCCGCGCCCACCATGCGACCTTCGATGTGCCGGAAGAAGTGCTCGACTATCTGGCGCGGACCATCACCCATAACGGCCGCGACCTCGAAGGCGCGATCAACCGCCTGCTCGCGCACTCCAAGCTCAACAACCAGCCCGTGACGCTGGAGATGGCCGAGCGCGAGGTGCGCGACCTGATCCGCCCGCAGGAGCCGAAGCGGATCAAGATCGAGGACATCCAGCGCGTCGTCGCCCGGCAGTACAATGTCAGCCGCTCCGACCTCCTGTCGTCGCGCCGCACCGCCAATGTGGTGCGCCCGCGCCAGGTTGCGATGTATCTGGCCAAGACGCTGACCCTGCGCTCGCTGCCGGAGATCGGCCGGCGCTTCGGCGGCCGCGACCACACCACGGTGTTGCACGCGGTGCGCAAGATTGAGGCACTGGTCGCCAAGGACACGACGCTGTCGGAGGAAGTCGAATCGCTGAAGCGTCAGCTGCAGGAATAGGACTGCAGGCATAAGACCGCCTCATCTGGCCGGCTCGTTCCATAGCCCTCTCCTTTATCAAGAGGGGAGGGCTAAACTTTTTTCCGGCCCAAAACGTGGGGAACGGGGCCCGTTTCTGGCCCGTCTCCCTTGCACCGGCGGCCCATCCGCGCCACCTTGCGGTCCCCCCGTGGGTTTGATCAAATCCGGTATTGATCCGGCTTATCGGGTTTCCAATGCCGCGGTGCTGCCCTGAACGGCCGCCCGGCTTTTCCATCTGAGGGATCTGGCGGGTATTGCAATGAAGGTCACCGTCGAGCGCGCGCAACTCCTGAAATCGCTGGGTCACGTTCACCGCGTGGTCGAGCGCCGCAACACCATCCCGATCCTCGGCAACGTGCTGATCCGCGCCGAGGGCGCCAAATTGTCGCTGAAGGCGACCGACCTCGATCTCGAGGTGACGGAGACGCTGCCGGCCGAGACCGGAACCGCCGGCTCGACCACGGTGCCGGCGCACATGTTCTATGACATCGTCCGCAAGCTGCCCGACGGCTCGCAGATCGTGCTGGAGGCCGACGGCGACCGCTCGGTGCTCGCGGTGCGCGCCGGCCGCTCGCGCTTCACGTTACAGACGCTGCCCGAAAGCGATTTCCCGGGCCTTGCCGCCGGCGATATGACGCATTCGTTCTCGCTGCCGGCCTCCGACATCAAGCGGCTGATCGACCGCACCCAGTTTGCGATCTCGACCGAAGAGACCCGCTATTACCTCAACGGCATCTATCTGCACGCCGCCGGCAACGCCAAGGCGGCGACCCTGCGCGGGGTTGCGACCGACGGCCATCGTCTGGCGCAGATCGACCTCGCGCTGCCCAAGGGCGCGACCGGCATGCCCGGCGTGATCGTCCCGCGCAAGACCGTCGGCGAGGTGCAGCGGCTGATCGAGGGTGACGACGCAGAGATCTCGATCGAACTGTCGGACGGCAAGATCCGCTTCACGCTCGGCAATGTGGTGCTGACCTCGAAGCTGATCGACGGCACCTTCCCGGACTATGGCCGCGTCATTCCGCAGAACAACGACAAGGAACTGGTGGTCGACAAGAAGGATTTCGAGGCCGCCGTCGACCGCGTCTCGACCATTTCCAGCGAACGCGGCCGCGCGGTGAAGCTGGCTCTGTCCGCCGGCAAGCTGGTGCTCTCGGTCACCAACCCGGATTCCGGCAGCGCCACCGAAGAGATCGAGGTCGAGTACGCCTCCGATGCACTCGATATCGGTTTCAACTCGCGCTATCTGCTCGACATCGCCGCCCAGATCGAGGGCGAGGTCGCGGTGCTGAAGCTCGCCGATCCCGGCTCGCCGACCCTGGTGCAGGACCGCGACAGCAAAGGCGCGCTCTACGTGCTGATGCCAATGCGGGTGTGACGCACTTCTCTTGGCGCGCATTGGCACTAGATAGCGTCGTGGCTGGGCACGACTGCCCGGCAATGACGAGCTGAGATGACCCCGTCCCGCATTCATCGCCTGTCGCTGACGCATTTCCGCAATTACCGGGCGGCGACGCTGCAGGTCGCGGGCGACATGGTGGTGCTGGTCGGGCCGAACGGCGCCGGCAAGACCAATTGCATGGAGGCGGTCTCGTTCCTGTCGCCGGGCCGCGGCCTGCGCCGCGCGACCCTGGAGGACATCGCCGATAATCACGGCGACGGCTCCTGGGCGGTCTCGGCCGAAGTCGAGGGCGCGCTCGGCCTCGCCACACTCGGCACCGGCATCGATCCGCCGACCGGCGAGGCGAGCAACAGCCGGCGCTGCCGCATCGATCGCGAACCGGTCGGGTCCGCGACCGCGTTTGGCGACCATCTGCGCATGGTGTGGCTGACGCCGGCGATGGACGGGCTGTTCATGGGCGCAGCGTCCGAACGGCGGCGCTTCTTCGACCGCCTGGTGCTGGCGATCGATTCCGAGCATTCCAGCCGGGTCTCGGCGCTGGAGCGCTCGCTGCGCTCGCGCAACCGGCTGCTCGAGGTGCGCAACTACGACGACCATTGGTGTGATGCGATCGAGCGCGAGACCGCCGAGCTTGCGGTCGCGGTCGCCGCATCGCGCGGCCAGACCGCCGCCAAGCTCGCTGCGATGCTGCGCGAGCGCGGCGCGGCGTCGGCCTTCCCGTCCGCCGAGATCATGCTCGACGGCTGGATGGAGAGCGCGCTGCTGCAGGAGCCCGCGACCGCGGTGGAGGACCGCTACCGCGAGATTCTGCGCGCCAGCCGGCCGCGCGACGCCGCCGCCGGGCGCACGCTGGACGGACCGCATCTGACCGATCTGCAGGTGATCTACGCGCCGAAGAGCATGCCGGCGCGCGACGCCTCGACCGGCGAGCAGAAGGCGCTCTTGATCGGGCTGGTGCTGGCGCATGCCACGATGGTCGCGGAGATGACCGGTATCGTGCCGCTGCTGCTGCTCGACGAGGTCGTCGCCCATCTCGACCCCAACAGGCGCAAGGCGCTGTTCGAGGAGCTCGCCAAGCTCGGCGCCCAGGTCTGGATGACCGGCGCCGACCCTGCTGCCTTCGTCGATATCGGCCCGACGGGAGAGATTTTCGACGTCGAATCCGGCCGCGCCACACGGCGCGGCTAAGCACGCGGAATCGTCTCCGAAAGGGCCTCGAATCCGCCTTCGAATCGGGCTTTTCAGAGCCTCCGGAATCGGCCTTTGAGCGCCTTGAAACAGGCCGAAAAAATCCTATTTATTCAATAGTTTGTAGACGGAGACTTTGCGCTAGGCGCAACTGCTCTTTCATGGCACAAATAGCGGAATCAGCGCCTCATTTTGTGCAGCTGATTCGGGACATCCTCGAAGGCCTCACATGACTGAACCTGCCCGGCAGACCCCTGCCGAATCTGAGCATCCCGTTCCGGCCGAATATGGTGCGGAATCGATCCGGGTGCTGAAGGGCCTTGACGCTGTCCGCAAGCGGCCCGGCATGTATATCGGCGACACCGATGACGGGTCCGGCCTGCATCACATGGTCTACGAGGTCGTCGACAACGCGATCGACGAGGCGCTGGCGGGCCATGCGAGCCGCGTCCTGGTCACCCTCAATGCCGACAATTCCGTCACCGTCTACGACGACGGCCGCGGCATTCCGGTCGACATCCACAAGGGCGAAGGCGTCTCCGCGGCCGAGGTCATCATGACCCAGCTGCACGCCGGCGGAAAGTTCGACCAGAACTCCTACAAGGTCTCCGGAGGTCTGCACGGCGTCGGCGTCTCCGTGGTCAACGCGCTGTCGAGCAAGCTGGGCCTGCGGATCTGGCGCGACGACAAGGAGCACTACATCGAATTCGCGCACGGCGATGCCGTGGCGCCGCTCAAGGTGGTCGGCGATGCACCGGGCAAACGCGGCACCGAGGTCACCTTCCTCGCCTCGCCCGGGACCTTCAAGAACATCGAATATGATTTCGCGACGCTCGAGCACCGGCTGCGCGAGCTCGCCTTCCTCAATTCCGGCGTCCACATCGTGCTGTCCGACATGCGCCACGCGGTCGAGAAGCGCGAGGAGATGTACTATTCCGGCGGCGTCGAGGAATTCGTCAAATATCTCGACCGCAACAAGAAGGCGATCGTGCCGGCGCCGATCATGGTGCGCGCGGAAGCCAACGGCATCGGCGTCGAAGCCGCGCTGTGGTGGAACGATAGCTACCACGAGAACGTGCTGTGCTTCACCAACAACATCCCGCAGCGCGACGGCGGCACCCATCTGGCCGGCTTCCGCGGCGCGCTGACGCGCCAGGTCAACGGCTATGCCGAGGCCAATGCGAAGAAGGAAAAGATCGCGCTGACCGGTGACGATTGCCGCGAAGGCCTCACCGCGGTGCTGTCGGTGAAGGTGCCCGATCCGAAGTTCTCGTCGCAGACCAAGGACAAGCTGGTGTCCTCGGAGGTTCGACCGGTGGTCGAGAACGTCCTCAACGAGGCGCTGGCAGCCTGGTTCGAAGAGAATCCGAAGGAAGCCAAGGAAATCGTCGGCAAGGTGATCCAGGCGGCCGCAGCCCGCGAGGCTGCGCGCAAGGCGCGCGAGCTGACCCGCAAGAACCCGCTCAGCGTCTCCTCGCTCCCCGGCAAGCTCGCCGACTGCCAGGAGAAGGATCCGGCGAAGTCCGAACTGTTCATCGTCGAGGGTGACTCGGCAGGCGGCAGCGCCAAGCAGGGCCGCAACCGCGAATTCCAGGCGGTGCTGCCGCTGCGCGGCAAGATCCTCAATGTCGAGCGCGTGCGCCCCGACAAGATGCTGTCGTCGGAGCAGATCGGCACGCTGATCACCGCGCTCGGCACCGGCATCAGCGACGATTTCTCGGTCGAAAAGCTGCGCTATCACAAGATCATCGTGATGACCGACGCCGACGTCGACGGCGCCCATATCCGCACGCTGCTGCTGACCTTCTTCTATCGCCAGATGCGCTCGATCATCGACGGCGGCTTTCTCTATATCGCCCAGCCGCCGCTCTATAAGGTCTCGCGCGGCAAGTCCGAGCAATATCTGAAGGACGAGCGCGCGCTCGAGGATTATCTGATCTCGACCGGGCTCGACGAATGTGTCTTCAAGCCGGCCTCCGGCGAAGACCGCTCGGGCCGTGACTTGCTGTCGCTGGTCGAAGACGCCCGGACGATCCGCTCCGTGCTGCGCAACCTGCACAGCCGCTATAACCGCGCGGTGATCGAGCAGGCCGCGATCGCGGGCGTGCTGACCCCGAAAATCACCAGCGATATCGCGACTGCCAACTCCGCGGCCGATTACATCGCCAAGCGGCTGGACGCGGTTGCCGACGAAGTCGAGCGCGGCTGGATCGGCACGTTCACGGAAGGCCAGGGCTTCCAGTTCGAGCGCACCGTGCGCGGCGTCAAGGAAGTGGCTGTGATCGACGACGCGTTTCTCGGCTCGGCCGATGCACGCAAGCTCGACGAGTATGCGACCAGGCTGCAGGAGATCTACGTGCGGGCCGGCAAGCTCCGGCGCAAGGATGCCGAGCAGACCATTCACGGCCCGATCGACCTGTTCGAGGCGGTGACGGATGCCGCCCGCAAGGGCGTCTCGCTGCAGCGCTACAAAGGTCTCGGCGAGATGAATCCGGAGCAACTGTGGGAGACCACGCTGGATACCGAGGCGCGCTCGCTGCTCCAGGTGAAGATCAAGGAGGTCGACGAGGCCGACGACATCTTCACCAAGCTGATGGGCGACGTGGTCGAGCCGCGCCGCGACTTCATCCAGGAAAATTCGCTCAGCGCCACCATCGACATCTGACGACCTGCTCCCGGCGGCCATGCGGCTTCCGACGCGATGGCTCGGCGAGAGTGACGTGTCCGTGACAAGGCGATCGGCACCGTCGCGCGGCTACCTTTCGTGTGGAAGCTGCGCCGGGAGTTGTGTTACGGTGCCGGACAGCCATTGATTCCGTTGCGGAATTTCACATGGCCAAGTTCAAATCCAAGTCTGCATCCAAGTCTGGATGATGCGTTAGGGGACATTCCGCGTGCCGCCGATCCAATACATCGTCGAAGGCGGCCGCCGCCTTTCGGGCACCATCGAGCCGTCGGGCAACAAGAACTCCGCGCTGCCGATCATTGCAGCTGCCCTGCTCACCGAGCATCCGGTCACGCTGACCAACGTGCCGCGCATTCGCGACACCGAAACGCTGGTCGAGCTGTGTCGTTCGGTCGGCGCCAGCGCCGAATGGACCGAGCGCAACACGCTGCAGATCCATGCCAAGGAGATCCGCGCCGCCGATCTCGATCCGGCGCTGTGCGCGCGCATCCGCGCCTCGATCCTGCTGGCGGGTCCGCTGCTCGCCCGCTGCGGCGAGGTCGCGTTGCCGCCGCCCGGCGGCGACGTGATCGGCCGCCGCCGGCTCGACACGCATTTTCTGGCCTTCGAGCAACTCGGCGCCACGGTCACCGCGACGCACCGTCTGGAATTCCGCGCTGCGCGCCTGAAGGGCGCTGATGTGTTCCTCGACGAGCCCAGCGTCACCGCGACGGAGAACGCGCTGGTCGCCGCCGTCGCCGCCCGCGGCACCACCTATCTGCGCAACGCGGCCTCCGAGCCGCATGTGCAGGACCTCGCCAATTTCCTGGTCGCGCTTGGCGCGAAGATCGAAGGCATCGGCACCAACACCATCGTCGTGCACGGCCAGGCGACGCTCGGCGGCACGACCTACGCGATCCAGCCCGACCATATCGAGGTCGGATCGCTGATCGGCCTTGCCGCGGTGACCCGCTCGCCGCTGCGCATCGCGCGCGCCGGCGTCGAGCATTTGCGCTCGATCCGGATGGGCTTTGAGCGGCTCGGCATCGTCTGCGGCGTCGAGGGCGACGACCTCGTCGTGCCGTCGAACCAGACCATGAAGATCCAGGATGATTTCGGCGGCCATGTGCCGAAGCTCGAGGACCAGCCCTGGCCGGCCTTCCCGGCCGACCTGATGTCGATCGCGATCGTCACCGCGACGCAGTGCGACGGCGTCATCCTGATGCACGAGAAGATGTTCGAGTCGCGGATGTTCTTCGTCGACAATTTGATCGCGATGGGCGGCCGCATCGTGCTCTGCGACCCGCATCGCGCGATCGTGGCCGGACCGAGCCGGCTGCGCGGCGCGCCGATGAACTCGCCCGACATCCGCGCCGGCATGGCGATGCTGCTCGCCGCGGTGTGCGCCAACGGCACCTCCACCATCAACAATGCCGACCAGATCGAGCGCGGCTATGAGCGGATCGACGAGCGGCTCAACGCGCTCGGCGCCAAGATCAAGCGGATACCTGCGCGATCGTAGCTCCCTGCGGCAGCTTGGCCATCCTTCCGGCCGGTTTGCCGTGCTAAGCGTGCCGTCATGACCTGCATCGACAAGATCGACCCGGCCGCGGTGCGCGCGGCCGTCGTCCCACCTCGCAAGCTGCTCACGGCCGAGCTCGCCGAAACGCTAAAGCTCGCCGTGCCGCTTGCGCTGACGCAGCTCGGGCAGATCGCGATGATGACGACCGATCTCGCCTTCATCGGCCGGCTCGGCAGCGAGAATGTCGCCGCGGCGGCGCTGGCGCACACCGTGTATTTCGTCAGCTTCACCATCGGCATGGGCATGATGTCCGCGGTCTCGCCATTGGCCGCGCAGGCGTTCGGCGCCCGCAACCCGCGCGTGATGCGGCGGGCACTCCGCGTCGGCCTGTGGGCGGGGTTCTTCATGGTGCTGCCGCTGATGGCGCTGCCGTTCCGTGGCGAGCGCATCCTGCTCGCACTCGGCCAGACCCAGGCCACCGCGCATCTGGCGCAGCAATATCTGTTCGGGCTCGCCTGGGGCATCCTGCCGGCGCTGTGGTTCATCGCGATCCGGGGCTTCATGAGCGCGGTGAACCGGCCGGAGCCGGTGCTGTGGATCACGCTCGCGGCGATCCCGGCCAATGCGCTGATGGTCTATCTTCTGCTCTACGGCAAATGGGGCATGCCTGAACTCGGCATGTTCGGCGCCGGACTTGCGACCACGATCGTCAATCTCGCCACCTTCCTCGCCGGCGTGTGGTTTGCGGCGCGGCGCCGCCCGTTCCGCAAGTATCACGTGTTCAGCCGCGTCTGGCGCATCGACTGGCCGCTGATGGGCAAGCTCGTTGCCGTCGGCGCGCCGATCTCGATCGCGTTCCTGCTGGAATACGGCCTGTTCGGCGCGGCCGGCCTGCTGATGGGGCTGATCAGCACCACGGCGCTGGCTGCGCACCAGATCGCGCTGCAGATCGCGGCGATCCTGTTCATGGTGCCGTTCGGCGTCAGCATGGCCGCCACCGTGCGGGTTGGCCAGGCGGTCGGCCGCCGCGACACCGACGCGGTGCAGCGCGCCGGCTTCGTCGCGATCGCGCTCGCCGGCGTCTTCATGAGCGTCATGACGCTCGCGGTGATCCTGGCGCGCTTCGAGATCGCGGCCCTGTTCCTTGGCGAGGCCTCCGACGCCACCGCGCAGCTCACCGCGATGCTGCTCTTGATCGGCGCGACCTTCTTCATCGCCGACGGCGTGCAGACCACCACCGCCGGCGCGCTGCGCGGCATGAACGACACCCAGGTGCCGCTGCTGTTCGCCGTCATCAGCTACTGGCTGATCGGCTTCGCGTCGGCCTCTGCGCTGGCCTTCTGGGCCGGGCTCAACGCCCCCGGTGTCTGGATCGGGCTGTCGCTCGGCACCGCGGTCTATGCGACCCTCCTGATCTTGCGTTTCCGCCTGCTGGCACGCAGACTGGTTGGATGAAGGTTGCCGCATGAAGGTCGATGAGATCACACCGAACGGAGGCTAGCGCATGACCTTGTCGGTCGACCTGTTCTTCTCGTTCCGCAGTCCCTACAGCTATCTGGCGCTGCCGAAGACGTTGAAGATGGTCGCCGACTACGATGTCGCGGTGAATTTGCGGCCGGTCTATCCGCTCGCGGTGCGCGTGCCCGGCTTCTTCAAGAAGACCAATCCGCAATTCGCCCGCTATGTCGTGCTCGATTCCAGCCGCGTCGCCAAGCATGAGAGTATCCCGTTCCGCTTTCCGCGCCCGGACCCGATCGTGCAGGACATGACGACGCTCGACGTCGCCACGCATCAGCCCTACATCCACCGCCTGACCCGGCTCGGCGCCGCGGCGCAACTCGAAGGGCGGTCGCTCGCCTTCACTGCCGCGATCAGCCGCATGCTGTGGGACGGCTCGGTGAAGGGCTGGAACGAGGGCGATCATCTGGCGCAAGCGGCCGATGCCGCCGGCTTCGATCTCGCGGCGATGGATGCGACGATCGCGGCCGATCCCGATCGCTATGAAGCGGTCATCAAGGGCAACGAGGACGCGCACGCCGCCTCCGGCCATTGGGGTGTGCCGACCTTCGTGTTCGAGAACGAGCCATTCTTCGGTCAGGACCGTATCGACCTCCTGATCTGGCGCATGGAGAGCAAGGGCCTGACGCGCCGCACGGCATAGCCGAAGTTCATGCCGCGCTCTTCTCCGACGTTTCGGCAACGATCTTTTCGGCAGCCTCTTCGTTCGTGCACCAATTGCCGTGGCAGCGCTTGAGGTCGTTCAGATTCTGCCGCATCTGGTCGAGCGAAAATCCAAGCGCGAAGAACCGCTCCATGGCATCGACCGGAAGGCCGCGGGTCAGGCCCTGGCTACGAACAGCGGCAACCTCCTCACTATAGGCATGCAGCGCGGCATCGACAGGTGCCATGTCGGCCGGACCGCTGCCGGCGCGCAGGGCGGTCGCGACCGCCACCATGTAAGTCACGATGGCATTGCTGACGTCGGCCAACGGCCGCGCCAGCCTGGCCTGGATATCGGCCGGCAGCGGCACGACGCAGGCGCGCCCGATCATCACGACGTCGTGCCGCAGCCGCTGGACCGTCCGCAGCAGCGGACCGGTGTCCGGCCCGGATGACAGATGCATGGTGCGTTCACGCTCGGCCTCGAGGCCGGTCGCGTGCAAATTGGTCACCGCGGTGCCGATGCCATCCTGGATCCGGTGCAGTGCATCGTTGTCGAGCCCGCGGGTCAGGCCGGCGAGCAATTCGGCGAATGCCGCCGAGAGCAGTTCCAGCAGCTTCGACGCATTGACCCTGATCTGGCTGACCGCGCGCGACGGCAGCACCAGGAACGAGATCACAAGGCCGGTGAGCGCGCCGACCGTGACCTCGAGCACGCGGTCGATCGCGGAGTCCAGCGGATTGGAGTGATGCATCGTCGGCAGCAGCAGCACGATCACCGCCGTCACCGTCGCCGAGTTCAGGCTGGGATTGAGCGCGGCAATGAAGGCCAGCGGCACGATCGCCAACACCAGCAGTGCCAGCAGGCTGCCCTCGCCGGAATGCGGGATCAAGACCGCGATTGCGCCGCCATAGATTGCGCCGCCGATGGTGCCGAGCATGTAGTCGCGGGTCGCCTTCAGCGAGCGGCCGACGCTCATTTGCGTGACGATCAGCGAGGTCAGCACCGCCCAGAGCGGCAGCATGAGGTTCAGCGCCAGCGCGATGACATAGGCCGCCACGCCGGCGGACGCGATCCGGATCGCCAACGCCAGCTGCGTCTTGCGGGTCCAAAGCTTGGCGAACATGCGTTTTACGAAGGTCCTCATGCACCCTGATCCGCAATCAATGGAAAGGCCCGTGTTACATGACTTGAAGTTCCAGCGACCTGAAGCATGGCTGCTGCCCGCGGCGGCAAGGTGGCTTGAAAGGCCAAACCTGCCCGCCTACCCTGCGCCGCAAAATTGAGGAAACACGATGGCCCACGAAACCGCAACGCTCGCCGCCTATGTCGCTGACCTGAAATATTCCGATATCCCGCCGGAGGTGCTGGCGCGCGCCAAGGTTTTGACGCTGGATTTCCTGGGCAGCACCATCCGCGCCCGCCGCGATGCGGAATCGACGCCGGCGCTGATGAAGATGCTGGAGGCGCTCGCGCTGGACGGCAAGGGCGAGGCCACGGTGTTCGGCGACACCAAGACCTGGACGCCGGCGGTGGCGGCGCTGCTCAACGGCGCGCTGGGCCATTCGCTCGACTTCGACGACACCCACGCCGATTCCTCGCTGCATCCGAGCGCGCCGGTGGTGCCCGCCGCCTTCGCGATCGGCGAGATGGTCGGCGCCTCCGGCCGCGACGTGCTGACCGCGATCGTTGCCGGTTATGAAGTGTGCTGCCGGCTCGGCAACGCGCTCGACCCGACCTCGCATTATGCCAAGGGTTTCCACCCGACCGCGACCGCCGGCACCTATGGTGCCGCGGCGGCGGCGGCAAAACTGTTCGGGCTGTCGAAGGAGCAGATCGTCTCCGCCTTCGGCGTCTCCGGCAGCCAGGCTGCGGGCTCGCTACAATTCCTGGTCAACGGCGCCTGGAACAAGCGCTACCAGGTCGGCGCCGCCGCGATGAACGGCGTGATCGCAGCGACCCTGGCGCGCAACGACTTCATCGGTTCGAGCGAGTCGGTCGAGGGCAAGCATGGCCTCTTGGTCGGCTATACCGATGACGCGCATCCGGACAAGGCAGTAGCCGGACTCGGCAGCACCTACGAGACCCT
The DNA here is from genome assembly GCF_019972155.1 of Bradyrhizobium sp. RD5-C2. Lineage (GTDB taxonomy): Bacteria > Pseudomonadota > Alphaproteobacteria > Rhizobiales > Xanthobacteraceae > Bradyrhizobium. Next base: position 396,454 of record NZ_BOVL01000019.1, on the reverse strand, counting down.
CAAGATCGGCGTGAAGCCGTATCCGAGCTGCCGCTATACTCATGCCGCGATCGACGCGCTGATCGCGATGCGACGCGAGCACAATCTGACGCCGGACCAGATCAGGAAGGTCGAGATCGGTCTGCACCGCAACGGCATCACGCTGACCGGCGACGCCGCCACCAAGCGCCACCCGACCTCGGTGGTCGGCGGCCAGTTCTCGATGTTCTTCACCGGTGCGATTGCGCTCGACCAGGGCCATTTCGGGTGGGACGATTACGACCGGCTCGGTGATGCGGCGATCGACGCGCTCGCCGACAAGTTCGACGTGGTGCAGGACGACCGCCTCGAGATCGGCCGCACCCATCCGTTCGGCGCCCGCGTCTCGATCACCACCGATGACGGCACCCATGAGCGCCTCTATGCCGATCCCTCCGGAGAGCCGACCTCGTTCCCCGATGCGCAGGCGATGCAGCAGAAGTTTTTGACGCTGGCCCGTCCGGTACTCGACAAGCGCGCCGACCAGCTTGCCGACGCGATCCTGACGCTGGAGCGCTTCGACCGCGTGGCGAAGGCGACGCAGTTGGGGCGGCAGTAAGCGGCGGCCGTCGTCACAGCTCAAGCCGCACACCGCACCCACCGCTGTCGTCCCGGCGAAAGCCGGGACCCATAACCACCGCATTGACTCATGAACGGGATCGCGGCCCCAGCCTCGCGCAACGATCCACATCTGGGGTAATGGGTCCTGGCTTTCGCCAGGACGACGATGGGGATGGGGCGCAATTCAAGACGTCAAACAGCGCGGTGTCATCACCCGCGAAAGCGGGTGATCCAGTATTCCAGAGAAAGCAATGCTTGAGCCGAGAGGCCGCGGCGTACTGGATCGCCCGGTCGAGCCGGGCGATGACAAGTGAGGATGAGGGCGCAGCTTCGCATGCCCCGGAATGACGGAACGCCTACTCCGCTCCATCGATGATCACGAAATCCCCGTCCGAATATCTCTGCCGGATCGCCTTGGCGGCCTGATAGTCGGGGCAGGTGTAGCATTCCATCGCGGTGGCGCGGTCCCTGAACTCGATGACGAAATTGCGCTGGCGCGTCGCGCCTTCCATCACCTCGTAGGGACCGTTGCGCACAATGAAATTGGCACCGTATCTGGCGAATACCGGCATCGCGGCGGCGAGATATTCGGGATAGCGGGCTTCATCGTGCACCGTGACGTGCACGATCCAGTAGGCTTTCGGCATGATGGTCTCCGGCTGAGCGATCTTAGAGAACGTGGCGCACCTCCTGCGAGATGCGCCACGACATCAGAAAATTCCGGAGACCGAGATTCAATTCACGATCGCGCGGGTGGTGTGTGACGTGCCGGTCAATTGCCGCCCGCGAGCCGCGCGCCGGTCGAGGTCGCCGCGACGGCATCGCGAACCAGATCGAACACACCGTCCGCGTCGGGCGGCATGTTCGGCGAGCGGCCAAGCCGCACGATGACGAGGTGCTGCGACGGCACGATGATCACATATTGCCCGATCGTGCCCTTGGCGAAGAAGGCGTCGCGCGGCCAGCCGTGCTTGACACGGAAGTTGGCGCCAAAGCTGTCGCCGAGATTGGTCCAGAAGCCGGCGCCGATGCCGACCCAGGCGTTCGGCGTCGGCGATGCGGAGTACTTGACCCAGCCTTCGGGCAGGATGCGCTTGTCGCCGGCCATGCCGTCATTGAGGTAGAGCTGGCCGAGACGCGCCCAGTCGCGCGCGCTCGCCATCATCGAGCCCGAGCCTTCCGGCGTGTCCGCAGCATCGAACTGCATCACGACATTGCGCATGCCGAGCGGATCGAACAATTCGCGGCGCGCAAACCGCATCACGTCGGCGGCGTGGCCGCCGGCTGCGTTGCGGATCAAATGCGAGAGGATGATGAAATTTCCGTCGTGATAATTCCACGCCGCGCCCGGGGCGGTCTCGAGCGGAATGCTCTCGGCGTACGCGGCCATGTCCGGCTCCATGAACTTCATCCGGTTGACCGGCTCGAGCACGGATGCCAGCGACGCCTGCAGCGAGCTGCCGAGCGCAAGGCCCGCGGTGTGGCGCAGCAGCTCGTCGACCGTGATCGCGTGGCGCGGATCCTTCGGATCCTGCCAGGCCGCGATCGGCACCGGCCGGTCGACCGTGAGCTTGCCGTCGCGCACCAGAATTCCGATCAGGGCCGCGATCACCGATTTGGTCGCGGAGAAGCCGAGCAACGGGGTGTCGATGCCGATGCCATCGGCGTAGCGCTCGGCGACGATGCGGCCGTCCTTCATGACGACGACCGCGCGGGTGCGCCGGAACGGCGGCTCCGCCGGCTCGGCAAAGGCGCGATCGAGCGCGGCCGCGAGCTGCGGGCTCTGCGGCGCGACGAGCGCGGGACCGGCGATCTCGGGCAGCAGCGCGGCCTGCGGCTTCGCAGCCGGGAACCCAATTCCGGCCAGCGTCTCGCCATGGTCGAGCGTGCAGCCGAGCCCCTCGCGATAGACCGCGTGGCTGCGGCCGAGCCCGAACAGCGTCACGGTGACGTCGCGGCGATCGAGGTCGACCTCGGTATCCATCGCCCAGGTGATCAGGCCGGCCCCCGGCATCGCATCCGTGGTCTCGGCCAGGTTTCGCCTGGGGTCGAGCCCGCTGACAAAGGTCTCCGAGCAGACGATATTCGCAACAAAGCCGGTCGCGACCCGGGGCACATCGCGGGCGCGGGCGGCGGACAGCGCCAGCGCACCGCAGGCGGTGGTGGCTATGAGAATGAAGGCGAGCTTTCGACGGGTCACGGGATCCTCCGGCATGGCGCATTGAGTGCGTGGCGGGGATCAGGCTGCAGCGGGTGGGGAAGCGCTCGCCGGAATTGGAATCGGGCTGGCCGAGGATTGCGCGAGGCTCGCCGATTCTGGAATTGTGAAGTGATTACAAGGCTCTGTAATCGCAACGCCCTTTCCCTTCTCCCCTTGCGGGAGAAGGTGCAGCGGAGCTCGCGGCAACCTGATCACGCCGCGCTCGCCTTCAGCCGCCGGTACTCGGTCGGGGTCACGCCTGTGGTCGCCTTGAAGGCGCGGTTGAAGGGGCCGAGCGACTGGAAGCCGGCGTCCATCGCGATGGTGATGACGGGGACTTCGGCCTGGGTTGGATCGGCGAGCGCGGCCTTGGCCTCCTCGATCCGGTGGTTGTTGAGGAAGACGTTGAAATTGCGGTAGCCGAGCCGCTGGTTGATCAGCCGCCGGAGACGATATTCGGGGATCTTCAACCGGGACGCCAAGGTGCCGATCGTAACGTTGTCGTGGCGATAGATGCGCTCGTCCGCCATCAGCCGCATCAGGGCATCGACCAGTCTCTGGTCCGCCGCCTCCTCGACCGCGGCGGGCTTCGTCGGCACGACGGCCTCCGCCGGCACCGTGAACAGGTCGGCGCCGTCGACGCGCATCATCGCCCAGGTGATTGCGGCCACGACGGCGGTGAGCACGGCCGCGTTCAGCAAATTGGCCCATTCCACGGTCACGCGGCTGCCGGCATAGGCGATCTGAAGCAGCGCGTTCATGCCGCCGTACAGCGCAGACGCGGCGACGATGAAGACGCGGACACGACGGCGGCGCTCGACCAGATCTGCCGACCACGATCCGATGGTCTGCGCCACCGCAAGCACAATGAAGACGAGCGAGAGCGAATTGACCATGGTGATCGCGATCTGCGCGTGTCCGGCGGGTGCGATCCACATGCAACTGACGAAACTGTAGGCCACGACCGCGGCCCAGATCAGGCCGTGCCACCAGCGCAGCACAAACGCGTCATCGAACAGTGCGCGCGTGAACAGCCAGAACACCACGATGGCGCCGGTCGAGAGCGCGATCAGTGGCGCATGCCAGTCCGAGACCGGCGGCCCGGCACCAAACGACGCGGTCACCGCATGCGCGGCCGCGCCAAGCGCGAAGGCGATCGCGAGCCGCCCGGCCAGCACCTTGCGGAAATCTGCGAACATCGAGGCCGCAAGCACCAGCAGCAGCGTCACGGTGGCGGCGCGCAGGCACAGTTCGGTCGCGGCAAAGGTCATCGGTCGGTTTGCTTCGGGCTCGAAACGGCAACGGCTCGAACATCGGCCGTCACGCCGGCTTTTTCAAGAACCATCGCGCGGCCAGCGGCTGCGCTGCGTGACCCAGATTTCGACGACATCGCCCTCGAGCTTGCCCGGGCCCTCGTTCACCGCACCGAACCGCCGCGCCACGGCCTGCGAGGCGAAATTGGCGGGATCGATGCAATGGATGATGCGGTCGACGGTGAAGTTCGCGAACACAAAGTCGATCGCGGCGCGTGCGGCTTCCACCGCATAGCCCTTGCCGCGACACTCCTTGGCGATGCCCCAGCCAACCTCGAAGCCCGGCCATTCCGGCGGACAATACGGCCCGACACGGCCGATGTAGCGGCCGGAGGATTTCTCCTCGACCGCGAACATGCCGAAGCCGTGCAGCGCCCAATGGCCGGAGATGACGGCGGCGTTGCGCCAGCCCTTCAGCTCCGAGGTGACCGGCTGATGATCCGGCGTGATGAAGCGCGCCGTCTCGGGATCGGACAGCATTTTCGTGTTGTCAGCGATGTCGGAAGCGCGCCACGGCCGCAGGATGAGACGCGCGGTCTCGATCACCGGACCATCGATCTGCAACAGCTTTGCGCCCGGCTTGATCAGAGAAACCATCACATGCTCCAGTTTCCAGGATTGTACTGCTGCCATCGAGAACAGGTGCAAGCCACAAATAAATTCGTCGTCCCTGCGAAAGCAGGGACCCATAACCACCGATATCACTTGGTGAGCAGGGCTGGGGCCGCAGCCTTCGTAACATCGGCATCGGTGGTTATGGGTCCCGGCTCGCGCTTCGCTTGGCCGGGACGACGGATAGAGAGTATGATCGCGGCAAAAGAGTATGATCCGGCAAAACTGCAAGGAGACTTTCCATGAGCTGGCAGCCCTCGACCGATCCCGAACTCGGCGATCCCAAGACCTGCGACGCGCTGGATCTGATCATCGTGCCGCGCACCCGCGATCTCGGCGACGGCTTTGCGGTGCGGCGCGCGCTGCCGCATGGCAAGCGGCAGATGGTCGGGCCCTTCATCTTCTTCGACCATTTCGGCCCGGTGCAATATCTCGCCGGCAAGGGCATGGATGTGCGGCCGCATCCGCATATCGGGCTCGCGACCGTCACCTATCTGTTCGACGGCAGCATCATGCACCGCGACAGCGAGGGCAACATCCAGGAGATCCAGCCCGGCGCCATGAACCTGATGACCGCGGGCGCCGGCATCACGCACTCCGAGCGCACCCCCGACGTGCAGCGCCGCGACGGCCAGAAGATGCTCGGGCTTCAGAGCTGGATCGCACTGCCGGCAGGCAAAGAGGAGATCGCGCCGTCGTTCCAGCATTATGGCGCCGGCGACCTGCCGATGATCTCGGAGCGCGATTTCACCGCGCGCGTCATCGCCGGCTCGGGGTTCGGCATCAGCTCGCCGGTCAGCATGGTGTCGCCGTGGTTCTACACGGAAGTCACCGCGCAGGCCGGCACCTCGGTGCCGCTCGACCCTGACCACGAGGAGCGCGCGATTTACCTCGTCGACGGCGAGGTCGAGATCGCGGGCGACCGCCACGAGGGGCCGCGGCTGCTGATCTTCCGGCCCGGCGACCGCATCACCGTGAAGACGCTGCGGCCGACCCGCATGATGTTTTTGGGCGGCGACGCGCTGGAGGGGCCGCGCCACATCTGGTGGAATTTCGTCTCATCCTCGAAGGAGCGGATCGAGCAGGCCAAACAGGACTGGAAAACCGGGCGTTTCGCGCAGGTTCCGCACGAACACGAGTTCATTCCGCTGCCGGAGTGAGCTATTTCCTGTGATAATCTTCGGCGCCCGCACGCCTCGTGCGGGCGCACGTCTTTGAACACCGCGTTGAGACCCGAGCCCGGAAAGATCACGCCAATGACCGCGATGCTATCCAGCGATTTGCCCCTGCCCCGGATCGGCCGCGGCAAAGTGCGCGATATCTACGCCGTCGGCGACGATCGCGTGCTGCTGCTCACCACCGACCGCATCTCGGCGTTCGACGTGGTGATGGCCGAAACCATTCCGATGAAGGGCGCGGTGCTGACCCAGATCAGCGCCTGGTGGTTCCGGCAGCTCGAAGGCACTGTGCCGCATCACATGATCAGCGCCGATGCCGACGAGATCATCCGCGCGGTCCCTGAACTGAAGAACCATCGTGCAGACATTCTCGGCCGCGCGATGCTGTGCAAGCGCACCACCGTGTTTCCGATCGAATGCGTGATCCGCGGCTACATCTCCGGATCGGCCTGGAAGGAATACGCGGCTGAAGGCACGCTCGCCGGTGAGAAGCTGGCGGCGGGCCTGGTGGAGAGCCAGAAGCTCGAGCCTGCGATCTTCAGCCCGGCGACCAAGGCCGAGGCCGGCCACGACGAGAACATCACGGTTAAGCGGGTGCGCGAGATCCTGGGCGACGACGTTGCCGCGACGCTGGAGAAGATGGCGCGCGACGTCTACGGCTATGGCGAACAGACCAGCCGCGCCCGCGGCATCATCATCGCCGACACCAAGTTCGAATTCGGCCGCGACAGAGACGGCGGCATCATCCTGATTGACGAGGTGATGACGCCGGATTCGTCGCGCTTCTGGGCGGTCGATGCCTACAAGCCCGGCCAGCCGCAGCCGAGCTTCGACAAGCAGCCGCTGCGCGACTATCTCGACGTCGAACGCCACGCCGGCCGCTGGAACGGCGACGCCCCGCCCCCGCCGCTGCCCGCCAGCGTGGTGGACGCGACCAGCAAGCGGTACCTCGAGGCGTACCGCCGCGTGACGGGCAGCGAGCTGACGGTCTAGCTGCTGTCCTCACGCCCCGATCTATCACCGTCACCCTGAGGTGCTCGCGGAAGCGAGCCTCGAAGGGTCGACGGCCCGGCTGGTGGCCGGCATCCTTCGAGGCGCGCTCCGTTCGCACCTCAGGATGACGGGGAGAGGGGCGTTGCGGCTGCATCGACTGATCGTGCAATCCCGTTAGGCCAGGTGAATCCAATTCACCCCTGTTGAAGACAAACCTTTTGTCGTCGCGTCAGCCTCCCTGCACTCTCAGCTCAAAGCGGAGAGTGCACGATGCGGCAATTGACTTATATCGGCGACAACGAGGTCGAATGGTGGGACGTTCCCGAGCCGAGGCTCCAGGATGACCGCGACGCGCTGGTGCAGCCGCTCGCGGTGACGCGCTGCGATCTCGACTTTACGATCGTGCATGGCCGATCAGGTCTCGCAGGTCCATTTGCGCTCGGACATGAGACAGCGGGCCGCATCGTCGACATCGGCGGCGCGGTGAGGAATTTCGCGCCCGGCGATCTCGTCATCGTTCCGTTCCAGATCAGTTGCGGGGCCTGCGACCGCTGCCGGCGCGGCCACACCAATGCCTGCACGGCGGTGCCGTTTCGCTCGTCCTACGGGTTGAAGCCTGTCTGCGGCGTGGAATATGGCGGCGGCCTGTCCGACCTGATCCGCGTGCCGTTTGCCGATCACATGCTGATCCGCCAGCCGAACGGCCATGCCCTGTCGCAGACGGCAGGACTTGCGGATGGAGCGACCGACGGGTTCAGCGCGGTGGCGCGCTGGCTCGCGCAACGGCCCGGCGCCGATGTGCTTGTGATCGGCGGTTTCGCGCAGTCGCTCGCGCTGTTCGCGGTGCAGGCGGCGGTGGCGCGTGGTGCGGGACGTGTCGTCTATCTCGACGACCACGCGCCGCGCCTCGCCAAGGCGAAGTCGCTCGGCGCCGACATCATCGAAGCCCCAAGCGGCCTGTCGATGGAGCCGCCCGGCCTGTTTCCGATTGTGATGGATGCGGCCGCGACCGACGCCAGCATCCTGCTGGCATTCCGCGCGACGGAACCCAACGGCATCTGCCAGCGCATGTATGGCGACTTTGCCGAGACGACGCCGGTGCCGCTGCGGCATATGTACGGCGTTGGGATCACGTTGAAGGTCAGCCGCGTCAATGTTCGCGCCGAACTGCCAAACTGCGTCGCGCATGTGGCGGCAGGACATTACCACCCCGAAGAGGTGATCACCCGCTGCGTTCGTTTCGAGGATGCGCGCGAGGCGATCGGGGACCCGACCATCCGCGTCGCCTTCGTTCGTGATGGCATTGCCTGACGGGGACCGTTAGGTTGGCTCCAACCCACAAACTCAGGGAGCGACCCATGTCCGATGCCGATACCGTGCTCGTCGAGCGCGATGGTCCCGTCACCATCATCTCCATCAATCGTCCGCATAACCGCAATGCCGTCGACGGCGCCACCGCGCGCAAATTGTATGACGCGTTCCTGGCCTTCGACGCCGACGCAAGCGCGTCGGTCGCAGTGTTCACCGGCACCGGCGGATATTTCTGCGCCGGCGCCGACCTGAAAGCGGTGGCATCAGGCGATCCCGAGAAGAAGCGCGAGGTCGGCGGCCACAACACCATCGCGCCGATGGGGCCCAGCCGGCTGCGGCTGTCGAAACCGGTGATCGCCGCGATCGAGGGCTTTGCGGTCGCCGGCGGCATGGAGCTTGCGCTGTGGGCCGACATGCGCGTCGTCGCCGAGGACGCGACCTTCGGCGTGTTCTGCCGTCGCTTCGGTGTGCCGCTGATCGACCTCGGCACCATCCGCCTGCCGCGCCTGATCGGCCATTCGCAGGCGATCGATCTGATCCTCACCGGACGCCCGGTGGCAGGGCCCGAGGCGCTTCGCATGGGGCTGGCGAACCGCTTGGTGCCCAAGGGCGAGACGCGCGCGCACGCCATCGCGCTCGCCAAGGACATCGCGAAATTCCCGCAGAACTGCATGCGCGCCGACCGGCTGTCGGCGTTGCGGCAGTGGGATCTGGAGGAAGAAGAAGCGATCAAGAACGAGATGCGCGGCGGGCTCGAGGTGATCGGGTCGGGCGAAACGCTGGCGGGTGCGACGCGCTTTGCTTCGGGCATCGGCCGTCACGGCGCCTTCGGCAATGAGGTCGGGAATGGTTGACGTCTGCGAATTGCACCATCGCGGTGCGTAGGCGCATGGCTTTGCGTTCCTGTCGCGAACGTGCTGAGCTGACCCAGCCATCCGGAAACCCATGATGCCCGCAACCGAGCTGAAGCATTTCACCACATCCGATTTCCGCCTGGAGAACGGCAGCGTGCTGGGCGAAGTCACCATCGCGTACCGCACCGTCGGTACGCTGGCGCCCAACCGCGACAATGTTGTGCTGATCACCCACGGCAACACCAGCGGGCCGCAGATGATCGATCCCGGCGGATCGACCGGCGAAGGCAGCTGGAACGAGATCGTCGGCCCCGGCAAGGCGGTGGACACCAACCGCTACTTCGCAATCTGCCCGAACATGCTGGGCTCGTCCTACGGCTCGACCAATCCGGCGAGCATCGATCCGCGGACCGGCCGGCGTTACGGGCCGCGCTTCCCTGACATCACCGTCGGCGACATCGTCGCCACCCAGCGCGCGATGCTCGATGAACTCGGCATCGACAAGCTCGTCGCGATCGTCGGTCCGTCCTATGGCGGTTTCCAGGCACTGCAATGGGCGGTGAACTATCCGGACGCGATGCGCGGCATCGCCGCTGTCGTCACCGCGCCGCTGGTGCCGCGCGGGCGCGCCGAGGGCAATGTCGCGCGCCTGATGGCGGCGCTGTCGCAGGATCCGAACTGGAACGGCGGCGACTATTACGATCACGGCGGCGTGCTCGAAAGCATGATCCAGATCCGCACCGCGACGCTGAAGACCTACGGCATCGAAACGCGGCTGCGTGACACGCTGACCGACCCCGCTGACATCGAGGCCGCGATCCGCGCCGAGGCGGCGGAATGGGCCAGGGGGTTTGACGCCAATTCGCTGTTGACGTTGGCCAGGGCGCTGCGCGGCTTCGACGTCACGGCGCAGTTCGGACGGATCAAGGCCAAGGTGCTCTATGTCCTGTCACGGACCGACAGACTGTTCCCGCCGGAGCTCGCGCCCCAGGTGATGCCGGCGCTGAAAGCCGCCGGCGTCGACGCCGATTATTTCCTGCTCGACAGCGACTACGGCCACTCCGCGTCGGGCCGCGACGCGCACAAATGGGCGCCGCGGTTGCGCGCGTTCATGGACAGCCTCGGCTAGAGCGTTTTCGAGCGAAGTGGACGCCGGTTCGCGTGAAGAAAACGCGTCAAAACAAGAATCTAGAGCTTCGGTTCTGATTCAATCAGAACCGAAAATACTCTAGAGCAAGCCGCTGGCGCTCGCCGCGAGCTCATCCATCAGCGCCTTGTCCTGATAGCGCGCGAGCGAGAGGCTGCGGGCGAATCCGGGTGTGGGCGCGCCGACGACGGCGCGGGCGCAGAGGTCGCCGGTGGCGCAGGCACCCATCGTGCCGTAGCCCGACAGCGCGGTGGCAAGGAAGACGCCTGATGTTTTCGCGGCCCCAATCAACGGCCAGTTCTCTTTCGTCATCGGATAGTAGCCGCCGTAATGCACCCGGTCGCGCGGCAAGGCGCCAAGATATTGCGCGAGCCGTGGCTGCAGCCGGCTCGCCGCACGCAGCACCACCTCGGGGAAGTAAGGGTTGAGTTCCGGCTCGCGCACCGGCGCCGTGGTCTGCTCGGTGTTGAAGGCCCAGCCGAGCTTGATCCACTCGCCATGATCGCCGCCATCGGGCCGGCAATGGATGCTACCCGGCATCGGCGCCAGCAGTTGCGCGAATTCCGGCGCCGCCGACAGCGCCTCGCGCTCGTCATCGGACCACGCCAGCGTCTGGCCGTCGAGATCAATCGCGAACGGCATCTTGCGATCGACCGCGCGGTTGCGATCGGCGAACGCGATCTTCTGCTGCATCACATTGACGATCGGAAGCTGCTCGCCATGCATCGCCGCGACATCCGCGGCGAACGGGCCCGCGGCATTGACGATGATGTCGGCCGTAATTGTCTGCCTCGCGCCATCGGCCAGCACGTCGACGGCGAAGCGATCGGTCTTTGCGATGCCGACCACCTTCGCCTGCTGAAACTGCGCGCCGAGCGGGCGCATGGTCTCCAGCATGTACTGGCCGAGCTGCTGGCCGCTGATGTCGCCGGCCCGGCGGATATGCAGCGCGGTTGCGACCTCCTTGTCGAAGGTCGGGTAATGCTCCTGAATAAGATCGCGGCCGAGCAGGACGTCAACGCCGTCGGGTGCGCTCTGCCAGTCCGCCGAATGCGGCGGCAGGTAGCCGCGGCTCGCTCCTTCATGCAGGCGGATCAGTTTTGCAGCCTGCTCGCCGTAGCCGGCGTAGAGCTGATGCAGTAGTTCCTCAGGCTTCTCCTCGCGCGTGACCAGAAGATATCCGCGTCGCGTCATGTGGATGCGGTTGTCGCTGCGGTGCGCGATCTCTTCCATCAGGTCGGTAGAGTGATTGGTGAAGTCCGCCATCGTCGGATGCGGCCACCAATTGCGGTAGTTCTCGCCTGATTGCGCCGAGGTCAGCGCCATCGGCTGGCCTTCGTCGACGATCAGCAGACGCGACCGCTTGTGCTGGACGGCGAGGTAATAGGCTGTGGCGATGCCGACGATGCCCGCACCGATCACCAGGATTTCGACGTCATTGGTCTTCACGCATATTCTCCTGCGGCCAGCGACGTGGCCTGCGATGATTCAAACTGTCTCATGGCAATCAGGCGGGACGTTCCGGGCCCGCATCGCGCACCGCCTGGCGTTGCGCCGAGCGCAGCGTCTTCTGCGTCTCCTCGATGTGATCGCGCAGCAGGCGGACGGCCTTCTTGACCTCGCCGTCGCGGCAGAATTCGAGCAGCCGGTAGTGCTCGCGCTGCGGACGCTCCTTGCCGGTCGCCTGCGACACCAGCGCCCGCGTGAAGCGGCCGACGTGGCCGTAATTCGCCTCGATCATGCCGAGCAGGCGCGGTCGGTTGCACGGCGCGTAGAGCGTGGCGTGGAATTTCCAGTTGAAGGCGCCCCATTGCACCGGATCGGGTTCGGCATCGTAGGCACGGAGGATCTTCGTTGCCGCCTCGAGATCTATCTCGCCCATCGCGGGGATCGCCAAGCGCAGCGCGTGGCATTCGAGTGCGATGCGGATCTCGAGCAGCTCGATCACCTCGTCGATCGACAGGTCCGAAACCACCGCTCCGCGGTTGGGCAGGAACGTGACGAAGCCTTCGGCCTCGAGCTGGCGCAGCGCCTCGCGCACCGGGATGCGGCTGGTGCCGAACCGCGCAGCGAGTTCGTCCTGGCGGAGCTGCAGTCCGGGCGCGAGCTCGCCGGAGCTGATCGCGGCCCGCAATGCCTCGCGCACGGCGTCCGGCGCGGAACCGTGAGGTCCGGCCCCTCGATGGGTTGCGGCGGCTGCAGGTTCCATCCGGCATCTCTCTCGCTGGCGCCAAGCCATGGTATCCGACTTGGCCATGATTGTATAAAATCGGATTGCTAATTATGCAATCCTGTGTATAAAATCTTGACCTATCGTATCCACTTCTGCCGGCGTTGCGAGCATCTGATGAATAGAGCACTCAAGCGATTGATTTACCTAGCCTTTCTTGGGGCGACGGTAGCGGCGCCGGCGCAGGCCCAATCGCCCGGCGGCACGCTGGCCAAGATCCGCGACATTGGCGAAATCCGGTTCGGACACCGCGATGTCTCGGTCCCGTTCTCCTATCTCGACGACAACCAGAAGCCGGTCGGCTTCGCGATGGACCTCTGCGCGCGGATCGTCGATGCGGTGAAGGACGAGCTCAAGCTGCCGGCGCTGCAGACCAAACTGCAGCCGATCCAGCTCTCCACCCAGATACCGCTGATCGAGAACGGCACCATCGACATTGTCTGCGGTCCCGCGACCAACACGCTGGAACGGCAGAAGGTCGTCGCCTTCAGCACCACGATCTTCGTGTCGAGCATCCGCGCGGTGGTGCAGAAGGATGCGCCGATCAAGACCTTCGAGGATCTCGGCGGCAGGCCGGTCTCGCTGACCTCGGGCTCGACCTCAATCGGACTCCTGAGCGCGCGCGCCCAGGCGAAAAACTTTCAGACCAAGAATATCCTCACCCCGGACCACGCCGCGTCGTTCCTGGCGCTGACCACCGGGCGCAGCGACGCCTTCGTCATGGATGATATTCTGCTCGCGAGCCTGATCGCGGGCAGCACCAATCCCGCGGACTGGCGCATCATCGACGACAGCCTCCGTACCGAGCCTTATGGGCTGATCATCCGCAAGGGCGATCCGGAATTCAAGGCGCTGGTCGACCGGACGCTGGTCGCAATGATGAAGAGCAATGAATTCCAGGAGCTCTACGCCAAATGGTTCACGCGGCCGATCCCGCCGAAAAACGTGAACCTGAATTTCCCGATGACGGCGCCACTGAAGGACGCGGTGGCCAATCCGAACGACAAGGGCGTGTGACCGGCAATCGCCGGATCGCGACAACGGAACGGCCGTCGCGCACCGGCTAGTGGCGCGCGATGGCCTTTGCGACGTTTAGAAATCGACCGTCATCGACAGCCACAACGTCCGCGGCATGCCGCTGATCACATAGCCGGTCGGATTGCCGATCCAATAGTGCTTGTCGAACAGATTGGTCAGTGACGCCCTGAACGTGGTCGGGCGCCCCGCGAGGGTCGTCGCGTAACGCGCACCGATGTCGAAGGTCGCCCAGGCGGGGACGCTCTGGATGTTGTCGGCGCTGACATAGGCCCGGCTGGTGTAGATGGCTCGCGCCGTCGCGGTGAGGCCGGGCACGAAGGGCGTATCCCACTCGACGCCGAGATTGCCCTGCAGGTCAGGCGCGCCGATCGCGCGATTGCCGTCGTAGAGATGGCCTTGCGTCTGGGTGAGCCGGGCATCGAGCCAGGTCACGCCGCCGAGCACGCGGACGCCGGGCGCGACCTCGCCAAATGTATTGAGCTCAACGCCGCGGCTTCTCTGTTCGCCATCGAGGCTGTAGATCTTGGTGATGGGATCGATCACACCGCTCGGCAGGCTGATCTGGAACGCCGAGAGGCTCGCGCCGAAGCCTCCGAGATCGAGCTTTGTGCCGACTTCGACCTGCCGGGTCTTGAAGGGCGCGAACACCGCATTGGTATTCACCGCGCCGGAAGGCGGCGTCGGCCCCGGCGTCAGGCCTTCGATGTAGTTGGCATAGAGCGAGAGCTGTTTGACTGGCCTCACCACCAGCGCGATCGAAGGCGACGTTGCGCTTGCGTCGTAGTGCGTGGTCTCCAGGCCGCTGACGGGATCGAAGCTGCTCGCGATCACCTGCTGTTGGCGCGCACCCACGATCACCTGGAGCATGCCCCCCATTGTCGTGATGGTATCGGCAACGCCGACACTGCGCAGCCCGAGGAATCCCGACTTGCCCTCCGGGAACGTCGATACCGGGGTGCCGGCGGTCGCCAGCAAAGTCGGCCGGTAGATGTTGGTGAGGTAAGTCGCGTAGTTGGTCTGCCCGAGCCAATCGGTCCGGTCGAGCGCGCTGCCGCTGACCACGACCTCATGGCCGACGGGTCCCGTGTCGAAACGCGCACGGACGCCCGCCTCGCCGGAGACGCCGTCCGACTTGCCGGTCTGGAATCGGGACGTGCCCCGGGCATCGCCCGCGGTATTGAGAATCGTCGCGCCCGGATCTTCCTGCTTGTCGTAGCGGAACTGGTTGGCGCCGATCGCGCCGAACACGGTGACGCTGTTGCTCAGATCGTATTCGGCCCTGGTCAAGCCGGTCAGGCTCTGCGACCGCGCACGGTCAAACGGCTGCGCGAGATTGATGCGCGGATCGGGGGCCTTCGGCATGGCAATGCCGGGCACCGGCGTGTAGCCACGCTGGGCCGCCTTCATCCAATCGTCCTGGGAGATGATGTCCGCGGACCAGCGAAAGCGTTCGCCATGATAGTCGACACCGAGCGAGCCCACGCCGTTGCGCGTGGACTGCCGATCGATCGAGGTGTTGCCGCCGTCGATCCCGCCGTTGAAGCGAACGCCCCACTCCTTCTGTTCGCCATAGCGGCGGGCGAGGTCGAGCTCCGTTCCGAAACGTCCATCGGAAATGTAGCCCGCGGTGAGGCGCGTGAGGTCCTCCGCCGCCCGCTTGGTCACGACATTGACCGTACCGCCGATGCTGCCTTGCGGGGCCATACCGTTGAGGAAGGCACCCGGCCCCTTGAGCAGCTCAATGCGCTCGATGGGAGCCGGGTTGATGCGATAGGCCGGAACGAGGCCGTAGAGCCCATTCAACGCGATTTCGCTGTTCTCGACCCGGAAGCCGCGGATGGTGAGCGCGTCGTAGCGGTTGCTGCTGCCGATCGCGGCGCGCACCGACGGATCGGAATTCGTCAGCACTTCGGCAACGCTGGTTGCCTGCTGATCGCGGATCGTCTTCTCGGTGTAGCTCGTCAGGCTATATGGCGTATCCATATAGTCCTTGTTGCCGAGCAGGCCGAGTTGCCCGCCGCGCGCGACCTGGCCGCCGATATAGGGCACGGGCAACGCCGCTTGCCGCGCACCGGCGGTGGGCGTGGCCGCGGGTGTCTGCACATGCTCACGCCTGCTCGCCTGATGCGATGCCGACGAGCGCGTCGACCGTGACGATGACGGCCTCCGGACCGGCGTGGCGCGATGCTGTGGCGCGGCCACGACGACCGGCGGAAGCGGCGCGGCACTGCTTGCGGGTGGTTGCTCCGGCGACTGCGCGAGCGAAGGGACCGTGGTCAGGAGAAGAGACGCGCACACGACTCGGAATGCGCACGGAACGTTTGAAGTGACGAGCATAAGGTCCCCGGATTCTTGTTCTTGGTTTCGGCTCGAACATCGTCAGAGTTCGAGCGCGACCACCGGGGCATAAGCATCACGCGCAGTGACGCCAACTAGAACGTATCTAGGACACGGGATGAAGCCTGCTGCGCGAAGCGATATCGACGCGGCAGATTCGATGATTCGAATTTGCTTCCGTTGCGCGGCATCGCGCGTACGCAGCTAGATTCTGAAAGCTCGCTTCGAGATTAGAAAGATTCTTGATGCGATCGCCGTCGCGATCGGAGCGCCATCATTTCGGCGGACGCGGTGAATTGTCGCACGCTGGCAGACGGAGCGATCGACAAGCACGATCGATGGGTTCGCCGGCATGCGTCCCTTCGCCCGCAACGGCGAAGGGACGCGGCTCCGCGATCAGACGCCGGCCATCATCACGTATTTGATCTCGACATACTCATCCATGCCGTGGCGCGAGCCTTCGCGGCCGAGGCCACTTTCCTTGACGCCGCCGAACGGCGCGACCTCGGTGGTGATCAGGCCGGAGTTGACGCCGACCATGCCCGACTCCAGTGCTTCGGCGACGCGCCAGACGCGGCCGATGTCACGCGAATAGAAGTAGGAGGCGAGGCCGAACGGCGAGGCGTTGCACATCGCGATCACGTCGGCCTCGTCCTTGAAGCGGATCACCGGCGCGAGCGGGCCGAAGGTTTCCTCCTGTGCAACCAGCGCATCGGGCCGCACGTCCGACAGCACGGTCGGCTCGAAGAAGCTGCGGCCGAGCGCCGAGCGCTTGCCGCCGGTCACGACCTTGGCGCCGCCCTTCACCGCGTCGGCAATGTGCCGCTCGACCTTCTCGATCGCCTTCATGTTGATCAGCGGTCCCTGGGTCACGCCTTGCTCGGTGCCGTCGCCGATCTTCATCTCGGCGACCTTCTTCGACAGCTTCTCGACGAACTGGTCGTAGATCTTGTCCTGCGCGTAGAGACGATTGGCGCAGACGCAGGTCTGGCCCATGTTGCGATACTTCGAAACGATGGCGCCTTCGACCGCGGCGTCGATGTCGGCATCGTCGAACACCACGAAGGGCGCGTTGCCACCGAGCTCGAGGCCGAGCTTCTTCACTCCGACCGATGCTTGCCGGTACAGGATCTTTCCGACATTGGTCGAACCGGTAAAGCCGACGAACCGCACCGCCGGATGTTCGCACAAGACCTTGCCGATCGGCGGCGCATCACCGGTGATGATGTTGAGCACGCCCTTCGGCACGCCGGCCTTTTCGGCCAGCACCGCCAGCGCGAGCGCAGACAGCGGCGTCTCGTTGGCGGGCTTCAGCACGACGGTGCAGCCCGCGGCCAGCGCCGGCGACACTTTTCGCGTGATCATCGAGTTCGGGAAATTCCACGGCGTGATCGCGCCGCAGACGCCGATCGGCTGCCGGATCGCGAGCAAACGGGCATCCGGGCGCTGGGTCGGAATCGTCTCGCCATAGACGCGGCGCGCTTCCTCCGCGAAGAACTCGACATAGGCCGCGCCGATATCGACTTCGCCGAGCGCTTCCGCCAGCGGCTTGCCCTGCTCGGAGGTCAGGATCAGCGCGAGATCCTCGCGGTTGGCGATGATCAGGTCGAACCATTTGCGTAGGATATTGGAGCGCTGCTTGGCGGTCAGCTTGGCCCAGGCCGGAAACGCGCGCTGGGCGGCCTCGACAGCCCTGGTCGTATCATCGGCACCCAGTTGCGGAATCCTGATCAGCTCGACGCCGGTCGCCGGATTGTTGACGGCGAATTCCGGCGTGCCGACCCAGGCGCCGTCGATGTAGCAGCGGTCGCGCAGCAACGACGGATCCTTCAGGCGGCTTTGCAGGGAGGTGGCTGCGGATTGCGTGGCGCGTGCGGCAACGGGCGGGGTCATGGCGTTACTCCTGGAATTTCTTTGGAGGGGTATTCGCCGCCTATATAGGCGGAAAGCCGCGGCGATGCACTGGCGGCCAGCGCGACCCTGCTTGGACGCAAACGCGGCGCCGTTGCGAGCTGCTGTTCCAGGACGAAGCGCAGCACCGAACCTCAGGTGCTCAATTGCGCACCGGGGAATCTCGTCAGATCGCGCCGCCCGACATGTAGGTTTCGCGGCGACCGATCATGCGTTCGGCCGCGGCCTTGGCATCTGCCTTGGTCGAGGTCGCGCAGGTCCGGTATTCGAGGTCGGCCTGCGCCCGCGCGTCGCGGCGGCCGAACCAGGACTTGGCGCCGGTCTGCAGCAGCGCCAGCGCCTGGGCGACATTGTCGACGGCCTCAAACGAGTGCAGGGCGCCGGTACCCGCGTAGCGAACCTCATAAAGACCTGGGCTGATTGGCGCCTCGATATTTTCGCCGCGGCCCAGCCGCGGATAGCGCTTCCATTCACTCCATGTCGAAATCATTGCTGCGTCCCCGCAAGGCGCGAAATGACGAATCTTTTCGTCAAATCCATCCCAATTCGCCGCACCGTTTGTGCAGCGATCTGAATGCGTTAATGCAAATAATCAGGTGCGAAAATCATTCCTTGATCACGTTACCGTGGCCGTCGCCGGAGGTCACCGGGACTTGTGCGGAGTCCACCGCAAAATCTGCGCGCGTGGTGAACATCTGTTGAGCACGGCCGTTCCTAATGGCCCGGCTGTCACGACATCGCGACATCATCGCATCGCGCCCGCCTTGCGGGAGCGGAAAAGCGGGAGGATGATCCCCGCACTTCAAAACAATAAACCCACCGGAGGAAGCCCCCAATGCAGAGCAAGGCTCAGATCGATCAGGTATTGCGGCAGAAGAGCGAGGCAAAGGAGATTCCCGGCGTGGTCGCCATCGCGGCCACCGGCAAGGACGTGATCTACGAGGGCGCGTTCGGCAAGCGCGACCTTTCCAAGAGCGATCCCATGACGGCGGACAGCGTGTTCTGGATCGCCTCGATGACCAAGGCGGTGACCTCCGCGGGCGCGATGCAGCTCGTCGAGCAGGGCAAGCTCTCGCTCGATGAGCCGATCGGCAAGCTGTTGCCCGATCTCGCCGCCGTGCAGGTGCTCGACGGCTTCGACGCCAAGGGCGAGCCGAAGCTGCGGCCGGCGAAAAAGCCGATCACGCTGCGCCAGCTCATGACCCACACCGCCGGCTTCGCCTACGACATGTGGGACGCCGATCTCGGCAAATATCTCGAGAAGACCGGCACGCCGGGCATCATCACCTGCCTGAATGCCGCGCTGAAGACCCCGATCATGACCGACCCCGGCACGCGCTGGGAATACGGCACCAATATCGACTTCGTCGGCAAGGCGGTGGAAGCGGCGTCCGGCAAGAAGCTCGATGCCTATCTGCGCGACAACATGTTCGCGCCGCTCGGCATGAGCGATACCGCATTCAAGATCTCGGACAACATGCGCAAGCGACTGGTCGGCATGCATGCCCGCGGCGAGGACGGCACGCTCGCCGCGATCCCGTTCGAGCTCGAGCAGAACCCTGAATTCCACATGGGTGGCGGCGGCCTCTATTCGACCGCGGCCGACTACCTCAAGTTCTGCCAGATGATCCTCAACAAGGGCAAAGGCAACGGCAACCAGGTGCTGAAGGCCGAGACCGTCGCGACGATGGGGCAGAACCACATCGGCGAGCTCACCGTCGACAAGATGACGACCGCGGCGCCGATGTACACCAACGACGTCGATCTCTGGCCCGACATCGTTAAGAAGTGGGGCCTGAGCTTCCTGATCAACACCGCCAAGACTCCGGAAGGCCGCAGCGCCGGCAGCCTCGCCTGGGCGGGCCTCGCCAACACCTATTACTGGATCGATCCGTCGCGCGACGTCTGCGGCGTGATCCTGACCCAGCTGTTGCCGTTCGCCGACAAGCACAGCCTGGAGGCCTTCGCCGGCTTCGAGAAGGGCATCTATGCCGGCCTCGACGCCGGCAGCGGACAGCGAGCAGCCTGAGGTTCCAGTCCAGCAGCAACAAATCCCTCCCCTCGCGGGGAGGGATTTTTCATACCCGCCATAGGTCGGGCCTGTCCTGCCGGCACCAAACGACTAAGATCGCGGAAAAAGCGCGACGACACGAACACGACCACGAGGAGGACGAGCTTGGCATCCACACCCAAGGCAGACAGCTATGTCTGCGGCATTTCAGATACGCCGCTGCTCGGCGAAACCATCGGCCGCAGCCTCGACCGCGCACGCGCGCGCTGGGGCGAGCGCGAGGCGCTGGTCTCGCCCAGCCACAATGTGCGCTGGACCTGGAACGAATTCGCCGCGCGGGTCGAGGCGCTGGCGGCCGGCTTCCTCGCGCTCGGGCTGCAGCGCGGCGAGCGGATCGGCATCTGGTCGCTCAACCGGCCCGAATGGACGCTGACGCAATTCGCCGCCGCGAAAGCCGGCCTGATCCTCGTCACCATCAATCCCGCCTATCGGCTGAGCGAGCTCGAATTCGCGCTCGGCAAGGTCGGCTGCGCCGCGATCGTGACCGCGACCGCGTTCAAGACCTCGGCCTATATGGAGATGCTGAACACACTACTGCCTGAGCTTGCGAGCTCGGAGCCCGGCCATTTGCGCTCGGCGCGGCTGCCGCAGCTGCGCGCCGTGATCCAGATCGGCGGACCGGCGGCACCGGGCACGATTCCATTTGAGCAGGTGTCGCAGATGGGCGGGGAGCGCCATCGCGAACAGCTTGCGGCGCTCGGCGCAAGCCTGCAGTTCGACGATCCCGTCAACATCCAGTTCACCAGCGGCACCACCGGCTCGCCGAAGGGCGTGACGCTGACGCATCACAACATCCTCAACAACGGCTACTTCACCGGCCGCGCCATGCGCCTGACCGAGCAGGACCGCATCTGCATTCCGGTGCCGCTCTATCACTGCTTCGGCATGGTGATGGGCAACCTCGCATCGGTCACGCTCGGCACCACCATGGTCTATCCCGGCGAAGGTTTCGATCCGCTGCCGACGCTTGCGACGGTCGCGAAGGAGAAATGCACCACGCTGTACGGCGTGCCGACCATGTTCATCGCCGAGCTCGACCATCCCGAGTTCAAGCGCTTCGACCTGTCGTCGCTGCGCACCGGCATCATGGCCGGCGCGCCCTGCCCGATCGAGGTGATGAAGCGCGTCAACACCGAGATGAACATGCGCGAGGTGACGATCGCCTACGGCATGACCGAGACCAGCCCGGTGAGCTTTCAGAGCGCGACGGACGATCCGCTGGAGCGCCGCGTCTCCACCGTCGGCCGCATCCATCCGCATGTCGAGGTCAAGGTCGTCGACCTTGACGGCAAGGTGGTGCCGCGCGGCGAACGCGGTGAGCTCTGCACCCGCGGCTACAGCGTGATGTCAGGCTATTGGGAGGAGAAGGAAAAGACCGGCGACGTGCTCGACGCAAATGGCTGGATGCACACCGGCGATCTCGCCGTGATCGACGACGAGGGCTATTGCAACATCGTCGGCCGCATCAAGGATCTGGTGATCCGCGGCGGAGAAAACCTCTATCCCCGGGAGATCGAGGAATTCCTCTATCGCCATCCGAAGATCCAGGACGTGCAGATCTTCGGCGTCGCCGACGCACGCTATGGCGAGGAGCTGTGCGCCTGGGTCAGGGTCCGACAAGGCGAGACGCTGACCGCCGACGAAGTTCGCGCCTTCTGCCAGGGCCAGATCGCCCACAACAAGATCCCGCGCTATGTCGAGTTCGTCGAGGAATTCCCGATGACCGTGACCGGCAAAATCCAGAAATTCGTGATGCGCGACGCGGTCGAGCAGCGGCTGGGATTGAAGGCTGCGAAGACGGCGTGAGGTCCCTTCTCCCTCGCCCCGCTCTTGCGGGGAGAGCGTCGGGGTGAGGGGCCGCCTCCGCAAATTCGAAAGCAGTGAGTACGCGGAGACTCCCCCTCACCCGGAACGCATCTCACGATGCGTTCCGGCCTCTCCCCGCGAGCGGGGCGAGATAAGAGGCACTTAGACCAACAGCCCCTTCCCCTTCGCCAGATCCTTCAGCGACACCAGCGGCCGGGCGCCGATGTGTTGGATCACTTCGGCAGCGGCGAGCGCGCCGAGGCGGCCGGCGTTCTCATGGCCGACATTGCGCACCAGGCCGACCAGGAAGCCGGCGGCGAACAGGTCGCCGGCGCCGGTGGTGTCGACGAGCTTGTCGATCGGAGAGGCGGGTGCCGATACGACGGCATCGCCTGAGATCACGACGCAGCCCTTCTCGCTGCGGGTGACGACGCCGAGCTTGGTGTCCTTGCCGAACTGCTTCAGCGCGGTGTCGAAATCCGAGGTCTGGTACAGCGAGTGCAGCTCGGACTCGTTGGAGAAAACGAGGTCGACCGTGCCCTTGCGCATCAAAGCGAGGAATTCGTCGCGGTAGCGATCGACGCAGAACGAATCCGACAGCGTCAGCGCGACCTGGCGGCCCGCGCCATGCGCAATATCGGCCGCCTTCACGAAGGCGTCTTTGGCGTTCTTCGGATCCCAGAGATAGCCCTCGAGATAGACGATCCTGGCGGCTGCGATCTGGGCCGGATCGATGTCGTCGGGCGTGAGGTCCTGCGCGGCGCCGAGATAGGTGTTCATGGTGCGCTCGCCGTCCGGCGTCACCAGGATGTAGCAGCAGCCGGTGGCCGGGCCGCTCTTGGCCGGCGCGGTGTCGAAGGCCACGCCGGCGGCGCGGATGTCGTGGACGTAGAGCTTGCCGATCTGGTCGTCCTTGACCTTGCCGACATAGGCCGCGCGGGCGCCGAGATTGCCGACGCCGACGATGGTGTTGGCAGCCGAGCCGCCCGACACCTCGGTCGCTACCCCCATGTCGCTGTAGATCGCGGTGGCGCGCGCCTCGTCGATCAGCTGCATCGAGCCCTTGGTCATGCCGTGACGGGCAAGGAATGCCTCGTCGGTCTGCACCAGCACGTCGAAGATCGCGTTGCCGATCCCGAGAACGTCATATTTTGCGTCAGCCATAGACCTGCCCTGTGTTAACGCCACCCAACAAGAGCCGCGACCTATCACGTTAGGCCTCGGGGCAGCAAGGGAAGCTGAAGCTGCCTGTTCCCGCATCCTGAGGTGCGAGCCTCTTGGCGAGCCTCGAAGGATGCACGGCCCGGCTCTGGCCGATTCATCCTTCGAGGCTCGCTACGCTCGCACCTCAGGATGACGGGTCTAGCAGGGCACTGCTGGCAGCAAAGCGCGCGGCTGCTATACAGGCGCCATGTTCCGCTCCTTCCTCACGGTCTCCTCGGGAACGCTGGCCTCGCGACTGCTCGGCTTCGTGCGCGATTCCGTGATCGCCGCGCTGCTGGGCGCGGGGCCGGTGGCGGATGCCTTCCTGGCGGCGTTCCAGCTCGTGAATGTGGTGCGGCGGCTGCTGTCCGAGGGTGGATTGAATGCCGCCTTGGTGCCGGCCTGGCTGAAGGCGCGCGATGCCGACGGCATGGCCGCGGCAACTGCCTTTGCCGGCCGCGTGCTGGGCACCGTCAGCGCTGCCGTGATCGTGGCCGCACTGGTGATCGGCGCACTGATGCCGCTGGTAATCGCGGCGATCGCGCCGGGCTTCATCGGCCGCGACACGCTGCAACTCGCCGTCGACAACGCGAGGCTGATGCTGCCCTATCTTGCCTTCGCCGGCCCCGTCACCGTGATGATGGCGCTGCTCAACGCGCAGGGACGCTTCGCGCTGACGGCGTTCTCACCGCTGCTGTTCAACATCGCGCTGATATCAGTGATGGCCGTGCTGCTGGCGCGGCAGCAGGATCCGGTGCAGGCCGCGCTGGTCATGGCGGCGACGATCGGCATCGCCGGCTTCCTGCAACTCTCGATGCTGGCGCTGCGCGGCGCAAAACTCGCCGCGCCGCTCCGCCTCTCCTTCGGTCCCGAGATGCGCGGCTTTCTCGGCCGCGCGGTCCCCGGCATGGTGGCGAGCAGCGCGCCGCAATGGCTTGTCGTAGCGGGCGCGGTGATCGCGTCGACCTCGCCATCGGCGGTGTCCTGGCTCTATTTCGCCAACCGCCTGCTCGAGCTGCCGCTCGGCATTGTCGGCGTCGCAATGGGCACGGTGCTGATCCCGGAGATGACGCGCGCGGTGCGCAGCGGCGAGCATGCCGCGATCGCGCATGCGGAATCGCGTGGGCTCGAACTCGCGGTCGGGCTGGCGCTGCCCGCAACGCTCGGCCTGATGGTGCTGAGCGAGCCGATCGTACGGATGCTGTTCGAGCATGGCGCGTTCACTGCGGAGGATTCCGCGGCAACCGCGCAAGCCCTGATCTGGCTGACGCTGGCTTTACCGGCACACGTGCTGGTGAAGGCACTGTCGCCGGCGTTCTTCGCGCGCGAGGACACGCTGACGCCGCTGTTTGCGACGCTGAAGGCCATCGTGGTCGCAATCGCCGCGGCCTTCCTGCTCGGCCATATCTTCGGCGCGAGCGGAATCGCCGCCGGCATCGCGCTCGGCGCCTGGAGCAATGCGCTGGCGCTGATCCGCAAGGGCGCTACGACCTTCGGCTTTTCGATCGATGCGGAGGCGCGCCGCCGGCTGCCACGTATCCTGGCCGCAGCGCTCGCGATGGGCGGCCTGTTGTGGCTCGCGGAAGGCGCGCTGCCGGCCGCCGGCCGCCACGGTTTCGTGCAGGCGGCCTCCCTTCTCGTGCTGATCGCCGCCGGCATCGCCGGTTACGGGCTGTTCTTGCAGCTTTTCGGCGTCACCGGCTGGCGACAGGCGGTTAACGCCGTCAGGCAAAGGCGCCCTGCCTGACTTGCGCGCGCAGGGCTTAAGTGGCAAACGACCCGGCAAAAGCAGCCCTATTTCCGGGAATTAGACCATGGCGTTCGTTGAACGGGTTTTCTCAGGCGTCCAGCCGACGGGCAATCTGCACCTCGGCAACTATCTCGGCGCCATCGTCAACTTCGTGAAGATGCAGCAGACCCATAACTGCATCTATTGCGTCGTCGACATGCACGCGATCACGCAGGGCGTCGAGGTCTGGGGCGGCCCGGCCGAGCTGGCGCGCAACACCCGCGAGGTGACCGCGGCCTTCATCGCCTCGGGCATCGATGCCAAGAAGCACATCGTGTTCAACCAGAGCCAGATCGCCGGCCATGCCGAGCTGACCTGGATCTTCAACTGCGTTGCGCGCATCGGCTGGCTGAACCGCATGACGCAGTTCAAGGAGAAGGCCGGCAAGGACCGCGAGAATGCCTCGGTCGGCCTCTACGACTATCCGGTGCTGATGGCTGCCGACATCCTGCTTTACCGCGCCACCCACGTGCCTGTGGGCGAGGACCAGAAGCAGCATCTGGAGCTGTCCCGCGACATCGCGCAGAAGTTCAACAACGACTTCGGCGATTCTATTCGTGGTCACGGCTTTGCCGACGGCCTGTTCTTCCCGCAGCCCGAGCCGCTGATCACGGGGCCGGCGACGCGAGTGATGAGCCTGCGCGACGGCACCAAGAAGATGTCGAAGTCGGATGCGTCGGACAATTCGCGCATCAACCTCACCGACGACGCCGACACCATCGCGCAGAAGATCCGCAAGGCGAAGACCGATCCGGAGCCGCTGCCGTCGGAGGAAAAGGGGCTCGAGACCCGCCCCGAGGCCGACAATCTGGTCGGCATCTACGCGGCGCTCGCCGGCGTCTCCAAGCAGGAGGTGCTGACGCAGTTCGGCGGCGGGCAGTTCTCCAGCTTCAAGAACGCACTGGTCGAGGTTTGCGTCGCAAAACTGGCGCCGATCGCCTCCGAGATGAAGAAGCTGGTCGCCGATCCCGGCCATGTCGATTCGATCCTGATCGACGGCGCCAACCGCGCCCGCGGCATAGCCGACGAGACCATGCGCCTCACCAAGGACATCGTCGGCTTCATCCGCCCGCGCTGACATCACCGGCGGACCTGCGCGCGCCCTCTCCCCAACAGGGAGGGAGTGTGGCAGCATGGGTTGGTTTGGTTCAGCACCGGGACATGCATGACCGCCCAGCGACGAAGCTACGAGACAGGTCACAAGCCGAAATGCCTCGTCATCGTTGACGACACCGCGGAATGGGACCGCGCGGTCTATTACGCCAGCCGGTGGGCGATCCGGGTCGGCGGCGGCGTCCTGATGCTGCGGGTGATCGAAACCGAGGACCAGAACCAGCAATGGCTGGGGGTCGCCGACATCATGCGCGCCGAGGCCGAGGAGGCTGCCAACGAGGCGCTCGACCGCGCCGCCGGCCGCGCCAACGGGATCGCCGCCATCACCCCGGAGCGGGTGATTCGCGAGGGCGACCCGACCGAGCAGATCCTCGACGTGATCGACAAGGACGTCGATATCGCGATGCTGGTGCTGGCCGCCAATCCGGGCGCCGAGGGGCCCGGGCCGATCATCACCACCATGGCCAAGACCATGGGGGCGTTCCCGATCCCGGTGACCATCGTGCCTGGCGGCCTGACCGACGCCGAGATCGACGCCCTGTCCTAACCTTATCGGGCCTGGAAATCGCTCCAGAGCATGGATTGAGGCCTGGAACCGCGGTTTTGCGGCTTGATCGCAGGCTTTTAAATTGCCATTTGGTAAGGGAACCCAACGCGCCGGCCTTGAACCGGCGACGCCGGAGACAGCAAATGTTCATTCAGACCGAAGCCACACCCAATCCCGCCACCCTGAAATTCATTCCGGGCCGCGCCGTGCTCGACAGCGGCACCCTGGAATTCTCCTCAGTCGAGACCGCCGCGCGATCGCCGCTTGCCGAACGGCTGTTCGCCGTCGCAGGCGTCACCGGGGTGTTCTACGGCGCCGACTTCATCACCGTGACCAAAGCGGACGGCGACTGGCAGCACCTCAAGCCCGCGATCCTCGGCGCCATCATGGAGCACTACATGTCCGGCGCGCCGTTGCTCGCCGACGGCACCGCTGCCAGCGATGACGCCCGCGACGAGGAAGACGAGTTCTTCGACGAGGCGGACGCCGAGACGGTCGAGCAGATCAAGGACCTGATCGAGACCCGCGTGCGTCCGGCGGTTGCCAATGACGGCGGCGACATCACCTTCCGCGGCTTCAAGGACGGCATCGTCTATCTCAACATGAAGGGCTCCTGCGCCGGCTGCCCGTCATCGACCGCGACCCTGCAACACGGCATCCAGAACCTGCTGCGGCACTTCGTGCCCGACGTGCAGGAAGTCCGGCCGATGTGATGGAGCGGCGAATGGCGCATGGCGGATCGCGAACAGCGTTCTCCTCGAACTCCCTGTCCGCCATTTCGTATTCGCCATTCGCCCTCCCATGATCATTCTCGCGATCGATACGGCGCTCGACGCCTGCTCCGCGGCGGTGCTCGACACCAACTCCGGCAACACCATCGCCATCGAATCGCAGGCGATGCAGCGCGGCCATGCCGAGGCGCTGATGCCGCTGATCGCGCGGGTGATGAAAGAAAGCGGCATCGGCTTTGCCGGGCTTGACCGCATCGCCGTCACCACCGGCCCCGGCAGTTTCACCGGCCTGCGCGTCGGGCTCTCGGCGGCGCGCGGCCTTGCACTGTCAGCGGAAAAGCCGGTGGTCGGGCTGTCGACGCTCGCCGCCTTCGCCGCGCCGGTAGTCGCCGAGAATGCCGCACCCCCGATCCTGTCGGCGATCGACGCGCGGCACGATCACGTCTATTTCCAGTTGGTCGGCGGTGACGGCAGCCTGATGCTCAAGCCGAAGGTTGCGCCGATCGCAGAGGCACTCGAGGCCGCACAGTTCGGCGCGCTGCATCTGGTCGGCAACGCCGCCAACATCCTTGCCGAGCGCTGGCCCGTGGATGCGGCTCCGCCGGTCAAGGTCGACAGGCAGTCCGCCCCCGACATCATTTGGGTCGCCTGGGTCGGCGCAGCGGTGGATCCCGACACTGCGCCGCCGCGTCCGTTCTATCTGCGCGCACCCGACGCGAAGCCGCCGAAGGATCGCCTGGTCATCAGCGCGCCGCCATCGACATGATCGGCTGGCTGTCGCGATGGTGGGGCGGCGGTCCGCCCGCGGTCGAGCCCGCATCCTTGCGCGATGCGGCGCGGCTCGCGCAGTTGCACGGCGCGTCGTTTCATCGCGGCTGGGGCGAAGGCGAGTTCGAGGCGATGCTGACCGAGCGCAACACGCTGGTGCACCGGCTGCGCCACGGCCGCAGGGTGATCGGCTTCGCGGTCTCGCGGATGGCGGCGGACGAAGCGGAAATCCTGTCGATTGCGATCGATTCCAATCAGCGCGGGCGCGGCCTGTCGCGCGACCTGCTGCTGACCCATCTCGGCCATCTTGCCGGCCGCGGTATCCGCACCATCTTCCTCGAAGTGGAAGAGAACAATCAGCCGGCGCGGCGGCTCTACGAAAGGGCCGGATTCGGCGTGATCGGCCGTCGCGAACGCTATTACAAGCAGCCCGGTGGGGAACATTTGAACGCGCTTCTGATGCGGCGCGACTTGTCGTAACATCGGCGCGATGGCAGAACACCCTCCGCTCTGCCACCCAAGGTTTGAAGAATACGGCCCGAAACCCATGACCACGGTGAAAATCCCGCCTGCGCATAAAAATACCGGCATCGAGGCGCGCTGCGCCGCGACCGGCATGCGCATGACCGAACAGCGCCGCGTGATCGCGCGGGTGCTGGCGGAAGCCATGGATCATCCCGACGTCGAGGAGCTTTATCGCCGCTGCGTGGCAGTCGACGACAAAATCTCGATCTCGACGGTCTATCGCACCGTCAAGCTGTTCGAGGATGCCGGTATCATCGAGCGTCACGACTTCCGCGAAGGCCGCGCGCGCTACGAGCAGATGCCCGAGAGCCATCACGACCACCTGATCAATCTGCGCGACGGCAAGGTGATCGAGTTCACCTCCGAGGAGATCGAGAAGCTACAGGCCGAGATCGCGCGCAAGCTCGGCTACAAGCTGGTCGATCACCGTCTCGAGCTCTATTGCGTCCCGCTCGACGACGACAGCAAGTCGTAACCGGGTGAGCTTCGACCTCGTCATCTTCGATTGCGACGGCGTGCTTGTCGACAGCGAGGTGATCTCTTGTCGCGCGCATGCGGACACGCTGACGCGGCACGGCTTTCCGATCACGCCCGACGGCGTGCTGAAGCGTTTCCTCGGCGTGTCCGACCGCGAGGCGCGGCGGATCGTCGAAAGCGAGATCGGCCGTGCGCTGCCCGACTCTTTCGAGGCCGAGGTCAAGCACGCGACGCTCAGTCTCTATGCCGACGATCTCAACGCGATCGCGCATGTCGGCGAGACGATATCAGCGCTGACCTTGCCGAAATGCGTGGCGTCGAGCGGCACGCCGGAAAAGATCCATCACGGCCTGACCTGCGCCGGGCTCTACGACCAGCTCGCGCCGCATATTTTCTCCGCCACCCAGGTCAAGCGCGGCAAGCCGGCGCCCGACCTCTTCCTGTTCGCGGCCAGCCAGATGGGCGCCAGCCCTGCGCGCAGCGTCGTGATCGAGGACAGCGTGGCCGGCGTCACCGGCGCCCGCGCCGCCGGGATGACCGTGCTCGGCTTTTACGGCGGCAGCCACTGCACGGCGGAACATGAGAACACGCTGCGCCAGGCCGGCGCGGCCATAACCTTCGCAGATATGCGCCAATTGCCCGATTTGATCGCTAGAATTGGTGCTGACATCCAGATTGCCGACTGAGCACACTCCGTCATTCCGGGGCGCGACCGAAGGGAGCAAACCCGGAATCTCGAGATTCCCCAGGGCGCAATTGCGGCCCTGAGGTTCGATGCTGCCGCATCGCCCCGGAATGACGGGGTGAAAAGCTGGATTTTCCCCGGTTTAAGCCTTATTTGAGCAACGGCGCCCTGATGGCGCCGTTTCCATTTTCGCATTCAGGGTTCCATGACGACGCCGCGCAAGCTGCACATCAAGTCCTATGGCTGCCAGATGAACGTCTACGATGCGCAGCGCATGGTGGACACGCTGGCCGGCGAGGGCTTTGTCGAGACCGCGAGCGCCGAAGACGCCGATCTCGTGATCCTCAACACCTGCCACATCCGCGAGAAGGCGTCGGAAAAGGTCTACTCCGAACTCGGCCGGCTGCGCGTCGCCAAGGATGAAGCCGCGCGGGCGGGCCGCGAGATGAAGATCGCGGTCGCCGGCTGCGTCGCGCAGGCGGAAGGTGCCGAGATCATCCATCGTGCGCCGACCGTCGACATCGTGGTCGGGCCGCAGAGCTATCATCATCTGCCTGCGCTGCTGAAGCGCGCCAAGGAAAGCGGCCGCGCGCTTGAAACCGAATTTCCGGTCGAGGACAAGTTCGGCTTCCTGCCGCAGCCGAAGCCGGCTGCGATCCGCGCCCGCGGCATCTCCGCCTTCGTCACGGTGCAGGAAGGCTGCGACAAGTTCTGCACCTTCTGCGTGGTGCCCTATACGCGCGGCACGGAAGTCTCGCGTCCGGTCGCGAAGATCATCGACGACGTGAAGCAGCTCGCCGACAACGGCGTGCGCGAATTCACGCTGATCGGGCAGAACGTCAACGCCTATCACGGCGAAGGCCCCGATGGCCGTGTCTGGCCACTCGGCAAATTGCTGCAGCAGCTCGCCGAGATTCCTGAGGTCATGCGGCTGCGCTATTCCACCAGCCATCCGCGCGACGTCGACGACAGCCTGATCGCCGCGCATCGCGATTTGCCCGAACTGATGCCGTTCGTGCACCTGCCGGTGCAATCGGGGGCGGACCGGATCCTGGCCGCCATGAACCGCAAGCATACCGCCGATGACTACCGGCGCGTCATCGACCGGTTCCGTGCCGCGCGGCAAGACATTGCTTTTTCATCAGATTTTATCGTGGGCTTCCCCGGCGAGACCGGGGAAGAATTTTCCGCCACTCTCGCGCTTGTCACGCAAATCGGGTACGCTGCGGCGTATTCATTCAAGTATTCGCCTCGGCCGGGCACGCCGGCGGCGGAGATGCGGGAGACGGTGTCAGCAGCCGAGATGGACGAGCGCTTGGGGCGGCTTCAGGAATTGATCGACAGCCAGCAATCGGCCTTCAACCGGGCTGCGATTGGCACAACGGTCGATGTGCTGTTCGAGCGCGCCGCGCGCAATCCGGGCCAGATCGTCGGCCGGACCGCCTATCTGCAGCCCGCCCACGTGATGGCATCGCCTGACATCATCGGCCAGATCCTCCCGGTGAGGATCGACAGCCTCGAGCGCTACAGCCTGATCGGCGAGCTCGCCACGCAATCCGCACCCGGCCTCATTTCGCAGACCATTGGAGCCTGAAATCCTTGCCCAAAAGCGCATCGGATTCGTCTTCGTTAGCTCCCAGCCGCAAACCTGACCGCGACATGCAAATGCCACCCGAGACCCGGCCGCCTGAAACTCAGGTCGTCATCGATTTCGACGACAACCGTGCCGCATCCGCGCTGGTCGGCCCCTACGGACAGAATCTGGCACTGATCGAGCGGCGGCTCGGCGTCGTGGTCGATTCCCGCGGCAACCATCTCACCATCGCAGGCTCCCGGGACGGCTGCGATGCGGCACGGCGCGTGCTCGAGACCCTCTACGCGCAGGCCGTCGAAGGGCACGACCTCGATCAGGGCGAAGTCGAAGGCGCGATCCGCGCCGTGATCGCGCAGGGCTCGCTGTTCGAATTCGACAACAAGACCGCCAAGCCGACCTTTGAAACGATCAATCTGCGCAAACGCCCGGTGCGCGCCCGCACCGCGGCGCAGGATTCCTACATCCGCGCGCTGAAGCGGCACGAGCTGGTGTTCGGCATCGGCCCGGCCGGCACCGGCAAGACCTGGCTCGCGGTCGCCCACGCAGCACAATTGTTCGAGCGCAAGGAAGTCGATCGCATCATCCTGACGCGGCCCGCGGTCGAGGCCGGCGAGCGGCTCGGCTTCCTGCCCGGCGATCTCAAGGAGAAGGTCGATCCATATCTGCGCCCGATCTATGACGCGCTGTACGATCTGATGGATGCGCGCGTCGTCGAGCGCGCGCTGCAAGGCAACGAGATCGAGATCGCGCCGCTCGCCTTCATGCGCGGCCGCACCCTGACCAATGCCGCCATCATCCTCGACGAGGCACAGAACACCACGACGATGCAGATGAAGATGTTCCTGACGCGTCTCGGCGAGAACAGCCGGATGATCGTCACCGGCGACCCGTCGCAGGTCGACCTGCCGCACGGCCAGGCTTCGGGGCTCACCGAAGCCGTGAAGCTGCTCGACGGCGTCGAGGGCATCGCGCAGGTACATTTCAAGGCCGAGGACGTCATCCGCCATGAATTGGTGGCGCGCATTGTGGCCGCCTATGAGGGATTGCCGCAAAAGCCGGCAAACGCCAGATCTTGAGACCAATAGCTTCGGCCGCGAGCCCGCGCGATGCGGGTTCCGGCCATAACGCAGATTTTGAAACCAACGTGTCTGCTTTTCCTGCAACCGAGGTTCTCGTCACCGCCGAATGCTGGCAGGCCGAGCCCGATGCCGACGCGGTGATCCATCGCGCCATCGAGGCTGCCGCCGCAATCGCCGATGCCGATGTCGCCGGCGCCGAGGTTGCTGTGATGCTGACGGACGACGCAGGGATCCGCACCCTCAACGCCAACTGGCGCAGCATCGACAAGCCGACCAACGTGCTGTCGTTTCCGGCGCTCCAGCCGGAAGGCCCCGGCGGACCCGACGATGCCCCGCGCATGCTCGGCGATATCGCGATCGCCTATCAGACGACGCGGCGGGAAGCCGATGAAGAACAGAAACCGTTCGACCATCATTTGAGCCATCTCGCGGTGCATGGCTTCCTGCATCTGATCGGGTACGACCACGAGAACGATGACGATGCCGAGGACATGGAGGCGCTCGAGCGCGAGATCCTCGCCTCCCTCGGCATTCCCGACCCCTATGCGGATCGGATCGCCTGACATGCCGGATTCCGACCCGACCCATGACAATCCGCGCAACGTGAGCAACCTGCCCGCCGTCGTGCATGACGGCGAGGTTCAGCGCCCGGCGGCCGAAGGCTGGCTGGTGCGCGCGATCCGCACGCTGTTCGGCTGGAAGGCTGGCTCGGTACGCGACGATCTGCAGGTGGTGCTCGACGCCTCGACGCCCGACGACGTCGGCTTCTCGGCAATCGAGCGCACCATGCTGCGCAACATCCTGTCGCTGAACGAGCGGCGGATCGCCGACGTCATGATCCATCGCGCCGACATCGTCGCGGTCAAGCGCGACATTCAGCTCGGCGAATTGATGAGCCTGTTCGAGAGCGCCGCGCATTCGCGGCTCGTCGTCTACAACGAAACCCTCGATGACCCCGAGGGCATGGTGCACATCCGCGACCTGCTCGCCTTCATGACCGCGAAGGCGCGCGTCACCGATGCGACCAAGACGAAGCGCAAGAAGCCGTTCCCGGCCGGGCTCGATCTGCGCAGCGTCGATCTCGCGCTGCCGCTGGCGGACGCTCATATCATCCGCAAGCTGCTCTACATCCCGCCGTCGATGCGCGCGATCGACCTGCTGGCGCAGATGCAGGCCTCGCGCATCCATCTCGCGCTGGTGGTCGACGAATATGGCGGCACCGATGGGCTGGTGTCGATCGAGGATATCGTCGAGCAGATCGTCGGCGAGATCGACGACGAGCACGATTCCGACGAGCCGCCGTCCATCGTCCGCCAGCCGGACAATTCCTTCATTGCCGACGCGCGCGCCAGCCTCGACGATGTCCGTTCTGTGATCGGCGAAGACTTCGTCACCGGCGAGGCCGGCGAGGAGGTCGAGACGCTGGGCGGCTATCTGGTGTCGTTCGTCGGCCGCCTGCCGGTGCGCGGCGAGGTGATTTCCGGTCCGGGCAATTACGAGGTCGAGGTGCTCGACGCCGATCCGCGGCGGGTCAAGCGCGTGCGGGTCACGACGCGCAAGGAACGGCCGGCACCGCGCAAGGAGCGCGAGCGGCGCCGCGAGCAGGCGCCGGATTCCGGCACCCCGCAGGCGAATGACAACCTGCCGCCGCCCGGCGAGGGAGCCGGTCCGCAGTGAGGCTCTCCGACAAGCTCCGATCGATCGGTCTCGCCGTCATCCTGACCTGGGGATGGAAGCGCGTCGTGCTCGCGCTCGCGGCAGGCGCCTTGTCCTCGCTGGCGATGGCGCCGTTCAACGCCTGGCCGGTACTGTTTCTGACCTTTTCCATCGCGGTCTGGCTGATCGATGGCAGCGCTGCGGGACGCTGGCGCGGCGTACCTGCCGCAGCGCTGTCCGGCTTCTGGTTCGGCCTCGGCTATTTCGTGCCGGGGCTGTACTGGATCGGTTACGCCTTCTTCGTCGATGCAGACACCTTCGCCTGGCTGACGCCGTTCGCGGTGCTGGGCCTGCCTGCCTATCTCGCTTTGTTCACCGCCTTCGGCTTCGGGCTGGCACGGCTGATCTGGCCGCGCGACGCCTCGCGCGTGCTGGCGCTGGCGGTTGGCTTGACGATTTCGGAATGGCTGCGCGGCCATCTGCTCAGCGGCTTTCCGTGGAATGCATTCGGCTACGCGCTGACCGAGCCGCTGGCACTGGCCCAGACCGCGTCGCTGATCGGGCTGTGGGGCATGACGCTCCTGGCCGTTGCGATCTTCGCAAGTCCGGCCGTGCTGATCGACGGCGCCTCGCGCGGCCGCAAGCCGTGGCGCGCGCCGGTGGCCGCGGTGCTGGTGCTCGCCGCGATGCTGGCGTTCGGTGCGGCGCGCCTCTCGCAACAGCCGACCAGCATGGTCAGCGGCGTCAAGCTGCGCATCATGCAGCCCGATCTGCAGCAGGACGCCAAGTTCAACTACTCCGCCAAGGCGGCGGTGATGCAGAAATATCTCACTCTGTCGGATCGTGCGTCCGGGCCGCACTCCACCGGTGTGAGCGACTCCACCATCCTGATCTGGCCGGAATCCGCGTTTCCGTTCTTCCTGACCAAGGAAGCCGACGCGATGGCGCAGATCGCCGATCTGCTGCCGAAGGGAACCGTGCTGATCACCGGCTCGGTGCGCGCACCCGATCTGCCGCCCGGTGTCCGCGTCACGCGCGCATATAATTCGATCTACGTCATCGACCATGACGGCAGCGTGCTTGCGGTCTACGACAAGCTGCATCTTGTCCCATTCGGAGAATATCTGCCGTTCCAGGACTGGATGGAGAAGCTCGGCTTCGTGCAGCTCACCAAGGTGCAGGGCGGCTTCATTCCCGGCACCATCCGCCGCACGCTCGATATTCCGAATGCGCCGCGCGCGCTGCCCCTGATCTGCTACGAGGCGATCTTCCCCGGCAACGTCGTGAGCCGCGACGACCGTCCCGGCTGGATCATCAACGTCACCAATGACGGCTGGTTCGGAATCTCGACCGGCCCCTATCAGCATCTGCAACAGGCCCGGCTGCGCTCGATCGAGGAAGGCCTGCCGATGGTGCGCGCCGCGAATACGGGCATCTCGGCCATCATCGACCCGGTCGGGCGGATCGTCGCCCAGCTCGGGCTCGGCATCGAGGGCGTGCTCGATGCCGGCCTGCCGACGGCCATCGCGCCGACGATCTACGCGCGTGTCGGCAACATCCCCGCCGCTGTGATTGTGTTAGTTGCCCTCGCAATCGTCTTGCGGAGGCGTTTTGTCAGGCGAAAGACCTGACGGCGCTTATCGCCGGTTGTCACACGAACCCGAAAAAGTGTCGAAATTTACCTCAGTGTGATTCCACCTGTTGACAGATCGACCGTGCACTTCGCATTGTACGGGTCCACGCGAAATAACAAGCCAAGTCAGCCCCTTTGCGCAAATTGTCCGCATTTCGTCCCGATCCTCCTTGCAGGATTTGACGGCACCGGCGCCTGAGGCATACTCCACGTCCAACTTGCCTCACCCCCCGGGCGCGCAATCCCTTAGGAGAGTTGGAATGTCCACCAAAGCGCCCAATCCTGTTGACAAATATGTCGGCAGCCGCGTCCGAATGCGACGCATCATGCTCGGCATGAGCCAGGAAAAACTGGGCGAGGCGTTAGGCCTGACGTTCCAGCAGGTGCAGAAATACGAGAAGGGCACCAACCGTGTCGGCGCCAGCCGGCTGCAGCAGATCTCCGAAATCCTGCAGGTGCCGGTCTCTTTCCTGTTCGACGGCGGCCCGAGCGGCGTCAAGACCGCTGACGGCTTCAGCGAGGGCTCCTCGCCGGCCTATGTGTCCGATTTTCTGGCAACCGCCGAAGGCCTGGCCCTGACCCGCGCGTTCACGCGGATCGCGGACGCCAAGCTCCGCCGCAGCATCGTCGAGCTGGTCGAGCAGATCGCGGCGCGCGAGGCGGCCGAACAGGTCTGATCCGGCCATATCCGTTTGAGAGATCGTCAAATCTGGAATATGTCATTCCGGCATGCGTTAAGGCGTGACGAGTTCCGAACCGTCGTCGCGCTTTAGCTCCTTGTTTGTGCATGATCTTTCCGGAAAACTGCTTCGCACTTTTCCGGATCATGCTTGGGCGCGTGCGCTGAATGACAAAGCGAATTCACAGGCGACGACAACAGCATGTCCAGCAACCCGTTCGAAACCACTGAGATCCTCGACGGCATTCGCCGTTGGGTCGAGATCGAAACGCCGACGGAGCGGCCGGATCAGGTCAACAAGCTGGCTGATCTCGTCGCGTCGGGATATCGCGACCTGCCGGCCACCGTCGACCGCGTTGCGGGACGCGACGGCTGCGGCGATCACCTGGTGACGCGCTCGTCGTGGGGGCAGGACGCGCCGGGCATTCTGGTGTTGAGCCATCTCGACACAGTTCATCCGATGGGATTCATCGAACGGTTACCATTCAAGATCGAAGGCGACAGTGCGTTCGGCCCGGGCATCTACGACATGAAGGGCGGCGCCTATCTCGCATACCACGCGTTCCGGCAGATCTGCGCCGACGACGTGCGCCCGCCGCTCGGCGTCACCCAGCTCTACGTCTCGGACGAGGAAATTGGCAGCCCGACCTCGCGGGCGCTGATCGAGGCCGAGGGTCGCAAGGCCAAATACGTGCTGGTGACCGAGCCGGCGCGCGACGGCGGCAAGATCGTCACCGGACGCAAAGGCGTCGCGCGCTTCGACGTCCACATCAAGGGCGCGCCGGCGCACGCCGGCACCCGCCCCGAGGATGGCCGCAGCGCGATCCGGGAACTCGGCCATGTGATCCTGGCGCTGGAGGCGATGAACGATCTCAAGCGCGGCGTCACCGTCAATGTCGGCGTGGTCCGCGGCGGCACCAAGCCGAACGTGATCGCCGAAGAGGCCTATGCCGAAGTCGACATGCGCGTGCCGACCATGGCCGATGCCGACGAGCTGGTGCCGAAGATCCTCGGCATCACCTCGCGCACCGACGGCGTCACCGTGAAGGTGACCGGCGAATTGAACCGTCCGCCCTATGAGAAGAGCAATGCCGGCGCCGCGCTCTACGAACACGCCAGGGAGCTTGCAGGCGAACTCGGCTTCGAGCTGATCGATGTGTTCACCGGCGGCGGCTCCGACGGCAATTTCACCGCGCCGCATACCGCAACCCTCGACGGCCTCGGCGTCGACGGCAAGGGCGCGCATACCCATTACGAGCAGCTCTACATCTCGTCGATCGAGCCGCGCGCGCGACTGCTCTACCGGCTCTATCAGACGCTGCGATGACCACGGCTCCGAACGACAGCGGCGATCGCGATTCGTCCGACGATGGCGCGATGGCGCATTCGCGCGGCTCGTTCTTCGGGCGGCGCAAGGGCCACAAGCTGCGCGCGCACCAGGCCGACCTGATCGACACTCTGCTGCCGCACCTTTCGATCGACATCGCGGCGCCCGCGCCCGAGGCGCTGACCGAACTGTTCGATGATGGCATTGAAAACGTCAGGCTCGAGATCGGCTTCGGCGGCGGCGAGCATCTGATCGCGGAAGCACAGGCCTTTCCGGCGACCGGCTTCGTCGGCTGCGAGCCCTATGTCAACGGCATGGCCAAGATCCTGACCCAGATCGAGGCGCACAATATCGCCAACATCCGCCTGTTCGCCGGCGACGCCGCCGAGCTACTGGCCTGGGCGCCGGCGCGCTCGCTGGCGCGCATCGACCTGATTCATCCCGATCCCTGGCCGAAGCGGCGGCACTGGAAGCGGCGCTTCGTGCAGGATGCGACGGTTGCGGCGATGACCCGGCTGCTGCCGCCGAGCGGCGAATTCCGCTTCGTCAGCGACATCGACGATTACTGCGCCTGGACGCTCGCGCATCTAATGCGCTCGCCCGACTTCGCCTGGCTCGCCGAGCGCGCGATCGACTGGCAGCAGCCGTGGCCGAACTACACCATGACGCGCTACGGCGCCAAGGCCGAACGTGAAGGGCGCAAGGCGGCGTATCTGCGCTTCAAGCGCCTGCCTTGATGCGTCATTCCGGGGCGTGCGAAGCACGAGCCCGGAATCCATCAGGCGACATGCGGTAGCGGAGAAATGGATTCCGGGCTCGCGCCAAGAGGCGCGCCCCGGAATGACGAAAACTTCTATCCCTGCCCCGCCATCCGCGCCTTCCTGACGTCGGTCGCTTCCCAGACCATGCGCTTGCCGCGCTCGCGACCGAGCAGCTCGATCGGATCATGATTGTCGATGTGGCCGAACTGGCCCTTGTAGACGCTGTAGCCGCACAATTCCTGCAAGCGGCGCGGAAAGCGGGCCGCGGTCTCGCGCGGAATGCCGAGCTGCAGATTCTCCTGCTGCCGCATCCAGCCCCAGCAATAGGCGCAAGAAAACGCAAAGCGCCTGGCGTCGCTGGTGTTGGCGCCGCCGCCATGCCACAGCGCGCTGTCGAACAGCATCACGCTGCCGGCCGGCATAGTCGCGGTGACCGCGTCGTAATCCTTGCCGTATTCCGGCGACGAATCGAATGTGTGGCTGCGCGGAATGATCCGCGTCGCGCCGTTGTCGTCGCGGAAATCGGACAGCGCCCAGATCGCATTGATCGTGATCGGGATATGCGGCCGCGGCAGCGGGATCAACTGGGTGTCTTCGTGGATCGGCTGCGCCTCCTGGCCGGGACCGAGCACCAGCGAGCAGAACGACGACAGCAGGCATTCCTTGTCCAGCACGCGCTCGACCACCGGCAGCACGTTCTCATGCAGCGGCACCTCCCAGAACAGATCGTCATAGGTCAGGAGGTTGTTGATGCGCAGCGTCTTGAAACCCTCGAACGACGTCCTGGCAGGTGCGAGATTGTGCTCGCTCTCGATTCGCAGCACCGCCGCCTTCAATCCCTCGACCAGGTCCGGCGAGGCGGCGCGCTCGATCACGGTAAACCCGTCGTCGCGGATCCGTTCGGCGTGCGATTGGATGTCGGCGTCCGTCAGCATGGCGATCTCCCCGTTGGCGCTGTGTCGCGCCTTGCGGAAAGCATAGCGGGCCGGTTCAGGTTTGGCAGGTCTTTTTAGGTCCCCGTCACCCTGAGGAGGCCGCAGGCCGTCTCGAAGGGTCGACGGCCACCAGCCGGGCCGTACACCCTTCGAGACGCGCCTGCGGCGCTCCTCAGGATGACGAGTTTGAACGTCGGCGTTCGACCTTAGCGCGACTTCCAGAAATCCACGACGCGCTGCGCGGTCGACGGCATCAGGCGGACGAAATTCACGCGCGCGCCTTCGATATCGGCCGGCGACGGCACGCGGTTCGGCCCGAGCCGCATCAGGATCAGGGCGCGCACGGTCGGCCATTCGAAGCCGATCGTCTTGCTGGCGATCAGGATCGGATCGTAACGATCGCCGGAGATCAGGCGATCGAGCGTGACGATCTTCACGCCGGTCAGCGCCGCGAGCGCCGCCACGCATTCCTCATATTTGAAGGCCTTTGCGAAGCCTGCCACCGCGGCCTCATTCAATTCGCCGGCGCGATGCAACGCCAGGATCGTGCGCTGCGCAGCAGCGAAGTCACGGCCCTCGACCTGCGCGACGACGCCTTCGATCTCGGTCAACGCCAGTTTGATCTCGGCCTGCCGTTCCGGCTTGGCGACGATCTGCAACCGGCGGCGGATCACGTCGATCGAACCGGCCAGCAGGCTCTTCAGATGCACGGGCGGAAGATCGTCACGGCGGCCTATCCGCAAGGTCAGCACGCCATCCTGACCGGCGCGCCGCACCAGCGTCGTGAAGGAGGCGTCCGAGAACGCCGCGCCCGCATTGCCGGCCGCGCTTCGGATCACATCGCGATCGCCGCGACGGACGATGACGTCGGTCAGCGCGGTCGAGAGCCTGGACCGCTCGGCCATCGCCAGCAGATGGCCCTGGCCCTTGGCATTGGCGATCTCGACCAGCACCTTTTCGTCAATCACCGGCGAGCGGCGCAGCACCGGCCCCGCGATCGCGACCTCGTCCTCGCGCGCGAGTTGCCCGACCAGATGCCTCGGCGCGTTGGCGAGCGGCGCGAGCCGTTCGGCGAGATCGATCCGCGCAGCCAGCTCGGCATGCGGGACCAGACTGGTCAGCACCCCGTCGAACAGGTCGACATGGTCGGGGTGGAAGCCCGCGGCACCCTGCAGGAACAGCTCGCCGAGCCGCCGCGCGGCCTCGGCGCGGCGCTTGGGGTCGCCACGGCGAACGATGTCGTCGAGTTCCGGGATCAGCGCGGGGGCTGTCGTCATGAGCCTTGTCCAACCGGCGGCTTCTGCCGATTTTCGGCAATCTATGGCCCGGTTCGTAAACGGAGGGTTAGGTCAAACCTGCACCCTCCAAGCCGCAAAATCGCCTCCAGCCTGATATGGAGGCCTTGCCGGACCCCGGCAAAAGGGCTATATCCACCGCAACTTATGGTATCTCATACGATCGCGTAGGAGAGTGGGCCCCCCGGGACCCGCTCTTTTTTATTACCTGGCGGGACCCAGCGAGGCCGGGTCCAGTTTAGGTAGCGTTAGCGGCCCCTTAAGGCCACCTGAACAACACAACAGACCTCAGACAACCGATAGAACCTAGACAGCCTTTGACACTGGATATGACCGATCCGACCGCCACGTCCGTGGACACCGAACTGCTCGCCGAGCCGCGGCTCGTCGTCGAGCCCGGGGTTGCGGCGCGCGTCGCCGCGGTCGCAGTCCCGGTGCTGCAGGGCATGGGCTATCGCCTGGTGCGCATCAAGGTTTCGGGCGACTCCGGCTGCACCGTGCAGATCATGGCGGAGCGCCCCGACGGCTCGATGCAGCTCGAGGATTGCGAGGCGATCTCGCGCGCGCTGTCGCCGGTGCTCGACGTCGCCGACCCGATCGAGCGCGCCTACCGGCTGGAAATCTCCTCGCCCGGAATCGACCGGCCGCTGGTGCGCCGCTCCGACTTCGAGCGCTACACCGGGCATCTGGTTAAGATCGAGATGGCAGTGGCGCATCAGGGCCGCAAGCGGTTCCGCGGCCTGCTCGCCGGCGTCGAAGGCAATGCGGTGCGCATCAAGCGCGACGATCCGCGTCCGACCGAGGACGCCGAGGTTCTCCTGGTGATGGAGGACATTTCGGACGCACGGCTGGTGCTGACCGACGAGCTGATCGAGGAATCGATGCGCCGCGGCAAGGCCGCCGAGCGCGAGCTGCGCCGCGAGCTCGGCCTCGCGCCGCCGCCGCCGGCCCACGCCAAGAAGAGCGATCCCGCGAAGAGTCAGAAGCCGAAACCCAAGCCTGCTCTCAAGCCCGGCACCAAGCCGGCGCCGACCAACACCAAAAAGCACCGCCTGGCCGCCGAACGCGCGCGCCGTGGCGAGATCGATCCATTCGAAGGAGACTAAGCCATGGCAGTCAGCGCCAACAAACTCGAACTGCTGCAGATCGCAGACGCAGTTGCGCGCGAAAAGTCGATCGACCGCTCCATCGTGATCGCGGCGATGGAAGATGCCATCGCCAAGGCCGCACGTGCCCGTTACGGCAGCGAGACCGACGTCCATGCCGAGATCGACGCCAAGAAGGGCGAGCTTCGGCTGACACGCCACATGCTGGTGGTCGACGTCGTCGAGAACTCGTCGAACCAGATTTCGCTGCATGATGCGCAGCGCGCCAATCCGGGCGCCCAGGTCGGCGACACCATCGCCGACACGCTGCCGCCGCTGGAATATGGCCGCATCGCCGCGCAGTCCGCCAAGCAGGTGATCGTGCAGAAGGTGCGCGAGGCCGAGCGCGACCGGCAGTACCAGGAATTCAAGGACCGCATCGGCGACATCGTCAACGGCATCGTCAAGCGCGTCGAATATGGCAGCGTGATCGTCGATCTCGGCCGCGGCGAAGCGATCGTGCGCCGCGACGAGATGCTGCCGCGCGAAGTGTTCCGCAACGGCGACCGCGTCCGCGCCTATATCTTCGACGTCCGCCGCGAGACCCGTGGTCCGCAGATTTTCCTCTCCCGCACCCATCCGCAGTTCATGGCGAAGCTGTTCGCACAGGAAGTGCCCGAGATCTATGACGGCATCGTCGAGATCAAGGCGGTCGCCCGCGATCCCGGCTCGCGCGCCAAGATCGGCGTGATCTCGCGCGATTCCTCGGTCGACCCGGTCGGCGCCTGCGTCGGCATGCGCGGCTCGCGCGTGCAGGCCGTGGTGAACGAGCTGCAGGGCGAGAAGATCGACATCATTCCGTGGTCGCCCGACATCGCGACCTTCGTCGTCAACGCGCTGGCGCCGGCTGAAGTCGCCAAGGTCGTGATCGACGAGGACCGCGAGCGCATCGAGGTCGTGGTTCCCGACACCAACAACCAGCTGTCGCTGGCGATCGG
This sequence comes from Bradyrhizobium sp. RD5-C2, assembly GCF_019972155.1. Taxonomy (GTDB): domain Bacteria; phylum Pseudomonadota; class Alphaproteobacteria; order Rhizobiales; family Xanthobacteraceae; genus Bradyrhizobium. The sequence goes on along the minus strand of NZ_BOVL01000019.1, from coordinate 353,994 downwards.
CCGCCGCGGCCAGAACGTCCGCCTTGCCTCGCAGCTGACCGGCTGGGACATCGACATCCTGACCGAGCAGGAAGAGTCGGAGCGCCGCCAGGCCGACTTCGAGAACTCGACCCGCGTGTTCATGGAGGCGCTCAATGTCGACGAGGTCGTCGGCCAGCTGCTCGCCTCGGAAGGCTTCACCTCGGTCGAGGAGCTCGCGCTGGTCGATGTCAAGGAACTCGCCGGTATCGAAGGTTTCGACGAGGAGACCGCCACCGAGCTGCAGACCCGCGCCCGCGAATATCTGGAGCAGCTCGAGGCTGAACTCGAGGCCAAGCGCAAGGAACTCGGCGTCGAGGACGCGATGAAGGACGTGCCCGGCGTCACCGGCAAGATGCTGGTGAAGCTCGGTGAGAACGACGTGAAGACCGTCGAGGATCTGGCCGGCTGCGCCACCGACGATCTGGTCGGCTGGACCGAGCGCAAGGAAGGCGGCGAGCCGACCAAGCATGCCGGGTTCCTCGATGGCATCGAGGTCTCGCGCGACGAAGCCGAGGCGATGATCATGCAGGCCCGTGTGAAGGCCGGCTGGATCACCGAAGCCGACCTTGCCAAGCCTGCTGAGGAGGCCGAGGCCGCCGAAGCAGAAGCGGCGTCGTAAGGAGATGCCCCACGGATGCTTGCTCAGGCTGACCCCGATCTCGACGATGGACCGCGGACGCAGAAGTCCGCGACCACGCGGATGTGCGCGGTCAGCCGCGAGGTGCGTCCGATCGACGAGTTGATCCGGTTCGTCATCGCGCCCACGGGCGAGGTGATCCCGGATCTCAAGCGCAAGCTGCCGGGCCGCGGATTATGGGTTTCGGCATCGCGGCGCAGCGTTGCTGAAGCGGTCCGCCGTCACCAATTTAGCAAGGGATTCAAGCGCGATGTCCGCGTCGCGCCGACCCTTCCCGCCGACACCGACGCCCTCCTGATCCGCAGCGTCACCGAGGCCCTGGCGATGGCCGCCAAGGCCGGTCAGGTCGTTTCGGGCTTCGGCAAGGTCGAGGACGCACTCAACCGGAACGAAACTGCAGCCCTGATCCACGCTTCGGACGGCGCAGCGGACGGAATCCGCAAATTGGACGCGATCGTCAGGCAAAGGGGCGAAAAACGTGGTGAATCGCCGGTAATCGCCGTCGTCAATGTTTTGACGTCGGAAGAATTGGATTTGGCACTTGGGCGGTCAAATGTGATACATGCTGCGCTGCTCGCGGGCCCGGCGAGCAAGACGTTCCTGTCGCGCTGCCAGATGCTGGTCCGATACCGGATGGCCGACGACGACAAGACCGCCGAAGCGGCCAGAAATTCCAGAGCCTGATCCAGGAAGGCGGACGCCGTCTTTCCGACCGGATCATGCTCAGCAAAAGACGAGCCTTGAAAACGATTTGTGCGGAAGCGCACAGCGAAAACGAGATTAGGACTGCTGAATGGTTGATACCAAGACCCCTGGCGACAAGACTCTGAGTGTCCCGAGCAAGACGTTGTCGCTGAAGCCGCGCGTCGAGACGGGCACCGTGCGCCAGAGCTTCAGCCACGGCCGGACCAAGCAGGTCGTGGTCGAGAAACGCGGCAAGCGTCGCGTCGGTGGCGATGGCCCCGGCGAGACGCATGCGCCGGAACCCGTGGTTGCAAAGCCGGTGGCGCCCGCCCCGAGGCCGCCGCAGGGCCGCCCCTCGGGCCCGCCTCCCGGCCAGCAACGCAACACCCGCTCCGGCGTGGTGCTGCCGACCTTGACTGAAGACGAGCGTTCCGCGCGTGCCAGCGCGCTGGCCGACGCCCGTCAGCGCGACATCGAGGAGCGCCGCCAGGCCGAAGAGGAAGCCAAGCGCCGCGCCGTCCGCGAGGCTGCCGAGAAGGTCGAGCGCGAGGCCGCCGAGGCCCGCCGCAAGGCGGAAGAGGAGCGGCACCGCCACGAGGAAGAGGCCAAGCGCAAGGCCGAAGTCGAGGCCAAGCGCCGCTTCGGCGAGGGCGAGGCCAAGCCCGGCGCGCCGGCCGCCGCCGCACCGGCCAGGCCGGCCGCAACCGCGACCGCATCTGCTGCTCCGGCAGCCCGGGCGCCGGCAGCCCGCACGACGACCACGACGCCTGCGCGCC
>NZ_BOVL01000019.1:103465-351817 GCF_019972155.1 Bradyrhizobium sp. RD5-C2 | reverse complement strand
GCGCCCCCGCCGATCATCGCGCCGAGGCCTCCGGGAGTCGCTGCAGAGGCGGACGAAGACGAAGGTCCGCGCCTGGTGCGCCGCCCCGGTGGCGCCGTGCGTCCCGTCGCGGCCCCGAAGACCACCCAGAAGCCCGGCCCGCAGAAGCAACGCGGACGCCTCACGGTCGTCACAGCGCTCACCGCCGACGACGTCCGCGAGCGCTCGATCGCCTCGTTCCGCCGCCGTACCCAGCGCCTGAAGGGTCACGCCGCGAACGAGCAGAAGGAAAAGCTGATCCGCGAAGTCGTCATTCCGGAAGCGATCACGATCCAGGAACTCGCGAACCGCATGTCGGAGCGCGCGGTCGACGTCATCCGCATGCTGATGAAGCAGGGCGCGATGCACAAGATCACCGACGTGATCGACGCCGACACGGCGCAACTGATCGCCGAAGAACTCGGCCATAGCGTCAAGCGCGTCGCCGCGTCCGACGTTGAGGAAGGCCTGTTCGACGTCGTCGACGATTCCACCGATACCGAGCCGCGTTCGCCCGTGGTCACCGTCATGGGTCACGTCGACCACGGCAAGACCTCGCTGCTGGACGCGCTGCGCCACGCCAACGTGGTGTCGGGCGAAGCCGGCGGTATCACCCAGCACATCGGTGCCTATCAGGTGACTTCGCCGGAAAGCGGCAAGAAGATCACCTTCATCGACACGCCCGGCCACGCCGCGTTTACCGCGATGCGCGCCCGCGGCGCCAAGGTCACCGACATCGTCGTGCTGGTGGTTGCGGCCGATGACGGCGTGATGCCGCAGACGATCGAAGCGATCAACCACGCTAAGGCGGCCAAGGTGCCGATGATCGTGGCGATCAACAAGATCGACAAGCCCGATGCACGGCCGGAGCGCGTGCGTACCGAATTGCTGCAATACGAGGTGCAGGTCGAATCGCTCGGCGGCGACGTCGTCGACGTCGAGGTCTCGGCCAAGAACAAGACCAATCTCGACCGGTTGCTCGAGATGATCGCGCTGCAGGCCGAAATCCTCGACCTGAAGACCAATTCGCAGCGTCCGGCGGAAGGCACCGTGATCGAAGCCAAGCTTGATCGTGGCCGCGGTCCGGTTGCGACCGTGCTGGTGCAGCGCGGCACGCTGCGGATCGGCGACATCATCGTGGCCGGCGCCGAGATGGGCCGCGTCCGCGCCTTGATCTCCGACCAGGGCGAGAATCTCGACGAGGCCGGCCCGTCCGTGCCGGTCGAGGTGCTCGGCTTCAACGGTCCGCCGGAAGCCGGCGACCGTCTCGCCGTCGTCGAGAACGAAGCCCGCGCCCGCCAGGTCACGAGCTACCGCGCGCACCAGAAGCGCGAAAACGCGGCTGCCTCGATCTCCGGCATGCGCGGCTCGCTCGAGCAGATGATGTCGCAGCTCAAGACCGCGGGCCGCAAGGAGTTCCCGCTGATCGTCAAGGCCGACGTGCAGGGCTCGCTGGAAGCGATCCTGGGCTCGCTCGAGAAGCTCGGCACCGACGAAGTCGCCGCACGCATCCTGCATGCCGGCGTCGGCGGCATCTCGGAGTCCGACGTCACGCTGGCGGAAGGCTTCAACGCCGCGATCATCGGCTTCTCGGTCCGAGCCAACAAGGAAGCCGCGGCCGCAGCCAAGCGCAACGGCATCGAGATCCGCTACTACAACATCATCTACGATCTCGTGGATGACATCAAAAAGGCGATGTCCGGCCTGCTCGCGCCCACGTTGCGCGAAACCATGCTGGGCAACGCGCAGATCCTGGAAGTGTTCAACATTTCCAAGGTCGGCAAGGTCGCGGGTTGCCGCGTCACCGACGGCACCGTGGAACGCGGCGCCAATGTTCGCCTGATCCGCGACAACGTCGTGGTGCACGAAGGCAAGCTGTCGACACTGAAGCGCTTCAAGGATGAAGTGAAGGAAGTGGTCTCCGGCCAGGAATGTGGCATGGCATTCGAGAACTACGGCGACATGCGTGTCGGCGACGTGATCGAATGTTACCGCATCGAGACGATCCAGCGCTCTCTGTAAGTCCAAATCTTACGAAGAGCCTGGGTCCATTTAACTGAAAATGCGACGACGTGGCCGGACTTTAGTCCGGCCACCAGCGCATCGTCCGATTGAAAGCAAAGCTAGGACATTGATGCCCGCGGCCAAAGCCGGCGGGCGCGACGGTTTTGGAAGAAGGTCATGCCTCGTCAAAAGAAGAGTTCCAGCCCCGGCGGATCGCAACGTCAGCTGCGGGTCGGCGAAACGGTTCGCCATGCAGTTGCCGAGATTCTGTCACAGGGTCAGGTTCACGATCCCGATCTGGAAGGCCACATCATCACCGTTCCCGAGGTGCGTATGTCGCCGGATCTGAAGCTCGCCACGGTCTACGTGATGCCGCTCGGCGGACGCGACACCGATGCGGTGATCGCCGCACTCGAGCGCAACAAGAAGTTCCTTCGCGGCGAGATCGCGCATCGCGTCAACCTGAAATTTGCACCCGACATTCGCTTCCGCGTCGATGAGCGGTTCGACGAGGCGGAGCGCATCGAAAAACTACTGCAGACACCTGCGGTGCAGCGAGACCTTGCACCCGATTCGGACGACGAGTGATGACTGTGATGACGACCAACAGCGTGATCGACGCGAAGGATGCCGACGCGCGCGACGCTGAGCGGGATGCCTTTGCCGGGCCGCGCACCGACGATGCGCGCCGCACCAACAACGACCCGCGCCAGAAGCACGGCAGGCAGAACCAGCAGCCGCGCCGCGACAAGCGCGACGTCCATGGCTGGGTGGTGCTCGACAAGCCGATCGGGATGACCTCGACGCAGGCCGTCGCCGTGCTCAAGCGCCTGTTCCAGGCCAAGCGCGCCGGCCATGCCGGCACGCTCGATCCGCTCGCCTCCGGCGGTCTGCCGATCGCGCTCGGCGAAGCCACCAAGACGGTGCCGTTCGTGATGGACGGCCGCAAGCGCTACCGCTTCACGGTCAGCTGGGGCGAGGAACGCGACACCGACGACACCGAGGGACGGGCGGTCAGGACCAGCGAGAGCCGGCCGACCGCCGATTCGATCCGAGAATTGCTGCCGCGCTTCACCGGGGTGATCGAGCAGATCCCGCCGCAATATTCGGCCATCAAGGTGCAGGGTGAGCGGGCCTATGATCTGGCGCGCGACGGCGAAACCGTGGAACTGAAGCCCCGCCCGGTCGAGATTCACGAATTAACCCTTGTCGAACATGGTGATAACGGACAATCCGTGTTCGAGGCCGAGTGCGGCAAGGGAACCTATGTCCGGGCCCTGGCCCGCGATATGGGCCGGATTCTGGGCTGTTTCGGCCATATCTGCGCCCTGCGGCGGACCCTGGTCGGTCCGTTTACCGAGCGGGACATGATTCCGCTGGAACAGTTGGAGGCTTTATGCAATAGAGCCGCGTCTGGCGAGGGCAGCCTCGCCGACGCGCTTTTGCCCGTTGAGACCGCGCTGGACGACATCCCGGCACTGGCCGTCACACGGGCTGATGCGGCAAGGCTCCACCGGGGCCAGGCCGTTTTGTTGCGCGGACGGGATGCGCCCAATACCAGCGGCACAGTTTATGTCACGGTGGCAGGCCGGCTTCTCGCGCTTGCCGAGATTGGCAATGGCGAACTCATCCCCAAGCGCGTGTTCAACCTGAACGGACTGACTGCCAGTCCGGCTCGCAACGATGAAAGTAACTGACGATGTCGATTACCGCCGAACGCAAAGCGGAAGTCATCAAGACGAATGCCAACAAGGCCGGCGACACCGGCTCGCCCGAGGTTCAGGTCGCGATCCTGTCGGAACGCATCAATAACCTCACCGAGCACTTCAAGAGCCATGTGAAGGACAACCATTCACGCCGCGGCCTCCTGAAGCTCGTGTCGACGCGTCGCTCCCTGCTTGACTACATCAAGCGCAAGGACGAGGCGCGCTACAAGGCGCTGCTCGAGAAGCACAACATCCGTCGTTGATTTGAGAAGCACGCGCGCGAGGTTCGCGCGCGTTTTCGTATGGTCGTCCGTGAAATCGGGCTTTCGAATTGTCGAAAGATGATCATGCGCAACAGCATGGCCATCGCGCCATGCACACTAGCGTCCAGCAGCAATCCGGCCGCTGGACCGGGCAAGATGCCCAGATGACCGAAAGGATGGACGCCATCCGAAATCCAGGGACCATGGCAGGATCGCCGGATGCTGACCGCAGCAGCGCATCAGTGTCTCGCCGTCTTGGCATGGTCTTTGTGTTTCAGGGCGCCGTGCTTTCGTGAAACCATGAAAGAAAACCGAAATGTTCAATTCGCATTCCGTCGAGATCGACTGGGGTGGACGTCCCCTCAAACTTGAAACCGGCAAGATCGCCCGCCAGGCCGACGGCGCCGTGCTGGCCACCTACGGCGAGACCGTGGTGCTCGCCACCGTCGTCGCCGCGAAGTCGCCGCGCGAAGGCGTCGACTTCCTGCCGCTCACCGTCGACTACCAGGAGAAGACCTACGCCGCAGGCCGCATTCCCGGCGGCTATTTCAAGCGCGAGGGCCGTCCGACCGAGAAGGAGACCCTGGTCTCCCGCCTGATCGACCGCCCGATCCGTCCGCTGTTCGTCGACGGCTGGCGCAACGAGACCCAGGTGATCGTCACCGTCCTGTCGCACGACATGGAGAACGATCCGGACATCGTGTCGCTGGTCGCCGCCTCCGCCGCCCTGACGCTGTCGGGCGCGCCGTTCAAGGGCCCGATCGGCGCCGCGCGCGTCGGCTTCGCCAATGACGAGTTCATCCTCAACCCGACGCTCGACGAGATGGCCGAAACCCAGCTCGACCTCGTCGTCGCCGGCACCGCCGACGCCGTGCTGATGGTGGAATCGGAAGCCAAGGAGCTCAACGAAGACGTGATGCTCGGCGCGGTCATGTTCGGCCACCGCCACTTCCAGCCGGTCATCAACGCGATCATCGAGCTCGCCGAGAAGGCCGCCAAGGAGCCGCGCGAAGTCACCACGATCGACAATTCGGAGATCGAGAAGGAGATGCTCGGCATCGCCGAGCAGGAGCTGCGCAAGGCCTACGCGATCCCGGTCAAGCAGGAACGCTATGCCGCGGTCGGCGCCGTCAAGGAAAAGGTGCTCGCGCACTTCTTCCCGGAAGGCCAGGAGCCGAAATACGACAAGCTCCGCGTCGCCGGCGTGTTCAAGGAACTGGAAGCCAAGATCGTTCGCTGGAACATCCTCGACACCGGCAAGCGCATCGACGGCCGTGACGCCAAGACCGTGCGCAACATCATCGCCGAAGCCGGCGTGCTGCCGCGCGCCCACGGCTCGGCGCTGTTCACCCGCGGTGAGACCCAGGCGATGGTGGTCACCACGCTCGGCACCGGCGAGGACGAGCAGTACATCGACGCGCTGTCGGGGACGTACAAGGAAACGTTCCTGCTGCACTACAACTTCCCGCCCTACTCGGTCGGTGAGACCGGCCGCCTCGGCGGCACCAAGCGCCGCGAGATCGGCCACGGCAAGCTCGCCTGGCGCGCGATCCACCCGGTGCTGCCGCCGCACCACGAGTTCCCGTACACGATCCGCGTGGTCTCCGAAATCACCGAGTCGAACGGCTCGTCCTCAATGGCCTCGGTCTGCGGCGCCTCGCTGTCGCTGATGGATGCCGGCGTGCCGCTGAAGCGGCCGACCGCCGGTATCGCCATGGGCCTGATCCTCGAAGGTCAGCGCTTCGCGGTGCTGTCAGACATCCTCGGTGACGAGGATCATCTCGGCGACATGGACTTCAAGGTCGCCGGCACCGACCAGGGCATCACCTCGCTCCAGATGGACATCAAGATCGAGGGCATCACCGAAGAGATCATGAAGGTGGCGCTCGGCCAGGCCAAGGAAGGACGCATCCACATCCTGGGTGAGATGTCCAAGGCCCTGACCGCGGCGCGCGCCGAGCTCGGCGAATACGCGCCGCGCATCGAGACCTTCAAGATCGCCACCGACAAGATCCGCGAAGTGATCGGCACCGGCGGCAAGGTGATCCGCGAGATCGTCGAGAAGACCGGCGCCAAGGTCAACATCGAGGACGACGGCACCGTGAAGGTTGCCTCCAACGATGGCGAGGCGATGAAGGCCGCAATCAAGTGGATCAAGTCGATCGCCTCCGATCCGGAGATCGGCCAGATCTACGAGGGCACCGTCGTCAAGGTGATGGAGTTCGGCGCGTTCGTGAACTTCTTCGGCGCCAAGGACGGCCTGGTCCACATCAGCCAGCTCGCAGCCAGCCGCGTGCAGAAGACCTCCGACGTCGTCAAGGAAGGCGACAAGGTCAAGGTCAAGCTGCTCGGCTTCGACGATCGCGGCAAGACCCGCCTGTCGATGAAGGCGGTCGACCAGGAGACCGGCGAGGACCTCGAGGCCAAGCAGAAGACCGACGCGCCAGCCCCGCGCGAAGCGGCCGGCGAGTAAGCCTGTTTGGAATGAAACAACGAAGGGCGGCCGAAAGGCCGCCCTTTTTGTTTGGTGCGATGCTTGAACGCGCTCGGTACCCTGCCGAGGCAATGCGGGATTGCGACGCAGCGTCACAATGACCGTGTTCGAAACGGCATAGGGTGGCTTGCACGTATCTCGCTATGCTCTGTCGAAAGCGACACCAGAGCTTCAGGTCAGGAGGAAACCGATGTCACCCATATCCCGACGCCATCTCGTGCTTGCGGCAACCACGGCTGCCGCGGTCGCGGCGGCGCCACGATTTGTGCTCGCCCAGGCCGCGGCGCAGGCCCCAGCCGGACCGTTCAAGATCGATCCGCTGACCTATCCCACCAATGCGCTGGAGCCGCATATCGACGCCAAGACGATGGAGATCCATCACGACCGGCATCACCAGGCCTATGTCACCAACCTCAACAATTTCGCCAAGGACAATCCGCAGATCGCGGAGAAGCCGGTCACCGAGGTGCTCGCCAATCTCGGCAACGTGCCGGACGCGATCCGCACCGGCGTGCGCAACAACATGGGCGGCCACGCCAACCACACGATGTTCTGGCAGATCATGGGACCGAACGGCGGCAAGCCCGATGGCGAAGTGCTCGCCGCGATCGACCGCGACCTCGGCGGCTTGGAGAAATTGCAGACCGATTTCAACGCCGCCGGCGGACGCGTGTTCGGCTCTGGCTGGGTGTTCGTCACCGTGACCAGGGACGGCAAGCTCGCGATCGAGACGCGGCCGAACCAGGACAATCCGATCATGGACGGTAAACGCGCGCTGCTCGGCAACGACGTCTGGGAGCACGCCTATTACCTGACCTATCAGAACCGACGGCCGGACTATCTCAAGGCGTGGTGGAGTACGGTGAACTGGAAGGCCGTGGCCGAGCGTTATGCCGCCGCCAAGGCCGGTACGCTCCGCGTGTGAGCCGGGCAAGGCTCGCTGACCGCGAGCGGTTGCGCTAGATTTGAATGCCCCGCGGGACGCTCGCGGGGCTTTCTCTTGTCTGGACATCTTTGGCCGTGCCGCCGGAGCAACCATGATGACGCAGCCGACAATCCGCCGTGGTCGACCCGAAGAATATGATGCGATCGCGCACCTCTGGATGGACAGCTGGACCTCGACTGGACTCACGCCGCGGAGCGACGCCCTGTTGAGCGACCTGCGCGCGCGGCTGCGCCGCGAGATCGACAATGGTTGGCGTCTGTTCGTCGCCGACGACCACGGCACCCTCGCCGCGATGCTGGCGCTGCACCCGCCGACCCTGGTGCTTGACCAGTTGATGGTTGCGCCCAGCCATCAGGGCAAGAGCCTCGGGCGCGAGCTGCTCGCCTTCGCCCGCACGCAATTGCCCGACGAGATTCAGCTGAGATGCGTCCGCGAGAACGAGAAGGCCTGGCGCTGGTACGAGCGCGAAGGCTTTGTTTTCGAGAAGGAAGAGATCAGTCCGATCGGCTTCATGATGAAGCACTACCGGTGGACGAAACGATGAGCGCGATCATCCGCCTTGCGGAGACCGCCTGCACGTTCTAGTGAGGCTGAACTATTCCATAAACCTTTCGTTAGTCGATTATGATCCGTCGTTTCGCGGTCGCTGCCGTCCTCATGTCATGCTTGGGCGCGGCGGTATGGGCTCAGTCTCCCTCGACATCGCCCGCACCTTCCGCGCCCATCAAGTCCGCTGCGAAGAAGACCGCGCCGAAGGCCAAGCCGGCCATGAAGCCGTCCGTTGCTGCCGAGACCGGGCCGTGCCGGCTCGGCGTCATCTCGGTGCTCGGAAATCAATTCGCCGTACAGAAATTCGGCGTGACCCCGTTCGAGTACGAAGGCACCGATGTTCAGGTCGACTGGGCGCTGGACGATCTCGTCTTCGCGCGGGTTCGCGCGGCAACCGGCAATGACCCCGCGGTGCGCAGGATCGGCTATCCTAGAAACGCGTTCGACCCATTCTACCATCCGAAGCCACATCTGCTGCCGGATCCGAGCGAGGACCTGCCCGCGATCGTTCAAGGCTTCACGTCGAATGCCACCTGCGAACGCTACCTCGTCGTGACCAAGTTCAGATTGCGCCCGCAGAATACCAACCTCGATCTGCACGGCATCGGCACCTACAATCAGGGCCTCGGCTCGATGCTCAGGCACTCACATGTGTTCGCCAACGTCGCGCTGACGCTGCTCGACGGCAGGAGCTACGCGAGGATCGACCGCACATTGGTGGATATGCGCAACAGATTTTCCGAAAGCATGAAAATGACGGAAAATCCGCTGAAGCATCTCGACAATTCAGACTTTCCCACTCCTCCCGAGGCCGCTGCCTCCAGCGCGACGCTTCGCGAGAAGGCCCGCGGGCTCGTTGCGGAACAGCTGGACCAGGCGCTGCCGGACTATCTGAAGGACCAATAGATCGGCTCGCGGACGAGGCCAACGAGCCGAACCACCCTTCGCAGGTGAGTTTGCCGCAGCCATGGTACGTTGCCACCAGGATGCAGACGCGCGATGTAACAGGCGCTGTTCGCCTGCCCCGAAGAAAGGGACCGCACCATGATCAAGCTGTACTGGTCGCCGCGCTCGCGCTCGTTCTCCGCCATCTGGCTGCTGGAAGAATCCGGCCTGGCTTACGAACGGGTGCTGACCGACATCAGCACCGGCGCGCAGAAGTCGCCGGAGTTCCTCAAGATCAACCCGATGGGCAAGGTGCCGGCGTTGACCGACGGCGATATCAGGCTCGCCGAGGCCGCCGCGATCTGCGCCTATATCGCCGACCGCTATCCCGAGACCAAGCTCGCGCCAGCCACCAACGATCCGCAGCGCGCACGCTATCTGCAGTGGCTGTTCTTCTCGCCGAGCTGCATCGAGCCCGCGCTGATCCAGCTCTTCACCAAGCTCGAAGTGCCGACCAGCACCGCGGCGTGGGGCAGCGCGGCACAGGTGTTCGACGTGCTCGATGCCGAGTTGCAGAAGGGGCCGTGGATCCTCGGCGATCAGTTCTCCGCCGCCGACATCGCGATCGGCGCGGGACTTAATTTCGCAGTGCGCGTGTTCAAGATGGTGCCGCCGCGGCCGTCATTCGAGGCCTATATCGACCGCTGCGTGGCGCGGCCCGCATTCCAGCGCGCGGAGAAGATCGCGGCGGGGTAGCGCGATGTAGCCCGGATGCAGCCAACGGGTGGCGCGAACGCGCGCTCGATGACAGGCTCCGCGCAATCCGGGAAAGTCCTTCAGCGGAGGAAGACCCCGGATTTCGCTTCGCTTCATCCGGGCTACGAAGTAACGAACTTCGAACGGCCTAACCTGGGACGACGCGGGGATCGACGTCCTGCGTATAGTCGACGCCATCGATGCCGAAGCCGAACAGGCGGAGGAACTGGCTCTTGTATTCGCCGAGGTCCGCCAGCTCGCCGAGCGTCTCGGTGGTGAGTAGCGGCCAGCGCCGCGACACTTCCGCCTGCACGTCGGACGAAAGCTCCCAGTCGTCGACCCGGATGCGCTGCGCATCGTCGAGCGCGACATCCTTGCCGAGCTTCGTCCGGAACAGGCGATCGATCTGCTCGATGCAGCCCTCATGGAGCCCGAGCTGCTTCATCACCTTGAACAGCACCGTGCCATAGAGCGGCACCACCGGAATGGCCGAGCTCGCCTGGGTGACCACGGCCTTCAGCGCGACGACGCGGGCGGCGTCCGCACCGAGCCGGCCGCGGATCGCTTCCGCCTTGCTGTCGAGGTCGACCTTGGCGCGGCCAAGCGTGCCGTTCCAGTAGATCGGCCAGGTCAGCTCGCTGCCGATATAGGTGTAGTTGAGGGTCCGGAAGCCCGGCGCCAGCACGCCGGCATCGGCGAGCTGGTCGATCCAGCGTTTCCAGTCATCGCCGCCCATCACCGCGACCGTGGCCGCGGTTTGCTCCTCGTTCGCAGGCTCAAGGGTGGTCTGGAATACCTCGCCGGTCTCGGTGTCGAGCGTCTTGATCTCGACGGGGGTGCCGAGCGGCTTGATGACCGAGCGATAGGTCTTCCCGGTGTCCGGATCGGTGCGGACCGGCGCCGCCATGCTGTAGACCAGCAAATCGAGCTGTCCGAACTTTTCGCGCACACGCTCGATGAAGTCTTTCTTCATCTCGTCGGAGAAGGCGTCGCCCTCCAGCGTGAGCGGCGAGCGTCCGATCTTCTGTGCCTCGATCTCGAAGGCGCGGTTGTTGTACCAGCCGGCGCTGGCGCTTCTTTTCTCCGAAGGCTCGCGCTCCAGCGACACGCCGATCGTATCCGCGCCGCCTGCGAAGGTCGCGACGATGCGGCTCGCGAGGCCGTAGCCCGTCGAGCAGCCCAGCACGGCAACGCGTTTCGGGCAGTCGGCGACCGGGCCCTGCTTGAGAACGTAAGCGATCTGTTCGCGGACATTCGTCGCGCAGCCGACGGGATGTGCCGTCGTGCAGATGAAGCCTCGCACGCGCGGTTCAATAATCATTCCCACCCCATTCCGGATCGTTGCAATATCCCCATTCGCTGCCTGCGGACCTCCCTCAGCAAGCGAGGAGAGGCGAAATCAGGCATCAAGCCGCCTGAACACCAGCGTGGCGTTGGTACCGCCGAAGCCGAACGAGTTCGACAACACGGTCGTGAGCTTGGCGTTGTCGACGCGCTTGCGCACGATCGGCATGTCGGCGAACACCGGATCGAGCTCGGTGATATGCGCGCTTTCGCAGATGAAGCCGTTGTTCAGCATCAGCAGCGAGTAGATCGCCTCCTGCACGCCGGTGGCGCCGAGCGAGTGGCCGGTCAGCGCCTTGGTCGCCGAGATCGGTGGGCACTTGTCGCCGGTGCCGAACACCTTGCGGATCGCCTCGATCTCCGGCGGATCGCCGGCCGGCGTCGAGGTGGCGTGCGGATTGATGTAATCGACCGGCGTGTCGACCGTCGACATCGCCATGCGCATGCAGCGCTCGGCGCCCTCGCCCGACGGCGCCACCATGTCGTACCCGTCCGAGGTCGCGCCGTAGCCGACGACCTCACCATAAATTCTGGCGCCGCGCGCCTTGGCATGCTCGAGCTCTTCGAGCACCACGACACCTGCGCCACCGGCGATCACGAAACCGTCGCGGCTGATGTCGTAGGGACGCGAGGCGGTCGCCGGCGTGTCGTTGTACTTCGACGACATGGCGCCCATGGCGTCGAACAGCACCGACAGCGTCCAGTCGAGTTCCTCGCAGCCGCCGGCGAAGATGATGTCCTGCTTGCCGATCTGGATCGTCTCGTAGGCATTGCCGATGCAATGGTTCGACGTCGCGCAAGCCGAAGAGATCGAGTAGTTCACGCCCTTGATCTTGAACCAGGTCGCGAGCGTCGCCGACGCGGTCGAAGACATTCCCTTCGGCACGGCGAACGGGCCAACCCGTTTCGGGCCCTTGGCGCGCGCGATGTCGGCGGCCTCCACCAGCGTGCGCGTCGACGGTCCGCCGGATCCCATGATGATGCCGGTGCGGATGTTGGAGACTTCGTTCTCCTCGAGGCCGGAGTCGCGGATCGCCTGCTCCATGGCGACGTGATTCCAGGCAGCGCCTTCGGCAAGGAACCGCATCGCGCGGCGATCGATCACCTCGGCGGGATTGAGTGTCGGCGCGCCGTGCACCTGCGAACGGAAGCCGAGCTCAGCAGCCTTCTCCGCACGCGAAATGCCCGACTTGGCCTCGTAGAGGCTCGCAAGCACTTCCTGGGTGTTGTTACCGATGGACGAGACAATTCCCATCCCCGTGATGACAACCCGCCTCATGTTCGCCTCGCCCTGCCTTTATGTTGCCGCATGATGATCCTGCTCAAGATGGCGACGTGCCCTGCTTGAACAATCCGACCTTCAAGTCCTTGGCGCGATAAATAATCTCGTCGTCCATGGAAAGCCACCCGTCGGCAATTCCAAGCACGAGCTTTGACCGCATCACACGCTTGATATCGATGTTGTACACAACCTTGCGCGCGTGCGGCAGCACCTGTCCGGAGAACTTCAGCTCGCCGAGGCCGAGCGCGCGGCCGCGACCTTCGCCACCACTCCAGCCAAGGTAAAAGCCGACCATTTGCCACATGGCATCGAGGCCGAGACAGCCCGGCATCACCGGATCGTTCTTGAAATGGCAGCCGAAGAACCAGAGATCCGGCTTCACGTCGAGCTCGGCGCGCACCAGCCCCTTGCCGTACTCGCCGCCGGTTTGCGAGATCTCACTGATGCGATCGAACATCAGCATCGGTGGCAGCGGCAACTGGGCGTTGCCGGGACCAAAGAGCTCGCCCCGTCCGCAAGCCAGCAAATCCTCGTATTCGTAACCGCCGCGCCGATCCAGCATCCTCTTTCCACCTCTGATGTCCCAATGAAGCGCTTTGCTTGGTCGGACCTTAATCTACCCACGGGAACCGGAATAACCCGTCCCGCATCTTGGCGCTACCTGGGTACGCTACCGGCCTGTTATCTCTGCCGAAAGCGCATATGTGGTCCGCGCGCTCTCTAACATAGGGCTAACTGGGCGGCAAAGCGGCATTCCAATGATAAATTACCGCTTCTCCTTAGGTTTCTACCGCAGCTTGGATTCGTTCTAGTTGCGAAAAACTTGCATCTGATGGGCATCCTTTTTATATTTATGAGGAATATTGCCTGAGTTGGGTGCATAGAGTGGATATGAACGACGAAGTACCGGCCGTGAATGATGACGCCGTGCACCCGGCTGCCCGGGGCGCTGGGCATCACCCTGCCCTGACCGGCTGCCCGTGGCATGACGTCAACGAGATGCTGCAGTCTGCCGGTCTCCGGCCGACCCGCCAGCGCATGGCGCTGGGCTGGCTGCTGTTCGGCAAGGGTGCCCGCCACCTGACCGCTGAAATGCTGTACGAGGAAGCCACACTGGCCAAGGTTCCGGTGTCGCTGGCGACCGTCTACAACACGCTCAACCAGCTGACCGATGCCGGCCTGCTGCGCCAGGTCAGCGTCGACGGCACCAAGACCTATTTCGACACCAACGTGTCGACGCATCACCACTTCTATCTCGAGCACAATCACGAGCTGGTCGACATTCCCGACCCGAACCTCGTGCTGTCGAAGATGCCCAACGTGCCTGATGGCTACGAGATTTCCCGCGTCGACATGGTCGTGCGGCTGCGCAAGAAGCGCTGATCCCGCCTTGACGTCGATTTGAGTTGTGATGGCCGGGCTCGTCCCGGCCATTTTCATTTGGGACGAAGAAACTCAGTCCACCTTCTCGTCGGCGTAGACGCCCCACAGGCGTTGCTGCTCGATCCAGCCGTCGAACCCGTTGCCGGTGACCCGGCACCAGTTATTGGCGCATTTCTTGACCTGCGCGACGACGCCGGCCTGCAGGCGCGCGGCGATGGCGCTGGTGGCGTCGGGACGATCGTACAGCGAGGCCAGATCGTCCTTGTTCTTCATCGTGACGACCGCGGTGCGGCGGCCGGACAGCAGGGAGTGATAGACCCAGCCTTCGGCGCCCTCGGAATCGCGGACCCGGCGCCAGTTCTCGAACTCGGCGGTGATCTCGACCGGCAGCCCCGACCGTGTGTAGACCCAGGCGACGTCATTGTCCTTGGTCGGGCCGCCCCGGACGTTCACGTGATCGGATTTCAGGCTGACATAGCGCGGAATCGGCAGGCCGCTGGTGGTGGGGCTCAAATCCTTGGCAGTATGTCCGGGCATGACCGACGCACTCAGCATGCTCCCGACCAGAGCCACCAATGAACCCAAACGCCAGACCATCAACTCGTCTCCTGCCGAGATGGCCAACCCGCATTCGGCGAGCTGCAACCCAAACCCAAATTCAAACCCAAGCCTAAACCCGTGCCCGAAGGCCCCGGCGCCGGTGCACTTCGGTCCCTGCCCGCATCGATCCGAGGGGTTCTTGTCTTGGCCCGGCCTTCTGCTAGAGAGGACGGAACGCCTGAGAGCCAGAACACCCGAATTTCCCCTGACGAAAGTCAGGGCAAGTATCGGGGAACCCTAGGAAACGCGAAGGAAACGCCGGGACAGCGCGGCTATCAGCAGTGTCGAACAACCGGGTTAATGAGGCCTCAACGGCTCGGTTTTTGACGGGCCGCGCGCCTCATGAAAGCAGGACATGTCGGTGAAGAAAAAGCCTCTCGTCGTCGTCACCCGCAAGCTGCCGGACTCGATCGAGACCCGGATGCGCGAGCTGTTCGATGCCAGACTGAATCTCGACGACACGCCGATGACGCCGGAACAGATCGCCGAAGCGGCGAGGACCGCCGACGTGCTGGTGCCGACCGTGACCGACATGATCCGCGAGGACGTGATCAATCAGCCCGACTGCAAGCTGAAGCTGATCGCCAATTTCGGCAACGGCGTCGACAATATCGACGTCACCGCCGCCCATGCTCGCGGCATCACGGTGACCAATACGCCGAAGGTGCTGACCGAGGACACCGCCGACATGACCATGGCGCTGATCCTGGCCGTGCCGCGCCGGCTGATCGAGGGCGCCTCGATCCTGACCGAAGGCAAGCAGCACTGGGCCGGCTGGTCGCCGACCTGGATGCTGGGCCACCGCATCGGCGGAAAAAGGCTCGGCATCATCGGCATGGGCCGTATCGGCCAGGCCGTGGCGCGCCGCGCCCGCGCCTTCGGCCTGCAGATCCACTATCACAACCGCCGGCCGGTCGCGCCCATGATCGCCGATGAATTGGGCGCGACCTATTGGGAAAGCCTCGACCAGATGCTGGCGCGGATGGACATCATCTCGGTGAACTGCCCGCACACGCCTGCGACTTATCATCTGCTCTCGGCACGACGGCTCAAGCTGATCCGGAAAGAGGCCTATATCGTCAACACCGCGCGCGGCGAGGTGATCGACGAGGACACCCTGATCAAGCTGATCGAAGCCGGCGATGTCGGCGGCGCAGGCTTGGACGTCTATGAGCACGAGCCCGCGGTGAACCCGAAGCTGGTGCGGCTCGCCAGGGCCGGCAAGGTGACGCTGCTGCCGCATATGGGCTCGGCCACCATCGAGGGCCGCGTCGAGATGGGCGAGAAGGTGATCATCAACATCCGAACCTTCCTCGACGCCCACAAACCGCCGGATCGCGTGCTGCCGAGCATGTTGTAAGACCAACACTCGGTGTCGTCCCTGCGAAAGCCGGGACGACGATGTGGTTCTAGGTCCCAAAATATCGAAAACAACCCCATGCAAAGTAGCCGGTGCGGCCGGCGGCGCATGCTGCAATCACGCATTCGGTGTCGTCCCTGCGAACGCAGGGACCCATAACCACCGAAGTTAATGGTTGGACTGAGCTGGAGCTCCAGCCGTCGTCATTGTGAGAGCTGTGGTTATGGGTCCCGGCCTTCGCCGGGACGACGATGTGGGTCTAGCTCGACTTCGTCTTCCGCCGCGCCTGCTTGCGCCAGTCGGTGACGAACGACACGAACGCGGCGAGCGCCGGGGGCGGCTGGCGGCGGCTCGGATAGTACAGGAACGGCCCGTCGAACGGCGGACACCAGTCGTCGAGCACGCTGACCAGCGCGCCGGATTTGATGCCGTAGCGGACATAGCCCTCGAACGTCGCCCAGTAACCGACACCGTCATGCACCGCGCGCAGCGCGAGGCCGAGATAGGTCGCAGTCAGCTTGGCCGGCGGCGAAATCTTCACCACGCGGCCGCTCTTTTCGAACTCCCAGTCGAACATCACGCCGTTGCTGAAGCGGCTGCGGATGCAGGCATGCGCCAGCAGATCCTTCGGATGCGTCGGCCGGCCATGCTTCGCGACATAGTCGCGTGACGCCACTACCGCGTAACGCTGCGCCGCGCCGAGCTGGACGGCAATCATGTCCTGCGCCAGGTGCTCGCCATAGCGCACGCCGGCGTCGAAGCCCTGCGCGACGACGTCGACGAACGCACTCTCGGCGACCACGTCGAGCTCGACTTGCGGATATCGGGCGAGGAACGGTGCGATCATCGGCGCCAGCACCAGATCGACCGCGGGCGGCGGCGCGTTGATGCGCAGGCGCCCCGACGGCTCGGCGCGCAGGCCGCGCACCTCTGTGATCGCGTCGGCGACGTTGACCATTGCCGGCGCGACGCGGGCGAGCAGCAGTTCGCCTGCTTCGGTCAGCGCGACGCTGCGGGTGGTGCGATTCATCAGGCGGACGCCGAGCCGCTCCTCCATGTCGCGCAGGCGCTGGCTGAGGCTCGATACCGAGACGCGGCTCTCCAGCGCCGCCCGCCGGAAGTTGCGCGTGCGCGCCACCGCCACGAAGGCGTCGAGGTCGCGAAGGTCGAAATCCTGCATTGTTCGATATAGTGAACAACCCATTCGGGATTGTCCAGCTTATCCCAAAAGCCAAACCGGCCCATATCAGCCGCGTCATTCGGCGGCGGATCATCCGTCGCAACATCTTGGGAACACCACCATGGACGCACGCAAACTCGGTTCCACCGGCCCGACGGTTTCGCTGATCGGCCTCGGCTGCATGGGCATGTCCGACTTCTACGGTCCGAGCGACCGCAGCGAGAGCATCGCCACCATACATGCCGCGCTCGAGGCCGGCATCACGCTGCTCGACACCGGCGACTTCTACGGCATGGGCCACAACGAGATGCTGATCGGCGAGGCGCTGAAGGGCCGCAGCCGCGACAATCTCATGATCAGCGTCAAGTTCGGCGCGCTGCGCGATCGCAACTACGGCTTCCTCGGCTATGACTGCCGGCCCAATGCCGTGAAGAATTTCGTCGCCTATTCGCTGCAGCGGCTCGGCGTCGATCACATCGATATCTATCGCCCGGCGCGGCTCGACCCCAACGTGCCGATCGAGGACACGGTCGGCGCGATGGCCGACATGATCAAGGCCGGCTGGATCAGGCATATCGGCCTGTCCGAGGTCGGCTCCGACACCATCCGCCGCGCCCACAAGGCGCATCCGATCGCCGATCTGCAGATCGAGTATTCGCTGATCTCGCGCGGCATCGAGACCGACATCCTGAAGACCTGCCGCGAGCTCGGCATCGGCGTCACCGCCTATGGCGTGCTGGCACGCGGGCTGATCAGCGGGCACTGGTCGAAGAACGAGGCAGGCGAAAAAGATTTCCGCCTGATGAGCCCGCGCTTCCAGGCCGGCAACATCGACACCAACCTTGCGCTCGCCGATCGGCTGCGCGGCATCGCCGCCGAGATCGGCGCCTCGCCGGCGCAGGTCGCGATCGCCTGGTCGCGGCGCAGGGCAAGGACATCGTGCCGCTGGTCGGCGCGCGGCGGCGCGAGCGGCTCACTGAAGCGCTCGGCGCGCTCGATGTGAGATTGACCGCGGCGCATCTCGCCGCACTGGCCGAAGCATTTCCGCCTGGCGCGGCCGCCGGCGGACGCTATCCGGAGGAGCACCTTCGGCACATGGACAGCGAGAAGCCCGCGACTGCGTCCTGACGATCTACCGATGCCCGCTCAGATCGGTGATGAAAGGTGCATCACCATTGAGCGGGTTCTGCGGATCGCGCGCGTAGCGCAGGGTTTCGAACCGCATCGCGCGCGCATCCACCATCAGGAGACGGCCGACCAGGCCCTCGCCGAAGCCGACGATCTCGCGGATCGCCTCCAGCGCCATCATCGACCCCATGAGGCCGGCGAGCGCCCCCATCACGCCGGCCTCGGCGCAGGCCGGCACCGTGCCCGGCGGCGGCGCCTCCGGAAACAGGCAGCGATAGGTCGGGTTGAACACGCCATCCGCATTCTTCTCATGGGCGCGGATCGTGGTCAGCGAACCGTCGAACTGCCCGAGCGCCGCGGTGATCAGCGGCCGCTTCGCGAGGAAGCAGGCATCGGCGACGAGATAGCGGGTTTCGAAATTATCGGAGCCGTCGAGCACGAGATCGTAATTTCCGATCAGCGCCATCGCATTGTCGGCCGTGAGCCGCATTGGATGCGCCTCGAACGCCACATGCGGGTTGAGCGCGTGGATCTGCGCCGCCGCGCTGTCGACCTTGCGCTGGCCGATGTCGGACGTCGTATGGATGATCTGGCGCTGCAAATTGGAGAGCGAGACGATATCGTCATCGATCACGCCGAGCCGGCCGACGCCGGCGGCGGCCAGATACATCAGCACCGGCGCGCCAAGGCCGCCGGCGCCGATCACCAGCACCGACGCCTTTTTCAACGCATTCTGGCCGGGGCCGCCCACCTCGCGCAGCACGATGTGGCGGGCATAGCGTTCGAGTTCGTCGGCACTCAGCATCTTGATGTCCTGCGCGCTGTTCCCTGAACCGGAGCGCGGTTGTTGCCGACCAAGCAGATGTGCTTAATTGCGTGGACGTCAATGGTGTCAGTCATTTCCCCCGGATTTGTCATGAGATTGGTGCATTCGGCAACATTGATGGTCACGGCCATGATGGTCGCAGGTATGGGCGCTGCGCGCGCCCAATTGACGCCGCCGACGACCGCCGGGGCCAAGCCGAAGACGGTGACGACGGTGCCGGTCCGCCCCGCTTTGCAGAAGCCGGAGGATACCGCCAATGCCATGGCGCAGGCCGAGCGGCTGGCGCTGCAATCCGACCTCGCCTGGGTCGGCGAATATAACGGCGCGATCACAGGCGACGTCAGCGAGCGCATGGTCAATGCGATCAAGGAATTCCAGAAGAACCGCGGCGGCAAGCCGACCGGCGTGCTGAACCCGCAGGAGCGCGGCGTGCTCGCCGACACTGCGCGGCGCAAGCAGGAGAGCGTCGGCTGGAGGGTCGTCACCGAGCCTGCCACCGGCGCGCGGCTCGGCGTTCCCACCAAGCTGCTGCCGCAACTCACCAGCGATGCCTCGGGCGCCAAATGGACCTCACCGACCGGCACCGTCCAGGTGCTGCTGACCCGGCGCAAGGAAGCGAGCCCGACCACCGCGAAGCTCGCCGAGCAGGAAAAGAAGGAGCCGGCCGGCCGCACCATCGACTACACCGTGGTGAAGCCGGATTTCTTCGTGCTGTCGGGCATGCAGGGGCTGAAGAAATTTTATCTACGCGGCACCTTGAAGGGCGACGAGGTCCGCATCCTCACCATTCTCTATGATCAGGCGATGCAGACCACCGTCGAGCCGGTGGTGATCGCGATGTCGAGCGCCTTCAACGCATTTCCGTCCGGCGTGCAGGCCGGGCCGCCGCCGCGCAAGACCGTCGAATATGCCACCGGCGTCGTGGTCAGCGACGATGGCGCTGTCATCACCGATCGCGTGGCGACTGACGACTGCATCGCGCTGACGATCCCGGGCTACGGCAGTGCCGACCGGGTCGCCGCGGACAAGGAGCACGATCTCGCCTTGCTGCGCATCTACGGCGCGCGCGGGCTGAAGCCGCTCAACATCGCAGGCCAGGCAACGCAGACCGCGCTCGACATCACCGGCATCGCCGATCCGCAGAACCAGGGTGGCGGCGCGGCCGCGAGCAGCGTCAAGGCCTCGGTTGCGCAACTCGGCGGCGGCGATCAGGCGCTGTCGCCGCCGCCCGCGATCGGATTCTCCGGTGCGGCGGCACTCGACGGCGGCGGCAAATTTGCCGGCATCGCGGTGCTGAAGCCGGTCATCGTTGCAGGCCCGGCCAACGCCGCACCGCCGGCGCAGGCCGCGCTGGTGCCGGCCGGCACGGTGCGGAGCTTCCTGAAGGCGCACGGCGTCGACGCGACGGGCGAATCGGCGGACGCCAAGGCCGCTGTGGTCCGCGTGATCTGCGTCAGGAAGTAGGATGCTGTCATCGCCCGCGAAGGCGGGCGATCCAGTATTCCGGAGACAGTTACGATAGAGCCGAGAAGCCGCGGCGTACTGGATCGCCCGGTCGAGCCGGGCGATGACAATTGTGGATGAGGATGCAGCTTTGTCGGCCTTACTCCAACGCAAACCGCACGCCTGCACGGGCGAGACCGCCGGCGATGCCGACCGGCGTGCCGTCGGCGCGCCAGCAGGCCGCGCCTAACATGGTGCCGTCGGCGTGGAACTGGATCGCGTTCATGCCGCCGGCGACCGTCGGCACGACCTGCACCTTGTGGCCTTTCGCTGACAGCGCCGCGCGGATGGTCTCCGGGACCGCCCGCTCGACCTCGAGCGCATTGCCCTCGGTCCAGACCCGTGGGGCCTCGACCGCCTCTTGCAGGTCCATGCCGTGATCGATCAGGTTGATCAGCGCCTGCATCGCGCTCGGGAAGATGCGCTTTCCGCCGGGCAGGCCGAGCGCGTAAACGAGTTTGCCGTCGCGCAGCGCCATCATCGGCGACATCGAGGTGGTGACGCGCTTGCCTGCGGCGAGCGACAGCGCGTGCCCCGGCCGCGGATCGAACAGGTTCATGTAATTGTTGGGCACAGTGCCGAGGCCCGGGATTAGGATCTTGGCCCCGAACAGATTGTTGATGGTCTGGGTGGTCGCGACCACATTGCCCATCGCATCCGCTGCCGTCATGTGCGTGGTGTGCGCGCTTTCAAGCTGGGTGACGCCGGCGCTCCAGGCCTGCGCGCGGTCGGGATCGATCGCGCGGCGGCGCTCGTCGGCATAGGCCTTCGAGGTCAGCCGCTCCACCGGCACGTTGATATAGGCGGGATCACCGCTCGCGGCCGCGCGATCGGCAAAGGCGATTTTCAGGACCTCGGCGAGATAATGGATCGTCTCGGTCGTGCCGAAGCCGAGGCGCGTGAGGTCGTAGCCTTCGAGGATGTTCAGCATCTGCGTGATGTGCACGCCCGACGCTGCCGGTGGCGGGGGCCCGAGGATTTCCCAGCCGCGGTAGTCGCAGCGGATCGGCTGCCGCTCGACGGTTTTATAAGCCGCGAGATCCTCTTGCGCGACGAAGCCGCCGTTCTTTTTCATGTAGTCGACCAGGATGTCGCCGAGCGGTCCCTGGTAGAGCGCGTTGTCGCCGTGGTCGGCGATGTATTTCAGCGTCTCGGCATATTCGGCCTGCACCACGCGCTCGCCCGGCTTCAGCGGAGTGCCGCCAGGCAGATAGATCGCCGCAATCGGCTTGTCCTTCAGCATCTCCTTGGCGCTGTCGGTAATGCATTCGTGCAAGTACTGTGTCGCCGCGTAGCCGCGCGCGGCATGCTTGATCGCGGGCTGCATCACGTCGGCGAGGCTCATCGTGCCGAAACGGCGCAGCGTTTCGCACCACGCCTTCAGCGAGCCCGGCACCGCGACCGCCTTCGGCCCGTTCAAATTCTCGTTGCCGACGGTGTCGAACACATCGTGCGCCGAACCGGGCTTCGAGGTGTAAGTATCCGGCCGCACCGCCTTCGGCACCGTGCTCTGGCCGTCGATGAAGCGATGGCTGCCGTCGGTGAGGCGGATATGCGCCATGCCGCCGCCGATGATGCCGACCATCATCGGCTCGACCACGGTCAGCGTGAACAGGGTCGCGATCGCCGCATCGATCGCATTGCCGCCGGCAGCCAGCATCTCGGCGCCGGCGCTCGATGCCAGCGGATGATTGCTCACCACCATGCCGCGGCTGCTGGTGGCCGGCTGTTTCTCGCACTGAAAGCTTGTCGCGGCGCGATCGCGCCAGTTGCCGTTCATCGCCATTGTGTTCTCGTTGTTGATGGAGCGATGGGACCCATGTTCTGCGGCCTCGCATCCGCGGTCAAGCCGCCGCGAATTTCCCTACGGCGGCATTCGCAAACGGCGTCACGTCGCCGGGCGATCGCGCAGCCAGGTTTCGCGCGTAACCTTCCACTTCTCCGCTCGAGACTCGCCATTGTGGTGCGGAAGCTCGACGAAGCCGACGATTCGGCTCCGGTCTTCTGCTTGACCCGGCGCGAGGCGACGTTGGACGGCGCGTTGCAGACGTGGAAGTGATCGAGGCCGAGCGTCAGGAAGGCGAAATCATTCACCGCAGCGATCGCCTCGGTCATGAGACCCTGATTCCAGTATGGCTCGGCAAGCCAGAACCCACGATTGCCCTTGCGGCCGTCGGCGCGCGGCCGGAAATTGATGTTGCCGATCGCCTCGCCGTCACCGGCGCGCAGCACCAGCACCCATTGATAGCTCTCCTCGCCCGGCCGCGATCTTGTCCAGCTCGCGCTTGATGAAGCTTTCAGCGCCGTCGTCTGGATAGGGCCACGGCACCACCGTGGCGAGAGTCTTGATCACGTTCCAATTGTTGAAATGACGTTGAATCGCCGCGGCATCCGACAGCGCAAGCGGCCGCAGGATCAGGCGCCGCGTCTCGATGCGTGGCGTCTCGAACATGTTATTTCTGGCACTTCGGGCACCAGAACGTGGAGCGGCCGTTCTGGGTGAAGCGTCTGACGATGCCACCGCAGCCTGACGTGCGACAGGTCTCGCCTTCGCGGTCGTAGACCTGGAACGAATGCTGGAAATAGCCGAGATCGCCGTTGGTCAGCCGATGGTCGCTGATCGAGGAGCCGCCGGCCTTGATCGCCTGGTTGAGCACCGAATGGATCGCATCGACCAGACGTTTGGAATGGTCGGTGGGCTCGGCCTTCTTGGTTGCAAGCGTCGCGGCCAATCGCCGCGGCGACAGATGCGAACGAAACAGCGCCTCGCAGACATAGATGTTGCCAAGTCCCGCCACCACGCGCTGATCGAGCAGCGCGGCCTTCAGGCTGGTCTTCTTGTTGTGGCAGGAGCGCGCCAGCATCGCCGCGTCGAATTCGTTGCCGAGCGGCTCCGGCCCGAGCCCCTTCAACAGCGGTTCATCTTCGATCGCGTTGCGGGCGATGATCTTCATATAGCCGAAGCGCCGCGGATCGTTGAACACGACCGCCGCGCCCGACGACATGTGGAACACGACATGATCGTGCGCGCGATCCTCGCTGCGCGGATAATGAAACTTCCCCGGCGCCGCCGCGCCGTCCTGTTTCAACACGCGGAACGAGCCCGACATGCCCAGATGCATCAGCAGCACGTCGCCGGAGTTCAGGTCCGCCATCAGATATTTGGCACGGCGGCCGAGCCCGGTGATGGTCTGGCCCTCGAGCCGGGCGATAAAGTCTTTTTGAAACGGAAACCGCAAATCCTTGCGGCGGGCCTCGGCCTTGAGGATTTTGGACCCTTCCATGGCCGGTTGCAGGCCGCGGCGGACGGTCTCGACTTCGGGTAATTCCGGCATGGTAGGCATTCACCTTTTGGAAGTGACGTGATAGCGCCATTGCGGCCGCCGCGCTATGGTCCGGCTGGAGCGTTTTCGAGCGAAGCGGGCACCGGTTCGCGTGAAGAAAACGCGACCAAAAAGGTAAGAGTTCTGAGTGATGGATCGGCCGGATCAAACCACCCATTTCGGCTTCAGGGACGTGCCCCTGGGCGAGAAGCAGACGCTGGTGAACGAGGTGTTTCACAGCGTGGCGTCGCGCTACGACCTGATGAACGATCTGATGTCGGTAGGCCTGCACCGGGCCTGGAAGGACATCATGATCACGACACTCGACCCGCCGAAGGGTGACCGGCCGTTCGCGCTGCTCGATGTCGCCGGCGGCACCGGCGATATCGCGTTCCGGGCCGCCAAGACCGCGGGCACCGGCTTCCATGCCACGGTCTGCGACATCAATACCGACATGCTCGCCGTCGGCCGCGAACGCGCAGCCAAGCAGCACCTCGATGACCGCGTGTCGTTCGTCGAGGGCAATGCCGAGGCGTTGGGTTTCGCCGACCGTTCGTTCGACGCCTACACCATCGCGTTCGGCATCCGCAACGTGCCGCAGATCGAGCTCGCGCTGCGCGAAGCCTACCGGGTGCTCAAGCCCGGCAGCCGCTTCCTGTGCCTAGAATTCTCCACCGTCGACGTGCCCGGCCTCGACCGGATCTACGACCTGTTCTCCTTCAAGGTGATCCCGCCGCTCGGCCGCGCCGTCACCGGTGACGCCGAGTCCTATCAATATCTCGTCGAGTCGATCCGCAAATTCCCGCGGCCCAGCGCGTTCGCCGACATGATCGGCGCCGCCGGCTTTTCGCGCGTGAAGTGGCAGAGCCTCTCCGGCGGCATCGTGGCGCTGCATTCGGGCTGGCGTTTGTGATCTCTGCACTGACCCACATTGCGCGCCTTGCCCGCGCCGGTTTCGTGTTTGCGCGCGAGGGCGTGTTCGGCGTCGTCGATCCCGCGCTGGTGCCGCCGCCCGGGCAGCTCGCGCTGAAGCTGGCGCGGCTGATCGAGCGCCGCTCCGCCAAGTCCGGTCCACGGCTGTCGCGCGCGCTGACCCGGCTCGGGCCCGCCTATCTCAAGCTCGGGCAATTCCTCGCCACCCGGCCCGACGTGGTCGGCGTCGCGATGGCGCGCGATCTCGAAGCCCTGCAAGACCGGCTGCCGCCCTTCGCGCAGGAAGAGGCCGAAGCCGTCCTCACGCAATCGCTGGAACGGCCGCTGTCGCAAGCCTTCGTGCATCTGGGTCCGGCGGTTGCCGCGGCCTCGATCGCACAGGTGCACCGCGCCGAGGTCGAGCGCGACGGCGTGCGGCATCAGGTTGCGGTCAAGGTGCTCCGCCCCAATGTCGCCGCGCGCTTCCGCCGTGACCTCAGCGACTTCTTCTTTGTCGCGCACAAGGCGGAAGCACATTCCGCCGAGGCGAGGCGGCTGCGGCTGATCGAGGTCATCAACACGATGTCGCGCTCGGTCGCGATGGAGATGGACCTGCGGCTCGAGGCGGCCGCGCTGTCCGAGATGGCCGAGAACATCCGCGACGATCCGGATTTCCGGGTGCCCGCGGTGGATTGGGATCGCACCGCGCACAGCGTGCTGACGATGGAATGGATCGACGGCATCGCGCTGAACGATCACGCTCGCCTTGCGGAAGCCCAGGTCGACCTGCCGGACCTCGGCCGCAAGGTGATCCAGAGCTTCCTGCGCCACGCGCTGCGCGACGGCTTCTTCCATGCCGACATGCATCCGGGAAATCTGTTCCTCGACGAGGCCGGCCGGCTCGTTGCCGTGGATTTCGGCATCATGGGGCGGCTCGGGCTTAAGGAGCGGCGCTTCCTCGCCGAGATCCTGCTCGGCTTCATCACCCGCGACTATCGCCGCGTCGCCGAGGTGCATTTCGAGGCCGGCTATGTGCCGGGCCACCATTCGGTGGAGAATTTCGCGCAGGCGATCCGCGCCATCGGCGAGCCGATCCACAACCGCACCGCCGAGGAAATCTCGATGGCGAAGCTGTTGACGCTTCTGCTCGAGGTCACCGGCCTGTTCGACATGCAGACGCGGCCCGAACTGATCCTGCTGCAGAAGACCATGGTGGTGGTCGAGGGCGTGGCGCGCGGCTTCGATCCCAAGCTCGACATCTGGAGGATCGCCGACCCCGTGGTGCGCGAATGGATCACGCACAATCTCGGCCCGGCCGGACGCATCCAGGGCGCGATCTCAGGTGTGGGCGAGCTCAGCCGCGTCATCGCCAATTTGCCGTCGATCGCCAGCCGCGCCATGACGGTGCTCGAGCAGCTCGAGACCATGACGCGGGAGGGCCACATGCTGTCGTCGGACTCGATCGACGAAATGGCCCGCGCCGAGGCCCGCAAGGCGCGGGTGCAGACCGTCGGCCTCTGGGTCATTGCCGCCGCCCTGATCGCAATCTTTTTCGCGATCCGCGCGCACTGATTGCAATGCATGCACCATGTGATAGCATCGCTATCATATTTGAGCATGATGCTGAGGGCATGCCATGGCCAGCCTGACCATCCGCAAACTCGACGACGCCTTGAAGGCCTATCTGCGGCTTCGCTCCGCCAAAAACGGCCGCTCCGTCGAGGAGGAGATTCGGGTGATCCTCCGGGACCTCGCAGAGGGCGGTACGGAGCCCACGGAGGCGCCGGGCGCAGGTTCGCTGACGGTTGCGGCCCCTGCGCCACGGGTCGCCAGCGCGGCCGGCGAGCCCCGCGTGACCCTGATCATCGGTGGCGGGATCGCGGCCTACAAGGCGCTGGATTTGATCCGGCGGCTCAAGGAGCGGCACATCCAGGTCCGCTGCGTTCTGACCAAGGCGGCCCAGCAATTCGTGACCCCGCTGGCCGCCAGCGCGCTGTCGCATGAGCGCGTCTACACCGACCTGTTCGACGCCGAGAGCGAGTTCGACGCCGGCCATATCCGCCTGGCGCGGGACTGCAACCTGATCGTGGTGGCGCCGGCGACCGCCGACCTGATGGCCAAGATGGCGCAGGGCCACGCCGACGATCTCGCCACCGCCACGCTGCTCGCGGCCAACCGGCCGATCCTGCTGGCGCCGGCGATGAACCCCTTGATGTGGAACAATCCGGCCACCCGCCGCAACGTGCTGCAGCTGCGCCGCGACGGCGTCCACACCGTTGGCCCCAATGCGGGGGAAATGGCGGAAGCCGGCGAAGCCGGCGTCGGCCGGATGGCCGAGCCGACCGAGATCGCCGCCGCCGCCGACCGCATGCTGCGGCCGCCGCAGCCGCGCCCGCTGGCCGGCAAGCGCGTGCTGATCACCGCCGGCCCGACCCATGAGGCGATCGATCCGGTCCGCTACATCGCCAACCGCTCGTCCGGCAAGCAGGGCTTTGCCATTGCCACCGCGGCGCGCGCCGCCGGCGCCGAGGTGGTGCTGGTGACCGGCCCGGTCGAGCTCGGCGATCCCGCCGGCATCTCCGTCATGCGCGTGGAATCCGCGCGCGACATGCTGCACCGGGTCGAGGCGGCGCTGCCGGTCGACGTCGCGATCTTCGCGGCCGCGGTCGCCGACTGGCGGGTCGCCACCGAAGGCAGCCAGAAACTGAAAAAGGCCGCGGCGGGGATGCCGCCGCTGCAGCTCGTCGAGAACCCCGACATCCTCGCGACGATCTCCAAGCTGAAGGAAAAGCGGCCGCCGCTGGTGATCGGCTTTGCCGCCGAGACCGAGCACCTGATCGAGAACGCCAAGGCGAAGTTCGCGCGCAAGGGCTGCGACTGGATCGTCGCCAACGACGTTTCACCGGCGACCGGCGTGATGGGCGGCGACCGCAACACCGTCCATTTGCTCTCGCGCGAGGGCAAGGACGTCACCGTCGACTCCTGGCCGGTCATGACCAAGGAAGAAGTCGCGAGCGCGCTGGTGTCGCGCATCGCAAGAGCCGTAGGAACCGCATCGTGAGCGCCACCATCAAGGTCGAAGTCCACCAATTGCCGCATGGCGCAGATCTTCTGCTGCCGATCTATCAGACCGCTGATGCCGCCGGGCTAGATCTCTTGGCCGCGGTGCCGCGGTCGGCGCCGCTGCTGCTGCTGCCGGGCCGCTACGAGATGGTTCCGACCGGGCTGACGATCGCGCTGCCACCGGGCTATGAGGCGCAGGTGCGGCCGCGCTCCGGCCTTGCCGCCAAATACGGGGTCACGGTGCTGAACTCGCCCGGCACGATCGACGCCGACTATCGCGGCGAGATCAATGTGCTCCTGATCAATCACGGCCAGGAGGTGTTCTCGATCCGGCGCGGCGAGCGCATCGCGCAGATGGTGATCGCGCCGGTGACCCGGGCCGAGCTGGTTCCGGTCGACGTGCTGTCGTCGACCGATCGCGGCAGCGGCGGCTTCGGCTCGACCGGACGCTAGGACGCGATCGGAGAAGTGTGCGGCCGTCTCCGGCAGATCACGCTTCGGGCGCGCTCCCCGCGTGAATACGGAGTCAATTTGCATAAAATCCACATCGCGCGCCGCATTTTTTCACAGCCGATTCTGCGTTCACGGTCTGGACTCTTACTCGCCGAGTCCGGTTGGGACTATTCTGGATTGATTCGAGCGCGACGGGGGGTCTTCGTCGGGCTGTCGGGTCCTGCTTGGGCATGATCCCCGGACAAACGTCGTACGTTTTCCGTGAGGGAATACCGGTCTCCTGGTTTCCGGATCATGCCTTAAGGTTTGTGCGTTCTGGGGCAACATATGTCGGGCGTAGTCGCGGCAATGCGTCGAACCCTGCTGTCATGCACCTCACTGGCGCGCGACGGCATGCTTGGGCTCGCCATCACCGCATTGCTGCCCGCCCGCGCCTCGTTTGCCGCCGAAAGCCTGGTGACCCAGGCGCTGTCGGATCATTTCGGCTTCAATCATCAGGAGGTCGCGGTTCTCGCGACGTCGTTCGCGCTGGTCGGCTTCTCGGCCGTCGCCGCGATCCTCTTGATGCGCACCCGCCAGCGCGCCACAAGGAACGAGGAACAGCTGCAGTCCGAGATCACGGACCTGCAAGCGCAATCGGACCGGCTGCGGGCGCTGCTGTTCGTCGAACCGCAGGTGCTGATCTCCTGGGCCGCCGGCGACAACCGGCCGCAGATCTCGGGCGACGTCTCGCTGGTGATGTCGCAGGAAAGCGCGCCGCAACGCATCCTCGCCTTCGGAACCTGGCTGCCGCCCGAGCCGGCGCTGCAGATGGACCACGCGGTCGACGCGTTGCGCGAAAAGGGCGAGGCGTTCCTGCTCAACCTCTCGACCTCGGCCGGCCGCGCCATCGAGGCGATGGGCCGCGCGATCGGCGGCCAGGCCATCCTGCGGATCCGCGAGCTCGGCGGCCTGCGCCGCGAACTCGCCGAATCCAACCTGCGCTACAAGACGCTGCAGGAGGAGACCGAGCTGCTGCGCGATTTCGCCGCCGCAGCGCCGTGGCCGATCTGGGCCAAGAGCCTCGAGGGCAATCTGCGCTACGCCAACGCGGCCTATGTCCGCGCCACCGAGGGCAAGAGCGTGTCGGACGCGCTCCAGCGCAACCTCGAACTGCTCGAAAGCGACCAGCGCACCGAATTGACCCGCGCGCTGAACGACAATGCCAATTATGCCGCGCGGCTGCCGATCGTGGTCAGCGGCGAGCGGCGGATCTACGACGTGCAGGCGCTCAAGCTAAGCGGCGGCAGCGCCGGCATCGCGATCGACGCCAGCGAGGCCGCGGCGCTGCGCGCCGCGATCGCGCGGATGGTCGACGCGCACCGGCGCACCCTCGATCAGCTCTCCTCGGGCGTCGCGGTGTTTGATGCCGACCGGCGGCTCACCTTCTACAACGAGTCCTATCGGCGGCTATGGGGCCTCGACCAGGCCTTCCTCGACAGCAATCCCGACGATTCCAGCGTGCTGGACCGGCTGCGCGCCAACCGCAAGCTGCCCGAGCAGCCTGACTTCCGCGCCTGGAAGGCCAAGCTGCACGAGGCCTATCGCGCGGTCGAATCCGAGACCTATACCTGGTTCCTGCCCGACGGCCGCGCCATCAGCGTCGTCACCACGCCGAACCTCGAGGGCGGCGTCACCTATCTGTTCGACAACGTCACCGAGAGCCTCGACCTCGCGCGGCGCTACGACCGCCTGACGCGGGTGCAGCGCGAGACCCTCGACAATCTCGGCGAAGCGGTCGCGGTGTTCGGCAGCAACGGCCGCGCCGAACTGTTCAACCCGCCGTTCGCGAAGATGTGGAAGCTGCCGGCCGACGCGCTGCAGGGCGAACCGCATATCGAGGCGGTGGAAGCGCTGTGCCGGCCGCTGTTCGACGACGCCCTGACCTGGCGGACGCTGCGCGAGCAGATCACCGCGATCGAGAACCGCGCCCAGGTCGCGCTCAAGCTCGAGCGCAAGGACGGCAGCGTGCTGAATTGCATGACGATCCCGCTGCCCGACGGCAAGACCCTGCTCGCCTTCCAGGACATCACCGACACCGAGAATGTCGAGCGGGCGCTGCGCGAGCGCAACGAGGCGCTGGAAGCCGCCGACCAGATGAAGGTGGATTTCGTCCACCACGTCTCCTACGAGCTGCGCGCGCCGCTCACCACCATCATCGGCTTCGCGCATTTCCTCAGCGATCCCTCGACCGGGCCGCTGACGCCGAAGCAGGCCGAATATCTCGACTACGTCACCAAATCGACCAACGCGCTGCTGGCGCTGACCAACAACATTCTCGATCTCGCCACCATCGATGCCGGCGCGATGAAGCTCGAGCTCGGCCCGGTCAATATCGGCCAGGCGATCGAGGCCGCCGCCGAAGGCATCCAGGACCGTCTCGCGACCGACCGCATCACGCTCAAGGTCGATATCGAGCCCAACATCGGCGCCTTCGTCGGCGACGAGCGGCGCGTGGTGCAGGTGCTCTACAATCTGCTCGCCAATGCGGTCGGCTTCTCGCCGCATGACGCCACCGTCGCGATCAGCGCGCACCGCACCGAACACAGCGTGGTGTTTTCGGTGACCGATGCAGGACCCGGCATTCCGGCCGAGATGCGCGACAAGGTGTTCAACTGGTTCGAGAGCCATTCGCACGGCTCACGGCATCGCGGCGCCGGCCTCGGCCTGTCGTTGGTCCGCTCCTTTGTCGAACTGCATGGCGGACGGGTGCGGGTCGATTCGACCGTAGGCCGCGGCACGACCGTGACCTGCGACTTCCCGATCGACCAGACCGCACATCGCAACGCCGCGGAATGACGGCGACCTCGACATTCTCGGTGGCACTCGCGAACGAAACCGCGACGGCCGAGCTGATGGCCGACCTCGCGCTATTGATCGGCGCCGGCGACGTCATCACGCTGTCGGGCGACCTCGGCGCCGGTAAGACCGCGGCGGCCCGCGCGCTGATCCGCTACCTCGCCACCGACGATACGCTGGAAGTGCCGAGCCCGACCTTCACGCTGGCGCAGACTTACGAACTGCCGTCGTTTCCGCTGGTTCATGCCGACCTCTACCGCATCAACGATGCCAGCGAACTCGAGGAGATCGGGCTGTCGCCGCTGCCCGACGACATCGTGGCGCTGATCGAGTGGCCGGAACGCGCGCCGGATGCCATGCCTGCGGATCGCATCGACATCGCGTTCAGCCACCGCCCGGCGCTCGGATCGGCGGCACGCGCCGCCGAGATCACCGGCCATGGCAAAGGCGCGGCGAAGGTTGCGCGGCTCAACGAGCTCCGCCAGTTCCTCGAGCACGGCGGCTTCCTCAACGCCCGGCGCGAGCGCATGCCGGGCGACGCCTCGACGCGCTCCTACGCGCGGCTGCGCAACGACGAGGGCAGCGTCATCCTGATGAACTCGCCGCGCCGCCCCGACGGCCCGGCGATCTACAACGGCCGGTCCTACAGTGCAGCGGTGCATCTCGCCGAAGACGTCAGGCCGTTCGTCGCCATCGGAAACGGCCTGCGCAAGCACGGCTTCTCCGCACCGGCGATCCGTCACACCGATCTCGAATCCGGCTTCCTGATCACCGAGGATCTCGGCGCCGAAGGCGTGATCGAGGGCGATCCGCCGCAGCCGATCGCCGAACGTTACGAGGCCGCCGTCGACATGCTGGCGGCGCTGCATCGCGAGGTGCTGCCCGAGACGCTGCCGGTGACACCAGACGAGAGCTACGACATCCCCGTGTTCGATATCGACGCCTGGCTGATCGAGATCGGGCTGATGCTGGAATGGTACCTGCCCGACCGCGGCGTGCAGCCGGACGAGGAGCTCCGCACCGACTTCCTCGGGATGTGGCGCGGCCTCTTGCAGAAGCCCGCCGCGGCGCCGCAGACCTGGGTGATCCGCGACTTCCATTCGCCGAACATCATCTGGCTTGCCGAGCGCACCGGCATCCTGCGCGTCGGCATCATCGACTTCCAGGACGCGCTGCTCGGCCCCGCTGCCTATGACGTGGTGTCGCTGCTGCAGGATGCGCGGATCGACGTGCCCGAGCAACTCGAACTGTCGCTCTTGACCCGCTACATCAAGGCGCGGCGCGCCACCGACGAGAACTTCGATCCCGCCGGCTTCGCCGAGCTGTATGCGATCATGTCGGCGCAGCGGAACACCCGCCTGCTCGGCACCTTTGCGCGGCTCAACCGCCGCGACGGCAAGCCGCAATATCTCAAGCACCAGCCGCGGATCTGGACCTACCTCGAGCGGTCGCTGGCCCATCCGGCACTAGCCACCTTCCGCATCTGGTACACAGCGAACGTCCCTCCCCCAGTACCGTAGTTTACGGGTTATTAGCCTTGGGTCTCCTAAGGTCGCGGAAGCCGCATATCATCCAGGGCGCGGCCGATCGGGAGCGGGACCACACAATGGGGACGGAACGACGCAAGGGCGATCGTGTCACGTTTGAGCGCGGCATAGCGGCGCACATGATGGGCATCGACGGCACCTGGCGGCGCGACTGCACCATGGAAGACGTGTCGGAGACGGGCGCCAAGCTCTCCGTCGACGGCTCGGTCGAGGGCCTGAACCTGAAGGAGTTTTTTCTGCTGCTGTCGTCCACAGGATTGGCCTATCGCCGCTGCGAACTGGCGTGGGTCAACGGCGACCAGATCGGCGTCAACTTCCTTAAACAAGGCGACAAGAAGAAGAAAACTGCCAGACGCGGCGCGCAGGCTGCCGACGTCTAGGCTATCGCCGCCATTGCCGTCTTACGGCCGTCATGTCCTGTGACTATGGCGTCTGATCGATGCGCTTGCCGAATCGCCGTGATATGATCGGCGCCGAGAGATGATGACCGAGAACATCAGGAAAATGCCCGTCACTCCCCACAAGGCTATGGTGCTCGCTGCGGGCCTCGGCGTGCGCATGCGCCCCCTGACCGACACGATGCCGAAGCCGCTGGTGAGCGTCGCCGGCCAGCCGCTGCTCGACCATGTGCTCGACAAGCTCGCCGGCGCCGGCGTCAGCGAAGCGGTCGTGAACGTGCATTATCTGCCCGACCAGATCATCGAGCACGTCAAGACCCGCAGCCGCCCGCATGTGATCATCTCCGACGAGCGCGACCAGGTGCTCGGCACCGGCGGCGCGGTGGTGAAGGCGCTGCCGCTGCTCGGCGATGCGCCGTTCTTCCATCTCAACGCCGACACGATGTGGATCGACGGCGTGCGTTCCAATCTGGCGCGGCTGGCGGAAGCCTTCGACCCGGCGCGGATGGATATTCTGCTGCTGATGGCGCCGACCGCCTCGAGCATCGGCTATAGCGGCCGCGGCGACTATTCGATGTTGCCGGACGGCGCGCTGCGCAAGCGCCGGGAAAACCAGGTGGTGCCGTTCGTCTATGCCGGCGCCGCGATCATGTCGCCTGCGCTGTTCGCCGATGCCCCTGCCGGCGAGTTCTCGCTGACCAAGATGTTCGACCGCGCCAACGAGCAGGAGCGGCTGTTCGGCCTGCGCCTCGACGGCGTCTGGATGCATGTCGGAACCCCCGACGCGATCCTGGCCGCGGAAGAAGCTTTCCTGGAAAGCGTCGCGTAAGCGACGCTGCCATCAATCATCAACGTCGATGGCGAGCACTGCAAAGCTCGCGAGCCAGTGTTCGCCCATATAGTCGCTGGCGATATGCGGCAGGCCGGCATCGAGATGGCCTCGCGCAGCATCCAGCAGGATCGGGCGTCGCGGATCGGCTTCCGGCAAGGCGTCGGCCAGCGTGCGCCAGCACCATGCCCGGCTGAGATTGAGTCCATCGAGATGCGCAAGCTTGCCATCCGACCGATCGGTGACCGTTGCCGGCCGGAACAGGGTTGCGGGTTCGCGTTGCGCGAGCCGCGGCAGGAAGCGATCAAACCAGGGTAGGAAGTCGCCGGGCGCGAGGAGCCGGCGCATGCATTCGGCTTCGATCAGCGCCGACGACTGGAAATCATCGCCGCTCGGCTCGCCCCAGGCGGGACAATCCTGATCGGCGCCGTACCAGCGCAGCGCCGTCTCGCGCAACAGCGCGTCAAACGCGTCGTCCTGTGTCACTGCGGCGTAGTCGGCGGCCATGCGAAGCCCGAACGCGGTGTTGAAATGCGTGCCGACCCGCACCGGATAGGTGGCGAGCGGCAGGAAGTCGCGAAAGCGCTGTGCGAAGATGGCGGCAAGCGGCGTGATTTGCGCGCGCCACCGCGTCTCGTCGAGCAGCGCGAGCTCTGCGGCGAGCTTCAACAGCCAGCCCCAGCCGTAAGGCCGTTTGAAGCCGCGCGCCGTCGGAGCGGCGAGATAGGCGCATTCGACGGCAACCTTCTCTGCAACGAACTGAGTGTCAAACAAGGCGCGGATCTCACTTGCCGTCTCGGACGCCGGATAGCGGCGCAGCAGCCGGGCGAGCATCCAGTAGCTGTGGACGCAGGAGTGCCAGTCGTAGCTGCCGAAGAAGACCGGATGCAACTCGCGCGGCGTGCGTGCATCCTGTGGCCCGGCCAACACGTGGTCCGGCTTGTTTGGATATTCGCGTGTGACATGGCCGAGCGCGATGCGGGCGAAACGGACGGCGAGGTCTTCGGTCAGGATCGTCGCGCTCATGATGGCGCTTTCTCCTTGCGCTCGCGCCGGACCAGCAGCAGCTCGATCAGGCGCGGCATCATATAGATCGGAAACTGTGTGGCGGCGAAGAACAGCGCCGTCATCGGCGACACCGCCGCGCCCATTGCCGACCAGACCAGTCCGACGTTGCGGTTGCTCAGAATGAGGCCCGTGGTCAATCGCTCCGCCAGCGGCCCCGGCGTGAGCAGCGCGCCAAGCGCTTGCAGCGCAAGATTACAGGCGAAGGCAAGGCCCACCAACGTCAGCGCGGTGGCCGGCTCCGCTGCGATCTGTGCAGGCACCCCCGCCATGGTGGAAATCGCGAACACGAGCAGCGAGGCGAGCACAAGCGCGTCGATGATGCGCGAATGCCGCACCAATTGTGCTGCGGCCTGACGACGAAGCAGCAACGCCAGCGCGCCGGCACCGACCACCAGCAGCGCCAGCCGCGCGGCGAGCGCCAGCGGATCGAGCGCGAGACCGGCAAATCCCGCCGCGATCAGCGGAACCGTGACCGGCGCCAGCGCCATCGACAGCAGCGTCACGGCGAGCGGAATGGTCGCGTCGAAGCCGAGCATGCGTGCGACCGCCGCCGTGCCGGTCGATGGTGGTGCACACACCGACAGCACCAGCGCAACTATCAGCTCCGGCCGAAATCCGGCGCCACGCGCTGCGAAGCCGACTGCGAGCGGGCAGGCCAACATCGCCAGCGCCGGCAATAGCAGCGAGACCAGCGGACGCCCCAGCGCGCGCCGGAATGCCGCGCCGTCGACCTGGAGAAATGTCCCGAGGACGAGAACGAAGATCGCGGCCGCCATCAGCGGGCGCACGCCGGCCGCCAGGGCCGGGAAAGCCAGCCCGGTCAGCACGCCGATGACCAGCAAGGTCGGCCCGCGCGGCATCAGCTTCGCGAATGATCGTCCCAAGTCTGAACGTCTCAAGTCTTTTCGCCTCGTGGTCGTGTCCGGCGCGACCGTAGGCGCATGCAGATCATTGTTGAAATCGATTGTTCTTATAAGCATTATTGCTGTGATGAATTTAGCTGCCGTCGATCTCAACCTGCTGGTCGCGTTCGAAGCGCTGATGGAGGAGCGCCACGTTACCCGCGCGGCCGAGCGCATTGGGCTCGCCCAGCCGTCGATGAGCAGCGCGTTGCGCAGGCTGCGCGCGCTGTTTGCGGACGAACTGTTCCTGCGCGCCGGTGCCCGCATGCAGCCGACCGAAAAGGCCCTGGCGCTGGCCGGGCCGATCGGTGAGGCGTTGCGGCACATAAGGGGCGCGCTGGCGCCCGATCGGGGCTTCGATCCGGCCACCGCGCGAAGGCGCTTCACCATCGCTGCGACCGACTACGGCGACCTCGTTCTGGTGCCGGAACTGAGCCGCCTGTTGCGCATGGAGGCGCCGGGCATCGACCTTGCCGTGCGTCCGCTGACTGACACGACGGCGGCCCTGGCGAAGCTCGAGCGCGCCGAGCTCGATGCGCTGATCGGCGGCCATCTGCCGGACTCGCCACGCTGCGTCCGGCACCGGCTGTTCGAGGAACGCTTCGTCTGCATCCGCGACGGCGTGCGCGCGGGCCGATCGGAGACGCTCAACCTGGAAGATTATGCGAGCCTGCCGCATGCGCTGTTCTCCGCGGCCGGCGGCGACGGGCTGCCGAGCGTGATCGACGCGCTGCTGGCGCGGCATCGGCTGAAGCGGCGGGTCGCCGTGACGCTGGCGCACGTGGTGGCCGTCCCCTTCGCCGTGGCCGGCACCGATCTCATCGCCACGATGGCCGAACGCGTCGCCCGCCGCTTCACGCATCTCGCCGAAATTACCGTCGTGATGCCGCCGATCGACATCCCTGCCTTTGCGATCGATCTGATCCATACAGTCCGCGCGGCAGAAGATCCGGCGCTGCGCTGGTTCCTGGATGCCGTCGATCGCAGCATCCGCCGGCTGCGATAATCAGCGGTGATGGCTGATCTACAGGGGTGGCTAACGACAGCCGCCGCTCCCTATATTGGCGCCTGATTCGAACCAGGCAGCCCATGCGCGTTTTCAGCGTTCCCGTCTCCGCGCCGTTCCTGCGCACCGTGATTTCGGCGCTGGTCGATGGACGGCTGGTCGCGGGATTCGAGGCACGCAACGATCCCGCAAAGCTCGCCGGCGCCACGCTCTACCTGCCGACCCGTCGCGCCGGACGGCTGGCGCGCGAAATCTTCCTCGATGTGCTCGATTCCGATGCCGCCGTGCTGCCGCGCATCGTCGCGCTCGGCGAGATCGATGAGGACGAGCTTGCCTTCGCCGACCAGGGCGACGATGTCGGCGGCGCTGCGCCGCTGGAGATTCCGCCACGGCTCGGCGAACTCGAGCGCCGGCTGACGCTGGCGCATCTGGTCGCGGCCTGGGCGAAGACGCCGGTATCGGCGCCGCTAGTGGTCGGCGGCCCGGCCTCGACCTTGCAGCTTGCCGGCGATCTGGCACGGCTGATGGACGACATGGTGACGCGCGGCGTCGACTGGCGCGCGCTCGATCGGCTGGTGCCGGACCAGCTCGACAAATACTGGCAGCACTCGCTCGACTTCCTGCGCATCGCGCGCGACGCCTGGCCGAACTACCTCAAGGAGATCGGCCGGATCGAGCCCGCGGCGCGCCGCGATCTCCTGATCGAGGCGGAAGCGGCGCGGCTCACCGCGCATCCCACTGGCCCGGTGATCGCGGCCGGTTCGACCGGCTCGATGCCGGCCACCGCAAAATTCCTCCACGCAGTGGCGAAGCTTGCGAACGGCGCCGTGGTGCTGCCCGGGCTCGACACCGATCTCGACGAAGATTCCTGGGACACGATCGGCGGCGAGCGCGGCGACGACGGCAGGTTCACCACGCCGCCCTCGTCGAACCATCCGCAATTCGCGATGCACGCGTTGCTCGACCGCTTCGGCATCAAGCGCCGCGATGTCGAGAGCCTTGCCGAACCTGCGCCGCTCGGTCGCGAGGTGCTGGTATCTGAGACGATGCGCCCCTCGACCGCAACCGCGCAATGGCACGACCGGCTCGAGCGGCCCGAGATCGTGGCGCGGATTTCCGCCGGGATGACCAATCTCACCGTGGTCGAGGCGCCCAATCCCGAAATGGAGGCACTCGCGATCGCAGTCGCAATGCGCGAGGCGCGGCATCTCGGCAAGTCAGCCGCGCTGGTGACGCCGGATCGCGCGCTCGCACGCCGCGTGATGGCCTCGCTGACACGCTGGAATCTGGAGTTCGACGATTCCGGCGGCGATGCGCTGATCGAAACCCCGCCCGGCGTGTTCGCCCGCCTCACCGCGGAGGCCGCGGCCAAGGGGCTGGAGCCGCCGACATTGCTCGCGCTGCTCAAGCATCCGCTGTTCCGGCTCGGCGGCGCCCATGGCGCGCTGAAGCGCGCGATCGAGGTGCTGGAGATCGCGCTGTTGCGCGGCACGCGGCCGCAAGCTGCGACCGGCGGCCTCGCGCGCGATTTCGCCCGCTTCCGCGCCGAACTTGTGAAACTCAACAGTGGCGAGACTTCGTCGCTGCACGCCATGGAGCCACGCGCCCGGCTGCGCGACAACGAGCTCAACCAGGCCCAGGACCTGATCGCCAGATTGCAAACGGCGCTGGCGCCGCTGGAAGGCATGGCCTCGTCAAGACCCTATGATTTCGCCGAGCTGGCCGCGCGTCACCGCGAGGCGCTGATCGCGCTGTCGGCCGACCAGAACGCCGTCGCCATGGTGTTCGAGGAGCGCGCCGGCGCATCGCTGGCGTCGGCCTTCGACGAGCTGCTCGCCAAGCAGCAGCCGAGCGGGCTGATGACGCCGCTGTCAGATTATCCCGAGGTGTTCCAGACCGCGTTCGCCGACCGCATGGTGCGGCGGCCGGAATCGGCGCGTGCGCAGCTCAACATCTTCGGCCAGCTCGAGGCGCGTCTGACCGAGTCGGATCGCGTCATCCTCGGTGGGCTGGTCGAGGGCGTCTGGCCGCCGGCGCCGCGGATCGATCCGTGGCTGAGCCGGCCGATGCGGCACGAGCTCGGGCTTGATCTTCCCGAACGGCGCATCGGCCTTTCCGCGCACGACTTTGCGCAGTTGCTCGGCCATGACGAGGTGATCCTGACCCATGCGGCCAAGGTCGGCGGCGCGCCGGCGGTCGCTTCGCGCTTCCTGCACCGGTTAGAGGCGGTTGCGGGCGAAGCGCGCTGGAAGGCCGCGACATCGGCCGGCGAAGCTTACGTGCAATATGCCGCCGAGCTCGACCGGCCCGACACCGTCGCGCCGATCCCGCAGCCGGAGCCACGGCCACCGCGCGACGCACGGCCGCTGAAAATGTCGGTCACCGCAATCGAGGACTGGCTGCGCGATCCCTACACGATCTATGCGCGCTACATCCTCAAGCTCGATCCGCTCGATCCCGTCGACATGCCGCTGTCGGCCGCCGATCGCGGCTCGGCGATCCACGAATCGCTCGGCGAGTTCACGCAAACTTACGCCGACGCGCTGCCTGACGACATCAAGAGCGCGCTGCGCGACATCGGGGCCAAGCATTTTGCGCCACTGATGGAGCGGCCCGAAGCGCGCGCGCTGTGGTGGCCGCGCTTCCAGCGCATCGCAGCGTGGTTTGCCGAATGGGAGCAGGCCCGGCGCGGCAATATTGCTGCGATCAAGGCCGAGATCCGCGGCGAGATCGGCATTCCGCTCGACGATGCCAGGACGTTCACGCTCTCGGCGCGCGCCGACCGCATCGAGCGGCATGCTGACGGCAGCTTCGCGATCCTCGACTACAAGACCGGCCAGCCGCCGACTGGCAAGCAGGTGCGCATGGGCCTGTCGCCGCAACTGACGCTGGAAGCCGCGATCCTGCGCGAGGGCGGCTTTGCCGACATTCCGGCGGACTCCTCGGTCGGCGATCTCGTCTATGTCAGGCTGAGCGGCAACAACCCGCCGGGCGAGCAGCGCTCGCTGGAGCTGAAGATCAAGACCAACGACACGCCGCAGCCGCCCGACGAAGCCGCCGACAGCGCGCGGCGCAAGCTGGAAGCCTTGATTCGCGCCTTCGACGACGAGCAGCAGGCCTACACCTCGCTGAACCTCTCGATGTGGGCGAATCGTTACGGCGCCTATGACGACCTCGCGCGCATCAAGGAATGGTCCGCCGCCGGCGGCCTGGGGATCGAGGAATGGTGAAGGCGCCCCGCCCGATCCCGCCAGCGGTGCGCGACGCGCAGGCGCGCGCGTCCGATCCGAAGGCGTCGACCTTCGTGTCGGCGAATGCCGGCTCCGGCAAGACCCATGTGCTGGTGCAACGCGTGATCCGCCTTTTGCTGTCCGGCGTGCCGCCGGAGAAGATCCTCTGCATCACCTTCACCAAGGCCGCCGCCGCAAACATGGCCGAACGCGTGTTCACGACGCTCGGCCATTGGGTCACGCTCGACGACACCGCACTCGATACCGCGATCCGCGAGGCCGGCATCGCACATCCATCCGCCTCGCTGCGGCGCGAGGCGCGCAAGCTGTTTGCTTGCGCGCTGGAGACACCAGGCGGTTTGAAGGTGCAGACCATCCACGCGCTGTGCACCCGCCTGCTGC
Source organism: Bradyrhizobium sp. RD5-C2 (assembly GCF_019972155.1). Lineage (GTDB taxonomy): Bacteria > Pseudomonadota > Alphaproteobacteria > Rhizobiales > Xanthobacteraceae > Bradyrhizobium. The sequence goes on along the minus strand of NZ_BOVL01000019.1, from coordinate 311,619 downwards.
AACAGTTTCCGTTCGAGGCCAACGTGCCGGCGCGCTTCGCCGTGCTGGACGACCGCGACCAGAACGAGATGATGGAGCGCGCCAATCTCGCGGTGTTCCTCGAGGCGTCGCGGATTCCCGACAGTCCGATCGGTCGCGCGCTGCGGACGGCGATGGCAAACGCCGCCGACGTCACCTTCAAGGAAGTGGTCCGCGAGGCTTGCCTGAGCCGCGACCATTTCATGGCCTGGACCGATGCCGCCGGCAACGCCGCAGCCGCCGCCGCGCAGATGTCGGCGGCGCTGGGCGTCTCCGCCGATATTCGCATCGAGGATGTCGAGCGTGAGATCGTCGACGGGCCGAACCTGCCGCGCTCGAGCTGGAAAGAGATGGCGACGCTCCTCGACACCAGCAGCAAGGCGGACCAGAAGCAGGCCGAGCGGCTGCGGAGCGCGCTGACCTTCACCGGGGCGGCCCAGGTTGAGGAATATCTCGGCGTCTTCCTGACCGATGACCGCGCGCCGCGCGCGTCTGTGGTCACCAACAACTTCATCAAGAAGAATGCCGTCGCGGGCCACCGGTTCGAGGCGGAGGTCGACCGGCTCGGCCCCCTGATCGAGCGCCGCCGCGCCGCGGTCGCGCGCGACCGCACCGAGGCGCTGATCCACATCGCGACCGCGGCGGCCGCGCACTATCGCCGCGAAAAGCTGGAGCGCGGCCTGCTCGACTACGACGACCTGATCGACAAGACGCTGGCGATGCTCGACCGCGTCTCCTCGGGCTGGGTGCATTACAAGCTCGACCGTGGCGTCGATCACGTGCTGATCGACGAGGCGCAGGACACCAGCCCGCGGCAATGGGACATCGTCGCGCACATCATCTCGGAGTTCACCTCCGGCGCCGGCGCGCGCGACGGCCTGGTGCGCACGGTGTTCGCGGTCGGCGACGAGAAGCAGTCGATCTTCTCGTTCCAGGGCGCCGCGCCGCGCGAATTCGACCTGCGGCGGCGCGAGCTGAAGCGGCGGTTCGAGGAGGCCGGGCTGAAATTCGATCCGGTGTCCTTCACCTATTCGTTCCGCTCGGGGCCGGTGATCCTGCATTCGGTCGACCATGTGTTCCGCGAGCAGGAGATCTTCCGCAGCATCCATGCCGTCGAGAACGGCTATCCGATCCACAATGCGATGACTGACGCCGGCCCCAGCCTGATCGAGCTCTGGGATCTCGCGGTGGCCGACGACCGCCAGGACATCGAAGGCTGGCGCGCGCCGTTCGACGGCGTCTCGGTAACCAGCCCGGAGGTGAAGCTCGCGCGGCGCATCCAGGCCGAGATCAGGCGCCTGGTCGAGAGCGGCACCATGACCGGCAGCGAAGGCGGACGACGGCCATTGCGCTATGGCGACATGCTGATCCTGGTGCGGCGGCGCGGCAACGCCTTCGACGCGGTGATCCAGGCGCTGAAGCACGCCAACATTCCGGTCGCCGGCGCCGACCGGCTGAAGCTGACCGAGCACATCGCGATCATCGACCTGATGAACCTCGCCGACGCGCTGCTGCTGCCGCAGGACGATCTCGCGCTCGCGGTGGCGCTGAAGAGCCCGCTGTTCGGCCTCGACGACGACGATCTGTTCAAACTGACGTATCAGCGTCGCGGTGCGCTGCGCGAGGCGCTGGCCGCGCAGGCGCCGACCGAAGAGCGATTCTCGGCCGCGCTGCGCCGCCTCGTACAATGCGAGCGCCGCTTCTGCGAGGAGACGCCGTTCGCGTTCTACGCCTGGCTGCTCGGCGGCGACGGCGGACGGGCGCGCATCCTGCGCCGGCTCGGCCACGAGGCCAATGACGCGCTCGACGAATTCCTCGAACTCGCGCTCGGCTATGAGCGCAAGGCGCCGGCCTCGCTGCAGGGTTTCATCGCCTGGCTGCGTGCCGCCGACACCGAGGTGAAGCGCGACATGGAGATTTCGCGCGACGAGGTCCGCGTCATGACCGTGCACGGCGCCAAGGGCCTCGAGGCGTCGGTGGTGTTCCTAGTCGACACCACGACCTCGCCGTCGGACACGCAGCGGCTGCGGCTGGTCCATCTGCCGCAGGGCAACGCCGCACCGAACGCGCCCGGCGTCGTGGTGTGGGCCGGCAAGAAGGCCGAGGATCCGCCCAATGTCGCCGACGCGCGCAAGGCGATGCTCGGCGATACCGAGGACGAATATCGCCGCCTGCTCTATGTCGCCATGACACGGGCGGCCGACCGGCTGATCGTCGGCGGCTGCATGCCCGGCAACATGAACACGGTGCGGAAATCCTGCTGGTACGATCTGATCACCAAGGGGCTCGCCAATTCCGGGCTCAAGCTCGAAGAGCTCGAGACGCCGGCCGGCAAGGTGACGCGCTATTCGCGGCCCGACGACGTTGCCGATCTCACCGGCACTGCGGCGTCAACGGCCACGGCACCGATCGCGCTGCCGTCCTGGCTGCGGACCGCGGCCGCACCTGAAGCCTCCGCCGCCGGCGTGCTGCGCCCGTCCGATCCGGCTGAAGGCGACAGCCATCCGATACGCACGGGCGAATCGGTGCTGCTGCGCGCCCGCGCCCTGCAACGCGGCACGCTGGTGCACCGGCTGTTGCAATCGCTGCCCGATGTCGCGGTGGAACGACGGCTCGGCGCGGCGCTCGGCTACCTAGCTCGTAACGCCGACGGCTGGAGCGAGGACGAGCGGGCGGCGCTGGCTCGGCAAGTGGTCGCCCTGACCGTCGATCTGCGCTTCGCGCCGGTGTTTGCCCCCGGCAGCCGTGCCGAGGTCTCGATCGTGGGCCGGCTGGAGCGGCCGGGCCAGCCGAAGGTGCTGGTCTCGGGCCAGATCGACCGGCTGGTGGTGACGCCGAACGAGGTCCTGATCGTCGATTTCAAGACCAACCACGCCCCGCCAAAGACCGCCGCCGAGGCTCCCAAGGGCTATATCCGGCAGCTCGCGCTTTATCGTGCGGTACTGGCCAAGCTTTATCCCCAAAGGATCATCCACGCCGCCCTGCTCTGGACCGAAACCCCTGAAATGATGGAGATTTCGGCCTCCGCGCTGGACGCCGGGCTGGCATAAGGTCATGTCGGCGTGAGCGAGCTTGACCCGGCAAGGGGGCATTCATACGTTTGCCCCATGCTCCCGGGCGCGATTCTCAACCGCCCTTTTGTCTCAACTGAACGAGGTACTCACATGGCCGTTGGCAAGGTTTCTGACGCCGATTTCGAAGCCGAAGTGCTCAAGGCGACCGGGCCGGTGGTCGTCGACTTCTGGGCCGAATGGTGCGGACCCTGCCGCATGATCGCGCCCGCTCTCGATGAGATTTCCGGCGCGATGGGCGACAAGGTCAAGATCGTGAAGCTCAACGTCGACGAGAGCCCGAAGACCGCGTCGAAGTACGGCGTGATGTCGATCCCGACCCTGATGATCTTCAAGGGCGGCGAGATGGCGTCCCGTCAGGTCGGCGCCGCGCCGAAGGCCAAGCTGCAGCAGTGGATCACCGCTGCGGTCTGATCCAATTCGAATTAGCTGATTTTGCGAAGCGGCCGGCGTCATGCCGGCCGTTTTGTTTTGTGTGAGCCGATTGATTCTGGCGCGTCATGGCCGGGCTTGACCCGGCCATCCATCCGCTTTGGAAAGAGGTTCGTGCGAAGATTGATGGACACGCGGGTCAAGCCCGCGTGTGACGAAGGTTGCACGCAGGCAGACTACCTGATCCATCCGGTCGCCAGCGCTGACGCGAGCTCGGCCTGGCCGTGCTGCCGCGCCAGCGCTGCCATCGCGGCGTGATCGTAGGGGATGTGGCGGAAGGTGACGTCCCAGTCGCCATCAACCTTTTCAAGGATCGCGTAGCGCGCATCCGGCGAACCGGCCTCCACGACATGCGGATGCGGCTTGCCGGCGCGATAGCCGGGCGAGCCGACGCTGCCGGGATTGACGATCAGCCGGCCATCGCGAAGCCGCACCGCGCGCGCGGTATGGGTGTGTGCGCAGAGAAGCAGCGATTGCGTCACGCCGGCCGCCCTCGCCTCGATCGATTCCAGCGTCGACATGCAGACTTCACCGCTCGGCAGCACGGTTTCGAGCCAATAGGTCTCGTCGTCCTGCGGCGTGGCGTGACAGAGGAACACATCGTCGCGATAGACCGCATTCGCGGGCAGTGTGCGCAGCCAGTCGAGATGCCGCGGCTCGAGCTGGGTGTAGGTCAGCCGCTCCCAGGAGCCCATTTTGTCGTGCGGGCGGTCGATCAGATAGCGGTCGTGATTGCCGAGCAGACGGACCGCATCGAGCGCCATCAGCATGTCGATGGTCGGCCGCGCGTCGAGCGGCCCGCTCACCATGTCGCCGAGATCGACGATGTCGGAAACGCCCTGCGCACGGATGTCCGAGAGCACGGCTTGAAGCGCGAGATGGTTGCCGTGGATGTCGGCGATCGCAGCAAAACGCATGGTGTCTCGTCCTTCCTGATGCGCACCACATCCGGGACGCAAGCGCTGTTATGCAGGAGGCGTGCCGTTGGCCGCAAGCACCGGGCCGGCGAGGTACAGCGAGCCCGTGATCAGGATGCGCGGCGGCACCTCATAGGCCAGCGTGGCAAGCCGTTGCAGCGCGGCGTCGACGCCGGATGCGATCTCGACGCGCATGCCGAGCGCACGCGCGGCATCGGCGAGCTTGTCCGGCGCCATGCCGTTGTCGCGGCCGGGCACCGGGACCGCGATGATGTGGCGCGTCAGTCCGGCGAAATTGGCGAGGAAGGCGTTGGCATCCTTGTTGGCCATCATGCCTGCGATAACGACCAGCGGTCGCGACACCCGCTCCTCGAGATCGCCGAGCGCCGCCGCCGCAACGCGGCCGCCCTCGGCATTGTGCCCGCCATCGAGCCAGACCTCGGAGCCCTGCGGTCCCTGGCAGACCAGCGCGCCGGAAACCAGCCGCTGCATCCGCGCCGGCCATTCCGCATTGACGATGCCGGCCTCGAAGGCTGCGATGTTGAGCTTGAAGGTGTCGATCGCACGCAAGGTCGCGATCGCGAGGCCCGCATTGTCGAACTGGTGCCGGCCGAACAGTCTTGGCGCGGCGAGATCCATCAAGCCGCGCTCGTCCTGATAGACCAGCCGGCCGCGCTCGACGCCGACATGCCATTGCTGGCCGGCCGCATGCAGCGGCGCGCGCATGCGGTTCGCCTCCGCCTCGATCACGGCCATCGCGTCCGGCGCCTGCTCGCCGCACACCACTGGCACCTTGCGCTTGATGATCGCGGCCTTCTCGCCGGCGATCAAAGTCAAGGTATCGCCGAGGAATTCCATGTGGTCCATGCTGACCGGCGTAATCACCGAAGCGAGCGGCGTCTCGACCACATTGGTCGAATCGAGCCGGCCGCCGAGGCCGACCTCGAGCAGCGCGACGTCGGCCGGATGCTTTGCGAACAGGCAGAACGCCACTGCCGTCTCCATCTCGAAGATGGTGATGGGATGGCCGGCGTTGACGCGCTCGCAATGCTCGAACGTCGTGCGCAGCTCGTCGTCACCGACGAGCTTGCCGCCGCCGGTCGCACCCAGCCGGTAGCATTCGTTGAGCCGCACCAGATAGGGCGAGGTGAAGACGTGCACGCGCAGGCCGGCGGCTTCGAGGATCGCGCGCAGATAGGCGATCGTCGAGCCCTTGCCGTTGGTGCCGGCGACATGGATCACCGGCGGCAGCTTGCGCTCGGGGTGATCGAGCCGCTCCATCAGGCCGCGCATGCGATCGAGGCTGAGATCGATGCGCTTCGGATGCAGCGCCGATATCCGCGCGATCAACGCCTCGAACGAGGGTTGCGATGGGGCGGCGCTTGCGGTCACGCGTGCGGCGCGGCCGGCACCGTCTCCGGGGCCGTGACGATCTGGGCCGGTTCGGTGACGGCGACCGTGGGCTTGGACGCGGTTTCAGGCGCCGGTGCCCTGGTCAGCAGGCGGCACAGCCGCGCCAGCGTGGCCTTCATCTCATGGCGGTGCACGACCATGTCGACCATGCCGTGCTCACGCAGATATTCGGCGCGCTGGAAACCTTCCGGCAGCTTCTCGCGGATGGTCTGCTCGATCACGCGCGCGCCGGCAAAGCCGATCAGCGCACCGGGTTCGGCAATCTGGACGTCGCCGAGCATCGCATAGGAGGCGGTGACGCCGCCGGTGGTCGGATTGGTCAGCACCACGATATAGGGCTGCTTCGCCTCGCGCAGCATCTGCACGCCGACCGTGGTGCGCGGCATCTGCATCAGCGACAGGATGCCTTCCTGCATCCGCGCGCCGCCGGATGCGGCGAACACGATGAAGGGCGACTTCTTCTCGACCGCGAGTTCGAGCCCGCGCACGATCGCTTCACCGGCGGCCATGCCGAGCGAGCCGCCCATGAAATCGAAATCCTGCACCGCGACCACGACGCCGGTGCCCTCTAACTTGCCGTAGCCGACCTTGACCGCGTCGTTCAGGCCGGTCTTGGCCCGCGCATCCCTGATCTTGTCGACATATTTGCGCTCGTCGCGGAATTTCAGCGGATCAGCCGTTACCTCAGGCAGCGCGACATCGAACCAGGTCTCGTTGTCGAAGATCGACTTCAGCCGCGCCACCGCGCCCATGCGCATGTGGTAGTTCGAGCCGGGGATGACGAACTGGTTGGCCTCGACGTCCTTGTAGAACACCAGCTGCCCGGAATCCGGGCACTTGATCCAGAGGTTTTCCGGCGTCTCGCGCCGCAGGATGTTGCGGATCTTCGGCCGGACGACGTTGGTGAGCCAGTTCATGGTTCGCTCCGAAATGCGGGTCGGTCCCAGCACCAGCTGGATATATGGCAGGCCGGGCGAACCCGGCAAGCCGCCGTTGGCGGCCTTGTTGCCGCAAAATGTGGCTTATTCAGCGGCCTGTTTGGCGCCCCGGACCCCCTGCGCCAGCGCGGACACCAGATCCGCCACCGCGCTCACGGTCTTCGGCGTCGCGCGGCCCTCGGCATCGAGATTGGCCCGCACCACATCGACGATCGCGGTGCCGACCACGGCGCCGTTGGCGTTCTCGGCGATCGCGCGCGCCGTTTCCGGGGTGCGGATGCCGAAGCCGACGCAGACCGGCAGCTTGGTGTGGCGCTTGATGCGGGCGACAGCTTCCGCAACCGCGTTCGAATCGGCCGTCGCAGCGCCGGTGATGCCGGTGATCGAGACGTAATAGACAAAGCCCGAGGTGTTCGCGAGCACCGCCGGCAGACGCTTGTCGTCGGTGGTCGGCGTCGCGAGGCGAATGAAATTCAAACCGGCCTTCAGCGCGGGGATGCAGAGCTCGGTGTCTTCCTCCGGCGGCAAATCGACGATGATCAGGCCATCGACGCCGGCGGCCTTGGCATCGGCGAGGAAGCTCTCGACGCCGTAGATATAGATCGGATTGTAGTAGCCCATCAGCACGATCGGCGTCGCGTTGTCGTCCTTGCGGAAGTCGCGGACCATCGCCAGCGTCTTGCGCAGCGTCATGCCGCCCTTGAGCGCGCGCAAACCGGCGGCCTGGATCGACGGGCCATCGGCCATCGGATCGGTGAACGGCATGCCGATCTCGATGACGTCGGCGCCGGCCTTCGGCAGCGCCTTGAGGATGTCGAGCGAGGTTTTTGCGTCGGGGTCGCCGGCCATCACGAAGGTGACGAAGGCGGAGCGGCCCTGCTGCTTCAGCTCGGCGAAACGTGCGTCGATACGGGTGGTCACTTTTGCCTCGCCTTCAAGATATCGCCGACCTGCGGCACGTCCTTGTCGCCACGGCCCGAGAGGTTGACCACCATCAGGTGATCCTTCGGCCGCTGCGGCGCGAGTTCGGACAGCTTTGCGATCGCGTGCGCGGATTCCAGCGCGGGGATGATGCCTTCGAGGCGCGACAGCAGCTGGAATGCTGCCAGCGCTTCCTCGTCGGTGGCCGAGAGATATTTGACGCGGCCTGCCTCATGCAGCCATGCGTGCTCGGGGCCGATGCCGGGATAGTCGAGGCCGGCCGAGATCGAATGCGCTTCCTCGATCTGGCCGTCGGCGTCCATCAAAAGATAGGTGCGGTTGCCGTGCAGCACGCCGGGGCGCCCGCCGGCGAGCGAGGCCGCATGCAGCTGCGTCAGACCGTGACCGGCCGCCTCGACGCCAAAAATCTCGACCGAGGGATCGTCGAGGAACGGATGGAACAGGCCCATCGCATTGGAGCCGCCGCCGATGCAGGCGATCAGCGAGTCCGGCAGGCGGCCCTCGGCCTCCTGCATCTGGTTGCGCGTCTCGTGGCCAATGATCGACTGGAAGTCACGCACCATCATCGGATAGGGGTGCGGACCCGCCACCGTGCCGATGCAATAGAAGGTGTTGTGCACGTTGGTGACCCAGTCGCGCAGCGCGTCGTTCATCGCGTCCTTCAGCGTGCGCGCACCCGACTGCACCGGGACGACCTTGGCGCCCAGCATCTCCATGCGGATCACGTTGGGCTGCTGCCGCTCGACGTCGACGGCGCCCATATAGACCACGCATTCGAGCCCGAAGCGCGCGCACAGCGTCGCCGTCGCCACGCCATGCTGGCCCGCGCCGGTCTCGGCGATGATGCGCTTCTTGCCCATGCGGCGCGCGACCATGATCTGGCCGAGCACGTTGTTGACCTTGTGCGAACCGGTGTGGTTGAGCTCCTCGCGCTTCAGATAAATCTTGGCGCCGCCGAGATGCTCGGTGAGCCGTTCGGCGAAATACAGCGGCGAGGGCCGGCCGACATAATCCTTCAGATAGACATTCATCTCGGCCTGGAACGCCGGATCGGCCTTGGCGTCGGCATAGGCCTTTTCGAGATCGAGGATCAGCGGCATCAGCGTTTCCGCGACGAAGCGTCCGCCGAAGATGCCGAAATGCCCGCGTTCGTCGGGGCCGCTGCGGAAGGAATTGGGCAGGTTTTGATTCATCGAACCATCAGTTCTTGGGTCGTTCTTTGGGTTGCGCGTGCGGCGCGGATGAAGGCGCGGATCAGCTCGGGATCCTTGACGCCCGGCGTGCGCTCGACGCCCGACGACACGTCGACCCCGCCGGCGCGGGTGACGCGGACAGCTTCGGCGACGTTGTCGGCGTTGAGCCCGCCGGAGACCATGTAGGGCAGCGCGAGATCGAGATTTTCCAGCAGGTGCCAATCAAACGGCGCACCGAGACCGCCCGGCCGCGTGGCATCCTTCGGCGCGCGGGCATCGAACAGGATACGGTCGGCGACGCCGGCATAGCCCGGCAGCGGGGCGAGGTCGGCCGCGGTCTCGACCGGGAGCGCCTTCATCAGCGGCAGGCCGAACTTCTGCTTGATGTCGCGCAGCCGCGCGGTGGTTTCCTTGCCGTGCAATTGCAGGATATCCGGCCGCAGCGTCTCGACGATGTTTTCCAGCGTAGCGTCGTCGGCATCGACGGTCAGCGCGACCTTGACGGCGCGGCCCTTGGCCTGTTTGCCAAGCTCACGCGCGGTCTCGAGGCTGATATGGCGCGGCGACGGCGGGAAGAACACGAACCCCACCATGTCCGCGCCGCCCTCAAGCGCGACGTCGAGCGTCTCGCGCGTGGACAGGCCGCAGATTTTGACGAGCAGGGGCATGGTCTCGAAACGGGTCTCAAAGCGGGTTTTCGGGCGTCCGGAACAGGGCTGAACCCGGTCCGACGGGGCGGGTTCTACAACGTCGCGCCCTGCTTGTCTCGCCCATTGGGCCCGTAAAACCCAAGCTGGGCCGGGGCCGAACGACGCTGCGCGTCGTCCCGGGAGGCAACGGCCCTGAGGTCGGCGAGCTCGGCACGGACGTGGCGGGCGTCGGCCTCATGCTGGCGGGCGGCACGGCGCCAGCGCCCCTGCTTGAACCAGGTTCCGATGCCACCGGCGATCACGCCAAGAATGGCGGACGCGATGATGACGACGAACAGCGGCAGTGTGACCGCAACCGTCGGCGTCACAGAGTTGAAGGGATCGAACGACACCGTCACCCAGTGACGGTTGGCGACGGCGAAGATGATGAAGATCAGTCCGAGCGGAACGACGACGACTGCCGTGAAGAACTTTCGCATGACCGTCTCTCGCAGCGATGGAGAAAGTGCGGGCGCATCGCCCGCCGCACGGCAACGCCGGACGTCGCGCGCCAACCGTCCGCCTTGTTAGGCGTCAGCCTTGGGCGCGTCGATCTTGGAGGCTCCCGCCTCAGCCTCGTCGCGATTGAGGCGCTCGCGCATTTCCTTGCCGGTCTTGAAGAACGGCACGCTCTTCTGGTCGACCGGCACATGCTCGCCGGTACGCGGGTTGCGGCCGGCACGGGCCGGGCGATGCTTCACCGAGAACGCGCCAAAACCGCGTAGCTCGACGCGGTCGCCACGCGCCAGCGCCGCGACGATTTCATCGAGAATCGCATTCACAATGTTCTCGACGTCCCGCTGGTAGAGGTGCGGGTTGTGCTCGGCGATACGCTGAACAAGTTCGGATTTGATCATCGAAAATGGGATCCGGGCTCTTGCGGAAACCCATTTCCGTGAAAATGCCGTGCACTGTCAAGACGCTAAATCGATTTAGGGCGCCGCGAAATCGCGTGACAAATAGCCCAATTGGGGCATGCGGCGATTCCCGCTGAGCGGGAATACCCTGATCAGTACGCCTTTCGCTCTCGACTAGTCGGTTCCTCCGGGAGTCCACAGCGCCAGCATGCCGTCGAGCCCGAATCGGTCGACCGCCTGGGCCACGCCACCCTGCTCGATCCGCCGCGCGATGCCACCAAGACCGAACGCATCGAGCGTCATCGACGCGGCGGTGCGCAGGAAGGTCAGGTCGCTGAATCGCGGATTAAGCTTGTAATTGCGCACCGGCAGGTCGCTTTTGACCTTCTTCTCCGCAACCAGCCAGGCGATCGCGGTCTTTTCATCCCCGAGCTGATCGATCAGCTTGAGATCGACCGCCTGCCGGCCGGTGAAGACGCGGCCGTCCGCGACCTTCTCCAGCAGGGCGTCATCCATGCCGCGCCGTTCCTTCACCAATCCACGGAACCAGGCATAGGAATCCTTGACCAGGCCGTCGATCGCGGCGCGGGCCTCCGGGCTGGTCGGCTCGAAGCCGTTGGGCGCCGCCTTCAGCGGGGAAGATTTGATCTCTTCCATCTTCACGCCGACGGTCTTGAGCAATTCGGACACGTTGGGAAACTGGAACAGCACGCCAATCGAGCCGACCAGCGAGGTCTGCTGGGCGACGATATGGTCGGAGGCGATCGCCGTGATGTAGCCGCCCGAGGCCGCCAATCCCTCGACCACGACGACAAGCGGCTTCTTCGCCTTCAACTGCACCAGCGAATCGTAAAGCTGCTCGGAGCCCGCGGTGGTGCCGCCGGGCGAATTGATGTGCACGACAACGGCCGCATAGCTCGACTTGCCGAGCCGCTCCAGCGCCTCGACGCGCTCCTGGTCGCTGCGGATCAGTCCGTCGATATTGATCCGCGCGATCGCGTTCGACGTCGAGAAGGCGCCGCGTCCGCCGGCGGCGATCACACCCACGCCGACGATGGCCGCGATTGCAATGACCGCAGCGGCGACGCGCCAAAATGTCAGCTTGCGCCTGATCCGGCGACGGTCGACGATCACGTCTGAATCCAGCGACATCCGATCTCTCCAGAAATAGTCAGCGCGCAATCCGCGCGTTTTGCCGTCGCAGCGTCACTATCAGCTTAGCCAAATACATCAATTGCGACGCAATATGAAGAAAACAAGGCCCGCGACCTGACGGTACCTGCCGGATTTCGCTGCGCTTCATCCGGGCTACGGGACAACAAAAAAGGCCCCGGCTTGCGCCGGGGCCCCGATGTTCGCCTCAACGAGACGAATGCTTACTTGTCGGTGCCGCGGTTCTTCAGCGCGGTGCCGAGGATGTCGCCAAGCGTCGCTCCCGAATCGGAGGAGCCGTACTGCGCGATGGCTTCCTTCTCTTCGGCAACTTCCAGCGCCTTGATCGAGACCTGCACCTTGCGGGCCTTCTTGTCGAACTGGATGACGCGGGCATCGACCTTCTCGCCGACGGCGAAGCGTTCGGCGCGCTGGTCGTTGCGATCGCGGGCCAGCTCGGACCGCTTGATGAAGGTGGTGAACTCGGTGCCCGAAATCCGGACCTCGATGCCGCTCTCCTTCACTTCGAGCACTTCGCAGGTCACGACCGCGCCCTTCTTGACGTCACCCGGCTCGGCGAAGGGGTCGCCTTCGAGCTGCTTGACGCCGAGCGAGATACGCTCCTTCTCGACATCGACATCGAGCACCACGGCCTTGACCATGTCGCCCTTCTTGAAGTTGTCGATGACCTGCTCGCCCGGAAGCTTCCAGTCGAGGTCGGAGAGGTGGACCATGCCGTCGACGTCGCCCTCGAGACCGAGGAACAGACCGAACTCGGTCTTGTTCTTGACCTCGCCCTCGACCACCGAACCGACCGGGAACTTCTCGACGAAGACTTCCCAGGGATTGCGCATGGTCTGCTTGAGGCCGAGCGAGATGCGGCGCTTGACCGAATCCACTTCGAGCACCTGCACTTCGACTTCCTGCGAGGTCGAAACGATCTTGCCGGGGTGCATGTTCTTCTTGGTCCACGACATCTCGGAGACGTGGATCAGGCCTTCGATGCCCGGCTCGAGCTCGACGAACGCGCCGTAGTCGGTGATGTTGGTGACGCGGCCGGTGAAGCGGGCACCCAGCGGGTACTTGGCTTCGATACCCTGCCACGGATCATCCAGCAGCTGCTTCATGCCCAGCGAGATGCGGTGCGTCTCGTGGTTGATCTTGATGATCTTGACCTTCACGGTCTGGCCGATGGTCAGCACCTCGGTCGGGTGGTTGACGCGACGCCAGGCGATATCGGTCACGTGGAGCAGGCCGTCGATGCCGCCGAGATCAACGAACGCACCGTAATCGGTGATGTTCTTGACCACGCCGTCGATCACCTGACCCTCTTCGAGGTTCTGCACCAGCTCCTGGCGCTGCTCGGCGCGGGTCTCTTCGAGAACCGTGCGGCGCGACACCACGATGTTGCCGCGGCGGCGGTCCATCTTGAGGATCTGGAACGGCTGCGAGTTGTTCATCAGCGGCGCGACGTCGCGGATCGGGCGAATGTCGACCTGCGAGCGCGGCAGGAAGGCCACCGCACCGTCGAGGTCGACCGTGAAGCCGCCCTTGACCTGGTTGAAGATGACGCCGTTGACCTTTTCGTTGTTCTGGAACGCCTTCTCGAGCTTGCCCCAGCTTTCCTCGCGGCGCGCCTTGTCGCGCGACAGCACGGCTTCACCGAGCGCATTCTCGATCCGGTCGAGGAACACCTCGACCTCGTCGCCGACTTTCAGATCGCTTTCACGGCCGGGGCCGGCGAATTCGCGCAGCGCCACGCGGCCTTCGGTCTTCAGGCCGACGTCGATGACGGCCATGTCCTTCTCAATTGCAACCACCTTGCCCTTGATGACCGAGCTTTCCTGCAAATTGCCGCCGGCAAAGGATTCATCAAGCATCGCCGCGAAGTCGTCGCGGGTGGGGGTATAGGAAGACACAGTATTCGAAGCCATTTGTTCTCCAAATGCGGGATCGTGCCGGCCGTTCGGGTTGATGGGCGCACCGCGCGTGAAGTGTCAGGGTTCCGCAAACCCTGACGACCGCTCATTGCAGGAGGTGCAACAGCGGGCCGGCAGTAAAACTGCACGTTCGGTACGTTTGAATTGTCCGGAGCCTGAAACGAAAATATCGACTTCAAGACCTGGGAGCGGGCGTTCCTCCAGATGCGGCGAGGGTTCAAACCCGGCGCCGGCCCGCTCAGACACGGCCTCGACACGGTCGATGGCGCTCCGAACGGCGCTGATATAGCTCCGGGGCCCATTTTGGGCAAGCCGGAAATGCCCGATTTACGGGCGCTTAAGGCTAATCTCGCCCCGACGGCGCTCCAGATCCGGCCTCGCAACGCGCTGTTGACCGAGTCGCGTGAAATGCCCCCGCAGGAGAACGCCGCGGAACCCGCCCTTAAGCAGCACCCCATACGATAGCACCGTTCAAAACAGGGGGATTACCAATGAAAAGCTTTGTGGTGCTGGCGGCGATCGCCGTCCTGACGATCGGAAATGCGATTGCCGGGATGCCCGGCGCTGCTCCGGCCGCGGACGGCGCGTCTGCCACGGTGGCGCAGCCGCTGCTCAGCATGGCCGAGCAGGAATTGCCGTTCGACCGCTACTGGTCGAAGAACTGATCCAACGGGTCCAAAAGCAGACGGTCCAAAGCGGGCCGGTCTAAAAACGAGCTTGGCGCGATGACCTCGTCATCGCGCTTTTTCTTGTCCGGAGCCTGACCGATCAGCGCCGGGCGCGCGCCGCCTCGACAATGGCGATAGCGGCGCGGACACCGGCCTCGATGTCGAGATTGGAATTGTCCAGCGTGTGGGCGTCCGCCGCCGGCCGCAGGGGCGCAATCGCGCGGTTCTTGTCCCGATCGTCACGCTTGAGGATGTCGGCCAGCACCGCCTCCTCGTCGGCATCCTCGCCGCGGGCGCGGGCCTCCAGGGTGCGCCGCCGCGCCCGCACGCGCGGATCGGCGACCACGAAGATCTTCACGTCGGCGTCCGGACAGATCACGGTGCCGATGTCGCGCCCATCCAGCACCGCACCGGGCGGATCGGCGGCGAACTGGCGCTGGAAGCTGACCAGCGCCTCGCGCACCCTCGGAAAGGCCGAGACGACGGATGCGCCCTCGCCGACCTTCTGGGTCTTCAGGATCGGATTGCCGAATTTCTCGGGATCGAGCTCGAGCGCGACGGCCACCGCCAGCGCCTCATCGTTGAGGTCGGCGCCCTGCGCCATCATCGCATAGGCCACCGCGCGGTAGATCACGCCGGTGTCGAGATGGCGGTAGCCGTAGTGGTGGGCGAGCCGCTTGCCGAGCGTGCCCTTGCCGGAGGCGGCGGGTCCGTCGATGGCGATGATCATGCGAAGTCAGCTCCGAGCGCGCGCATCATCGGAATGAAATCCGGGAAACTGGTGGCGATGAAGGCGGTGTCATCGATCTTCACCGGCCGATCCGAAGCGCAGCCCATCACCAGCGCCGACATCGCGATGCGATGATCCATGTGGGTGGCAACGAGGCCGCCGCCTGGAACGTGGCCGCGGCCCTCGACGATCAGGTCATCGCCGGAAACCTCGACCTTGACGCCGTTGACGCGCAGCATGTCGGCGGTGGCTTCGAGACGGTCGGACTCTTTGACGCGCAGCTCCTGCAAGCCGCGCATGATCGTGGTGCCCTCGGCAAATGCGGCGGCGACGGCCAGCACCAGATATTCGTCGATCATCGACGGCGCGCGCTCCGGCGGCACCTCGACGCCCTTCAGCTTCGAGGCACGCACGCGCAATTGCGCCATCGGCTCGCCGGCATCGCCGCGCAGATCGCTCTCCTCGATCGAGGCGCCCATTTCACGCAACGTGGTGAACAGGCCGGTGCGAAGCGGATTGGTCATCACGTCGGAGAACACGACGTCGGATCCTTCGACGATCAGCGCCGCCACGATCGGGAACGACGCCGAGGACGGATCGGCGGGCACCACGACCTCGGCGCCGTGCAGCTCGGGCTCGCCGTTCAGCGAGATCCTGCGGCCGTGGCTGCCTTCCTTCTCCGTGGAGATCTCGGCGCCGAAATGCTTCAGCATCAGCTCGGTGTGGTCGCGGCTCGCCTCCTGCTCGATGACCGTGGTGATGCCGGGCGCGGACAGGCCCGCCAGCAGCACCGCGGACTTGATCTGGGCCGAGGCGACCGGGGTCTTGTAGACGATCGGCACCGGATAGCGGGCGCCGTGCAGGGTGAGCGGCAGCCGGCCACCGTCCCGGATGTCGCTGGTCCGGGCCCCCATCAGCTCCAGGGGATCGAGAATCCGGCGCATCGGCCGCGTACGCAGCGAGGCGTCGCCGTCGAAAATGGCCGCGATCGGGCAACCGGCCACCGCGCCCATCACCAGCCGGCAGCCGGTGCCGGAATTGCCGAAATCGAGCGGGGCTGCGGGCTGCGCGAAGCCGCCGACCCCGACGCCCGAGACCGACCAGGCAAACGGCGCCGTCCGCTCCACCTTGGCGCCCAGCGCGCGCATGGATTTGGCGGTATTGATGACGTCCTCGCCCTCCAGAAGGCCGGAAATGCGGGTTTCGCCTACCGAAAGCGCCCCGAGGATCAGGGCACGGTGGGAAATCGATTTGTCGCCGGGAACGCGGACCTTGCCGGCCAGGGGGCCGCAAACGCGCGATTCCAGCGGGGTCGGGGTGTCGGAATGGGCCAAGATTGTGTCCTCTCGCGCCGCGGCAGGTATCACATAGGCAACACCGCGTCACGCGCCCGTCACTTGCGCGCAAACCGCTATTGACAGCGGCTCCTCAACTAGCCAAGTGAAGCACCGTTTTTCAGCAAAATTCTGGGATGACCACGTTGGCTAAGTCCGAGCTCGGAACCAAGCGCATTTGCCCGACCACGGGCAAGAAGTTCTACGACCTCAACAAGAATCCGGTGATTTCGCCCTACACCGGTGAGGTCGTGCCGATCGCGCCTGTCGCCCCGCCGCGGGGCGGCCGTGGCGCCACCGTCAGTTCGCCTGCGACCGCCGCCGAGATGCCCGAGGCGGCCGAGACCGAAGAGTTGGTCTCGCTCGAGGAGGCCGATGCCGAGGAGAACACCGGCAAGGTCAAGGCCGTGGTTCCCGAATCCGAGGACGATATCGAGGTCGATGAGACCATCGACGACGATGACGACGACGATTCGACCTTCATCGCCGACGAGGAAGAGGGCGATGAGGACGTGACCGATATTATTGGTGACGTCGGCGGCGACGAAGAGACTTGAGATCGGCGCCGATCTATGATCAACGGTGCTGCCGCGCGAGTCATCCAGGCCGCGCGGGCCGGGATTGATCCCCCCAGGATCATCCCAACTGGATAAGGGGCCATAGCTCAGCTGGGAGAGCGCTTGCATGGCATGCAAGAGGTCGGCGGTTCGATCCCGCCTGGCTCCACCACGCTTCGCCCTTCGGGCTACGCGTGGCGCAGCCACGGGTTGCCTGAAGGGCGAAGCGTGGTGTCCGGCGTAGCCCGAAGGGCGAAGACGGACGGGTCAACACACCCCTTTATCGATATCACGAACGGTTCGGTACTCCGGCCAACTGTGGATGCGCATGTGGTACGTCTACATCATCCGCAGCATCGACTTCCCTGATCAGGAATACGTTGGCGCCACCGAGGATCTGAAACGACGGATTCCCGAGCACAATGCCGGCAAGTCCGCGCACACTTCAAAATTCAAGCCGTGGCAGCTCGTCTGGTACTGCGCGTTTCCCGACAAGTACAAAGCGCTGGCGTTCGAGAAATACCTCAAGTCCCACAGTGGCCGCGCCTTCGCCAAGAAGCGCCTTTAGCAGCCTCCGCCCCGCATCTTTGATCCAGAACAAAGCTCGAGCGTCCATTGGTTGCTATCTTGTCCGTCGCCAACGGACGCCAAGCCATGCGCGATTCCAGCTGGACGGAATTCTTGCGGTGCCCGAGGTGCCAACGCACGGGCCATGCCCGGCTTTCGGAAATCGCTCCCTTTAGAAATCGGATCGATCGGGTCCCGGAGGGCTTTGAGATTCGTCACGACGAGCGCGGCAGCGATTTCCAGTGCGCGACTTGTCGCGTGCCGGTGCTGCCCTGACGGGCGCGGCTCGTTGCACGCCGCCTACTCCCCCAGCACCGCATTGAGCCGGTCGCGCAACGCGACGATCTCGTTCTTCATCGTCATCAACTCGCCAACCGTGCAGTCCGAGGCCGCGAGGATCGACTGCGGAACGGCCTTGGCCTTTTCGCGCAGCGCGTGGCCCTGCGGCGTCAGCGCGATCAGCACAACGCGCTCGTCTTCGGTGCTGCGGGTCCGCTTGATCAGCTCCGCCGCCTCCAGCCGCTTCAAGAGCGGCGTCAGCGTACCGGAATCCAGGAACAGCCGCTCGCCGAGGTCCTTCACCGGCACGTCGTCGCGCTCCCACAGCGCCAGCATCACGAGATACTGCGGGTAGGTCAGCCCGAGCCGGTCGAGCAGCGGCTTGTAGACGCGGTTGAAGGCGTGCGCGGTCGAATAGACCGCAAAGCAGATCTGGTTATCGAGCCGCAGCGCCTGATCCGCCGCCGTCTGTTTCCTGACCATGATTCCCATCGAATCCATCTCGTTTCCGCGTCATTCTGGCCTCTCGGGACCACGGATTCAATTGCGAACAATTAAATGTGAGGCCGCATAAATTATATTGCGCACAATTTAACCGCATGCAATACATCTGAGATCGAATTCAAACCCAAGTCGAAACTACCCAAGTGCAAAACCCAAGGGAGACCACGATGTCTGTGAACGTGCTCTACAAGACCAGCGCCAAGGCAACCGGCGGCCGCGATGGCCATGCGGCAACGCTCGACGGCGCACTCGACGTCAAGCTCACGACCCCGAAGGAGCTCGGTGGCGGCGGTGGCGCCGGCAACAATCCGGAGCAGCTGTTCGCAGCCGGCTATGCCGCCTGCTTCATCGGCGCCATGAAGTTCGTGGCCTCACAGGGCGGCCCCAAGGTTCCCGCCGACGCCTCGGTGACCTCGACGGTCGGCATCGGCCCGCGCTCGGAAGGCGGCTTCGGCCTTGCCGTTGACCTCGCCGTCTCGCTGCCCGGCCTGTCCCGCGCCGACGCCGAAGCGCTGGTCGAGAAGGCCCACCATGTGTGCCCGTATTCCAACGCGACCCGCGGCAATGTCGACGTCAAGCTGAGCGTCGTCTAATTCACCGACGCCAATAGTCCGCCACGTCCCGCGTGGCGGACTATTGCATTCAAGAGAGCATTGCATTGCAAATGCCAGTTCGCTCTTTTCAGTTCGCTTGGCGAACGCATGCGCCGCCTGCTGCATGGGCCTGCGCCGACGGAAGCATTGCTGCCTCGCCTGAAGACCGTTAGCTCTGGGACCTCGTCTTCTAGTCCCAACTGAGCGAAGGTTGTTTCCATGAATACCCCAGCGGCTACGGGCGCGATGACCGGACTGCGCGTGATCGATCTGACGCGCGTGCTCGGCGGCCCGTATTGCACCCAGATCCTTGCCGACCACGGCGCCGACGTAATCAAGGTCGAGCCGCCTGCCGGCGACGAGGTGCGCGACTGGGGCCCTCCCTTCCATGAGGAAGACGCGGCCTATTTCGTCGGCATTAACCGCAACAAGCGCTCGATCGGCCTCGACCTCGCCTCCGAGGGCGGCCGCGCGGTGCTGATGAAGATGCTCGAGACCGCCGACGTGCTGATCGAGAATTTCAAGCCGGGCACGCTCGACAAATGGGGCATCGGCAACGACGTGCTGCGCGCGAAATTTCCGCGCCTCGTGCATTGCCGGATCTCCGGCTTCGGCGCCGACGGCCCGCGCGGCGGCAATCCCGGCTATGACGCGATCATCCAGGCGATGACCGGCATGATCGCGGCGACCGGCTCGCCGGAGAGCGGCCCGATGCGCATCGGCGTGCCGCTGGTCGACATCACGACCGGGCTCTATGCGGCGATCGGCATCCTGATGGCGCTGTCGGAGCGGCAGCGCTCCGGGCTCGGCCAGTTCATCGAAACCACGCTGTATGAAACCGGGCTTGCGATCATGCATCCGCACACCGCGAACTATTTCATGCATGGCAAGCCGCCATCGCTCACCGGCAACGAGCATCCGAACCTTGTGCCTTATGCGATCTTCCCGACCAAGACCGACAACATCTTCATCGGCGTCGGCAATGACGGCACCTTCCGCAAGCTCGCCAAGGAGATCGGCAAGCCCGAGCTCGGCACCGATCCGCGCTTTGCCCGCAACAAGGACCGCATCGCCAACCGCGATGCGCTGCGCGCCGAGCTTGCCGCTGTCTTCAGCCAGCACGAGGCCGAGCCGCTGTGCAACCGGCTGCTCGCCGCCGGCCTGCCGGCCGGCCCGGTACAGAAGATCGACCAGGCGCTGACCAACCCGCACACGATCCATCGCGGCGACGTCATCGAGAAGGATTGGTACAAGGGCGTCGCCTCGCCGATCCGGCTCGAACGCACCAAGCCGAGCCTGCGCCGCACGCCGCCGAAGTTCAGCCAGCACGCTGCGGAAGTGCTCGGCGAGTTCGGCTACTCCAAGGACGAGATCAACGGCCTGGTCGACAAGGGCGTGGTCTGCGGTCCCCAGCGCAAGCGCTGACAGCGTATTCGAGCAAAGCCCGTCCCGCACCTGATGCGGGATGGGCACCGGTTCGCGTCACGCCAGCACATCAGCCCCTGCGGTGCAACGTCGCGTCCGGCGTTGCACCGCACGCACGTGGGCCGCGATGTCAGCCTTTTTTACCGCTTCCCTTTGCTTCGGCTTCCCCCCTACCATGGCTTTCGTTTATACGGTCATTTGAACGTCATCCGGCGCTGTTAACGCGCGCAACGAAAGATGACGTTCCAACCGGGAGGGGCTTTTGATGATTCTTCGACGACTCGGCGCTGCTGCGGCAGCCGCTGCCACGCTTGTATTCGCGTCGCCTGCGTTTGCTGTGACCGAGATTCAGTGGTGGCACGCGATGACCGGCGCCAACAACGACGTCATCGTCAAGCTGGCCAACGACTTCAACGCCTCGCAGTCCGACTACAAGGTGATCCCGACCTACAAGGGCGGCTACGCCGACACCATGAACGCCGGCATCGCCGCATTCCGCGCCGGCAACGCGCCGCACATCATGCAGGTGTTCGAGGTCGGCACCGCGACCATGATGGCCGCCACCGGCGCCGTCAAACCGGTCTACAAGCTGATGGCCGATGCCGGCGAGAAGTTCGATCCGAGTGTCTATCTGCCCGCGATCACCGGCTACTACTCGACCTCGAAGGGCGAGATGCTGTCGTTCCCCTTCAACTCGTCGTCGACCGTGATGTGGGTCAATCTCGACGCGCTGAAGAAGGCCAACATCGCGGAGATCCCGAAGACCTGGCCGCAAGTGTTCGAGGACGCCAAGAAGCTGAAGGCGGCCGGCTACACCAACTGCGGCTTCTCCGGCTCGTGGGTCACCTGGGTCAATCTCGAGCAGCTCTCGGCCTGGCACAACGTGCCGCTCGCCAGCAAGGCCAACGGCCTCGACGGCTTCGACACCGTGCTCGAATTCAACGGCCCGTTGCAAGTCAAGCATCTCGAGAACCTGGTCGAGCTGCAGAAGGACAAGACCTACGACTACGCCGGCCGCACCAACACCGGCGAAGGCCGCTTTACCGCGGGTGAGTGTCCGATCTACCTGACCTCGTCGGCCTTCTTCGGCAACGTCAAGGCGCAGGCCAAGTTCAACTTCACCGCCGCGCCGATGCCGTATTATCCCGACGTCAAGGGCGCGCCGCAAAACTCGATCATCGGCGGCGCCTCGCTCTGGGTGATGGGCGGCAAGTCGGCCGAGGAATACAAGGGCGTGGCCAAGTTCCTGACCTTCCTCTCGGACACCGATCGCCAAATCTGGATCCACAAGGCCTCGGGCTATCTGCCGATCACCAAGGCAGCCTACGCCAAGGCCAAGGAAGAGGGCTTCTACAAGGACCAGCCCTATCTGGAGACGCCGCTGCTCGAGCTCACCAACAAGGAGCCGACCGAGAATTCCCGCGGTCTACGCCTCGGCAACATGGTGCAGCTGCGCGACATGTGGTCGGAAGAGATCGAGCAGGCGCTGGCCGGCAAGAAGACCGCCAAGCAGGCGCTGGACTCGGCCGTCGAGCGCGGCAACCAGATGCTGCGGCAGTTTGAAAAGACCGCCGTCCACTGACATGATGTCTTGAGACCTCAACCGGCAGGCCGCGACAAGCGGCCTGCCATTTTGCCGAGATCATGCAAAAGCAATCGATTTTCCAATCAAAGCTGTTGCCTTACGCGCTGGTTGCCCCGCAACTCGCAATCGTTCTGATCTTTTTCTACTGGCCGGCCGCGCAGGCGGTGATCCAATCCTTCCTGCTGCAGGACGCCTTCGGCCTTTCGACCACCTTCGTGTGGTTCGAGAACTATCTCGAATTGTTCAAGGACCCGGCCTATTTCGCGGCGATCGTCCGAACCTTCGCGTTCTCGCTTGCGATCGCGGTCTCCTCGCTGTCGTTCGCGCTGCTGCTCGCTGTCATGGCCGACAAGCCGCTGCGCGGCTCGATGCTCTACCGTACGCTGCTGATCTGGCCGTATGCCGTCGCCCCGCCAGTGGTCGGCGTGCTCTGGGTGTTCATGCTGCACCCCTCGCTCGGCGTGCTGTCGCGCTATCTGCGCGCCATGGGCGTCGACTGGAATCCGCTGCTCAACGGCGACCAGGCGGCGGCCCTGATCATCCTCGCCGCGGCCTGGAAGCAGATTTCCTACAATTTCCTGTTCTTCCTTGCCGGGCTGCAGAGCATACCGAAGAGCGTGATCGAGGCCGCCGCGATCGACGGCGCCCGCCCGATGCGGCGGTTCTGGACCGTGATCTTCCCGCTGCTGTCGCCGACCATCTTCTTCCTGCTGGTCATCAACATCGTCTACGCCTTCTTCGACACCTTCGGCATCATCGACACGATGACCCGCGGCGGCCCCGGCAAGGCAACCGAAACGCTGGTCTACAAGGTCTATACCGATGGCCTGCTCGGCGGCAATCTCGGCTCCTCGGCGGCGCAGTCGGTCATCCTGATGGTCATCGTCATCGTGCTGACCGGCATCCAGTTCCGCTTCGTCGAACGCAAGGTAACCTACTGATGGTCGAGGAGGAGGGCTTCCAGCGCTATCTGGCTCACGCCATCCTGTGGATCGGGATCGCGATCGTCGCCTTCCCGGTCTATCTGGCAATCGTCGCCTCGACCCAGGACAACGCCGTCATCGCCAACGGCCAGATGTCGCTGTTGCCCGGCGGCCATTTCTTCGAGACCTACTACCAGACACTGTTTGTCGGCACGAGCGGCTCGACCCGCGAGCCGGTGCTCAACATGATGCTGAACTCGCTGATCATGGCGCTCCTGATCGCGGTCGGCAAAATCGCGATCTCGATCATCTCGGCCTACGCGATCGTCTATTTCCGCTTTCCGTTCCGGATGGCGATCTTCTGGATCATCTTCATCACCTTGATGCTGCCGGTCGAGGTGCGCATCTATCCGACCTACAAGATCGTCGCCGATCTGCATCTGCTCGACAGCTATGCCGGCCTGTCGCTGCCGCTGATCGCCTCCGCCACCGCGACGCTGCTGTTCCGGCAGTTCTTCATGACCGTGCCGGACGAGTTGCTGGAAGCCTCGCGGATCGACGGCGCGGGCCCGTTCCGCTTCTTCTGGGATACGCTGCTGCCGCTGTCGCGCACCAACATGGCCGCGTTGTTCGTGATCCTGTTCATCCTCGGCTGGAATCAGTATCTCTGGCCGCTCTTGATCACCACGCGCGATGACATGCAGACCATCCAGGTCGGCATCCGCAAGATGATCACCACGACCGACGCGCTGACCGAATGGCCCGTGGTGATGGCGACCGCGCTGCTCGCGATGCTGCCGCCGGTGTTCGTCGTCGTCGTGATGCAGAAACTGTTCGTGCGCGGATTGGTGGAGACGGAAAAGTAATGGCTAACGTCACGCTGCGCAGCGTCCGCAAGACCTATCCCGGCGGCTTCGAGGCCATCAAGGGCGTCGATGTCGACGTCGGCGACGGCCAGTTCTGCGTGCTGGTCGGGCCAAGCGGCTGCGGCAAGTCCACCCTGCTGCGCATGGTCGCTGGCCTCGAGACCATCACCGGCGGCGAGATCGACATCGGCGGCCGCATCGTCAACCAGATCGAGCCCGCCGATCGCGACATCGCGATGGTGTTCCAGAACTATGCGCTCTATCCGCATATGAGCGTCTACAACAACATGGCCTACGGCCTGCGCAACCGCGGCATGGCCGAAGCCGAGATCAAGACCCGCGTCGAGGAAGCCGCGCGCGTCCTCGAGCTGTCGCCGATGCTGGAGCGCAAGCCGCGGCAGCTTTCCGGCGGCCAGCGCCAGCGCGTCGCGATGGGCCGTGCCATCGTGCGGCAGCCGAAAGTCTTCCTGTTCGACGAGCCGCTGTCGAACCTCGACGCCAAGCTACGCATCGCGATGCGAGTCGAGATCCGCAAGCTGCAGCGCCGGCTCAACACCACCTCGATCTATGTCACCCACGACCAGCTCGAGGCGATGACGCTCGCGGACATCCTCGTGGTCATGAATGGTGGCCAGGTCGAGCAGATCGGCAATCCGCTGGATATCTATCAGAAGCCGGCGACCACCTTCGTCGCCTCCTTCATCGGCGCCCCGCCGATGAACCTGATGCCGCTGCGTTCGGACGAGCTGACCTCCCAGATCGCGGGCGCCGACGGCGCCGGCATCGTCGGCATCCGGCCGGAGGATTTC
Source organism: Bradyrhizobium sp. RD5-C2 (assembly GCF_019972155.1). Lineage (GTDB taxonomy): Bacteria > Pseudomonadota > Alphaproteobacteria > Rhizobiales > Xanthobacteraceae > Bradyrhizobium. The sequence goes on along the minus strand of NZ_BOVL01000019.1, from coordinate 287,217 downwards.
GTGATCACAAGCGAGACCGCATCCGGCGGCGTCGCGCTCGGCCTGACGGTCGAGGCGATCGAGCACGTCGGCGCCGAGACCTTCGTCTACGGCAGCCGCCAGCGCGAGGAACGGGCCATCGCCGCCAATCCGGGCGAGCTGCCGCCGGGCGAAGTGATCGTCCGGGTTCCCGGCGCCACGGGGCCTGCGATCGGCGAGCAGATCCGGGCGGTCGCGCCCCGCGACAAACTGCATCTTTTTACCGCTGACGGTCGCAAGCGCGTCGGCCCGTAACCGATCAGGAACGATTGGGGGCCATCCTGGCGCGTTTTGGAGCGAAGTGGACACCGGTTCGCGCGAAGAAAACGCGCCCAAAACAAATAGTGGAGCATATCGGTCCTGATTTGATCAGAACCGATATGCGCCAGGCGGCATTTACGCTGGTTTCAGAGGCGCTTGAACGCTATCCAGATCACTCCCATATTGGCTTATGACCGACGGGCAAGCGGCCCGCCGGTTGCATGGGGTGCCGCAAGGGCCCCTCAAAGTCGCTTCGAGAGGACTTTGTAATGTCTCGTGTTCCATCGTTGTCCAGTCCGTTCCTTCTGGGATTCGACGAGATCGAGCGTGCGCTCGACCGCGTCGTGAAGGGCGCTGACGGCTATCCTCCGTACAATATCGAGCGGTGCGACCGTACCAACGGGCAGCCCGAAAGGCTGCGCATCACGTTGGCGGTGGCGGGCTTCACCCGCGACCAACTCGATGTAACTATTGAGGAAAATCAGCTCGTCATCCGCGGCCGCCAGCAGGACGACAAGGCTCGGCAATACATCCATCGCGGCATCGCCGCGCGCCACTTCCAGCGCACCTTCGTGCTGGCGGAGGGGATGCAGGTGCTGGGCGCGGATCTGAAGAACGGGTTGTTGTCGATCGACCTGGCCAGGCCAGAACCTGAACGGGTCGTTAAGACAATCGCTATCAATGAGCACGAATAATAGAAACAACGAGCGGACTCGACCGCTTATCTGACTGAGGAGTCGAGACCATGAGTGAAGCCAATATCATCTACCAGTCCGAGAGCGTCACGCCGGAAGCACTGGCCCATCTGGGCGAGGGCCATATCGCCTATGTGAAGCAGGTCCGTTCCGAAGACGTGCCGGATCTCTTTCCGCAGGCGCCGAAGATCGCGCCGGGCCTCAAGCTGTTCGCACTGCATGCCGCCGACGGCACGCCGATCATGCTGACCGACAGCCGCGAAGCCGCGATCGCGAACGCCTGGAGCAACGAGTTGCAGGCCGTCAGCGTTCACTAACGCAAATCTACTGAAGGACGGCTAATTCAGCATCCGCGAGTTCAATGCGCGGGCTCGCCTCGACACCGATCGAGGCGGCCCGCGCATTTTTTATGACGACGCCGCCCGGATCAATCGATCAGGACCTGTCGTGCTCCTCCGAAATGTCCTTGTTGGTGTAGTCGGGCATCATCGCGGTCGCGACAATGCTGACCACCGCGCAGAACAGAATGTAGAGCGCGATCACGTAGCCGGAGCCGGTGGCGGCCAGCAGCGCGGTGGCGATCAACGGTGCCGGTCCGCCCGATATGACCGAGGAGAGCTGGTAGCCCATCGAGCAGCCGCTGTAGCGCAGTCGCGGCGTGAAGCATTCGGCGATCAGCGCCGCCTGCGGACCATACATCAGGTCGTGCGGCACGAATGACAGCACGATGGCGATGAAGATCAGCGCCGGCGCCGCGGTGTTGAGCAGGCCGAAATAGGCGAAGCCAAACAGCCCGGTCAGAACTGCGCCGATCAGATACATCCGCTTGCGCCCGATGCGGTCCGACAGGTGCCCGGCCAGCGGGATGGTGACGAGCGAGACGAGACCGGCACAGATCAGGCAGATCAGCAGGAAGTCGCGGTCCTGATGGATGACCTGGGTGCCGTAGGCGAACACGAAGGCGAGATAGATGTAGGCCGGCGCCTGTTCGGCCATCCGCGCCAGCGCCGCGAGGATGATCGACCGCGGCTGCCGCTTGATCACCTCGAGGACCGGAACGCGTGCGACGCGATTCTCGGCCACGATCCGCCGGAACGTCGGCGTCTCCATGATGCCGAGCCGGATGTAGAGCCCGATCGCGATCATCACGAGGCTGAGCAGGAACGGGATGCGCCAGCCCCAGACCAGGAACTGGTCGCCGGAGATTCGGCTGAACACCAGCACCGCGATATTTGCCAGCAGCAACCCGGCGGGGCCGCCGAGCTGCGGCCACGAGGTGATGAAGCCGCGGTGCTGGTTGGTCCGCGCCCACTCCATCGAGAGCAGCACCGAGCCACCCCACTCGCCACCGACACCGATACCCTGGATGAAACGGATGACGGTCAGGATGACGGCACCCCAGATGCCGATCTGGTCATAGGTGGGGACGAGGCCAACCGCCGCGGTGGCGATGCCGGTCATCAGCAGCGTGGCGATCAGCGTCGCCTTGCGGCCGATGCGATCGCCGAAGTGGCCGAAGATCGCGGCACCGATCGGCCGCGCGATGAAGCCCACCGTGTAGATGGCGAAGGCCTCCAGCACGCCAACCAGGGGATCGGACTTGGGAAAGAACAGCTTGCCGAAGACCAGGCCGGTCACCGTGCTGTAGAGCAGAAAGTCGTACCATTCGATGGTGGTACCTACCGTGCTGGCAATCAATGCGCGACGCAATTGCGCATGATGCTCGGCTTCCGGGAGCGGGGCGACCGCAATGTCCAATGTCGTCATCGTACATCTCCCTGGCCCGACATGTTCGGGCCATCTGGAATGCGTTTCATCCACCGTCCACGGCAGTGGAAGGCGGTATCGATGCCCGGTTATTTGTTTGGTTGGGGCAGGGCCGCAAATGCGCGGGGCGTGCCCATGCAGGCCTTAAGGAAGCCGGTCCTGGATTGCGCGCGGCCTAACCGATCGCCATCGCGGGAGTACGACATCCCTCATGACACGGTCTTGCACGACGAAATCTAGTCCTTCGGTCCGCCCGGTAAATTCGACCTTGGTCTGTGGGAATGCTCGTCGAACATGCTCGTCGACCACTGCTGCAGCGCGGTGGCGGTCCGCGCCTTTATGGCGATGCGGTCGATGTGGCGAGCATCGGGCCCATGCAGTGCTGCACTTCGCCGGGCACATTGTAGGTGCGCATGATCGCGCGGCTGTCGCGCATGCCGCAAGCTTCCCGCTGCACCACGAACATCCAGAGCGCGTGGCCGGCTTCCCGCACCAGGATGCGCCGGGCCTGTTGGACGGATGCCGGTGCTTCGGCGCGCGGATGAGCGGCATCGAACTCGCGCAGCTTGACAAGCGCCTGCTCAAGCGCGCGGCCCATGCGTCCGAGCGCGGAGGCCTTCTCCTCGGCGAGCTCGTAAGCGAGAACGTCGACGGGAGTGCGATGGAAGCGAAAGTCGAGGGACATCGGTTATCCCCTACGGGCGCATGCACGACGATGACCCTTGACTCTTCTGGCGCGATGGGACGGTTGTCAATAGGCGCTCACGCCGGTGCTTCGGGCCGCCGACCATGGCAGCGGCCCCATTTCGCTCCGCGCCATTCCATGCTGTAATTCGTTCCCGTGACCAACGGTCCGCGCAGTCCTGAGCCTCGGAGAAGGCAACGCGATAAAGAAGAATTTCCAGCAAGAGATTATCGATTGAGGGAGATGCGACCATGCAGAGGAGCTCGCTGATCAATCTCGTTGCTTCGGTGTCGATTTCGGTCCTCGCGACCGGCGTCGCGATTTCCGCACAGGACAAATATAGCCTGCAAGTGCCCGGTGGGCTCGCGTTCTCCGAGTTCAGGGGATACGAGGACTGGTCGGTGATCGCGATCAGCGAGAACGAAGGCGTCATCGCCGTGATCCTGGGCAATCCGGCGATGATCGGCGCCTACCGCGAGGGCGTGCCCGGCAATGGCAAGCCGTTCCCGGACGGCGCCAGGATGGCGAAGATCCATTGGATTCCGAAAAAGCAGGAAGCGTATCCCGGTCAGCCAACGGTGCCGGGCGTACAACACGATGTCGACTTCATGCTGAAGGACAGCAAGCGGTTTGCGGATAGCGGCGGATGGGGATACGGCGCGTTCGAGTATGACGCGGCCTCGGATGTATTCAAGCCCGCCACCACGGCGGACAATCCGCCGCAGGAGAACGACGCGAAGTGCGGGTATGCGTGCCACACCGTGGTACAGAATCGCGATTACGTGTTCACCGAATACGGCAAGAGGTGAATGCCGATCGCGCGAGCTGGCGCTCCGTTAGCCGCGTGCGGATATCAAGCTTCAGCTTCTCGTTGGAACGGAGTTCTCGGCGCTGATTGCGCGGTCGAGGGCTTCGACCAACGCCTGAACCTCGACGAACTTGCTGCGGGCCCGCTCCGCCTTGTCACGATCGAACGGAGCGGCCAGCACTTTCGCATGCGCGTCCCTCTCCTCGATCATGCGATCGCGGGCTTTCTTCAGCGTTTCGAGTCGTTCGCTCATCCGGGTTCTCCCTTACGTAGCTTTCGCAACCGGGCCTTTAGCCGAACACCGCTGGAAGATCGCCTTTCCGGAAGAAGACCATCGGCTCATCATCATAGTCACCCATTTCGGGATCGCCGGTAGACGAGAATGCAACAACTGCGAGCTTGCTCAGCGCCAGGCGCTCTGCCGTTCGCAGTGCGCCATTTGCCGTCTTGCAGACGATCGGAGGGTCCGGCTTGAGATGCCCGCCCTTGCCGGCGTTGAACGCCTGTACGACGTAGGTTGTTTCGCTTGCCATCAAGGCTCCTTCCGCCGGACGCGGTGACGCCAAGGACGACGCGGTGCGCTCGTCGCCGGCCACGCGCATATCTCGTCGCAAATCTCAACAACCGCGACAGATATTCTTCAGCTTCGCCGCAACGCGGGCATCCTCCGCGATCAACGGGTCCTTGTATTCGGATCGCGGCGCGTTGCTATCGATGGCCGGAGGCTGCTTGACCGTCGGAGGGAACGCTGCATCATAGCAGGCGAGACGACCGACCGTGCCTTCGATCTTGTGGCAGGCCGGTTCGGCGGCGAACGCGCCTTGTGCAAGCAGGCCGGCCGCAACCGCGGCGAATAGCAGCGTTTTCATACAAGTGCCTTTCCGGGCGATCATCACACTGAGCATTTCATGATTTTGGTTGTGCGCCGGCTGCGCGCTTGCGCGTTGCCGGCCACATCAAGCGCTGGCGTGGCCAAACGCCGGCGCTGCCGAATTCATCGTCGTGTCGCCCTATCCATGCAGGAGAGCGGCAGCGGCCACCAGGAGCAGAAGAAACAGGGGAACGATCACCGGCGGCACGATCCAATCGGCCAGACGAAATCCAGACACGTATGCTCCTCATCTGTTGGCGGGAGCCCTACGTTACCCTCAGTCACCGGTGGATGCCGTGGATAGGCGGTGATGACGCGACTCTACGCTCAAGGCCGGCGAATAGCGAGCGTTTAAAACCCGGTGCGGCAACAGCGTCTGGTCGACAGCATCGACATCAAGCGCTGCCCTAGCTGCTCGAACGCTCCGCCAGACGCGCGCGGATGTCCGGCTTGAGCACCTTGCCGACCTTGGACCGCGGAAGATCGTCCCAGACCTCGATCTGCTTCGGGGTCTTGATGCTGCCGATCTGCTGCTTGACGAACGCAGCCAGCGCCGTCGCGTCGACGGATTGGCCGGCGCGCGGCTGCACCACCGCGACGATGCGCTCGCCCCATTTGTCGTCGGGCAGCCCGATGACGGCACAATCCTGCACCGCCTCGTGGGCACGCAACGCGTTCTCGACCTCGATCGAATAGACGTTGAAGCCGCCGGTGATGATCATGTCCTTGGCGCGGTCGACGATATAGAGGTAGCCGTCGCCGTCGATGTAGCCGATATCGCCGGTGTGGTGCCAGCCATGCGCCGAAGCTTCGCGCGTGGCCTCCGGGTTCTTGTAGTAGCCTTCCATGACAAGCGAACCACGCACCACGATCTCGCCGCGCGATCCGGCGGGCAACAGCTTGCCGTCGCCATCCATGATGCCGGCCTGCACCAGCGGGCCGATCCGCCCCGCGGAGGCAAGGCGCTCCATCGCGATGCTGCCGTCCGGATTGTAGTGATCGGCGGGTGCCATCATCGAGATCATCATCGGCGCCTCGGTCTGGCCGAACAGCTGCGCCATCGGCCCGATCCGCTTCAGGGCCTCGGCGAGCCGCGTCGCCGAGATCGGCGCCGCGCCATACCAGAAGCATTGCAGCGAGCTGCGATCGGCTGCATCGAGCCCGGGATGATCGAGCAGCATGTAGATCACGGTCGGCGGCAAGAACGTATGCGTGACGCGATAGCGCGCGATCAGCGCGAGGAATTCGCCAATGTCAGGGTGGTGCATGATCACGACGCGGCCGCCCAACGTCATGATCGGAAAACAAAGCACGCCGGCGGCATGGGTCAGCGGCGCCAGCGCGAGATAGATCGGACGGCCCTTGAACGGGTAGCCCATCAGGGTCAGCGCGGTCATCGCCTCGATGTTGCGCCCGGAGAGCATCACGCCCTTGGGCTTGCCGGTGGTCCCGCCGGTGCCCGGGATCATCGCGAGATCGTCGATCGTGTCGCGCTGATAGACATCATCGGCGAGACCGCCGAGCCAGCGCTCGAACGACGGCGCGAACGGCAATTCAGTATCGAGGCAGACCAGCGCGCGCAGCTTGGGCAGATCCTGCCGCACGGCTTCAACCATCGGCGCGAAGCTCGAATGAAACAACAGCAGGCTGCAATCGAACTGGTCGAGGATGAACTTGTTCTCGGTCGCCTCGTTGCGCGGATTGATCGGGCACCACACCGCGGCCGCGCGCGAGATGCCGAACACACAGGCGAAGGCGAGTGGATCGTTGCCGGACAGGATCGCGACTTTCTCACCGGGCGCGACGCCCGATCGCTCGAGCCCGCGCGCGACCCGGTAGCTCAGCCGCTGTACGTCGCCATAGCTGAGGTCGCGACCGTCCATGGTGAGGCACGGCGCGTCGGCGCCTAGCGAGGCACCCTTGTCGAGATAATCGATGAAGCGCATGGCAGGTCTCGCGCGAGGGGCGGGTGACGCGCGACTGCGTCACCCGCGGAGGCGGCGTTTTCGAGCAAATCGGATACCGGTCCGATTGACGAAAACGCTTCAGGGAGCGGCGTGTTGAGCCCCGATCCGATCGGGGTTCAAGCTCAATCGTGCACGGTCAGGACCGGCTTGCCGACCAGACCGAAGCTGCGCAATTGCCCGAGCAGCTCGTGATGCCCGAACGCCTGGCAGCCGGAGGCGAAGCCGACGCGCTTGGGCGGCTGCTGCAGCAAATACGCCGCGGCAAAGGCCTGCATCAGGCCGGTCTGCTTGTAGTTGCTGTTGCCGTAGATGACGCAGTGCGCGCGCCCCAGCGGGCCGGAGGCGTACACCGAATCCATCGACTTGTTGACGCGCGGGTTCTCGCGCGGCGGCATGGTGTTCATCACGCCGGCCGCGGTCTGCGCCAGCGCGGCGTAGCGCTCGTCGGGCTTCATGTCCTTGGTCGCCTCCAGCGCGGCGGCGACGATCTGCGGCACGCCCAGCATCAGCGCGCGGTTGAACACGCCGCCCAGCACCTTCACGTTGGCCACGCGCGGATCGCGCTTGAACCACACCGGGTGCGAGGTGCCGCCCCAAGGCAGCGCCAGCGCCAGCTCGTGCTGGCCGGGGATGGCGAGATTGTAGAGGCCGGCATCGGGCTGATGCTCGACGTACTTGTTCTGCTCCAGGTAGTAGGCCTTGGCCATCGCGGCGTTGACCAGGATGGTCTGCGTCGAGGCAATGGTCGGGCTGCCGCCCCAGAACACGGCGATATCAAGCGTGTCGAGGCCGGGCGTTTCCAGGCACAGCTGCGCGGCGATCTCGCCGGTGGTGTACATCTGCGCGATGCCCGGCGCGAGCAGCAGGCCGGCATTGGCGAACTTGGTGCCGAACTCCTGTTCGAGCGTGATCAGCCAGTCCTGTTCGCCTGTCGTGTCGGTGTAGTGGCACTTGGCAGCCAGACAGGCCTGCACCACCTCGGTGCCGAATTTGGCGAACGGACCCACGGTGTTGAGCACCACCGAGGCGCCTTTGAACAATTCGGTCAGCGCGGCCGCGGTGTGCGGCACCGTCACCACCTCGTAGTCGGCGGTCTCGATGCCGGCCACGTTCGACTTCATCGCGGCATTGAGCTTCTCGCCGCTGCGGCCGGCGGCGATGAAGGGGATGTTGTACTCGCGCAGATATTCGCAGACCAGCCGGCCGGTGTAGCCGGATGCGCCATAGACGATGACGGGCTTCTTCTCGCTCATTGCGATCCTCCGAAATGTGTGTTGTCGGCTTTGTTGCTACATGCCCATTCCGCCATCGACCGGCAGACCGATACCGGTGATGAAGCGGGCCTCGTTCGAGCACAGGAACACCGCGGCGTCGGCGATGTCGGAGACCTCGGCGAGCTTGCCGAGCGGCGTCTGCTCCACCACCGAGCCGACGGCGGCGTTGACGTCGGGCGCGAGACCGATCTTCACGATGTCATTGGCGAGCTGGAGGCCCATGTCGGTCGGGATCAGGCCTGGGTAGATGCAGTTCACCCGCACCCCATAGCCGAGCTTGCCGGCTTCCATCGCGCCGACCCGCGTCATGCGATCGACTGCGGACTTGGTGCCGGAATAGACCGCGATGCTCGGAAAGGCGATCGTCGCCGCGACCGAGGCGATGTTGACGACCGCGCCGCCTTTGCCCGCGGCTCCGCCCGGCCGCATCGCGCGGAAGGCGTGCTTCATGCCGAGCACGGTGCCGACGATGTTGACCTCGCACATGCGGCGCGCGTCCTCGGCCTTGATGTCGGCGACCAGCGAGGTGATCTCGATGCCGGCATTGTTGATCAGGATGTCGTAGCCGCCCAGCGTTTCGACCGTCGCAGCGGCGGCCCGCTCCCATTGCGCGTCGTCGGTGACGTCGAGCTTGATGAAGCCGGTCTTGACGCCAGCCTTGGCGATCTCGGCGGCGCTTGCCTTGCCGGCATCGTCAAGGATGTCGCCGATCATGACCGCGGCGCCGGACCGCGCCAGCGCCTGCGCGATGGCTGCGCCAATTCCCCGGGCACCGCCGGTGACCAGGGCTTTCCTGCCTTCAAGGCTCTTCCCACTCATGACGTAGTCCTCCCTTTGCTTGATGATTTTGATCGGTGCCGCAGCCGGCGGCAGCACGGGCCGGCGGTCTGCAGATTCTCAGCGCATTGGTGGTGGCGGCCGGCGTCGGCGGGGCGCAGCGTAGGCGCGCCCGGGCAGTGCATTTCCTCCTGATGTCGTTAGGTCAGCCGTCTTGACGGTTGTCCAAATTATTGGGCCAACCCTCGTCCAGTAACTTGACACTTGTCAAGCCTGAATTTGACAAGTGTCAAAGAGGATGATTGTGAAGAGGTGGAGTGCGCCGCGGTTCGCGCGGTATAAGTTTGCTTGAGGGAAGAGACAGGAAAGGCACGAGATGGCGCGGCAAGCGACAGGAGCGGCCCAACGCGTGGCGGTGGCGGCCGAGACGCTGCGCGACGAGAAGTTCAACGCGCGGCGCATCGAACTTGCGGAGGCCGCGCTGGAAACGCTCGGCGAGCTCGGCTTCGCGCGCACCAGCCTGCGCGAGATCGCGCAAAACTCCGCGTTCACGCATGGCGTGTTTCACTACTACTTCAGCGACAAGCTCGATCTGATCTGCTGCTGTGTCCGTCACTACAAGGCGAAATGCGTGACGCGCTACGACGAGGTGGTGACGACGGCACGAAGCCGCGACGAATTGACCGAAGGCTTCCTCGCCAAGCTCGCGGCGACGTTGCAGGACGAAGCCCGCATGCACCGGCTCTGGTACGATCTGCGCTCGCAGGCGATGTTCGAGCCGGCGTTCCGCAAGGACGTGCTCGAGATCGACAAGAGCCTGGAAGCAATGATCTGGCGCATCGCCACGCGCTACGCAGAGTTGGGCAACAGGAAGCCGGCATCGTCTCCGGCCGCGCTCTACGCGCTGTTCGACGGCCTGTTCCAGAGCGCGCTGCTCAGGCACCTCGCCAGCGACGAGAAGGCCGTCCCCGATCTGCTCGACGAAGTCCGCCGTCTGCTGCCGACGATCTGCTGAGAGAATTGCGAACGCTTCGTAGCCCGACGATTGCGCATCGGCATGCGTCAATGCGTGACGTATTGACTACGCACCGATGTCAGTCGCGCGAGCGAATTCGCGAGTGCGGATGACTACGCCGCGCTCGCCGGCGGCAGCGCGAGCACCGAGTAGATCGCCTGCGCGTCGCGCGAGGCACGCAGCTTCTTGGCGACGTCCTGGTCGCGCAGCAGGCGAGCGATGCGCGCCAGCGCCTTGAGGTGATCGGCGCCGGCACCTTCCGGTGCCAGCAGCAGGAAGATCAGATCGACCGGCTGGCCATCCATCGCCTCGAAATCGATCGGGCGCTCGAGGCGGGCGAAGAAGCCGAACAGCTTCTCAAGCTTGGGCAGCTTGCCGTGCGGAATGGCGACGCCATAGCCGACCGCCGTGGTGCCGAGCTTCTCGCGTTGCAGCAGCACCTCGAACACGGCGCGTTCGTTCTGCCCGGTCAGCGCAGACGCGCGCGCCGCGAGTTCCTGCAGCGCCTGCTTCTTGCTGATGACTTTCAAAGCCGGAAGTATCGCCTCGGGTGCGACCAAATCGGTAATCGGCATTGGGGCGTTCCGAGGTGAATGAACCGTCAGGTTGCGAAATAGGCTTTACAGCGGCGGCGTCAAGAAGTTGAGGCGGGATGCGGGCTTAGCCCGGGTCCAACTGGCAGGGCTTCTACTCCAACGTATCGGCGGTGCCAACACCTGCGAACCCTGTTCCGCCCCCATTATTGCTGGAGGCGGCGGACCATAAGCAGGGCTGGCTTCGGACGTCAATGCCATGGGCCAACTATCCTCAGGGGCTCACCGCCGGCGGATCGACCCAGCCGACATTGCCGTCCGTACGGCGGTATATGATGTTCAACCGGCCACTGCCGCCATGCTGGAATACCAGGCAGGAGGCGCCGGTCAGATCGAGCTCCATGACGGCTTCGCTGACCGACAGCCGCTTCAGCGCAGTGGTTGCCTCGGCAATGATCACGGGGCTGTATTCGGTGACCTCGTCCTCGTTCTCCGGCGCCTCGATGACGTAGCTCGGCGCGTCGAGCCCGACGCCGTTCAATTCGGCAAACGCAGCGTTCGCGGTGTAGGTCTTGCGGGCGGAGCGGTCCTTGAGCCGACTCTTGTAGCGGCGCAGGCGCTTCTCGATCATCAGGAGCGCGGCGTCCGCGCTGGCATAGGCGTCGGCGGCGTTGGACTCAGCTTCCAATGTGATGCCGGAATCCAGATGCAGCGAGCAGTCGGTGCGGAAACCGAAGCCATCCTTGCTCAGCGTGATGTGACCGGAATAGTTGCCATCAAAATACTTTCGCAGGACCTCGTCGGTGCGCTCGCTGACGCGCGCACGAAGCGCCTCGCCGATGCTGATGCTCTTTCCCGAGATTCGAAGGGTCATTTGATGCCTCAATTGCTGGATGCCTCGATCACTCTTGCAGGAGCATGATTTTTGCTGGGCTTCCGGTCACCTCCCTTGCTGGACGACGCTTCGCCAGGAAAGATTGAGACTATCGCGATTTGACGCGAACGCAACGAGCGCATGAACCTGCCCGTACTCGGACGGGGTCATGCTCTAGAAGTAACCTAAACGGGGGCTGTATCGCGCGAGCGGTCGGGCGAGGCGGCAGGAGCCGAAAGGGCATTACCGAGCATGCTCTGTTTGTCACGGCGGCGCTGCACCGAGGATGGTATCCGCATCGCCTCGCGGTACTTCGCGACGGTGCGGCGAGCAATATCAATGCCTGAAGCGCGCAAACGTTCCACGATCGTGTCGTCAGACAGGATCGCCGACGGCGCCTCGCCGTCGATCAACTGCTTGATGTGGTGACGCACCGCTTCGGCCGAATGCGCCTCGCCGCCGTCGGCGGACGCGATCGACGCGGTGAAAAAATACTTCAATTCAAAACTGCCGCGATTGGTCGCCATGTATTTGTTGGCGGTGACGCGCGACACTGTCGATTCATGCATCTGGATCGCATCCGCCACCGCCTTCAGATTGAGCGGCCGGAGGTGCGCGACGCCATAGGTGAAGAATCCGTCCTGCTGGCGGACGATTTCGGTTGCGACCTTCAGGATGGTTCGGGCGCGCTGATCGAGCGCGCGGACCAGCCAGGTCGCGTTCTGCAGGCAATCGGTGAAGTACGACTTGTCACCGTCCTTGCGGATCGTCTTCGACAGCTCAGAGTAATAGGTCTGGTTGACCAGGACGCGCGGCAGAGTGTCGCTGTTGAGCTCGACATGCCAGCCGCCGTCGGGGCCCGGACGCACATAGACGTCGGGCACCATGGTCTGCGTCCGCGCGGTGCCGAACTTCAGCCCGGGCTTCGGATCGAGCCGGCGGATCTCGGCGATCATGTCGGTGATGTCTTCGTCATCGACGCCGCACAGCTTTCGCAAGGCCGCGATATCGCGCTTGGCGAGCAGATCGAGATGCTCGACCAGCGCCTGCATCGCCGGATCGTAGCGATCGAGCTCGCGCAGCTGGATCGCCAGGCACTCGCTGAGGTTTCGCGCGCACACGCCCGGCGGATCGAACTTCTGCAGCACCGCGACGACCTCGTCGACTGCCTGCTGCGAGGCACCGAGCCGCTCGGCGGCCTGGCCGAGATCGGCCGGCAGGTAGCCGGCGTCGTCGACCAGGTCGATCAGATACTGCCCGATCATGCGCTGCGCCGGCGCCGAGAACGCCACCGCGAGCTGTTCGGCGAGGTGGTCGGCAAGCGTCAGCTCGGCGGCCACGAAGGCTTCGAGATTGTATTCGTCGTCGCTGGAGGCGCCACCGCCCCATTCGGTATAGACCGACGGAGCTGCGTCCTGCGCGGCGCGCGCGGCGGCTTCGGCCGGTTCCTCGGAGAACACGTTGTCGAGCCCGGTATCGAGCGTCTGCTCGATCTCGGCGCGGGTGCCGAGGTCGCGGTTCAGCCATTCCTCCTGGCCGGGCTCAAAGGCGGCCTCGCCGCCCGAGCCTGCGGCCATGTCGGACGCGTCGCCGTCGTCTCCATAGCTCGAGGAACCGTCGGAATCGCCGTAGTCCGGCCGCTCCATGGCCGGCTCGCCCGCCACCGGCGGTTCCGGCCCATCGGCGGCCCGATCGAGCAGCGGATTGCGCTCCAGCTCTTCCTCGACAAAGGCCGACAGATCCAGGTTCGACAGTTGCAGCAGCTTGATCGCCTGCATCAGCTGCGGCGTCATCACCAGCGACTGCGACTGGCGGAACTCTAGTCTTTGCGTCAGTGCCATGGAGGCAAGATCGATTCCAAAAATTGGCTCGATTCTTGCTTATCTTAGTCCGCTTGGGATGTACACGGCTTGACGTATGCAAAATTTGGGCTAAAGGCGGAATTCCTCGCCAAGGTAAAGCCTGCGTACATCGGGATCGTTAACGATCTCCTCCGGGCTTCCCTCAGTCAAGATCTCACCGGCATAGACGATGTAGGCGCGGTCGGTCAGGCCGAGCGTCTCGCGGACATTGTGGTCGGTGATGAGCACGCCGATGCCGCGATTGGTCAGATGTCGGACGAGGTCCTGAATGTCGCCGACCGCGATCGGGTCGATGCCGGCGAACGGCTCGTCGAGCAGCATGTAATTCGGACGCGTCGCCAGCGCGCGCGCAATCTCGACGCGGCGGCGCTCGCCGCCGGACAGCGCGATCGACGGGCTCTTGCGCAGCCGCGTGATGTTGAATTCGTCGAGCAGCGAATCCAGCTCATGCTCGCGCTTCTTCTTCGAGGGCTCGACGACCTCGAGCACCGCGCGGATGTTCTGCTCGACCGTCAGGCCGCGGAAGATCGAGGCTTCCTGCGGCAGATAGCCGATGCCGAGGCGCGCGCGCTGATACATCGGCAGCTTGGTGACGTCGTGGCCGTCGAGCTCGATCGCGCCACGATCCGCCTTGATCAGGCCGGTGATCATGTAGAACACCGTGGTCTTGCCGGCGCCGTTCGGCCCGAGCAGGCCGACCGCCTCGCCGCGGCGCACATAGATGCTGACGCCGCGCACCACCTGGCGGCTGCCAAAACTCTTTTCCACGCTGTGCACAGCCAGATAGCCCGGCCGCTTGATGAGCTGCGGCGCCGAAGCGGCGTTGTTCCTGGCGGGCCTCGCCCGCGCCGGGGCGGGCGCTGCTGCGGGTTGGGATCGCGGCAGCTCGACGGCGGGAACCGGAGCGGCACGCGCCATCGGCGGCGCGTCGCGCACCGGTGACGTCAGCATCTCGCCGAACTGGTCGTCGAGCGCCGTGATGTCGTCATGCGCACGCGCAAATCCGGAACTGCGTTTCGCAGGGCGCCGCCGGAACATGCCGAGAAAATCCACCATCCCCGCTTCGCTTCAGCCTTTCACGGTGATCCCGCGACCTTGCCTGCGGACCGATCGATTCGCACGGCAAAGCGCGATCACCCGCGCCTTGAATGAATGGATGCCCCTGTCCCGGCCGAAATAACTCCCCTCAAAGGCACATCGTCCGGCCGGGCCGCTGGAGTAGATACAGTCTCGCCCCGCGCGCTTCAACCTCGCGGTCGCAAAATATTATCTAACTTATTGATTCTACTTCACCTTACGTGAAGCTTACTTTGTGGATCCTATTTCGACTTGCTACCCGGAAGCAGTTGAAGCGGCGACGGGGCTGCAGGGGCCGTGCCGGGGGCCGCCGGCGTGCCGCAGCCACCCTTGCCGTTCTGTCCGCCCTGCGACTGCATGAACAGGCCCTGCACCTTGCCGCTGTCGGATTCCACCCGCGAGACGCCGGTGGTCATGTCGACCAGCAGGCGGTCGCCGCGCAGCACGTTCTGGCATTGGGTCAGCACCACCTGGCCGCCACCGCCGCCGAGCATGGTGATCAGATTGGTCTTGGTGTCGAAGATCGCGGTCTCGCCGGTGACGACCTGATCCTTCTGGGTGACGACGACATTGCCCTTCGCCTCCAGCCGCTTGATCGAGGACGCGCCGCCGGGGCCGGGCGTTGCCGACTGTATCGGCGCAGCGCCCTTGGCGGCCGCGCCTTTGGTGCCGGCCGGAGCAGGCGCCGGCGTCTGGGTCGACTTATCCTCGTAGAACACCACCAGCACCTTCGAGGTCATGGTGGTGTCGCCCTGCACGACCTTCACATTGCCGGCGAAGGTCGCCTCCTTCTTCTTGTCGCGCATTTCGAGCGAGGCGGCCTCGATCTGGATCGGCTGGTCGCGGTTCTGCGAAAAGCCCTGCATGGCGTTGGGAACGCCACTCATCGAGCCCTGCGCGGACGCGGCGCCAACTGCGAACAAGGTAAGCAGAAAGGCCGCGATCGCGATGCCATGCGGAAAACGTTTCATCATCAAATTCATTTCGGGTTGGCGGATTTGCGCGGCTTCGGTGACGGCGGAGGTGGCGCGGGCTCGGCGGCCGGGCTCGGATTGTTGTCGCCGAGCTTGTCCAGATTCATCACGACATTGCCTTCGAACCGCACGAGCTCGCCGCTGTTGTAGATCCTGAGGCGGTCGGCAGTCAGCGTGCCTTGGAGCAGCTTGACGTCGACATGCTCGTCCGACGACACGTTGCCCTTGTTGATGTCGACGAGGGCCTGCGTCAGCTTGGCCTCATAGCCGGTGGACGACTGCAGGAAGATATCCTGGCGCAGGTCGAGCAGCTGCTTCTTGTTGTCGAAGAAGCCGGTGCGCGCATCCATCGTCACCGTCGACTGATCCTGCTGCGCGACCTTGGCGCGGATCGTCTTCAGCTCGACGTGATCAGGATCGGTGACGTCCTGGATCGCCGCCTTTGCCCACATCTCATAGGGTCGGCCGTCGGCCGAGAAGCCGGCGATATGCGGCGATTCCATCGTGATCTTGGTGCCTGACACCACGAGGTTGTCCATCTCGACCGGCAGCTTGGGGATCATCTCGCGGAATGGATTGTAGACCGAGACGAAGATGATCGAGGCCATCGACAGCCCCACCACCGCAGGCACGGCGATGCGCAGGATCCGCACCATGCGGCTGTGCCGCGCGGCGGCGGCAAAGCGCGCCTCGAGGCCCGTGACATAGCTGGGATGCTGGGCTGGATTCTGAACCGAATTCACCTGAGCTCCAGAGGCGCGAAATTGCCCCTATTCTAGCCGGAGCCGCCCCAATATGCAGCCCGGACCTCGCGTCGCGCCCCCCAAGCCGACTTCAAGGCGGACCACGCGTGAACAGTTTGGCCGAAACGGGGCGGAACCGGCCCCACTGCGACGAATTCGGCGCCCATCAGGAACGGACGAAATCAGGAATGGGCGAAGATGTCCTCGGCCTCCCAGCCGTCGAGATCGAGTCTCGCGCGCGTCGGCAGGAAATCGAAGCAGGCTTTGGCGAGATCAGTGCGTCCCTCGCGCGCCAGCATCACATTCAACTTTTCGCGCAGCGCATGCAGGTGCAGCACGTCGGAGGCGGCATAGGCGAGCTGGGCTTCGGTGAGGCTTTGCGCACCCCAGTCGCTCGACTGCTGCTGCTTCGACAAGTCGACGTTCAGCACCTCGCGCACCAGATCCTTCAGGCCATGACGGTCGGTATAGGTGCGCGACAGGCGCGAGGCGATCTTGGTGCAATACACCGGCGCCGGCATCACGCCGAACGTGTTGTAGAGCACCGCGACGTCGAACCGGGCGAAATGGAAGATCTTGGTGATCGCAGGGTTGGCGAGCAGCGCCTTCAGGTTCGGCGAGTCGGTGTGTCCCTTCGGAATCTGGATCACGTCGGCGGTGCCGTCGCCGTTCGACATCTGCACCACGCAGAGCCGGTCGCGATGCGGATGCAGTCCCATGGTCTCGGTGTCGATCGCAACGGAATCGGTGTAGCGAGTGAGATCGGGCAGGTCGCCGCGATGCAGGCGGATGGTCATGCTGTCAAAAACCTCGTCGAATCGCTCTCGGGACAAGCTATCGTTCAATTCCCCGACAGGCGAGCGTGCATCAAGCCTTGTTGCATCTCGGTATCCGAGCCCATCAAGGGCGGAGCACCGGCAACGCGAACCTCATTGCGCACGCACAGATGGTTCCGGGTTTAGCGCCATTGTGCAGCGGAGACAATGGCTTGGGCACTCCAGAGCGCCCACGCAAGCGCACCATTATTGCCAGCTGACGCGCAGCCCGAACCGGCCGGTGATGTCGTCGCGACGGAGGCTGTCCACCGACGTCGTGTAACCCGCGCTGGCATAGGCGCTGATCGTGCGATTGAGCTGCGCGGTAACGCCGGCGCCGATCTCGACCGCGGTGCCGCGGCTTTGCACGCCGATCAAGTCGGTCGTTGCGAAGGCGATGCTGCGGTCGTTCGCGGCGGTGTGCCAGAGATTGGCCTCGAGATAGGGGCGCAGTTCGGCGGTGCCGACAATGAAGGTCGCGGGAACGCGCACGCCGAGCCGGCCGGTCAGCGTATCGGCGCTGCCGGGCGCGACGCTCGAGAAGATGTCGTTGAAGCTGTCGAACGACTGGCGCTGCCAGATCAGCTGCGCCTGCGGCTCGATCGCGAGGAAGCGGTTCAGCTGTAGCGGCGCGCCGGTTTCCAGCGACGCCGCAACGCCGGTGCCCGACACGAGCGCGCCGACCTGACGATCCGACCGCGGGCTTGCACCATAGAAGCTGCCCATCAGCACGGCGTCGACGTACCAGCCTGAGGGGCCGATATGGGTCCAGTAGCCGCCGACATTCTGGCTGTCGATCGAGAGCGTGCCGGTGCGGACGTTGTTCATGCCGAGCGCGAAGCCGTTGATGCTGCCGCTGGCCCAGCCATACGCATAGAACAAGCCCGCGCGATCATGATGCCCGGGAGCGGACTCAAAGCGCAGGATGTCGACGCCGACCTGCACGCCCGCCATGGTGCCGTCGAAGGAGGGGCTGACCGTGCCGGCCCAGCTCTGCGTGCTGTGCGAGCCGTACGCGCGCGCCCACGCCGCCGGCTGTTCGCCGCCACCCGTCAGCAAGGCCTGATCGCCCTGGCGCTGATGGAAGGTGCCGAGCGTCGCGAGCCCGAGCTTCTGCGCGACTTGCGGCAACGCCGAATAGACCGCGACTTCCTCGCGGTAGAGCTCGACCGGCGCAGCGCCTGCCGGCGGCGGCGTCAGCGACGACAGATCCTCTGCCGGCAGCCCTGATGGCGTCACGCCCCCGCCGAGCGCTGCCGGTGGCGCAGGCGGCGATGTGCCGGGCAACAGCTGCGAGCGCAGGTACCAATTGTCGCCGCTGCCCGCGGAGACGCCGCCGCGAAACAGCAGATATTCGTGCGCGCCGGCAACGACGGCGCTTGAGAGGCCGAATGCACCCGGCGCCGTGCTGCCGCCGTTGACGGCTTGCACCACCATGATTCCATCGGCGGTGGTCAGCGCGCCTGCGCCGCCGGCATTACTGACGGTCACCGCGGTCAAGCCCGACGCGTTGCCGCCGGAGATGACGAGCCGATCCGACGGCGAACCGTCGCCACCGAGCACGCTGCGCAGAAAAAGGCCGCCGCCAGTGCCAACATAGTTGCCTGCTATCGTCAGGTTGTTCGCTGCGGTGGCGCCGCCATTGGTGAGGTTGATGACGCCGGCATTGGTGACGGTGACCGGCGGTCCACCCGGAAACGACGTGATCGACGGATTGGCGCCGTTGCCGGCCAGCAGGCTGGTCCCTGCCGCGATCGACACATTGCCGGTCAGCGAGGTCTGCAAGGTCAGCGAGCCGCTGTTGATGAAGGTGTTGGCGAACGTGCCGGTGCCGGCCCAGGTCCAGTCAGAGCCTTCCATCGTCAGCGTCTGGAATCGCGCGAACGCATTGTCGACCGTGCCGCTGCCCTGCAGCCGCACCTGGTTGTTGCCGCCGCCGCCATCGGCAAGGCCTGATATCTGCGAGCCGGTCTGCAGGATCATGGTCACCGCACCGCCGCCGCCCGCGAGCGCCGTGCCGCTGTTGCCGGCGATCAGGCCGGCATTGACGATGGTGGTGGCGCCGTTGAGCGTGCGAATCGCGGGCCCGTTCTGGCTGATGATCCTGCCGCCGGCGAGATTCTGGATCGTCGCCGTGAAGGACGATCCCGCGGTGTTGGAGAACACGCCGTCGGCATTGACGCCGCGCGCCTCGATGGTGCCGCTGTTCCGCAGCACGCCGGCATTGCCTTGCATGAAGACGGTGTTGTTGGCGGTGCCACCCGCATCGCCGCCGGTCGTCAGCAGCGTGCCGGTGTTGGTGATGGTCACGAATTGTCCGGTGGAGAAGATCGCACGCGCACCCGCGCCGGCGGTGGTGATGGTGCCGCTATTGGTGAAGCTGTTGCTGTCGCCGGTCTGCACGTACATGCCGTGCGACTGCGGGCCCTGGGTCGTGATGGTCCCGGTATTGATCAGCGTGTTGTTGTTGTGCTGCGCGAGACCGGTGATGGCAAGCCCGCGCGAGGTGCCGTTCTGCGTCGTGATCGTGCCGTTGTTGATCAGCGTGTTGCCGTTACTGCTGGCGGCGATCGCATTGCTGCCGGCGCCTGTGGTCGTGATCAGGCCCGACGTACCGTTGGTGAAGACGTTGCCGTCGCCGCTGCCGAAGATTCCCGTGCCGCCGCCGCTGACGGTCAGCGTGCCGTTGTTGGTGGCGGTACTGCGGGAGACAAGGCCGATCGCGGTTGCGCCAGCGCCCGGCGTGATACCGGCGCCCGGCAGCACGTTCACCGTGACGTTCGAGCTGCCGGCTGCGGCCTGCACGCCTGCGGGCGAGGGATTTGGCGCTGCGGTCGAGCAGGTCACCGTCTGACCGCTCACCGGTGCGAGACTGTCGCAGGCAGCAGACGCCTGCGAGACCGATAGAAGATAGCCGCCACCCAAAGTGCACGACAGGATCGCCGCGAGCCGCGATGACACCATGCCCTTCTCCAAACTCGGCGCGAACCCGACCCCCGGCCTCACGCCACCTGTGACCCCCTGCCCCGCTCTCAGCGTCGACTGATCCGCTCCGTTCAAGCTTGAGACGATTTGTGACGATCTGTTGCTGGATCGCCACAGCCGGAACCTTTAGCTGCATTGCTTCGATTCACATCCTTTGCGTGCATACGCTTCCAGGTCCGTGATGTACAGAGCGCCCGCGTTGCAGGCCTCCCCGGCCACAATCCGGTGCGCGCTTCACCTCTCGCGAAGCCGTCCGGGCACAAATTTGCTCGCGCGATTGGCCGCTGACCGGGCCAATTCCGCTGGAACTTGTGATGTGCAGCCCCGTGAAATCGGACCAGGCGCTCCCTATTTGTTGCCAGCCCGGACTTACCCTTCAGTGAAATGAGCCTCATGTCGGAACAGACCATCGCCGCGCCGATCGACGAACCGCAGGAGCGCGGTTTTTCGCGTTATCAATCGTTCCTGATCGCGCTGCTTGCGTTCACACAGTTCACCCTGATCCTCGACTTCATCATCATGTCGCCGCTCGGCGCCATCCTGATGCCGTCGCTCAACATCACAGCCGGGCAGTTCGGCGTCGCGGTCTCGGCCTACGCCTTCGCGGCCGGCATTTCCGGCATCCTCGCCGCCGGCTTTGCCGATCGCTTCGACCGCAAGCGGATGTTGCTGTTCTTCTATGTCGGCTTCACCTTCGGCACCGTGTTGTGCGCGGTGGCGCAGAATTTCCATGTGCTGCTGCTCGGCCGCATCGTCACCGGCCTGTTCGGCGGGGTGATCGGCTCCGTCGTGCTCGCCATCGTCACTGACCTGTTTCCGCTGCATCTGCGCGGCCGGGTGATGGGCTTCATCCAGACGGCGTTCGCCGCGAGCCAGGTGCTCGGCGTGCCTGCCGGACTTTTCCTGGCCAATCACTGGAACTGGCACATCTGCTTCGTGGCCATCGTCGGCCTCTCGATCGCGGCGATTGCCACCATCGCGCTTGTCATGGAGCCGGTCGACGGACATCTCAAGCTGCAGCACGACCGCAACCCGTTCCAGCATCTGATCGCAACCGTCGCGCAGCCGCGCTACACGCTGGCCTTTTTGGTGACGACGCTGCTGGCGACCGGCGGCTTCATGCTGATGCCGTTCGGCAGTGCCTTCACCGTGCACAATCTCGGCATCGACATCGTCCATCTGCCGACGATCTATCTGGTCTCCGGCCTGTTCAGCATCCTGATGGGGCCGCTGGTCGGCCGCGCCAGCGATGCGTTCGGCAAATATCCGACCTTCATCTTCGGCTGCGTGGTGTCGGCCATCATGGTGCTGATCTACACCCATCTCGGCCACGTCTCGCTGCTGACCGCGATCATCGTCAATGTGCTGATGTTCGTCGGCATCTTCTCGCGCATGATCCCGTCGCAAGCGCTGATGTCGGCGATCCCCGACGCCAGCCAGCGCGGCTCGTTCAGCGCGATCAGCGCGTCGGTACAGCAATTGTCGGGCGGCTTGGGCTCGGTGGCTGCCGCCGCGATCGTCGCCGAGAATCCGGACGGCTCGCTGCTGCATTTCGACCGGATCGGCTACGTCGTCATAGCGAGTTCGATGATCTCGATGATCGCGATGTATTTCGTGCAGCGGCCGATCGCCCGGCGGGCAGGGCGGCGGGTGGTGTGAGGGGCGGCGCGCGGGGCTGGCGGTGTCGTCCGCTTGATGTTGTCGATGCTGGACGGATCTCGTTAGGCAGCGGCGCAACGATCCGCGATCCGCCTACTTCTAAGATCAGTGCTGCTTGAAGCCCAAACGCCCTCGTCGGTGGCGGGTTACGGCTTCGCCTAACCCGCCCTACGAACGTTAGCGATTTCAATCGCTTAAAAAGGGGGTGGTGCCCAGGAAAGGACTCGAACCTTCACGGCCGTTAAGCCACTGGCACCTGAAGCCAGCGCGTCTACCAATTCCGCCACCTGGGCATGTGGAGCGGCTTAGTAAGGATCGGTTACGCGCTTGTCAAATTCGCGATTGAAAATTCAAATAGCCTGTACAGGATTGGGCTGATGGCGTATCGCGAGAGGCTGTAAATACGCCCAATCGCTCTCGAATCCGGCAGGAATGGACCTCATGGCATCGAACCTGGAAACGCTCGTCACGGTATTCGGCGGATCCGGATTTCTGGGGCGGAACGTGGTCCGGGCACTCTGCAAGCGCGATTACCGCGTGCGAGTCGCGGTGCGGCGGCCTGAACTGGCCGGCCATCTGCAGCCGCTCGGCCGCGTCGGGCAGATTCATGCCGTCCAGGCCAATGTGCGCTACCCGGCCTCGGTCGAGGCGGCGATGCGTGATTCACATATCGCCATCAACCTGGTCGGCATCCTGGCCGAGGGCGGCGGGCAGAGCTTTGACGCCGTGCAGGTGAAGGGCGCCGAGACCATCGCCACGGCGGCAGCCGCGAACGGCGCCCGCATGGTCCATGTCTCGGCGATCGGCGCCGATAAGGATTCGCTGTCGGGCTATTACCGCGCCAAGGCAGAAGGCGAGCAGGCGGTGCAGGCGGCCCTGCCGCAGGCCACCATCATGCGGCCGTCGCTGCTGTTCGGGCCCGAGGATCAGTTCACCAACCGCTTTGCGGCGCTGGCGCGGATGTCGCCCGTGCTGCCGCTGGTCGGCGGTGGCGTCAACAAGGTGCAACCGGCCTATGTGGCCGACGTCGCGGACGCTGTGGCCGATGCCGTCGACGGCAAGGCGAAGCCGGGCGGCGTTTACGAGCTCGGCGGCCCGGAAGTGCTGACCATGCGCGAGGTGATGCAGATCATCCTCCAGATCACCCAGCGCGATCGCATGCTGGCGCCGCTGCCGTTTGGCCTCGCCAAGCTGCAGTCGTATGTCCTGCAATTCGCGCCGGGGCCGTTCACGCTGACCCCGGACCAGGTCGCGATGCTACGCGCGGACAATGTGGTCTCCGATGCCGCCAAGGCCGCCGGTCTCACTTTCGCGGGCCTCGGCATCACGCCCGATTCGATGGAAGCGATCGCCCCGCAATATCTCTGGCGCTTCCGCGCGAGCGGGCAGTTCCAGAAGAAGAGCGCGTAGGCCGCTCTCTCCATCTGTCGTCCCGGCGGAGGCCGGGACCCATAGCCACAAATGCCCGCTTTGTGCGGAGCTGTGGCCCCATCTCGCGTAACCAACAAAGACTTGTGATTATGGGTCCCGGCTTTCGCCGGGACGACGAGATAGCCCTTACCGTCCCATCGCCAGCGCGATCAGGCCGAGCGTGCCGACGATCACGCGCCACCAGGCAAAGAAGGTGAAGCCGCGGCGGGTGACGAAGTTGAGGAAGGCCCGCACCACGATCATCGCGGTGATGAACGACACCACGAAGCCGACCGCGATGACGCTGAGATTGTCGGACGTGAAGTCAGCGCGGTTCTTGTAGAAATCATAGGCGAACGCGCCGACCATGGTCGGGATCGCGAGGAAGAACGAGAACTCCGCCGCCGAGCGCTTGTCGGCGCCGAGCAGCATCGCGGCGACGATGCTGGCGCCGGAGCGCGACACGCCGGGGATCATCGCCAGGCACTGCGCGACGCCGATCCAGAAATACATCAGCAGCGGGAACCGGGTCGCATCGTCTTCGTACACCTTGAGATCGAGCTGATCGACCCAGAGCAGGACGGCGCCGCCGACGATCAGCGTGAAGCAGACCACCCACGGATTGAACAGGAATTCCTTGATGTATTTGCCGGCGAGCAGGCCGATCACGACGGCGGGCAGGAACGCCACCAGCACGCCGATCACGAAGCGGCGGTCGTCGGGATTGGAGAACATGCCGAGCGCGACGCGCCACAATCTGGTGAAGTAGAGCACGAGGATCGCGAGGATCGCACCGAGCTGAATCAGGATCGCGAAGCTCTTCCAGAAATTGCCTTCGCCGAGATTGAAGAAGCGTTCCGCGAGCAGCAGGTGGCCTGTCGAAGAAACCGGCAGGAACTCTGTGACGCCCTCGACGATGCCGAGAATCACCGCCCGCAGCATATCCGTCATCATGATCTGATCTGCCCTGTGTGGAAAACCGAATTCTTCTCGCTTATTCGCACATAGGCCGCAATCGCAAAGAATCGTCAAACAATGGGTTACCCGGCCGATTTGCTGGGCTATAGCGTTTTTGTGACCCGCACCATCTGCGGGGGTGGCTACCGATTTGCGCGCCGACGCGACATAGAGACGAGCGGAACTGGTCCGCCCAATTCACAGGTCAGGTCACACAGGTTGATGGTTTCTTAAGCGCCACGACACTACCAGGGGCTTCATGTATACGCTGTATCACCATCCGTTCTGTCCGCATTCGCGCTTCATTCGCCTCGTGCTCGGGGAGTATGGCCTCGATCTGCGCCTGGTGGAGGAACGGGTCTGGGAGCGGCGCGAGGCGTTCCTGGCGCTCAATCCCGCGGCAAACACGCCGGTCCTGATCGCCGAGGGCTTTCCGCCGATCCCGGGTGCACCCATCATCGCCGAATATGTCGACGAGACGCACGGCCTCGATGCCGGCGAGCGGCGGCTGCTGCCGACCTCGACGGCCGAGCGCGTCGAGGTGCGCCGGCTGATGGCGTGGTTCAACGAGAAATTCTTCGAGGAAGCCTCCAACCCGCTGGTGACCGAGCGGATCTACAAGCGCTTCATGAGCGAGGACAATGGCGGCGGCCCGCCGGCGCCGGACATCATGCGCGCCGCCAAGGTCAATGTGCGCTATCATCTGAGCTATATCGGCTGGCTGGCGAAGACGCGGAACTATCTCGCCGGCGACCGCCTCACCTACGCGGACCTCGCCGCCGCGGCGCATCTCTCGGCGATCGACTATCTGGGCGACGTGCCATGGAGCGAGGACGACGCGGCAAAGGCGTGGTACGCGCGGGTGAAATCCCGCCCGTCGTTCCGCCCGCTGCTCAGCGAATGGCTGGCGGGGGTGCCGGCGTCGCGCACCTATGTGGACCTCGACTTCTGAACCAGGCGGTCCGGCTCTCTCCGTCCGATCTCAAGGCGGCGCTTGGGCGCGAGGCGCGCGCACTCGGCTTCAATGCCATCGGCTTCACCACGCCTGATGCGACGCGCGAGGCCGGAAAATATTTCCTCGAGTTCCTCGGCTCCGGCGGCCATGGCGAGATGGACTGGCTCGCGACCAATCCGGAGCGGCGCACGGACCCGCGCGTGCTGTGGGGTGGCGTGCGCTCGATCGTCATGCTCGGGGTCAATTACGGGCCCGACGACGATCCGCTCAAAATTCTCGCGCGCCGATCGGATGGCGCGATCTCGGTCTATGCGCAGGGCGACGACTATCACGACGTGATCAAGAAGCGGCTGAAGACGCTCGCGCGCTGGCTCGCCGCGACGACCGGCGACGAAGTGAAAGTGTTCGTCGACACCGCCGCTGTGATGGAGAAGCCGCTCGCACAAGCCGCCGGCATCGGCTGGCAGGGCAAGCACACCAATCTGGTGTCGCGCGAGTTCGGCTCGTGGCTGTTTCTCGGCGCGATCTATTCCGCGACCAAGCTGCCGAGCGACGAGGGCGAAGCGGATCACTGCGGGAGCTGCCGCGCCTGCCAGGACATTTGTCCGACCGCGGCATTTCCCGCACCCTACAAGCTCGATGCGCGGCGCTGCATCTCGTATCTGACGATCGAGAACAAGGGCCCGATCCCGCAGGAATTCCGCAAAGCCATCGGCAACCGCATCTATGGCTGCGACGATTGCCTCGCGGTGTGTCCGTGGAACAAGTTCGCCGAGGCCGGCCGCGAGCAGAAGCTTGCGGCACGCGAGGCGTTGCGCGCACCCGCGCTCGCCGATCTCGCGCGGCTCGACGATGCCGCGTTTCGCGCGCTGTTCACTAAATCGCCGGTCAAACGCATCGGCCGCGACCGCTTCATCCGCAATGTGCTGATCGCGATTGGCAATTCCGGCGATGCCAACCTCGCCGCCGAAGCGCAGCGCCTGCTCGACGATGCAAGCCCGCTGGTGCGCGGCGCGGCGGTGTGGGCGCTGTCCCAACTGCTCGCCCGCGACGCGTTTGCGGCACTGGCGTCACGCGCCGGCGGCGAGCCTGATATCAGCGTGCAGCAGGAGTGGCGTGCCGCAGCCACCTCTTGATTTCATCGCGCCGTTCCCGTCATGGTCGACAACCATGACAAACCAGCCCTTCTTCACCAGACACGGCGACGGCTTCATGCCGACGTCAGTTGCGAACGGACCGTGGAGCCCGGAATCGATGCACGGCCGCGTCGTGATCGGGCTGCTGGGCTTCGTCATCGAGGAGCGCCACGGCTCCGATGATTTCGTCCCGGCGCGGCTCACGGTCGACATGTTTCGGCTGCCCAACATCACGACGCCGGTCGAGGTGACGACGAAGGTCGTGCGCGACGGGCTCCGCATCAAGGTGATCGAGGCCGAGTTCGTCTCCGGCGGCACCAGCATGGCGCGCGCCTCCTGCCAGTTGTTGCGCAGGACGGAAAATGCGCCCGGCAATGTGTGGTCGCCGCCGAACTGGCAGGTGCCGGCACCCGCGGACATTCCGAAGCCGGCCGATCCGAGGCTCGGCATGAACGGCAAATGGGAGACGCGGCCGATTGTCGGCCACATGGGCTCGCTCGGCGCGCGCAGGCTCTGGATGAGCGAAGTCCGCGAGCTCGTCGGGGGCGTGAAGATGACGCCGTTCGTCCATGTCGCGACCGGCGCGGATTTCGCCAGCCCCTTCGCCAACGCAGGCGACCAGGGCCTCGGCTACATCAACAGCGACGTCACGATCTATCTGCACCGCTTGCCGGTGAGCAACTGGATCGGCTTCGAGGTCGTCAACCATCACGCCAGCGACGGCATCGCGATCGGCGAATGCTGGCTCTATGACGAGCAGGGCCCAATCGGCACGTCCACCGTGGCGGCGCTCGCCCAGCGCAAGCCGATGAGCAATCCGCCGCCGCCGTAGGCCCTCTTCACCGTCGTCATTCCGGGGCGCGCCTCTTGGCGCGAGCCCGGAATGACGATGAAGAGACTGCGGCTTAGCTCAAGCCAAATGCCGCTTCATCTCCGGCCGCGCCCGCAGCGCGGCGCCCTGCTTGCCGACGATCTTGGCGATCCGCTCCGGCGCGAAGTTGAGATCGACGAAGGCCGGCGCGGTATTGGCGACCTCGTGATACTCCGTGATCTTGCCATCGCGCAGCCGCATGATCGCGACGCCTTCGAACATCGCACGCGCGCCCTTGGCTTCCGGCAGGGTCGAGCGGTAGCTGAACGTGTAGCGCGCGTAGAGCGTCGCGCCGTCGCTGACGGGATCGTGCATCACCCAGCGGAAATCGGTCGCGGTCCGGTAGAACCAGTCGTCGATCATCTCGGCGATTTTGGCGTGACCCTCGAACGCGCCGTAGAACACGTCGTGATAGACGCCGTCCTCGGTGAAGAGACTTGCGAAGGCCTTGCCGTCGCGCTGCTCGACCGCGTCGCAGAACGCGCGCAGCATGCTTGTTGTGTTCATTGGCTTCTCCCTCTGCAGGGAGCTTAACCGATCTCCGCCACCGCGGCGATGATCCGCGCGATGTCCTGCGGACGCGACAGGCGGTGATCGCCATCCTGGATCATGGTCAGCACCACGTCCTCGGCCGGCAGCCGATGCACCAGCGCAAACGCGTGCTTCCACGGCACGTCAGGATCCTGCGCGCCCTGCAGGATGCGCACCGGGCAGCCGACGTCGATCTTGCTGCCGAGCAGCAAGTGGTTGCGGCCTTCCTCGATCAGATTGCGGGTGATCGGATAGGGCGAGCCGTCGCCATATTCGGATGGCCTGAGCCACACGCCCTTGGTCTCGATCTCGGCGCGGATCTCCGGCGAAAAACCCTTCCACATCAATTCCTCGGTGAAGTCGGGCGCCGGCGCGATCAGCACGAGGCCGGCGAGCTGCGCCTTCGCGTTCCCGCGACGCATGATCTCGCGCGCCAACAGCAGCGCCATCCAACCGCCCATCGAGGACCCGATCACGACCTGCGGCCCGCGGCAGAACTGCGAGAACACCGCGACGCTCTCCTCGAGCCAGCGGCCGATGGTGCCGTCGGCGAACTCGCCGCTGGACTCGCCGTGACCGGAATAGTCGAACCTGACGCAGCTGCGGCCATGCTCGGCGGCCCATGCATCGAGCGCGATCGCCTTGGTGCCGGTCATGTCGGACTTGAAGCCGCCGAGCCAGACCAGGCCGGGCGCGCCACTTGCGCTGCCGGGGCCGCCGCCCGGACGGGCGCGCACTGCGATCCGGCGTGCTCCGCGGCCCTCGCCGACCTCGATGAAGGCGGGTTCCTGCTCGGATGCGGTGGTTTGGCTCATGGTTCGGTCACTCGCATGTCAGAGATCTGCTTTTCAATCGTCGCGCGGCACCGGTCAACGGCGACAGGCCCGCCTTGCAGAGCAGATGTGCCGGCTATATGTGCCCGGCGTGGCTAAAATGCCTCGCAATTGACGGTTTTGCCGCGTAAAAGAGCGAGTTCGCTTGCCCGTCGCAGCGTCTTGCTTCAAAATATCCGCCTTCCCTTTCACAACTTTGGAGAGTTACCCATTCGCCGTCCCAATAGAGCCCCGCCCACAGTCGCAAAAGACGGGCCGCGCACCAATGATGAGATTCGCAACGCGCAGATCCAGCTGATCGATGCCGATGGTGTCAACCAGGGCACCGTCGAAACCATGGTGGCCATCAAGATGGCCATGGACGCCGGCATGGACCTCGTCGAGATTTCGCCGAATGTCAGTCCTCCGGTCTGCAAGATCATGGACTACGGCAAGTACAAATATTCCGCGCAGAAGAAGGCCGCCGAAGCTCGCAAGAAGCAGAAGGTCGTCGAGATCAAGGAGATCAAGCTCCGCCCGATGATCGACGATCACGACTATGACGTGAAGATGCGCGCGATGCAGCGCTTCTTCGAGGAAGGCGACAAGGTCAAGATCACCTTGCGCTACCGCGGTCGTGAGATGGCGCACCAGGAGATTGGCACCAAGCTCCTGGACAAGGTGAAGGCCGACGTTGCCGAGTTCGCCAAGGTCGAGCAGGACGCGAGGTTCGAAGGCCGCCAGGTCGTGATGGTGCTGGCGCCGCGCTAATTCGAATTCGTCGCTTTGTTGAGAATGGGACAGCCCGTCAGAACCTCTGGCGGGCCGTTTCTTTTCGTAGCCCGGATGGCGCCGGTTCCCGGCCGCAAGACGTTGCAAAATGGCCGATCCTCTGTCATAAGCCGGGCCTTCGCCGCCCGGCTGATCAAGGGCTGCCGTGGCGACGTTCAGTGCAGGTTCTTTCAATTCGGAAAAAACCATAGCACTTTCAACGCTCTAACGAGCATTTTAGCCGGCCGAACGCCTCTTTGGGCGATATTCGTGTTGGGCGACAGGAGAGCTAAATGCCCAAGTTGAAGACCAAGTCGGGCGCTAAAAAGCGCTTCAAGGTGACTGCCACTGGCAAAGTCATGCACGCTCAGCGCGGCAAGCGCCACGGCATGATCAAGCGGACGAAGAAGCAGATCCGTCAGCTCCGCGGCACCCGCGTGCTGTTCAAGACCGACGGCGACAACGTCAAGAAGTACTTCTTGCCGAACGCCTGATCGCGCTCCTCCGCTTGAACCCGGCCGCGTCTCGCGCGGCGCCCCGTCACTTCTTCTAGATCTCAAGGATTTCAGTCATGTCTCGCGTCAAACGCGGTGTGACCTCTCACGCCAAGCACAAGAAAGTCTTCAAGGCCGCCAAGGGCTATTACGGCCGCCGCAAGAACACCATCCGCACCGCCAAGCAGGCCGTCGAAAAGGCCGGCCAGTACGCCTTCCGCGACCGCAAGCGCAAGAAGCGCACGTTCCGCGCGCTCTGGATCCAGCGCATCAACGCCGCGGTCCGTCCGTTCGGCATGACCTACAGCGTGTTCATCAACGGCCTCTCCAAGTCGGGCGTCGTCGTCGACCGCAAGGTGCTGTCGGACCTCGCGATCCACGAGCCGGTTGCGTTCCAGGCGATCGCCGAGAAGGCCAAGGCCGCGCTGGCCGCCTGATCCTAGCGGGCTCTGGAGCCCGCTTTCAGCGCCTTCTGCGAATAGCGCTGGGCGACCTGCGCCCGGCAGAACGCCGTAAACGAGATATACATGGTGCCGGATTCATTCCGGTACTTGCGGTCGCAGACCTGCATCTCGTGCTGGTACGTCCGTTTCGGCGCGCCTTTGAGGCCGGACAGGAAGTCCGCCTCGCATTTCTTCTCGACCACGGCACCGAACTGGACGTCTCCGCTGGCGCCGTATTCGCACGCCTCGAAGATCTTCATCGCGCGGTTGCAGCTCGGCGCCTGCTCCAGCACCGCGATGATGTCGTCCATCTGGGTCGATTTGGCGGGACATTCCTCGGTCGCGGCTTGCGCCGTGGCGAGCGTGAACAGGACCGACGGCACGGCCAGGCAAGATCGCAGCAACATCGCGTGGGTCTCCTTGAACTCCCCTTGGGTAGCCCGACCTCCGCGCGGGGTTCAATGCTCCCGGCCACAAGCCCGAAATGACCGGCTTTTTGCTTGACGTTACGGCCTTCGGGCGGCGACAACCCAGCCGAATTTTGGCGCATGGTTCGGAAGCCGGCTCTTTCCCGCCGGATCATGCTCAGCGCAGGAATTGACCGTGTCCGACCTCGCAACGCTCGAAACATCCATCCTCGACCAGATCGCCTCGGCCGCTGACGAGGCCGCCCTCGAGGCGGTGCGCGTCTCGGCGCTCGGCAAGAAGGGCTCAATCTCGGCGCTTCTCGCGACCCTCGGCAAGATGTCGCCGGAGGAGCGCAAGACCGAAGGCGCGAAGATCAACCTCGCCAAGGACGCGGTGACGCAGGCGCTCGCAGCAAAGCGCGACGTGCTGAAAGCGGCCGCGCTCGATGCGCGGCTCGCCGCCGAGACCATCGACGTCACGCTGCCGCTACGCGAAGCGCCGGCGGAGACCGGCCGTATCCATCCGTTGAGCCAGGTGTTCGATGAGGTCAACACCATCTTCGCCGATATGGGATTTGCGATCGCCGAAGGTCCCGACATCGAGACCGACGATTACAATTTCACCAAGCTGAATTTCCCGATCGGCCATCCCGCTCGCGAGATGCACGACACCTTCTTCTTCAATCCGAAGCAGGACGGCTCGCGCATGCTGTTGCGCACCCACACCTCGCCGGTGCAGGTGCGCACGATGCTGAGCCAGAAGCCGCCGATCCGCATCATCTGCCCGGGCCGCACCTATCGCATCGACTCGGATGCGACGCACACGCCGCAATTCCATCAGGTCGAAGGCCTCGTGATCGACAAGGGCTCGCATCTCGGCCACCTGAAATGGATCCTCCACGAGTTCTGCAAGGCGTTCTTCGAGGTCGACCACATCAACATGCGGTTCCGGCCGTCGTTCTTCCCGTTCACCGAGCCGTCGCTCGAGGTCGACATCCAGTGCCGCCGCGACAAGGGCGAGATTCGCTTCGGCGAGGGCGAGGACTGGATGGAGATTCTCGGCTGCGGCATGGTGCACCCGAACGTGCTGCGCGCCTGCGGCATCGATCCCGACGTCTACCAGGGCTTTGCCTGGGGCATGGGCCTCGACCGCATCACGATGCTGAAATACGGCATCGCCGATCTCCGCCAGCTGTTCGAGAACGACATCCGCTGGCTCAACCACTACGGCTTCAAGCCGCTCGACATCCCGACCATCGCGGGGGGGTTGAGTACGTGAATACAACTCCCGCTTCCATCGCGGAGAGAGCCCCCTCCCTGACCCTCCCCAGCAAGCGGGAGAGGGAATGGATAGGGCGTGCACGCATGGATACGAAGATTCCATCGCCGCGAACGGTCGAACTCCCTCTCCCGCTTGCGGGGGAGGGCTGGGGTGGGGGTCTCTCCACAATGGGGCTGCCGATGGTCGATCCAGAGCATCCGGATTGGAAAGTCTCGCAGAGACTGCGTTCTAATGCCCGTGCACTTCGCAAGAACTCCACCGACGTGGAGCGAATCCTCTGGTCGGAGCTGCGAGGCAATCGCCTGAACAGCGCAACCTTCCGCCGTCAGGTGCCGATCGACAACTACATCGCTGACTTCGTCTGCCACGCGGCGAGGCTGGTGATTGAGCTCGACGGCGGTCCACACTTTTCGGACGAAGGCGAACGCGCCGATACCGCGCGGTCAGTCATCATTGAAGCGAAAGGCTTCAAAGTGCTTCGCTTCAACAATCTCGACGTCATGACGAACCGCGCAGGCGTCCTTGAAACAATCGCCGCTGCCATCGCGGAGAGAGCCCCCACCCTGACCCTCCCCCGCAAGCGGGAGAGGGGACCGGAGAAGTCATCGTCATGAAGTTCACCCTCTCCTGGCTGAAGGAACATCTCGAGACCGACGAGCCGCTCGACAAGCTCGCCGACAAGCTCACCATGATCGGGCTTGAGGTCGAGAACATCGAGGACAAGGCGAAGGCGCTCGCGCCGTTCACCATCGCGCGCGTGATCTCGGCCGAGCAGCATCCGAATGCCGACCGGCTGCGCGTCTGCATGGTCGACACCGGCGACGGCGGTGCGCCGGTGCAGGTGGTGTGTGGTGCGCCGAATGCGCGGGCGGGGCTGATCAGCGTGTTCTCACCGCCCGGCACCTACATCCCCGGCAAGGACATCACGCTCGGCGTCGGCACCATCCGCGGCGTCGAGAGCCGCGGCATGCTGTGCTCGGCGGCCGAACTGCAGATCTCGGAAGACCACGACGGCATCATGGAGCTGCCGGCGGATGCGCCGCTCGGCAAGGGCTATGCCGAATGGGCCGCGCTCGGCGATCCCGTCATCGAGATCAATTTGACGCCGAACCGGCAGGACTGCACCGGCGTGCACGGCATCGCGCGCGATCTGTCCGCCGCCGACATGGGTAAGTTCAAGGACCCGGGCATCAAGCAAATCAAGGGCGAATTCCCCTGCCCGGTCCAGGTCAAGGTGGAGGACGCCACGCTGTGTCCGGGCTTCGCGCTGCGGCTGGTGCGCGGCGTGAAGAACGGTCCGTCGCCGGAATGGCTGCAGAAGCGGCTGACCTCGATCGGCCTGCGCCCGATCAACGCGCTGGTCGACATCACCAACTTCATGACCTACGACCGCGCGCGTCCGCTGCACGTGTTCGACGCGAAGAAGGTGCAGGGCAACCTCACCGTCCGCCGCGCGAAAGATGGCGAGACGTTGCTTGCGCTCGACGGCCGCACCTACACGCTCGACGGCAATGTCTGCGTGATCGCCGATGAGCACGGCGTCGAATCGCTCGCCGGCATCATGGGCGGCGAGGCCTCGGGCTGCGACGACAACACGACCGACGTGCTGATCGAATCGGCGCTCTGGAACGAGATCAACATCGCGCAGACCGGCCGCAAACTCGGCATCAATTCGGACGCGCGCTACCGCTTCGAGCGCGGCGTCGATCCGGCCTTCATGGTGCCCGGGCTCGAGCTCGCGACCAGACTGGTGCTGGAGCTGTGCGGCGGCACGCCGTCCGAGAACGTCGTGGTCGGTAAGCAGTTCGGCGAGGATCGCGTCATCGACTTCCCGCTCAGCGAGGTCAAGCGCCTTGCCGGCATCGAGGTGCCGCTGGTCGAGGTGAAGCTGATCCTCACCCGGCTGGGCTTCATGCTGGCCGGCAACGGCCCCGTCGTGAAGGTCGCGGTCCCGTCCTGGCGCACTGACGTGCAGGGCAAGGCCGACATCGTCGAGGAGATCGTGCGTATCGTCGGCGTCGACAAGGTGCCGATGACGCCGTTCGACCGCGGCGAGGAGCCGCGCAAGCCGGTGCTGACGCCGATGCAGCAGCGCACCCGCCGCGCCAAGCGCGCGCTCGGCGTCCGCGGCATGGTCGAGGCCGTGACCTGGTCGTTCATCACCAATGACGCGGCAAAACTGTTCGGCGGCGGCCAGAGCGAGCTCGTGCTCGCCAACCCGATCGCAACCGATCTCTCCGACATGCGGCCGAGCCTGCTGCCCGGCCTCGTCGGGGCGGCTCAGGCCAACATCAACCGCGGCACTCCCGACGTCGCGCTGTTCGAGGTCGGCCAGGTGTTCCGCGGCGACAAGCCCGAGGACCAGCTCGTGGCCGCCTCCGGCGTACGCCATGGCTACGCTTCATCGAAGGGGATCGGGCGGCACTGGACCGGCGCGACAACGGCGGATGCGATGGATGCGAAGGCCGACGCCTTTGCCGTGCTGGCGGCTGCCGGCGCGCCGATGCAGGCGCTGCAGATCGTGCCGGGCGGTCCCGCCTGGCTGCATCCGGGACGTTCCGGCACCATCCAGATCGGCCCGCAGAACGTGCTCGGATATTTCGGCGAACTGCATCCCCGCGTGGCCGAGGCGCTCGGCGCCGACGGTCCGATGATCGTGTTCGAGGTGATCCTCGAGCGCATCCCGCAAGGCAAGCAGAGGGCGACCCGCGCCAAGCCGGTGCTGGAGCTCTCCGCATTCCAGCCGGTGTCGCGCGACTTCGCCTTCATCGTCGACCGCAGCGTCAAGGCCGGCGACATCGTCCGCGCGGCGCAGAATGTCGACAAGAAGCTGATCACCGACGTGACCGTGTTCGACGTCTATGAGGGCAAGGGCATCGATCCCGACAAGAAGTCGATCGCAATCGCCGTGACGATCCAGCCGCGCGAGAAGACGATGACCGACCAGGAGATCGACGCCGTCGCCGCCAAGGTCGTCGCCGAGGTGACGAAAAAGACCGGCGGCACGCTGCGGGCGTGATGCGGGCCGCGGTGGTGGTGGAAGCATGCGCAGCCCCACCACCGTCACCCTGAGGAGGCCGCGTAGCGGCCGTCTCGAAGGGTCGACGGCCCGACCGTGGCCGATTCATCCTTCGAGGCTCGCTCCGCTCGCACCTCAGGATGACGGGGCGGAATTGGGCGGCTTTGTATCATGACATGAATTCGTTCGCCGGCTAGCAAGTTGAAACGAATCCCCTCCCATGACCTCGCTCTCCCTCCTCCCCTCCGACATCTCGACCAGCATCGCACTCGCGATCTGCGCGATTGCCTTTGTGTCGGGCACGGCGCGCGGCTTCTCGGGCTTCGGCTCGGCGCTGATCTTCATGCCGCTGGCGAGCAGCGTGGCGGCACCGCGTCTGGTGGCAGCGCTGCTACTCATCATCGATTTCGTCGCCGCGACACCGCTGCTGCCGAACGCCTGGACCCATGCCGATCGCAAGGCGACCGCGGTGATGGTCGCCGGCGCGTTGGTCGGTGTTCCCATCGGCACCTATTTCCTGACGGTACTCGAGCCGGTGACGACGCGCTGGATCATCTCCTGCTTCGTCGCGGCGCTGCTCGTGCTGCTGCTGTCGGGCTGGCGCTATCACGGCAAGGATCATGCCGCGCTCTCGATCGGCGTCGGCGGCCTCTCCGGCTTCTGCAGCGGCCTCGCGCAGACCGGCGGCCCGCCGATCGTCGCCTACTGGCTCGGACGCCCGATCTCGTCGGTGATCTCACGCGCCAACATCGTGCTGTTCTTCGGCGCCTCGGATTTCTTCTCGCTGGTCAGCTACTGGTTCACCGGATTGATCACGATCGAATCGGTCAAGTTCTCGCTGATCGTCGGCCCGATCTACGGCATCGGCGTCTGGTTCGGCGCCTCGCTGTTCGGTAAGGCAAGCGAGCAGGTGTTCCGCGCGATCTGCTACGCGCTGATTGCAGCGGCCGTCATCGTCGGCCTGCCGGCGCTTGATGGCATTTTGCGTGGCGGGTAGGGTCGCGTTCAGAATAAGACCGAGGGAGGAACACCATGATCGATCGCCGCACGACATTGAAACTGGCGCTCGGCAGCGCCGCTCTGCTCGCAGCGCCGACGGTGCGTGCGCAAGGCACAAAGCCACGCACGCGCATTGTGTTCCTCGGCACCAAGGGCGGCCCACGGGTCGGCAACGGCGCCTCCAACCCCGCCAATCTCGTCGTCGTCAACGACACGCCGTTCGTGATCGATTGCGGCATGGGCGTCAGCCGGCAGCTGGTCAACGCCGGCGTGCCGATCCCGTCCGTGAAGTACATCTTCATCAGCCATCACCATTCCGATCACAATCTGGAATACGGCAATCTGTTCTACAACGCCTGGGCGGCCGGCCTCTCGACGCCGATCCATTCGTTCGGCCCGAAGGGCATCGAGGCGATGACCAGGGACTATTGGGAGCTGAACAAGTTCGACGTCGAGACCCGGATCGCGGACGAAGGCCGGCCCGATCCACGCAAGCTGCTGGTCGCCAAGGACATCACCGACGACGGCGTGGTGCTGAAAACAGCTGACGTCACCGTCACCGCGTTCCGCACGCCGCATCCGCCCATCGTCGACAACTTTGCCTACAAGTTCGAGACGCCGGACGGCACGATCGTGTTCTCCAGTGACACCGCCTACAATCCGAAGCTTGCCGAGTTCGCCAAGGGCGCCGACGTGCTGGTGCACGAATGCCTGTACATTCCCGCGGTCGATCGCCTAGTAGCAAAAACGAAAAACGGCGCGACGCTGAAGAAGCATCTGCTCGACAGCCACACCTCGACCGAAGACGTCGGCCGCATCGCAGCCGCCGCCGGCGTGAAGACACTGGTGCTGAGCCATTTCGTTCCCGGCGACGACCCTGATGTCACCGACGACGATTGGACCAGAGATGTGAAGACGAATTTCAAGGGCCGCATCGTGGTGGCGAAGGATCTGATGGAGCTGAAGCTGCCGGTGTGAGGGGGCACGCTGGGGCCACAGCTCACTGGCTTTCGCCGGGACGACAGCTGTTATGCAGCAGCTCTCTGCCCAACCGACCATCAATTCATCGGCCCCGCAGAGCGCGGCGAGCGGCGCTTGTGTTTTGCGGCGGGCGCGGCGGGCTCCGGCGTCGCATCCTTCACGCCGCCGATCCTGCGCAGCGCGGCATCGGCGGCGCGCTCGCCGCTCTCCCAGGCGCCATCGACCGTGCCCCACAGCGTCTCATGCGTGGCCTCGCCCGCGAGGTACATCGCGCCGATCGGCTCGGACAGGATCCTGCGGGAAAACTGCGCGCCGGGTACTGCGGCCGACATCGCGCCGAGGATGAAGGGCTGCGCATTCCAGCGCGTCGCGCTGGTCTTCTTCACGGCGGCGCCGACCTCGCTCCCGTAGAGCTTGGTCAGCCATTCCACCGCGAAAGCAGTCATCGCCTTCTCGCCCTGCGCCGACAGGTCGCGGCCGAACGAGCCCGCGACGTCGATCGTGCATAGTGAGGAGCCCGCGATATTGCCGTACAGCAGCGCCGTCTTGGTCGAATTGCTCTGCTCGATGATGACGTCGTCGCGCGACAGCCCGAGCGGATTGCCGAGGATCTGCAACGCGATGCGATCGTAGCTGCCGAGAGCCAGCTTGGCGGCGGCGTCGAGCGTGCGCTTCGGAATCTCTGGCGCAAACTTGATGTTGCCGCTCGCGAGCACGTTGCTCGACACCGTGACGATGGCGGCGCGCGCGGTGATCTTGCCAGAGGGCGTCTCGACCACCACGTCGCGATTGCTCCACAGGACGCGCTGCGCCGGCGTCGACAGCGCCAGCGGAAGCCCATCGCCGAGTTTTGCGATCAGCGCGCCGAGCCCCTGGCGGCAAGCGATCGCGGTGTTGCGATCCTGCGCGCGCACCTTGTCGACGGCCGAAAGGTCCTTCAGATCCCTGCCGCTGAAATTGGCGCCGAGCAGGAATTCCGCGGTGCCCGCCCAATCGCCGAGATCCTTCGGCATTGCCGCAGCGCAGGCGATATCGGCCTTGCGCGAGGCGTCGTCGATGGCGCGATTGGCGCGCACCAGCGCCGCCAGAAACTCCTCGGTCTCGCCGGGGCGGGCGTAGCGGCGGCCGATGCGAATCTTCTGGCCCGCGGGCGCCGTGACGATGTCGAGACCCGCAGAGCGCGCCAGCCGGATCATCGGATTGGTTTCGGGATTGTGCATCCAGCGCGCGCCGCGGTCGAACGGCACGTCGAAGGTCGATGCATCGGTCTGGCAGCGCCCGCCGACCTGGCCGGACGCCTCCACCACGATCACCTTGCGGTTCGCGGCGGCGATCCGCCGCGCGGCGGCAATGCCCGCGGCACCCGCACCGATCACGACGATGTCGGCCTCGCGCGGCAGCGGCGCAGCGACAACCCGGCCGCCCAGCACGGGCGCCAGCGCGAGAGCTGCGGACGCCGACAGGAAATCGCGGCGGGTCACTGTCATAACTTAGCTTCTGGCATGGTTTCCGGGGACTTGCGGAGAATGGGAACGCTTCGCGAACTGTGCCGCATCTCACCGACCGCAGCAACCATCATGGTAAATCAATCATGATTGATCCGCCGATGGCATGAACTAAATTGCAACGGCTTGCGACCATGATTAAGTGAAGAGAAGCGGTCGTAGAACCGCTGGGGGGAATCCATGGGCGTAATGCTCGATACCGTCGGTAAATGGATCGCGGGGTACCTGTCGAAGGAAGTGCCCGGCTACGAGCCGTTCACGCCGAGCGACCCGGACCATCTGCGGAGCATCATGCAGCCCGGCGATGTGCTGCTGGTCGAAGGCAACAACCGGATTTCCGGCATCATCAAATACCTCACGCAATCGACCTGGTCGCATGCCGCGCTGTTCGTCGGACCGATCGACGGCGCGTTCGAGCCTGACGGCGAACAGCATGTGCTGATCGAGGCCAATATCGGCGAAGGCGTGACCTCGGCGCCGCTGTCGAAATACCTGTCCTATCACACCCGTCTTTGCCGCCCGGTCGGGCTGTCCTTCGAGGACCGCACCACGGTGTGCCGCTATGCCATCAACCGCATCGGCTTCGGCTACGACACCAAGAACATCGTCGATCTCGCGCGTTTCCTGTTTCCGCTGCCGATCCCGCAGCGCTGGCGTCGCCGCATGATCGCGTTCGGCTCCGGCGATCCGACCAAGATCATCTGCTCGGCGCTGATCGCGCAGGCGTTCGACGCCGTGCGCTATCCGATCCTGCCCAGGATCACGCGCGCCGCCAGCCGCAAGGCGCGCCGCGAGATCCTGCACATCCGCGACTCCTCGCTCTACATGCCGCGCGACTTCGACATCTCGCCCTATTTCGAAGTCGTCAAACCCACCATCGTGCACGGTTTCGACTACACGGCCCTGCACTGGGCCGACAAGCAGAAGCCGCTCCAGGAGGTAGCCGGCGAATTCAGTGTGTTTCCAGAACATAAGTCGCCGCCGCTTGTTCCTGAAGCGATTGACCAAGAGGCGGCGCTTCCGGCTGCGGAAGTGACCGCGGCAGAAACCGCACCGGTGTGACAGCCACAGGCGTCAGGCTCGACATGTCGAGCGCTGACCGCCTCGACACCGATCTGGAATCGGTCTCGTCATCCGGCTTTGCCGTTGAGTTCTCGTGCTCGCATCACTAGGGTGCGCGCGCTTCAAGCATGCTTTCATTCGGTAGTTTTACGGTGCTTTCGTTCATCAGTTTCTCGGCGACGGCTGCCGCGTCGGAGAAGGACCCGGCGCGCTGGCGCCGTCCATTGATCAAATGGCTGGAGGGAATCGAGACCGGGTGGTCGATCCCGATTCTGCTCATCCTCTTCGTCGCGGTCTGGACCTCGTATCTCGTCATCGCCTATCTGGGCGCCGGCCTGCATCCGGACGTGATCGAGACCTGGACGCTCGGCCGGCATCTCGCGTGGGGATACCCCAAGCATCCGCCGTTGATGGGCTGGATCACGCGGGGATGGACCACGGTTTTTCCCCTGACCGACTGGTCGCTGCAGCTGATGGCGATGGTCAACGCCGCGGTGGCGCTATGGGCGGTCGACCTGATCGCCCGCCGCTTTGTCCGTGGCGAGAAGCGGGTGATCGTGCTGCTGCTGTTAATGCTGCTGCCGGTCTATCAATTCCATGCCCAGCGCTTCAACGCGAACACGGTGCTGCTGGCGGTCTGGCCGATGGCAACTTACTGCTTCCTGCGCGCGTTCGAGGCGCCGAGGCAGCTCGGCTGGGCGATCGCAGCGGGCGCGGCCTGCGCAGTGGCGATGCTCGGCAAATATTATTCGATCTTCCTGGTCGCAAGCTTCGTCTTTGCTTCCGTGCTGCATCCGGATCGCCGCCGCTATCTGCTGTCGGCCTCGCCCTGGATCTCGGCGCTGGCCGGCATACTCGTGCTTGGCCCGCATCTGCACTGGCTCGCTACGACGGGAGCAACGCCGTTCGACTATGCGCTCGCGCATGCCGGCGCTGATCATGTCGCCGCGCTGTGGGAAGTCTCCTACTTCATCATGGGCCTGATTGCGGCGCTCGCGATCCCGGCGATCACCTGGGTGTTTATTGCCGGCCCGCGGCTGGCGCAGCTGCCTGCCGATTTCCGCGCGATGAACCGAGGGCTCCGCCTGCTGCTGCTGGTCGCAATCGGGACCATCCTGTTTCCGGTGATCGTCTCGCTCGCGATCGGCACCGACCTGCCCTCGCTCTGGGCGGTGCAGGGTCTCTTCCTGTTCGTGGTTCTGATCGTGTGCGCAACGAGCTACCCGATCGAGCGCTTCTACGCGGTCAACCTCACCGTCATGGTGGCGGGTATCGCCGTTCTCGCGGTCGTCGTCGGCGCGCCGATCCACGCCCTCTATCGCAGTGCTTACGGCTATGAGGAAGGCCGCGACTTCTATCATGCAGCCGCAACCGAGCTCACTGCGCGATGGCGCGACGCAGCCGGGACGCCGCTCGCCGCCGTCAGCGGCGACGATGCGCTTGCCTTCGCTGCCGCCTTCTACAGCCCGGATCATCCGCGCTACGCCCGGCCGTTCGCCTATCAGTACACCTGGGGATTGCCGCGCAAGACCACGCTCGATCGCGGCTGGGCCGCGTTGTGCTTCGCCGACCAGCCGGATTGCTTGAGCTGGATGGGTCGCACAACGTTGCGCGCGACCGACGTCTTTCGCTCCGAGTTCGACGCCCAGGCGACACTGCTGGGCAGGCCCGGCCGGACACGGCGGGTCGTGATGCTGATCGCACCGCCTTCTCGCGAGACACCCCCCGCGCAGCCCGAAGTCGAGGACTTCAGCTCGATCCGCCGCGCGCGCGACTGATCAGAACGTCGCTGCCAGCGTCACCGCAAGCGTGGGTATCGGCACGACCGAGAGCGTGTCGCTACGCCGCCTTCGCCTTGGCACCGCGCGGCAGGCCGGCGCGGGCGAGGCCGCCGTAGAGCTGCTCGTTCGGCATCTCGGCTTTCAGGATCGCGCGCACCTCGACCAGGCGGTCGAGATCGACGCCGGTCGGAAATCCCTTGCTCTCGCAGAGGAAGACGAGATCCTCGAACACGACATTGCCGGTGGCGCCCGGCGCGAACGGGCAGCCGCCGAGGCCACCGAGCGAGCCGTCGAGCACACGGGCACCTTCATCGAGCGCGGCGGAGGCGTTCGCGATACCCATGCCGCGGGTGTCGTGCAGATGGACGCAGACCGGCTTGGAGCCCGCGATCTTGACCGCGCCGCGCGTCAGCTCGCCGACCTGCTTCGGCCCGGCATAGCCGACGGTATCGGCAATCGCGACCATGTCGACGCCGACCTCGTAGAGCTTCTCCGTGAGGCGCAGCACTTCCTTCGGATCGACCGCGCCGACGATCGAGCAGCCCAGTCCCATCGAGATCGCGGCATTGACCAGCGGCTTGTGTGCGCTGGCGTCGCGCAGCTCGCAGAGGCGCTTGATGTTTGCGATCGCCGACTCGCGCGAGCGGTTGGCATTGGCCTGGCTGTGCTCCTCGGTCGCAGATACCACCGAGGCGATCTCGGCGACACCGGAGGCCAGCGCCTCGTTGACGCCGCGCTCGTTTAGCGCCAGCGCGACACCGTGCGTGCCCGGCAGCGCGGCAATTGTCGCTACGATGTCGCGGACGTCGACGAATTGCGGAAAGGTCTTGGCCGGCAGGAACGAGCCGACCTCGAAATGCCTGACGCCGGCGGCATATTCGTCGCGCACCCAGCGCTGCTTCGCCGCGGTCGACGGGAATGTCTTCACGAGCTGCAGACCGTCGCGCAGGCCGACCTCGCGCAAGCTCACCTTGTCGTTGGGATAGATATCGTGGACCCGGGTCATGTCAGCCTCACGCAGCGTTTCCGGTTGATGAAATCTTCTGTTGTGCGAGCTCGGCGCGGATCGCATCGGTATCGGCGCCAAGCACCGGCACTTTCAGGCCTTCGCCGATGTTGCTGCCGTTCCATTCGACCGGCAGCGCCGGAACGCGGAACGGCTTGCCGTCGGCATTGATGGTGTTGACGAGCCCGCCGGGCCGCAACACATGCGGATCCCGCAGCAGATCCTCCGGCCGGTTGATCGGCGAGAAGCAGATGTTGAGCGCGTCGAGCCTCGCCGAGAGGTCGGCCACGTTCCAGCCCTTGATCACCTCGGCGACGCGCGGAATGATGCGGTCGCGTGCCATGATCCGGTCCGTGGTCGAGCGCAGCGTCGGATCGTCGGCGAATTCCGTCAGGCCGAACTCGCGGCAGAAGCTCTGCCAATGGCCTTCGGTGACGACCCCGATGAAGATGCGGTCGCCGCCGGCGGCATCGAAGATGTCGTAGATCGGCCAGGCATGCTCGCGTTCCGGCATCGAGCGCGGCTTGCGCCCGGTCATCTCGTACTCGACCATGTGCTGGGCGACCAGGAACAGGCAGTTCTCGAACAGGCCGATGCGGATATCGGCGCCATTCCTGTCGCCGCCCCGCTTCTGATAGAGCGCGGCGAGGATGGAGATCACCCCGAACATGCCGCCCATGATGTCGTTGGCGGAAGAGCCGACGCGCTGCGGCTTGTCGCGGGTGCCGGTCATCGCCGCGAGGCCCGACATCATCTGCACGACCTCGTCGAGCGCCGGGCGATGATCGTAGGGCCCGGAGAGAAAGCCCTTGTGGCCGGC
Organism: Bradyrhizobium sp. RD5-C2; assembly: GCF_019972155.1. Taxonomy (GTDB): domain Bacteria; phylum Pseudomonadota; class Alphaproteobacteria; order Rhizobiales; family Xanthobacteraceae; genus Bradyrhizobium. The sequence continues at coordinate 244,315 of NZ_BOVL01000019.1, read as the reverse complement.
GATGATCAGATGCGGATATTTCGCGCGCAGCTCTTCAGGCCCAAGCCCCTGCTTGTCGAGCTGGCCGTCGCGAAAATTCTCCAGGAACACGTCGGCGCCGGCGAGCAGCCGGTGCATCGTGTCGCGATCGTCGGGCTTGGCGAAATCGAGCACGACGCTGCGCTTGCCGCGGTTGAACAGCGGAAAGAACGACACGCCCATGCCGCCGAGCGAGCGGGTCTTGTCGCCGGCGGGAGGCTCGACCTTGATCACCTCGGCGCCAAGTTGCGCCAGGATCATCCCGCAGGTCGGCCCCATCACCATGTGGGTCATCTCGACGACCCTCACGCCTTCCAGCGGCAGTCCGCTCCCGGTCATCGGTTTCTCCGTGCTCGTTGCGTTCGTTTTGACTGATCGGCGCAGGTTAGGCTTCCGCACGCTATCTGAAAAATATAATCTGTCGAATAGTGCATTCGTCGTTCTAGAACGCAGAACCCCAATGGATTCGCGCCAGCTCCGCTATTTCATCGCGGTTTACGAGCAACGCAACCTGTCGCGGGCGGCGGATCAGGCCAATGTCGCGCAATCCGCGCTCAGCCACCACATCGCCAATCTCGAGGCGGAATTCGCCACGCCGCTGTTCGAGCGCAAGCCGCGCGGCATGGAACCGACCGCGGCGGGCGAGCGACTTTATGAGCATGCCCGCATCATCCTGCGCGCGATGGCGGCGGCCGAGCGCGAGATCAAGGAAGGCGGCAGCGCCATTGCCGGCGAGATCTCGATCGGCATGGCCAATTCCGGGATGAAGGCGATCGGCGTGCCGCTGATGCGGACCGTGCTGGCGAAATATCCCAACCTGAAGCTGTCGCTGACAGAAAGCCTCTCCGGCGCGACGCTGCTGCATCTGATGAGCTCGGATGTCGACCTCGCGCTGGTCTACAATCCGCCCTCGGAAAAGGATTTGATCGCCGAGCCGGTGCTGGAGGAGCAGATGTTCTGCGTCGGCACCGAGAAGCTGATCGGCAAGAAGGGACCGATCACGTTCGAGCAGCTGGCCCAGCTGCCACTGATCCTGCTGCGGCACGGGCTGTCGGCCCGCGCTTTGCTGGACGACCCCGTGCCGCTGAAGCGGCTGGAGGCCAACGCCATCCTGCACCTCAATTCGACCAGCGGCATGATTGGTGCCTTGACCGCGGGTCTCGGCTGCACGATCGCGACGACGCACTTCGTCAGCGAGCCGTTGAAAGCGCGCTTGCTGGTCGCACGCGAGGTGATCGAACCCAGGCTGAGCCGCACGCTCTATCTCTGCCGCTTGCGCAACCGGCCGATGACCTATGCGATGGAAGAGATGTGCCGGCTGATCCGCTCCCTGATCGCCGAACAGGTCGGGCGCGGCGCGTGGGAGGCAACGCTGCTGATCTAAAAGCGCTTTCAAGCGCGTCAAAAACAGCGCTATCGAAAATATCGAACGATCCCTTCGATATGTTCGTCTGGATTTCTGGCACCCGGCTGCCAAACATGCGCAACCGGCACGCTTTCGCAAGAAAGGCGGCCGCTGGACCATCCCGGGAGGACCATCATGAGCGCCGTCGAACTCGGCTCGGTTGCCGATCTTGCCAACACGACAAGCGGGCCGGACCAGATCTCGCGGCGCCTCGAGGGGCTGCCGACCTCCGGCTATGTCTGGCGGCTGGTGATCCTGCTTTCACTCGGCGGCTGCTTCGAGATCTACGATCTGTTCTTCACTGGCTATATCGCGCCGGGCCTCGCCCGCAGCGGGCTGATGACCACGACGACGCAGGCCTTCTTCGGCTTCTCAGGGATCGGCGCCTTCGTCGCGGCGACCTTCGCCGGCCTGTTTATCGGCACCTTCTGCCTCGGCTTCCTCGCCGATCGCTACGGCCGCAAGGCCGTGTTCACGTACTCGCTGCTGTTCTACAGCGCGGCGTCGGTGATCATGGCGTGCCAGACCACCCCCGGCGGCGTGCTGTTGTGGCGCTTCATCGCCGGTATAGGGATCGGCATCGAGGTCATCACCATCGACGCCTACATCACCGAGCTGGTGCCGAGCTGGATGCGCGGCCGCGCCTTTGCGATCAACCAGGCGGTGATGCTCTCGGCGGTGCCGATCGTCGCCGCGCTGTCGTGGTGGCTGGTGCCGCTCTCGCCTTACGGCATCGACGGCTGGCGCTGGGTGGTGCTGATCGGTGCCGCCGCCAGCATGATCATCTGGGTGCTGCGGCTCTACGTGCCGGAAAGCCCGCTCTGGCTGGCCCGGCACGGCCGCCTTGCCGAGGCCGAGACAATCATGCGGAGGCTCGAGGCCTCATCGCCGACGGCCGCGCCGCGCCCGGCCGTTAAAGCCTCAATGGCGCCGGCACATCCGGCGGTCGAAACCGGCTATACCGATTTGTTCCGGCCGCCCTACGCTTCGCTCGTCGTGCTCTTCATGATCTTCAATCTATGCCAGGCGTTCGGCGTCTACGGCTTCTCCAACTGGGTTCCGGCGCTGTTGGTCGAGAAGGGCATCAACGTCACCAAGAGCCTGCAATATTCTTTCATCATCGCCTTCGCCTATCCGCTGGCGCCGCTCCTGGCCGCAACCTTCGCCGACCGTTTCGAGCGCAAATGGATCATTTGCGGCGCGGCCGCCGCGATCTCGGTGTTCGGCCTCGCCTTCGCGCAGCTCACCGAGCCGGTGCTCCTGATCGCCAGCGGCGTGCTGGTGACCGGGGCCAACATGACGCTGTCCTACGCCTATCACGCCTACCAGACCGAGGTGTTCCCGACTGCGATCCGGGCCCGCGCGGCGGGCCTCGTCTATTCGATGAGCCGGCTCAGCGCGACGTTCTCCGGCTTCATCGTGGCGTTCATGTTGAAGGAGGCCGGCGTCAGCGGGGTGTTCGGCCTGATCACCGCGGCGATGGTCATCGTCATCATTACGATCGGTGTCTGGGGACCCAACGTCCGCGGCAAGCCGCTCGACGCCTAAGCGCTTCTTGACGCAAAGCGGCGTCGGCACCGCATCGAATGCCGGCGGACTTCGCCCAAAAACGCTGTGACCGCGACACAGGCGGCACTTGCCGAAGCCATATTGGGTGGCTACCTCTCGCTCGTCATTTTGCAGAGGTAACCCGGTCATGTTCGATGCCGCCGTCAAGGCGCTTTCGCAAATCCTGTCGCCGCCGATGCGCACGATCCTGTGGCGTTCGATCGGGCTTGCGCTGGTGCTGATCATCGTGCTCGCGATCGGGTTGCAGCGGCTGCTGAGCTGGTTTGCCGACACTGGCGAGGTCTGGGCCGAAGGCATGCTCGGCCCCAACTTCCATTCCACCCTGCATGTGCTGTCCTGGGTCATCTCGATCTCGGCGGGCCTCGGCGTCGTGCTCGGCGGCATCTTCCTGATGCCCGCGATCACCTCGCTGGTGGCAAGCCTGTTCGTCGACGACGTCGCCGACCATGTCGAGCGCGAGCACTATCCGGCCGACCATCCCGGCACGGCGCTGCCGGTGACGCTGGCGACCATCGAGGGCGTCAAGACGGCGCTGCTGACGATCCTGGTCTACCTGGTCGCGCTGCCGTTCGTGCTGTTCGCGGGCGCGGGCTTCATCATCTTCTTCATCGCGACGGCCTGGCTGCTCGGCCGCGAATATTTCGAGCTCGCCGCGATGCGCTTCCGCTCGCCAGAGGATGCCAAGGCGATGCGCAAGGAGAATGCGGCAACCGTGTTTACCGCCGGCCTGTTCATCGCCGCCTTCGTCTCGATCCCGATCGTCAATCTGGCGACGCCGCTGTTCGGGATGGCCTTCATGGTCCACATGTACAAGCGGCTGTCGGGCCCGCGGCGCGAATTGATCGAGCCGGCGCGGCGAAGCAACGTGCCGACGATCTAGCTCGCATCCCGAGGCACCTGCACCGATGCAGGCATCCGATCGCGCGCGAATAACACCAGCAGCAGCCCGACGATCGCGACGCAAGCGAGCATCGCCCATGCCTCGTTGACGCTGAGGGCGAGCGATGCCCGCTCGACCAGCGGCCGGATAAACGCCACCGTCGCGTCATCAGGCGGACCCGGCGGGCGGTTGATCAGCAACATTGGATCGAGGCCGATCGCCTGTGCGGCGTTGAGATCACCTGCCAGCAGGCGTGCACGAAAGTCCTCACCATAAATTGGGCTTCGGCCATACAGGATCGTATCGATCAAGGCGATCCCGATCGCGCCACCCAGATTGCGCATCAGGTTGAACAATCCGCTGGCGTCGGCAACCTCCGCCTCCGGCAGAGTGCCCAACGCAATGCGTGTCGGCGGCAGCAAACAGAACATGATCGCGACACCGCGTATGATCTGCGGCCAGAACATTTCGCCGAAATCCGCGGTGCGCGGCTGAAAGGCACTCAAGCCGAGGCCGAGCGCGAACAAGGCGAAGCCTGTCGCAGTCAACAGGAGCGCGCCGACGCGACTTTCGAGGATTGCCGCCAGCGGCGCGGCGATCAGCTGCGCAACCCCCGTGACCAGCATGATGGTGCCGATCTCGAAGGCATCATGACGGCGGACGAAGCCGAGGAACACCGGCATCAGATAGGTCGATCCATATAGGCCGATGCCGAGGCAGAAGCTCAGGGCGCAACCGATCGCGAACGAACGCCGCCTGAACAGGGTCAATCGCGCGATCGGATGCGCCGCGCGGAGCGTGCGCCGGATCAGCAGCGCGATCCCGGCAACGCTTCCGATCAGCAGGCTGAGGCAAGGCATCGAGGCCCAGCCGCGCTGCGGCGCTTCCTTCAAACCGACCATGAGGCTTGCGAGCGCCGCCGCGAGCAGGACCAGCGACCATGTGTCCAGTCTGGCGAACGCGCGGAGATTCACGCTCTCTTTCGGCAGCAGCAATGGCGTGACCGTGGCCGCAATCGTTCCTGGAACCGGGTTGATCAGGAACAGCCACGGCCACGACCACGTCTGCGTGATCCAGCCGCCGACAACAGGTCCAACCGTCGGTGCGAGCACCGCGACGACGCCGCCGATCGTAGTCGCCACCGCATGAAGCCGCGCCGGAAACAGCGTGAACACGGCGGAGAACACCGCGGGGATCAGGACGCCGCCGGAAAATCCCTGCAGCACGCGAAACACCAGCAGCACGGCAAAGCCGCCACTGAAGGCGCAGCCGACCGAGGCTATGGTGAACACGCTCACGGCGATCGCGAACAGCCATCGGAGCGACAGCGCATGGGTGAACAATCCGGTCAGCGGGATCGCGATCACCTCGGCGATCAGATAGGCGGTCTGGATCCAGCTCATCGCGGAAGGCGAGATCGCGAGCGCGCGCTGGATCGTCGGCAGCGAGGTTGCGACGACCTGGATGTCGAGGATCGCCATGAACATGCCGAGGCACATCAGGAGGAAGCCGGCCCAGGTCGCCGCCGACGGGCTGTCGGCGCGATGCTCCGCCCGGGCGCTCATGGCGTGCTGACGCGCGGCCAGTCCGCAACCGAGAGCGCGCGGCTCTCGGTGCGAATCCGGATCGCAAGCACCGCGAGATTGAGCACGGTGAAGAGCAGCGCCAGCACCGGCAGATGCAATGCGAGCGGGAGCAGCGCGATCTCGCCGACGACGACGGCATAGTTTGGATGCGGAAAATATCGGTACGGCCCGGATGCGACCAGCGGCGCGCCCGGTAAGACGATGATCCGCGTGGTCCATCGCGGTCCCAGCGCAGCGAGGATCCACAGCCGTAAGCCTTGCAGCGCCAGAAAGGCCGCGAGCGCCGCCAGGTTGACATCCTGGTTGCGGCCCCAGATCCACAGCGCGGTCAGCCAGCCGGCGTGAACCAGCACAATGAGCGGGTAGTGCCTGGCGCCGACCTCGATCGCGCCTCGCGCCAGCAGCCGCTCCGTGTTGCGACGTGACAGCACGAGCTCGCCGAGACGCTGCAAGGTGACCAGCGCAAGGATGACCGAAGCGAAGCTCATGCCGCGTGCCTGAGCGCAACGCAGCTGAGCGTGAAGCCGGGCCCGAGCGCCGTGAGCAGCGAGCGCGGCGGCAAGCCCTTGGCGCGGGCGCGTTCGAGGACAAAAAGAACCGTCGGGGCCGACATGTTGCCGCACGCCGCGATGACGTCGCGTTCGTGATCGAGCGTGCCCTGATCGAGCGCGAGCGCCCGCTCCAGCGCGGCGATGACCTTGGTGCCGCCGGGATGGCAGAGGAAGCGATCGATATCACCGGCCGTCAGCTCCATCCGTGCCAGGATTTCGGCAACGGCCGCTCCAACATGGTCGCGGACGAAATCCGGAATGGTGCGCTGAAAGACGACGCCGAATCCTTCCGGATCAACCGTCCAGCCCATGATGCCGAGCGTATCCGGCCACAGCTTTTCGCCGGCCGCCTCGATCCGCGTCGCACCGCCGTCGCCGGCGCGCAGCACGATCGCAGCGGCGCCATCGCCGAACAGGCTGGCGGCGACGATATTCGCCTTGGTGAGCTCATCGTGGCGGACCGCGAGCGTGCAGAGCTCGAGCGCAACCAGCAGCACGTTCGCACCGGGCTGCGCCTGCGCCAACCGCGCCGCGATCGACAGGCCCGACACGCCGCCCGCGCAGCCGAGGCCGAACACCGGCACGCGCGACACGTCGGTCCGCAGGCCGAGTTGGCCCGCGACGCGCGCCTCCAGCGTCGGCGTGGCGATGCCCGTCGAGCACACCGTGACCACGACATCGATGTCGCTGCCGGTCAGGTCCGCACGGGCAATCGCCTTGCGGGCGACATCGACGAACAGCGCTTCCGCGCCTTCCAGGAACGCCCGCGTCCGCTCCGGCCAGCCGCGCCGTTCGAGATACCATTCGATCGGCTTCACGCCGTAGCGATGCTGGATGCCGGTGTTGGCGAACAGGCTGGAGAGCGTCTCGAATTCGGGATAGCGGTCGGCCAGAAGGTCGCGCGCGGCCTGCAGGATCTGTCCCTGATGGAACAGATGTGGTGGAACCGCCGTCGCCATGGAAACAAGCGCGGCCGTCTGCTTGGTCTCGATCATCGTGGCTCCCGTTCCCCCGCTTGTGGAACCACGCGACGTGCAAAATATTTCAGGCGCCCGCGAGATAGCTGAGGCGCCGCATTCACTATAAATTGACCCCGGCAACGGAAGCCGCCGGCGATATCCGCGCAAATCAGGACGCGGCGACGTCGGGCTTGCGCAGCACGTTCTTCACGAAGCCGAGCGGCACCGGCGACAGCGGACCTTGCGGCGCGCGCGTGATCAGGGCGACCAGGAACAGCGCCAGGATCGCGATCCAGAAGCACAGCCAGAAGCCGTCAATGTAGGCGAGCGTGTTGGCTTCGCGCTGCACGAGGGCCGCGAGCGTGCCGATGGCACGTCCCGTCGCCGCCCCGATGCCATGGCCGGAGAATTCACCCGCCAATCGCTTCAGCAGGTTCACGACGTCGACAGCGCCGCCCTGGACGTGCTGGCCGAGATAGTTCGAATGGATCTGCTCGCGGACGCGCAGCCAGGTCCCCATCAGGGCGATGCCGATCTCGGCGCCGCCGAGCCGCATGATCTGGATATAGGCCGCGAATGCCGTCGCCCGCGACGGATCGGAATTGGACAGCGCCATGATGATGATCGGCAGCAGCGTTAGCGCCTGCCCGACCGACGTGAGCAGCACGATGCCGACGAAATCCTCGCGCGCCCAGACATGGCTAAGCTGCGTGCCCCAGAGATTGGCGGCCGCGAATGCCGAGAACCCGAGCACCACGACGATGCGGGGATCGAGGTGACGCAACAGGACAATCGAGATCGGCACCAGCACGAACATCGGCAGCGCGCCGTAGGTGAACAGCAGCGTGCCCGACTGCTCCGGCCGCAGCGCGCTGACGGCGCCGAGGAAATTCGGCACCAGCGACGAGTTCGACAGGCTGGTCAGCGTGTACAGCAGGATGACGATCAGCGAGAGCCCGATATTGCGCGAGAACAGTACGTTGAAATGCGCCCACGGCCGGCGCGCGACCGTCTCGTTGATCATGAAGGCGACGATCAACAGCCCGCCCCCGATCAGGAGCGCCATCACGGTGCCCGACGACAGCCAGTCCAGCCGGTTGCCTTGATCGAGCCCGGCATAGACCATCCCCAGGCCGGCGCCGAGCAGCAGCATGCCGCCCCAATCGGCATGGTGCAGCAGGTCGCGATTGATCGGCTCGTTCGGCGTGCCGAGATAAACCATCAGCCCCATCAGCGGCGCGACCACGACGCCCTGCCAATACAGCCACTGCCAGCCGAGGTGCTCGACATAGAATCCGACCAGCGAGCTCGACGTATCCAGCGCGAAGCCGACACGGATCGAATACATCGCGATCGCCGGCAGCCACCAGCGGATCGGCAGGTTGCGCAGGATGATCATCAGCGTCGCCGGCACGAAGGTGCCGAGCAGCATGCCGTGGGCGATGCTGAGTGCGATCAGCGCCGTGTAGTCGTGCACGAACGGGATGGTCAGCGAGACCATGGCATAGATCAGGCTCGGAATGCCGAGCACGCGCCGCAGGCCGAACGCGGTGGCGAGCCAGGCCACCGCGGGCGCGATGAATATCTGCGAGCCGATCGCAGCGGTCGAGAGCCAGGCGCCCTCGTCGAAGGTGAGCGAGAACGCGCCGCGAAGGTCGGGCAGGCCAACCGAGGTCAGGCGGCTGTCGAAATTCGCCAGGAACGCGCCGAGCAGCACGGCAACGACGGCGAACACCGGATAACGCGCGACGTCGCCGCGCGAAACCGGACCGCTGTTACGGTCGTCATTTTCCGCCATTGGCGACCGCCTCGCCGGTGTTGATCCGCGTGACCACCGACATGCCCGGCAGCAGGCGCTCGAGCAACGGCTGGCCCTTGTCGAACTGGATACGCACCGGGATACGTTGCACCACCTTGGTGAAATTGCCGGTGGCGTTGTCGGGCGGCAGCAGCGCGAATTGCGATCCGCTCGCCGGCGCGATGCGCTCGACGACGCCGCGCAGCGTCTGGCCGGAGAACGTATCGACGGTGACCTCGACCGGCTGGCCCGGCTTGACGTTGGTCAGCTGGGTTTCCTTGTAGTTGGCGATCACATAGACGTTCGGCAGCGGCACGACGTTGATCAGATTGGTGCCGATGTTGACGTAATCGCCCGGCTGCACCTGACGCTCGCCGGTGACGCCGTCGAACGGCGCGACGATCCTGGTGTAACCAAGCTTGAGCTTGGCCGATGCCAGCAGCGCCTTGGCGGCGTCGAGATCGGCGGCGCGTTGCTTCTTGGTGCCCTGCAGGACCTCGAGCTGATGGCGCTGCGCAGCGATCACCGCACGGCTGGCCTGCACGTCGGCCTCCGACTTGGCATAGGATGCGGTCGCCTGCTCGAGCCGCTGCCGCGTGCCGGCGTCGGTTTGCGACAGCGATTGCTGACGCTCCTGCTCCTGGCGCGCCAGGGTCTGCTGCGCCTCCGCCGACAGCCGCGAGGCCTCGGCTTGCGCGATGGTCGCATATTGCAGCTCGACCTGGTTGTTGAGGTTGTCGAGCGCGGCCTGCGCGCCGACCACACCCGCCTCGGCCTGCGCGACCTGCGCCTGGTAATCGGCAGGATCGATCTGCACCAGCAGATCGCCGGCCTTGACGCGCTGGAAATCGGAGATGGCGACCGTGAGCACTTCGCCGGACACGCGGCTCGAAAGTTGGGTCAACTCGGCGCGCACATAGGCATCATTGGTGGTCTGGATGGTGGCACTGCCGACCCAGGCGTCCCAATGCGTGGTCGCCACCGCGACGAACACAAGCGCAGCCAGCACCGCAAACAGCGGGATGGCGAAACGGCTCCAGAAGCCGCTCGGCGCAGGCTGCGGCTTGGCTGGCGTTGTCGCGGGTGCGGGCGCGGTCTGGCTGACCTGTGACGGACTGTCTTGAACCTGCTCTGTCACACCACACTCCCGTCAGTCACACCCGGAACGCCGGACAACCTGCCAGCACATGATGATGATCATGCCTTAGACGGTCTTCTCCGGCCACCGGCAAAGATCATTGATCAGACATACGTCGCAACGCGGATTGCGGGCGAGGCAAGTATAGCGGCCATGCAGGATCAGCCAGTGATGGGCGTGCAGCATGAACTCGGTCGGGATCACCTTCTCCAATCCCAGCTCGACCTCGAGCGGCGTCTTGCCGGGCGCGAGACCGGTGCGGTTGCCGACGCGGAACACATGGGTGTCGACCGCCATCGTGTGCTCGCCGAACGCCATGTTGAGCACGACATTCGCGGTCTTGCGGCCGGCGCCGGGTAATGATTCGATTTCGGCACGGGTGCGCGGCACCTCGCTGCCGAATTCGGCAATCAGCTTCTCGGACAGCGCGATGACGTTCCTGGCCTTGTTGCGATAGAGCCCGATGGTCTTGATGTAGTCGCGCACTCTGTCTTCGCCGAGCTCAAGCATCTTCTCCGGCGTGTCGGCGATCGCAAACAGCGCCCGCGTCGCCTTGTTGACGCCGGCGTCGGTCGCCTGCGCCGACAACACCACGGCCACCAGCAGCGTGTAGGGGTTGAGATGCTCGAGCTCGCCCTTCGGCTCGGGATTGGCTTTTCGGAACCGGTCGAAGGCCTCGTAGACCTGCTCCGCCGTCCATGGCTTTGGTTTTGCAACCTTCTTGGCGGCCTTGGTCGCCGGCTTCTTCGCCGCGCGTTTGGGCAGCGGCTTTGCCGCTTTGGCGGCTTTCTTCTTCGGCGCGGACCGAACGCTTGAGGTGCTCGCGCGTTGAGAGCGGATGATTTTGGCCATGAACGGGATATACTGACACGTCATGACCGCAGGCAACGACTTTGATCCGGGCGAAGACCCCAGGGCCGATGACCTCGACGTCGATGCGCCCGAGGCGGAGCCGAAACTGTTCTCGGCGCTGCTGACGCCGCACCGCTCGCTGAATCGCACCGGCTTCATCGTGCTGATGTCGTTCGTCACCGTGGTCAGCTTCATCGCCGGCGCGGTGTTCTGGTGGCTCGGCGCCTGGCCGATCTTCGGTTTCTTCGGCCTCGACGTGCTGGTGATCTACTGGGCGTTCAAGGTCAATTTCCGCTCCGCCAAGGCGAGCGAGGAGATCACCGTCACGCCGTCGGAACTGCGGGTGCGCAGGATCAGCCACCGCGGCCATGTGGCCGAGTGGGTGCTCAATCCGCTCTGGGTGCGGTTCGAGCAGATCTCGCACGAGGAGTTCGGCATCGAACGGCTTTACCTGGTGTCGCGGGGCCGCCGGGTCAGCGTCGGCAGCTTCCTGAGCCCGGACGAAAAGGCGAGCTTTTCCAAAGCGTTGACCGCGGCGCTGAACACCGCGAAGCGCGGCCCGACTTACAATCCCATCGCTTGATCGAGCTTGTCAGAAATCGGGTGGTTTGGACGCGCCATGGCTCCTAAATCAGACACCATGATGACACTCGCCATACACGACCAGCGCCTGGCCAAGCCGGGCCTCCAGAGCGCCGCGCTGCGCGACTACGACTCGGTGCGGCGCGCCATCGCGTTCATCTCGGAGCACTGGCGCACGCAGCCGACCATCGAAGCGATGGCCGATGCCGCCGCCGTCACGCCGGATGAACTGCACCATCTGTTCCGCCGCTGGGCCGGGCTGACGCCGAAGGCCTTCATGCAGGCGCTGACCCTGGATCACGCCAAGAACCTGCTGCGCGATTCCGCCAGCGTGCTCGACGCGGCACTCGACTCGGGTCTTTCGGGCCCGGGACGGCTGCACGATCTGTTCGTCACGCATGAGGCGATGTCGCCCGGCGAATGGAAGACCGGCGGCGGCGGCATGACGCTGCGCTTCGGCTTCCACCCCTCGCCATTCGGCACCGCGATCGTGATCGCAACCGACCGCGGGCTCGCAGGCCTTGCCTTCGCTGACCCCGGCGACGAGCAGACGGCGTTTGCCGACATGAAGCGGCGCTGGCCGAACGCGACCTTTGTCGAGGACACCGACGGCACCACCGCATTGGCCCAGCGCGTGTTCGATACGAAGTTGTGGCGGGCGGACCAGCCGCTGCGCGTCGTCTTGATCGGTACCGACTTCGAGGTGCGGGTTTGGGAAACGCTGCTCAAGGTCCCGATGGGCCGCGCCGTGAGCTATTCCGACATCGCCACCAAGATCAGCAATCCGAAGGCCTCGCGCGCCGTCGGCGCCGCAGTCGGCCGCAATCCGGTGTCGTTCGTGGTGCCCTGCCATCGCGCCCTCGGCAAGAGCGGCGCGCTGACCGGCTATCACTGGGGCATCACCCGCAAGCAGGCGATGCTGGGCTGGGAAGCCGGCCAGGTGGGATTGCACTGACCTTCCTTAGCCGGGCGCTCACACTCTCTCACCGTCACCCTGAGGAGCGCGAAGCGCGTCTCGAAGGGTCGACGGCCCGGCTGGTGGCCGTGCATCCTTCGAGACGCGCTTCGCGCTCCTCCAGCGACAAAGGCAAAGCCTTTGCGCGGGGATGACGGGTTGAGCGGTTGAGCGTTCTCTAAGCCGCGAGATCGACTTTGGATGCGACAGTGGAATCGGCGTTGAGCCGATAGACCACCGGCGCGCCGGTCGCGAGTTCGCGCTTGAGGATCTGCTCCGGCGAAAGCTTCTCCAGCACCATGATCAGCGCGCGCAGCGAATTGCCGTGAGCGGCGATCAGCGTGCGCTGGCCACGCAGCACGCCCGGCAGGATCTCCTGCACGTAATAGGGCAGCGTACGCGCCAGCGTATCCTTCAGGCTCTCGCCGCCGGGCGGCGGGACGTCGTAGGAGCGGCGCCAGACCAGGACCTGGTCCTCGCCCCACTTCTTGCGGGCGTCGTCCTTGTTGAGGCCCGAGAGATCGCCGTAGTCGCGCTCATTGAGCGCGAGATTCTTCGTGGTCGGCAGTCCGGTCTGGCCGATCTGCTCCAGCATCAGCTTCAGCGTGTGCTGCGCGCGGGTCAGGTCGGAGGTGAAGGCAACGTCGAAAGACAGGCCCTGCGCCTTCAGCTTGCGGCCGGCGTCCTTGGCTTCGGCGATGCCCTGCTCGGTGAGATCGGGATCCTTCCACCCGGTGAACAGGTTCTTCAGATTCCATTCGCTCTGACCGTGACGAACGAGCACAAGAAGACGATCACTCATTTCAGATTCCGTTTTCGCTTGGCTGGGTTTTATTTCGTCGGGTGGTTTCAGTCGTTCAACCCGAGCACGTCGGTCATCGAATACATGCCGGGCTTCTTGCCGTGCGCCCACAGCGCCGCCTTCAGCGCGCCCTGCGCGAACAGCGCGCGATCCTCGGCATGATGCGACAGCGTGATGCGCTCCGAAGGGCCGGCAAAGATCACGCTGTGATCGCCCGCCGCGGTGCCGCCGCGCAACGACGCAAAGCCGATATCGCCGGCGCGCCGCGCCCCGGTCAGGCCATCGCGGCCGCGCGCCGAATGCTGCTCCAGCGCGATCTTGCGTCCCGCAGCCGCAGCTTCGCCGAGCATCAAGGCGGTGCCCGACGGCGCATCGATCTTGGACTTGTGGTGCAGCTCGAGAATTTCGATGTCAAAGCTCTGGTCGAGCGATTGCGCGACGCGCTTGACCAGCGCGGCAAGCAGATTGACGCCGAGGCTCATATTGCCCGACCTCACCACAATGGCGCGGTTGGTGACGCTGCGGATCACGGCATCGTCGGACTGCGACAGGCCGGTGGTGCCGATGACGTGAACCAGGCCGCGCTCGGCCGCGATCGCGACATTGGCGATGGTCGCGGCCGGTACGGTGAAATCCAGGATGCCGTCGGCGGCCGCCGACATCGACCACAGATCGGCCGACAGCTTGACGTCGTTGGCGGGAAGGCCGGCGAGCACGCCGGCGTCCTTGCCGAGCAGCTCCGAGCCCGGTGCTTCCAGCGCGCCGACCAGCACCGCCCCCGGGGTTTCGGAAATCACCCGCGTCAGCGTGCGGCCCATCCGGCCGCCGGCTCCCGCAACAATCAGACGCATGTCAGCCATGGCTCACCTCTCACCGCCGTATAAAGCATGAACCGGCAAAGGGGAAACCGGTTTTCCGGCGCGACAAACGCGGAACGCATTTGCGCGGGGATCATGCTCAAACGGCGATCGGCGGCGGCTGTTCCGGGCAACCGAACCGGCGGCGGCCCGATGTGCAGGCCTACGGGCTGTCGTGCCCCTCGATGATGATCAGGTCGGCGATCGAGTGCGGCTGCCGCACCTTGATGTTGGCCTGGTATTCCGGCGATTGGTAGCAAGCGAGCGCGGTCGCGTAATCGGGAAATTCGATCACGACGTTGCGCGAGCGGCTCTGGCCCTCGACGCCAGTGAACTTGCCGCCGCGCACGATGAACTTGCCGCCGAATTTCTGGAAGATCGCCGGGTTGGCCGCCATGTAGGGCTTGTAGCCCTCCTCATTGTGAACGTCGACGCGTCCGATCCAGTATCCCTTCGCCATCTCTATTCTCCCTTGTTGTTGGTTCAGGCGAGCGCCTGGGCGATCTCGGTGTGAATGGCTTCGGCCGCGGCCTTCGGATCGGCGGCTTCCATCACCGGACGTCCGACCACCAGATAGTCAGCGCCGGCGGCAATGGCACGGGCCGGCGTCATGATGCGCTTCTGATCGCCGGTCGCCGAGCCCGCGGGGCGAATGCCAGGGGTCACCAGGTTCATCTGTTTGCCCACGATCTTGCGCAAGGCGCCGGCTTCCTCAGGCGAGCTGACGATGCCGTCGACACCGAGCGCCTGTGCCTGCCTGGCGCGCGCTTCGACGAGATCGGAGACGTTGAGGCGATAGCCCGCCGCGTGCAGGTCGCTGTCATCGTAGGACGTCAGCACCGTCACCGCGAGGATCTTCAGGCCCGAACCCGCGCGCGCCTCGACCGCCGCCTTCATGGTCTGCGGATAGGCATGCACGGTGAGAAAGGTCGCGCCGAGAGCGGCGACGCTTTCGACCCCGCGCGCCACCGTGTTGCCGATGTCGTGCATCTTGAGATCGAGAAAGACCTTCTTGCCGCTGCCTGCGAGCTGCTTCGCCAGCGTAAGGCCGCCGGCGTAACCGAGCTGATAGCCGATCTTGTAGAAGGTGACGCTGTCGCCGAGCCTGTCGATCATCGCCTCGGCGCTGGCGACCGACGGCAGATCGAGCGCCACAATCAACCGGTCTTTTGGAGCGATCTTGGCTGGCTGCATGTCACCTCACATCATGCGTTGGGAATGGTCGATCAGCTGCCGCACCAGCGCCCGCATCGTGTCGATGTCGGCCTGGTGCTTTAGACGATCCATGTCGTCATAGGCCTGCTCGGCGAATGACAGCGCGAGCTGGTTCGGGATCACGGCGGCATGGCACGCCGTCAGGATCAAGCGCAGCGCCGCCAGCGCACGCGTGCCGCCGAGTCGGTTGCCGGATGCCGCCGCGATCGCGAAGGCGCGGCCGTGGAACACCTGGCCACGAGTCTCGTGCGGATCCTGCACGCGGCTCACCCAGTCGATCGTGTTCTTCACCAGCGCCGGCACCGAGGAGTTGTATTCCGGCGTCACGATCAGCACGCCATGATGGGTGCCGATCATCCGCTTCAGATTGACGGCGTGCTGCGGCACGCCCGATTTGGCCTGCAGATCGCCGTCATAGATCGGCAGCGGAAAATCGCCGAGCGAGATACGGGTGACGTCGGCCCCGAGCTGTGCGACCTCATGCGCCAGCACGGCGGCGAGCTTCGCATTGAGCGACCCTGATCGCAGCGATCCGGGGATCACGAGGATTTTCAGCGCGGACATTTCGAAATCGCGGTTAGGGCACGCGCCCGGCGCGACAACGCAGGGCGGTCAGCCCTTGCGATACACCCAGACCCGCGCGGGCGGAAGGTTCATCCAGATCCGCTCGGACGCTTCTGTGGACACGCCGGGCAGTGACTTCGGAATCGGCGGCGCCACCGAATAGGTGAACTGGACGAACGGCGCACCGGGCGCGAGGGCCAGGAAAGCGTCGCGGACCAGCTTCAGGCGGGTCAGCATCGGCTTGGTAACCAGCGGCAGGCCGGAGACCACGGCCGACGCCGGGGACTTCATGACGTCCCACAGCGTATCGCGCAGCCTGTAGGCGTCGCCCTGGACCACCTTGGCCTGCGGATAGCGTTCGCGCAGCAGCGCACAGAAGCCGGGATTGTACTCAACCAAGACGAGACGCTTTTGATCGACGCCATGCTCGATCAGCGCATTGGTGATCGCACCGGTGCCGGGTCCGAGTTCGACAACCGGTCCTTCGGACTCGGGATCGACATATTGCGCCATGGTGCGTGCAAGCAGCCGCCCGGACGGCATCACCGCGCCCATATGCAGCGGCTTCTCGATCCATGAACGGAGAAATCGAACCTCGTCGTCGAGACGGAGGGGCTTCTTCGACGCACGCACGGACGATTGCAGAGGCATGTCGCTACCAGGCGGGACCGCGCACAATCGAGCGGTTGTCAGAAAACAGTCATAAACACGTATAGATCGAAGTCGCTACGGTCAAGCATAACGACTGCGGCTAGACGGTGCGGCTTCCGAAGAAGTCCTTGACCTTAGAGAAGAAACCCGCTGCCTCCGGTTGAGTTGCGCCGGACGAGAGTTTTTCGAACTCCATCAGCAATTCTTGCTGCTTCTTGGTCAGATTCTGCGGCGTTTCGACCACAACCTGTACATACATGTCGCCGGTCTGGCGCGAACGGAGCACCGGCATACCCTTTGATGCGATGCGGAATCGGCGGCTGGACTGGGTCCCGGCCGGCACCTTCACCTTGGTCTTGCTCTTGTCGATGGTCGGCACCTCGAACTCGCCGCCGAGGGCAGCGGTGACCATCGAGATCGGCACGCGGCAGTGCAGGTCGGCGCCGTCGCGCTGGAAGAACTGGTGCGTGGTCAGCGACAGGAAGATGTAGAGGTCGCCGGGCGGACCGCCGCGGACACCGGCCTCGCCTTCGCCGGCGAGACGAATACGGGTGCCGTCCTCGACGCCCGGAGGAATGTTGACCGACAGCATGCGCTCGCGCGTCACCCGGCCGGACCCGGCGCAGGAGGCGCAGGCGTCCTCGATCATCTGGCCGCGGCCCTGACAGCCGGGGCAGGTCCGCTCCAGCGTGAAGAAGCCCTGGGCCTGCCGGATACGGCCGGCGCCGCCGCAATGCGAGCAGGTCTTCGGCTTGGTGCCGGCCTTGGCGCCGGTGCCGGAGCAGGATTCGCAAGTGACCGAGACCGGGATCTCGATCTGCGCGGTCTTGCCCTGGAAGGCCTCCTCGAGCGTGATCTCCATGTTGTAGCGCAGGTCGGCACCGCGTTCGCGGCCGCCGCTGCCGCGGCGCTGCCCGGCCATGCCGAACAGATCCTCGAAGATGTCGGAGAAGGAGGAGGCGAAGCCGGCGCCGAAGCCGGGACCGCCACCGCCCATGCCCTGCTCGAAAGCGGCATGGCCGAAGCGGTCATAGGCGGCGCGCTTGTCGCCGTCCTTCAACACCTCATAGGCTTCGTTGATTTCCTTGAACCGGACCTCGCTGCTGGCGTCGCCCGGGTTCTTGTCCGGATGCCATTTCATCGCGAGCTTGCGGAAAGCCGATTTGAGCTTGGTCTCGTCCGCGTTCCGCTCGACCTCGAGGGTCTCGTAGTAGCAGCGCTTGGTGGACATACTTCAATTCCGTCCGAAGTTCGTCGCGATCGTCAAGGATTGCGCCTGTCTGGAAGATGCAGCGATCGCCTTAAAGAAAAATGACCCCCACTCCTCCGAGACGCGTCGCGTGCTCTTTGGTGTGAGGGCCATGATCGCAAGCCCGCTTAGGCAGACTTCTTGCTGTTCTTGTCGTCGTCGACCTCGGTGAACTCCGCGTCGACAACGTCATCCTTTGCAGCGTCCTTGGCCGCATCGGCCTCAGCCTGCTGCTTGTACATTGCCTCGCCGAGCTTCATCGAAGCCTGCGCCAGCGTGTTGGTCTTGGCCTTGATCGCCTCGGCGTCGTCGCCCTTCAGCGCTTCCTTGAGGTCGCTGACGGCGTCTTCGATGGCGCGACGATCCGTCTCCGGAATCTTCGAGCCGTGCTCCGCCAAAGCCTTCTCGGTCGAATGAACCAGGCCATCGGCATGGTTCTTGGCGTCGACTGCTTCGCGGCGCTTCTTGTCCTCGGCCGCATTGGCCTCGGCGTCCTTGACCATCTTGTCGATGTCGGCCTCGGACAGACCGCCGGATGCCTGGATCCGGATCTGCTGTTCCTTGCCGGTCGCCTTGTCCTTGGCCGAGACGTTGACGATGCCGTTGGCGTCGATGTCGAAGGTCACCTCGATCTGCGGCATGCCGCGCGGGGCCGGCGGAATGCCCATCAGATCGAACTGGCCGAGCATCTTGTTGTCGGCCGCCATTTCACGCTCGCCCTGGAAGACGCGGATGGTGACGGCGCCCTGATTGTCTTCGGCCGTCGAAAACACCTGGCTCTTCTTGGTCGGGATCGTGGTGTTGCGGTCGATGATGCGGGTGAACACGCCGCCCAGCGTCTCGATGCCCAGCGACAGCGGGGTCACGTCGAGCAGCAGCACGTCCTTGACGTCGCCCTGCAGCACGCCGGCCTGGATCGCAGCACCGATCGCGACGACTTCGTCGGGATTGACGCCCTTGTGCGGCTCCTTGCCGAAGAACTGCTTCACCACTTCCTGGATCTTCGGCATGCGGGTCATGCCGCCGACCAGCACCACTTCGCCGATCTCACCGGCGGTCAGGCCGGCATCCTTCAGCGCCTTGCGGCACGGCTCGATGGTCTTCTCGACGAGGTCGGCCACCAGCGCCTCGAACTTGGCGCGGGTCAGCTTCATCGTCAGATGCTTCGGACCGGTCTGGTCAGCCGTGATGAACGGCAGATTGATTTCGGTCTGCGTGGTCGACGACAGCTCGATCTTGGCCTTCTCGGCGGCTTCCTTCAGGCGCTGCAGAGCGAGCTTGTCGTTGCGCAGGTTGATGCCCTGCTCCTTCTGGAACTCGTCGGCGAGGTAGCCGACCAGGCGCATGTCGAAGTCTTCACCACCGAGGAAGGTGTCGCCGTTGGTCGACTTCACCTCGAACACGCCGTCGCCGATCTCGAGGATCGAGACGTCGAAGGTGCCGCCGCCGAGGTCGTACACCGCGATCGTGCCGGCCTTCGTCTTGTCGAGACCGTAGGCGAGCGCGGCTGCCGTCGGCTCGTTGATGATGCGCAGCACTTCGAGACCGGCGATCTTGCCGGCATCCTTGGTGGCCTGACGCTGCGCGTCGTTGAAATAGGCAGGAACCGTGATGACGGCCTGATCGACCTTCTGGCCGAGATGCGCCTCAGCGGTCTCCTTCATCTTCTGCAGAATGAAGGCCGAGACCTGCGAGGGCGAATAGGTCTTGCCGTCGGCTTCGACCCAGGCATCGCCGTTCGACGCTTTGACGATCTTGTAGGGAACGAGCTTCTTGTCCTTCTCGACCATCGGGTCGTCATAGCGGCGGCCGATGAGGCGCTTCACCGCAAAGAACGTACGCTCGGGATTGGTCACCGCCTGGCGCTTCGCCGGCTGTCCGACAAGGCGCTCGCCATCGTCGGTGAAAGCAACGATCGACGGCGTCGTTCGCATGCCCTCGGCATTCTCGATCACCTTGGCGTTCTTGCCATCCATCACGGCGACGCACGAATTCGTGGTGCCGAGGTCGATCCCAATGACCTTACCCATGGTTTTGATATCCTCTTTGCTAAGGCAGGTTGGTGTTGGGCCCTGACGGCGCTCCGTACCGAACCCCCAGACGTTCACATACTCGCGATATTGCGACGGTGAGCCTGATATAGGAGAGAGGGTCCTGCCCGCAAGGACTGGACGCAACGTTGAGGCCTGAAAAGACTGACGTTTGAAAGATTGTGTCAGTCCGGCTGCGGCCCCGGTTCAAGCCCAAACCAAGTTAACGGATCGGCAATGATGCCGCCCGCCGTCGACCGCGACGTCAGCGGCGCGACGTCAGCGCTGTTGAGTGAACGCTCACAAACGTCGTATGCGAGAGCGGCGCACGGGTCGAGGGCGCGCTGTTTGGCCGCTGGCGGCCGCAGGTGGTCGCTCCTGGAAACCTCGGGAAACTGGAAAGTGCCCGCCAATCAAGGCGAAAAGCCCATGGAATCGAGCCGGCTGGCCTGGAGCGGAGATTTGGCGGCCTGTTGCAGGGCCATCAAAACCGCTAAAAGCGGTTCGACTGAAGAGGCCATCCAGCCCTGCATCGGCCCCGTTGCGCGGCCACCAAGCAAAACCGGTAGATCCCCCATGACGCCTTTTCGAGTTCTCGTTGCGGTTGCCTTGCTGATTGCTGCCACCTGTCGTGGCTATGCCGCCGATGTGGTGTTTCCGCCGGGCGCGCATGTCGGGATGAAACCGCTGGTGGGCCTCGTCCGCGCCAAAGCCTTCATCGGCTTCGAGACCGAGGACCAGGGCGTCAAGGTCCTGATCGCCGACCTGCCCGCGGACGCCTACAACGAGGTCGTGACCGCCTTCAAGGCCAACCCCGCCGGCACCGGAAACATCAAGCCCGAAAGCCTCGAGACGCCGGCCGGCCTCGCCTACTACACCGTGGAGAGCGCCCGCGACGGCGCCAGCAATGTGCGGCGCTACTCCATGATCCTGCCGGGGCCGACCTTCTCCGGCTATGTCGCGGTGCAGGTGCCGGAGAACGCGAGCAAGATCTACACCGACGACGCCGTCCGGCAGATGTTCGCCTCCGCCGAAATCCGCAAGGATGTGCCGGTCGACGAGCAGCTCGGCATGATGCCGTTCAAGGTCACCGAGCTCAGCAGCTTCAAGAACATCCGCATGCTGGCGCCGGGCGCAGCGCTGCTGATGGCCGACGGCGACGACAAGGCCCTTGAGGCCAAGCCCTTCATGCTGCTCGGCATCATCACTTCGGCGCCGGCCACGCCCGACGATCGCGGCCGCTTTGCCCAGCAGATCGCCACCACGATCCCCGGCGTGCGCGACGGGCGGATCACGATGTCCGAACCGATCCGGATCGACGGCCAGCCCGGCTTCGAGACCCGGATCGACGCCGTCAGCGGCAAGGACAACACCCCGGTGACCATCGTGCAGTGGCTGCGGTTTGGCGCGCAGACATCGCTGCGCATCATCGGCAGTTCGCCGCGCACCGATTGGGAGACGGCCTTTCCGCGCTTCCGCGCGGTCCGCGACGGCATCCAGCCGCGCGGCTGATCGGGCCGGTCGCAAGGCCGGTCGAAAAAATCCCACTTTCGTCGTTCGCCGAACGGAACTAGCCTCCTCGCGCGGTATCAAAGCGAGGAGGGGCGCGATGTTGGATCGACGACAGATAGTTGCAGGCCTCGGCACGTTGGCGCTTGCGACTTTGGTTCCGAAAAGTCTCTGGGCGGCTGCGATCAAGCCCGACGATGGCTCCGCGCTGCTCGTGATCGACGTCCAGAACTGCTTCCTGCCAGGCGGCAGCCTCGCGGTGAAGGACGGCGAGCAGGTGGTGCCGGTCATCAACAAGATCGCCAAGAGCTTTGCCAATGTGGTGATGACGCAGGACTGGCACACGCCCGGACACGTCTCGTTTGCCTCGGTCCATGCCGGCAAGAAGCCGTTCGAGACCGTCGATCTCGCCTACGGCAAGCAGGTGCTGTGGCCGGACCACTGCGTGCAGGGCACCGACGGCGCCTCGCTGTCGAAGGAGCTCGCGATCCCGCAGGCCGAGCTGATCATCCGCAAGGGCTTTCACAAGGACGTCGACAGCTACTCCGCCTTCACCGAAGCCGATGGCAAGACCACCACCGGGCTTGCCGCATATCTGAAGGCGCGCAATGTCGAGCGGGTTTTCGTGGCCGGGCTCGCCACCGATTTCTGCGTGGCATGGACCGCGCTCGATGCCCGCAAGGCCGGCTTCGAGACCTATGTCGTGGAGGACGCCTGCCGCGGCATCGACACCCAGGGATCGCTGGCCAAGGCCTGGACCGACATGGACAAGGCCGGCGTCAAGCGGATCCAGTCGTCGGATATCGCGTAGGCATTCCGCGCGAGAGCCACATGGCTGAGCTCGAGGCCCCCGTCGCATTCGACTTCGCGCGGCGCTCGCCGTCGCCGCGCATGACAGGCCTGATTGTCGGGATGACCGGCTATCGCGAGACCGCGGCAGGCCGCTTCTTCCACCGTCAGACCGCTCCCCTGATCGTGCCGTTGATCATCAGCTTCGGCTCGCCCTATCTGATCGCGCTCGCGCGTCAGCCTGGACCATCCGACCGTCAGCTGAGCTTCACGGCCGGACTGCACGCCGGCCCCGTCAACATCGAGTCCGACGGCTGCGCCGAATCCGTGCAGGTGGATTTCACGCCGCTTGGCGCCTATCGCTTCTTCGGCGGCGCCATTGCCGAGCTCACCGGGCGCATGGTCGATCTTGGCGATGTGCTGGGCCGCGATGGGCGGCGGCTGCGCGAGCAGATCGGCGCCGCACCGTGCTGGCGGCGCCGCTTCGACCTGATCGAGGATTTCGTGCTTCGCCGCCTCGGCCGCGGACCGTGCGAGGAAGTCGCGTTCGCTTATCGAATGTTGGCGCGATCGGGCGGCACCGCCCGGATCACGGCGATCGCTTCGGAGATCGGTTGGAGCCGCAAGCACCTCGCCGGCCGGTTTCGATCCGAGCTCGGCCTCGCGCCCAAGCCGGTGGCGCGCATGATGCGCTTTCATCAGGCTTGCCGGCTTGCGCAGGCTGGCACAGCCCACGGCTGGGCCGCGATCGCTGCGGAGAGCGGCTACGCCGATCAAGCCCATCTCGCGCGCGAGTTCGTCGAGTTTGCCGGGGAACCACCGACCGCCTGGGCACGCCGCCTGACGCTGACCGACAGCCGGCTGTCCCATTCCGGCGAGCTGCTGGCCGACTGGTAACAAACCTTCAAGCCGAAGCCGGATTGCCTCGTGCAGAGTGGCGCCATCAGCCCAGGAGATGAGCCCCCATGACGCACGACATCGAACCGCCCCGCATCTATCCGACCCTGCGCTGCAAGGACGCCGAGGCGATGATCGTCTGGCTCAAGACCGTGATCGGATTCACCGAGCACGTGGTCTACCGCGACGGCGGCGTGATCCACCACGCCGAGCTCGCCTACGGTTCCGCGATGCTGATGCTGGGCCAGAGCCGCGACGATGCCTATGGCAGGCTGGTCGGCGATGCCACCGGCCGCCGCACCGATTCAATCTACATCGCCGTCGACGATCCCGTCGCCCTGCATGCGAAAGCCAGGGCGGCAGGTGCAAAGATCGAAATGGAACTGCGTGACACGGATTATGGCAGCCGCGATTTCGCCTGCCGTGATCCGGAAGGAAATCTCTGGAGTTTCGGCACCTATTGGCCGAAAGCCCACGAGAAGCCGCTGCCGTGAAACGACAGCGGCAAGCTCACGCTTCAGGGCCGGTGTCGGACCGATCAGACCGTGATGTCGGCGCTCGGAGCGGCCTTGGCGCCGCCCTTGGAGACGCCGACCAGCGCCGGACGCAGGATGCGCTCGCCGATCATATAGCCGGCCTGCACGACCTGCACCACCGTGCCCGACGGCACCGAGGTGTCCGGCACCTCGAACATCGCCTGCTGGAAGTTCGGATCGAACTTCTCGCCGATCGGATCGAACTTCTTGACGCCGTTCTTCTCCAGCGCGTTGAGCAGCGAGCGCTCGGTCAGCTCGACACCTTCGATCAGCGCCTTCAGGCCGGGATCGGCCGATTCCTTGGTCTCGGCCGGCACGGCATCGATGGCGCGCTGCAGATTGTCGGCGATATCAAGCACGTCGCGGGCGAAGCCGGTGATGCCATAGGTCTTGGCGTCGGCAACCTCGCGGCGGGTGCGCTGACGGAGGTTCTCCATCTCGGCCAGCGTGCGCAGCGTGCGGTCGCGCGCCTCGGCCAGTTCCTTGGTCAGCGCCTCGGCCGATCCCACCTCGGGATCGTCAGGCATGATGTAGGGCTTCGAGACCACGGGCTCACCCGTCGGCGCCGAATTCTCGGTGTTGTCATTGGCCCGGTTCGGATCGGTCATGGCTTGCCTTCTCGAAAACTCGCGTCGGTTCAAATCTTGGGGATTGCTGCCCGGGATATCGTGCTTTGAGCGGCGAAAATCAAGCGCAACATACCGGCTTCGGGAACAGGGATCTCCGGCTTGAGCAACGAAAACCGTCAACTGAAAGCGAAATCCACTCCGGTCAGCCGCCCAGCATCTTGCTGACGATGCGGGCGGCATAATCGACGGTCGGGATCACCCGCGCATAGTTCAGCCGCGTCGGTCCGATCACGCCGAGCACGCCGACGATCCGGCCCTGGGCGTCGCCATAGGGCGCGATGATGGTGGAGGAACCCGACAGCGAGAACAGCTTGTTCTCCGAGCCGATGAAGATCCGCACGCCCTCGCCGCGCTCGGCACGGCCGAGCAGATCGATCACGCCGCGCTTGGTCTCGAGATCGTCGAACAGCGACTTGATCCGCTCGAGATCGTCCAGCGCATGCAGATCCTCGAGCAGATTGGCGTGACCGCGCACGATCAGCTGGCGGTCCTCGTTCGCGCCGCCGGACCAGCTCGCGATGCCGGCCGCGACGACCTTCTGTGTGAGCTGATCGAGCTCGGCGCGATTCTGCGTCAATGCGGTCTCGAGCTCGAGCCGCGCTTCGGCCAGCGTCCGGCCACGGATCCGCGCATTGAGGAAATTGGTCGCCTCCGTCAGGGCCGAGGACGGCACGCCCGGCGGCAGCGCCAGCACCCGGTTTTCGACCTGCCCGTCTTCGCCGACCAGCACGACCAGCGCTTTCTCGGGCTCCAGCCGCACGAATTCGATATGCTTCAGCCGCGCATTCGATTTCTGCGTCAGCACCACCGCCGCCGCACGGGTCAACCCCGACAGCCGTGTCAACGCTTCGCCAAGCGCTGCCTCGACCGATTGCGCACGGTCGACCGCCGCAAGCTGGGTCTGGATCGATTGCCGCTCGGCCTCGGTGAGGTCGCCGACCTGCATCAGGGCGTCGACGAAGAAACGCAGGCCGAGTTCGGTCGGCAGCCGTCCGGCCGAGGTGTGCGGCGCATAGATCAGGCCGAGCTGCTCGAGATCCGACATCACATTGCGGACCGAGGCCGGCGACAACGGTAATGCGATCAGGCGCGAGATGTTGCGCGAGCCGACCGGCTCGCCGGTCGCAAGATAGCTTTCAACGATTTGACGAAAAATGTCGCGCGACCGCTCGTTGAGCTGGGCGAGCCCGGCATGCGGGGCGATCAGGCCTATCGGATCGTGGTGCGTCACACTCCAGTCCTTCACAATTGCTGCCTAATCTGTCGCTCCCGGAGGCCGGTGACAAGCATCCATTCGGCTCCCTGGCACCCGGACCATTCCGGGGCCAAAACCCATGCCAAACCCTTGCCAAAACCCTTGCCGCTGCCGCTTCCCCCTCCTACAAGCACGCCCAGCCCTATCTCTCGGAATTCTGGAGGATTTCCATGCGGCCAAGCCGCCGTGCGCCCGATGAACTGCGTCCCGTGTCGCTGGAACGCGGCGTCGTCAAATATGCCGAGGGTTCCTGCATGGTGAAGTTCGGCGACACCCATGTGCTGGTGACCGCCACGCTGGAAGAGCGGTTGCCGCCGTGGCTGAAGGGCCAGGGCCGCGGCTGGGTCACCGCCGAATACGGCATGTTGCCGCGCGCCACCCTGGAACGCACCCGCCGCGAGGCCTCCGCGGGCAAGCAGGGCGGCCGCACCGTCGAGATCCAGCGGCTGATCGGCCGCTCGCTGCGCGCGGCTGTCGACCTCGAGGCGCTCGGCGAGCGCCAGATCACGGTCGATTGCGACGTCATCCAGGCCGATGGCGGCACCCGCACCGCCTCGATCACCGGTGCCTGGGTGGCGCTGGCCGACTGCATCAACTGGATGAAGACCCGCAACATGCTGAAGACCAACGTGTTGCGCGACAACGTGGCGGCGATCTCCTGCGGCATCTATCAGGGCACGCCGGTGCTCGATCTCGATTATGCCGAGGATTCCGAGGCCGACACCGACGCCAATTTCGTCATGACCGGCGACGGCCGCATCATCGAGGTCCAGGGCACCGCCGAGAAGACGCCGTTCTCGCAGGACGAGTTCCTGGCGCTGATGGCACTGGCGCGCAAAGGTGTCGCGCGTCTGGTCGACTTGCAAAAGATCGCGGTGGCGTAGTCAGATTGGCCATGCATCGCCGAATCACCGGAAAGCTCGTCATCGCCACCCATAATCCCGGCAAGCTTGCCGAGATGCGGGAACTGCTGGCGCCGCACGGCGTGGAGGCGGTGTCGGCTGGCGAGCTCGGCCTCGCCGAGCCCGAGGAGACTGGCGACAGCTTTCGTGCCAATGCGGCGATCAAGGCCATCGCGGCCGCGAAGGCGACGGGATTGCCGGCCTTCGCCGACGATTCCGGCCTCGTGGTCGACGCGCTCGACGGTGCGCCCGGGATCTATTCGGCGCGCTGGGCCGGCGAGGGCAAGGACTTCATGGCGGCGATGACTCGGATCGAGCGCCTGCTGCAGGAACGCGGCGCCACTGCGCCGGAGCAGCGCAAGGCGCATTTCGTCTCCGCACTGAGCGTGGCCTGGCCGGACGATCACCTCGAAGAGGTCGAGGCCCGGGTCGACGGAACCCTGGTCTGGCCGCCACGCGGCACCGCCGGATTCGGCTATGATCCGGCGTTCCTGCCGGACGGTTACACACGGACCTTTGGCGAGATGAGCAGCATCGAGAAGCACGGCCTGCCGCCGCTCGGACTCGGCCTGTCGCATCGCGCCCGCGCCTTCGTGAAGCTCGCGGAGATCTGCCTTGAGCCACGCTGAACGAGAAGCTTTCGGCGTTTACGTGCACTGGCCGTTCTGCCTGTCGAAATGCCCGTATTGCGATTTCAACAGCCACGTCCGGCATGCGCCGGTCGACGAGGCGCGCTTCGTGCGCGCGTTCGCCCGCGAGATCGAGACCACAGCCGCGCGGGTGCCGGGACGCGAAGTGTCCTCGATCTTCCTCGGCGGCGGCACGCCTTCGCTGATGCAGCCGCAGACCGTCGGCGCCGTGCTCGATGCGATCGGCAAGCACTGGCAGGTCGCGCGCGACGTCGAGGTCACGCTCGAGGCCAATCCGACCAGCGTCGAGGCGACGCGCTTTCGCGGCTATCGCACAGCCGGCGTCAACCGGGTCTCGCTCGGCGTGCAGGCACTGGACGATGCGTCGCTGAAAGCATTGGGCCGCTTGCACACCGCGCGCGAAGCGCTCGACGCGGTTGCGATCGCGCGAAGCGCATTCGACCGTTACTCGTTCGATCTGATCTACGCGCGTCCCGACCAGACGCCGCAGATGTGGGCCGATGAATTGAAGCAGGCGATATCGGAAGCGGCCGAGCACCTGTCGCTCTATCAGCTCACGATCGAGGAAGGCACACCGTTCTTCGGGCTGCATGCCGCCGGCAAATTGCAGACTCCGGATGAAGCGACCGCGCGCGCGCTCTACGACGTGACGCAGGAGGTCTGCGCCCGCGAGGGACTGCCCGCCTACGAGATCTCTAACCACGCCCGCACCGGCGCGGAGTGCAAGCACAACCTCGTCTATTGGCGCGGTGAGGAATATGCCGGCATTGGTCCCGGCGCACACGGTCGGCTCGACATCGACGGCGTCAGGCACGCGACCGCGACCGAGCGGCGCCCCGAGGCCTGGCTGTTGAACGTCGAGGAACGTGGCCACGGCGTCGTCACCGACGACAGCCTCAACAGCGAAGAACGCGCCGACGAATTCCTCTTGATGGGGCTGCGGCTCGCCGAAGGCATTGACCCCACGCGCTATGCGAAGCTCTCCGGCCGTAAGCTCGATCCGCACCGGATCGCGATGCTGCGCGAGGAAGGCGCGATCGCCGTCGATGCCGATGGACGGCTGCGCGTGACCAAGTCGGGATTCCCGGTGCTCGACGCGGTCGTTGCGGATCTCGCCGCCTAGAGCCTATCCCGTTCCGATTGAATCGAAACGGGGCTCTGGATTCTTATTTTGACGCGTTTTCTTCACGCGAACCGGTATCGCTCGAAAACGCTCCAGGCGAACGCCGCTAAAATATCGAAAACAACCCCATGCAAAGTAGCTGGCGGGCACCGGCGCCTCGACAGGGCAGCTAGACCGCCTGACGAAAATCAGGCGCCAAAGCTCTTCGGCGAGCCTGCGACCGGCGTGCTTCCAGCCGAAGCCACCTTCATGACCGCAAGGCCACGCTCATTGGTGCCGTCGGAGCGGAAGCGGAACAGGCCGTCGATGCCGGCAAAGCCGGATGGATTGGTCAGCGTCTCCGGCGCAAAGCGCTGCGCGCCTTGGGTGCGCGCCAGCGCCGCCATCAGCGCCACGGCGTCATAGGCAAGCGTTGCGGTGCGCACCGGCTCGCCGCCGAATTTGGCGCGATAGCGGCCGGCGAAGCCGCGGAAACCTGACGGATCGGGCGCGGCGTAGAGGCCGCCTTGCAGGACCGGGCTCGCGAACACCCGCGGATTGTCCCACAACCCGGTACCGAGCAGCTGGATGTTGCGCAGATTGGCGCCCGCCGCGGTCAGCGCATCGGCGGTAGCGACCACCGAATCGCCGTCGTCGGCGAGCAGCAGCGCGTCGGCCTGGCCCAGCGCCTGGGCCACAGTCCGCGCCGGCGTCGCGCGATCGGCGCCATATTTCTCGAATGCGATGACGCGGCCGTTCTTGCGGCCGACCGCCTGCTTGAACGCGGCCTCGACCACATTGCCATAGGCGTTATCAGGCACCATCGCGGCGAACGAGCGTTTTCCGATCCCCGAGGAATAGTCGACGATCCGATTGATGTCGGACTCCGGCAGGAAACTCAGGAGGTAGACGCCGTGCCCGGCGACGCTCGAATCGGTGGAGAATGCGATCACCGAGGTGCCGCGCGGCCGCGTCAGTTGCGCGGTGGGCGGCACCGAGCCTGCGAACAGCGGCCCCAGAATGATCTCGGCGCCCTCGGACAGCGCCTGCTGGGTGCCCTGCGCCGCGCCCTGCGGGCTGCCGCCATCGTCCTTGATCAGGAGCTGAATGTTCGGGTTCTGAAATTCCGCGAGCGCCATTTCGGCGGCGTTGCGCATCGACTGCGCGGCGAGCCCGGCATTGCCGGACGCGGACAGCGGCAAAATCAATCCAATCTTGACCTGCCCGGTGCCGACCGCCTGCGGCTGCTGCTGCGGACCGGCAGGCCCAGCTTCGGGGTTGCTGCTAGAAAACTGGCTCAAGCTCTGCTGGATGCCGGAACAGGCGGTCAGCAGCGGCGCGCCCACAATCAGGCCAAGCGCGGTCCGCCGGGTCGTGCCCGACGGCGGGGACGTACGGTGATGCGGGCCTTCCATCGTCTCTCTTCTCTTGACCGACCAGGATCGGCCAGGACTCCATCCAGCTCTGATGAGGCGGGTGGATTCAGGCATATTGTCGGCGAATAGTTAACTAAAACAAAAGGATTATGGCCCTGCGGCGCCGTTGCCGCGGCCTCCATTTCCCTCCCCTCAGGCGGCGTTCCGTCACCGCCATTTGCGGATGTGGCGCAAGCGCTGCCATCCCTCTAGATTGGCATTATGCGCGCAAAAGCCAGTTCCCTCCACCATTCGGATGCCACGACGGGCACTGCGGCCAAAACCTTTTCGATCGGCGGCCAGCAGCTCGCGGCACCAAAGGCCGCGCCAGGGCTCCATCTGGTGGCGACCCCGATCGGCAATCTGGCCGACGTCACCCTGCGCGCGCTCGAGACTTTGGCGGGTGTCGATGTCATCGCCTGCGAGGACACCAGGATCACGCGTCGGCTGACCGAGCGTTACGCGATCACCGCCGAACTGGCACTTTACCACGAGCACAACGCAGCCCAGGCCCGGCCCAAGATCCTCGAGCGGCTGGCGCAAGGCGCCGCGATCGCACTGGTTTCCGACGCCGGCACGCCGCTGATCTCCGATCCCGGCTTCAAGCTGGTGCGCGACGTCTGCGCCGCCGGGCATGCCGTCATCGCGGTGCCGGGGCCATCGTCAGTGCTGACTGCGCTGTCGGTTGCGGCGCTGCCGACTGACCGGTTCTTCTTCGAGGGCTTCTTGCCGTCGAAGGAGCACGCGCGCCGCGCGCGGCTCACCGAGCTCGCCCGGATCGATGCGACGCTCGTGATGTTCGAATCCGGCAACCGGGTGCAGGACACGCTGCGCGATCTCGCCGCCATCATGGCCGGCCGTGACGCCGCGATCTGCCGCGAGCTGACCAAGCTGCACGAAGAGATCAAGCGCTCGCCGGTCGCCGAGCTTGCGGCAGGCGCCGACGCGCTGGAGACGCGCGGCGAGTTCGTGCTCGTCATCGGGCCGCCGCCTGACGACGCCGGCGTGATGGGCCAGGACGCGCTCGACGATTTGTTGCGCGTGCAGCTCGCGCGCGGCAGCGTCAAGGATGCGGTGGCGCATGCGGTCGAGCTGTCGGGCCGGCCGCGCCGCCAGGTCTACGCCCGAGCGCTGGAGCTCGCGAAGACCACCGGGGATGGCGATGGCGAAGACTGACAGCGCCTCGCCCGAACGCGTCGCCGCGTTCCGCACCGGCATCTCGGCCGAAAGCCGCGCCGCGGCGCTTCTGATCGCCAAGGGCTATCGCATCCTGGCGAGGCGCTTCCGCACCCCCTATGGCGAGATCGACATGGTGGTGCGGCGGCGCAATCTGCTCGCCTTCGTCGAGGTCAAGGCCCGTGCCAGCCTCGACGACGCCGCCTATGCAGTGACGCCGCGCCAGCAGCAGCGCATCGTCAATGCCGCCCAGGCCTGGCTGATGGCGCATCCCGAACATGCCGAATTTGATCTCAGATTCGACGCCGTGCTGATTGCGCCGAAGAGCCTGCCGCGCCATCTGTTAGCGGCATTCGACGCAAGCCCTTAAAGTTACCCTCAGACCTCGCGGGACACGCTTATGAAATTGAAGATCGCCGTCCAGATGGATCCCATCGCGCGCATCAACATCCGCGGCGATTCGACCTTCGCGCTGCTGCTCGAGGCGCAGAAGCGCGGCCACGGCATTTCCTACTACACGCCCGACAAGCTGTCGCTGCGCGGCGAGGAGCTGGTGGCGCCGGTGCAGTCGCTCA
Source organism: Bradyrhizobium sp. RD5-C2 (assembly GCF_019972155.1). Lineage (GTDB taxonomy): Bacteria > Pseudomonadota > Alphaproteobacteria > Rhizobiales > Xanthobacteraceae > Bradyrhizobium. The sequence continues at coordinate 213,219 of NZ_BOVL01000019.1, read as the reverse complement.
CCGTGCGCGACGAGGTCGGCGATCACTTCACGCTGGGCGAGCCGAAGCGAGAGGCCCTCAATGGCTTCGACGTCGTGCTGCTGCGGCAGGACCCGCCGTTCGACCTCGCCTACATCACCTCGACCCATTTCCTCGAGCGCATCCATCCGAAGACCCTGGTCGTCAACGATCCGGCCAGCGTGCGCAACGCGCCGGAAAAGCTGTTCGTGATGAATTTCCCGCAGCTGATGCCGCCGACCCTGATCTCGCGCGACCTCGACGAGATCAACGCGTTCCGCGACCAGCACGGCGCCGTCGTCATGAAGCCGTTGCACGGCCATGGCGGCGCCGCGGTCTTCCGTGTGATGCCGCAGGACATGAACTTCGGCTCGCTGTTCGACATGTTCTCGGTCACCTTCAAGGAGCCGTGGGTGATCCAGCGCTTCCTCCCCGAGGTGAAGCATGGCGACAAGCGCATCATCCTGGTCGACGGCGAATTCGCCGGCGCCGTCAACCGCGTGCCGGCCGCGGACGATCTGCGCTCCAACATGGTGCGCGGCGGTGCGGCCAAGGCGACCGAGCTCTCGGATCGCGAGCGCGAAATCTGCGCCACGCTCGGACCTGCGCTGCGCGAACGCGGCCTGCTGTTCGTCGGCATCGACGTGATCGACGGCAATCTGACCGAGATCAACGTGACCTCGCCGACCGGCATCCGCGCCATCCAGCGGCTCAACGGCCCGGATGTCGCAGCGATGATCTGGGATACCATCGAGAAGAAGCGCGCCGCGAAATAATCCTCCTCCCTTGTGCGCCGCACAGGCTGGCTGAATTTTAGCCAGCGTACGGGCGCGTGTGCGTTCGCCTTATTCTACTTGCCAGCTTGCGCGGGCGAGGGCAGCATTCTCTTGCCTGCGTCAGGTCAAGCGGCGGGTCAACGCGGGCGACAACGCGAAAACATCATAAAAATTGTGGAGGAAGACGTTATGACGCTCAATGTCTCACGACGATCCTTGCTCGCGCTCGGTGCCGGTCTCGGCGCCAGCACACTTCTCGGCAGCACTGCACAGGCACGCGCGCCGAAGCTCGGCACGCAGACTCCCTATTGGCACCGCTTCGTTCTCGGCGATGCCGAAGTGACCGTCGTCTCCGACGGCCCGCTTCCGCTCGGCGATCCCTCCGGCACCTTCACCGGCGTGCCGAAGGAAGAAGTGAAGAAGATGCTCTCCGACAACTTCCTCTCGCCCGACAATGTCGTGCTCGAGCAGAACTCGCCGATCGTCAACATGGGCGACAGGCTGATCCTGTTCGATACCGGCATGGGCACCTCGAAGGCGTTCGGTCCGACCACCGGCCGGCAACAGAAGAGCATGCAGGAAGCCGGCATCAAGCCGGAGGACATCGACGCCGTCGTGCTGTCGCACGCGCATATCGATCATATCGGCGGCATCGTCGGCGCCGACGACAAGCCGCTGTTCCCGAATGCGCAATACTACATCGCGCAGAGCGATCTCGATTTCTGGACCGACGAAGGCAAGATGGGCAGTCCGTTGAAGGACTTTGTGGTGCACGCGCGCAAGAACCTGCTGCCGGTGCGCGACCGCATCGTGTTCTTCAAGGACGGCCAGGAATTCCTGCCCGGCGTGACGGCGATCGCAGCGCCCGGCCACACCGTGGGTCACTCCATCTTCATGGTGAGCTCGGGCGGCAAGTCCTTTGCCTTCCTTGGCGATCTCTCGCATCACGCGGTGCTGCTCTTGGAGCGGCCGCGGATGGAGTTCTCCTACGACACCGATCCGAAGCAGGCGGCGAACTCACGGGTCAAGCTCCTTGAGATGCTGGCCGCGAACAAGACGCCTGTGATGTCCTATCACTTCGCCTGGCCGGGCTACGGCCACGTCGCCAAGGCCGGCGAGGGCTTCCACTACTATCCGGAACCGATGCAGATGACGTTGTAACGCCGGCGCATCCGGGGTCGGCGCGTGTCGCCCCCGGATGTTCCCTTAATGTTCTTGCGCTGGGCAGTCCGCTCCGCTACCTTGGGTGGCGGAAGATAGGGGCAGCATGGTCCAGCGGGTTTCCACCGTCGCATTCGAGGGGATTGAGGCCCGTGCGGTCGACGTGCAGGTGCAGGTCGCGCCGGGACTGCCGGCGTTTGCAATAGCGTTGTCAATTAACCCCCAATGGTGGTAGGTCGCTGACCGGTATCCGGTCGAGGCGGGCTAATTCTTTGAACAGGCGGGCATACTCTTACTTGCGGCTCTCTACAGGACCGCAGCTCAAAGGCGACGGCAAGCGTCGTCAGCTGAAGGCTTCTAGGGAATACGCCGAGGCAAATGGGCTGGAATTAGCCGAGGACGCTCAATACGAGGATCTTGGGGTGTCGGCCTTCAAGGGCGCCAACGTTCGCGGTGGAAAGCTGGGTCTATTCCTTGAGGCCGTTCAGTCGGGAGCGGTGAAACCCGGCTCTTTCCTCTTGGTCGAATCGCTCGATCGGCTGACCCGGCAGGAGTTGCTGAAGGCCCAGTCCCTCTTTCTCAGCATCATCCAAGGCGGAATTAATGTGGTTACGCTGGCTGACGGCCGGTTGTATCCGGCCGGTACCAACGACCTTGGTGACCTGATCTACTCACTCGTGGTGATGGCTCGGGCGCACGAGGAATCACAGATCAAGAGTCAGCGAATTGGGGCCGCGTGGAAAAACAAGCGGACGCGCGCCGCTTCCCAGATACCCATGACAAAATGGTGCCCCGCATGGGTGAAGCTGGCGGAGGACCGAACCTGCTATGAGCCGATTCCAGAGCGCGTTGAGATAGTGCGAGGCATTTTTGAGGACGCGGCATCGGGAATGGGTGTCTATTCTATCACGACGGCTTGAACCAACGCGGCGTGCCGACCTTCGACAGCCCAAACGGCTGGCACACGTCGTATGTCACAAAGATCCTTTGTAACCGTGCTGTGCTGGGAGAGTTTCAACCTCACCGCAGAGTGGATGGAAAGCGTGTCCCTGATGGCGAACCGAGCCGGGCCTATTATCCGGCTATTGTCGATGAGGCACTGTTCTACCGAGCCCAGTTAGCAAAATCGGAACGAAGGATTTCGGGAAAGGGCCGGAAGGGCGCTGCTTTCACCAACCTGTTTTCCGGCTTGGCTGCCTGCGCCTACTGTCGTTCCCCAATGAAGCTGGAGAACAAGGGGGCCGGTCGCAAAGGAGGAACCTATCTGGTCTGTGACGGAGCATTGCGCAAGCTGGGGTGCCCCGGCATCAGATGGCGGTATCGAGATTTCGAGACTTCGTTCCTCGCGTTCGTGGAGGAGGTCGATTTGGACGGACTGACGAACGAAGCGGCAGAAAGCGCGAAGTTGAGGCTCGCGTCCGACATCGCGGCGGTCAAGGGCGAACTGGCTCAGGTCGAACAACTCATGGAAAAGACCTTTGCGGTTCTGGTGACCGGCGGCTCGATTGAGTTCGTGACTGCCAAGCTAAAGGAGCAAGAAGCGCGGAAGGCTGAACTTTTGAAACGCCATCATTCGTACGAAAACGAGCGAGAGCAGGTGGTATCGCGCCAAGATCAAACTCATCGCAGCAAGGAGGAGGTTCGAGAGCTGATCGAACGCGTTCAGCGCGAAGGAGCCCCCGAGATGTTCAAGCTCCGAGCGCGACTGGCGTCGCATCTGAAAGTGCTGGTCGAGCATCTTTTCGTCGCGCCCCTTTTGGTACAGCCGAAGGAGCACAAGACAATACGTCACCAAAAGAGAGACGGTCGCTACTTCGAGGTCTGGCTGCGCAATGGTCCTGGCAGGGCCGTCTATCCTGCCATACGCGACCCGTTGAGATATGACGAACAAGTCGTCGTTTGGGACGGTAAGGGGGGCCCGCCCCGCGTCTCGCTCGCCACGGCCATCGACCTGTCTCATGTCACTCCGTCTCGCCCCAACTGACAACGCCCTGCGGATTTGGATCGGCTCCAAGCGGATTTCTCGGGAAGACAAGGGTCAGAGATGAGCCCTGCTCGCACAATCGACCCTAGTCATCTTCATCTCTGAACCTGAAGGACACGGTGCCCTGGTCGGTGTAGACGTCAACTTTCATGGGGTCGCAGGTGTAAACGGTCTGGTGCTCGTCACCGAGGGTGAACTTCCAAGGGGGCGGGGGAGCCATCGCCTTAGCCATGATGACTACAAGCGAGTTGATCTTGTTAGCGTCAGAGTTACCCGAGTTTTGAATTTGCCCTTTCATTTGGTCAATGATGGTGCATTCCCGTTTGTTGTTGACCACCAGATCGATGACCGTGAATTCTCGATCGTCCTTTGACTGTATGTGCAGTCGCTGGCCGACTTGGCTGTCTCGGGACCACCAGACCTTCATCTTTGGCGGGTCTGTTAGAGCAAGCATTGAGCGCCCAGCGGAAATCAGGTTGCTTGAAAAGGCCTTTTGAACCGCAACCACGACAACGGGCAACAAGAAAATAACGAGAAGGAAGTTCAGGAGTTCGCTCGCCACCCTAAACCTGCGCACGTCGTTCCGGCCGGTCGAAGCAGCAGGTGTCTCGTGTTCCTCGCCAAGCGGTAAGGTGCCCGGCGGAGAACCGCCGCCTTGTTGGAGTCCTGCATTCGCGCGAGCTTGACCTGGTTCAGTATCAGCCACTTCTACCCCCGGTGCATGTCCCGATTTGAGGCTTTAAAGCCGTGGGCTACTAAACCACAAGACGATTGGGTCCGTACATGGACCTGCGCCAACTTTTTGCGGCCAACCTCCGACGCATCCGGCATGATCGGAAGCTCTCTCAAGAGCAGCTGGCGCACGACGCCGGGGTGGACAGGGCCTACATGAGCCGGGTCGAGCGGGCAGTGACCTGGGTGGGCCTGGAGATCATCGGGAAGCTGGCGGACGTGCTGGAGGTCGATCCGGTCGAATTCTTTCGGCGCCCAACCAGGCCAGCCTCCCGGAAGAAGGCTGAATAGGTCGTGCCCGCCCCTGCCGAGCTCACCGGTCATGTGGGTCCGGACCAAGTCAGCCTTCTACCCGCCCGGCCGGCGATCTATGGACGGGCATCCGGCCCAGGGGCGACCGGGCACGGTGCCGCTAATTGTGCAAAAGATCACCAGTTGGCCGTGCTCTGACAGGACAGACGGCGGTGACCGAATCCCGATGGGCAGATCCACCTCAGGCCGTCTCTTTCGGGCAGGCCCGAACGAACGTCCGGCAAGTCACCCGCGTCACTGCATCCAAGCACCGACCGCACACAGGCGCGGTGAAATGCTTTTTGGTTCGATGGTTATAGCAGTGGTGGTCGACGACGGCGTTGGTCATGACGCCGTCTGTCTCCCAACACGTCCTGCACCACACCCGCATGGCCATAATCATCGTCTTTAGAATCGCCCGGCGGGCATGACTCAACATGCCCGCCGGGCGGCTGAGCTCTCAAGCGGCCTTCCGGGGCTTTCCGATCGCTCCGGTCTTGGCGGCCTGACTAAAGATGGCGTCCAACTCGCCGGCTCGAACCGCGCCGATCAGGGCATCGATCACGGCGGGAAGCTTGTCCTTGGAGCCGACGACGATGCCGGCCTTCCCCTTCTCGAACTCGATCGGCTTGGCTCCGAACTTCACGGACATGACTACCTGGCCGGATGGGTCGGTCTTCCACCAGGGCTGGACGGCTTGCTGCTTGGTGGTGGCCTGGCGCTCGCCGTTGACCTTGGTCCAACGCTGGACGACGCGGACGTGGTTGGGATCGCTCAGGAGCAGCTTCTGCTCCTCCAGCCTAGAGATGAACTTGGTCCTGCGCATCTGGACCGGGTCATTGCCGGCCTTGGGCAGCGCGGTGAACGAGAGCGACTTGAGGATCGGCATTTGGGTTCTCCGTTGATGGATAAACCCGCCCGATTCTAACTCGATGCATGGCGATGTACATGCTGTAGCTCGCCGACTTAGTGCGGCCCTTTTTGTCCGCGTCGGATGCTCGAAATTCCTCTTCCTAGCCCCACTTCGGCGCCGGTTTGATTCCCGACCTACTCATTGGCTTTCATCGGAAGTCACCTTGCCGTAGGACGACTCGGTAAGGCGAAATTAACCAAGACTGGTGTTTATGGTTACCGATGTATGAACATTTGGCCGATCTCACCGAAGAATCGCAAGCGGCGCTTGTAGCCGCTGCCCGTGACGCCTCGCCCGTACGCGGGCTAACGCACGGCTATTACAAATATCCGGCCCGCTTTTCACCAGTGTTCGCTAGCGCCGCGATCAAGGCATTCACCCAACCGGGAGACCTTGTACTCGATCCCCACGTCGGAGGCGGCACAACCTTGGTGGAGGCGCTGGCCTGCGGCCGCGAGGCTGTTGGAGTGGACATCAGCTCACTTGCCGAGTTCATCACAAACGTCAAATGCATCGTGTACTCCGAAGCCGAATTGAAGACGCTTGAGACATGGTCCACGAAGATTGGCGCCGCTGTGGATATACACCGGCCATCAACACCGCTGACCGACTATGAGCAGCTAGGATACTACAAGCATCTCGACCATCCCTCGCGCTGGCGGTTCCGAAAAGCCATTGAGCAGTCCATCGCCGCAGCGGTCAATCTTGGCACGCCGCGCTTAGAAGCTTTCGGTCGGTGCGTGGTGCTGCGAAGTGCGCAGTGGGCACTCGATGGCCGCAGCAAGCGCGCGACCATCGAGGACTTCCGGCGAACCCTCCGGGAGACCGCAGACGATATGGTCAACGGTGCGCACAATCTCCGGCGCGCAGTGAGAAATCATGGCCCGCAGCAATCGGTGACCGTCTTGCGGAGAAGTGCCATCGGGATCAACGAGGAGCCCTCATTGAACGACATGCGCGCACCGCGCTTGGTCGTCACGTCTCCTCCGTACCCTGGCGTCCACGTCCTCTATCACCGTTGGCAAGTCGATGGCCGGAAAGAAGCGCCGCTGCCCTTCATGATCGCCAACAAGTTGGACGGCGCCGGATTGAGCTATTATACGATGGGCGACCGGAAATATCCCGGTCTCAAGACGTATTTCGACAATATCACCGGCTCCATGTCGTCGGTCGCCGCCCTCGCGGACCATGACACCTTGGTGGTGCAGATGGTGGCGTTCTCTGCCCCTGACTGGCAGCTTCCGCGTTATCTCGAAGCCATGGAAGAGGCGGGCCTCACTGAAATGCACTTGTCAGTCTTAAAGGGCGACCGTGACGGCCGCTTATGGCGGAGCGTCCCCGGCCGCCGTTGGTATAGCGCACAGCGCGGCACCACTCCAGGCAGCCAGGAAGTCGTTCTGTTTCATCGGAAGCTCAGGCGGCCTTCGGCAGCTTCTGCGGCAGTGTCAGACAGAGTGGCACGATAACCCGCGCCACTCCTGCGCAGTGCTCATTGATAGCCTTCCGGCACTGCTCCTCATTTTCCTTCCATGCCGAGGTGGGTTTGACGTTTTCGAGCAAGCCCATGGCGATCAGCGCAAGACCATACTTGAACACGAAATCCACGGCGAGCTGCTCCTCGGGCGCGCGGGTATGCTTAGCCTGCTCCAAGAGGCGCGAGTCCTTATTCAGCGCGAGCTGAAGGCGCGTGGTGCCGGGGATGCGCTCGACAGTGAGGGGTAAAGCCTCGGGACCATTGTTTACCTCGATCACGTCAGGACGACTCGGAGAATCCTGGGTCTGCATCTTGTCCTGCGGCGGATCCTTTTCGCGTTTCTCGCGGGGCTGCACCACCGTGACATGAACGGTCAGCTTGAAAGAGTGACCGGCATCGTCCTTGATGAACACCTCGGTTGTGTCGGTCGAGCCGACGAGCGCCTTTTTCGGGCAGTGGAACGTCAGCGTGAGGCGTCCATTGAAAAGACGGGATGACGGCTCGAACGGTCCTGTAGTCGTCACAGATCCGGGATGCTTGTTTCGGGTGAAATAGTTGTTCTTCACGTCCGTGATGAACGAGACGCGGGTATCGTCGCCCTTCGGCAGATTGACGCGCACCACCGTCAACCCGTCTGCGCGCTTGAAGTACGTGGGATACTCCTTGCCGACATAGGGCTTGGGATCGCCCGTCGCCTTCTGGCCGGGATTCTGTGACGCCATCGCCGCCGCGGCCTTGCCGGGCAACATACTGCTGAACAGATCGGCCAGTGAGGGATCATTGGCAAGTAGTTCTTCGAGCGCGCTGATGCCGAGCTCGTCAGAAGTAGCGTTGGCGATCTTTTCCTCGTAGCGCTTCTTGTTCAGGGCGTTCAATCCCTCATGGTCGCGCAATTCCTTTTGAAGCTTCTTGAACAGGTCCTGAAGCAGCGCGTCCTCGCGGAAGGTCTCGCGGTTGGCCATAAAGATGGCGTTGCGCGAGGTCTGGCTGAGACCTGTGCAGTCAAGCGTGACCAACATGCTGCCGGCGATGTGTTCAAGGTCCACGGCCTTGGTCTTGAAGAACTGCGTGTCACGCTTCGCGTGCGACTGGCCGTTGATAAGGGCGCGCAATCCGGTCTGCGGCGCATCCTGGTCGGGGTCGTCCTTGTCCATCATCTTGAAGACGCGCACCTCCGCCGGGATGGTCTCGCCGCTTGAAAGCTTGATCTGGACGCTTGCACCGTCCTCAAAGCCTTCCTCAAGCTTCTTGTAGTTCCACTTCGCCAGGCGATTCCAAATGGTGTTCTGCATGACGTTGGCCTTGTAGTGCTCGCGGCACTCGATGAGGCGCAACGGCAGGACCGGCTTCAGCAGATAATCTTCCAGCTTGCGAAAAAGCTCCCCGCAGATGTTCGAGCGCGGGGCCTTAAAGTTGTACATCTTGATGAGGGTGCCGCTGGGTACCTTGCGCTCGCGCGGCGCGCACAGTTCGCCCGATTTCGCCATCAGCTTCGGCACCAGCCCCAGGGGCTCGGCACCAGCAGTCATGACATTACCGTCCGTTCCGACCAGATACTTCCACGAAGGGCTGGACTTATGAGGGAAGAAACAGAAAACAGTGAATGCCCACTCATGCGGCTTCGAGCACATGTCGTCAGGTACGCGGGAGACGATGAGCTGCATCTTGCGATTGTCGCCGCAAAAAGGGAGGACGCCTGTGCCTCCCATGTTGAAGCGGCCCTGTGTGAACTCCACGGCGCCCTTGTAGGCACCTTCGGCACTGCCGAAGATCAGCGAACAGAAGGTCTTGGGAAAGTCCTCGGCAAGCTGCCCCTCTCCGGCGTCGTAGAGCGAGATAGAGGGCAAGAGATTGCTCCCGGTGGCGTACAGGACCATCGACTCCTCGGCCAGCTTGCGGATTTCACCACTCTCCGAGAGGTCGCCGTAAAACTTCTCCACGGCGGCAGGCATGCTCTGCGGGGCCTTGGGGCTACGGGGGTCAATGCCGGCAGCCCGGACCTTCCGCATCAGGATGGCGTCGATCGCGTTGGTCACCTTCTCGACGAGAGCGGCTGCGGCTGTGCTCTGCTGAGCATGGACCACCGATTGGTTGTTCGGCATGTTGCCCAGGAAGCGCCAGCGCTTCTCATCGTTCAAAAGCCCCTTCTTGGTGAGAATCTCCAAGGCGACCTCTTCATTCTCGGCCGCCAAAAACTCGTCCAAAAGCTGATTGTCTTGCATTCCCTGCCCCTAATTCATTGAAATATTAATCCAATTTGAAGTCGACTGTCTCTTTGCTCCCCGTTGCGGACATCCGCGCTTTGAGCGCATCGACCTCTTTATTGAGCGCCTTGACGATCTTTTGAACGTCCGAATCGTCGAACTGGTAGGCGTTTTTATTCCCCAGCTTACCGATTATACGGATCGCCTTGATCGCATTTACAGTCCGACTTTCGGCCAACTCAACGAACTTTGCGCGCTTTGCAGCCTTTGATGCTGCGGCTTCCTTGTTCTCCTGACCGGTCATTTTCGTCCTATTCTTAGTAACTAGCCTTATAAATTACGAGCCAAAAAATCTTCTAAATTACTGAACGAAGGGAGTCGAGAAGAATTTTGGAACCGGGAAGATACGTGCGTCGATCATCGCGTCGTCACGGCGAATGGTTTCTGAGGTTGTTGAGCGAGCGGGAGAATTAATGGTGCATGTCGCGCCACTGTATGCGCTCATGAAGCCGCTTGCGCCTGCGAGCGGGAGCGCACTACGGATGCTTGAGACCGTGCGGTTCGTGGTCGAGGCTGTCCCGGAATATGCGGGGGGGGGAGGGGCGCGGCGTCCCTAAGGAAAGCGGCGCTTTTTGTCTCAATTCTCTTTCTTCGCCCTCGATCGCGACCGGGTCGCGGGGGCTGCCGGAGCAGGCTTGTTGAGCTTGTCGATGCTCAGGAGAAGCTGGCGGGCGTAGAGGCGCGCTGCCTGGAACACGTTCTGCTCGTTCACGAAGAACGCGAGGTACAGCGCATGCAGGACTGCGACGCCGATGACGGTGATGAGCGCCTGATCGAACCTGCGCGTCACATCGATCGGGAAGCGCAGCCAGAGCGTTGTGCCGCAGAGGATCACGATCAACGCATTCAGGTAAAAGCCCGGAGCGCGCAGGCCCAGTAGATTCCGGTGGAAGCCGTAGCTGACGTTCTCGCTGAACACGATCGGGAATTTCTTCGCATCCCGCGTATTCTCGCGCAGCCAGTCACCGCCCCGCTTGTAGAAGCCATCTGCGGCGGCAGGGTCCGCCTGCTCCTGAACAGCGGTGGGCGCTGCCTCGTTGAGCTTCTGCGCGAGGAAAGCATGCATTTTTGCCTTGGTGATCGCATCGAAGGTGTCATCGCGATGCCGGAGCATCACGGTGCTCGGCATTCCGCCCATCTTCTCGTATAAGCCCGGCTCGATGGCCTTGCCGCGCTGGCGCGCGACGTTGTTGAACACCGAGAACAGCGCCGTGAGGCCGATCGCGGCGACGAGCTGGGTGAAGTTGAATGATGTCCATGAGATCAGGATCGCCGCGAGCGCGAAGGCCGGCGCACCGGCGACGATCGCCGGAATCAGGCGCGCGCGCAGCGCGTATGTGTCCGGCATCGCGACGTTGATCTTCATGCCTCGACCTCTGTCTTGAACGGCTCGGGGACCGAGTCGACCCAATCCTTGCGGTCGTCCATGTCGAAGCTGTAGCGCTTCGCGAGGGTTCGCACGGTATGAACCGGATAGCCGCGGCGCAGGAAGGCATTCGAGACCTGACCGCGCGGATGGCCGAGACGCTTGGCTCCGACGGAGACATAGGCGGTGCCGTACTTCGTTCCTTCGGGGACGCGAGCACCGAGCCAGCGATCGAGCACCTCAGGCGTGACGTTATGGCGGCTGCCGTGATGCGGCACCTGCACGAACGTCGGCGGGGCGAGCATGCCGAGCATCTGCGCATAATCCGCCGCCTCGTTGAGCGCTTCGGGACCGGCGTCAGCGGTGAGCAAGATCGAGCGCTTGCCGAACCGGCCGAGCTGCACGACGCTCGTCTCGTTGGACGCATTGGTCGGCGGCTGCGGGTTCGATGACAGTGTCTCGATGTTCCACTTCTCGTCGATGTATTCCGCGACCTTCTTCTTCGCCTCGGTGAACAGGCCGCCAAGCAGCGTGCCCGTCGCGCTGTCGGCGCTGTAGTTCTTAGGCGTCTTGGGCAGCTCGGGGATAAGCCTGATGTACCGCTCGCGCGACGGCGCGAGCACGGTGAAAGAGCCGATCTGCGACCCCTGAAAGACGTGATTGATGTTCGTCTTGAAGAGGGACTGCTTGTTCTTCTTGGCTACAAGCTCCTCCAGCTGGATGAGGTACGGGTGCAGGTCGCGCATGTCCTTGTAGAGGCCGTCGCGCGTGTAGTTGCCATGGAAGTGTTGGATCACCTCGTCGACGAACAGCCACGGCCGGTTCATCCAGAGGTTATCGACATGGAAGCGCTCGAGGACCTTGATCAGGCCGGTGGCGTGATCGTCGTCGGCATGCGAGAGCACCATGTGATTGATGCTCACGTCCCTGCCGTAGTATTTTTCGATATGGTTGATGATGGTGTCGGACGTGCTCGCGTAGCCGCCATCCACGTTGTAGATGGTGTAGCCGGTCAAGGCCGTGCCTTCACGGATGATGATGGCGTCGCCGCTGTCGTCACCGGTGGGCAAAAACTCAATCTCAAGTCCCAAGGGGAAAACTCCATAAGAATCGAATTGAATATTTCTGCTCGCTCAACTGGGGATCGCAGTATGGAACCACAAGGGAGCAATCAAGGCATTGATTCAGCGAGAAAATCCGGTAGAGACGTCACGGAATCGCCTTGAATGGAACCGGACCGGCCCTAACGCAAAAGAGCCCCTCGCGGGGCTCTTTTGGCGGATATCGGCAAGTTGCCGGTCGGCGGCGTAGCTGCCAAAGCCGCGTTTCACGTGCCAGCACTGCAAGCAGAGCACGTCTCAGCCTGTATCCCGACCATGAGTGAGCGTGTGAAGAGCGCATTCGGGTCAGCTCCTTAGCTGCGACGAGCGTTGTGCCTGATCCCGCGTACGGGTCGAACACCACGTCACAGGGGCGGCTGAAAGTGCGGATGCTCCACTTCATCACCCCAAGGGCCTTCTGCGTCGGATGGGGGGCATCCCAGGTTGCGCATCTCAGCATGCAACACGTGGATAAGTGCGCTCCCTGGTGCCGAGAACCGTGATTCTAATTGCGAATGGTGAGTTTGGCGCCATGAGTTCTTCGGGTTGTAACGATCGCAAGCTCGAAACAGGTTCGGAGATTAAGGTATGGCTGAGTGCATCGGGACGGGCTGGTGGGCCATCGTGCAATGGGTTGCACCCATCATTTCATCCTTCTTTCCTTGGCCCGCTCTGATCCTCGCGATCCTGGTGTCGCCGCCCGTTCGCAGGAGCTTGAGCAATTTTGCGATTGCCTTTGCGGAGCTGCCCCGCGCGGTAACCGCCATCAAGATGGCCGGCTTGAAGATCAACCTTGATCCCGGGAAGGCAAAGGAGCTGCTGAGTATTACGAGCGAGGTGGTTTATGCTGATTTTGAGCGAGTCATTGATCGCGAGGTCGAGAAGCAAAAGATTTGGTCTAAGTTCGAGCAGGTTATCGAGAAGGGGCTAAGGCCCTTTATTCATACCGAGGTGCCGCGACCAGACGCTGAAAGTCCGTTTCCCTTTCGGGTGACCCTGCATATGCCGGACACACTTGAGCCCGAAACCCTGTACCAACTGATCGACTATTATCCAGCGGGACCATTTCCTAACTCGAAGGGACGAAGGAAATCGATCCGATTTGGAGCAATCGGCAAAGCCTGGCGACTTGAAAGCTCCGACTATTCGCCTGCGGTGTCGACGCAGCGAAACGATCTGATCAAGGATTGGGGTATGACAGCGAAGGAAGCAGAGGCGGCTGGCCAAGGCCGTCAGACTTTTCTCTCCGTGATCCTCCGCGACAGTTCACGCGTCCCTCTTGCGATTTTTTATATGGACGCCTACCCAAAGGGCTTCCTGGATCAACATTCCGTGCAAGAAATTGCTGGAGCAATAGAGAAGGCGGCCGGAACAGCGAAGCTAACGTCCGCTCTTGTGAACGTCCGAACCAAGATGGTCGATCAGGCTGCAAGGCCCAAGGTTAGTTAGGGAGGGGGATGATTTTAAGGACCTCGCTCAAGTCCCGGACGCTCTCCACGTTCAAAGGTAGGCGAAGTTCGCTCATTTCGACTCGGTCCCAGTTGCGGGTAACGATCAGCACAGCATTCAAGCCGACCTCATGCGCTGGGAGAATGTCTGATTTCAGGCTATCACCGACAACCCAAGAATTTTTCCGATCCACCTCATGCTTTTCGATGAAACTTTCGAACGTTGCCGCATTCTTTTGATCGACGACTTCGACAGCTTGAAAATGATGCAAGTGCGCAAACTGAGATAGGCGACTCTGCTGGACCCAATTCTCCCCGGCCGTCAGAATTCCGAGGCGATAGTGGCGCCTCAACTGCTCGACAACCTCGGTGACAGAATCGTGCACAGCGGCTGGGTCCCGGAAAACCCGTTCAGCGATCGACCTGATGGTGTCTCTTTCGAGATCAGTCGCGTCCGGAAAAAAATACGTTAGTGTTCGATCGAATGATTCCGGGAAACGCTGCGCGGAATAGCCGTGTGTCTTATAGAGCTCTTCGTCGATGGCTTGCTGCACCTCAGTCGCAGTCGCCTCGTCGATCCCTCTCCGCGCTAGTTGGCTTGCTAGCTTGCGACGGGCCTCATCATAGAGGCGTTCTGTCTCCCAGAGAGTGTTGTCGGCATCAAATATCACCCATGGATACATCAGCTGTGTCCAGCAAGAGCTTTGGCCCCCCGCTGAAGGGCCCCTTTACTCATAGCGAACTGCATCGGTCTGCGCCACCTTAGGCGTGGCTTCAAATCGTCGATACCCAGCAAGCACTGCCCGTCGCCGGCGAGCGGCGAACTGATGATAGAAGGACAATTCTATCATCAGTCAAAACAAGGCCCTGAGCTACCACGCATTATTTCCGGCCAAGCATGTACGTGCCTGCCTGACCCGTTACAATCCAGCGTCCTGCTGACCATAAGTAACCAGTCAGGAGGGCAAATTGGGACTCGGTAAGCAAGCCAAGACGTTGAGCAAGGGTCAGATCGAGGCCATGCTCTCGTACCTCTCAGGTACACGGCACCCGGAACGCAATCGGCTCATCTTCCTGTTGTCGGTGAAAGCCGGGCTGAGGGCGAAAGAGATCGCTCGCCTCACCTGGTGGATGACCAACGACTCTTCCGGAGAGATCGGCTACCAGATTTGCCTCCAGGACGTAGCGAGCAAAGGTAACTCAGGCAGGATGATCCCCTTGAACAGCCACGTCCGAGCGGCGCTCATCGAATACAGGCGCAAGGTGGTGCATTTTGCGGGACCGTTCGTCATCAGCACGGAGCGTGGACTGTCCACTTCGCCCCAAGCTATCGTGAATATGTTTCAACGGTGGTACCGGCACCTCGGATTTTTGGGTTGCTCGAGCCACAGCGGACGAAGGACATTCATCACGAACGCAGCTCGGAAGATTCCGACTGTGGGTGGCTCGTTGAGGGACGTCCAAATGCTCGCTGGGCACGTCAATCTGAGAACTACGGAGCGCTACATCGAGCAGGATGTCGACGCCCAACGACGGGTGGTTCAGCAAATGTGATAAAAACCCCGGGTAGCCGATTTAGGGATCCCCCAAAAGGAGAGCCATCGAGTTACTCCAGGAAGCGATTGAAAGGGCGTAGCGCCAAACGCTCACATTTGGTGAATCAGGGGGGCGACATACGCTTCGCTCCCTAAACGGATCAGTTTTTTGAGAACGCGTCGACCTCCGTTATAAGAGGTGTTTGCGTATCCAGCGATTTGAAATGGCGGTGTCTACAAACCTGTCGAGTTCGCGCACCCTCTCTGCCCATTCTTTCCGGGAGAGGAGTCCTGAATTGCGCAGGTCGTCTAGGCGCTGACGAGCTTCCCCTGCTGGCAAGGCCATGTCTTCGAGATTCCGTTCCGCCGTCATGCTCTTTCGCCTTGCAGGACTGTTGACGCGAGGTCACGGTACGATGGGTTCATCCGAGCAGATAGTAACGAAGCGAGCAGCCCCCTAAAACGGAGAGCTGTGGTCGTGATGATTGTGTTCGTGCCAATGACTCGTATGGCCGAAGCTGTCGGTTTCGGACGGATCCCATCCCTTCTTGCGATCTGAATTGAATGGATTGTCACTCTGTGACGGGTTGCCGCGCGCGCCTCCCACACTCAGCAGGATGCTCACCGGAACCATGATCAGAAGATAGATGATGAATGCCGTACCCATGGTGCGATACTCCGCTTTGCAATTGAACAACGAGACGGTTTTAGCCGGCACGGCGCAGTTTACGCCGTGCCGCGTAGTACTCTGCCGCGCCTACTCCAGCGAGAATGAGCGCAGCCCCGACCGCCATTCGGGCCGTGAAGATTTCGCCGAGCAAGACGTAGGAGAAAAGTGCGGCCGCAGCCGGCTCGATCGTGAAAATCAGCGCGGCGCGGTCCGCCGAGATGTCTCGCTGGAACCTGGTTTGGAGATAGAAAGCAAGGCCGGTGGCGACCACGGACATGAAGATCATCCCGAACATGGCGCTGCCGCTCCAGGTCGGGAAGCCATGCTGCGGTTGTTCGAAGGCGAGCGCGGCGAGGCTCGTTCCCAGCGCGACAGTCATGAACTGCGTGACCAGGAGAGGCACGGTATCGTACCGCGGTGTTCCGGGCGAGGATTCCATCTTGCGGAAGGATGCGACCAGGATGGTGTTCAGCGCTATTCCGAAGGCGCCGACGACGGACAACACGGCGGCTGGGCTCAGACTGAGCAGCCCGTCCCTGACGGTCATCAGGATCACGCCGACGGTCGCAGTCACCAGGCCCGCAAGCGTCGTCAACCGGACATCGGAGCGATACACGATCCACATGACGAGCGGAACCAGCACCGAGCTGAAGGCGGATATGAATGCCACCTCACCCGAGGTGCCCGGCGATCGAAGAGCCTCGTACTGGAAAGCGTACGTCAGAACGAGTGACGCACCGATCAGCAATCCCGGCTTGATATGGCGGATCATCGTAGCGAGACCATACCGATAGAAAGCGAATGGCGCGAAGAGCAGGAACGCCAACCAGAACCGGCCGGCGAGGAAGAAGAACTTGAAGTCCTTCCATTCGTTCAATGCCTGCTTGGCGATCGGGAACGAGATCGCCCAGCAAAGAACGGTGATGGTCAGCATCCATCCGGCAACCATCGAATGCCGCCAGCGGCGGGCGGTCGCAATCATGTCTCGCGAAACAACGATTGTCACGGAAACCTCCTGTCTATTTGCCGTGGTAGAGTTGATGTTCGATCTCTCGAAGGGTCGCCACGTCCTTCGCGATGGTCGCCGGATCGTCGTGAAGGAGGCCGATCCAGCCAGCGATCGTCGCGACGTCGACGGTCTCGTTGTAGGTGTCGCCGACCTGCTGCGCCTTGATCGCCATCGAGTGGAAGGAAGGGAGCGCGCGCACCGTTTCTGCGGGAAACGGGCGCTGCAGCCGTCCCTTCATCGGGCTCGCCAGGAAGACGACCGAGGCCGGCGTCGCGCGGCGGTCGGTCGAGGCGCGCAAGCTTCGGATCAGCTGCAACGGATCGAGCGCTGCCTTCAGCGTCAAGTCGATTTGATCCCTGCCGGTCGCATCCGCGGAAATGCGGGTGATGAGACCCGGCAAGCGAAAGCCGATTTCGACCGGACGAAAGCCCTTATCGGTCCGCCACACTTCCGCATGCGACGCCCCCTCACGGTATCCGACCGCATCCAGGAGGTCGCGGGCGTAATCCGTCAGGCCCTGCGCATCCTCGAAGGACACCAGCTGCATCGAGCGGTACATGGCCGGCGTGCCGTTCAGCGGCGCTTTTTCATAGCGCCAGATGTCGGTGACGAAATGCTCGCCTTCGGCTGAGACGGCGTCGACGACGAACTCCTCAGCCTCTTCGGGGTGCAGATAGTCCATGACGAGCACGCCGCCGTTCGGCCGCTCGTACAGGCTTTTCGCGCTGCTGACAGCGTGAAACGCAGCCGCGAATTCGCCGGCGTCGCCGACCAACCGGACATTGTTCGTTCCGCCGCTCGCGCGAGGCTTGAGCACCATCGGCCGCTCCGGGAACCCTCTCGATTGGGCGAAGCGTAGGGCGGCGTCGATCTCGTCGGCGGTGAAGTACTTCTGGGGGACCACCGACAGGCCCGCAGCGTCGAACTGAAGGGCCTGCTCGACCTTGTCGGAGCGGGCAAGGATCGTCTTCGGATCGTTCTTCAGCTCACCGCGATAGAGCTTCAGCCGATCGGTGATGGCGACGCCGCTGTCGGCGCCGACGATGATCCGGTCGACGTCGCGCAGGGCGTGGATGGCGGCCGCGTCGTCACCATCGTACTCGATGGTGCGTTCGAAGATGCTCGGATCGTAACCGCGCGTGTAATACTCGGAGCGAGCGTCGAAGGTGCGAAGCTCGATCACGGAGTGCCCGAGCTGCTGGGCGCGCCGCGCGAGCAGCGAACCGGACGAGATGGGATCTGTGACGGCGATCTTCATAGTGGTCTCCTGTTTGCTGGCTAAGAGCTTGACTGGTTGGAGAGGATCGGCTGCGGCAGCGGCGTGGTTGCCGTCGCCTGACGGGCGAGGATTTCCCACGCGACAAAGGTCGCATCGATGTGATCTGCGAGGCTGCCGTACGCGTCGTGCAGGCGACCTGGGTGGGCGAGCAAGTAGTCCCGCCTGGCGAACGAGGGATTGGCCCAGTCCGAGCGCACCATCACGTGATGCAGATCGTGCTGGCTGAGGTCGCTGACGAGGACCGCAACCCGTGCCGCCAGATGGACCGTCACGGCGCGCCCCAACCACTTGACCCAGCCGACCGCATGGTTCGGCGGCGCATCTCCGAGGAAGCGAGCGATGGTCACCGGCTTGCCTGCCAGCCAACGATGCTCCGAAAGGAATTGCAGGACCGCGGACGCGGCGAAGCCGACGACGAGCGGGATGAACCAGCCGACGAACCAGGCCAGCGGCTGCTTGGTGGCCGCGGTGAGACCCGCGAACACGGTGGCCTGGATGAAGGTCACAGCGACGGCGCGCGTCGGCGAGGTGATCGAACCCCGGATCCTTGCCAGGAAATAGGTCGCATACCAGCGGGGGGAGGTGAGGATGCGCGCAAGCTGGGTCCAATTCCAGGCGCGCGAACGCGAGGGATCGAACCCGCAAACGTCGATCAAGAAGCGCAGGTCGGGGTCATCTTGCGTGCTGAGTTTCCGCGGCGAGTGGTGGTCGCGCGCGTGCTCAACCTGATAACGATCATGCGCCAGGGTGACGAGGAGCATGGAGATGACGTCGCCGAGGATGGCATTAGCCCGCGGCGTGTCGAGAACCGTCCCGTGCGAGGCGTGGTGGGCGATGCCAACGTAGAGGGTTCGCATGGCTCCGGTCGTCAGAAGCAGTCCGATCGGAACCACGGCAAGAAAGGCGGCGCCGCCCCAAGTCCAGCCGACGGACAGGGACACGCCAAGGATCAAGGTGAAGGACGCGGAAGCAATGCGGGATGCCGAGTTATGCCGGAACAGCGGAACCTCACTGTTCGTCGGCTCACCGGTGAGGAAAGTAACAGCGGGTTGCACCAGCTTCGGAAGTCGGGCTGCCAGCGCGGAGCGGATTTCGGTGGTCATCTTGGTCTCCGTGGATCCTACTCTATGTCGTGGGCTATGCCACATGTTACATAGATAAAGACACGAATACTGATGCAGTCAATGCGATGTAACCAAATTAATGTCACATGTGAGTGATTCGATCGACTGGCATCGACGGTCGGTTGATCCCCTTTATTCCATGCTTTAAGAATCCCGGTAATATAATACTGCAGCTACCCCCATGGCACGCAGCGAGAAAGGGGTTAGGAATGGGCTTGGGATCTTTCGGGGCGACCAGGGTGGCCGACCAAGCAGCGGGCGAGATGCTCGCGAACCAGCAACATGCCACCACGGAGGGAGGGGCTTCGAGCCTGAGCTCGGCGCTACGCTAAACAGCCTCGGATGCACGACGAATGGCGCGGAACCACAGGAGCAGGTGTCGCGCGGGTTAGCCGCGGTTCAATCCGGCTTGGGTTTACGCTGCGCCGCTGCGGACCCCTACGGCGGGAGAAGCGACGCAAAAAAGGGGGCCGCGCTCATGATCAAAATGGCCTAAACTGGAGTCCCGCGCGCTCACGGAGCTGTTCAAATTCCCCTCGAGGAACAAGCTGTGCACCCCACTTGCCGGCGAGACCGACTGCCATTTGGGTGTCGATAAACGTGCGACCGATTGCCTGCAGCCGTTCAATCAAGGCCCAAAAGGCCAGTTTTGTGACGTCAGATTCGATGTGGAACATGGATTCGCCGGAAAAGACACCGCGCACGTCGACCCCATAGAGCCCGGCCACCAAACGGCCCTCGCGACGAACCTCGATGCTGTGGGCGACGCCCAGTTGATGCAATTTGCAATAAGCGGCGATGAAGTCCGCCGTAATCCAAGTCTTGGCGGGAATCTTACGCTTTATCTCCTGCCCGCCTTCTAAGGAAGCCAAGAGACGATGTCGGGGCATCGCTGCGCACGCTTGGATAACGCCCTCAAAATCCTTGTTGATGGTGATCTCCAAGCCCCGGTCAGCCTGCGCCGCGGCGATGAAGGCGCGGTCTGTGCGGCTGATGGCCCGGCAAGGCAGAGACAACACTCCGCGTCGCGGAGGGTGATACCATCTTCCATGACCTGACAGAGGATCGACGCTCCACGGAAAGACCCCGTGCTGATAGGCGCACAAGACCGTTTCAGACGTGATCGTCACCCTGTCTGTTACGAGCCCATTGAGGGAATCAGCAGGCGACGCGGCAAAGGCTGAGCACGGTGAACCAAATTCCAGCTCGCCAATCCTCGACCGCTCATCAGGACCGCTCATCTTGCCTCCTGTCAATTGGCATGTTATTTGTTGCACAATATGGATTCTAATTTTTATTGGTCAATTGACCGAAGAGTTTGCTATGAATTTTCTCGTCACAAGACGGTGATGCGGTTGATGCATCGATGCAACCGTCAAATGACGTGATATAAGAAGCCAGATGACTGGGAAAACTAGATCGGGAGTGGACTTTGAAATATGGCCGCGAGCAGCTTGTCGCCGACGTTGAAAGTTGGTTGCAAACCAAGGACGTCCTGGATAAGGCTCGAGACCTTTTAGGACATGGAACTCTAAGCGATTCAGATTTGGCCAATTGGCGGCGGCGGAGAATACCGCCCGCCTTATTCGAGGGCGCCGCCTTAGACTATTTCGGCCGAGACAGGTCTCTCGAGACCCCTCAGCAGGCGCGGGTCATTGGCAGAGAGTCTTGGCAAGCTTTCACCGTCTCCCCGCAGGAAAATAGCGGAAGCCATGACTGCACAGTTCTCAGGCTCTGGACCGGTGTCAGGAAAACCGTTTCCGCTGATGAGGCAGCGTTTCTAACGCATAGAACTTGGTATTCCGGAGAATGGGATCCCAATCCAAAAGTGATTGATCTGATCACGGACGAACATCACGAGTCGCGTCCCATCGCTATTTCCCCTGATAATAAGGGCGGAATCGTCGCGATCGCGTGGGAGCTCGCGAGTGATGAGCTCAAGGATTTCGGTTACAGGGTTCGACTTAAATCAACAGTTTCGAGCGGGGGGAAAAACGGCCCGACGTACGAATACTTGGGGGGCATGGTAGGCATTCCAGTCGATCGATTGGTTCTCCTCATTCGCCTTCCACAAAATCTGCTTAAGATGTCAGATGATATCTTCAGCTTGCACAAATTCAGCATTCCGCGATGTCTTCAATTCCTTCCTGACGGCGTTCCTTTCAAAACGCTAGAGCAGTTCCTGTCTGGCGGACTCGATCGAAGATGGTTGGGGCCATACTTCAATGTTCTCGGTCAAGCAAGCGTGACAGGAACTGATGTCAAAGTACCTGAGGTTCTTCGAACCGAACTGGCCAAAGCAGAAAGCGGAGAGGGCGCGGCCTATGTTGAATTCACCATGGAGATACAGAATCCAGCACCTTACCTTTGCTATGCCTTGGTATTTGATCTTCCCAACAGTGGCGTCTAGTCCGTTTGCCTAGTCCCCGATGGTGTCGCGCCATGTCGCAATTTATCGCCACTTGAAGGAAGTGAGAGTGTCATGCAGCACGATCTTCTATGGGGCGCTCTCATGGCGTTGTGTGTTGCTTTAGTTCCCAATTTGATCGTTGCGGTTATTGGGAAGCTGCAAAAGGACATCAAAGCGAAGTTGCCTCCTGGTGAGGAGCTAAAGCTCCTTCCAGGCACCATACCCTGGACAATCTTTTTTCTCGCCTGCGGTGCGTCAGTGGCTGCACCGGTAATGTTTGGTTGGAATGGTCCGGATGCCGCCCATGGCGCGTCTATCCGCTACTGGTACCCAGCGCTACTCGCAACGGCGGGCATCGCCGGGGCGTCTTACTTTATCGCCGTGGTTGGCCTGAACGCAGATGGCCTCGGTGCCGGTCTTTCCGAAATAATAGATAGTACATTGAGTCCTTGCTTCTATCTTGGCCTCGCGGCGCTGTTAGCTGGCTCACGGCCGGCGTCATTCTGGGCCACAGTCGTTGCGATTCCATTGGCCGTTTGCGGGCTAGCAATTGTGGGCTCAGCGCCGGCCCTCTGGCCAGCCGATCATCTACCCTCCAAGTCAACCGGGCTTCGCCCGTTCGATTCACCATACGCACTTACGTTGATTCTATGCGGTGTGGTCGGTGCTTTGGGAACAGCTTTTTCTCTTTGGCTTGTGCGAACCGGTACACACCAATTTGGTACCAGCCTTGGCTTTGCGGTCATGTGCAGGTATGGCGGAGTTGCGTTCGTCTGTCTGCTGCTGGCCGTGCGGGATACAAAGACATCTTGGCCACCGCTACCTCTCGATCTATGCGTTGTTACTTTCCTCGGAGGAGCGTTTTTCATCGGCGGCGGGTTCTTCGCAGCGGTTCATATCCAATCGGAAGCGGCTACGGCGGCGTCGCTGATTCTAATCCCTCTGGTGGCACTTGCCGTTGAAGCCATGTTGCCTAGATTGGGATTGGCGCGGAAGAAACTTAACTATGGTTCTCCATTGCTCTGGTCCGGCATCTTCTTTGTGACAGTTGGCGCTTTTCTTCTTCATTGGGCTGATCACTAACGACTTTTGATCTTCTAACGGGCTCAGAAGCTCTCGGTTTGCAAAACCCGTCGCACACCGCTCCCGCTCAGTGAGCGTTTTTGCCGCAGGCGCGCCAAGAACGCATCGGCCGACCGAATAGTGGTTGCTGACGACGTTGATGGTTCCGACGAGCTCGGATGAACTGTGCGGCCAGCTCAATGAATTGTTCGTCAGAGTATCTTTCTTAGCGGCTCACTTGGCTCCCTACACGGCTGGACGGCCGTTTGTGGACCCGGCGTAGTCTTCGCGCTGATCGCATTGGTCGTGAACTCGCTCGATCGACGGCTACAACCGCTAATGCTTCGGCTCCCTACGCGAGGAAAGTCGCGAATTCCGATGCAACCGGCTTGGCTAGTTTGTAGCGATGGCCCGGGTAGCCGATTTAGGGTTCCGTTAAAAGGAGAGCCGGCTAGTGATCGAGCGTGCGCGTGAGGCTCAGGAAGGCCAACGAATAAGCAGGGCGAGCCGCCTTCGCTCGACCATCATCGGCAGTATGCTATTGACGGTTATTGTCCGCCCGCATCTCCTAAAACCAAATGCCTGTGCAAGAACTGACACGCCGCGCCATGTATGACATGGTCTGGTCACGGCCGATGACAAAAGTGGCTGAGGATCTCGGGATCTCAGACGTTGCTCTGAAGAAGATTTGTGACAAGCACCGAGTTCCCACGCCCCCGCGCGGCTATTGGGCAAAGCGGGAAGCTGGCAAGCCAACGAAGCAAATTCCCCTTCACAGCACGGCCGATCCGCAACACGAACACATCGTTATTCACGGTTCGCGGAACACCTTAGCGCCAGAGGTCCGCGCGCTTCTGAATCAGGAGCGAGAGCGCCGAAGTATCAAAGCGCGCCCGATTTCTTCTGTTGAGTCCACGGCGACGTCCCCAATCCAAGATCCGCACGGCGCTATCGCGGCAACTGCCAGAGCTCTGCGTAAGCCAAAAGCGGGTGCCGACGGAGTAGTTCGGGCGAATGGTCAGGGGTGTTGCGGGATCGAAGTCGGCACCGCAAGTGTAGAGCGTGCGATCGCGATCTTAGACGCCATCGCGCGCGGGATTGATGCGCGGGGGCTGACGGTTGAGCCCGTCGGCGACCGGATACGTGTGACTCTACCTCCAGACAGCCTCACATTCTCCCTGGTTGAGCGAATCGAAAGGCGAAATCACGAGCCGACTGTGGAAGAGCTTTCGAAGGAGAAGCGACTCCGCGAGAAGGAGGAGCGTGATCGGCAGCGTGGAATTTGGTCGTTTAGTCGAGAGCGGGCCTATCCAGAATTTGATTTCATTCGTACCGGAGAGCTCAGCATCCAAATTGCGGATGAATACGTAAGGGGGCTACGTCGCAATTGGGGTGACGGGAAGCGTCAGAAAATAGAGAGTCTCGTCGACGACATCGTCGGCGGGATAGCGACCTATCTTGCGGGAGTTAAGGCCCGGCGCGAGGAACGTGAGCGGTGGAAACGTGAGTGGGAGCAGCAAGAGGAACGGGCACGCCTGGCAAGAGCTCGAGAAGAGCGGGAGACGCAGCGTCGCGAATTCCTCAAGCGCTTTGTTAGGATCTCGATAGAGGCGGATGAGCTCAAATCGTTCGTGGCGCGGTTGCGTGAGCTTGTGCCGAAGAATCCAACTGGCGAATTGAGTAGAATGATGGAATGGGCCGAGGCTCAGTTGTTGCGCGTTCAAAGCGAGCTGACGCCCGATGGAGTAGCCGCCGCGTTGCGAGACCGGGGCCTGTTTCCGGAAATTGACAACCTTGCTCCGCCCGACGCGGATGAGTGAATCGGAGCGTAGCCTAGCCCCGGGTAGCCGATTTAGGGTTCCCCAGAAAGGTAAGCCGGCGAGTGACTGCGGGTGCGCGATCTGAACGAACGTTCCTAACTGCCGTCGCGCCGAGAGCATCAGTGCGCCTTCCGGCCCATCCATCCGGTTCGGAGCGTAGCTAGGAGCGCCCGTTATCGAACCACGCCCTATAAATATCGCGACATCTCGGCGTCAATTGATCAACCGTGACCTCCATTGCAGGGGTACTCGCGGAAACTCCGGTGGGCTGAGACATCGGTCGGAGCATCGGACCAGCCGGTCCGGTCCACTCCTGGGAATGAACGACCAAAGCGGGCACGGTCGCTAATCTAAGCCCGACGAGAGACGGAGAAGCTTTAGACCGTCGAGGGTGGCGCGATCGTCGGACCGGTCGTGCCGAGACCCTGCGTAGACAAGCAGAGGCGTGAGGGGGCGAACCGCACTACCCGTCCCGGCCGAGACCACGGCCCCTCTGGTCCGATGATACCGATGCCGTTACACGCACGAATCACTTTGCCTCACTGGCAAAGTGATGACCTCCTCCATAACCGCACATCGACATTCAGCGACGTGATCGTTGAGATCTCGATGGATCCTTCAAACCGGCTAGCAGGCGGAGCTCGCCCGAAGGGCGCTCACCCTCGCACCGCGAGGGTGAGGAAACAGCCACGACGATGGCCCTGGCGGGATTAATAGGCCTCGTCTGTGACCTTCAGGCCGCTTTCTTCTCCGGCAGGACCTGTTCGAGCCTGAAGGCGCCCGTGACTGGGTCCAGGTGCACAACGCGCATGATCACACCCGGCCGCGCGAAGCTGTCCGTCCTGACGTATCCATTTTCGGTCCACTTGCGTGTGGAAATAACCACGTTGATTTTCCCATCGAGGTGGCGCCGAGCCCACGCGAGGTGTTTGAAGCACTCGCGTCTGCTGGGACCGTCGAACCAATCCCCCCAGCTCGACCTCTCGTATATCATCCGGCCGTCGACCATCCTGAACTCGTCCTGCCACAAACTGAGCGCCGCGCCCGGGGGGTCTTCTGACATTGCTGACAGGCTGGAGCGGGGATTCTTCGGGGTTAAGCCGTAAATCTTGAATGCTTCGGTACGACTGCGGTTGCGCGACATATCGATTCCTTTCTTCTCAGTGAGGTTTGTTTTACTTGGGGGTTTGTATGCCTGAGGCAGCACCATGTATTGCTGCGGCCACAAGCTTGATCCGCGCGGCGTGTCCACGCACTCGCTCGACTGTGATCAAAGATGCTTGTTCGAGGGCGTGCAGGGCCCGTGACTTCGCATCTCGGCTGATCCCGAGTTCGGCGAGCAGATTCTTCGGGAGTGTGACGGTGAGCCTTCCCGTGACAGCCGCGCGGTGATGGATCGCCAAGAAGACGGCGAGCGTCTGCCCAGGCAGGCTCGCTGCCGCGCAGACCGCCGACCATGGAATGGGGCCTTTTAAAAATCGAGGCGTCCGTGGAAGCCGCGATGGCGGCGCCACTTCTATCTCGTTGATGCGAAGACCAAGCATAAAGACTCCTATTAGATGTCCCGGTGTCTGCCGTGCCAGACAGTCGCGTCGCGACCGTCAGACGGTAGCTTTTCCTTCGAAATGGGCATGCGGCATACGCCCGAACCGCATGACTCGGTTCCACATGTCGATGCCACGGTCCTCCATGTACCGCTGCGGGTGTCGGATGAACTTCGCTTCGGTGCGAATCGGCACGCCACAAACCGCTTCGCCTGCTTTGGTCATGATCGCGCGCATGATTTCGACGTCGTGCTCAAGCCGTTCCGGCGGCGCGGCGATCAGGAAGGCGTCGTGAACGGGCGCGCAGAGCTCAATGCCCGCGCTGACGCCGCCGATGGCCGCGATCCGCATCATCTCGGCACCGTTTGCCTGCATCGGGAAGTTCCGGATCGAGGTGATCTTTTCTCCGCCGACCATCCGGCGCGGCCAGCCAAACACGGTCCTCATACGCCTCGAAAGGAGCGCCGCGTCGACCATGTCGTCGCTCCATTTCCAGAATGCTCGATAGGTGCGCTTGTGGAGCGCGATGAGATGGCGCGCCATCGCGACCGAAATTCCTGCTTGAAGCGCCATTGAGTCTGGTCCCATCCCGTAATTCAACCCAAGGACGACGACCTTGCAGGCGTTGCGTACCTCTGAGTGCGATTCTTTCGTTGCGCCTTCCGGGGCGAGGCCCGCGTCGGTTGCGAAGGCGAGATACGGGTCACCGCAAACGTAGGCGGCGATCAATCGTTCGTCGCCCGATAGGCCGGCCGCGATACCGATCTCTTGGCTGGTGAAGTCGATGTATGCCAGGTAGACGTCATCAGTAGGCGCTATGAAACCCCGCATCCACTTCGCGTTTCCGAACGCAAACTTGGTAGTCGAGGGTTGGTTGCGCCCCGTCACTGAGCTGAACGGCCTCAGTGAGGTCCTAGCGCGAGCATCTGGCCCCACGAGGAGACCGTCTAAATCGGCGAGGCGGGCGACGTTGCGAAGGTCCCGAAGCGGCGCGATGACGGGCCAAGCTGCCTCTTGCTGCTTGAACACGTCGTCAGAAAGCGCGAGCAGGCCGGACGCGAGCCTGGGCCATGAAATGCGCCGACGGTACAGCCATCGACTGAACCGGTCGCGCTTGAAGGTCTCGCCGTCATAGACGCCGAAGCCAGCGTCGACTTCCGCGATCAGATCTCTGCGGATGCGGGGCCACTTGTGCCGGATCCTGCGGAGCAGCCCGAGATCGATCGGTATGCCGGCATGCTCCATGGCCGCGACAGCGACCGCATATCGACCGCGCAAGCGAGCGGCCCTCGGAAGGTCGATCGATGGGGCCATCGACCGTAGCAGCGCGACCGTCGCGTCCACATCAGACTGACAATAGTCAAGAATTCGCGATTTTTCTTCCTCGCTCCAGTCGCCACCGCCCAGCACGAGGTCGCGCATGGACTCCTTTGTCGCGGCGTCCATGTGGGGTAGGTTATGCAGCGTCAGGGCGTCGATCAGGCTCGCGGTACGCCGGGCGCCGTTCGTCTCGACCCTGAATTCAGCGTATAGATCGAGGACATTGACGGGCAGCGGCCAACCCAGCGCGAGAAAGCAGCCGATCTCGGCCTGCGCCGCGTAGGCCACCAAGCATGAATCGGCGTCGGTCGCGAACGGAGCCCGCGACATTCGGTACAGCTCGTCTTGCCAATAGCGCCATGTTTCTCCGCTTCGAACCTCGTGTACGACGAGGCAAACGACTTTGGGGCGGCCTCCTCGGCCCGATTGAAATTCGAAGTCGACGCAGTTGACGTGTTTGAATGGGATGGCCCGCAGGCCATCCCGCCGTTCCTCGGTCCCCATGCGCTCACGCCTCGCCGCGAAGCTTCTTGCAGATAGGGTGATCCGAGCTGTCGATGATGCGACCCCTGAAGGCGATCTCGAGCAGCTCGTTAAGTGGCTTGTCGGGGAACGCGGGCGGGTCGAAGTCGCCCAATGCTTTCCTGATCCGATACTGCTTCTGGCCCGGGTCCGCATAGATCCGGATCCAGTCGGCTTTGGCCATCTCGGCGCCCCTGAGCGCGCTGTCATACCAGGGATTGCTCGCGCCGCCGGTCGGGAGCTTGACTGGCCATAGTATGACCAAGCCCGACCGAGTGACGGTCACGCAAAGCTGCGCGTAGAAGGCGGCCCGCAGGTCCATCATCTCGCCGAGCATGCGCGGAGCGACGATGTAATATTCGCTGGTGAAGTTGTCCCTGCAGTCGTGCAGAGCCACGGTGATCGTCATGGCTCTGTCCGGACTGACGCGGACAAACTCCTCGGCGGGAGGCTTCCGTACCGAGACGACGGCGAGCTGTTCCTCGGCGCCATCGAGACCGGCTTCCTTCATGTCGACCTTGAACTGATCGAGGTCGGCGAAGATGCTCACACCCCGGGACGCATCGCCTACGGAGACCGGGTGCGAAACGGCGAGAGTATCGAAGGCGTCGGGCGCCAGGGCACCCGGCTGAGTTTCAATCGTATTCAAGTTGCTGCTCCTTCTGAGTGATTTCAGACGGAGCCTCATCTCTCACATCACGGGAGATGTTTGGGGAAAGAGACCGGTGGTTAAGGAACGCTTTTCTTGTACCTTAATCCCTCCATATTTTGCTTGACTTCATGAGATTTTCTTCACTCTCCGGGAAGATCTCGTGCCATTCCCAGCAATGATCCTCATCCTTCTTGTAAAATTGAAAAGTCTCGACGACGTATTCCAGTCCCTGCTTCAGCATCTCTTCAAGGTCGTCGTTGCCAATCAACGGCTCCGCCTGCTTGAGGCAGATCTTGAGATATTCGCGAAACGCACCACTCGAAGAGGTCTCCTTTGCCTGGTTGGGCACGTCGATCTTCAGGTAATAGGAACGAATCTTGAGAAGCTCGACAAAGAGCACGCCCACCATCGTTCTCATCCACGTCTTATTCCGGCTGCGAAACTGAAGGCCTTCTACGGCGCAGTCCAAAATGGCAGCGAGCGTATCCAGCTCCATCAGATGAGAATTGATTGTAGGCTCGCCAAATGCTTTGGCGATGCGATCGAAGTCCTGTCGGGCTTTTAGGATTGTCAGCTGTGTCGACAGCCGTTTGGTGTCTTTGCGGGTGCGCTCCAGCGCCTCGCGCGTCTCTGGCGTTATGCGGTTGAACAGATGCATCTTGTCACCCGCTGCGTAGTCTGCCAGCGCGCTTTCAACTTCTTGCCGAGACTCGGGGGGCAGTTGGCATACTTTCCCGGACTTTGGCGGCGGCAGGCAGCTCGATACGAGCTCGCTCCAAATTTCATCGGTTAGTCGGACCATGCTCAGTCCTTTCGTTTCAACGGAGGCCGCAATACCCGAGCCGGGAGGAGAAACGCAACCATCGATCATCGCTGCGATGCACGCGAAGGCTTGGGGGTTATTTGGCTACACTATTGCGATCGTCGGCCTGCCCGACAAGGCGGTGTCGGAGGCGCGCGAGCGGGTGCGCTCGGCGCTGATCGCCTCCGGGCTGGCGCTTCCCGCCCGCCGCATCACCGTCAACCTCGCGCCGGCCGACCTGCCCAAGGAGGGCAGCCATTACGATCTGCCGATCGCGCTCGGCCTGATGGCGGCGATCGGGGCGATCCCGCCGGATGCGCTCAGCGGCTTCACCGTGCTCGGCGAACTTGGGCTCGACGGCTCGATCGCACCGGTGGCGGGCGTGCTGCCCGCGGCGATCGGCGCCAATTCGCGCGACGAGGGATTGATCTGCCCGGCCGCCTGCGGCTCGGAAGCCGCATGGGCGAGCCCGGACATCCAGATCATCGCAGCCCATTCGCTGATCCAGATCGCCAATCACTTCAAGGGCACGCAGCTGCTGTCGCGGCCACAGCCGAAGGTGCAAGACCAGAACGAGGCGCGCGAGGAAGCGCTGCTCGACCTGCGTGACATCAAGGGCCAGGAGAGCGCCAAACGCGCGCTCGAGATCGCCGCCGCCGGCGGACATCATTTGCTCATGATCGGCTCGCCCGGCGCCGGCAAATCGATGCTGGCGGCGCGGCTGCCTTCGATCCTGCCACCGCTGTCGCCGTCCGAATTGCTCGGCATTAGGTAGCAAACTCACCAAGCAACGCCTCGCAGCTATGCTGCCTGTTTTGCTACTATTCCACCCATGAAACAGACATCATGGGCTGGCGCTTTGTTGATTGCGGTACTGGCCGTCATGTACGGCGGGATCGGAGCGTATCTAGGTCACGATGTCGGCATAGGATGGTTTTGGGGCGGCGTCGCCGGTAGCGCAGCTTTTGCGGCGGAGGCAGCGCTGCATTACGCATTCTCTCCCCTCGTCGATAAGCGACGCCGCCGATGAGCGAATTCGTCCTGAATGGGCTGGTAAAGCGCCGCGCGCAGTTGGCGGGCGATATCGAAAACATCCATGAAGCCCTGCGGAAGATGGTCTTGGACCTAGAAAGCCTAGACGCGACCATCCTCCAATTCGATCCGGACTACCGAGTTGAGACCATCAAGGCCAAGGCCTTCCGGCCGCCGAAGGATTGGAGCAACCGTGGCCAGATGTCCCGGATCATCTTGAGCGTGCTCAGGCAGGCCGCAGAGCCGCTGACGACGCGAGATATCGCTCTCCAGCTTCTAGTCGAGCGGGCCTTGGATAAGAGCGATCAGCGGCTCTTGCGGCTCATGACGAAGCGGGTCGGAGTCGCGCTTCGTGGCCAGCGGGAGAACGGCCTTGTCCAGTGCGAGCAGGGGCCTGGGCAGTACATGCTGTGGGAAATCGACCGTGGTCGTAGGCTTACGTGAGTCCCGGAAATTCAATCCGTTATCGCGAATAAATACTTGCCCTGTGAACAGCGACCGGCGGGCATGATGTAGGCCATTGGCCACATTTTTTGAGCTTGGGAATCTCTGAGGACTCACTGATACTTGGCTCGATCACAGGCGCGGCACCGCCCCCTGTCCTTCCACCATATTTAGTGTTTGATTCAGAAACTCGTACTAGTCGTGGACGGATGGTTAAGGCCGGGCTAAAAAGAAAGCGCCCCGTCGATGATTCGACGAGGCGCTGTTCCTAGAAGCGATTGGGGACGTAGCTGAACTGGAAGCCTGCCACGGCGCACAGCACCCGATTTGTAATCGGGAGAATGTGGGTTCGAGTCCCGCCGTCCTCACCACTTAGAGGCCTCTTCGCAAGAAGGGGCCTCTTTTAATTCCAAGCCCATCTAGACGGGCGAATCAACAATTCAAATGTCTCATAGAAGGATTCGCCCTGCAAGGTTCTTTATGGCACCTTCCAAGGGTCTTTGAAGCACCTCGTGTGGCGTATCTGTGCCAAAAGTATCTACCACCCTCCCGGACGGCATGAAGGCGCTGCTGGATCAGTGCGTCGCCCGCAAGCTGTATGGCGACGAGGCCGCGACCATCCGGCAATTTATCAATGACGGGTTGGAGCGTTTGATAGGCCAGCGTCGGATTATTGACGCTCCGACCGTTGCCAGTAGCCTTTCCATTGGCGAGACACGGGATGGTTGAGAGTGGCGCTAGTGGTCATCAAATATTGTTCGCCATTGCTCACGCGCCGGTTGTTTTCGCGCCACGCCATTTCGCTGGCATAGGCTGACAGGTACGGCCCGGCAACGTGGTGATGAATGCCGATTTCAGCGCGACGCAAGCGAGAGAAAAACGATTCCGCTTGGTTGGTGTTAGCTTCCTCGGTTGAATAGGCCTCGGAATGATTGATCCGCTTCGTCAGGAAGCGCGCATGTAGCGCGTCCCAATGCACGGCCTCGTCAGCGTAGACGGTGCTGCCGGGCGCGACGGTGCGGGCAATCGTAACAACCGAAGCATCTTCCGACTTGAACACGAATGGCAGCGTCCGACCGCCGCGCTCGCGCATAATGACAACCACGCGGCGCTTGCCGGTTTGGTTTTCAGCAAGGCGACGGTCTTTGCGGTCAACACGGCGATTGGACGGGCGAACGTGACCGCCGAAGTATGCACCGTCCACTTCGACCTCACCCGAAACGATTGCGCCGTTAGCTTCGGACGCAAGAGCTTCGCGGATTTTATGCGCCATCACGAAAGCCGTCTTGTATTGGCAGTCCAGGTCACGGCTCAGTTGGAGCGCGCTATGGCCCTTCGCGCCATTCACGAAAATGGCGATGGCAAGCAAGTAGTCACGGATCGATAGTTTGCGGCTGGCGAAGATGGTCCCGCTCGTCACGCTGAATTGGTGATTGCAGGCCTTGCACTTGAACAGCTTGCGGGTCGCGTAAGTGTAGACCGCGACGCAACCGCACCGAGGGCAAACCGGCTCGCCGTCAGTGGCGGCCCAACGGACAAGCTTGAAGGTCTGATAGGCTTCCTCGTCCGACAAACGGGCGACCTTCGCTAAACTTAGCGACGTCGCCTTTGCCGTGAGAAGGAAGTGTTGCGACATGAGACCAACGTTTTCCGTTGACCTCATTGATAAGTGTTGAAAGTAATGACGTCAACTTAAATCGTTGACCTTGACGAATATGTTGACTGTCAACATATTGCGATGATGTCGCCGGAACAGTGTCGAGCCGCCCGAGCATGGCTAAATTGGCCTCAAGACGCGCTTGCAAAAGCCGCGAGCGTGGGCGTTTCGACCGTTCGAGACTTTGAGGCAGGCAGGCGGGAGCCGACGCGAAACAATCTAACGGCAATGCAAGCTGCACTGGAAAAAGGTGGCGTTTCATTTGTCGAGGATGAAAAGAAGCGCGGCATTTTCATGCCGCGCTAGACGCGATTCGGCGGGTCTGCTAAAAATGGGGCGTTAAGCCCCGTGAACTATTATGTGGGCTTGCCACATGGGATACTCCTAGTCTCTGCCCTCGGTAAGGGTCTCGGGGTTGAACATGCCAGAGGGTTTTTCCGCCAAGATTGGCCCTCTAGCGGTGGTACGGTGGAGATGGAGGGATTTGCACCCTCGGGGCGTTGGATGGAAAGCCGCACCCCGCACTACGCCATCCCCATTTTATAGAACCGGAGCCTCGCGGCTCCGGTTTTGTTTTATAGGCCCTTCGCCTTGTCATCCTCCGCCACGATGGCGTCCTCAGACGCGGTGAAATAAGGGTCAGAAGTAGGCTCCTTCTCGTCTTGCGGCTTCGCCACGCGCGCCTTCGGCGTCGGCTTTCGAAGGCCCGGATACCATTCAAGCAAGCCGAATAAATCTGTGTTCGGCAGCTTCACGAAGAGTGCCGAATTCTTGCCGAGTGAAATGCGAATACCCTGCTTCTGCACATCTGCGTTTGAGGTGCCGAAGTTGTATGTCCCTTGCAAAAGAGCTTCCCGAATATCCTCGACGGGAGCCGGCGACGCTTTACCGGCAGCGTCAAAGCGGGCCTGAAAAATGGCCTTTGCCGCCGTTGCGAACGGCACACCCAAAAACTCGCCAGCGGCCCAAGCCTTTGTCGAGATGCGCGCAGTCTGCGCGACCGCCGCTCCTGGTGTGGTCGTGGGTGAAAGGTCGGTGAAGCGGGGAGCACGCTGTGCCAGCTCGTCCAGCGCGTTGACTACCGTTTTCCAACGCACCGACTCGGCCGCATGGAATGCGGCTTGAGCGTCGTGCTGTTGGATGCGCTCCAAAGCGCTGCTGATGGGGTCGTCAGACATGGATTCTCCGAGGAGTTGCCAGTCTAGTACCAGTTCCCCGGATACCCCGCAAGGAACAAATGCAACCCTCGGATAGGGTTTTTCTGACATTAAACTATCCATCTGATTTTGCTGTGCTTTATCCCGTTGTACTCCCTGTGGAGATCGTGGGTAAAAGCCAAAATGGCAATTAGGTGAGTTTGCTACCTAATGCCGGAATTGCTCGAAGTCTCGATGATCGCGTCGGTCGCCGGCGAGATCCGCGACGGCGCGTTGACCGCGCGGCGCCCGTTCCGCAGCCCGCATCATTCCGCCAGCATGGCGGCGCTCACCGGCGGCGGCATGCGCGCCAAGCCCGGCGAGATCTCGCTCGCGCATCAGGGCGTGCTGTTCCTCGACGAATTGCCGGAGTTCGATCCGCGGGTGCTGGATTCGCTGCGCCAGCCGTTGGAGAACGGCGAGGTTTCGGTGAGCCGCGCCAACCACCGCGTCACCTATCCGGCGCGCTTCATGCTGGTCGCGGCAATGAACCCGTGCCGCTGCGGCCACGCCTATGAGCCCGGCTATTCCTGCAAGCGCGGCCGGCTCGACCGCTGCACCGCCGACTACCAGATGCGGATCTCCGGCCCACTGATGGATCGCATCGATCTGCGGATCGAGGTCCCGGCCGTGACCGCGGCGGATCTGATCCTGCCGCCGCCGGCGGAGGGATCGGCCGAGGTCGCCGCACGCGTCGCGGCCGCGCGCGACATCCAGCTCGCGCGCTACGCTGCGGCCGGCATGCCGCATGTCCGCACCAATGCGGAAGCACCGAGCGCGCTGCTCGAGACCATCGCGCAGCCCGACGCGCATGGCCAGAAGTTGCTGCGCGAGGCGGCCGAGAACATGCACCTCACCGCGCGCGGCTATCACCGCGTGCTGCGGGTGGCGCGCACGCTCGCCGATCTCGACGGCGCCGAGACGATCGGCCGGCTGCATCTCGCCGAAGCGCTGTCCTATCGTGCATTGGCCGACGATCTGCGCCGCGCGGCCTGACTCGAACCGCAGCACTGTCCCGATTCATGCCGGAATCATCCGCGTCAACGCGACGGTAACCACTCTCATTTACGCTGCGCAAACCATAAGCACCGCGGTCCGCGGCAAGCTTGGGTCGAGCGAGTTGTGTCATGTTGCGTATGAAGGTTTTGGCCTCGGTGGTCCCCCTTGCCGTGGCCGCGGTATTCGCCCGCGCTGAATTCCTGCCGGGTCCCCGGCCCTGCATCGAGGTCGGCGGCGCCACGATGCAAATCGCATCGGTCCCCTGGCAGGCGCAGCTTCACGTCAGCTTCACCGACGACCCCAGCCTTGCCACCGTCCGGGTCCGGGTCGCCGACAGCGCCGAGGCCGCCGACTTCACCGTGATCGACGACATCGACGATGCCGAGGCCGGCGCCTGCGAAAGCAGTTCAGTGCCGCAGCTGATCGGGATTTCCGGCGCGCCGACCGCAACCGGCCCCATCATCTATCTTTCTCATGACGGTCCGTTCGATTACCGCGTCTACGTGCAGTCGAAGACGTTCTCGGCGCGCGATGCCGCGGCCCTGATCGTCAGCGCCCGCGGCGGACACCGCCGCCTCGAGGCGGCAGCGCTAGAGCCGCACGCGCGCTTCCTCGACCAGACAATGGCGGAGTTAACCCCGCGCTAACCCTGTTGCGAGGGGCGGCGCGAAACGGCCACCAACCTCAAGCACTTTTCAAGGTGGCCGACGCATCGTCATCGGCAGATCGGCACTCTCAGGACCACCATTGATGGGGCGTTTCTTCCGGATCAAGTTACGCCTTCGCCGCTTCCTGCGACGCCATTCCTGGGTCGCGACGATCGTCCGTTCCTTCACGATCTTTTCCGTCGCATTCGGCGGCGCCTTCGGGTTCATTTCCGGCGCGCTCTCGAGCCACAGCGGCTACGATCCCAATATATTCGCGATCGGCGTCAGCTTCCTGTTCGCGCTCGCCTGTCTCTGGATCGTGACGCTCGGCATCCGGCTGCGGCTGATGCGCAGACGGCTGCGCACCATCGCCATGCACAATGAGGCGATGGCCGACCGCAACTGGGAACTGCAGGAAGCCGAACAGCGCGCCTCCACCCTGTTCGAGGCGCAGGACGATTTGATCGTGCTGCGCGACCTCGACGGCCTCATCACCTATGCCAACGACGCCTATTGCGCGCTGGCGCAGATCCCCCGTGGCGAATTGATCGGCAGCACCGCTACCCTCAAGGTGCTCGAGCAGGGCGACACCGCACTCGAATCCAACGGCACGCGGGTCTACGACCAGAAGATCGAGGGACCGCTCGGGCCGCGCTGGATCGCCTGGCGCGAGGGCCTCGTGCGCAACGATGCCGGCGCGCCGGCGGAGATGCAGAGCGTCGGCCGCGACGTCACCGACCGCACCGAGAGCGAGCGCGCGCTGGCCGAGGCGCGCGATCAGGCCGACGCCGCCAACCGCGCCAAGTCGCGCTTCCTTGCGATGGCCAGCCACGAGATCCGCACCCCGCTGAACGGCATCATCGGCATGAGCGGACTGCTGATGGACACCCAGCTGACGCCGGAGCAGACCACCTACGTCAAGGCGGTCAAGACCTCCGGCGACGCGCTGCTCGCGCTGATCGAGGAGCTGCTCGATTATTCCAAGATCGAAGCCGGCAAGATCGATCTCGAACACCGCGCCTTCGCGCTGTCCGGCCTGATCGAGGAGATCACCGAATTGCTGGCGCCGCGCGCGGAGGCCAAGGGCATCGAGATCGCCGCCTATGTCGACGAGCGGTTGCCGATGCAGGTGACCGGCGACGCCGCGCGGCTGCGCCAGGTGCTGCTCAATCTCGCCGGCAACGCCATCAAGTTCACCGCGACCGGCGGCGTGGCGCTGATCGTCGAGCCCGGCATCTGGCCGGACGAGATCAGCTTCCTGGTTCGCGACACCGGCATCGGCATCGCACCGGAAGCGCAGCAGCGCATCTTCCGGGAATTCGAGCAGGCCGACGACCGCATCGCGCGCAGCTATGGCGGCACCGGCCTCGGCCTCTCGATCAGCGACCGCATCGTCAAGCGAATGGGCGGCCGGATCTCGCTCGCAAGCACGCCGGGCGCGGGCTCGACCTTCGAGGTCTCGATTCCGCTCGTCGCTGCCGACAGCGGCGAGGCCAACGGCTTCACCGCGCCTGATCTCGCCGGCCAATCCATCATGCTGGTCGCACCGCACAGCATCCAGGCCTCGCTGATCTCGCGGCGGCTGCAACGCTGGGGCGCGCAGACCTGCATCGTGTCGGATGCCGATGTCGCCAAGGCCTTGCTGCCGGAGCGGAGCTGGCACACGGTGCTGATCGATCACACGCTCGGCACGCCGACGATCGAGACGTTCGCCAACGCTGCCCGCATCCACACTACCCATCGCATCGTGATGGTGACGCCGGCGACGCGGCAGGACCTTTCGGCCTCCGAGACAACCATGCTCACCGGCTATCTGGTCAAGCCGCTGCGGGCGTCGTCGCTCGCCGCTCGCCTGACCGCGTCACCCGAAATCACCGCGCCAAGCCTCATGATGCCAAGCCTTGTGACGCCAAGCACTGCGATCGAGACGGACACGGAGTCCGCGCCCACTGCGCCGGCGGCCGCGCCACCAGGGCTCTCGATCCTGGTCGCTGAAGACAATGAGATCAACGCGCTCCTGATGCGCTCGCTGCTCGCCCGGCTCGGCCACACCGTGGTCATCACAACCAATGGCGAGCAGGCGATGGAATCCTGGCTCTCGGCGACGTCCGCCGGCACGCCCTACGATCTCGTGCTGATGGACATCCAGATGCCGCGCCTCAACGGCATCGAGACCACCAAGCAAATCCGCGCCCACGAGTCCGGCGGGCTGGCTGGTCAGTCCGGACGCCGGACGCCGATCCTGGCACTGACCGCCAACACGCTGGTGGAAGATCGCTATGCCTGCTTCGAAGCC
Organism: Bradyrhizobium sp. RD5-C2; assembly: GCF_019972155.1. Classification (GTDB taxonomy): domain Bacteria; phylum Pseudomonadota; class Alphaproteobacteria; order Rhizobiales; family Xanthobacteraceae; genus Bradyrhizobium. Next base: position 175,693 of record NZ_BOVL01000019.1, on the reverse strand, counting down.
GGCATGGATGGTTTTCTGATCAAGCCGCTCGACCGCGAGAAGCTTGAGGAAGCGCTCGCAGGCCTCGCCGCTGCGCGGCATGTCGCGGCGTAAATCTACCCGTCATTGCGAGCGAAGCGAAGCAATCCACCGCGCCGCATAACGGAAACATGGATTGCTTCGTCGCTCCGCTCCTCGCAATGACGACCAGAACAGCGGGTGTTACAGCCGGCGCAGCGCGACCGTCTGCACCACGTGGTCGGCGCCCTTCTTCAGGATCAGCGTCGCGCGCGGCCGGGTCGGCAGGATGTTGTCCTCGAGATTTGCGAGGTTGGTGCGCTCCCAGATTGCGATCGCGGTTGCGGTTGCTTCCTCGTCCGACAGCGGCGCATAGCGGTGGAAGTAGGACCTTGGATCGGTGAACGCGGTGTCGCGCAGCGCCAGGAAGCGCTTGATGTACCACTGCCGCAGCGCGGACTCGTCGGCGTCGATATAGACCGAGAAATCGAAGAAGTCGGAGACGAACGGCACCGCCTTGCCGTCGCGCGGCAGCCGCCCGGTCTGCAGCACGTTGACGCCCTCGACGATCAGGATGTCGGGCTGGTCGATCTCGACCCATTTGTTCGGCACGATGTCGTAGGTCAGATGCGAATACACCGGCGCACGCACCCGGCGTCGCCCTGCCTTGATGTCGCTGAGGAACGACAGCAGCGTCGGCAGATCGTAGCTCTCGGGAAAACCCTTCTTCTGCATGATGCCCTGCCGCTCGAGCACGGCATTCGGAAACAGGAAACCGTCGGTCGTGATCAGATCGACCTTCGGGCGCGGCGACCAGCGCGCCAACAGCGCCTGCAGCACGCGCGCCGTGGTCGACTTGCCGACCGCGACCGAGCCGGCGACGCCGACGATATAGGGCATCTTGCGGTCGCGGATGTTGAGGAACTGGCGCTGCGAATAATACAGCCGCTGGGTCGCATCGACATAAATGGAGAGCAGTCGCGACAATGGCAGGTAGATGTCCTCGACCTCCTGCAAATCGAGGCGGTCGTGCATCGAACGCAGGCGGTCGAACTCGCCCGGCTCGAGCGTCATCGGCGTATCGTCGCGCAGATGCGACCATTGCTGGCGCGTGAAGGTGCGATAGGGGTTGTATTGCTGATCTGGTGACCGGATGTCCATAAGGCCGCCCCTCTCAATGCGCTCGATCATGTGCGCTAGTCGCGCTTGCGCGCCGCCTTCTCTTCCAGTCCCGACATCGAGGTGCGCTTCTCCAGCGCGGCCTCGACATCCTCCAGCTTCACGCCGCGTGATTTCAACAGAACCAGCAGGTGAAACACGAGATCGGCACTTTCAGCGATGAGATGATCTCGGTCATTCCCGACCGCGGCGATCACGGTCTCGACCGCCTCCTCGCCCAATTTCTTCGCGCAATGCTCCGCACCCTTGTCGAGCAGCTTGCGGGTGTAGGACGCCTCGCCGCCCGTTGCAGCACGGGCGTCGATGGTAGCGGCCAGATCGTGGACCGTGAAACGCGACATCAACTCAACTCAAGCATGCGCACCGGCACCGCTCTGGTGCCATCCCTCAGGTGGGGGCTTAGCATTTTTGTGACAAGGAGTCCCAAACCACGCACGTTAGGGATCGAGCCGCATCGGCAGGCCGGCGCGCACCATGTGATCCTTGGCCTGGCGGATGGTAAATTCCCCGAAGTGGAAGATCGACGCGGCCAGCACGCCGGTGGCATGACCCTCGCGGACGCCATCGACCAGGTGATCGAGATTGCCGACGCCACCGGACGCGATGACCGGTACGGGGACACTGTCCGCGATCAGCCGGGTCAGCGGCAGGTCAAAGCCCTGCCTGGTGCCGTCCCGGTCCATCGAGGTCAGCAGGATTTCGCCGGCGCCGAGCGCGACGACCTCCTGGGCATATTCGATGGCATCGATCCCGGTGGCATTACGCCCACCATGGGTGAAGATCTCCCAGCGGTCCGAGCCGCCGGCGCGCTTGACCCGCTTGGCGTCGATCGCGACCACGATGCATTGCTCGCCGTACTTCTCGGCCGCTTCCTTGACGAACTCACGGCGGCTGACCGCCGCTGAATTGATCGAGACCTTGTCGGCGCCGGACCGCAGCAGGATCTTGATGTCGTCGACGGTGCGGACGCCGCCGCCCACGGTCAGCGGCATGAAGCAGGCTTCCGCCGTCCGCCGCACAACATCCAGCATGATGCCTCGGTTCTCATGGGTGGCGGTGATGTCGAGGAAGGTGAGCTCGTCGGCGCCGGCGGCGTCATAGGCGATCGCGGCCTCGACCGGATCGCCGGCGTCGCGCAAATCGACGAAGTTGACGCCCTTGACCACGCGCCCGTCCTTGACGTCGAGGCAGGGGATCACGCGAACCTTGAACATGTCTGTGTCTCCTAGGCCGCGCTGCGGATCAGCTTGAGCGCGGCGGCGGGATCAAGCCGACCGTCGTAGAGCGCGCGGCCGACGATGGCGCCGGCGAGCTTCTTGGCACGCGGCTCCAGCAGCGCCTTGACGTCGTCGATCGAGGCGAAGCCGCCGGAGGCAATCACCGGAATCGAGATGCGGTCGGCGAGGGCGACCGTGGCCTCGAGGTTGAGGCCCTTGAGCAGGCCGTCGCGGGCGATGTCGGTGAAGATGATCGCGGCGACGCCGGCGTCCTCGAAGCGCTGCGCGATCTCGAGAACAGTCACATGCGAGGTCTCGGCCCAGCCCTCGACCGCAACCTTGCCGTCGCGCGCATCGAGGCCTACCGCGACGCGGCCGGGGAATTGCTTCGCCGCGCCCTTCACGAGCTCCGGATCACGCACCGCCGCGGTACCGATGATGACGCGCGTGATGCCCTTGTCGAGCCAGGCCTCGATGGTCTTGAGGTCGCGGATGCCGCCGCCGAGCTGCACCGGCATGGTGACGGCCTTCAGCATCGCCTCCACCGCATGCGCATTCATCGGCTTGCCGGCGAAGGCGCCGTCGAGATCGACGACGTGGAGATATTCGAAGCCCTGCGCGGCGAAGCTCTTGGCCTGCGCCGCCGGATCGAGATTGAACACGGTGGCGCGCGCCATGTCGCCCTGTTCCAGGCGCACACACTGGCCGTTCTTCAGATCAACCGCTGGAAAGAGAATCACGGCTTCCACTTCAAGAAATTGGAGATCAAAGCGAGGCCGAAGCGCTGGCTCTTCTCGGGGTGAAACTGGGTGCCGATCGCGGTGTCCTTGCCGACGATCGCGGTCACCGGCCCGCCATAGTCGGCACGCGCCAGCACGTCCGCCTCGTTGGCAGCGTTGAGGTGATAGGAGTGCACGAAATAGGCGTGGCGTCCCTTCGGCCCGAGCGGCAGCCGCTCCAGCACCGGATGCTCGCGCACCATGTCGAGCGTGTTCCAGCCCATGTGCGGGACCTTCAGGCTCTCGTCGCGCGGCTCGATCTTCACGACATCGCCGCCGATCCAGTTGAAGCCCTCGGTGATGACGTGCTCCTTGCCGCGCGTCGCCATCAACTGCATGCCGACGCAGATGCCGAAGAACGGCCGCGCCTTGACCCGCACCGCCTCGGTGAGCGCTTCCAGCATGCCGTCGACCGCGTCGACGCCGCGGCGGCAATCGGCGAACGCGCCGACACCGGGCAGCACGATGCGATCGGCGCGATACACCGCGTCGGGATCGCGCGTCACCTTGATGGCTTGCGGATCCTCCATGCTGCGCGCGGCGCGCTCGAACGCCTTCGCCGCCGAATGCAGATTGCCGGAGCCGTAATCGATGATTGCAACGCTCATCGCGATCCTCCTGGCTCTGGAAACAATCCGATGATGCCGCCTTGCGGCATCGGCGGGGGCTTTGAGAATGACTGGCCCGGAACGTCCCGGGTCGGCGGCGGCCCGCCGCGATCCACGGACCGCTGATCGTTGACGGCGCCGCGATGCCGCGCGGTCCAGCGCTCGAAGAAGCGGCGCTCGGCGGCGTCCCTGTTGTGGGCCACGACGATGTCGAGCTGGCGCCATTTGCGCCGCGACAGCGTCCAGCGTTGCAAGGTCGCGGCCTCCAGCCCGATCAGTACCATCAACACCAGGTCGACGAGCAAGATCGCGCCGCGGCCGATCCCGAGCTTGGTCAGCGCAAAATCGATCGCGAAAGTCAGCACCAGCCAGCCGATCAGCGCCAGCCAGAGCCGATGCCAGACCAGCCAGATCACCCCCGCGACCGCGGCCCAGAAATGGAAGCCGTCGCGCACGAAAACGAACTTGTCGGCTGCCGCGAGATCGGCGCCGCTGGCCACGGGGGCATGCACTGTATAGACCGGCATCGAACGCTCCGCCGAGGATGGACTCTTACTTACCGCATGATCTCCCGGAAAACCGGTGCCACCGTGTCCGGATCATGCTCCCGGGGTCAGCCGCCGAGCTGACCCTTTGTCGAGGGCACTTCGCCCTGGGCACGCGGATCGATCGCAACCGCCGTCCGGAGTGCCCTCGCCAAACCCTTGAAGCAGGATTCGGAGATATGATGGCTGTTCTCGCCATATAGGGTCTCGACGTGGAGAGTCACGCCGGCGTTCATCGCGAAGGCGTTGAACCATTCGCGCACCAGCTCGGTGTCGAACTCGCCGATCTTGTCGCGCGGGAACTCGACCTTGAACACGAGCACCGGGCGGCCGGAAATGTCGATCACGACGCGCGACAGCGTCTCGTCCATCGGCATGTGGATCGAGGCGTAGCGGGTGATGCCGGCCATGTTGCCGAGCGCCTGCTTCACGGCCTGCCCGAGCGCGATTCCGACGTCTTCGGTGGTGTGGTGGTAATCGACATGGAGATCGCCATCCGCCTTCACCGTGATGTCGATGCGCGAATGCCGGGCCAGGAGATCGAGCATATGGTCGAAGAAGCCGATCCCGGTCGAAACCGTGGATACGCCTGCCCCGTCGAGGTTGACCGTCACCTCGATGTCGGTCTCCTTGGTCTTGCGCTTGATGGTTGCCGTGCGCATGAAGATTGAGCTTTCCCGTGCCGAAAACGCCGGTCTTTTAACAGGCTGATGTCACCTTCGCTACTGCGGGATGACCCCGAAACGCCCTAACTTCGGGCCATGGTGACCCAAATTCCTTGCTAAATCGCCCGATTGTAACCCCCTGCCCGACCGCCTAAATCTGCCCGGAAGAGAGGTAACCTATGCAAGCATCCCAAAATGAGCTGCCGGTCTGGCATGGCACCACGATCTGCACGGTCCGCAAGGGCGGGAAGGTGGTGATCGGCGGTGATGGGCAGGTCTCGATCGGCCAGACCGTGATCAAGGCCAATGCCAAGAAGGTCCGGCGGATCGGCAAGGGCGACGTGATCGGCGGCTTTGCCGGCGCCACCGCCGACGCCTTCACCCTGTTCGAGCGGCTGGAAAGCAAGCTGGAGCAATATCCGGGGCAGCTGACCCGGGCGGCCGTCGAGCTCGCCAAGGACTGGCGGACCGACCGCTATCTGCGCCGGCTGGAAGCCATGATGATCGTGGCCGACAAGGACGTTTCCCTGGTGCTGACCGGCACCGGCGACGTGCTGGAGCCCGAATCCGGGGTCATGGCGATCGGCTCCGGCGGCAACTATGCCCTCGCCGCGGCCCGCGCGCTGGTCGATACCGACAAGGACGCCGAGACCATCGTGCGCCGCGCGCTGGATATCGCTGCCGACATCTGCGTCTACACCAACCGGAACGTGACGATCGAGACGATCGGCGGCTGAGCATGGCCGGCCCCTACCGTTTCCGCCCGATGACGACGGCCGATCTGCCGCAGATCAGGCAGTGGCTGGCGTTGCCGCATGTCCGCCAGTGGTGGGGCAATCCGGCCGAGCAATATGCGCTCGTCAGCGGCGACCTCGACGAGCCGGCGATGGACCAGTTCATCGTTGCCGCCGAGGGCAACGATTTCGGTTACATCCAGTGCTACGACCTGACGGCGTGGAATTCCGGCTTCGGCAAGCAACCGGAAGGCACCCGCGGCATCGATCTCTTCATCGGCGCGCCCGACATGACGGCGGGTGGCCACGGCTCGGCGCTGATCCGCGCCTTTGTCGACGACTGGCTGGCGCAAGGCGTGCCCCGCATCGTCACCGATCCCGATCCGGCCAATGCGCGTGCCGTGCGCGCCTATGCGAAGGCGGGCTTTCGGGAGGCCGGAATGGTCGATACGCCTGACGGGCCTGCGCTGCTGATGGTCCGCGACGCATGACACTCGCGCCAAAGCCCGACACCAATGTTCCGGCGTGGCAATGGTTTGCGATCGCCGCCGCGCTGCTCGTGCTGCAGGCCGCGCTGCTCTATGCGATGGGCCGTCTGCCGATCTGCGCCTGCGGCTATGTCAAGCTCTGGCACGGCACGGTGCAGAGCTCGCAGAATTCGCAGCACATCGCCGATTGGTACACGCTGTCGCACATACTGCATGGCCTGCTGTTCTATGGCCTGACCTTCCTGCTGCTGCCCCGGCTCGCCTGGCCCGGGCGGCTGATTGTCGCGATGCTGGTCGAAGGCAGCTGGGAGCTCGTCGAAAACTCCAACTGGATCATCGAGCGCTACCGCGCCGGCACGATCTCGCTCGATTATTACGGCGACACCATCGTCAATTCGGTGTCGGACACGCTTGCGATGGTTTTGGGTTTCCTGCTGGCGCGCAAGCTGCCGGTCGCCGCAACCGTCGCGCTTGGAGTTGTGTTCGAAACCGTGATGCTGCTGCACATTCGCGACAATCTGACACTGAACATCATCATGCTGATCCACCCGTTCGAGGCGATCAGGCACTGGCAGGCTGGGCCGCCGATCCTTTAGGGGATCATGCCCTGGAAGACTGCCGCTTGCCGAGACCACCTTTTCAACCTAGCTAGAGCCAATGACCGACTTCTCCCCCCGCGAAATCGTTTCTGAACTTGACCGTTTCATCGTCGGCCAGGCCGATGCCAAGCGCGCGGTGTCGATCGCGCTGCGCAACCGCTGGCGGAGGCTGCAGCTTGCCGGTTCCCTGCGCGAGGAGGTTCTGCCCAAGAACATCCTGATGATCGGGCCGACCGGCGTCGGCAAGACCGAGATCGCGCGGCGGCTCGCCAAGCTCGCGGGCGCGCCGTTCCTCAAGGTCGAAGCCACCAAGTTCACCGAGGTCGGCTATGTCGGCCGCGACGTCGAGCAGATCGTCCGCGACCTCGTCGAGGTAGCGATTTCGCAGACCCGCGAGCGCAAGCGCAAGGACGTCCAGGCCCGAGCCCAGCTCGCCGCCGAGGAGCGCGTGCTGGATGCGCTGGTCGGTCCCGCATCGAGCCCGGCGACGCGGGAGTCGTTCCGCAAGAAGCTGCGCGCCGGCGAGCTCAACGACAAGGAAATCGAGATCGAGACGCAGTCGTCCGGCAGCGGCATGCCGATGTTCGAAATCCCCGGCATGCCCGGCGCCCAGATGGGCGCGATCTCGCTCGGCGATATCTTCGGCAAGATGGGCGGACGCAGCAAGACCCGCCGCCTGACCGTGGAAGGTTCGCACGAGATCCTCGTCAACGAGGAATCCGACAAGTTGCTCGACACCGACCAGCTGGTGCAGGAGGCGATCAGCGCCGTCGAGAACAACGGCATCGTCTTCCTCGACGAGATCGACAAGATCTGCGTGCGCGAGAACCGCCAGGGCGGCGACGTCTCGCGCGAAGGCGTGCAGCGCGATCTGCTGCCGCTGATCGAAGGCACCACGGTCTCGACCAAGCACGGCGCGGTCAAGACCGACCACATCCTGTTCATCGCCTCGGGCGCCTTCCATATCGCCAAGCCGTCGGACCTGCTGCCGGAGTTGCAGGGCCGCCTGCCGATCCGCGTCGAGCTGCAGGCGCTGTCCCGCGACGACATGCGCCGGATCCTGACCGAGCCGGAGGCGTCGCTGATCAAGCAATATGTCGCGCTGCTGAAGACCGAGGGCGTCACGCTCGACATCACCGACGGCGCGATCGACGCGCTGGCCGATGTTGCCGTTGCGGTCAATTCCACGGTCGAGAATATCGGCGCGCGGCGGCTGCAGACCGTGATGGAGCGGGTGCTGGACGAGATCTCCTTCACCGCCCCTGATCGCCACGGCGAGACCATTCAGGTCGACGCCGATTACGTGACCAAGCATGTCGGCGACCTCGCCAAGAACGCCGATCTCAGCCGGTTTATTTTGTAGACGTACAGTCATCGTCGCCCCGGCGAAGGCCGGGGCCCATAACCCCTGCAGCCCCCAGTAACCAAGACTCGGGACGACATTCCTTCTAAAAGCTGCCTTCGGTGGTTATGGGTCCCGGGTCGCGCTTCGCTTGCCCAGGACGACGAGAGTGGGCGATCGATGAGTCTGCGAATCTGGGAGAGACCCTGGCGCTTGATGCTGACCGTCAATGCGGCCGTGCTGGTCGGGGTGTTCCTGCACAAGATCGCACTGCCGCCCTTCGTTCCCTACATCCATCTCCTGGTCGACTATCACTACGGCTTCACCAAGCGCGCGCTGATCGGCGCGATCGTGTCGCTGTTTACCGACAAGGTGCCGGTGTGGCTGGTGTTCGCGCTGGCCGGCGCTGTCTGGCTGGTGACGCTCGCCCTGTTCGTCAAACTGTTCCAGCGGACATTCGGCTTCGACGACGCGCTTTGGCCGCTGTTCATTTTCATCGCGGGATCGCCGTTCTTCCTGAAGAATTTCATGCACACGCTCGGCCATTTCGACATCTATGGCTGTGCGCTGACGATCGCGCTGCTGCTGATCCCGGCGCGCTCGGTCATCTATGTGCTGATCGCGGCGCTGTTCTCGATCCTGCTGATCCTGGTCCATCACATCTTCGTCCTGATGTATGTTCCGACCATCGCCGCGATCGTGGTGCTGCGCTTCTATCTGATGCAACGCGTGACGCCGCGAAGCATCGCCGTCGGCCTCGTGGCAGTCGCCGCGGTCGGCATCCTGTTCCTGGTCGCGCAGTTCGCCGGCACGGTCGAGGTGCCCGATGACGAATTCATCCGTCACCTGCAAAGCCGGATGGCCGATCCGTCGCGCACCGACCTGCTTCAGTTCGGCTACATCTGGTACCAGCCGCTGTCGAAGGAGTTCGCCGACACCTGGGCACGGATGCCCTCGAACATCCTCGGCGTCCCGGTATTTGCGCTGCTGATCTGGCTGCATGTGCCGCTGTGGCGCTATTTCGCGCGGCTGATCGGCGCGCTCGCAAATGAGCTACATCGGCGGATCGTGTTCGCCGCGCTCATCATGATTAGCGCCGGCTATCTGGTGATGTTCGTGACCGTGTTCGACTATTCGCGCTGGATCTCGAACTGGGCGGTCTGCATGTTCCTGATGCTGCATGCCGTGAAGATGCTGCCGGCGTCAAAGGACGTGCCGCCCATCCCGTCAGACGATCGCAAGTCGACGATTTTGGGCTGGATCGTGACGCTGATCCCTCGCGTCGGAATCGTCAGACCTTTTTAGGTTCAGCGCGCGCGCCGGACGCGCACATAGAGCGCGCCCTCGCCGCCGTGGCCGATATGCGCTTCCTCGAAGCCGACGACCAGCGAGCGGAATTCCGGCAGGCTGAGCCATTCAGGCACCTGGCGGCGCAGCACGCCGCGTTCGGACTCCAGCCCACCGACCTTGCCCTTGCCGGTGATGACGAGCACGAAGGTGAGCCCGTCGCTGTGCGCGCGTTGCAGGAACGCGAACAGCCTGCGATGCGCGCGGATCTGCGTCATGCCGTGCAGATCAAGCCGCGCATCGATCTCCTGCCGGCCGCGCGACAGTTTTGCACGTTCGCGGCGGCCGATCGGCGCCAGCGGCGGCACCTGCGGGCGCGACGCCGGCGCGGCCTTGACCGACGTCACCGGCTTGACCGGGATGGGTTTGGCCGCGGCGTGATGCGTGGCCGGGTCAGAAGCTGCGGCGTGGGCTTTCGGTGCGGCCGGCTTCTTGCGCAGCGGCTTGACCTGCTTGGCCACGCTCTCCCAGAGCGCACGCTCTTCCTCGCTCAGCGCACGCTTGCGCCGCGACGGAGCGGACAGATCGGGGATCGGCACGGGTCGTTTCATTGATCGCGGTGATGGCGAGTGCGCCGGGTGCGCCGCTTCTCCGGTTGCGGAATGTCAGGCCGGGCGACCGGCAGCGGCACCGGTTCTGCCACAGGCGCCGACTGCGCAACAGAGGTTGTTGCGGCCGGTGCTGCGGGCGCGGCATCCTTCGCGGCCGGGGTCTTGGCGGCGTCCTTGCTCCCAGCCTTGGCGACGGTCGCAGTCGGTACATCCGCCGGCTTGTCCTTCTGCGGATCGGTCTGCGGAAACAGCTTCGCGATCTTGGCCGACGGCCGTTCGTCAGGGATCGGCAGCTTGTGGCCGCGCGCAACGGGATCGAGTCCCTTCGGCACCAGCATCACGAACTGCATGTTGTGCCGCAGCCGGCCGGAGACCTTGCCGGCGTCCGCGCCGGCGCCGAAATAGAGATCGGCGCGCGCCGGGCCGACGATCGCCGATCCAGTATCCTGCGCGATCATCAGCCGGTGGAACGGCGTCTTGGATTGCTCGGATTCGATCGGCAGCTCGCCGGCAATGAAGAACGGCGTGCCGTAGACATGCAGCGCCTTGTCGACCGCGATCGAGCGGCCCGGCGTCAGCGGCACGCCCTGCGCGCCGACCGCCTCGTCCTTGTCCGACAGCGGCACTTCGCGGAAGAACACGTAGGCGCGGTTCTGCCGGCGCAGCTCCTTGGCGCCGTCGGGGTTCTGCTCCATCCACTCCCTGATCTTCTGCATCGACATCTGGTCCCTTGGGATGATGCCGCGGTCGATCAGGACGCGCCCGACCGGCGTATAGGGATAGCCATTATGCGCGTCGTAGTTGATGCGCAGCGTGGTGCCGTCCTCGAACTTGATCCGCGCCGAGCCCTGGATCTGCGCGAACAACAGATCGGTCTGGCTCTTCAGCCAAGCGATCTCCAGCCCACGGCCGGCGATCGCGCCGTCCTCGATCTGGCCACGGTCGTAATAGGGCACGAGCTTGCGCCGGCCGATCTTGCGATACACCGGACCGCTGTTGGGCAAGCCGACCGACGCTTGCGTCTTGCCGCGCACGAACAGGTTGGACGGGCGGCGATAGACCGGAACATTGTAGACGTCGGTCTGGGTCCGCGAGCCATCAAGCACCGGCTCGTAATAGCCGGTGACGAAGCCAGCATCCTCGCCGAGCCGCGAGATCCGCAGCGGCACAAAATTCTGCTCGAAGAATTCCTTCGCCTTCGCCCCGCTGCCGAGATCGAGTCCCTTGGCGATCCGGCAGGGATCGCGCAACGAGCCGCCGAGCGCCTTCGAATCCGCGGGCGCGCCCTGCTGGGCCGCGATCGGCTTGCAGCTGGTGCGAAACGCGTTGTAGGCGGCGAGATGATCGTCGTCGTTCCAGCCGGAGACATTGGCCCAGGCGAGCGGTTCGTACTGGCTGCCGCTGACCTGCAGCGGCAATTCCAGATTGGGATAGGGGATCGGGTGAGACTGCTCGTGTCGCGGCGGAGCGTGCCTGTTCGACCTGTAGCGCGCGCCGATCGCCGCCGTGGAGCACACAACCGCCAGCGCACAGCACGCGATCGCGAGGCGCCCGTAGCTGAGATGTTTAGTGAGCGCTTCCAGTTCCAACCAGCTTCCAATTCGGATCGCGGGAAGTCGAGTCGCGGGCGAATGTCCAGATGTCGGTGATGTCGGCGACCTTGTCCGGGCTGCCGTCGACGATGGTTCCCGCCTTGTCGCGCGTGACCGAGATCATCTGCGACACGAAGCGGACGGTGAGCTGGGTCGAGCGATCGCGCGTCTCCGCACTGACGATCTCGGCCTTGTCGATCGACACGAACCGCGTCTCGGTCTTCTGCTCATGCTTCTCGCGATCCTTGATCGCGGCCTCGAAGCTTTCATAGACCTCGGCCGACAGCAGGTCGCGCAGCGCGCGGCGATCGCCGTTGGCGAAGGCCAGCACGATCATTTCATAGGCCGAGCGGGCGCCTGAGAGGAAATGCCGCGGGTCGAACGAGGAATCCTGGGCGACAACCGCGTCGAGACCCTGCGCCAGCGGCGTGCCGGGCTCTGCGATGCCCTTCCAGCGTTCCGTGGGCTCGACCGGTTCGGCGGGCGCGGCCGGGGCCGGCTGATCGATCACCGATCCCGGGATCGGCACGACGTTGTTATCCTGGCCGCGCTGCAGGACGTTGGGTGCTGCGCGATCATACGGCGGCCGCTCGCTTCCCGTGCGCTGTCCGAGAACGCTGCGCAGACGCAGGAAGATAAATACGGCCAGCGCCAGGAAGATGATGGTGTAGATATCCACGTCGAGTTCGCTTTCTGGTCTCTGCCGGCAACGGGCCGGGCATCAAAGCGTTCCCGGTCGGGAACGGCAGAGATTACATCACCGATTGAGTCCGCAGCATGTAGGCACGAAACTATGCCCGGCCAATGGCGCTTTTTGGCACGGGCAAGTGTAGCGCGTTTTGACCCCGGGGGGAAACCCGTTCCTTCCCGGAAATCGCGTATCTTCAATAATTTAGGAAGCCGTTAAAGGATTGGGCGGAGTTGCGCTCGCTGCCCCGATGCCGGCGATTTGGCCGCAGGGCCGCCGGCCCGCACGCGCTCGTCGTCCTTGTGGACCAAGCCGGGGCTATGATAGCCACTCGCCGGCATCGGCATTTCCAAACCTTAACGCGTGCCGTCGGACACCCAGTCCCGAGCGCCGCTCCAGGAGACATTTCCATGACCAATGGCAACGGCGCCCCCGTCGAACAGCCCGCTCCCCAGCTCAACGTACTGGCGCAGTACACCAAGGACCTGTCGTTCGAGAACCCGAATGCGCCGACCTCGCTCGGCCAGCAGCAACAGCAGCCCGCGATCAACATCCAGATCAACGTTGGCGCCAACAACCTGTCGGAAAACGAGTACGAGGTGGTCCTCTCCATCGAGGGCAAGGCCGAGACCGCGGGCAAGGTGATGTTCAGCTTCGATCTCGCCTATGCCGGCGTCTTCCGGATCGTGAACGTGCCGAAGGAGAATCTGCATCCGCTGGTCATGATCGAGTGCCCGCGGCTGCTGTTCCCGTTCGCGCGCGAGATCGTCGCGACCTCGGTCCGCGACGGCGGCTTCCCGCCCCTGCTGCTCGACCCGGTCGATTTCGTCGGCCTCTACCGCCAGAACATGGAGCGGCAGGCCGCCGCCCAGGCCGCCTCCGGCGTCAAGCCGAGCTGAGCTAGAGCTAGAGAATACCGAAGCCTAACCCGTCATCCTGAGGAGCCCGCACTTGCGGGCGTCTCGAAGGATCGGCGGGCCACCGGCCGGTCCGTTCATCCTTCGAGACGCCGCTTCGCGGCTCCTCCAGCGACAAAGGCAAAGCCTTTGCGCGGGGGTGACGGGGGAAACATCGCAATCGTGAATCAAGCCGCCGGTGCTGCAGCGGGCGTTGGCGGCGGCAAATAGTCGTTCCAGATCGGCTTGTCGCCGAGCGTCGCGACGAAGGCCCGGTGGGCTTCGCGATCCGCCTCGCTGACCCGTGCAACCAGCGCCGTCTCGCGCTGCCGCCGCGGCGTATCGCCATGGCTTCCGCTGCGCGCATCCGAATTTTCCGACGCCAGGATGAGCTGCGACTGCCGCGCCCCGATCAGGTCGATATAGACCTCGGCCAGCAGCTCGGCATCGAGCAGAGCGCCGTGCTTGGTGCGGCGGGAATTGTCGATCTGATACCGCGAGCAGAGATCGTCGAGCCGGTTCGACACCCCGGGATGCTTGCGTCGCGCCAGCAGCAGCGTATCGACCAGCCGGTCCTTCGGAATCGCCTTCCGCTTGATGCGGTCGAGCTCGGCGTTGATGAAGCTGATGTCGAACGAGGCGTTATGGATCACCAGCGGCGTATCGCCGATGAAGGCCAGGAACTCGTCCACCACCTCATTGAACAGCGGCTTGGAGGCCAGGAATTCGGTCGACAGTCCGTGCACGTTGAACGCTTCAGCGGGCATGTCGCGTTCGGGATTGATGTAGACGTGGTAGGTCTGTCCGGTCGGCATGCGGTTGAAGATCTCGACGCAGCCGATCTCGACCAGCCGGTCGCCGCGCAGCGGATCGAGGCCAGTGGTTTCGGTATCGAGAACGATTTCGCGCATGACGTGAGGGAATCCGGAAAAGCGGCGCGAATCAGGTTCGCCGCTCCGACATCTTAGCAACCTCGGCCAGAATGTCGCGGATCCGCGCCCGCACCGGATCAAGTCCGTGCGAGGTATCCACGATGAAATCCGCGCGCTTGCGCTTCTCAGCGTCCGGCATCTGCTTGGCGATGATGGCGTCGAGCTTGGCCGCATCCATGGTGCCCCGCGCCAGCACGCGCTCGCGCTGCAGTTCCGGCGTGGTTGTGACCACGACGACGGCATCGACGCGCTTCTCACCGCCGGTCTCATACAGCAGCGGCACGTCGACGACGACAATCGGCGCGCGGGCGGCTTCCGCATCGGCAAAGAATCTCTGCCGCGACGCGCCAAGCATCGGATGCACGATCTGTTCGAGCTGCCGCATCGCCGCGGGGTCATGCACCACGCGTGACGAGAGTTTTGCGCGGTCGACTTTGCCGTCCGCGGTGGTGCCGGGAAAGGCGGCCTCGATCGCAGGGACCGCTTCGCCTTCGTAGAGCTGATGCACGGCCGCATCGGCGTCGTACACCGGCACACCGGCCTCCATGAAGAGTTTGGCCGTGGTGGATTTCCCCATCCCGATCGAGCCGGTGAGTCCCAAAATCAACATCGGTTCAGCATCTCTCCGTCGCCATGTCTCGGCATCTCACACCGCGAGCAGCCTTTCGCGGCGCAGGAATGCGAGCAGCGACAATAGCGGCAGGCCGAGGATGGTGAAATGGTCGCCTTCGATCCGCTCGAACAGATGCACGCCGAGACCCTCGAGCTGGTAGGCGCCGACGCTGGTCGTCACAGCCTCCCCGGCCTGGTCGAGATAGGCTTCTATCTCGCCGGCAGCAAGCCGCCGCATCGTCATCCGGGCCACGCTCACATCGTCGAACAGAACTTTCCCGTCGCGCGCGACCGAGACGGCCGAATGCAGCGCGTGCGTCTGTCCGGCGAGCAGGCCGAGCTGCTCGGCAGCCTGCGCACGGCCGGCCGGCTTGCTGAACATCCGCTGCCCCAGTGCCAGCGTCTGGTCGGCGCCGACAACATATTGACCCGGCTTCTGCCGCGATATGAACAGCGCCTTCTCGCGCGCCAGGAGCGAGGCGATCTCGCCCGGTGCCGAAAGGCCGGAGTTCTTCTGCACGGCGCGCTCATCGATATCGGCCGGCAGCGCCTCGAATTCGAGCCCGGCGTTTTCAAGCAACATCCTTCGCGCACGGCTTTGCGACGCAAGGATCAGCTTCTGCGGGCCACGCCAGATGCTCATGATTTGGCCGCTACTCCGACGGCCGCGCGCGCTGTCGGTCGTTATAGAGCTTCATGATCGCAGCCGCCGTCTCCTCGATCGAGCGGCGCGTCACGTCGAGCAATGCCCAGTTGAATTTCGCGCTCAGGCGCCGCGCAAATGCGACTTCGTCGGCCACTGCCTGCTTGTCGATGTAGGTGTCGTTGTCGCGATCGCCCATCGTGAGCAGGCGGTTCTGCCGGACCTGGATCAGGCGCTCCGGCGTCGCATGCAGGCTGACCACCAACGGCTTCTTCAGGGTCTCGAGCTGGTGCGGCAACGGGATGCCCGGCACCAGCGGCACATTTGCAGTTCTAATGCCGCGGTTGGCGAGATAGATCGAGGTCGGGGTCTTCGATGTGCGGGACACGCCGACCAGGACGACGTCGGCATCCTCAAGGCCTTCGACATGCTGACCGTCGTCATGGATCATCGTGTAGTTCAGCGCGTCGATCCGGCTGAAATATTCTGCGTTCAGCACATGCTGCGCACCGACGCGTCCGGTCGTCGCGGCACCCAGATACGCCTCGAACAGCTGCATCACCGGCCCGATGATCGACAGGCTCGGCACGTTGATTTCCTTGCACTTGCCCTCGAGCCGACCGACCAGATCCTTCTCGAGCAGCGTGAACAGGACAATGCCGGGCGATTCCTCGATCTCGTCGAGCACGCGATCGAGCTGCTTCTGGCTGCGCACCAAAGGATAGACATGCTCGACCGCGGTCACGTTGGCGTACTGCGCGGCGACCGCGCGCGCCACGGTGATCAGCGTCTCGCCGGTCGAATCAGACACCAGATGCAGGTGGAAATAATTGGAGGTCGTCGGCACCGGAGCCCCTGTCTATCCTGTGAATCCCTGTGGAGGTCGAGGAGAAGAATCCGGGTCCGCCGCCAGGTCCCTGTATATCTCGTCATCTTCTGCACAGCACTGCCGAAAAGGATAAGTCGACGTCATCGGACGGATGATAGTGAATCGGTGTGGATTTGTCTCTTGATAAGCTGCCCACATACGTCCGCAACCGATTGAGTTAAGCGATAGATTCCGAATATTCGCGCTCGCTGGCGGAAATGTTGAGGGATGTGAACAAGCCTGCAAGAACGGCTGGATCGTCTTGCATGAGTCAAATTCACTGTCACTTAGACTCAAACCTTAGATTCTAAACTTAATTAAGTTTAGGAGAGCCGTGTGAGCGGATATGTATCGGTCCCTCGCAAGCAGAGCTTGGCGCGCAACGCTGAGAGCGCCCGAGCTGCTCCCTGAAAGGCATCACCGCGATGTTGTACGACTGGATCAAGGCCCTGCACATCGTTGCCGTGATCTCCTGGATGGCGGGCATGCTCTATCTGCCGCGGCTGTTCGTCTATCATTGCGAGGCCGAGATCGGTTCGAAGCAGTCCGAGACCTTCAAGGTCATGGAGCGGCGGCTTTTGAGGGCGATCATCAACCCCGCGATGATCGTGACCTGGCTTGCCGGGCTTTATCTGGCCTGGGCAGGACACTGGTACCTATCGGGCTGGTTTCACGTCAAATTTACGCTGGTGCTGATCATGTCGGGTATCCACGGCTTTTTGTCCCGCTGCGTGAAGGATTTCGCCGCCGACCGGAATCAGCGCACCCAGAAATTCTATCGCATTATCAATGAGGTGCCGACGCTCCTGATGATCCTGATCGTGATCGTGGTGGTCGTGAAGCCGTTCTAGACATCGCGATGCCTAGGACGCATGCTTCAGTCCTTCTTGCGAAGAACGAATCGATTTTCTATATAGGGTTTATCCCACCCCACGCAGGCGGATGTGGTCGCGTTTCGGTTCTTTTCGGGCCGGCGCCGCATCAGGTTTGAAAGCCCAAACGGCACTTTCCTGGCTGAGACCTGCGGACCTTCCTTTGGCGTCCGCTTTTTCCAAGCCACCTCGCACCCCTTCCCTACTTACTTCCTCACAGGACGACCCCCATGCGGGAAATCAAGCTCCAGGACCTCAAATCGAAAACGCCGGCCGAGCTCGTCTCGTTCGCGGAAGAGAACGGGGTCGAGAATGCCAGCACCATGCGCAAGCAGGAGCTGATGTTCGCAATTCTCAAGAACCTCGCGGCCGCCGAGACCGACATTGTCGGTGAGGGCGTCGTGGAGGTGCTGTCCGACGGATTCGGATTCCTTCGTTCGCCCGACGCGAACTACCTGCCCGGTCCCGACGACATCTACGTCTCGCCCTCGCAAATCCGCCGCTTCGGCCTGCGCACCGGCGATACCATCGAAGGACATATCCGCAGCCCGAAGGAAGGCGAACGCTACTTCGCGTTGCTGAAGGTCAATACGCTCAATTTCGAGGATCCCGAAAAGGCCAAGCACAAGGTCAATTTCGACAACCTCACGCCGCTGTTTCCCAATCAGCGTTTCCGCATGGAGCTTGAGGATTCGACCAAGAAGGATCTCTCAGCCCGCGTGATCGACATCGTCGCGCCGATCGGCAAGGGCCAGCGCGCGCTGATCGTGGCGCCGCCGCGCACCGGCAAGACGGTGCTGATGCAGAACATCGCGCACTCCATCACCGCCAATCATCCCGACTGCTACCTGATCGTGCTTCTGATCGACGAACGTCCGGAAGAAGTCACCGACATGCAGCGTTCGGTGAAGGGCGAGGTGGTGTCGTCGACCTTCGACGAACCCGCCGTGCGTCACGTCCAGGTCGCCGAGATGGTGATCGAGAAGGCCAAGCGTCTCGTCGAGCACGGCCGCGACGTCGTGATCCTGCTCGATTCGATCACCCGCCTCGGCCGCGCCTACAACACCGTGGTGCCGTCATCCGGCAAGGTGCTGACCGGCGGTGTCGACGCCAACGCCCTGCAGCGCCCGAAGCGCTTCTTCGGTGCCGCGCGCAACATCGAGGAGGGCGGTTCGCTGACCATCATCGCGACCGCGCTGGTCGATACCGGCAGCCGCATGGACGAAGTCATCTTCGAAGAGTTCAAGGGCACCGGTAACTCCGAACTGATCCTCGACCGCAAGGTCTCGGACAAGCGGACCTTCCCGGCGATCGATATCGCCCGCTCCGGCACCCGTAAGGAAGAGCTCATCACCGACCCGCAGGTACTGAAGAAGATGTACGTCCTGCGCCGCATCCTCAATCCGATGGGCACCATGGACGCGATCGACTTCCTGCTCGACAAGCTCCGGAACACGAAGAGCAATTCGGAATTCTTCGATTCCATGAACACCTGAGGCCACGGCCGAAAGGAACAGGGCGCTCCGCACAAACGGGGCGCCTTTTTTCATGCTGCGGAGTTGCTGCAGCATAGCGCAGCATGATTTGGGCTGGTTCGGCTCACCGAATATTCACATAACTATCTGATAGAATTTATCTTTGTACCGTAGAGGTTGTGGTCTGGTCGGCGGGAGTGCAGCAAAATTGCTGCGCGGTTGCCGCAACCAGATTTGGTTATACTGCGTTGCAGCATATTGCGGCATGACGTGCGAAATGGAAGCGGCATTGCCTTTGCCGATTTGCTGGAAGAAAAAATAGGCGATGCATCCGCGCGACCAGACCATCTTCGCATTATCCTCCGGGCGGCCGCCCAGCGCGATCGCCATTGTCAGGCTGTCTGGCCCAATGGCCGAGTCGGTCATTGCTGGACTGGCGTGCAAGACCCCGGTTCCACGAATGGCGACCCGCGCGCTGCTCCACGATTCGAACCATCAACCGATCGATGACGCGGTCGTATTGTGGTTCCCGGGCCCGGCCAGTGCGACCGGTGAGGACGTCGCCGAATTTCATGTCCATGGCGGGCGTGCGGTGTTGGCGGCGATGTTCGATGCCATTGCCGCGTTCGAGAATGTGCGGCCGGCCGAGCCGGGCGAGTTCACGCGGCGGGCATTCGAGAACGGCAAGCTCGACCTGACCGAGGCCGAGGGCCTCGACGACCTGATTCACGCCGACACCGACCGCCAACGGCGCCAGGCGCTGCGCCAGCTCAAGGGATTGCTCGGCGATCGCGCGCGCGACTGGCGGGAGCGGATCATCGCAGCGTCGGCGCTGATCGAGGCCGGCATCGATTTCTCGGATGAAGGCGATGTGCCGGCGGAGCTGATCGCGCCGGCGCTCGGGAAGATCCGGGCGTTGCACGATGAGATCAGGCAAGTCCTAGCGGGGCAGGGGCAAAGTGAGCGGCTGCGCGACGGCCTGGTGGTCGCGATCGCAGGTCCGCCGAATGTCGGCAAATCGACCCTGATCAATCAGCTTGCCAAGCGCGAGGTCGCAATCGTCTCGCCGCATGCCGGCACCACCCGCGACGTGATTGAGGTGCAGCTCGACCTCGACGGCTATCCCGTCACGGTCATCGACACCGCCGGGATCCGCGAGACCGACGACCCGGTGGAGCAGGAGGGTGTTCGCCGCGCCCGGGCCCGCGCTGCGGAAGCCGACCTCGTATTGTGGCTGGCCGACAGCCGCGGCGCGAAGGTCGGGCATGGCGGAACGACGCCGACCTGGCTGGTGCGGAACAAGATCGATCTGGTGAGGACTCCGCCGGGTGAGGGAGGCAGCTACCCTGAGTTCCGGATCTCAGCGGCCCGCGGTGACGGCCTCTCTGAGCTGATTGCCGCGCTGGTCGGCTTCGCCCACGACTATTTCGCGACCAGCGAGGGCGGTCTGATCAGCCGGACGCGGCAGCGGGGGTTGCTTGAGGAGACCGTCGGATCTCTTCGGCGCAGCATCGACGTGGTCGGGCAGGGCGAGGAACTTGCCGCCGAGGAACTTCGCAGGGCGGCCACCTCACTCGGCCGTCTGCTTGGCCGGGTCGATGTCGAAGACATCCTGGACGTCATCTTCCGCGAGTTCTGCGTCGGGAAGTAGCGAGCCCTCATCTGTTTCACGTGAAACATGGTTTCGATTTGGTTAAGCAAGCGGCCTCCCGTTTCACGTGAAACAATTGCTGCCGCTCGACGGGGCTGTTTCACGTGAAACAACTCCGCCCGTCATTGCGACGGAGGCGACGCAATCCATATCTCGACCGCAGAAGCGGTTCTCAAACCGGCGACCTAACTTCGTTCTTCCGGCTTTCATCACTCCACGATAGAAGTCCCGCCATGACTATCAGGGCAGACTCATTCGACGTCATCGTCATCGGCGGCGGCCATGCCGGCTGTGAGGCCGCGAGTGCGGCTGCCCGGATGGGC
Source organism: Bradyrhizobium sp. RD5-C2 (assembly GCF_019972155.1). GTDB lineage: Bacteria > Pseudomonadota > Alphaproteobacteria > Rhizobiales > Xanthobacteraceae > Bradyrhizobium. The sequence continues at coordinate 155,090 of NZ_BOVL01000019.1, read as the reverse complement.
GCGAAGACGGCGCTGGCGACCCATCGTTTCGCGACCATCGGCGCGATGTCCTGCAATCCTGCGATCGGCGGGCTCGGCAAGGGCCATCTGGTCCGCGAGGTCGACGCGCTAGACGGCCTGATGGGCCGGGTCGCCGACGCCGGCGGCATCCAGTTCCGCATGCTCAATCGCCGCAAGGGTCCGGCGGTCCGTGGGCCGCGAGCCCAGGCCGACCGCAAGCTCTATGCGGCCGCGATGCAGGCGGCGATCACCGAGACCGCGAACCTCAGCGTCGTCGAGGGCGAGGCGGACGAGCTGATCGTCGTCGACGGACGCGTGACCGGCATTCGCCTGGGCGATGGCCGCCAGCTTTCGGCGGGTGCGGTTGTCATCACCACCGGCACCTTCCTGCGCGGTCTGATTCACCTCGGCGAGAAGAACTGGCCGGCGGGCCGGGTCGGCGAAGCGCCGGCCATGGGTCTGTCTGCCTCGTTCGAGCGGGCGGGTTTTGTGCTCGGCCGGCTCAAGACCGGGACGCCGCCGCGCCTCGACGGCACCACGATCGACTGGTCCGCGGTCGAAATGCAGCCAGGAGACGAGCCACCGGAACCGTTTTCGGTCATGACGGACCGGATCACGAACCCGCAGATCCAGTGCGGGATCACCCGGACCACACCGGCGACCCATGAGGTGATCCGGGCCAATGTGCATCGCTCGCCGATGTATTCCGGCCAGATCAAGAGCTCCGGACCGCGCTATTGCCCTTCAATCGAAGACAAGATCGTCCGTTTTGGCGACCGTGACGGCCATCAGATCTTCCTGGAGCCGGAAGGACTCGACGACAGCACGGTCTATCCCAACGGCATCTCGACCTCGCTGCCCGAGGAGGTTCAGCTCGCGATCCTCGCCAGCATCCCTGGCCTTGAGCGGGTGAAGATGGTCCGCCCGGGCTATGCGATCGAGTACGACCACGTCGATCCCCGCGAGCTCGATCCGACCTTGCAGACCAAGCGCCTGCGCGGGCTTTTCCTGGCCGGCCAGATCAATGGCACCACGGGATACGAAGAGGCGGCGGGGCAGGGCATCGTTGCCGGGCTCAATGCCGCGCTGGCCGCCGGCGGGACCGATCCGATCGTGTTCGACCGCGCAGACGGCTATCTCGGTGTGATGATCGACGATCTCGTGACCCGCGGGATCACCGAGCCCTATCGGATGTTCACCTCGCGGGCCGAATACCGGCTGACGCTACGGGCCGACAATGCCGACCAGCGGCTGACCGATAAGGGCATCGCGCTCGGATGCGTCGGAACGGCGCGCGCGGAACGCCATCGGACCAAGATGGCGGCCCTGGATGCGGCCAAGACCTTGGCGAAGTCGCTTGCGATCACACCGAATGAAGCCGCCAAACATGGGCTTGCGCTCAATCGCGACGGTCATCGCCGCTCCGCCTTCGAGCTGCTGGCCTATCCGGAGATCGAGTGGCCCGCGGTTCAGGCGATCTGGCCGGAGCTGTCGGCCATTGACCCTGCGATCGCGGTCCATCTCGAGATCGATGCCAAATACGACGTCTATCTGAAGCGCCAGACCGCCGACGTCGACGCCTTCCGGCGCGATGAGGGCCTGGTCCTGACCGATGTCGACTATGCCGATGTGCCGGGTCTCTCGAACGAAGCCCGTGCCAAGCTGCAGAAGGCGCAGCCGCGGACGGTCGGGCAGGCGGGCCGGATCGACGGCATGACGCCGGCAGCGCTGGGTATTTTGGCGGCCTATCTGCGGCGCCAAGCACGACAGAAATCGGCCAAGGCGACCGCCTGACGTTTCACGTGAAACACGGGGATTGAGCGCCTATCTTCCGTGAAGGCGAATCGACCGATCCGCCGCTCGTCGGCCTCGCCACCGGCTTTCACTACTTCAGACAAACGGCCCTGCTCCCGAAATGGCTCCAGCCTCGCAATCCGCCGAACTCAGCGTCTCCGCCAAGGACAAGGCCGCGGCGCTCGCGCTGACGCCTGTTTCACGTGAAACAGAGGCGCGGCTCGATCGCTACATCGCCCTCCTACTGGAGTGGCAGGCCAAGACCAATCTCGTCGCGCCCTCCACGCTTCCGAATCTCTGGACCCGACACGTCTCCGATTCGCTGCAGCTTCTGAGCCTCGCACCCTCAGCAAAATCTTGGGTCGATCTCGGCAGCGGCGGCGGCTTTCCCGGTGTCGTGCTGGCCTGTGCGTTGGCCGAGACACAAGGCGCGCGGATCCATCTGGTTGAGCGGATCGCCAAGAAGGCCGCATTCTTGCGCGAGGCGATACGGGTCACGGCGTCACCAGGGACGGTGCATCTGGCTGATATCGGGGATACTGTGGATAGAATCGCAGGCCCCATCGATTGCGTCACCGCGCGGGCGCTGGCTCCGTTACATCAACTCATCGGCTTTGCGGAGCCGTGGATCAAAAAGGGCGCGAAGGCGCTGTTTTTGAAGGGTCAAGATGTAGAGGCCGAATTGACCGAGGCCACTAAATATTGGACTATTGAACCAAAGCTACACTCCAGCCGGACCGGCGGACAGGGCTGGATCGTCGAACTCGGGTCAATCGAGCGGCGCTAGGGGACTCCGCAAAAGTAAATGGTATTTTGGTATGACCGTGATGGACGAGGTTTATCAAGGCGATAAGGCACTCCAGGCGCCGGGCCACCCGCGCATCCTGTCGCTCGCCAACCAGAAGGGCGGCGTAGGCAAGACCACCACAGCCATCAATCTTGGTACCGCACTCGCTGCGATCGGCGAGCGTGTCCTGATCGTCGATCTCGATCCGCAGGGCAACGCCTCGACCGGTCTCGGCATCGATCGCCGCAGCCGCAACTGCTCGACCTATGACGTGCTGATCGGCGAGGCACCGCTGCGCGATGCCGTGGTCGCGACCGCGGTGCCGCGGCTGCACATCGCGGCCTCCACCATGGATCTCTCCGGCCTCGAGCTCGAACTCGGCACCACGCCGGGTCGCGCCTTCCGGCTGCGCGATGCGATCGCAGGATTGAACAACAACGTCTCGCCGGAAGCCGATTACACCTACGTGCTGATCGACTGCCCGCCGTCGCTCAATTTGCTCACCGTCAATGCGATGGCGGCGTCGGACGCGATCCTGGTGCCGCTGCAATGCGAGTTCTTCGCGCTCGAAGGTCTGTCGCAATTGCTGCAGACCGTGGAGCAGGTCCGTTCGACGCTCAATCCGACGCTGTCGATCCACGGCATCGTGCTGACCATGTTCGACTCGCGCAACAACCTCTCCAACCAGGTGGTTGCCGACGTGCGCCAGTTCATGGGCGACAAGGTCTACGACACCATGATCCCGCGCAACGTGCGTATCTCGGAAGCGCCGTCCTACGGCAAGCCGGTCTTGGTCTACGACCTCAAATGCGCCGGCAGCGATGCGTATCTCAAGCTCGCCACTGAAGTCATCCAGCGCGAGCGCGAGCTGCGCACGCACTGATGTTGTCGATGATGGGCGCAGTGAAGCGAACCCCATCCTGGCACGCAACGAGAGCGATGGGATTCGCTGCGCGCGGCCCATCCGACGATTCTGAAATTCAAGTCTGGAGTACTGCGTGTGAATCCAAGGGAGCTCGCAACAATGGCCGATGAAGCGCGTTCGCGACTGGGGCGCGGGCTGGCAAGCCTGATTGGAGATGTCGGCGGCGAGGCGGCCGCGCATGTCGAGCGGCCGCGCACGCAGCGCAAGGTGCCGATCGAATTCCTCAAGGCCAATCCGCGCAATCCGCGGCGCAGCTTCGCCGACGCCGAGCTCGGCGAGCTCGCCGATTCGATCAAGGCGCGCGGCGTGATCCAGCCGATCGTGGTGCGTGCCATCAAGGGCGCTCAGGACCGCTTTGAGATCATCGCCGGCGAACGCCGCTGGCGCGCCTCGCAACTCGCAGGCCTGCATGAAGTGCCGATCGTGCCGGTCGAGGTCTCTGATTCCGATGCGCTCGAAATCATGATCATCGAGAACGTCCAGCGCGAAGACCTCAACGCGATGGAAGAGGCGCTGGGCTATCACGCGCTCGCCGACGAGTTCAAACGCGGCCAGGAAGACATCGCCAAGATCGTCGGCAAGAGCCGCAGCCATGTCGCCAACATGATGCGCCTGACCAAGTTGCCCGCCGAGGTGCAGGCGCTGATCTCGAAGGGCGATCTCTCCGCCGGCCACGCTCGCGCGCTGATCGGCGTGCCGGATCCGCTCACCGCCGCCAAGCGCATCGTCGCCGAGGGCCTCAACGTCCGCCAGGCCGAGGCGCTGGCGCATGAGGAGGGCGTGCCGGAGCGCAAGCCTCAGAAGGCGCGCAGCGGCGGAGCGGCGAAGGTCGACAAGGACGCCGACACGCTGGCGCTGGAGAAGCGCGTCAGCGATGCGCTCGGCCTTGCCGTCACCATCAGCCATCGCGATCCCGGCGGCACCGTCCAGATCAGCTACCGCAACCTCGAGCAGCTCGACGAAGTGGTGCGGCGGCTGGAAGGCGGTTAGCTCCGCGGGTCTGCCTCCACCGTCATTGCGAGGAGCGACAGCGACGAAGCAATCCATCCTTCCGCGGGTGCGGAGCGATGGATTGCTTCGCTTCGCTCGCAATGACGTCTCTTCTCGTGCGTCACCCCCGCCGCTTCGCATTCGCCGCGATCGACAGCAGCGCGCGCTGGGCGATGACGGCGGCGAGCGCGGCCTGCTTGCGCATGTCGAGCGCCGCGGTGGCGAGCTGATCGATCACGGCCACCAGCCGCGGCGGCGTGAAATTGCGCAGTGCGATCTCGACCGCCGGCTTGCGCGAGAAATGCAGCCGCGGAAATCCGCCCTCGAGCACGGCTGACGCCGGCGTGCCGTCCGCGATCGTGAGCGCCGATTTATGCAGCCACGCCGCCTGGCGCTGCGCGGCCGAGATGATCACGCCGGGATAGGTGCCGGCGACCATTGCCTTGGTGAACTCGCTTTCGACCAGCGCGGCGTTGCCGGCGAAGGCGCCGTCGACGATCGGATCGAGCTTCAGTTCGGAGGCATCGGAGACCACGGTCATGACGTCGTCGAGCGTGATCTCGCCCTTGCCATGCGCGAACAACGCGAGCTTGCGTAGCTCGTTGCGCGAGGCCATGCGGTCGCCGCCGAGCAGCGACATCAGCACCGCGCGCGCGTCCTGTGCGAGCCGCAGGTTGGAGACGCGCAGCTCGTCCTCGATCAGCTTGGTCAAATCGCGTTCGGTGTCGGGATAGCAGCCGATCGCGACCGCATTCTTGGCGCGCTCGCAGATCTTGCGCAGCGGCGATTCCGGCCTGAGCTCGCCGGCCTCGATCACGATGCGGCAATCCCTGAGCGCTGGGGTCTCAGTCAGCGTCTCGACGCCGCTTGCGAAATTGCGCGAGCCGGCGCGGACGCGGATGGCGCGGCGGCCGCCGAACAGCGGCACTGTCATGGCCTCGTCGACCAGCCGCGACGGCTCGGCGGCGAGCTCGTCGCCATCGAGGCGCACCAGCGAGAACGGATCGTTGGGGTCGTCGACCGCGGACGCCATCAGCGCGTCGGCGCGCTCGCGCACCAGGCCTAGGTCCGGACCGTAAAGCAGGATGATCGGGCGACCGGCGTCGGGCCGGGCGAGGAAGCTGTCGATCTCTTTTCCGCGAAGCGCGACCAATGCGGCGATCAGGTCCCGGCTGAGAAGAAGGAGGCGAGGCGGGTTTGGATGTTGTCGGCGATCTCCTGCGCGGCGCGGTCCTCGGCGTCGCGGAGGGCGCGGGTACGGGCGAAGCGCTGGTAGGAGCCCGGCATGTCATAGGACACGCGCGAGAAGGTGGTGCCGGTCATGACCGACTTGTTCGAGGCGATCTCGATCAGGTTGAACTGGGCATCGATGCCGTAGTTCTCGCTGGTCGGCAGCGCGGTGGTCGGGTCGATCATCAGCGAGGAGCGGCTGGTATAGAAGCGCAGCACCAGCCGGTGCGTCGGCGGTGCACCGGTGGCGGTGCCGTAGAGCTTGAAGGCGAGGGAGTTGCGGACCTCGACGCCGACCCGGGCCTCGCGGGACGCGTTCGCCTTGTCGACCGGCGGAACCTCGACGCCCATCAGCTTTTCACGCAGGGCGGACGACTGACCGTCGAGGGTGCGCTCGGCATACATCGGCTGGAAGCAACCAGCCGTCAGCGCGGCCAAGGCTGCCACGGCCACGAGCCGGGCGGCGATCCTGATCCTAGCCGACAACATTGACGATCCTCATGGGCACCACGATCACCTTGCGGACGGGCTTGCCGCCCAGTGCGGCTTTTACCGCATCGAGCGCCAAAACGGCAGCCTCTATATCCGCATTTTGCGCCGCCCGTGGCACGGTAACATCACCTCGTTTTTTACCGTTGACCTGGACGACCAGGGTCACGCTGTCTTCGACCAGCAAATCGCGTTCGATTTGCGGCCAATCGGCCTCGGAAACCAGCCCGGACTGGCCCAGAACCACCCAGCACTCTTCGGCCAGATGCGGCATCATCGGCGAAAACAGCTGAACCAGGATGGTCGCGGCTTCTTTCACCGCCCAAGCGACGTCAGGCGCCGGCTTGTCGCCTTTGGCCAGCACCTCGGACAGCGCATTGGCGAATTCGCGGATATGGGCGAGGCAGACGTTGAAATGCAGCCGCTCGATCCCGGACGACACCTTGTCGAGCGCGCCATGGGCGGCCTTGCGCAGCGCCAGCGCCTCGTGCCCAAACGTGCCGGGCCGGGCCGCCGGCGCCGCCTTGGCGATCTCTGCCGATTCGTTCACCAGCCGCCACAGCCGCTGCACGAAGCGCGAGGCGCCCTGCACGCGCTCGTCGCTCCAGATCACGTCGCGATCCGGCGGCGAGTCCGACAGCATGAACCAGCGCGCGACGTCGGCGCCGTAGCTGGCGATGATGTCGTCGGGGTCGACGGTGTTCTTCTTCGACTTCGACATCTTCTCGATCGGCCCGATCTCGATGTCCTCGCCGGTCGCCAGCAGCACCGCGCGGCGGCCGTTGCCGCCGACCTCGATCTTGACCTCGGCCGGCGTGACCCAGCTGCCGTCGGACTTCTGGTAGGTCTCGTGCACCACCATGCCCTGGGTGAACATGCCGGCGAACGGCTCACTCATGTCGATATGGCCGGTGGCCTTCATCGCGCGGGTGAAGAAGCGGCTGTAGAGCAGATGCAGGATCGCGTGCTCGACGCCGCCGATATACTGGTCGACCGGCATCATCCGGTTGGCGACCGCGGGCGTGGTCGGCGCGGTCGCGTTCCAGGGATCGGTGAAGCGCGCGAAGTACCACGACGAGTCCACGAAGGTGTCCATCGTGTCGGTCTCGCGCACCGCCTTGCCGCCGCACTTCGGGCAGTTGACATGCTTCCAGGTCGGATGATGGTCGAGCGCGTTGCCCGGCCTGTCGAAGCTGACGTCCTCCGGTAGCGTCACCGGCAACTGGTCGTCGGGCACCGGCACCACGTCGCACTTCGGACAATGGATCACCGGGATCGGGCAACCCCAATAGCGCTGGCGCGAAATGCCCCAGTCGCGCAGCCGGAAATTCACCTGCCGCTCGCCGACCGGCGCGTTGCCGCGCAGCTCGCTCTCCAGACGCTTGGCAACCTCTTCCTTTGCCGCGTCGATCGTCATGCCGTCGAGGAAGCGCGAATTGATCATGCGGCCGTCACCGTCATAGGCGGTGTCGGTGATGAAAAACGTCTTCGGGTCCTGGCCCTCGGGGCAGACCACCGGCACGTTGCCGAGGCCGTATTTGTTGACGAAGTCGAGGTCGCGCTGGTCGTGCGCCGGACAGCCGAAGATCGCGCCGGTGCCGTATTCCATCAGCACGAAGTTCGCGACATAGACCGGCAGCTTCCAGCTCGGATCGAACGGATGCACCGCCTTGATGCCGGTGTCGAAACCCTGCTTCTCGGCGGTGTCGATGATCGACTGTGCGGTGCCGATCTTCTTGATGTCGGCGATGAACTCCGCGAGCTTCGGGTTCTTTGCCGCGGCGGCCTGCGCCAGCGGATGATCTGCCGAGATCGCCATGAATTTTGCGCCGAACAGCGTGTCCGGCCGCGTCGTGAAGATCTTCAGCTCGTTCTCGCCGGCCGGCGTGGTCGCCGGATCCAGCGCGAAACGAATCAGCAGGCCCTCGGAGCGGCCGATCCAGTTGCGCTGCATCAGCCGCACCTTGTCGGGCCAGCGGTCGAGACCGTCCAGCGCCTCCAGCAGCTCCTGCGCGTACTTCGTGATCTTGAAGACCCACTGGCTCATCTCGCGCTGCTCGACGACGGCGCCCGAGCGCCAGCCGCGGCCGTCGATCACCTGCTCGTTGGCGAGCACGGTCATGTCGACCGGATCCCAGTTCAGCTTGCGCTTCTCGCGCTCGGCGAGGCCGGCGCGCAGCATGTCCAGGAACATCTTCTGCTGATGCTTGTAGTAGCTGGGGTCGCAGGTCGCGAATTCGCGGCTCCAGTCGAGCGACAGCCCGATCGACTTGAGCTGCTTCTTCATCGCGGCGATGTTGTCGTAGGTCCAGGCCTTCGGCGCCACCTTGCGCTCAATCGCGGCGTTCTCCGCCGGCAGGCCGAACGCGTCCCAGCCCATCGGGTGCAGCACGTTGAAGCCCTTGGCGCGCATGAAGCGGGCCAGCACGTCGCCGAGCGTGTAGTTGCGGACATGCCCGATATGGATGCGCCCCGACGGGTACGGGAACATCTCGAGCACGTAATATTTCGGCCGCGGATCGTGGTTCTTGGAGGCGAAGATCGCCTTTTCGTCCCAGGTGGCTTGCCAGCGGGGCTCGGATTCACGGGCGTTGTAGCGTTCGGCGGTCATGAAATCGCAGGGATTCTGGGTGGCTTTGGGTGATTTTCAGGTCCCGTTCGGGGACGGCGGACTAGGCCACAAAATCGCCCATGGGGTCAACGGCTTGGGGGCTGCCAAATGCTCATGGCCTGCCGTCGGTACAGCGGGGAAGGGTGAAGGTCGACACACGGCAGCCCGCTAGGAACCGATCCGGTGTCGTCACCCGGCTTGACCGGGTGACCCAGTATTCCAGAGACGTTTATGCTTGAACCGAGAGGCCGCGGCGTACTGGATCGCCCGGTCGAGCCGGGCGATGACAGCGTGATATGGGGCGCGATTTCGCGTCCTCGCGACATGTTTTGTCCGAGTTTTGCCGTTCGTTCCGCCCTCTCCTTGACCAGAGGTACTAACTCGCCAGCGCCATCCCGGCTTCGTCCAGCGTCTGCAGGAAGCCGTGCTCGATCACGGCGTTGCGGCCGCGCCGTTTGGCGGCGTAGAGGGCAGCGTCCGCCGCCTCGATCAGGTCGCCGGGACGCTGGGTCTCGTTTGGTTTCGTGGTGGCGACGCCGACGCTGACGGTGACGACGCAATGGCTCGAGGGGGCATGCGGCACGGCGAGGCCGAGGACCGCGGTGCGCACCGTCTCGCCGATCGCGAGCGCGTGCGCGGCATCGGTGTTCGGCAGCAACAAACAAAATTCCTCGCCGCCATAGCGGCCGGCGAAGCCCATGGTGTCGGCGGCGATTCCGGCCAGCGTTTCGCCGATCCGGGTCAGGCAGACGTCGCCTTCGGGATGCCCGTAGGTATCGTTGTAGAGCTTGAAGTGATCGACATCGATCATCATCAGCGACAGCTCGCATTCATATTGCTGCGCCCGCATCCACTCGAAATCGAGCCGGTTCTGGAAGCCGCGGCGGTTGGCAAGGCCGGACAGCGCATCGATCGAGGCCATCACGGTGAGGCGGTCGTTGGAGGCGACGAGCTCGCGCTCGCGCTGGCTGAGCTGCGCGGCCATCGCGTTGAAGGCGCGCGCCAGCGGCACGAATTCCGACGGCAGCTTGTGCTTGGCGACGCGCGCCGACCAGTCGCCTTCGCCGAACCGCCGCGCCATGCTGGTCATCAGCTCGATCGGATGGATCACGAGCCGCTCTGCGCCGACGAGGGCACCCAACAACACGAAGAGACAGACGAAGCCGAGTTGCAGATAGGCGGTGCGGATCTCGCGGCTGATCGCCGCCGTCACCTTGGCCTCATCCATGCTCACGATCAGGCGGGACTGCGTGCCGGCGATGCGGGCGAAGCTCAGCGTGCGCTGCGCGCCGTCGGACGCCGTGAACGAGACCGAGCCTGACGGCTCGTCGTAGCTCAGCGCCTTCTCCGCAATCGCCGACATCAAGGGAATGGTGTCGAGCGAGCGGCCGATCAGGCTCGCCTGATCCGCGGGGGCTGCGACCACGACGCCGGTCGAGTCGACCAGAACCGCCGACATGCCGGGCTGGCCGCCGAGATTACCCATGATCTGCGACAGCCAGTCGATGTTGATGCCGGCGACGACGATGGAGTCGAGCTCCGGATTGATCGCGGCCACCGGATAGGCAGCCATCATCATCGGCCGGCCGTTGGTCCTGCCGCGCAGATAGTCGCTGAACACGAAGCCGCGGTTGTCCTGCGCCTTCTTGAAATATTCGCGGTCGCCGAGATTGAGCCCGACCTGGCTGTTGAGCGTCGAACACTGCACCAGCCCGTCCCTGGAGACGAACATGATGCTGCGGATCCAGGGCAGCACCGTCGGCAGGCTGGCGCGCAGCACTTCGCAGCTCTGCCCGATGCCGCCGGAGGCGCGGATATAGGCGGCGGATTTCAGCATGGTCTCGACCGAGGAGACCACCTCGCGCTGGGTTTCGGCGGCGTGCGCGGTGAGGTTGGCATAGCCTGCCGCGGCCTGCGCGATCTGCGTCGAGCGGAAATTCTCCAACGTGCGGACGCGATCGAGCATCAAGGGCGCGACCAGCATCACCGCAAGCAAGGCGAGCCGGGCACGAATACCCAGAACCTTCTTGAGTTTGACCCGGTTGCGGTTGAAAGTGACGCCCGACATTCTGGTCCCTTGCCCGGGCGCAAGGTAGAGTGAAGGGCTTCAAAAAGCCTTTCCCGAATTTGGTAAAATTCGAGCCAACCCCCCGCGCCTGTCAGAGAACGGCACAAGCATGACACAAAGCCCGACCGCGCCGTTATCGGCTGATTCACCAAACGGCCTCGCCGCCGTGGAGCAGGAGATCGCGCATGCCTGCAAGGAAGCGCGGCGCGACCGCGCGTCGGTGACCTTGATCGCGGTGTCGAAGACATTCGCGGGCGACGCAATTTTGCCGATTATTCGCGCCGGACAGCGCGCATTTGGCGAAAACCGCGTGCAGGAAGCCAAGGGCAAGTGGCCGGAATTGATCCAGGCTAACCCGGGACTGCAGCTGCATCTGATCGGACCGTTGCAGTCGAACAAGGCCAAGGAGGCGGTCGCGCTGTTCGATGCGATCCATTCGGTCGACCGCGCCAGCATTTGCGAAGCGTTAGCCAAGGAAGTCAAAAATCAGGGCAAGCATCCGGAGCTGTTCGTCCAGATCAATACCGGCGAGGAGCCGCAGAAGGCCGGTGTCGCACCGCAGGACGCCGATACCTTCATCGCGGCATGCCGTGACACCTATGGCTTGCAGATTTCAGGACTGATGTGCATCCCGCCGGTCGACCAGGCCCCGGCGCCGCATTTCGCGCTCTGCGCCAAGATCGCTGCGCGCAATGGGTTGAAGAATCTCTCGATGGGCATGAGCGCGGATTTCGCGGTGGCGATCCAGATGGGCGCCACCCATGTGCGGGTGGGCTCGGCGATTTTTGGGACGCGGACGGTGGTGCATAACTAACCGTCGTCCTGGCGAAGGCCAGGACTCATACGCCGCGGCCATCGCAAAGGGCACGCGGCGAGACATTCATCTTGCAACTGACAGCCGTGGTAATGGGTCCTGGCCTTCGCCAGGACGACGGCGGTGTGTGCGGCTCGCGCACGGCTCACGCGAACTTCACCGACACCTTTCCGATCGCGCCGAAGTCCGCCGCGAACACGTCGCCGGCCTGAATCGGCAGCGGCGGATGGCAGGTGCCGGTGGTGACGACTTCCCCTGCCCGCAACGTCAGCCCCAGCGCACGCAGCTCGTTGGCGCACCAGGCGAGTGCGACACGGGGATCGCCGAGCACGTTCTTGCCGTGGCCGATGTAGCGCTCGCCGCGCAGCGTGATGGTCGGGCGTTCTTCGACCAGATCGATCGCGCGCCAATCCGCTGATGTTGCAGGTCCGAGCACGAACAGATGTGCGCAGGCATTGTCGGCGATCAGCTGCGCCTCGCCGGCTGATGTGAAATCGGTGAAGCGCGAATCCGGAATCTCGATTGCGGGATGCAGCGTGCCGACGGCATCGAGCACTTCGCTTACGCTGTACGGCGTCGCGCGCGGCGCGAGATCGCGCGCCATGCGGAAGGCGTATTCCGGCTCGCCGACGCGCATCGCGTTGCCCTTCATCGATGCGGTGCCGCCATCAGCGATCAATGTTTCGGCGAGGATGCGCCCGGCCAGCGGCCCTGCGACATTGATATGCTTCTGGCCGGCCGCGCTGGTCGCCGCGATCTTCCAGCCGAACAGTTTTTCGCCCGATGTCTTTTTCAGTTGAGCCTGCACCGCGTAACCCTCGGCGCGGTCGCGCGGCCGCATGGCGCCGTCGAGCGCGGCGAGTTTCGTTCCCGCGTGCCAGTGATCGCGCAGGACCTTGGCGGCGGCGGCGATCCGGTTGTTGTCGAGCATGCGATTTCGTCCCTGCGGGAATTTTCTGTGTTGCGCATGATCTCAGCACAAGCGCGTCGCGTTTGTCGCGTGGGAAAACCGATGCTCAGCTATTCCAGAACTTTACTCGATGATGATCCGGGTCTGCGGCGACATCCGTCGCAACAGCCGCAGCATCGACGCCTTGGTCATCGAGACGCAGCCCGCGGTCGGCCCGAAATTCGGCCGCGCCAGATGCAGGAAGACGGCGCTGCCGCGGCCGGCGATGCGCGGTGCCGCGTTGTGGTCGATCTCGACAATGAAGTCGTAGAGGTGATCCTCGCGCGTCAGGCGGTCGCCGGCCTGCTCGCGGTCGAGCCGGATCGGCTGGTTGTAATGGCGGTCGGCGGGGTCCTCGCACCAGGCGTCCTCGCGGCGGATCGGCCGGGCCGGCAGGAAGGTCACGGGACGGCGGTGCCGGTCGGCGCGCCACCAGAGCTGCCTGGGGTGGAAGATGCCGCGCGGCGTGCCGCCGTCTCCTTCGCGCTTGTTGGCGAGGATTCCGCCACGTCCAAGCGCCACCGGAACAGTCCAGCCATCGGCCGTCAGCCAGCCCCGGCGCGGATCGCCGGCGGCGCTGCGGACCTCGATGGCGGAGAGCGGGCGATCACGTTTCGCTGTCATATAAGTGATTGAAATAGCTGATCTTCCTCTAAGAATCGTTCAAAACTGAACTTGCCTTGGAAGCCCCAAACATTCTATCTCCCGGCATTACAGGACATTCACGTCCTGCCCCGCCGGATTTGAGGTAGACTGCCGCTGCCTTGTGAATCGGTAACGACGGCCTACCTGAGCACGTATCTAGCCGATGCTACGGCCAGAAGCGCCCCCCGCTTCTGACCGCCCCGCCCCCGAAGGATTGTACCTATGGCCAATGCCCGCAAGATCTTGATCGTGGATGACGATACCGATCTGCGCGATACGCTGGTCGAGCAGCTGTCCCTGCACGAGGAATTCGAAGCCTCCGCAGTCGACACCGGCGCCAAGGGCGCCACTGCCGCCAAAGCCAATTCTCCCGACCTGGTCCTGATGGATGTCGGCCTGCCCGACACCGACGGCCGCGAAGTGGTCCGCAGCCTGCGCAAGGGCGGCTTCAAGGCCCCGATCATCATGCTGACCGGCCATGACACCGATTCCGACACCATCCTTGGCCTCGAAAGCGGCGCCAACGACTATGTAGCGAAGCCGTTCCGCTTCGCGGTGCTGCTGGCCCGGATCCGGGCGCAGCTGCGCCAGCACGAGGCCAGCGAGGACGCGGTGTTCTCGGTCGGCCCCTACTCGTTCCGGCCCGGCTCGAAGATGCTCACCGGCGCCAATGCCAGGAAGGTGCGGCTGACCGAGAAGGAAACCGCGATCCTGCGCTTCCTCTACCGCGCCGGCCAGATGCCCGTGTCGCGCGAAACCCTGCTCCAGGAAGTCTGGGGCTATAACTCCGGCGTCACCACCCACACGCTGGAAACCCACATCTACCGCCTGCGCCAGAAGATCGAGAAGGATGCCGCCAACCCGGAAATCCTGGTGACGGAAGCCGGTGGCTACAAGCTGGTGCCGTGATACGCTTCGCGCTCAACGATTCGTGAAATCGAGGCGCACTGCGATTACCGGCCCTGAATGTCGATCGATGATGACGTAGCCCTGCTTGAGCAGGTCCCGACGATGCGTCTGTTGGGCGACAGCTCCTTGCGCATGCTGGCGATCGGCTCCGAGCAACGCGATTTCAACGCAGGCGAAGTGCTGTTCAAGGTCGGCGACGCCGCGGACGCGGGCTATGTCGTGCAGCGCGGCACGTTCCGGGTCGAGGAAGGCGGCGCCGAGATCATCGCCGGCCCCGGTGCGCTGATCGGCGAGCTCGCATTGATCGTCGCGATGAAACGGCCCTCGACCGCGACCGCGCTGGAGCGCGGCTCGGTGATCCGCGTCGCGCGCAGCCTGTTCCAGCGCGTGCTGGAAAGCGATCCGGCCGCCGCCCGCCGCCTGCGCGACGAACTCGCGCTCCGCACCAGCCAGCTGGCGAGCGATATTTTGATCGCGGGCGGGAAGCTGAGCACGTAGCCGCTGTCGTTGCGGCGAGACCTGTTTTATCCCGTCATCCTGAGGTGCGAGCTCTCGCGAGCCTCGAAGGATGCACGGCCCGGCTGGTGGCCGTCGACCCTTCGAGACGCGCTTCGCGCTCCTCAGGGTGACGGAACACAGTTGCTGCTCTGGCAGCGAGTCTAGACCTCCATCACCGCCGTGACCGGCACATGATCCGACGGCCGCTCCCAGCTGCGGGCGTCGCGGGTGATCTTGAAGTCGCTGACCTGATCCTTCAGAGCGCGCGAGACCCAGATGTGATCGAGCCTGCGGCCGCGGTCGCCGACGGTCCAGTCCGCGGCGCGATAGCTCCACCAGGTGTAGACTTTCTCCGACATCGGGATTCGCTCGCGCGCGACGTCGAACCATTCGCCATGCGCCTGCGCTGCGAGCAGCTTCTCGGTCTCGACCGGCGTGTGCGAGACCACCTTCAACAGCTGCTTGTGCGACCACACGTCGTGCTCATGCGGCGCGACGTTGAGGTCGCCGACCAGGATGTGGCGGTCGTCGCCGCGCGGATGCAGCGGCTCGCACGCCTTCATCTCGTCGAGGAATTGCAGCTTGTGCTCGAACTTCGGATTGAGCGCGGGATCGGGAATGTCGCCGCCGGCCGGCACGTAGAAATTATGCAGCACCAGTGGCTTTGAGAGCTGCGCCTTCTCGCCGAACGAAACTGAGATGTGCCGCGAGTCGATTTTGTCGCAGAACGTCCTGATGTCGGTGGTCTCGAACGGCAGGCGCGAGACGATGGCGACGCCGTGATAGCCCTTCTGCCCGTTCAGCGCGACGTGCTCATAGCCGAGCCGCTTGAAGCGCTTCAATGGAAACGCATCGTCGATGCATTTGGTCTCCTGCAGGCACAGCACGTCCGGCCGCGCGCTCTTCAGGAATTTGGCGACGATGTCGATGCGCAGGCGCACCGAATTGATGTTCCAGGTGGTGACGGAGAACCGCATGAGGGGTGCGTCTTAGCACGGTTCTCGGCGTGGGTTAGCGCTTTGTCCACAAGCAAGGATTCGTAGGGCGGGTTAGCGCAGCGTAACCCGCCGCACTTGCGCGGAGGAATGGCGGGTTACGCCTTCGGCTAACCCGCCCTACGAATCTTTCGAATTTGCGGAGGCGGCCCCTCACCCGCAAGAGCGGGGCGAGGGAGAAGAGCGGCTAGCCCGGCGATGAACCCGGATAGGTCGTGAAGTCGATCTTGAACAGCCCCGGATCGGGCTTCTGCGTCGCGTCGAGATTATAGACCGCAACGGTCGTGTCGTAGCCCTGCGGGTCGGTGACGGTCCACTGCTTGAGCTTGCCGTCCTTGGCGCCGATCATCAGCAGGAAGCGGCTGGTGCCGACCAGCGCCTGCTTCTCCTCGATCGTGATGCTGACGAACACGTCGTCGGCGGTGACGCTGACGACGTTGGTGTCCTTCATCAGGTCTATGCGGTCCGACAGCAGATAGCGCAGCGGGGTCTGCGACAGCGGATAGATGTCCTGGGTGGCGAGCCTGCGGTCGCGCACCGCGACCGACGAGCCGTCGGCGATCACCTCGATGGTGCTCGGATTGTCATATTCGAAGCGCAGCTTGCCGGGCTTCTGGATGTAGAAATCGCCCTTGGTCTTCGTGCCGTCGGGACCGACCTGGACGAAATTCCCGACCAGGGTCTGCAGCGACGACAGATAGGCCGAAACCTTGGCGGCCTGCGCCTTCTGGTTGGCGTCGAAGGTCTGGAAGATGTTGGCGGGGACGTTGCGGCGCGGATCGGGAATCACTGGCTCCGGCGGTGCCTGGGTGGCGCCGGTGGTGGCCGGGCCCTTGTCCGCATTGCTCTGCGCGCCGGCGTCCTTGGCCTTCGGCGCGGCCTTCGGTCCGGCGTTGGCTACGGGTTTCGGCGTCGCCGGCGCGTTTTGCGCAGCCGCGCCGCCGGCGATCGCGGCGGTGACGAGAAGAGCCAGCGCAGTGCGCGTGCCGCGGTCAATGAGATGTTTTGCCATCAGATATGTCAGGTCTCTGTTCGACGCTCGTCCCGCTTCGCCGGATTTTATCCCGCCTCTTCCGAGGGAGATATGGTTTTTCCGTGATGATCGCCCCCGATCAGAACTGGCCTTCTTCCTCCCCGACCAGGATTTCGCGCTTTCCGGCGTGATTCGCCGGGCCGACGATGCCCTCAAGTTCCATCCGCTCCATCAGCGAGGCGGCGCGGTTATAGCCGATCTGCAGCCGGCGCTGGATGTAGGAGGTCGACGCCTTGCGGTCGCGCTTGACGATCGCAACCGCCTGCGTGAACAGATCGCCGCCGCCGTCGCCACCCATGCCGGTGGCATCGAAAACGGCGCCGTCCTCGTCGGTCGGCTCTTCCGCGGTGACGGCTTCGAGGTATTCCGGCTGGCCCTGCGTCTTCAGGTGACGCACCACCTTCTCGACTTCCTCGTCGGACGCGAACGGGCCGTGCACGCGGCTGATGCGGCCGCCGCCCGCCATATAGAGCATGTCGCCCTGGCCGAGCAGTTGCTCGGCGCCCATTTCGCCGAGGATGGTGCGGCTGTCGATCTTCGAGGTCACCTGGAAGGCGATGCGGGTCGGGAAGTTGGCCTTGATCGTGCCGGTGATGACGTCGACCGACGGACGCTGCGTGGCGAGGATCACATGCAGGCCGGCGGCGCGCGCCATCTGCGCGAGGCGCTGCACCGCGCCTTCGATGTCCTTGCCGGCGACCATCATCAGGTCGGCCATTTCGTCGACGATGATGACGATATAGGGCAGCGGCTCGAGGTCGAGCTTCTCTTCCTCGTAGATCGCCTTGCCGCTCTCCTTGTCGAAGCCGGTGTGCACGGTGCGCGTCAGCTCTTCGCCCTTGCCCTTGGCTTCGACGAGGCGCGCATTGTAGCCGTCGATGTTGCGCACGCCGAGCTTGGCCATCCGCTTGTAGCGCTCTTCCATCTCGCGCACGGCCCATTTCAGCGCGACAACGGCTTTCTTCGGATCGGTGACGACGGGCGTCAGCAAATGCGGGATGCCGTCATAGACTGAGAGTTCGAGCATCTTCGGGTCGACCATGATCAGGCGGCACTGATCCGGACGCAGCCGGTAGACCAGGCTCAGGATCATGGTGTTGATCGCGACCGATTTGCCGGAGCCGGTGGTGCCGGCGATCAGCATATGCGGCGTGCGCGCGAGGTCGATGATCACGGGATCGCCGCCGATCGTCTTGCCGAGGCACAGCGGCAGCTTCGCAACCGAATCGACGCTTTCCTTGGCGACCAGCAGCTCGCGCAGATAGACCTTCTCGCGATGCGCGTTCGGCAACTCGATGCCGATCGCATTGCGGCCAGCGACCACGGCGACGCGCGCAGACAATGCGCTCATCGAGCGGGCGATGTCGTCGGACAATCCGATCACGCGCGACGACTTGATGCCGGGCGCGGGCTCCAGTTCGTATAGCGTGACCACCGGGCCGGGGTTGGCCTTGACGATCTCGCCACGCACGCCGAAATCTTGCAGCACGCCTTCGAGCGAGCGCGAGTTGGCTTCGAGCTCGGCCTTGCTCAGCGGCTGGCGATCGCTCGCCTTCGGCGCACTGAGCACGGAGACCGACGGCAGCTCGAACTTGTCGGAGTTCTTCTTCTTCGGCTTCGGCTCGGCCTTCTTGCGCGGGGCGCGGGCGACGGGAGCTTCCTCCTCGTCATCCTCTTCTTCCTCGTCGTCGAAAGCCTCGGCCTCGTCTTCGTCCTCGGCATGGTCGTCGGCCGCCGGCGCGATCGAGGGCGCGGCGCGGCCGCCGCCGATGTTGGGCTCTTGGCGCTCGAACGCCGCACTGCTGCGGCCCTGCGCTCCGCTCGACACGAGCGATTTATAGGCGGTACCGAACAGCCAGCCGAGCCGGGCTTTTGCGCTCATCAGCGCGTGGAATAGCCAGCCCAGCGATACCGAGCTGCGGTCGTTGTCTTCCTCTTCGACGAACGGCTCGTCGTCGTCAGCGATCGGCGTCAGCTCTTCGTCTTCTTCCTTGGCGCCCCAACCGCAGGCGAACAGGAAGGTCGCGGCCATCGCGACAAACAGGATCAGGCCGAGCACGACGCGATAGAGGAAGCCGGGCGGCCCGAACACGACGGCCGGCGTGCGCAGCAGCGCGTCGCCGACCACGCCGCCGAGCCCGGTCGGCAGCGGCCATGACGTATTGTGCGGCCAGCAGCTGGCGAAGCCCGCCGCGATCACCGTGCACAGGATCCAGCAGCCGAGCCGCAGCGCCTCGCGGTCGAACGGACGATGCGTCAGCATCCGCCAGCCCCATACCGCCACCGGCAGCAGCAGCATGATGGCGCCGAGGCCGAGAATCTGCATCAAGAGGTCGGCGCCGATTGCGCCGGGATAGCCGAGCACGTTGCGGATCGCGCGCGAGGTGGCATGACTGAGCGACGGATCCTGCACCGACCAGGTCATCAGCGCAGCGGTGATGGCGCCCGACAGCGCGATCAGGCCAAGCCCAGTGAGTTCGCGCAGCCGCCGCGCCAGCGCCTCGCGCAGCGAGAGCGGCAGATGGCCGACCAGAGGGATGACACGTTCGATCGCTGGCATACTCAATCTTCGCGCTTCGCGATTAACCCAGGGTTTCGACCAGGCGATGCATCGCCTCGGCCGTTGATTCACTGTCGGAGACCAGCGCAAGCCGGATATAGCCCGCGCCAGGATTGGAACCGTCGTTCTGCTCGCGCGCCAGATAGCTGCCGGGAATCACGCGAACGCCGGCGTCGCGATAGAGTCTGACGGTCACCGCCTCGTCGCTGCCGCGATCGGTGACGTCGAGCCAGACGCAGAAGCCGCCGGCGGGACGCTTGTAGCCGTAGCGGTTGCCGAGGATCTGGTCGGCGAAATCGAACTTGATGCGATAGAGCCTGCGGTTCTCCTCGACATGCGCCTCTTCGCCATAGGCGGCAACCGCGACATGCTGCAACGGCACCGGCACCTGCGGTGCGGCGACATTGCGCAACTCGAGGAACGCGGCGAGAAACTTGCGGTCGCCGGCGGCGAAGCCGACCCGCATGCCCGGCAGGTTCGAGCGCTTCGACAGCGACTGGAACGCCACGACATTGCGGAAATCGGGACCGGCGCATTCCAGCATGCTGCCTG
This sequence comes from Bradyrhizobium sp. RD5-C2, assembly GCF_019972155.1. Taxonomy (GTDB): domain Bacteria; phylum Pseudomonadota; class Alphaproteobacteria; order Rhizobiales; family Xanthobacteraceae; genus Bradyrhizobium. The sequence continues at coordinate 135,241 of NZ_BOVL01000019.1, read as the reverse complement.
GCGCCTCGCGGGTATAGATCTCCGAGTAGCACTCGTCGGACAGGATCATGAAGCCGAACCGGTCGGCGAGCTCTTTCAGACGCGCGAAATAGGCGCGCGAGGCGACCGAGCCTTGCGGATTGGCCGGCGAGGCGATGAAGAACGCGACGGTGCGGGCCCATGTCGCCTCGTCGATCGCATCGAGGTCGGGCAGGAAACCGTTGGCGAGCGTGGTCGGCAGATGGATCTGCTCGCAGCCGGCCGCGCGCGCGCCGGCGCCATAGGCCGGATAGAACGGATTCGGCATCAGGATCGCCGGCCGTCCCTTGCGCGGGGCGACGTAACGCGCGGCTGTGATCGCCGCGAAGAACAGCCCCTCGCGGCTGCCGTTGAGCACCAACACCTCGCTCTCCGGATCGACTGGACGCGGCAATTGGAACCGGCTTCCGAGCCAGGTCGCGACCGCGCGGCGGAACGGCTCGATGCCCTTGGCCATCGGGTAACGGCCGAACTCTGCGGTGTGTTTTGCCAGCACCGGCCCGACGAAGTCGGGCACGGGATGCTGCGGTTCGCCGACCGACAGTGTAATCAAGGGCTTAGCCGGCTGGTACGGCGCCAGCAGTTCGGTGGTTCGCACGAATGGGGAGCGCTCGGCCTGGCCGGCGGATGTGGCATCGGCGGCGCCCTGCGCCACGCCGGATGAGGCGGTCATTGCCATGGTTGAAATGCCAGCACTTTCACTGCGGTCGGAGGTGAGGGGGAGCCGACCGTAAACCGATCAAATCACCATAGATAGGGCGAGGTTAAGACGCGATTAACCATCGGCGGCGCGACACGTTTGGCCGGCGCGTGATATCAGCGCTCCTCTCAGAAAACCGCTTCAAAATTGCTCCGAGCCATGATCCACCGCCGCGCCGTCAGGGCGCTCATCATCACGGGCGAGCGCGAAGTCCTGCTGATGCGGATTCGCCCGCCGCACGGCGGCGACTGTTTCTGGATCGCGCCCGGTGGCGGCATCGAGGGCGATGAGACGCCGGAAGCGACGTTGCAGCGGGAACTGGCCGAGGAATTGGGGCTGATCGATTTCGCGCCCGGCCCCGCCGTGTGGCGGCGTCATCACATCTTCAACTGGGGCGGCCGGCGGATCTCCCAGAAGGAAGAATACCGGATCGTTCACACGGATCGGTTCGACCCTGTCATGGCCGACAAAGCCGAGGCGAAGGTGCTCGATTGCTTCAGGTGGTGGGCGATCGCCGATCTATCCGGCGCGGACGAGCGCCTCACGCCGCTGTCGCTGGCCAATATCCTCGAAAGCTATCTGAGTGACGGCGCGCCAAGCGAGCTGCCGGACGAAGAAATCCTGGTCGACTGACGCCGCTTGCTGGTCATTGCGGTGCATTCGAGTGATCCGCTTTACCCACCATTAAGGCCAGCGCGGGCGTCACGAGTTCCTTCAGCAATTCGCAACACAGCACGACCGAATGATCCCGCGGATTGCGAGGATCTGCGGACGGACATGGCCATCAGGATCGAGACACGCGGCGATGTTCTGCGCCGCACCGGCAAGGTGATGGTCATTGCCGCCGGCATGACCGCGGTGATGTCCTTCACCATCGGCATGCTGGTGTTCGGCCGCGATCTGGCCGCGCCGATCACGGTCGGCCAGATGCAGCTGTTCGGGCTCACCGCCGGTGTGTTCATTTCGATCGCGCTCAGCGGCGCGATGTCCTATCGCGCCGGCCTGTTGATGCTGGAGCTCGCGCATACCCGCCGTCAGCTCGCCCAGATCTCGCAGACCGACCAGCTGACCGGCCTGTTGAATCGCCGCGGCTTCGACACTGAGGCCGCCGCGGCGCTCGACCAGGCGCAGGCGGACGGCGCGTCGGTTGCGGTTCTGATGTGCGACATCGACCATTTCAAGTCGATCAACGACCGCTACGGACATGAGATCGGCGACAAGGTGCTGGTCGAGATCGCCGACGTTCTGCGCCAGTTCGCGAGCCGGCACGGCGCGCTGGTCGCCCGCTACGGCGGCGAGGAATTTGCAGCTGTGGTGACCGGCCTGAGCCACGAGCAGGCCGCGCAAGGCGCCGAGGAAATCCGCCGCGACTGCGCAGGCCGGACCATCCTCGACGGCGTGACCCTTCTGCCGGTGACGATCAGCATCGGCTTCACCTTGAAGGACTCTGGCTTCGATCTGAGCGGCCTGATGCGAACCGCCGACCAAGCGCTCTACGCCGCCAAGCGCCACGGCCGCGACCGCGTCGAACACGCACGCGACGCGGCGTGAGCTTCGCTTCATCCGGGCTACGAATTGTAGCGCCTCACCGTGCCGGCAGCTTCTCGAATGACGGCTTGCCGTCGGGGACATGGTGGAAGGTCTGCTTGTCGCAGGTGTAGATTGTCATCTGCGGGGTGAACACACTGGGGTCGTCGAACGTGCCGACCTTCAGGATCGTGGCGGGCAGGCCAGGCACCTTGGTCACGAGATGGGTGCCGCATTCCGGGCAGAATTCCCGCGTCACGGCGCGCTCAAGGTCCTTGCGGGTGAACTGCTTGGGTTGGCTGGCGGTGTATTTGAAGCCGGTGGTCGGCATCGCCATGAACATGTTCGGTCCGCCGCCGGTGATGTACTGGCATTCGCGGCACAGGCACTGCGCCGCCATCATCGGTTCGCCTTCGGCCTCATAGCGCACGTTGCCGCAATAGCACCTGCCTTGCACCTTCATGACGTCCTCCCGTTTTTGTTCTCTGTAGCCTGTTGTTCCACGATAGCAGGCAATTCCGACATTATTTTCTCAATCCGCAGAAAAAAGAAAGGGGCTCCAACTTGCGCTGGAGCCCCTCAACGGTCCGGACATTGCCGGGTATGTGCCCGAACCGTAGTTCTGGGAACGACCGCTTGGGGAGGTCGCGTCCCGGGAGAACCTCTTACATGTTGTAGGCGCGCTCCGTGTGCTCGGTGATGTCGAGGCCTTCACGCTCGGTCTCGACGTTGGCACGCAGGCCGACGATCACGTCCACGATCTTGTAGAGGATCGCCGAGCCGATGCCCGACCACACCAGCGTGGTGCCGACGCCCCAGACCTGCGAGGTCATCTGCGCCACGAAGTCGTAATCGGCAACCTTCGGCGGGATCGCGGTGTAGTCGATGATGCCGGCACCACCGAGCGCCGGGTTCACCAGGATGCCGGTGCCAAGCGCGCCGATGATGCCGCCGACGCAGTGGACGCCGAACACATCGAGCGAGTCGTCATAGCCGAGCGCGTTCTTCACGACCGTGCAGAAGAACAGGCAGACCACGCCGACCACGAGGCCGAGCACGATGGCACCCATCGGACCGGCGTAACCGGCCGCAGGCGTCACCGCGACGAGGCCCGCGACCGCGCCCGAGAGCGCGCCGAGCAGCGAGGGATGGCCCTTGATGATCCATTCCGCGAACATCCAGGCCAGCGCCGCCGCGGCCGTGGCCACGAAGGAGTTGGTCATGGCGAGCGCAGCGCCGCCATTGGCTTCGAGGTTCGAACCAGCGTTGAAGCCGAACCAGCCGACCCAGAGCAGCGAGGCGCCGATCATGGTCATGGTCAGCGAGTGCGGAGCCATCAGCTCCTTGCCGTAGCCGGTGCGCTTGCCGATCAGGAGCGCGCCGACCAGGCCGGCGATGCCGGCGTTGATGTGCACGACGGTGCCGCCGGCGAAGTCGATCGCACCCTTCTTGAAGATCCAGCCGGCGTCGGCGTTGATAGCGTCGAGGGCGGCCTGCGCCTTCGTCTTGGCATCGCCGTCAGCCGCAGCGGCGAGCGCCTTGGCAGCATCCTGGATCGCGTCCGGGCCCGGCCAGTACCAGACCATGTGCGCGATCGGGAAGTAGATCACGGTGACCCAGATCGGGATGAACAGCGCGATCGCGGCGAACTTCATCCGCTCGGCAAAGGCGCCGACGATGAGGGCCGGCGTGATCGCCGCGAAGGTCATCTGGAAGCACATATAGACGAGCTCCGAGATGTTGGCGTCGACCGAGAAGGTCGCAGCCTTGGAGTCCGGCGTGACGCCCATCAGGAAGGCCTTGGAGAAGCCGCCGATGAAGTCGGAGCCGCCGGTGAAGGCGAGGCTGTAGCCGTAGAGGGCCCAGAGCACGGTGACGATGCAGACGGTGTAGAACACCTGCGCCAGCACCGAGAGCATGTTCTTGGAGCGGACGAGGCCGCCATAGAACAGCGCGAGGCCCGGGATGGTCATCAACAGCACCAGCACCGTCGATGTCAGCATCCAGGCGTTGTCGCCCTTGTTGACGGTTGGCTCGGCGTAGGCGGCGGTTGCGGCAAAGAGGCCAACTGCGAGGGCCGCCAGTCCCGCGCCATAGGGACGCTTGAACGTCATGTTATTTCACTCCTGAGGTCTTAAAGGTTGAGCGCGAAATCAGAGGGCCGCGGCATCGGCCTCGCCGGTGCGGATGCGCACGGCGTGCTCGAGGCTGATGACGAAGATCTTGCCGTCGCCGATCTGTCCGGTCTTGGCGGCGGAGGTGATGGCGTCGATTGTCTTGTCGACCTGATCGGAGGCGACTGCGACCTCGATCTTGATCTTGGGCAGGAAGCTCACCGCATATTCGGCGCCGCGATAGATTTCCGTGTGGCCCTTCTGACGGCCGTACCCCTTGACTTCCGTCACCGTGAGACCGTGAACGCCAATGGCGGTCAGGGCGTCACGGACCTCTTCCAGCTTGAATGGCTTAATGATCGCCATAACAATTTTCATGAGTCCTATCCCCGCTTGGGCCCGGTGCGAACGAACACCGGGAGTTTCGACTGAGGTTCACCACGCGGAAGACATCCACTACGCGGGCACAGCCGGGACCCTTAGAATCAAATGCCGTGCCAAACGGCTCGGGTTCGCTAATGGATTATGAATCCGGACCTTTTCCCGCATTGCGGGAGCAAGCTGCTGCTGCGCTATTCCGTCGCGCCTAAAATCTAATCAGACCGGCCTAATTCATGAGCAAGCCAGGGTCTGGACACAATTCTGCTTAGCCGCGGTGCAGGCTCCGGTATTCAGATAAAGTAATGCCAGGCCATTAGGCGGCGTCGCGCGCTGCAAAAACCCTGTCGATCAGTCCCCATTCGAGCGCCTGCTCCGCCGACATGAAGTGATCGCGGTCCAAGGTCCGTTCCACGTCGGCCTCGGTGCGCCGGCAATGCTGCGCGTAGAGTCGGATGATGCGCCGCTTGGTCGCCTGCATCTCGGCGGCATGGATCTGGATGTCGGTGGCCTGGCCCTGGAAGCCGCCGAGCGGCTGATGCACGTGGAGGCTGGCATTCGGGAGCGCGGCGCGATGACCGGGCTCGCCGGCCATCAGCAGGAACGATCCCATCGACCGCGCAGTGCCCATGCACAGCGTGTGCACCGGCGTCTTGATGAACTGCATGGTGTCGTACATCGCAAGCCCGCTGGAGATCACGCCGCCATAGGAGTTGATGTAGAGGTTGATCGGCTTGTTCGGGTTGTCGGCCTCGAGGAACAGCAGCTGCGCGCAGACCAGCCCGGACATCGCATCATTGACCTCGCCGTTGAGGAAGATGATGCGTTCGCGCAGCAGCCTGGAATAGATATCGAAGGACCGTTCGCCGCGGGACGACTGCTCGACGACCATCGGGACGAGTTGCATCATGTCGCGCATCGGCGACCTCCCATTTCAGCAGGTGATGAAGTTTCAGCGGATGATGAAGTCTGCGATCAGGCCGCGCGCATCAGTACGCGGCTGTTGCTGTTGGCCGCTTGCGGCTGGCTTGCTCGCTTGTGGCAGGCTTCCTGGATGATGCGAAACCGGGTGCCGCCGGCTTCGTTCGGCTCGATCCGGAAGGTGACGTGACTCTCGCGAAACGGCGGCTCGGAATCGCGCAGCCGGTAACGCACCTCTTCGCCTGCGACCGACGATAGGGGCTCAGCGCCCGCGAGATCGCAATCAGGTAGCCAGCGCTCGCGCAGGGCTGGAATGGTGACGGCGCGCCATACTTTTTCAGGCGGTGCGTCGAGCTCGTATTCGATCACCAGAGCTGCGTCCGCGTCAGGCTCAACCGTGTCGCTCATTGATCCATGTCCTTCAAGAGGTCGGAGAGCGCTTCGATGCGCTTCGGCCAATAGGCGCGGTAGCGCGCGAGCCAGGTCCCGATGCTGGCGATCCCGTCCGGGTCGACTTCATAGTTGACGAAGCGGCCCTGCCGCTGCTCGCGCACCAGTCCTGCCGCGCGCAGCACCGCCAGATGCTGCGACATCGCCGGCTGGCTGATCTCAAGTCCGTCGCGCAAGGCGCTGGCGTTCAGGCTGCCGCCGGCCAGCTTCTCAAAGACCCTGCGGCGGGTCGGATCGGCTAGTGCCTTGAAGATATCGGTGTCGACCATGCCAACACATAAGCATATACTTATGTGTCGTGCAAGCCTGAACTGTCCCGTGCAGCGTGACGTCGCGGCGCTCGGGTACTTTGCATGGGGTTGTTTTACGAATTCGCCCTCTCAGGGCCCATCTCGTCCTGGCGATGCGAGCTCGGCTGCTACTGCAGCGCTTCGCCGTGCTGCGAGATGTCGAGACCCTCCAGCTCCTGCTGCATCGAGACGCGCAGCGGGACGAAGGCGCTGACCAGCTTGAGCAGCACGAAGGTAACGCCGCCGCACCAGACCAGCGTGACCACGACGCCGTAGAGCTGGATCAGGAGCTGCCCCGGATTGCCCTCCAGCAGGCCGGAAGTTCCGCCGATCGCCGCGGTGGCGAAAACGCCCGCGAGCAGCGTGCCGGTCAGGCCGCCGATGCCGTGCACGCCGAACACGTCGAGCGAGTCGTCATACTGGAAGCGATGCTTCAGCCAGGTACAGGCCCAGAAGCAGACCAGGCCGGCAATGATGCCGATGATGATGCCGTGCCACGGCGCAACGAAACCGGATGCCGGGGTGATGGTACCGAGCCCTGCGACCGCGCCCGAGATCATGCCGAGCACCGACGGCTTGCGGCGCGTCGCCCATTCGATCGCGCCCCAGGTCAGCGCGCCGGCGCAGGCCGCCAGATGCGTGGCGGTGATCGCCATCACCGCGCGCGAGTTGGCCGCAAGCGCCGAGCCGCCGTTGAAGCCGAACCAGCCGACCCAGAGCAGGCCGGTGCCGACCACGGCGAGCGAGAGGTCGAACGGCGACAGATTGTCATGGCCGTAGCCGTGCCGGTTGCCCATCACCTTGGCCGCGACCAGGCCGCTGATGCCGGCGGACAGATGCACGACGAGGCCGCCGGCGAAATCCATCACGCCCATCGAGGCGAGGAAGCCGCCGCCCCACACCCAATGCGCCAGCGGCACATAAGCGAAGATGAACCAGCCGATCGAGAACAGCACATAGGCGGAGAACCGCATGCGGTCGGCGACCGAGCCGGCAACCAGCGCCACCGTGATGATCGCAAACGTCATCTGGTACAGCATGAACAGCGCTTCCGGGATGGTCTTTGCCGCCGGATTGACGCTGTCCATCGTGATGCCGGCCAGGAACCAGCTATCGAGCGAGCCGAGCCATGGACCGTTGCCGACGAAGGTCAGCGAATAACCGAAGACGACCCAGAGGATCGAAATGATCGCAACGGCCGTGAGGCTCTGCGCCATCGTCGCCAGCACGTTCTTCTTGCGCACCATGCCGGAGTAGAACAGCGCAAGCCCCGGGATCGTCATCATCAGCACCAGCGCGGTGGCGACGATCATCCAGGCGGTGTCGGCGGGGTTGATGCCGGAGGCGCTAGAGTCTTGCGCTGACGCCGGCGTGCCCCACGAGAGCAGCATTGCAGCAGTGATCGGCGCAGCTGATATCGCTGCACGAAGAGCTCGTGCCCCCATCATCATTCCCCGGCGTGTCGTGGTTTCTTTACGTGGTTTTTGGCGTGTGCCGGCGTCGCTGGCGGCGGTGGTGTCGATTGAGACTCAGAGCGCGTCGTTGTCGGTCTCGCCGGTGCGGATGCGCAGCGCGTGGTCGATCGGCGTGACGAAGATCTTGCCGTCGCCGATCTGGCCGGTGCGGGCGTGCTCGGTGATGACGCTGACCGCCTTTTCGGCGAGCTCGGTGTCGACGGCGATCTCGATCCTAAGCTTGGGCAGGAAATTCACGACGTACTCGGCGCCGCGATAGATCTCGGTGTGGCCCTTCTGGCGGCCATAGCCCTTCACCTCGGTCACCGTCATGCCGTGAACGCCGATCGCGGTCAGGGCCTGGCGTACCTCATCGAGCTTGAACGGTTTGATGATCGCGACGACGAGTTTCATGGTCAGGCCTTCATTCCCTTGAGGTTTTCCGTGTGCGCCCGTCCCCAGAGCGGCAAATTGCCGTCTCTGGAGCGGCAACTTGCCGCCACCAAATCTGGCAGCTTTCTGGGCAAATGGCACAAAAAAGTTGCAGGTTGAAGGGGAAAACGTGCGCACCGCGTGAACTCCGTCACTGTACGGGACGACAACCGTCGGCCAGAATATGGCTTTCCCGCCCTGGCCAGCGTCCCCGCTGGCTCATTCTCGCCACAGCGCGTGCACCCGCGCCCCGAGGAACAAGAAAATGTCGAATCGAAACTGGTTTTATGCATCCGAAGGCCAGCAAAAGGGCCCCCTGCCTGAAGCTCAGCTCCGCGACCTGATCACCCGTGGCATGGTGGGCGCCGATACCCTGGTGTGGACCGAGGGCATGGCCGGCTGGCAGAAGGCCGGTGAGATTCCAGGCCTTGTTCCGAGTGCGGGCGCGCCGCCGGCGTTCCCGCAGGCCGGCGGACCGCCGCCGGTGGCCGCATCGGCAACCTATAGCGGCGGCGCGCTGTCGGCCGACTTCCCGATCTGGGGCCTGTTCGGACGCAGCTTGCTGATGTTCATCGGCCAGATTTTCGTCATCCCCGCGCCGTGGACCGCGACCGGCCTGTATCGTTTTGCGATCCCCTATATCCGCGTGCCGGGCCGGCCGCATCTCGGCTTCACCGGGCAGCCGCTCGACATCTGGTACGTCTTCATCGTGCTCGGTCTGCTGACCTATGCGGGAGCGGCCAACAGCAACATCGTCACGCTGCTCTCGCTGCTGCTGCAGGGCTTCCTGAGCTGGATGATCGTTCGCTGGATCTTCAGCCGTCTCAGCTCGAGCGGCCAGGAGCTGCCGATCTCGTTCAACGGCAGTCCGGCGGTTTATGTCGGCTGGTACGTGCTGATGGTGATCTCGGCCGTCACCATCATCGGCTGGGCCTGGGTGATGACGGCGTGGTTGCGCTGGATCTGCCGCAACGTCGAAGGCACGCGCCGCGAGGTCACCTTCAACGCATCCGGGCTCGAGGTGTTGTGGCGAACCATCGTGTTCTCGGTCGCCTGCGCCTTCCTGATCCCGATTCCGTGGGTGCTGCGCTGGTACGCCAACTGGTTCATCTCGCAATTCGCGCTGACCGAGCGCGGCGCCTACGCCAACGCCTGAGTGCGCTAAAGCGATTACGCCTTGCGTTCGCGCACCGAACCTTCCTGCGCGACGGACGCCACCAGCGTGCCGTCGGGCTTGAAGATCTGGCCGCGGGTCAGACCGCGGCCCGACTGCGCGCTCGGCGAATCCTGCGCGTAGAGCAGCCATTCGTCGGCGCGGAACGGGCGGTGAAACCACATCGCGTGATCGAGGCTCGCCGGCATCATGCGCCGGTCGAACAGCGTGCGGCCGTAGCGCGCCATGACGGCGTCGAGCAGCGAGAAGTCCGACGCATAGGCGAGCGCGCACAGATGCAGCGCCGGATCGTCGGGCAATTTCGCCGCGGTGCGGATCCAGACATGGATGCGGCCGTCCTCGATCTGCTGGCCGAAATAGCGGCCGAGCTCGACCGGGCGCAGCTCGATCGGGCGGTCGCTCTCATAGTAGCGGCGGATGAACTCCGGCATCTCCTTGAACATCGGCTGCTTCGACACTTCCTCCGCGGTCAGCTTCTCCGGCGGCGGCACGTCGGGCATCTTCTCCTGATGATTGAAGTTGCTCTCTTCCTCGGCGTGGAACGAGACCATGATGGAGAAGATCGCGTTGCCGTGCTGGATCGCGGTGACGCGGCGGGTGGTGTAGCTCTTGCCGTCGCGCAGCCGCTCGACCTGGTAGATGATCGGGATCTGCGGATCGCCCGGCAGGATGAAATAGCAATGAATCGAGTGCGGCAGGCGGCCCTCGACGGTGCGGCAGGCCGCGACCATCGCCTGGCCGATCACCTGGCCGCCGAACACGCGCTGCCAGCTCGTCTTCGGGCTGTTGCCGCGGAACAAATTCACCTCGAGCTGCTCGAGATCGAGGATGGACAACAGGTCGATCAGGCTCTTGGACATGAGGGGGGCGCTCTCTTTCGTCATTCCGGGGCTCGCGAAGCGAGAGCCCGGAATCCATTCAGCCACGGAACATGCGGTTTGATGGATTCCGGGTTCACGCTGCGCGTGCCCCGGAATGACGACCGTTGGATTTGGCCTTGTTTCTGTCCCCTGTTTCGCCCAGCTATTATCAGGTAGCAAGCACAGTCTGAGAGCGCAGGGCGCGTAAGGGAACGGCATGCCGGCACAGCGAAGTATTGTCATCTGCGGGGGCGCTTTTGCGGGGTTGGCGCTGGCCGTGGCGTTGCGCCAGGGGCTGGGGCCGGACATTCCGGTGATCGTGGCCGATCCGGCGCTGAGCCAGCGCCCGAGCCGCGATCCGCGCGCGACCGCGATCGTGGCGGCCTGCCGACGGCTGTTCGAGACGCTGGGCGTCTGGGGGCAGGTGGCGCCGACGGCGCAGCCGATCACCGACATGGTCGTGACCGATTCCAAGCTGGAGGACGCGACGCGTCCGGTGTTCCTGACCTTCGCCGGCAATGTCGAGCCCGGCGAGCCGTTCGCCCACATGGTCGAGAACCGCTATTTGATCGATGCGCTGGCGACCCGCGCCGAGGCCGAGGGCGTCGAGCTGCGTGCCACCGCGGTGTCGAGCTTCGACTCGCGGCCCGACGGCGTCAGCGTCCGATTGGCCGACGGCACCGAGATCGATGCGAGCCTGCTGGTCGCCGCCGACGGCGCGCGATCCAAGCTGCGCGAGCGCGCCGGGATCGCGACCCACGGCTGGGATTATGACCAATCCGGCATCGTCGTCACCGTCGGGCACGAGCGCGAACATCACGGCCGCGCCGAGGAGCATTTCCTGCCCGCGGGTCCGTTCGCGATCCTGCCGCTGACCGGCAATCGCTCGTCGCTGGTATGGACCGAGACGCGCAAAGAGGCCGCGCGCATCACGGCGCTGAGCGAGGCGGAATTCCACGCCGAGCTCGAGCAGCGGTTCGGCTTGCACCTCGGTGAGATCAAGGCGCTCGACAAGCCGCGCGCGTTCCCGCTCGGCTATTTCGTCGCACGCTCCTTCATCGCCGAACGGCTGGCGTTGATCGGCGACGCCGCGCATGTGATCCATCCGATCGCGGGACAGGGGCTCAACATGGGCCTGAAGGATGTCGCGGCCCTGGCCGAGGTCGTGGTCGATGCGGCGCGGCTCGGCATGGATCTCGGACAGGCCGACGTGCTCGAGCGCTATCAGCGCTGGCGGCGCTTCGACACGATGGCGATGGGGGTTGCCACCAACTCGCTGAACTTCCTGTTCTCCAACGAATCGACGCTGCTGCGCACCGTGCGCGATATCGGCTTGGGCCTCGTCGATCGCGCGCCGCCACTGAAGAGCATGTTCATCCGCCAGGCGGCGGGATTGTCAGGCGAGGTACCGCGGCTGCTGAAGGGCGAGGCGCTGTAGGGCTACGGCTTTGCCGCGCATCCGATCATTTCTGCGAAATGAAGCCCGCCACCGCGTCGATCAGGTCGGGGTCGAGCGGCCGCTCCGGTTCATTGTAGCTTGCCATGTCGTCCGCCGCGTCGGTGACGTCGACCAGCAGGTGATTCATATCCGGCAGCCACAATGATTTGGCCGCGACGTCGGCGGTGGTGAGCGCGAGGTAGTCGAGCCGCGCCAGCTGATGGTCGCGGCCGCCCGCGACGATCAGGACAGGCCCGGTGATCTTTTTCATCGGATCGACCGGATCCTCGGTAAAGGCCGATGCGATGGCGGGTTGCATCGCAGGCGCTATCGCCAGCCCCGCCGGCGGCGGATCGACGATTTGTCCGGCCATGATGTCGTCGATGGCCTTTCCGATCGGCGCGAATTTGTCCGGCGGCAGCTGCTTTTCGAGCTGCGCCTTCAACACGGCGCCCTGCTTGCGCGCCGCCGTCGTGAGCAGCACCAGCCGGTCGATCGGCACGCGCTGGGCGGCGAGGATTGCGACCAGGCCACCCTCGCTGTGCCCGACCACCGCAACATGCGCGAACCTGCCGCTGCCGCGCAGATAGTCGATCAGCGCCGCCGCGTCGCCGACATAGTCCTTGAAGCGAAAGTCCTCCGGACGGCCGAACTCCTTCTTCCATTCGCCGGCGCCGCGCTTGTCGTAGCGCAGCGTCGCGATGCCGCGTGCGACCAGCTGCTCGGAGAGTTTTTTCAATGTCGCCGGCTTGAGCTGCGGCCCGTTGCCGTCATGGTCGGTCGAGCCGGAGCCGGCGATCAGCAGCGCCACCGGCGGTTTTGCCACGTCCGGCGGCACCGTCAGCACCGCGTCGATCGCGCCGATGCGCAGCCTGCTCTCGTCGGCCGCCGCGCTCGCCACGGAGACGAGCAGCAACAGCCATGTGACGAGGGCGCGCATCAATCTATCTTGCGCGCCTCTTCCGGCAACATGATCGGGATGCCGTCGCGGATCGGATAGGCAAGTTTCGCGGAGCGCGAGATCAGCTCCTGCCGCGCGGCGTCGAATTCCAGCGGTCCCTTGGTGATCGGGCACACCAGGATTTCGAGCAGCTTTGGGTCGGCGGTGCTGTCGAGGTGGTCGGTCGTGGAACTCATTGCGGTCTCCGGCTGCAGCGTTTTCGAGCGAAGTGGGTACCGGTTCGCGTGAAGAAAACGCGCCAGAACAAACTGGCCGTCGTGTAGCACACTCTCGTGTCAGCTGTCAGCGCTTGGCCATCCGCAACAGCTCGTCGATTGCGGCCTGCTGACGCGGCTTCGGCAGCGTTTGTTCGGACAGCGCGTAGCCGATGAACGCCCAATAGAAGATCTGCGCCCGGCCCCGCGCCACGTCGTCGGGGAATCCGGCATGCCGGAGCAGGGTTTCGATATAGCCGATCCGGCGCTGGTCGACCTCGAGCACGGCGGCGCGCGCCGCGGCATACCCGGTGGCCCAGCTGCGCACCGCGCGTTCCAGTGCCAGCCGCGCCGAGAAGGTCCGGCGCAGCAGCAGCGCCAGCGCGTCGCCGCCTTCCGGAATGGTCTCGAGTTCGGCGATCACCTGCTCGGCGGCAACCTCGCGCCAATGGTTGAGGATCGCGGTGCGGTAGGCGCCGATGTCGGCGAAATGCCAGTAGAAGCTGCCGCGCGAGACCCCCATGGCCTTGGCCAGCGGCTCGGCCTTGAGCGCCGTGAAGCCGTGCTTCGCCAGCGTCTTCAGGCCCTGATCGAGCCAGTCCTTGACCGAGAGCTGTTCCGTCATGATTCACCGTCCACGTCCCGACCATACACAAGTGTATTGACAGGCGCCAGCGACTGGTGTCCTATCCATACAGTACTGTATGGAGACAATGCGATGCGTGATCTTCTGCTGCAAGGCGCCGGACTCATCGCCATCCTGGTCAGCCTGATTCATGGCGTGCTCGGCGAGACCAAAATATTCGCGCGCGCCACCGTCGAACCGCCGCGGCTGCGCCTTTTGCTTCGTCTGGTCTATCAGGCCGGCACCGTCGCCTGGATCGGCGGCGGCGTGCTGCTCGTCGCTGCGCCCGCGATGGCCTCCGATGCCGCGCGGCACTGGATCGTGGCAACGCTCGCCATCGTGTTCGGCAGCGCCGCGCTCGCCAATGCGGTCGCGACGCGTGGCCGGCATTTCGGTTGGATGGCCATGAGTGCCGTCGTGGCGCTCGCCGCCGCCGGCTACTAGCGGACACGATCATGACGACTGATCGCATCAGTCTGAGCATCGCCAACGGCGTCGCCGACATCAGGCTCGACCGCCCGGACAAGCTCAATGCGCTCGATCCGGCGATGTTCACCGCCATCGCCGCCATCGGCGCGCAGCTTAAGGACAACCCGAAGATCCGCGCGGTGGTGTTGTCGGGCGAGGGGCAGGCGTTCTGCGCCGGCCTCGACATCGAACGTCTGGTCGCAACGACGGAAGGCCAATCCATCCTGCCTTTTGTCGATCTCGGCCAGCGCACCCACGGCATCGCCAACTTCGCGCAGCATCTGGTGTGGCTCTGGCGCGAGTTGCCGGTGCCGGTGATTGCGGCCGTCCACGGCATCGCATTCGGCGGCGGCTTTCAGCTGATGCTCGGTGCCGACATCAGATATCTTGCGCCAGCCACGCGTCTGGCCGTCATCGAAGCCAAATGGGGGCTGGTGCCCGACATGGCCGGAACGCAGCTGATGCGCCATCTCGCGCGCGAAGACGTCGTCCGCGAACTGACCTATACCGCGCGCGTCTTTTCCGCGGAGGAAGCGCTCGGTTACGGCTTCGCCACCCGGATCGTCGAACAGCCGCACTATGCCGCACTGGAGACGGCGCGCGCGATCGCGGACCGCAGCCCGGACGCGATCCGCGCCGCCAAGCGGCTGCTCAATCTCGCAGTCGATCGCGATGCGGCGACCGGACTCGCGGCTGAAACGGCCGAGCAGGCGCTTCTGCTTGGCACCCCCAATCACGTCGAAGCGGTCAGGGCCAATCTCGAGCGACGACCGCCGCAATGGAGTTTTGCATGACCACTGGAGCGGGATTCGATCTGGAGCGTCTTGTTGCGACCAATGCGTCGGCGGCCTTCAACCGGCTGGTCGGCCTCGAGCTGGTCTCCGCCGGCGCCGGCGCGGTAGAGCTGCGCATGCCCTGGCGTGATGATCTCACCCAATATGCAGGCCATCTTCACGCGGGCATGATCGCGGCTCTGCTCGATACTGCCTGCGGCTTTGCCGCGGCGACGGTCGTGGGCGGGGTCACGGCCTCTCACTTTTCGATGAATTGTCTGCGGCCTGCAGTAGGCCGCACTTTTGTTGCCAAGGGCAGCACGGTACGAACCGGCCGAAGGCAGGTGTTCGCGCGCGCGGAGCTGTTCGCGGCGGATGAGCGGGGTGCGGCGGTGTTGGTCGCCACGGGCGAAACGATCCTCGTCCCGCTTGCAGCCTGATCAACCGATCAATCACAGAGAGCAGGAAATGCCACTCGTCCTCGTTACCGGAGGAACGGGCCATCTTGGCCGTGACCTCGTCAGCCGGCTTGTTCAAGCCGGGCATCATGTGCGGATCCTCGCCAGGAGACCGCAACCCGAAAGTGATGTGGAATGTGCATTAGGAGATCTCGCCACGGGCGAAGGGCTCGGCGAAGCGCTGGATGGCGTGCACACCGTCATCAACGCAGCGACATATTCTCCAATCGCACGTCGCGGCAGCGTCAAACCGCTTGATTTCGTCAAGTCACCGACCGCAGTGGACGTCGACGGAACCGAACGTCTGCTCGCTTTCAGCGGCGCCGCCGGCGTGCAGCATTTCCTCCATGTTTCGATAGTCGGACTCGAGGATGCGTCGCTGCCATATGCGCGCGTAAAACTCGCGGGCGAGCAACTCGTTCGCCGCTCCGGTTTGCCGTGGTCGGTCATCCGGGCAATGCCGTTCCACTACTTGCTCGAGAAAATGCTGTCGAACCTCTCATGGCTGCCGGTGTGGCCGGTGCCGAACGCCATGTTCAATCCGGTCGATACTTCGGACGTCGCCGACTATCTCGTCCGATGCGCCTTCGATGGAGGACGCGGCACGCGGGCGGAGATTGGAGGACCAGACGACCTCAGTCTTGCCGCGATCGCGCGGGAGTTTCTGCGGGCGCGGGGCATGCATCGTCTCGTCCTTCCGATGCCGCTCTCTCGAAAGGCTGCACGCGGGATGGGCTTCGTCGTAAGCGACGGCGTCCGCGGCACGCGATCCTGGATCGATTGGTTGAACCGGTCGCAGAACGCGGATAGCGCCATGGCGGGGACATGAGACGGCTGACCGTAGCAACGATATTTATGGAGCCATCAATTTCCGTGTGGAATCGGCTTACGCGCGGATAACCATGCCACCGAAAGTTGTAGAAAATTATCGAGAAGACAATTCAATCGACCTAGCCTGTCCGCGCGGACAACCATGGGCCGACGCATGTTTCGTGTTCTGACGTGTCTTTCAGGTGAGCATGACTGGCGGCTCGTTCTGCTCGCCGGCCTGGTCTGCTTCGTTGCCAGCATTGTCGCGGTCAACATCTTCCATCGCGCGATCGCTTCACAGGCGAGGACGCGGCTGATCTGGATCGCGATCGCGGGAGCTGCGATCGGCTACGGCATCTGGGCGACGCATTTCATCGCCATGCTCGCCTACGAGCCGGGCGTGCCGACCGGCTACGGCATCGTCCTCACGGCGCTGTCGCTCGCCGTCGCGATGATGCTGACGTCCGGCGGACTCGGCCTTGCCGCCAGCGACTCCGGCTCCTGGCGTGCGCCGGTCGGCGGCGCGGTAATCGGAGCCGGCATCGCCAGCATGCATTATCTCGGAATGTGGGCGTTGGAAGTGCCGGGCCATGTGGTGTGGTCGCTCGACCTCGTGGCGGCCTCCATCGTGCTCGGCATGCTGTTCGGTTACGCCGCGCTGTCGGTCGCGGTCCGCCGTCAGGATCGCTGGATGTCGCTCGTGGCGGCGCTGTTGCTGACGCTTGCGATCGTGTCGCATCATTTCACCGCGATGGGCGCGGTCGAGATCGTTCCGGACCCGCTGCTGGCTCCGGAAGCCTTGTCGCTGTCTCCCGCCTTCCTCGCCATCGTGATCGCGGGCGTGGCGCTCTCGGTGCTCGGGATGAGTCTGGTCGGCGTGCTCGCCGATCGGCGCCTCGCGCTTCGCACCCGCCGTTTCGAGGAGATCATCAGCCAGCTCTCGCTGGCGCGGCAGCAGGTCGAGGCGTCGCAGAAGGAGCTGGAAGAACAGCGGTTCCGGCTGGATACGGCGATCAACCACATGGGCGAGGGCCTCTGCATGTTCGATGCGGAGAAGCGCCTCGTCGTGTGCAACGAGCGCTACGCCAAGATGTACCGGCTGCCGCCCGAATTGCTGCTGCCCGGCACCGCCCATCGTGAGATCATCACGCATCGGATCGCCAACGGCATTCTCAAGGGCGAGACCAGCGACAGCGCCGCGACCCAGGTGCTCGCGACACTGAACGCACTGCCGGCCGGCGAGATCAGCAGCCGGGTCGACGAGCTTGCTGATGGCCGGCTGATCTGCGTGACGCGGCAGCCGATGCCCGGCGGCGGCTGGGTGGCGACGCATCGCGACGTCACCGAACAGCGGCGCTCCGAGGCCAAGATCACCCATATGGCGCAGCACGACGCGCTGACCGATCTGCCGAACCGCGTGCTGCTCAAGGAGTGGATGGAGCAGGCGCTCTCCGGCGCGCGGTGCGGCGGACCGAGCCTTGCGGTGCTGATGCTCGATCTCGACCGCTTCAAGGACGTCAACGACACCCTCGGGCATCCGGCAGGTGATGCGTTGCTGAAGTCGGTGGCCGCGCGGTTGCGCAGGAGCGTCAGCGATACCACGCTGGTGGCGCGGCTCGGCGGTGACGAGTTCGCCGTGATCGACTACGTCACCGATCCGGTCACGGAAGCCGGTGTGCTCGCCGAGAGGATCAGGAAGGCGCTCAGCGAACCAATCGATCTCGGCGATCATCGGGTGACTACCACGACCAGCATCGGGATTGCGATCGCGCCGCGCGACGGCACCGATTCCGACGAGGTCCTGCGCAGCGCCGATCTTGCGCTCTACTCGGCCAAGAGTGGCGGGCGCGGCGCGTTCCGCTTCTTCGAGCCGGAGCTCGACCGGCAGCTGCAGACCCGGCGCAGCCTCGAGCGCGACATGCGCAGCGCGCTCGCCAACGGCGAGTTCGAGCTGCATTATCAGCCGTTCATCAACGTCGCGAGCGGGGAGACCTGCGGCTTCGAGGCTCTGTTGCGATGGCATCATCCGCAGCGCGGCATGGTCTCGCCGGCGCAGTTCATTCCGCTGGCGGAAGAGACCGGCCTGATTGTGCCGCTCGGCGAATGGGTGCTGCGCACCGCGTGTGCCGAAGCCGCCAAATGGCCCGATGATCTCAAGATCGCGATCAACCTGTCGCCGGTGCAGTTCAGGAGCCCCGAACTGGTCCCGGTGATCGTGCACGCGCTGGCGAGCTCGGGGGTTTCGCCTGACAGGCTCGAGCTCGAAGTCACCGAAACGGCGATCATCCAGGACAGCGAGGCGGTGTTCGCGGCGCTCAGCCAGCTGCATGATCTCGGCGTGCGGATCGCGCTCGACGATTTCGGCACCGGCTATTCATCGCTGAGCTTCCTGCAGAAATTTCCGTTCGACAAGGTCAAGATCGACCGCAGCTTCGTGTCCGAACTCGCGGGCGCAACCGACGAGTCGCGCCGGATCGCACGCGCGATCGTTCGCTTTGCCGTCAGCCTCGGCAAGACGACGACGGCCGAAGGTGTCGAAACCAGGGAGCAACTCGACATCCTGCGCGCCGACGCCTGCGTGGAAGTGCAGGGCTTCCACTTCAGCCCCGCGGTCCAGAGCGAGAAGGTCGCTCAGATGATCGGTGGGCGGATTTCGGCAGCCGAGCGCCCCGCGATTCGTCTCGCAATGGCCGGTGCCGCGTCCTGAGGCGTAAGGCCGCAGCAAGCGCTCAAAATCAAATTGCGCGTGGAGTGCAAAGCGGTTTTCGCGGCCGTTAGAATTTCTCTAAAGCGTGCCGCGTCCGCGCTTCCTTGACTT
Source organism: Bradyrhizobium sp. RD5-C2 (assembly GCF_019972155.1). Lineage (GTDB taxonomy): Bacteria > Pseudomonadota > Alphaproteobacteria > Rhizobiales > Xanthobacteraceae > Bradyrhizobium. Next base: position 116,378 of record NZ_BOVL01000019.1, on the reverse strand, counting down.
GGCAATCACCTCAGCATTGTTCACGCATGTGCTCGGCGCGATGGCGTTGTGGGCATGATCGTCAACGGAGGGGAGATGCGCGTGAGAGTGATTTTGAGCGCTGTACTTGCAGCTGGTGTTCTGGGGCTTTTCGGTTCGGCGGCGTTCGCCGACGGTTACAAGACTTGCACCAAGCTCGACAAGGCGTCGTGGAAGCCGGCCAGCGATGCCGAAGCCAAGGCCAAGGCGGCCGGCTACGAGGTGCGCCGCTCGAAGGTCGAAGGCTCCTGCTACGAAGTGTACGGCGTCAAGGAAGGCAAGCTCTACGAGCTGTTCTACAGCCCGGAGGATCTCAGCCTGAAGCACACGATCGCCAAGTGAATCGCCGAGTGAAGCAGACGCGATGACGAAGGCGGCGCCCGGCGCCCGCGGCGCCACCACCGTGCAGGTCTGGGACCTGCCGCTGCGGTTCTGGCACTGGGCGCTCGCCATCCTCGTCCTGGTCGCTTGGGTGACGCCCAACGTCTATGACCGACTGCACCGGCTGGCGGGTTATTCCGTGATCGGGCTATTGGCGTTCCGGCTGATCTGGGGCTTTGCCGGCACGCGCTATGCGCGTTTCGGCAAGCTCGGTGTCCGGTTGCGCGCCGCGCCGCGCTACATCTGGAATCTCCGTCGCGGCATCACCGGCCGCTACATCGGGCTCAACCCCGCGGGCACCGTGATGCTGGTGGCACTGCTGCTCACGCTCGCGGTCTCCGCGATCACCGGTGCGATGGAGGTCACGGTCACCTTCTTCGGCGTCTGGTGGGTTGAGGACACCCACGCCTATGCCTCGGATGCGGTGATCATCCTGGTCGCCCTGCACGTGCTCGGCGTCATCGCGGTGGGATTGCTGCAGCGTCAGAACCTGGTGCGCGCGATGTTCACCGGACGGAAGCAGCTTCGCAATCGTTGATCTTCGCGCAAACACCTCGCGTTTGTCGCGAAGGATCATCCTTTATTGCACCGGCGGGTCGCCCGATGTGCGCTTCTTGGCGAGGTCCATCTCGGTGACCGCGATCAGGATCTCGGCGCGGGTCTTCAGGTCGGGCGCTTCCAGCATCGCCTGCTTCTCGGCCGGACCATAGGGCGACATCATCGCCAGCGCATTGACCAGCGCTTCGTTCGGCGCGGACTCGATGCCTTCCCAGTCAACCTTCAGGTTGTTGGCTTCCAGGAAATCGGCGAGCACTTCGAGCAGCGCCTTGCGGTCGACGGCGTCCTCGCCCTTGCGCGCGGTGAAGTCGCCGGCGAACGAGAAGAAGTCGACCTTGCACTGCCGGTACGCCGTCTGCACGGTCAGCTCCTCGACCACCTTGAAGCGTGCGACGCCGGTCAGTTCGAGGATGTAGCGGCCGTCGCCGGATTCGGCGAGCTGGGTGATGCGGCCGACGCAGCCGATGCGGAACAGCGCCGGCCGCGCCTCCTTCTGCGAATGCGCCGCATCAGGCTGGATCATGCCGATCAGGCGGTGACCGTCGCGCAACGCGTCGTCGATCATCGCGAGATAACGCGGCTCGAAGATGTTGAGCGGCATCTGGCCGCGCGGCAACAGCAACGCGCCCGGCAGCGGGAACACCGGGATCACCTCGGGGAGCTCGCCGGGCCCGCGATATTCGGCATTGATCGGCATCTGCGGTCCCGGTGCTATGACGGGCGTGCGTTACGAGAACAATATCGTCGACAACCGCCTGCGCCCCTCGACGGTTGCCTCATCGGTGCCGCCCCACGCTTCGAAGAACTGCACCAGCTGCTTGCGCGCGCCGTCGTCGTTCCACTTGCGGTCACGCTTGACGATCGCGAGCAGCTGCTCGGTCGCCTCCGTGCGCCTGTTTATGGCATTGAGCGCGGTCGCAAGATCAAACCGGGCCTGATGATCGAGCGGGTCTGCGGCGACTTTCTGTTCCAGCTCCGCGATCGGTCCGACCGACTGCGCCTGTTCGGCGAGGTCGATTGCCGCCTGCACCGCCTTCACCCCGGCGTCATTGCGCTTGGATTCCGGCACCATCGCGAGCGTCTGCTTGGCCTGCTCGACCGCACCCGACGTGACGTAGCACTTGGCGAGGCCGGCCAGCGCGGCGATGTTGGTGGCGTCGTGCGCCAGCACCTCGGCATAGATCTGCGCCGCAGCCTCGACATCGCCCTCGGCCAGCACCGCGTCGGCCTCGGCCAGGATTTCCGCAAGATTGGGCTCGCCGGCGGCGGGCACACCCTTGGTGATCTTCTCGATGAAGGCGTTGATCTGGCTCTCCGGCACCGCGCCCATGAAGCCATCGGCGGGCTGGCCGTTGACGAAGGCGATCACGGCCGGGATCGACTGGATGCCCATCTGGCCGGGGATCTGTGGATGCTCGTCGATGTTCATCTTGACCAGCTTGACCCGGCCCTTGGCGTTGCGAACCGCCTTTTCCAGCATCGGGGTGAGCTGGCGGCAGGGACCGCACCACGGCGCCCAGAAGTCGATCATGACCGGCTGGCGGCGCGATTCCTCGATGACGTCCTTGACGAAGGTCTGGGTCGTCGTCTCCTTGATCAGATCGGGCGCTGCCTGGGGCGTGGGGCCGCCCTGCTCCATTATCGTCACGTTGTCCTCGCCTTGGTCTTCTGAGGTCGGAAAAATACGGGGGCGTTCTAGCACGCTCCGGACGGCGTGTTCAGCCGTTCTGTCAGCCCAGAGCATGATCCCGGAACATGCTCCGTAGATGGCGGTCGGCCGGCAAAATTCAATCGCTTGCCGCCCGGCCCGTTCCATCGGAGATCGGGTGGGTTTGAGGTCCGGAACGGCCGACGATGGCGCTCCTTCATGGCAACAGGGGATCGCCCATGGCGAAGGCCTATTACAGCACCGTGTTCGAGCAGCCGGCCGGCGAGGTCTGGAAAATCATCCGCGATTTCAACAATTACCCGGTCTGGGTCCACGGCGCGGGCAGCAGCGAGATCGAGGACGGCAAGTCCGGCGATACCGTCGGCGCCGTGCGCAACGTCTTGTACCGGGAGCGGCGGATCCGGCAGCGCCTGCTCGCCCAGTCCGACGTCGAGCACTTCCAGACCTACGAATTTGCCGGTCCACCGACCCTGCCGATGACGGATTTCAGCGCAACCCTGCGGGTGACCCCGGTGGTCGACGGCGACCGGGCCTTTATCGAATGGTGGGCGGTGTTCGATTGCGACGCGGACCGCCGCGTCGAACTGGCGCAGACGCTGACCGGCTGGTTCGAGACCTGGCTCGAATCGCTCCGGGACGAGATGGCTCTGAGGCTGGTTCCAGCCGAAACATAAAAAGAAATCGTCGCGGTGGCCGGTTCCGGCCGATTCGGGGTCAATTTTTAAGGAAACCGTGCGATTTCGTGAAGTTCGGACCGCGCTCTTGTGTTGCATTCACAGACAGCATTTGGCATAGGTCTGCCGTTGCCGGCGAGCGATCGCCGCCATTTCGGATGCGGGTGTAGCTCAGTGGTAGAGCACGACCTTGCCAAGGTCGGGGTCGAGGGTTCGAGCCCCTTCGCCCGCTCCAAAATATCTCGCTGACCGAGCTGACAGTCTGATGAAGGCCCGCGCATTGGTGCGGGCTTTTTGTTGTTCGGGCGGTGTTGTGTTCTTGCGACCAGGATGCCGCGGCCCGCGACGGCCGCGTCGGCTGCCGCGGTGAAGCTGCATTCCGGCTCCGACATAGATAGCGCCACAACCGAAGCGGGCGGGACCTGCAAGGCGCTCGCGGATCCACTCCGATTCCAGCGCGCGATCGTGCCGCCATGCGTGTGCAGCGCTGGCGCGTCCACCGGACCGTCGCCGATTGCATCGAGGATGGCATGACGCTGCGGAACGGCGACATCATCGCCGCCGATGACGGCTTCAAGATCGCGGGGATCTTCGGGGGCACAAGCGCAGTGTGTTGTTCAGGCCGCTACCGAAGGCACAGGCGCTCGGGCGTTCGCGCCTCTCGTCGCGATAGAGGCGGTCACGAGCGTTAGCTTCGTTCGAATATTACGCTGCGGTGCAGAATGCCTTGTTATCAGGCAGCCGGCGCGCGAAAATTTCGTCTCAAATTTCGTCTCAACTTGTTTTGACGCAGCGCACACTACTGCACGCGCTTTTCAGCGTCGATGGATGTGCTACCATTTTGCGGTCTGACCTACCTCACAGACCGCCACCATCATCTCTCAGGGCGTTCAAAATCAATAACAGGCAAGCTGCAATGGCTTGCGTAGGGGAGTGACGCGATGAAATCGGCTTTCAATCGATCCATACTTGCGTTCGCGGCGATTGCGCTGCTGGCGGGGACAACCTTCGCCAATGCACAGCAACAAACCGACAAGAACCGGGCGCTGAAGAAGTACGAATCCGGCACCAAGGAATTCTGGACCCATCCGCCGGATGACTGGTTCCTCGGCGACGAGACCGACGCGCAGAAGGGCCTTGCTCCGCCGTCCGGTCCGCCGACCGGCGCATCCGACGCCGAACTCGCCACCATGATGAAGAAGATCAAGCTGCCGCCGGGCTTCAAGATCGAGGTCTATGCCTCGAACGTGCTCGCGGCGCGGCAGATGGCCTGGGGCGACAAGGGCACGCTGTTCGTCGGCTCGTTCGGCCTCGGCAACGTCTATGCGATCAAGGACAACAACGGCAAGAAGGAGGTCAAGACCATCCTGAAGGGCCTCAACATGCCGACCGGCCTCGCGTTCCGCGACGGCGCGCTCTACGTCATCGCGGTCGACAAGCTGATCAGATACGATAATGCCGAAGCCAATCTCGACAATCTCGGCAGCGGCAAGGTGGTGTATGACGACATGCCGTCGTATGCGGCGCATGGCTGGAAATACATCGCCGTCGACAAGGACGGCTGGTTCTACATTCCGTTCGGACCTCCCTTCAACATCGGCATCCCGCCGACCTCGGTGTCGCAGATCCGCCGCGTCGATCCCAAGACCGGCAACGCGGAAATCTATGCGCTCGGCGTGCGCAACTCGGTCGGCGGCGACGTCGACCCGCGCACCGGCAAATACTGGTTCACCGAAAACGCCCGCGACTGGATCAGCGACGATCTGCCGAGCGACAAGCTCAACATGATCTCGAAGATCGGCGAGCACTTCGGCTATCCCTATTGCCACCAGGGCAATTTGCCGGACACCAAGTTCGCGATGGGTCACAAGTGCTCGGAGTTCACCCCGCCGGTGTACAATCTCGGCGCCCACGTCGCTCCGCTCGGCATGAAGTTCTATACCGGCAGCCAATTCCCGGCCGAGTACAAGAACAGCATCCTGATCGCCGAGCACGGCTCCTGGAATCGGCACAAGTACCAGGGCGGCCGCATCGTGAAGATCACCGCGAGCCCCGACGGCAAGAACGCCAAGCAGGAGATCTTCGCCGACGGCTGGATCCAGGGTGACCAGGGCTATCTCGGCCGCCCGGCCGACATCCTGCTCGACAAGGATGGCTCCATCCTCGTCGCCGACGACTGGGCCGGTGCGATCTATCGCATCAGCTACAGCAAGAAGTAACGGTTGAAGGCAGCGGGGCTGCGGTGGCCTTCGAGGCGGCTGCAGCCCCGTTTGCTTGGTTTGGCAAGCTACGGAACAGACTCGTCATGCCCGGGCTTGATCCGGGCATCCATCCAAACAAAAACCCTTCTGCAAGCCAGATGGATTGCCGGGTCAAGCCCGGCAATGACGTCAGGAGAAACTGGCAATGCGTATCGCGTCCCTCGGAATCCTGTTCGCGTCGGCAATCGCGATGACATCCTTTGCGGAGGCAGCCGACGTCGCCGCCGGCAAGGCGAAGGCCGAAATCTGCGCCGGGTGCCATGGCGACAACGGCATCTCGCAGACTGAGAATATTCCGTCGCTCGCCGGCCAGCTCGACCAGTTCATCCAATGGCAGCTGGTGTTCTTCCGTGCCGGTGCGCGCAAGAACGAGCAGATGCAGCCGATCGTCGAGCAGCTCAACAATGACGACATCCGTAATCTCGGCGCCTATTTCGCCTCGCTGACGCCGTTCAAGGGCGGCAAGGACGACGATCCGGAATTGTCCGAGAAGGGTAAGCAGGCCGCCGCCGGCCGTCGCTGCGCCTCATGCCATGGCGACACGTTCGCCGGCACCAAGGCCGTCGCCCGCATCGCCGGCCAGCGCGAGGAATATCTCGTCAAGGCGCTGCACGACTACAAGTCGGGACAGCGCTCCGGCGGCGCGCAGGCGGCGATGGCCGATGTGGCGTATCCGCTGAGCGACGAAGAGATCACCGCGCTCGCGCATTACCTGGCGCATTTGTGAGGGAAGCATAGGACCCGCGGTCTTCACCCTCCCCTGGAGGGGGAGGGTCGGATCGCATTGAGCGTAGCGATATGCGATCCGGGGTGGGGTGATCTCTCCACTCGAGCAGTGCCGATGCGGAGAGACTGTCACCCCGCCCCGCCGCTCATTTCATTCGCGTCGACCCTCCCCCTCCAAGGGAGGGTGAAGGCTAGCCAGCCCGCTGCTTCTCGTACGCCTTGAGATGCGTGTACGCCGTGCGTAGCTTCGGCACCGGGATCTTGGCGGCATCGGCGCGCACGATCAGGTCGCCGATCACGTGATCGGCTTCGACCGGCAGCCCCGCCTTGATGTCGCGGAACATCGATGCGGTCATCGGCGAGCCTTCAGTGGTCAGGAGCCCGCGGGTGCGCTGGAAGAACGGACCGCCCGGCATGTGGCCGGCGTCGGCCGCGATCGCGCTGCATTCGTCGAGGATGCCGAGCAGGAAATCCTTGCCGCCGGGCGCAGCCAGGATGTTGCCGACTGAGGTCCGCATCAGGCTGGTGGAGGCGGCGAGCGACGCCAGGAACACCCACTTCTCCCACATGTCCTGCATGATGTGGTCGCTTGCGGCCGCGCCGTTGATCGCTGAGAAAGTGTCCGCGATCGCGCCCACCCGGTCCGACAGGCCGCCGGCGCGTTCGCCGAAAGCGAGCGACTGCATCGGCTGCAGCTGCACCACCTCGCGCTTCTCGTTCAGCGTCGCGGCGATCGCGCAGAGACCGCCGAGCACATGCTGGGCGCCGAATGTCTTGTCGAGCGCATCGAGATGCAGCATGCCGTTGAGCAGCGGGATGATCGCAGTCTTGTCGCCGACCGCTGGCGCAAAGGACTTGATCGCATCCTCGAGGTCGAACGCCTTGCAGCTCAGGAGCACAACGTCGAACTTGTCCGACAGTTTATCGGCCTGCACGGTCGGCGGATTGTTCAGCGTGACGTCGCCGTTCGGGCTCTTGATCACGAGCCCGGCGGAGGCGAGCTCGGAGGCGCGGCGGGGCCGGACGAGAAAAGTCACATCGCGGCCGGCCTGAAGCATCCGGCCGCCGAAATAACCGCCGATCGCACCGGCGCCGACCACGAGAACGCGCATGGGAATTTGTCCTTCTTTGTTGTTGCCCGGGAAGCGAGCGAAGAGCGAATGGGGAGTGTCGATTAGATAGGAATGCCGTTCGATTATTCGCTACCCGCAATTGAGCATTCGCTCATCTCACTTTCCCGACACCAGTTCCTCGACTTCGCGCAGCTGCTCCTTGCCGAAGAAGATCTCGTTGCCGACGAAGAAGGTCGGCGAGCCGAACGCGCCGCGCTCCACGGCGGCCTGGGTGTTGGCGATCAGCTTGGCTTTCACATCGGCGTCCTGCGCGCGGGCGAACAGTCTGGCGGCGTCGAGGCCGGAGGCGGCGATGGCTTTGCCGGCGACTTCCGGATCGTCCATCTTCTTCGGCTCGACCCACATGTAGTGGAAGGCCGCTTCGATGTACTTCTCGAACACGCCCTCGAGCTGGGCGGCGACCGCCGCGCGCATCAGGTTCAGCGTATTGACCGGGAAGAACGGGTTCCAGGTGTAGGGCTTGACGTTGAAGCGCTTGATAAAGCGCTCGGTCTCGATCTTCATGAAGTCCGGCTTGTTCTTGACGCCGGCCAGCGTCTCGGCCGGCGACTTGTTGTTGGTGGCCTTGAAGATGCCGCCGAGCAGGATCGGGACGTACTCGAACTTGACGCCGGTGCGCTGCTCGATCGCCGGGATCGCCTCGTGGCTGAGGAAGGCATTGGGGCTGCCGAAATCGAACAGGAATTGCGGATTTTGGCTCACGGCGGTCTCTCCCCTCGGCTTGTCTCGTATTGGCTCTTCTAGCACGGGCCTGCTGCCGCAGGCGCCATCAGTAGAATATGATACTCATCATGTGAGCCGCGGCGCGCGATGTCAAATCAGCCGCTTGATGGTTTGATTGCGCCATACCAGGGCGTAATAGGCCATCTGCAGCAGGAACATGGTTGCGAAGGTGGCGGGATAGGCGATCCAAATGCCGCTGATGCCCATGATGCGGCTGAGCACAACCGCGACCGGCACCTCGACCAGCGCCATGGCCAGGATCGAGATGAACAGCGGCATCCAGACCGTGCCGCCGGCACGCATCGCGCCGGAGAACACCGTCGCCATGCCGAACAGCACCATGCTCCACAGCACGATGTAGAGAAGCTGCTGGGCGAGCGCGAGCACAGCGCCATCGACGATGAAGAAGCCCATCAGCGGCCGCGCAAAGAGATAGCCGAGCACGACAAGTCCGCCGGTCAGCGCGAGGTTCATCTCGATCCCGGTGCGGACGATGGCGCCGACCTGGCGCGAGTCGCCGCGGCCGATCGCCTGCGCGCCGAAGATCGACACGGATATTGCGATCGAGATCGCCGGAAACTGCACATAGCTGATCACCTGGTTGACTGCGCCATAGGCGGCGGTGGCGTCCGAGCCGAACCCGTTGACGAGGCCGAGCAGCACCAGTTCGGCGAGCGAGACCACCACCATGCCGATCGCGGTCGGAATGCCGAGCCGCAGCACGATGCGCAGCAGCGCGCCGTTCGGCCGCATCGCGCGCAGGAACGCGGCGTCGAAGGCCAGCGGATGCTTGTGCCGCAGCATGTGGATATGCAGCCAGAGCAGCGTGACGACGCCCGAGACCGCGGAGGCGATTGCGGCACTGGCGACGCCCAGCATTGGCAGCCCGAGCCAGCCGCGGATCAATGCGGGCGTCACCACAAGGCCGACGACGGTCGAGACCGTCAGCGCCAGCAACGGCGTCATGGTGTCACCGACGCCGCGCATCATCGCCGCGAGCAGCAGGAATGCGAAGGTCACCGGCATCGTGATCATCATGATCCGCGCATAGGACACTGCGGCATCGAGCACATCAGGCGGCGTGGCGAGCGCGATCAGGAGCGGGCGCGCGAACAGGCCGCCGAAGATCGCGATCGCCAGCGCCAGCAGCAGCGTCACGGTCATGGTCGTGCCGGCGACCGCCTTGACCCGGTCGGGCTCGCCGGCGCCCCAGGCCTGGCCGATCATGACCGAGGCGCCGGCGCTCAGGCCGATCACGAAGGAGATGAAGAAGAACATCACCGGGAAGAACCCCGACGCAGCGGCGAGCGCGTCGACCCCGATCATCTGGCCGAGATAGATGCCATTGATGGTGCCGAACAGCGACTGCAGCACATTGCTCAGCAGCATCGGCGCCAGGAAGGATAGGAAAGCTTTGCGTAGAGAAGGAGGCTTGGACACGTTCAACTTCCAAAAATCGAGACCGTCAGGACGGCGGTGGGACGGGTCTGCGGTTCTGCTCCGAAAGCCGAATCACTGGCCCGCCGCCGCCGATTTCGCGCGACGGCGCATCAGTCCGCTTGATCGCTATAGGCGAGCTTGATCGCGTGATCGCGGATGTCGGCCGGCCACTCCGCGATCAGCGTCGCAAAGCGCCGCCGGTCGTGCGCGAACAGGGCGCGGATCGCGTCCTCGTAGTTTGGCCGGTTGCCCCCCATCGTTGTCATGAAGCGATAGGCGGCATCCTGTGCGCTGCGCGTGCGGTCCTTGTCTCCGCTTGTGCGCCGCGCCTCGTCGATCAGCTTGCGAAGCGCGACCGATGCGCCGCCCTTCTGCTGCGCGAGCCAGTCCCAATGGCGCGGCAACAGCGTGATCTCACGCGCGACGACGCCAAGCTTCGGCCGTCCGGGACCGCGCGGGGCGGTCGGCGTTGCCGGCTCCTCGTCGCGCGGAGGCGCGAGCTTCGGCAGCCGCGCCAGCACATCGTCGACCGAGCCGCGGAAATCGATATCGACCAGCGCCGAGGTACGGCCGTTGAACACCAGGACCGCGGCATCCTTGCGCCGGTCGAGCAGCTGCTTGGCGGCGCGCGCGACCTCCGCGAGGTCACCGGCCCCGATACGATGCTCGCCTTCGAAGGCGACATAGGTAGGATTCATGGTAGACCTCTCCGATTGCGCGACGTATTGCCCGGGTGATTTCCAGCAAGCACGGCGCGTGGATCTCGACTTTCCTGTTCCCGGCCGGCACCAAACGCCGTCCGATTGCGCCGATATTTCAGAGGACGCCCATGCTGACGGTTCATCATCTCAACAATTCCCGCTCGCAGCGCGTGCTGTGGCTGCTCGAGGAATTGGGCGTGCCCTACGAGATCGTGCGCTACCAGCGGCAGCCCGACATGCGGGCGCCGAAGGAGCTGCGCGCGATCCATCCGCTCGGCAAGTCGCCGGTCGTCACCGACAACGGCAACACGATCGCGGAATCCGGCGCGATCCTCGAATACATCATCGCGACCTACGGCAAGGGTCGCCTGATCCCGCCGGCCGATACGCCGGATCGGCTGCGCTACACCTATTGGCTGCACTACGCCGAGGGTTCGGCGATGACGCCGCTGCTGTTGAAGCTGCTGTTCACGCTGATGCCGAAGCGCGCGCCGGCGCTGCTGCGGCCGCTGGTGCGCAAGGTCTCGAACCAGGCGCTGTCCACGCTGGTCAATCCGCAGATCAAGCAGCACATGGCCTATTGGGAAGGCGAGCTCGGCAAGAGCGAGTGGTTCGCCGGCAACGAGTTCTCCGGCGCCGACATCCAGATGAGCTTTCCGCTCGAGGCGGCCGCCGCGCGCGGCGGGCTCGAGGACGGCCATCCCCGGTGCGTCGCTTTCCTGGAGCGCATCCACGCCCGCCCGGCCTATGCGCGGGCGCTGGAGAAGGGCGGGCCGTACGAGGTTGGCCGCTAGCATCTCGGTCATCGCGGCAACTCGACCAGCGGCAGCAGCCGTGAATCCGCCAGCGCCGCGGTGCGGTGTCCGATGCCGGCGAGGTAGGCCTCCGCCACCGCGAAGGCGAGGAACGCGCCGCGGCTCTTCTGCCGGATCAGCATTGCGCGATCCCAGCGCTCGTCCTCGGGGCCGATCAGGAACGAGCCGCCTTCACCCATGAACAGGATGTCGCCGCCGCTCTTCCGCAGATGCGGCAGCGTGTGGGCGACATAGCGGTCGTAGGCTTCCGCACCCGTCACCGGCTGCGGCGGGGCCAGCTCAGGGCTTTGCGAATAGTCGGCGATGTCGCGGAAGCGCAGCAGGTTGAGCATCACCAGCTCGCCGCCGATCGCGCGCTGGGCGAAGTCGCGCCCGGCATTCCAGGTCGGCTCCAGATGGTAGGCGGTGTCCATGTCAGCTCGTCCTATTCGCCCTCGATGGGAAGTTTTACCCGGGTGTAATTGCTTTGTCAATAATACCCGGATATAAATCGTGTGCCGACCGGACAGGAGCCATCATGAAGACCGAGGACCGCAAGCTGGCCATCGCCGACTACAAGAAACGTGGTGCCGTCGCCGGCGTGTTCGCGATCCGCTGCCGGGCGACCGGGGAGGTCTGGGTCGGGCAGGCGCTCGATCTGGAGAAAATCCAGAACCGCATCTGGTTCACGCTGCGGATGGGTAGCCACCGCAATGCCGAATTGCAGCGCGCCTGGTCGGCGCATGGCGCGGACGATCTCTCGCTCGAAACACTGGAGCGCATCGAGGACGAAGAGCTCGCCTATGTGCGCGACACGTTGCTCAAGGAGCGCGTGCAGCACTGGCGCACGCAGCTCAACGCCTCGGTCGTCTAGTCTAGCGCGACGTCTGAGCTCCGCCCACCGACGGCAGGGCCTGCACGGTGACGCCAGGCGGCGGCACATCGTCGTCGGGCACGAAGAAATCCGACATCAACGGCACCGAGGCATCGACGCGATAGCGTTCGAAGTCGCGCACGCCGTTGGCATAGAGCACCTTGTCGTCGATGCAGAAATTGCCGGTGAACTCGCGCGACGGCCGCGTGATAATCGCATAGGCCGCATCGCCCATGATCTCGGGCGTGCGGCTCGCGCGCATCATGGCGTCGCCGCCGAGCAGATTGCCGACCGCGGCGGTTGCGATCGTGGTCCGCGGCCACAATGCGTTGACGGCAATGCCGGCGGATTTCTGCTCGCCGGCTAGCCCGAGCACGCACATGCTCATGCCGAACTTCGCCATCGTGTACGCGGTCGAGTGCTCGAACCACTTCGTCTTCATGTCGAGCGGTGGCGACAGCATCAAAATGTGCGGATTCTCCGCCTTCTTCAGATGCGGGATGCAGTATTTCGACACCATGAAAGTGCCGCGGGTGTTGATCCCCATCATGAGATCGTAGCGCTTCATGTCGGTTGCCTGCGAGGGGGTCAGGCTGATCGCGCTGGCATTGTTGACGCAGACGTCGATGCCGCCGAACTCGGCGACGGTAGCTTCGATCGCCGCCATCACCTGGGCCTCGTCCCTGATGTCGCAGAGCACCGGCAGCGCCTTGCCGCCGGCGGCGCGGACCTCGTCGGCGGCAGTGTAGATCGTGCCTTTCAGCTTCGGATGCGGCTCGGCGGTCTTCGCCGCGATCGCGACATTGGCGCCGTCACGCGCGGCGCGCAGCGCAATCGCAAGCCCGATGCCGCGGCTCGCACCCGAGATGAACAGCGTCTTGCCTTTGAGCGATGTCATCTGTCGGCTCCTCCACAGTTAGGGATGCACCATGTCAGGCTCCCTCTCCCCTTGTGGGAGAGG
>NZ_BOVL01000019.1:51596-103404 GCF_019972155.1 Bradyrhizobium sp. RD5-C2 | reverse complement strand
GGGAGGGGGTGGGGGGGGAGGGGTAAGCCACATACACCGCCTTCGCGGCCACCCCCCTCCCTAGCCCTCCCCCACAAGGGGGGAGGGAACGACGGTATGTCGCGGCTCGCGCAGGCGCCGTTACAATTCTACCCGCCCGCATGCAGCACGCGCCCGCGCGTTTCCGGCAGCGCGTAGGCGGCGATGAAGAACACGGCATAGGCCGCCACCGCGAAGATCGCGATCGCGTTGGCGAGCGTCGTGGTGGTCGAGAGCGCACCGACCAGGAACGGAAACAGCGCGCCGACGCCGCGGCCGAAATTGTAGCAGAAGCCCTGGCCGGAGCCGCGCAGCCGGGTCGGATAGAGCTCGGTCAGGAACGCACCCATGCCGGAGAAATAGCCTGAGGCAAAGAAGCCGAGCGGGAAGCCCAGCACCCACAGCACCTCGTTGGAGAGCGGCAATTGGGTATAGAGCAGCACGATCGCGATGGCGCCGAGCGAGAAGATCAGGAACAGATTGCGCCGGCCGATCCGGTCGGCAAGCCAGGCGCCGACCAGATAGCCGATGAAGGAGCCGATGATCAGCGTCGCGAGATAGCCGGTCGAGCCGACCACCGAGAGCTTGCGTTCGGTGGTGAGGAAGCGCGGCACCCAGAAGGTGATGGCGTAATAGCCGCCCTGCATGCCGGTGCCGACCAGCGACGCCAGCAGCGTGGTCTTCAGGATCGGTCCCTGGAAGATCTCCCACAAGGCGGCGGGCCCGCTGCCGGATGCCTGCTGCTGCGCCATCGTCGCGGCGGAAATCTCAGGCTCGGTGACATAGCGGCGCAGATAGAACACCAGCAGCGCCGGCAGCGCGCCGATCACGAACATCCAGCGCCAGGCGTTCTCCGGCGGCAGGATCGAGAACAGGATCGCCTGCGCCAGCACCGCAAGGCCCCAGCCGATCGCCCAGCCCGACTGCACCGAGCCGACCGCGCGTCCGCGATATTGCGGCCGGATCGCTTCGCCGATCAGCACCGCGCCGGCCGCCCATTCGCCGCCGAAGCCGAGACCGAGCAGCGCGCGGGCGATCAGCAGCTGGTCGAAATTCTGTACCACGGCGCAGACCAGCGAGAAGAACGAGAACCAGATGATGGTGAGCTGTAGCGTCTTGACCCGGCCGATCCGGTCGGAGAGATAGCCGCCGAGCCAGCCGCCGACGGCGGAGGCCAGCAAGGTCACGGTGCCGGCGAGGCCCGCGGTGCCGGGGTCGACCTTCCACAGCGTGATGATGGTGCCGATCACCAGTGGATAGATCATGAAATCCATGCCGTCGAGCGTCCAGCCCGAGGCGCAGGCCCAGAACGTGCGCCGCTCCGGCAGGTTCATGTCGCGATAGAAGGCGAGGAGGCTGGTGTCCTCGATCTCTGCGACTTCGATTGACTTGGATTCGGCCGTGCTCATGCGCGTTCCCCGGAGAAATCATTCACCGGCTGTTTGCGATCCGCGGCCGGAGTTGCGCGGACCGCCAATCTATCGCGATGTTGCAGGCCGGGCAAAGCCGCGTTTGCCCTCTAGGTCTTTAGTTTGAGGATGATCTCGGCGCAAACGCTTCGCGTTTGCCGCGGCAAAACCGCTTCGCACTTTGCGCTAGCGCGGCCGTACCGGTCCGGATCAAGCTCTAGTATCCTGCAGCCTCGGAGCCGCGCGTGCGCGGATCGGGCGCGCCGAGCAGACCGCCGGTCGTGACGACGATCGAGTTCGCGGAGGAGTAGCCGAGCGGCTCGACCGGTTTGTGGCCCTTGGCGCGCAGTTCGGCGAGCACCTCGTCGGGAAAGCCGCGCTCGATCCGGACTTCGTCGGGCAGCCATTGATGATGCATGCGGGGTGCGGCGACCGCGGCTGCGATGTCCATCTTGTAGTCGACGACGTCGACGATGATCTGCGTCACCGCGGAGATGATGCGGCTGCCGCCCGGCGACCCGGTCACCAGCACCGGCTTGCCGTCCTTGAGCACGATGGTCGGCGACATCGATGACAGCGGGCGCTTGCCGGGCCCCGGCAGATTGGCCTCGAAGCCGACCAGGCCGAAGGCGTTGGAGGCGCCGGGCGCCGCGGTGAAATCGTCGAGCTCATTGTTGAGCAGCACGCCGGTGCCGTCGGCGACCAGGCCTACGCCGTAGGGGAAGTTCAGCGTGTAGGTGTTGCTGACGGCGTTGCCGCCGGCATCGACGACCGAATAATGCGTGGTGTTGTCGCCCTCGTGCGGCTGCTTGGCGTTCCGGACATCGGTCCAGGGCGTGGCGCGGGCGAGGTCGATGGTGGCGCGCTGCCTGGCGGCATAATCCTTGTCGATCAACAATTGCGTCGGCGCGTCGACGAAGGCAGGGTCGCCGAGATAGCGGGCGCGGTCGGCATAGGCCCGCTTCATCGCCTCGATCATGACATGCAGCGAGGCCGCCGAGCCCTGCTTCATGTCCGACATCGGAAAGCCTTCGAGGATGTTGAGGATCTCCAGCAGCACGACACCGCCGGAAGAAGGTTGCGGCATCGAGACGATATCGTAGCCGCGATAGGTGCCGCGGATCGGGCTGCGGATCACCGGCTGGTAGGCCTTCAGATCCTCGAGCGTGAGGATGCCGCCGGCATTTTTGATTCCGCCGACGAGCTTCTCGGCGACCGCGCCCTCGTAGAAGCCGCGCGGTCCCTGCTCGGCGATCGCGGTCAGCACGCCGGCGAGATCGCCCTGGATCAGGCGGTCGCCCTCATGCAGCGGCGTGCCGTCGGCATGCGAGAACGTCTTGGCTGAATTGGGCCAGCGCGACATGCGGCGATACATATCCGACAGCGTGTCCGATGTATCGTCGGTGACGATGAAGCCGTCGCGGGCGAGGTCGATGGCCGGCTTGATGATCTGCGCCAGCGTGAACTTGCCGGAGCCGTATTTCTCCAGCGCCAACGCGAGACCGGCAACCGTGCCGGGTACGCCGATCGCGAGCGCGGAATTGCGCGACTTGTCCGGATCGGGCTTGCCGTCGGCATTCAGGAACATGTCGCGCGTCGCGGCCTGCGGCGCGGTTTCGCGATAGTCGATTGCGACGTCTTCATTGCGGCCGGCGAGATGGATCACCATGAAGCCGCCGCCACCGATATTGCCGGCGCGCGGATAGGTCACCGCCATCGCAAAGCCGGTGGCGACCGCGGCGTCGACGGCGTTGCCCCCTTGCCGCAGGATGTCGGTGCCGACCCGCGCCGCGAGCTTCTCCTGCGCCACCACCATGCCGTGTTCGGCGTGAATGCTTTGAAGCGTATTGTTGGCGGAGGGCTCGTAAGCGCGACGTTGCACCTGGCCTAAGGCCGGTGTCGCGATGCCGATCACCAGGAGAGCGGCAAACAGCCGTCGCGACATCGTTGCTGTCAGCGCCATCGAAATGTCCTGCCCTGTTCATCGCCGTATCAGCAAACCGGCCCATGCTATATGGGAACGGATTGAAGCGGCAAAAGCCTGCCTGTGGTTCGAGTTGGGGAATATGTTTCGCGATGACGGCAATAATGCAGACGGGGACTGAACATGCGAAGACCTATCCGGGTCGCGCCGCGGTCGTCAGCTGGATCTTCTTCGACTGGGCCGCGCAGCCCTATTTCACGCTGATCACGACCTTTGTGTTCGCGCCCTATTTCGCGAGCTTCATCGCGCCCGATGCCGCGAGCGGGCAGGCGCTGTGGGGCTTTGCCACAGCGGCCGCGGGACTTGCGATCGCGCTGCTGTCGCCGGTGCTGGGTGCGATCGCCGATGCCAGCGGCCGGCGCAAGCCATGGATCGCGGTTTTCGGCGCGCTGCTGGTGATCGGCGCGAGCGCGATGTGGATCGGCAAGCCCGGCAACCCTGACATCATCCCAATGCTGCTGCTCGCCTACGCGATCGCCAGCGTCGGCGTCGAGTTCGCGACCGTCTTCAACAATGCGATGATGCCGACGCTGGTGCCGCCCGACCGGATCGGGCGGCTGTCAGGCACCGGCTGGGCCACCGGCTATGTCGGCGGCATCCTGAGCCTTGTGCTGGTGCTCGGCTTCCTTGCCGCCAATGCCGAGACCGGCCGCACGCTGTTCGGCTTCACGCCGCTGTTCGGTCTCGATCCCGTCATGCATGAAGGCGATCGCATCACCGGGCCGCTGACCGGGCTGTGGTTCATCATCTTCGTGACGCCGATGTTCCTGTTCACGCCGGACTATCCGGCGAAACGGCCGATGCGCGAGGCGCTCGGCGAAGGTCTGCGCGAGCTCAGGGAATCATTGGTCAGCCTGCCGAAGCAGAAGTCGCTGGCGCGGTTCCTGCTGGCGAACATGATCTACACCGACGGGCTGGTCTCGCTGTTCGCGTTCGGCGGCATCTATGCCGCCGGCACGTTCGGCTGGGACACGATCCGGATCGGCACCTTCGGCATCATCTTGGCAGTTGCCGGGACGTTCGGCGGCTGGCTCGGCGGCAAGCTCGACGATGCGTTCGGACCGAAACGCGTGATCACCGGCAGCCTCGTGATCCTGCTGTTTGCGATCGTCGTGATCCTCACCGTGAACAAGGATTCCATCTTGTTCATCCCGGTCGCGCCGCCGGTGCCTGGCGGCCCGCTGTTCGCGGGCGCCGCCGAGCGCGCCTACATCGTGCTCGGTTGCCTGATCGGCGCCACCGGCGCGCCGTTGCAGGCGGCCTCGCGCTCGCTGCTGATCCGGCTCGCGCCGAAGGATCGCATCGCGCAGTATTTTGGCTTGTTCGCGCTCACCGGGAAGGTGACGTCGTTCATCGGCCCGCTGCTGATCGGCGCGATCACGGCAGCAACCGCGAGCCAGAAATACGGCATGGCGGTGCTGGTCGGGTTTTTCGTGGTCGGGCTGGTGTTGCTGGCGAAGGTCAGGAGTAACTAACCGTCGTCATTCCCCGGTGCGCAATTGCGCACCTGAGGGCATCGCGCAGCGATGAGCCCGGAATCCATTGTTCCGCGGATGAATGGATTCCGGGTTCGCGCTTCGCGCGCCCCGGAATGACGTCAATGCCTAAAGTGCCGCACGCCGGTGAACACCATGGCGATGCCGTGTTCGTCGGCGGCCTTGATCACCTCGTCGTCGCGCATCGAGCCGCCGGGCTGGATCACCGCGGTCGCGCCGGCCTCGATGCAGGCGAGCATGCCGTCGGCGAACGGGAAGAACGCGTCCGAGGCGACCACCGAACCCTTGGTCAGCGGCTCGGCGAGCTTCAGCTCGGCCGCCGCATCCAGCGCCTTGCGCGCGGCGATGCGCGCGGAATCGACCCGGCTCATCTGGCCGGCGCCGATGCCGACGGTCGCGAGATCCTTGGCATAGATGATGGTGTTCGACTTGACGTGTTTTGCCACCCGGAAGGCGAATTTGAGGTCGCGCAGCTCAGCGTCGGTCGGCGCGCGCTTGGTGGCGACCTTCAAATTCATGTCCTCGACCACGGCATTGTCGCGGCTCTGCACCAAGAGGCCGCCGGCAACCGTCTTGGCGGTGAGGCCGCGCGCGCGCGCGTTCGGCAGGCCGCCCGCGAGCAGCAGGCGCAGATTGCGCCGCCCGGCGATGATCGAGATCGCCTCCTCGGTCGCATCGGGCGCGATGATCACCTCGGTGAAGATGCCGATGATGGCGCGCGCGGCGTCCGCATCGAGCTTGCGGTTGACCGCGATGATGCCGCCATAGGCCGAGGTGGAATCGCAGGCGAGCGCGCGGGCATAGGCGGTCGCAAGATCCGGACCCTCGGCGACGCCGCAGGGGTTGGCGTGCTTGACGATGACGCAGGCCGCGGTGCGTTGCGGGTCGAACTCGCCGACGCATTCATAGGCCGCGTCGGTGTCGTTGATGTTGTTGTAGGACAGTTCCTTGCCCTGCAGCTGGCGTGCGGTCGCAACGCCCGGCCGCTTCTCCGGCGTGGCATAGAACGCAGCGGTCTGGTGCGGGTTCTCGCCATAACGCAGCGACTGGATCAGTCTGCCGCCGAAGGCGCGGAAATCCGGCGCCTTGGTGTCGAGCTGCACGGCGAACCAGTTCGAGATCGCGGCGTCATAGGCCGCGGTGCGGGCATAGGCCTTGGCGGCGAGCCGCCGGCGCAGACCGAGCGAGGTCGCGCCCTTGTGCGCGGCGAGCTCGTCGAGAACAGCAGAATAGTCGTTCGCCTCGACCACCACGGCGACGTCGTCATGGTTCTTGGCCGCGGCGCGGATCATCGCGGGACCGCCGATGTCGATGTTCTCGATGCACTCCTCGAAGCCGGCGCCTTTGTCGACGGTGGCCTCGAATGGATAGAGATTGACGACCAGGAGGTCGATCGGCGCGATGCCGTGCGAGGCCATCGCGGCGGCGTGCTCCTTGTTGTCGCGGATCGCGAGCAGGCCGCCATGCACCTTCGGATGCAGCGTCTTCACCCGGCCGTCCATCATCTCAGGGAAACCGGTGAGCTCGGAGACGTCCTTGACCTTCAGCCCGGCCGCCGCGATCGCCTTGGCGGTGCCGCCTGTCGACACCAGCTCGACGCCATGGTCGGAAAGCGCCTTGGCGAAATCGATCAGTCCGGTCTTGTCGGAAACGGACAACAGAGCGCGGGTCACGCGGCGAAGCTGTTCAGTCATATCAGAAAATCCCTGGCTGTTAAGGCAGCCGGGTAGCATGGTTTTGTACGGTACGAAACCGGTCTCCGGGGCCGATTCCCGGGAATCTATCCCCGTCACCCTGAGGAGCGCCAACGGGTCCGCGCGAAGCGCGACCCGATGACAGGCTCCGCGCGTCTCGAAGGGTCGACGGCCACCAGCCGGGCCGTGCATCCTTCGAGACGCCGCTTCGCGGCTCCTCAGGATGACGGTCTAGGGTCTGTCCTACAGCGGTAGTTCCGGCTCGCGGCGGGCGTTGCGGCGGGCGTTGGTCGCGGTGGCCGAGGTCGAGGAGCGCACGAAGCTCCAGCGGATGGCGGCGGCCTGCCTTGCGTCCTGCCGGATCACGATCTGGGAGGTGCGGCGCGGGCCGTCATTGCCGGCCAGGAACACGCTGTCCTCGAGATCGACCTTGTCGTCCAGCGCCTCGAAGGTCCAGACGTCGCGGTTGGGCAGCACCAGCATCACGCCGCGGGCGTCCGACAGCCGGCTCGCCTTCACCGAGGGGTGAAGATGGAATCGCAGCGCGAAATCGGCCTCGCTGCCCTTGATGCGCCCGCCAGGTGCCGGCGACAGCGAGTCCTCGCCCTCCATCCGGGTGCCGTCCTGGGCGATCATCAGCACGCGGCGGTGGATCACGCCGAAGCGTGAGAGATAGCCGTCATGCGAGGCGGTCAGCACATCGCCGCCGGGGATGGCCTCGCGGTAGCTCTCGACATTGCTCGGCCCGCTGGTGACCGGCGCGCCGCGCAACAGCCGCTTCATCGCCGACAGCTCGACGAACTGGCACGACGAGGTATCGCGATAGGTCAGCGTCGAATGCGCCGCGGTGGAGCGTGCGAACGGCCGCCAATTGTCGCGCCCGGTGTTGGGCATGCCGCAATTGACGACGATGCGGCTCACCCCGGAGGACAGCTCGAACGACAGGCAGCCCGCATGTGCATCCTGGCTGACGCTGGCCGGCGGCGGCGGACCGGTATCGATAATCAAGGTGGTGTTGCCGGCATCGAGGCGCTGGAAGCCGCTATGCGGCATGCTCGACATCGGCACGCCGCGGGTGTCGTCATAGGCGAGCAGCGTCGCGACGAGGTCGGAGGGCGCGGTGCTCATGCCGTTGAACAGCGCGAAGCTGCCGTCGCCGTGCCGGAAGAAGCGCAGCATCGGCATCATGCGGTCGATGGCGTTGAGCAGCGCCGGCGGCGGCGCGATATTTCGTGCAGCAAAGGTCTGCCGTAGCGGCAAGAGATCGCTGAGCAATTCGACCAGCGCGCCGGGACTGCGCGAGATGTGGCCGCCGTCGGGCAGGATCTGGCGCTGCAATTCGTCGGACAGCCTGCGCGTGGCGGACTTGATGTTGCGCGCCTGGTTGGCGAGGCAGAGCGAGGCGTAGCACAGCGCGATCAGGACTTGCAGGCGCGGCACGCCGTCATTGTCGAGCGTGGAGTGGCGCAGATAGCGGATCTCGCGCGCCAGCCCGCGCAGATATTTGCGGTAGAATTTTCCGTCGGTGTCGCCGAGCACCAATGGCGCCTGCGACAACAGCGAGATCACCCGCCGCGCGCGCACGTCGGCGCGCCGCTCCAGCGGCCGCTTGCGGGCCTGGTTGGAGATCCAGTCGTCGACCAGCGAGCGGGCATTGGCGCGGGTCAGCGCGGTGTCGGCGGCGCGCAGATGGCGCAGCCAGCCGAAACCGAGCAGGGCGGCTTCCCAATCCTCCGACGGCGGTTCGAGATCGAAGATCGAGCGGCCGTGGCAGGTGACGATCTTGCCGGCGAAAACGAATCGCCCGGCATATATCTCGGCCGCGCGGGTGGCGTCGGCGGTGCGGAGGTCATGCGGCGCGATGATCAGCCGGTCGGTGCGGCCGGGCCAGAGCCGCGACAGCGCAACCGTGCTCCCGCTGGCGCGCGCCATTATGCTGCGGGCAAAGCGGCCAGCAATCAGCGTCGAGATGCGTCTGCTTTGAGCGACCGACACGCCTAACCTTGCGGGGAGGGAATTTTCAACGAATCCTTATTTAATCCGGAAACGCGGCCAAGACACCCTCTTGATATCCAAGATGCCCTCTTGATACCGCGCGAATCACTTCGAGCTTAGAAGACTGAAGTTTAAAATCAGGATTTGACCAGCCGGGCGGCGTAAAAACCGTCCAGCCCGCCGAGCCGCGGGTCGGCGTTGGGCAAATGGCTGGGCAGGGTACGCAGATCGCCGTCTGCGGTGATGATGTCGGCGAGGCCGGCAACCTCGTCCTTCTCGACCGGCGCACGGCGCAGGCCTGATTCGCTCGCCAGCAGCGCGGCAATCGCGTGCTCGCCTTCCTCCGGCTCCAGCGAGCAGGTGCAGTAGACCAGCGTACCGCCGGGCTTCAGCAGATTGGCGGCCTTATGCAGCAGCCGCTTCTGCAGCGCCGTCAATGCGGCGATGTCGCCTTCCTGGCGCAGCCAGGCGACGTCTGGATGGCGGCGGATGGTTCCCGTCGAGGTGCAGGGTGCATCGACCAGAATACCGTCAAAGCTCGCGGCCTCCGCCGGCCATTCGGCGGCGTCGGCGACAACCGTCTCGGCTTGCAACTCCAGCCGCGTGAGGTTGTCGCGCAGCCGCGCGACCCGCGCCGGCGAGCGGTCGACCGCGGTGACGCGTGCGCCGGCCAGTGCGAGCTGGGCGGTCTTGCCACCGGGCGCCGCGCAGAGATCGGCGATCGCCTTGTCCTTGATGTCGCCGAACAGGCGCACCGGGAGGGCTGCGGCAGCGTCCTGCACCCACCATTGGCCTTCGGCAAAGCCCGGCAGCATCGTGACGGAACCCTGCAGCAGCGTGCGCACGGTTCCCGTCGGCAGGATCTCGCCATGCAGGCGGCTCGCCCATTGCGGCGCGTCCGACTTCACCGTGAGATCGAGCGACGGCTCGTGGCCGAGCGCCAGCGCCATGTCGCGCGCGGTGGCTTCACCGTAATGCGCGTTCCAGCGCGCCAGCATCCATTGCGGCAGGTCCAGCGTCTGCGGGCTGATCTCGTCGATCAGGCCCTGGCCCTCGCGCGCGCAGCGGCGCAGCACGGCGTTGACCAGCCCGGCATATTTCGCCGCGCGGCGGTCCGACTGCACGAGCCGCACCGAGAGATCGACCGCGGCATGGTCAGGCACATCCATCCAGAGGATCTGCGCCGCGCCGATCAGCAGCGCGCTCTGCGCGCGCGGGGCATCGGTCGGGACGCCGCGGTCGAGCAGCCGCGACAGCAGATGGCCGAGCGTGCCGAGCTTGCGCAGGATGGTCGACACCAGCCGGCGCATCAGCGCGCGGTCGCGATCGGCCAGCGATTTCAGCCCGGGATGCGCGCCGGCGCCGTCGAGTTGATCGTCGAGCGTGCGGTGCTTGTGCAGCACGCCATCGAGGATGTCGGCCGCGATACGGCGCGCCGCGAGACCGGGGACTTCGGCAGGGACTGCAAATCTTGAAGGAGGCATGGAGCGGAGATATCTCGAAGGTGCTGAGTTACGTTCGGCTCATGCCATCAACTCGAAAACACCTCTGGCATGCGAATATGCCAAATGTAAGAATCGCTTTGCAGGATTTCTTGATCGTGATGCCGTCACTGAGCCAGCACAGAGATACGAAATTCGCAGGCAGAAAGTTTTGCCGAGAAACGTTCGCCAAGAAGGCCCGCCATGTCTGAGAAATCGCCATCGCCATTGCCATCGTCGCCGGAACCCGCGCCGCGCAAGCCGCTGACGCCGGCCGCGCAGCGCGCGCTCACCGAGGCCGCGGCGCGGCGCAAGGCGGCCGAGGAGCTGGCTGCAAAGGATGCGGCCGCGCGGCCGAAGGAATTCCAGGGCCCGAAGGGACCGGAACCGACGCGTTACGGCGATTGGGAGACCAAGGGCATCGCCTCGGACTTCTGAGAGGTTTTGGAGTGTCTTGCCTGACCGTTCGACTCAGGCCAGTCTAGGAATATGTCCCCATACGAGAGAATAAATCCTTATCGTGGGACGGGACGTCCGCCCTTCCGCCGCTCACCTTGGGGCCGCCGTGTCTCGGCAGCGCTGCCGTGGGTGTTCGTGCTCGGCATTGCCGTCGGCAGCACATTGCCGATCCGCCGATGGGTGCCTGAATGGGTGCCTTCGCCGTCACACTGGTCGTTGGGCCGGTCGCGCGATGCCGAAATGATCTGGCAGCGCGGCGGCGCGCCTGATGCGCGCCATGCTGTTGATGTGATCAGGACGATCGATGGTGACACGTTCGAGGCACGGGTGCATCTCACGCCGGGACCCGATCTGTATACGCGGGTCCGGCTGCGCGGCATCGATGCGCCGGAGCTGAAGGCGTCCTGCGCGCGCGAGCTGCAGATGGCGCAAGCGGCCACGGTGGCGCTGCGCGATCTGCTAGGCCAGGGCGACGTCGCGATCTACAATATCGGTCCCGACAAATATCAGGGCCGCGTCGTCGCCGATGTCGCGACCAGGAAGACCGATAATGTTTCGGCCGCGCTGCTCGCGGCAGGTCATGCGCGCGCCTACAATGGCGGGCACCGTTTCGGCTGGTGCGGAGGTTTCGCGCGCTGAGTAACAGCGTCACGGCCGCGCCCGTGCTGAACAGGTAAACAAAAGCCGCGCATCTGCGCGGCTTTTCTTTCGGCGAGGCGCCGTGCCCAATCAGCGGGTGACGACCACCGTCGTGCCGACCGAGACGCGCTGATAGAGATCGGTGATATCGGGATTCAGCATGCGGATGCAGCCGTAGGAGACGAAGCCGCCGACCGAGCCCGGCACGTTAGTGCCGTGGATGGCGTATTCGCCGCCGGCCAGCGTCATCGCGGCGACGCCCATCGGATTCGCGGGTGAACCGCCTGCGATCACGTTCGGGATGCTCGGCTTGTCGCGCTTGACCTCGGCGGGCGGCGACCAGGCCGGGTTGCGATACTTGCCGTCGATCCGGGTGGTGCCGGCCCACTGCTTGCCGGACTTGCCGACGCCGACCGGGTAGCGCATCGCGTGACCGGAATCGAGAATGAGATAGAGCCGCCGTTCGTTGGTCTTCACCACGATGGTGCCCGGCTCATAATTGTCGGCGTGTATTCCGACCATTTCCGGCCGCGCTTCGGCCGTCTGCGACATCACAACAACAGCACCAAGGGTGGCAGCCAGCGCCACCGCAAACTTCATCGACATCAACCTCTCCACTTCCCAACAGCTCCGGTGAAGGAGCCAAAAACGAAGGTGCAGAGCCCTGAAAAAACCGGGCCCGCCGGTCTCGCGCACGCAATATTAACCGCGTGTCTTAACCGGGTGGTTTCACACCGGCCGCGAGACACGTCCTGATGGCGGGCAGAAAAGGAAAAGTTCGGATTAAAGTAAATGACTTGAAAACAACACTTGGCCGCAAACGCGCCGCAATCGCGCCGCGCCTCTGACAATCCCGTGAAATGGCCGCGCCCATAGCGTTTCGAGCGAAGCGGATGCCGGTTCGCGTGATGAAAAAAAGCGAAAAGCCGCAGCGGAGATCGCGCGCGGCCCTTCTTCAAGGTCCCGATATTGCCGTTGCCGGACTACTTCTTGTTCTGCCGGTTCTGTACGAGGTCGTCGACCACGGCTGGATCGGCCAAGGTCGAGGTGTCGCCGAGGCTGGACGGCTCGTCCTCGGCGATCTTGCGCAGGATGCGGCGCATGATCTTGCCGGAGCGTGTCTTCGGCAGGCCGGGCGCGAATTGAATGAGGTCCGGCGAGGCGATCGGGCCGATGTCCTTGCGGACCCAGGCGACGAGCTCCTTGCGCAAGGCCTCGGTCGGCTCGGTGCCCTTCATCAGTGTGACATAGGCGTAGATGCCCTGGCCCTTGATGTCGTGCGGGTAGCCGACAACGGCGGCTTCCGACACCGCCTCGTGCGCGACCAGCGAGCTCTCGACCTCGGCGGTGCCCATGCGGTGGCCGGAGACGTTGATGACGTCGTCGACGCGGCCGGTGATCCAGTAGTAGCCGTCGGCATCGCGCCGGCAGCCGTCGCCGGTGAAGTACTTGTTCTTGTAGGTCGAGAAATAGGTCTGCTCGAACCGCGCATGGTCGCCATAGACCGTGCGCATCTGGCCCGGCCATGACTTCGTCAGGCAGAGATTGCCCGAGGTCTCGCCGTCCAGCGTCTTGCCGTCGGCATCGACGATTTCAGGCACCACGCCGAAGAACGGCCGCGTCGCCGATCCCGGCTTCAGCTTGGTCGCACCAGGCAGCGGCGTGATCAGGATGCCGCCGGTCTCGGTCTGCCACCAGGTATCGACGATCGGGCAGCGGTCGTCGCCGACCACGCGGTAATACCACTCCCAGGCTTCCGGATTGATCGGCTCTCCGACCGAACCCAGCAGGCGCAGCGATTTGCGCGAGGTCTTCTTCACCGGCTCGTCGCCGCCCTGCATCAGCGCGCGGATCGCGGTCGGCGCGGTGTAGAAGATGTTGACCTTGTGCTTGTCGACCACGTTCCAGAAGCGCGAATTGTCCGGGTAGTTCGGTACGCCCTCGAACATCAGCGTGGTCGCGCCGTTGGCGAGCGGTCCATAGAGGATGTAGCTGTGGCCGGTGACCCAGCCGACGTCGGCGGTGCACCAGTAGATGTCGCCGTCGTGGTAGTCGAACACGTATTGATGCGTCATCGACGCGAACACGAGATAGCCGCCCGAGGTGTGCAGCACGCCCTTCGGCGTGCCGGTCGAACCCGAGGTGTAGAGGATGAACAGCGGGTCCTCGGCATGCATGTGCTCGGCCGGGCATTCCGTCGTCACCATCTCGGCGGCCTCGTGATACCAGAGGTCGCGGGTCGGGTTCATGTCGATCTTGCCACCGGTGCGCTTCACCACCACGACCCAATCGACGCCGCCGGTTTTTGCGATCGCGGCATCGACATTGGCCTTCAGCGGCACCTTCTTGCCGCCGCGCAGGCCTTCGTCGGCGGTGATGACCACCTTGGAATCGCAGTCCTTGATGCGCTGGGCAAGGCTGTCGGGCGAGAAGCCGCCGAACACCACCGAGTGAATCGCGCCGATCCGCGCGCAGGCCAGCATGGCGTAGGCCGCTTCCGGAATCATCGGCAGATAGATCGTGACGCGGTCACCCTTCTTGACGTTCCGCGTGCGCAGGATGTTGGCCATCTTGCAGACTTCGTCGTGCAACTGGCGGTAGGTGATGTGCTTGGATTCGGAGGGGTCGTCGCCCTCCCAGATGATCGCGGTCTGGTCGCCGCGCTTCTCGAGATGGCGGTCGATGCAATTCCAGGCGACGTTCAGCACGCCATCCTCGAACCATTTGATCGAGATGTTGCCGGGCGCGAAGGAGACGTTCTCGACCTTGGTGAAGGGCTTGATCCAGTCGATCCGCTTGCCGTGCTCGGCCCAGAAGCCGTTGGGGTCCTTGACCGAGCGCGCGTACATCTCATGATATTTGGCGTCATCGATATAGGCGCGCTTGGCCCAGTCGGCCGACACGTCATAGATCTTCTCGGACATCGCTTTCCTCCACTCATTGCCGATCGCAAACGACGCGACGGCAAGACGTCTTGATCATTGCCGCGATTATGCGTTGCCGCATTCCGGCCCGGCAAGGAAAAAGGACTGTCACTTTCGTCGCGTCGAAGCCGCCGGACATCCCGTCGGCTTCCTCATCTGATGGGGCGGTTTACCGCGCCTCGTTGACGAGTGAAACCTATGCTTCATCGTCCGCTCCGGGTCACTGGTCTCTTGGTCGTAGTGGTATCGTTCTCTGCTCAACTCGCCGGCGTCCTACGCCGTCACGGCGGACGGCGGCTGTCGCGAAAGAATCGCGGACCGCGATCCGCCTGATGCCGAGATGGGAGAGCCTCAAAGCAATGTTTGGGTGCGAGGTGACGCTGACTGCGACGCGCCTAGACGCCAATTCTGCTGGACCAACTGCCGCGCATTTCGATGAATGATCGCAGGGCCGCCGCGACGATCTGCGCCGACGATTTCGCCCGAACCGCCTGTGCGGCTGGCGCTGTCCGGAAGAGCCGGGTGGATCGTGAGGTGCGGTGACTCCGTCCGGGGATCCGGTACGAAACGGCACGGTGCCTGACCTGCCTGCTGCAGCCAGGTCGTGCTGGTCGCGCCCAAAAGCCCGGTTCCCAAGTCGGGCTCCCGCAATTTTGACCGATCCTGGAGCGGCCAAAATCAAGGTTAGTGGGCGAATGGCACCCATGAAAGGTAATTAGAAACCGTTGATAACCGATTCGCGACTCGCAATGTCAGCCCTGACGCCCTAAATCGCGAAATCGAGGCCGGATGGCCAACCGGAACCAAGCCCGAAGCAACGGCATTACCGGGAGAACAGCGGAACAAGGCGTCTTGGAAGTATGATGGATCAGCAGAACATCGCGGCTGTGCGGCCCATGTCCGCCGATCCCGCTGTCGCCCTGGCGAAGGCGCTGGGCCAATGGCCCAAGCAGCCGCAGGCAAAGTTGCAGTCGCCACGAGCCAAGCTCCAGCCGTCGGCAAAGCTCAAGCTCGCCGCGCCCGCCGTCGAGGATCTGGCGCGCGATCTCGGTCTTCGGCTCGGCGACCAGAACGAGCTGACCATTCGCCGCATCAAGCGCGGCAAGAATTATTCATTCGTTCGTGCCAATGGTTCGCGCGTCCGCGATGCGCGCACGATCCGGCGGCTGCATGCGATGGCGGTTCCGCCGGCCTATCGCCAGGTGCGCTATTCCAGCGATCCGAGCTCGCATCTGCAGGCGGTCGGCCGCGATGCCGCGGGCCGCTTGCAGTACCGTTATCACGCCGACTGGGAGAAGGTCCGCGAGCAGCGCAAGGCGCATCGCCTGGCCAAGCTCGTCGCCGCGCTGCCGAAGATCCGGCGCAAGGTCTCGGCGTTCCTGTCCGGTGACGAGCCGACGCGCGAGTTCGCGCTGTCGGCGGTGATCGAGCTGATCGCGCGCACCGCGATCCGGCCCGGCAATGAATCCTATGCCCGCCTCAACGGCACCCGCGGCGCCACCACGCTTTTGAAGTCCAACGTCACGCTGGAAGATGATTCGCTGGTGCTGACCTTCAAGGCCAAGGGCGGCAAGGCCGTGCGCAAGGAGTGCGACGCGGCCAAGCTGGTGCGTGCGATCGGCATTCTGCGCGATGTCCCGGGCAAGCGCATGTTCCAGTATCACGACCGCTCCGGCGTCGTCCGCGCTGCCTCGACCACGGCGGTGAACGCGTTCCTGCGCGAGCTCGCCGGCATCAAGATCTCGCTGAAGGATTTCCGCACCCTGATGGCGTCGGCCGTCGTCGTGGAATCGCTGTCGCGGATCACGCCGGCCGCCAGCCAGCGCGGCCGCAAGCGCCAGGTGCTGGATGCGATCCGCGCCGCCGCCGACCAGCTCTCCAACACGCCGGCGATCTGCCGCAAGAGCTATGTCCACGACACCATCGTCACCGCCTTCGAAGACGGCATCCTCGAGCGCTTCGCCGCGACAATGGGCGGTTACCGCACCCAGTCCAAACGCGAGCAGTTGCTGGCGCAGGTGGTGATGGCGGCCGGAGCGTAAGCTTCTCTCCGTCGTCCCGGCGAAGGCCGGGACCCATTACCCCAAATGGTGATTGTTGAAGCGAGCTGTGGCCCCAGCGCGCTCCAATAATGCGGAGCAGTGGTTATGGGTCCCGGCCTTCGCCGGGACGACAGTAGCGGAACGCTACAGCCCGCCCATCTTGCAGACGTACTTCCATTCCTCTGATGTCACCGGCTGCACCGAGAGCCGCGAATATTTCACCAGCGCCATGTCGGCGAGCTTCTTGTCGGCCTTGATCGCGGCCATCGTCACCGGCGTCTTCAGCGGCTTGTCGGCCTTGATGTCGACGCAGACGAACTTGGCGGTCTTGTCGGTCGGATCGGGATAGGCTTCCTTGACGATCTCGGCGATGCCGACGATCTCCTTGCCCTCGTTGGAATGATAGAAGAACGCCTTGTCGCCCTTCTTCATGTTGACGAGGTTCTGCCGCGCCGTGAAGTTGCGCACACCGGTCCAGGCTTCGCCCTTCGCGCCCTTGGCGACCTGCTGGTCCCACGACCAGACCGACGGCTCGGATTTCACCAGCCAGTAATTCATCGCAACTCACCCCGTGCTCGATCGCTCATCGCGCGGCAATCTACAGGCACCCGGGCGCCCGCGACAAGCGCGGGCATCCGGTCTTGATGGCGTCACTCACTGCTTCAGATATCGATCGAAGAATTTGGCGATGTCGGTGAAGGCTTCCTTGGTCTCGGGCGCATCGATGTTCATCTGGTACTGCGCGTGGGATTGCCCCTCATAGACATTGAGATCGGCGATCACGCCGGCGCGGCGCAATTTGCGGTGTGTGCGAACCGTGTTGCTGAGGAACAGGTCGCGCGTGCCCGATGTCAGGATGGTCGGCGGAAAGCCCTTGAAGTCACCGTAGATCGGCGAAATGTAGGGATTCTTCAAGCTGGTCCCGTTGGCATAGAGCTTGGCCGCGCGGCCGAGCCATCCGTCCCAGGTCACCAGCACGTTGTCGACCCACTCATTGCTCGCGTAGCTGTCGCCGATCCTGTCGATGTCGGACCACGGTGTGCCCGGCGCGATGGCGGCCGGCAGCGGCAGCTTCTCGTCCCTCGCCCGCAACACCATCGCAAGCGTCATCGCGCCGCCGGTCGAAGTGCCGAAGATCGCCAGCCGGTGGCGCTCGTGCGATTTCAGAACCTCCTTCCAGACCGCCATCGCGTCGTCCATCGCGGCCGGATAGGGGAAGTCCGGCGGCATCCGGTAGTCGACCGAGATCACTTTGAAGCCGCCAAAGCCGGCCATCATGATGGCTTCCGGCAACGCGGCTTCGCCGGGGCCGAACACGTAGCCGCCACCATGCACGTGGATCAGCAGGCGTCGCCGGTTCTCGAGCGCGATCTTGTTCGGCGTCACGACGTAGCAGTGCACGCCGGCAATCCTGGTTTCCTCGACCTTGACGCCGAGCTTCGCCTTCATGGCCGGAATGCCCGCGATCAAAAGCTTGGCGCGGCGGTCGATCAGCTCCTTCCACTCCGCAGGGGTTTTCGGGTCGGCGTTGAAATGCGGCGGGTAGGGCGCGCCGATCATCGCCTGCATCTCCGCCGAGACGTCACTTGAGGGATTGCCGATCGATTTGAGCGGGGCGACCCGCTTGCCATCCTCGGCGTTCGCCGCAGCCTCGCGCTTGGCGAGTTCGTCGTAAGGTGCGGCCGTTTGCGCGCGCGTGGTGGTGCTGGAGGTGGCGACGGCAAGCAGAATGCTGATCGAAGCGATAACGCGATGCGGTTGACGCATGTACTTCCCCAAGTTTCGGTTTCTTGTTGTTGGAACGGGATCCGACGGTCGCCGCGACGCTAGCACAGTGCGCGTTGTCTCCGCGTGGAAGTCTGCGCCGTCAAGCGCGACTGGCGCAGACCCGCTATGGGTGGTTGAACGCCGTCTGCGGTAGCTCACCCGCGGCGAAATCCAGGAAGCTCCGAATGCGCGGCGCCATCAGGCGTGCGCTGGGATAGATCAGCTGCACCGGTATGGGCGCGACTTCATACTCCCTCAGCACGCGGACCAGCGACCCCACCGCGAGTTCATCCGCAACCTGGTAGGACAGCACGCGCGTCAAGCCCATGCCGTCGCGCGTCAGTCCGATCGCCGTCTCGGCGCGGTTGACCTCCATGCGGCTCGATACCTTGATCTTCTGCGGAGCCCCTTGCTTGTTCTGGAACAACCACGCCGCGGGGCTCGCCTGATTGACGAAGGTCACGGCGTGATGCTGCGCAAGATCGTCGGGTCTGCGCGGCCGACCGTGCCGCTTCAGATAATCGGGGCTTGCGACGACAATGCGCCGGACTTCCCCGACGCGCCGGGCCCTCAGCGAGGAGTCCGTCAGATGGCCGATCCGCAGCGCGATGTCGATCCGTTCGTCGATCAGATCGACCAGACGATCCTCGAGCGTCAGTTGCAGCGTGATGTCGGGGTGACGTTCAAGGAATCCGCGCACCAGCGGCGCGACGTGACGGCTGCCGAACAGCGTCGGCGCTGACAGCTTGATGTTGCCGCGCAGGCTTGCGGCCTCGCCGATGGCGCCATCGATCGCGTCGTCGTAATCGGCGAGCAGGCGGCGCGCCTGCGCGGCAAGCCGCGCGCCGGAGTCGGTCAGCGACAGCTTTCGCGTGGTCCGTTGCAGCAGCCGGGTGCCGAGGCGCCGCTCGAGCTCGGCGACGATCCGTGTCGTCGAGGAGGGGGAGCGTGCGAATTTGCGGCCGGCGGCCGCAAATTGTCCGCTGTCGACGATCGCGAGAAACAGGCGGAGCTCATCGAGCCGATCCATCGTCATCCCCTCCCTGATTGTTCTGAAACACGGAATGATCTCTGCTGAAATCGGGCGATTGTGCCAACACGCAATTGTGTGAACGCTGGCTGCACGCAATGCGGGGAGACGACATGCTTCTGGATCGCCGGACGTTTACGACCATGGCCGCGGCTTCCGTCACGGCTGCGACAGTGCTGTCCGGTCGGTCGCGCGCGGCAGGCCGCTCGCCTTTTCGGGCGGTCGCCTTCGACGGTTTCCCCGTGATCGATCCCCGTCCCGTATCCGCCCGGCTGGAAGAGATGTTCCCCGGCATGGGCGCGGAGCTGGGCGCTGTGTGGCGAACCCGGCAATTCGAATACGGCTGGCTCAGGACGCTCGGCGGGAAATATGCCGACTTCTGGCGCGTCACCGAGGACGCGCTGCTGTTCGCGGCGAAGGCGACGAAGATCTCGCTCTCGCCCGAGCAGCGCGACCGCCTGATGCAGACCTACCTGGAACTCAAGGCGTGGCCGGACGTCGCGCCGGCGCTCGTGCAGCTTCGTGCTGCCGGCTTGCGCCTGGCGTTTCTCTCCAACTTCACCGCGCCGATGCTGGACGCGGTGATCAGGAATTCCGGGCTCGAGGGACTGTTCGAAGAACACCTCAGCACCGACAAGGTCGCGGCCTTCAAGCCGGATGCGCGCGCCTATCAGATGGGTGTCGACGCGTTCGGACTGAAGAAAGAGGAGATCATTTTCGCCGCATTCGCCGGATGGGACGTGGCCGGCGCAAAATGGTTCGGTTATCCGACCTTTTGGGTCAACCGCACCAACGCATCAGCCGAGGAACTCGGCGTGACGCCCGATGGAGCGGGGGCGGGACTGCACGACCTCGTCGCCTTCGCGACGGCGCGGTGATCAGGCGTCATTGCGCGAAGCGGTTCGCGTGGAGAAAACGTCAATGCGACAAGCGCTAGC
Organism: Bradyrhizobium sp. RD5-C2; assembly: GCF_019972155.1. Taxonomy (GTDB): domain Bacteria; phylum Pseudomonadota; class Alphaproteobacteria; order Rhizobiales; family Xanthobacteraceae; genus Bradyrhizobium. Next base: position 83,528 of record NZ_BOVL01000019.1, on the reverse strand, counting down.
CTTCGGCCTTGAATGGCCGCGTCAGCAGGCCTTCGATCGCGTCATTGATCGTCAGCCGGTCGCTCAGGATCGCGGCGACCGCGTTTGACACCGGCATATCGACCTTCTGCACAGCGGCGAGCTCGCACAGCACCGGCGCGGTGAACGCGCCTTCGGCGAGCTTGCCGACCGGCGCCGCTTCACCGCGACCGAGCGCGAGGCCGAGCGCGAAATTGCGCGATTGCGCGGTCGAGCAGCTGAGCAGGAGATCGCCCAATCCAGAGAGGCCGGCGAGGGTTTCGGTGCGCGCCCCGCAAGCGCGGCCCAATCTTGCGAGCTCGCTGAAGCCGCGCGTGGTCAGCGCGGCGAGCGCGGAAGCGCCGAGATTCTTGCCCACGACGATGCCGGCGGCGATCGCCAGCACGTTCTTGGCCGCGCCGCCGATCTCGACGCCGCGCACATCGGTGGTGTGATAGGGCCGGAAGGTCGCCGAGCCGAGCGCCTGGACGAGCGCGCGTGCCAGCGCCTCGTCCGTGGTTGCCAACGTCACGGCCGTCGGCAATCCGCGCGCGACGTCGTCGGCAAAGCTCGGTCCCGACAGGATCGCAGGCACGGCGCGCGGTGCGGCTTCGGCGATCACCTCGGTCATGAATTTGTGCGTGCCGTGCTCAATGCCCTTGGCGCAGGCGATGACGGGCGTATCGGGCGCAAGGTGCGACGCAATGTGGCTGACCGCCGCGCGCAGATGCTGCGCCGGGGTGACCGCGAGGACGATGTCCGCATGCGCGGCCGCCGCAATATCCGATGTCACCGCGATGCCGGGCTGAAGCTGGACACCGGCCAGCTTCGGATTGACCCGCGTCGCCTGGATCTGCGCGGCATGTTCGGCATTGCGCGCATACAGCGTCACCGTGCGTCCGGCGCGGGCCGCGACCTCGGCCAATGCCGTGCCCCAGGCGCCGGCACCGATCACGCTGACTGACATATGCGCGGGCATCGGAACCCTCAGTTCAATATCCGGCGCGGCTGTTGGCGTGGCCGGCCGGCGCCTTGGCGTTGGCATCGAGCAGCCAGCGGGCCCGCGGCGGCGCTTCCAGCGTGTCGGTCAACCCAAGCGCCATTCGCTCGGCGCCGGCCCAGGCGATCATCGCGCCATTGTCGGTGCAGAGCGCCGGCGGCGGGATGATCAGCGTGGTCTGCGCTTTCGCCGCGACGTCCTGCAACGCGCTGCGGATCGCATGGTTGGCGGCAACGCCGCCGGCCGCGACCAGCGCGCGCGGCGTGCCGAACCGCTCCTCGAACAACCTCAAGCCGACGGTCAGCCGATCCGCGGTCGATTCCAGCACCGCGGCCTGGAAGCTCGCGCAGAGATCGCTGATGTCCTGCGGCTCCAATGGCTCCAGCCGGCTCGCTTCATTGCGCACCGCCGTCTTCAATCCCGACAGTGAGAAATTCGCATCGGGCCGTCCGAGCATCGGGCGCGGAAGCGCAAATCGCGTCGGGTCGCCGCCGGCGGCTGCGCGCTCGACTTGCGGCCCGCCGGGATAGGGCAGCGACAGCATCTTCGCCACCTTGTCGAACGCCTCGCCCATCGCGTCGTCGACCGTGGTGCCGAGCCGGACATATTCGCCGACGCCGACCACGGCGACGATCTGGGTGTGCCCGCCCGAGGCCAGGAACAGGCAATAGGGAAACGCCAGCGCGCAGGTCAGCCGCGGCGTCAGCGCGTGCGCCTCGAGATGGTTCACCGCGATCAGCGGCGTATCGTGCACCATCGCGATCGCCTTCGCGGTGGTGAGGCCGACGATCACCCCGCCGATCAGGCCGGGGCCGGCGGCGGCTGCGACCGCCGACAATTGTCCGTAGCCGACACCGGCCTCCTTCATGGCGGAGGCGACGATCCCGTCGAGCAGGTCGACATGGGCGCGCGCCGCGATCTCCGGCACCACGCCGCCGAAGCGGGCGTGTTCGTCGATCTGCGAGCGCACGACGTTGGAGAGGATCCTTGCCTGCCCGTCAGCCTGGCGCTCGACCACCGCGGCTGCGGTTTCATCGCAGGTGGTCTCGATCCCCAGCACCAGCATCGGCGGTTCGTGTCCCAATTTCGGCCCTTGTGCTACCAGCATGATCCGGACAGGCCGGAACCGGTTTCCGGCAAGATCATGTTCATCAAACTGTCCCCTCCGGGGTAGCATTGCGAGGTCTTGAAGTGCAATCGGTCGGCAAGGTCCAATTCGCAGGGCGGGAGGCCTGATCCGTGACCATCCTTGTCACACGACCGCATCCGGACAATGACGCGACGCTGGCGACGCTGCGCCAACGCGGCTTTGAGGCCCTCGCGGCGCCGGTGCTGCGCTTCGAGCCGTTACCGTTCCATGACGACGATGCGGATTATGACGCGGTTATCCTGACCAGCGCCAACGCGCCGCGTGCCATCGATCTCGCCGGCAGCCGGCTGTTGCGGCTGCCGCTGTTCGCGGTGGGCGCGCACACCGCCGACGCCGCGCGCGCCGCGGGCTTCGACAAGGTGATGGTGGCCAAGGGCGATGCGGTGAGCTTGCGCGATCTCGTGCTCGCGCGGGTCAAGGCCGGCGAACTCGCGGCGTCAGCCACGCTCCTTTATCTCGCCGGCGCCGACCTGTCGCGCGATCTGGCGGGCGAGCTCAGCGAAACGGGGCTTACCGTCGTCACCCACACCACCTACCGGATGGCGCCGGTGGCCGGCTTCCCGACGGAGGTCGGTGACGCCTTCCTGGGCAACCGGATCACCGCGGTGCTGCATTATTCCCGCCGCAGCGCGCAGGCGTTCCTGGACACCATACGGGCCGACGGAATCGAGATTTCGGCGCTCGCACTGCCGCAATGCTGCATCTCGCCCGCGGTCGCCGCGGTGCTCCATGATGCCGGCGCGACCAAGGTGGTGGTGGCGGCGCGCCCGGACGAAAACGCCCTGCTGGAGGCGCTGGTGCGCACCCTGCGGCCGTGAGCGGAATAATTCTTTCGTCTGACCATGATGTTAGGCAATGCTCCGTTTTTCGGATCGTGCTCTAAGAACGTCGGCCGATTCTGCTACAATGTGCGGCCAGTAGTTTTGAGGACCCTCGCGATGGCTGATGAAAGGCCCGACGACCCAGGACCTTCGCCGGATTCCCGGCCCAAGCGCGCGCCGCCGACCATCGATCTTCAGGCGACCGAGATCTCCAGCGAGCCGCCAAAGGCCGAGGGGGGCGAGGAAGCCCCAAAGGATACCGACAAGGCAGCGGAGGCCGCCGCGCCCGAGGCGGAGCCTCATCCCGATCCTGCTCCCCACGCCGAGCCGCAGCCCGAGCCCGCCGCCGCGGCGTCCCAGGCCGAGCCGTCACGGCCGGTATCTCCCTGGGTGGTGGCGCCGGTATCGGGCGCGGTCGCGGCAGCGCTGGTGATCGGGGTCGGCTGGTTGCTCGGCTGGCCCGCGGTGCCGCCGGCGTCGGCGCCGCAGCCCAGCGCCGCAACGGTGGACGAGCTCGGCACGCGCCTGACCGCGCTTGAATCGAAAGCCGGCAGACCGGTCGCTGCGGCCGCCGATCCCGCGGCGGCCGCGCGGCTGGAGGCGCTCGACAAATCGATCGCCGCGTTGCGCACCGAGCTCGCTGCTGCGCGAGCGCAATCCGACAAGCTTGCGGCAGCGGTCAATGATGTGAAGGCCGCGCCGCGCGATGGCGCGGCTGCGCCCGACATCTCCGGCATCACGGCACGCATCGACAAGGTCGAGGGTGCGGTGAAGGCGCAGGGTGCCGCGATCGCCAAGCAGGACAGCAAGATCGCCGACACCAAGGCCGAGGCGAAGGCGGACGACGTGCCGCTGCGCCGCGTGGTCGCGGCATCGCTGCTCGACGTCGCGGTTCGTCACGGCGATCCCTACGCCTCGGCGCTCGAGGCCGCGAAAGCGATCGCCGACAATCCCGACGTGCTGAAGCCGCTCGACGTCTTCGCTGCGTCAGGCGTGCCTAGTCCGAACAAGCTGTGCCGCGATCTGATCGAGATCGTGCCGCAGCTCGCGCCGCCGGAAGCTGCGGCGTCCAGCGCCGGGCTGGTCGATCGTTTGAAGGCCGGCGCCTCCACCCTGATCCAGATCGAGCGGACCGACGGCACCGGGACCGACCGCGGCAGCATCGTCGCGCGCGTGACATCGGCCGCCGTGCATAATGATCTCGCATTGACCGAGCGCGAATTGAAGTCGTTGCCGCCGGCCGATCGCACCGCGGCGCAAGCCTGGCTCGCCAAGGTGGACGCGCGCCGCGCCGCGCTCGACGCGTCGCGGAAATTTGCCGACAACGCCATGGCGGCGCTCGCCACGGTCAACCAGTAAATCCTTGCAATAGGTTCTCGATGATCCGGATCATTCTGTTCCTGCTGCTGATCGCGCTCGCTGCAGCGGGTGCGGCCTGGTTGGCCGATCAGCCCGGCGATCTCGTGCTGAACTGGGGCGGCTTGCGCTTCACGTCCAAGCAGCCGATGTATCTGCTCGGTCTCGTCATCGTCGTTGCGATGGTCGCCGGCGTAATCCTGCGCGGCCTGTGGAAGATCCCGGGTCACGTCCGCCGCGGCAGGCGCGAGCGGCGCCACGCGCGTGGCCGTCATGCCATCACGCAAGGCCTGCTCGCGATCGGGCATGGCGATTCCGCAGGCGCCCGCGCGCATGCCGAAGTGGCGCGGCGCCACGCCGGCGGCGATCCGTTGGCGCTGTTGCTGCACGCGCAATCGGCGCAGCTCGACGGCGATCGCGACGGCGCGCAGCGCGCCTTCCGTGCCATGGCCGAGCGCGCGGACACGCGGCTGCTCGGCCTGCGCGGCCTGTTCATCGAGGCGCAGCGCGCCGACGATCCGGTGGCGGCAGTAATGATTGCCGAGGAAGCGCTGAAAATGTCGCCGTCGTCGTCATGGGCCTCGCATGCGGTGCTCGGCTTCTGCTGCGCCAAGGGCGATTGGGCCGGTGCGCTGTCGATCATCGACAACAACCAGGCCGCCGGGTTGATCGACAAGGCGACCTATCGGCGGCAACGCGGCGTGCTGCTCACGGCGCGTGCGCTGGAGTTCGAGACCGTCGATCGCGATTTGTCGCGCTCGAGCGTGATGGAGGCGCTCAAGCTGGCGCCGACGCTGATCCCGGCCGCGGTGCTTGCCGCCAAATTCGAGAGCGAGGCGCATCAGGTGCGCCGTGCGATGCGGATCGTCGAGACCGCGTGGCTGGCGCAGCCGCATCCCGATCTCGCCGATGCCTATTCGCATGTGCGGCTCGGCGATGCCGCGCGCCAGCGCCTGGTGCGGGTCGAGACGCTGGCGGCGAAAACGCCCGGGCATATCGAAGGCGCGCTGGCGATCGCGCGCGCCGCGATCGATGCGACCGAATTCGCCAAGGCGCGTGCGGCGCTGGAGCCGTTCACCGCAGCGCCGACGCAGCGGGTCGCGCTGCTGATGGCGGAGCTCGAGCGCACCGAACATGGCGACGGCGGCCGGGCGCGGGCCTGGACCTTGCGCGCGGTGCGCGCGCTGCACGATCCGGTGTGGACCGCGGACGGCTACGTCTCCGACCGCTGGCGTCCGGTGTCGCCGGTCACCGGCCGTCTCGATGCCTTCCAGTGGCAGACGCCGGTGGCGGCGCTGCCGTCCGACAAGGGCAATGCGATCGAGCCCTCGCCGTTCGAGGAGGCGATGCTGGCGCCGCGCCGGGTCGAGCCGCCAAAGGAAGTCGCCAGCGAGCCGCCTCCGCCCAAGCCGCCTGAGCCGGTCGATATCAAGCCCGTCGAGCCGGTCGCGTTGCCTGTGCAGGACAACACCCCGGTGCCGGCGGCGATCGAGGTCGACCCGGCCCCAATTCAGGCCGATCCGCCCGCCCCGGAGCCGGTGCCGGAGCCGCCGCCGGCCGCCGAATCGGCTCCCCCGGCCCCCGCCCCCCTGTTCCGTTCCCGGACCGACCTGCCGAAGGCGGCGCCCGCGCCCATTCCGGCCGTGATCCCCATCGTCCGGGCCCCCGACGACCCCGGGGTCGACGAGGACGGCGCCGTGGACGAATTTGCGGAACAAATCGGCCCGGCCAAGGCCCAGATCGGCGGTTGGCGCGGATTTCTGTCACGTTTGGGAAGCTAATCGGCGGTTAGATAACCGGTGTGCGGTTCAATAGCTGCGTTTTCCTTGCCAATCGGGGTCATGCCCGATATCAGGTTCGCGCTGTCAGACCGTTGCCGAACGGTTCGCCGCAATAGCTCAGTTGGTAGAGCACGTCATTCGTAATGACGGGGTCGGGGGTTCGAGTCCCTCTTGCGGCACCACTCCTCAGGAACATCCCCCGTCTCGATGCGCAGGCGAGATTTACTCGCCTGGATTCTCCCACGGCACAATCTGCATATGATCGCGACCGGTCCGCCGGCTGCCCGGTTGGCGACCGTGGCGGCTCCGCGGTGCGTCAGGACATGGCACAACCCCGGCGCGAGATGCGAAAACACGGAGAAAACGCCGAATGCGCGGCCCGCACCGAGACGAACGCGGTATTCAGATGGGTGACGTGAATCTGGCGACGTAAACGCCCGAGCCGATCTGCAACACGCGGAACACATCCTCCGGTCGCGAACTCCAGCGCAACACCAACCGCATCCGATGCGCAAGCCGACTAAATGATTGGTGAGATGAGGCGCGACATGGAGCAGAATAAGCGCGGCGGAATCGGTGTTCGTAGATTGTGCGTTCTCGCGCGGAAGCCTAATACCTGAACTACGATTGCTGGGGAATGACGTTCGTGCCGAAGGATCGTGATAGCGACTTTCAACTACAGCTTGCCTTCCTGAGGGAGTTCCAACGCGCCCACGATCGCCCGCTGCGCGTCTTGCATATCGGCAACATCGCGAACAACGCCTACAACAATGCCTTGATTCAGCGGCGCTTCGGAATCGAAGCGGACGTCATTTGCTATAACTACTATCACGTCATGGGTTGCCCGGAGTGGGAGGCCGCAAGCTTCGACGGCAACGTCGACAACATGTTCCCGGATTGGTGGGCCACCGAGTTGGGCGGTTGGCGTCGACCGGATTGGTTTGTGCAAGGTCCCGTTCTCGATTGCCTCTCGTACCTTCGTGCGAAGAACGCCGGTGACAGCGGAGCCGCAGCATTTTTCTGGACGCTGTTGCAGGCAAGATATTGGGAGATGCTCGATGGCATCGCTGCCGCAGAGAGCCGGGTCCGTCCACCGATGCCGGAGCATCTGGCAGATACAATTTCAATTGCGCGCGAGTTTCAGGACTTCCAGGCAAGCAAGGCAATCCCGCAGCCGCCCGATCAGCCGACCATCGTCCTGCCAGGGGTGACCATAGAACCTGAATCTGCATCCTCTCCGATTTCGCTGACCTCATCAAAGTCGGCCTCGCTAGATCCGCGGCCGGAGCAAAGCCGATCTCTCGCCAACGAATATCCAAATCCCGAAGCACCAGGCCGCCTCGTATCAACCTATCGCGCCTTGCTGGCGAAGTACGTCTTTGTTCATTTGCAGCGTGAGGCGGAAACCGGGGTTGTCGACGGGTCGAGTTTGGCGGTCGCAATCTGGCGAAGTCAGAGACGCAGCCGCGGCCTGCCGCGTTTTGGCTTCGAGTTTTCTGCTGACGTCTTCACGATGCCGAGTCCTGGCACAGCGACGCCGGCTGCAAGCGAAAGCGATAAATATCGGACGTTCGGCGATTCGCGGTCACCAAATCCCAAAGGACCAAGCCGTCTCGTATCGATCTATCGTTCCCTGCTGACGAAATATGTATTTGCTCATTTGCAGCGTGAGGCGGAAACCGGGGTTGTCGCCGGACCGAGTCTGGCGGTCGCAATCTGGCGAAGTCAGAGACGCAGCCGCGGCTTGCCGTGTTTCGGCTTCGAGTTTCCTGCCGATGTCTTCACAACTCCGAATCCTGACACCGCGACGCCGGCTACAGGCGAAAGCAATGAAGATGCGACGTTTCGCGATTCGCGGTCGCCAAATCCCAAAGGACCAGGCGGCCTTACATCGATCTATCGTTCCCTGCTGACGAAATATGTATTTGCTCATTTGCGGCGTGAGGCGGAAAGCGGCGTTGCCGCCAGGCCGAGTTTGGCGGTCGCAATCTGGCGAAGTCAGAGGCGCAGCCGCGGCTTGCCGCGCTATGACTTCGAATTTCCTTCTGACGTCTTCGAGATGCCGGATCCTGACGCCGCGACGCCGGTTGCAAGCGAAAGCGATGGCTTCACGATCCCAGATCCCCACGCTGTGACACCGGTTACAGGCAACAGCGCGGCCGCTGACGTCGGTTCGTCAGCAATTCTGGTGGTGACCAAGCCGGAGATCATCGACCGCCCGGAGTTTCGCTACTTCGAGAATTACGGCAAGGGAGAGGATCGAAACGCCTCGCAACGTGAGGTGCTTCTTGGTGACCTGCTGCGACAGTTCACGGACTATCCGGCAGAAGCCCTGGTCTTGGTCGAAGCCTTCGCATCCACCATTGCCAATGAATTCGCCGACGTATTGGAGCACTACGACATCATTCAGGGCTATTCGATCGACGGGTTCATTCCGTTCATCAACGGGCTCAAGAATTACACGTGTTACGAGCACGGCACGTTGCGCGAACTGCCTTTCGAGAAAACCTACAATGGCATTCTTTGTTCGGCGTCGTACAAGAATGCGGCTTTCTCCTTCGTAACCAATTCGGATGTGCTGCCGTCCGTGGCGCGGCTGAAATTGAAGAGGGAGCGGACCGTTTATCTTCCGCATGCCTTCGACGATGAAAAAATCTCAACCTTTCGAGCGGGACTCAAAATCCCGAAGCTGGACCCCAAGGTCACCACATTCTTTAGTCCGTCGCGCCATCACTGGCAGGCTGCACCTGTTTCGATGCAGAAGGGCAATGACCTTTTCCTGAGGGCGGCAGCGCAGGTTGCGCAGACCGACCGCGATTTTCGTATCATCCTGGTCGAGTGGGGTGTTGACGTTCACCGAAGCAAGGACCTGATTCAGGAACTTCGAATTGAAGAGATGGTTTCGTGGATACCGTCGTTGAACAAGGCGGAGCTTCGACAGCTTTACTGTTCGAGCGATGTCGTCGTCGATCAGTTCAGGATACCGGCGATCGGCGGCGTTACCTTTGAAGCAATGGCGCTCGGACGCCGAGTCATAACCAATCTTGATGAAACCCAATCAGCGGAGTTCTTTGGAGTAGCGCCGCCCTGCCTAGCCGCCGACAGCGTAAAGACGTGCGCGGCCCGGATTTTCGAAGTACTTGCTGACCCGCTGGACGGCAATGGCCGCGGCGATGCCGCGCGTCTGTGGTTTGAGAAGTGTCATTCCGCGCGGCGGGTCGTCGCGCTTCAATTGGCCGCCTATCAAACGATTTGCGCTGCCTAGAGCATTTTTGACGCGTTTTCTTCACGCGCACCGGTGCCCACTTCGCTCGAAAACGCTCTAGATCCGCGCGCCACACAGTCCGCTCATGATCGCGATTGCGATCAGCGCGCCTGCTGCGAGCCCGGTTGCCCAGATTCGGTTAGCGACCGCGGTGGTCACGCCGTGCGCGATCAGGATGCCGCGCAATCCTGAAGCGAGATGCGCGAGCACGAAGAAGACGCCGAGTGCGTAGTGCGGCACCAGGCGGATGCTCCAGGCGTCGTGGATCAGGCCGGTCGGTGCGCCCGACGCCCAGTCCCAATTGGTGTCGATGTGGTGCACGGCCCGCGCCGAGACGAATGCAGAGTTCAGATGGGTGACGATGAACGCCGCGAGGTAGACGCCGGAGCCGATCTGAAACACGCGGAATCCGTCCGCCGGCCGCGAGCTCCAGCGCCAGGCAAGCCGCACGCCGATGGTGACCTGGAACAGCATCAAGGCGACAAGCATCGGCTCGACCACGGAGGATCGATAGACCGTGCGGCCGAGCTTCATCACGGCGCCATGAACCTCCGGTCCAAGCAGGCCCAGCAGGTGATTGGTGAGGTGAAACGCGACATAGAGAAGGATGACCGCCGCGGCGATGCCATGCGTGACACGCCATCTGGCAATGGACGGAGCCATCGCAGTTGATGTTGCCGGCCGCTCTTGTTCGTTGCCGAGCAGCACGTAAAGACACGCGGCGAGCCAACCTGCGACCCAGACGAGCTCATCGCTGACAGGGATGTGCAGCAGTCCAAGGCCGACGCCGGTCAACACGAACAGTGGCGGCGCGGCGATGCTGATATACGCAAGCCGCCGGGCGCGCAGCTCGAACGACGAAGGCGCCAGCTTGGTCATCCAATAGGCGCAGGCCAGACCCAGCAAGGGCGCGGCCGTCGCGGCTAGCAGGCAAAACGCCGCCAGAACCATCCGGCCAGGCGAGGGGTGGCCATTCGCGGGAGAGACCGCGAGATGAAATCCATCGAGCAGGAACGGATAGGCGATCGCGCCGGCGGCCGGGATCATCGAACGGAGCCTTTCGGCGGCCGCATTCGCCAAGCCATCGTCGCCGGGCCGTACGCGACCTTGTTCAAATGCACTCACTGAGGTCTCCAGAGTTCAGGCATTGTGCGAAGGAGAAACCCAAATCGACGAGTCTATTCCCGGCTCCCCGCCTGAGGGGCGGCACACAAGTCAGTGCTGTGGGCGCTGGCGTGCGCAGGCAAACGACGTTGCGCCGAGACCGTGTCTCAAGGTGCACAACCGTACGCGGATGCGAGCCGACCGATAGGACCGAGTTTCAACAATCCGGCTGAACCATGCCAGCCTTTTGGCAGCTACCATTCTCCTGGCGTGATGCAGCTCATGGGATCCTGGGCCCGACGCGGCTGGTCTCCCGGCACGGGCATGGTCTCCGTTCGGATAGGGAAGGGGAGACGGCTCCGATCAATCTTTCTCGTTCACAAGCGATTCAATACGCCGCGAGCGCACGATGGCGTTGCCGAGTTCCACAAACGCTGCAAGGTCTCGAGGTGCCGCCGCCAGCCCAATCCCATCGGCATCACTGGAACGGGGAGCCCATATCGCGCGGCTCTCCAGAAGATAGACGCCGTAAACCGCTTCGATCCCGGTGTAGGCGTTGCTCCTCAATTCTTCTTGTATTGAGTAAGCAGCCAGCGCGGCGTTGGTGGCAATCGACGTCTCGATCAAGGCTTTTCGATATCCGGGCTCGTGTACCACCGCTGGCCCGAACGCGGCGACCAGCTTTCTCTCGGAAGTCTGCACCACGACCAGCACGCCGTCGAGAATGCTGCGGAGCGAACGCTTGGTCGCGAGCGGCAAGTATTCACGCGGATTCAGGAATACATCGACGGCTGTCGTGAGCGCGCCGCATCCGCTGTGGCCGAGGACGACGATGAGCTTGAGGCTCCCGCCAAGATTCTCGACGGCGTATTTGAGGCTTCCAAGCACCTCAATTCCCAGCCCGTTGCCCGCGACGCGGACCACGAAGAGATCATTGGGTCCTTCGTTGAAAATCAGTTCAACGGGTACGCGGGCGTCCGAGCAGCCGAGCACGGCCGCAAACGGTCTTTGCTTCGGTACGGCGCTGTCGGCCGGCAGGCCCAGGTCACGCAGATCGACCGGGATGATCTGCTGTACCACGCTCGCCCCCTCGTCGCAGTCAAGGAACGTGGCGAAGCTCTTGTTGCCCTGCTCCAGACGCAGCAAAGCCGCATGACTGTCCGGCGGGGTTGGCCTGATCGAGACATCGTCGCTGCTATAGCGATACGTGATATCGAAGGTCTTCATAAGAGCCGCGCTGCGCTGGGATATTCAGGCAAGCAAATGCGACGTACACAACGAACCGAACCTGCAATCCCATTGAACGACCCAACGAGAAGCCGCCGTTGATCCAGATCAAGGCTGCCGCAAGGCGGGGAAGGCGGAGATGACTCTGTCCAGGACGCCGCCGAGGTGGCGGCGTTGTTGGGACTGACGATCACAGGGAGATGAAGGCGGCGCGCGATGGCTGCGTGAAGCAGCTCACACTGTGGCTCGGACGACGTGGCTAGTCTCCCGCCACCAACGGGAGAACAACAATGCGCAAACTCATCCTGATCACGGCGGTGGTTTTGGCTTCCGCTTCCGCGCAGGCCGGCGAACGAAGCCTGTCGTTGGGCGGGGCAGGCTCGCTACCGGCCGCCGCGTCGAATTCGGTCAATGCGGCGGACAAGGTTGCCGATGCGCCGGCGGCGCCCGCCGTCGCGCCGCCGCCAATGCCGCCGGAAGCGCCAAAATATGTCGAGCGGGCAGCGCCGGTTGCGGCTCCCGCTCCGCAGCCGCAAGCCCAGCCGGCCTTGCAGCAGGCGCCCGTGCAGCAGCAAGCGAATGTCCAGCCTTCGGCGGTGTCATACGCAAGGCCGGCGCCGGAGCAGCGGACGACTTCGTACAGGTCGAGCCGTCGCCGCCACGCCCGGCGCTGGACCGAGGGCCGCATCATCGGCGAGCTGCATCGCCACGGGATTTACTGGTAGCCACGCCTTGCCGAGCGCCGGCGCCGGCTACTTCGCATGGGGTTGTTTTCGATATTTGGTGGCAGCCGCAGCTACCGGGCGCGATGGCGCCACTCTCGGAGGCGCATCGGCGCGCTGAAGGTCATTCGGCCGTATCGGACCAGCAGAAGGTGGCTGCGATCGGAAAGCGAAAGCGCCCCTGGATCGGATCCAGGGGCGCTTTGCGTTGAGTGAGTTCGCTGCGTTACTCGGCGACCGTCTGCACGACGTTGCCTATCGGCCGGCCCGTTGCGATCGGCTTCTCGGTCTTCGCCATCATCGCGTCGTATTCGGGCAGCGTCTCGATCTGGGTCTTGGCCTTCATCCAGACCACCTTGTAGCCGCCTGCCTTCAGCTTGCGCAGCAGCGTCGGCAGTGCCTGCGCGGTGTGCTTCTGCAAATCGTGCATCAGGATGATGCCCTTGTGCTCCTTGTCGAGCTTGGTCATCACATTGTTGATGACCTCGTCGGAGCTCTTCGACTTGAAGTCGTTGGAGTCGACGTCGACCGAGAACATCGCGATGTTGCGGGTGCCGAGATAGGCTGTCGTCGCCGGGGTGTGCGCCAGCGCTGGGAAGCGGAAGAACGGAGCGGGGTTCGCACCCAGCGCCAGCTTCACTGCGCTGAAACCCTTCTCGATCTCGTCCTTGGCTTGCTGCTCGGTGATCTTCTTGCCCGCCAGATGCGCGTGCGACCAAGTATGGGCGCCGATGGTGTGGCCGGCGGCGGCGACCTGGCGGAGGATGTCCGGGTGATAGGTTGTGTGCAGGCCGATCGGGAAGAATACCGCCTTGGTGCACTCGTCCGCCAGGGCCTTGAGCACGGCGGGCGTTGTCGGCCACGGACCGTCGTCGAAAGTCAGCACGACCTCATGGTCGGTCAGGAAGTCATACTGCTTGTACTGCAGGAAGCCGAAACCCGGGCCGCCGGTGGTGTCGACGACGACGGTGCGGGTGATGCCGAGCGCATCGGGATTGGCACATTTGGGCATGGCCGCGACCGGGGCCGGTGCTGGTGCCGGTGCAGCGGCCGGGGCTGCCGGCTGGCTGGCATCGGCGCGCTTCGACAGCGCGGCCGTCGTCTCGACATCGTCCCTGGCAGCCTGCTTTGCCGCGGCCGCAGGAAGCGGCTCGGCCTTGGCTGCGGCAGTTGTCTGCGGAGGAGCCGCGTCGGCACGCGGCGAGGAGGTCCAGAACCACACGCCGGCGATCACGATCGCCGCTACAACACTGGCCAGCATCAGGCCCAACGCACTACGCATCGCTACACTCTCTCGGAACTCAAGGATACGCCACACCCGTAACGAGCGATTAATGCCAACAAGGTCTTAACGCGATCCCAACACGACGCCGGAAGGGCAAGAAAAAGTGCGGCTTACGCCTGCGTGACGGCCATCACAGTCGGTCAGCTCGCTGCCGTGCAGGATCGGACCCATCAAACAGAGGGCCCCGCCATTTGCGGCGCCGATTGGAGCCGATCATGACCACCATCGTGAAGAGTCGGGTTCTGGAACGTGCCGTTCGCAGCGCCGGCGTCACGCTGGCGTTTGCGGCAGCCGTTTCCGTGCTGTCGTCGACCGCGAGCTTTGCGTTCAGCGCCGAGGCGCAGCAGATGTGTTCGGGCGATGCGTTCCGGCTGTGCAGCGCGGAGATCCCGAACATCCCGAGGATCACTGCCTGCATGGTCAAGAATCGCTCCCAGCTGAGCAGCGGCTGCCGCGTCGTGCTGGACCGCGATCTCGCCGCGCAGCGCAGGGCCGCCGCCGAGTGATCTTGCACGGCATCTAACGGGGCAGACCTGCGGCGACGAGACGCAAGCCGTCTTCGAGCGGTCGCCCCGGACCGGAACCGGCCGGTTCGCGCGGGCGGTTTCGAGCTTCTTCGCGACCCTGAAACACTATAGAACCAGCGTTGCATTCCTTAGAGGCTTTGAAGATGACCCGATTTCTGTTCGCCGTCGTTGCACTGGTTCTGTTGACGTCGGCCGCCTCGGCACAGCAGCAGGGGCGCGATGCCTGCTCACGCGACGCCTCGCGGTTTTGCCGCGCCCATCTCAGCGAGGGCGATCAGGTCGTGCTGGCCTGCCTGAAGGAGCACCGCAGCCGCCTCAGCAAGGCCTGCCAGCAGACGCTCATCGATAACGGGCAGTAGACTAACCAACCGTCATTCCGGGACATCGCGCAAGCGATGGGCCCGGAATCCATAACCACGATCGTGAGTATGGATTCCGGGCCTGGCCCTTCGGGCCATCCCGGAATGACGATTGAGAGATTTACGTACTGCTGCCCGCCGCGGTCGCGACTACCGGGATCACTTCCTTGGCGGCGCGGTCCGGGGTCTCGTCCTTCCAGCGGACCGAGCCGAACGGACGCTCCAGCATCCGGCGCACGCGGATCGGCTCGGCGCCGATGTGGAAGTCGGCCGCCTTCTGATGCAGCGCGCGCTCGATCTGGGTGGCGCGGTTGCGCTGGCGCAGGAAATCGAGCCAGGTCGGGCAATGATAGCGCTCGGTCCACAATTCGGGATCGGCGATGTCGCGGGCGATCGACCAGCCATAGGCGCCGTTGCGCTGGCGGCTGAGCTGCACGTCCTGCATCACATTGTGGAAGGCGCGGGCATTGTCCTGCGCCACCCGGTATTCGATCTCGACCACCAGCGGCCCGCTGCGCCCGGTCAGCTGCAGCCGCACCTCGGGATCGGCCAGCATATCGGTCGCGTCCTCGTTGCGCGCGCCGATCGGCGGCATCCTGAGCCAGAAGCCGAGCACCGGCGACAGTAGCATCAGCCCGGCGGAGATCAACAGCGCCATCTCGACGCCGCCGAGGTCCGTGATGCGGCCCCAGCACCAGCTTCCGATTGCGATGCCGCCGGCGATCGAGGCCTGGAAGGCCGCCAGCGAACGGCCTGCGACCCAGCGCGGCGCCGACAGCTGCACGCCGATGTTGAACAGCGCGATCGCGAGCATCCACACCGCGCCGGCAACCACCAGCGCGGCGGCGGTGATCACCGGCTGCCTGCTCACGGCAACAGCGGCGATCGCCGCGCCCATCGTCAACGCGCAGACGCGGATCGCGGCTTCGCCGCTGAGCCGGCTGCGGATCTCGCTGATGTTGAGCGCGCCGATCACCGCGCCCATGCCGAAGGCGCCGAGCATGATGCCGTAGGTCTGCGCGCCGCCATGCAGCAGATCGCGGGCCACCAGCGGCATCAGCGCCGAGACCGAGCCGCCGATGATGCCGGTCACCATGGTGCGGGTCAGCACGATCCTGATCGACGGCGAATTGGTGATGTAGCGCACGCCGGAAACGATGGCGCGGTTCAGCCGTTCGCGCGGCAGCCGCGACGGCTCGCTGACGCGATTCCACAGGAACAGCACGACGAGCAGGGGCAGATACAGCACCGCATTTGCCGCGAAGGCCGCCACGGCGCCTGCGGATGCGACCACGATGCCGCCGATTGCCGGACCGAAGCTGCGCGCGATGTTGTAGCTGATGCCGTTCAGCGCGACCGCGGCGGGCAGCGTCTCCGACGGCACCTGCTCGCTGACCGAGGATTGCCAGGCCGGGCCGAACAGCGCCATGCCGCTGCCGACGACGAAGCACAGCGCAAGCAGGATGTTCGGCGTCACCAGATTGAGCCAGGCCAGCACCGTCAGCGTGGTGGCGCCGGAGAGGGCGATCGCCAGCGACACCAGCGCCACGATGCGGCGGTCATGCATGTCGGCGATGGCGCCTGCCGGCATCGCGATCAGCATCACCGGCAGCATCAGCGCGGTCTGCACCAGCGCGACCTTGTCGGCCTCCGCGGTCATCTGGGTCATCGCCCAGGCGGCGCCGACGCCCTGGATCAGGATGCCGAGGTTGGAGAGCAGGCTGGCGAGCCAGATTCGCCTGAAGATCGAGTGACGTAGCGGTGCTGTGATACTGTCGGTGCGTACTGGCGGTTCGCTCATATCCGGTTCCGTTTGCCCTGCTCCGGCTTGTTGATGATCCGAGCCAGGGTCGCAAATGACTGCGAAAAGCGTCTCATGCCCGGGCAGTTATGACCTGTTCGCGGCCGTGGGCACAGCTAAAGTGCTGAAAAGTTTGGGGGGAACGCATGGACCTGTCGCGACGGACGATCTTGAAGGGGGCAGGCGCGCTGTCCTTGCTGGGGGGCCAATTCGGTACCTCGGCCCTGTCTCAGTCGGCCTTGGCCCAGTCCGCGCCCGCCAGCGACATCCCGCCGATCCTGTTCGTGCACGGCAATGGCGATCACGCTGCGCTCTGGTTGACGACGCTCTGGCGGATGGAATCCAACGGCGTGCCGCGCGAGCGCATGGCCGCGATCAACTTCACCGATCCCTTGGCGCGCACGGACGACAAGGTCGAGCAGGCGGGCCGCTCCTCGACCGAGGATGCGCGCCGCGAGCTCGCCGAGGCGGTCAGGGAGCTGAAGCAAAAGAGCGGCGCCGCGCGTATCGCGCTGGTCGGGAATTCCCGCGGCGGCAATGCGATCCGCAACTTTGTCAAGAATGGTGGCGGCGGCGACATCAGCCACGCGGTGCTGTGCGGCACGCCCAATCACGGTGTGTATGCCTCGGACGATGGGCTCGGCAACGAGTTCAACGGGCACGGTCCGTTCCTGCTCGGGCTGAACGATGGCGACAGCGAAGTGACTGCTGTCACCGCCTTCCTGACCTTGCGCAGCGATGGCCTCGACAAATATGCCCAGGCCGACGGCCGCTTCATCGGCAAGCCGGGCACGCCGACCAACGTCACCGCTGAAGGTCCGGCACTGAAAGGCGCGACCAATCTGGTGCTCGGCGCCGTGGATCATCGCGAGACCGCATATCATCCGCGCGCCTTTCGCGAGATCTACAAATTCATCGCGGGGCACGAGCCGTCGCGGATCGAGATCGTGCCGGAGACGGCGGTGAGGCTGAGCGGCCTCGTCACGGGCACGCCCGGCGGCGTGCCGACCAACCGGCCGGTGCCGGGTGCCACGGTCGACATCTATCGCGTGTCGGCGGAAACCGGCGAGCGCCTCAGTGGCCCGCTGCACAGCTCGCAGACCGGCGCCGACGGCCGTTGGGGGCCCGCGCAGGTCGATCCATCCTGGTCGCTCGAATTCGTACTGACCTCGCCCGATGCCGTGACGACGCATATCTATCGCTCGCCGTTTCCGCGCTCGTCCGAGATCGTGCATCTGCGCGCGGCGCGACCGCTGCTGCCTGCTGATGCCGGTGCGGGCGCCGTCATGCTGATGTCACGGCCGCGCGGCTATTTCGGGCTACCGCGCGATATCGTGCTGTTCGACGGCAAGGAACCGGCCGATGTCAAATCCGGCGTGCCGACCGATGCGGTGACGACGTTGCGGCTCCCCGCGGCCGATCTCAGCCGTCCGGTGGCCGCGATCTTCAACGGCGAACGCATCGTGGCACGGGCTTGGCCGGCGTCGGAGAATCGGATTGCAGTCGCCGAGCTGACTTATTAGGTCTTGTGCGGGGTCCGCGCGCCTTTGTGGCGCCGGGATCGCGTGGCCGGATCGGCCATTGCGTGAGGCAGGAAGCGAGGACCATGAGCATAGCCGAAGTCTACGACGTCACGGTCACGCGGCGTCCCCTGGTCCCGCCGGCGCCGCCGCGCGCGCCCGAAGGCATGGGCGCGTTCCAGCGGATGCGGGTGATGCGCAACTCGCCGATCGAGACCTGGGGCCAGCGCGCCTATGAGGACGACATCGTCCAGGGCCGCTTCCTCAATCACTCGAGCTTTATCCTCAATACGCCGGATGCGATCCGCCACGTGCTGGTCGACAATTACGAAAACTACACCCGCACGCCGGCCGGCCTTCGCGTGCTGCGTCCGATGCTGGGCGAGGGATTGCTGATCGCCGAGGGCCGCGCCTGGAAGTATCAGCGCCGCACGCTGGCGCCGGCGTTCACGCCGCGCGCGGTGACGACGCTGGTGCCGTACATGATCGCGGCGGTCGACGAGACCATCGCCAAGCTGAAGGTCGCGAGCGGCGCTCCGGTCGATCTGCGCGAGGTGATGCAGCGCATGACGCTGGAGATCGCCGGCCGCACCATGTTCTCGTTCGGCATGGATCGCCACGGCGCCGCGCTGCGCGACTTCGTGATGGAGTATGGCGACACGCTGGCGCGGCCGCATATGCTCGACCTGGTGCTGCCCTTGAACTGGCCCACTCCGCAGGATTTCCGGCGCGCCCGTTTCCGCAAGCGCTGGACCGCGTTTGTCGGCCAGCTGATGGCCGAGCGTCGCGCCGCCGGCAAGGATGACAACGCGCCGGGGCGCGACCTGTTCGACCTGATGGACGCTGCGCGCGATCCTGAAACCGGCGAGGCCTTCACCGACGCCCAGCTCGGTGACCAGGTCGCGACCATGATCCTGGCCGGCCACGAGACCACCGCGACCGCGCTGTTCTGGGCGCTCTATCTGCTGGCGCTCGATCCCGAGACCCAGGAACAATTGGCAGCAGAAGTCAGGAGCGTGACGACGTCGGGCGCGCTCGACATCGAGCGGCTGAAATTCACCCGCGCGGTGGTCGACGAAACCATGCGGCTTTATCCGCCGGCGTTCCTGATCGCGCGAGCGGCTGCCGGTCCCGATACGATCGCGGGCCGTCCGGTCAGGAAGCATGACGTAATCCTGATCGCGCCGTGGCTGTTGCACCGGCATGAAAAGCTGTGGCACGAGCCGAACGCGTTCGTGCCGCAGCGCTTCATGACGGAGACGCCGCCCGATCGGTTCGCCTATCTGCCGTTCGGGGTCGGTGCGCGGGTCTGTATCGGCGCGCATTTCGCGTTGGTCGAGGCGACGCTCGCGCTCGCGAAGATCATCGGTGCGTTCCGCGTCGCGCTGGTGGACAAGGAGCCGGTGCTTCCGATCGGCGTGGTGACGACACAGCCGAACCGCTCCCCGGTGTTCACGATCAAGCCGCGCTGATCTTGCGCGGCGGTGTCCAAATGCTCATCTTGAGCGGGATGACTCTTCGTCGAATTGTCATCCCGCTCTATCTCTTTTTGTTTTGAGCATGATCTTATCGGAAAACCGCTACGCACTTTTCCGGATCATGCTCTAGGGGTTCACCATGAGCGATACGCAAGCCCACTTCGCAGTCCTCAGGCAGACGACCGATCCGGCCGTCGTCGATGCCATGCAGCAATTGATCGCCGATGGTCACGATCGCGAGCTCAATCGCATCAACGCTCTGGATTTCTCCAGCCGTACCGGCCTCGACCAGGAGAAGGTGATCTCCGGTTTCCTGCATGCTTCCCGGCTCGGCCTGTTCGACATGAGCTGGAACGTGCTGTGTCCGGGCTGTGGCGGCGTGCTCGATGCTCACACCACGCTGAAGTCGTTGCGCCATGACGACTACAATTGCGCGCTGTGCGCGGCCGGCTACGAGGCTTCGGTCGACGAGCAAGTCGAGGTTGCCTTCACTGTCAGTCCGCGCGTTCGGCGCATTGCCGCGCACGATCCCAACACGTTGCCGATCTGGGAATACTTCCGGCAGATGTTCTGGAGCTCGGGGATCGAGTTCGACGAGAGCTCGGTGTCGACCCTGATCAACGAGGTGACGCTGGAGGGGCTCGAGCTGCCGCCAGGCGAAAAGGCGATCCTGTCGCTCAACCTGCCCAACCAGTTCGTCATCCTGTTCGAGCCGGTGACGCATTCGGCGCATTTCTTGGCTGTCGAGGGCGAGCCGACCACCGAGCGTCAGCAGTTCTCGATCGCCTTCAACAACTCGCATGCGCCGACAGGCACCTCGACGATGCGACCGGGGCCGCTGCGGCTCTCGCTGGAGAATCACGCCGACGTTCGCGTGCTGCCTTCGGTGTGGATCGCGGGCGATCCGCTGCACAAGCTGCTCGGCAAGCGCAAGCCGATCCTCACCGCGAAGCGGATGCTGTCGAACCAGACTTTCCGCGACGTGTTCAAGGCCGACAACCTCACCGTCGACCAGCGGCTGAAGATCACCGCGCTGACCTTCCTGTTCACTGATCTCAAGGGTTCGACAGCGCTCTATGAGCGGGTCGGCGACCTCGCCGCATTCGATCTGGTGCGCGCGCATTTCCACGCACTGCTCGAGATCATCGCCTCCGAGCACGGCGCCGTCGTGAAGACGATCGGCGATGCGGTGATGGCGACCTTCATCCGGCCCGAGCACGCATTGTCGGCGGGCCTGCGCATGCGGGCCGCGATGAAGCAGCTCAACACCGAGCGCGGCAAGGAAGATCTGGTCGTCAAGATCGGCATCCATGAGGGGCCGTGCCTCGCGGTGACGCTGAACGAGCGGCAGGACTATTTCGGCCAGACCGTGAATATCGCCGCACGGGTACAGAGCCTGTCGACGTCACAGGAAATCCATTTGACCCAGCCGGTGATGGAAGCAGCGGAGGTCGCGGGCATCCTCGATCGCGCGGCGATCAAGCCGATCCAGAAGGAAGCGGCGCTGCGCGGCATTGCCGACAAGCTCGTGGTGTACGAGATACCGTAGTCACATTGCCGACACGTAATGCTTGCTGAAACGTAATGCCGCAGCGGGAACCCGCGCGGATTGCGCCGGTTCTGTTTCCACGCCATATAGATTTCAACAGCGCATGGTCCGGAAAAGTGCGTAGCGGTTTTCCGGACAGATGCTCAATCAAAGCTTCCAGGCTTCATTCCACAGAGAGAGCGATGCTCGACGGACTCCGCCAATTCATTGCCGATATCGTCTCCCCCGATGCCCAGACCGACCGCGCCTTCGATGACAGCGATTATCGTCTGGCGGCGACCGCGCTCCTGGTGCATGTCGTCTCGCTCGACGGCGAGCCGACGCCTGCCGAAAAGCTCAAGCTGCACAGCCTGATCGAGGGCCGCTTCCAGCTCGATCCCGGCACTGCCGACCGACTGATCGCCTCCGCCATGCGCGTCGAGGGCGAGGCCGTGGATCTCTATCACTTTACCAGTGTGATCATGCGCTCGGTGAATGAGGAGGGGCGGCTGCGCATCGTCGAGATGATGTGGGAGTTGGTCTATGCCGACGGCCAGGTCAGCGAGTTCGAGGACAATGTCGTCTGGCGCGCCGCCGATCTGCTCGGCATTTCCTCACGCGACCGCATCGATCTCAAGCACCGGGTCGCCGAGAAGCAGGCGGAGCTGCCAAAGGGCCCCTGGGGCACGGCCGACGCGGCAATCTGACACGGCTGCCTGGCGCTGGCGGACGCCCCCTGCCTGCATGGCGGATGACGAAATTTTAATGTCCGCCGCGATTGCGGGCGATCCGACTGAAAATCGGTCATTTCGTCACGAAACCAGCGGCCCCGCCGCTATCCACAAGCCCATACGCGGCTTGCGTCACACCGCGTCCCTATGCTCTCGTCGCCCCGTTGGGGACCTCACTAGAATTTGCAGTAAGAGTTTGAAACGTGACTGAGCGTGTGACGCTGATAACCGGGGCATCGGCGGGCATAGGCACCGAACTGGCGCGCGTGTTTGCATCGAATGGTCACCGCGTGGCGCTGGTGGCGCGGCGCGCCGATCGCCTGAAGACCCTCGCCGACGAGCTCGGAGCCAAGGGCGGCGCGGCGCCGATCGTGATTCCCTGCGATCTCCAGCAGACCGATGCGGGTGATCAGATCGCGCGGGCCCTGACCGAGGCCGGCGTCGAGGTCGAATATCTCGTCAATAATGCCGGGTTCGGCCTGTTCGGGCTTGCCGTGGAGCGCGACCGCGCCGAACAGCTCAACATCATCAACCTCAATATCCGCGCGCTGACCGACCTGACGCTGCGTTTTGCCGACCAGCTGATCCGCAACCGCGGCGGCATCCTCAATCTCGGCTCGATCGCCGGATTCCTGCCGGGCCCCGGCATGGCGGTGTACTACGCCAGCAAGGCCTATGTGCTGTCGTTTTCCGAGGCGTTGCGCTGTGAACTGGCGCCGAAGGGGGTGCGCGTCACCGTGGTTTGTCCGGGCCCCGTGCCGTCCGAATTCCAGGACCGCGCCGGCTTTGCCCCCGGATTCGATTCCGCCATCCTCAACGTCGCGCCGGCCGAGGTCGCCCGCCAGGCCTATCGCGGCCTGATGGCCAACAAGCGCGCCGTGCTGCCGGGCGCCTTCATCAAAATGGTGCCGTTCCTGCTCCGGCTGTTTCCGCGCTCCTTCATCCTGACCGCGGTCGGCGGCTTTCAGCTGCGCAAGCGCTAGCTTCACCTGCAAAAGCACATTCATCGCCGTTAAGCCTGTTTCTGGCCCGCGATTTGCTTCGCACGGGTGTGCGCAAACTCACACGATGTTAACGACCACTTAGCTATGATCGTGCCTTACGTGCCGAAACTTTAAGCAAAGGCAATGTTGTTCCGGTCTGACCAGAGCCGTGTCGTGGTGCCCTTCGCGAGCCGAAGGCCGGCCGCGATCACGCCCAAGGATCGGATCTCGGACCAGGCTTCGCTGCGGCCGGTGCTGGTCGTGCTGCATCAGGAGACATCGACCCCCGGCCGAATCGGCAACGCGCTGCGCGCGCTGGGCTACCCCCTCGACATCCGCCGCCCGCGTTTCGGCGACGCGCTGCCCGACACGCTCGAGGCACATGCCGGTGCGGTGATCTTCGGTGGCCCGATGAGCGCCAACGATCCCGACGACTATATCCGGCGCGAGATCGACTGGATTTCGGTTCCGCTGCGCGAGCAGCGCCCGTTCCTGGGCATCTGCCTCGGTGCGCAGATGCTGGCGCGGCAACTCGGCGCCGAGGTCGCGCCGCATCCGCAAGGCCGCGTCGAGGTCGGCTATTACCCGGTCCGGCCGACCGAGGCTGGCCGCGTGTTGTGCCCGGACTGGCCGGCGCGGGTCTATCACTGGCATGGCGAGGGCTTTCAATTGCCTGACGGCGCGGACCTGCTCGCGGCGGGCGATGATTTCCCGGTGCAAGCGTTCCAGTTCGGCAATGCCTTCGGCCTGCAATTCCATCCCGACGTGACCTACGCGATGATGCATCGCTGGACCACGCGCGGTTGCGCGCGGATGGATTCGCCGGGCGCGCAGCCGGGTCATCTGCACTTCGCCGCGCGCGCCGTGCACGATGCCGCCGAGCGCGCGTGGCTGAAGCATTTCATCGATGGTTGGATCGCGCGCGTGCCGCGGCCGGTGATGCTGCAGGCCGCGGAATAGCCGCCGCGCGGAATTTCACGCCGCCTTTTCATTTGCAGGGATGTGCTAGTCTTGCCGCGGCTGCTCGCGCGCGGCCCGCATCGCCGCGCGTATCAATAACAACAAGGCACAGGGAGATCGCCGTGAGCTACGAACACATCCTCTATGAGGTCAGCGACAGGATCGCGACCATCACGCTCAACCGCCCCGACCGCATGAATGCGTGGACCGCGATCATGGAGCGTGACGTGCGCCACGCGATGGAGGCGGCGGCCAACGACGACGACGTTCGCGTCATCGTGCTGACCGGCGCGGGCCGCGGCTTCTGCGCCGGCGCCGACATGGAAGCGCTGAAGGGGATCGATCCCAACGAGGTCAGGCGCGGCGAGAATATTCCGTTCGACATGAATCGCCGCGCCGACTGGCAGACGCGCTACGCCTATTACCCCGCGATCAAGAAGCCCGTGATCGCGATGCTCAACGGCGCCACCGCCGGCATCGGCCTGGTCCACGCGCTGTATTGCGATCTGCGTTTCGCGGCCGACAGCGCGGTGTTCACCACCGCCTTCGCGCGGCGCGGCCTGATCGCCGAACACGGCATCAGCTGGATGCTGCCGCGCATCGTCGGCCACGCCAACGCGCTCGATCTGTTGATGTCGGCGCGGCGCGTGTCGGCTGCGGAGGCGCTGCGCATCGGCCTCGTCAACCGGCTCTCTTCGCCGGAGAAGCTGCGCGAGGAAACCTATGCCTATGCCCGCGATCTCGCCGATTTCGTCTCGCCGAGCGCGATCGCCGTGATCAAGCGCCAGGTCTACGACGTGCCGTTCCAGTCGCTCGCCGAAGCCACCATCGACGCCAACCGCGAGATGCAGATCGCGCTGAAGGGCAATGATTTCCGGGAGGGGGTTGCGAGTTTTGTCGAGAAGCGCCCGCCGAGGTTTACCGGGACTTGAGGAGAGGGGTTGGGCTAAGGTCCGTCTTCGCCCTTTGGGCTTCGCCGGACACCACGCTTCGGCCTTCGGGCTCTGCGCGGCTGCGCCACGCGTAGCCCGAAGGGCGAAGCGTGGTGGAGCCAGGCGGGATCGAACCGCCGACCTCGTCATTGCGAACGACGCGCTCTCCCAGCTGAGCTATGGCCCCATTGCGGCCGGGTGTTGCTGAGTATCCCGGCCGTCAGTCGGGCGCCATTTACAGTCCCGCCCAAGGCCAAGTCAAGAACGCTGAAACAACGGTTTTCGGCCTTTCCCGCCGGGAACTTCCCTTGTTTGCGGGGGGATGAACCGATATTTAGAGCATGATCCGGACCCGGCGGGCCGCGCCAGCAAAAAGTGCGTCGCGGCTTTCCGAAAAGATCCTGCTCAAACGAGAAGCGCGCTGGCGGCCCAGTCCGGTCCCGTTGCGCTTCACTTGGTCGTCCCACCCGCGAGCCCCCATCATATGCGCGCTGTTCTCGACATCGTCATCATCGTCCTCGACCTCTATGTCTGGCTCCTGATCGCCTCCGCCATCCTGTCCTGGCTGGTCGCTTTCAATGTGGTCAACACGCGCAACCAGTTCGTCTCCGCGGTGGCCGAGTTCCTGTACCGGATCACCGAGCCGGTGCTGCGGCCGATTCGCAACGTGATGCCGAGTCTGGGCGGGCTCGATATCTCGCCGATCATCGTGATCCTGATCATCATGTTCATCCAGCGGGTGATCGCCTATTACATCTATCCCAACGTGATCTGATCCTGCGCGAGGGCTGATGGATCCTTGGCGCTATTCCACCGGGGGCATCAGCATCGCGTTGCGCGTGACGCCGCGCGGCGGCCGCGACGACATCGACGGGATCGAGACGCTGGCCAATGGCCGCTCGGTGGTGAAGGTTCGGGTCCGCGCCATCGCAGAAGGCGGTGAGGCCAACCGCGCGGTGACCGAGCTGCTCGCCAAGGCGCTCGGCGTGCCCAAGGCCAGGGTGAAGCTGCTGTCCGGCGCCACCTCGCGGCTGAAGCAGGTGGCGGTCGACGGTGACCCGAAAGCGCTTGGCGAAATGTTGAGGAAGCTGACCCAGCAGGAGACAAGGGACTGACATGACTGCCCGCATCATCGACGGAAAAGCCATCGCCGCCGAGCTTCGCGCCCGCGTCGCCGACGAGGTCGCCCGCGTCAAGCGCGACCATGCGCTCACGCCAGGGCTCGCCGTCGTGCTGGTCGGCCATGATCCGGCGAGCGAGGTCTATGTCCGCAGCAAGCACACCCAGACCCAGGCCGCCGGCATGGCCTCGTTCGAGCACAAGCTGCCGGAGGACGTGTCGCAGGCCGATCTGCTGGCGCTGATCGCACAGCTCAACCGCGATCCGAAGGTGCACGGCATCCTGGTGCAGCTGCCGCTGCCGAAATCGCTGCACACCGAGACCATTATCAACGCGATCGACCCGGCCAAGGACGTCGATGGCTTGCACCCGAACAATGCCGGCCGGCTTGCCGGCGGATTGGCCGCGCCGTCGCCCTGTACGCCGCTCGGCTGCATCATCCTGACCAAGAGCGTGCACCCCTCGCTCGAGGGCATGAACGCGATCGTGATCGGCCGCTCCAATCTGGTCGGCCGTCCGCTGGTGCAATTGCTGCTGAACGAGAACGCGACGGTGACGATCGCGCATTCGCGCTCGCGTGATCTGCCAAAACTCTGCGCACGGGCCGATCTGGTCTATGCGGCGGTCGGCAAGCCCGAGATGGTGCGTGGCGACTGGCTGAAGCCGGGCGCGACCGTGATCGATGTCGGCATCAACCGCATTCCGGTGCCCGGCGGCAAGCCGAAGCTGGTCGGCGACGTCGCATTCCAGGAAGCGCTTGGCGTTGCCGGCGCAATCACGCCGGTGCCCGGCGGCGTCGGGCAGATGACGGTGGCGTGCCTATTGGTCAACACGCTGCGCGCCGCCTGCGCGATTGCCGGCCTGCCGGCGCCGGCGGTGTAGTCCGCCGTCATTCCGGAGCGCGTCGAAGACGCGAATCCGGAATCTCGAGATTCCGGGCTCGATGCTAACGCATCGCCCCGGAATGACGGCTACACCGTCACTTCTTCTTCGCGCGCTCGATGCCTTCGAGGATCAGCTTGCGGGCTTCCTCGGCGTCACCCCAGCGCAGCACTTTGACCCACTTGCCCTTCTCGAGATCCTTGTAGTGCTCGAAGAAGTGCTGGATCTGCTGCAGCGTGATGTCGGGCAGATCGTCGTAGTTCTGCACCTTGTCGTAGCGCTGGGTCAGCTTCGAGGACGGCACCGCGATGATCTTCTCGTCACCGCCGGCCTCGTCTTCCATCAGCAGCACCCCGACGACGCGGACGCTCATCACGGCGCCCGGCACGATCGCGCGGGTGTTGACGATCAGCACGTCGCAGGGATCGCCGTCGCCCGACAGCGTGTGCGGGATGAAGCCGTAATTGCCTGGATAGCGCATCGGCGTGTAGAGGAAGCGGTCCACCACCAGTGTGCCGGCCTCCTTGTCCATCTCGTACTTGATGGGCTCGCCGCCGACGGCAACCTCGATGATGACGTTGACGTCGTGGGGCGGATTTTTTCCGATCGATATGGCGTCGATACGCATGGATTGCTCCGCGTGGCCTTTGGAAGTTGAGAACGATGTGATTTTTTGCTTGGCGCCGCCAGGCCGCGAAACAGCATCAGGCCCGGCCGTGGGGCCGGGCTGGCCGTCGCGCGCAAACGCTCAGGCTGTTTAGCCTTGCTGCAGCTGCGAGAGAAGCAGGATTTTCAGTTAGTCCAGGCGAAAGCGACCTTGTCGAGCGACTTCGGCCCGAACCGCTCCGAGGAGCGCGCCACCATGCGGCCGCCCAGCGCCCGGTAAAACTCGGTCGCCGGCTCGTTGTCGGAGAGCGCCCAGATCACCATGGTCTTCAGACCGCTCTGCAGGAGGTCGCGGCGGGCTGCGGCGAACAGGCGCCGGCCGAAGCCGAGGCCCTGGAATTCGGGCCGCAGATAGAGCTCGTAGATCTCGCCTTCGAAGTGCAGGCTGCGGGCGCGGTTGCGGCCGTAATTGGCGTAGCCTGCGATCCTGTCGCCGAACACCAGCACGCTGACGCGGCTGCCCTTGCGGATGGCGCTGTCCCACCACTGCGGGCCACGGCGATTGATCAGCTTTTCGAGTTCGGCGCCGGGGATGATTCCCTGATACGCCGAGCGCCAGGCTTCGTCATGGGTAGACGCCACCGAGGCTGCGTCTGCAGCTTTGGCCGGCCGGACCTCGATTAGCGTTGTGCTCATGTTTGTAATCAAAGCAAGTCGGAGGGCCGCCTTCAAGGTCCATCGTTAATTATCGGTTAACGTGTGGATTTTTTGCATCAGTGTCATGAAAACATGTACCGAAAGAGGACACTCGTCGGGTTCGCTGGACCGATCGCCGATCCCGGCCTGTGCAAAGCGTGGCTCGCGAGCGCCGTATGACAATGCCGCAGCTCGGAAATAGGCCGTTCGGCGCTGATTCGTCGCAGGAATTTTGCGAGCGAATCCAGGCGCAACGCGGGTGCATCGCGCGTTCTGCTTCTGCGCCGCCGCAGTGGATTTCCGCGCGCGTCCGGCCTATGGCAGCGGCGGTATCTGTACGCGCCGAGACCGGCCTGATCACGAGCGGACCGCAATGACGCTCTACTTCCTCATCAAATACCTGCATGTGCTCGGCGCCATTGTGATCCTCGGCACCGGGACCGGCATCGCCTTCTTCATGCTGGCGGCGCATCGCACGCGCGATGCGGCCTTCATCGCGCGCACGGCGGCAACCGTCGTGATCGCAGACATGATCTTCACGTTGAGCGCCGTGCTGCTGCAGCCGGTGAGCGGCGGACTGCTCATGATGCTGTCGGCCACGAGCCTGACCGAGCGCTGGCTGCTGGTTTCACTGGCGCTCTACGCGTTGGCCGGCGCGTTCTGGGTTCCCGTCATCTTCATGCAGATGGAGATGCGCGACCTCGCGCAGGCGGCTGTCGACAAGGGTCTTCCGCTGCCGCCGCGTTACGATGCGCTGTTTCGCCGCTGGTTTCTGTTCGGGATTCCCGGTTTCGGATCGGTGATGGTCATCCTGTGGCTGATGATCGCAAAACCATTTTAGAGCATGATCCGGCTCCCATGAGTGACGATGCATCACACAATATCCTCGTGCTCGGCGCGTCGGGCCTGATCGGTCGCTATGTCACCGACGATCTGAGGGCGCGCGGCTTTCACGTGATCGGGATCGCGCGGCATTTCACGCCAGCACAGAAGATGAGTGCGGCCGACCTCGAGCTTCCCGTGATGTCGATGGATGCTGCGGCGCTGGCGCAGCTGCTTCGCACGCAGGAGGCGGACATCGTCGTCAATTGCCTCGGTGTTTTGCAGGATGGTCCCGGCAGCGACACAAGCGCGGTGCATCGCGACTTCGTGGCGCGGCTGCTGCAAGCGATCAGCGACAGCCATCGCGCCATCCGTCTCGTGCATATTTCGATTCCGGGCGCGGCTAGTGAGGATCGCACGGCCTTCAGCACCACCAAGCGCGAGGCCGAACGGCTGATCGCGGCGTCCGGGATCGCGCATGCGATCCTGCGCCCGGGCTTTGTCATCGCGCCTTCGGCCAATGGCGGCAGCGCCATGCTGCGCGCGCTGGCGGCGCTGCCGGTCGATCTGCCGGCCGACGAGGCGGCGACGCCGTTTCAGCCGGTCGCGGTCGAGGATATCGCCGCCACCATCGCCTGGCTCGCTTCGCGCGACGTCGCCGACGAGGCGGTGCGATCGGTGACATGGGATTTGATGCAGCCGCAGCCGATCTCGCTCGGCGGCGTCATCGCCCAGTTCCGCTGGTCGTTCGGCACGGCAAAACATTTTCGGCTTCCGACGCCGCCGTTCCTGATCGATCTCGGCGCCCGCCTCGGCGATCTCACGAGTCGCTTGGGGTGGATGCCGCCGCTGCGCTCCAATGCGATCGCCGAACTGCGCCGCGGCGTCACCGGTGATCCCACAGCCTGGATGGAAGCGACCGGCATCGTGCCGAAGACCATCGCGCAAGCCGTCGGCGGGCGGCCGGCGACCATTCAGGACAAATGGTTTGCCCGGCTGTTCCTGATCAAGGCGCTGATCTTCGCAAGCCTCGTGCTGTTCTGGGTCGCGTCCGGCTTCATCTCGCTGGTCGTCTCCTACGACGCTGCGGCCGGCATCCTGAGCGCGCATCATTTCCCGCCTGCCTTGGTTGGGCCGGTGACGGTCTTGACCAGCCTGACGGACATGAGCATCGGTGTGCTGATCGCCTTCCGTCGCACCGCGGCGTTCGGTCTTGTTGCAGGCATCATCGCCTCGCTCGGCTACATGGCCGGATCGGCGATCCTGACGCCCGATCTCTGGATCGAGCCGCTCGGCGCGCTGGTAAAGACCGGGCCTGCGATCGTGCTGATGCTGGTGGCGCTCTTGATGCTGGATAACCGATAGCGTTTTCGAGCGAAGTGGGAACCGGTTCGCGTGAAGAAAACGCGTCGAAGGAAATCAAGATGAGCAAGTGGCCTGACGACGACGTGATCCTCTACGACGGCGTCTGCATCTTCTGCTCGCGTTGGGTCCGCTTCGTCATCGCGCGCGACACAGCGCGCCGCTTCCGCTTCACGCCGATCCAGTCCGATTACGGCACGCGGCTGGCAAAAACCTTCGGCATCGACCCCGAGGATCCCGACACCAACGCCGTGGTCCATGACGGCATCGCCTGGATGAAATCCGACGCCGCGCTGACGGTGCTGAGCCATCTCCCCGGCTGGGGCTGGACCGGCACGCTGTTCGCAGTCCCAAAACCGCTGCGCGACGCGGTCTACGGCCTCATCGCCCGCAACCGCTACAAGATCTTCGGGAAGTATGAGACGTGCTTCGTGCCGGATGCCGATATGCGGGCGAGGGTGCTGGAGTAGTTTCTGCCGTCATTGCGAGGCGCAAAGCGACGAAGCAATCCATCTATCCGAATGCGGCGCGATGGATTGCTTCGCTCCGCTCGCAATGACGATGCTGCTATTTGCGCGGCAAAGCCGCCAACACTTCCTTCGCCGCCCGCTCTCCGCTGTCCCGCGCGCCATGCGCGGTCGAGAAGAAATGCGGCGAAGTGGCTTCGCCTGCGAAGAACAGCCGGCTGTCGATCGGTGCGGCCAGCACGGCGCGCTTGTCGGCGTGGCCGGGCAAT
Source organism: Bradyrhizobium sp. RD5-C2 (assembly GCF_019972155.1). Lineage (GTDB taxonomy): Bacteria > Pseudomonadota > Alphaproteobacteria > Rhizobiales > Xanthobacteraceae > Bradyrhizobium. Next base: position 52,778 of record NZ_BOVL01000019.1, on the reverse strand, counting down.
GCGTGCGAGTAGGAGCCGCGGGCGAACGGGTCGTGCGCCCAGCGGGATTCGTTGAGCGGCTTCAGCTTGCGGCGGAAATCGTTGCCGAGGAAGGAGACGATCTCATCGATGCTGTGGGCGGCAATGGCGCCGTCGCCGGCGTCTTCGAGCTGTTGCGCAAAGCGGCCGCCGAAGAAGCCCTCGATGCAGGGCTGGCCGAACGGGCGGATGTGATAGGTGCCCATCTCGGTGCGCATGGTGGCGCCACGCAGATTGCCTTCCTTGGGCAGAGCCTCAGGCTCGGCGAGCGCCAGCGTCACCTTGTCGGCGAGGCCGAGCGGCAGGCCGCGCGCGGCATCGAGCTTGCCCGGCAGCGCAGGCGAAAAGCGGATCGCCTCGTCGGCGATCTGACTGGTCGGCACGGTGACGATCACCTTGTCCGCCTCAAGCACGCCTCGCGAGGTCTCGATGCGGAGGCGCGGGCCCGCGTGATCGATCAGCCGGACCTCGCAATTGCGCGCGACCGATACTTGCTCGCCATAGGCCGCGACCAGCGCGCCATAGCCGCGCCTGACGCGCCAATTGACGTTGCTGTCCTCATAGGCGTCGAAGTCGAGGATCGAGAGCTGGTCGAGCTCGCAGCCATTCACATAGGTCGAGATCGCGTCGATCATCGGGTTCCAGCGGTTGCCGGGCTCGAGATAGCGATCGGCTGAGCCATCCTTGTCGCCGCGCGCGGCCTGCTCGATGCGATCGTAGAACTGGTCGAGCGCAAGCATGAACGCGTCGCGATCGGCCTGCGGGAACGCCTTGCCGTAGGCGCGCTCGCGCCACGGCGGCAGGTCCTTGTTGAGCACGAAGCCGAGTTGTTCGGCGATGCCGACAAAGCTGTTTTGGTCGGCCGAATGCAGCCAGCCGCAGCCGACGTCGAACACCACGTCGGGCGCGGCCTGGATCGTATGGGCGCGGCCGCCGAGGCGGTCGCGGGCTTCCAGTACGATGGTGGAAAGGCCGGTGCCCTTCAGCGCATGCGCGGCGCCGAGGCCGGCTGCGCCGGCGCCGATGATGGCGACATCGACCGTGGAGGGAAGGGAACTCATGTCCCGGCTCTAGCACGTCCGCCGCCGGGCCTGAAGCCGCCGCATGCATGACTGTCATCACCCGCGAAACCGGGTGATCAAGGATTCCAGAGACAGGGGAGAT
>NZ_BOVL01000019.1:35804-51499 GCF_019972155.1 Bradyrhizobium sp. RD5-C2 | reverse complement strand
CAGGCGGGGGCACGACAGATCGGGCTTACGCTACAGCCTCTTTGGCCTTTTCGGCGCGCTTGCGCTCGTTCGGATCGAGATGCTTCTTGCGCAGCCGGATCGACTTCGGCGTCACCTCGACGAGTTCGTCGTCCTCGATATAGGCGAGCGCCTTTTCCAGGGTCATGCGGATCGGCGGCGTCAGGCGCACCGCTTCGTCCTTCGAGGTGGTGCGGATGTTGGTGAGCTGCTTGCCCTTCAGCACGTTGATCTCGAGGTCGTTGTCGCGGGTGTGCTCGCCGACGATCATGCCCTTGTAGACCTTCCAGCCCGGCTCGATCATCATCGGGCCGCGGTCTTCCAGCTTGAACATGGCGTAGGCAACCGCCTCGCCCTGGTCGTTGGAGATCAGCACGCCGTTGCGGCGGCCCTGGATCTCGCCCTTATAGGCCGCATAGCCGTGGAAGATGCGGTTCATGATCGCGGTGCCGCGGGTGTCGGTGAGCAGTTCGCCCTGGTAGCCGATCAGGCCGCGGGTCGGCGCGTAGAACACCAGCCGCAGGCGGTTGCCGCCGGACGGGCGCATCTCGATCATCTCGGCCTTGCGCTCGCTCATCTTCTGCACGACGACGCCGGAATGCTCCTCGTCGACGTCGATTACGACCTCTTCGATCGGCTCCTGCCAGGCGCCGGTCGCCTCGTCCTTCTGCAGCACGACGCGCGGGCGCGACACCGAGAGCTCAAAACCCTCGCGGCGCATGGTCTCGATCAGGATCGCGAGCTGCAATTCGCCGCGGCCCGAGACTTCCATCGAATCTTTGTCGGAGGCCTCGACGACGCGCAGCGCGACATTGCCCTCGGCCTCGCGCAGCAGGCGGTCGCGGATCATGCGCGAGGTCACCTTGTCGCCTTCGGTGCCGGCGAGCGGCGAGTTGTTGACGATGAACGACATCGACACCGTCGGCGGATCGATCGGCTGCGCGGTCAGCGGCGCCTCGACGCTGGGATCGCAGAAGGTGTCGGCGACGGTGCCCTTGGTGAGGCCCGCGATCGCGACGATATCGCCGGCGTCGGCTTCCTCCAGCGGGGTGCGCTCGATGCCGCGGAAGGCGAGGATTTTGGTGATACGGCCCTGCTCAATGGTCTTGCCGTCGGCGCCAAGCACCTTCACGGCCTGGTTCGGCTTGATGGAGCCCGATGAGATGCGGCCGGTGATGATGCGGCCGAGATAGGGGTTGGCTTCGAGGATGGTGCCGATCATGCGGAACGGGCCCTCTTCGACCTTCGGCGGCGCGACGTGGCGCACGATCAGGTCGAACAGCGGCTGCATGCCGGCGTCATGCGAAGCTTCCGGGCTGTCGCCCATCCAGCCCTGCTTGGCCGACCCGTACAGGATCGGGAAGTCGAGCTGCTCCTCGGAGGCATCGAGTGCGGCGAACAGGTCGAACACCTCGTTGATGACTTCGGTCGGGCGTGCGTCGGGGCGGTCGACCTTGTTGATCACGACGATCGGCTTCAGTCCGACCTTGAGCGCTTTCGACACCACGAATTTGGTCTGCGGCAGCGGGCCCTCGGCGGCATCGACCAGCACCAGCGCGCCGTCCACCATGTTGAGGATGCGCTCGACCTCGCCGCCGAAATCGGCGTGGCCGGGGGTGTCGACGATGTTGATGCGGGTATCTTTCCACTGCACCGAGGCCGCCTTGGCCAGGATCGTGATGCCGCGCTCGCGCTCCAGATCGTTGGAGTCCATGGCGCGCTCGGTGACCTTCTGGTTCTCGCGATAGGTCCCGGATTGCTGCAGCAGGCGGTCGACGAGCGTGGTCTTGCCGTGGTCGACGTGGGCGATGATGGCGACGTTACGAAGGTTCATGGCTCTTCTTCTGGTCGTGCAATGGTTAGATGCGCGATCTCGCCGGACCAGTTTGGCCGGCCGCTCGCTCACGTGGCCCAATCGGGGCCCGGATCACGCTCATACCCAAGAAATTTGACGGGGACGCATCACCCCAAAAAGGAAGCCCGGTCAGAGGACCGGGCACCTTGCGCGTTGCGGCGCAATATAGTCAGAAAACGCCAAAAAACAACGGTTTATTGGCGGTTTAAGTGCCTGATTTTCGCTCCGGAACCCGGTTTTAAGGGGCTTTTGCGGGTCGAATCCGGCGTCATTTCCGAGAAAGCGCCTGGAGGATCAATGTCAGCCCGGCAAAAGCCAGGCAGACCACGATGATGGTAGCCGGATTGACGTTGGCTCCGGGCCCCATCGCGACGCTGATGACGACGCAGAGGACGCCGGGGATCAGCAGGAGCACCCCTACCACCAGCATGAAAGCGGTCTGGCAGCCGTTGCGCCAATGCGGTTCCAGGGGCCCTGTTCGGCAGTGGTGAATCAACGTTGTTCATCAAGGGTGGTTCTAGCTGCCCTTGATCGCGGCGCGGACCAGCATCACGCCGGCAAAGCAGACCGCGAGCCCGAGCAGGATCAGGAAGAAGACGGAGGGATCTGGCCTCGATTCGGTCAGGCCGCCGAACCCGAACAGCAGGGCGCAGAGCCCGGGCAGCAACAGGAACAACCCGAACAGCGCCATGAACGCGGTGGCGCAGCCGCCACGTCGCGGTGGGAGCGGCGGAGGGAGGTCCGTCCCTGGCGACTGCGTTGGTGCAGGCGGCACGGGAGGGGGATTGGTCTCGCTCATGGCTGTTGGTCCACCAGTGGGTTCGTGCCGTCTCTAGGAGCCAGGTCTGCGGATGGCCCACCAGATCAGGGCGACGCCGAAGCACGCGACGAGCAGGCAGGCGGCGACGAACTGAAGATCATCAGACGCGGTCTTGGCGATGCCGGCAAATACGAAGAGCAGCGCGCAGAGGCCGGGCAGCAGCAGAATGACGCCGGCGACGATCATCAGCGCGGTCACGCAGCCGTTGCGCTGCGCCGGAGGGCGTGACGGAGGCGAGGGGGACGCGCCGGTATCGCTCACCTTGGCACCTCCTCCTCCGTCAGCCGCGCCTCCCGATAAGTCTGTCCGGCCAGGCTCGCGCGGATGCCGTCGATCTTTCCGTCACGATAGAACAGATTGTAGGTGTCGAACGGGATGATCGCGCCGCTCTCGGTGACGAAGTGGATGCAGCTTCGCTTGACGTTGCCGACGCAGAAATTGAAACGATCGAGAAACTGCACGATGGTGACGCGGAACACGTTCTCGTAAGTCAGGCCGTCCGGCACCTCGAAGCTCGGCAGGCAGCACAGCAATTCGCAGACCCGCTCGCTGGTGTTCAGCGGCCCCGACGACAGCGAGAACAGGTCGACGAATTTCTCGCGCAGCACCGGATATTTCTCCGGGCTGATCGTGTTGGGCATCACGGCGATGAGCTGCTCCTGCGGGATCAGCGAGGTCAGCGGCAGCACCTTGTCGCCGTTGCGCAGGCCGTAGCCGATCGAGATGCTCTCGGGATTGCACGGCAGCGGGATCATGTCGTCAGCGCCGAATACTCCGGTCTCGATCACGCGCTGGCGGATCTCCGACAGCATGATGCGGTCGGTGTCCTTGTTGAAATCCTCGTTGCGGCCGGCGTCCTGCACCGGCTGCAGCGTGACGCCGCGGACGCAGGTCCAGGTCAGCGCGTGACGGACGATGTCGCCGATTTCGGTGTCGTTGACGCCGCGCTTGATGGTCGCGACCAGCGTGGCCGAGACGCCCTCACGCTCGAGATTCTCCAGCGCCTGCTGGCGAATCTTGCGCAAATCGGCGCCGCGCAGATTGACCAGCGCGTCACGTTTGAGCGAATCGAACTGCAGATAGATCTCCAGCCCGCGCTTGTTCTCGGCGAGCTTGGCCACGAAGTCCGGCTCGCGCGCGATTCTGAGGCCGTTGGTATTGATCATGACGTGGCGGATCGGGCGGGCGCGCACCGCATCCAGAATGGCGAAGAAATCCGGATGCAGCGTCGGCTCGCCGCCGGAAATCTGCACTAGATCCGGCTCGCCCTCGCTCGCCACCAGCGCGTCCAGCATCTTCTCGATCTTCGCCAGCGGCGTGAAGCCGGTCCGCGCTGGCGAGGAATCTGCAAAGCACACCGGGCAGGTCAGGTTGCAGTGCTCGGTGATCTCGATCAGCGCCAGACAGGAGTGCTGCTCGTGATCGGGGCACAGCCCGCAATCATAGGGGCAGCCGAATTCGGTGTGGCGCTGGAACGCGAGCGGCCGGTCGCCGGGCTTGATGAAATCCTTGCACAGCCGCCAATAGGCCTGGTCGGTCGAGACCAAGGTCGACTGCACGCCGTGCTGCTTGCAGCGCTTCTCGTACCAAACCTCGTTGCCTGATATCTGGATCTTGGTCGGCACCAGGGTCAGGCAGGTTTCGCAAAGCGATTGGGTCTGGCCCCAGAAGATGTACGGGCGGGACTTACGCAGCGGCGCGTTCATGCTTCACACTCACATTCGGGGCCGTCGCCAGCATGACGGCGGCATAAATCATGACAAACAACGACAGCAGGTGGAACAGCGAGAACGGGCCGATCAGCGCGCCGTAGGGCTTGATGAACTCCCACACGAAGCGCTGCAGGCCGTAGTAGAACAGCACGAGGTAGAATCCATTGGTGATGACAGCGGCGTTGCGGTTCAAAACGGCCCGGACATAGAAGGCGGCGAACGCCGCCATCGCCAGGCTCTCATAGAGCTGCACCGGATGGCGCAGGATGCCGTCGCCGAAATCGTGGCCCCAGGGCAGCGTGGTCGGCGTGCCATAGGTGAAATCCTCGAGGCCAGCGAAATAGCAGCCGAGCCGGCCGATCGCGACGCCGATCGCAAGCGGCAGCGCGAACCGCGCCCCGGTGCGCAGTGAAATGCCGTGCAGCCATTTGTAGAGCTCGATCGCGACGATGCCGCCGGCCAGCGCCCCCTCGACCGAGCGGGCGATGCCGGACATGCCCGAGAACCACAGGTTCAGCGTGCCGAAGATGTAGGCGCCGATGCCGGCGCCGAACACCAGCGCGGCGATATATGTCAGCTCGAAGGATTGCCGCGGGAATTGCAGCCCCCGCACCCGGGACAGCCACCACATCGCGCCGGCGGCCGCGCACCATGCTGCGACGTCGAAAACGGCGTGAAGTTCAGCCCCACTCATGAGGCGAGTGTAGCGTGATTTTCGCGTTGGGCGATATAGGTTCTCCCTCTCCCCGTTCCTGCGGGGGCGAGACGAGCGTAGCTCGCTCTTAGAGGGTTGGGGTGAGGGGCTGCCTCCGCGACCGCGATGAGACCCGCACCCCCTCGCCCGCAAGCGGGGCGGGGTGAGCCGTGTGCCAGCCTAGGGCGTGTACTCATAAATCCGTTCCCCGCATGTGCAGGGAATCGCGAGGTCCGGATGGCCCTCCAAAGCAGGCGTCGAACGACACCCAAGTGAGTGTCCGCTAAGGGCCATCAGGCGACATTAGCAGTGTGGCCCGGTCACCCGATCCGTCGTACAATATCTCGTCGGTTGGGGTGAGAGCCATGGTGCAGGAGCGGCCATTCCCTGTCGAGCGCAGGTTGTCTGCGATATTGGCCGCCGATGTGGCTGGCTATTCGCGGCTCATGCACGATGACGAAGAGCCGACACACGCCAAATTGACTGCGCTCTTGGCGGACGCTGTTGTGCCAGCAATCGCTGAACACGGTGGACGTATCGTGAAGAACACCGGCGATGGGTTCTTGGCGGAGTTTACAAGCTCAGTTGAGGCAGTCCGAGCCGCCGTACAGTTTCAGACCCGCATCAAGGAACTTTCAATCCACGAGAAGGAAGACAGGCGCGTTTCCTTCCGAGTGGGCGTCAACATCGGCGACGTCATCGTCGAGGCCCATGACATCTTTGGAGACGGCGTTAACATCGCGGCCCGGCTCGAGGGCATCGCAGAGGCTGGCGGCATCTGCATCTCGTCTTCTGCCTACGATCAAGTAAGGGGCAAGGTGGGGGTTCAGTTCGCCGATTTGGGCGACCAGAACTTCAAAAACATCGCCCGCCCGGTCCGGACCTATGCCGTGATCTGGGATGAACTCGGCTTAACGACACGGTCCAGTCGCACGGAATCGATCGCCCTTTCGCCGCCTCGTCTTTCCATCGTTGTGCTGCCGTTCGCCAACCTCAGCGGCGATCCCGAACAAGACTATTTCGTCGATGGTGTAACCGAGAACTTAACAACGGACTTGTCGCGCATCGGCGGCTTGTTCGTAATCGCCCGGAACAGCGCGTTCTCGTACAAGGGCAACACAATCGACGTACGGCAAGTCGGTCGCGAGCTGAACGTCCGGTACGTGCTTGGAGGTTCTGTGCAGCTCAGCGGCAAGCGGCTTCGAGTGAACGTGCAGCTCATCGATGCCGAAAGCCGCAAACATCTTTGGGCCGAGCGCTTCGAAAAGCCTGTCGCCGATCTTTTCGACATGCAGGACGAAATCGTATCGAGGCTCGCCAACTCGTTAGGTGCCCAGCTCGTTGTAGCCGAGGCACGAACAGCGGAGCGGTCGCCGCATCCCGACGCGGTAGACCTGTTCTTTCAGGGTACTGCTTGTTTCTACAAGGGACCGACACTTGAGCACGCGACCCGGGCGCGCAGCTTTTTTGAGCGTGCCTTGGTGATCGATCCCCGAGGGGTCGGAGCGATTTGGGCGTTGATCGGCATGGCAAACGTCGATCTAACCGTGGGAGCCGACCTGTTAACGGACGAAGGGGCCGCGCTCCTTTCGGCAGCCGAAGCGAACGCGATCAAAGCACTTTCAATATCCCCCAACGTTGCAATGGCCCGCCTGATACTGGCTCTCGTGTACATCAACACAAACCGCGCCGCACGAGGGATTGCCGAATGCGACCAGGCATTAGCGCTTAATCGCAATTTGGCTTATGCTCATGGCGCTATTGGTTTAGCCAAATTCTATATGGGTTGTCCTACCGAGACTGAAGGCCAAGTACTCGAGGCTCTCCGTCTGTCCCCTCGCGATCTCGTTGCCAACCGGTTGATGCGTTTTGTGGGCGTGGCAAAACTACATATCGGTGCGGATACCGAAGCCGTCAGTTGGCTGCGACGAAGCATTGAGGCCAACCGCACTCATGCTCCCGCCCATTTTTCGCTGGCCGCTGCCTTGGGCTTGCTCGGCGCGCTGGATGAGGCGCGAACAGCTGCGAAAGCGGGATTTGCGCTCAACCCAAGCTTTACGATCCGCCGCTTGCGCGTCGCCAAAATAAGCGACAATCCCATTTATCTCGCCGGACAAGAGCGTCTTTGTGAGGGCATGCGCATAGCCGGGGTGCCGGAGGGGTGTGATGTCGGAGATGGGTCATAAGCCGCTTATGACGACCGAACTGGGCAACTTCTGTTTTGTGACTGGAAGCTGACGTTTATGAGTACGCGCCCTAGTTCGTCGGATTGTCCTCGCTCGGATACACCCCGCGCAGCACTTCCTCGAAATGATCCTTCACCGCCTCGTTGCACAGGCAGGAGCGCAGCTTGAGCTTGTCCGGGTCGCGGATCACGATCGCCCCGCGGCGCGTGTCGAGCACGCCCTCCGCCTTGAAGTTCTGGATCACGCGGCTGGTGTAGCTGCGGCCGACCCCGAGCAAGGTCGAGAGCTGCTCATGCGTCAGCGGCACCACGCCGTCGCCATTGGTGCGCTCGATCGCCGAGATGATCCATTTCGCGGCGCGTTGCTCGATCGAGTGGATCGCATTGCAGGCGGTCGACTGGAAGATCTGCGCCAGCATGCAGTCGGCATAGCGCGCGAAGATGTTGCGCACCGAGATCGACTTCAGCTTGGCGGCATCGAGCCTGCTGATCGGCAGCCGCACGAACGGCCCGCCAAACTTGACGGTGATGCGGGTATAGGCCGGCAGGAATCCCTGGCTGACGATGCCGCCGACCGCGCCCTCGCGGCCGACCAGGATGGTCTCCACATCGCGCCCGTCCTCATTGGCCACCATGTAGGACGCAAGGCTCGGTCCGCATGGGAAATGCACGATCTGAACGTCGTCACCGGGATTGTAGAGCAGGTCGCCGGCCGCCGCCTCGACCACCGCAAGATACGGGGCGATCAGCTCGTAGTCGGCGGCATTCAGCCGGCGCAACAGGTTGTTGAACGGCCGGTCGTTCGTCCCGGCCAGATCGGTCCGTTTGGCAATCATTGGAAAATCCTGCACTCCAACGCGGACCATACTGAAAAAGTTCCCACTTTTATGTTCACTAGTGAACAGACGCGGCAGCTTGCGATGTGATGGGTTTCATTCCGGGAACAGCCGGCGTGCTTTCGGGCGCCGGTCGCGGGCCATCCGGCCGGACTGATCCGGTCCTCTCATCCATCATCGAAGCAATGGACACCGAGCCATGGAATCCGCCCCCAATGCCGGCATGCCCGGTGACGTTCTCGTGGTCGAGGACGATCCGATCATCTCGCTCTATTTCGAGGATACCATCCTGGGCTTCGGCGCCCGGACGGTGCGCACCGCGGCGAACGTTGCCCGCGCGCTCGAATTGATCGCCGAGCGCGCGCCGGACTTCGCGCTGCTCGACGTCGGCCTCGTCAGGGGCGAGAAGACCTTCGCGATCGCCGAACGGCTAGACGCATTGAAGGTGCCGTTCGCGTTCGTCACGGGCTATGGCGCTGATATCAGGCTGCCGGTATCGCTCGCCGGCAAGCCGCGGCTGACCAAGCCGTGTTCAAGCGAAGCGCTCGAAGCCGCGCTGAGAAATGGGCACTGACTGATCGCCGGGCTTTGGCCTCGCCGTCGGCGCGTTCGTCGTCTACCATCCGGTCTGTCGGATTCGGCGACGCACGGGCCTTGGGAAGCCGTCATGGCGATCAGGACATCTGCCGCTGCGTCCGCAGCGGCGCTATCTCTCGGGCTGCTGCTCGCGCCGCCGCTCGCCTCGACCGTCGTCGGTAGCTTCGTGTCTCAGGCCAGCGCCGAGCCAGCCGCACCGACGAGCGAGCAATCGGCCGCGCTGAAGGCCTACGACAATGCCCTGAAGAGCTTCGTCTCGATCCTGCGCCAGCGGCGCGCGCAGATCGATTCCCATCAGCCGCTGACCGACTTGCCGGGCCAGCCCGTCTACCTTGCCCGTGTCGAGATGATGAGCGCCTACAAGGATCTCACCGATGCGCTTCCGTCGAGGATCGGTAGGCCCAACAGATTCGGGATCCCTCCGGCCTATTTCGACGCCGACAATGAGCCGCTGCTCGATGAGTACAGGAAGCTGTTCGACGTGATGGAGGCGCCGCCCGCCAGCGCGCAAAGTTCCGAGACGCCATTCAAGGACGTGGTCGACCTGGCGATGGTGATCGCGCGCGCCAGGGGGCTGGATGCCGCTGACGCCGCTGTCGCCGGCCGGATCAGCCTCGGCCTGTTCTTTGCCGAGACAAACGGCAAGCAAAACGCCGGAAATGCGCGGTCGAACACCTACAAGGGCAGTCTGCAGACTGGTCCGTCCGAAGATCGCAACGGTCGAAAGAAGTGGGCCGCCATCAAACAATCGATCGCGGCCCTCGATCCTGCGCTGAGCCGTCGCGACGATATGGAAGAAACCCGGATCGGCAATCTCGACCACCGGTTCAATCACTGGACCGCGGTGCGCGATGCGCTCATGAACGCGCACGCGGATATTTTCCCGCAGGTCCCGGCGATCGCAAAGGCCCTGCCCAATCCGGTCGATCAGATGAAGCTCTTTGAGCTCATCCAGATCATCCCCAGCCCGACCAGGTCTGCGCTGAAGTCAGGCGACCTCGTCAACTACAGAATCTCCGAGCCCAGGATCATGGGATATCTGCGAAACAACAGCGTCTTCGCTTTCGGTCGAGCCGACCGGGCAAAGACATCTGCGAGCTTCCGCGAAATCCTCGATGCGATGTGGCTGTTCAGCCCCAAGTTCGAACAGGCGCTGGCCAAATTCGCGGAGATCAAGGCCGGCAAACCGGGCTGAGCCGGGAGGTGCTGATCGCTCGGCCGTCAGAGTGGACCGAGCAGAGCCCATCGCGGCTCGCAGAATTCCTTCACTGCAGAAGCGACGCCGCTGCTGATCGTGTTGCGGCGCTCGGCCGAGTCCATCTTGAGTTCTTCGTCCCGGTTGATGATCGAGCCCGCCTCCAGCAGGACGGCGGGCATCGCGGTCCTGCGCAGCACGATGAGCTTATCGTAGCTGTAGACGCCGGTTTCCTTGTTCAGCAGCGGATGCTGCTCGCGCCCCATGATGGGCAGGCTGTATTGCTCGGCATACTGCAGCCCCTCGGCCTTCATTTCCCTGGCGACCAGTTCGGCGAACAGGAGGCTGGTCTTGAAGTCCGGATTGTTGCGGGAGACGAACACCGAGTAACCGCTGAAGCGATCACTGAAACGGCGTTTCTTTCCCTCGAAATCCCAGTCCTCGAGCATCTTGTTGGGCACGGAATCATGATGGATCGACAGCAGCAGATCCGCGTGCAGGTTGTTGGCGGCGGCGACCCGCTTGAAGAGGCTGGGCCGCGCTTTGCCTTCGGTCAGCAGCAGCCTGGTTGCGGCAAAGCCTTCGGCCTTCAACTTCTCCTCGATCGACCGCGCAAGGCGCAGGTTGAAGGTGAACTCGGCGACGTTGCGCGCGCTGATCGCGCCTTCCGATTCTGCGGTATGTCCGACATCGAGAACGATCCGCAATGTCGCGGGATCGCATTTGGTTGCGGCCGGCTTGGAAACGGTAGGCGGCAGGGCGACCGGCCCAAGGGCGGCAAGCCTTGTGGCGCGTGGCTTTGATGGCGCGTGGTGCCTTGCCAATCTGGCCGGCTTTGCCGATTTCGCACGCTTTGGCGCTTTGGGATGCTTCGATGAGCTCTTGAAGAGATCAGGCAGCCAGCCGGCGTCGCCGGCTTCGATCGGCAGCAGCGCGAACGCCGCGATCGCGACGACAAGCAAGCGATGAGGCCGAAGCCCCGCGACGATGCCACCGAGCACGCGAATCAGTTCGCAGCGCCTCATGCTCCGCCCCTCCGGGCCCCCAGCATAACGGCTCTGATATCGGTACCGGAAGAGGCAGGTCGCGTCCATCCCCCGTCAATCGCGCCGCTCTTGCCTTGAACGCCCTTGCCTTGGGGCAAGGCCGTTCAGCGCGGGGAGTTAAGGTTCCGTCGTGGTTGCGACCTGATTACACTGGCTTCGGATCGAGCGTGATTGCCCACAGCTCGGCGTCGACGCGGTCGCGCAGGCTGACCGTCATCTGCCCGCTCTTGCCGTCGATCTTGACGTGGCCGAAGAACTGCATGCCGGCCGACGGCGGCAGGTTCTGGTTGGCTTCGCCCGGCGCCTTGACGAACTTCACCTCGGGTCCAAACGTGTTGTCGAGCTCGTTCGGACCGAACGTGCCGGCGTGCAGCGGGCCGGAGACGAATTCCCAGAACGGATCGAACTCCTGGAACTGGGCCTTGTTCGGGTTGTAGTAGTGTGCAGCCGCATAGTGCACGTCCGCGGTCAGCCACACCGTGTTGGCAATGCCGGCAGTCTTGATGAAGCGCAGGATGTCGGCGATCTCGAGCTCGCGGCCGCGCGCCGGTCCGTCGCCCTGCGCGAAGGCTTCCGAGCCCTTCTTGTTGGCGGCATCGTCATAGACGATCAGCGATAGCGGCATATCGGAGGCGATCACCTTCCAGGTGGCGCGCGAGTTGAGCAGCGCGCGCTTCAGCCAGGCCATCTGATCCGGACCGATGAAATAGGCATCGGGGCCGTAGGTCTCCTGCAGGTTCGGACCGTTGGGGCCGCGATAGCTGCGCTCGTCGAGCATGAACACGTCGAGGTGCGGGCCGTAGCTCAGCGTGCGATAAACGCGGCCCGGCTCGACGATGCTCTCGCGCATCGGATACATCTCGTGGAAGGCTTTCGCCGCGCGCGCGGCGAGCACATTGATGTCGCGCTCCTTGTAGGCCGCCGGCAGCTGCTTCGACAGCGACCAGTTGTTGGTCACCTCGTGGTCGTCCCACTGCACGAAGATCGGCACCTCGGCATTGAAGGCGCGCAGATTGCCGTCGAGGAAATTGTATTTATGCGCCGCGCGATACTCGTCGAGCGTCTCGGCGACCTTGGCCTTCTCCGGGATCGTGATGTTCTTCCAGATCTTGCCGTCGGGCTGCTTCTGCTCGGCGGTGATGACGCCGTCGGCATAGATGGTGTCGCCGGAATGCAGGAAGAAATCCGGGGCGTGCTTCTTCATTGCCGCGAAGGTGATCATGCCGCCGTCGTCGGGGTTGATGCCCCAGCCCTGGCCGGCGACGTCGCCGCCCCACACGAAGGAGATATCGCGGCGGTCGCTCGGCGCGGTGCGGAAGCGGCCGACCACCGGCTCGCCGACAACGTCGACATGGGCGAGGTCGCGGAAGCGGACGCGGTAGAAGATGTCCTGGCCCGACGGCAGGTTCTCCAGCAGCATCTTGGCCGTGAAGTCGCTCTCCGGCAGCGCCGTGATCGGCGGCAGCGCGCGGGCATTCTTGAACGAATCTGTCGTCGCGACCTCGACCATCATCTGCGAAGGACGGTCCGCACGCGCCCATACCACGCCGCCGTCGACGCCGACATCGCCGGACTGCACGCCATGGGTAATCACCGGGCGGTCGGCCGCGCGCGACAGATAGGGCATCGCGATCACGCCAGCGCCGGCCGCAGCAGCGGTCGAGAGAAAGCGGCGGCGGGTCAGATTTCGCGAGAACCGGATCGTCATGGGGAGCCTCCTCAGGTCACAGCGACAATGCGCCGCGGTCGAGCACAGACCTAGAAAAATTCCATGACGGAGAGATTACAGGGGGATGGAGAGCGGATCGCGCCCTTCGTAAGGTGAGCACATGCGTCAGGCTCCCTCCCCCCTTGTGGGGGAGGGTTGGGGAGAGGGGTAAGCCCCGGGCGGTGACGCCAGAGACGAAATGACACTCGCGCAATCGCAGCGACGTTCTCGGGATCAAACTTGAACGGAGCAAGCGGCACCCCCCTCGCTGACCCTCCCCCACAAGGGGGGAGGGAACGGAGAGAGTTCGTTCGCCGATGGCGTAGTCGTGCAGTATGGAGACCTACGCCGTGCCCGCCGCCCTGAACTGGCTCGCAGTCCGCTGCAGATTTTGCGGCATGCTGAGCAGCAGCGCCTTGCGGTCGGCGACGGCGTTGTGGAACTGCTCGAGCGCGATGTTGAACGCGGTCAGCGTGCCTTCCTCGATGGCGCCGTGCTCGAAACAGTCCAGCGTGTGGCGCAGGATGTCGTCAGCTTCCGCCTGCAACTGGTCGAGCTCGTCGGTCGAATCACTCTGCCGAGCGGTCTTCAGCATCTCCAGCAGGCGTTCGCGCTGCGAGGTGTTGGTGTTGCGTTCGTCCTGCTTGAGATAGCCGGCGAACCATGCGCCGGCCGAGCCCATCGCCGAGAACGCCATCAGGCTCCACCAGATGTAATCGCTGTAGCGGTCGAGGAAGGTCTTTTCCTCGCCGTCGACGAAGGCCGCCGCGCCCGGATGCACCGGGATGGTGGCGTCCTTGTCGGTATCGGGCGTCTCGATCTTGGCGGCAAGCGGGAAATCATTCTTGAGCGACTGCCGGATCGCGAACAATTGCCGGGTGAAGGCCGCGACCGTCGCGTCCGACAGGCCCTTTCGCGCCACGATATGGTGCGAGAAGCTGATCGTCTTCACCTCGTCGTCGGGCCGGTCGGCCGAGCCGAGCGAGCCGGCGGGAATTTCCGCGGCCTCATAGGCCGGATGGTTCTGCGCGATCGCCTCGGACGCATCGATCGGCAGGAAGGTGGGCTCGCCGCCGTCCTTGGTCGACGCCGTGATCGCATCGATCGTGAGCTTGCTGTTGGCGGGACCGACAGCGAGATAGGCATCGGCCTTCAGGTTCTTGATGGCCTCGACCGCTTCATTGGCCGGGAATTGCACGATCTCGACCTTCATCGGATCGACGCCGTATTGCGTGAGGATCAGCTTCAGCAGATTGACGTTGGCCGGCGTGCGGCCGACGACGCCGATCTTGCGGCCGGCAAGCTGTGCGATCTTGGTGATCTTTGCGGCCTTGCGGCCCTTGCCCTTGGCTGCGGGCGGCACCCACATCACCACGACATTCTTGCGCAGGACCGCGACCGCCTGCGCATTCTTCGGCACATCGAGGTCGCCGCGGATGATGGCGAGGTCGGCCTTGCCGTCGGCCAGCGTCTGCGCGCTGGCGCTGGCGCCGTCGGTCTGCACCGGGCGGAGCTTGACCTGGGTGTGCTGCTGGTTGTTGAAGGCCTGCGCCAGCGCCTGCACGACCCTGAGGTCATCGCTGCTTGCCGGGCCGACCGCGATCCGCAGCGTCACCGGACGCACCGCGAAATAATAACCGGCGATCGTCGCGCCGACGATGGCGAGCGCGCCCGCGATCAAGACGAACATCAGCCGTCGCTTTGCGGAGCGCAGCGGCTTGGGCGATATGCTGGCGGAGCCGTCTGTCATCGATCTCGCAAACAATCGTCGGGGCTCAATCTCGCAAAACTACCAACGCGCACACATAAGCCATTTGTAGCAAATTCCTGGGGCTACAGATGTTACATCTGCGTCATGGTTACCAGCGGCGATAGGACGCTATTTCGGCCTTATTTTCGGCATGGATCCCACCCCGGAGGCCGGTGGTTAGGCTAAGGTCGGCGTCAAACGGGAGGGTTACCATGGTCGAAAGGCTGTCAGCGGAAGCAAGGAAGGCCGCGCTTTGGGAACTGGCCGGCTGGTCGGAACTGGCCGGGCGCGAGGCGATCGCAAAGACCTTCGTGTTCAAGGACTTCAACGAGGCCTTCGGCTTCATGGCACGCGCCGCTTTGGTCGCCGAGAAGAGCGACCATCACCCCGAATGGAAGAACGTCTACAAGACGGTCGAGGTCGTGCTGGCGACCCATGATGTCGGCGGGGTGACCAAGCGCGATATCGACCTCGCCAAGGCGATGAACGCGATCGCAAGGCAGCTCGGGGTCAGTTGACCCGGCTGCGCGCAACCTTGCGCCGGTTGGCCGACATCCCCAGATTCGGATCGTCCGCCGCCGATCCGTCGTGCGGCGCCACAGGGAACCTTGCGATGCCATCGACCGATACCGGCATGGGATTTGGGCCTGCCGACCGGCTGGCGCAGGACCCCGAAGGCGTGCGCCGCCGCTTCTGGATCAAGTTCAAGAAAGTGGTGGCGCGGCTTCCTTTCGCCGAGGATCTGCTCGCGGCCTATTATTGCGCCTTCGACCGGCAGACGCCGCGCCATGTCCAGGCGGCGCTGCTCGGCGCGATCGCCTATTTCATCCTGCCGTTCGACTTCATCCCGGACATGCTGCCGGTGCTCGGCTTTACCGACGATGCCGCCGTGCTCGCAACCGCGATCCGCATGGTGGCAAGCCACATCACCCCCGTGCATCGCGAAGCCGCGCGCGCCGCGCTGAAGCGCGGGGTGCCGGAGAGCACGAAATAGTAGCCCGGATGAAGCGTAGCGCAATCCGGGGGCTTTCTCGCCAATTGATCGAGCGGTCACGGATTTCGCTGCACTCTATCCGGGTTCGAGGAGTCTAGCGTTTCTCGCCGGCGCGCAGCTGGGCACGCGAGTTGTTTTCCGCGTCCCACGCCCGGAACTGCTTGAACAGCACCTCCTTGTCGGCGTCGCTCTGCAAGCGCGTCGCCGCTGGGCTCTGCTTCAGAAATTCATCGAAACGGGTGCGCGTTGCAGCTTCGACGCCGTGGCGGTCCAGCCATTGCTGGG
>NZ_BOVL01000019.1:0-35744 GCF_019972155.1 Bradyrhizobium sp. RD5-C2 | reverse complement strand
TTGCTGGGCTACCGGCAGGCGTTGCCACCCCGGCAGTGGCGCCGACAGCGAGCCCCCCCGCCACTTCGGATGGAACGGCGGGTTCTGGAACGTCGGAAATTTTGTGAAGAATGCATCCACGAAATTGGCCAGCTTGTTGTAGCGCTCCGTCTTCGGTGCCCAGTTGTAGGCCGCAAGCACGGCAGGAACGGCGATCGTGTCGACGCGCTCCTCGCCCGAAATCAGGTTGGGATAGTCCTTGGCCGACAGGCTCGCCGGCAGATAGTCGTCCTGCAACGGTTTCTCGTAGTTGACCGGCACCAGGTGGAACCGGTCGTCCTTGAAGCCGCTCACGGACTTGTAAGGCTTGCCGCCACAGACGATTACCGCGTCGATTTCGCCGGCCTTCAATTTCTCCAGCGCGATGCGCTGCTCGACATAGACGACCTTCGGCTTCATTCCGAGCCGCTCGAACACGGTCAGTGCGGTGACGAAGGTGCCGCCATTGGGAA
This sequence comes from Bradyrhizobium sp. RD5-C2, assembly GCF_019972155.1. Lineage (GTDB taxonomy): Bacteria > Pseudomonadota > Alphaproteobacteria > Rhizobiales > Xanthobacteraceae > Bradyrhizobium. Next base: position 35,253 of record NZ_BOVL01000019.1, on the reverse strand, counting down.
GGTCGACGCTGACGGTCTTGCCCTCAAGCTCCCTGAGATTACGGATCGATTTCGACGCGATCACGTGCATCTCTTCGTTATAGAGCTTGGTCACGTAGGTGAACTGCTTCTTGATGTCTTTCGCGATGCCCTTCCGCTCGAGATAGTCGAGCGTGTCAGATCGAACGATGCCGAGATCGACTCCCTGCAGAAACAGGATGTCGGCGACGCTCTGCACCGAGCCGCGCCCGACGATCGGCAGAATGCGCAATTTATTGCCATCGTCGAGCACGGAGGCGAGATCGGCGCCGAACTGAACATAGGTGCCGCCGATCGTGCCGGAGATCAGCGTGACCGTGTTGGCGTTGAGGCTCTGCTTGGTGCCTACCGAGCCGAACTGAAAGATCGCCTTCAGGCTGTCGCTGACCTTGGCCGGGTCGAATTCGGTCTGCTCAGCCCGTGCCGCCAGGCCCCAAATCATCATGCCTGCGAAAAGTACCAATCCAAACAAGCGTCGCATGTGTCCCTCGAGATGAGCCTAGTTTTGCAATTGCGCGAGGCGTTGCTGTGCGGGCTGCGAGCCGAGTTCGGCGGCCTTGCGATACCAGAGGCGTGCGGTCTCCGGATCGGGCGTGATGCTCCGCTTGTCCAAGGTCCCCAGCACGTCGGGATCGTAGGTGCGAGCCAGCAACAGCGCCGCGTCCGCGTCCTGCGCATCCGCGGCCCGCTCGAGCAGGAGCCGCGCCGATACGATGTCGCCGATCGCAAGCAGGCTGTTGGCGCGCTTCAGGAGGCCTGCGACGTCATCCGGATCGAGGCGTCTTGCCGGTGGCGCCGCCGGTGGTGGTGGCTCGATCGGCGCAGCCACGGGCGTTTCGTGCGCAACGACTTCGCTCTTGATCGCTTCCTGGTAGGCGGCCGCGATCTGCGCGCGTGACGGCGGGGTTGTAGTGGCGGGCGACACCTCGGTGGCCACGCCGCGAACCGCATCCGCGATTTCTGCGCGGGCCTCGATCGGCGAGACGCCGACCAGCGCGGCCTTGGCGCTCAGGACCGCGTCGCGCACGCTGCCGATGGACCACAGCCCGACCACCGCAGCCGCGACAAGTGCGCCGGCCGAAATTGTCAGCAGACCGGTGCGGAGGCGTGAACGTGGAATCGTGGTGCGCCCGTGCCAATCCGCGTCGTCGATTTCGCTTGAAAGAAAAAGCGGGGCAGGTTCGTCCGCGCCGATGTCGATGGCTGCCCGATGTGGTCGCCGGTAGCGATAAGGTGCAAATTCGGGATCGTTGATATCCGCGTTGACCGCGCCGCGCGGCGGATCGTTGCCGTGAACGTGTGTTGGATTCCCCACCATGATGATGTTTCCCCGATACTATGACGCAACAATCGGGCATCTCTGGTGTCTGGTTGTTATTCTTATTGGGGTACCTGAGCGCCCATTACAGGTTCTTAATCGCCTTGCGATTGGGCCCAAAAAGCGGCCTCGGTCGCTGCGAATCGGGAGAAATTTGGGTTTGATTGCGGCAGCGCGCGCCAACTCACAAGGTCTGTTCGCGTTGCGCTGAAGCGCCGAAGCGTGGAGTGCCGACGAAGGAGTGAGGTCTGCGTTCTGCTTTTTCCCGTAAGGGGGAAAGTCGAGATGGGGGTCAGCCGCGGACTCCGCTGCAAGTCGAGAGAGCAGATCCCGACCCGCTTTGCTCTGGCGAGCAAAGCAACCTCCCCTTTTTCAAGGGGAGGTTATGATGCATCCCGGATTTCGCTGCGCTCCATCTGGGCTACGAACTTTCACGACCCGTCATCCTGAGGTGCGAGCTCTTGCGAGCCTCGAAGGATGCACGGCCCCGCCGGTGGCCGTCGACCCTTCGAGACGCGCTACGCGCTCCTCAGGGTGACGGTGAAAGGCGACGCGCGGTCGCCCCGCTCAACTTCCCGGATGTAGGATCACCTTGCCCATCGCCTTGCGGCCGGCGAGCACCTTCAGGGCTTCCGCGGTCTGCGACAGCGGGAAGGTGCGGTCGACATGCGAGGAGATCTTGCCTTCCGCGGTCCACTGCACGAGCTTCTCGAGGTTCTTGCGGTTCTTCTCCGGGTTCAGCCGCGCCCACGCGCCCCAGAACACGCCGCGGATGTCGCAGCCCTTGAGCAGTGCGAGGTTGAGCGGGATCTTCGGGATGTCGCCGGCGGCAAAGCCGATCACCAGGAAGCGGCCTTCCCATGCGGTCGAGCGCAGCGCAGCCTCGGCATAGGAGCCGCCGACCGGATCGAACACGATGTCGGCGCCCTTGCCGTTGGTCAGCTTGCGCAGGCCCTCCTTCAGATCTTCCTTGGCGTAGTTCAGCGTCAGCTCGGCGCCGTGCTGCTTGGCGAATGCGAGCTTCTCGTCCGACGATGCGCAGGCAATCACCTTCAGACCCATCAACTTGCCGAGTTCGCACGCGGCGAGGCCGGTGCCGCCGGCGGCGCCCAGCACCGCGAGCGTGTCGCCCGGCTTCGGGCTCGCGCGATCTTCCAGCGCATGCAGCGCGGTGCCGTAGATGATGATGATGCCGGCGGCGCGGTCGTAATCGAGATTGTCGGGAATCTTCACGATCGTATTCGCCGGCAGCGCGATCTTGTCGCGCGCGCCGTTGTGACCGCATGACGCAACGACGCGATCGCCGACCTTCAGATCGGTGACACCGGCGCCGACGCTCTCGATCACGCCGGCGACTTCGGCGGCCGGCGAGAACGGGAACGGCGGCTTGATCTGGTACTTGCCCTGGATCATCAGGATGTCGAAGAAGTTCAGCGCCGCCGCCTTGATCGCGATCACGGCTTCGCCGGGACCCGCCACCGGATCGGGCACGTCAGCCAGCACGAGATCGTCGGGTTGACAGTATTGCGAGCAGAGGATGGCTTTCATGGACACACCTGAGTTTCGGACGCAGAAAGAGCTGCAAGATCTTGGACTACAAGCTTCATGCCGGATTTGCGGCGGAGCGACAATACAGTGCGGAGGGATCAAACTATGTTTGAAAAAGGCCTGCTAGCCAAAAAGCGCATCCTGATCACCGGCGGCGGCTCCGGTCTCGGCGCGGCGATGGGCGCCCGCTTTGCCGAACTCGGTGCAGAACTGATCATCTGCGGGCGTCGCGAGGGGCTGCTCGAGGAAACCGCAGCAAAATTCCGCAGCGAGCTCGGCGCCAAGGTGTCGACCGCGCGCTGCGATATCCGCGACGGCGCCGCGGTCGAGGCGATGATGGATCAGGTCTGGCAGGACGCGCCGATCGACGTACTCGTCAACAATGCTGCCGCAACCTTTATTGCGCAGAGCGAACATTTGTCATTCCGTGCCGCGGACGCGATCCTCGCGCCGACGCTGCATGGCACGATGTACTGCACGCTTGCGGCCGGCCGCCGCTGGATCGAAGGCAAGCACAAGGGTGTGGTGCTCTCGATCCTCTCGACCTCGACCATCACCGGCCGCGCCTTCACGGTGCCGTCGTCGATGGCCAAGACCGCGGTGCTGGCGATGACCAAGAGCCTTGCCGTCGAGTGGGGCCCGAAAGGTATCCGCACTGTGGCGATCGCGCCCGGCGCGTTCCCGACGCCGGGTGCGACCGGACAGTTGCGTCCCGAAGCGCGCGGCGAGACCTGGTCGCATCGCAATCCGCTCGGCCGCGCCGGCGAGCATTCCGAGTTGGCCAATCTCGCCACCTTCCTGATCTCGGATCAGGGCGGCTACATCAATGGCGAGATGGTGGTGCAGGACGGCGGCGCGCATTTGCGCAGTTCCGGTGCCGAGGACCTGCTGCAATGGACCGATGCCCAATGGGAGAGCCAGCGCGCCGCGCGCGCCAAGGGGTGATCAACGATACCAAGCACTGAGTAGCAATCGATGCGCGCACGGCTGTCGCCGGCGCGCGCGCCCCGGACCCAACTGCCTTCCCAAAAAAGCGTTTCCCGGTTATCCATCCAAGCCGGCGGAGGGGAATCGCCGAGCCATCTTCCAGTCACAATGATGGGGGAACCAGTTGGCCGTGCGGCAAATTCTGACATCACTGGCTGTTTGTGTCGTGTGCGGGATCATCTCCCTCGCGCCGGCGCAGGCTGCACCCAAGAAGGACGCGGCGAAGGACGCGGCCAAGCCGGCGCCTTCGGCCGCCGCGGCTGCGGCCGGCGGTGCGGAACCGACGCTGATCGGCCAATTCGGGACTTGGGGCGCCTATACCGCATCGCCCAACGGCAAGAAGGTGTGCTTTGCGCTCGCCAAGCCGTCGTCGTCGAAGACCAACCCGCCGAACCGGCCGCGCGATCCGGCCTATGCCTTCATCTCGACCCGCCCGGCCGAGAAGGTCGTCAACGAAGTCTCGATCATGATCGGCTACAGCGTGAAGCCGGGCTCGGAATCGACGCTCCAGGTCGGCGGCGGGACCTATGCGATGTACACCCAGGGCGACGGCCTCTGGATCAAGAATGCGGCCGAGGAGGAGCGGATGGTGGAAGCCATGCGCAAATCGGCCGATCTGACGGTAAAAGCCGTCTCGGCGAAGGGCACCGAGACGATCGACAGCTTCTCGCTGAAGGGCCTGGCGCAGGCGCTCGACCGGCTTGGGCAGGACTGCCGGCGTTAAGACCGGCCCATAGACGTGAAATTTGAGGCATTTGGCGGCTTTCCAGCACCGGCTGGAAGGCCTATTTGAGGTTTCATGACCGACCCCGTGACCACCCATGCAGTGTCCGGCGCCAGCGCGCTGGTCGAAAAGGTTCCGCTCGAGACCTATGTGCCGCCGGCCAAGCCGTCGCTGATCGGGCTGTCGCGCGCCGAGATCGCCGATCGCTTGGGCGAGATCGGCGTGCAGGCCGCGCAGCGCAAGATGCGCACCCAGCAGCTCTGGAACTGGATGTATTTCCGCGGCGCCAAGAACTTCGGCGAGATGACCAACGTCTCTAAGGACATGCGCGCCGAGCTCGAGAAGCATTTTACCGTCGACCGTCCCGAGGTGGTCGCCGAGCAGATCTCCAATGACGGCACGCGCAAATGGCTGTTGCGGCTGCCGAGCGGCGACAAGGTCGAGCGGCCGCACGAGGTCGAGTGCGTCTACATCCCCGAGACCGATCGCGGCACGCTGTGCGTTTCCTCGCAGGTCGGCTGCACGCTGAACTGCTCGTTCTGCCACACCGGCACGCAACGGCTGGTGCGCAACCTCACCGCCGGCGAGATCGTCGGCCAGGTGATGGTGGCGCGCGACCGGCTGAATGACTGGGCCGACCGCGAGGACGGCACGCGGCGCGTCACCAACATCGTGATGATGGGGATGGGCGAGCCGCTCTACAATTTCGACGCGGTGCGCGATGCGCTGCTGATCGTCGGCGACAATGAAGGCATCGGCATTTCCCGCCGCCGCATCACGCTGTCGACCTCGGGCGTGGTGCCGAACATCCAGCGCACCGGCGAGGAGATCGGCGTGATGCTCGCGATCTCGCTGCATGCGGTGCGCGACGAGCTGCGCAACGAACTAGTGCCGCTGAACCGGAAATATCCGATCAAGGAATTGCTGCAGGCCTGCCGCGATTATCCCGGCGCCTCGAACGCGCGGCGCATCACCTTCGAATATGTGATGCTCAAGGGTGTCAACGATTCGCTCGACGACGCCAAGCTGCTGGTGAAGCTGCTCAAGGGCATTCCGGCCAAGATCAACCTGATCCCGTTCAATCCATGGCCGGGCACCGCCTACGAGTGCTCGGACTGGGAGCAGATCGAGAAATTCTCCGAGTACATCTTCAACGCCGGCTATTCCTCGCCGGTGCGCACGCCGCGCGGCCGCGACATCCTCGCCGCCTGCGGTCAGCTCAAGTCGGAGACCGAAAAGCTCTCCGCCCGCGAGCGCCAGGCGCTGCGCGCGATGGCGATGACGGATTGAGCGTTGTGAGCGAACACGCTCTCCGCGACGTCATTGCGAGCGAAGCGAAGCAATCCATGTCCGAACTTGCTGAACCATGGATTGCTTCGTCGCTATCGCTCCTCGCAATGACGGAGAGTTTCTGACATGGCCCTGATCGGCCGCCTGTTCGTCGTTGCCTTCGGCTTCCTGATGGCCTGCTTTGTGGCCGGGGTCATCGTGGTCGTCGCGGTGCTGTATCCCGAGCTCAGCGATTTCGGCGGGCAGATCGATCAGAGTGCGATTAACGTCGTGCTCGGCTTCGGCTTCATCTTCATTTCCGGCTTTGCGCTGCTGCCCGCGCTGATCGTGGTGCTGATCACCGAGGCGTTCTTCATCCGGAGCGTGCTGGCCTACGCGGTCGGCGGCGCGATCGTCGGCGCGGCCTGCTATCTGGGCCTCGTTCCGTTCGATCCCGAGATGATGCAATTCCACGGCATCGTGCGCCGGCACATGGAGATCATGACCGGTGCCGGCATCGTCGCGGGCTTGGTCTACTGGCTGATCGCCGGCCGCACCGCCGGCGCCTGGCGCGAGCCGCCGCGCCCGTTGCCACCGCCGCCCTTGCCGTCGCAATCGCCGCGGCCGTGATGACGGCTCTCACCCTCCCCTGGAGGGGGAGGGTCGTTGCGCATGGAGCGGAGCGCCATGCGCAGCGGGGTGGGGTGATCTCTCAACTCGGGCGGTGCAGAGGCGGAGACACCTTCACCCCACCCCGGCTCACGCTTCGCTCCGCTCAACGTGAGCCGACCCTCCCCCTCCAGGGGAGGGTAAGGCAAGCCGACGCACTTTTCATGCCCCGCCGCCTCGGCTAAACCGCGCGCCATGAACCGGACCGGACTTTTTATCGCGCTGGCGCTCGCGCTCATCATCGGCATCCTGTTCGGGGTCTATCCCGAGCTCGACCTGAAGCTCGCGGCGCTGTTCTACGATGCCGCGGAAAACACCTTCCCCGTGAAGCTCGACGCGGTGGCGTCGTTCGCGCGCGATGCGGCGATGTGGATCGCCTGGGCGCTGGTGCTGCCGGCGATCGTGACCATCGTCTGGAAATTCATCCGGCCGGATCGGCCGATGCTGATGTCGGGCCGAGCCGCGGTGTTCCTGCTGACCACGATGCTGCTCTCGGCCGGCGTCCTCACCAACCTCACCTTCAAGAACTATTGGGGCCGGCCGCGGCCGGTGTTCGTGACGCAGTTCGGTGGCGATCTGCAATTCATGCCGTGGTGGGACCCGCGCGGCGGCTGCCCGCGCAACTGCTCGTTCTTCTCAGGCGAGGGCGCCACCGCGTTCTGGACCTATGCGCCGGCGGCGCTGACGCCGCCTGCCTGGCGGCCGCTGGCCTTTGCCGGGGCGACCGTATTCGGCATCGTTACCAGTGGGCTTCGCATGGCCTTTGGCGGGCACTTTTTCACCGATGTGGCGATCGCCGGCCTGGTGTCGTTCTTCACCGTCTGGCTGTTCTATGCGCTGATCTACCGCTGGGCCTCGACCCGGCTGACCGACGCCCAGGTCGATGCCGCGTTGACGCGGCTGGCGATGCCCGGCTACCGGCTGATGCAGCGCTGGCGCCGGGGCGGCCAAGCGAAGCCGAGCCAGCCGGAAGCCTGATTAAAGGCGTGCCCAGGCACCGGAAATTTGATATTCGCCCAGCGTAATCATCCTGATTTCGACCGATTGGACCGTCCCATGAGTACGATTCTGAAAAGCCTGCCCACCGGCGAGAAAGTCGGCATCGCGTTCTCGGGCGGGCTCGACACGTCAGCGGCGCTGCTCTGGATGAAGCTGAAGGGCGCCAAGGTCTTCGCCTACACCGCCAATCTCGGCCAGCCCGACGAGGCCGATTACGACGCGATCCCGCGCAAGGCGATGGATTTCGGCGCCGAGAAGGCCCGCCTGGTCGATTGCCGCACCCAGCTGGTGCATGAGGGCATCGCCGCGATCCAGTCCGGCGCGTTCCACATCTCGACCGGCGGCATCACCTATTTCAACACCACCCCGCTCGGCCGCGCGGTGACCGGCACGATGCTGGTCGCGGCGATGCAGGAGGACGGCGTCAACATCTGGGGCGACGGCTCGACTTACAAGGGCAACGACATCGAGCGCTTCTATCGCTACGGCCTGCTGACCAACCCGAGCCTGCGCATCTACAAGCCCTGGCTCGACCAGCAGTTCATCGACGAGCTCGGCGGCCGCGCCGAGATGTCGGCGTTCATGACCGCGCAGGGCTTTGCCTACAAGATGAGCGCGGAGAAGGCCTATTCGACCGACAGCAATTTGCTCGGCGCGACTCATGAGGCCAAGGATCTCGAGAGCCTCGCGAGCGGCATCACCATCGTCAATCCGATCATGGGCGTACCGTTCTGGCGCGCCGATTGCGACGTCAAGCCCGAGAAGGTCGTGGTGCGCTTCGAGGAGGGCCAGCCGATCGCGCTGAACGGCAAGACGTTCGCCGATCCGGTTGCGCTGGTTCTCGAGGCCAACGCGATCGGTGGCCGCCATGGCCTCGGCATGAGCGACCAGATCGAGAACCGCATCATCGAGGCCAAGAGCCGCGGCATTTACGAGGCGCCCGGCATGGCGCTGCTGCACATCGCCTATGAGCGGCTGGTCACCGGCATCCACAACGAGGATACCATCGAGCAGTACCGCATCAGCGGCATGCGGCTCGGCCGGCTGCTGTACCAGGGCCGCTGGTTCGATTCGCAGGCGCTGATGCTGCGCGAGACCGCACAGCGCTGGGTGGCGCGCGCCGTCACCGGCGAGGTGACGCTCGAGCTGCGCCGCGGCAACGACTACTCCATCCTCAACACCGAGAGCCCGAACCTGACCTATGCGCCGGAGCGCCTCAGCATGGAGAAGGTCGAGGACGCCGCCTTCTCGCCGGCCGATCGCATCGGCCAGCTGACGATGCGCAATTTGGACATCGCCGATACCCGCGCCAAGCTCGGCCTCTACAACAAGACCGGCCTGCTCTCGAGCGGCGAAGGCTCGCAGATCTTCCGGCTCGAGAACGACAAGGATTGAGGCGGCGCTCTGTCACCTCGTCGTCCCGGCCTTCGCCGGGACGACGCGGGGAGAGAGTTCGGCTACTTCACCCTGAGCGCATCCAGCAGCGATCGAAACGCGCGCGCGTAATCGGTGCCGCTCTTGCCGATATCGGACCCGGCGGACACCGCAACCGCCGCTTCCGTCACCGCGCCGAGCAGCAGCCGCGCCAGGGGCTCGATCGGCTGCTTGGCGATCACGCCGGCATCCATCGCCGCCGCCAGCGCGCGCGGAAATTTGCCGCCGAAATGCTTGGCGTCGATCTCGCGCCAGCGTTCCCAGCCGAGCACGGCCGGGCCATCGCGCAAGATGATCTGGCCGGTCGGGCCTTTTGAGCACGCCGCGAAATAGCCCTGCGTTCCCGCCGCCATCGCCGCGAGCGGATCGTTCTCGGCGCGCGAGATGCGGTCGAGATCGGCGACGAGGTCCATCGACACCTGCTCGAACACCGCCTCGAACACCGCCTCCTTGGTCGCGAAGTGATGATAGACCGCGCCCTTGGCGACGCGCGCGCCACTGGCGATGTCGTCCATCGTCGCAGCCGCAAAGCCGCGCTCGCCAAAAATGCGCCGCGCCGCCTTGACGATGGCGGCTCTGGTCTTCTCGCGCCGTTCGGCCTGGGTTGCCATGGTGAATGTCTAGCCCAGGTTCCGGATTGGCGCCAGTTGACTTACCGACTATCAGTCGATAAATACCGACTATCAGTCGGTAAACGGAGATTGCCCGATGCCTTCGCTCAAGACGCTGCAAGCCTTCGCTGACACGGTCGAAGCCAACGACCATGTCGGCGCGATCAGGAACTTCTATACCGCCGATGCACGCACCCAGGAGAACGACGGCGAATGGCGCGTCGGCCGCGAGGCGCTGGCGGCGCGCGAGGCGGCGGTGCTGGCCGCGGTCTCCAGTGTGAAGACCACGCGGCTCGGACCGCTGTTGCTCGACGGCGATCATTCGGCGATCTGCTGGCGCTTCGAATTTACCGGCAAGGACGGCAAGGTCCGCAGCATGGAGGAGGTCGCCTGGCAGACCTGGCGCGGCGAGGAGCTGGTCGAGGAGCGCTTCTTCTACGATCCGCAGCAGATCGCGCGCTGACCCCCGCGCTTGCGGCAATACGTCCCGGCGCCGGCTCATTGCGGCGTCATCCGCCGCCGCTAGCCTCCGCCCCGGCGCGCATTGTGCGCAAGGGGCGGAGCATCGATCATGATCAAGTCATTGGCCGGCGTGGCCGTCACGCTGGTGTTGTCGGCAGCGTCGGCGCTCGCCCAGACCATCTATCCGATCGATCGCGCCGATATCCTCGTCGGCGCCAAGTTCGACTTCAAGGTCGAACTTCCCGGCGTCGTCGATCAAGCCCGGCTGAAGGTGACGCTGAACGGCGCGGACTATGCCGCGGTGTTCGGTCAGGCCGGCACGTTCACCGTGCGTGAAGCGGGCCGGGACCAGTCGGCGTTGCTGATGCGCGACGTCTCGATCGCCAAGCCCGGCCCGGTCACCGTCGAAGTCAGCGACGGCACGCAGGGCCGCACGGTGACCTGGACCGTCTACGACACCGGGCCGCGCAAGGCGAAGAACGTGATCCTGTTCATCGGCGACGGGATGTCGCCGGCGCATCGCGTCGCGGCGCGAATCCTCTCCAAGGGAATCGTGGAAGGCAAGAGCCGCGGCAAGCTCGCCATCGACGACATGCCGCACATGGCGCTGGTGGCGACCGCAGGCTCGGATTCGATCATCACCGACTCGGCGAATGCCGCGAGCGCCTACGCCACCGGCCACAAGGCCGCGGTCAATGCGCTCGGTGTGTATGCCGATCGCACGCCCGATCCGCTCGACGACCCCAGGGTCGAGACCATCGCGAGCCTTGCCAAGCGGGCCGGGCTCGCCGTCGGCATCGTCACCAACACCGAGGTCGAGGACGCGACCCCAGCGGCGATGGTCGCGCATACCCGCCGCCGCGCCGCCTATGATGCGATCGTCGCGCAATATTTCGGCGCGAAGCCGGACGTGCTGATGGGCGGCGGCGCCGCGAACTTCCTGCCGCAATCCGCCGCGGGATCGAAACGCAAGGATGACATCGACTATCTCGCGCGTTTCCGCGACGCCGGCTATCCGGTCGCCACCACCGCAAGCGAGCTCAATGCGCTCGCCGCACGGCCGGCGACGCGGCAGTTGCTCGGCTTGTTCGCCACCGGCAACATGGACGGCGTGCTCGACCGCAAATTTCTCAAGGGCGGCGGCGTCAAGAAATTCCCCGAGCAGCCCGACCTGACCGAACAGGTCCAGGCGGCGCTCACGGTTCTGTCGAAGCACGAGTCTGGTTTCTTCCTGATGGTCGAGTCCGGCCTGATCGACAAATACGCCCATCTGCTCGACATGGAGCGCGCGGTCTATGACACCATCATGCTCGACAATGCGGTGCGGCTGGCGACGGACTGGGCCAAGGCGCGCAACGACGACACGCTGATCCTGGTCGTCGCCGACCACAACCATCCGAACAGCCTGGTCGGCACGATCAATGACGACATGACTGCTGTACCCAACGTGCCGCTGCGCGAGCGCGTCGGCGTCTACGACAAGGCCGGCTTCCCGAACTACCCGGCGCCCGACGCGGAGGGTTATCCGTCACGCGTCGATGTCAGCCGGCGGCTCGCGATCTTCTCGGCCAGCCTGCCGGACCATTACGAGACGTTCCGCCCGAAGCTCGACGATCCGAACGAGCCGACCGTGAAGGGCGATCAGCCCGACACCTTCAAGGCCAACGACAAATACAAGGACGTTCCCGGCGTCGCGCTGCGCTTCGGCAACCTGCCGGCGATGATCGGCGCCAGCGTGCATTCCGGCGAGGATGTCATCCTCACCGCGACCGGGCCGGGCAGCGAGCGCGTCCACGGCTCGATGGACAACACCGAAGTGTTTCGCGTGATGGTCGACGCGCTGGGGCTGGGGGCGGGGAGATAACGCACCAAACAAAAATGGCCGGGATCGCTCCCGGCCATTTCGTATCGCGATGCTCGCCGGTTCAGCGCGGCGGCGCTGCGGAGGCGGTGCCGCCGTTGAGCAGCGGGGTGATGCGGCGGACGGTGACGCGCCGGTTGATGCGGCTGGGTCCGTCGGTCTGCTCCTTCAAGTACTGCGAGCCGTAACCCTGCGAGGTCAGGTTCTCCGCCGGCACGCCGAACTGCTGCGTCAGCAACTCGGCAGCGGATTGCGCACGGCGGTCGGACAGCGACAGATTGTCGGTGTCGTTGCCGGTCGCATCCGTGTGGCCTTCGATCAGGAACACCTCGCGCGGGTTGCGCTGGATGGCCCGGTTGAGGCCGTCGGCGATCGCCTGCAGCTTCGCCACCTGATCCGGCGGAATCTGCCAGGAGCCGGAGTCGAAGTTGATACTGTTGACGTCGATCGACGGCATCAGCATGCGGACGTTCGGGCTGTAGCGGATCTCGTCGAGCGTATAGCGTCGCGCGATCCGGTCCACCGGCGGCGCCTCCATGGTGTCGTAGATCACGTCCGGCGCCGCGCTATCGGACTCGACGATGTAGCGATCATAGGGGATGCGGACCACCGGCGGAGGCAGGTCGACATAGAAGCCGCCGACCGCGCCCGGATCGCGATAGCTGTTGTCGATGATGACGAGCTCACGTCCGCCCTGGTCCCTGCGGATCCGGCGCAGCATCTGGCCATCGGGACCGACCACCGTGATGATCTCGCTGCCGTCGGGACGAACCACGATGGTGCGAGTCTCTCCGCCGATCGTCTCGGTGCGGATGTCACGCGCGCCATAGCGGAAGCGATAGACGTCGTCGCCACGCACATAGGCCTGCCCGCCCGGATCGCGGATGATGATGCGGTCCGGCTCGGTGTAGATGGTGCGGCCGCCTTCGACGACCTCCTGCCGCTGGTTGTGCAGGTCGGCGATGGTCCCGCCGATGATCGCACCGGCGACCACGCCCACGCCGACAGCGGCGCCGATCGCGAGTGGCGAGATGTTGTCACGTCGCGGAGGCGGCGGAAGCGGCGCCGTGACTGTTGGCGCGGCCCGGAACGCGGACGAGACCGTCGGCGGGGCGTATTGCGCCTGGCCGGGCGGGGGCGTTGCGGCCGCCGAGCCGGGGACGACACCCGGCGCCGAGGGGCCGGCCGGACGTGCCGCGGGCGCGCCCATCGCGGCTCCCTGGGCTGGTGATACGCCGGGCGCAACGGCTGGAGCCGGTGCTGCGCCGGGAGCGCCCATTGCGGCACCTGGGGCCGGAGGCGTTCCGGGCGGTGTGGCCGGACGTCCCTGCTGTCCCGGCGCCGGTGGCGTCGGCGTCGCGCCCGGAGGCGTGGTCGCGGCGGGCGGGGTGCCGGGGGTGCCAGGCCGTACCGGCGGCTGTCCGCCAGCGGCGGGAGGCGTCGTTGTTGTCGAAGGCGCAGGCGTTGTCGGCGACGTCGCGCCGGGCGAAGTCGTGGGCGGTGTACCCGGCGGTTGCTTGGCACCGCCAGGACGTTCACCACCAGGCCGATCGCCAGGCCGGCGCTCGGCCGGTGCCGTTGTCGGAGCTCCGGGGGTTGCAGGCGTCGGCGTTGCAGCCGCGGGCGGCGTGCCGGGACGTGCCGCGGGAGCGGCACCCGGTGCTGCCGGTGCGGCGCTTGGTGCGGCACTTGGCGCCGGTGTCGGCGGAGTGCGCGCAGGTCCGGCGCCGGGCGGCGGCGTAACCGGACGTTGCGGCGCTGCGGCGGGCGGCGGTGGAGGCGGCGGCGGTGTCGGATGTGCGGGTGCAGCCGCGGGCGGCGGCGTTGCCGGCTTGGCGGCAGGCGGCTCGGGTCGCACAGGCGCGGCTGCCGGCGGAGGCGGAGCCGGGCGCGCGGCAGGCGGTTCGGGCCGTGCGGGGGCTGCCGGCGGAGCCGGGTGTGCGGGCGCGGCCGCGGGCGGCGGAGGCGGAGCGGGGCGTGCAGGCGCGGCTGCGGGCGGAGCCGGCGGCGTCGGATGCGGCGGAGCAGCGGCCGGTGGCGGAGGTGGCGGGGTGGGACGCGCGGGTGCGGCGGGCGGCGGCGCTTGCGGATGCGGGGCGGCTGCCGGAGGTGGCGCCTGCGGATGCGGCGCGGCGGCGGGCGGAGCCGGATGCGCGGGAGCGCCCGGCGCGGGCCGGGGCTTCGGCTTTCCGTCAGGCCCGAGCTCTTCCTTTGGCTGCGCCTGTGCGACGACCAGCGGCGAAGTTTGTGCGTGCGACGCTGAGGTGGCGAACTGCATCACCGTCAGCGCAGTCGTGGCAAGCAGCACGAGACGAAGCTTTGTCATGGTCTTGGAGTCCCCGGGCGGAAAAGTCTGGGCAGGAAGGAAAGGAAGTCAGAACCGAACAATTCGGCAGGACGATGAATTGCCAGCCGTTAGGCCGGATTGTGGCGAGCGCCGAATCATCGGCGAAGTTTATTTCGACATTATAACGGGTTGCATGTGTGCTTGTTCACCGCGTGTTCAGAAGAAACGCTCGGACACACTCGCAATCGATGTGGAACTGTGGCGCTGCGGCGAATCACCGGACGGCGGGTCGATCTGTCGCAGGTGGCGGGCCGCTCGGTCCAGGCGGTCCGCGCACCGGTGATTCGTCTGGTGTCTTGCCCGGCAGCTCGTCCGGTCGCGGCGGCGCGCCGGGCTCGCGCACCGGCGGTGGAATCTCCGGCTGCGGATTGCCGGGCGGAATTCCCGGCGGCGGTTCGCTCGGCGTGCCCGGCGTCGCCGGCGGAATCTCGGGGGGATCGATTGACATTAGATCGAGACCCTGTTGCTGATGTCAGGTCGCATCGCGCGCATCGATCGCTCCATCGAATTTCGAAGCGACAACGAATCGCGCGCTGCGCCGTTCCTGTGCGCGTTATCCGGGCGTGTGGCAGACCGCCTCGATGTTGTGGCCGTCGGGATCGAGCACGAACGCGCCGTAATAGTTTGGATGATAATGCGCGCGAATGCCGGGCGCGCCGTTGTCGCGGCCGCCGGCCGCCATCGCGGCCTTGTAGAAGGCGTCGACGGTGGCGCGGTCCTTGGCCGTGATCGCGATATGCACCGGCTTGTTCATCGCGCCTTCGCCGCCGATCCAGAAATCCGGCTTGCCGTCGGCGCCGAAGCCCGCCGCAGGTGCGTGCCCGGTCACTTCCGCGGGCACTTCCATGATCAGGCCATAGCCAAGCGGCGCAAGCGCCGTCTGGTAGAACGCCTTCGCGCGTTCGTAGTCGGAGACCGAAAAGCCGATATGGTCGATCATTACGAGCTTCCCTTGTTGTTGCGGACATTGCATCCGCAGTCTGGCTGCACCTCTCCCGCTTGCGGGAAGATGCAATCCGGGCGGGGGCTCTTTCCACGATATGTCTCGCGGATGCACCCCCACCCCGGCCCTCCCCCGCAAGCGGGAGAGGGAGCAGATCTCCGACGCGGCTGCATCTCAACCACGCACCAGCAGCGTGTTGCTTCGCGTCCGGCCTTGATCGACGTAACCGCGCGTGTGCATGTCCGCAATGCAGTCGTCGGTCCATTCGTCCTTTGACAGATGCTCGATCACGACCGCGCGGGGCCACAAGCGTTCCGGGGCGTCACGGAAGAAGCCGGTGAGCACGCGGTCCTCGAAGCCCTCGACGTCGATCTTCAGCGCATCGACACTGGTCGCGCCGGCCTCGTCGAGGATGCGTTGCAGCCGCAACGACGGCACCTTGAACGCCTTGCCCGTGGGTGTGCCGGTGACGATGTGGCTGGCGCCGAGATTGTCGCCGTCGGTCTCGATCATCAACTCGCCATCGGTCGGACCTGCGGCGGCTGCAACCAGGCGCACCTGCGGATAGCCGGAAGCCTGCGTGTTGAATTTGAGCCGCGCATGCGTCATCGGATGCGGCTCGATCGCGATCACCTTGCCATTGGGCCCGACATCGCGCGCCAGCGCGAGCGCATAGGTGCCGACATTGGCGCCGAGATCGACGAAGGCGCCGCCGGCGCCGACATGCGCCCGCAGGAAGGCGAGCTCTTCCAGATTGTAGTCGGGATTGAACAGCGCACCGCGCTCGGTTGCGCTCGCCTGATGATAGAAACGGAACGATGCGCCCTGATAGGTCACATCAAGCGGACCCGAACCGAACAGATTGACCAGCCGCGACAGCCAGGGCCGGAACGCGCCGCGCTTCAATCCCGAGCCATGCGCCAGCCGGATGATGGCGGCCTGCGCCGCATTGGGCGCCAGGGCGCCGAACGGCGGCGGCGAAATGTCGTTGCTCGGGATCACGCATGGCCTCATCGAAAGCGCGGCATGCATAGCCGGTTTTGATCGGAGCGCCAACGCCGTTATGCCGCCTTGTCCGACGCCTTGGCGGAGGTTCGCCGCTGCCGCAGGAAGCGTCCGAGTAGCCTTCGCTTGCCCTTGCGCGGAATCAGGTCGACGTCGCTGACCAGCTTCGCACCACCCTTGCGGCGCTCCAGCACGATCTTGCGGCTATGGAATGCTTCGAGCTCGACGCGATGGGCGACGCTGACGATGGTTGCCTTCGGCAATTCCGTCGTCACCATTTCCATCATCTTGTCCTGGCTCTTTTCGTCGAGCGCCGAGGTCGCCTCGTCGAGCACGACGATGTCGGGGCTGTGCAGCAGCAGGCGGGCAAAGGCGAGCCGTTGCTTCTCGCCGCCGGACAGCGTCTGGTCCCATGGCGCGTCGTCCTCGATCTTCTCCTTGAGATGGTCGAGGCCGACCTTGTGCAGGGCGTCGCCGATCTCATCGACGTTCCAGTCCTCCGCCGCGCCAGGATAGGCCACTGCGCGCCGCAGCGTGCCCGAGGGCACGTAGGGCTTTTGCGGCAGCATGAACAGGCGGCGGTCCGCATGCAGGCTGACGCTGCCGCCGCCCCAGGGCCACAAGCCGGCAATGGCGCGGACCAGTGTGCTCTTGCCGGTCCCGGATTCGCCGGCGACCAGCAGCCGTTCTCCGGCCTCGATCGCGACTTCGGTCTCGCCGACCACGGCCGTGCCGTCGTCGAGGGTGACGGAAAGGTCGTTGAGGCTGAGCATGGCCTCGCCCCCGATCTCGCCGCGCTTGATGCGGCCGAAGCCATCACCGGTCTCGGCGCGTTCAAGCCCGTCGAGCGACATCATCAACGAGGCGATGCGCCGCGCGCATGCATTCCAGTCGGCGAGCCGCGGATAGTTGTCGACCAGCCAGCCGAACGCGGTCTGCACGATGGTGAAGGCGGAGGCTGCCTGCATCACATGGCCGAGCGTCATGCTGCCCTCGAGGAATTTTGGTGCGCACAGCAGCAAGGGCACTACCGGCGCAATGAGATTCGATCCCTGCGACACCAGCGTCGTGCGCATGTGCTGCCTGGCGAGCCGCGCCCATTGCCGCAGCACGTTCGAGAACGTCTTGTCGATGCCGTCGCGTTCCTCGGCCTCACCGCCAAGCAGCGCGATGCTTTCGCCGTTCTCGCGCAGGCGGGTCAGCACATAGCGGAATTCGGCCTCTGCCTGGTTCTTCTCCTCGGAAATCTGCACGAAGCGGCGCCCGATCGCCATGATCGAGCCGGACGCGATCGCGGCATAGATGATCGCGGCGATGACCAGGAAGCCCGGGATGCTGACCGAGGAGCCGCCGACCGTCAGCGTCAAGGCGCCGCCGATCGTCCAGAGCACGACGATGAACGTGACGGCGGACAGCAGCGCCGACGTCACGCCGGCGACGAAGTCGACCGGCGAGTCGGTTGCGATCCGCAGATCCTCGGCGATGCGGTATTCCGGATTCTTGTGATCGCCGTCGACCAGATTGAGCTGGTAGTAGCGGCCGTTCGCCAGCCAGCGCGAGACGACGGCGTTGGTCAGCCAGGCGCGCCAGCGCCGCTGAATGCCCATGCGGCCGAACACTTGGGCGACGCCCAGCAGCACGCTGCCAATCGCGAGCGGAAAGAAGATGGCGGTCAGGTGAAAGACACTGACCGAATCCCGCTTTTCGATCGCATCGAAGATCGCGCGATTCCAGACATTGATGCCGTACTGCACGGCGACATTGGCGACGATCAGCAGCAGCAGGCCGATCGTGAACAGCCACGCCAGCCGGTCGCCGTTCTGGCCCCAGTAGCCGCGCGCGGTGATCCAGAATCGCGTCAGCAAATAGTCCTTGCGCGCTTGTTCGGCTTCCTCGGGCGACAGCTCGGGATTGGGCTCGAGGATTTCCGGCGGCGGCGGTTCGACATGGTCGCCGTCTTCGGCAATGATCTCGACGAATTCGGATTTGTCGTCAGCCTCGCCCGGTGCGGCGTCGCTGTCTTCGGTATCGTCGCGCGTCGCGCTCGTTTTCCGAGGCGAGTTGGCCTTCGCCGGTGAGGGCCTGTTCGACGATCCGGATTTTGCCTCGGCTTTGCCCATCGCGCGACAACGCGAGGGAAATCAGAAGGTTCCGATGTTGTTCCGACGCGGCGCGACAGAATATGACTCACCGGCGGAGCCGAATATTCGGTGTCGTCCCGGGCAGGCGCAGCGCGACCCGGGACCCATGACCACTGGTCGTCATCAGGCGTCGCTGGAGCCACAGCGTACTCAACAACCCAATCCTGTGGTTATGGGTCCCTGCTTTCGCAGGGACGACAGTGCGTTTGATGCGCGCACGCAATCACCTCAACCCGCCGGCGCCTGGTCCCGCTTCAGCCGGCGCGAGCGCGTGGCCTTGTGCAGCACGCGGGCTAGCTGCTCGGCCGAATACGGCTTCTGCAGCAGCTCGAAGCCGCCGCTGCCTTGCTGCGACAGCACCTGGCTGTAGCCGGAGGCGAGCACGATCGGTAGATCGAGCCGTTGCCGGCGGATCTCCTCAGCAAGCTCGATGCCGCTCATGCCGGGCATCACGACATCGGTGAATACAAGGTCGAACCTGTCGGGATCGACGGCCAGCTCCTCCAGCGCGTGGGTGGCGTTCTCGACCAGCATGCAGGTGCAACCGAGCTGGGTCAGCGTGTCGGCGGCGAACTTTCCGACCTCGGCATTGTCCTCGACGATCAGGACCGACGCGCTGGTCGGATCGAAAGGCGCATCCTCCGTGAGCGGCGATTGCGCGCTGTGTCTACCGACGACACGCGGGAGATACAGCGTGAATGTCGAGCCCTTGCCGACCTCGCTGGCCACGGTGACCTCGCCGCCGGACTGCTTGGCGAAGCCGAACACCTGCGACAGGCCAAGGCCGGTGCCGTGACCGACCTCCTTGGTGGTGTAGAACGGCTCGAAGATGCGGCCGAACAGCTCCTGCGGAATGCCGACGCCGGTATCGGTCACCGACACCGCGACATGGCCGTGCGGGCTCGGCGGCGTGATCGCCTCGGCCGGCAGTTTGCTCACGGTGCGGACCGCGATCGTGAGCCGGCCGACGCCGTCCATCGCGTCGCGCGCATTCACCGCCATATTGATGATGGCGGTCTCAAACTGGCCGGCATCGGCGTTGACGAGGCAGGTCTCGTCCGGCACCTGCGCCGTGATCTCGATCCGCGAGCCGATCAGGGTGGTGATCATCTCGCTCAGGGTGCGGACATTCTGGCAGACGTCGAACACCTCGGGCTTCAGAGTTTGCCGGCGCGCGAACGCAAGCAGCTGGTTGGTCAGCTTGGCGGCACGGTTCACGGTGTTGGAGATTGCATCGATGTAGCGCTGCCGCCGTGGCTCCGGCAGGTCCGGCCGCCGCAACATGTCGACCGACGCGCGGATCACGGTGAGCAGATTGTTGAAGTCATGCGCGACGCCGCCGGTGAGTTGCCCGAGTGCCTCCAGGCGCTGGCCATGCCGCAACGCGTCCTCGGCCTCGATGCGCCGGTCGGCCTCCTCCTCCAGGCGTTCGGTTCGCTGATAGGCGAGCACGAGCAGGCCGAACAGCAGCGCAGTCGCCGGTATGCCGAAGATCAGGTGCTGCGCCATGGTCGCGATCCAGCGCGCGTGGATCGCCGAGGTCTCGAGCCCGGCGCTGACATAGATCGGGTATTCGGCCAGCCGCTGATAGCGCATGCGCCGTTCGATGCCGTCGGCCGGGGAACGGATCGTCATGCCGCCGGTCTCGGGATTGGCGACGATCTGCCGTCCGAGCGGCCCGCTCGGCTCGAACCTGGCGTCGTGGTCGATGACAGGGAAATGCGCCAGTATCGAGCCATCGGTCCGGATCAGCGCCAGGAAGCTGCCGGGCTCGCGGCCGATCTTGGCGTAGAAATTCTCGAAATATTCCGGAAGCACGGAGGCCTGGATCACGCCGCCAAAGCTGCCGTCCTCGTTGTTGCGGCGGCGGCCGACGCTGAAGAACCGCGCGCCCTGATAGGGTGCCCGCGGCGTCAGCACCTCGCCGATATAGGTGCCGATTTCGCGCTCGGCGTGGATGCGGAAGTAATCCCGATCCGAGAAATCGATGTCGGGGGCCGGTTGCACCAGGCTGTTGACCAGGGCATGGCCGTTGGCATCGAACACCCAGATCGATTTCACCTGGGGGAGCGTGTCGGCGACCCGGCGCAGCCGCTCGTGCAGGCTCTTCTCGCGCGCGACGATCTCGGCGTCGCTCATGCCGCGGACGACCTCGGTGATCTCGGCGAGGCTCCGGTCGATGGTCTCGAACACCTTGAGCGCGTGCTCGTGGGTGACGTCCAGCGTACGCTGGATTTCCTGGTCGGCGGCCTCGCGGGTCGAAATCCGGGACATTGCGGACGCGAACAGGAACAGCGCCAGCGGAAGGGCCAGCGAGGCGGCCATCATCCATCGCAGCAGTCTCAGCGAATTGCGTTGTGCGGTCGGCACGGGTGCTCCGGCTTCTTGCGGACCTTAACGCAAACCGTCGCGCCGAAGAAAGCGAATCCCCATTCCGCCGCCTGGCGCGCCGGCTGCCTCGCCATCCAGCCGCCGGTCAAGGTTACCGGAGGCCAAATCGGATTGATCGATGGGGAGGGCTCTCGTCCGGGGCGGCGGAGGACGGATGCTGCCGGGCGTCATCACGACCCCGTTAGCGCCGCGCCGCCAGTCAAGCGGAAAATCGGCCGGGATGACGGTCGCGGGCGCTGTTTTTAGGAGTTCTAAAACCTCTCACGGGCAAATGCTTGACCCTGTGACTACCTGCTGAAACACAGGCCGCATGACAGGCGATCCAAACTCCTTCCAGGATAATCTACAGGACATCCGGCTCGGACATGCGGATCGCGGTTTTGTCGGAAAAATCATCAGGCTCGATGCGCTCGTGACGGGGTCATCGCTGTCTCCGCAGGAGCTCGAGCAGCGCCTGGTGGAGATGGGATTTGTCGAGGGCGCGCGCGTGGAAATCCTGCATGAAGGCACGATCCGGCGGGATCCGATCGCGGTGCGCGTCGACAACATCACGATCGCGCTGCGCCGGAGCGAAGCCATGGCCGTGATCGTCGAATGACAACTGCATCCCTGCGCCTGGCGCTGGTCGGCGCGCCGAACACCGGCAAGACGTCGCTGTTCAATCGGTTGACCGGCAGCAGCCAGAAGGTCGCCAATTATCCCGGCGTCACGGTCGAGCGCAAATCCGGCGGCTTCGTCACGCCGGAGGGCCGCAGCGTGACGGTGCTCGACCTGCCCGGCACCTATTCGCTGCGCGGCCGCAGCCCGGACGAGGAAATCACCCGCGACATCGTGCTCGGCCGCTTTGATGGCGAGGCAGTGCCCGATCTCGTGCTCTGTGTTGCGGATGCCACCAATCTGCGGCTGACCTTGCGGCTGGTGCTCGAGCTGAAGCGCGTCGGCCGGCCGATGATGCTCGTGCTCAACATGATCGACATCGCGAAGCGCCGCGGCGTGACGATCGACCTCGATCGGATGTCGCAGGAGCTCGGCCTGCCGATTGTAACCTCGGTCGCGGTCCGCAAGGGCGGCGTCGACGAGCTCTTGAAGCGGACCGACGAATTCCTGGCCCGGTCGCATGAGGCGACGGCCAGCGCGTGGGCGACGCCGACGATTGCCGACCTCAAGGCGGCGCAGCGCGAGGCGGACCGCATCATCGCCGCCGCGGTGACGTTGCCGACCAAGCCCGACACGCTGACCAACCGGATCGATTCCGTCGTGCTGCATCCGGTCTGGGGTCTTGTGATCCTGGCCGTGATCCTGTTCGTGATGTTCCAGGCCGTGTTCACCTGGGCGCAGCCGGCGATGGAGTTGCTGTCGGACGGCTTCTCCGCGCTCGGGCAGCTGATCCACGAT
This sequence comes from Bradyrhizobium sp. RD5-C2, assembly GCF_019972155.1. Lineage (GTDB taxonomy): Bacteria > Pseudomonadota > Alphaproteobacteria > Rhizobiales > Xanthobacteraceae > Bradyrhizobium. The sequence continues at coordinate 13,131 of NZ_BOVL01000019.1, read as the reverse complement.
TTGCTGCCGGAAAGCTGGAGCCTGTTGCAGAGCTTCCTGCAGAACGGCCTGATTTCCGGCGTCGGCAGCGTCATCGTGTTCCTGCCGCAGATCATCATCATCTTCCTGTTCATCCTGCTGCTGGAAGATTTCGGCTACATGGCGCGTGCCGCATTCCTGATGGACCGCATCATGGGCGGCGCCGGGCTGCATGGCCGCGCCTTCATTCCGCTGCTGTCGAGCTTCGCCTGCGCCATTCCCGGCATCATGGCGACGCGGGTGATCGACAACCGGCGTGATCGCCTGACCACGATCCTGATCGCGCCGCTGATGACCTGCTCGGCGCGGATCCCGGTCTATACGCTGATCATCTCAGCCTTCGTTCCGGCGACCTCGCTGTGGGGCTTCGTCAACCTGCAGGGCCTCGTGATGTTCGGCCTCTATGCCGCCGGCATCACCAGCGCTCTGACGGTCTCGGCGGTCGCAAAGTTCTTCCTGTGGCGCGACCATGCGCCGGCGCCGTTCATGCTGGAGTTGCCCGACTACAAGGTGCCGCGGCTGCGCAGCATCGCGATCGGCGTGCTCAATCGCGCCAAGATGTTCCTGTATCGCGCCGGCACCACGATCCTCTCGATGATGGTGCTGATCTGGTTCCTGGCCTCGTTCCCGACCGCGCCCGCAGGCGCCGAGGGGCCGGCGATCAACTACAGCTTCGCGGCGATGATCGGCCATGCGCTCGAGCCGCTACTGCGGCCGATCGGCTTCAACTGGCAGATCGCGGTGGCGCTGATCCCGGGCATGGCGGCGCGTGAGGTCGCGGTCGCGGCGCTCGGCACCGTCTATTCGATCGAGGGCGGCAAGGAGGCGGCGGAGCAGATCGGCCAGGTGCTGGCGCAGAAATGGACGCTGGCGACCGCGCTGTCGATGCTGGTCTGGTACATCTTCGCCCCGCAATGCGCTTCGACGCTCGCGGTGATCCGCCGCGAGACCGGCGGCGCGAAGTGGATGGTGGTGACGTTCCTCTACATGCTCGCGCTGGCCTATGCCGCGAGCTTCCTGACCTTCAATCTGGCGCAGGCGCTGGGGCTGCATTAGCCGGGCCGACGCGTTCTGTCGCGGCGGCAATGGGTGCAATGGGGCGGGCGACGAAGTAGAGTTCGTTCGGGGGCGCCTCCCGCGCATCCACGGGTTCCCTGCGAGACCACGCAATGTCGACGTTCGGCCTGGAGCGGGTATTTTCGCCTCGAAGCATCGCGGTGGTCGGCGGCAGCCCGCGGCCGTCGTCGCTCGGTGCGGCCGTGCTGCGAAACCTCAAGGCGAGCGGCTTCGCCGGCAGGCTGGGCGTCGTCAACCACAACTACGGGGATGTTGACGGCGAGCCCACCGTTGCCGATCTGAAATCGCTTCCGTTCGTTCCGGACCTCGTCGTCATTAGCGCACCGCCGGCGGCGATCCCGGAGATCGTGGCGGAGGCCGGGCTCGCCGGCGCTGCCGGCGCTGCGATCCTGTCGGCCGGTCTTGGCCATGGCGCGGGCTCGCTCGCGGAGATCGTGGAGCAGACGGCGCGGCGGCACGGCATGCGCCTGGTTGGGCCGAATTGCCTCGGAATCATGGTGCCGCGCGCGAAGCTCAATGCGAGCTTCGCCTCGCATCAGCCGTCGGATGGCCATGTCGCGCTGATCTCGCAATCCGGCGCGGTCGCGTCGGCGATGATCGAGTGGGCGGCGGAGCGGCGGCTCGGCTTCTCCGGCATTGCATCGATCGGCGACCAGCTCGATGTCGACGTCGCCGATCTCCTGGATTATTTCGCGCTCGACGATCATACCAGCGCGATCCTGATCTACCTCGAAGCGATCAAGGATGCGCGCAAGTTCATGTCGGCGGCGCGCGCCGCGGCACGCATGAAGCCGGTCGTCGTCGTCAAGTCGGGGCGGATGGCCGAGGGGGCAAAGGCCGCCGCGACCCACACCGGTGCGCTGGCCGGCTCCGACGCGGTCTATGACGCCGCGTTCCGCCGCGCCGGCATGCTGCGAGTCTACGACCTTCGCCAACTGTTCGACTGCGCCGAGCTGCTCGGCCGCGGTTTCGTGCCGCGCGGCAACCGGCTCGCGATCCTGACCAATGGCGGGGGGCTGGGCATCCTCGCCACCGATCGGCTGGCCGAGCTCGGCGGCGTTCCCGCGACGCTGTCGCCGCAGACCATTGCGCGGCTCGACGAGTTGCTGCCGCAGGGCTGGTCGTCCGCCAATCCCGTCGACATCGCGGGCGATGCCGACGCCGCCCGCTACGTGGTGGCGCTCAACGCGCTGCTCGATGACGCCAACAACGACGCGGTGCTGGTCGCGAATGTCGAAACCGCGGTGGCGCCGGCGGAGGGGATTGCCGAGGCGGTGGCGCAATGCGTGCGTGACCGCAGGACGAAGCGGAGTGCGGTCGCCGCATTGGTGCTTGCGGCGTGGGTCGGCGCCGACGAGCGTACCGGTGCGATCTTCGAGGCGGCGCGGATTCCGCACTTCCCGACCGAGGACGATGCGGTGCGCGCCTTCATGTATCTGGTGCGCTATCGCGAAGCCTCCACAGCGCTCGCCGCGACCCCGCCCGGCGTCGCATCGGTGTTCACGCCGGAGACGGCGGCGGCGCGGCATGTGGTCGTGAAGGCGTTGTCGGAAGGGCGCGCCTGGCTCGATCCAGCCGAGATCGTCGCCCTGTTCGAGGCCTATCGCATTCCGATCGTGACGACGGTCGTGGCCGACAGTGCCGAGGATGCCGCCGAGAAGGCGGCGCCGTTCCTCGCCGAGGGGCACGCGATCGTGGTCCGGGTGTTCTCGCGCGACATCCGGCATGCCTCCGATGTCGGCGGCGTCATCCTCGACCTGCGCACCAGGGACAGCGTTGTCGATGCGGCAAGGACGGTGCTGGAACGCGCCCGAAACGCACGGCCGGATGCGACGCTGCAAGGCGTGACGATCCAGCCGATGATCGTGCGGCGCGCGGCGCGCGAGCTGATCCTCGGCATCGCCGACGATCCGACCTTCGGTCCGGTGGTCGTGTTCGGCCGCGGCGGCCCTGCGGTCGAGGTGATCAACGACAAGGCGGTGGCGCTGCCGCCGCTCGACATGAATCTCGCCCATGAGCTGGTCGGGCGGACGCGCGTCTCGCGGCTGCTCGGCGGCTATGGCGATGTGCCGGCCGTCTCGGCCGAACTGGTGCCGCTCACCCTGGTCAAGCTGGCGCAGATGGCGGCCGACATTCCCGAGGTCGCCGCGCTCGATATCAATCCGATGCTGGCGGACGAGACCGGCGTGCTTGCACTCGATGCGCGGGTGGCGATCCGCAAGCCGGCGCGGCTGTTCGCCGGTCAAACCAGACTGGCGGTCAGGCCCTATCCGTCGCAATGGGAGGGTGAGCTGGCGCTACGCGACGGTTCGCGCGTCACGGTGCGGCCGATGCGGCCGGAGGACGAGCCGATGGTCGCCGCGTTCTTCAAACGCGTCACGGCCGAAGACCTCAGGCTGCGCTTCTTCCACGCGATGAAGGAATTCTCGCACGCCTTCATCGCGCGCCTGACCCAGCTCGACTATGCGCGCGCGATGGCGTTCGTGGCACTCGATCCGGCGACCGGCGAGATGATGGGAGCGGTCCGGCTGCATTCGGACTCGCTGTACCAGAACGCCGAATACGCGATCCTGCTGCAGTCCGATCTCAAAGGCAAAGGGCTCGGCTGGGCGCTGATGCAGCTCCTGATCCACTATGCGCGGTCGGAGGGATTGAAGCGGCTGTCCGGCCAGGTGCTGACCGAGAACACCACGATGATCGGGATGTGCCGCGATCTTGGCTTCACCGTCACGATGGATCCGGAGGATCACAGCATCGTCGATGTCGTGCTCGACCTCGATCGATCCGCGGTCGATGCGGTCGGCGCCGATATCCTGATCCGGCGAGCTGCGGCTGGCCGCTTGTCATAGCGCCAGCCGCGGCTGTGTCAGATCAGATCTGGCGTTCGACCATCTTGAACTTGAGCTCGGCGATCGCCTCCGAGGGGTTGAGGCCCTTCGGGCACGCCTTGGCGCAGTTCATGATGGTGTGGCAGCGATAGAGGCGGAACGGATCTTCGAGATTGTCGAGCCGCTCGCCGGTCGCTTCGTCGCGGGAATCGGTGACCCAGCGCGTCGCCTGCAACAGCGCGGCGGGGCCGAGGAAGCGCTCGCTGTTCCACCAGTAGCTCGGGCAGGAGGTCGAGCAGCAGGCGCACAGGATGCACTCGTAGAGACCGTCGAGCTTCTCGCGGTCCTCGTGGCTCTGCCTCCACTCCTTCTGCGGCGTCGGCGTCGTGGTCTTCAGCCACGGCTCGATCGAGGCATACTGGGCGTAGAAGTTGGTGAGGTCGGGGACGAGGTCCTTGACCACCGGCTGGTGCGGCAGCGGATTGACCTTCACCGCGCCGCCTGCGCCGACGTCGTGCATCGACTTGGTGCAGGCCAGTGTGTTCTGGCCGTCGATGTTCATCGCGCAGGAGCCGCAGACGCCCTCGCGGCAGGAGCGGCGGAAGGTCAGCGTCGGGTCGATGTGGTTCTTGATCCAGATCAGGCCGTCGAGCACCATCGGACCGCAATCATGGGTGTCGACATAATAGGTGTCGACGCTCGGATTCTTGCCGTCGTCCGGGTTCCAGCGATACACCCGGAATTCGCGCGTCTCGGTGGCGCCGGTCGGTTTCGGCCAGGTCTTGCCGCCGGAAATCTTCGAATTCTTCGGAAGTGCGAATTCAACCATGCTTGCTCGCCTTCGTTCTCAGTAGACCCGCGCCTTCGGCGGGATGTACTGCACATCATTGGTCATCGTGTAGTCGTGGACGGGACGATAATCGATCGCGGTCTTGCCGGCCGGATCGATCCAGGTCAGCGTGTGCTTCATCCAGTTCTTGTCGTCGCGGGCCGAGAAGTCTTCGCGCGCATGCGCGCCGCGGCTTTCGGTGCGGTTCGCCGCCGAATCCATCGTCACGATCGCCTGCACGATCAGATTGTCGAATTCCAGCGTCTCGATCAGGTCGGAATTCCACACCAGCGAGCGGTCCGACACCGAGATGTCGCCGACGCCGCCATAGACCTTGTGGATCAGGTTCTGGCCTTCATGCAGCACGTCGCCGGTGCGGAACACCGCGCAATTGTTCTGCATCACATGCTGCATGCTGTCGCGCAGCTTCGCGGTCGGCGTGCCGCCGGAGGCGTGGCGGAAGTGATCGAGCCGGCCGAGTGCGAGGTCGGACGAATCCTTCGGCAGCTCCGGCTGCTTGGCGTTCGCCGTCAGCTTGTCGGCAAGGCGCAGCGCGGCGGCGCGGCCGAACACCACGAGGTCGATCAGCGAGTTGGAGCCGAGGCGGTTGGCGCCATGCACCGAGACACAGGCCGCTTCGCCGATCGCCATCAGGCCCGGCACCACCGAATTGTCGTCGCCGTTGCGCTTGGTCAGGACTTCGGCGTGATAGTTCGTGGCGATGCCGCCCATGTTGTAGTGCACGGTCGGTACGATCGGGATCGGCTCGCGGGTGACGTCGACATTGGCGAAGATCTTCGCCGATTCGGAGATGCCCGGCAGCCGCTCATGCAGCACCTTCGGATCGAGGTGATCGAGGTGCAGGAAGATGTGATCCTTCTTCTTGCCGACGCCGCGGCCTTCGCGGATCTCGATCGTCATCGCGCGCGAGACGACGTCGCGCGAGGCGAGGTCCTTGGCCGATGGCGCATAGCGCTCCATGAAGCGCTCGCCCTCGGAGTTGACGAGATAGCCGCCTTCGCCGCGGGCGCCTTCGGTGACGAGACAGCCCGAGCCGTAGATGCCGGTCGGATGGAACTGGACGAACTCCATGTCCTGCAGCGGCAGGCCCGCGCGCAGCACCATGCCGCCGCCGTCGCCGGTGCAGGTGTGTGCCGAGGTGCAGGACGCATAGGCGCGGCCATAGCCGCCGGTCGCCAGGATCGTGGTCTGGGCGCGGAAGCGATGCAGCGTGCCGTCGTCGAGCTTGAGCGCGATCACGCCGCGGCAGACGCCCTGGTCGTCCATGATCAGGTCGATGGCGAAGAACTCGATGAAGAATTCGGCCGAGTGGCGCAGCGACTGGCCATACATCGTGTGCAGCATGGCGTGGCCGGTGCGGTCGGCGGCGGCGCAGGTGCGCTGCGCCTGGCCCTTGCCGTAGTCCAGGGTCATGCCGCCGAACGGACGCTGATAGATCTTGCCGTCCTCGGTGCGCGAGAACGGCACGCCCCAATGCTCGAGCTCGTAGACCGCGTCGGGCGCGTTACGCACCATGTATTCGATCGCGTCCTGGTCGCCGAGCCAGTCCGACCCCTTCACGGTGTCGTACATGTGCCAGCGCCAGTCGTCGGGATGCATGTTGCCGAGCGAGGCCGAGATGCCGCCCTGCGCCGCAACGGTGTGCGAGCGGGTCGGGAACACCTTGGTGATGCAGGCGGTGCGCAGTCCCGCTTCCGAGCAGCCGACCACAGCGCGCAGGCCCGCGCCGCCGGCGCCGACCACGACGACGTCGTAGGTGTGGTCCTGGATCGGATAGGCCTTGCCATTGGTGGCCGGGCCACTGCCGTTGGTGGCCTTGCCGTTTCCTTCACCGGCCATGGGTTATACTCCCGACGACAATTTGAGGATTGCGTAGATCGAGGCCAATGCGACCGCGACGCAGAAGAAGTTGTTCGCCATCACGCAGGCGATCTTCAGCTTCTCGTTATGGATGTAGTCTTCGAACACGACCTGCATGCCGATCTTCATGTGCCAGGTGCTGGCAACGATGAAGAGCAGCAGGATGATGGCGATCGGGATCGAGCCGAGCATCTGCGCCGCGCCGGCATGATTGCGGCCGATCAGCATGATCACCACGACGATCACGGGAACGATCAGGAGCGTCATCGCAACCGCGGTGAGGCGCTGCCGCCAGAAATCGCTCGTGCCGGTATGTGCCGAGCCGAGGCCGCGGACGCGTTCCAGCGGCGTGCGCATCGAAGAGCGGCCGCTCATCGTCCACCTCCAACCGCGTAGGCAATGATCCAGACCAGCACGGTCAGCGCGATGCCGGCGACCAGTGCACCCCAGGTCAGCGCTTCGCGCTCATTGGCCTTGAAGCCGTAGCCAAGGTCCCAGACGAAATGCCGGATGCCGCTGCACAGATGGTGCATCAGCGCCCATGTGTAGCCGAACACGATCAGCTTGCCGATCGCGCTGCCGGTGAAGGCCTGGACATTCGCATAGGCGGTCGGGCCGGAGGCGGCTGCGATCAGCCACCAGGCGAGCAGCAGGGTGCCGAAATAGAGTGCCACACCTGTGGCGCGGTGGACGATGGACAGCGCCATCGTCAGCGTCCACCGGTAGGTCTGCAAATGGGGTGAAAGCGGTCGTTCGATCCTGGCGGTCATCGGCGGGCTTTATGGTGTGAGGGACCGCGGCCGGCCCATCGGGGAACGCGGTAGAGGAGTTCTATTTACGGAGTCGGATCAGCCCGCGCAACGGCCAAATAGCCTTCGGTCGAACCGAAGTTCATTGTTAGAGTTGCCGAATTCTGGTTGATCCGCAGTGTGGTATACCAGATGCAAGTTCGAATGAACCAAAGAATGAATATGAAATCCGAATATCGGCCGGCACATTTAACGGCGCGCGGACGGGCCCCGGAAGGCGTCGATTTTGCCCCATTGTTCCACCAGAAAATCGACGAATGCCCTGATCTTAGGCGATGCGAGGCGTGACGGCTGAAGCGTCAGATATAGCGGCGTAGGGGCCGGCTCATGATCGATCAGCAGGCGTTGCAGGCGACCGTCCGTAAGATCGGTCTGCACCTGCCACGACGGCACACGGACGATGCCCGCGCCTTCCCGCGCTGCAGCGACCAGCGCCTCGAGGCTATTCATCCAGAGCCGACCGGATATGCGGAATTTGCGACCCGTCTTCGTGCCGTCGGCAAAGCGCCATTCTGCGCTTCCAGGTGAATCGGAAAACACCAGGCAGTCATGCGCCGAAAGATCGCCCGGCGCTCGCGGCACACCGCGCCGCGCGAGATACTCAGGTGATGCGCACACGATCATCTGCAGATCGGTGAGCTTGCGCGCGATGAGCTGCGAATCCCGCAGGCGCCCGATCCGAATAGCCAGCTGGATATCCTCCTCGATCATGTCGACGGCGCGGTCGATCAACAGCAGGTCGACGGCAACAGCCGGATAGCGGCGCAGAAATTCCACCAGCAACGGTGCGATGACGAGCCGCCCGATCAGGCTCGGCGAGCTGACGCGGATCCGGCCCGATGGTTGATGCGGATCGCGTGCCAGCGCGGCCTCGATTTCCCTGACCTCGCCAAGAACGGATTTCGCACGCTCGTAGAGGATGCGGACGTCATCGGTCAACGCGAGCTGACGGGTGGTGCGCAGCAGCAGGCGAGTGCCGAAATGCTCCTCAAGCGCGCTGATCTGGCGGCTGACCGAGGTCAGCGAGCTCGGCAGCGACCGCGCCGCCGCCGACAGGCTGCCGGTCTCGACCGCGCGGACAAAGGCTGTCATCGCCACAAGCTGGTCCAAGCCCGATCCTTCCGCATTTTGCAACAGAGCCTGCTCAACAGCATAGATACTCCCGAATCCCAAAAGGGGCTATTGCTCTCCGCGAACAGTCACAAGACGGCGCCAATGCCTGCGTGCGGCGCCAACCACCGTGCGAAGGACATGATGGCCGGCCTCGATCCCAAGGAATTGCTTGAGCTTGCGCTGCTACTGATCGCTGTCGGCGCGCTGTCCGGCTTTCTCGCCGGCCTGTTTGGCATCGGCGGCGGTGCGATCCTGGTGCCGGTGTTCTACGAATGCTTTCGTCTCGCCGGCGTGCCGCTCGAGGTGCGGATGCCGCTCTGCATCGGCACCTCGCTCGCGATCATCATCCCGACCTCGCTGAGCTCGTTCCGTGCCCACTATCGCCGCGGCGCGGTCGACATGGAGATCCTGAAGCGTTGGTGGCTCCCGATCGTGATCGGCGTTGCCGCCGGCAGCGTCACCGCGCGCTTCGCGCCTGAGCGGCTGTTCAAGATCGTGTTCGTCGTGGTGGCGTGGTCGGCGGCGGCGCGGCTGCTGTTGGCGCGCGAAAGCTGGAAGTTCGGCGACGACGTGCCGAAAGGTTTTCTGATGCGCGTCTATGGCTTCTTCGTCGGCCTGCTGTCGACGCTGATGGGGATCGGCGGCGGCCTGTTCGCCAATTTGCTGATGACCTTCTACGGCCGGCCGATCCATCAGGCCGTCGCGACGTCGTCCGCCCTCGCAGTGCTGATCTCGATCCCCGGCGCGCTCGGCTATGTCTATGCCGGCTGGCCCGCCGCCGCGCGCTTTCCCGACGTCGCCGCGCTGCAACTGCCGTTCGCGCTCGGCTATGTCTCGCTGATCGGCGCGCTGCTGGTGATGCCAACCACGCTGGTCACCGCGCCGCTCGGCGTCAAGGTCGCCCACGCGCTGTCGAAGCGCGCGCTGGAGGTGGCGTTCGGGGCCTACCTCTTCATCGTCGGCGGACGGTTCGTGATCAGTCTGTTGGGCGGGCATTAGCCGGGAAGGCTACGACAGCTGGCCTGCAGGCGGGACCTTCAATCGGATCATGCTATTGCCCCAGTACCGCAGGTCGCCCTGGCTCTCAAAGTGGCCAGCACTTGCCAATGCCTGAATCCGTGCAGCGATCGTTTCGCTGTTGATCACCAGCCCGATGTCCGTGCAATTCAAAAAGGCCTGACCCACGATCAGCATCATCTTCCGCCATCTTGGCTCCATGACAGAGAAGATGATCTGGTCGAGTTTGCTGACCGATACGGACAGGTTTGGCGAAACTTCATCCCAAGTGATCTTGCTGCTGATCCGTGGGCGTTTGGGGCGCGGCTCCAGCTCTGGATGCTCGGCATAAATGTCGTACAGTTTCCCGTATACGATTGCGACGGCCTTGGTCAGATGCCCCAGCAAGGCGTCGCACTCGGTCTTGTCGATTCCCTTCGTGGCCATGACCGTACGCTCGAGTGCTCGGCCCACGTTCTGGAGATGCTTCTTTAGTTCGACCGCCCGCTCTCGATCCATCCAAAGGCCCCGTGACTATGCTTTGCGAATATCCTTCGGGCTACGAAACTAGTCCTTCAATCGGACTTCGCTGCGACCCCATACTCGAAGATCGCCGACGCCTTCTATACGATCGGAATCTGAAAGTGCCCGCAATCGAGCTGAGATTACCTCGTGACTGATGGGCAAGCCGAGTTCCTCGCAGCGCTTTCCGGCATTGGTCAGAAGAACCGTCGTCTTTTGCCATCGCGATTTCAGGAGCGAGAGGATGATTTCGTCCAGTTGGCCTTCGGTCACCGATGACGGAAGGCTCACATCGCTCCACGTAAGCTCGCTGCAGATCTCGGGCGGCAACTGGTCAACGTCCGTCGGCATCAGCTCGGGATATTGTTCCCAAATCTGCAACAGCAGCTTGTCCTGCAAGTCGAAGACGATTTCGCGAAGCAGGCCGTCGAATTTGAGCCGCTCGACCTTGGCTAGACCTGCGATGGCTAATCTTGCCTTGTCCATCGCTTCCCAAGCATCGAGCAAGTGATCGTTGATCCGGTCCGCCTGCTCCCGCTTCATGGTCGTTTTGCCTCAACCCTTCGCGTAGATATCCTTGTACGTATCGCGCAAAATATTCTTCTGCACCTTGCCCATCGCATTGCGCGGCAGCTCGTCGACGACAAACACGCGCTTGGGCATCTTGAATTTGGCCAGCCGCCCGTCGAGTGCCTTCAGCACCGAAGCCTCGCTGATGTCGGCGCCCTTGCTGCAGACGAGGACGGCGGTGACACCTTCGCCGAAATCGGCATGCGGCACGCCGATCACGGCGGATTCGATCACGCCGGGCATGGCGTCGATCTCGCTCTCGATCTCTTTCGGGTAGACGTTGAAGCCGCCGGAGATCACCAGATCTTTGCCGCGGCCGAGGATGTGGACATAACCCTTGCCGTCGATCTTGCCGAGATCGCCGGTGATGAAGAAGCCGTCGTCGCGGAATTCGGCCTTGGTCTTCTCCGGCATCCGCCAGTAACCCCTAAACACGTTCGGGCCCTTGACCTCGATCATGCCGATGGTCTCGCGCGCAAGCTCCTTGCCGTTCTCGGGATCGGTGACCCGCACCGAGACGCCGGGCAGCGCGAAGCCGACCGCGCCGGGCACGCGGTCGCCGTCATAGGGGTTGCTCGTGTTCATGTTGGTTTCGGTCATGCCGTAGCGTTCGAGCACGGCATGTCCGGTCCGCGCCGACCATTCGCGATGGGTGTCGGCGAGCAGCGGCGCGGAGCCCGAGATGAACAGCCGCATGTGCTTGGTGGCGTCCTTGTTGAGGCCGGGGTTCTGCAACAGGCGGGTGTAGAAGGTCGGCACGCCCATCATCACGGTGGCGCGGGCCATCAGCTTCAGGATCGCGTCCGGATCGAACTTCGGCAGGAAGATCATCGAGGCGCGCGAGAACAGCGTCACGTTGCTCGCCACGAACAGGCCGTGGGTGTGATAGATCGGCAGCGCGTGGATCAGCACGTCCTTGTCGGTGAAGCGCCAGTAGTCGACCAGCGAATAGGAGTTCGACGCCAGATTGTCGTGCGACAGCATCGCGCCCTTGGAGCGGCCGGTGGTGCCCGAGGTGTAGAGGATCGCGGCGAGGTCGTCATTGCCGCGCGGCACGGTAGCAAATTCCTTCGGCGCCTTGTCGGCCGCCTCGGTCAGCGAGCCCTTGCCACTGGGATCAAGCGTCTCGACCTTGGCGCCCACCTTGGCGGCGATCGGCTTGATGCCCTCCAGCTTGGAGGGATCGCAGACCACCAGCGACGGCTCGGCGTCCGTGATGAAGTATTCGAGCTCGTTCAGCGTATAGGCGGTGTTGAGCGGCAGATAGACGCCGCCGGCGCGCACGGTGGCGAGATAGAGCACCAGGGCCGAGACCGACTTCTCGGTCTGTGCCGCGACGCGGTCGCCCGGCTTGACGCCGCGCTCCACCAGCACGTTCGCCATCTGGCCCGCGCGTGCGATCAAATCGCCGTAGGAGATGCGGCTGCCGTCGAGCTGCTCGATCGCGAGCCGATTGGGGTCGTCGAGGCCGTCGAACAGGCGGGAAAACAGGTTGGCGTTGGTGGTCGTGTTCATGCAACATCCCCTGAGGGGCGAAAGCGCCGGTAAGAGTCCGGTTGGATTAGCAAAAACGCCCTTCGGAAAGCAACGGAGACAGTTTGCATGACAAATAATGGGAAACGCGTGGCCTGGGTCACCGGCGGCGGCACCGGAATCGGCGAATCCGGGGCGGAATTCCTGGCTGCGGACGGCTGGACGGTGGTGATCTCCGGCCGCCGCAAGGAAGAGCTCGACCGCGTGGTGGCCAATATCACGAAGAAGGGCGGCAAGGCCGAGGCGATCCCGCTCGATGTCAGCAACAAGGCCGACGTCAACAAGGCCGCCGAGACGATCGTCGGCAAGCACGGCCGCATCGACCTCTTGGTCAACAGCGCCGGCATCAACGTGCCGAAACGCAGCTGGGCCGACATGGAACTGGAAGGCTGGGACAAGCTGGTCGAGGTCAACCTCAACGGCGTGCTCTATTGCATGCGCGCGGTACTGCCGACGATGCGCAAGCAGCAGGACGGCTGCATCATCAACGTCGCCTCCTGGGCGGGCCGCCACGTCTCGAAGATGCCGGGCCCGGCCTACACCACCACCAAGCACGCGGTGCTGGCGCTGACCCATTCCTTCAACATGGACGAATGCGTCAACGGCCTGCGCGCCTGCTGCCTGTCGCCGGGCGAGGTCGCAACCCCGATCCTGAAGCAGCGACCGGTGGTGCCGAGCGAAGCCGAGCAGGCCAAAATGCTGCAGCCCGAGGATTGCGGCCGCACCATCGCTTTCGTCGCCAGCATGCCGGCGCGGGTCTGCATGAACGAGATCCTGATCAGCCCGACGCATAATCGCGGATTTATTCAGACCCCGGCGAACCGGGATTAGGCCGCGGGTCCTTCCGCGCTTACAAAAACGTAGGGTGGGTTAGCTTTGCTCTTTCAGGAGGTTGTCCATCTGGTCTGAACCGAGGAAGCTGAGGTTGCGAAGCTTCAGTGTTCCAAGGAAAGAC
>NZ_BOVL01000018.1:7293-109241 GCF_019972155.1 Bradyrhizobium sp. RD5-C2 | reverse complement strand
CGTCCGCACGGTAGTCTGCAAGCCAAACCACCCATCAGCCGCCTCGGCCTTCCGATGGACGACCTCCTGAGATTCCACAGCTAGTTCACCTGCCGGTCCTTCCCCACCCAGTACGGATCGCGCAAATTTCGTCGCAAAATCTTGCCCGACGGATTGCGCGGCAGCGCCGGGATGAAGTCGACCGATTTGGGCGTCTTGAATCCCGCGATCCGCTCGCGGGTGAAGTTGATGATGTCGGTCGCCGTCGCGCTCTTGCCAGGCTTCATCACCACCACCGCCTTCACCGCCTCGCCCCATTTGTCGTCAGGAATGCCGATCACGGCGGCTTCCGCCACATCGGGGTGATCGCACAGCGCACTTTCGACTTCGGCCGGATAGATGTTCTCGCCGCCGGAGATGATCATGTCCTTGATGCGGTCGTGGATGTAGAGATAGCCGTCACTGTCCATGTAGCCGGCATCGCCGGTGCGCAGCCAGCCGTCGCTATCGATGGTGCGCGCGGTGGCCTCGGGCAGATTCCAGTAGCCGGCCATGTTGGAGCCGGAACGGGTGGCGATCTCGCCGACCTCGCCCGGCGGCAGCGGCTTGCCGTCCGGATCGAGGATCGCAAGCTCGATGCCGGGCAGCGCCTTGCCGGCGGAGCGCATGCGGTCGAGCCCCTCGATGTGATCCTCCGGCGGCAGCGCGACGATGGTGCCGGTGGTCTCGGTCATGCCGTACATCTGCACGAAGCCGCATTTGAAGACCTCGATGCATTCCTTCAGCAGCGCCGCCGGGATCGGTGAGGCGCCATAAAGCATGTACTTCAAACGGGAAAAGTCGACCTGCCGCGCGCGGGGCTGCCGCACCACGAACTGCATCGCCGCCGGCACCATGAACAGCTTGGTGATGCCGGACTGCTCGAAGAAGTCGAGCACCTTGGTCGGGTCGAACTCGCGGGCGATCACGCCGCGGGCGCCGTGATAGAGCCCCATCACGCCCCAGCCGGAGCCGCCGATGTGGAAGATCGGCATCGCGACCAGCGAGACGTCGTCGGTGGTCCACCGGTTCCATTCCGGCTTCTCGGCCTCATTGCCGCTCTGCACGAGGTTGAGGAAGTTGGCGTGCGACAGCATCGCGCCCTTCGGCTTGCCCGTGGTGCCCGAGGTGTAGAGCTGGATCGCGATGTCCTTGGGCTCGATCGCAACGCGCGGGTCGTCGCCGCTCTGCGCGTTGCGCCAGGCGAGATAGTCGGGCCATTCCGGCGCGCCGCCCTCGGTCGTGATGACGGTGCGGACGCTCGGCAGCTTGTCCCTGATGTTGCGCGCTTGCGTGATGAATTCGGGGCCGACGAACAGGGCGGGCGCCTTGCAGTCGTCTACGATGAAGGCGACCTCGGGGCCTGCGAGGCGCCAGTTCACCGGCGCCATCACCACGCCTGCCTTCATCGCCCCCATCAACAATTCGAAATAGAAGTCGCTGTTCTTGCCGAGATAGGCGATCCGCTCGCCTTTCTTGATGCCCATCGCGATCAGCGCGTTGGCGACGCGGTTGGTGTTCGTGTCGAATTCGGCGAAGCTGGTTTGCCGGCCCTCGAACTCATAGGCCAGCGCATCGCCGCGACCTTTAGCGCGGTCGCGCACCATGTCGGCAAGGTTGCTCAGTTTCGGCGCGTCGGACATGTTTCCCCCGGGACGTCTTGTTTTGGTTGCGCGGAGTGTGGCGGCATCGCGCGGGAAAAACAATACGGGGGAGGTGGCCGCGACGTTTCAACATCGTCGTCCCGGCCTAGTGCGCAATTGCGCACGGGGCCGGGACCCATTGCCACAAATGTTGGTGTGGCGCGACGCTGGGGCCACAGCGGACGCGAACGTCGCAATGCGGTGGCTATGGGTCCCGGCCTGCACCGGGACGACGGCAGAGGAGTTGGCGCGCGAGCTTCAACCTCGCGCCGCGCGATCCTTCTCGTTCTGGGCCTTGATCGAGTCGCGTGCCTTGGTCCAGTCGTCGTCGCTCCAGTCGCGGAGCTGGTAGAAATTGCCGCCCATCGCCAGCGCCTGCGCGCCGTCCATGGCGATGGTCTCGCCGTTGATCCAATCGCAGCCGCCGGAGATCAGGAACACCGCGAGGTTCTGCAGCTCCTCCATGGTGCCGACCCGGCCCATCGGGTTCATCGCCTTGGTCTGCGCGCCGGCCTCGTCGCCGGGCTTGATGCGCTTGCTCATGCCCTCGGTCGGGATTTCGCCCGGCGCGATGGTGTTGAGGCGGATGCCATGGCGGCCCCATTCGATCGCGAGCGACATCGTCATGGCATGGATTGCCGACTTGCTCATCGCCGACGGCACCACATAGGGCGAGCCGTTGCGCACCCAGGTCACGGTGATCGACACCACGTTTCCGCGATTTCCGCCGGCGATCCAGCGCCGGCCCACCGCATGCGTCACATAGAAGGTGCCGTGCATCACGATATTGGCCACTGCATCGAACCCTCGCGCGGAGAGTTCTTCCGAGCGCGAGATGAAATTGCCGGCGGCGTTGTTGATGAGATCGGTGAGGGGACCGCTGGTGGTCCAGATCGACTCGATCATCTCGTCGACCGCCATCGCATTGCGGATATCGACGCCGTGGCTAACCACGCGTCCGCCATGCTCGGCCATCAATTCGGTGGCGGTCTCGTCGCAGACGCTCTTGCGGCGGCCGCAGATATGCACCTCGGCTCCGAGCTGCAGGAACCGCGTGGCCATGGCCTTGCCAAGGCCGGTGCCACCACCGGTTACCAGTATGCGCCGCCCGGCAAGAAGCTGGTCAGAGAACATCGTTTCCTCCACGGGGGTTGTCAGTTAATTGGTCGATTGACTAAAAGCGGACAACGGCCTTTGTGTAAAGCGCCAACTCAAGGACAAAGCGGAGGGAATGATGGAAGATCGCGTTTCGATATCGATTTCAGACGGTATCGCCGATGTCCGCCTGGTGCGGACGGACAAGATGAACGCGCTCGATGCCGCGATGTTCGAGGCATTGGTCGCTGCAACCGACCGGCTTTCCAAGGAAAAGGGCGTTCGGGTCGTCGTACTGTCCGGCGAGGGACGGGCCTTTTGCGCCGGCCTCGACATGGGGCGGTTCGCCGCCATGAAGGATGGCGGTAACGGGGTGCCGGGCGGCGAGAGCCGCGATCTCACCATCCGCACCCATGGCAAGGCCAATTTCGCGCAGCAGGCGGTCTGGGGCTGGCGCCAGCTTCCGGTGCCGGTGATCGCCGCGGTCCACGGCGTCGCGTTCGGCGGCGGCTTCCAGCTCGCGCTCGGCGCCGACATGCGCTTCCTCTCGCAGGACGCGCGGATGTCGATCATGGAGATCAAATGGGGCCTCGTCCCCGACATGGCGGGAACGCCGATCCTCGCAAGCCTCGTGCGCGACGATATTCTGCGCGAGCTCACCTATACCGGCCGGATCTTCTCGGCGCAGGAAGCACAGAGCTACGGCCTCGCCACCCGCGTCTGTGACGATCCGCGCGCCGCCGCGCTCGAGGTCGCGCGCGAGATCGCCGGCAAGAGCCCGGATGCGATCCGTGCCGCGAAGCGGATGCTGAACAATCTGTCGGTCGATCCGGCGGCCGCGCTGCTCGCGGAGTCGGTCGAGCAGCAGAAGTTGCTCGGCAGTCCGAACCAGACCGAATCCGTGCGCGCCAATCTGGAGAAACGCGCGCCAAGGTTTGCGGATGTTAGGTAGCGACCGCCGCGTCATCCCGAGATGGTCCGAAGGACCAGTCCTAGCATCTCGAGATTCCGGGGTCGATGCTGCGCATCGCCCCGGAATGACGACTTAACCCGACGACAGATCGGACAGCGACAAATGGAAACGTCCCAACCCTTTCTCGGTATCGTCAGCGGCGGTCGCCGGCGCGAGCACGCTGCGGTCGCCGAGCGCACCGAGCGCATCGCGAGCGGCCTGAACAAGCTCGGCGTCAAGCCGGGCGACAGCGTCTGCATGCTGATGCGCAACGACATCGCCTTCATCGAGGCTGCCTACGCAGCGATGCGGCTCGGCGCCTATGGCGTTCCGGTCAACTGGCATTTCAAGCCGGAGGAGATCAACTACGTGCTGACGGATTCCGGCACGCGCGTCCTGATCGGCCATGCCGACATGCTGCATCCGTTGCGCGGCGCGATCCCGGATGACGTCACCGTGCTCAGCGTGCCGACGCCGCCGGAAATCCTCGCCAACTACAAGATCAATCCCGATCATCTCGCGACACCCGACTTCGCGATCGATTTCGAATCCTGGCTGGCGCAGTTCCCGCGCTATGATGGCCCTGTGGTGCCGCAGCCGCAGAACATGATCTACACCTCTGGCACAACGGGCCATCCGAAGGGGGTGCGCCGTTTCGCGCCGACGCCGGAACAGACCGCCAATGCGGAAGCGATGCGCGGGATGATCTACGGTCTGAAGCCGGGCGCGCGCGCGATCCTGCCGGGACCGCTCTACCATTCGGCGCCGAATTCCTTCGGGCTGCGTTCGGGCAGGCTCGGCGGCGCGCTGGTGCTGATGCCGCGCTTCGACGCGGAGGAATTTCTGCAGCTGATCGAGCGCGAGAAGATCGACACCATCTTCATGGTGCCGACGATGTTCATCCGCCTGATGAAGCTGCCCGAGGAGGTGCGCCGGAAGTACGACATGTCGTCGCTCCGCCACATCATCCATGCCGCCGCGCCGTGTCCGCCCGACGTCAAGCGCGCCATGATCGAATGGTGGGGACCGGTGATCTACGAATTCTACGGATCGACCGAGTCAGGTGCGGTGACGTTCGCCAATTCCGAGGACGCGCTGAAGAAGCCCGGTACGGTCGGAAAGATCTCGCCCGGCGCCGAGCTTCGCTTCATCGGCGACGACGGCAAGGAGGTGCCGCAGGGACAGATCGGCGAGATCTATTCGCGGATCGCCGGCAATCCCGATTTCACCTATCACAACAAGTCGGAGAAGCGCGCCGAGATCGACCGGCAGGGATTCATCACCTCGGGCGACGTCGGCTATATCGACGCGGATGGCTACGTCTTCATCTGCGACCGCAAGCGCGACATGGTGATCTCGGGCGGCGTCAACATCTATCCGGCCGAGATCGAGGCCGTGCTGCATGCGGTGCCCGGTGTGCACGACTGCGCGGTGTTCGGCATTCCCGACGCCGAGTTCGGCGAGGCGCTGATGGCGGTGGTCGAGCCGCAGCCGGGCGTGACGCTCGAGATCGCCTCGGTCCGCGCCCAGCTCAAGACCGCGCTCGCCGACTACAAGGTGCCCAAGCATATCGAGATCCAGACCAATTTGCCGCGGGAGGATTCCGGAAAAATCTTCAAGCGCCGGCTGCGCGATCCGTATTGGGATCGGGCGGGGCGGCGGATCTAGGGGCACCAAGCAACCGTTGTCCCAGCCTTCGCCGGGACGACATGGGTGTGTGTGCAGCGCTTCCAAGTTCATCTTGCGCTGCGGCAAAAAAAGCGCACACTCCGGAGGAACCCGGCAGCCTCTGGAGTAGCCCGCCATGTCACCCCAGACCATGCCTTCCGACACCGACAACGGTGCCAGGAGTGCCGCAGAGAAGGCGGCACAGGAGGAGGATGCACGGCTCCGGAACGACATCCGGCTGCTGGGGCGCGTGCTCGGCGACACCGTCCGCGACCAGGAGGGGGCCGGCGTGTTCGACCTGGTCGAGCGCATCCGCCAGACCTCGGTCCGGTTCCACCGCGACGAGGACAAGCTGGCGCGGCGGGAGCTGGAAGGCATCCTCGACGGCATGTCGATCGACGAGACGCTGCGGATCGTCCGCGCCTTCAGCTATTTCTCCCACCTCGCCAACATTGCCGAGGACCAGAACAATATCCGCCAGATGCGCAGCCGCGGCCCCGGCGGGGCGCCCCGCCCGAGCACGCTGGAGCAGACGCTGGTGCATGCCCGCCAGGCCGGCATCAGCCCGGCCGATCTGCGCAGCTTCTTCAAGAATGCGCTGGTCAGCCCGGTCCTGACCGCGCATCCGACCGAGGTCCGCCGCAAGAGCACGATGGACCGCGAGATGGAGATCGCGGACCTGCTCGACCGCCGCGAGCGGCTGCAGATGACGCCGGAGGAGAGCGAAGCCAGCGACGAGCAGCTGCGCCGCGCGGTCGTGACGTTGTGGCAGACCAACCTGCTGCGCCGGACCAAGCTGACCGTGCTCGACGAGGTCGCCAACGGCCTGTCGTTCTACGATTACACCTTCTTGCAGGAGGTCCCGCGCGTGCACTGCGCGCTGGAGGACCGGCTGAACAAGGAGGGCGGCGAGGCGGGCGAGCTCGCCTCGTTCCTCCGAATGGGCAGCTGGATCGGCGGCGACCGCGACGGCAATCCGTTCGTCACCGCGGAGGTGATGCGCGGCACGCTGCGGCTGCAGTCGAGCCGGGTGCTCAGCTTCTATCTCGAACAGTTGCATACGCTCGGCGCCGAGCTGTCGCTTGCGGCGCACCTCGCCGACGTCTCGGACGAATTGCGCATCCTGGCCGAGCGTTCGCCGGACACCTCGCCGCATCGCAGCGGCGAGCCGTATCGTCTGGCGGTATCCGGGATCTATGCGCGGCTCGCAGCGACTGCCATGCGGCTCGAGGTCGAAACCACGCGGCCGCCGGTGGGCAAGGCCGAGCCCTATGCGAGCGTCATGGAATTCCAGGCCGATCTCGACGTGCTCAATCGCTCGCTGATCGCGAACAATTCCGGGGTGATCGCGCGCGGCCGGCTGCGGCAGTTGCGGCGGGCGGTGGATTGCTTCGGATTCCATCTGGCGCGGCTCGACGTCCGCCAGAATTCGGCGGTGCATGAGCGTACTGTCGCCGAGCTGCTCGACACTGCAAATCCCGGCACGTCGTATCTGGCGCTCGGCGAGGATGCGCGCGTCAGCCTGCTGCTCGGCGAATTGCGCAACGCGCGGCCGCTGGCTTCGCCCTTCGTCAAATATTCCGAGGAGACCCAGAGCGAGCTCGCCGTGTTCCGCGCCGCGGCCGAGGCCCACGCCAGGTTCGGCCCCGAAGTGATCCCTCAATGCATCATCTCGATGTGCAAGGGCATGTCCGACATGCTCGAGGTCGCGGTGCTGCTGAAGGAGGTCGGGCTGGTCAATCCGTCCGGCCGCAGCGCCATCAACATCGTGCCGCTGTTCGAGACCATCGAGGATCTGCAGGCCTCCAGCGGCATCATGGACCGCATGCTGGTGCTGCACGACTATCGCAAGCTGGTCGACAGTCTCGGCAGCGTGCAGGAGGTGATGCTCGGCTATTCCGACAGCAACAAGGACGGCGGCTTCGTCACTTCCGGCTGGGAACTCTACAAGGCCGAGATCGGCCTCGTCGAGGTGTTTGAGCGCCACGGCGTGCGGCTGCGCCTGTTCCATGGCCGCGGCGGCTCGGTCGGCCGCGGCGGCGGCCCGAGCTATGACGCGATCATCGCGCAGCCCGGCGGCGCAGTGAACGGCCAGATCCGCATCACCGAGCAGGGCGAGATCATCTCCTCGAAATATTCCAATGCCGAGGTCGGCCGCAGCAACCTGGAAATCCTCGCCGCGGCCACGCTGGAAACCAGCCTGCTGCAGCCGCGGCAGAGCGCGCCGCGCCCCGAATATCTCAAGGCGATGGAGGAGATTTCCGCGCTTGCGTTCAAGGCCTATCGCGGTCTCGTCTACGAGACCGAAGGCTTCGCCGACTATTTCTGGGGTTCGACCGTCATCAACGAGATCGCGACCTTGAACATCGGCAGCCGTCCGGCCTCGCGTAAGAAGACCCGCGAGATCGAGGACCTGCGTGCGATTCCGTGGGTGTTCTCCTGGGCGCAATGCCGGCTGATGCTGCCGGGCTGGTACGGCTTCGGCAGCGCGGTCGAGACCTGGATTGCCGAGCACCCGGAGCAGGGCATGCCGTTCCTGCAGGAGCTCTACAAGGAATGGCCGTTCTTCCGCACGCTGCTCTCCAACATGGACATGGTGCTGGCGAAGAGCTCGATCGCGATCGCCTCGCGCTATGCCGAGCTGGTGCCTGATGTTGCGCTGCGCGAGAAGATCTTTGGCCAGATCCGCCGCGAGTGGCATCTTTCGATCGAGACGCTGCTCGACATCATGGGTCACGACCGGCTGCTGCAGGGCAACCCGCTGCTGGAACGCGGCATCCGCAACCGCTTCCCGTACATGGATCCGCTCAACCACGTGCAGGTGGAGCTGTTGAAGGAGCACCGCGGCGCGCAGAACCCCGACGAGCAGGTGCTGCGCGGGATTCAGATCACGATCAACGGGATCTCGGCGGGGTTGAGGAACAGCGGCTAGCCACGCTGTCGTCCCGGCCTAGTGCGCGATTGCGCACGGGGCCGGGATCCATAACCACGACTGGTCGTGCCGTGAACGGTTTGGGCCCCAGCTTTCTTCGACAATCCACCGCGGTCGTAGTCCCGGCCCCGTGCGCAATCGCGCACTAGGCCGGGACGACGGTTAGATCAACAGTTGTGTGCGCCTCTGGTCTCGACATAGACCGCGTAGAGCGACTGGCTTGCGGTCATGAACAGGCGGTTGCGCTTCTTGCCGCCGAAGGTGAGGTTGGCGCAAGTCTCCGGCAGCAGGATCTGGCCTATGCGCACACCGTCGGGCGCGAACACCTGCACGCCGTCATAGCCCGGGCCGACCCAGCCGGCGCCGACCCAGATGTTGCCGTCGATGTCGACACGCATGCCGTCGGGGAAGCCTGACTTGCCGTCGAGCGTCATGTCGATCAGCGTGCGCGGGTTGGAGAGCTTGTCACCGTTGAGGTCGTACTGCCAGACGATGTTCTTCGCGTTCGGATAGTGCGTGATGCCGGTGTCGCAGACATAGACCTTCTTGTAGTCGTGGCTGAAGGCGATGCCGTTCGGCTTGAACGGTTCGTCGGCAACCTTCGTGATCTGTCCGGTGGCAGCATCGATGCGGTAGACGGCCTCCTTCTGGTAGGGCTGGTTCGAGCCGGTGTTGGCGCGCTGGCCCTCATAGATCGAGATCGCGCCGTATCCGGGATCGGTGAACCAGATCGACTTGTCGTTGGGATGCACGACCATGTCGTTCGGCCCGTTGAGCTGCTTGCCATTGGCTTGCTCGGCCAATGAGGTGACGGTTCCGTCGTGCTCGTAACGCACCAGCCGCGTGCGCTCGGCCGTGATCTGTCGGCCCTCGAAATCGAAGGTCGAGCCGTTTGCCTCGTTCGACGGCTTGTGGAACTGCTCAGAGATGTGGCCGTCATCGTCGAGGTAGCGCAACTGCCGGTTGGCCGGGATGTCGCTCCACACCAGATACTGGCCCTGCGCGTTCCAGGCTGGACCTTCAGCCCAGAGGCAGCCGGTGTACAGCCGCTTGATCGCGGTGTTGCCGACCTTGGCCTTGAAGCGCTTGTCGTCGATCACGACGATGTCGGGGTCAGGATAACGCTGCGGCTCCGCATTGCGGCCGAAGTCGCGCGCTGCAGCATCGGATGCAGCCATCGCGGTTGCAGCAAGCGCGGTTGCGCCGCGCAAGATGGTTCGACGGTCGAACGCCTTCGCGCCGTCGCTCTCGTGTTGCTCTGTGTTGTTTGGATTTGTCACGAAAGTCCTCCCAGGTTTTTTGTTATCGGGAGGGCGATCATGCGCCGGCAATTCGGGCACAATGCGGGCGCGTTATGAAGAAACAACCAAAGAGTGTGTCGCCCCGGCGGTTTCGCCGAGGCGACTTTTTCATAAAACTGTCAGATCGGATCCCAAATTGAGATCGGATCAGTTCAGATCGGATCCCAGGTGAAGACGTCGGCCGAGCGGTCGAGCTTGGCGAACGATCCCTTCAGCGCCGGCATGCCGTGTTCCGCAATGGTCTCGGGCGTCCAGCCTTCGCCGCGATGCACCGAGCGCACCGGACGATGCTGGCCGAACAGGAAGATCTCGTTCATGCGCACGCCGAAGATCTGTCCGGTGACGTCCTTGGCGGCGTCCGAGAGCAGATAGGCGCAGACCGGCGCGATCTTTTCCGGGCCCATCTGCTTGATCTTCTCGACGCGGGCCTTCTCGGCGTCGGTCTCGGTCGGGATGGTGCCGATCATCCGGGTCCAGGCGAACGGCGACACGCAGTTCGAGCGGACGTTGAAGCGGCCCATGTCGAGCGCGATCGATTTCGACAGGCCGACGATGCCGAGCTTGGCGGCGGCGTAGTTGGCCTGGCCGTAATTGCCGATCAGGCCGGAAGTCGAGGTGAAGTGCACGAACGAGCCTGATTCCTGCTCGCGGTAGATGCGCGCCGCAGCGTGGCTGACATAGAACGAGCCCATCAGATGCACCTTGATGACGGCCTCGAAGGCTTCCACGCTCATCTTGTGGAAGATCATGTCGCGCAGGATGCCGGCATTGTTGACGACGCCGTCGAGCCGGCCGAAATGATCGGTCGCGGTCTTCACGATCTTGCTGGCCGGGATCGCTTCCGCCACCGACTCGAAATTGGCAACGGCAGTGCCGCCGCGCTTCTTGATCTCCTCGACCACTTCCTCAGCGGGCGCAGCATTCGAGCCGCCACCGTCGGCGGCGCCGCCGGGATCGTTGACCACGACCTTGGCGCCTTCCGCGGCGCAGAGCAGCGCGATCTCGCGGCCGATGCCGCGGCCCGCGCCGGTGACGATGATGACCTTATCCTGCAGTGATTTTGCCATGTGGGTTCTCCTGGTTTGCTGTCCGTCATTCCGGGGCGATGCGCCAGCATCGAACCCGGAATCTCGAGGTTCCGGGTTCGCGCTTCGCGCGCCCCGGAACGACGGGCGTTACTTCTCGTTCGTAAAGATGATGGTGCCTGACGCGGCGAACATGCCACCGACGCCGTGGCAGACCGAGATCTTCGCATTCGGCACCTGCGCCGGCGCGATGCCGCGCATCTGTCGCACGCTCTCCTGCAGCGCGTACATGCCGTACATGCCGGAGTGCATGTAGCTCAGCCCGCCGCCATTGGTGTTGAGCGGCAGCTTGCCGCCGGGGCGGGTGTTGCCGTCGGCGATGAACTTGCCGGTTTCCTCATGTGGCATGAAGCCGAGGTCGCCGAGGCCGTAGAGCGGCAGATGCGCGAAGGCGTCGTAGATCATCAGATGATCGACGTCCTTGTGGGCGATGCCGGCCTCCTTGAACGCCAACGGGCCCGCCACCCTGAAGGCGCGCGATGAGTCAAAGGTCTTCATCTGGCTGACCATCGGCGTCTCCACGCTCTCGCCGGTGCCGAGAATGTAGACCGGCTTTTGCGGGAAATCCTTGGCGCGATCGGCCGAGGTGAGGATCAGCGCGCCGCCGCCGTCGGTGACGAGGCAGCATTGCAGCAGCCGGAACGGATAGGCGATCATCCGCGAGTTCAGGACGTCGGCGACCGTGATCGGATCCTTCATGGTCGCGCGCGGGTTCTTCGCCGCCCATTCGCGCTGCACGACGGCGACCATCGCGAGCTGCTCATGCGTGATGCCGTGCGTCTTCATGAAGCGCAGCACCGGAATCGGGAACATGCTCGGCGGCCCGTAGACGCCGAACGGCGACTCGAACTGGCCGTTGAGGCTGTCGGGTGCGGTGAAGCGCGGCTGCTTGCCGATCATCGACTTGCCGCTCTCGGCATGGGTGATCAGCACGGTCTTGCAGAGGCCGGCCTCGATCGCGGCAGCGGCGTGGCGGACATGCAGCATGAACGAGCAGCCGCCGACCGAGGTGCCGTCGACCCAGGTCGGGGTGATGCCGAGATAGTGCGCCATCTGCTGCGGGGTCTCGACCGCGGTGGCGAAGCCGTCGATGTCGGAGAGTTTCAAGCCGGCGTCCGCGATTGCATTCAGCGCCGCGTCCGCGTGCAGCTGGATCTGCGACATGTTCGGGATGACCCCGAGTTCGGTGGTTTCGGCCGCACCGACGACGGCAACCTGGTTCCTGCGCATCACATCACCCCTTTGCCGGGCGGAACAAGGGAAGGGTGATCTTGTCGTCGAGTGCCTCGAAGGCGACCTCGAGCGGCATGTCGAGCTCGAGCGCTTCCGGCGTCTGCGGACAATCGATGATGTTGCTCATCATCCGCGGACCCTCGTCGAGCTCGACGATGGCGATCGCATAAGGCGGCGTGAAGCCGGGCGCGGCGGGACGATGGTTGATGACGTAGCTGTAGAGCTTGCCCTTGCCGCTGGCCTTGAAGATCGAGACCTTGCGCGAGGCGCAGGAGGGGCAGAACGGGCGCGGCGGAAAGTAGACATTGGCGCAGGCGTCGCAGCGCTGCAGGCGCAGCTCGCCGGCCTTGGTGCCGTCCCAGAAATGCTGGGTCTCAGGTGTCGCCTTTGGTTTCGCGCGCGCGGGCTCGGCCATGTCTGATGTCTCCTCCCGAAATCGTTACGGTCTTGATGCGCCATCGAACCAAGGCCCGTCAACGGTCCATCCACGCCCCGCGCAGCGGCCTGTGTCCCGCGCATGCCGCATATTCCGCCCCTCGCACAATTGCTAAGGCCGCGATGCTTGTGTCGCTCCGGTCCGGCGCGTAGAAGGGCCGCGGTCCAAGATACGTCCAAGATACGTCGAAGCCAGGTCCACGAGACGTCCAAGATACCCGGGAGGAATAACATCATGCTGAGGATCATCGGCGCGGCACTCGCTGCCAGCCTCGCATTCGCCACGCAGGCAATCGCCGCCGACGCACCGTCGGAGATCAAGATCGGCACGCTCTACGCGTCCTCGGGGCGCTACGCCTCGATCTCGATGCCGGTCTACAGCTCGCTCAAATTGTGGGTCGAGCAGAAGAACGCCGAGGGGGGCGTGTTCGTGAAGGCGTTCGACAAGAAGATCCCGATCAAGCTCGTGTCCTATGACGACCAGAGCAACACCGCGACCGCCTCGACGCTCTATAACCAGCTCGTCACCCAGGATAAGGTCGACCTGCTGGTCGCCGATTCCGGATCGGTGCTGACGGCGCCGGCGGTTGCGATCGCGCGCGACCACAAGATGTTCCTGTTCGACCAGACCGGCACCGGCGCGAGCTTCTTCTCCAAGGACAATCCCTACATCGCGCTGATGGCCGACCCGGTGTCGACGGTCTGGCCGAAGCCGGTGGCTGACTTCATCAGCCATGACGGTCCGGGCCTCGGCATCAAGAAGATCGCAATCCTCTACGCGACCAACGAGTTCACCGGCACCCAGGCCAACGCGTTCCGCAAGTTCGTCAAGGAGTCCGGCGCGCCGATCGAGATCGTCTACGACCAGGGCGTCCCGACCGAGACCACCAACTACAACGTCATCATCAACAACATCAGCAACACCAATCCCGACGCGGTGATCCATTTCGGCTACGCGCCGAACGACATCGCCTTCCTGCGCAACGTCCAGGACGTCGGCACCAAGTTCAAGATGCTGTTCGCGATCTATGCCGGCCTCGAGACCGAGCTGCTCGAGAAGAACGTCGGCGCCAAGGGCCTCGAGCATGTCTGGACCTACGTGCCGCCGTCCGAGCTGGATTATCCCGTCAATTTCGGGATGACCATGAAGGATTTCCGCACCGCCTGGCTGAAGAAGTACAACGACGGCAAGATGGAGTTCGGCTTCAACGCGGTGGCCGGCTACACCACCGCGCTGGTGATCGAGAAGACGCTGTCGGTTGCGACCAGTCTCGACCAGATGGAGCTGCGCCGCGCGGTGTTCTCGCTCAGCGGCCAGCTCAAGACGCTGGACGGCACCTTCGCGCTGGATGAGACCGGCGGCCAGATCGGCGAGTTGACGCCGCTCGGCCAGCTCACGGTCGACGAGCACGATCACATCAAGTTCGTCTCGATCTATCCGCACGAGACCGCGACCGGCAAGCCGATCTATCCGGCGCCGTGATGCAGGTGAGTACCCTAGACGTAGTCTTCGGCGGCGAGCGATAGCATGACTTATGCGCTCGTTGCCGGCGTGCTGTTCGGGCTGTATTTCAGCCTGGTCGGCATCGGCCTCAATCTCGTGTTCGGCGTCATGCGCATCGTCAATCTTGCGCATGGTGACATCCTCATGCTCGGCGCCTTCATCGCGCTCGGCGTGGTCGGCATTGCCGGCATCGACCCGCTGTTCGCGGTGCCGCTGGCCTTCATGGTCTTTGTGCTCGCGGGCGTGCTGCTGTATTGGGTGCTGGTGCCGCGGCTGCAGGGCTCGGCCAACCCGGAAATGCTGTCGATCATCCTGTTCTTCGGCCTGTCGCAGGTGATCGAAGCCGTCACCACGATCTTCGCCGGCACCAGCGAGCGCTCGATCCAGAGCCGGCTACTCGGCACCGTGTTCACGACCATCAAGGTCAAATGGTTCGGCGGCAAGGCCGGCGGGGCAGGGCCGATCCAGATCTTCGGCCAGGGCTTTCCCGCGCCTTGGGTGATCGCGGCGATCACCAGCCTGATCGCGATTGGGTTTGTTTATCTCTATCTCTACCACACGCGGCTCGGCACCCTGACCCGCGCGGTGATGTCACGCCGCGACGAGGCGTTGGCGACCGGCATCGACGTCGACCGCGTCTCGGCGGCGGCGTTCGGCATCGGGCTTGGCATCGCGGCGGTGGCCGGCGTGTTCGCACCCTTCATGTTCGGCTCGGTGACGCCGGCCTTCGGTGCCGATGCGACCGTGACCTCGTTTGCGATCGTCGTGCTCGGCTCGCTCGGCAATCCCTTGGGCACCGCACTCGGCGGCGTCGTCTACGGCCTCTGCTACATGCTGGTGCAGACCTATCTCAGTTCCTGGGCCGACCTCTTGCCCTATGTGTTGTTGATCGTGATCCTGTTGCTGCGCCCGAGCGGTCTGCTCGGAAGGCGGGTGCGCGTTGCATAACGCCTCGAAACACCTGCTGTTCATCCTGGCGCCGCTGGTGGTGGTGTTCGCACTGCTGCCCGGCGTCTATCAAAACCATCTGCTGCTGTTCAACTTCGTGATCTTCCTGATCCTCGCGCAAGGCGTGAACATCATCTATGGCTTCACCGGCTATCTGCCGTTCGGCTATGTCGGCTTCTTCGGGGCCGGCGCCTACGGCTTTGCCATCATGGTGATGCATCTGCAGACGCCGGCGCCATTGGCCGTGCTGGTCGGCGGCGTCGTCGCGGTGGCGCTGGGTCTGTTGCTGACCCCGCTGCTGCGGCTGTCGGGTGCGTATTTTGCGATCGCCAATCTCGCGGCCTCGCTCGCCGTGCTGCACTTCGTCGCCAACCCGGCGCTGGAGGGCATCACCAAGGGCCCCTACGGCGTATCGCTCACCGGCACGTTCAATCCGACCCATGCCTATTATGCGGCCGTGGTCGTGATGGCGCTGACGGTCGGCGCGGTGATCTATCTCAAGAACTCGCCGTTCGGCCTGGCGCTGCAGGCCGTGCGCGAGGATGCGGTGTCGGCCTCGATGGCCGGCGTCAACATCATCAAGATGCGGGTGATCGCCTGGCTCGCCTCGGCGCTGGTCGCAGGCCTCGCCGGCGGCATCTACGCCTGGTACGTCTCGGTGTTCTATCCGGACAACGTGTTCTCCGGCGAGTTCTCGATCTTCGCGATCGTGTTCGCGCTGTTCGGCGGGGTTGCCACCATCACGGGACCGATCGTCGGCGTGCTCATCTTGTATGGCATCTACAATCTGATCGGCTTCACCACGCCGCAATATTTCCAGCTGATCTATGGCCTGCTGATCATGGGGCTGGTGCTGTTCCTGCCCGCAGGGCTGGTGTCGCTGGCAACGCGCAGGGGGTGGCATGTCCCCTGAGCAAAACTCTATCCTCAAGGTCTCCAAGCTGGTCAAGCGCTTCGGCGGCTTCCATGCGCTCGACGGCCTCAGCTTTCACGTCGTGCCCGGCGAGATTCTCGGCCTCGTCGGCCCGAATGGCTCCGGCAAAACCACGGCGATCAATGTGATCTCCGGTCTCTATGCGCCCGACGGCGGCGAGGTCGTGTTCGACGGCGCTTCCTCCGGCGGCGTCGCCTCGCACAAGCTCGTTCACCGCGGCATCAACCGCACCTTCCAGGTGCCAAAACCGTTCCTGTCGCTCACCGTGCGCGAGAACATCCAGGTGGCGCTGGCCTATGGCGGCGCGACCGGGACGCCGCCGTCGATCGCCGAGCTGCTTGAGGAATACCGGCTCAAGGAGGTCGCCGATCGTCCTGCGGCCGATCTCAACAGCGCGCAGCAGAAGATGCTCGATCTGACCCGTGCGCTCGCCACGCGCCCGCGCCTGTTGCTGCTCGACGAGCTCGCGGCCGGCCTCAACCCAGCGGAGCTCGACTGGATCGCCGGCCGCATCAAGGCGCTCGCCGCGACCGGCATGGCGATCATCGTGGTCGAGCATCTGATGGGCTTTATCGAGCAGATCACCGATCGCGTCATCGTGCTCAATGCGGGCAAGGAGATCTTCGAGGGCACGCTTGCGACCGCGGTGCGCGAGCCGCAGGTGATCGAGGTGTTTTTGGGAGGCGAGCATGCCCACTGATGCAGCATCGCTTCTGGACGCCAAGGGCGTCGATGCCGGCTACGGCACCATGCAGGTGCTGTGGGGCGTCGATCTCGACGTCCGCCCCGGCGAGACCGTGTTGTTGCTCGGTGCCAATGGCGCGGGCAAGACCACGTTCCTGAAATCGCTGGTCGGCCTGATCGAGGCCCGCAACGGCCACATCAGGCTCGGCGGCGAAGACATCACGAGAATGCGATCTTCGGATCGCATGAAGCGCGGCATGACCTACATGTCGGAGCTTGCGGTGTTTCCCGATCTGTCGATCGAGGAGAACATCCGGGTCGGCGCGCAGGCGCTGGGCCATGCCAATCCGGGCGCGCGGGTCGACGAACTGTACGGCCTGTTTCCGGTGCTGCGCGACAAGCGCCGCGACCCGGCCTCCAGCCTGTCCGGCGGCCAGCGCAAGATGCTTGGCATCGCCAAGGCACTGTCGGCCGAGCCGAAGCTGCTGGTCATGGACGAGCCCTCGGCCGGGCTGTCGCCGCTGTTCGTCAAGGAGGTGCTTCGCGCTTTGTCGAGCCTGCAGGGCCGTGGATTGGCGCTCTTGATCGCCGAGCAAAATATCGGTTTCCTCGAGATTGCCACCCGCGTATTCGTGCTGGAGGGCGGGCGGATCCGCTTCTCCGGCACGGTTGCCGAGATGAGCGGCAACGAAGAGCTGCACCGGGCCTATTTTGGGTTGAAGTGACGCCGGCGGAAGCGCTTTCGAGCGAAGTGGACACCGGTTCGCGTGAAGAAAACGCGTCAAAAAAAGAGAAGCGCTACCACCGATCTGGAAATCGGCGCCGGTTCGCGCGACAATCAGCTGCAAGACCTTTTGAGTTGCCAGCCAGCAAGCCGTGAAGTGCAAGCCTTAAAGTGAAAGCCATGCCCAAAAATCCGACACTCGCCTCCCTTGCCGCCGACCTCGCCAGCGGGGCAACCTCCGCCCGCAAGCTCGTCGAGCAATGCATCGCCAGGATCGCCGATCCGTCCGGCGAGGGCCAGCGCACCTTCATCCATGTCGACCGCGAGGCGGCGCTGGAAGCAGCCGACGCCATGGACCGGCTGCGCAAGGCCAACGCGGCGCCGTCGCCCTTTGCCGGCATTCCGGTCTCGATCAAGGATCTGTTCGACATCAAGGGGCAGGTGACGCGCGCCGGCTCGCGCGCGCTGGATGATTCCGCGCCGGCGGATGCCGATGCGCCTGCCGTGGCGCGGCTCAAGCGCGCCGGCTTTATCGTGATCGGCCGCACCAACATGACCGAGTTCGCCTATTCGGGCATTGGCATCAATCCACATTACGGTACGCCGAAGAGCGCCTGGAACCGGAGCGTCGGCCATGTGCCGGGCGGCTCGTCCTCGGGCGCCGCGGTCTCGATCGCCGACGGCATGGCGTTCGGCGCGCTCGGCACCGACACCGGCGGCTCCTGCCGGATCCCGGCCGCCTTCAACGGCATCGTCGGCTACAAGCCGACCCAGCGCCGGATTCCGCTCGACGGCGGCGTGCCGCTGTCGTTCACCCTCGACAGCTACGGCCCGCTGGCCAATTCAGTGGCCTGCTGCGCCGCGCTCGATGCGGTGCTGGCCGACGAGCCGGTGACGCCGGTCACCCCGCGCCCGGTCAAGGGCATGCGGCTCGCGGTGCCGACCACGGTCGTGCTCGACGACCTCGATGATGCCGTCGCAAAGACCTTCGAGCGCGCGCTGGCTTCGTTGTCGCGCGCCGGCGCGCTGATCGAGCGCATCGAGGTGCCCGAACTGCTCGATGTCGGCGTGATGAACACCAAGGGCGGGTTTTCCGCGGCCGAGAGCTATGCCTGGCACCGCTTCCTGCTGGCCAGCAAGGGCGACATCTACGATCCCCGCGTCGCGGTGCGGATCCAGCGCGGCGAGGGGTTTCTGGCGGCCGACTATATCGACATCATCAACGCGCGCCGCTCGTTCATCGCCCGGACCGAGGCGCGCATCGCACCTTATGACGCGATGGTGCTGCCGACCACGGCGAACCTGCCGCCGACCATTGCCAGTCTCGCCGATGACAAGGCATTCGCCACCGAGAACCTGCGCGCGCTGCGCAATCCCTCGCTGATCAACGTGCTCGATGGCTGCGCGATCTCGCTGCCCGCGCATCGCGAGGGCGAAGCGCCGGTCGGCCTGATGCTTGCTGCCGCGGGCGGCTCGGATCGCCGCATCTTTGAGCTTGCGGCCGGAATGGAGACCGTCATCCGTGTTTGATCTCACCTTCAATGTCGACGACAAGGGCGTCGCGACGCCACTCACGCTTGAAATCAAACAGGCCGTGATCGCCGGCTGGACCGGCCGCGATCCGGTGGCGCGCGACAAGCACATCGCCGAGCTCGAGGCGCTCGGCATCGCACGGCCCGCGACGACGCCGATCTATTACCGCTGCTCGGCGCGCCGGCTCACCTTCGCCGACACCATCGAGGTCTGCGGCGAGGACTCCAGCGGCGAGGTCGAGTTCGTGCTGATCGGCTGGCAGGGACGCATCTTCGTCGGCTGCGGCTCCGACCATACCGACCGCAAGGTCGAGAGCTACAGCGTCACGGTGTCGAAGCAGATGTGCGACAAGCCGATGGCATCTGAGCTCTGGGAATTCGAAGACGTCATCGATCACTGGGACCAGCTGATCCTGCGCTCCTGGGCCACGATGGGGGGCCAGCGCGTGCTCTACCAGGAAGGCACGCTCGATCACATGCTGCCGGTCAAGGACCTGATCGGGCGCGGCTTCGACAAGGGCGCGTTGCCAGACGGCTGCGCCATGTTCGGCGGCACCTTCGCGGCCAAGGGCGGCATCCGCCCGGCCAGCCGCTTCGAGTTCGAGCTGGAAGACCCGGTGCTGAAGCGGAAGATCAGCCACGGATATGACGTGGTCACGCTGCCGGTCAGGGGCTGATTTCTCGCCGCGAGGTCTCGGAGCGGATGCAGCCGACACCCTCTCCGCGCGTCGTCCCGGCGAAAGCGGGAATTGGGGCGTCGTTCCCGGCACATCTAGATCGGAAATCGGGTGGCGACTCCCGCGATCATGCGCAAAACTCTGGCTCATGACAGCAACAGCCAAAGCCATCCCCCGCACCCCAACCACGAGCATTCCCGCCCGCGTTGACGCGCTCGACTGGGACCAGATCACGGCCGACCTCGACGGGCAGGGCTGCGCCGTCCTGGGCGGCCTGTTGAAGCCCGAGGAATGCGATGCCATCGCCGCGCTCTATCCCGACGACGGCCACTTCCGCAGCCGGGTCGTGATGGGCCGCCACGGTTTTGGCCGCGGCGAGTACAAGTACTTCTCCTATCCGCTGCCGGACCTGATCGCGGAGCTGCGGCCGGCGCTCTATGCGCAGCTGACTGCGACAGCCAATCGCTGGAACCAGACGATGGGGATCGAGATCAGCTATCCGCCGTCGCATGCAGCGTTCCTGAAGCGCTGCCATGACGCCGGGCAGGCGCGGCCGACGCCGCTGCTGCTGCAATATGGCGAGGGCGACTACAATTGTCTGCACCAGGATCTCTATGGCGAGCACGTGTTCCCGATCCAGGTCGCGATCCTGCTGTCGCAGCCGGGGCGCGATTTCACCGGCGGCGAATTTGTGCTGACCGAGCAGCGGCCGCGGATGCAGTCGCGGCCGGAGGTGGTGCCGCTGACCAAGGGCGATGCGGTGGCGTTTGCCGTGCATCATCGTCCGGTGCAGGGGACGCGCGGGCCGTATCGTGTCAATCTGCGCCACGGCGTCAGCCGGATCAGGTCCGGCCATCGCCACACCGTTGGCGTGATCTTCCACGACGCAAAGTGAGTGCGCACAGGCGTGGCTGCTGATCTGTTCGAGACAATTGGCGATGCACGGCCGCCGCGCGAAGTGATTGCGGACGGCGCGGTGCTGTTGCGCGGCTTCGTTCGGCCGTTCGAGGCCCTAATCCCGGCCTTGCGCCTCATCGTCAAGCAGGCGCCGTTCCGGCATCTGATCACGCCGGGCGGCCACCGCATGTCGGTCGCGATGACCAATTGCGGCAGCGTCGGCTGGGTCTCCGATCCCAGCGGCTATCGCTATGATCCGATCGATCCTGACTCGGGACAGCCATGGCCTGAAATGCCGGAGGTGCTGTGCGGGCTCGCCGTCGAGGCTGCGGCTGCGGCCGGCTTCAACGGCTT
This sequence comes from Bradyrhizobium sp. RD5-C2, assembly GCF_019972155.1. Classification (GTDB taxonomy): domain Bacteria; phylum Pseudomonadota; class Alphaproteobacteria; order Rhizobiales; family Xanthobacteraceae; genus Bradyrhizobium. The sequence continues at coordinate 88,625 of NZ_BOVL01000018.1, read as the reverse complement.
CGCGCCGCAGGCCTGCCTGATCAACCGCTACGTGCCCGGCGCAAAACTGTCGCTGCACCAGGATAAGGACGAGCTCGACTACGGCGCGCCGATCGTCTCGATCTCGCTCGGGCTGCCGGCGGTCTTCTTGTTCGGCGGGCTGAAGCGCAGCGACACACCGCGCCGCTACAGACTCGAACATGGCGATGTTGCGGTGTGGGGCGGGCCGTCACGGCTATTTTATCACGGTGTCGCAGCGCTCGCTGATGGCGAGCACAGCGTGCTCGGCCGGCAGCGCATCAATTTGACCTTCCGCAAGGTGCGCTGAAGCGCGGGGTGGTCTAGACTTGGCGGATGACCACCAAGGCCGACCGCGCCGTCAACCGCACCGGCGTCTATCTCGCCGTGCTGCAGCTCGTCTTCACGCTGGGCTGGACCACCTACCTGATCTATCTGCCGAAGCTGTGCGCGGATGTCGGCATCGCGCCGTCGACCGTCATCCTGATCCTGATGATGGACCAAGGCATCTTCACGGTGACAGACACCGCGATGGGCATGGCCGCGGACAGGATTGCGAGCCTGGTCGGCCGGCTCGGCGTGTTCGTCGGCTTTCTCGCCGCGATCTCATGCGCTGCCTTCGTCGCGCTGCCCTATGTGGCCGGCACCGGGCCGGGCGCGAAATTCTGGCTCATCGTGCTGATCGTGATCTGGTCGGTCACATCGTCGGCCTTGCGCGCGCCGCCACTGACGCTGCTGGGCAAGTATCGCGCGCAACCCTCGGTCCCATTCCTCGCCGCGCTGGCGATGCTGGGCTACGGCATCGCGGGTGCGGTCTCGCCCTATCTCGGCGTCGTGCTGCGCGATCACGATGCACGGCTGCCGTTCGTGCTGTCCGGCGCCGTGCTGCTGCTGACTGCGCTCGCGTTCTCAGGGATCGAGCGCCGCGTCGCCGAGGAGGCGCAGCCGGAGCGGCTCGCACCACCGGCCAAGCGGCTCGGGGCGATACCGATGTTCCTGATCGGATCGATGGTGCTGCTGTCGCTCGGCTATCAGCTGCACTTCAACATCAACAGCGCCCCGTTCTATTTGCGGTTTGCCAAATCAGATGAGCTGCAATGGCTGATGCCGGTGTTCTGGATCGGCTTCAACATCGCGATGTTTCCGGCGAGCATTGTCGTCAAGCATCGCGGCGGCTTGATCGTGATGGGCGCGGCGGGATTGCTCGGCGCATTCGCCATCGTCGCCGCGGAGATTGCGGGCAGTCTCAACATACTGATCGTGGCGCAGTTTATGGCGGGAGCAGCCTGGGGCTGCATGCTGATGAGCGCGGTGTCCGCGGCGCTTGCGATCGGGGAGACCGGCGCGGAGGGCAAGGTCACGGGCCTGGTGTTCTCGGCGCTGGCGCTCGCGACCTTTGCGCGGATGGCGGCGGTCGCCGGCGGCCTGCAGAAGATACCGGACTATGCGCCGCTGGTGCACTGGGCACCGGTCGCCTGCTGGTCGGTCGCCGGCGCCGGCCTGCTCGTGATCGCCGCGTCGCGGCTGCAAGTGAGGCGGATTTAGTATCGTCATTCCGGGGCGATGCGAAGCATCGAACCCGGAATCGCGAGATTCCCCGATGCGCAATTGCGCATCTGAGGTTCGCTTCGCCCCGGAATGACAACTAACTATTTCGCGCCGGGTGGATGAACGCCCAGGGCGAGACTTCCGAATCGGTCGGCACTTCGACCGAGATCACGTAGGGCCCGCCGTCGGCCAGCGCCTTCTCCAGCACGGGGCGGAAATGATCCGGCGAGGTGACGCGCGCAGCACCGACACCGAAGGACTCCGCAAGCTTGACGAAATCGGGGTTGACCAGGTCGGAGGCAACGACACGGCCGTCGAAGCGCTCGCGCTGGTCGCGGCGGACATTGCCATAGGCGTTGTTGTTGAACACCAAGGTCACCACGCCGATCTTGAACTGCACGGCGGTGGCGAGCTCCTGCACGCCGAACATGAAGCCGCCGTCGCCGGTGATCGCCACCACCGGCTTGTTCGGATTGGCGACCTTGGCGCCGAGCGCGGTCGGGAAGCCCGAGCCGAGGGTGCCCTGATAGCCCGAGGTGACGAAGGTGCGCGGTTCGTAGATCGGAAAACCGTACCAGGAGGCGAAGCCGACCTGCGACAGCTCATCGGTGACGATGGCGTTGGCCGGCAGCACCTCGCGCAGGATTTTCAGGTAAGCCATCTGCGGCTGGATCCGCTGGATCTCCTGCTCGGTAGCCGCGGTCGCCTCGCGGATCGCGGCGCGGCGGCCCGAGGTCTTGCTGTAGCCGGCCTTGCGCACGGCCGCGATGAGGTCGGCGGTGCCGGCCTTCGCGTCCGCGATCACGCCGGCATCGGCGGTCCAGCGGCGTAGTTCGACCGGATCGATGTCGATCCGCACACATTTCAGGCCGGCCGGCTGATAAGGCCAGCGCGACATGGTCGGCAGCTCCATGCGGGTGCCGATGCCGATCATCAGGTCGGTCCTCGGCCATAGCTTGTAGGCGGCGGCCATAGTGAGCCCGAGCTCGTGCGCGTTGGAGACGATGCCGCGGCCGCTGCGGAATGCGACCACCGGTGCGTCGATCATCTCGGCCAGCTCAAGGATCTCCTCGCGGGCCTCGATAGCGCCGCTGCCGACGAAGATCATCGGCGCCTTGCTGCCGGCGATCAGATCGGCGGCCGCCTTGATGCGGTCCGGATCGGGCTGCGGCGCCGGCAACGGATCGAACGGACTGACGGGGGCCACCTGGGTGCGCTGGGTGAAGACATCCCACGGCATCTCGAGCGATGCGGGACCGCGCCGGCCCGACAGCATCTCCTGGAATGCACGCGACACCAGCGCGGGCGCGTTGTCGGGATATTCGATCCGGTCAGCCCATTTCACGAAGGTGCGCAGCGTTGCGAGTTGATCCGGCATCTCGTGCAGATGGCCGCGGCCCTTGCCGAGGAATTGCGTCGGCACCTGGCCGGTCAGGCACAGCACCGGCTCGTTGCAGCCGAATGCGGTGAGCAGCGCCGCCGAGGCGTTGAGCACGCCGGGACCGGGCACCACGCTGAACACGCCGGGCTTGCCGGAGGAGCGGGCATAGCCGAACGCCATGTAGCCGCAGGCCTGCTCATGCCGGGCGCCGACCACCTTGAGCTGCGCCTGGTGGAAGGCATCGAACAGGCCATAGATCTGCGCGCCGGGCAGGCCGAACACGGTGTCGACGCCGTGAGCGACGAGGCCGTTGACGATCGCTTCGCCGCCGGATGTTGAGGTCATGGCACTGTCCACTCGCTTGTGAGGTTAGGTGGCTTCGTCGACGACACCGTTGCGCAGGATGCCGACGCCTTCGGCCTCGACCTCGACGACATCGCCGGGCTTCAGATAGCGCGGCGGATCGAACCGCGCACCTGCGCCGGTCGGCGTTCCCGTGACGATGATGTCGCCGGGAACCAGCGTCGTGAAGGTCGAGATGTAGTTGATGAGGTAGCGGAAGCCGAAGATCAAGCGCGAGGTGCGGTCGTCCTGCCTGACTTCGCCGTTGACTCGCGTGGTCAGCCGGATATCGGCGATCTGCGCCTCATTGGTGTAGGGCACGATCCACGGGCCGAGACTGCCGGTGGAATCGAAGTTCTTGCCCTGGGTGACGTTGAACTTGGCGTGGCGCACCCAGTCGCGGATGGTGCCTTCATTGCAAAGCGTGATCGCGGCGATGTGATCGAGCGCTGCGCTCTCGGGGATATGCCGGCCGGCCTTGCCGATCACCAGCACCAGCTCGCCCTCATAGTCGAGCTGCCGCGAGACGCGCGGCCGCACCACCGGCGTGTTGTGACCGACGAAGGAACGCGGCACGCGGAGGAACATGCTGGGATATTTCGGCGCGTCCGAGCCGTCCTTGTACTCGGCATTGCGGTCGGGATAGTTGACGCCGATGCAGATGATCTTGTCCGGCGCCGGGATCGGCGGCTGCCAGGCAACTGCTTCCAGCGCGAAATCGGGCGCGCGCTTAGCGGCATCCTCCACGAGCCTTGTCAGCGCGCCGGCGGCAATCGCCTCGCGCAGCGTCGGATAGTCCTTGGCGAAGCGCGACGAGAGGTCGACGATGCCGGTGTCGGTGACCGCGCCATATTGCGTGGCGCCGTTGATGGAATAGGTGGCGAGGCGAGGGGCTGACATCAGCAATCCATTCATTGGTGTCGTCCCGGCGAAGGCCGGGACCCTTACGCCGCGGCCATCGGAATGGGTACGCGGCTAGAGATTCTTTCGGCAACCCTATTCGGTGGTTATGGGTCCCGGCTCCGTGCGCAATCGCGCACTCGGCCGCGACGACGTGGATGGTGTTCGTTGTATTAGCGCCTAATCTGCGACCAGCACGTCGGCGACGAAGCGGGGCTCGCGCACCGCCTGGCCGGCGAAGGTCGAACCTTCCTCGAACCAGGAGCGCGGCGCCGGCGCGCCCCACAATGTCTGGCGGCGCGGATCGCGCAGTGACCAGCGCAGCGGCTCGTGGTCGTGATCGCCGGTGAAATAGTCGCTGGTGTAGAGCTCGATGCGATGGCCGTCGGGATCGCGGATATAGAGGAAGAAGGCGTTGGAGATGCCGTGCCGACCCGGGCCGCGCTCGATATTGGCGAGGAAGCCGGAGGAGGCCATCACGTCGCAGAGATGCACGATGTTCATCGCGGTCGGCACCCAATAGGCGATGTGGTGCAGACGCGGGCCACGGCCGTTGGTGATGGCGAAGTCATGGACGTTGCCCTTGCGGTGCATCCAGGCTGCGGCGATGCGACCATTGTCGCCGTCCTCCTCGGCATATTCGGTGAGGCGGAAACCGAGCCGGGCGTAGAAGTCGACGGTGTCCTGCACTTCGGCGGCGAACACGTTGAAATGGTCGAGCCGCTGCGGATGGCAACCCTTGTAGAGGTCGTAACGCCGCAACAGATGCGGGCGCTTCTCCATCGTGGCGTAGAGCTCAATCTGGAAGCCGAATGGATCGGTGAATTGCAGCGTGCGGCCCTGGAACGGTTGGTCGACGAAGGCGTAGGCAATGCCGTTCTCGGAGAAGAACGACGCTGCCTTGTCGAGGTCGCCGTCATTGCCGACCTTGAAGCCGAGCCGGTTGCAGGCGGCCTTCGCCGCCTTGCGAAGCACCACCGAGTGATGCTGGTGCTCTTCGCTGGCACGCAGATACACCGATTTGTCGTCGCGGTCCTCAATGTGGAGGCCGACGGTCTTCTCGTAGAACGCGGCGCTTTTCTCCAAATCCGTGACGTCGAGCACGGCGTGGCTGCAGCGAATGATGTTGAACGGCGGATCGAAGATGTGTGTTGGTGCGGGCATCGGTGTTTCCTCAATTTGGCGCGTCATTCCGGGGCGGTCCGTCAGGACCGAACCTCAGGTGCACAATTGTGCACCGGGGAATCTCGAGGTTCCACAATGCGCGCTTGCGCATTGGGGTTCGCTTCGCGCCCCGGAACGACGTGCAATCAAATTCCCAGTTTCTGAATCTTGTGCGTCCCGCGCGCGAGCGAGACGTGCTTGGTCTCCATGTAGAAGTCGAACGAGTAGTCGCCGCCGTCGCGGCCGATGCCGGAGGCTTTCATGCCGCCGAACGGGGTCGGCAGATGGCGGACGTTTTCCGAGTTGAGCCAGATCATGCCGGCTTCCAGCGCGTCGGCGACGCGCAGCGCGCGGCCTACGTCGCCGGTCCAGACATAGCCGGCAAGGCCGTACTGCACGCCGTTGGCGATCTCGATGGCGTCAGCCTCGTCGCGGAACGGGATCACGGTCAGGAACGGGCCGAACACCTCCTGCTGGGCCACGCGCATCTTGGCGTTGGCGCCGGTGACGAGGGTTGGCTGCACATAGTGCCCGCCGCCCGGACCGTCATGCGGCTTGCCGCCGACCGCGATCGTCGCGCCGTCCTGCCTGGCGACGTCGAAATAGCTGCAGACCTTGGCGAAGTGCCGTTCGTGGATTAGCGGCCCGATCTCGGTCGCCGGATCGAGGGGGTGACCGACCTTGAGTGCCTTCACGCGCGCGGTCAGCTTCTCGATGAATTTCTCGGCGATGCTCTCCTGGACCAGGAGCCGGCTCGACGAGGTGCAGCGCTCGCCGTTGAGCGAGTAGATCATGAACACGACGGCATCGAGTGCGCGGTCGAGATCGGCATCGTCGAAAACGATCACCGGGTTCTTGCCGCCGAGCTCGAAATGCACCCGCTTCAGGGTCGGTGCGCCCTGCGCCATGATTGCCGACCCCGTCGCGCTCTCGCCGACGAAGCCGATCGCCTTGATCGCGGGGTGCTCGGTCAGCGCCTTGCCGGCGTCCTCGCCAAAGCCGTGCACGGTGTTGAACACGCCGTCGGGCAGGCCGGCCTGTTTTGCCAGTTTGACCAGCAGATCGGCGGTCACCGGCGACCATTCGGCCGGCTTGTGCACCACCGTGCAGCCGGCAGCGAGCGCCGGCGCGATCTTCCAGGTCGACAGCATGAACGGCGTGTTCCACGGCGTGATCACGCCGACCGGGCCGATCGGCACGCGGGTCGAGATGTTCCAGTGCTCGTCCGAGGGCGTGCTGAGGCCGTCACGGGCCTCGCCGCATTTGTCGGCGAAGAAGCGGAAATTCTCGGCGGCGCGGATTGCGGCCTTGGCCATGAAACGGTGCGCCTGGCCGGTGTCGATGCATTCGAGCACGGCGATATCGTCGGCGCGCTCCTCGATCGCGTCAGCGACGCGATGCAGCAGCTCGCGCCGCTGCGCCGCAGGCATGTCGCGCCAGGCCTTGAAGGCCTTGGACGCGGCGGTTGCGGCACGGTCGATGTCTTCAGCGTTGCCGCGCGCGACGGTCGCCAGCACCGTGCCGTCGATCGGCGATCTGGTCTCGAAGGTCTGGCCGGAGGCCGCCGGCACGACCTTGCCGTCGATCACATGGCCGATGCCTTCGGCTTTCAACTTGGCGAGCAGCGGACTGGCGCGGTCGCGATTGGCCTGGAACACGTCGGCAGCAGATTTCGGGGCGGCTTTATCCATTGACCGGCTCCACCTTCAGTGCGTCGTGGATGTTGTTGCGTTTCCAGCTGGTTTCCTTGTCGTTGATCTGCATGTCGAACGACAGAGCGAACTTGGCTTTGGCGAAGACCGGATCGAGATGGGCCGACAGCGCCTTGAAGATGTGCTCGCCGGCCTTCTTGCGGGTGGCGAGATCGCGGCCTTCGCCGAGCCGCAGCACCATGTCGAGGAAGCAGTAATTCTTGCGGCCGTCTGCGATCGCGTAATGCTCGCACCTGATGGCGCGGACCCGGATGCCGCCGAGCGGGAAGATGCCGGTCTCGACCGCGGCCTTGCGGACCAGTTCGACGGTTGCGCCCATGTCGACGAGGCCGTCGAGATTGGCGGAATATTCAATCGTGAAATGCGGCATGCAGCGCTCCTGCTGAGTGCGTCAGGCGAAGTAGCAGCTCACGGAACCGTAGGGTCCGTAATCGGCCTGGATGGTGTCGCCCTTGCGGGTCTCGATCGGGCGGATGAAGGAGCCTGCCAGCACGATCTGTCCGGCCTCCAGCGCCAGCCCGTTCGGCGCGATCTTGTTGGCAAGCCATGCCACCGCGGTCGCCGGATGATTCAACACGCCGGCGGCCAGACCGGTTTCCTCGAGCTGGCCATTTCGGAAGCAGAGCGCGCCGATCCAGCGCAGATCGGCTTCCAGCGGGCGGATCGGCCGGCCGCCGAGCACGATGCCGGCATTGGCGGCATTGTCGGCGATGGTGTCGAAGATCTTGCGCGTCGCCTTGGTCTCGGGGTCGACGCGCTCGACCCGAGTATCCAGGATCTCCAGCGCCGGCACCACGAAGTCGGTGGCATTGAGCACATCGAACAGGGTGCAGTTAGGCCCTGCGAGGCGATGCTTCATCACGAAGGCGAGCTCGGCCTCGACGCGGGTTGCGATGAAGCGATCGGTCGGCACCAGGCCGCCATCGGCAAAGAACATGTCGTCGAGCAGGATGCCGGAATCTGGCTCGTCGATATTGAGCGCGCTCTGCATCGCCTTCGAGGTCAGGCCGATCTTGTGGCCCTTGACGACGCGCCCCTGCGCCACCTTCATCTCGACCCAGGCCTTCTGAATCGCGTAGGCGTCTTCGAGGGTAATGCGGGGGTATTCCAGCGAGAGCTGGCGGATTTGCTTGCGGGTCTTTTCCGCACTGTCGAGCCGTTCGGCTGCAGCGCGGATATCGTCCTTGGAGAGGGCCATGCGTGCTACACAAAAGTGGATGTCGGGAGATGATTAACATGTTAAGTGAATTCCCGCAAACTGAATCAGGGCATGTTGCAACGCAAAATTTCGTTGCTGTGGATTGAGCATGGCACGCAAGAAATCATTGGATGAGGTCAGGCCGGGGCAGGGCGACGATGCATCGTCGCGACGGGCCCCGATGCGGGAGTTCTCACGCTCGCTGCCGATGTCGCTGCTCCGTGCGCGTGAGGCGGTGATGCGGCAGTTCCGTCCGTCGCTACGCAATCACGGGCTGACCGAGCAGCAGTGGCGGATCCTGCGCGCGCTCACCGCGGTCGACGAGATCGAGGTCACCGAGCTCGCCCGCGTCGCGTTTCTGCTCGGCCCGAGCCTGTCGCGAATCCTGCGCGATCTCGAGGCGCGCGCGTTGATCGAGCGCAAGGCGGCGGAGAACGACGCCCGGCGCGCGGTGGTTTCGATCTCCGCCAAGGGGTTGAAGCTGATCGAGGCGGTGGCGCCGACGTCGGAGGCGATCTACGCCGAGATCACACGGCGGTATGGCGCGCGCAGGCTTGCCGAGTTGCACGAAATGCTGGGCGTGCTGGAGGCGAGCCTCGCCGGAATGGGCTCGGCCGATGGCGCCGAGGTCGAGGCCGAGGAGTAGCAGCGACGACGCGCGGCAATGCCGCTCAGGCCATGTAGGGCACGCGCGAGATCACGTTGATGGCGCGGAATTCGGCAATCCAGCCGGCGACCTTGGAGTGGGACCACTCGATATGGCGACGCAAGGTCGCGGCGGCCGCCTCGCCGTCGCGCGCGCGCAGGGCTTCGAAGATCACCAGATGCTCGTCCATGAAGGAATCGATCTGCGGCGCGGTCAGCGCGACCTGGATGTGCTTGCCGATCACGAAGGCGCAGTGGGTGCGCTTGAGCGCTTCGATCATCTCGCGATTGGTGCCGTAACCCAGGCAGCGGATATGGAGATCGCCCTCGATCTCGTCGAGTTCGCCGACGCCGACGCGGTCGCGGTACTCAATCCCCTCGCGCAGCCGCTCCGCCATCCGGTCAAGCAGTGCGGCAGGAATCCTCGCCGCAGCGGATTTGAGCAGCAGCGGCTCGAGGGTTGCGCGCACCTCGAAGATGTCGCGGAGGCGCTCCTCGTCGAGCGGCACGACATACCAGTGCGCCTTGGCGCCTTTCTCCAGGATTCCGATCGCCTGCGCCCGTAGCAGCAAATTGCGCGCAACCGTGCGCCCCACACGGAAGTGTCGTGCCAATGCGAGCTCGCTGACGCGGAAGCGCCCGAACAGCGACCGGTAGATGATCTCGCGTTCGAGCTTGTAATAGAGCGCATCCCAGGCGTCGCTGCGCACCGCCTCGACGGGGCCGTCGGTCAGCCCGAACATTTCCGGCGTGATCGGGACGCGCCGCGGGTCGACCTTGCGCTTGCCTGCGATGACGCCGCGGCCGTCGAACCGGCGCACCAGGCCGATGTGCTCGAGCTGTTCGAAGGCCTGCCGCACCGGCGAGCGGCTGGAGCCGAACAAGGTCGCGATCGCCGATTCGGAGAGAACCGTACCGGGTGGCACGTCGCCAGTCCGGATGTGCTTCGCCAATGCGCTCTTGATCAGCGCATAGGCCGGCTGTTTCCGTCTGGTCTGCGATTTCGCTCTTGGAATCGACATCGATGACTGCCCGCCGGTCACACTATCACGTGATCCCGTCATGGTCGCTGGTAGCAGGCATTTACGCACCGTTGCCAGCGAACTTTTGGCTATTGCGTGCAATGTGCAATCATGTTTAGCTGCGTCAAACGCCAGATTGATGGCCGCCGTTGCGCGTCTTGTGCGCTGCAGCGGCGCTCACATTTGTTCGCCGCGCCGTTCGATGGCTGCGGATAGGGCAACCGATCGACGCGTCAGCTCGTTTCAACGCAGCCGACATGCAAGTTCGGCGCACCAAAGGGAGGATTGAATGAAACTGACGAGGCGTGAGTTTTCCGCCGGCTTGGCGGCAGGTCTCGCTGCTCCCGCGCTGATGCGCAGCGCTTGGGCGCAGGGAGCGACCATCAAGATCGGCATGTGCGTGCCGGTGACTGGACCCGCGGCGGAGCAGGGCCTGTGGGCCCAGAACGGCGCCAAGCTGGCGCTGGCCGCGGTCAACAAGGCCGGCGGCGTGCTCGGCAAGCAGGTCGAACTCGTCATCGAGGATGACCAGACCACCAATCCGGGCATCGTGCTGGCGTTCTCCAAGCTTGCCGCGCAATCCGACATCGTTGCCTTCCTCGGCTCGATCCGCTCGACCCAGGTGCAGGCGATGGCGCCCGACGTGATCAAGGTCGGCAAGCCCGTGATGATCGGCGGCACCAATCCCGATCTCACGCATTCCGGAAATCCCTGGCTGTTCCGCTTCCGCCCGAATGACAATTACTCCGGCCGCGTGATCGCCGATTTCGGCGTCAACACGCTCGGCAAGAAGAAGTGGGCGATCGTGCATTCCACCGACGCCTTCGGCACCGCGGGCGGCAAGGCGCTCACTGAGGCGCTGACCAAGCTCGGTGCGCCGCCGGTGCTCGATCAGGGGTATGCCAACCAGAGCCAGGATTTCACCCCGGTCGTGCTGGCCGTGAAGCAGTCCGGCGCCGACGTGCTCGGCACCTACTTCACCTTCGAGAACGACCTCGGCATCTTTGCCCGGCAGTTGCGTCAGCTCGGCGTCAACATCCCCTGGGTCGGCTCGCCCTCGGTGGTGGCCGTCTCCTCGACCAAGCTCGCCGGTCCGGCGCTGTTCGGCACCTATGGGGTCGCCGACTTCGCCGAGGACTCGAGCGATACCGCGAAGGCGTTCGGCAAGTCCTATCGCGATGCCTACAAGACCGCGCCCGACAACCAGAGCGCCTGGCCGTATGATGCGATCACCATCCTGTCGGCGGCGATCAACAAGGCTGGCTCGACCGATCCGACCAAGATCCGCGACGCCATCCTGGCGACGCAGAAGTTCGCCGGCGCTGAAGGCGAGTATAATTTCGACAAGAACGGCGACGGTCTGCACGGCTACAACGTCGTGAAGAACGACAAGGGCAAGATCGTCTACGACAAGCACATCGACTTCAACGATTGATCGCGGCTCGGCCTCGCCGGCGAAACCGGCGAGGCCGATCTTCTGCGCACACTGTTCGGATCGAGCGCCGTCATGGATCTGGTCTTACAACTGCTGTTCACCGGCATCGGCATCGGCGCGGTCTACGCGCTGGTGGCGCTCGGCTTCGTGCTGATCTTCCGCGCCACCAACGTGGTGAACTTCGCGCAGGGCGAATTCTCGATGGTCGCCGCCTATCTGATGGTGGTGTTCTCGGTCGATCTCGGCTGGCCTTACTGGCTGTCGTTCCTGATCGCGCTCGCCGGCATGGCGCTGTTCGGCGTCATCTTCAATCTCGGCGTCTACTATCCGCTGCGCCACCGCACCTATCTGCCTGTCATCATCGCCACCATCGGCGCCTCGATATTGTTGTCGAACTCGGTGCTGGCGATCTACGGTCCGCAACCGCAGGTGCTGCAGGGCTGGTTCGATACGCCCGGCATCCAGCTCGGCCCGGTCTATCTCGACAGCCAGTATCTGCTGATCATCGGCGTCACGATCCTCCTGGTGCTGTTCAATTTCTGGTTCTTCGAGAAGACGCTGCTCGGCAAAAAGCTGCAGGCGACCTCGCAGGACAAGGAGATGGCCTCGCTGCTCGGCATTTCCGTCTCCACCATGATCATGATCACCTTCATCTACTCTGCCGTGCTCGGCGGTCTCGCCGGCATCCTGGTGGCCCCGGTGCTGTTCGTCTCGATCCAGATGGGCTCGACGATTGCGCTGAAGGCGTTTGCCGCGACCATCATCGGCGGCTTCGGCGACGTTGCCGGCGCCATCGTCGGCGGCCTCGCGCTCGGCGTCATCGAGACGTTCGGCGCCGCCTATATTTCGGTGCCGTACAAGGACGGCTTTGCCTTCCTGGTGCTGATCGCTTTCCTGGTGTTCCGGCCGCAGGGCATCTTCGGCGAACGCGTCGCGGAGAAAGCATGAGCGCCAGCGACAACATGATTCCGGCGCCCGCCGTGCGCTCGAAGCCGCTGATCATCCGCCATCTGCCGTATTTCATCGGCGCGGCCGCGCTAGTGGCGCTCGCCGCCGGCATGCAGTTCGACGGCTACATCCTCAACATCCTGCTGCAAGCCACGACCTTCTCGATCGCGGTGTTCGGTTTGTCGGTCGTGCTCGGCCTGTGCGGCCAGATCAACCTGGCGCAGGCGGCGTTCTTCGGCTTCGGTGCCTATGCCGTCGGCCTCGGCACTGCCGACCTGCATCTGAACTTCTGGCTCTGTCTGGTCGGCGCCTGCGCGATCACGCTGGTCGCCGGCGCGTTTCTGGGCATGTCGACGCTGCGGCTCGGCGGGCACTACCTCGCGATGGTGACGATCTCGTTCCAGCAGATCGTGACGCTGGTAATGATCAACGCCATCGGCGTGACCCACGGCCCGGACGGCGTCGCCAACATTCGCCGGCCCGAGCTGTTCCAGTCCTCGCAAAGCTATCTCGCTTTCTGCGTCGCGATGCTCGCGATCGTCGGTTATCTCGTTTGGCACCTGCCCGACACCAAGCTTGGCCGCGCCATGCGTGCCGTGCGCGACAATGAGCTCGCGGCCGGCGTCAACGGCATCGACGTGTTCCGCACCAAAGTCTACGCCTTCGCGGTGTGCGCGGTGCTCGGCGGCCTCGCGGGCGGCCTGTTCGCCGGCGGCTTTGCCTATGTCAGTCCCGACCAGTTCTCATTTGCGGAATCGATTCAGTTCCTGACCATGTCGCTGCTCGGCGGCGTGGCCTCGCCGATCGGCTCGGCTATCGGCACCGGGCTCTTGATCCTGATCCCGGAATGGCTGCGCTTCCTCAAGAGCGTGCCCGGTCTTTACCTCGCAATCTACGGCCTGTCGGTGATCCTGATCATCCGCTTCATGCCGGACGGCATCTGGGGCTTCGTGTCCGACGCGTTCACACGCTGGCGCGCGCGCACCAATGCCCCGCCTGTTGCCGGCGCGCTCCTGCTCAAGCCAGCGACCACTGGCGGCGACATCGTGCTCGAAGTCACCGGGCTCTCGAAGCATTTCGGCGGCCTCAAGGCGGTCGACGGCGTCGACATCGCGGTGAAGCGCGGCAGCGTGCATGCGCTGATCGGACCCAATGGCTCCGGCAAGACCACGACGCTGAATGTGCTGTCCGGTCTCTACAAGGCGACCGCGGGCAAGATCGTGCTCGACGGCACCGACATCACCAGTATGGCACCGCACCAGCGCACCGCAGCGGGTCTCGGACGCACCTTCCAGAACATCCGCCTGTTCCGCTCGATGACGGCGCTGGAGAATGTCGAGATCGGCGCCGAGCGCCCCGGCAACACCATGATCGGGAAGGGCGACGACGCGCTGACCGAGCGGGCGATGGAGGCGCTGACCTTCGTCGGCCTCGGCAACCGCGCCAACGAGTTGATCTCGAGCTTCTCTTACGGCCACCAGCGCCTGATCGAGATCGCCCGCGCATTGGCGTCGAACCCGACGCTGCTGCTACTCGACGAACCGGCCGCCGGCCTCAACTCCACCGAGAAGCTCGAGCTGCATGAGCTGCTCAAGCGCATCGCAGCGCAAGGCCTCACCATCCTGATCATCGATCACGACATGACGCTGGTCTCGGAAGCCGCCCAGCACATCACCGTGCTGAACTTCGGACGCCGTATCGCCGACGGCGAGTCCATGGCGGTGCTGCGTCATCCCGACGTCGTCTCCGCCTATCTCGGGAGCGAATGATGCCGCTGCTCGAAATCCGCAATCTCGTGGTCCGCTACGGCGAGATCGAGGCACTGCGCGGCGTCACCATCGCCGTGGAACAGGGCCAGGTCGTCACGTTGCTCGGTGCCAATGGCGCCGGCAAGTCGACCACGCTGCGCGCAATCTCAGGCCTCGCCAAACCCGCCTCCGGCGACATCCTGTTCGACGGTCACTCGATCGCAGGCCTTGGGCCGGAAGCGATCGTGCGGCTCGGCATCTCGCATGTGCCGGAAGGCCGCCGCGTCTTCCCGGGCCTCACCGTGAAAGAGAACATCATGCTCGGCGCCTCGAACCGGAAGGTCGGGGCGTCGCAGATCTCGCGCGAGGCCGACGCGATGTTCGACCTGTTCCCCGACATCCGCGCCTTCTCCAACGCGCTCGGCTGGACGCTGTCCGGTGGCCAGCTGCAGATGGTCGCGGTGGCGCGCGGCCTGATGGCCAAGCCGCGGCTGTTGCTGCTCGACGAGCCGTCGCTCGGGCTCGCGCCCGTCATCGTGCAGGCGGTGTTCCGCATCATTTCGCAGATCAGGAAAGACACCACGGTCTTGCTCGTCGAGCAAAATGCGCGCATGGGACTTTCGGTCGCCGATCACGGCTTCGTCCTGGAAACCGGGCGGATCGTGCTGGGCGGCAAGCCCGACGAATTGTGGGGCAATGAAGCCATCGCCGCGGCCTATCTCGGTGGTCACGCCAAATCCCACGCCTAATCAAGCGAGCTATCCGTTCATGGTCACCATCAAGGTCGATAACCTCATCAACTTCGTGTCCGAGGTGTTTTCCCATTCGGAGTCCTCTCCGGAAGAGGCGAAGCGCATCGCGACCTACCTGACGACCGCGAACCTCACCGGGCACGACAGCCACGGCGTGATCCGCGTGCCTGTTTATGTCAGGTGGAAGAAGATGGGCTCGATCGTGCCGAACCAGACCCCCGAGGTTGTGGTCGACACGCCGTCGCTCGCGGTGGTCGACGGCAAGTTCGGATATGGCCAGACCGTCACGCCTGTTGCAGTGAGGCTCGGCATCGAGAAGTGCAAGAAGGCGGGGCTTGCCGCGGTCGCACTGCGCAACTCCGGCCATCTCGGCCGCGTCGGCGACTGGGCGGAAATGGCCGCCGCCGAAGGGCTTGTGTCTGTCCATTTCGTAACCGCGGCGGGCTCGCTCTTGGTCGCGCCTTACGGCGGCGTCGAGAAGCGTCTGTCCACCGCGCCGTATTGCGTCGGCATTCCGCGCCAGGGCCAGGATCCGATTGTGCTCGATTTCGCGACCTCCGTCGTCGCCGAGGGCAAGTGCCTGGTTGCCAGCCGCGGCGGCAAGAAGCTGCCGACAGGTGCGCTGGTCGATGCCGACGGCACGCTGAGCGAGGATCCGCAGGTGCTGTATGGCCCGTACACGCCCGACGGACCGCGCGACCACACCAAGGGAACCGGCGCAATCCGCGCCTTCGGCGATCACAAGGGTTCGGGCCTTGCCTTCATCTGCGAGCTGCTCGGCGGCGCGCTGACCGGCACCGGCGCGACGTCGTCGGACCGTCGTTTCGCCAATGGCATGATGGCGTTCTACATCGACCCCAAAGTGATCGACACCAGCAATTTCTTCGACGATGAAATCACCCGCTACACCGATTTCATCCGCGCCACCAAGCCGATTGCGGGCACGGAGTCCGTGCTGGTTCCGGGCGATCCCGAGCGGAAAACCCGCGCCGATCGCACCAGGAATGGCATCCCCTTGCCTGACGACACCTGGGCGGCGATAGTGAATACCGCGCGCGAAGTCGGCGTCAGCGAAGTTTCTATCCAGCGGGCGACCAGCTGAGGCTCGTCCCCCAATAAACCGCAAAGGGAAACGCGATCAATGGCAAACAAGGTCAAGCAAGTCTGGGCATCGGGCAAGGCGGTGGTGAACGCGTGGCTCGCGATCCCCTCCGGGTTCTCGGCCGAAGTGATCGCGCAATGCGGCTTCGACAGCGTCACCGTCGACATGCAGCATGGCGTGCAGGATTATCAGTCGATGGTGCAGTGCTTCCAGTCGATGCATGCCCATCCGGTGACACCGATGGTCCGCGTGCCGTGGAATGAGCCCGGCATCATCGGCAAGGTGCTGGATGGCGGCGCCTATGGCGTGATCTGCCCGATGGTCAACACGCCGCAGGAAGCCAAGAACCTGGTTTCCTACGCCAAGTATCCGCCGAAGGGCGTGCGCTCCAACGGCCCGATCCGCGCCGGCATGTACGGCTCGGCCGGCACCTATCAGCAGACTGCCAACGACGAGATCGTGCTGCTGCCGATGATGGAAACCAAGACCGCTGTCGAGAACATGGAAGCGATCCTTGATGTCGAGGGCATCGACGGCGTCTATATCGGTCCGTCCGATCTCGGCTTCTCCTACGGTCTGGTGCCGAAGCTCGATCGCGACGAGCCCGAGATCCTCAAGATCTACGAGAAGATCATCAAGGAGTGCGGCAAGCGCGGCCTCAATCCGGGCATCCACTGCTCCGGCGCCGAGGGCGCGGTGCGCGCGATCAACATGGGTTTCAAGCTCGTGACGCTCTCGAACGAGGTTGGTCTGATGCAGGTCTACGCCAGGATGCAGGTCAACCAGACCCGCGAGAAGTCCGGCGGCAAGGCGTAAATCTATCCTCGCCCTCTCCCTGCTCTTCGCGGGGAGAGGGTTGGGGTGAGGGGCTTCTATCCGGCGAGCACCATCGTTGTGAGTGACATCGTGCTTCGCCCCTCACCCGAATTCTCGCTGTGCGAGAATTCGACCTCTCCCCGTAAAAGCCGGGGAGAGGTGAAGATAAAGACAAAGGAGAACTCCCATGGCCTCGGCACAAGTGATCCGCCTGCACGCCGACGACAGCGTCCTGATCGCGCGCGCGAGCCTGCCGCCGGGCTTGGAGGTTGCCGACGGCGTCACCACGGTCGACCGCATTCCGGCCGGCCACAAGGTCGCGATCAAGCCGATCGCGACAGGTGAGCCGATCCGGCGCTATGGCCAGATCATCGGCTTCGCGACCCAGCCGATTGCGCCCGGCCAGCACGTGCATACGCAGAACTGCGGTATGGGCGATTTCGCCAAGGACTATGCCTATGGCGTCGACGTCAAGCCGGTGCCGAACTTCGATCTGCCGGCGACCTTTGAGGGCATTCGCCGCGCCGACGGCCGCGTCGCGACGCGCAACTATATCGGCATCCTCACCTCGGTGAATTGCAGCGCCCATGTCGCTGGAATCGTCGCCGACATGTTCAAGAAGAATCCGTTCACCGGCGACAACCCGCTGGCCGATTTCCCGAATGTCGACGGCGTCGTCGCGCTGACCCACAAGACCGGCTGCGGCATGACCCAGGACGAACCGCTGGCGCTGCTTCGCCGCACGCTCGGCGGCTACGCGCGGCATGTCAATTTCTCCAACGTCATCGTGCTCGGCCTCGGCTGCGAGGTGAACCAGATCGGCGGCCTGATGCAGGAACAGAAGCTCGCCGGCCGCCTGCGCGCGATGGACATTCAGGAGGTCGGCGGCACGCGCAAGACGGTGGAAGCAGGCGTTGCCTTCGTGAAGGAAGCGCTCACCGACGCCAACAAGGTCAAGCGCGAGGCGGTGCCGGCGAGCGAACTCACCGTGGCGCTGCAATGCGGCGGCTCGGATGGTTATTCCGGCGTGTCGGCCAATCCGGCGCTCGGCGCGGCGAGCGACCTGCTGGTTCGCCACGGCGGCACCGTGATCCTCTCGGAGACGCCGGAGACCTACGGCGCCGAGCATCTGCTGACCCGTCGCGCCGTCAGCCGCGAGGTCGGCGAGAAGCTGGTCGGCCTGATGCGCTGGTGGGAGGAATACACCCAGCGCGAGGGCGCCGAGATGAACGCCAATCCGAGCCCCGGCAACAAGGCCGGCGGTCTCACCACCATCCTGGAGAAGTCGCTCGGCGCGATGGCCAAGGCCGGCAGCACCAACCTCGTCGACGTCCTGCACTACGCCGAGCCCGTCACCAAGAAGGGTTTTGTGTTCATGGACACGCCCGGCTACGACCCGGTCGCCGCGACCGGGCAGGTCGCCGGCGGCGCCAACCTGGTCTGCTTCACCACCGGCCGCGGCAGCGTGTTCGGCTGCAAGCCCGCGCCGTCGATCAAGCTCGCCACCAACACGCCGATGTACAAGCGGATGCAAGACGACATGGACGTCAATTGCGGTACCATCCTCGACGGCGAGGAGAGCGTGCAGGAATGCGGCCAGCGGATCTTCGACCTGATCCTCAAGACTGCCTCGGGCCAGCCGACCAAGAGCGAGAGCTTTGATTTCGGCGGCGCCGAGTTCGCGCCCTGGGTGCTTGGCGCGACGATGTAGCATTCGCGTAGCGCGGATGAAGCCAACGGGTCGCGCGAATGCGCGCCCGATGACAGGCTCCGCGAAATCCGGGACACTCGCCGCGGATAAACATCCCCGGATTGCGCTTCGCTCCATCCGGGCTACGGACCGGCGTTTCGATTTGAACGGAGGGAACATGCGCGTGCGCGGGTTGATTGGATGCCTCGCATTCCTAGCCGCTTTGAGTCTTGGTATCGGTTCGGCCGACGCCGCGACCATCGTGGCGTTTGGCGCGAGCAATACCTATGGCAAGGGTGTGGCGCGCAACCAGGCCTATCCCGCGCAGCTCGAAGCGATCTTGCGGGCGAAGGGTTTGAGCGTCCGGGTCGTGAATGCCGGCATCAATGGCGACACGACGGAAGGGATGCTGCAGCGCCTGGACCGCGCCGTCCCGAACGGGACCCGTGCGGTTATCTTGCAGCCGGGCGGCAATGATCGGCGCAAGGGCAGCCCCGACCGGACCGCGGATATCCAAAGTCGCCTCAGTGCCCGTGGCGTCGCGGTGATCATGCTTCCCAACGGGATGCTGCACGGACTGCCCCATCAGCCCGATGGTGTGCATTTGACCCCCGAGGGCTATCATATGCTCGCCGAGCAACTTGCGTCGCAGGTATCCGGCGCGATCGGCCGCTAGTCCCGTAGCCCGCCGCTTGGGCAATCGCTGCCCGTTGTTAGTGCTTGATCCATACCGGAACCAGTGTTCTGCTCAAAAAAGCTGCTGGAGTCCTCGGTCCGTGTCGATCTTCGTCGCACTGCATCACGTCACGCACTACAAATACGACCGGCCGATCGATCTCGGGCCTCAGACCATTCGGCTCCGGCCCGCGCCGCATACCCGCACGCCGATCCTGAGCTATTCGCTCAAGGTCACGCCATCAAATCACTTCGTGAACTGGCAGCAGGACCCGCAGGGCAATTGGCTGGCGCGCTACGTCTTTCCGGAGAAGACCACCGAGCTCAAGGTCGAGGTCGACTTCACCGCGCAGATGACGGTGGTTAATCCGTTCGACTTTTTCGTCGAGCCCTACGCAACGAGCTTTCCATTCGAATATCCCGGCGATCTCAACACCGAGCTCGCGCCTTATCTTGAGACCGACGAGCCCGGGCCGTTGCTCGCGGCTTATTTGAAGGACATTCCGCGCAAGGCCGACAGCACCGTCAATTTCCTTGTCGAGCTGAACGCGCAGCTGCAGAAGAAGATCGGCTACGTCGTCCGCATGGAGACCGGCGTGCAGACCGCGGAGGAGACGCTTGCCACGGGCTCCGGCTCCTGCCGTGACTCGGCGTGGCTCCTGATCCAGGCGCTGCGCCATCTCGGGCTCGCTGCGCGTTTCGTCTCCGGCTATCTCATCCAGGTCCGGCCGGATATCGATCCGCTCGAAGGGCCGCGTGAGGTCGAAAACGATTTCACCGATCTGCATGCCTGGGCGGAAGTCTATCTGCCGGGCGCGGGCTGGATCGGCTTCGACGTCACCTCGGGCATGCTGACGGGCGAGGGGCATATCCCGGTCTGCGCTACGCCGCATTACCGTTCGGCCACGCCGATATCAGGCACCGCCGGAGCTGCCAATGTCGAGTTCGGCTTCGAGATGAGCGTGACGCGCGTGCGCGAAGCGCCGCGCATCACCAAACCTTTCTCCGATGAATCCTGGGCGCGGCTCGACCAGGTCGGCGAGCTCGTCGATGCCGATCTTGAGGCGCACGACGTGCGGCTGACAATGGGCGGCGAGCCGACCTTCGTCTCGGTCGATGATCTGGAATCGCCGGAATGGAACGTCGCCGCGGTCGGTCCGACCAAGCGCGGGCTCGCCGACGAACTGATCCGCAAGCTGCGCACGCGCTTCGCGCCCGGCGGCCTGCTGCATTACGGCCAGGGCAAATGGTATCCCGGCGAGAGCCTGCCGCGCTGGGCGTTCGGCCTCTATTGGCGCAAGGACGGCAAGCCGATCTGGAAGAACGCCAACCTGATCGCTTCAGTCGAAAATCCGGGCAAGGCTGAGATCGCTGACGCGGAGCGCATCGCAATCGGCATCGCCGCGCGGCTTGGCTTGAAGGCTGATTACGTCATGCCGGCCTTTGAGGACACGGCGTTCTGGCTGGAGCGCGAGGCCGGCCTGCCGGCCAATGTCAGCCCCGCGAATTCCAAACTGACCGATCCGGAAGAGCGCGCGCGGATGGCGCGGGTGTTCGACGAAGGGCTGACCACGCCGAAGGGTTACGTGCTGCCGATCCAGCGCTGGAGCCCGCTGGGCGATCGCGTGCCGGCGCGTTGGCGCAGCGAGCGCTGGAAGATCCGGCGCAGCCATCTGTTCCTCTTCCCCGGCGATTCCCCGCTGGGCTTGCGGCTTCCGATCGGCTCGCTCGAGCACGTTCCGCCAGAGGATTTTCCGTATGTCATCGAGCAAGATCCGATGGCGCCACGCGATGCGATCGGGAAAATCGATCCGGAGCTGACGCGGGCGCTCAAGGACATTGAAGAGCCGCTGCCGGTGCGCACCGCGATGTCGATCGAGGTGCGCGACGGCGTGCTCTGCGCCTTCATGCCGCCGATCGAGAAGGTGGAGGACTATCTCGAGCTGATCGCCGCGATCGAGGCCGCGGCCGAACAGCTGCAGCTGCAAGTCCATGTCGAAGGCTACGCGCCGCCGTTCGATCCGCGGATCGAGGTGATCAAGGTGACGCCGGATCCCGGCGTGATCGAGATCAACGTGCAGCCCGCGCAAAGCTGGCGCGAGGCCGTCGACATCACTCTCGGCCTCTATGAGGACTCGGCAAAAACGCGCCTCGGGGCCAACCGTTTCCTGATCGACGGCCGCCACACCGGCACCGGCGGCGGCAACCACATCGTGGTCGGCGGCAGCAAGCCGGAGGATTCGCCGTTCCTGCGCCGGCCCGATCTGTTGAAGAGCCTGGTGCTCTATTGGCAGCGGCATCCGTCGCTGTCCTATCTGTTCTCCGGAATGTTCATCGGCCCGACCAGCCAGGCGCCGCGCATCGACGAGGCGCGGCATGATGGACTCTACGAACTGGAGATTGCGCTGTCGCATGTGCCGCCGCCGGGGATGGACGCGCCGCTGTGGCTGGTCGATCGCCTGTTCCGGCACATCCTGGTCGATATCACCGGCAACACCCATCGCGCCGAGATCTGCATCGACAAGCTCTATTCGCCCGACAGTCCGACCGGCCGGCTCGGCCTGGTCGAATTCCGTGCGCTCGAAATGCCGCCGGATCCGCGGATGTCGCTGGCACAGCAGCTCTTGATCCGGGCGCTGATCGCCAAGCTGTGGCGCGAGCCGCAGCAGGGCAAGTTCGTACGCTGGGGCACCGCGCTGCATGACCGCTTCATGCTGCCGCACTTCCTCTGGGAGGATTTCCTCGGCGTGCTCGCCGAACTTAAGCAGTTCGGCTACGACGTCGAGCCGGAATGGTATCAGGCCCAGCTCGAATTCCGCTTCCCCGCCTTCGGCCGCATCCATCACGGTGGCGTCGGCCTCGAGCTGCGGCAGGCGCTCGAGCCGTGGCATGTGCTGGGCGAGGAAGGCACCGCAGGCGGCACCGTGCGCTACGTCGATTCCTCGGTCGAGCGGTTGCAGGTGAAGGCGACGGGTTTCGTGGAGGGCCGCCACGTCATCACCTGTAACGGCAGGCGGATGCCGATGACCGAGACCGGCCGCGCCGGCGAGGCGGTTGCCGGCGTGCGCTTCAAGGCCTGGCAGCCGGCCTCCGGCCTGCATCCGACCATCCCCGTGCACGCGCCGCTGACGTTCGACCTGATCGATATCTGGAACAGCCGCTCGCTCGGCGGCTGCGTCTATCATGTCGCCCATCCCGGCGGCCGCAACTACGAGACCAAGCCGGTCAATTCCTACGAGGCCGAGGCGCGGCGGCTGGCGCGCTTCCAGGAGCACGGGCATACGCCCGGCAGGATAGAACCACCGCCAGAGGAACGCACAATTGAGTTTCCCTTGACCCTCGACTTGCGGACGCCGCTCCTGCAGTAATTGGGTGCAGGGGAAGTGCAATGACCGCATCGGGTGGCCAAGGAAGCAGTCAAGAGAGCAGGGCCCGTCCCGGCCAGCGCCGGATGGCGCAATGGACCCGCGACTATGTCCGGTTGCCCGGCATTCCCGATGAATACATTGCCGAGAACGGTGCGCCGCGGCCGGTCTGGGCCCGCTTCTTCGACGCCTTTGCCGGGCTGTCGCCGGCCGATATCGAGCGGCGCTTCGCCTCCGCCGACCGCCATCTGCGCGAGGCCGGCGTCACCTATCGCGCGCCCGGCGACACATCCGACCGGATCTGGCCGCTCAGCCACCTGCCGCTGATCATCGATGCGGCCGATTGGCGGCAGCTCGCTGCCGGCGTCGCGCAGCGTGCCCAGCTTTTGGAAATGGTGCTGGCCGATCTCTACGGCGACGGCCGTCTCGTTGCAGAGGGTGCGATTCCCGCCGCAGCGATCGCCGGCAGCAGCGAGTATCTGCGCGCGGTTAGCGGCATCAAGCCGCCCGGCGGCCGCTATCTGCATCTCTATGCCGCCGACATCGGCCGCGGGCCTGACGGCCGCTGGTGGGTGCTCGGCGACCGCACCCAGGCGCCGTCGGGCGCGGGCTATGCGCTGGAAAACCGCCTGGTGCTGTCGCGCGCCTTTTCCAACCTCTACAAGTCGATGAATGTCGAGCGCGTCGCGCCGTTCTTCGAGGCGTTCCGCGATTCACTCCGTGCCAGCGCCGATCGCGACGAGCCGCGGATTGGCCTGTTGACGCCGGGCGCGTTCAGCGAGACCTATTTCGAGCATGCCACGCTCGCGCGCTATCTCGGCTTCCTGCTGGTCGAGGGCGACGACCTCGCGGTCTCCGGCGACCGCATCCATATCCGCACCGTTGCCGGATTGAAGCGGCTCGACGTGCTGCTGCGTCGGGTCGATTCCAATATGCTCGATCCGCTCGAGCTCGACGCCTCCTCCTATCTCGGCGTGCCCGGGCTCGTCGAGGTGCTGCGCAAGAGCGGCGTCGTGGTCGCCAACATGCCGGGCTCGGGCGTGATGGAGGCGAGGGCGCTGCTGGGCTTCCTGCCCAATCTGTGCCGGCGTCTGCTCTCTGAAGACCTGATGATGCCGCACATCGCGACCTGGTGGTGCGGCCAGAAGTCCGCCCGCGAGCAGGTGCTGTCGCGGCTCGACGAATTCGCAATCGAAGGCGCTTATGGGCGTGGCGTTGCGGATTTTCCAGGCCATGGGCCGGTGCTGCCGGGCGAATTGTCGGCTGCGGACCGCGACCGCCTGAAGGATGCGATCAGCCATCGCGGCATCGACTACGTCGGACAGGAACTGGTGCGCCTGTCCACGACGCCGGTGTGGGAGGACGGCCGCATCGCGCCGCGTCCCTTTGTGCTGCGGGTATTCGCGGCGGCGACGCCGAACGGCTGGACCGTGCTGCCCGGTGGTTTCTGCCGGATTGCCGATCGCGCGGATGCGCGCGCGGTGTCGATGGGCGATGGCGCAGTGTCCGCTGACGTCTGGGTGGTCTCCGACAAGGCGGTTGCGACCTCGACCTTACTGCCGGCGGTCGACACCGTCCGCATCCGCCGCATTGCCGGCGTGCTGCCGAGCCGCGCGGCCGATAATCTGTTCTGGCTCGGCCGCTATCTCGAGCGCGCCGAGGCCACCATTCGGCTGATCCGCGCGCTGTGCACGCCGCTGCGCGATCCGGCGCGGGTGAATGCAACCAGCCCGACACCGGCGATGCATTCGGCCGAGCGCATCCAGCGCATGCTGGTCACCTGGGGCGCGGCGTCGCAGACGGCGCGCGCCAATCCCGCCAAGGTCGCGCTCGAAGCGTTGCAGAACGAGGAGAAGTTCGGCTCGGCGCTGTCGCTGGTGCGATCGGCGCAGCGCACGGCAACCTCGCTCCGTGAGCGGCTGTCGCCGGACGCCTGGCAGGTCATCACCGAGATGGCGGATCGCCTCGCGATCGAGGTTCACGACGATGACGGCGTCGTCAGCGCAGCCGAGCTGACCTTGCAGGAGCTCGCAAGCTTCGCCGGCCTCGCGCAGGAGAACATGAACCGCGCCGCCGGCTGGCGCTTCCTCGAGATGGGCCGCCGTGCCGAGCGCGCCATCAACACCACCCGCTTTGCCCGCCAGTTCGCCTATGACGAAGCCGGTGACGAGGATCTCGACGTCCTGCTGACGCTGGTCGACTGCCAGATCACCTACCGCTCGCGCTATCTGGTGCAGCCGCTGCTGACGCCGGTGCGCGATCTTGCCGTGCTCGACCCCTATAATCCGCGCTCGGTCGCATTCCAGGTCGCGGCGCTGAACGAACATATCGCCGCGCTGCCAAGCCTGAAGGAGCACGGCCTGATCGAGCGGCCGCAGCGGCTCGCGGTCGCGCTCGAGGCGATGTTGACGACGGCCGAAGCCGGTAGTCTCGACGTCAAGACGCTGTTTGCGCTGGAGCAGGACCTGCTCAACCTCGCCGACTCGGTCGGGCTGCATTATTTCCCGCACGGGCCGAACGCTAGCCGGCCGGAGAAGCTCACGGGGCTGGCGTGATCTACGACATCCGTCACGTCACGACCTACAGCTACGAGACCCAGGTCAGCTTCGCGCGCTGCTCGCTGCGGCTGGAGCCGATCACCGGCGACGGGCAGCAGCTGGTTTCCCATTCGGTCGAGATACGTCCCAAGCCCGCGGAGCGCACCGCGCGGCGCGACTTCTTCGGCACGCTGACCGAAAGCGTCCTGATCGAGACCGCGCATCGCAGTCTTCGGATCGATTCACGCTCGCGGGTCTCGGTGGTGCGGCAGCCGCCGCTCCGCGACGCCGCGAGCCCGTCTTGGGAGGACGTGCGCGACAGCGCATTCGAAGCGTTGAGCCTCGATGCAACCTCGCCCGTCGGCTACGTCTTCGCCAGCGGGCTGGTGCCGGTGCTGCGGCCGGTGACGGCCTACGCTTCCGCGAGTTTTTCGCCTGGCGGCGGCATCCTTGCCGGTGCAGCCGATTTCATGCGCCGCATCCGCAGTGACTTCAAATACGATCCCAAGGCGACTGTGATCTCGACGCCGCTTCGCGACGTGTTCGAAAAGCGCCACGGCGTCTGCCAGGATTTTGCCCATGTGATGATCGCCGGGCTTCGCGGCCTCGGTCTGCCGGCCGCCTATGTCAGCGGTTATCTGCGCACCATTCCGCCGCCGGGCCAGCCGCGGCTGCAGGGCGCGGACGCAACCCACGCCTGGGTGTCGGTCTGGTGCGGCAGCGAGCTCGGCTGGGTCGGGTTCGATCCGACCAACGATCTCATGGTCGCCAACGATCACATCATTCTCGCCATCGGCCGCGACTTCGCCGACGTCTCGCCGGTCGATGGCGTCATCGTCGGCGCGCGCAAGCAGAAGCTCAGCGTCGCCGTCGACGTGTTGCCGGTGGAGTGAGCCGTGGGGGGCGGGCGCGTTCGACCGCGCCGCCGCCATCTCGATCAGGCGACCTGCCGCTTGCCCGATTTATCCCACCCGATCGGGCTGACGATGATGCGGTCGCGGCCTTCATGCTTGGCTTGATAGAGCGCGAGGTCCGCGGCCTTGAGCAGATCGCGCGATGTGCGTTCGTGATCCGGGACGAGGCAAGACAATCCGATGCTGATGGTCGGCAACTCGTGCTCGGATTCGCGCGCAGCAGTCAGCTTCGCGCGAATCTGCTCGGCAACCTCCAATGCGCCAGCCTTGCCGATGCCGGGCAGCAGCACCGAAAACTCCTCGCCGCCATAGCGCGCGCCGAGATCGGTTGCGCGCTTGGTGCTGGCTGCGATGCAGCGTCCCACCGTGGCGAGCACAGCGTCGCCGGCTTGATGGCCGTAGGTGTCATTGAAGGTCTTGAAATGATCGACGTCGATCATCAGAAGCGATACCGGCGACTTTGCGCGCATGCCACGCCGCCATTCGACGTCAAGCGTATCGTCGAGGCGGCGGCGGTTGGCGAGGCCGGTCAGCGCATCGGTGTTCGCGAGGTGCGCGAGCCGGCCTTCCGCGGCGGCCCGCCGCTTGAGCGCAGCCAGCAGATAGAACATCAAAACGATCGAGAAGCCGCAGAGCGCCGCCACCACGCTTCCGATCAGCCAGAGCTGTTGCCACCAGTCGGCATAGATGCCGTCGAGCGCGAGGCCCTCGGCGATCAGCAGCGGATGGTGTCCGACCGCCTGAAAGACATAGAGCCGGCTGACGTGATCGACGAGCGATTTTGTCATGTAGGAGCCGGATTGCCGTGCCGGGAACTGCTTGAAGACCTGTGAGTCCCTGATGCTTTGCCCGATCTTGCCGATGTCGAACGGTGCCCGCATCAGCATGACGCCGTCGGTGTTGAACAACGCCATGCTGTCGCCGAGGCCGAAGCTCAGCTTACGAAACAGATTGTGGAAATAGCTGAGCCGCATGCTGCCTGCGACGACGCCGGCAAAGGACCCATCGTCATTGCTGATGCGGCGGCTCAGGCTGATCAGATATTCGCCGTCTGGAGTCACCCAGGGAGCGCTGATGAACAGTCCGCTGTCGGCTCGCGCCTGGTGCACCCGGAAGAAGTCCTGATCCGCGAAATTTGCGGTCCGCGGCGTCAACGTCCGGGAATCGAGCGTGACGTCTCCCGCCGTATTCAGCACGAGGATCGAGCCGAGATCCTTGGCGGTGGCGGCACGGTCGAACAGCACGACCTGGCGAAGCTCCGGGCTGATCTTGCCGAGCTCCGGCAGCCTGACGCCGTCGGCGACGGCCTGCAGCGACAGGTCATAGAGCTCGATGTTGCGATCGATCTCGCTGGCGATGGAGGCGACGAGGTTGGTCGCGCCTTCCTTGGCATGCTGATAGTCCTTGCCGGCCATCTCCCAGAGAATGGACGCGCAGATCGCCGAAAAGCACAAGACGAGACCGATCCCGAGCGCGAGGAGCCGTTTGGTCGGCACCGCCTTCGGCCTTGGCAACAGCCCGTTCATTGCTCGCTTCCACTTCCCCGCGCCCCCGCGCTCTGTCCGTTTCTATAGGGGCATCAAATTGAGAAAGGCGACCTCAACCACAGGCAATTTGCGCCCATGCGTTGCGATAGTCTTAACCATTCCGGATTGGTCGGAACCTGCTGCGGGACCCGGACAGACTGCCTGATCCGTTCAGGTTCCGGTCCGTCGCAGATCCTCAGCGGCGTCGCTGCGCAAGTTGCGGAAGAACTGCTCGACCTCGCGCGACAGCGTCTCGGCGGTTGCGGTCAGATCGTTCGATGCCGCGAGCACCGATTCCGCCGCCTTGCTGGTCTGGTCCATGTCGTCGCGGAGCGAGCCGACATTCGTCACCAGGGTTTCGTTGCCCTGGGCGGCCATCTGCGCGTTGGCGGAGATTTCGCGCGTGGCTGCATCCTGCTGGCTGATCGCACTTGCGATGTTGGCGGTGACGTTGCTGATCTCGCGCACCGCCTGGCCGATCTCGCGCACGGCGGCCACCGAGTTGCGGGTCGAAGCCTGGATCAGGCCGACATTCTCGCTGATCTCGGCGGTTGCCTTGGCGGTCTGCCCGGCCAGCGCCTTGACCTCGTGCGCAACGACCGCGAAGCCGCGGCCGGCATCGCCGGCGCGGGCGGCTTCGATGGTGGCGTTGAGCGCGAGCAGGTTGGTCTGCTCGGCGATCGCCTGGATCAGGTTCAGCACGCCGTCGATGCGCTGGGTGGTGGCGGCAAGGCTCTCGATCTCGGTGATCGACCGGTCGGTGCGTGCACCTGCCTGATCGACCGCCCCGGACGACTGCTTGACCTGGCGGCCGATCTCCTCGACCGAGGCGGAGAGCTCTTCGGCTGCACTCGCCACCGCAGAAACGTTGCTCGAGGCTTGTTCGGTCGCGCCTGCCGCCGCCACCGTCCGGCCGCTGGCGTCCGTCGCGACGGTCGCGATGGTCTGCGCGGTTTGACGCATCGTAGTGGCGTTGTCGTGCACCGCGCGGATCACCTCACCGATGGTGCCGCGGAACGTCTCGACGAAGCTTTCGATGTGCCGGCCGCGGGCATCGCGGGCCTGGGAGTCCTGCAAGACTTGCGCGTTCAGGCTGCGATTGCGGTCCATCGCCTCCTGGAAGACTCTGATGGCGCGTGCCAGTGCGCCGATTTCATCGCTGCGCCCGACATGCGGCACGTCGACATGGTCGGCGCCCTCGGCGACGTGCTTGATGGTCGTGGTGATCTGCGACAGTGGCCGCGCAACCGAGCGGGCGATGATCAGCACGCCGAGCACCACCACGATCAGGGCCGCCGCACCGAGCCCGGTCAGCAGCAGCGCCAGCTCGCGGTTGGTGTCGGTCTGCTGTGCCAGCTTCTTGCCGCGCT
Organism: Bradyrhizobium sp. RD5-C2; assembly: GCF_019972155.1. Classification (GTDB taxonomy): domain Bacteria; phylum Pseudomonadota; class Alphaproteobacteria; order Rhizobiales; family Xanthobacteraceae; genus Bradyrhizobium. The sequence continues at coordinate 59,838 of NZ_BOVL01000018.1, read as the reverse complement.
CGGCGTAGACCTTGGAAAGCGCCTCGAGGTCCTTGTTCAGTGCGGTGCGCACGTCGCGGTTGGCGTCGTTGTCGCCCCACTCGCGCCCGGCGGCTGCGCCGATTTCGATGCCGCGGCGGACCAGCTCTTTCCGGAACTCGACGAACTGCTCGATGCGCTGCTTGAACACCGTGAACTGCGCGGCGTCGTCGGCCTGCACCAGGGTTTCCCAGTTCTTCACCACGCCGAGGATGCGGTCGTTGAACGCCAGCAGCCCGGCGCCGTATTTCTTCACTGCCGTAGGGTCGGTCGACATGTAGACGCCGCGGGATTCCATCACCACCGCATAAACCAGCGAGTTGACCCGCTCGACATTGAGCGCGGCGCGGCTTGCGAGGTCGACGGCCTCGGTCAGCTCGGCATTGCGCCGCGCGTTGTAGTCGGACAGCACGGTGATGGCCGCGGTCAGCGCCGCAATCAGCGCAAACGTCGAGTACAGCCTAGCAGCAAGCGAGAATCGGGATGCCATTGGAGGCCGGGATGTGGAGATGGGGAATGTGGCGGGGGACGGCATTGCGGGCACTCCAAGAGGCCGGGGAGTACCTTCGGCCAATTAAAGCTTATGCAAAATCTTCATGGACAATCTCTTAACGCGTGCGTTCTGCGCCGCCGCAACCGTTAAAATCTCTAAATAATACCAATGTCTTATGAGCCGTTTCGCAGCGACGGGGTGGCGGCGGCTTGCCGCCGTGTTGAATGACGGACCGCCATCATCCTCATTCATCAACATCCCCTCGGCACACAGGGCGAAGCTGATGGCACGACTTTCGCAAAGAGGTGCTAGGTTACGCCGTCCCCAGCCTCGACGCGAATTCCCCATGCTCTATCGTCACACCATCGACGCCACCAATTATGCATTCGACGATCTGCGCATCCTGCTTGCCAAGGCCTCGCCGCCGCGGTCCGGCGACCGGCTGGCCGGCATCGCGGCCGACAGCGCCGCGGAGATGATCGCTGCGCGGCTCGCGCTTGCCAACGTTCCGCTCAAGCAGTTCCTCGATGAGCCCGTCATCCCCTATGAGGACGACGAAGTCACCCGCCTGATCCTCGACAGCCACGACGTTGCCGGCTTCCTGCCGGTGTCGTCGCTCACCGTCGGTGGCTTCCGCGACTGGCTGCTGTCGGATGCCGCCACCGGTGACGCGATCAGCCGGATTTCGCGCGGCATCACGCCGGAGATGGTGGCGGCGGTGTCGAAGCTGATGCGCAACCAGGATCTGATCCTGGTCGCGAAGAAATGCGAGGTGACGACCCGCTTCCGCAACACCATCGGCTTGCGCGGGCGACTGAGCACGCGACTGCAGCCGAACCATCCGTTCGACGATGCCAAGGGCATCACCGCCTCGATCCTCGACGGGCTGCTGCTCGGGTCCGGCGATGCCTGCATTGGCATCAATCCGGCGAGCGACGATCCGAACGTCATCGGCGGCCTGCTGCGGCTGCTGGACGACGTCATCACGCGGCTCGGGATTCCGACGCAGGGCTGCGTGCTGACCCATGTCACGACCACGCTCGGCCTGATCGGGCAGGGGCTGCCGGTCGATCTCGTGTTCCAGTCGATCGCCGGTACCGAGGCCGCCAACCGCAGTTTCGGCGTCGACCTCTCGCTCCTGCGGGAAGCACGGGAAGCCGGGCTGTCGCTTCGCCGCGGCACGGTCGGCGACAATGTGATGTATTTCGAGACCGGGCAGGGCTCGGCACTGTCGGCCAACGCCCATCACCAGGTCGACCAGCAGACCTGCGAGGCGCGGGCTTATGCGGTGGCGCGGGCGTTCGATCCGCTGCTCGTCAATAGCGTGGTCGGCTTCATCGGTCCGGAATACCTCTATGACGGCAAGGAAATCATCCGCGCCGGGCTCGAGGATCATTTCTGCGGCAAGCTGCTCGGCCTGCCGCTCGGGATCGACGTTTGCTACACCAACCACGCCGAGGCCGATCAGGACGACATGGATAATCTCCTGACGCTGCTTGCGGCGGCCGGCGTGAACTTCATCATGGGCGTGCCGGGCGCCGATGACGTGATGCTGAACTATCAGTCGACATCGTTTCACGATGCGCTCTACATCCGCGACCTGTTCGGTGTGAGGCGGGCGCCCGAATTCGACGACTGGCTCGCGCGCGTCGGCCTTGCCGGGCAGGACTTCCGCCTCGTTGCCGATGCGGGGCAGCTGCCTGACCTCGCCGCCAGGCTCTTGGCCTGACGGGATAGCTAAATTCTGCAGAGCAACTATCTCACCGTTGTGACGTTGGTAAGCGCCACAATGTTGAAGAATTTCTGGCCCAGCGTTCCACGCTATGGTTAGATTTGCGGGTGCTTCGGGGTCGTTTGATGAGAGCTGAGGGCATAAAGACAGCACGGCGTATTCTCTGCGTCTTTCCGCGCTATACGTCGTCCTTTGGGACCTTCGAGCACTCCTATCCCCTGACCGAGGGCGTCAAGGCGTTCATGCCGCCGCAGGGCCTGCTGCTGATCGCTGCATACCTCCCTGAGAACTGGCCGGTCCGATTCGTCGACGAGAATCTGCGTCCGGCGACGACGGAGGATTTCGAGTGGGCGGACGCGGTGTTCGTCAGCGGTATGCACATCCAGCGCCAGCAGATGAACGACATCTGCCATCGCGCGCATGATCATGGGCTTGTGGTCGCGATCGGCGGCCCATCGGTCAGTGCCTGTCCGGACTACTATCCCTCATTCGACTACCTTCATGTCGGCGAGCTCGGCGATGCGACCAATGAGCTGTTCAGGCGTCTGGAGCAGGACACCAGCCGTCCGGACGAGCAGGTGGTGCTGAAGACCGTCGACCGCCTGCCGATGACGGAATTCCCGCTACCGGCCTATGAGCTCGCCGAAACCAAGAAGTACTTCCTCGGCAGCATCCAGTTCTCCTCGGGCTGCCCCTATCAGTGCGAGTTCTGCGACATCCCCGGGCTCTACGGCCGCAATCCGCGGCTGAAGTCGCCGCAGCAGATCATCGCCGAGCTCGATAAGCTGCGCGCCTGCGGTGCGACCGACACCGTCTATTTCGTCGACGACAATTTCATCGGCAACCGCAAGGCGGCAGCCGAGCTGCTGCCGCATCTGATCGAGTGGCAGAAGCGGACCGGCTATGTCACGCGGCTCGCCTGTGAGGCGACGCTCAACATCGCCAAGCGCCCCGAGATCCTGGAGAAGATGCGCGAGGCCTTCTTTGTGACGATCTTCGTCGGCATCGAAACGCCCGATCCCGACGCGCTGAAGGCGATGCACAAGGATCAGAACATGATGGTTCCGATCCTGGAGGGCGTGCGCACCATCAATTCGTTCGGTATGGAGGTCGTCTCCGGCATCATCATGGGGCTCGATACCGACAAGCCTCAGACCGCTGACGCGCTGCTCTCCTTCGTCGAGGAGTCCCGGATTCCGCTGCTCACAATCAACCTGCTGCAGGCGTTGCCCAAGACGCCGCTGTGGGATCGGCTCGAAAAAGCGGGCCGGCTGGTCGATGACGAGGGCCGCGACTCCAATGTCGAATTCCTGCTGCCCTATGAGGACGTGGTCAGCTCCTGGCGCAAATGCATGGAGATCGCCTACCAGCCCGAGAAGCTGTTCGAGCGCTACCTGCATCAATGCAACTACACCTATGCCAACCGCATCAAGGTGCCGGTCAGCCCGGAGATGAAGAGCTGGGCCAACATCCGGCGCGGCCTGATCATGCTGCGCAACATCTTCTGGAAGGTCGGCGTGCTCGGCGACTACAAGCGCGTGTTCTGGAAGTTTGCGCTCGGCCGGCTCAAGCGCGGCGACATCGAGGGGCTGATCTCGGCGACGCTGGTTGCGCATCATCTGATCACGTTTGCGCGCGCAGCCTCCAGCGGCCGGCAGAACGCCTCGAACTACTCGATTCGGCTGCGCGAGGCTTCTGTTCCCGCCGAATGACAGCATGACGACACCGCCGGCGCCATCGTCCCCGTCGCTTCCCGATTTGCGCGACCTCACGCCGGCGCGCATCGGCCTCGGCCGGTCCGGGGCCAGCCTGCCGACCGATGCGTTGCTCTCGTTCACGCTCGACCACGCCCGTGCCCGCGACGCTGTTCACGCGGCCTTCGATGTCAGCGGCATTGCAGCCGGTCTCGCCGCCCTCGATATCAGGCCGCACGAGGTGTCGAGCCAGGCGCCCGGCCGGCGCGACTATCTGCGCCGGCCCGATCTCGGACGCATGCTGGATTCGGCGTCGCGGCGGTCGCTGGAGAGAAGCGGCATCACCGCATGCTCCTGCGCGATCGTGATCGGGGACGGCCTGTCGCCGACTGCCGTCAATGTGCATGCCGTCGAATTGATCCGGCACCTCGTGCCGCGGCTTGCGTCCGACAGCATCGACGCTGGTGCGGTGGTCATCGCGTCGGGCGCGCGCGTCGCCCTCGGTGACGAGATCGGCGCCATCATCGGTGCACGCATGCTGGTGATGCTGATCGGCGAGCGGCCCGGTCTGTCCGCGCCCGACAGCCTTGGCGCCTATCTCACCTTCGCGCCGCGGATCGGCCTCAGCGATGCCGACCGCAACTGCATCTCGAACATCCACTGTGCCGGGCTGAGCTATCCGGAAGCCGCATTCAGGATCGCGTGGCTTGTGCGCGAAGGCTTGGCACGCCAGATCACCGGGATCGCGTTGAAAGATGAAAGCGGCGGTGGATCGTCACAGAATGCGCTACCGGGGTGTGACAAATCAGATACTTAATAGCGGGGATCAGCGGTTCCCCGCGCATTTGGTTGTACCCTCGCGCTTGCGAGCAAAGGGGCGGACAGGTAAAACCGGCGCCGGTCAATATTCGCGTGTTTTCAAGGACTAGCGCCGATAAGCCGCGCTCACCCGCCTCATTCGCGCCCCTAGACCCAAGCTAGACAGATTGCGCCGTTTTCAGAACTGGACAGGGCATGCTCGAAAAGAACTCCGAAAGTCAGGTCCACGTCGAGAAGGTCGAAGAGCCGCGTTCGGGCCCCAGCATCGCGTTCGGGCTGGAGCGTATCGGCCTGATCGCGATCAAGGCGCCGGTCCTGTCGGTCATCATTCTGCTGGCGCTGATGGTGGCGGCCGTTTTCGGTATCGAGCGCATCAAGATCGACGACTCGCTCAGCCAGTTGTTCCGTTCCAATTCCAAGGATTACAAACAGTACGAAGCGGTCACCAAACGCTTCCCGGCTACCGAGTTCGACGTGCTGGTCGTGGTCGAGGGCAAGACGCTCCTTGCGCGCCAGAACCTCGAAAAGATCCGCGACATGGTCACCGACCTGCAGCTGGTCGAGGGCGTGCGCGGTCTGGTCTCGCTGTTTTCGGCGCGCCAGGCGCCTGAGCCCGGCAAATTGCCAGCCGCGCTGTTCCCGACCGAGCTGCCGCAAGGCGTCGCCTACGACAAATTCGTCGAGACCGTTAAATCCAACGAGATCATTCGCGGCAAGCTGCTGTCCGAGGACGGCACGCTGGCGCTGATCGTACTGTCGCTCGAGCCTGAGGTTGTCGGCAGCAACAAGCTCAGCAAGGTCGTCGCGGACATGAGAAAGATCATGGCCGATGATCTCAGCGGCAGCGGGCTCAACGCCCAGCTTTCCGGCGTCCCGGTCATGCAGCTCGAAATCCGCAACGCGGTCAAGCGCGACGGGCTGACTTACAATATCCTCGGCATTCTGGCTGGCTGCATCATCGCCATCATCTTCTTCCGCAAGATATCGTTCATGGTGATCGCCGCGTTCCCGCCGATCATTGCGATCCTGCTCGCGCTCGGCGGCCTCGGCTGGGCCGGCTTCAATCTCAACATGTTCCTGAACGTGATGACGCCGCTCATCATGGTGATCAGCTTCTCCGACTCGATGCAGCTGACGTTTGCGGCACGCGACCGCCTGATCGCCGGCCAGGACAAGTACACGGCGTTCAGGAATGCGGTGATGGTGGTCGGTCCGGCTTGCGTGCTGACGCATGGCACCGCCGGCATCTCGTTCATCGCGCTGCAATTCTCGGATTCCGACCTGATCCGCAAATTCGGCGAGGCGGGGCTTGCAGCGACCATCATTGCGCTGATCGCGGTGCTCTCGCTGGTGCCTGCATTCGGAATGCTTCTGGTACGCAACGAAAAAGTGTTCGCGGTAAAATTCCAGGGTGCCGACGCCGGCGTCCAGGCGCTGCGCAATTTCTGCTACTGGATCGCGGTGCGCATGGTGGGCCGTCCCGGGCTGTTCAGCCTGATCGCGGTGATCGTGGTCGGCGGGCTCGGCGTCATCTACGCCAATCTCGAGCCGCGCTACCGTCTCGCCGACCAGGTTCCGGACAAGCGGCAGGCGGTGGCGGCGTCGAGCCGGCTCGACGCCAAGCTGACCGGCGCCAATCCGGTCGATGTGCTGATCGAATTCCCCAAGGGCCAATCGCTCTACTCGCCGGAGACCCTGAAGACGATCGCCGACGTCCACGCGATGGTCGAAACCGCGGCGGGTGTCGGCAACGTCTGGTCGCTGGAGACCCTGCGCCGTTGGCTCGCCGAAAAGGCCGGCAGCAATGACGTCGCAACGCTGAAGGAATATGTCGGCGTAATTCCCGAGCATCTGGTGCGCCGCTTCATCTCGGCGGATCAGGATGCGGTCGTGGTGTCGGGCCGGGTCCCGGATCTCGACTCGAGCCAGCTGCTTCCGGTCGTGAACAAGCTGGATAGTTCGCTCGACAAGGTGCGCGCCGAGCATCCCGGCTACGAGATTGCGGTCACCGGCTTGTCGGTGATCGCCGCGCGCAACAGCGCCAACATGATCGAAAAACTGAACCGTGGCCTGACCGTCGAATTCCTGCTGGTGGCGGTTTTCATCGGCCTGGCGTTCCGCTCGGTGGTGGTGATGTTCTCGTGCATCCTGCCCGGCATCTTCCCGGTGGTGCTGTCAGGCACCGTGCTGTGGTTGCTCGGGGAGGGGCTGCAATTCGCCAGCGTCGTGGCGTTGACCGTGTCGTTCGGCCTCGGGCTGAGCGCCACCATCCACTTCCTCAATCGCTTGCGGCTCGAGACCAAGCCCGGTGTGTCACCGGAGCTTGCGGTGGAGCGCGCCACGGTCCTGGTCGGCCCGGCGCTGATCCTGACCACGGTGGTGCTGGCCTGCGGCCTCGTCGTCACCGTGTTCTCCGACCTGCCGTCGCTGCGGCTGTTCGGCTGGCTCAGCGCGTTCTCGATGGTCGCGGCCCTGGTCGCGGACCTGTTCATCCTGCGGCCAACCTCGATGTTCCTGATCAACCTGTCGCAAAAGCTGCGCGGCAAGGGCGGGCAACCGGTGCCGATCGAGAAGGCCTGATTGACCGAAACCAAATGGCCCGGTTCCGAAGCGTTCGGAACCGGGCCTTTTTTGTTCGCGCGTGAAATCGCTCGGGAACGTCAGGTCTTCGTCATCGTGATCGTGACGCCGCGGATCTCACCCTTGGAATCGATCTGCACCACCTGCTTGGAGCCGTTGGTCTGCAGGTTCAGGTTTGCGGCAAAGCCGGACGCCTCGACAAACACGTCGATCCGGCCGCCACCCGCGGTGCCCTGCAAATTGCCGAAGATGTTGCGGCTCGCCTCGCTCCAGTTGCCCGAGATCCGGTCGCCCTGGCTGGTAACGTCGCTGGAAAGGTCGAACTTGTAGCTGTCGCTCGCACAATGCAGCGACTGCTTCAGGTTCATGCCCGATGGCGCGACCTTGTAATCCGCCTTGCAACGAATGCGTTCGGTCGTGCCGTTGGACAACGCCACCGTGCCCGTTCCGGTCCACGAGCCGGCAAAACCGGCAAATGGACCATTGGCCTGGGCATGGACTGCGGAGGCGGACAGCATCACTGCGGCGCCGACGGCCACAGCTCTGAGGGCCTGACCATAAAGGCTGGAACCAAACAGTTTCATTGTGAATTTTCCCATCAAAATCAACGCCTCTGTCGCAAGAAAGCGTCTCGCCGCATCGAAGGTTTAGTGTCACCCAGGAATGTTAGGTTCAAACGACAGAAGCCGCGCGCGCGAGCCCTGTTGTCAACGAACAGAATCAGAAACTGTTGCCCTCTTGATGGCATCTAGCTTTGCGCGAGTGCGATCCGCAATACCCAAGCGCGACAAAGTGATGGCATGAATCGTTGTTGTAATTCAATAGCTTAGGCGGGGGTTTACAGCGCCGCAAATTTAGCCGCATTTAGCAGTGCTTGTCGTCAATCCGTTGCCGCGTTACGTGGCGTCTGCAATCCCCAAAATCCGTCCCGGCCATGCCGAAACGCGTTTCGGGAACAGATTTTCTGCTGTCGGAAATGAAGGAATACGATGCGTAAATTTCTCCTGGCTGTTGCCCTGTTGTCGATCCCGCTCTCGTCCAGCGCCTTCGCCCAGCAGCAAGGGCGCGGTACGCCCGATGAGCAGAAGGCCTGCACGCGCGACGTGCAGCGTCACTGCCGCTCCGTCATCGATCAGGGCGATTTCACCATTCTTGCCTGCCTGCAGCAGAACCGCAGCAAGATCAGCGCCGCCTGCGACCAAGTGCTGAAGAGCCACGGCCAATAAGACCGGATTCAGGTCTCAAGGGACCGCTATCGACACCGCGGCTGGCAGTCATGCCGGCCGCGGCCGCATATGCTGGCGGTCACAGATAGCATTGGTTTTGGTGGCGTATTCGCCTATATGGGGCTCGCAAATCCCCCGCATGCGCCTGACCGTCCGCGCCTGCGTCGTGCCATGACCAGTGTAGTCTAAATTTCCCATGACCACCGCGAGCGACCTGCGATCCGGAAAGACCCACCGCGACGAGAATTTTCCGGTCGCGTCGTGGATCATTCATCCGCGGCATCGTGCCCTGATCCTGGCCTTCTATAATTTCGTCCGCACTGCCGACGATATCGCCGATCACGCCACGCTGCCGCCTGCGGAGAAGCTGCGCTATCTCGACCTGATGGAGGCCGAGCTGCTCGGCAATGGCGATAGCCAGAAGGAAGCGGTCAGCCTGCGCCGCGCTTTCGCCGAGCGCGGCATGGCGCCGCGGCATGCGCTCGACGTGCTGGTGGCGTTCCGCCTCGATGTCACCAAGCTGCGCTACGAAAACTGGGACGACGTGATCGACTATTGCCGCTACTCGGCGATGCCGGTCGGGCGCTTCATGCTCGACGTGCATGGCGAGGATATTTCGACCTGGGCGGCGTCGGACGCGCTCTGCGCCGGCTTGCAGATCAACAATCACCTGCAGGACTGCGGCAAGGACTATCGGAACCTGAACCGCGTCTACCTGCCGCGCGATGCGCTGGCCGCTGCGGGTGCGTCCGTCGAGATGCTCGGCGAGGCGAAGTCGCAGCCGGCCCTGCTCAAATGCCTGCAGGCGCTCGCGGTGCGCACCGAGGCGCTGCTCGACCAGAGCAAGTCGCTCGCCGCCGAAGTGAAGGATTTCCGGCTCGGGCTCGAGATCTCGGTGATCCAGGCGTTCGCCGACAAGATCGTCAACATGCTGAAGGTGCGCGACCCGCTCAGCGAGCGCGTGCATCTGGGCCCGGTCGAATTGCTGCTGCAGAGCCTTGGCGGCGTCGCCGGCGAGACAGCGCGGCGGGCGATCGGACGGCGTGCGGTCTCCAAGACGGCGGCAGGGGCATGAGTGCTGAGGCGGCGGCCAACGCAAATTACGGAAGCACCGCGTCGGGCAGCTCGTTCTATGCCGCGATGCGCATCCTGCCGCACGCGCAGCGCGAGGCGATGTTCCAGATCTACAGCTTCTGCCGGCAGGTCGACGACATCGCCGATTCCGATGGTCCGCGACCGGAGCGCCTGGCCGCCTTGCAGCAGTGGCGCGACGATATCGATGCGCTGTATGCGGGACGTCCGCCGGAGCGGCTGAAGGACTATGTCGCGTCGGTGAAGGCCTTCGGCCTGAAGCGCGAGGATTTCGTCGCGATCGTCGACGGCATGGAGATGGACGTGCCGCAGGACATCCGTGCGCCGGATCTTGCGACACTCGACCTGTATTGCGATCGCGTCGCGAGCGCGGTCGGCCGGCTGTCGGTGCGCGTGTTCGGCCTGCCCGAGGAGGACGGCATCGAGCTCGCGCATCACCTCGGCCGTGCGCTGCAGCTCACCAACATCCTGCGCGACATCGACGAGGATGCCGGTCTCGGCCGGCTCTATCTGCCGCGCGAATGGCTTTGGCATGCCGGCATCACCAATAACGACCCGGCCCGCGTCACGGTCGACCGCGCGCTGCCGAAAGTCTGTGCGCCGCTTGCCGAGCGCGCCAAGATGCACTTCCAGAAGTCCGACGAGATCATGAAGCGCAATTCGCGCCGCGCCGTGCGCGCGCCGCGGATTATGTCGAAATACTACCGCGCGATCCTCGATCTCCTGATCGCGCGCGGTTTCGCCGCTCCACGTGAGCCGGTGCGTGTGTCCAAGGCAGCCAAGATCGGCATTCTTCTTCGTTACGCGATCATCTGATGCAAAAGACCGTTCATATCATCGGTGCCGGTATTTCCGGCCTCTCCGCAGCCGTGCGGCTCGCCAATGGCGGCTACAAGGTCGCCGTCCACGAGGCGACGCAGCAGGCCGGCGGCCGCTGCCGCTCCTATTTCGACGCGGCCACCAATCTCACCATCGACAACGGCAACCATCTGCTGCTGTCGGGCAACCGCCACGCGCTGAGCTACGCGCGTTCGATCGGCACCGAGGCCGGCCTCGTGGGGCCTGCGCGCGCGCAGTTTCCGTTCGTCGATCTTGCTTCCGGCCAGCGCTGGCAGCTCGACCTCGGCGATTCCCGCCTGCCGCTGTGGGTGTTCGACGAGGCGCGCCGCGTCCCGGACACCGGCCTGCGCGATTATCTCGCATTGGCGCCGCTGGCCTGGGCCAGCACCGAGGCGCTGGTCGGCAACACGATTCCCTGCAAGGGCACGCTGTATGACCGCCTGGTGCAGCCGCTGCTGCTCGCCGCATTGAATGTCGATCCGCCGGAGGGCTCGGCCGGACTTGCCGGCGCCATCGTGCGCGAGACGCTGCTCGCCGGCGGGCAGGCCTGCCGTCCGTTGATCGCGCGTGACGGCCTGAGCTCGGTGCTGATCGAGCCGGCCGTGAAGCTGCTGCAGGAGCGGGGCCACAGCGTCCAGTTCAGTCACGAATTGCGTACGCTTGGCATGTCCGGTGATCGCATCAGTGAGCTCGACTTCGGCGGTGGCGACAAGATCACGCTGGCGGCCGACGATGCCGTCGTGCTCGCGGTGCCACCGCGCGCCGCGGCAACCCTGCTGCCCGGCCTGAAAACCCCGACCAAATTCCGCGCTATCGTGAATGCGCATTTCCGCGTCGATCCGCCGCGCGACGCCGCGCCCATTCTCGGCGTGGTCGGCGGCCTCGTGGAGTGGCTGTTCGCGTTCCCGCAGCGGCTGTCGGTGACGATTAGCAACGGCGACCGCCTGGTCGACATGCCGCGCGAGGAGCTCGCGCAGGCGATCTGGCGGGATATCTGCAAGGCATCCGGCGTTTCCGGCGACCTGCCGCCGTGGCAGGTCGTGCGTGAGCGCCGCGCCACATTTGAGGCGACGCCGGAACAGAACGCCCTGCGTCCGGGGCCCGCGACGGCGCAAAAAAACCTGTTCCTTGCCGGCGACTGGACTGCTACCGGGTTGCCGGCAACCATCGAGGGGTCGGTGCGGTCGGGTGATCGCGCCGCAGATATGGTTCTGGCCAGGCGCTAGATTCGACCTGTTAAGCGGCCGCGGCTTTCGATCAGCCGGCCCGCAATGAAGAGGATATCGAGCGAAATGCTTTCGAGAGATCACAGCGTTGCAGTCGACCCGGTCGCGCTGGAGAAGAGCATCTCCGAGGCAACCGAAGCGCTGCTCGGCTATCGCCAGTCCGACGGACACTGGGTGTTCGAGCTCGAGGCCGACAGCACCATTCCGGCCGAGTACATCCTGCTGCGTCACTATCTCGCCGAGCCCGTCGATGCCGCGCTCGAGGCCAAGATCGGCAACTATCTGCGCCGCGTCCAGGGCGCGCATGGCGGCTGGCCACTGGTGCATGACGGCCCGTTCGACATCAGCGCCAGCGTGAAGTCGTACTTCGCGCTGAAGATGATCGGCGATTCCGTCGACGCGCCGCACATGGTGCGGGCGCGCGAAGCGATCCGTTCGCGCGGCGGAGCTTCCGGCAGCAACGTGTTCACGCGCTTCCTGCTCGCGCTCTATGGCGTCGTGACCTGGCGCGCGACGCCGGTGCTGCCGATCGAGATCATGCTGCTGCCGATGTGGTCGCCGTTCCACATCAACAAGATCTCCTACTGGGCGCGCACCACCATGGTGCCGCTGATGGTGCTCGCCGCGCTGAAGCCGCGCGCCAAGAATCCGAAGGGCGTCGGCATCGACGAATTGTTCCTGGAGGATCCGAAATCGGTCCGCATGGCGCCGAAGGCGCCGCATCAGAGCGCGAGCTGGTTCTATCTGTTCCGCTCGCTCGACGCCGTGCTGCGCGTGATCGAGCCGATGTTTCCGAAGCGCCTGCGCCAGCGCGCGATCGACGCCGCGCTCGCCTTCACCGAGGAGCGGCTGAACGGCGAAGACGGCATGGGCGCGATCTATCCGCCGATGGCCAACATCGTTATGATGTATGAGGCGCTCGGCAAGGACGAGAGTTTTGCGCCGCGCGCCATCACTCGCCGCGGCATCGACAAGCTGCTGGTGATCGGCGAACACGAGGCCTATTGCCAACCCTGCGTCTCGCCGGTGTGGGACACCGCGCTGACCTGTCATGCGCTGCTGGAAGCGGGCAGCGACGATACGTTCGCCAAGGCCAAGCAGGGTCTCGATTGGCTGAAGCCGCGCCAGGTGCTGGAGCTGAAGGGCGATTGGGCGGTCAAGGCGCCGGACGTCCGTCCCGGCGGCTGGGCGTTCCAGTACAACAACGACCACTATCCCGATCTCGACGACACCGCAGTGGTGGTGATGGCGATGGATCGCGCGCGGCGCCATACCGGATCCGGGGAATATGACGAGGCGATCGCGCGTGGCCGCGAGTGGATCGAGGGGTTGCAGAGCCGCGACGGCGGCTGGGCGGCGTTCGACGTCAACAACCTCGAATATTACCTCAACAACATCCCGTTCTCCGATCACGGCGCCTTGCTCGATCCGCCGACCGAGGATGTCACCGCGCGCTGCATCTCGATGCTGGGCCAGCTCGGCGAGACCGCCGAGAGCAACAAGGCGATGGCCGACGGTATCGCCTATCTGCGCCGCACCCAGCTCGCCGAGGGTTCCTGGTACGGCCGCTGGGGCCTGAATTACGTCTACGGCACCTGGTCGGTGCTCTCCGCGCTAAATGTCGCAGGGGTCGATCGCAACGACCCGATGATTCGGAAAGCGGTCGATTGGCTGGCGTCGGTCCAGAATCAGGACGGCGGCTGGGGCGAGGACGCCGTCAGCTACCGGCTGGATTACAAGGGTTATGAAGTTGCGCCGTCGACCTCCTCGCAAACGGCATGGGCCTTGCTTGGATTGATGGCGGCCGGAGAGGTCGAAAATCCCGCTGTTGCGCGGGGGGTGGAGTACCTAAAGGCAACACAGACGGAAAAAGGGCTGTGGGACGAGCAGCGATACACAGCTACGGGGTTTCCGCGGGTATTTTACTTGCGATATCATGGCTACTCGAAGTTCTTTCCGCTCTGGGCGCTGGCGCGGTATCGGAATTTGAGAAGCACCAATAGCAGGGTGGTAGGGGTCGGGATGTGATTGTTGAGGCGGGGGCCGCCGAGACCGTGGGCAGTAGAATTGATCCTCGGCCGGTATTGATTGTGACTGGATTGGTGCAGGAGGCCCGCATCGCAGCCGGTCCCGGCATGATCGTGATCTGCAGCTCGAGCGATCCGCAGCAGCTGCGTGAATTGCTGGCGACGCTGGATCCGACGAGCTTCCGCGGCGTGATTTCGTTCGGCGTGGCCGGCGGGCTCGATCCGTCGCTGAAGTCGGGCGACGTCGTGGTTGCGACCGAGGTGATGTCCGGCGATACCCGTTTCCTGGCGGCGTCCGCCCTGAACGAAGAGATGATCGCCAGCGCCGCGCTGAAGCGCCGCAGGATCGTCCGCGGCGGGCTTGCCGGCGTCGAAGAGGTGATCGCGGCGAAGGCCTGCAAGGCCGCGCTGCGCTCGATGACGGGCGCAGCCGCAGTCGACATGGAAAGCCATATCGCGGCAGCCTATGCTGCGAAGGCGGGCGTTCCGTTCGCCGCGCTGCGCGTGATCAGCGATCCCGCGCACCGGGCGCTGCCCGAGCTTGCGAAATCCGCGGTGAAGCCGAACGGCGACATCGACCTGCGCAAGGTGCTGCGCGGCATCGTGCGCAATCCGCGGACGCTGCGGGCGCTGGTGTCGACCGGTATCGATTTCAATCGCGCGCTGCGCTCGCTGCGCAGCTGCCGCGGCTTCCTGCTCGGCAATGACGTGCTGATGCCGGTGGCAGATGTCCTGATCACGGCCAAGGCGGCCTGATCCAACTGTCCCGGGCCGGACGCTCGCCGGACCTGGCTCAAACACTCAAGCTCAAGAACAAAGGCCCGATCGCACCGCGATGGGGCCTTTTGCTTTGTGGCCAATAGTTTGGCTCGAAGCCACGCCGGTTGTGGTTCCGGGCATTCGGCGAGTGATGTGCCGGGCGTCCGTTGTTGGCTTGCGCGCGCGTGACCCTTGAGGCCCGATTCTCCGACGATCATTGGTCCTGCAATCCAGCCGCAGCGTTGGCGGGCGGTGTGCGCCGTCCTGCGACCTCGGGCCGCCCCGTGGGCGCGCTTGACAGAAACCGTAATTCAATCGACTATGAATTATGATCCTGTATTCATGAATAAAGGTTCACTATGGCAATCGCTGCGGTTCGCCTCAACCAGCTCGTCGAGACCAAGGCCCGCATTCTGGATGCCGCCAGGGAGGCGGTGGCGCTGAGTGGGTGGAAGGACGCCCAGATCGCCCTGATCGCCTCACGGGCCGGCGTGGCCACGGGCAGCGTGTACCGCTACTTCGACTCGAAGGCTGACCTGTACGCGCAGGTGCTGGCCCTGGTTTCCGAGCGCGAGGTGGCCGTTGTCGCCGCGATCGTCGAGGCGGAGGGATCTGCGTCCCAGTGTCTGGTGGACGCGATCTACACCTTCGCGGTCCGGGCGATGCGCGGCCGCCGTCTGGCCTATGCGCTGATCGCCGAACCCTGCGAGCCCGAGATCGATGCGGCGCGCCTGAAATACCGGGCGGCCCTGGCCGATCAGATCGCAAGGCTGGTCCGGCGTGGCATCGCCGACGGCGAGTTCGTCGAGATTGATGCGAATGTCGCGGCATCCTGCGTGGCCGGCGCTTTCATGGAGGCGCTGGTTGGTCCGCTGGCGCCCGAAGCAGCCCCGGACTCCGACGCGGCAAAGGCGATCGCACAATCGATCGCGGGGCTTTCCGCGCGCATGCTGTTTCGCAATCCCACGCCAGAATTGACCCCTGTATCGAGAGTCTCCGCATGAATGCGCGTGTCCAGCCGGTCGCCGCCTCGGAAGCGAAAGCCGCTCCATTTGCGACCCATGAGGTCCGCAACCAGGCGCGGCCAGCCACAGGCTTCAACGCGTTCGATGACGACCGCGCGTTGAGCGCCCTGATCGCAAAGATCGTACCGTGGGCAAGAGACAAGCTTTCTGCGCTCGGCGCGCACGCCGGCAGCGAAGCCGTGCAGGACGCCGCGCGGCTTGCCAACGAGCACGAGCCGAAGCTCCTGACCCATGACCGGTATGGCAACCGCAACGATTGGGTCGAATTTCATCCGGCGTGGCATCAATTGATGGCGCTGGCGTTCCAGAGCGAGGTCCATAGCCTGGCCTGGTCGACGCGCGAGTCAGATGGCCATCTGGCGCGCGCGGCGCTGAGCTATCTCTGGAATCAGATCGAGAACGGCGTCGGTTGCCCCACCGGGATGGCATACGCCGCAATCGCCGGGTTTTCCGGCAAACCGCAATTCAGTCTGTGGCGGGAACGAACGTTGGCGGCGGACTACGATCCGCGCCGGCTTCCGATCGAGGCCAAGCGCGCGGCGGTGATCGGCTATGCGATGACCGAGAAGCAGGGCGGCTCCGATCTGCGTGAGACCCAGACCACCGCGCGCTTCGTCGAGCGCGGCGCGCATGGCGAGATCTATGCGATCACCGGCCACAAATGGTTCTTCTCAGTGCCGGTCGCCGATGGATTCTACACGCTGGCGCGCACCCAATCCGGTGTCAGTTGCCTGTTCGTGCCGCGCCTGTTGCCGGATGGCAGCGCCAACCGCATCCACATTCAGCGCCTGAAGGACAAATGCGGCAACCGTTCGAACGCGTCGAGCGAGATCGAGTATCACGAGACGTGGTCGATCCTGGTCGGCGAGGAAGGCCGCGGCATCGCGGAGATCCTTTCGCATGCGCATTTGACGCGGCTGGATTTCGCGATCGGTTCCGCCGGACTGATGCGGCAGGCGTTGAGCCTGGCACTGAACCACGCGCAAACGCGAACGGCATTTGGCAAGCCGATGGCCGAGCTCCCGATGCAGCGCAACGTGCTTGCCGATCTCGCAATCGAGAGCGAAGCGGCGATGCTGGGCGCATTTCGCGTCGCGCGTGCGACCGACGGCCTGCAGACGAGCGACCACGAGCGGCTGCTGGCGCGGGTCGCCACTCCCGTGGTGAAGTTCTGGAATTGCCAGCGTGCGCCGGCCTTCACCTATGAGTGCCTGCAGGTGCATGGCGGCAACGGCTTCATCATGGAGAATGCGATGGCGCGGCTCTATCGCGAGGCGCCTTTGAACTCGATCTGGGAAGGCACCTCCAACATGATGTGCATGGACGTGCTGCGCGCCATGCAACGGGATGCAAATTGCCGGGACGCGTTCGTCGACGAACTGCGCGCGAGCAAGGGCCTCAATCCGCTCTATGACCGGTGCACGGACGACCTCGCGGATCGCATGCTGGCACGATATCCGGACGATGGGCATGCGAGGGCGCTCGTCACCCGCATGGCGCATGCGTTGCAGGCTGCCGAGATGTTGAGGCACAGCGACGCCGCTGCCGCCGATCTGTTCGTGCAATCCAGGCTTGGCGCGGACGGGATGCATGTGTTCGGCGCGCTTCCGTCGTCGGAAGGCCTTGGCAACGTCGTCGAACGCGCCTCCGTCATCCGCCACTAAGGGTCCCAGTCATATGCGTCAGACCGAAGTTTGTGCCGTCAACGACGTCAGGGCGATGGTCGGGGAAGCGGAGTGGGCGATGCGGGTCGATCTCGCGGCGTGCTACCGCCTGGTCGCGCTCTATGGAATGACCGACCTGATCTACAACCACATCAGCGCGCAAATCCCGGGCCATGATGATCAGTATCTGATCAATCCGTACGGCATGCTTTACGAGGAGATCACGGCGTCGAGCCTCGTCAAGATCGACATTGAGGGCCGGACCTTGCTGCAGCCCGACCACGGCTACAACGTCAACGTGGCCGGCTTCTATCTGCATGCTCCGATCCATCGCGCGCGGCCCGACGTGAAATGCGTTCTGCATACCCACACCCGGGCAGGCACGGCGGTCAGCACGCTTGCCGAGGGGCTGCTGCCGCTGTCGCAGACGGCAATGCGGTTTCACGGGCGGATCGGCTATCACGATTTCGAGGGGCCGGCGATCGACCGCGACGAATGCGACCGGGTCGTCGCCGATCTCGGCCGCAACAACGTGCTAGTGTTGCGCAATCATGGCCTCCTGGTCTGCGGCAACACGATTCCGCAGGCGTTCAATGCGATCTACTGGCTCGAGCAGGCCTGCCGGATCCAGGTCGATGCGCTCGGTTGTGGCCGGCCGCTGCACGCCCCGAGCGAGCTGGCGATCGGCAACACGGTGACCTGCTTTGCCGGCACCGAGATCACGCTCGACAACGAGCGCGACACCAATCCGGTGCTCAATGAATCAGCGCAAAACCTGCAAGCCGGTTACGGGCTGCTGGAATGGCCGGCGCTGCGGCGCAGGCTCGACCGCATCGATGGGAGCTACGCGCAATGAGCACGTCGCAGGCCTCGTTGCGGATAGGCTTCATTGGCGCCGGCCGCGTGGCGCAGACGCTCGCGCCGGCGTTTGCCCGCGCGGATCTGAACGTCGCGGCGTTTTACAACCGCGGTCTCGATGCCGCGCAGCGTCTCGGATCCCGCATCCCGTCGGCACGGCCGATGACCGAGGCGCAGCAGGTCGTGGACAGCTGCGACATGGTTTTCCTCACGGTGAGCGACGACGCGATCCTGCCGGTCTGCCGCGGTCTGCGCTGGGAGCCGCGTCACCGCGTGGTCCATTGCAGCGGCGCGACCGAACTGGCCGCGCTCGACCATGCGCGGTCCGCGGGCGCTGCAACCGGCGGATTTCACCCGATGCAGATGTTTGCAAATCCCGACGTCGCGCTTGAGGGGCTGCGCGGATGCACCGTCGGCATCGAGGCTGAAGGCGACTTCCGGCACGACCTCGAGTGGCTCGCCACCAGCATCGGGTGCGAGCCGCTGGCGCTGCCGGCCGGCGTGCGCGCGCTCTATCATGCCTCGGCCTACTATGTCGGTCCGTTCCTGATCTCGCTGCTCAAGGAAGGCGTCGATCTCTGGAAGAGCTTTGGCGCCAGCGAGGCCGATGCGTTGCGCGCCATGATGCCGCTGCTGCGGGGGACGGTCGCGGCCGTTCTCGACGGTGGCCTCGCCAACGGCATGGGTGGCTGCGTGGCGCGCGGCGACGTTGGAACGATTGTCAAGCACCTGCGGGCCCTGGACGAGCGCTTTCCCGCCTCGGGCGCGTTGTATCGCGAACTGGCTCTGCGCAATGTCCCGCTCGGGATCGAGCGTGGTACACTCAGTGCTCCGCGCGCCGCAGAGATCGAACAGCTGCTGTTGCGAACCCGGCGAGAGCAGGCGGCATCCTGATCCAAGAAGAAAGGGCCCCGGTTCGCTGAACCGAGGCCCTTGTTCGTTCTGCAGTCCGCTCACATGGAGCTTTACGCGGCGCTGGAAGCCTTCTGCTGCTGCTTGGCGGCGGCAGCCGCAGCCTCGTCGCGACGGATATCCGAGAGCTTCTTCTCGACCTGCTCGGCGAAGATGTACTGCGCCGGACGCTGCTTCGACATGTCGATCTCTGGCGCCATCGGGCCTGATGTCTTGATGCCGCGCAGCGCAACCCACATCGCCTTCAGCGGATTGTTGATCGCAGCGGTCGCCGCGGTCGGCTCGTAGCCGCAATGGGCCATACAGTCGGCGCACTTCTCGTACTTGCCGGTGCCGTAGGTCTCCCAATCGGTGGTGTCCATCAGCTCCTTGAAGGTCTTGGCGTAGCCTTCACCGAGCAGATAGCAGGGCTTCTGCCAGCCAAAGATGTTGCGCGCGGGCATGCCCCAGGGCGTGCACTCGTATTCCTGGTTGCCGGCGAGGAAGTCGAGGAACAGGCCGGAATGCATGAAATTCCACTTCTTGCCCTTGCCGAGCGCAAAGACGTCGCGGAACAGCTTCTTGGTCTTGGTGCGGTTGAGGAAGTGCTCCTGATCGGGCGCACGCTCATAGGCGTATCCCGGCGACATCGAGACGCCGACGCCGAGCTCGGTGGTGAAGTCGAGGAATTTGGCGATCTCCTCGGCCGGATGGCCGTCGAAGATGGTGGCGTTGACGTTGACCGTGAAGCCGCGCGCCTTCGCCGCCTTGATCGCGGAGACGGCGCGATCGAACACGCCCTTCTGCGACACCGCCTTGTCGTGATGGTCCTTCAGGCCGTCGAGATGCACCGAGAAGAACAAATAGGGCGACGGCTCGAACAGATCGAGCTTCTTCTCGAGCAGCAGCGCATTGGTGCACAGCGAGACGAACTTCTTGCGCGCAACGAGGCCGCGCACGATCTCGCCGATCTCCTTGTGGATCAGCGGCTCGCCGCCGGGGATCGCCACCATCGGTGCGCCGCATTCATCGGCCGCGTCCCAGCATTCCTGCGCGGTCATGCGGCGATTGAGGATCGCATCGGGATAATCGATCTTGCCGCAGCCGACGCAGGCGAGGTTGCAACGGAACAGCGGTTCCAGCATCAGCACGAGCGGATAGCGTTTGCGGCCAAGCAGCTTCTGCTTGATCAGATAACCGCCGATACGCATTTCCTTGAAGAACGGTATAGCCATTAGACGATTTTCTTTCTGCACTTATCAAAGGGAATTGGGTTTAGATCAGCCCGCAGTCAGTTCGGCCGGCAGCCGGAATTCGATATTCTCTTCGCGGCCCGGAACGACCGAGACCGATACCGGTCCGATGCGCCGCAGGGCCTCGATGACATCGTCGACCAAAACTTCAGGTGCCGATGCACCCGCCGTGATGCCGACGGCCTTCGCATCCTTCAGCCAATCCGGGTTGAGCTCGCTCCCATCGGCAATGAGATAACTCGCGACACCAACCTCGGTGCCGATCTCACGAAGCCTGTTCGAGTTGGAACTATTGGCGGCCCCCACCACCAAAATGACGTCCACCAGCTTACTTAGGTCCCTTACCGCAGATTGGCGGTTCTGTGTCGCATAGCAGATATCCCTGATGTCCGGGCCTTGAATATCTGTAAATTTTGCCTGAAGGGCCGCGATGATGTCCCGGGTGTCGTCCACGGACAGGGTGGTCTGGGTGATATAGGCGACCGGAGCGTTGGTCGGCAGCCGCAATTCCGCCACATCCTGAATGCTCTGGACCAGCAGGACCGGCCCCGGAACCTGCCCCATGGTTCCCTCGACCTCGGGATGGCCGGCATGTCCGATCAGGATCAGGGCGCGGCCCCTCGAGATATAGCGTTTGCCCTGGTTGTGGACCTTGGTGACGAGCGGGCAGGTGGCATTGAGCACGGGCAGGTCGCGGGCCTCCGCCTCCTCCTCGACGCTCCTGGCGACGCCATGGGCACTGAAGACGGTCACCGCCTTGGCCGGCACTTCCGACAGGTCCTCGACGAAGATCGCGCCCTTCTTCTTCAGGCTTTCGACCACGTATTTGTTGTGAACGATCTCGTGGCGGACATAGACGGGCGGGCCATACTTCTGCAGCGCGCGTTCGACGATTTCGATCGCGCGCACAACGCCCGCGCAAAAGCCGCGCGGCTGGGCAAGAAACACTTGCATAGGTCGTCCGTTACGCAAATTGCACCAATCTCATTCCATGCCCTGCGGCCTTTTCGGCAACGCACTCCGCCTGGTCGGACGCCGCAACATCAGTTGCAATGTCCGCACCATCTCAGGTCGTGCACGTGATCCGCGCCCTCAAGGGCATGGAAATACAGGGATTTGTGGCAAAAAGGTAGCGCTTCGAGCGGATGAGTAGCCAGCTAGGTGAGGGAACTGAGGTAATATAGTGTGGATTTCGGGGCCTGCGACCGTCCGTCTCCCTCACTTGTTCGTCACTTTATCGCCCACTCCTGCGGTCTATACCGGCGACTAGTGGCCGTTCCTGTGCTTTGGAACCTCCTCGCATCTCGTCGGCGAAGGTAACCAAAACAACATTAGATCGGTCCCCGGAACTCCGCTACAGAGCGGGCGTTTTCGGCCATGCTTCCCCGAGATTAGAAAGAAACGAAGTGCTGACAAATATTGTCGTCTCCGTTGTTAGGACCTGTACGCGTTTTGCCCTTCCGGTTGTCATTCTCGCTGTGCTGCTGTCGATCGGCGCCGGCTTCTATACGGCTCGCAATTTCTCGATCAATACCGACATCAACAAGCTGATCTCGCCCGATCTGGACTGGCGCAAGCGCGACAACCAGTTCGAGGAAGCCTTTGACCGCGAGCGGTTGATCCTGGCCGTCGTCGAGGCAGCGACGCCCGAGCTGACCAGCTCGGCCGCGAAGGCGCTCACCGCGAAGCTGCAAGCCGATAAGAAGAACTTCGAGGCGATCACCGCGCTCGGCTCCGGCGAATTCTTTGAGAGGAACGGCCTGCTGTTCCTGCCGACCGAAGAGGTTGGCAAGGTCACGGGCCAGCTCGAATCGGCCGCGCCGCTGATCGAGATCATGGCCGGCGACCCTTCGATCCGCGGGCTGACCGGTGCGCTGGAGACCGGCCTTGCCGGCGTCAAGCGCGGACAAGTCAAGCTCGACAATGCCGCGCCGCCGTTCAACCTGATCTCCGAGACCGTCGAGACCATCCTTGCCAAGGGCGGCGCGACCTTCTCATGGCGTGAGCTCACCAGCGACAAGCCGCTGACCGATGCGGACAAGCGCGCCTTCATCGAGATCAAGCCGATCATCGACTATTCGGCGCTGGAGCCGGGCAAGGGCGCAACCGACGCGATCCGGCAGGCGGCCGCCGATCTGAAATTCCCGACCGAATATCACGCGCGCGTTCGCCTGACCGGACCCGTGCCGATCGCCAACGAGGAATACGCCACCGTGCAGGACGGCGCGATCACCAACGGCATCGGCACCGTGGTGATCGTGCTGATCATCCTCTGGCTGGCGCTGCACTCCGGCAAGATCATCTTCGCCGTGTTCGTCAACCTGTTCATCGGTCTTGCGCTCACCACGGCGGTCGGCCTGATGATGGTCGGATCGCTGAACCTGCTCTCGATCGCCTTCGCGGTCTTGTTCATCGGTCTCGGTGTCGATTTCGGCATCCAGTTCAGCGTTCGCTACCGCTCTGAGCGCTTCAAGAACGACAATCTGACGCTCGCGCTCGAGAACGCTGCGCGCCGCTCAGCGGTGCCGCTATCGCTTGCGGCGATGGCGACGGCCGCCGGCTTCCTCTGCTTCCTGCCGACCGATTACAGAGGCATCTCCGAGCTCGGCAAGATCGCCGGCGCCGGCATGCTGATCGCATTCCTCACCAGCATCACGGTGCTTCCGGCGCTGCTCGATCTGCTCAATCCGCCCGGCGAGAAGGAAGCGGTCGGCTACGCCTTCCTGGCACCTCTCGACCACTTCCTGGAAAAGCACCGCATCCCGATCATCGTCGGCACGATCCTGATCTCCGTCGCTGGTTTGCCACTGCTCCACTACATGAAGTTCGACTTCAACCCGATCAACCTGCGCAGCGCGAAAGTGGAATCGATCGCGACCTTCCTCGACTTGCGGAAGGATCCGAACACCGGCGCCAACGCCATCAATGTGATGACGCGCTCGGAAGCCGACGCCAAGAAGATCGAGGCCAAGCTCGAGAAGCTGCCGGAAGTGTCGCGCGTGGTGTCGCTCGACAGCTTCGTGCCTGACGACCAGCCGGCCAAGCTGAAGCTGATCGCGCAGGCGGCCAAGACGCTCAACCCGGCACTCAATCCGGATTCGGTTGATCCTGCGCCGTCCGATCAGGAGAATGTCGAGTCGCTGAAGAGCTCGGTCGACAGCCTGCGCAGGACCGCGGGCGACAGCAAGGGGCCGGGTGCGGTTGCCGCGCGCCGGCTCGCCGACGCCCTGCAGAAGCTCGCCGATTCGAACCAGGCGATCCGCGACAAGGCGCAGGACGTCTTCGTCGCACCGATGAAGATCGTATTCGACCAGCTCAAGAACACGCTGCAGGCGCAGACCGTCACGTTGCAGAACCTGCCGCCGGAACTGGTCGCGAGCTGGAAGACCAAGGATGGCTTGATGCGCGTCGAGGCGGAGCCGAAGGGCGATCCGAACGACAACGACAATCTGCGCCGCTTTGCCGACGCTGTGCTCGTTGCCGAGCCGACCGCGATCGGTGGGCCGATTTCAATTCTGAAATCCGGCGATGTCGTCGTCGACGCATTCATTCACGCCGGCATTCTGGCGCTTGTGGCGATCAGCGTGCTGTTGTGGCTGGCATTGCGCCGCGTCGTCGACGTGTTGCTGACGCTGGTGCCGCTGCTGGTTGCCGGTATCGTCACGCTGGAGATCTGCGTGCTGATCGGGCTGCCGCTCAACTTCGCCAATATCGTCGCGCTGCCGCTGCTGCTCGGCGTCGGCGTCGCGTTCAAGATCTACTATGTCACGGCGTGGCGCCAGGGCAGGACAAACCTGCTGCAATCGAGCCTGACGCGCGCGATCTTTTTCAGCGCGCTGACCACGGCGACCGCGTTCGGCAGCCTGTGGCTGTCAAGCCATCCCGGCACCGCGAGCATGGGCAAGCTGCTCGCGCTCTCGCTCGTCACCACGCTGGCGGCGGTGTTGCTGTTCCAGCCGGCGCTGATGGGCAAGCCGCGCGAGGTCGGCAAAGAGGAGGATATCGCCAACGACGTCACCTGACGCCTAGGCGGTTCGTTTTCGATCCGGCTTGGCGGCAGGTGCCGCCGAGCCGTGATTTCAGACCGAGCGATCCAGTCATCCCGGCGCGCGCGTGAGCATCTGTGCTCTCGCGCGCGATCTCACATCCGCTAGTGCGTCGGTCGCGCGATGTCCGGCAGCAGGCAGATATCGCCCACGACGTCAGCAGACGCATTGGCGCTGCCTGGGGCATTAGCTGCTTGCTTTTGACCCGGCTTGGCGGCAGGCGCCACGGCGCCGGTGGTCTTCTGCGGTGCTGCCGATTTGGGCAGGGCACCCTTCGCTGCCGGGCTGCCGGCGATAGGCGGGTTGCCGGCGACGCTCATGGGGATCGGCGGACCGACGCGGGTCCAGGTCTCGCCGCCGCACAGGAAGCCGAGCACGCAGCCCTGGATCTCTAGCTGATCGGTGCCGACGGGCTTGATGGTCGAGCTGTAGAGCTGGCCGTCCTTCGCGTTGTAGACTTGGCCTTCCCACGCGTCGGTGCCGGCCTTCTTCTTCATGTCGATCAGGATCGGCATACCGAGCGTCGGCCTGGTTTGCTTCGCAGGATCAGGATTGTTCTTATCCTTGCCGCCGGGGGTTTTTTCCCAGGACACAGCACCCCACATGTTGCCATTGCACTGGGCGACGCGGATGGTGGCGACACCGTCTGCGACCTTCCAGTCGCCGGTCGGGTCCGCTGCAAATGCCGGTGATAATACGGTGGCCAAAAATAAACCTGAAAAGGCTATTGTACGCGCGAAAGTTCTTGGGCAGTGCAACATGGTCCAAACCTGTGCTTATCTAGACGATCCGAGCGGGGGTCAAAACGCCGCTAGCGAGCGTTTTAAGTTGACGAGATGGCCATCAACCGACGTATGTAACGAATGGTAAGTTCCAATTTAGACGTTTCCGAGATATTTGTGGAGCGCGAGGGGCAGCGCGGTGCCATGCACACGCGTCACCTCAACGAGCAGCTCGTTCGCGTCCTCAAGACCATCGGCTACGACGTCGGCTTCCAGAAGGGGCAAGGCCAATACCTCTTCGATCGTCAGGGGGCTCGTTACCTCGATCTATTGAGCGGATTTGGCGTTTTTGCGATTGGCCGCAATCATCCGGACCTGCGCAAGGCGCTGAGGAGCGTGCTCGACGCCGATCTGCCGAATCTGGTGCAGCTCGACGTCTCGACGCTGGCCGGCGTGCTCGCGGAACGGCTTCTGGAGTATGTCCCATATCTGGACAAGGTGTTTTTTGCCAATTCCGGTGCCGAAACCGTCGAAGCGGCGATCAAGTTCGCGCGCGGCGCCACCGGCCGTCCCGGTATCGTCTATTGCGGGCATTCGTTCCACGGCCTGTCCTACGGCGCGCTGTCGCTGACAGATGATTCGAATTTCCGCAGCGGCTTCGAGCCGCTGCTGCCGGGCTGCACCGCGATCCCCTACAACGACCTTGAGGCGCTCGAGAAAGCGCTGTCGTCGCGCCAGGTCGGCGCATTCATCGTCGAGCCCATCCAGGGCAAGGGCGTCAATATGCCCACCGACGAGTTCCTGCCCGGCGCGCTGGCGCTGTGCCGCAAATACGGCACGCTGTTCATCGCCGACGAGATCCAGACCGGCATCGGCCGCACCGGCAAGTTCCTCGCGATCGAGCATTGGGGCATCGAGCCCGACATGGTGCTGCTGGCGAAGGCCCTCTCCGGCGGCCACGTGCCGATCGGCGCGCTGCTGACGCGCAAGAACATCTTCGACAAGATCTTCAACCAGATGGATCGCGCCGTCGTGCATGGCTCGACCTTCGCCAAGAACGATCTGGCGATGGCCGCCGGTATCGCCACGCTCGATGTCATCAAGGCCGAGAAGCTCGTCGAGAACGCCGCTAAACGCGGCGCCGAGCTTCGCCTTGCGCTGACGCGCATGGTGCCCGGTTATGAATTGATGAAGGAAGTCCGCGGCAAGGGCCTGATGATCGGCGTCGAGTTCGGTCCGCCGAAATCGCTGCGGCTCAAGGCGTCGTGGAATCTGCTGGAGACCGCCAACAAGGGCCTGTTCTGCCAGCTGATCACGGTGCCGCTGTTCAAGGATCACAAGATCCTGACCCAGGTTGCCGGCCACGGCCTCCACACCATCAAGCTGCTGCCGCCGCTCATGATCACCGAAGAGGACTGCAGCTGGATCGAGAAGTCGTTCGACGACGTGATCGCCGGCAGCCACAAGGTGCCCGGTGCGATCTGGTCGCTCGGCAAGACGCTGGTCGACAACGCGGTGCGCAAGTCGGCGTAAGCCCGAACCTGTAGCCCGGATGCAGCGAAGCGAAATCCGGGGTTTTCGATCCTTGCGAGCCTGTTCCCGGATTTCGCTTCGCTTCATCCGGGCTACAAGATTTGGTCATTGCGAGCGAAGCGAAGCAATGCATCGCACCAAAGCGGAGGCATGGATTGCTTCGTCGCTGTCGCTCCTCGCAATGACGAGGCGTGACCGTTTTATTCACCCTTCCTTGTTGGCGTGCATCGCGCTCTCGAACTTGTCGCCGAACTCCGTCAGCTCATCGGCGCCGAGGTCGCTGACCGCCCAGTAATTCAGGCCGCGGTCGCTCCAGCGCCGGATGTTGAAGCCCTGCAAGGTCGAGATCTTCGCCGACTTCCGCTCGGTGCTCGCGGTCTGCGCCACGAACAAATTGATGACGTGCTGGCGGCGCTTGTAGACCACCGCGCCGATCTCGCGGGCGTTGACGTAGTCGAGCCGGCCGCCGATCAGGGTAAAGCCCTGCGCGGTGAGATCGATCACCGGCGGCGAGACGTCGAGCTTGCCGTTGAACCAGGGCTTGACCGTATGCTGATCGGTCGAGACCACGTCGATGAGGTGGCCGGCCTGCAGCGAGCGCAGATGCGCCGACACCACCTCGTTCTCGACGCGCTGCTCGTCGTCATTGCGCAGCACGATCGCGACGAGGCCGGTCGCGGCCATCGCCGACACGGCGGAGCCCATCGCGAAGCCGCGCAGCACCGAGCGCCGGGTCGGCGCCGCCTGCGGCTGCGGCAATGATTTCTCGATCTTGCGGCGCAGCTCGAGCGGCGCCTTGTAGCGCACGTCGCTCTCGGCGATCGCCTGGCGGATCTCCTGATACTCCTTCATCAGGGCGGCGCAATGCGCGCAACCCTCGATATGAGCTTCCACTTCGCGTGCATGGCCGGCGTCGAGTTCGCCGTCGATCAACGCGTGGACCAGCACTTCGGCTTCCTCGCAGTTCATTTCACTTGCTCCTGTTCCGCAAGCCAGGCCGATCGCAGCATGGCGCGGGCGCGTGCGAGGCGGGACATCACGGTGCCGACAGGCACGGCGGCGACATCGGCGATCTCGCGGTAAGAAAGATTCTGGATTTCCCTGAGCACGAAGGTCTCACGGAACGGCTCGGCGAGCGCCGCAACCAGCTTGCGCACGGTGTCGCCGTCGAAACGGCGCAGCAGCTGCTTTTCCGGTGTCTCCGGCGCCTCATTCCACAGCGGGGTCTGATCGCCGCCCTCGGGCAGCTCCTCGACCGCGGTGGGGGCGGTCTTGCGGCGGGCATATTCGGCGCGGCAGACATTGCGCAGGATCGCAAACAGCCACGGCTTCATCGCGGGTCCACGGTAGCTGTCGAAATGCTTGAAGGCGCGCAGATAGCATTCCTGCACCGCATCTTCTGCGTCGGCGGCATCGCGCAACAAATAGCGTGCCAGGGTGTAGGCGTCGTCAAGGTACGGCAGCGCGGCTTCGCGAAAGCGCCGCGCCTTTTCGGGATCGTCTTGCGACGCTTTGACAACCATCGTGTCCTGCCCGGCATGTCGAGAGACGGCTTGTGCCCGGCCGGGGGCGGAGGGCCACCGGCCGGGCATGGCTGTGATTGTATGGGTGGTCACGTTACCCAACCTTGATACTGCCTGTCATGTGCGGATGGAGCGAGCAGAAATACTTGTACTCGCCGGGCTCCGTGAAGGTGAACGAGAAGGTGCCGTCGGTATCCATGGTCTTGGAGCGGAACTTGCCCGCGCACACCACGGTGTGCGGGATGTCGTCGCGGTTGGTCCAGGTCACGGTGGTGCCGACCTTCACGTCGAGCGGGTTCGGCGCGAACGAGAAGTTGTCGATGTGGACCGCGGTATCTTCGGCGCGGGCCGCCGTGACCGGCAGCAGCATGGTTGCGACCACGGCTATACCGAAGTCGCGTCGATTGATCGAACTCATCGGTCTCGTCCCTTAGCCCTGCAACGGCGTGTCGATGATCGCCAGCGGCTGGCCGTTCTGCTTGAAGTTGATGCTGGCGACGCCGAGCATGCTGCGCAGCTTGGCATCCTCGACCTTCATCGGGCCGGGCGAGGGGGCAGCACCCGGTGCCGGCTGCGGGAAGGCAGTCGAACGCGCGGTGTGGAAAGTGACGTTGCCCTCGACCTTCTGCATCACCTGGTGGATGTGGCCGTTGAGCACGGTGACCGAGCCGAAGCCCTTGACGTATTCCAGCGCGCGGGCGCCGTCCTCGGTGCCCCAGCCCCATTGCGGATAGACCGTCCACAGCGGGATGTGGGCGAACAGCACGATCGGCGTCGACTTCGAGCGGCCCTTGAGGTCGTTCTCGAGCCATTCGAGCTGCTCGTTGCCGAGATTGCCGAGGCCGCCGCCCTTGAGGTCGACGACGTTGACGAGACCGACGAAATGCACGCCGCCGGCGTCGAAGGAGTAGTAGCCCGGACCCTTGGTGCCCTTGCCGT
Organism: Bradyrhizobium sp. RD5-C2; assembly: GCF_019972155.1. GTDB lineage: Bacteria > Pseudomonadota > Alphaproteobacteria > Rhizobiales > Xanthobacteraceae > Bradyrhizobium. Next base: position 30,878 of record NZ_BOVL01000018.1, on the reverse strand, counting down.
AACGCTCCTTGTAGAGCTTGATCTCCTCGTCGATGAAGTCGTGCTCGCCCGGCACGTAGTGCACGTCGAGCTTGGCCTGCGAAATGATGCGGTCGGCGTCATCGAATTCGGACGCCTTCGACAGATGCGTGATGTCGCCGGTGTGGATCATGAACGACGGCTTGACCTGCATCGCCCGGACCTTGTTGATGGCCTCTTCAAGCGTGCCGATGGCATTCGGGTTGGCCGGCTTGTCGAAGCCGACATGGCTGTCGCTGATCTGCATGAAGGTCATGCCGGTGGCAGCTTCAGCTGCGGCCGCCGAGCCGACGATGCCGAGCGAATGCGGCACGCCGCCGGTGACCGTCCAGAGTACGCCGGTGCCGGCCCAGGTCATGCATTCCAGCACCTTGCGTCGGCTGACGCCTTTCTCTTCATCGTGGTGATCGTGATCGTGTCCGCTCATGACAAGTCTCCCATGGGCCCAGGGATTGGGTTTCCGGGGAGGTGATCGGCGGGCCTAAGGGTTTATTCCCGCGGCTTTGGAGGGGGTTGGGGGCCGGGATGACGATTTCGTGAGAGCCGGAAAGCCGACGGCGTCATGGGCAGCCATATGGCCGGCGCGACAGGTGGACGCAAGGGCAAGATGCGCCATTGAAGGCGTAGGGCCTGCAACGCTATCGACCCCGGCAAACTACTGATCGGTCGGAGGAAAATATGTCTGAGGTCACCGGCGGCTGTCACTGCGGCGAGGTTCGTTACGAGGTGACCGGGAAACCGGTCGTCCATGCGCTGTGTCACTGCACCGATTGCCGACGCCATGCCGGCGCGCCGATGGTCGGTTGGGTGATGGTCGCTGAAGGCATGGTCAAGGTGACCAGGGGGCAGCCCACCATCTACCGGTCCTCCGAGCATGGCCGACGGCATTTCTGCGCGAATTGCGGCACCGGGCTTTTCTACACCAATGGCAACATGTTGCCCGGCTTGATCGACATTCAGAGCGGCACCTATGACGATCCCGATGCGGTGCCGGCCACGATGCATATCCAGGTCGCGGAGCGGTTGCGCTGGATGGAAACGGCGCATGAGCTGCCGACCATCGAGCGCTATCCGTCGCAGGAATGACCGGCCGCCGACGGGCGCAGCGGCGCTGATGCGCGCCGCAACATAGATGAACGGCCGCAACAAAGCTGTCTTGCAGCCGTCAGCATAGTGTCAGCGCTCCTGCATAAGAATGGCAGACTTCATTCGCCACACCGGGAGATCTTCATGAGCGACCACGCAGGCGTTGAGCATCACCACAAGGCCGCCGAGCACCACGAACACGCGGCGCGTCATCACCGCGAAGCCGCCAAGCACCACGAAGCCGGCGACCATCACAAGGCGGCGCATCACGCGCACAGCGCCCATGGTCACGCCAGCCATGCCCAGCATCACCACACCGAGGCCAGCCGGCATCACGCCGAGCACCACGGTGAACACTAAAAAACGTTCCAGTACTGCGTGAGTGGCTTCCGCCGTCCCCGCAAGGGGACGGCGCTTTCTTTTGGCGGGCGCTGCGCGCTGACGCTCTTATTCGTCGAACGTCCGATCATTCACGGACAAACCAGCACGGGCGTTTTTGCCTGCGCCAGCACCTTATTTGTCACACTGCCGATCAGAAGCACGGAGAGTCCGCTGCGTCCGTGCGACGACATGACGATGAGATCGCAACCCCTGTCCGCGGCCGCCGCGATGATCGCTTGATGGGGTTGCCCGTTTTCCGCCAGCACCGTCTCGCAGGGAATGCCGGCCTCCCTGGCCGCATTCGCCGCTTCGTTCAGCGCTTTCGTGGCCTGCTCCTTGCGCATCTCGGCATAGTTGGCGATCGTGTCACGGAAATGCCCCGTCAGTTCCGAAAACGGCTCCACGGCGAAAATCACGGAGACCTTGGCTCCGATGGATTTTGCGAGCGCCATCCCTTGGGCGATGCCGTGCTTCGCTAGTTCCGATCCATCCGTCGGAATGAGAATATGCCGGTACATGCTTCAACTCCCGTGGTGCTTCAGGAATTCGCAAGCGAAGAGCGACGCGGGACGGAAGGCGAGACTTGAAGGTCGTCTGAACGAGGCAGCAAGACGTCACGTCGTGGCCCGAACGCTTGAGAAGCCTCGGCAAGGCAAACCCGGCGCTGCGGAATGTCGTCCGAACAGCGCTGCGCCATCCAGCCCTATTCGTCCTCGTCTTCCGGACCACCGTGCTGCTCGATCGCATTTCGCATGCCGCGCATGACGGCGAACGACACGAAGGCCATCCTTCGCTTCTGGTCATCGCTTAATGTCTTGTACAGCGGCTCCCAGGCATCGGAGAGCTTCTTGAGGTCGGTCCCGCGCTGAATCAGCCGGTCCGCTCTGCGTTGCATCATCTCGACCGGATTGCCGTCATGAAGGCCGTCCATCGCGCCGTTCTCGTGCAATTCGGCAATCCGCTCCAGCCGGGCCTGCCGATTTTTCGCCCGCGTGCGGATCGCATCCTCGATCGCCGGCCAGTACTTCTCCTGATCGGGGGTGAGTTGCAGGGCGGCTTTGACGATGCCGACGCGCATGTCGGTCAGGCTCTTGAGGTCGGCGGCGCTGGGTGACGCGACGCCGACAGTCGGGGATGTCTCTGCTGCGAAGGCGAGAGACGAGGTTGTCACCAAAAATGCAATCGCTACGGCGGCTGCGTTCCTCGTCATTGCAAACTCCTGAGCTGCTATCGCGGATGTCCGCGAGAAGAGACACACAAGCTGGTCAGCCGCGGCTTGATCTAGGTCAAAGGGAAATATGGACGCGCTTCTGACCGTTCGGGAAATGCCGTGGGACTTCGCGTAGACCGGCGTGGCTCAGCGGTGGCCGGTGAGACGACGGCGACGGATTGAGCTAGATCAAGATCGAGCGGTCCGTGGTGATCAAAAGGTGCTGTCCAAGTCGTTTCGACCGAGCGGTACCATGCACCTTCTGCTCAAGGAAATACGACATAATCCACTGCTTTGGATGTTGATCTTCGTACCGATCGTTCTGGCGGTCGAAACGGCAGCTCCGTCCGCCCATACGGCGCTGTTTGTGCTCGCTGTCCTGGCCATCGTGCCATTGGCTGCCCTTCTCAGCCACGCGACGGAGAGCGTCGCGGAGAAAACGGGCGATGCGATCGGAGGCTTGCTCAACGCAACCTTGGGAAATCTGACCGAGCTGATCATCGCGATCGCAGCGTTGCACGCCGGAGAATACATGCTGGTCAAGGCATCGATCGCCGGTGCCATCGTCACCAACTCGCTCTTCATGCTTGGCGCATCGTTCCTGCTCGGTGGGCTCCGCCATCACGTTCAAGAGTATAATCGAGCTGGCGGGAGGATGTACGCGGCGTTGCTGCTGATGGCCACGATTGCTCTGCTCGCGCCCTCAGCCGTCGCCGACCTTGATCCGGCACGCGGCCAAGCCATGGCGCTCGCTCTCAGCACAGGCCTCGCCGTGCTGCTGATAAGTGCCTACGGGCTGGGCCTGCTGTTCTCGCTCAAGACCCACAAGGAGCTGTTCGCAAGCGAGGAGCACGGCGAGACCGGCAGCCCCGGCTGGCCGATCGGACTTGCGGTGGGTACGCTTCTCGCCGTCACGGTGCTGGTTGCCCTGGTCAGCGAGATATTCGTGAGTTCAGTGCAGAAAGCAGGCGAAACGCTGGGATTGAGCCCGGCGTTCGTCGGTTTCATCATCGTCGCGCTGGTTGGCGCCGCGGCGGAAATGGCGGTCGCATTCTCCGCGGCGCGCAAGAACCGGCTCGACATGAGCGTCAGCATTGCGCTCGGAAGCGCTTCGCAAATCGCCCTGTTCGTGGCGCCTGCGCTGGTTCTTCTAAGCTATGTGATCGGTCCGAAGCCGATGGACTTGCAGTTCTGGCCGGGCGCCGTGACGATGGTCATGATCGCTTCCGTGACATCCTGCTTCATCACCAACAGCGGACGGTCGGCATGGTTCATCGGCGCCTTGCTCGTGTTGATCTATGCGATTTTTGCCATGACGCTGTACATGGTGCCGCCGGGATCGCACGCTCCGGTTTGACCATCCGTCCAACGACTGCCCAGCCGGATCAGTATTGATACTGCTGCTGCGGGCAGATCATTTGACCGTATCGATCATGATAGCAGCCCTGGTTGCCGTAGTAGCCATAGCTGCCATAGTACGCGCCGGCCGCGGCCGCGGCGCCGGCCGCCGCAGCACCATAGCCCCAGCCTGGTCGATAGTAGCCGCCGCCATAACCGGGATAGCCGGCGACCGAGCGGCCGGGGCGTCCTGCAATCGGTCGGCCCGGATAGCCCGGACGGCCGGCGATCGGGTGTGAGGGGCGCGGGCGGCCGGCAGCGCGATATCCTCCACCATGGATCCTTCCGGCATGCATCCTTCCGGCACCGGCATGCATGCCGCCGCCACGCATCCCACCGCCATGAAATCCGCCGCCTCCGCCGCCACGGAAGCCGCCGCCTCCTCCACGGCGGGCATAGGCGTCATCAGGAACGAGGCAGACAGCAACGAGGAGCAGAACTGCCAGAGCGGCGAGGATGCAACGAAGCATGGCGTGTCCTCCCTAGCGGACGAGGTTGCGAACCGTGAAGCAGCATCATACCAAGGGCGCTGGGTTGACGTAGATCAACGGAACGCAATCGCGTTCGAGATGCCGGGTTCCGCGGGCGCCTTCGTGCAACCGCGACAGGCGCCTGCTTTCAAATCTCCTCCGGCACAATCTGCACTTTGCTGTCGAAGCGGCCCTGCTTAGAATGCCGGACTTCGGAGGTTACGTGACTTGTCGTGTCACCTCTCAGTCAGGCGACAGCCCCATCCATTGCCGAGTTCACCAACGTTTTTTCGCTTGCGGCCGTGCGCAGTTGGAATAGTTGAACCAACCTCGATCCGAGGTGTTCTGTGGCGCCGGAACCCCGCGATTTGCAGCGGCGATGATGAGGACGGGTTCGGAGACATCAGCCTCGCAGGCAACATTCTGCGGGGCGTCTCTCCAATCTCGATCGCTTTGGCCGTGTTCTTGCGCAGTTGGCATCGCCTCGGGGAGAGAACGAACGTGCGGAAAGCGGATGTAACGTGCGCGTGCTGTGGCGCAGGTTTCCGGCGGTTGGAGCTATGGTCCGAACCCGGTGCCGAAGGTGAGTATCACTGTCCCGTTTGCGACTATTTGCTTGAAGCATTTGATGGCACCAACCTGATCGCCTATCGGCTGACGATCCAGCCGGTGCGCGCACCGGTCTATTCGGTGAAGCAACTCGACGATCGACGATGACGTGACGTTCGGCTGCCATCGGCGCGCAACTGGTCAGTATCGTCCAGGTCCAGCCCAAACCTGGCCTGGACTCATCTCGCTTCGGTTTTCGAGGTCGATGCGGACGTAGCGCGCCTATGAGAAGGTGTCGCGGCCCGCGCGCTCGGCAAACGTTCTGATCGCCGCAACCATTAGGTCCGGCGCTTCCTGCGCGACGCAATGCCCGACGCCGTCGAACCTCCAGCGGCTGGCGTGCGGGATCAGGGCGGCGGCGCGGTCGGCCATCTCCTTGTAGACCGGCCATGACTGTTCGGCCGTGGCGATGCGGATCGGGCAGGCGATCTCGGAGAACCACGGGAACGGATTGCCGCGCGCATCGCCGGTGTAGATCTGCTCCATGGCCTGGAAGATCGGCCCGAGCAGTGCCGACTCGATCTCGGGCGTACAGCGCAGCCGCATGCGGCCATCGTCGAGCCGCGCAAAGCCGTGACGGACATAGGCCCACAGCGAGGGCTCGGTCCACGGCGCGAACGCCGGCGCGGCGCGCAATCGCCGGAACAAATCGTCGGCATTGTCGAATTCGGCGCGGCGACGCAACACGCCTTGCACCGATGCGTTCGCGATCTCGCTCAGGCCGCCGCTCCGCGGCGTGCGCGGATCCATCGCGGTCGGCTCCGTCACGAACAGCCGCAAGAAGCGGTCCGGCATCAGCTTCGTGGCGAGCATCAGGTCGGTCGCGCCGGCGCTGTGACCGATGCCGTAGATGTCACGGAGATCGAGGCGTTCGACCACCATGCAGAGATCGTCGGCGAAATCCTGGAACTGATAGCGCTCGGCCGCCGGCTTGTGGCTGAGGCCATGGCCGCGGCGGTCGAGCGCATAGACGGTGTAGTCGGCGGCCAGCGCTTCGGCCACCTCGGTCCACACTTCGGCGACAAAGCCGGTGCCGTGCAGCAGCAGCGTCGGCGGCTTGCCGGAGGCCGGTTCGCCCCATCGTGCCAGCGCGATCTGTGCGCCGGCATCGCCAACGAGAATGCGCTTGCTGGAGTTCATCGTCGTTCTATCGCGCATCCTGCAGGATCATCGCAGCCGCCTTCTCGGCGATCATCGCGGTCGGCGTGTTGGTGTTGCCGGAGGTGATGGTCGGCATCACGGAGGCATCCGCGATGCGCAGGCCGTTAAGGCCGTAGAAGCGAAGGCGTTCGTCGACCACGGCCATCGGATCGTTGGCCGTTCCCATCTTCGCGGTGCCGACGGGGTGGAAGATCGTGGTGCCGATGTCGCCGGCGGCCTTGGCGAGCGAGGCGTCGTCGTCGCCGACCGAGGGGCCGGGCAGGAATTCCTCGGGGCGATATTTCTCCAGCGCCTTCTGCTTCATCAATCTGCGCGTGGTGCGGATCGCGTCGGCTGCGACCTGGCGATCGTCCTCGGTCGACAGGTAGTTCGGCGCGATCGACGGCTTGTCGTCGGGCGCGGTCGAGCGGATCCGCACCGTGCCGCGCGAGGTCGGCTGCAGGTTGCAGGCGCTCACGGTGATCGCGGGGAATCGATGCAGCGGGTCGCCAAATTTGTCCAGCGACAGCGGCTGCACGTGGAACTGGATATTGGCGCGCGAGCGCGTCTCGTCTGAGCGCGTGAAGATGCCGAGCTGCGACGGCGCCATGGTCAGCGGCCCGCGGCGTCGGAACGCGTAGTCGAGGCCCATCAGGCCGCGGCGCACGAGGTTGTAGTAGGTCTCGTTGAGCGTGCGCACGCCGGAAACCTTGTAGATCGCGCGCTGCTGCAGATGGTCCTGCAGATTATGGCCGATGCCCTGCACGTCAGCCACGATGTCGATGCCGAGCGGAGACAGCCATTCAGACGGGCCGATGCCGGAACGATGCAGTACCTGCGTAGTGCCGATCGAGCCGGCGCAGAGAATCACCTCGCCCTTGGCCCGCGCCTCCACCGTCTCGTTGCCCTGGCGGAACTCGACGCCGGCGGCGCGGCCGCTCTCGATGATCAGGCGGTCGACCAGCACGTCGGTCTCGAGCCTGAGATTGCTGCGGTTCAGCACCGGCTTGAGGAAGCCGCGCGCCGACGACCAGCGCCGCCCACGCTTCTGGTTGACGTGGAAGTAGCTGGTGCCTTCGTTGTCGCCGGTGTTGAAATCCGGGATGCGCTTGATGCCCATCTCCTCGGCGGCATCGCCGACCGCATCGAGGATCTGCCACGACAGCCGCGGCGCTTCGATGCGCCAGCCGCCGCCCACACCGTGATGCTCGCTCTCGCCGAGGAAGTGATCCTCCAGCCGCTTGAACGCCGGCAGCACGTCGCTGTAGCTCCAGCCGGTGAGGCCAAGCTGCCGCCAGTGATCGTAGTCGGCGGCCTGGCCGCGCATCGAGATCATGGCGTTGATCGCCGACGAGCCGCCGATCACCTTGCCGCGCGGATAGGCGAGCGCGCGGCCGTTGAGACCTGGCTCCGCCTCGGTCTTGAACATCCAGTCCGAGCGCGGATTGCCGATCGCGAAGAGATAGCCGACCGGGATGTGAAACCAGATCCAGTTGTCCTTGCCGCCGGCTTCCAGCAGCAGCACGCGCTTCTTCGGATCGGCCGACAGGCGGTTAGCCATGATGCAGCCCGCCGTGCCTGCGCCGACGATAATGTAGTCGAAATCACCCTCGAGCCTTCGCGGCATGTCCTCATTCCCGGCAAGCGTCTTTTGTTGGGCTCTTATTAGTCAGACGCAGCCGGTCGAGACAAGCCCGGCCGACGGCGCCTGGCATGCGCTGGATGACTAGGGACGGCTCGGTTCGGCCAATGTGACCTCATGTCTCGCTCGGGGAACGCAGAGGATCAGCGTCAGCATACCGATCGCGAGCAGTGCGCCGACGAGGGCGAGCGGTGCGTAGATGCTCCCGGTTGCGACATTCATCCAGCCGATCAGGGCAGGGCACACCGCGCCGCCGAACGAGCCGATCGCGCTGATCAGCGCGATGCCGCCCGCCGCGGCGCTGCCTTCCAGCATCGCGTTCGGAATGGTCCAGAATAGCGAGAGAATCGCGAAGATGCCGATCGAGGCGATGGCGAGCAGGGTTACGGTCAGCAGGATGCTGCCCTGCGCGGTCTGCAGGGCGATGAAGCACGCCGCCGCGACGAGGCCGCAAGCGACCACGTGCCAGCGCCGTTCCCGTGTGCGATCGGAGCTGTAGCCGATCGCGACCATGCCGATCGCCGACGCCACCGAGATCGCGCCGCTCAGCCAGCCGATCTCGGTTGTGGTCGCCACTCCGACGCGCTTGAGCAGCGTCGGCGTCCACAGCAGGATGGTGTTGAGCGAGCAGAAGAACGCAAAATAGATGAAGGAGAGCAGGTAGACGCGCGGCTCGCGCAGCGCCGCCGCGAAGCTGCTTGTCGTGTTGGGGGCGGCGGCGCGATCGCGCGCGAGATCGCTTGCGACCTGCCGTCGCTCGTCGGCGCTGAGCCATGTTGCGGCATCTGGCCCGTCGGCGAGATAAAGATATGCGGCGATGCCGAGCAGCACGGCGGGAACGCCTTCGAGGATGAACAGCCACTGCCAGCCGTGCAGGCCATGGACGCCTTGCATGTGATCCATGATCAGGCCCGACAACGGTCCTGCAACGACGCCGCCGAGCGGCACGGCCATCACGAACAGGCTCGTCATGCGGCCGCGCACGCGGTCCGGAAACCACAGCGTCAGGTAATACAGGATGCCGGGGAAGAAGCCGCCCTCGGCGGCGCCGAGCAGGAAGCGCAGCAGATAGAGGTGATACTGGTTCTGCACCAGCGCGAGCAGTACGGTGACAGTGCCCCACAGCAGCATGATCCGCAGCAGCGTCTTGCGGACGCCGATCCTGACCAGCAGCAGATTGCTCGGCACTTCGAGCGCGACATAGCCGACCGAGAAGATGCCGGCGGCAAGCCCGAACACCGCGTCATCGATGTTGAGGTCGTGCAGGAATTGAAGCTTGGCAAAGCCGATGTTGAAGCGATCGATGATCGCCACTGTGTAGCAAGCCAGCAGGAACGGGATCAGGCGCCAGGCGATCCGTCGATAGAGCCGCGATTGGGCCGAGTCCTGCATGAAAGTCTCCTCAGTGACTAATTGTTCGTTAGTGCGGCGACGGCAGTGCGCTCCCTCGCCCCGTTCTTACGGGGAGAGGGTTGGGGTGAGGGGCTGTCTCCGCATAGTCAGAGAGAGCTAGGCATGCGGAGACTCCCCCTCACCCGGAATGCATCTGGCGATGCATTCCGGCCTCTCCCGCACGCGGGGCGAGGCGAGGTTGAGTTCGCCGCTCGACTTGAGTGTCTTTCGCTACTTCGCCGGAAACTCCAGCATCGCTTCACCGGCCGCGACCGTCTCGCCGCGTTGGTTCTGCACGGCGACATCGACCAGCACCCAGCGCGACTTCGCGGTGGTCTGCTTGGCCTTGATGGTGCCGGCGGGGCGGATCGTGTCGCCGGGCTTCACCGGCTTCAGCCAGCGCGTCTCGAGCCTGCGGTGGATCGCGCCCGCGGGAAGCGCCCAGTCGGTCAGCATGCGCGAGATCAGGCCGAAATTGTTCATGCCATGCATGATGATGCCGCCGAAATTGGTCTTGCCGAAATCGCCCTTCATGTAGTTGTCGTCGAGATGCAGCGGGTTGTAGTCGAGCGATGCATCGCAGAACAGGCGGATCGATTCGCGCGAGACGGCGAAGGCGGGGCCGTCGATGGTGTCGCCGGCCTTGAGAGCGTCGAAATTCGCTGTGGTCATCGTGATCCTCCTTACATCGGACGGATGGTCTGGCCGCGACCCGAGCAGATCACGTCGCCATGCTGGTTGAAGAAGACGTTGTCGTGCACCACGAACAGCCGCTCGCGCTTGATGAACTTGTCGAGCGCGCGGGCCTGCAGGGTGATGGTGTCGCCGGGACGGGCAGGGATGTTGTAGCTCCATGACTGCCCGGCATTGACGGTGCCCGGCGAACGCATCCAGTCGTCGGCCGGCGTGCAGGCGAACATCAAGAGGATATGAATCGCGGGCGGCGCGATCAGTCCGCCATAGGGCCCGGCCTTCGCGGCCGCTTCGTCGAGATAGAGCGGATTGGTCTCGCCGACCGCACGGCAGTACAGCGCGATCGCGTCCTGCGTGAGCTGGTAGGGCAGTGTCTTGCGCGGCTCGCCGGGGACAATGTCGTCCCACACCTTGCGCAGCTTCGCGTCCTTCCAGAAATCGGTTTCGAACGGGGTGGCCGCAGAACTTTCTGCTTGCGCCATCGAGGATCCTCCTGCTATTCAGTTCGCCAGGCGAACATTTAATTCGCTGTGTGAATTGAGGCTAGCGCGGTCGGGAGCCCCTGACAAGCGGGCAGCGCCGCGTCATGTGTAGGCAGCCATGCGGGCTGCGATGTGAAGAGCAGAACGACGCCCCCACCAAGATGACGCCATGAGCAAAGAGAGCGACGGCTTCGTGCGCGCGATCGCGCGCGGTTTCTCGATCATCGAGGCGCTCGGCAAACCGCCGGGCCGGCATACGCTGGCGGAGGCCGCCGATACTGCCGATCTCAACCGCGCCACCGCGCGCCGCATCCTCGCGACCCTGGTGGCGCTGAAATATTGCGCCTCGGATGGACGCTATTTCAGCTTGCGGCCGCGCGCGCTCGGGCTCGGCCTGTCCTACCTCAATGCATTGCCCTATTGGGCGCATGCGCAGCGCGCGCTGGAGAATTTGCGCAACGAGATCGGCGAGTCCTGCGCGATGGCGGTGCTCGACGAGGATGAGATCGTCTACGCGCTGCGTCTGCCGGCGCGGCGAATCCTCTCGGCCAATCTCGGCGTCGGTAGCCGGCTGCCCGCGCATCTGGTGTCGCTCGGCCGCGTCATGCTGGCGGCGCTGCCGCCAGGCACCCGCGAGGCTTATCTCGCGATCGGCGGCTTCAAGCAGGTCACGCCGCGCACCGTGACCGATCCGGATCGTCTCGGCGAATTGCTCGCGCGGGTCGAGAGCGACGGCTACGCCTGGGTCGATGGCGAGCTCGATCCCGCGATATGCGGCATCGCCGTGCCGTTGCGCGATCCGGCCGGTGCGGTGGTCGCAGCGCTCAGCGTTAATACGATTTCCGGCACGGTCAGCGAGGCCGGCGCGCGCAAGAAATTTCTGCTGCCGCTGCGCCGCACCGCACAGGAGATCCGCAGCCAGATGCTCACGTCAGGTTAGGCGCACACGCTCTGGATCAGTCATTGTTTCCCGTCACCGTGCCTGCTTAAATCGCGCGGCCGAGCCCGGCCTGGCGATGTAGCTGGCTACTCGGGATGCAGTATCCGGACTTCGGTTGGAGCGATTGCCATGAAGAAGATTGTTCTCACGCTGCTTGCGTCCGCCGCGCTCTGCGCGTCATTGCCGCACCGCGCCAATGCCGAACTGGATGTCGTCGCGCTGAAGGGTGCAATCGAGAAATCGGTCGAGACCGACTATCCGAAGCTCGACGCGCTCTACAAGGACCTTCACGCCCACCCCGAGATCGCGTTTCAGGAGGAGAAGACCGCCGCCAAGCTGGCTGCCGAAATGCGGGCGCTGGGCTTCGAGGTGACGGAGCATGTCGGCAAGACCGGGCTGGTCGCGATCTACAGGAACGGCGAGGGCCCCACCATCATGGTGCGCACCGAGCTCGATGCGCTGCCGATGGAAGAGAAGACCGGCCTTCCCTATGCCAGCCACGACAAGACCACATGGCAGGGACGGGAAACCTTCGTGGCGCACAGCTGCGGCCACGACGTCCACATGGCGAGCTGGGTGGGGACGGCCAAGACGCTGGTCGGCCTGAAAGACCAATGGCACGGTACGCTGATGTTCATCGCCCAGCCGGCTGAAGAGATCGTGGCGGGCGCCAAGGTGATGCTGGCGGATGGTCTGTTCACGAGGTTTCCAAAGCCGAATTTCGGCTTCGCCCTGCACGACGGCCCGTTCGCCTACGGAACGGTGCGCTATCGCGTCGGGATCGGATCATCTGCCGCCGATGGCCTCTACATTAAATTCCATGGTCGCGGCGGGCACGGTGCGGTGCCACAGGCGACGATTGACCCAGTGATGATGGCCGCGCGCTTTGTCGTCGATGTTCAGAGTGTGATCAGCCGCGAAAAGGACCCGACCGAATTTGGCGTGGTCAGCATCGGCGCAATTCACGGTGGCACCGCGTCAAACATCATTCCTGATGACGTGGTGCTGCTCGGCACCATTCGCACCTTCAAGCCGGAGGTGCGCGCCAAAATGCTTGCCGGCATCGAGCGGACGGCAAAGGCGGTTGCCGCCATGTCGAATGCGCCGGAGCCTGAGATCAACCTGGCCGAAGGGACCAAGGCCGTGATGAACGATCCGGACGTGGTCGGCACGGCGGAAAAGGTGCTGAAGGCGGCGTTTGGCGACAAGTTCGCAACCTCGCCGCCGGGCACGCCCAGCGAGGATTATTCGGAATTCGTCAGTGCCGGGGTGCCGTCGATGTTCTTCAACATCGGTGTCTATGAGCCGGAGCGCGTCGCCGCAGCCCGAGCGGGCAACGGCCCGCCATTGCCGAGCAATCATTCGCCGCTGTTCGCGCCGGTGCCGGAGCCCACCATCAAGACCGGTGTCGAGGCCATGACGCTTGCCGTGCTGAGCGCGTTCGACCGGCAGGCGAAGGGAAACTAGCCGCCTGCGGCCGGGCAGGCGCAGAAAATTCACTGTCGCTCAGCCGAACAATCTGGGCGTGCCAAGACTCGCAGATAGATTGATCAACTTGTTGGAGAAGTCACGTGGCAGACCCGGTCCGCGCCCCTTTCTACCACGACGGAATGCGTGAATTGCAGGACCGCTTCGACGGCCGTCGCGTCGCCGACGGTCTCGAGAAGCATCGCCTGCACTTCGAATTCTGGGACCAGGAGCGCAAGCTCATCGAGGAGACGCGGTTCTTTTTCATTGCGACGAGCTATCAGGACAACGTCGATTGTTCGATGCGTTGTGGCGATCCCGGTTTTGTGAAGATCACCGGGCCCGACACGCTCGAATATCCCGAGTATGACGGCAACAACATGTACCGCACGCTCGGCAACATTCACCGCAACCCGAACGTCGGGTTGCTGTTTGTACGCCTCGACGGCAAGACTTTTCGCGCGCGCATCCGAGGCAAGGCAACGATCGACGACAGCGCGGAAACGCTTGCCCGGCACCATGGCGCGAAGGTTGTCGTGCGCGTCAAATGCGAAATCTTTCCGAATTGCCCGCGCTACATTCCGGACCTGATGAGCACGTCAGCGGATGCCCCGGCCAATCCGTTCGTTCCTCGGCCCGGGTACGAGCCGCCCGCACCGGAATGGAAGAGCCGGGATTACCTCAAGGACGTGCTTTCGAAATACGACCCGCATCGGAAAGGCGACGCATAGCGGGCGGGCTCGCCGTCGCGAAACGGGATCTTGCTCTGCGCCGCGCTTCAGGGGCAAAGCGGACGTGGCTTCCAATCGTCCGCGCCCTCAGCGGATATGGGATCGGCGGAGCAAAATCCGTTCAGGGCAGCGGCGCCATATAGGGGATGCTGCCGACCAGAACGAACACCTGCACCGCATTGCACAGCATGCCGCCCCAATGCAGCCGGCGCAGCCGCCGCACCGCGGTCGGATCGCCCGAGTCGCGCGCGTCCGCCTCGGCATCGAGCCGCCGCAGAAACCATCGGCGTGCCAGCACCGCGAAGGCCGCGATCAAGGCGATGCCAAGCGCGACAGCCGGCCGGCCCGCCGCGGCGAAGGCGAGCGTCCCGATCACCCCCGAGACCGTCAGCACCAGGAAGTAGGCATTGAACATGCCGCGCAGCAGGCGGGTGACGGGCGGGACGTCGAGCTTCACGAGCAGGAACGCCGGCGCCGCGAGCAGGAAGTAGCCCATCGGCACCAGCAGGATGATGGTGGAGAACAAGACCGCTTGATCCGGCGTCATGCAGCCGCGCCCTTCTTCGAGGAGGATTTCGGTGCGGAAACCTCAAGTAGTATCCGCATGAGATATCCCCGGCACTATTAGGCTTTGGTCGGATGCGATCCCGTCAGGCCGGACATTGGCAAGCGGACGCAAGGCCACTCGGCCCTACGTCCGGGGAATATTCGGCATCCCATTTGCGAATGCAGGGCCCAAGCCGGAGGCATGCCACATCTGTTGGGTGGACCGCCTCTTGCATGCTAGAGAGGACTTACGTGCAACCTCCGAGGCCAGAACTCTCATGCCCATCGTCAACCGCGTCGCCGATCTGCAACCCGATATCCAGGCTTGGCGCCGCAACATCCATGAACACCCCGAACTGCTCTACGATGTGCACCGCACTGCATCATTCGTGGCGGACCGGCTGCGAGAATTCGGCTGCGACGAGGTCGTGACCGGGCTCGGCAAGACCGGTGTGGTCGGGGTCATCAAGGGCAAGAAGGGAGCGGCCAAGGGCGAGGTCAAGGTGATCGGCCTGCGCGCGGACATGGACGCGCTGCCGATCCACGAGGAAACCAACCTGCCTTACGCCTCGAAGACGCCAGGCAAGATGCACGCCTGCGGCCATGACGGCCACACCGCGATGCTGCTCGGCGCGGCGCGCTATCTCGCCGAGACGCGCAATTTCGCCGGCGATGCGGTCGTGATCTTCCAGCCGGCCGAGGAGGGCGGGGCCGGTGCCGCCGCCATGATCAAGGACGGCCTGATGGACCGCTTCGGCGTCCAGCAGGTCTACGGCATGCACAACGGTCCAGGGATTCCGATCGGCTCGTTTGCGATCCGCTCCGGCCCGATCATGGCGTCCACCGACGAGGTCAATATCAACATCGAAGGGCTCGGCGGCCACGCCGCGCGGCCGCATAAATGCATCGATTCGGTGATGGTCGGCGCGCAACTGATCACCGCGCTGCAGTCGATCGTGTCGCGCAGCGTCGATCCGCTGGATTCCGCCGTGATCTCGATCTGCGAATTCCACGCCGGCAATGCCCGCAACGTGATTCCGCAGACCGCGGTCTTGCGCGGCACCGTCCGCACCCTGACCCCGGAGGTCCGGCAATTGATCGAGAAGCGCATCGGTGAAGTGGTCAAGGGCGTGGCCCAACTGACCGGCGCGCGGATCGATCTCGACTACAAGCGCGGCTATCCCGTCACCGTCAACCACGCCTCGCAGACAGAATTCGCGACCCGCATCGCCAAGGAAGTGGCCGGCGACAGCAACGTGCATGCGATGCCACCGCTGATGGGCGGCGAGGATTTTTCGTATATGCTGGAAGCGCGGCCCGGCGCCTTCATCTTCTGCGGCAACGGCGACAGCGCCGGCCTGCATCACCCCGCCTACAATTTCAACGACGAGGCGATCGTGTTCGGGACGTCGTACTTCGTGAAGATCGTGGAGGACGCGCTGGCGGCGTGACCGTTGCCGGCCGTCATTGCGTGAAGTCGGCAAGGGAAGGCGATGAGACTGGGCATTATCCTGGCCTTGAGCGTTCTTGTCGCGGTCCGTTCGTCGTCGGCTCTTGCGCTGGACTGCGCGCGGGCCTCTTTGCCGGTCGACAAGCTGATCTGCGCCACGCCGAAGTTGAAGCAGGCTGACGCCGTGATGAGCGCGGCCTATTTCAAGCTGTTGCGAGAAACCAAGGACCGCGAATTCCACGATGCGCTGGTCCAAAGCCAGCGCCGATGGCTCGCGGTGCGCTCACAAGGTGCCGACCGGTACGGACAGGGGGAAGATGACAAGACCGACGATCGCGAGGTGTTGCTCAAGATGACTCGCGATCGCCTGGCTCGCCTGCAGACCACCGAGCCGATCCGCGCTATGGAGCGCCAGCGTGAAATTGTTGCCAAGGACGGCGGCGGCCCCTTTGCCGGTTACATGACATCCTGCGTTCTTCTGCCACCGCCCTACGGAGGCTGGAGCTACGGCTGCTGGGGCGCGGCGCATCGCCAGAACAACGACAGGGTTTGCAGCGTCGAAATGGCTTGGGCGAGCGGTCACGTGACCGAATATCGGCTTGTTAGTGTCCTGAAGGACGGCGAACCCAAGCCCGTGGCGATTTGCTCAATCGGTTCTGACACGACGAGCGCGCGATGCCCGGAGCCCGGCGACAACGCTACGATCTGGGGCGATGCGCGCTGGAATACGAATCCTGCCTCGCCCAACGATCTGCCCCCGCCCTACACCGGCGATCTCTGGAAATACGATCCTGACATTGATGTCGACGCGATCGACAAGCCATGGATGCACGATTGCCTATTCGCCGCGTCCTATCCGCCTGCGGATAGCGGCCGCGTCGTTCCTGCCGCCGGCAAGTAATGCGATAATCCTCACGCGTCCCATTGCACCGGCAGCGTCACCGGACCGCGGAACACCCAGCCGCGGACGACAGGCGGGGTCTCCGCGCGGAGGCGCAAATTGCGCAAGCGGTCGAACAGCATCGGCACCACGATCTTGCCGACGGTGAGCCGCGACACCCAGGTGCCGGCGCAGAAATGCGGTCCGGCGCCGAACGCCAGATGCGATTGCTTCGGTCGCGTCACGTCGAAACGATCGGGCTCGGCGAAGCGATTGCCGTCGCGGTTCGCGGCACCGACGCAGAGCCCGATCTGAAGGCCCTCGGGCAGCGTGGTGCCGGAAAGATCGACATCGCGCGTGACGCGGCGCGGATACATGCCGATCGGCGAGATCCAGCGCACGGCTTCCTCGAGCGCGGCGGGCCATAGCTCCGGCTTCGCCAGCACGGCGTCCTGCTGCGCCGGGTTTTGCAGGAGGCCGAGCACGAGGGTCAGGATTGCATCGCGCGGCTCGTTCAGTCCGCCGCCGATGATCACCTTGATGTTGGCGCGGATGCCCTCGATCGGCATCGGCGGATCGGCGTTGACCATCGAGGACAGGATCGAGGGGTTGGGGTGGCTGCGGTGATCGTCGAGCACCGCGTCGATCGCGGTGTCGACATCGGCGCTCGCCTGCATCGCCTTACGCTCGATTTCGGCGTCGGCAGCGTAATTGCCGGCGCCGTCGATCAGTGCCTGCGACAAGTCGGCCAGGGTCTGCCACGGCATCGCGCGAAAGCCGATCATCGCCATCAGGCTGAGCGAAGCCATCGGCGCGGCCAGCGCTGAGAACAGATCGGCCTCATCGGCAGCGGACAGGTCATCGATCAGCGCTTGCGCGATCGCGGTGAATTTCGGCGCCCAGTATTCCTTGATCGTGGCCGGGCGGAACGAGGGCTCGATCGCCTTGCGGCCGATCGCGTGCTCGGCGCCGTCCTTGCGCATGAAGGTCGGCCCCATCACCTTGTTGACCAGCGATGTCGGATTGTCGGCCGAGTAGGTCGCCGGGTCGCGCTCGATCCGCACGATGTCGTCGAAGCGCGTCACCAGTGTCAGCTTCGCGGCCTCGACGAACACCGCCGGCGCCAGCTCGCGCAGGCGGCGGAAGGTCGGATAGGGGTCGTCGAGCAGATCCTGATACGCGATGTCGGTGACGATGGGCACGGTGCTGGTCATTGGTCCTCCCGGGGCGCTTTTTTGCGAAGCCTAGCGCCAGGCGACGCAATCGCTAAATTCGATGGGCTCGATATCAGTCATCGAAATATTAAATGACATTGTGATAGGCTGGGCCGCCAGCAAGGCGGGAGGTGCAACGTGGCGGCCAATTCCTCGATCGATCCGATCGACATCGGGACTTTGCGGACGCTGGTGCTGGTTTACGATCTGCAGTCGTTCTCGGCGGCCGCCAAGCGGCTCGACGTCAATCAGTCCACCATCAGCTATGCGGTGGAGCGGCTGCGCGGCGCGCTCGGTGATCCCCTGTTCGTGCGCAACGGCAATGGCGTGACCGCCACCGAACGCTGCGCGGCGCTGGTCGCCTGGGCGCGGGACATGATCGGCGAGATCGACGGGCTTGCCTCACCGGTCGAATTCGATCCGGCGACGGCACAGGGCAGCCTGACGATCTCCTGCAATTATCACGAGCGGCAGACCTTGATGCCGCAGTTCAGTGCAGGGCTGCGTGCCGGCGCACCAAAAGTCCGTCTCGTCCTGCTCGACGCCGCGGGCCATGGCAACATCCATCTCAAGCAGAACCAATGCGACATCGTGCTCGGTCCGGTCGGGATCGTCGGCGAAAGCTTCTTTCGGCGCCATATCCTCACCGATCACTATGTCTGCGTGATGGATCCGGCCAATCCGCTGGCGCGCGGCCGGATCGCATTGTTGGCCTATGCCAAGGCCGAGCATGTCTTCATCACCCATAGCGGCGAGTGGCAGCCGCTTTATCTCGAGGCGCTGAAGGCGAGGGAGATCGAGATCGAGCCGGCGGTCAGCCTTCCGAACCACGACAGTCTGGAGCGCATCGTCGCCGGCACGAAGCTGGTCGCGACCATTCCGTATCACCTTGCGCGGGCGATGCGCGGCGGCCTGCACGTCGCCTCGTTGCCGTTCCGGGTGCCGATCTCGATCGACATGTACTGGAGCGCCCGGACGGCCAAATCGGGCCTGCACAAATGGGCGCGCGGCCTGCTGGCCGAGATCGCGAAAGTGTACGCCGCCTGAGCGCGCCGCGATCCTCAAAAAGCAAAAGGCCCGCACCTAACGCGCGGGCCTTTTACCCGGCGCGTTGCCGCGCCGAGAGCTTGGGGCATCAGAACACGTGGTAGAACACGTAGTACAGACAGCCCGAGAGGATCATCGCGGCCGGCAGGGTCAGCACCCAGGCCATCGCGATGTTGCGGATCGTCGACCATTGCAGGCCGGAGCCGTTGGCGGCCATGGTGCCGGCGATGCCCGACGACAGCACGTGCGTGGTCGAGACCGGGAGGCCGTAGCCATCGGCTGCCGCGATGGTCGCGGCGGCCGTGATCTCGGCGCAGGCGCCCTGCGCGTAGGTCAGGTGGGTCTTGCCGATCTTCTCGCCGACCGTGACGACGATGCGCTTCCAGCCGACCATGGTGCCGAGGCCGAGCGCGATGGCGACGGCGAACTTCACCCAGCTCGGGATGAACTTGGTCGCGGCATCGAGCGAGCCCTTGTACTCGGTCAGCGTGGCGACATCGGCGGCGGTCAGCTCGGCTTCCTTGTCCTTCATCAGGAAGCGGATCGCCTCGGACGCCAGGTACATGTCGTTACGGGTGTTGCCGACCGCGTCAGCCGGGAATTTCGCCAGCGATCCATACTGGGCAACCTGCTGGCCGATGTCGCGCACCAGCACCGCGAGCGACGGGAAGGTGCCTTCGTTGATCTGGTGCTGCGCGACGTAGTTGGTCACGGCCGGGCGGGGATTGCCGATCACGTTGTAGCCGGCGGCCTTGCCTTCGATGACCTTGCTGGCCGAGGTGGAGTGCGCGGCGAACTGCTCGATCTGGTTCGCGGGCAGCGCGCGGTTCAGCGCGTAGGCGGTCGGCACGGTGCCGATCAGGATCAGCATGATCAGGCCCATGCCCTTCTGACCGTCGTTCGAACCGTGGAAGAAGCTGACCAGCGTGCATGTCAGGATCAGGATGCCCCGGATCCACCACGGCGGCGGTTGGTTGCCGACCGGCTCGCCGAACAGCGCGGGCGTCGCACGCGCCAGCACGGCCTTGAGGATGTAGAGCAGACCGGCGGCGAGCACGAAGCCGAACAGCGGCGACAGCAGCAGCGCCTTGGCGATGCCGGCAGCCTGGGTCCAGTCCACGCCGGAGGTGCCGTCGCGGCCGCGCAGCAGCGCGTTGGTGATGCCGACGCCCATGATCGATCCGATCAGGGTGTGCGAGCTCGAGGCCGGCAGGCCAAGCCACCAGGTGCCGAGATTCCAGAGGATGGCGGCGATCAAGAGCGCGAACACCATCGCAAAGCCGGCGCTGGAGCCGACCTGCAGGATCAGTTCGACCGGCAGCAGCGACACGATGCCGAACGCGACGGCGCCGCTCGAGAGCAGCACGCCGAACAGGTTGAACATGCCCGACCAGACCACGGCGACATGCGCCGGCAGCGAGCGGGTGTAGATCACGGTGGCGACCGCGTTGGCGGTGTCGTGGAAGCCATTGACGAACTCGAAGCCGAGCGCGATCAGCAGCGCGACGAACAGCATGATGTAGGGCAGGAACGACGTGACGCGCGTGCCGGTGGCGTCGACGTCGGCATAGATGCTGTAGGCAACGAACAGCAGCGCGGCCGCGACCACGCCCAAATAAATGATCCCCGTCATAGGGTGGAAGCCCTTGTCGAGGTCCGGACCCTTTTTCAGGGCGGGCTCGATCGAGCCGGGTAACGCCATATCGCTCATGGTAAACTCCTGTCCCAATGCCTCCGATTTTGATCCATGCATATGACAGGCAATTGAAATCCGGCCCGTGAAATGAACCGGCGACCCATTACGGTGGACATCCCGCCGAATTGTTGTGCAAGGCATTGAAGGTCCACGGGCCTTCGCGGCCTCGTGGCAATCTTCAGCAACAGACGATCACCGATCGCGCACTGATCGTGACTGAAGTCACCGTCCGGGTTTCGTGGGGCGAGACGTGTGGGAGGCGAGGACGCCGGCAGTGGGACGCCGGGCCCGCGAAGCCACGCCACCGGGAATCGAGGTCACCGGAAATCCTGGCAACCAGGAATTCAAATAACCAGAAAAGCGACGCGTGCCGCGAGCAAGTGGGTGAGGAGGGAAGGATTGCGAGATGAGGTGGCGCGCCGCACGATTGGGGCTAGCAAACCGCGCAGCGCGCCCGCCTCAGGTACGTCATGGCGTGAACATGACGCCCGATACCTTTGGAACACGTCACAGTACCACGGATCAATTAAAGGTTGTAGGTATTTGTCCGCGTCCAGAAACAATTTCACGTTGAAGTGTAGCTCCCGGTTCCGCCGGTTCGGCGCAACTCAGGCCGCGCGGGCCGCATTGCGCAACTGATCTGCGGCAATTTTCAGGTCGTCGATAAAGCGCTGATATTCCAGCGCTTTGGCTTTCTCGTCGGGCAGACGCAACAGGTAGGACGGGTGCACGGTGACGAGCACCTTGGTTCCGTCGTGATCGAGCAGGCGGCCGCGGTTCTTGTTGATCGGGGTGATCTTGCCGAGCACGCTCTGCGCTGCGGTGGCGCCGAGCGCCACCACGAGTTCCGGCCTGATGGCGGCGAGCTCGCGCGCGTACCACCGACGGCAGGCGCGGATCTCCGGCGTGCCCGGCTTCTGGTGCAGCCGGATCTTGCCGCGCGGCACGAATTTGAAGTGCTTCACCGCGTTGGTGATGTAGACCTTGGCGCGCGCGATGCCGGCGTCCTCAAGCGCGCGATCGAGCATCTGCCCGGCCGGTCCGACAAAGGGATGGCCTGCGAGATCTTCCTTGTCGCCGGGCTGCTCGCCGACCAGCATCAGCATAGCACTTTGCGGTCCTTCGCCGAACACGGTCTGGGTTGCGTCCTTCCATAGCGGGCAGGCGCGGCAATCGGCGGCCTCTTCGCGCAAGGCCGCAATCGTGTCGCGAGCTTGCATGTCGTGAGGTTGCTTGCGGGCCATCGGCTCATCCTGCAGCTTCCGCGGCTCGGCCGCCTTGCGTGCGATGAAGGGGCCGCTGGTCATGCGCATGGCGTCTTCGATCAGCGGCTTAATGATCGAGTCCTCGGGCAGGTTCCTCCAATAGGCCTGCGGCATCTCCATCACTTTCAGCCGCGCGGGATTGAAGAGGCCGTTGTCATGACGCCGCCAGGCCTCCTCGAGCCGATCCTCGCTCGGCACCTCGGATTTGGCGACGCCCGGCGAGATCGAGATCGCGTGCCCGTCCCAATGCGCGCAGACGTCGGGGGTCAGGATCGACCACGGCATGTCGGCGAAGCGGCCGGCGAAGAAAGGTGCGGCGAACTCGACGATGCGATGCTCCGGCTCGAACCAGGCGACGTAATGCGCCGTCCGTTCGCGGCCGATCTCGCGGAAGCGGAGCTGCGCGTGCATCCTGTCGATATCGCCATAGACCGCGCGCGCCATCGCGTGGACCTCGGCGACATCTGGGTCGGTCGTCACGCTGAGCAGATCGTGATGGCTGCGCAGCCGCCATAGCAGGCGATAGAGCAGGGCGAAGCGCGTGTCATTGCGATGCAGGATCGCGGTCTTTGCGAGCTCGACGAATATGGCTGTCACGTTGAACCGCGCCTGCGGCGCATCGGGCAAGTCATTCGCGCAGGATGCCGACGGCAGTTCGTCGTCCTTGCGTACGGTCCACGTGACCTCCGCAGGCTTCACGTCATTCAACGCCAATCGCCGCGCGGCCTTGCGCCAGCCCTCGAAATCGGTGTCGTTGTCGAGCACGATGATACGCATACGATTGCTCCGTTTCCGTCACGTCGCCATTTTCGGGGCCAGTGCACCTGGCGTGCGGGAGATCAGGTTGCGTCCGGTTTTGGGGCTCCCGAATCCCATTGATTCCATTCATGAATCGATGAGCTCACCAATCCGATTGACTCTGCCGGCCCTGTTAGCTTTATATTAGAACATATCATGAACAAATGGGCCAGTCCCTGGTTCTCTGTTCTGGTCAGTGACGGTCTCAAATTTTCAAGTGGAAGGAGCGGCGCAATGAACGGCGCACGCACGGGTACGCTTGCGTCTCTGCGCGGCAGCATCGCGCGCATCGAGGCGCCATCGGAGGCGGCGATGCCGAACCGCATCGCGCTCGGACACACGAGCGCGGACGCGATCCTGCGCGGCGGGCTTGCGCCGGCTGCGCTGCACGAGGTGTTCGCGGCCGGCCATCAAGGCGGCGCGGCGACCGGCTTCATCGCGGGGCTCGCCGGACGAGTGTCAGCGCGCAAGCCGCTGGTCTGGGTGCGGCAGGATTTTTCCGATCGCGAAAACGGCGCGCTGTCGATGCGCGGGCTGGCCGAGCTCGGCCTCGATCCGCGCCTCCTGGTCACCGTGCGTGCCGCCGATGTCGACAGCGGGCTGCGCACCGCGGCCGACGCGCTCGCCTGCGATGCGCTCGGCGCTGTTGTCCTCGAGATCTGGGGCGATGCGCGCCAGCTCGATCTCGTCGCCAGCCGCAAATTGACCTTGGCCGCGCAAGCCTCCGGCGTCACCGCGCTACTGCTGCGGATCGCCGCCACGCCGATCCCCTCGACCGCGGAGACGCGCTGGATCGTGCGCGCGGCGCATTCGCCGCCCGGCAATGCCGCAAGCGCCTGGGGCGCGCCGCGCTTCGAGGCCGAACTCGTGCGCAATCGTCATGGCCCGGTCGGGCGATGGATCATGGAATGGAAATGTGATGAGTGCCAATTCAGTGAACCGTCGGCGTATCCTCAGCCTGTGGCTGCCGCGCCTGCCCATCGACCGCATCAAGCGCAAGCTCGCGCAGGACATCGCCTCGCAAGCTGAG
>NZ_BOVL01000018.1:0-7181 GCF_019972155.1 Bradyrhizobium sp. RD5-C2 | reverse complement strand
GGCTAGCCACGAGCACCGCCCGTGGGGCTCACCCCCCTCCCTAACCCTCCCCCACAAGGGGGGAGGGAACCCGTCCGCTCATGCGTCCCTTACGAATGAGGTAAGCAACCTTCTCCCCAGCGTCGTGGTCGCAAAAGACCACAACGCGATCCTGCTGCACGCCATCGATGAGGCGGCGGTGCGGGCCGGGCTGTCGATCGGGCTGCCGCTTGCCAATGCGCGGGCGATCTGCCCGGAGCTCACGGTCTACGACGCCGATCCCGCCGCCGATCTGAAGACGCTGAACGACATCGCCGACTGGTGCGATCGTTTCACGCCGCTGGTCGCGCTCGATCCGCCTTACGGGCTGTTTCTTGACATCACCGGCTGCGCGCATCTGTTCGGCGGCGAGCGCGCGCTGCTGCAGATCGTCATCAATGCGCTGAGCCGGCGCGGCTTTGCCGTCAGCGCCGCAATCGCCGGCACCTCGATCGCGGCGCGCACGCTGACGCGCTATGCCTCGGGGCAGGTCATCGCCGATGGCGCGGAGGCGGAGGCGGTCGGCCCGCTGCCGGTGTCGGCGCTCGGCGCCGATCCTGCCGTGACCACCGGCCTGCGCCGCGCCGGGTTGAAGACCATCGGCGATGTCGCCTCGCGCGCGCCGCATGAGATCTCGGCGCGGTTCGGCGCTGATTTCACCACCTTGCTCGGCCACGCGCTCGGGCGGGGCGATGCCCCGATCAGCCCGCGCAAGCCGCTGCCCGATTACATCGTCGAGAAGCGTTTCCCCGAGCCCATCGCGACCGACACCGTGATCGCGCTGACACTCTCAAGCCTCGCCAAGACGCTGGTTGCGGCGATGGAGAAGCAGGGCAAGGGCGCGCGGCAGCTGGAAGCGAGCTTCTTCCGCACCGACGGCGCGGTGCGCGCGATCATGGTCGAGACCGGGCGTCCGGTGACGAGGCCGGAGATGATCGACCGCCTGTTCCGCGAGCGGCTCGATGCGCTCAACGATCCCCTCGACCCCGGCTTCGGCTTCGATCTCATTCGCCTCGCAGCCGGGCGTACCCAGATCGTGGTGCAGCAGCAGCGCGACCTCGACACCACAGTGCACGACAATGACGAGATCTCGGCGATGATCGACCGCATCGCCGCCCGCATCGGAGGCAAACGCGTCGTCGTGCATCTGCCGCTCGAGAGCCACATCCCCGAACGCGCGGCGCTGGCGCTGCCGGCGCAGCATCATCTGGCCGCGGCGAGCGCCGCCGCCTGGCCGGAGCGTGTCGCCGGCGAGCCGCCGTTGCGACCGCTCAGGCTGTTCGAGCGGCCCGAGCCGATCAAGGTGCCGTTCGCGAGTGTGCCCGATGGTCCGCCGCACCAGTTTACCTGGCGGCGCGCCTTGCATGCGGTGGTGCGGGTCGAGGGCCCCGAGCGCATCGCGATGGAATGGTGGAAGCAGGACGGCGCGGCGTTGACGCGCGATTACTTCCGCGTCGAGGACGCCGAGGGCCAGCGCTTCTGGATCTTTCGCGACGGCCTCTATGAGAACGAGCTGCGCGACGAGGAAGGCAAGCCGGTCCCGGCCAACTGGTATGTGCACGGGCTGTTCGCATGAAACAGAGCGTTTTCAAGCGAAGTGGAGGCCGGTTCGCGTGAAGAAAACGCGTCAAAACGAGAATCTGATGCCCGATTATGCCGAGATCGGCATCACCAGCAATTTCTCCTTCCTGCGCGGCGGCTCCGATCCGCGCGCCTATGTGCATCAGGCGAGCGAACTGAAGATCCCCGTGATCGGGCTTGCCGATCACAACACGCTGGCCGGCGTGGTGCGCGCCTGGAAGGAGCTCGACAGCGACAAGGTCGCCCATCCGCCAAAACTTCTGATCGGCGCCCGCATCGTCTTCATCGACGGCACGCCCGACATCCTGGTCTATCCGCGCGACCGCGCCGCTTACGGCCGGCTGTGCCAGCTGCTCACCCGCGGCAAGCGCGGCGGCGGCATCGAGCGCATCGAGAAGGGCGACTGCCGGCTCACTCTGGCCGACCTCGTCGACTTCGCCGAAGGCCAGTTGCTGGTGCTGGCGCTGCCGCATCGGTTCGAGGCGGCCGATGCGCTCGACGTGCTCGCGCAACTGAAAGCGAGCGCCGCTGATGGCGTCTGGCTTGCCGCAAGCCTGCTCTATCGCGGCGACGACAGGCGCCGTCTCGCGCGGCTGCATGGCCTCGCCGCGGATGCCGGCGTGCCACTGCTCGCCACCAACGAGGTGCTCTACCACCATCCCGCGCGCCGTCCGCTGCAGGACGTGCTGACCTGCATCCGCGAAAAGACCACGATCGAGGCTGTCGGCCGCAGGCTCGAGGCCAATGCCGAGCGGCATCTCAAGCCGGCGCATGAGATGATCAGGCTGTTTCGCGATCTGCCGGACGCGATCGCGGAGACCATGCGCTTTGCGGAGCGCATCTCGTTCTCGCTCGACCAGCTCAAATACCAGTATCCCGACGAGCCGGTGCCGCCGGGCAAGACCGCGCAGCAGCATCTGGAGGATTTGACCTGGGCCGGCGTCGACAAATATTTCGGCGGCGAGATCGACGACAAACTTCGTGCCACCCTGAACAAGGAGCTCGCGCTGATCGCCGAGTTGAAATACGCGCATTACTTCCTCACAGTGCATGACATCGTGCACTATGCGCGCAGCCAGAACATCCTGTGCCAGGGGCGGGGCTCGGCGGCGAATTCTGCGGTCTGTTACGTGCTCGGCGTCACCTCGGTCGATCCGACCAAGGTCGATCTGCTGTTCGAGCGCTTCATCTCCAAGGAACGGCTGGAGCCGCCCGACATCGACGTCGATTTCGAGCATTCGCGGCGCGAGGAGGTGATGCAATATGTCTATCGCCGCTACGGCCGCCACCGCGCCGCCATCATCGCGACCATCATCCATTATCGCCCGCGCAGCGCGATCCGCGACGTCGGCAAGGCGCTCGGGCTGACGGAAGACGTCACCGCGGCGCTCGCCGACACCGTGTGGGGCAGCTGGGGCAAGGGCCTCAACGACATGCAGGTGCGGCAGGCCGGGCTCGATCCAAAAAATGCGATGATCAACCTCGCGGTCGAGCTTGCCACCGAGCTGATCGAGTTTCCGCGCCATCTCTCGCAGCATGTCGGCGGCTATGTGCTGACCCAGGACCGGCTCGACACCTATGTGCCGATCGGCAACGCCGCGATGGACGACCGCACCTTCATCGAATGGGACAAGGACGATGTCGACGCGCTTCATATGATGAAGGTCGACGTACTGGCGCTGGGCATGCTGACCTGCATCCGCAAATGTTTTGACCTGATCGATGACCACAAGGGCAAGCGCTGGGAGCTCGCTTCAGTCCCGCAGGACGAAAAAAAAGTCTACGACATGCTGTGTCGCGGCGAGTCGCTCGGCGTGTTCCAGGTCGAGAGCCGCGCCCAGATGAACATGCTGCCGCGGCTGAAGCCACGCACCTTCTACGATCTCGTCATCGAGGTTGCGATCGTCCGCCCGGGGCCGATCCAGGGCGACATGGTGCATCCTTATCTGAGGCGGCGGAACGGCCAGGAAAAGGTCAGCTATCCATCGCCGGCACCGGACCAGGGCGACAAGGACGAACTCTATAACGTGCTGCACAAGACGCTCGGCGTGCCGTTGTTCCAGGAACAGGCGATGCGGATTGCGATCGAGGCGGCACATTTCACCTCGGAAGAAGCGAACGGCCTGCGCCGTTCGATGGCGACCTTCCGCAACGTCGGCACCATCGGCAGCTATGAAGAGAAGCTGGTCGGCAACATGGTGGCGCGCGGCTACGATCCGGATTTCGCCCGCAGCTGTTTCGATCAGATCAAGGGTTTTGGCTCCTACGGCTTCCCGGAAAGCCATGCCGCGAGCTTTGCCCAGCTCGTCTACATCTCCTCATGGCTGAAGCACCATCATCCCGATGCGTTCTGCTGCGGCCTGCTCAACTCGCAGCCGATGGGCTTCTATGCTCCGGCGCAGATCGTCGGCGACGCCCGCAACAATGGCGTCACGGTGCGCGAGGTCGATGTCTCTTTCAGCTTTGCGCAGAACACGCTGGAGGAGAAGGTCGGCGATCATTGCGCGGTGCGGCTCGGCTTCCGCCAGATCGACGGCTTTCACTGGCTGGATGAGGACGAGGAGCGGTTGAAAGCTCTCCAGTCGTCATTCCCCGATGCGCAATTGCGCATCCGGGGCGCATCTGTGCTCCCTCTGCCGCTTGCGGGGGAGGGCTGGGGTGGGGGTCTCGCCACGAGTCCCACTGAGGAGGGAGCCCCCACCCGGATCGCATCTTCCGATGCGATCCGGCCTCCCCCGCAAGCGGGAGAGGCGAAGCAAGAGAAAGACTGGGCCGACCGCATCGTCGCGGCGCGCAACCGCCGGCCCTTCACCTCGCTCGAGGACTTTGCCCGCGACACCGGCCTGCCGAAGCGCGCGCTGATCCTGCTCGCCGACGCCGATGCGTTCCGCTCGCTCGGGCTCGACCGCCGCGAGGCGCTGTGGGCGGTGCGGCGGCTGCCTGACGACGTGCCGCTGCCGCTGTTCGAGGCCGCCACCGCGCGCGAGCAGCCGGATGAGGGCGCAAAACCGCTGCCGGAGATGCCGCGTCCCGAGCAGGTGGTCGCCGACTATCAGACCATCCGCCTGTCGCTGAAGGGCCATCCGATGGAATTCTTGCGCGAGATGTTCACCAGAGAGCGCGTCGTCGCCTGCCACACCATCAACCGCAGCAATGATCGCCGCCGCGTCAGCTGCGCCGGCGTCGTGCTGGTGCGGCAGCGGCCGGGCAGCGCCAAGGGCGTCGTGTTCATGACGCTGGAGGACGAGACCGGCATCGCCAACATCGTGGTGTGGCCGAAGGTGATGGAGCAGTACCGCAAGGAAGTGATGGGTGCACGCCTGATCCTGGTCGAGGGTTATATCCAGAGCAGCCCCGAGGGCGTGACGCATCTGGTGGCGCAGCGCATGACCGACCGCTCCCACGATCTGATCGGCCTCGCCAACGAATCCCCTCTCAGCAAGCATCCCGTGCCGGCGGGCCCGGCGCTGATCGAGCCGCTCAACGACGACCGTCGCGATCACGGCGACAACTCGCCACAAAGGATCCGCCACCCCCGCAACGTCCGCATCCTGCCGCCGTCACGCGATTTTCATTAGTCATCGCGCGATGACGGTGGCTGTTGAGCCGGCTATCTCCCCAACGTCGTCCTGGCGAAAGCCAGGACCCATAACCACCGAGTTTTGTTGTTGCAGGGATTATGGCCACGGTGTCGCGCCGCACCTGGCGGTTGGGGTAATGGGTCCTGGCTTTCGCCAGGACGACGGCGAAGTGTTCCTCTTAAAAATTCACCCGGTTCGAGATCGCGCCGTCGACGACGAGGTTCGAGCCGGTCGTAAACGAGGAGGCCGGGCTAGCCAGAAACACCGCGGCGTTGGCGATCTCCTGCGGCGTCGCCATGCGGCCGGTCGGGTTGCGGGCCAGCGCGTCCTGATAAATCTTCGGCGTGTTCTGCTCGACCATATTCCAGACGCCGCCCTTGAAATACACGGTGCCCGGCGACACCACGTTGACGCGGATTTTCTTCGCCGCGTATTGCCGCGCCAGTCCCTTCGCCATGTGCACCAGCGCCGCCTTGATCGGGCCGTAGGAGCCGGCGCGATCCGCCTGCGCTGCCGAGATCGACGAGATGATGATGAAGGCCGCATCGCCGGTTGTCTCGCCGCTCGCCTCCAGGAACGGGCGCGCCGCCTCGAACGCGTTCACCGCGCCGAGCACGTCGAGCCGGAAATTCTGCTCCCACGAAGCCGGATCGCCGCCTTGCGCCATCGCGCCCGCATTGGAGAACATCATGTCGATGCTGCCCAATTCGGTTGCGACACCGGCAATCCACGATGTCAGCGCCGCGGCGTCGGTGATATCGACGGCCGCGCCGGTGACGCGCACGCCGGCAGCCTTCAGCTCGGCAATGCTGGACGCTACCTGCTCGGCATTGCGCGCACAGACCGCGACGCCGACGCCTTCACCCGCCAGCGTCGCCGCAATGGCCCGCCCGATGCCGCGCGTGCCGCCGAGCACGATGGCGTTTCGTCCCTTCAAACCCAGATCCATTCGGATGTCCTTTCTGATGCGCGCGGACTGTAGCGACCATCGCGGCATTGCGCGACCTCGATATTCCCTCGCGTCACGCGATTTTCATTGTAGCCAGGCGAATATCGCGGTGCACCCAATCCGATCCCGCCTTGTGCGCCGCGGATCAATTGCTATCGTCCTGCCGCCCGGTAATCGCATTGGGGCGTCTGAAAACAACAATCAAACTGGGAGATAATGACATGCGTTATTTCACTGCGCTCATCGGCGCGGCATGGGTCGTGCTCGCTACCGCCACCGGCGCGCTGGCCCAGGTGCCGCCCAACCCCGACAATCCGAATGACGTCGTCGCCGATGCCCTGACGCCGCCGCCCTACGGCGAACCGATCAATCTGGAAACCGCCAAGAAGGTCGCCGCGGCAGCCGTTGCCGAGACGCAAAAGCGAAACTGGAACGCGTTCTGCATCGCGATCGTCAATCCGAGCGGCGATCTCGTCTATTTCGAGAGGCAGGACAATTGCCAGTATGCCTCGGTCGGGGTCTCGCAGCACAAGGCGCGTACCGCAACCCGCTATCGCCGCCCCACGCTGGTGTTCGAAACCCTGATGGGCAAGGGACCCTACTTCTCCTACCTCGCAACCCTCGACGACGTCGTCGCCTCGCGTGGCGGCAATCTGCTGATGGTCAATGGCAAGATCGTCGGCGCCATCGGTGTCAGCGGCGGCTCCGGCGCGCAGGACAACGTGATCTCGCTCGCCGGCCAGGCCGCGTTGAAGTGAGAGCAGCGACGTGATGCTTCTGCCGGAGTCTCGCTCCGGCAGAAGTCCTTCACGAGGATTGTAGGATGGGTAGAGCGAAGCGAAACCCATCGTCACTGTCGTCCCGGCCTAGTGCGCAATTGCGCACGGCGGCCGGGACCCATAACCACAAATGCCGATTGTTGTGCACCGTTGGAACGACGAGTCCCGCCAACTACAACTGCTGCGGCCTATGGGTCCCTGTGTCTTGGAAGTCTGTCATGATGGGGTGGGCGGGAAGCCGTTGGGTCCTTGGCGCTTGACGCCGTGAGCCGG
>NZ_BOVL01000017.1:22718-109737 GCF_019972155.1 Bradyrhizobium sp. RD5-C2 | reverse complement strand
TCTGGTCTTTCCTTGGAACACTGAAGCTTCGCAACCTCAGCTTCCTCGGTTCAGACCAGATGGACAACCTCCTGAAAGAGCAAAACTAGCCCTCCGTCGTCCCGGCGAAGGCCGGGACCCATTGCCACAAAGGGCAGTTGGCGAGACGGATGCGGCCCCAGCGTGGTTCAACAACAAGCGGCGGTGGTTATGGGTCCCGGCCTTCGCCGGGACGACGCGGGAGGGAACGTCGCGTATCAGGTCTTCCTCGCGTTCTCCCGCAGAACGCGCCAACGCTCCTGCGCCTCTTTCGGCCAGACCTCTCTCCGATCGTAATACTCCGCGAACATTTTTGCGCCGGGCGGGAACGTCACCCAGGGCTGTTTGGACGAGGTGAAGATGTGGACGTCAGGCGGACACTGGCCCGGATCATCCAGCGTGCCGACGCGGACGAAGCGCACTGCCACTCCCGAGCCCGGATAGTTGCTCCAGACCGCGACCTTGCAGCGCGGGCAGCGGGCGATCTTCTGGCCCTTGCCGCTCGCCGACGGCGTGTCGACGATCTCCGGCTCGGCCGCGATGTGCGCGACCCGCTCGGCTTCGTACATCGCGTTGAGCGCATGCACGGTGCCGGTCTCGCGCTGGCACCAGGTGCAGTGACAGGCGTGCACGATCAGCGGCCTGCCGTTGAGGCGGTAGCGGACGTTTCTGCAGGTGCATCCGCCTTCCATGCCGTGCCCCTCCTCGGTTGAGGCCTCAGTGCTTGCCGGCGCCCATGTAGCCGAACAGGAAGCCCGCCACCTTGCGCTTCTGGATTTCCTCGCTGCCTTCGGTGATGCGATAGCGGCGATGGTGGCGGTAGATGTGCTCGAACGGCTTGTGCCGCGAATAACCCATGCCGCCATGCACCTGCATCGCGCGGTCGGCGGCCTCGCAGCACAGCCGGTTTGCCCAGAAATTGCACATCGAGACCCGGTCCGACAACGTGTGCTCGACCTGCGCCTGGGTCAGTTGATCCATCTCCCACGCCGTCTTGCGGATCAACAGCCGCAGCATCTCGGTCTGGGTCGCAAGCTCGACCAGCGGCCACTGGATCGCCTGGTTCTCGGCCAGCGCCTTGCCGAACGGTTTTCGCTCGCGCGCATACTTCACACTTTCATTAATGCAATAGACCGCAGCGCCGAGCGAGCTTGCCGCCTGACGGATGCGGTTCTCATGGACAAAACATTGCGCCAGCGACAGGCCGCGGCCAACCTCGCCGAACTGCGCATCCTCCGGCACGAACACGTCAGTGAAACTGACGCGCGGATGATCGGTCGGCATGTTGAAGGTCCACATATACTCCTCGACCTTCACGCCCGGCGATTTCGCCGGCACCAGGAAGCAACTGATGCCGCGCGCGTCGCCGTCATTGCCGGAGGTGCGGGCAAACAGCGCACAATGCGTCGCGACATGCATGCCTGTCGTCCACATCTTCTCGCCGTTGATGATCCAGCCCTTGACGTTGTCGCGGGTGGCCTGCACCGCCCTGGTCTCCATGTGCGTGGCGTCGGAGCCATGCTCGGGCTCGGTCAGGCCGAACGTGATGCGGTACTTGCCGGTGATCGAGCCGTCGATCATCGCCTTCTGCTCGTCGGTTCCATAGCGATCGAGCATGGTGACCAGCGGAAGATTGCCGACGATCGAGTGCTCGTTCTGCAGGTCGTTGTGCAGGCCGAGACCTTTCGAGGCAAAATGCTCGCGGATCACAGCCATCCAGAGATTGGAGCCGTCCTTGCCGCCGTAACGCTTCGGGATCGCGAAGCGCAGATGACCCGCTGCATCGGCCAGGTTCTTGACCTTGCGCAGCAGCAATTCCCATTCATGGCGCGGCAGGCCGCCCTTCTCAAAATCGGTGCGCGCCCATTCGCGGCGATGATCGAAGAAGCGGATGTTGTCGTCAGCCGCTTCCAGCGGCTTGACCTCGCGTTCGATGAAGCGATCGAGCTCGGCGAGATAGGCTGTCAGGTCAGCCGGTAGATTGAAATCCAAGGCGGTCACTCCCGAAGATATTGTTGATTCTGGTTTTGCGTTTAGACGCTATCGCGTAGCCGCGTTCGGATCGATTAAGGTGAGAAGCACGCCGCCAAGTCAAGCAGGCCGGTGACGCTTGCGCGCGCGGTCGCGTTGCGTAATTGGATGGCACGGAACGAGGCGCAGGCGGTAGGATAGTGGCCATATTCTTCGCCGCAGAAAATCGACGGGAGCAAACATGGATCTGAAATTCTCCAAGGTGACGCGCAAGGGTCCCATCACCATCGTGACGCTGTCGCGGCCCGAGGTTTACAACGCGCTGCATATCGACGCGCATTTCGAGCTCAACAAGGTGTTCGACGACTTCTCCGCCGATCCCGAGCAGTGGGTCGCGATCGTCACCGGCGCCGGCGACAAGGCGTTCTGCGCCGGCAACGACCTGAAATGGCAGGCCGCCGGCGGCAAGCGCGGCTGGGACAAGGGCGGCTTTGCCGGCCTGACCAGCCGCTTCGACTGCGACAAGCCGATCATCGCCGCCGTCAATGGCGTCGCAATGGGCGGCGGGTTCGAGATCGCGCTGGCCTGCGACCTGATCATTGCATCGGAGAATGCCACCTTCGCCCTGCCCGAGCCGCGCGTCGGCCTTGCGGCACTCGCTGGCGGAGTCCACCGCTTGCCGCGCCAGATCGGGCTGAAGCGCGCCATGGGCATGATCCTGACCGCGCGCCATGTCAGCGCCAAGGAGGGCCTCGAGCTCGGCTTCGTCAATGAGGTGGTGCCGCAGGGCGAGGCGCTGGCGGCCGCCGAGCGCTGGGCCGAGACCATCGCCAAGAACTCGCCGATGTCGATCCGTGCCTCCAAGCAAGCGATCCAGAATGGCCTCGAAGTCTCGCTGGAGCAGGCGCTGGCCGAGCAGCGCGACTATCCGGCGGTGAAGGCGATGGCCGCCTCGCAGGACTACATCGAGGGCCCGAAGGCGTTTTCGGAGAAGCGCCCGCCGAAGTGGCTGGGGCGGTAAGCGCTCTCTCCTTCCGTCATTCCGGGGCGTCGCGAAGCGACGAGCCCGGAATCCATAACCACCATCGTGAGTATGGATTCCGGGCCTGCGCCTATCGGCGCATCCCGGAATGACGAACTTGGATATTTGCTACACCTTATTCCCCAGTTCCCTCTTGTACGACGCGTAGTTCGGCTGATCGACCGCGAGCTTGTCCATCGTGGTCTGCCAGAGATGCTCGGATAGCCCGGCTGTCTTCAGATCAACCTCGCCGCCTGCGATCTTCTCCGAGAGCGCGCGGTTGAGCTCCATCAGCGTGCCATCCGTGTCGAGCAGCGCCTTCAGCCGCGCGGCCTCGGTCGCATCGCCGGCCTCGGCAAGCACGAGCTGCCGCGTCACCAGATCGAGCGCGTTGATGCCGACGCGCAGCTTGAAGCTGTTGTGCCCCTTGATCGCGGGTGCGATCTCGTTGCGCAGGAAATCGGCGACGGCCTTGATCAGTTCAGTGGGTGTCGGTTCGTCCTGCATCTCAACGGCCTCTCGGTGCCAGTAGCCTAAGCAGATCGATCTCGGTCTCCGACGCCCGCCGCCCGATCATCGCGCGCTCCATCGAATGATCGGGGCCCAGGCGGAAGCGCTGCATCATGCCGCAGCACATCACGCCCCAGCGCAGCGTCCCCATCACTTCCCAGAACATCACGCGATCGGGGTCGACCTTGCGGCCGGCCTCCGCGTAGCCGGCGAACAGGTCCTCGCGGGAGCCGAAGCCGCCGACCGGCTTGTCGATCTCGCCGAAGCGCCACGAATTGACGCAGATCCAGCCGAGATCCTCCATGGGATCGCCGGTATGCGCGAGCTCCCAGTCGAGCACCGCGCGCACCCCGTCGGGGCCGATGATCAGATTGCCGTGACGAAAATCGCCATGCACCAGCGTCACCTCGGACGACGGACCGGGATCGTGATCGCGCAGCCAGCGCAGCGCCAAATCGAACACCGGCCGCGGCCAGTTGAAGCTGTGATACTCGCGGGCGAGATCCTCGATCTCTTTGGTTGCCGTCAGGCCGCGCAGCTGCGGCAATTTTGCCCGCGGCAGGCCATGAATGCCGGCGATGATACGGCCGAGCTGGCGCGCCAGCATCGGCCGAGCCTTGGCAAATTCCTCGTCGCGCAAAATTTTCCGCGCGATAGTCTCGCCTTCGACCCGCGCCATGATGAAGCCACGGCCAAGGCCGTCCTCCGGCGTCAAGACATGCATCACCTTCGGCGACGGCAGACCCGCGTCATGCGCGAGCTGCATTAGCGTCGCCTCGGCCTCAAGGCCGGCGGCGCGGCCGGGCGCGGCACCGTAGCCCGGCGGCGCGCGGCGCAGGATCGCGCCGATCGTGCCGCTCGGGTGCACGATGTCGAACGTCCAGGTCTCCTGGCTGGCACCGCCGGAGAGCTTTGCGGCGCCGGTGACGCCGGTCGCGCCCGGATGAAACGACGCGACGCAGCGGGTGAGTTCGGTCTCGATCATTTGCCCGTGAACTTCGCCGGCCGCTTCTCGAGGAACGCGGTGACGCCTTCCTTGAAATCCTCGGCGCGGCCCGCGATCCGCTGCGACTCGAATTCCAGATTGAGCTGATCCTCGAGCGTGTTTTCCGGGCTGTCCCAATAGAGTTTTCGGATCAGCGACAGTGCAACCGTCGGGCCGTTGGCCAGATCGTGCGCAAGCTTCATGGTCTCTTCCATCAGCGCGCCGTCGTCATAGACGCGGTTGACGAGGCCCCATTCCAGCGCCTTCTCGGCCGGCAGCCGCTCGCCGAGCAGCGACAGCTCGACCGAACGCGCCTTGCCGATCAGCCGCGGCAGCAGCCAGGTCGAGCCGCAATCCGGCACCAGGCCGATGCGGCGGAACGCTTGCAGGAAATACGACGAGCGCGCGCACAGGATGAGGTCGCCCATCAGCGCGAAGCTCATGCCGGCACCGGCGGCCGGACCGTTCACCGCGGTCACGATCGGACAGTGCAGCTTACGCAATCGGCGCAGGAACGGATGGAACGCGGTCTCCAGCGCCGCGCCGGCGTTGCTCTTGCCGGGCTTCTGCTGCTGGTTGCGGCCCTGCAGATTGGCGCCGGTGCAGAAGGCGCGGCCCGCGCCCGTGATCACCAGGCAGCGCACCTCGTCGCGCTTGTCGTCGATCGCATCGAGCGCCTCGGCAAGGCCGCCCAGCATGTCGATCGACACTGCATTCATGACTTCCTGATGGTCGAGCTTGAGGATCGCGACCGATCCGTCGAAGTCGAGCGTGACGTGCTTGAACTGCATGGCTTCCTCTTTACGTTGCTTCGGCGGTGGGTACCGCGGTAGGTCGATGCTTCGACCCATATTTGATTTTTGTGCCGGGCTTGTCCATGGTCGGCGGCAAGCCCATCCGTGAACGCGTGATTAGCGCGCACCAAACCAAATGGAAACCCCAATGAGTGGCATCTTCGATCTCACCGGCCGCGTTGCTGTCATCACCGGCGGCAACGGCGGCATCGGCCTCGGCATCGCGCAGGCGTTGAACGCAGCCGGCTGCAACGTCGCGATCTGGGGCCGCAACGCGGAAAAAAACGCTAACGCCGCGGCCTCGATGAAGGCTGGGCCCGGCAAGGTCGCGACGCAATTCTGCGACGTCACCGATCCCGGCTCGGTCAAGACCGCGATGAAGGCGACGCTCGACACCTTCGGCCGCGTCGACGGCTGCTTCGCAAATGCCGGCATCGGCGGCGGCGGACGCCGCTCCTTCATCGACCGCACCGAGGAGGAATGGCGCAAGATGTTCGCGACCAATCTCGACGGCGTGTTTCACGTATTCCAGGCTGCGGCACGTCACATGACCGAGCGCGCCGAGGCCGGCGACAAATTCGGCCGGCTGGTCGCGACCTCGAGCCTCGCCTCGCTGTTCGGCACCGCACGCAACGAGCACTATGCCGGCACCAAGGCCGCGCTGAACGCGCTGTGCCGCGCGCTCGGAGTCGAGCTTGCCCGCCATGGCGTCACCGCGAATGCGATCCTGCCCGGCTGGATCAAGAGCGACATGACCGCCGGCATCATGGCCAACGACAAGTTCGTCGCCAATGTGATGCCGCGCATCCCGGTGCGCCGCTTCGGCGAGCCGAGCGATTTCGGCGGCATCGCCGTCTACCTCATGAGCAAGGCGTCGTCCTATCATACGGCGGACTGCTTTGTGATCGATGGCGGGTACACGGCGTTCTAGTCTGGCTCTTGCGGCGGCCACATTCACCGCCGTCGTCCCGGCGAAGGCCGGGACCCATACGCCGCGGCGGATGCTGCGAACGGGACTCGTCATTCCAGCATCGCGCAGCAACGACCATTTGTGGTTACGGATCCCGGCCTTCGCCGGGACGACATCGAATTTGTTGCACGGGCTGTGAGTCATACAACCGCATCGGATGAATGGATTCCGGCCTCGCGCTTTGCACGCACAGGTGAACAATTGCGCACCGGGGAATGACGACGGGAGAGTGCGCGGCGCGACGCCGCGTCGCTTCCGTCGCGGCGAAACTGCTGCTAAGCGTTCGAGCGGCAGGCACGCGACAAAGCGGCTTTCGTCAACAACAGGGAGGATATTTCAGATGTTTTCACACGTGATGGTTGGCACCAACGATCTGGACAAGGCCAAGGCGTTTTATGATGCGCTGCTCGGCACGCTCGATGTCCGGCCGGCCCGGGTCGACGGTCACCGCATTATGTACCTCACCAAGGCCGGCATTTTCATGGTTTCCAAGCCGATCAACGGCGAACCGGCGACGCACGCCAATGGCGGCACGATCGGCTTTGCCTGCTCGTCGCCGGAGCAGGTCCATGCCTGGCACGCGGCCGGCGTCGCCAATGGCGGCAAGCCCTGCGAAGACCCGCCGGGCGTGCGCGAGGGAGGCGGCATCAAGCTCTATCTCGCCTATCTGCGTGACCTCGACGGCAACAAGATCTGCGCGATGCACCGGATGACCTAACCGGCGTCCGCCGGACTTTTCACGCTGTACGCGGCGGCGTCCAAACAACGTTTGAAACGCCGTCGCGAAATTCCGCGATGCGGTAGAGACATCAGGAAAATCGGTACTCGCGCTTCGCGCCGCACGCGTTTATTGTCCGCCGCGAACGCGCCTTCGCGACGGGAGAAACGATAATGAAGCATGCCTATGTGCCGCGCACCACGAACTACACGCTCAATCCGGGCGACGAGCTCAACGACCTCCGCATGTCGGACAAGGTCCGTCCGCTCTACGACCATGTGAAGCAGTTCATCCGCGACACCGTCGACCCGATGTCGGTCGAGTTCTATCGCGCCGGCGAGAAGAAGACCGACCGCTGGAGCTTCACGGACCAACAGCTCGCGATCCTGCAGAAGGCCAAGGACAAGGCCAAGGAGGTCGGTCTCTGGAACTTCTTCCTGCCCGACGCCGAAACCGGCGATGGCCTCAACAACCTCGACTACGCCTATATCGCCGCCGAGCTCGGCAAGAGCCCGCTCGCGTCCGAGACCATGAACTGCTCGGCGCCCGACACCGGCAATATGGAAGTGCTGGAGCGCGTCGGCACCAAGGCGCAGAAGGAGAAGTGGCTGAAGCCGCTGCTCAACGGCGAGATCCGCTCGGCCTATGCGATGACCGAGCCGAACGTCGCCTCCTCCGACGCCAAGAACATCTCGACGTCCGCAAAGCTTGTCGGCGACGAGTGGGTGATCAACGGCGAGAAGTATTACATCTCCGGCGCCGGCGATCCGCGCTGCAAGATCATGATCGTGATGGTGAAGACCAATCCCGATGCGGCGCCGAGCAAGCAGCAGTCGCAGATCCTGGTGCCGATCGACACCCCCGGCGTCGAGATCCTGGGCCCGATGCACGTGTTCGGCCATGACCATGCGCCGCGCGGCCACATGCATCTGCGCTTCAACAATGTGAAGGTGCCGAAGGACAACATGCTGCTCGGCGAAGGCCGCGGCTTCGAGATCTCGCAGGTCCGCCTTGGCCCCGGCCGCATCCATCACTGCATGCGCACCATCGGCAAGGCCGAGAAGGCGCTCGACATGATGGTGCAGCGCGGCCTGACCCGCGAAGCGTTCGGCAAGAAGATCGCCCATCTCGGCGGCAACCTGCAGATCATCGCCCAGGCCCGCTGCGAGATCGAAGCGATGCGGCTGATGGTGTTGAAGGCCGCCAAGGCGATGGACGTGCTCGGCAACAAGGAAGCCCGCGTCTGGGTCTCGATGGTCAAGGCCATGGTTCCCGAGCGCGCCTGCAAGGTGATCGACCAGGCGATCCAGATGCACGGCGCCACCGGAATCTCGCAGTGGTCCCCGCTCGGCGAAATGTACCAGGACGTCCGCCATCTGCGCTTCGCCGACGGTCCGGACGAGGTGCACTGGATGGTGGTCGGCCGCCACGAACTGAGCATGACGTAGTCGATGCGCCCCCCACTCCCCGCTCTTCGCGGGGCGTGGTGAGGAAGCAAGTCTGCAAGGCGGGTTCGCGCAAGCGTAACCCGCCTTTTGCTTTCCGAACGGCCGGCGGCGGGTTACGCTTTCGCTAACCCGCCCTACGTTTTCGGACGTCCCATGGAATATTCCCCAAGCGACCTCAGCCAGCGCGAACGCTACAAGGTGCTGACCTCCTTCGTGCTGCCGCGGCCGATCGCCTGGGTGACGAGCCAGAGCGCCGACGGCGTGGTCAACGCGGCGCCGTTCTCGTTCTTCAACGTGTTCTGCGAGGATCCGCCGCTCTGCATGTTCGCGGTCAACCGCAGGCCCGACGGCCGCGAGAAGGACACCCTAGTCAATATCCAACGCCTGGGCGAGTTCGTGGTCAACCTCACCGACGAGCCCTTGGCGCGTGCGATGCACGAGACCTCGGGCGATTTCCCGCCCGAGATCGGCGAGCCGGACTATCTCGGCCTGAAGCTCGCGCCCTCCAGCAAGATCGCGGTCCCGCGGCTTGCCGACGCACCGTTCGCGATGGAGTGCAAAACCTGGAAGCTGATCGACGTCAATGGCGACCGCCAGCTGATCATGGGCGAAGGCATCCACTTCCACATCCGCGACGAATTGTGGGATCGTGATGCGATGCGCGTCCACATGGAGCGCTACCACCCGATCGGTCGCATGTTCGCCGACCGCTACTGCCGCACCGACGACCGCGTGGTGTTTCCCGTGGCCGAGGGCGCAAAGAAGAAATAGGACAAGACAATGAGCGAAGCATTCCGCGACAACCCGGCGCAGAGCCGGTTCGAACTCGCCGTCGATGGCGCCACCGCCTTCGTGGTCTACCGCAAGACGCCGGATACCATCACGCTTGTGCACACCGAGGTGCCGGCGGAGCTCGGCGGCCGCGGCATCGGCTCGAAGCTCGCCCGCGCGACGCTCGACGCCGTGCGCGCGCAGAAGATCAAGCTCGTTGTGAAATGCGAGTTCATCCAGGGCTTCATGACGAAACATCCGGAGTACAACGATTTGTTGGGATAGGGTGTAGCGCGTAGGGCGGGTTAGCGAAGCGTAACCCGCCGATTTGTCTGCACACGACGGCGGATTACGCTTCGCTAATCCGCCCTACGCAGCTATCGCGCAATCAAGACGCCGCCTGCTCGCCGATCTTGTCCTGCGTCCTGGTCTCGAAATCGCCGGCGTCATGCCGCTCGTGGAGCTGGCTCGACGGCTCGCCCCAGG
Source organism: Bradyrhizobium sp. RD5-C2 (assembly GCF_019972155.1). Lineage (GTDB taxonomy): Bacteria > Pseudomonadota > Alphaproteobacteria > Rhizobiales > Xanthobacteraceae > Bradyrhizobium. Next base: position 100,045 of record NZ_BOVL01000017.1, on the reverse strand, counting down.
TGCGGTTTACCATGCGGCCGCGCTTCACCGCGGGCCGTGCTGCGATCGCATCGGTCCAGCGCTGCACGTTCTTGTAGTCCTGCACCGAGAGGAATTCGCCGCCGCCATAGAGCAGGCCCTTGGCCAGACCGCCATACCACGGCCACACCGCCATGTCGGCGATGGTGTAGACGTCGCCCGCGAGATATTCGTTGTCGGCGAGCCTGCGGTCGAGCACGTCGAGCTGGCGCTTCACCTCCATCGCAAAGCGGTCGATGGCGTATTCGATCTTGGTCGGCGCATAGGCATAGAAATGCCCGAAGCCACCGCCGAGATACGGCGCCGAGCCCATCTGCCAGAACAGCCAGGAGAAGGTTTCGCCGCGGGTCTTCACATCAGTGGGCAGGAACGCGCCGAATTTTTCCGCGAGATAGACAAGGATCGAACCCGACTCAAACACCCGGATCGGCTCCGGTCCGCTGCGGTCCATCAGTGCCGGAATCTTCGAGTTCGGATTGACCGCAACAAAACCGCTGCCGAACTGGTTGCCGTCGATCTTGATCAGCCAGGCATCGTATTCCGCGCCCTTGTGGCCCGCCGCCAGCAGTTCTTCCAGCATCACGGTGACCTTGACGCCGTTCGGCGTCGCCAGCGAATAGAGCTGCAGCGGATGACGGCCGACCGGCAATTCCTTGTCATGGGTCGGGCCCGCGATCGGCCGGTTGATGCTGGCGAAGCGCCCGCCGCTCTCCTTGTTCCAGGTCCAGACTTTCGGCGGCTCGTAGGCAGAGGTGTCAGTCACGTCGTTGGCTCCCGGTTTATGTTTTTCCAAAGGTTGGGCCGGCGACCGTCGTGCCCATCCGTATGCTCGCACTAGATGGTGGGTGTGCTCGGCTTTGCCCAGCCCGTGCTCTCGCATTTTCTACCTTGCGGAATGCGTCGCGAGGGATGCAGCCAGAGCAGCGCCTCCGCGCAAGATCGCCGTAGTGGAAACCGGCTTGGCTTGACCATCCATGATGCGCTAGCGTCGCGGAAGCCTGATGCCAACAAGCACAAAAAACGGCTGCCGGGAGAAAACCAGTCCATGAAATCACCGATCTGCGACATGCTGGGAATCGAATTTCCCCTGCTCGCTTTCAGCCATTGCCGCGACGTTGTGGCGGCGGTCAGCCGCGCCGGCGGCTTCGGCGTATTCGGCGCGACCCGGTATCTGCCGGAGACGCTGGAGCAGGAATTGAAATGGATCGACGATCACGTCGACGGCAAGCCCTACGGCATCGACGTGCTGATCCCCGAAAATATCTCGACCGCGGGTGAGAAGAACGTCACCTGGAAGAGCCTCGAGAAACGCGTTTCGCAGGAGCATCGCGATTTCACCCGCAATCTCCTCAAGAAATACAACATCGAGCTCACGGCGCAGAGTGTCGCCGACAACCAGCCGCAGCCGTTCGACGCCGAGACCGCGCTGCAATTGCTCGAGGTCTCGTTCCGCCATCCGATCCGGCTGATCGCCAACGCACTCGGCGTGCCGCCGAGAGCGATGATCGAGATGGGCCGCAAGCACGGTGTGCCGGTGGCGGCGCTGGTCGGCTCCAAGGAACATGCGCTGCGTCAAGTCGCAGCCGGCGTCGACATCCTCGTCGCGCAGGGCACTGAGGCCGGCGGTCATTGCGGCGAAGTCTCGACCATGGTGCTGGTCCCCGAGGTGATCAAGGCGGTCAGGAAGATCCGCGACGTGCCGGTGCTCGCCGCCGGCGGCATCATGACCGGCAGCCAGATGGCGGCCTGCATGGCGATGGGCGCTGCCGGCGCCTGGACCGGCTCGGTGTGGCTTGCCACCGTGGAGTCGGAGACCTCGGAGATATTCCGCGAGAAGATGATCGCGGCGTCCTCGCGCGATGCGATCCGCTCGAAGGGCCGCACCGGCAAGCCGGCGCGGCAGCTCCGCTCGGTGTGGACCGACGCCTGGGACCGCTCACCGGATAGCCCCGGCGCGCTGCCGATGCCGCTGCAAAGCATCATCAGCCGCGACGCCTTCAACGCCATCGACCGCGCCGCTGCGGCCGGCAACGAGAAGGCGCGCGACCTCGTCAGCTACTTCGTCGGCCAGGGCGTCGGCCTGGTCGACAGCGTGAAGTCGGCGGGCGCCGTGGTGCAGGAGTTCAAGGAAGAATTCGTCGAGGCCGTCGAGCACATGAACGCGCTGGTGGCGGAGTGATACGGCCACCGCCGTCATTGCGAGCGAAGCGAAGCAATCCAACTCGCCCCGGGTGGAGAATGGATTGCTTCGTCGCTTCGCTCCTCGCAATGACGACCAATTAGCCACCAAATCAATATCCCGGAGTGAAGCAACCAGAATGTCGAACAGCATCCCCGAAGACCGCATTCCCGTCATGGTCGGCGTTGGCGAGATCGTCGATCGTCCCAAGGACATCGCCGCCGGCCTAGAGCCGCTCACTCTGCTGGAAGAGGCGCTGAAGCGCGCCGAGGCCGACAGCGGCGCAAAACTGCTCTCCGACGTGCAGTCGCTCGACGTCGTCAACTTCCTGAGCTGGCGCTATCGCGATCCCGAAAAGCAGCTGGCGCAGCGGCTCGGCATCGCGCCCGCGCATCTCTACTACGGCCCGGTCGGCGGCGAGAGCCCGATCCGCTACCTGCACGAGGCGGCGCAGCGCATCGCGCGTGGCGAATGCAGCGTTGCCGCGGTCTGCGGTGCGGAGGCGCAGTCGACCGCGACCAAGGCGCAGCGCGCCGGCGTCGAACTGCCGTGGACGCCGTTCGCGCATGACGTGGAGGAGCCGAAGCGCGGCGCCGCGTTCCAGAAGCCGCTGGCCGTTGCGCTCGGCGTGTTCCGGCCGATCACGGTCTATCCGCTCTATGAGTCCGCAACCTCGGCGCATTGGGGCCAGACGCCGCGCGAGGCGCTGAAGGAGTCCGGCGATCTGTGGTCGACCTACGCGCGAGTTGCGGCCGACAATCCGAACTCGTGGCTGAAGAAGCGCTTCACCGGCGACGAGATCACGACCGCGACGCCGGACAACCGGATGATCGCCTGGCCCTACACCAAGCTGATGGTGGCGAACCCGACGGTGAACATGGGTGGCGCGCTGATCCTGACCAGCCTGGCGAAAGCGCGCGCCGCCGGCGTGCCCGAGGACAAACTGATCTATCCGCTCGGCGGCGCCTCGGCGGAAGAGCCGCGCGACTATCTGATCCGCGACCAGTTCGTCGAGAGCCACGCGCAGAATGCGGTGCTGAAGGCGGTGATGGATCTCGTCGGCGGCGACGGCAGGAAGTTCGATGCGATCGAGCTCTATAGCTGCTTCCCCTGCGTGCCGAAGATGGCGCGCCGGACGCTCGGCCTCGGCGCCGACGTGCAGCCGACCGTGACCGGCGGTCTGACGTTCTTCGGCGCGCCGCTCAACACCTACATGACGCATTCGGCCTGCGCGATGGTGCGCAAGCTGCGCAACGGCGGCACGCTCGGCCTGCTCTACGGCCAGGGCGGCTTCGTCACCAAGCATCATGGCCTCGTGCTGTCGCGCGCGGCGCCGACGACGGCACTCAAGCAGGACACGAGCGTGCAGGCGGAGGCGGACCGCCACCGCCGCACCGTGCCCGATTTCACCGCCGAGGCGACAGGGAAAGGCAAGGTCGAAGCCTTCACCGTGATCTATCGCGCCAATGGCGAGGTCGAGCACGGCGTCACCATGCTGCGCACCGAAGACGGCCGCCGCACGCTCGGCCGCATCCCGGCGAGCGACACGGCGACGCTGACCTATCTGCAGGATCTCGACCGCACGCCGGTCGGCAGCACGGGCGACATCGTCACGGCGAGCGATGGTGTGCGGGAATGGCGGGTGGGATAAGACCTCTGGCCCCGGACGCGGTGTAAGACTCCCTCGCCCCGCTCTTGCGGGGTCGAGACGAGCGAAGCTCGCTCTTAGAGGGTTGGGGTGAGGGCTGCTTCCGCGAGCTCGGAACGTGGTGAGACCTGTACCCCTCACCCGGATTGCATCGGGCGATGCAATCCGACCTCTCCCCGCAAGCGGGGCGAGGTAAGGGCCGCCCGCCCCACGCATCGGCTGAAAACAGAAATGCCCGGGACAAGGCCGGGCATGACGAAGGGGAAGCTACCCCTTCACGTCCTGCTTTTCCGACGCCGTCGTCGGCTTGCCCTTGGCGCCGGCGCCGGTGACGCGGACATGATCGCCGTCGGCGAGTCCGTCCGGCGGAGCGGTGATGATGCGGTCGTCGGGGGCGAGGCCCGAGGCGATCTCGATCTCCTTGCCGAGATCGCGGCCGATCTTCACGGTCTTGAACAGCACCTTGTCATCGGGGCTGACGGTCGCGACGCGCAGGCCGCTGCTGTTGAAGATCAGCGCGCTGGCAGGAATGCTGAGCGGCGCGGCCTCGCGCTGCAAATTGAGCTTCACGCTGGCATAGCTGCCCGGCATCAGTTCGCCGGAGGAATTGTCGAGCCCGAGCTGCATCCGCGTGGTGCCGGAGGCGACATCGACCGCCTGCGAGGAGGCTTCGACCGTCGCCTGGAAGGTGCGGTTCGGGTAATCCGGCAATACCAATGAGGCCTTGGCGCCGATCTTGATCGCCGGAACGTAGTTCTGCGGCACGTTGACGTAGACGCGCAGCTTGGTGATGTCCGAGATCGTGAACATCGCCGGACCCGAGTTGCCCCCGGCATTGATCAGCGCGCCGACGTCGGTGTCGCGCGAGGTCACCACGCCATCGAACGGCGCCGTGATCTTCTTGTAACCGGCGAGCGCTTCCAGCCGCTCGACATTGGCCTGGCCGGACCTAACCGCACCGTTCTTGTTGGAGAGGTCGGCGGTGCGCTCGTCGATCTCCTGGGCGGAGACGAAGTTCGAGGCGACCAGCGTCTTGCGCCGGGTCAGCGTGGCCTCTGAAAGCTTGGCCGAGGCCTGGGCGCTGGCGAGATCGGCGCGCGCCTGCAGCAATTGCTGGTCGAGGTCGGGCGCTTCGATCTCCGCGATCACCTGGCCGGCCTTGACCCGGGCCCCGATGTCGGCGTCCCAGTTTTTCAAATAGCCGGACACCCGGGCGAAGATCGGTGCGCGGGAATAGGCCTCGAGCCGGCCCGGCAGGTCGATCGTGGGGCTCAGCGCCTTGGCGTTGGGTAGCGCCACCGCAACGGTCGGAACGGCCTGGTCATCGGTCCATTGCTTCAGCCTGGTGTCCTGCTCCTCGCGGGCGCGGATCCCCGTGCCGACGATCAGCCCTGCGCCGACCAATGCAACCACGCCGAATATGCCCAATCTCCGGCGGGACACCGGTGGGCGCTGTTCAGTGGGCTGCATGCGGAATCTCCGATGAGGCGGCGGCTTTGGCGCCCTGCTTCTTGTGTACCATACTGAATACCACGGGAACAAACATCAGCGTCGCGAAGGTGGCGAAGATCAGGCCGCCGATCACGGCGCGGCCCAGAGGGGCGTTCTGCTCGCCGCCCTCGCCGAGCCCCAGCGCCATCGGCGCCATGCCGATGATCATGGCGAGCGCGGTCATCAGCACCGGGCGGAACCGGACGAAACCGGCCTCCAGCGCCGCCGCGACGGGATCGCCGAGTTCCTCATAGCGCTCGCGAGCGAAGCTGATCACGAGCACGCTGTTGGCGGTCGCGACGCCCATGCACATGATGGCGCCGGTGAGCGCCGGAACCGACAGCGTGGTCTGGGTCGTGAACAGCATCCAGACGATGCCGGCAAGTGCTGCCGGCAGCGCCGTGATGATCACGAACGGATCCGACCAGGACTGGAAGTTCACCACGATCAGGAAGTAGATCAAGACGACCGCGCCGAGCAGGCCGAACAAGAGGCCGGTGAAGGCCGAGTTCATGGTCTGCACCTGACCGAGCAGCACCACCGACGAGCCCTTCGGCACCTCCTTGGCGGTGTCGGCGATCAGCTTGCGCACATCGGTCGCGACGCCGCCGAGATCGCGGCCCTGCGTGGTGGCGTAGATCTGCACCAGCGACTGGATGTCGTATTGCGACACCACCGCACTCGAGGTCGCGCGCTTGATGTCGGCGATGCCGCCGAGGATCGGCGCCTGGGTGTTGCCGGTCGCGGTGATCGGCAGCGTCTGCAGCGCGCTCAGCGAGTCGATCTGGTATTGTGGCGTCTGCATCACGATCGAATAGGACACGCCGTTATCGGGGTTGAGATAGTAGGTCGGCGCGACCTGCGAAGAGCCGGCAAGATTGACGACCAGCGAGTTGGTGACGTCGCGTTCGGTCAGGCCGACATATTGCGCGCGGGTGCGGTCAACGTCGATGTTGAAGGTCGGATTGTTCGGCGACTGCTGGATCCGCGCGTCGGCAATGCCGGGGATGCGCTTGATCTTGGCCAGCAGCTTGTTGGCGTAAGCAAAGTTGGCGTCGAGATTGGCACCGCGGATCTGCAGGTCGATCGGCGCCGGCGCGCCGAAGTTCAGGATCTGGCTGACGATGTCGGCCGGCAGGAACGCGAAGCTGGTGCCCGGGAACAGCCGCGGCAATTGCTCACGCAGCGTGCGGACATGCTCTTCCGTCGGCTTGTGGCCTTCCTTCAAGCGGATCTGGATGTCGCCGTCCTGCGGACCGATCACGCCGGTGTTGTTGTAGGTCATGTTGATACCGGAGATCGGCATGCCGATGTTGTCGGTCATGGTCTCGATCTCGCCGGGGACCAGCTTGCGGATCGCCTTCTGGATGTCGGCGAGCTGGTTGGCGGTCTCCTCGACGCGGGTGCCGACCTGGGTGCGGACATGCATCAGGATGTTGCCGGCATCGACCGACGGGAAGAAGTTGCGTCCCAGGAACGGTACCAGCAGGAACGAGACGGCGACCACCGCGAGGAAGCCGCCAACGAACACCTTGCGGTGGCCGAGCGCCATCGCGAGCAAACCGTGATAGCCGCCGCGGATGCGCTCGAACCGCGCCTCGAAGCCGCGCTGGAACCACACCAGGGGATTGCGCGACTTCGGCGGCGCGCCCTCGTGATGGACGTGCGCCTGCAGCAGATAGTTCGCCATGGTAGGCACCAGGGTGCGCGACAGGATGAACGACCAGATCATCGCGAACATGACAGCTTCGGCCATCGGCACGAACAGGAAGCGCGCGACGCCGGTCAGGAAGAACATCGGCACGAACACGATGCAGATACAGAGCAGCGAGACGAAGGCCGGCGTCACGATCTGGTTGGCGCCGTCGAGGATCGATTGCTCGACCGGCTTGCCCTGCTCCAGGTGGTAGTTGATGTTCTCGATCGTCACCGTGGCGTCGTCGACCAGGATGCCGACCGCGAGCGCAAGGCCGCCGAGCGTCATGATGTTGAGCGTCTCGCCGATCAGGGACAGCATGATGATCGCGCCGAGCACCGACAGCGGGATCGACACCGCGATGATGACGGTCGAGCGCCAGCTGCCGAGGAACAACAGGATCATCACGCTCGTGAGCAGCGCCGCGATCACACCCTCGAAGGCGACGCCGGTGATCGCGCCGCGGACGAACACCGACTGGTCGCCGATGAAGCCGATCTTCAGCGCGTCCGGCATCTGGTCCTTGACGTCGATCACCTTCTGCTTGATGCCGGAGATGATATCGAGCGTCGAGGTGGCGCCGGCCTTCAGCACCATCATCAACACCGAGCGGTTGCCGTCGACATGGACGATGTTGGTCTGCGGCGGGTTGCCGTCGCGGACGGTGGCGACATCACGGACATAGACCATTGCGCCGTTGACCTGCTTGATCGGCAGGTCGCCGAGCTCCTCCATCCGGAGCGGCGAGTTGTTCAGGTTTACGGTGTATTCGAAATTGCCGATCTTCTGCGTGCCGACCGGTGTGATCAGGTTTTGTGCCGCGAGCGTGTTCGCGACGTCCTGACCGGACAGGCCACGCGCCTGCAGCGCGGTCGAATTGAGATCGATCTGGACCTGGCGCTGCTTGCCGCCGAACGGATACGGGATCGCGGCGCCAGGCACCGTGACCAGCGGCGTGCGCAGCTGGTTGATGCCGATGTCGGCGAGGTTCTGCTCGGTCAGGCCTTCGCCCGACAATGCGACCTGGATGATCGGAACCGTGGAGGCGCTGTAGTTCAGGATCAGCGGCGGCGTCGCGCCCGGCGGCATCTGCTTGAGCAGGGTCTGCGAAATCGCGGTGACCTGCGCGTTGGCGGTGCGGATGTCGACATTGGGCTGAAAGAAGATCTTGATGATGCCGAACCCGTTATACGAGTTGGCGGTGATGTGCTCGATGTCGTTGACCGTCGTGGTCAGCGCGCGCTGGAACGGCGAAGTAATGCGGCCGGCCATCTGGTCGGGCGGCAGACCGGTGTACTGCCAGACCACGCCGATCACCGGGATGCGGATGTCGGGAAAGATGTCGGTCGGCGTGCGCATCGCCGCCAACGGTCCGATAATCAACAGCAGGATCGCGAGCACGACGAAAGTATATGGCCGGCTCAGCGCGATACGAACCAGTGCGATCATAAAAGCAGCATTCCCGAAATGAAGCCCGCCCCGGGCAGCGGAATCGACATTGCAAAAGCCGTTCCGCAGCGGCCGATTTACCCGATGACGGGCAAAACGCCAACCTGCGGAGCCGCGGCGGCCTTCACTTCCTTGGCATAGCACGTGAAGCCGTGCGCTCGGATCGGGTACGCGGGGCACAGTGCCGCCGATCGCGCTCGGATCATCGTCAAAAAAGAGACGGCTCTGCTGCGAATGTGCGCCGGCCGAGCACGCCGTTTCGGCCGTCAGGAGGCTAACGCATCGCTGCTCTGCGAAAATGTAGAGCGTGGTGAGCCGGCCGGCTCACCACACCGGGATCGGTTGCCCCGACAACGATGTCTGTTTGGTCGAACCGGCGCCGGATCAGGCGGCGCGGACGGCGTTGAGGAACTTGCCGACTTCGAGCTTGAGGCGGCTGCTGTCACCCGAGAGCGACTGTGCCGCCGACAGCACCTGGGTCGACGCCGAGCCGGTCTCATTGGCGCCGTGCTGCACGTCGGTAATGTTGGCCGAGACCTGCTGGGTGCCCTGTGCCGCCTGCTGCACGTTTCGGGATATTTCCTGGGTCGCCGCGCCCTGCTCCTCGATCGCAGCGGCAATGGCGGACGAGATCTCCGACAGCCGCTCGATGGTCGAACCGATGGCGCGGATCGCGGCCACGGAATCCTCGGTCGCAGCCTGGATGCCGGAAACCTGCTGGCCGATCTCCCCGGTCGCCTTCGCGGTCTGCTCCGCGAGTGCCTTCACCTCCGATGCCACGACCGCGAAGCCACGTCCGGCCTCGCCGGCGCGCGCCGCCTCGATGGTGGCATTCAGCGCCAGCAGATTGGTCTGGCCGGCAATGGTGTTGATCAGCTCGACCACGTCACCGATCCGGGCGGCAGCCTTCGACAGCTCCCCGACCCGGTCATTGGTCGCACGGGCCTGGTTGACGGCATCGCCCGCCATCCGGGCCGATTCCTGCACCTGCCGGCTGATCTCGTTGACCGAGGATGACAGTTCCTCGGTTGCGGACGCCACCGACTGGACGTTGGTGGTGGCTTCCTCCGACGCAGCGGCGACGGTGGTCGCGAGGTTTTGCGAACGCTCGGCGGTCGAGGTCAGCGTGGTCGCGGACGCTTCGAGCTCGGTCGAGGCGGATGCGACGGTCTCGACGATCTCACCGACCGCGCGCTCAAAGCCATCGGCCAGCTGGAGCATGTCGGTGCGGCGCCGTGCGGCGGCGCGCGCCTCGATTTCCTTCTGCTCGCGCTCCATCCGGACCTTGGCAAGGCCATTGTCCTTAAACACAAGCGCGGTCTTGGCGACGTCGCCGACCTCATCGCGGCGATCGGTGCCGTGGACCGGGATGTCATAGCGGCCATCGGCAAGTTGCTGCAGCATCGCGACGACGGCACGGATCGGCTTCGCGACACCGTATTGTCCGACAACGAAGCCGAACAGCAACCCAAGCAGGACCCCCGAAGCAGCAAGCAGGATCAACAGCTCCGAGGTCGATACGTATTCCTGCTCACTGGCCTTGACGTTGTCCCTGACCCGCTCGTCCTGGCGGTCAGCGACGGCCCGAACCCTGGCCTGAAGCTCTTCCGCGGCCGTGCGGCTCTTCATCGCGACATCGCGCAGTTTCTCGGCGGACTGGGTCAGGTCGAGCGCCTTCGCGCTCTCGACCGCGTCAAGCGTCTGCTTCAGCTGGGCCCGATAGGCCGACAGCGCCGATCGCACGCCGGGCAGCAGCGCGATGGTTTGCGGGTCCTGAGTCTTGCTGATCGTTGCGATGCGCTCCTCGAGCGACTTGAACTGCTCATCGATCAGCGATCGAGCCGCAAGCCGGTTCTCGTCGCGCGGATCGAGCGCGCTGCGGAATTCGGCGCGGTTGATCGCGAGCACGTTCTGGTTGGCTTGCGCCGACAGCAACGCGCGTTCCGCGGCGCGCGCGGTGACGACGCCGCGTTCGCTGAGCGATTTCAACGAGGAGATCCCGAGATAGGCGAGCATCCCGGCGATGATCGAGAGACCGCCCACAATCGCCAGTATCTTCGTGAGAATGCGGAATCTCGCCAGGAACATCATCCGGTGCCTCGTTTGGAATGGATTTCGCGATTCTTGCAGATGGCCGCGTCGCGCTGTGGCAGGTTACCGCGCATGGACCTACGGTTCGTTAATCATGTCTTCCGTTGAATTACTGAGCGTGAAAGCGGCATCCACGCAAAGAAAAATGCCCGGCCTGCCGACCGGGCATTTTCGATGGTCAGAGATTCGGCCGGCGTCAGGCCGCGCGGACGGCGTCGAGGAACTTGCCGACCTCGAGCTTGAGGCGGTTGCTGTCACCCGAGAGCGACTGTGCCGCCGACAGCACCTGGGTCGAAGCCGACCCGGTCTCGTTGGCGCCATGCTGGACGTCGGTGATGTTGGCCGAGACCTGCTGGGTGCCCTGCGCCGCCTGCTGCACGTTGCGGGAAATCTCCTGCGTCGCCGCGCCCTGCTCTTCGACCGCGGCAGCAATGGTGGAGGAGATCTCCGACAGCCGCTCGATGGTCGACGAGATCTCCTTGATCGCGCCGACCGACTCCTGGGTCGCGGTCTGGATGCCGGCGATCTGCTGACCGATCTCGCCGGTCGCCTTCGCGGTCTGCTCGGCCAGCGCCTTCACCTCGGATGCCACGACCGCGAAGCCGCGGCCGGCTTCACCGGCGCGCGCCGCCTCGATGGTGGCGTTCAGCGCCAGCAGGTTGGTCTGGCCGGCAATCGTGTTGATCAGTTCGACGACGTCTCCGATGCGCGCGGCCGCCTTCGACAGCTCGCTGACGCGATCGTTGGTGGTGCGCGCCTGGCCGACGGCGTCGCCGGCCATCCGCGCCGATTCCTGCACCTGGCGGCTGATCTCGGTCACCGACGACGACAGCTCTTCGGTCGCCGACGCCACCGACTGCACGTTGGTCGAGGCCTCCTCGGATGCAGCGGCAACCGAGGTAGTCAGTTCCTGCGAACGCCTTGCGGTCGACGACAGCGTGCTGGCCGAGGCTTCGAGCTGGGTCGAGGCCGACGACACGGTCTGCACGATCTCGCCGATCATCTGTTCGAAATTACGGGTGATGGCGTCGACCCGTCGGCCACGCTCGATCTTGGCTTCGGCATCAGCGGCGGCGGCCTCATCGGCCGCCTTCTTGGCGACCAGGGCTTCCTTGAACACCTGCAACGTATCAGCCATGGCGCCGATCTCGGTCTTCTCGCCCTGATGCGGCACTTCCGCGGTCAGGTCGCCGCGGCCCAGCGCCTGCATCGGATTCACGATCGAGGCAATACCGGCGGAGACGTCGCGGATCATCAGGAAGCTGACGCCAACGCCGACGATGATGGCGGCGCCGAGGATCATGGCAAGGAACATGACGGCCGACGCGTAGCTGTTCGCTGCGTCCTGCGCGGCCTTGTCCGCGCCGGCATTGTTGAGGTCGATGTCCTTGCGCAGGATCTCATCCGCCTCGAGGCCGATCTTGTTCACCGTCTTGGCGTTCAGCTCGTGCGCGTCGTGCGGGATCTTGCCGACATCCTTGCGCGACAGGGCCATCACCTCCTCGGTACCCTTCTTGTAACGGGTCCAGGTGTCCACCCATTGATTGTAGAGCGCGCGCTCCTCGGGGGAGGTGATCAACGGTTCATAGATCGCGCGGAACTTGGTGTTGGCCTCGACCACGGTCGCGAGGGTCTTCTCCTGCGCGAGTTTGTCCTCCAGCGTCTCGGACAGCATGTGCTCGCGGATCACGTTGCGGTACGTGATGACGCCGGCGCGCAGATCCCCGAGTGCACGCACGCTCGGCAGCCAGCTGGTCGTGATGTCGACGGTGTTGGCATTGATCGACCGCAGATTCATGACCGCCAGTAGGCCCATGCCCGTTATCGCAACAAGCAGGAATGCAACCACGGCAATGATCTTGGCGCGGATCGAGAATTTGGCGAACATCGTGGGGTCTCTTGGGTGCCGGGCTCGCGAGACCCGTTCGTGCGGAAAGAAGACTGATGGCGCGGCGGTGCGCCGCACATATCAAAGCCAGCCCCCCTCCTTAAGTAGGGTTAATTTGCTTCACCGTTGAACTACGGAGATATCAGTCATCAGCCCGACATGATGCGCGACAGGCGCATCAAGGCATCAATGCCAGCGCGTCCGAGAAGAACTCCGGCCCGCCGAAATTGCCTGATTTCAGGGCGAGCACCATCTCGCCTTTTCCAGCGCCGACCGCGCGCAGAACCGGCACGCCCGCAGCGATTTCCGCCCCGACCAGGAATCCCGGGATACAAAGGCGATCGACCACAGCGCCCGACGTTTCACCACCGGCGACCACCAGCCTGTGCACACCCGACCGCACCAGGCCCTCGGCGATGTCGGCCATCGCCTGCTCGATCGCATGTCCGGCCGCATCACGGCCATGACGGGATTGCAGAGCTGCCACCTCCTCAGGAGTCGAACTACTGGCGATCAGGACTGGACCCATGCCGAGCCGCTCTTTGGCCCAGGCGAGCGCGCGCTGCGCCTCGTCCGTGCCGGCAATCACCCGCTCGGGGTCGAGGTGCAGGACCGGCATCACCTTCTCGGCGCTGGCGATCTGACGCAGCGTCGCCTGCGAACAGCTGCCGGCGAGGCAGGCGGCCGGCCCGCCGATCGCGGCGCTGGTCACGGCATTCGCAGCTGCCGATTTGGCCTTTCCAGCGGCGACCAGCGCCCGCGCCAGGCCAAGCCCGATGCCGGAGGCGCCGACCGAGAGACGGTGATCCAGCGCCACCTGGCCGATGGTTTCGAGGTCGCGATCGAACACCGCGTCGACGACAGCAGCGCCGATGCCGCTCCGCGCGAGCTCGGCGAGCTTTGCCCGAACCGCCTCGGTGCCGCGGGCAAGCGTCGCCAGATCGACCAGGCCGACCTTTGTCTTGCTCTGGCGCGCCAGCACGCGGACCAGATTGGAATCATGCATCGGGTTGAGCGGATGGTCCTTCAGCGGGCTCTCGTTCAGCGGCACCGAGCCGACGAACAGATTGCCCTGGTAGACGGTGCGGCCGGTTTCCGGGAAAGCCGGGGTCACCAGCACGATATTGTCTTTGGAGTCGGCGCGCAGCGCGTCCATCACCGGGCCGATATTGCCGGCATCGGTGGAATCGAAGGTCGAACAGATCTTGAACAGGATATGCCCGGCGCCGCGGTCGCGCAGCCAGGCCTCCGCGGCACGCGAACGCGTCACCGCAAGGTCGGCCTCGATCGAGCGGCTCTTCAGCGACACCACGACGGCGTCGACCTCCGGCAGCGCGAGATCGTCGGCGGGCACACCGATGGTCTGCACCGTGCGCAGGCCGGCGCGGGTCAGCGTGTTGGCGAGGTCGGAGGCGCCGGTATAGTCGTCGGCGACGCAACCGAGAGACAGGTTTCCGGCTCGCGTCACGGCTTCACTCCGGCATAGGGCTTGAACCAGGCGAGACCGTCGGTGGTCTTGCCGCGCGGATTGTATTCGCAGCCGACGAAGCCGCCATAGCCGAGCCGGTCGAGCTCACCGAACAGGAACGGATAGTTCAGCTCCTCGCCGTCGGGCTCGTTGCGCGAGGGGATCGAGGCGATCTGGATGTGACCGATCACAGGCATCATCTCGCGCAGCCGCATCGTGACATCGCCGTGGATGATCTGGCAGTGATAAATGTCGAACTGCAGCTTCAAGTTCGGGGCCTTCAGCTCGTTGATCAGGTCGCGCGCGAAGATGAAGTCGTTGAGGAAATAGCCAGGCACGTTGCGCGGATTGATCGGCTCGATCACGACATCGAGGCCGTGCGGCGCGAAGAACTCGGCGGCATGGGCGACCGATTTGCGAAACGCCGCAACCGCTTTGGCATCGCTGCGGTCGGCGATCCCGGCCATCAGATGCACGCGCTTGACGCCGGTCGCCTGCGCATAAGGCAGCGCGGTCTTCAGGCTCGCTTGCAAGTCGGCGAAGCGATCCGGCAGCGCCGCAAATCCCTTCTCGCCGGCGTTCCAGTCGCCTGGCGGCAGGTTGAACAGCGCCTGCGCCAACCCCGCAGCCTTGAGCCGCTTGCCGACCTCGTCGGCCGGATGGTCGTACGGAAACAGGAACTCGACCGCGGTGAAGCCCGCTTTCGCCGCCGCGTCGAAGCGGTCGAGGAACGGGACTTCGTTGAACATCATGGTGAGGTTGGCGGCAAAGCGGGGCATTGCAGAATCCTCTTATTTTGCGCCGGGAAGCTTGGTACCGGTGACCTGGGCATACATCCGCGCCACCGACGCATCGTCGTCGCGGCCCATGCCGGCGGCCGATGTCATCAGGAACATCTGCAGCGCTGCGGCCGAGACCGGTACCGGGAAGCGCGCATTGCGCGCCATGTCCTGGATGATGCCGAGGTCCTTGACGAAAATCTCCACCGCGCTGCGCGGCGCATAGTCGCCATCGAGCACATGCGGCATGCGGTTCTCGAACATCCAGGAATTGCCGGCGGAGGCCGTGATCACCTCATAGACCTTCCGGATGTCGAGACCCTGCCTGGCGGCGAAGGCGATCGCCTCCGAGGCGGCGGCGATATGCACGCCAGCCAGCAGCTGGTTGATCATCTTGAACGCGGCGCCCTGCCCTGCGGCATCGCCGAGCTCGTAGAGCTTTGCCGCCATCGCATCCAGCGCCGGCCGCGCCTTTGCGAACGCCTCCGCGCTGCCGGAGGCGAGGATCGTCAATTCACCCTGCGCCGCGCGCTGCGCGCCACCGGAGATCGGCGCATCAAGATAATGCCGGCCGGTCGCCTCGAGCTGCTTGGCCAGCCGTCGCGCGATATCGGGGTCCATGGTCGCCGAGGAAATGAAGACCGCGTCCTTCGCCAGGGTCTCGGCGGCGCCGTCCTTGCCGAACAGGATGGCCTCGGTCTGCGCCGCATTGACGACGACGCTGACGACAATGTCGGCATCCCTGGCCGCCTCGGCCGGTGTTTTAGCGCCCTTACCGCCGTCGCCCACGAAGCGCGCGACGGCATCGGCCGACACGTCGCAGCCGGTCACGACAAATCCGGCGCGCCTCAGCGAGGTCGCCATGCCGTATCCCATCGAGCCCAGCCCGATGACGGCGACGTGCGGTGTTGCGGAACTGGACATGCGGCGATCCTCGAACATTTTTAGTTGTTTGAGCATTTTCGGAACACCGGCTTGGTTTTCGCTAGCGCGGCCCGCCTTCGCTGGCGCGGCCTGCCGGGTCCGGATCATGCTCGTTGCTGCTTGCCTAACACGGCTTGGCCGTGCTGCCAAAGCATGAGACAAAGTGGAAAGCGGATTGCGGCGAGGCGAAACCAGGTGAGCGAAACAAAGCTTCGTGAGGACATCTGCCGCTTCGGCTGCTCGCTGTTCGAGCGCGGGCTGACGCCGGGCTCCTCGGGTAATATCAGCGTCCGGCTCGACGACGGCGGCTGGCTGGTGACGCCGACCAACGCCTCGCTCGGTTTCCTCGATCCGGCGAAAATGTCGCGGCTCGACGCCGATGGCCGTCTCATCTCCGGCGACGCCCCGACCAAGGAAGTGCCTCTGCACACCGCGCTCTACCAGACGCGCACCAGCGCCGGCGCGGTGGTGCATCTGCACTCGACCCATTCGGTCGCGCTTTCGATGCTGCCCGAGATCGACCCGCGCGCCGCGCTGCCGGCGATGACGGCCTATTATGTCATGAAATGCGGCCAGACCGCGCTGGTGCCCTATTATCGCCCCGGCGACCCCGCCGTTGCCGACGCGATCAGGGGGCTGGCCGGGAAATATTCATCGGTCCTGCTCGCCAATCACGGCCCCGTCGTTTCCGGCGACACGCTGGAGGCGGCGGTGTTCGCGACCGAGGAGCTCGAGGAAACCGCCAAGCTCTATCTGCTGCTGCGCGGGCTGAATCCGCGCTATCTCTCGCCCGAACAGGTGGCGGATTTGACGAAGGTGTTCGGGCTGACGCTGCCGGAACCCGGGCATTAGCGATGAGCGCACCAAGACGGCCTGCGCTGGTCGAGGTCGAAGCCGCAGCCCGTGTTCTCCACGAGGCGGGGCGCCACCATGGCTGGTGGCTTCCCAATGCGAGAACATACGACGAGCTTGCCGCGACCGATCCCATAGGAAAAAGCGAGTTCGATGGAATTGTGGAACAGATGCTGATCGCTGCCGCCACGGCGAGAGGTCAACCGAGCGCATCGTAGCGGGAAATACGGCCCCGGATGTCGCTTCGCTCATCCGGGCTAAGGCAGTGAAATGAAGGCTAAAGCCCCAGATACGCCTTGCGCACGTCGGGATTGCCGGTGATCTCGGCCGCGGTGCCCTGCATCAGCACGCGGCCGGTCTGCAGGATGTAGGCACGGTCGGCGATCTCCAGGCATTCGGCCATGCGCTGCTCGACGATCAGGACCGTCATGCCGGCGTCGCGGATGCGCTTCACGGCCTGGAAGATCTCGTCGACCAGCTTCGGCATGATGCCTTGCGACGGCTCGTCGAGCATCAGAAGCCGCGGTCGCGTCATCAGCGCGCGGCCGATCGCGAGCATCTGCTGCTCGCCGCCGGACAAGGTCTCCGCGCGCTGCTCCAGCCGCTCGCCGAGCCGCGGGAAAAGCTGGAACACCAGATCGAGCGGCGCATCGCGGTCGGATTGGCTGCGATAGAGGTAGCTGCCGAGCCGCAGATTGTCGCGCACCGAGAGTCGCGGAAACAGCCGGCGGTTCTCCGGCACGAAGGCGATGCCGCCGGCCGTGATGACGTGCTGCGGCTGGCCGTCGATCCGCTTGCCGTCGAAGGTGACGGTGCCGGCGCGCGGCCGCTCGGCGCCGGCGATCGATTTCAAAAGCGTCGACTTGCCCGCGCCATTGGCGCCCGCGACGCAGACGATCTCGCCCTTGGTGACGTCGATCGACACCGAGGAGATCGCAACCAGGCCCTGATAGGCGGTGGTGACTTCACGCACCGACAGCATGACGATCCCCAAGATAGGCAGAAATGACTTCCGGATTGCGGACGACTTCCGTTGGCTTGCCCTCGACCAGCACCTTGCCGAGATTGAGCACGATGGCACGGTCGACCAGCGGCATCACGATTTCCATCACATGCTCGACCATCAGCACTGTGACGCCGGTCGCGCGCACCTTGCGCACCAGCTCGACACCCGTCTGTGCCTCGACCGGCGTCAATCCGGTCAGCACTTCATCGAGCAGCAGCAGCTTCGGTTCGGTGGCGAGCGCACGGGCGACTTCGAGTCGGCGCTTCTCCGACGGGACGAGATCGGCAGCAAGCTTGTCGGCGCGCGCCGCAAGTCCGCAGAACTCAAGGACCTCATAGGCCTTCTGTCGCGCGATGCGCATCTTGGTGTTGCGGATCAGCGCGCCGACGATGACGTTGTCGATCACGGTCATGGTCTCGAAGCTCTTGACCACCTGGAAGGTGCGCCCGACGCCGCGCTGGCAGCGCTCGGCGGCCGGCAGCTTGGTCACGTCCTCGCCGTCGAAGATGATCGAGCCTTGGGTGGGCGGCAGCACGCCCGCGATCAGATTGAACAGCGTCGATTTTCCGGCGCCGTTCGGGCCGATCAGGCCGACGATCTCGCCGCGGCCGACCGAGATCGAGACGTCGCTGTTGGCGACGAGGCCGCCGAAGCGCTGCCAGACGCCGCGAGTCTCCAGGAGTACCGTCATCGCGCGGCCTCCTTGCGCCCGGAGAGCATGCTGAACACGCTGACGAGCCCCTTCGGCAGTGCCAGCGAGATCGCGACGATCAGCGCGCCATAGACGATCAGGTCGACGCCGCGGCCGGAACCGCCGACGAAGGACCGCGTCAACTCGGTGAGCGGGATCAGGATCACGGCGCCGAGCACCGGCCCCCACAGCGTGCCGATGCCCCCGAGCACCGCGGGCAGCGCCATCAGCAGCGAGAACTGGAAGCCCATCACGCTTTCGGGGTCGATATAGGAGACGAACTGGGCATAAAAGCTGCCGCCGACGGCAACGAGGAAGGCCGAGACCGCCGCCGCCCCCATCTTGGAATTGAATACGACCACGCCGAGACTCTCGGCGGCGTCGGGATTATCCTTCACCGCGCGCCACCAATAGCCCCATTTGGAATCTTCCAGCCACCAGGTGACGAGCCAGGCGATGCAGGCCAGCGCCAGCGCGAAATAGAAGTACGGTAGCTTGGAGCGGGTGAACTGGAATTTCAGCCAGCTGTCGCCGCGCACCGGGATATCGATGCCGAGGGCCGCGCCCGCCCAATCCCAGTTCTGGATCAGGAGCAGCGCGATCTCGGCGATCACGATGGTCGCGATCACGAAATAATGCCCGCGCAGGCGGAAGCAGGGATAGCCGAGCGCCATCGCGATCACCGCGGAGATCGCCCCGCCCGCCAGCATGCCGAACCACGGCAGCACACCGAACTTGGTGAACAAGAGTGCGGTGGTGTAGGCGCCGAGCCCGAAATACAGCGCGTGCCCGAGCGAGATCTGTCCGCAATAGCCGGACAGGATGTTCCAGCTCTGCGACAGTGCGGCATACATCAGGGTCAGGACCATGATGTTCTCGACGTAGACGTCCTTGACGAACAGCGGCACCAGCGCGGCGATCGCCGCAAGGCAGGCCGCCACGATCAGGTCACGCCTGCGGCGTTGGGCGAAGTGGGTGTCCATCACATCGATCCGAACAGGCCACGCGGGCGGATGAAGACGACCAGGAGATAGACGGCATAGATGCCGACCGATTTCAGCGACGGCGGCAGGATCAGCGCGGTGGTCGCCTCGACCAGGCCGACGATGATGCCGCCGGCAAAGGCGCCGAACACGCTGCCGAAGCCGCCGAGCGCCACGGTGACGTAGGCGATCAGCGCAAACGACGCGCCGACGTCGGGATAGATGTAGAAGAAGATCGCCATGATGGCACCGGCAAGGCCGACCAGCGCCGCACCAAGGCCCCAGCCGAGCGCAAACACCCGGTTCTTGTCGATGCCGACCAGCGCCACCGCGCCGGCGTCCTCGCGTGTCGCCTCGAGCGCGCGCCCGAAATCGGTGCGATTGATGAAGAAGTAGAGCGCGACAAAGGCCGCGATCGACAGCATCGCGCCGATCAGCTGCGGCTCCGGCAGATAGATGCCGCCAATCGAGATCGTCTTGCCGCCGACCCAGGAGTTGGTGACGCTGCGGTAGTCCGGCGTGAAGAAGAACTGGGCAAGGCCCCGCATCACGATCGCAAGGCCGAAGGTGGAGAAGATCTGCACCATGCCGGCATTGGCCTTGGCGCGCATCGCGAAGCGGACCACCAGCAGGTAGACCACCGCGCCGAACACGAACAATGCCGCGGCGACCAAAGGCGCCGCAAGCAAGGGATCGATCGCGAAGAACGCGAACAGGAAGAAGGTCACGTACATCGCGATCATCAGGAACTCGCCGTGCGCGAAATTCACGACGTCCATCAATCCGAAGATCAATGCGAGGCCGGCGGCGATCAGTCCGTAGAGCAGCCCCATCAAGAGGCCGCTCGCCAAACTCTGGATAATGGTCTCGGCTGTCACCGTCGTCTGCCCCCCTCTAGCGTCCGACCGATCAGCTGTTCATCGGCCAGATCGCCTCGGAGACGGCGGCCTGTTCCGGGAAGATCGTCACGAAGTTCTTCGCGGTGTATTGCAGCAGCACCGGATCGGCGAAATTGTTCTGCCCCATCTCGTCGAACTTGACGCGCCGCCACGGCATGATGGTGACGTCGCCGGGCATGTCGGTGGCGACCAGCGCCTCGCGGATCTTCTCGCCGTCGGTCGACTTGGCACGGTTGACGGCATCGGCCATCACGATCAGGCCCATGAACTGGCGCGAGGTGTAATCGTTGAAGTCCTTGCCGGACTTGGCGCGGTACATCTCGTTGATGAGACCGACCATCGGCCGCTTCTGTGCCAGATCGAGCGAGAAGCTGCCGCGCGAGATCACGCCCTCGAGCTTGTCGCCGACCGCGTCATAGGTCGCCTTCTCCGAGAAGCCGGCATCCTGCGCCATGATGTTCTTCGGCTTGTAGCCGAGCTCGGCCATGGTCTTGACCAGCAGGATCGAGTCGGTGGTGTAGCTCGACGGCATCAGCACGTCGGCGTTCGCCGCCTTGAGCTGCTGTACCTCGGCGGTCAGCGACGGCGAGTTGGCGCGGTACTTGATGTCGGCCACGATCTTGTAGCCGCGCTCGCCGGCGAGCTTGGTCTGGGCGTTCGCCGAATCGGTGCCGAAGATGGTGTCCTCGTGGAACAGCGCCAGGGTCTCGATCTTCTGGCCCTTCTTCTTCATCGCATCGAAGAAGTCGAACATCGCGGCCGAGAACATCTCGTCATGCGGCGAAGCGCGGAAATAATACTTCAGGCCTCGGCGATGCAGGCTCGGGGAGGAGTTGTCGGCCGAGATGAACGGAACGCCGTAGCGCTCGCAGGTCTGGCTGACGGTGACGGCAACCGCGCTCTGATAGGTGCCGACGACGGCACAGACCTTCTCCTGGGTGATCAGGCGCTCGGTCTCGGCGCGGCCCTTCTGCGGGTCGGCCTGGTGGTCGGCGAACACGAGGCGGACCTTGGCGCCGCCGAGGTCGGACAGGCCCTCGCCCTTGGCGAGCGGCAGTGCGAAATCATAGTTCTTGTTGATGATCTCGGCCGCGGTGTTGAAGGCATGCTGCGCGTCGACACCGATCGCTGCGCTTGAGCCGGACAGCGGATAAATCACGCCGATTGCCACTTCGCTTGTCTGCGCGCGCGCGGCCATCGGACCGAGCGCAGCGGCAGCAGTGGCACCCAGCAACACGTTACGGCGAGAGATCGTCATCGAAATTCCCCTTGGTCAGCTTGTTATTATCGATGTGACGCTTGTAGCGCGCAGTAAAGCCTCAATGAATTGCACGAATTGCCTATTCAGAGCACAGCCAGCTGCTTGTTCCTGAGATCGGTCACCAGCATCAGGCCCGGCGAATGCGTGATCGCGAAAGGCAGCTTCGCACTTGCGATCACCGATTGCGGCGTCACGCCACAGGCCCAGAACACCGGGATCTCGTCATCGGCCACCGGCACCGGATCGCCATAGTCGGGCTTGGCGATGTCCTTGATGCCGATTGCATGCGGATGGCCGAGATGGACCGGTGCGCCGTGCACCGACGGGAAACGCGAGGTGATCTGCACCGCGCGGATCGCATCCGCCGGCTTGAACGGGCGCATCGACACCACCATCGGTCCCGCGAACGGCCCCGACGGCTGGCAGGCGATGTTGGTCCGGTACATTGGCACACGCAGGTTGCGTTCGATGTGACGGATCGGCAGCCCGTCCTCCAGCAGCGCCTCCTCGAACGAATAGGAGCAGCCGAGCACGAAGGTGACGAGATCGTCGCGCCAGTATTTGGTGATGTCGGTCGGCTCGTCGGCCACCTCGCCGTCGCGCCAAACCCGGTAGCGCGGCACGTCGGTGCGGATGTCGAGGTCGAGGCCGAGCGCGGGGATGCGGGGATCGCCCACATCGGACATGCCGATGATCGGGCACGGTTTGGGATTGAGCTGGCAGAAGCGATGGAAGGCGCCGGCCAGCTTCTCCGGCAGGATCGCCAGATTGCCTTGGACGAAACCGTTGGCGAGACCGGCCGTGGTGGCCGAGGCCATGCCGTTGCGGCTGGCGCGCCGCGCTTCGACGCTCGCCAGCACCGGCTCCCCCTGAGATCGCTGCACTGCCGCAAAAACAGTCATGGGATTCTCCTGCCCATAATCTCGACAAGGACAAACCAACACCAAGCGTGATATAATGTCTAATCGTCCTTTCTAATCAAAATCGATAAATAGGATTTATCGATCGGGGATATGCTTCCAATGACGGACTTCCGCTCGATCGAAACCTTCCTCTGGGTCGTCAAGCTCGGCAGCTTCCGCGGCGCCGCCCAGCGGCTCAACACCACCCAGCCCGCGATCTCCCAGCGCATCGCCCAGCTCGAGCGCGAGATGGGCGTCAAGCTGTTGAACCGGGATCACCGGGTGGCCTCGCCGACGCCGAGCGGACGGCTGATGATGACCTACGCCGAGAAACTGATCGGCCTGCGCTCGGAGATGATGGCGGAGGTCGGCGACCGCTCGGCGATGCGCGGCGCGCTGCGGCTCGGTGTCGCGGAGACCATCGTGCACACCTGGCTGCCGCGGCTGGTCAAGAGCGTCAACGAGATCTACCCGAACCTGTCGCTCGAGATCGAGGTCGACATCACGCCGAACCTGACCCCGCGGCTGCTGGCGCAGGAGATCGAGCTCGCCTTCGTGCTCGGACCGGTCTCGGCATCCGGCGCGCACAATCATGTGCTGTGCGATTACCCGATCGGTTTCCTGGCGAGCCCGTCGCTCGGTCTCGGCCCCGGCCCGGTGGCGCGGCGGGATCTGGCGCGGTTTCCGATCATCACGTTTCCGCGCAAGACCCAGCCCTATGAGACCGTGCGTGCGCTGTTCAATGCCCCCGATCTGCCGCCGATCCGGCTGCATGCCTCGACCTCGCTCGCGACCGTGATCCACATGGCCAATGAAGGCCTTGGCATTGCGGTGATTCCGTCGGCGATCGTCGAGAACGAACTCGCTGACGGCCGCTTGCAATTGCTCGATACCGACCTCAAGCTGCCGCCCCTCACCTTCACCGCGAGCTGGCTCGCCTCCCCCGATGCGGTCGCCATCGAGCGCGTCGCCCATCTCGCCAGGCAGATCGCGCAGGCGAGCGTGGCGGTTGACGCGATGGACGCGGCGCGCCATTGAACGAGTGCCGGATAATCAAACGTCATTCCGGGGCGGCTCGAAGAGCCGAACCCGGAATCTCGAGATTCCGGGTTCGATGCTGACGCATCGCCTCGGAATGACCGAATAAAAATGGACTGACGACATGAGCCGAGCCGCCACCAACCTGCAGATCGATTCCGCCCGCCTCTGGGGCACCATCCACGAAACCGCGCAATTCGGTGCGACGCCCAAGGGCGGCGTGCGGCGGTTGACCCTCAGCGCCGAAGACAAGCAGGTACGCGACTGGTTCCGCAAGGCCTGCGAGAGCGCCGGCCTCGAGGTGCAGGTCGATGCGCTCGGCTCGATGTTCGGGTTGCGGAAAGGGCGGGATATGTCGAAGCCGCCGATCGGCGTCGGCTCGCATCTCGACACCCAGCCGACCGGCGGCAAATATGACGGCATCCTCGGCACGCTGGCCGGGCTCGAACTGGTGCGTACGCTCAACGATGCCGGGATCGAGACCGAGCTGCCGATCTGCATCTGCAACTGGACCAACGAAGAAGGCTCGCGCTTTGCGCCGGCGATGATGGCCTCGGCCGCCTATGTCGGCGATTTCACCACCGACGACATTCTGTCGCGCAAGGACGCCGAGGGCGTCACGGTGGCGCAGGCGCTCGACTCGATCGGTTATCGCGGCGATGCCCCGGTCGGCCGCCAGAAGTTCACCAGCTTCGTCGAGCTGCATATCGAACAGGGCCCGATCCTGGAGGCCGAAGGCAAGGCCATCGGCGTGGTCGATTCCGGCCAGGGCGTGTTGTGGTACGACGGCAAGATCACAGGCTTCGAGAGCCACGCGGGATCCACCCCGATGCCGCTGCGCCGCGACGCGCTAGCGACGCTGTCGGAGATCGTGCTGGCGATGGAAAGCATCGCAAAGAAACATGGCCCGAAGGCGGTCGGCACCATCGGCGAGGCGGTGATCGCAGCGCCCTCGCGCAACGTCATTCCCGGCGAGATCGCCTTCACGGTGGATTGCCGCAGCGCCGATGCCGCGATCATGGACGCGCTGGATCGTGACCTGCGGGCCGCGGTTGCCGAGATCGCCGCACGGCGCAAGGTCGAGGTTCAGCTCGATCTGGTCTGGCGCAAGGCGCCGACGCATTTCGACCCGAAGCTGGTCGACGCCGTGGAGAACGCAGCCCAGCACCTCGGCTATTCGCACCGCCGCATCACCTCCGGCGCCGGCCACGACGCCTGCAACCTCAACACGGTGATCCCGGCGGCGATGGTGTTCGTGCCCTGCAAGGACGGCATCAGCCACAACGAGCTTGAAGACGCCACGCAGACCGATTGTGCCGCCGGCGCCAACGTCCTGATGCATACGGTGCTGGCGCTCGCCGGCGTCGCATCCTGATCATCCCTTCTTCCTTCAGTGGAGGCTTTCGTGCGCGCAGTGTTTGTCGACGCCAATGAATCGCTCGCTGTCATCACGGAGCGGCTGGAAAAGCCCGGCGATCCCAGGATGCGGATCAACCGCAACCCGGACATCAAGTCCGAGGACTATCCGGCGGTGCTCGACGGCGCCGAGATCGCGGTCGTCGATCACACCGCGCTGCCGACCGACATCGCGAAAAAGTGCGCCGGCCTGAAGCACGTCGTGTTCCTCGGCACCGGCGCGCGCAGCTACATGAACCCGGAAGAGCTCGCGGAGCTCGGCATCTCCGTGCACCTGATCAAGGGTTATGGCGACACCGCGGTCGCGGAATCCGCAATCGCGCTGATGTGGTCGTCGGCGCGGGTGATCGCGCAGATGGACCGCGAGATGCGCGCCGGCAACTGGCTGCGCGAGGACGGCATGCAGCTCACCGGCAAGACGCTCGGCCTGGTCGGCTTCGGCGGCATCGCCGCCGAAGTCGCCCGCATCGCGCTCGGCAGCGGCATGAAGGTGATCGCCTGGAACCGGTCGCCCAAGAGCCATCCGGGCGTCGAATTCACCGAGCTCGACACGGTGCTGGCGAACAGCGACGTGGTCTCGCTCCATCTGCTCTTGAACGACGAGACCCGCGGGATGATCACGCGCGAGAAGATCGCCAGGATGAAGAAGGGCGTAGTGCTGATCAACACTGCGCGCGGCGCCATCGTCGACGAGCAGGCGATGATCGATGCGCTCAATTCGGGCCACATCCGCCACGCCGGCCTCGATGTCTACAACATCGAGCCGCTGCCGAAGGATCACCCGCTGACCAAGATCCCGAACGTGACGCTGTCGGCGCATTCCGCGTTCCGCACGCCCGAGGCGAGCGAGAACCTGATCCACGCGGCATGGGAGCATTGCCGCAGGATCGTGAAGCAATAATTATCGACGTCGTCCTGGACAAGCGAGCGTAGCGAGCGCAATCCAGGACCCATTACCACCGGCCTGTGTCATCGCGCAGGCCGGTGGTCAGACCTATCAAGCCAACGAGCACTCGGGGTAATGGGTCCTGGCTTTCGCCAGGGCGACCCCGTGGTTGACAGCGCAGCTTACTCCACCATCTCCGCCACGGCCTTGCCGCACGCCGTGGTGTCGGCGTTGCCGCCGAGGTCGCGGGTGCGCAGCGTGCGTTCGCCGAGCGTGCGCTCGATCGCGCCGACGATGGCGGCGGCTGCCTGCTTCTCGCCGAGGTGCTCCAGCATCATCGCGCCCGACCAGATCATGCCGATCGGGTTGGCGATGCCCTGCCCCGCGATGTCAGGCGCCGAGCCGTGCACCGGCTCGAACACCGACGGGAAATTGCCTTCCGGATTGATGTTGCCCGACGGCGCGATGCCGATCGTGCCGGTGCAGGCCGGACCGAGGTCGGACAGGATATCCCCGAACAAATTGGAGCCGACCACGACGTCGAACCAGTCCGGATGCAGCACGAAGTTCGCGGTGAGGATGTCGATGTGGTACTTGTCCCACTTCACGCCCGGATACTTCTTGGCCATCGCCTCCACGCGCTCGTCCCAATAGGGCATGGTGATGGAGATGCCGTTCGACTTGGTCGCCGAAGTCAGATGCTTCT
Organism: Bradyrhizobium sp. RD5-C2; assembly: GCF_019972155.1. Classification (GTDB taxonomy): domain Bacteria; phylum Pseudomonadota; class Alphaproteobacteria; order Rhizobiales; family Xanthobacteraceae; genus Bradyrhizobium. Next base: position 73,774 of record NZ_BOVL01000017.1, on the reverse strand, counting down.
TCGGCCGCGACTGCGCTAGATCGAACGCGAATTTCAGGATGCGGTCGACGCCGACGCGGGTCATCACGGTCTGCTGCGTGACGAATTCGCGGTCGGTATCCGGGAACATGCGGCCGCCGACGGAGGAGTATTCGCCCTCGGTGTTCTCGCGCACCACCCAGAAATCGATGTCACCGGGCTTGCGGTTCGCCAGCGGCGACGGCACGCCGGGCATCAGCCGCACCGGGCGTAGATTAACGTACTGGTCGAATTCGCGCCGGAACTTGATCAGCGAGCCCCACAGCGAAATGTGATCCGGGATCTTGGCCGGCCAGCCGACCGCACCGAAATAGATCGCGTCATGCTTGCCGATCTGGTCCTTCCAGTCGGCCGGCATCATCTCGCCGTGCTTTTCGTAGTAGTCGTAGGAGGCGAAGTCAAAATGGTCGAACTTCACGTCGACGCCGTGCTTCTTCGCCGCCGCCTCGATGACGCGCAGGCCCTCCGGCATCACTTCCTTGCCGATGCCGTCACCGGGAATGACTGCAATCCGATACTGCTTTTTGCTGCTCATCGAGAACACCCTTGTGATTTGCCCGGCCGGCAATGCCGCCTATCCTGATGGTCCTGCAATGGACCAAACTTCGCGAGAGCGCAACGCTGCAGTGCAGTGTTGACCGCGGCGCGACCCTGCCCCACCAATTTCGCTGACATCCATTCCTCATACCAAAGCGAGACATCCCATGGATCTGCATCTGCGCGGCAAACGTGTCCTGATCACCGGCGCCTCCAAGGGCATTGGCGCGGCCGCCGCCGAAGCCTTTGCCGAGGAAGGCGCCAATTTGCTGCTCGCCGCCCGCAACGGCGAGCAATTGAAGGCACTGGCCGAGCGGCTGCGCTCCGCGCACCAGATCGATGCCGCGATCAGCGTCGTCGACCTGCGCAAATCCGAAGATCTTGCGCGATTGGCAAAAGAGGCTGCCGACATCGACATCCTCGTCAACAATGCCGGCGACATCCCGGGCGGCTCGATCAACAAGATCGACGAGGCGACCTGGCGGCATGCCTGGGAGCTCAAGGTGTTCGGCTATGTCAATTTGACGCGCGCGGTCTATGCCCAGATGAAGGCGCGCGGCGGCGGCGTGATCGTCAACGACATCGGCGCGGCCGGCGAGAAATTCGACGCCAACTACATCTGCGGCAGCGCAGGCAATGCGGCGCTGATGTCGTTCACCCGCGCGCTCGGCGGCAAGAGCCTCGCCGACAACATCCGCGTCGTCGGTATCAATCCCGGCCCGGTCGGTACCGACCGCCACGTCACGCTGCTCAAGACCCGCGCCAAGAACCAGTTTGGCGACGAGAGCCGCTACAAGGAGTTCCAGAAGGGCCTCCCGCTCGGCCGCCCCGCGCATGCGCGCGAGATCGGCGACCTGATGGCGTTCCTGGCCTCCGACCGCGCAGGCTATACGTCGGGCGTGATCTACACGGTGGACGGCGGGCTAACGTCGGGGTGGGGTTAGTTCCCTCCACGTCATTGCGAGCGAAGCGAAGCAATCCATGCGCCGGCATATGCGGAGCGATGGATTGCTTCGTCGCTTCGCTCCTCGCAATGACGGCCTAGTCGGCCGTCCGTTCGAACAACTGCCGGATCAGCGCGGTGACGCGCCCCTGCGGCGCCAGCATCTGGTTCATGATCGAGAAATGATCGGCTCCGGCGATCTCCTCGTAGGTCACCGGCAAGCCGTAGCGGGCGCGATGGCCGGCGAAATCGGCGGTCTGCTTGCGCAGCAGCGGCAGTTCGGCGCTGCCGACCACCAGCGACAGCGGCTTTGGCGTGCCGCCTTGCTGCATCATGGGCGAATTGCGCCGTGAGGCGGCTTCGTCGAGCCTCAGCTTCTCGTCGAGGTAGGAATGCCTGATCGGCTCGAGGTCGTAGATGCCCGAGATCGCCATGCCGGCCCGAACATGGGCGTTCGACAACGCCATCGACGTCAGATGTCCGCCGGCCGACCAGCCCGACACCACAATGCCTTCGGCAGCGGCGCCGAGCGCGGGCAACTGCCCGGCCAGAAAATCGATGCCGGCGTGAATCTCGGCGACGATGTCATCCAGCGTCGCATCCGGCGCCAGCGTGTAGCCGATCAGGGCGACATTGATGCCGTGCGCCATCGGCCCCTCGGCGAAGATCGTGAACACCTCCTTGGCGCGGGTCTGCCAATAGCCGCCGTGGATGAACAGCAAGGTCGGCGCGCCGTCGCGGACTTTAAGGAAATCGATCCGGTTGCGCTCACGCGGACCATATCGGAGGTCGAGATGGTCGGGATGCTTCTGCCGCATCGCCGCGGAGCGCTGCTCCCAGCCGGCGGCGATCTCGGCGCTGCCCTTGACGGCAACGCCATTGTTCAAGCCGAGGTCCCGCTCCTGCTGGCTCATCGCGCGCCAGTCCAGCGCGGAAAACAACGCTGCCATCCCTGCCTCTTCGGTTCTCGTCGCATTGCCACGACGGCAGGAAATGTTCTACAGCACAAGGAAACAGAAGACATAGGAGCAACGGTGCATGGCTGATCAGGGCTTGGTGAAGGAAACGGCGTGTGCCGTCGTCGAGAAGCTGAAAGCCGGCGACGTCACGCCGCTCGACCTGCTCGATGTGCTGGAAAAGCGCATCGCCGAGGTCGACGGCAAGGTCAACGCGCTGCCGACGCTCTGCTTCGACCGCGCCCGCACCCACGCCAAGGCCCTGATGCAGAAGCCGGCCAGCGAACGCGGCCTGCTTGCGGGTCTTCCGGTCCCGATCAAGGACCTCACCGCCGTCTCCGGCGTGCTGACCACGCAGGGCTCGCCGATCTTCAAGGACAATGTCCCCGCGAAGTCGGACATCCTGGTCGAGCGCCTCGAGCAGAACGGCGGCGTGATCTACGCCAAATCGAACACGCCGGAATTCGGCGCCGGCGCCAACACCTTCAACGAGGTGTTCGGCCCGACCCGCAATCCCTGGGACACATCGCGCTCGGCCGCCGGCTCCTCCGGCGGCGCCGCGGCGGCACTGGCCAGCGGCACCGCGTGGCTCGCCCACGGCTCCGACATGGGCGGCAGCTTGCGCAACCCGGCGAGCTTCTGCGGCGTCGTCGGCCTCCGGCCGTCGATCGGCCGCGTCGCGCAGACGCCGAAATTCGGCGTCGACCGCACGCTCGGCCAGCAGGGACCGATGGCGCGCAATGTCGAGGACCTCGCGCTGCTGCTCGACGCGATGAGCGGCGAGCATCCTGCCGATCCGCTGTCGCTGCCGGTGCTGCCGATATCGTTCCTGTCGGCGACGCGGTCGGGCAGCAAGCCGAAGCGCATCGCCTATTCGCCCGATCTCGGCATCACGCCTGTTGATCCAGAGGTCAAGGCGCTGACCCGCAAGGCCGCCGAGCGTTTCGCGGAAGCCGGCGCGATCGTCGAGGAGGCGCATCCCGACTTCCGCGAGGCCCATGAATGCTTCCACGTGCTGCGCGCATTCGATTTCGCGATCAGCAAGGCCGAATTGCTGCGCACCAAGCGCGACCTGCTCAAGCCCGAAGTGATCTGGAACATCGAGGAAGGGCTGAAGCTCACCGTCGAGAAGCTCGAACGCGCCGAGGCGCAGCGCGTCGCGATCACCGCGCGCGCGCTCGAGTTCTTCGAGCGATACGACCTGCTGCTGGCGCCCGCGACCATCGTTCCACCATTCCCGGTCGAGAACCGCTATGTCGTCGAATGCGACGGCAAGAAGTTCGACAATTACGTCGAATGGCTCGGCATCGTCTATGCGATCACGCTGGCCTGCTGCCCGGCGCTGTCGCTGCCTTGCGGCTTCACCGCATCGGGCCTGCCGGTCGGCCTGCAGATGATCGCCAAGCCGCGCGCCGAGGCGCAGCTTCTGGCCGGCGCGAAAGTGCTCGAGGACATTCTGGGCGTGCGCGGCACCACCCCGATCGATCCGCGACCGCCGAGATCCTAACCCTCATGGTGGAGAGCGTGGGCAACGCCCTCCACTTCGTCATTGCGAGCCAACGGGTCGCGCGAACGCGCGCCCGATGACAGGCTACGCGAAGCAATCCATTGTCATCGAGCCCGCAGAGCGATGGATTGCTTCGTCGCGTCGCTCCTCGCAATGACGGGGCTACCTATCTCCATGGGACGAAGGCATAGACTGCAGACGATCTGCTCTACGCTTTTTCTTCCGTCGCATGCAGCGCGGCGGTGAGCGCGAGCTTGGTCTGCTCGACGATCTCGTCCATCAGCTCTTCGCGGCTGATCTGGCCGACCTCGCCGGTGAGCAGGCCCTGCTCGGCAAGCATCACGATGCCGTGCAGCCCGGCCCAGATCTTCAGCGCCTGCCGTTCGCGCAACAGTCCGACGGCCGGCGCCTCGAACGACTCGATCAGCAGCGCCAGCGTTTCCATCGCCGCGACGTGCAGTTCGCTGCCGACAGGCGCGCAGGCCATGGTTCTGGACGCGAACATCAAGCGGTAGATGCCGTGGCGCTCGAGCCCGAAGGCCAGCGCAGCCTGGGCAAAGCGCGACAGTTTCGAGGCGTTGCCGGGCTGCGCGATCGCCTCGCGCATGATCACGTTGAACTGCCGGAACGCTTCCGCGGTCACCGCCTCCAGCAGCGCTTCGCGGTCAGCGAAATGCCGATACGGCGCCGGTTGCGAGACGCCGAGCTGCTTGGCCAGCGCCTTGATGCTGATCGCTTCGGGGCCACCGAGTTCAACCTCGCGCAGCGCGGCCTGGATCAGCGCCTCCCGGAGGTCGCCATGGTGGTAGGTTTTGAACGACTTACGAACGATTTGTCCCATCGAGATGCTGATCACCGGTCGGCCAAGCTAAAGCGGATACGCCACAATAGCGACATCGGGCGTTCAGGTCACTTCCATCCGCGGACGAGACGTCCATTGGCAATTAACCGCGAAACCGGCAAGCGCGTCCATTAGAAAGTCTATCAAGATCTCCCGTGGACTCTGACTTGCTTAACGGGTTCCCTGCCGGGGTCCAAGCGGCCGAAGGGCTCGGGATTCCGCACGCGAGACGGCCATCATGCCCGGCCGCCCGCGACGATGCGGATCGTAACCGTAGGGTCGCGGGGCCAGCACGGGCACCAGGCCGAGGAGCGCGCAGGGGCAGCGCACTCCTCGCTCCAACGTCGTCAGGCGTTGGCGCCGCCATCGACCGTGAGACCGGCGCCATTGATCGAGCCGGCTTCGGGACCGGCGACAAACGCGACCAGGGCAGCGACGTCATCGGCCTTGCCGTAGCGCTTGATCGCCATGCGCGCGCGCTGCGCCTCGGCCTGCTCGCCATCGGCCGGGTTCATGTCGGTGTTGGTGGAGCCGGGATGGACGATGTTGACCGTGATGCCACGGCCGCCGAGGTCGCGGGCCAGGCCCTGGGTCCAGGCAATCAACGCCGACTTGCTCATCGAATAGAGGCTCATGCCGGCATCGGGCACCCGGCTGGCGAGGTTGCTGCCGATATTGATGATGCGGCCGCCCTCGCCCATGTGGGCGACCGCGGCCTGCGATGCGACCACTACCGCCCGCACGTTCACGGCCAGCGTGGCGTCGATATCCTCCAGCGTGACGGCATCGATCGAGCCGCCGCCGCGGAAGATGCCGGCATTGTTGACCAGGATGTCCAGACCGCCGAACGCCTTGGCGGCTGCGTTGACCGCGTCGCGCACGGCGCTGGCGTCGGCGCTATCCGCCTGCAGCGCTAGGGCACGGCGGCCCTGTTTCCTGATCTCAGCTCCGACCGTTTCGGCGCGATCCGCCGAGCGTTCATAGGTGATGGCGACGTCGGCGCCTTCGGCGGCAAGACGCCTGGCGATGGCTGCACCGATGCCGCGGCTGCCGCCGGTGACGAGGGCGCGTTTTCCCTGCAGGGACTGGGTCATGTTCGGCTCATTCGTTGGTGGCGATATATCTGTAACGATCGACACAGAATTAGGAAGCTTGCGCCGGCGCGTCAAGTGAATTATTTAGTGATCAACACAGAAATGGACGGACCGATGGCTGAGCGTGGCCGCCCCCGGAATTTCGACAAAGACGCCGCTCTGGCGCGCGCGATGGAGGTATTCTGGCTGAGGGGCTATGAGGGCGCCTCGATGGCTGACCTCACCTCGGCGATGGGTATCGCCTCGCCCAGCCTGTACGCTGCCTTCGGCAGCAAGGAGGACCTGTTCCGCAAGGCGCTCGACTATTACGTGGCGAGCGAAGGTGGACTGATCTGGGGTGCGGTGGCAGAGACGCACACCGCCTATCAGGCCGTGGAAACCTTCCTGATGCGGACCGCGCGCGTCTTCACCCGCCGCTCACGCCCGCCCGGTTGCCTGGTGGTATTGTCGGCGCTGCATCCGAACGAACATTCCGAGACCGTGCGGCGCGAACTCGTGCAGCGGCGCGCGCAGGCGGTGACCGAGCTGCGCGAACGTCTGCGCCAGGGCGTCGAGCGTCGCGAGATCTCGCCCGCGGCCGACCTGGACGCGATCGCCCAATACTACATCACGGTGCAGCAGGGCATGTCGATCCAGGCGCGCGACGGCGCCACCCGGAAGCAGCTCGAGCAGATCGCAGCCGCCGCTCTCGCCGCCTGGGGCCCGCTCACCGCGCCGACGGCGCGCAAGCATTAAGGGAGCGCGTCTCCCGGGAGTGCATCGGCTCGGTCAGCGCTCATCCGGGTCTCTCGCGAGCTACATCCAGCCGGCTTCGGAAAGAAATCCCGGAACCTGATCGAGTGCGGCGGCAACCTTGTTCGGGGAGTAGTCCGGCAACGGCTGACGGCCCGTGCCGCGGTCGATCCAGATCGCCCGGAAGCCGAGATCGCGGGCCGCGGCGAGGTCGAGATGCGGGCTGGCGCAGATATGGACGAGCTGCGGCTTGTCGATTCCGATCGACGCCCAGGCATATTCGAATGTTTCGCGGGATGGCTTGTAGGCTCGGGCCTGCTGCGCGGTGATGACCCGATCGATGCGCCCGCCAAGCTGCGCGACGTTCCCGGCGATGATCGCATCGTCGGTGTTCGAGATGATCGCCAGCTTGAAGCCCGCGGCCTTCAGACGGCCGAGCGTGGCGACGACTTCCGGAAAGGGCGGCATCTTGCCGATCGACGAGGTCAGGATTTCCGCATCGTTCGGATCCGAGGGCAGTGACAACTCGGTCATGGCGGCTTCGAGCGCCCTCGCCGTCACCTCCCTGAACGACAGATGCGGGCGGCTCCGCTCCAGGGCATGTTCGTGGCGATCAAACACCGAGATGAACGCACGCGGCTCGATCCGCGATCCGGAGCGGGCCAGAATTCGATTGGTCGCCGCGATCAGGCCCTCATCCCATTGGATCAACGTCCCATAGCAATCGAACGTCAGCCAGTCCGGACGCGGGCCAATGAGTGTCATCGCAAATCCCCTCCACCCTTCCGGCGAAGTTGACGCCTCCTCACGTCATTTGGAAATTAAATTCCCCAATGACTTCGATCGAATATCCAAATGACGAGACCCGGCGGTGGGACGCACGCAGTTTTCGCTTGACGCGCAAGCACGACGATAATGTAATATGCTATAACTTGGCGAGCCGGCTAAAGGGCCGGCCGCCCAAGCAAGCTGGACTTGCATAAACTAAGATGAGGAACCCGGCGCGCTCCACCTGTGCGCCAGAGCCGAGGGAGAGTGCTTGCATGTCCAAGCTCAGAATCCGCGTCGACCAGGACAAATGCCAGGGTCACGCCCGCTGCAAATCGCTCGCCCCCGAACTGTTCGAGCTCGACGAATACGGCAACGCCCATGAAGTCGGCGACGGGACCGTTCCGGCCGGGCTCGAGGACAAGGCCTGGCTCGCGCAGACCAATTGCCCGGAAATCGCGATCGAAGTCACCGAGGAATAGCAGCCGGCAGGGATGGCCGCGTGCCTCCCGTTGAGCCGACCAGCATTTGATCGAACGAGAAGGAAACGAGCCGATGTCCGATTCCCCGTCCGCAAGCTTTCTGCCCGAGCATCCCCCGGTCACCGATTGGGTCCATGATTTCGACCATACCGATCCGGTCTGGACCGACGACCCGTTCCCGATCTGGGAGACGCTGCGCGCGGCCTCGCCGGTCGTGCATACCGAGCGCTTCCTCGGCTGCTACATGCCGACCACCTATCAGGCGGTGAAGGAGATCGCTTACGACACCGAGCACTTCTCCTCGCGCCGAGTCATCGTGCGCGACGTCCGCCCCGAGATCTCCGCCCGTGCACCGCCGATCACCTCCGATCCGCCGGAGCACAAGCCCGCCAAGCAGGTGCTGCTGCCGCCGTTCACGCCGGACGCGATGAAGCGGCTGGAGCCGCGGGTGCGCGCGATCTGCAACGAGCTGATCGACGAATTCATCGCCGATGGCCATTGCGACGCCGCGGCGCGCTACACCAAGCACATCCCGGTGCGCGCCATCGCGCACATGCTCGGCATCCCCGAGAAGGACGGCGACCTCTTCATCAAGTGGATCCACCAGATCCTCGAGCTCGGCATCAAGGACGAGAACGAGATGATGAGCGGCGTGCGCGAGATGACCGGCTACTTCATGGCCCATCTCGAGCAGCGCAAGCTTGAGCCGGGCGACGATCTGATCTCGCAGCTGCTGCGGGCCAAGGGTCCCGGCGGCCAGCCGCTGACCGACGAGCACGTGCTCGGCTCGCTGCGGCTGCTTTTGATCGCCGGCATCGACACCACCTGGAGCGCGCTCGGCTCCTCGCTCTGGCATCTCGCCAAGACGCCCGCCGATCGCGAGCGCCTGGTCGCGGAGCCGTCGCTGATCCCGACCGCGATCGAGGAATTCCTGCGCGCCTATTCGCCGGTGACGATGGCCCGCGAGGTGATGAAGGAAACCACGATCTCCGGCTGCCCGGTCAAGGCGGGCAATATGGTGCTGCTGTCCTTCCCCGCGGCCAACCGCGACCCCGCCATGTTCCCCGATGCGGACAAGGTGGTGATCGACCGCAAGGAGAACCGCCACGCGGCCTTCGGCCTCGGCATCCACCGCTGCGTCGGTTCCAACCTGGCGCGGATGGAGATGCAGGTCGCGATCGAGGAATGGCTGAAGCGGATTCCGGATTTCCGCCTCGACCCGGCCGGCAAGGTGACCTGGTCCGAAGGCACGGTGCGCGGCCCGCGTCAACTGCCCGTCCTGTTCGGCAAGAACGCCTAAAGGAACAGGACAGCAGTTACATCGCACCACGCAAATGCGATAGTTGCCCCGGAATCGCGCCAGAGAATCCGGGGAGGCCTGCCAATGTCCGAACAAACCGCTCAATCCGCGAGCGACCATCTCGACATCCATGACGTCGAGCGGCGGGTCAAGGCGATCTTCATCGGCTCGGTCGGCAATCTCGTCGAATGGTACGATTTCTACGCCTACACCGCGTTCGCACTGTATTTCGCGCCGGCGTTCTTCCCGCACAGCGATCCGGTGGTGCAGCAGCTCAATGCCGCCGTGCTGTTTGCCGCGACCTTCCTGATGCGCCCGCTCGGCGGCTGGCTGTTCGGCTACATCGCCGACCGCTACGGCCGGCGGCTGTCGCTGACGCTCTCGGTGGTCTGCATGTGCTTCGGCTCGCTGATCATCGCGGTGACGCCGACCTATGCCACGATCGGCATTGCCGCACCGACGATCCTGGCGCTCGCCCGCATCATCGAGGGCCTGAGCCTCGGCGGCGAATACGGCGCCAGCGCCACTTATCTCAGCGAGGTCGCCGACGCCAAGCATCGCGGCTTCTATTCTAGCTTCCAGTACGTCACGCTGATCGGCGGCCAGCTCACCGCGATCATCGTGCTGCTGTTGCTGCAAAAGGTGTTCCTGACCCCGGACGAGTTGAAGGCCTGGGGCTGGCGGATTCCGTTCGTGATCGGCGCCATGCTCGCGATCTTCGCGGCGGTGATGCGGCGCGGCCTGCACGAGACCGAGGCGTTCGAGGAGGCCAAGAAGGTCTCCAAGCCGACCGGCTCGATCGTCGGCCTCCTGAACTATCCCCGCGAATTGCTGCTGGTGGTTGGCCTGACCGCCGGCGGCACCGCGGCGTTCTATACCTTCACCACCTACATGCAGACCTTCGTGAAACTGTCGGTCGGCCTCACCGAGGACCAGACCACCTTCGTGATCTTCGGCTCGCTGATCTTCGCGACCTTCCTGCAGCCGATCTATGGCGCGCTGTCCGACCGCATCGGCCGCAAGCCGCTTTTGATCTTTTTCGGCGTCGTCGGCACGCTGGCGACGATCCCGATCCTGACTGCTCTGAAGGAGACCAAGTCGCCCTTCATCGCTTTCCTTCTGATCTGCAGCGCCTGGATCTTCGTCGCCGGCTACACCTCGATCAATGCGATCGTGAAGGCTGAGCTGTTCCCGACCAATGTCCGTGCGCTCGGCGTCGGCCTGCCCTACGCCATCACGGTATCGATCTTCGGCGGCACCGCGCCTGCGGTCGCGCTCTATTTCAAGAGCATCGGGCATGAAGACTGGTTCTATTATTATCTCAGCGGCATGATCTTCCTGTCGCTCCTGATCTACTCGACCATGCGCGACACCAAGCACGATTCCGCGATGCAGCGCCACGAATGATGGCGCAACGCCGATGACCGACGACGCCGAGCCACCCGAGAGCAAGCTGACGCGCAGCAAGCAGCGCTGGGCGCGCGAGGGCAAATTCCTCACCGGCAGGATCACCCGGCCGGACGAGCAGCGCCTGCCGCCGGGACAGCATCTGACGGCCGACTGGCCGGTGCTCGATCTCGGATTGATGCCGAACGTGACGCGGGAGCGCTGGCGGCTCGACGTCTACGGCGCGGTCGAGCAGACGATCTACTGGACCTGGCCGCAATTCGCGGCGCAGCCGCAGACCCAATTCGTCTCCGACATCCACTGCGTCACCACCTGGTCGCGCTACGACAATCAATGGGAGGGGCTTTCGACCCGCGACCTGCTCGCCGCCTGCCGGCCGCGCGATGACGCCCGCTTCGTCGCGCTGCATTCGTATGACGGTTATACGACGAACCTGTCGCTCGAGGATTTCGCCGCCGAGGACGCGCTGCTCGCCCATAGCTGGTCGGGCAAGCCGCTGGAGCAGGAGCATGGCGGCCCGGTGCGGCTGGTGGTGCCGCATCTCTATTTCTGGAAGAGCGCGAAGTGGCTGCAGCGCATCGAATTCCTGACCGAAGATGCGCCCGGCTTCTGGGAGGTGCGCGGCTATCACAATCGCGGTGATCCCTGGACCGAACAGCGCTATTCTGGCGACTGACCGATCAACACAATGATGGAGCCTGCCCGTGCCGCATGAACGCTTTCAATTCACCGGTGTGGGCGGCCATCAGCTTGCCGCCGCGCTTGATACGCCTGATGGCCCGATCAAGGCCTATGCGCTGTTCGCGCATTGCTTCACCTGCGGCAAGGACGTGCTGGCGGCCAAGCGCATCGCGGTTGCCCTCGCCGCCAAGGGTATTGCCACACTGCGGTTCGACTTCACGGGCCTCGGCTCCAGCGAAGGCGATTTCGCCAATTCGACGTTCACATCGAACGTCGCCGATCTGGTCCGCGCCGCCGACCATCTGCGCGAAACCCGCGAGGCGCCCGCGATCCTGATCGGCCACAGCCTCGGCGGCGCCGCGATCCTCGCGGCCGCAGGCCGGATTCCCGAGGCGAAGGCGGTCGCGACCATCGCCGCGCCGTCCGATCCCGTCCATGTCACGCATTTCTTCAAGGACCGGATCGAGGACATCCGCGCGCAGGGTGAAGGCGAAGTGTCGCTCGCCGGCCGCCCGTTCCGCATCAAGCGCGAATTCCTCGACGACGTCGCGGAGCAGAATTTGATGGCGCAGGTCAAGCAGCTGCACAAGGCGCTGCTGGTCATGCACTCGCCGACCGACGACACCGTCGGCATCGACAACGCCACCAACATCTTCATCGCGGCCAAGCACCCGAAGAGCTTCGTCTCGCTTGCGGGCGCCGATCATCTGCTGAGCGGCAAGCAGGATGCCGCCTATGTCGCCGACGTGATCGGCGCCTGGGCGGAGCGCTACGTCGACCTCGCGCCACAGCCGGTGGCCGATGCCGGCAGCGCGCCGCGCAACGTCGTGGTGCAGGAGACCCGCAACGGCAAGTTCCAGCAGATCGTCACCACCGGTCCGCACCGGTTGATCGCCGACGAGCCGGTCGCGGTCGGCGGCGATGACACCGGCCCCGGGCCTTACGATTTCCTGCTCACGGGTCTCGGCGCCTGCACCTCGATGACGATGCGGATGTATGCCGACCGCAAGTCGCTGCCGGTCGATCGCATCACCGTCACGCTCCAGCACAACAAGATCTACGCCAAGGATTGCGAGGAGTGCGAGACGCGCGAGGGCATGCTCGACCAGATCGATCGCGTCATCAGGATCGAGGGCGACCTCGATCCTGACCAGCGCAAGCGGCTGATGGAGATCGCCGACAAGTGCCCGGTGCACAAGACGCTGACGTCGGAGGTGCGGATCGTCACCAAGGCGGCGGAGTAAGGGGCGCACTGAAAATATCGAAAACAACCCCATGCACAGTAGCCGGCGGCCAGCGGCGTTCGACAAGGCGACTTGACATGTCGGGCAACTCAGGGGTATTCTTCTATTATTCCGAAATTATGCATGCCTCTCTACCCACGCGCCGGGCGCTTGCCGGTCAGGCAGTTCGCCATGATCCGGACCGCGGCGCCGATCTCGCTCTCGCGCCAGGCGGCGAAGCCGAGCAACAGGCCGTGGTCGTGCGGCCGCTCCAGTGCGAGACTCGACAGCGCGCGCACCTCGACCCCGGCGGCGACCAGTCGCGCCACGGCGCTCCGGTCCGGGGCGCCATCCCTGAAACGCGCGATCAGCTGCATGCCGCCCGGCGGGACCTCGGCCGTGAGCACTGGTTCGAGGTGCCGCGCCAGCGCCGCCGCGAGGTGATCGCGGCGCGCGCGATAGATGCGCCGCATCCGCCTGACATGCGCCAGGAAGTGCCCGTCGCCCATGAAGCCGGCCAGCGCCTCCTGGACGTGCACGGAGGCCATCAGCCCGAGGTGGCGCTGCGCGATCTCCATCGTCCGCGCCAGTTGTGGCGGCACCACCAGATAACCGATGCGGATATCGGCGGTCGTCGCCTTGGCGAAGGTGCCGAGATAGAGCACGCGTCCCTCGCGATCGAGCCCTTGCAGGGCCGGCATCGGGCGGCTGTCATAATGAAACTCGCCGTCGTAATCGTCCTCGACGATCCAGGTCTTGCCGGGCTCGGCCGCCGCCAGCAGCTCGGTGCGGCGTGCCACCGGCATCAGCCGCCCGGTCGGATGCTGATGCGAGGGCGTCGTGAAGATGAGCTTCGGCGCGCGCGCCTCGCGCGTCCGCATCATGCCCCATTGATCGAGCCTGACGCCGACGACGTCGGCACCCGCCGCGCGAAACGCCGCCGCGGCGCCGGGATAGCCGGGATCTTCGGTCCACACCGCATCACCGGTAACAATAGTGGTCGCGGCGATCAGCGTCAGCGCCGCCTGCGCCGTCGGCAGGATCAGGATCTGGTCGGCCTCGGCACGCACGCCGCGGCTGATTTCGAGATAATCGCGCAACGCCTCGCGCAGGCTCGGCCGGTTGATCACGGTCTGATCGTTGAAGCGGCGGCGCAATGCGCTGCGGCGCAGGCAGCGCGCCCAGATCTCGTGTGGAAACTCGCGCGCATCCGCGAGCCCGGGACGCAGCGGCCGGAAATCGGCCTGGTAGGACAGCGGCCAATCCGTGCCCGAGAGCTGCAAGGCCCAGGGCGACAGCAGCGGCTTGCGGGCGGCATCGCGCCGCGGCGCCGGCACCGCCCTGGCGAAGCGCGCCTCAATATCGTCTGACACCACCGGCCGCCGCCGCGCGGCGACGCGCAGATATCCCTCGGCCGCGAGCTGCTCGTAGGCGTGCGTGACGGTGTTGCGCGACACGTCGAGCTCGGCCGCAAGGGTGCGGCTCGATGGCAGCACGGCCCCGCTCCTGATCCGGCCGCTTGCCATCAGTCCGCGCAGCTGCTGCGTCAGCTGCGCGGTCAGCCCGGCATCATCGGCACGCTTCAGCGCGAGCAATTCGGCAAGGATCAATCTGGCTCCTTTGATCTGTCAAATCTGGCTCTTTCGAGAGAGCCAGCGCGATCCTATTCAGAAGCGGTATCGCCTGCAAGGATGCCGCCCGTGAACCAATCACTCTCCCCTGCCAAGGCCACCGCCCTGTTCATCGTCGTGGTGCTGGCCTGGGGCATCAACTGGTCGGTGACGAAATCGCTGGTCGTGTCGGTGCCGCCGCTGTGGACCGCATCGATCCGCAGCTGGGTCGCGCTGGTCGCCCTGCTGGTGATCCTGCGGGCCAGCGGCAATTTGATCATCCCGCGGATCGCTGATGTTCCTGTCGTGCTCAGCGTCGCGCTCTTGCACATGACGTTCTTCTCGACACTGGTCGCCGCCGGCCTGCGCTATCTGCCGGCCAGCAAGGGCATCGTGCTCGGCTACACCACGCCGCTGTGGGTCGCGCTTGCCGCCGGCGCCGGGCGAACCGAACGCCTCGGCGCGCTCAAGCTGGTCGGTGTCGCGCTGGGGCTCGCGGGCCTCTGCGTGATCCTCAACCCGGCGTCGCTGGACTGGAGCAATCTGCACGTCATCGCCGGCGCCGGCATGATCATCCTCGCCGCGATCTGCTGGGCCGCCAACATCATCTACATCCGCTCGCATCGATGGGTCGCGACGCCGTTGCAGCTGTTGCTGTGGCAGGTGCTGGTCGCGACGCTGGTGCTGACCACGACGGCGCTGGTCACCGAGGGCGTGCCCACGGTGACATGGTCGCCGCACCTCGTGCTGCTGTTTCTCTATTCCGGATTCATCGGCACGGCGCTGGCCTATTGGGCGATGTCCATGGTCAACAAGAGCCTGCCGGCGCTGACGACCTCGCTCGGCACGACGGGGACGCCGATCGTCGGCATCGTGACCGCGGCATTGCTGCTCGGCGAGCCGATCGATCTGTCGCTCGCGATCGCCGCGGCGCTGATCGTCGGCGGCATCGCGTTGAGCGCGCTCGCGGACGCGCCGGCGCGGGCGTAGTTAGGGCCTGTACTCATAGATTCGTCACGTCCACTTCGATCTCGGAAGCTGACGTCGAAACCGACATCGCTGCATGTCGGCCTTGGGCCAAATGCGGACCCAGTCATGAGGACCTGCGTATCGGTGTCGGATACCGTTCTTGCCTCTACGAGCTCATACTTGGACGCAATATCACAGAATCGTACCAACGCCTTGATGCAGCACTCTCCGCCGGAATCGATAGATTCAAGGCCTTTGTCGCGAAGTCGATGGCGACAACCGCCGTGATATCGGCGACGCTGAACTGGTCTCCAGCAAGGAATTGCACTTCCACTAAGCGGTTCTCAAGATCGCGGTAGAAGTCGGCGATGCGACGCCGGCCGCGCTCGACCAACTCCGGAATTTGGTCGTAGCCATGGGGCCCCGCGATTGCGCGCCCTTTGAGGGCGACGAGCCCGTTGCGCACGGTTTCCATCACCGCGGCGAAGCCCTCTATCTCCATCCGGCGCTCCCACATGGAGATGGTCGCTTTCTCCTTGGGAGAACTGCCGAGCAGCGGCGGGTTCGGATACGCTTCTTCGAGATAGCGAACGATCGCCGGCACTTCCGCAATGGCCGTCCCGTCGTCAAGAACGAGGGTGGGCACGACGCGTCGCGGGTTGATTGCCGCGTAGGCGTCCGAGAACTGTTCGCGTGCGCCGAGGTCAACCGGCACGAGGGGCATCGTTATGCCCTTCTCCGCAAGGTAGATTCTGACGCGGCGCGAGTTGGGCGAGCTGGAAGACTGGTAGAGCCTCATAACTTATCTCCCGAAGTCAAAGCTTTGAGCCACCGCCGACCTGGATGGTGTCGCCGGTCACCCAGCGGGCGGAATTAGAAGCGAGAAAGGTCACGGCGTCGGCGACGTCGTCGGCGTGACCGATGCGCTGCAGGGCTTGCATCTTGAGCGCGTAGTCGCGGCCCTCATTCGTCTTGGTGAATTGCGACATGTCGGTGTCGATGATGCCCGGTGCCACGGCATTGACGCGGATGCCACGCGGTCCGAGCAGCGAGGCGAAATGCCTTACCATCGTGTCAATCGCGCCCTTGGTGGCGGAATACGCCGGCAACTGTCCGACAGCGGCCCGCGCCGCCAGTGACGACGTCATCACGATGCTGGAGCCGTCCCCCATGAGCGGGAGCAACTGCTGCACCAGGAAGAACGGTGCGCGGACGTTGACCGCGAACATGCGATCGAAATCCTCGACGGTCTGCGCTTCGATGGTGGCGGGCACCGCAACTCCTGCGTTGGCGACCAGAATGTCGAGTTGGCCGACGACGAGCCTACGCACCTCGGCGGCGAGCCGCTGCGCGCCGTCGGACGCGGATAGATCGACGCCGACGGCATCGGCCTGCCCACCGGCTTCGCGGATTTCCGCGACCAGCGAGTGCGCATCCTCAGCGGAATTACCGTAGTGAACGATGACGCGGGCGCCGGCGAGAGCGAGCGCGCGGGCCGTGGCGCGGCCGATACCTCGGGAGGCACCGGTGACGAGGGCGGTTCGGCTGACGAGATCGGTCATGGTTGTTCTCCTGGTTGGATTGCTATCGGGATACATTTACGCGGCGGTCTTGCCGCCGTTGACGCTGATGATCTGGCCGGTGATGAACGACGCCTTGCGCGAAGCCGCGAACAGGATGGCGTCCGCGAGTTCCTCGGGGCGGCCCGCGCGCTTCAGCGGAATTCCCGCGACCATCCCGGCCTTGCGATCGGCGGAGCCGGTGAACCTGTCGAGCATCGCAGTCTCTATCGGACCGGGTGCGATGGCGTTGATGCGAATGCCGAAGGCGGCCGCCTCCAGAGCGGCGGATTTGGTCAAGCCTTCGACAGCGTGTTTGCTGGCGACGTAGAGCGAAGCATTCGGCGCGCCGCGGCTGCCCATGGTCGACGAGATGTTCACGATGCTGCCGAAGCCCTGCGGCTGCATGACCCGTAGCTCGTGCTTCATCGACAGGAGGACACCGAGCACATTGGTGTCGAACGTCGCCGCGTAGCTTTCTGCGGTTTGCTCGGTCACCGGGCCGGGCGTGCCTTCCGTGCCGGCGTTGTTGACCGCCACGTCGAGCTGGCCGAACCGCTTCGTCGCCTGCTCGACCAGTGCCGAAACGTCGCTCTCGCGCCGGACATCGGCGCGGACGAATTCGGCTTCGACGCCGTGCGAGCGGAGTTCGCCGATCAGCGCACGGCCTGCATCGTCGTGGCGACCGGATACCACCAGGCTGGCGCCCTCGCGGGCGAAGGCGAGCGCCGTGGCGCGGCCGATGCCGGTAAGGGCACCTGTAATCAGGACAACGGGATTGCTCATGTCACTCTCCAGCTGGTATGGCCGATATGCTTGACCGGCCTAGTTAGCCAATCCGTTCGCAACGGGGGCCTCGGAGGCGTTTGCGTCGGTACGTCTTGATTGGCAGAAGATTTAGTTAGGGATAGCGTCTTTGAGAAAGACTTCGTAGGGTTCGAAATATACTTTTGAGGCATGGATATGGAGCTACGACACCTCCGTTATTTCGTCGCGGTAGCCGAGGAGGGTAGCTTCTCGGTTGCGGCCGAAAAGCGTCTGCACACCGCGCAGCCATCACTGAGCCGTCAGATCCACGATCTCGAGCTGGAGCTCGGCGTGCAGCTGTTCGTGCGCGGACCGCGCGGCATCGAACTGACTCCATCCGGGCGTGTGTTCCTTGACCATGCCCGAGTGGCTCTACTGCAGGTCGAGGCCGCCGCGGAAGCCGCTCGCCGCGCTGCTCAACCGGAGAAATCGGCCATCACGATCGGATTTCTCACCGGCTACGAAATGGATTGGCTTCCGGCCGTGATGAACATCCTGCGCAGCAAGCTGCAAAGCACCGAAATCACGATCCGTAGCGAAGACTCGCCCGACCTCGCCGCCGGACTGGTGCGCGGCATGATCGACCTGGCGTTCCTCCGTCCGGAGAAGCACGCCGCGGGCTTGCAATTCAAGTTGCTAAGACAGGATCCGGTGCTGGCCTTTATGCCTAGCGACCATCCGCTCGCCGCGCGCAGCGCGATCCGGCCCCAGGATCTGGCGAATGAAGTGTATGTCGGCGTGTCCCCGGTGCGGGCGCTGGTCTTGCGAACCGCGATCGAGAGGTTCTTCAAGCGCCACGGACTGACGATCAAGCCTGCGCATCAGGCAGAAAATCTGGCAATGGCGGTCTCACTGATTGCCTCGACCGGCGGCATCAGCCTGCTTCCGCTCTATGCGCAAAATCTGCTGCCGAAAACCATCATTAGCCGTCCGATACAGGGAGCACCGATGGTCGATCTGGTGATCGGTTACAACGAGGCTAACGGTTCACCGATGCTGAAGTTTCTGCTCTCAAAGCTGGATGAGATCAAGTTTCAGGTCTCGAGTCGCAATGGCAGATGACCTGCCGGATCCAGCCTTGGTGACCTAGGTCAAATCATCAGGATACGGCCTCGTCGGCGATCGGCAGAGATGAATGCTTGGCTCAGGAGTCCGCTTCGGGTCAAGATCGGTCCTGCCGTCGCTCGAATTGGACGCAAGTACGTCTCCAATCGTCTCGAAGCGGACGCGGGATTGGAAGGGCTCCGGGCTGAACATGGCCGGCCTCACTAGCTGAGGAGGTCAACATGACTGATATCGCAAGCACCATCCCGGCCGTCTCGAAACACGTTCCTTGGAACAAGGGGAGGATCGTCGGCGCAAAGCCGCCGCTCCGTCCGAAGCACGTCTGGTCAATCCGAACCAAGCTCGAGGTCGAAGGCCGAATGAGGGATCTGGCACTGTTCAACGTCGCCATCGACAGCAAGCTGCGCGGCTGTGACGTCGTAGCTTTGAAAGTCAATGACCTTGCGCCGGGCGCTCTTGCTCGGTCATACCAAGATTGAAAGCACCGTCCGATATCTCGGCATTGAGGTCGATGACGCCTTGGCCATAGCGGAACAGGTTGACGTCTGAAGTGCCCGGGCAGAGCGGACAATACTCTGCCCGACCTGCCTCCGACGCTTCGGGCCAACAGGTGACATGAGATGGCGCAGGCCGCAACTGGGGGCAAAACCGCGCAACTGGTAGATAGCGGGCCGGAACATTTTCGGCCACGCTGGAAATGGTCCTAGCGCGCCGGAAAAGGATGTGAATCAGCGCCAAGTAACACTTCAGACCCTCATTCGCTCAGCGCTTTGTTACGGGCTCCGATATGATCTGCAGCAACGGATCCGGCGTGACCGCGATCTGTCCGACAAACGGCCGATCATGCGCAGCGATAAGCAAGACCGAGGCGGCCGTGCCGGTCGCAAACAACCCCAGCGCTATCAACGATGAAAGCCGATCATCGCAGTGAACCAGCGCGATTGCCAACAGGGCGCAGATAGCCTGCAAGTAAAGGCAGGACCATTTCACAGCGTTGACCTCCGCCCGGCTCACGATGATCCGTTGTCTGCGCGCATCAAGAGCAGCTTCGATTGCGTTTGTGATCTCACGTTGCGCCGCTTGCTGCCCGGAGTTGATGGCGGGGGATGAGAGAACGAGTTGCAGCGCCTCCTGAATGGGGAGCGGAGTCACATTGAGCGATGCGTTTCGGTGCGCCATCATGGGCCATTCCATGGTCGCAGTTTCATGAGCGTAAGCTCGGATGAGATCGTGCAATTTGGCTTCCTGCTCGGCTGGAAGACTCGCTGCGACGACGAGCGCGGTTCTCAACGCGCTCGCCTCATGGGTCACTGCTGCGCTGGCGCGGTCATTGTCGCTCCAGACCTGCGCAGCTGTGAACGCGACAAACAGGCCGAAAATTACACCGAGCGGGGACAGCATGCCCGGAGAAACGGCCTTGAACGATTTGGCGTATCCGCGCCTCGCCAGCGCCGCAACGCCGACATGGATGGCGAATGTACGCACATAGGTAAAGCCGAAAACGAGGAGTGACATCCACGAAATGGGCAGTTCATGGAACCAGTCGCTCATCGTTCCCCCCGTTTCGCGGCCCAGCTTCGGGCACGAGCGCCGAGATGCGTCGCGCCGATTGGAATGGCGTTTATTGGTTAAGCGTACGGATCGTTTGAATAGCCAGCATAAATGAGGCAGGCGTCAGCGATTTCTAGAAACGTTCGAAGATGCGGTCGACGATTTCTAGGGCCTATACCATAAATCTCGGCGTCCGGTTACCCCTGAGGCTGCACGAGGTCCACCTTGGGTCATAAGCCGCCGATAGCTACCGAACTGGGCAACTTCCGTTTCATGCCTGGAAGCCGACGGTTATTTGTACACGCGCTAGGCCGTCGCGAGCGGCCGGACCCGGAGTGCGCCGCGCCGGCCGGCGCCGGTGCCGAGCATGATGCCGGCGATCGCGATGAAGGACGACAGCGACAGCGTCGACAGGCCGGTCAGCCCCTGCCCGACCGGGGCTCTTTCAGTTCGTAGCCGCTTCGAGATTATCTGACGACTCGACATCAGTTGCGCCCAGGGCGTATGAGCGAGCCTGCGCGGCTCAACAATGGCACTTGGGAGTATTTCCGAGAGTGGGCACCAGCGGTTTGATGTCGATTGACCTCGGGTTACGAGGCGCCGTCATAGCATTGTGCCTGCTGATCGCAGCCATGGCGCTACGCGATCGCCGCGATAGCACGGCCGCACTGCTGGGCGCCGCGCTCGCAATCGGCGCCGCGGCTTCGATGGTCTGCTCGGCGCCCACGTTCCCGCGGCCATTTGCGTGGTGGGGCCTGTTGCTACTGGCGTTGTCCAGCGCGAACAGTGTCGTGTTCTGGCTATGGGCGCGTGCTGCCTTCGATGACGATTTCGTACCACGGCCTTGGCATGGCGTCTTGTGGGCGGCCGTCGCCGTCGCTCAGTGGCTGGACGCCAGCGGAGTCACAAGATCGGCAGCGCTCGAGCTTGCGATCGAGCGCACGCTGTCGTTTGCCTCTCTCGGCCTGGCCCTGTTGGCGGTGGCGCAGACGCTTGTCACTTGGCCGGCGGACCTTGTGCAAGGCCGGCGTGGGCTCCGGCTGGTCGTCCTGATCGGCGCGTCGGCCCAAACCGTTCTCAACTCTTACTTGAGCTTCCTGGAGCAGCCCTCGCATCCCACTTTTTCCATGACTAGCGTCGCCAACGCCTTCGTTCTGTTCGCGTTAGCTGGTTTGAGCACATGGAATCTGCTGGAGGCGGGGACGCGGAAAGGTTCGATCCTGCTGCCCGCCGCAAACGCCCCCTCCAGCGCGCCAACCAAGGCGTCTGACGCAACGATTGAACCGGCTCTCCTGCGCCGGTTGGAACAGCTCATGACCGTCGAGCGCATCTACCGGCGTGAGGGGTTGACCATCAAATTGCTATCCGTCGAGCTTGGCGTGCCGGAGTACCGGCTGCGGCAACTCATCAACGAGGGCCTCAGTTATCGCAATTTCAATGCGTTCCTCAATCATTACCGGATCGGGGAAGCCAAGGCAGCGCTGGTCGACCCTGAACAAGTGGAAGTCCCGGTGCTGACAATTGCCATGGACACAGGTTTCCAGTCGATCGGGCCGTTCAACCGCGCCTTCAAGGCGGCGACCAGTTTGACCCCAACCGAATTCCGCCGTCTCGCAATGGCGGGAAATGCAGCCCCGGTAAAGCGATCGATTGAAGATCGGCCAGTCGAGTTGAGGAATCGGCCAGCCGGTTTGCAGGAATCGGCGAGAAGCAATCGAAAACATTCGACAGACTGATGGCGATCCTTCCTCGCAGTAGCTGCGCCAACGGGGATCTCCATGCGGAATCAGCGGTTTGTCGTTCTATTGGCCGCGCTGGCGGCGCTTACACTCGGTCCAGCAGGGGCGGCGCTTGCCGACGATTTGCAGACTGTCGGCGACCCGGGCGCGCTCGGCTTTTCGGCGCGGCGATTGGCGCGCATGACCTCCTGGTTCGAAGCGCAGAGCGAAAAAGGCGACCCTTCCGGTTTTGTCGTGGGGATCGCTCGGGGCGGCAAGCTCGCCTATTTGCAAGCTACCGGCTTCGAGGACCAGGACAAGAAAACGCCGATGCGGCCGGATTCGATCTTCCGCATCGGATCGATGTCCAAGCAAATCACCAGCGTCGCCACCATGATGCTGGTCGATGAAGGCAAGCTCGACCTTGATGCTCCCGTGGCCCAGTATCTGCCGGAGCTCAGGGATATGCAGGTCGTCAAAAAGGATCCGGTCACCGGGGATCCGATCCTCTCGGATGTTGCGCGGAATATTTTTGAACCGGCGAAGCGTGCGATGACGATCCGGGACCTGCTGCGCAATACGTCCGGCCTCGTTTATGCTTCGCCGGACTACGCCGATCCCGGATTTGAGAATGCCGCGATTCACGTACTGTACGGCGCCAGGGCGCCGTTCCGGCGCGACAAGCCTATCGCGGACTTCGTCGCGAGCCTCGGCGCCCTGCCGCTTCTGCACCAGCCGGGCGAAGTCTGGGAATATGCCATCGGCTACGACGTGCTCGGCCGCGTCATTGAAGTCGTGTCGGGACAGCCCTTCGATCAGTTTCTGCAAAGCCGCCTCTTCGCGCCGCTGCATATGGTCGATAGCGGCTTCTCGGTACCGCAGGACAAGCTTGCCCGTCTCGTCGCCGTGCCGGGGCCGCAGCCCCAACCCCCTTTCGCGAATGGCGACGTCGGCAAGCCGCAGACGTTCTTCTCGGGCGGCGGAGGCATCGTCTCCACGGTTCCTGATTTTCTGCGCTTCTGCCAGATGCTGCTCAACGGCGGCGAGCTTGACGGCGTGCGTATCTTGAAGCCCGAAACGGTCCGGCTGATGACGACGAATTCGCTGCCGCCCAAAATGCACATTGCGGGGCATGAAGTCGGTCCGGCCTTCGGTACGGGCTGGGGGCTCGGTTTCGCAGTCCGCACCAGCCCCGATTTCAGCTACATTCCGGGCGCAGTCGGAAGCTTCAACTGGCAGGGAAGCTGGGGCACATTTTTCTCGGTTGATCCGGTGCAGAAGCTGATTTTGGTGATGATGATGCAGCGGAGCGAGCACAGCGAGAACGGTTTCTACTTCAATGCCATCCGGCGTCTACCCTATGCGGCGCTGAATGTGCCTGAAGCGCCGGCGCCGGTTGCCTCCGGGCAAGGAAATGCCGGCGCGCTCGCCGAATATGTCGGACGTTACGCTTTCGGCGGGTCTGCAAGTTCGCTGGACAGACAGACCTCGATCGCCGACGGCAACGGCTGGACCGGTCTTGAGTCCGTTATCGCGGGCACCGATGGCCTCAGGGTGATCAAATTGGCCGATACCGGCCCTGCCGCGAAAGCAGGCGTCATGGCGGGAGATCTCATCACAGCGATCGACGACAAGTCGATCAAGGGCCTGACCTTGGAGGCGGCCTTTCGTCGGATTTCAGGTCCGGTCAACGCCGCGATCAAGTTCAAGATCATCCGCGCGACGCAGAGAGGTCCGCTCGTTGTTGCCTTTGCCCGGGAGGCGGTTCCCGCGCAGAGTGTCGCGCTTCAAGTCAGTGTCGTAGACGGCAAGCTCGTCGTCGAGGCGACAGGCGGTTGGTCAATCCTCGATTTCGACAAGGGCCGGCCGACGCCCGTGGCGGTTCGCTCGAAGGATGAATTCCAAGTCGAGAGTGGCGATCGCACGCGGATTGCCTTCGTCAGAGACACAGCCGGCAAAGTCAACGGCGCGGTTCTCAATCCGGGACCATGGGAGCAACGCGGCGCGCTCGCCCAATAGGGCACACTGACAGCTGATGAAATTGGCGGGAGCTGCGTTGCTCGAACATCAGATGTCCGGCGGCCCGAGATGGTGGCGGTCTCGACTTCCGCTCAGGGTCATCAGCCGCCGATAACTGCCGAACCGGGCAACTTCCGCTTTATGACTGGAAGCCGACGGTTATGAGTACACGCCCTAGGCCGTCGCGAGCGGCCTGACCCGCAAGGCGCCGCGCAGGCCGGCGCCGGTGCCGAGCATGATGCCGGCGATCGCGATGAAGGACGACAGCGACAGCGTCGACAAGCCAGTGAGCCCCTGCCCCACCGAGCAGCCGAACGCCATCACGCCGCCCGCGCCCATCAGCGCGGCACCGCTTGCCGAGCGCAGCATGTGCTGCGGCGACCGATAGCCTTCGAACTGGAAGCGCCCGGTGGTAACAGCGGTGACCAGGCTGCCGGCGAACACGCCGAACACTGTGACGATGCCGAAATTGAGCGTCGAGCCGGTCGACAGCATCACATATTGCAGCGCGTCGGCGATCGGCGCGATGAAGGTGAGCGAGGTCACCGGCACCGGATTGAAATCATCGGCGCCGAGATAGCCGGTCGCGTACCAGCCGCCCGCCACCAGCAGGCCGACGATCAGGCCGGCCGCGATCTGGCCCGGCGACTTGCGGAACGGCGCATGGGCAAAGGCGAAGATGATCAGGACCGCCGCGAGCACCGAGGCGGCGACCATCCGCGCCGGCACCGCGCCGAGGCCGAGGCTAGCCAGCAGCGCCGGCACCGAATTGGCTGATACTGTGGCCTGCGAGGCCTGCACCATCGCGATCCGCATGGGCGCGATCAGGCCCTTCAGCGTCATCTCGGCAAAGATGCCGAGCACGATCACGACCACAAAGGAGCGCAGATTGCCGCGCCCGAGCAGCACCAGCGCGCGCGAGCCGCAGCCATTCGACAGCACCATGCCGTAGCCGAACAACAGCCCGCCGAGGAACATCACAGGCGCCGAGAAGGACGGTTGCAGATAAATTGACTTGCCGAGATCGACGAGGCCGGCCGCCGCCAGCAGCTGCGACGCCGCGATCGCAACCCCCATCGCCAGCGCGTAGGTGCGCACCAGCCGGCCGTCACCGTCAGCCCACCAGCCGCGCAGGCCGCTCATCATGCAGAAGCCGCTGACGAGCCCGACCGAGCCATAGATCAGGCCGATGATCAGGGCGGCGAGGATGACGATGGTGGCGGTGTCCATAACAATCCTTCAATTGCCTTCGTTATTGCGAGCGAAGCGAAGCAATCCATACTATCACACGACAGAGAATGGATTGCTTCGTCGCTTTGCTCCTCGCAATGACGGTAGGTCATGGTCGCAAAATCACGCGGTCGCGCGACGAGCCTGCCACGGCAACAAACGCCGCCTTGGCCTGTGCCAGCGGATAGATCGCGCTTGGCCTGATCGGAAACGGCTTCAGATGTCCGCTGGCAAAGCCCGGCGCGAGCTCGCGCAACACCTCGCCGGTCGCAACCGACGACAGCGCAAGCGTGTCGATGCCGACATAGGTGTGCTGGCCGCGATAGAATTCGAGGATGTTGAACTGCACGATGCGATCGACCGCCGCGATCAGGATCTGCCGG
The DNA here is from genome assembly GCF_019972155.1 of Bradyrhizobium sp. RD5-C2. Taxonomy (GTDB): domain Bacteria; phylum Pseudomonadota; class Alphaproteobacteria; order Rhizobiales; family Xanthobacteraceae; genus Bradyrhizobium. The sequence continues at coordinate 48,374 of NZ_BOVL01000017.1, read as the reverse complement.
CCGCGCAGCGCCAGCGACTTGTGCGCGGCCTGAAAATACGGATCGCCGACCGTGTTGTAGACGATGTCGGCGCCCTTGCCGCCGGTCAGTTCGCGCACCCGCGCGGCGACATCGGTGGCGGAGGCGTCGATCACCTCGACCGGCGAATTGCTGTGGCCCTCATAGGGCTCGCTCTTGCGCACCACGCCGATCGCGCGCGCGCCGTGCCAGCTCGCGATCTGAACGGCGGCCTGACCGACCTTGCCGTTGACGCCCATCACCAGCACGATCTCGCCCGCCTTCGGCACGCCGGCGCGACGCAGGCCTTCCATCGCGGTGACGAACGGCACGCCGATCCCGGCGGCCTCATCCCAGGAGATGCCGGCGGGCTTTTCCACCACGGCATCGGCCTCGACCACCAGATGGGTGGCGTGGGTGCCGTCGCGGCGGATGCCGAGGTCGCCGGATGAGCCGAACACCTCGCGTCCGACCAAGCCCGACGGACCGTCGATCACGACGCCGGCGTAGTCGCGGCCCGAGGTGCGCGGGAAGACGGCATAGGGCATCAGCCCGGTCGCGGCCTTGACGTCGGACGGATTGACCGCAGCGGCCTTCACCTCGATCAGGACGTCGTTATCCCCGCGCGAAAGTGCATGGGCCTCGACAACGGGCGCGACCGCCGCCGCATCCTCCGCCTTCGTCAGCAGGCGGACGCAATGGGCATCGACGGGACGACGATTTGCTGGCGGGGCCGGCGGCATGGGCAGTCCAGTCTTGGTCATGAAGCGCGCCGCAAGGCGCGCGGATCGTGGCCGCCGGGCGGCCTCATGCCATGACTAATCGACTGACCGATCAATTCAAGGGGCTTGTTATTCAGAGCTTCGGCGGTGGGGCCGTGCCCAGGATCGCCTCGATCGACAGGCCGAGCCCGAGCAATTTGGCATCGCTGCCGACCGGACCGTCGAGCTCGAGCCCAACCGGCAGGCCATCAGGCGTCATGCCGGCATAGAGCGACAGCCCGGGAAGGCCGGCATTGCTGCCGGGATCGGTGTTGCGGATCATGGTGCCGAAGGTCGGCACCGGCTCACCGCCATTGACCGACATCTCGCCGGACCCGGTCTTCTCGTCGATGACAGGCGCAGGCGCAATCGTGGTCGGAAACAGGATGGCGTCCAGTTTGTTGTCCCTGAGATAGGCGGCATAGATCGCCTGCAGCGCCGGCCGCTGCACCTTGATCGCATCGTCATAGGCGGCACCGAAGGCGTCCGCGGTGATGGCGCCGAACGCGCCGACGACGTCGGGACTGGCGACGCCGGCCGCGATGTCGGTCAGCGTGATCCCCTCGATCCCGGAGGCGGCGAGCCAGGCCGGGATATCCGCAATCGGTTCATGCAGCGCGACCACGAACGACACCTTGTCGTTCTGCTCGAACAGCTCAGGCATATCGACGTCGACCAGCACCAAGCCGGCCGCCGTGAGCCGTGTGCAGGCCGCCCGAGCAACGGCCTCGACGTCGCGATCGAGACCGCTCCAGAAGCAGGCGGGAATGCCGAGACGCACGCCGCGTAGCGGAATGGCTGTGGCCTGTGGCGCGCCGGTGATGACGGCATCGAGCAGCGCGACATCGGCGACCGTGCGTCCCATTGGGCCGACGGTGTCGCGGGTATGGCTGATCGGAACGACCTGGTTGTCGTCGTGATAGCGCCGCTCGGCGCCGCCATTGCCGACCGAAGGCCGCAAGCCCACGGTCCCGGTCAGCGCTGCGGGGACGCGGGTCGAGCCGCCGGTGTCCGAGCCGAGGCCGCAGGTGGCGATCCGTGCGGCGATCGCCGCCGACGTTCCGCCAGACGAGCCGCCCGGGATCCGGTTCGTGTCGTATGGATTCCGCACTGGTCCCGCGAACGGCGCGAGATTGGTGCTGGTGATGCCGAAGGCGAGCTCGTGCAAATTGGTCTTGCCGATGACGACAGCACCCGCGTCGAGCAGCTTTTGCAGCGAGGGCGCATTGCGCGCGGGCCGTGCGTGTTGCAGCGCCGGCGTGCCGCCGGATGTCGGCATGTCCGAGGTGTTGATGTTGTCCTTCACGACGATCGGAAGTCCGGCCAGCACGCCGGTGCGTTTCCCGGCGTCGACCTCGCGCGCCGCCGCCAGCGCGCCGTCGCGGTTCAGCACGATGAAGGCGTTGAGGTGCTTGAGCCGCTCGGCGCGATCGAGTGCCGCCTCGACGACGCTGACCGCCGTCACCTTCCCATCGCGGATATCAGCCACGATCTGCGCAGCGGTTGTTTCGTTCGTATCGGCCATGGAAACCCCGCCCCTCTTGCATTGCGGGCGAGAGGCTATTCTTTCGGCCGCTTGTCGTAAACACGTTTCGCCTTGCCGAGCGAACGCTCCAGCGTCTCGGGCGCCACGATGCGAACGCGGGTGGAGATGCCGATCGTGTTCTTGATGAAGGCCGAGACCTTCTCGGCGTGCGCGGTCAACCCCTCGCCGTCCCAGCTCTCGGGCCGGGCTTCGGCCAGCACCGTCATCTCGTCCATCCGACCCTCGCGGGTCAGTTCGATAACAAAGTGGCCGCCGCACCAGTCGGTCGCCAGCAGCGCTTCCTCGATCTGGGTCGGGAACACGTTCACGCCGCGCAGGATGATCATGTCGTCGGAGCGGCCGGTCACCTTCTCCATCCGCCGCATGCCGGGCCGCGCCGTGCCAGGCAACAGCCGCGTCAGGTCGCGGGTGCGGTAGCGGATGATCGGAAAGCCTTCCTTGGTCAGCGAGGTGAACACCAGTTCGCCCTTCTCACCGTCGGGCAGCACCTTGCCGGTCAGGGGATCGATCACCTCGGGATAGAAGTGATCCTCCCAGATATGCAGCCCGTCCTTGGTCTCCACGCATTCCTGCGCGACGCCGGGGCCGATCACTTCCGAGAGGCCGTAGATGTCTGTCGCATCCATGTCGAAGGCCTGTTCGATCTCGACCCGCATCGCATTGGTCCAGGGCTCGGCGCCGAAGATGCCGAACTTCAGCGACGATTTGCGCGGATCGAGGCCCTGCCGCTTGAATTCATCGAGGATCGCCAGCATGTAGCTCGGCGTCACCGTGATGACGTCGGGCCGGAAGTCGTTGATGAGCTGCACCTGCCGCTCGGTCATGCCGCCGGAGATCGGGATCACCGTGCAGCCGAGCCGCTCGGCGCCATAATGCGCGCCGAGACCGCCGGTGAACAGCCCGTAGCCATAGGCATTGTGCATCAGCATGCCGGTGCGGCCGCCGGCGGCACGGATCGAGCGCGCCATCACATCCGCCCAGGTATCGATGTCGGCCCTGGTGTAGCCGACCACGATCGGCTTGCCGGTCGTGCCCGAGGAAGCATGGACACGCACCAGCTGCTCGCGCGGCACCGCGAACATGTTGAAGGGATAGTTGTCGCGCAGATCGGTCTTCACCGTGAACGGAAATTTTCCGAGATCGGAAAGCTGCTTGAAATCTGTGGGGTGCACGCCCGCCGCGTCGAAGCTCTTCTTGTAGTGCGCGACATTGTCATAGGCGTGCTTGAGCGACCAGGCGAGCCGCCTGGTCTGCAGCGCCATGATCTCGTCGCGCGAGGCGCGTTCGGCCGCATCGAGCTCGGCGCGATAGCCGCTATCCTTGAGTCTTGCCGTTGCCATCGACGTTTCCCCTGAAGCCTTATGCCTTGATGTCCGTGTCCGGCAGCCAGGTGCCGGGTATCACGCGCGAATGTCCGCGGAATTCGGCGATCACGCCGTCGCCGGCGGTGACACGCACGTCGTAGATTCCCGAACGGCCGCTGCGCGAGATCTCGCGCGCGGTCGCGACCAGACGGTCGCCGAGCTTGCCCGGCCGGATGAACGTGACGTTGCCCTGCGCCGCCACCGCGCGATCGTTGCGGCTGTTGCAGGCAAAGGCGAACGCTGAATCGGCGAGCGTGAAGATGTAGCCGCCATGGCAGATGCGCTGGCCGTTGACCATGTGCGCCTGCACCGTCATCGCCATCGTAGCCTGCCCCGGCTTGATCTCGACCAGCTCCATGCCGAGACCCTTGCTGGCGTCGTCTTCCTTCCACATCGCATCCGCGCAGGCGCGGGCGATGTCCTCGGGCGATAGCGTGGCCTTCACGTTCACATCGAACTCCCTGTGCGCGGGCCCGTTTGCAGCGGGCCTCTTGGTGTCAGTGTTGGGCGCGACGCGCGAGGCGTCAACGCCGCTTTCGTCATTCCGGGATGCGCCGTAAGGCGCAGGCCCGGAATCCATACTCACGATCGTGGTTATGGATTCCGGGCTCATCGCTGCGCGATGCCCCGGAATGACGATCAAACATGATCATAATCGACCACGACTTTGCCGGAGCACGGCTTGGCCTGGCAGGTGAGGATGAACCCCGCCTTCAGCTCCCACGGCTCCAGCGAATAGTTCAGATCCATCGGCGCCTCGCCTTCGACCAGCTTGGCGCGGCAGGTCGAGCACATGCCGCCCTTGCAGGCGAACGGCAGATCCATGCCGGCGCGCAGCGCGGCGTCGAGGATCGACTCGCCGTCGGCCACCGGGACCTCGCGGCGCTTGCCGTCGATGATCAGTCCGGCGATCGCCTTCGGCGGCGCGCCGGCCGGAACGATGACTTTGGCCCGTGGCTTGCCGCCGAATTCGGACACGAAGCGTTCGACATGGATGCGCTCGTCGGCGATGCCGATCTCGCGGCAGGTCGCCTCGATCGTTTCGCTCATGGCGGCCGGGCCGCAGACGAAGACGTGATCGACGGTCGCAGCCGGCACCAGCGAACGCAGCAGCACCCGCACCTTCTCGCCGTCGAGCCGGCCGTGCAGGATCGGGATGTCCTGCTCCTCGCCCGAGATGACGTGGAACACCGACAGCCGCTGCATGAAGCGGTCCTTCAGCTCCTCCAGCGCCTCGCGGAACATGACGCCTTCGGTCGAGCGGTTGCCGTAGAACAGGAAGAATCGGCTCTCCGGCTCGCGTGCCAGCACGCCCTTGACGATCGAGAGGATCGGCGTGATGCCGCTGCCGGCGGCGAAGCCGACATAGGTTCGCGCCTCGGCGGGCGCATGCGCAACGCCGAAGCGGCCGGTCGGCGTCATGACGTCGAGCTCGTCACCGGTCTTCAGCTCGTCGGCGGCCCAGTTCGAGAACGCGCCCCCGTCGACCTTCTTCACCGCGATGCGCAGCTCGCCATCGTCAGGGCCGGAGCAGATCGAGTAGGAACGGCGGACTTCCTCGCCGTCCATCGTGGTGCGCAAGGTCAGATACTGGCCCGGCGTGAAGCGGTAGTCGCCTTGCAGATCGTCGGGGACCGCAAAGGTCATCGAGATCGCGTCCGACGCCTCGCGGCGCAGATCGCTGACGGACAGACGGTGGAATCGCGGTGTCGACATGGTCAATGACACTTGAAGTAGTCGAAGGGTTCACGGCAGCTCTTGCAACGCCACAGCGCCTTGCAGGAGGTCGAGCCGAATTCGGACAGCAGTTCGGTATCGCCCGAGCCGCATTGCGGGCACGCGACCTGTTGCACGCCGAACAGCGCGCGGCGCGAGGAGCCCGTCAGCGGCGGCGCAATGCCGTACTCCTTCAGCTTGCGGCGGCCGTCCTCGCTCATCCAGTCAGTGGTCCAGGCCGGCGACAGCACGGTGCGGACCTTCGGCCCATGAATGCCTTCGCGCTCCAGCGCGAGCTCGATCTCGAGCGCGATCATGTTCATCGCCGGACAGCCGGAATAGGTCGGCGTGATCGCGACCTCGACATGACCGTCGTGGACCGCGACATCGCGCAGCACGCCGAGATCGGCGATGGTCAGAACAGGGATTTCGGGATCGACCACCTGCGCAGCTGCGCTCCAGGCGCGCCGGCGCAGATCGGCATCGCTGAGTGCAACCGTCACCATGTTGCCCCCGGGAAGGTTCGCTGCAGCGACTGCAATTCGCTGAGGAGATGACCGAGATGCTCGCTATGGCTGCCGGTGCGACCGCCCTGCTGCATCCAATCGCTCTTCGGCAACGCCAGCGTCGCCTCGTTGACGATGCCGGTGATGGTCTTCAGCCAGCGCGGCTTGAGCGTCGCAGGATCGATTGCGATGCCGGCATCGATCAGGCTGCGCTCGCCGTCGTCGACCGTAAACATCTCGCCGGTATAGGCCCAGAGATCGTCGATCGCATCCTGCGCGCGGCGATGGCTCTCCTCAGTGCCGTCGCCGAGGCGAACGATCCATTCCGACGAATGCCTGACATGATAGGCGCTCTCCTTCTCCGACTTCGCCGCGATCGCAGCAAACGTGGTATCGGACGAGGCCATCATCGCGCGCCAGTAGAGATCGGCGAATGCCGCGTAGAAGAATTGCCGCACCATGGTGCGCGCGAAATCGCCGTTCGGCTGCTCGACCAGCAGCAGGTTGCGGTACTGTCTGACGTCGCGCAGATAGGCGAACTTGTCCTCGTCGTTGTTCTTGCCCTCGACCTTGGCCGCGTAGCTGTAGAGCTCGCGGGCCTGGCCGAGCAGGTCGAGCCCCATGTTGGCGAGCGCCATGTCCTCTTCCATCGCGGGCGCATGGCCGCACCATTCGGACAGCCGATGGCCGAGGATCAGTGCATCGTCGGCACGGCGCAGCGCATAGAGCACCAGCGGCGTTTCGGAAACTTCGATGTTGGCGGTTGCCATGTTCTCTATTCCACCTGCATCCATTTGCTCGACGTCATCCTGAGGAGCCTGCGCAGCAGGCGTCTCGAAGGATGGCCGCGGTTACGATCGGGGCGTCATGGTTCGAGACGGCGCTGCGCGCCTCCTCACCATGACGGGTGAAATTCACATATGCCCGACTTCGTCGGGGACGTCGTAGAAGGTCGGGTGGCGGTAGATCTTGGTTTCCGCCGGCTCGAACATCATGCCCTTCTCGGCCGGATCGGACGCGGTGATCGCATTCGAGGGCACCACCCAGATCGACAGCCCCTCGCCGCGGCGGGTGTAGATGTCGCGCGCTGCCTGTAGCGCAAGCGTCGCGTCCGTCGCATGCAGCGAACCGACATGCTTGTGCGCAAGCCCATTGCGGCTGCGGATGAAGACTTCCCAGAGCGGAACGTTCGGCGTGGCCATCTCTAACGCTCCCTTATTCTGCGGCTTGCGCGCGCTGGCGGCTCTTGCGCTTCTCGGCATAGGCCATCGCGGCCTCGCGCACCCAAGCGCCTTCCTCATGCGCCTTGCGGCGCGCGGCGAGGCGATCCCGGTTGCAGGGGCCGTTGCCGGCCAGCACCTGCTTGAACTCGTCCCAGTCGATCGGGCTGTGTTCCCAATTGCCGTTCTCGTTCTGCTTCATGCCGGGATCGGGGATCGTGAGCCCGAGGAATTCGGCCTGCGGCACGGTGGCGTCGATGAATTTCTGGCGCAGCTCGTCGTTGGAGAAGCGCTTGATCTTCCACTTGGTCGAGGTGTCGCTGTGCTGGCTGACCTGGTCCGGCGGGCCGAACATCATCAGCACCGGCCACCACCAGCGATCGAGCGCGTTCTGCGCCATCGCCTTCTGCTCCGCGGTGCCGCGGCACAGCGTCACCATGATCTCGAAACCTTGGCGCTGATGGAACGACTCTTCCTTGCAGACGCGGATCATCGCGCGCGCATAGGGGCCGTAGGAGCAGCGGCACAGCGGGATCTGGTTCATGATCGCTGCGCCATCGACCAGCCAGCCGATGGTGCCGATGTCGGCCCAGGTCAGGGTCGGGTAATTGAAGATCGAGGAATATTTCGCCTTGCCCGAGAGCATGCCGTCGACCAGCTCCTCGCGCGAGGTGCCGAGCGTCTCGGCGGCGGCGTAGAGATAGAGACCGTGGCCGCATTCGTCCTGCACCTTGGCGAGCAGCGCGGCCTTGCGGCGCAGCGACGGCGCGCGGGTGATCCAGTTGCCCTCCGGCAGCATGCCGACGATTTCGGAATGGGCGTGCTGGGAAATCTGCCGGGTCAGCGTCTTGCGGTAGGCCGCCGGCATCCAGTCGTTCGGCTCGATGCGCTCGTCGGCATCGATGCGGGCCTGGAACTGATTGGCACGGGCGACATCCTCGACGCCGCGATCGTCGCCATCGGATGAATTGAGCGCCTGCGTATACATGGCCGACCTCCCAGTGTGTTGTTAGGCAGGAATATATAACACAAATTTCAAAACACAAGAAGTTTTTGTAATATATTCAGACGCCCTCGAAGCGCCGCGCCACGGCCCCGTTGGGCTTCGGCAGCGGCCCGTCCTCATTGGTTGCATGGTCGTCAAGCCATTGTTCCGACGGCGGAAGCAGCCCGCGATAGATCTCGCCGCAGAGTTTCCGCGCTGCCCTGCCCGGCCAATCCTTCGGCAGCAGCTGATACGGCAGCAGCGGATCGCGCAGCACGACCCGGCGGTAATGATGGATCAGCAGGATGCGCGCGGTGAAGGCGTCGGCATCGCTCAGCGTCTCGCCCCTGACGATCCAGCCGCGCAGCGGCTCGAACGTCTTCATGAACTTCAGATAGGCGTCCGCGGTGCGATCGAGCGGCCAGCTCTCACTGAGCAGCCGGCGTCCGCTGTCATCTTCGGCCGACACTTCGAGACGGATCGCGCGCGATGCTTCATCGGGGATCGGCGCGCCCGACGGCGCAACCCACACGCCCGGCAGCGGACTGCCGAAGCCGGCATTCTTCAACGCCTCGCGCGCGGCGTCGCGATCCTCGGCATTGCCGATCAGCAGCAGTTCGAAGCGGCCGGTCCAGTCCGACGGCGGTGGATCGTAGATGTGCCGGGTTGCGGTGTCGAAGGTCTGCCGGCCCTTGGCATTCAAGCTGTAGAAACTGTTGCGGCCGACCTTGCTGCGCTCGAGCCAGCCGTCGGCGGCAAGCCGCGACATCGCGGTGCGCACCACATTGCCGTCGATATCGAGCGACTTGAAGAATTCCAGCAGCGTGCCGAGCCACACCGAGCCGCCGCGCGGCACGATGGAATCGCCGAATACGGTGATGATGATCGAGCCGGTGCGTGACGGCTCGCGCTTCAGCTGATCGACAATGCGGGCAAGCGGCTGTGGCATGCCCAACGCATAGCGCGTTTTGTCGATTCACGACAATGCGAGTGCGGTCCCTCTGCTCCCTCGCCCCGCTCTTGCGGGGAGAGGGTTGGGGTGAGGGGCCGCCTCAGCAAATTGGATCGAGGTGAGTGCGTGGAGACTCCCCCTCACCCGGATCGCATCTGCGATGCGCTCCGGCCTCTCCCCGCAAGCGGGGCGAGGCAAGAAAGAAGCGTCAGCGATTAGGATCCGGATAGACCAGGCTGCGCCAGCCGCTACGATCGAACGGCGCCCACTCGCCGTCCTTCTGCGCGAGGCGATCGGCCACCGCGTAGACCACGGCCGGGTGATGGCCCATGCCGCAATGGCTGCTCTCGACCTCGATGCTGTCGGTCATCGACGAGGCCTGCTCGCGGCAACCTTGCCAGGCGCAGACGCCGTCGGTGCGGCTGAAGATCGCGGTGGTCGGCACGGGCGGCGCGCTGGCGAGCGAGCCGCCGAAGCGCGCATCCTCTTCGTCGGCACGGCGACCGCTGGCCATCTCGTAGACGCGCCAGGCGTTGGTCGCCTTCGGGCCAGCTGCAAACGGGCTGCCGAGGGTGATCACCTGGCGCACGCGCTCCGGCATCATCTTGGCGAGCTGGCGCGCGTAGAGGCCGCCGAGGCTCCAGCCGACCACCGAGACCTTGCGGCCGCTGGTCTCATTCATCTCCTGCAGCAGATCGACCATCCCGTCCTGCACGCCGGCGCGCAGCCCGAGGTTGCGGCCCTGGCGCCAACCGCTAACGGCGTAGCCCTTGCTCTTGAGGAAGTCGCGCAGCGGGCGCGTGGACATGTCGGAGGCAATCAGCCCGGGCAGCACCAGCACCGGATGCCCATCGCCGCGCGGCGCGAGGCTCAGCAGCGGCAATGCACCAAGAAAGGCACCGAGCTCGTGAATGGCGCGGCCTTCCAGGAACATTAGTGTCCTGGACGGCGGGCGTAGCGTCTGCGCAGCAACGGACATTTCAACTCCTCTTCGGCACGGCCCCTGACGTCTCGGCGGCCGGCAATGGAATCAACGGAAATGGGTCAACAGGATTGACGCAAACCCGGCGGAATCGTTCCGCGACGCAACAATCAACCTTGAAAAGCTAGGGAACCGATCACTTTGGTGCAAGCGGCCCAGGTCACACTTGCCACAACTTAAGTGACCTCCGTGCCCAATCGGTCACAGCAGCCGCAGCACATATTCCAGCGTGTAGAGTGCCAAACCCGCAAGCCCGCCGATCAACGAGCCGTTGAAGCGGATGTATTGCAGGTCCTTGCCTACATTGACCTCGATCAACGCGATCAATTGCTCCATGTCCCAGCTCTTCATCTGGTCGGCGATGAAGGTCGAGACACCGCTCTTCTGTTCGGCAACGACCGAGCGCAGGATCGCGACCAGGCCCTGGTTGATTTCAGCGCGCAGCTCGGCGTCGCCGTCGAGCGCGTCGCCGGCCTCGACGAACATCCGTGCCAGCTGATGCTGCAGCACCTGCGATTCACCCGAGGCGCTGCGCTCGATGAAATCCTTGACGTTGGCCCAGATCGTGCGCCCGAGATTGGCGAGCTCCGGCCGCGCCATCAGATCGCGCTTGAGACCGTCGATGCGATCGGCGAATGCCTTGTCGCTGCCGAGCCGATCGACGAACGACAGCAGCATGCGGTCGAACTCGCCGCGGAACGGATGCTGCGGATCGTTGCGCACCTCCTCGAAGAATTTCGTGGCGGAGGCGATGATCCGATTCACCACGAACTTGTCGGCGCGATAGAGCCTCAAGAGCGTCGGCATCTCCGCGCGGACCTTGTCGCGGATCACGGCCATGGTCTCCTGCTGCGTCAGCGTCTGGTGCAGCACGCGCAGCAGGTCGTCGAGCAGGCCGCCATGCTTGCCCTCCTGCACGAAGCCGCGCAGCGCGCCGGCCGCTAGCGGCGCGAGGTCGATCGAGAGCACCTGGGTCGTGACGCGGCGGCTGATGAACTGCATCAGGCCCGAGCTCTCGGTCGCCGCAAACGCTTCGGGCAGCATCCGCAGCACGAAGCGGGCGAGATCCTCCGAACGTTTGCGGTCGCGCAGCCAATCGGCGATGAAGCTGCCGAAATCGATCTCGCGCAGCTTGGCCTCGACCGGGCCGGATTCCAGAAAATTGTTCTCGATGAACTCGCCGAGCTTCTCGGCGATCCGTTCCTGGTTGCTCTGGATGATCGCAGTGTGCGGGATCGGCAGCCCCAGCGGCCGCTTGAACAGGGCAACGACGGCATACCAATCGGCGAGCCCGCCGATGGTCGCGGCCTCGGCAAATGCCGCGATGAAGCCGAAAGCGGGATGCACCGGGAGCAGCGCCTTCGCTGCGACGAAGATGACGAGGGTGGCCGCCAGCACGCCGGTCGCCAGCCACTTCACGCGCCGCAGCTCGGCGGCGCGTTCGGCATCGACGGGCATTGCGATGAGGGCGGCGGGAAGGGTCATGGGGATCGAAGTGGTTCTCGCATTGGCGGCAATGTAACCGTCATTGCGAGCGAAGCGAAGCAATCCATGCCACCGCACGTGGAGGCGTGGATTGCTTCGTCGCTACCGCTCCTCGCAATGACAGCAGGCGCAACGTCAACGATCTATGAGAAGCGTCGGCAAAAAAGAAGGCCCGCAAAATGGCGGGCCTTCGAAAAGGGCAGTGGTCAGTGCAAGCGCGATCAGGCGGTCTTGCTGTAGACCTTCGAGAAGTTGTCCTGCGCGGTCTTCGCACCGTCGGTGACGAGCTTGCCGAGATACTCGGTGGTCGCCTTCGCCCGCGAGACGAACAGTTCGCCACGCGCACGGACCATGTCCGACTGGATCTGGGCAGCTTCGCTCAGCGACTTGGCGGAAGCGAGCTTGTCGATGCCGGCGAAGAACGCCTCGGCGTCCTGGTAGAGCGCCTGCTGGATGTTGCGGCTGATCTTGGCGGCTTCGGTCACCGAACCGGCAACGGCGGTCTCGATCACGTTGGTCACCTTCTCGGAGCCGGCATACGCGTCGGCGGCGCGGGTCTTGGCGGCCTCGGCCTGCTTCTTCACGAACTCACGGGCGGCTTCCGGAACTTCCATGTTCTGGAGCTTGGTGAACGCCTCGGTGACGGGCGCGAACGCTTCCTTGACGCTGTTCAGCACGGAATTGGTTTCGGTGGTCATTGGGGTCTCTCCATCCTCAGGTTTGAGCTATGGGCTCACCCCGTCCGGTTTGGCCCGGGGCAAGGCTGTTGTGTCACAATCCATGGTGCGCCGCAACATCAATGTTGCAGCGCGGTATCACGAGCGCGTGAACGAGATGAATATCCGGCAGATTGCCTAACAAACCGGCGGATACCGGTTTCTAATTACCGCCAACCGCCTCGGAGACGCCGTAGGCCTCCATCTGCGCCCGGACTTGCGCCACATTATGCCCGAGCACGACGATATCGTGGGCCTTGCCCTCGACGTCGCGGACATGGTCGCGCAGCAGGGCCTCCGCCTTGAAGCCGAGGCTTTCGAACAGCGCGATCGCCGCCCGCTGATCGACTGTCATCTGCACCGAGAACTTCTCCAGCCCGGCGCCAAGGGCAATAGCGAACGTCTCCTGCGACAGCGCCCGGCCGACCCCCTGCCCGCGCACGTCGAGCGACACCACCATCCGGATCTCGCCGACATGCGGCGACCAGGAATGCGGATCGCGCACCAAGGTGCCGCAGCCGACCACTCTGCCGTCCTTGACCGCAAGCAGGCTCGTGATGTCGCCGCGCTCGATCTCGTTGATCCAGGCCGACAACACCTTCGGCTGGCTGATGTTGCGCGGCAGGAACAGCAGATCATGCGTCGGCAGTTTCTGCGCGAAGGCCAGCACCGCGGCCTCGTCGGCCCGCTTCATCAGCCGGAACTCGATGTCGCCCGCCTCGGTCTTGACGTGGCGCGGATAGGAACGTTGCTCGGTCATGTCGATCTCTTGCTCAACCAGGTGTCCAGTTTCGGCCACAGCCGCTTGATTGCATTGGCGCCGGCGACCAGCGAGACGTGACCGCCTTTCAGCATCACCTCCTCCTTGTCCTCGGAGCCGATCTTGGTGATCAGGTGCTTTGCCGCGTCATACGGCACGATGTGGTCGTGCTCGGCGACCGCGTGCAGGATCGGCACCTTGATGTCGGCAAGCTTCGCCGCGCGGCCGCCGACCGTCATGGTGTCGTTGTAGAGCTTGTTGGCCCACATCAGGTCCTTGGTGATGGCGCGGAAATATTCGCCGGCCAGCGGCAGCGTGTCGGTCGCCCAACGGTCGAACATCCGGTACGACTTGACGAACTCGTCGTTCCAGATGTTGTCCCAGAGCTGGATCTGGCCGACGACGCGCGCGGCCGGCCGCAGCATGTCGAACGATTGCAGGATCAGTTCGGGCGGCATGTTGCCGGTGCTGTCGATCAGGCGGTCGACGTCGAAATAGCGGCGGTCGGCGAAATTCGAGAACAGCTTCATCTCGCGGAAATCGATCGGCGTGGTGAAGCAGATCAAATTCTTCATCGGCCCGTCGCTGAAGATCGAGCCATAGAGCAGCGACAGCACGCCGCCGAAGCAATAGCCGATCACGGAGACGTCCTTCTCGCCGGAATCCTGCTGCACCCGGCGGACCGATTCCGGGATGAAGTCGAGGACGTAGTCCTCCATCCGCAGCGATTTCTCCTCGGGCTTCGGCGCGGTCCAGTCCAGCATGTAGACGTCGAAGCCGCGCTTCAGCAGGAACTCGATGAAGCTCTGCCCCGGCACCAGATCGAGGATGTAGCCGCGGTTGGTGGTCGCCATCACGATCAGGACCGGCACGCGATAGACTTCGTCGGACTGCGGCCGGTAGTGATAGAGGTTCATGGTGCCGCGCGAATACAGCACGTCCTTCGGCGTCGAGCCGAGCTCGGGGCCGGAGCTCGAGAAATACTCGACGCCCTTGATGCTGCGCTGGATCGCGCGCTGCACCTCGGACTGGACCCGCTCGGAAATCGAGGCGAAATCTAACCCGGTGGGAGCATTCATTTGCTGTCTCCCTCCGATGGCGGGCGCCTGGTGCGCGGCGGCCGCGGCGTTGCGCCATGGCCGTCATCCGGTGCCAGCGAATTGTGATGCACCTGCTGCAGCAGCGTCTTGATCTCGTTGAGCTGGGTCTCCATCGACTGCAAACGCTCGGCCATGCCGACGAGCTGGGCCCGGCTCGGCAGGTTCATCGCCAGCAGATATTTCTCCATCAGCTCGCCGAGCTGCTTCTGCGCACCCGCCGCAGCGCTGCCGGCCTGATTCATCACCTTCGAGAATTCAGGCGAGGTCATCAACTGACTGCCGAAGGAGTTGAACCCCTTCTCCATCTCGCCAATCATCGTCTGCCAGATCACGGCAGGGTCGTTGCCCTTGTCGGCCATGCGGCGCTCCTCCACACCAATTCCGAGCGCTTGCTGCGCTTCCGTTTGTTTGTGCCATACGACACTGTTGCCGCTGATCGGTCAACTGCGCGGCGCGCCCGGCGACATCGGCGCTCTTCTGCGCTGCGTCAATCCGTGGCAGCATGGAGGTTCCTGACCGCGAATCCAGGAGAGGACGCCCGTGACCACGCTCGCCCATCAGCCACCGCAGCTCGCCCACGCCAATGGCATCGACATCTGCTACGAGGTTTTTGGCGATGCGAACGCCGAGCCGCTGCTCCTGATCATGGGCCTCGGCGCCCAGATGATCCATTGGGACGACGAGTTCTGCCGCCAGCTCGCGGCGCGCGGGTTTCGCGTGATCCGGTTCGACAACAGGGATATCGGCAAATCCTCCCGAATGAGCGGCGGCAAGCGGCTGACCGCGCTTGAGCTGCTCAAGCTGCGCTTCCTGAAGATCCCGGTCGCAGCGCCCTACCGGCTGGCCGACATGGCGCGCGACACCATCGGCTTGATGGATACGCTCGGCATCCGCACCGCGCATCTGGTCGGCGCTTCGATGGGGGGCATGATCGCGCAGGAGGTTGCAATCACCTTCCCCGAGCGTGTTCGCTCGCTGACCTCGATCATGTCGACCACCGGCAATCCGAAGGTGCCGGGGCCGACCCGCGAGGCGACCGCGGTGCTGATGGCGCCGCCGCCGAAGAGCAAGGAGGAGTACTTCGTGCGCTTCGGCCAGACCTGGAAGGTGCTGCGCAACGGCTCGTTCCCTGAAGATGAGGCGCTCGACCCCGAGCGCGCGCGGCGCACCTTTGAGCGCGGTCTCAATCCGGAGGGCGTCGGCCGCCAGCTGCGCGCCATCCTCGCCTCCGGCAGCCGCAAGGAGCGGCTGCGCAGCGTCAGGGCGCCGACGCTGGTGATCCACGGCACCGTCGATCCGCTGGTGCATCCCGAAGGCGGCAAGGACACCGCAGTCTCGATCCCCGGTGCAAAGCTCCTGATGGTCGAGGGCATGGGGCACGCATTGCCGATCCCGATGTGGCCGCAGATCATCGACGCCATCGACAAGCACGCGCATGGGGCGGCAGTGAAGGCGGCGTGAGGCAGGTATCTTCCGGTGACCATGTGAGCCGGGGGTGCGTTCTTCCGGGGACGGCATGGAGGCTGTAGAGAGCGCCATGCACCGCGCAGGTCGCGCGCCATCAGCCTCGGGAGTTCCAAGATGAAGACCATCCTCCGGCCGCGGACAGCCGCCGCCGCTCTCTTGCTCGCGCTCGCGTCGTCCACCGCGATGGCCGCCACCAGCGACGCGCAGCAGGAAGCCAACCGCAAGGCGGTGCTGGCCTTCTACGAGAAGGGGCTGAACCAGAAGGATGCCGACGCGGCGCTCGCCTATGTCGGCAACCGCTATGTGCAGCACAATCCCGGCGCGGCCGATGGCCCCGAAGGCTTCCGCAAGTTCATCGGCTTCCTGCGCGAGAAGTTTCCGAACTCGCACAGCGAGATCAAGCGCTCGTTCGTCGACGGCGACTACGTGATCCTGCACGTCCACGCGGTGCGCGAGCCCGGCACCCGCGGCAATGCGATCGTCGACATCTTCAAGCTCGAGGACGGCAAGATCGTCGAGCATTGGGACGTGGTGCAGCCGGTGCCGGAAAATCCGGCGAACAGCAACACGATGTTCTGAGGCTCCACAGGCGATAGCGAGATAAAAGTCCGACGTCGCCCTGGCGAAATCCAAAGACGACGCGTCGCCGTCAATCCCGTCATCCTAAGACGCGCGCAAGGGCGCGCTCCTCAGGGTGACGGGTTGAGGACGTGGGATCGCGCAGCCGGAGCTACCGACTGCGGCCGAGCCATCGCTGTGTCGGGAACAGCTGCACCTGCCAGCGCCGCGCCGCGGCACCCCACACGCCCCTCGGCATGAACAGCATGATCAGGATGGCGAGCGTGCCGAGCACGACGAGATACAGGCTGCCATACTGGGCGAGATAGGTGACGAGCCCCCATAGCAGCAGCACGCCGACCATCGGGCCCTCAATGGTGCGCACCCCGCCGATCACGACGATGAAGATCACATAGGCGGTCCAGTCAGTGACGCTGAAGGCGGCGTCAGGCGAGATGCGCGCCTTCTGCAAATAGACCACCGCGCCGACCATGCCGGTGGCGAAGGCGACCGCGATCCACAGCAGATGGCGAATCCGCGCGGTGCGCACGCCGACGCTGCGCGCCGCGGCCGCGTTGTCGCGGCTTGCCGCCAGCGCGAGGCCATGGCGCGAGCGGATGAAGGCGTAGATGCCGAGCGTGACCAGCACGGCGAGCAGCAGCGCCAGCCAGTAGACCAGCACGTCGCGCGCGGCCGCCGGACGCAATCCGAGCAGTGCCTGCACCGCCTTCAGCCCGAACATCTGTGACAGTTCGCTCGGCGAGATCGACATCCCGGTGCCGCCGCCGAGCGACTTGAACTGGGCGCAGATCAGCCGCAGCGCTTCGGCGGCAACCCAGCTGCCGATCGCGAAATACGGCCCCTCCAGCCGGAACAGCAGCGGGCCGAGCACCGCCGCGACCAGCGCCGCGAACAGCCCGGCCAGCGGGATCGCTGCAACGGGATCGAGCCCGGCCATCACGATGGCGGCAAACAGCGCATAGGCGCCGAGCCCGACAAACGCCTGCTGCCCGACCGACACCAGCCCGCCCCACCCGGCCAGCACGTTCCAGAGTTGCGCCAGCGTCAGCATGGTGAAGACGAAGATCAGATCCTGGATCAGATTGCGCGAGGCGAACGCGGGCAGCGCGGCAAGCACCACGACCAGCGCGATGCCGGCCACGGCAGCGACGCGCGACAGCCGCGTGCCGACCCGAACTTGCCACACCGGCGCGTCCACCGCACGCTCCTCTTGTCGTGCCGGGATGCGGATGCTTTCAACGCTCATGTCCGCCTCGCCGGGAAAAGCCCACGCGGCCGCACCATCAGCACGGCAAGGAAGGCGAGATGGCCGGCCAGGATCTGCCACTCCGGATTGATCCGCCCGCCGATCGCCTGGGCGAGCCCGAGCACGATGCCGCCCGCCAGCGTCCCCCACAGGCTGCCGAGGCCGCCGATGATCACGGCCTCGAACGCATAGAGCAGCCGCGCCGGGCCGATCGACGGATCGAAGCTGGCGCGGATGCCGAACACGACAGCGGCGATCACCGACACCGCGAGCGAGAGCCCGACCGCGATCGCGTAGACATTGCGCTCGTTGACGCCCATCAACTGCGCGATCGCCGGATTGTCGGCGGTGGCGCGGAAGGCGCGGCCGAGCGAGGTGCGGTAGAAGATCAGCTGCAACAGCGCGACGGCGGCGATCGCCGTGACCAGCGCGGTCAGCGGCGCAAGTCCGACGCTCAGGCCAGGTGCGAGCGTCACCGACGAGGATTCGAAGGCGCCCGCCTGCAGCCGGCGGCTATCCGCGCCGTAGCCGAGCAGCAACCCGTTCTGGATCACGATCGACATGCCGAAGGTGACGAGCAGCGGCGGCAGGATGTCGTCGCCGAGCACGCGCTCCAGCACCAGCCGCTGCAACACGAAGCCGAGCACGAACATTGTTACGACCACCAGCAGGGCTGCGGCCGCAAGCGGCAGACCGAGCGCCGTGGTCGCGCTCAGCACCAGATAGGCCGCGAGCAGGATCAGGTCGCCATGCGCCAGATTGACGAGGCGCATGATGCCGAAGATCAGCGACAGGCCGAGCGCGAACAGAGCGTAGACGCCGCCGAGCAGCACGCCCTCGATGATGGTGTCGAACCCGCTCATGGCGCCCTCATGCTCCGAAATAGGCCGCGCGGATCGTGTCCTGATCCACATCCTTGGGCCGTCCGCTCAGCGTCACCCGACCCTCCTGCAAGCAGTAGAAGCGATCGGCGGCCCGCAGCGCGCGGGCGATGTCCTGCTCGACCAGCACGACCGCGGTGCCGCCCGAGCGGATCTGCGGCAGCATGCGGTAGATGTCCTCCACCACGATCGGCGCGAGGCCGAGGCTGATCTCGTCGCACAGCAGGACCTGTGGGTTGGACATCAGCGCGCGCCCGATCGCCACCATCTGCTGCTGACCGCCCGACAGCGCCGTGACGGCACCGCGCCGCCGCTCCTTCAGCACCGGGAACATCCTGTAGACCGCAGCGAGATCCCACGGAGTTGTTCGTTCGCCGCCGTAGGCTCCGATCAACAGGTTCTCCTCGACACTGAGCGAGGGAAACAGCTGACGGCCCTCGGGGACCAGCGCAAGGCCGAGCCGCACTATGCTGGCGGCGGATGCATCACCGATCGCCCGCCCGCCGAGGCGGATGGCATCGGAACGGTTCTTCACGAGCCCGGCCAGCGACTTCAGCATGGTCGACTTGCCGGCGCCGTTGGCGCCGATCACCGCGACCGCCTCGCCCTCCGCCAGTTCGAAATCGATGCCGAACAGCGCCTGGAAGTCGCCGTAGAACGCATCGAGCGCGGAGACATTGAGCAGCGCGGTCATGCCGGCACACCCATGTAGATGGTCTCGACCTCGCGCGAGCGCATCACCTCCGATGGCACGCCCTGCGCGACCACCTTGCCGAAGTTCAGCACGACCAGCCGCTGCACCACCGCGAGCAGCGCATGCACCACATGCTCGATCCAGATGATGCCGACACCCTCGGCATGGATGGTGCGGATTGTCTCGACCAGTTCATGACATTCGGCATCGGTGAGGCCGCCTGCAATCTCGTCGAGCAGCAGCGTGCGCGGCCTGGTGGCGAGCGCCCGCGCCAGCTCGAGCCGCTTGCGATCGAGCAGCGGCAGGCTTCCCGCCAGTCGATTGGCCTTGGCCTCGAGGCCGGTCAGATCAAGCATGCGGCCGCAATGCTGGATCGCATCGGCCTCCGAGAGGCCGCCGCCGAATTGGGCGGCGACCGCAAGGTTCTCGAACACCGAGAGGTGATCGAACGGTTGCGGGATCTGGAACGAGCGTCCGATGCCGGCGCGGCAGCGTGCCTCGGGCGAGAGAGCCGTGATGTCGACGCCATCGAGGACGATGCGGCCGGCATCCGGCCGCAGCAGTCCGGTGATCAGGTTGAACAGCGTCGATTTGCCGGCGCCGTTCGGCCCGATCACGCCCAGCGCCTCGCCGGAGGACAGCGTCAGATCGATCGCGTCGGCAACGACGATGGCGCCGAACCTCTTCGAGACGGCATGGAGTTCGAGCATGGTCGCTCACCGCATCCATTTGCTTCGAGGAGATGCGCGGGTGGCCCGCGCATCTCCGATGAACAATTCGTCCGGAACGCGCTTGCTAGCTCAGCGCCTGCATGTCGCCGCCGAGCGGGATCTGCGGCGCCAGCTTGTTGTCCGTGATCACCATGCTGTACTTGTCGCCGTTGAGCCGCCATTGGCCGCCGACCAGCGGCGTCTTGGCGATGTTCTTCGCCGCGAACGGCGGCACCGCGCTGGAGCCGAACGCGACCTGGCCCACGATGGTGTCGAGCTTGGTGGCGCCGATCGCTTTCGCCAGCGCCGCGCCATCGGCCGGATCGCCGGAGCGCTTGATCGCATCGATCGCGACCTCGAACAGCGAATGCACGAAGCCGATCGGCTGGGTCCATTGCTTGCCGGAGGCCTGCTCATATCCCTTGGCGAGATCGGCTGCGCTGACGCCGCTGAGACTCGATTTGTAGGGATGCGTCGGCGTCCACCACACCTCGGTCGAGATGTTGTTGCCGCCCTTGCCGAGCGCCTGCACCGACGCCGGGAACAATAGCGCCTTGGCGACCGAGACGACTTTCGGCTTCAGCCCCTTCTGCCGCGCCTGGTTCCAGAACGTGGTGAAGTCCGGCGGGATGATCACGCCGGTGATGATCTCGGCATCGGCCCCTCGAAATGCGGCGATCTGCGAGCTGAAATCATCGGTGAGATTCTGGAAGCGGCCGGGATCGGTCAGCTTGAAGCCTTGCTTGGCCATGACCGGCGGGAAGCCGATCGTGGTGTCGCCCCAGGCATTGCCGTCGGCATCGTTCGGAAACAGCGCGCCGACCGACTTGTTCGTTGCGACCTGGCTCCACATGCTGGTGAAGACGCCGATCACGTCCTCGAGGCCCCAGAAATAGTGGAAGGTGTAGTCGAACGGCTTCCAGCTCTTCGGATCGCCCGGATTGGCCTGCCGCCCGATGAAATTGGTCTGCCACGGTGCGACAGTCGAGATGCACGGCACCTGCTCGAGTTCGCACTGCGTCGCCACGGGGTTGTTGGTCTCGGGGGTGGCGCCGACCACGATCAGGCTGACATTGTCGCGTGTGATCAGTTCCTTGGCGACTTCAGCGGCGCGGTTCGGATTCGACTGGCTGTCTTTCGTCACCACCTCGACCGGATAGGTCTGCGATCCGACCTTGACGCCATCCTTGATGAATTTTCGGAATTCGCCGAGCACGAAATCGTCGGCTTCGGCGAAGGCAGCCAATGGTCCGCTCTTGGGCGAGACATAGCCGATCTTGATCGGCTTGTTGGCCGCGCGCACGGCCGGCGCGAGCAACGTCGTCGTGCCTGCGGCGGCGAAACCGCCGGCGATGCCCTGCAGCACACGGCGGCGATCGAAAGACATGACGTTCAAATGGTCTTTGGTCATTTTCCCCTCCCTTGAGGCAAGCCGGTTTCAAGCCGGCTGCCGTTCATTCCGTTCTGAAAAATTGCCGGCGTCGCGCCGCATCACGCGGCGGCGACGGACTTCGTCTGCGCCTTCGCGCTGCGGCCGAGGATTTGGCCGAACACATCGCGCAGCACATCGGAGGCGTCAGCCGCCGCCTCCCGGGCGCGCCAGGCGACGTACATGTCGGGACGCACCAGCACGCAGCCGTCCTCGTCGACCTCGCTCTGGCGATACCAGTCCGCATAGATGTCGAGCGCATCGCAGCCTTGCGGGCCGATGGTGACGACGTCGACCGGCAGGCCGTAGGCCTTCTCGACCGCGGCGGCAGCCGCCTTCCAGCCGTCGCCGCCGATTCCGGTGAGCAGCGTGAAACGGCCCTTGCCGGTGAGATCGAGCGTCGACTTCCGCTCGCCCTGATGCTCGACCCAGACATGCGGCAAATGCGCACCGGGCCAGGTGGTGGCCTGATAATAGAGCTCGTGGTCGCGGGTGAACGCCGGCATCGGCGTGCCGTCGGACACCACGGCGGTCGAGCCGTAGCGCTGGTTCATCTCGACGCCGTGACAGTTGAACTCGTAGCTCTTGTTGGCGATGGCCTCATAGAGCTTCTTGCGGCGCGCCTTGCCCTCGGCGGTCGGCGCCTTGCGCGCGGCGATCGCCTTGCGTGCTTCGGCCGGATCGGTCGAGGCGACGAGGCCCACCGCCTCGAAGATCGGCGGGAAGTCGCCGATGCTCTTGTTGGCGCGGGTCACGATCTGCTTGCCGACCGGCTGGCGCTCGGCCGAATAGGTTTCGAGCAGCGACGGTGCCGCGTGACCTTCGAGCACCAGCTTCAGCTTCCAGCACAGATTGAAGGAATCCTGGATCGAGGTGTTGGAGCCGAGGCCGTTGGTCGGCGGATGGCGGTGCACGGCGTCGCCGACGCAGAACACGCGGCCCGACGCGTAGTGGCCGGCATACATCTCGTTCACGGTCCAGGTCGAGGTAGAGCGCACCTTGACCTCGAGCGTCTCGTCGCCGACCAGATTGCGCACGATCGAGATCGCCTCGTCATCAGAGAGCTTGCGCTCGCCCTGCTCGATGTCGTAGCCCCAGATGATCAGCCATTCGCTCCACGGCCGCACCATTCGGATCAGGCCGGCACCGATGCCGCCGATCTCGGCTCCGGGCTGCAGCACCCAGTACAGCACGCTCGGCCGGTGCGCGACGTACTTGCTCAAATCCGCCTGCACGATGATGTTCATGCTGCCGGCGCGGCCCATCTGGCCCTCCATCGGCAGCCCGATCACTTCGGCAACCCGGCTGCGGCCACCGTCGGCGCCGATCAGGTATTTGGCGCGGATCTGATAGGTCTCGCCGGACAGACGATCCTTCACCGTGGCCGTGACACCGTCGGCATCCTGCACCAGGTCGATGAACTCGGTGTTGAAGCACAGCGAGGTGCCGCGCTGGCCGGCGGCCTCGATCAGGATCGGCTCGAGGAAGTTCTGCGGCAGGTCGCAGATGCGCGCGGGGCTGGCGAGATCGTAATCCGCCTTGCGCGAGGGATGGTTGCCCCAGGAATACAGCCGGCCGAACTCCTCGCCGGCGAGGCTCTCGCAGAACACGTTATTGGCCATCAAATGCTGCGGCACCGCCTGCGCCACGGCCTTCTCCTCGAGGCCGAGGTCGCGCAGGACCTCCATCGCGCGCTGGTTGGTGATGTGGGCGCGCGGCGTGTCCGCCAGCCAGCCATATTTCGTCACCAGGATGTGCTTGACGCCATACATGCCGAGCAGCGCCGCCGCCGTCGCGCCGGCCGGGCCGCTGCCGACGACAAGGACGTCGGTCTCGATCGGTTTGCTGGTCATGGTCGTCTCCTCCGTCGTCTTGTTGGTTGCGATCGCTATTCCGCGGCCATCATCGGCTGCGGCACCAGGCCTGCGCCGGGCCGCATCTGGAAGTCGTAGGACATCAGGTGCCACGGGCCGGAGACGCGCTCGCCGTTCGGCAGCGCCGGCTCATTGCGCGGCTCGACGCGTGCAATCAGTTCGTCCTTGACGCCGAACACCACGTCGCTGCGCAGATATTCGTCGCCATCGAGGAAGACGTGGGTGATCAACGGCTCGTAACCCTCGGCCTTGACCAGGAAGTGCACATGCGCCGGCCGCATCGGATGACGTTTCGTCGCGGTGATCAGATCGCCGACCGGACCATCGGTCGGGATCGGATAGCTGCACGGCAGGATGGTGCGGAACGAGAAGCGGCCGTCGGCATCGGTGACGAAGCGTGCTCGCAGCGACGGGCCCTGCGCCGCATAGTCCGCCTTCTGCGAATCGTAGAAGCCATCGTCGTCAGCGTGCCAGACATCGATCTCGGCACCGGCGAGCGGTTTTCCGGCGAGGTCGGTGACGCGGCTCTGCACGAACATCACTTCGCCGTCGATGCCTTCCGAGATGTTGGCGCCGTGCGGCGTGACGCGGTGCTCGCCGACATAGAACGGGCCGAGCACCGTGGTCTCGGTGGCGCCCTCGCGCTCACGGTGATTGACCGCGTCGACCAGCATCGAAACGCCGAGCACGTCGGAGAGCAGGATGAATTCCTGGCGCAGCGGGGTGCAGGTCTGGCCGGTGCGGGTCAGGAATTCGATCGCCTGATTCCATTCCTCGAAAGTGAGCTCGGTGCGACGCACCAGATCGTGCAGCGACTTGACCGTCTCCTCGATGAGGAACTTGAGCCGCGTGTTCGGCGTGTTGGCGAAGCTGCTGATCACCTCGTCGGTGAGGTCGTGCTCGTTGAAATTGGCCATCGTGTTGTCCTTTGATTTGGAGATGTCAGTGCTGCACGGGCGCATCGCCGCGCCAGGCTGCCGCGATCAGGTCCTGGATTGCGACGCGCTCCACGGGTCTTGGGTTGGCATAGGGATTGCGCACCGCCATCTCGGCAGCGCGCGCGATGCCGTCCTCGGGCATCCCGATGTCGGAGAGCCGGCGCGGCAACGCGAGCTGCCGGGCAAGATCAAACAGGCCCTGCGGGGCGTTGGCGCTGTGCAACGCTCGTGCGACACGGCTCATCGCTTCCGGCGCCGCGGCGGCGTTGTAAGCGGCGGCGTGCGGCAGCACGATCGCGTGGGTTTCGGCATGCGGCAGGTTGAACATGCCGCCCAGCACGTGGCAGAGCTTGTGGTGCAGCGACATCCCGACCGCGCCGAGGCAGACGCCGCACAGCCAGGCGCCGTAGAGCGCGTCGCGCCGCGCTCCGGCATCGGCCGGCGCCGCCATGATGCGCGGCAGCGCGCGCGCGAGCGCGGCGATACCTTCCTCCGCCATCAACGAGGTCAGCGGATTGGCGTCGGGCGCATAGAGCGCCTCGACGGCGTGGGCGATCGCATTCATGCCGCTGGCGGCGGAGATGTGCGGCGGCAGGCTCACAGTGAGATCGACGTCGTAGATGACGGTGTCCGGCACCAGGTCCTGGGAATGCTGCGTGGTCTTGATGCCGTTGCTGGTTTCGCCAAGGATCGGCGTCATTTCGGAGCCGGCATAGGTGGTCGGCATCGCGATGTGCGGCAGCCCCGTGCGCAGCGACAGCGCCTTGCCGAGCCCGACCGTCGAGCCGCCGCCGATGGCGACGAGCCCGTCGATGTCGCGGGACTCGACGATGCGAAGCGCCTCGTTGGTGACCTCGACCGGCGTATGCATGCGTGCGCCGGCAAACAGCCCTGCGAGCCGGTCGCCGAGGCCTGCGCCGAGCCGTCGCCCGAGGTGCTGCTGCTCGCTTGTGGTCAGCACCAGCGCCCGCTTGATGCCAAGGCGCTCGCTCTCCTCGCCAAGCCGCGCCGAGGTGCCGGCGCCGAACACCACGCGATATTGCTGCGAGCAATAGGCAAATGTGCCGCTGCCGGCATCTCCGGCCGCCACGATGGGCGGGCGTACGGCATCAGGCACTGCGATGCTCATGGCATTTCTCCCAAGCCGGCGAACCGGCAGTCTCGTCTTGTTGGGAGAAAGCTAGCGGCCGGCGGCCCCGGCGGGCCTGCACGAAACCGGAGAAAATCTGCACGAAACCGGAAAAATCATCCGCAGGCTTGGGCTAGCGTCGGCGCCCGTCCGAACCGCCGGCCGGGCGCTAGTGGCTGCGCCGGTATCGCCCCGGCGTCACGCCGGTGAAGCGGCGGAACATGCGGGTGAAATGCTCCTGATGGGAGAAGCCGCAGGCCAGCGCGATGTCGGCGAGGCTTTGCGTCTCGTCGGCGAGCAGCGCCCGGGCGCGCTCGATGCGCAGATTGAGCACGTACTGGTAGGGCGAGATGCCGCTGGTCGCCTTGAACAGGCGCACGAAATATTCGGTGCTGCGGCCGCATAGTTCTGCCAGCTGGTCGAGCCGGATATCGGTATCCAGGTTGGTGTCGACGAATTCGCGGATCCGGGCCATCTGCCGGTTGCTGAGCAGGTTCGGATGCTTGCCGGCCTCCACGCTCGGCTTGTGGAAATTGATTGCGACGAAGCGATTGGCGATCGCCTGCGCGATCGGATCGACGAACAGCGACGAGGCCGGCAGGCCGCTGGTGATGGTGTC
>NZ_BOVL01000017.1:0-22623 GCF_019972155.1 Bradyrhizobium sp. RD5-C2 | reverse complement strand
AACCCTGACCGCCCAGCATCGGCGCGAGCCCGCCGATCAGGCTCGGCGCCCCGTCCCGGCCCGCGAACAGGTCGGAGCGCAGATAGATATGCGTGGATTCCAGCGCCTCGCGCAGCACCACGTTGCAGGCGTGTCCCGCCGGCAGGAAGAACACCCCGCCGCGCGGAATCTGCCGGGCAACCGACTTGCCGTCCATCACATAGGTGATCTCGACCGGGCCACCCCGGTGCAGCACCATCAGATTGTCGGACAGCGCGTGGAAGTGCCCGTCAAACGGCCGCTCGCGCTGGACCGAGGCATACGCGGACGACCAGCCGAGCCCCTCGCTCGAGCCGCGGAATTCGGCCTGGAAGCGGTCCAGGATCCCGTGCGTCTCCTGCACCCCAAAATTCGACGTCGGCTGCATCAGACAGACCAAGGGCTCGATGCTTCGGTGCCGCGAGTGAAACCCAACGGCACTCGCTTTTCAACACAATCGAACCGAATGGTGCTCCCGGCGGCCTTGCTGCGCCGCAATAGCGCCGCCTGCTACTCCTTGACCGCGATCCAGATCACGTGGCGCACGCCGCGGCCGCGGCCCGTGGCGCGGACGGCAATCTCGTTGACGGCGAACCCGGCGCGGGACAGCGATTTCGGGAACTTGGCATTTGGACCGGACGACCAGACGGCGAGCACGCCGCCGTGCCGCAAGGCGGCGTGTGCGATCCTGAGCCCGGAGATGTCATACAGCGCGTCATTGGCCTTGCGGGTCAGACCTTCCGGGCCGTTATCGACGTCGAGGAGAATGGCATCGTAGGTGCGCGGATTGCGCTCGATCACATCAGCGACATCCACCTCCTGGATGGTGACGCGCGGATCGTTCAGGCTTTCGCCGAAGATCTCGGCCATCGGGCCCCTCGCCCAGGCAACAACTGCCGGCACCAGCTCGGCCACCACGATTTCCGCCTCGGCTGCAAGCACGGCGAGCGCGGCCCGCAGCGTAAAGCCCATGCCGAGGCCGCCGATCAGAAAACGCGGCCGTGTGACCTTCTCGATCTTCTTCGCGGCGAGCGTCGCCAGCGCGGCTTCCGAGCCCGACAGGCGGCTGTTCATCAGCTCGTTGGTACCGAGCATGATCGAAAACTCGCGGCCGCGCCGCATCAGGCGCAATTCACCCTCGGTGCCGGGAATGCGCGCGGTATCGATCTTTTCCCAGGGAATCATGCGGCGGCTTGTAGCATGGCCCGCAGCTTTGCCGAAGGCGCCGAGCCTACCCGCCGGCCCAGACGTCGAGCACGTAGCGGTTCCTGGTGCCCATCTCCTCGATCCAGCGCGCGGCGGCGTCAGCGTCGGCACCGCTGCGCTCGCGATAGATCGACATCAGGGTCGCCTTGACGTCGGGCTCCATCTTGCCGCCGTCGCCGCAGACATAGACGATCGCGCCCTTCTCGATCAGCTCCCAGACCCGATCCTTCTGCGCGGCGACGAGATGCTGCACATAAGTCTTCGGCCCGTCGGCGCGCGAGAACGCGGTATGGAGTTCACTGACACCATCGACGGCGAACGCCTTCAGCTGATCCGCATAGATGAAGTCCTGCTCCGGATGACGGCAGCCGAAGAACAGCATCGCGGGGCCCAGCGTCGCGCCCTGCGCCTTGCGCGCGGCGCGCTCCTGCAGGAAGCCGCGGAACGGCGCGAGCCCGGTGCCCGGCCCGATCATGATGATCGGCACGGCGCTGTCGTCAGGCAGGCGGAAGCCGGCCTTGGTCTCCTTGATGGTGGCGTGGACGGTATCGCCGGCGCGGCGGCGCGCCAGATAGTTCGAGCAGATCCCCTTGTAGATGCCGCGTCCCGAGCTCGCAGGCGCCTCCACCACGCCGACGGTGACGCTGCAACGCTGCGCCTCGCCGGCCGGAGACGACGAGATCGAGTAATAGCGCGGCGCGAGCAACGACAGCATTTCGAGGTAGAGATGGAACGGCAGCTCGCAGGCCGGATATTCCTCGAGCAGGTCGAACACCGATTTGCGCCTGGCCAGCACCTCGGTGCGGTAGCGCCCGGCTGAGGCCTCGTCGTCGCCGACATAGGCCATCAGCTTCGGCTTGGTCATCGGGCACCGGGTGTGCTCGGCCATGATCTGGATCTGCTTGCGGGTCGCGACCTGCTGCAATTCGACGAACTCGGTGAGCAGCCGCCCGACCGACACCGCGTTGCCGACCGGCAGTTGCGCGCGGCGGCCTTCCGAGACCTGCAGCCGGATCTGGTCGGCTGGCAGGAAGCCGAACCGGCGCGCAACGGAATCGACCAGAGTCGGATCGTTGCGCGGCACCACGCTGAGATGATCGCCGACGCGATATTTCAGATTGGCCGGCAGCTCGACCTCGATGTGCCGGGTCGAGCGCTCCGACGGATGGGCGCCCTCCTTGTTCTGCAGCTCGTTGTTGGCGAGCACCTTCATCGGCACCGCGCCGCCCTGCGTCACGATGGTGTTGACCGCGCCCTGCGCCACCGGCTCGATCGCATAAAGCGGCTCGTCCTCGGCGGTGCGGGTGAAATTCCAGTCGATGCCGAATTCCTTGGTCGCGACCTTCGCGGCCTCCGGGAACCATTTCTGGAACTGGCCGTCGAGATCGCTGCGCGCATCGCCCTCGCCGCGCGGATAGACTGCGCGGGCGCCATGCTTGGTCAGCTGCTCGTCGATGAAGCGCGGCACCGACTGGTAGGTCGCGGCCCAATCGCTGTTGCCGCAGCCGAACACCGCGTAGCGTACCTTGGCGAAGGCATCCTTCGGCAGATCGGTCTCAAGCCATTTGACGAACTGCGTCGCATTGTCGGGCGCCGCACCGTTATAGGAGGCGCAGATGATCAGGACGCCGCCCTCCTCCGGCAGCTTGCCGACATAGTCGTCCAGCGGGCCAAGCCGCACCGAGAAGCCATTGATCTCCGACAGATCGGCCATCCGGGTCGCCAGCTCCTCGGCCGAGCCGAGGTTGGAGCCATACAGCACCAGCATCGGCGTGTTGTGGCCGGGGCGCGTGGTCGGCGCGCGCGGTGCCTTCGGCGCTGCCGCAACCGCGCCGGTGCTGCCGGCGAACGCACCACGCTCCCTGTCGTCGCGCGGCCGCACCTTGATCCTGAAACCGTCGGGCTTGACGGTCAGCGTCTCCTTCAGATGCATCTGGTAGCGATGCACGTCGAGCGGCCTGAAGCGTTGCAGGATCATCCCGATCGCGAGCGCCGCCTCGTGCATGGCAAAGCCGCGGCCGATGCAGGCGCGCTGGCCGTTGCCGAACGGCTTCCAGGCATTGATCGGGCGTTTGGCCTCCGCCTCGCGGCTGAAATTCTCCGGATCGAACACGTCCGGGTTGGGGCCCCAGACCGAGGGATCGCGATGCAGCGCCATCACCAGCACGGTGATGAAGGTGTTCTTCTTCAGCTTGTATTTGCCGCCGATCGTCTCGTCGTTGAGCGGCGCGATACCGTAGGCCGGCGCCGGCGGCCACAGTCGCAGCGCCTCCTTCAGACATTGAGTGATGTAGGTGAGCTGCGTCACCTGCTGATAGGTCGGCCGCGCATCGATGTCGGGACCAAGGACGCGGTCGACCTCCTCATAGGCCTTCTTGAGCACCTCGGGATGCTTCAGCAGCGCATAGATCGTGCACGACAGCAGGCCGCTGGTGGTTTCGTGGCCGGCGATCAGGAAGGTATTGATCTGGTAGCGGATGTTGACGTCGTCGAGCTGCTCGCCGGTGGCGCGATCGACGCCGGTCATCATCGCGGCCAGCATGTCCTTCTTGTCACTGGTCACATCGGTGTTGCCGCGCCGCTCGGCGATGATCTCGTCGACCATCTTGTTCATGAAGCCGACGTCGTCGGTCAGCGTCTTGCGCCGCTTCTGCATCCACAGACCCTCGAGCGGCAGGCCGCGGGTCATCATGATGGTCTCGAGCGAGCGCACCAGCGATTCCACGAAAGGGTGGTAGTCGCGGCGGTAGAACGAATTGAAGCGGTAGTCGAAGCCGCAGAGCCCGATGGTGTCGAGGGTCAGCGCCGTCATGTCGTGGACGACCTCGATCTCCTCGTCGGCGTTGAGGCGCTCCCATTTCTTGACCAGCTGCTCGGCGATATCGACCATGCTCGGGTGGTACGACTGCATGGCGCGGTTGCCGAACGGCTGCATCAGGATGTTGTGCGCCTTGCTCCAGTTCGGCTCCTTGGTGTCGGCGGTGAACAGCCCGTCGCCGCCGACCGCGCGCACCCGGCGCAGCGAGCCGCGCACCGCCTTGTCGAAGCGTTTCTCGTCGGAGAGCTCGTCGACCAGATCGTGACCGGAGACGATGACGATCGGCGCGCCCATCATATCGAGCCAGAAGATCGGTCCGAGCTCCTTGGAGAGCTTGACCAGATGCTGCACCGGCGCGTTCGAATCCAGCGACAGCATGTTGCCGACCACCGGCTTCGTCGGCGGATGCGGGATCGGACTCAGTCTGTTGCCGGATGCCATTGTCGAAGTGCCCCCTGTCCTCTATTCGTCATTGCGAGGAGCGAAGCGACGAAGCAATCCATCTGTCCTCACATGCGGACCAATGGATTGCTTCGCTTCGCTCGCAATGACGGCGTTAGTGTCCCGTCGTCACCCAAACCGCTTTCTACGCCACTCAATCAGCTTGGCGCTGACCTCGTCAGGCTTTTCCTGCTGCGTCCAATGGCCGCTGTCGTGGACCAGATACTTTTCGAGGTCCGGCACCAGCTTCTCCATGCCATCGGCAGCCGAGGGCGGCAGCACCGCGTCGTTCTCGGCCATGATCATCAGCGACGGCACCCGCACATTGTGGTCCAGCCCCGCCGAACGTTCCCAGTTGCGGGTGAAGTTGCGATACCAGTTGATGCCGCCGGTGAAGCCGGTCCTGGTGAAAGTGTCGACGAACACCTTCTTCTCCTCGGCCGACAGGATCGGCGTCCGCGGATCGTGTTTGGCGTCGTAGTTCGCGATCATCTGCGGGAACGCCAGGTTGAGCCGCGCCGAGGCGCCGACGCCGGCGATCGGCTGTTCCTCCGGAGCGCCCGGCGGGCGCGCCGCCGGCTTGCGCATGAAGGCATCGAAGGTCTGTTCCACGCGGCTGCCGAAGATCCGATCGGGCTCGCGTGCCGGATCCTGGAACTGGACGATGTACATCTGGTCGCCGAAGCGCTGGCGGAACAGCGCGATCGGGTCCATCGGCGCGCGGTTCAAATGCGGCGTGTTGACACCGACGACGCCGGCGACCCGCGAGGGATGTCTGAGCGGCATCTGCCAGACGACAAAGCCGCCCCAGTCGTGGCCGGCGAAGATCGCCTTATCGATCTTGAGATGGTCGAGCAGGCCGACAAGGTCGCCGGTCAGGTGCTCCATGTCGTACGCCTCGACCGGCTCCGGCCGGTCGGTCGCGCCATAGCCGCGCTGATCCGGCGCAATCACCCGGATGCCGGCCTCGCCGAGCGCCTTGATCTGATGGCGCCAGGAGAACGCCAGTTCGGGCCAGCCGTGGCACAACACCACGGGCGGTGTATCGGTCTTGGGGCCTGCTTCGTAAAACCCCATGCGAATGCCGTTCGTCTCGGCGAACTGCAGCGGTGGCATGTCGATCATTGCAGGAATTCCTATTCGGCCGCGCCCTTGATGTCGGCAGGCGGAGGCGCGAACGCCGCCTCGAGTACATCGAATTCGAGCGGCAGCATGTCGCACATCACCTGCACATGCGGAATGATGTTGGCACCGACGATGAAGCCGAAATCGAGTTGATCGCGGTAGCTCTGCACGGTGATGTTGAGCGCCACGCCGTGGGTCGAGATCGAAACCGGGAAGATGTGCAGCAGCTCCGCGCCGGCCGCGTACAGCGTCTGCCGCGGCCCCGGTACGTTCGACACCGTGATGTTGGTCGCCGGCGGCAGCACGTTGGACAGGTCAGACCGGCTGTAGAGCAAGGCCAGAACCTGCACCACGATCGGCGCGCCCAAGAGCGAGATGTTGGAGACCTGCGGCACCAGGGCGCGCAGCGGATGCGACATCTCCTTGGACTTGGTGGACTGCGCGATGATGGTTTCCAGCCGCTTCTTCGGATCCTCGACGTCGGTCGCGATCGAGCAGATCATGCCGAACACCTGGTTGTTGGATTCGGCGTTGCCTTCCTCGCGCAGCGAGATCGGCACGCCGGCGGTCAGCGACTTGTTCGGCAGCGCGCCCTGGCTGATCAGATAGCGCCGCACCACGCCCGAGGCGAGCGCCAGCACCACGTCGTTGAGCTTGCCGCCCGAGGCCTTCGCCAGCGCCTTGGCGCGCGACAGCGAGATCGAGGTGCCGGCAAAGCTGCGCTCCGACGAGATCGCCTTGTTGAGGATGGTCGGCGGCGAGGCCATCGCCTGCAGGCTCTCGCGCGACCTCGGATCGGCGACCTTGGCGACGACGTCGGAGAGGCTCTTGAGCACGGTCGGCATCGAGCCTGCGAACTTCACCGCGCTCTCGATCTGGAACATGGCGTTGTCGAACAGGATCGAGCCGAGGTCGCTCTTGCCCGAGCGCGGCAGCTCCAGGCTCTTCTGCGCGGCGGCGGCCGCCTCGAACGGCTGGGTCCAGAGCTGCTGATAGGCGTCGATCAGATTGGCCGCGATGTCGCGCGGCTCCTGCGCGACCTTTTTCGCGCTCGGTGGCTCGATCTGCCGCGGCACCGGCGTCAGGTCGTAGATCATGCTGGTCAGCGCCGCGCCGGCGCCGCCGTCGATGCAGGCGTGGTGCATCTTGGAATAGAGCCCGATCTCGTTGTCCTTCATGCCCTCGAAGACGTAGAACTCCCAGAGCGGGCGGGCGCGGTTCAACAGCTTGGCATGCATCCAGCCGACGATGCGCTCCAGCGTGGCGCGGTCGCGTGGCGCAGGCAGGCTGGCGCGGAAGATGTGGCGGTCGATGTCGAACTGATCATCCTCGACCCAGGACGGGTGGTCGATGTCGAGCGGCGCCTTCTGCAGCCGCGCCTTGAGGATCGGCGCGACGTGCAGCCGCGAAGCGATCATCGCCTTGAACTCCTCGAAGAAGTCGCCCTTGTAGCCGTCGGGCAGCCGGAAGATCGCCATGCTGCCGACATGCATCGGCATTTCCGGCGTTTCCAGATACAGAAACGATGCGTCCAGCGAGGACAGCTTCTTGGCGTCGCTCATGATTTCCTCCCGAGAGCCAACTCACGCGGGCGCCTTGGCGGCGCTTCTCGTCGTTCAGTCAGGATAGTGCCTGTTCTGCCGGCCCATAGGCAATGGCAAAGGGGCCCGAGCGGTCAAAATGCCGGAACTCCCCTTCCGGCTGTGCCAGCCGGTCCGCGATCGCCCACAGCGCTGCGGGGTTGACGCCGAGGCCGAGATGGCTGGCGAAATGCACCTCGATGTTCTCAGCGGTCGCCGACGGCCGGACCCGTGAGGTCCGCCAGTTCACGATGCCGTCGGTGCGGGAATAGATCGAGGTTGCCGGCACCGGCATGTCGCCGGCGATCGCCGCGCGGATTTCGGGAATGGCGTCCACCCCCTCGCCGGACAGCAGTTCGTACAGCCGGGTCGCGTTGGTGGCGCGGATGTCGTCGGCGAACGGGCTGCCCAGCGTGATGATGGAGCGCACCAGCTCAGGCATCTGCGACGCCAGGTCGCGCGCATAGACGCCGCCGAGGCTCCAGCCGATGATCGAGACCTTGCGCCCCGACGCCTCATGGACCCGCTTCAGCAGGTCGCGCAGCGCAGTCCGCCTGCTGGAGATCCCGCCGAAATTGCGGCCCATGTTCCAGGCGTAGGCGTCATAGCCGAGCTCCTTCAGATAGCGTCGCATCGGCGCCATCGAAAGGTCGCTGGCGAGGAAGCCGGGCAGCGCCAGCACCGGATGACCGTCACCCTTCGGCGCCTGCATCAGCAACGGCGACAGCAGCAGGCTCGAATTCAGCTCGAGCACGCCGCGCGCTTCCGCCAGCATCAGGAACAGGCTGGGTGGGCGCAATCGGCGTTCGGTCGCATCAACGCTCCCTTTCGCGGCCGCCACTATTTCTTGTCCTTTTTGGCCAAGCCGCCGAGGCCGGCCATCGTCACGAACATGTCCTGGAAGCGCTCGGCGAGCTTGGGATCAAAGGTGAACCAGCTTTGCATCAACGCTTCCGGCGAAACCTTCTCGATGTTCGACAGCATCTGCTGCTGCAGCCTGTCCATCACCGCGTTCTGCATCGGTGCCACGTCCGGCAGGCCGAAGAATTGGCGCGCTTCAAGGGGCGTACAATCTATCTCGACGTTGACCTTCATATCCGCCTCCTCAAATGCGCCTGGCCCGCCTCAGTATCGCCGGGACCGGGCCGGTCACGCAAGCGAGCCGTACCTGCCCCGATGTCTAGTCGGCCTCAATCATCCGTTATGGTCAACCAAACCGTTTGGAACGACAGGCTCCAAACCGTTTGGAACGGCGGCTCCGTTTGGCGCGACCGGCATCAGCCTGGCTCGTCGGCGATCAATTCCCGTGACCGGCAAGCGGCACTCCGAAAGTCGAATGTCACGCGCCTGTACCAACCGCCTACTCTCATGTCGCATTCATTGCGCTGCACCCGCACGAACCGATTAACCCTTTGGGAAATCGCGCTTGCGCGGCCGGGAAACTCTGGCAACATGCATCAATAATACCAGCCGGACAAAGCAGCCGGCGGACAAAAACGGGGACGCGGGATCACATGTCGGTACGTTGGAGTTTGTTTGCGGCGACTGCCGTCGCGCTGGGCGCCTTTGCCTTGCCGGCATCGGCCCAGACGCTGAAATATGCCAATCAGGGCGAGCTGAAGTCGCTGGATCCGTACACGCTGAAGGAAACCACGACGATCGCGCACCACGCGCACGTCTACGAAGGCCTCACCGCGCGCGACAAGGACCTCAAGATCATTCCGGCGCTGGCGGAAAGCTGGGAGACGCTGAGCCCGACCAAATGGCGCTTCCATCTGCGCAAGGGCGTGAAATTCCACAATGGCGACCCCTTCACCGCCGACGACGTGCTGTTCTCCGCCGACCGCGTCCGCGCCAAGGGCTCCAACTTCCTGAGCAACGTTCCGGCCGACGCCAAGTTCACCAAGGTCGACGATTACACCGTCGACGTGACGCTGGACTCGCCCAATCCCATCCTGACCTCGCAGTGGGATAGCTGGTACATCATGGACAAGAAGTGGAGCGAGGAGAACAACGCCGTCGCGCCGACGCCGGCCTCCGCGACCACGCCGAGCTACGCCGCGCTGCACGAGAACGGCACCGGTCCCTTCACGATCGAGAGCCACCAGCCCGGCGTGAAGACCGTGTTCAAGGCGTTTCCGGGCTATTGGCGCAAGCCCGAGCATAATCTCCAGGAGATCATCTTCACCCCGATCGGCTCCGACGCCACCCGCGTCGCCGCGCTGCTCTCGGGCGAGGTCGATGTCATCGAACCGGTTCCGCTCCAGGACATCCAGCGCGTCAATTCCAGCGGCGTCGCCACCGTCATGACCGCGCCGGAGATCCGCACCATCTTCATCGGCATGGATATGGCGCGCGACGAGCTGCTGTACTCCAACATCAAGGGCAAGAATCCGTTCAAGGACATCAAGGTCCGCGAAGCCTTCTACAAGACGATCGACGTCGACCTGATCAAGACCCGCGTGATGCGCGGCATGTCGACGCCCTCGACCCTGATGATCGCGCCCGAGCTCTATCCGCTGTCGAAGGAGTTCACCCGGCCGAAGCTCGATCCGGAAGGCGCCAAGAAGCTGCTGGCGGAGGCCGGCTATCCGAACGGCTTCGAAGTCACGATGGATTGCCCGAACGACCGCTACGTCAACGACGCCGCGATCTGCCAGGCGGTGGTCGGCATGCTGGCGCGCATCGGCATCAAGGTGAACCTGCTGGCGCAACCGAAGGCGCAGTATTTCGGCAAGGTGCTGAAGCCCGGCGGTTACCAGACCTCGTTCTTCATGCTGGGCTGGACGCCCGCGACGTCAGACTCGCACAACGTGCTGCACGACATCCTCGGCTGCCGCGACGATCCGAAGGATTCGACCCGGGGCGAAGCCAATCTCGGCGGCTACTGCAACAAGGAAGTCGACGCGCTCACCGACAAGGTCCTGATCGAGAGCGACACTGCCAAGCGCGACCAGTTGATCAAGCAGGCCTACGAGATCGTCATCAAGGATTACGGCTACATTCCGCTGCATCAGCAACCGCTGGTGTGGGGCGTGTCGAAAAAGGTCAAATTGACCCAGCGCGCGGACAACCAGGTGCTGCTGTACTGGGCGACCAAGCAAGGTGAATAGTGGTTGCAGCGAATTGGGTCCCGGAAGCGCAGGCTTCCGGGACCTCTCGGTTTTCGGCCGCGCAAAGCCGCGCGCGCCGGATGTCAAAAGCAGTGAAAGGTAGAGATGCTCGCTTTCACTCTTCGCCGCGTGCTGCAGGCGATCGGCGTGATGCTCGCCGTCGGCGTCATTGCCTTCGCGATGTTCCGCTTCGCCGGCGATCCGGTGAGCCAGATCGTCTCGATCGACACCTCGGCCGCGCAGCGCGCTGAAATCCGGCGCTCGCTCGGCCTGGATGATTCCGTGCTGGTGCAGTTCGGCCGCTATTTCATCAATGCGCTGCAGTTCAAGTTCGGCGTGTCCTACCAGTTCCGCCTGCCGGTCTCATCGCTGCTGGCGGAACGGCTGCCGGCGACGCTGGAGCTTGCGATCTGCGCCACGCTGTTCGCCATGATCGCCGGCATCCTGATGGGGGTCTATTCGGCGCTGCGCCGCGACACCGTGCTCGCCAAATTATTCCAGGCGGTATCGCTGATCGGCATTTCGCTGCCGACCTTCCTGATCGGCATCCTCCTGATCTATCTGTTCGCCGTAACCTTGGGCTGGCTGCCCTCCTTCGGCCGCGGCGAGGTGGTGAAGCTCGGCTGGTGGACCACCGGGCTGCTCACCGTCTCCGGCCTGAAGGCGCTGATCATGCCGGCGATCACGCTCGGATTGTTCCAGATGACCCTGATCATGCGGCTGGTGCGCGCCGAAATGCTGGAAGTGCTGCGGACCGACTATATCCGCTTCGCCCGCGCCCGCGGGCTGACCACGCGCGCGATCCATTTCGGCCATGCGCTGAAGAACACCCTGGTTCCGGTGATCACCGTCGCCGGCCTGCAGTTTGGCTCGGTAATTGCTTTCTCGATCATCACCGAAACCGTGTTCCAATGGCCGGGCATGGGACTTCTGTTCGTGCAGGCCGTGCAAAACGTCGATATCCCGATCATGGCCGCGTATCTGTTGATGGTCTCGCTGATCTTCGTCACCATCAATCTCGTGGTCGACATCCTCTACACCGTGGTCGATCCGCGCTTGCGCTCGACCGTCGGCCGCGCGACGTGAGGGGCTGACCGATGTCCGACGCCGTCGTCCCCCATCGTTCCGAAGCTCACCCGCAGACATCTGCTGGCTGGTTCAGACGCGCGCTCGACAGCGACATCCTCTATTCGTTCCGCCGTTCCAGGCTGACGATGGTCGCCGCCGTGATCACGCTGTTGTTCTTCCTGCTGGCGATCTTTGCGTCATGGCTTGCGGTGCAGAACCCGTTCGATCCGGCGCAGCTGCAGCTGATCAACTCGCGGATCGCGCCGCTGTGGACCGCCGACGGCCAGAGCCCGTTCCTGCTCGGCACCGACGAGCAGGGCCGCGACGTGCTCTCGGCGATCCTCTACGGCCTGCGCATCTCGCTTGCGGTCGGCGTTGCCGGCGTGGTGTTCGCCGGCGCGCTCGGTATCGCCCTCGGGCTGGTCGCCGGTTATTTCGGCGGCGTGGTCGACAGCGTCATCATGCGGATCGCCGACGTCCAGCTCACCTTCCCGGCGATCCTGATCGCGCTCCTGGTCAACGGTGTCGCCAAATCGCTGCTCGGCAACCGGCTCGACGAGATGAGCACGTTCGGCGTGCTGATCATCGCGATCGGCCTCAGTTTCTGGGTGCAATACGCCCGCACCGTGCGCGGCTCGGTGATGGTCGAGAAGAACAAGGACTACGTGGCGGCGGCGCAGCTGATCGGTCTGCCGGCGCCGAAGATCATGCTGCGGCACGTGCTGCCGAACACGATGGGCCCGATCCTGGTCATCGCCACCATCAACCTGGCGCTTGCGATCATCACCGAGGCGACGCTGTCGTTCCTCGGCGCCGGCATGCCCGACACCATGCCCTCGCTCGGCACCCTGATCCGGATCGGCAACAATTATCTGTTCGCCGGCGAGTGGTGGATCGTCGCCTTCCCGGGCATTGCGCTCGCCGGCCTGATCCTCTCCATCAACCTGCTCGGCGACTGGCTGCGCGACGCATTGAACCCAAAGCTCCGATGACCCAGCCTGTTCTCTCCGTGCGTAACCTCGAGGTGGAATTCGTCACCCGCCGCGCAACGTTGCGCGCCATCAACGGCGTGTCGTTCGACATCGCCAAGGGCGAGGTGCTCGGCGTGGTCGGCGAGTCCGGCGCCGGCAAGTCGGTCACCGGGCTTGCCGTGATCGGGCTGATCGATCCGCCCGGTCGTATTTCCGGCGGCGAGATCGAGCTGTCGGGCACGCGGATCGACCATCTTCCGCCGGAAGAAATCCGCAGAGTCCGGGGCAAGCGGATCGGCATGATCTTCCAGGATCCGCTGACCAGCCTCAATCCGCTCTACCGGATCGGCGACCAGATCATCGAGACGATACGCACCCACACCAATCTGAGCGAAAGCGCCGCGCGCCGGCGCGCGATCGATCTGCTCGCCGAGGTCGGCATCCCCGCGCCGGAAAAGCGCATCGACGGCTATCCGCATGAATTCTCCGGCGGCATGCGCCAGCGCGTCGTGATCGCGCTTGCGATCTGCGCCGAACCCGAGCTGATCATCGCCGACGAGCCGACCACCGCGCTCGACGTCTCGGTGCAGGCGCAGATCATCACGCTGATCAAGCGGCTCGGCCGCGACCACGGCACCGCCGTGATGCTGGTGACCCACGACATGGGCGTGATCGCCGAGACCTGCGACCGCGTCGCGGTGATGTATTCCGGCCGCATCGCCGAGATCGGCCCGGTGCAGGAAGTGGTGCGCAACCCGCTGCATCCCTACGCCAAGGGCCTGATGGGCGCGATTCCGACGCTCGCGGGCGAGGACAAGCGCCTGGTGCAGATCCCGGGCTCGATGCCGCGGCTGTCGGCGATCCCGGCAGGCTGCCCATTCAATCCGCGCTGCGCATTTGTGTTCGATCGCTGCCGCGTCGAACGTCCCGAGCCGATCCAGCATGGTGACCAATCGGTCGCCTGCCATCTGTTCGAGCCGGCGAAGGAGACGGCGGCATGAGCGGGACATTGATCGAGGTCAAGAACCTGCGCCGCGTCTTCGACGTCTCGAAACCGTGGCTCAACCGCGTGATCGAAGGCGGCCATCTCGAATTCCTCAAGGCCGTCGACGGTGTCAGCTTCGACATCAAGCGCGGCGAGACGTTTGCGCTGGTCGGCGAATCCGGATCCGGCAAGACCACGGTTGCGCGCATGGTCGTGGGCCTGTTGCCGCCGAGTTCGGGCGAAGTCGTCATCGACGGCGTCTCGATGACCGATCCGCGGCAGGCACAGGCGCGCCGCCGGCTGCGCCGGCGCATCCAGATGGTTTTTCAGGACCCTTATGCCAGCCTCAATCCGCGCTACCGGGTCGCCGCTATCGTGGCCGAGCCGATCCGCGCCTTCGACCTGATCGAGGGCGAACGCGACATCAAGGCCCGGGTCGGCGAACTGCTCTCGCTGGTCGGCCTGCACCCCGACGACGGCCAGAAATTCCCGCATGAATTTTCCGGCGGCCAGCGCCAGCGCATCGCGATCGCCCGTGCGCTGGCGTCCGAGGCCGAGTTCATCGTCTGCGACGAGCCGACCTCGGCGCTCGACGTCTCGGTGCAGGCGCAGATCCTCAATCTGATGCGCGACCTGCAGGACAAGTTCGGCCTGACCTATCTCTTCATCAGCCACAATCTCGCGGTTGTCCGCCACATGGCGAGCCGGATCGGCGTGATGTATCTCGGCCGCATCGTCGAGATCGCCGAGGGCCGGAAACTGTTCGAGAACCCGCGGATGCCCTATACCAAGATGCTGCTCGGCGCGGTTCCGGATCTTGCGATGTCCGGCCGCCAGCGCATCCCGGTCAAGGGCGAGATCCCGAACCCGATCGATCCGCCGCGGGGCTGCGCGTTCAACCCGCGCTGTCCCCTCGCCTTCGATCTCTGCCGCGAAAAAGCGCCGGAACTGATCGACGGCGTCGCCTGCCACGCCGTCAACAGCCCTGCCGCCGCCGTTCCGGCATGATCACGCGGATGGGAGCGGCCATGTCCACCAAGCGGTTGGCATGCCAGCCTGCCTGTGATCAAGTGCGCGCGCCAAGAGACCCGTTGAGAGACCTAGCCGGAAGCGCCGCCCCATGAGCAACGTCAACCCCGATCCGTTCACCACAAGGCCCGAGATCGAAGGCACCTTCGGCGTCGTCACCTCGACCCACTGGATCGCGACCGCCGTCGGCATGGCGGCGTTGGAGAAAGGCGGCAACGCCTTCGACGCCGGCGTTGCCGCGGCGTTCACGTTGCAGGTGGTCGAGCCGCATCTGAACGGCCCCGGCGGCGACGTCCCGCTCATCGTGCATGACGTCAAGCGCGGCAAGACCGAAGTGATCTGCGGCCAGGGACCGGCGCCGGCGAAAGCGACGATTGCGCATTATCGCAGCGAAGGCCTCGAAATGGTGCCCGGCACCGGCCTGCTCGCGGCCTGTGTGCCCGGCACGTTCGAAACCTGGATGCTGCTGCTGCGCGACTACGGCACGATGAAGCTGCGCGACGTGCTGGAGCCCGCGATCGCCTATGCCCGCGACGGCCATCCGCTGGTCGAGCGCGCGTCGGCTACCATCAAGACCGTCGAGCAGCTGTTCCGGAAATACTGGTCCACGTCGGCCGACGTCTATCTGCCCAACGGCGAAGTGCCGAAGCCCGGCACCCTCTTCACCAACAAGAAGCTCGCCGAGACCTATGCACGCATCCTGACCGAGGCGGAGAGCGCAGGCAGCGACCGCGTCGCACAGATCGAGCGCGCGCGGCAGGCATGGTCGAAGGGCTTCGTCGCCGAAGCGATCGACAGATTCTGCCGCACCCAGGAGGTGATGGACGTCTCCGGATCGCCGCATCGCGGCGTGCTGTCGGCCGACGACATGGCGCGCTGGCAGCCGACCATCGAAGCGCCGCTGACCTACGATTACGGCCGCTACACCGTGCAGAAGTGCGGCGTCTGGAGCCAGGGTCCGGTGATGCTGCAGCAGCTCGCGCTGCTGAAGGGTTTCGAGCTCGACGGGCTCGATCCCGCCGGCCCCGACTTCATCCATTTGCAGATCGAAGCCGCCAAGCTTGCCTATGCCGATCGCGAAACATTCTACGGCGATCCGAAGTTCGCCGACATCCCGATCGAAACGCTGCTGTCCGATGCCTACAACAACGAACGGCGCAAGCTGATCTCGAAGGACAAGGCCTCGCTCGACTTCCGCCCCGGCTCGGTCGCAGGTTTCGGCGGCGTCGTGAAGCTGCGGCACGCCGAAGGGCATCGCGAAGCGGTCGGCGCCATGGGCGCGGGCGAACCGACGGTCGGCCGGTTCGGCGAGGTGCGCGGCGACACCGTGCATTTCGACATCATCGACAAGGCCGGCAACATGATCTCGGCTACGCCGTCCGGCGGCTGGCTGCAATCCTCGCCTGTAATTCCCGAGATCGGCTTCTGCCTCGGCAGCCGCGCCCAGATGTTCTGGCTGGAGGAAAACCACCCTGCCTCGCTGGCGCCAGGCAAGCGGCCGCGCACCACGCTGTCGCCGACCATGGCGCTGCGCGACGGCGAGCCGTATCTCTCCTGGGGCTCGCCGGGCGGCGACCAGCAGGATCAGTGGATCACGCAGTTCTTCCTGCGCCATGTCCACGCGAGACTCAATCTGCAGGAGGCGATCGACGCGCCGGCCTGGCACTCCGAGCATTTCCCGATCTCGTTCTGGCCGCGCACTTCGCGGCCCGGCGTGCTGGTGCTGGAGAATCGCGTGCCGAAATCGACCATCGACGAATTGAAACGTCGCGGCCATGTGGTCGAGATTGGGCCGGATTGGTCGGAAGGCCGCCTCACCGCGGCCTCGAAGGTCGGCCCCCGCCGCCGCGCCGCCGCCAACCCGCGCGGCATGCAGGGTTACGCCGCGGGCCGCTAGAGGTTTGGGATGACCTGGTCGATCATCGCCCGCGACAGCGCCACCGGCCAGCTCGGCATCGCCGTCGCGACGCGGTTCTTCGCGGTCGGCGCGCTGGTGCCGCACATTGCACCCGGGATCGGCGCCATCGCGACGCAGGCGCTGGTCAATCCCTACTACGGCATCGACGGCCTCGCGCTGCTGCGCGACGGCAACAGCCCGCATGAGACGATCGCGGCGCTGCTCGCGCCCGACGGCGGCCGCGAGAGTCGGCAGGTGCATGTCATGGACAGCAAGGGGCGGATCGCCGCCCACTCCGGCAAGGACTGCATCGACTGGTTCGGCCACATCGCCGGCGACGGCTTCTCGGTCGCCGGCAACATGCTGGCCGGGCCCGCCGTGCTCGATGAGACCGCGCGCGTCTTTGCCGCGAACGGGAAGCTGCCGTTCGCGGAGCGGCTGATCAAGGCGATGTTCGCCGGCGAGGCGACCGGCGGTGATAAGCGCGGCAAGCAGTCGGCGGCCCTTCTGATCCACGGAACGGAGCAATGGCCGTTGCTCGATCTGCGGGTCGACGACCACGCCGATCCCTTGCGTGAGCTGGAACGGTTGGAAGCGGTCAGCCGTGAGCATTGGGTGCCGTTCCGGGACTTCATGCCGACGCGCGACAACCCGGCCGGAATCAGCGACCGCGCCAGGATCGAGGCCGGCATCGCAGCGGCAACCAAGAGCCGCGAATGACCGCCGGCCCGCTGATCGAGATCGAGGGCCTGCGCGTCACCTTCCACGGCGACGATGGCCGCGTGACGCATGCCGTCGACAGCGTTGATCTTTCCGTCGCCAACGGCGCCACACTCGGTCTGGTCGGCGAGTCCGGCTGCGGCAAGAGCGTCACCTCGCTCGCGATCATGGGGCTGTTGCCGAAGCAGTCCGCCGCGGTCTCCGGCGCGATCCGCTTCGACGGCTTCGACCTGCTCGACGTGCCGGATGCGACGCTGCGCGACCTGCGCGGCAATCGCCTCGCGATGATCTTCCAGGAACCGATGACCTCGCTCAACCCGAGCTTCACCGTCGGCGACCAGATCACCGAGACGATTCTGCGCCACCGCGGCGGCTCCCGGCGCGCGGCACGCGAGCGCACCATCGAGCTGCTGCGCCGCGTGCATATCCCTTCGCCCGAGAAGCGCATCGACGAGTATCCGCACAAGCTGTCCGGCGGTATGCGCCAGCGCGTGATGATCGCAATGGCGCTGGCCTGCGATCCGCGGCTCTTGATCGCCGACGAGCCGACCACCGCGCTCGACGTGACGCTGCAAGCCCAGATCCTCGATCTGATGCGCGAATTGAAGGCCGCGAGTGGGGCTGCGATCATCCTGATCACCCACGATCTCGGCGTCGTCGCCGAGGTGTGCGACGAGGTCGCGGTGATGTATGCCGGTGAGATCGTCGAACGCGCACCAGTCGACGAGCTGTTTGCCAATCCGCAGCATCCCTACACAGTCGGCCTGCTCGGCTCGATCCCGCGGCTCGACCGCCGCACCAGCCATCTCGCCACCATCGAGGGCATGGTGCCGAACATGGCGAACCCGTCGGCGGGCTGCCGCTTCGCCGCGCGCTGTCCGTTCGTGGAAGATGCCTGCACCCGGTCGCCGCCGCCGCTCGTGTTGCTGAGCGCGACCCACGCCTCGCGCTGCATCCGCGCGCCGCTGGAAAGGCTGGTGTCATGACTGCGCTGCTCGAGGTCGAAGGGCTGGTGAAGCATTTCGTCGCCGAACGCTCGGTGTTCGGCCGGCCGACCGCTCATGTGAAGGCGGTCGACGGCGTCAGCTTCACGGTCGAGGCCGGCAAGACGCTGGCGCTGGTCGGCGAGTCCGGCTGCGGCAAATCAACCGTCAGCCGCCTGGTGCTGCGGCTGATCGAGCCGGACGCCGGACGGATCCGCTTCGAGGGCCGCGACCTCGGCGCGCTCAACGCCGAGCAATTGCGCGCGTTCCGCCGCGATGCGCAGCTGATCTTCCAGGACCCCTACGCTTCGCTCAACCCGCGCATGACGGTGAGCCAGATCCTGACCGAACCGCTGGCGCTGCACAATCTCGTCCCGGCAGCGGGCCGCCGCGAGCGGGTCGAGGAGCTGTTGCGTCTGGTCGGGCTCGAGCCGCGCTTTGCGCGCCGCTATCCCCACGAATTCTCCGGCGGCCAGCGCCAGCGCATCGCGATTGCCCGCGCGCTCGCAGTCGAGCCGAAGCTGATCATCTGCGACGAGCCGGTGTCGGCGCTCGACGTCTCCATCCGCTCGCAGATCCTGAATTTGCTGCGCGACCTGCAGGATCGACTGAAGCTCGCCTACATCTTCGTCTCGCACGATCTGGCCGTCGTGAAACACATCGCCGACCGGGTCGCCGTGATGAATCTCGGCACCATCGTCGAGACGGCGGAGGCGCAGGCGCTGTTCGCCGCGCCGCGCCATCCCTACAGCCGCGCGCTGCTGTCGGCGATCCCGGTGCCGAAGCCGCGCGCCAGGCGCAGCCGCATCGTGCTGGAGGGCGAGCTGCCGAGCGCGCTCAATCCACCCTCGGGCTGCCGTTTCCATACCCGCTGTCCCTATGTGATCGCGCGCTGCCGCAGCGAAGTGCCGCTGTTGCGCGAAGATGGCACCGGATATGCAACGGCCTGTCACCGAACGGGCGAGCTGCCCGGCGCGGAGGCGATCGTGCCGTCCGATGGCGCCTTCTCGCCGACACTGGAAAAGCTGGTGGCGGCGTTCAATACGGCGGAAGCCCCGGGGCGGCCCGGGGTTATTTCGTAAGGAACAAATGCGCAGGGGATTAAGGGGTTGGCGATGAGATTTTGGCGCTTGGCGATCCTGATGGCGGCCCTCGTGGCCTGGTGCGGAACGAGCGCGCGTGCCGAGACCACGCTTC
The DNA here is from genome assembly GCF_019972155.1 of Bradyrhizobium sp. RD5-C2. Lineage (GTDB taxonomy): Bacteria > Pseudomonadota > Alphaproteobacteria > Rhizobiales > Xanthobacteraceae > Bradyrhizobium. The sequence goes on along the minus strand of NZ_BOVL01000017.1, from coordinate 3,472 downwards.
GCATCGGGCTCGCAGAGGATCCCGACATCCTAGATCCTTCAATCGGACGCACCTATGTCGGCCGCATCGTTTTTTCGGCCTTCTGCGACAAGCTGTTCGACATTGACGAGAAGCTGAATATCGTTCCGCAGCTCGCGCTGTCCTACGAGAACTCGGCCGACGGCAAGGAGATGACGATCAAGCTCCGGCCGGGCGTCAAGTTTCACGACGGTGAACCGTTCGACGCCGAAGCCGCCAAATTCTCGCTGGAACGCCATCTGACGCTGCCGACCTCGTTTCGCAAGCCGGAACTGGCCGCGCTCGACCATGTGGACGTCGTCGATCCCCTGACCATCAAACTGGTACTCAAGACGCCCTACTCGCCGCTGATCGCCCAGTTGACCGATCGCGCCGGCATGATGGTCTCGCCGAAGGCGGTGAAGGAAGCGGGCGACAAATTCGGCCTGCATCCGGTCTGCGCCGGACCCTACAAGTTCGTCGAACGCGTGCAGCAGGACCGCATGGTGTTCGAGAAGTTCGAGGATTACTGGAACAAGGACAACGTCTTCATCGATCGCATCGTGTTCCTTCCTATCGTCGACGCCACGGTGCGGCTCGCCAATCTGAAATCCGGCGGGCTCGATCTGATCGAGCGCGTGCTCGCCACCGACATCAAGGACGTCCGCGCCGACAAGCGGCTTGTGCTGTCGACTGCGCCCGAACTCGGCTATCTCGGCCTCACCATCAACATCGGCAACGACAAGAGCAAGGGGGCACTCAGCCAGTCGGAAAAGGTGCGCCAGGCGCTCGACCTGTCGATTGACCGCGAGGCGCTCAACCAGGTCGTCTTCAACGGCGAGTTCACGCCGGGCAATCAATGGGTCAGCCCGGTCCATCCCTACTATCAGAAGGCGTTTCCGGTTCGGGGACGCGACATTGCCAAGGCCAAGGCGCTGCTGAAGGAGGCCGGTGTCGCGCTGCCTGTCGCCATCGACTACATGGTCCCCAAAGGCGCCGAGAACGAAGCCGTGGCCCAGGTCGTGCAGTCGATGGCGGCCGAAGCGGGCTTCGACATCAAGATCCGCGTGGTCGAATTTGCGACGACTTTCAAGCAGGCCCAGGCCGGCGAGTTTCAGGTGTTTCAGATCAACTGGAGCGGCCGGATCGATCCCGACGGCAATTCCTATGTCTTCCTGCACACCAAGGCGCCGCAGAACGACGGCGGCTATTCCAACGCGGAAGCCGACAAGTTGATGGAAGATGCGCGGCTGATCAACGATCCCGCCCAGCGCAAGGCGATCTACGAGAAGATGGCCAAGATCGTGCTCAATGACGAGCCCATCATCTACATCTATCACCGCACGCTTTTGATCGCGCACACCGCCAAGGTCGAGGGTTACCGGCAGATGCCGGATGGATTGGTGCGCGTGGTCGGGCTGAAATTGAAATGATCGCGACAACGCTGGGCACGCGGGGCCGACCATGCTGAACTTCCTCGCCAAGCGGCTGGTTCAGCTGGTCCCGACGCTGTTCTTCGTCTCGCTCCTGATCTTCTCGCTGCAACACCTGCTGCCCGGCGATCCGGCACTCGTGATGGCCGGCGAGGAGCGCGATCCGGCCGTGATCGAACAGATCCGCCAGCAATACCACCTGGATCAACCGATCCCGGTGCAATACGCCTATTGGGTCAAGGGCGTGCTCATGGGCGACCTCGGCGAATCCCTGCGCAACAAGATGCCGGTGTCGAGCCTGATCGCGCAGAAGCTGCCGGTTACGATGCAGATCGCCGGCATGGCGATCGTGGTCGCCTTTCTGATTGGGATTCCCGCTGGCATCATCTCGGCGGTGAAGAAAGGCACCGCCTGGGATTACGGCGCCAACCTGTTCGCGCTGTGGGGTATCTCGACGCCGAATTTCTGGCTCGGCATCATGCTGATCTTCCTGTTCTCCGTCGAACTCGGCTGGCTGCCGGCCTCCGGCTACGTGCCGCTCAGTGAAAACTGGCGCGCCAGCCTCGCCGCATCCGTCATGCCGGCCTTCGTGCTCGGCAATGCGATCGCGGCGGTCCTGATGCGGCATACGCGAAGCGCCATGCTGCAGGTGCTGGAGAGCGATTATGTCCGCACCGCGCGCGCCAAGGGCCTGTCCGAGCGCACGGTGATCCTCAAGCATGCGATGCGCAACGCGCTGACGCCGATCATCACCCTCGGCGCGCTCGAACTCGGCACGCTCCTCTCCGGTGCGGTGCTCACCGAGCAGATCTTCTCGATCCCGGGCTTCGGCAAGCTGATCGTCGATGCCGTGTTCAACCGCGACTATGCCGTCGTGCAGGGCGTGGTGCTGACCACGGCGACGATCTACATCACGCTCAACCTGATCGCCGACATCGCCTACATCCTGGTCAACCCGCGGCTAAGGAGCTGATCGGATGACCGACGCTGTACTCGGGACATCAGCTGCGCTTGCCGCCGCCGAGACGCTCGAAAGCCCAGCACGGCGCGCTGGGCGGCGGCTGATCCGGCGCAAGGGCGCCGTGCTCGGCCTTGCCGTGATCGTGCTCTGTATCCTGCTCGCCGTGTTCGCGCCGCTGATCGTGCCCTACGATCCGATCGCGACGAGCTGGTCGCTGGTCCGCAAGGCGCCGTCGCTGCAGCACTGGTTCGGCACCGACGAGCTCGGCCGCGACGTGCTCGCGCGCGTCGTGTTCGGCGCCCGCGCCTCGCTGCTTGCCGGCGTCATCTCGGTCAGCATCGCGCTTGCGATCGGCGTGCCTCTCGGCCTGCTCGCCGGCTATCGCGGCGGCTTCATCGACGCCCTGATCAGCCGCATCACCGATGCGATGCTGGCCTGCCCGTTCCTGATCCTGGCGATCGCGCTCGCAGCGTTCCTCGGGCCGAGCCTCGGCAATGCAATGATCGCGATCGGTGTCTCGGCGACCCCGATCTTCATCCGCCTGACCCGCGGCCAGGTGATGAGCGTCAAGGTCGAGGACTATGTCGAGGCCGCGCGCGCCATGGGCAATCCGCGCTGGCGCATCGCGCTGGTCCACATCCTGCCCAACATCCTGCCGGCGCTCTTGGTGCAGGCGACGCTGTCGATCGCAGCCGCGATCATCGCCGAAGCCGCGCTGTCCTTCCTCGGCCTCGGCCAGCAGCCGCCGGCGCCGTCCTGGGGCAGCATGCTCAACGCCGCGCAACGCTTCCTGACCAGCGCGCCATGGATGGCGATCTGGCCTGGGCTTGCGATCTTCCTGGTCGTGCTGTCATTCAACCTGGTCGGCGACGGCCTGCGCGACGCGCTCGATCCGAAGGCGCGGTGATGTTGTCCTCCGCCGCAGCGGGCACCATTCTTCCCCGTCATCCTGAGGAGCGCGGAACGCGCGTCTCGAAGGGTCGACGGCCACTAGCCGGGCCGTGCATCCTTCGAGACGCGCTACGCGCTCCTCAGCGACTGTGTTCTTCGTCAAGCGGGTTGCCATGGTTTTTGGTCCCTG